>NZ_JACCEM010000010.1 GCF_013416525.1 Parapusillimonas granuli
CGGCCGGGGCCGGTGCCGCGGCGGGCGCCGGCGCGGGGGCCGCGGGAGCGGCCTCGGGCACGTGGGCGACGGGCTGCATCGCCTGCGAGAACTTGACGATGCGGACCTTGCCTTCGCCTTCGGTGATTTCAAGCTCGGCAATGCCCGACTCGGCGACCAGGTCGATCAGGGTTTTGAGTTTTCTTAAGTCCATAAAACTTCCCATGACGTTACTCAGCGATCAGCGCACAGAGTGAACGTTGATGATGATGATTAATAATCAAAGCAAGGAGGAACCCCCGCCTCAGTGGGCCAAGGCATACTGCAGGGCGGCCTCGTATCCGAAAGCGCCCAGCCCGGCCACCACGCCTTGCGCCACGTCCGACAGATAAGAGACGTGACGGAAGGGCTCCCGCTTATATACGTTGGATAAATGCACTTCGACAAAAGGTATGTTGACCGCGCCCAGGGCATCGCGCAGCGCGACGCTGGTGTGCGTATACGCTGCCGCGTTGATGATGATGAAATCGACGGATTCCCGGCGCGCGGCCTGTATGCGATCGACCAGCTCGCCTTCATGATTGCTTTGAAACACGCTGCACTCGGCGCCGGCGCCCGCGGCCAGCTGTTGCAGGCGCCGATTGATGTCATCCAGTGTTTGCCGGCCATAGATTTCTGGCTCGCGCGTGCCGAGCAGGTTCAGATTGGGGCCATGCAAAACGAGAATGTGCTGCGCCATTGCGAATATTTGGTGAAGACAGACCGCCTTTTTACGCTAAAAAGCGGTATTTGTCCATTAAATGGAAGGCCTGCCCGATACCCGGCGGCCGCCTTCCGCCCGATGCCCGGACGGCTTTCAGCTCATTCCGGCAATGTAGGCGTCGAGCTCTTCAGGCTTGATCTGGCCGAGATAATGGCGGACATAGCGGCCATCCTTGTCGAAAACCACGGTGAACGGCAAGCCGCCGTTTTTATTGCCCAGCTCGCGCATGAGCTTGATGCCGCCGTGGCCCGCAATGAGCAGGGGGTAGGACACCTTGACCTTTTGCCCGAATTTTTCCACATTGGCGGCGGTGTCGACCGCCAGGCCGACGAACTGGACGCCCGGATACTTTTTATGCAGCGCATCGAGGTCGGGCATTTCCTTCACGCAGGGCGGGCACCAAGTCGCCCAGAAATTGAGCACCACCGGCTTGCCCAGGTAGCTGCGAAAAGGGGTGTCGCCTCCCGCCGCCGAAGGGAATTCATTGGCATAGAAAGCGTGGGGCGGCAGCGCGGCGGCGCGCGCCACCGGCGCAATGCTGGAAAGGCCGGCGGCAACGATGGGGGCCAGAGAGGCCCGGCGCAGGAACTCTCGCCGTTTCATGATGGACCTGTGGAAAATGACCGTACGCCGCCAATCATAGCACCCGTCCGGGGTCGGGCCCCGGGCCCCGGAGCACGGCCCCCTTATGACTACAATATGCCCCCGGAGGAAAAAAATGCACTTACACATACTTGGCATCTGCGGCACCTTCATGGGCGGGCTCGCGCTGATCGCGCGCTCCGCCGGGCACACCGTGACGGGTTGCGACGCCGGCGTCTATCCCCCGATGAGCACTCAGCTGCAAGAACAGGGCATCGACCTGATAGAAGGCTTCGACGCCGCCCAGACCGCGCTCAAGCCCGACCTGTACGTCGTCGGCAACGTGGTGACACGCGGCAACCCGCTGATGGAGGCCATACTGGACCAGGGCCTGCCCTACATCTCCGGCCCACAATGGCTGGGCGACCACATCCTGGCCGGACGCCACGTGCTGGCCGTCGCCGGCACCCATGGCAAGACCACCACGAGCTCCATGCTGGCCTGGATACTCGAATACGCCGGCATGGCGCCCGACTTCCTCATCGGCGGCATCGCCCCCGACCTGAAAGTATCCGCGCGCTATCGCCCGGACGGCCGATTCTTCGTCATCGAAGCCGACGAATACGACACGGCCTTCTTCGACAAGCGCTCCAAGTTCGTGCACTACCGCCCCCGCAGCGCCGTATTGAACAACCTGGAATACGACCACGCCGACATCTTTCCGGACCTGGCCGCCATCGAGACACAGTTCCACCACCTCGTGCGCACCATCCCTGCGCAAGGGACCATCATCCGCCCCACGGTCTCCGACGCCCTGGATCGCGTCATCGCGCGCGGCGCCTGGACGCCCATCGTGACATTCGGCGATGGCGGTGAATGGCAAGCCCGCGCCGACGACCGGACCGACGGCTTCGAAGTCGTTCGCGCCCAGCGGCCGGCGGGCACGGTGCACTGGACGCTGACCGGCGAGCACAATCGCCTGAACGCCCTGGCGGCGCTGGCCGCCGCCGACCGGGCGGGCGTCGCCACGGAAACGGCCATTCAGGCCTTGTCCGCATTCCAGGGCGTGAAGCGCCGCATGGAACTGCGCGGCAGCGTGCGCGGCATCCAGGTCTACGACGACTTCGCGCATCACCCCACCGCCATCGACACCACCTTGTCGGGCCTGCGCGCCCAGGTCGGCCGCGACCGCATCCTGGCCGTCCTGGAGCCCCGATCCAATACCATGAAGCTCGGCGCCATGGCCGCCAAGCTGCCCGACGCGCTGCGCTCGGCCGACCTGGTGTTCTGCTTCGGCGCGCGGGAAGGCAAGCACGCCCTGGGCTGGGATCCCGGCCAGGTTCTGGCGCCGCTGGGCGCGCGGGCGACGTCCTACTCCGATCTGGATAAAATGATAGACGCCATCCGCCTTGCGGCCCGCCCGGGGGACCACGTCCTGGTGATGAGCAACGGCGGCTTCGGCGGAATTCACCAGAAGCTTCTGGATCGGCTGCAATAAGCGTACGCGCGCGCACCATTACTTCTACAGGCTCGCCCCATGCTTCTATACCTGCACGGCTTCCGTTCCTCTCCGCAGTCGCACAAGGCGACCTTGATGGCGCGCGCCATGCAGGAGCGCGGCCGCGGGCAAGACTGGTCGTGCCCGCAGCTGCCGGCCAGCCCGCGGCGGGCGCTCGAGCTCGCCCACCGCCTGATAGAACAGGCGGTCGACCAGCGCGGCCTGGACCCGCGGCGCGACCTGGTCGTCGTCGGGTCCTCGCTGGGCGGCTACTACGCCGCCTGCCTGGCCGAACACTGGAAGTGCCGCGCCGTCCTGCTCAATCCCGTGGTCCATGCCGCCCGGGATCTGGCCACGCAAGTGGGCGAGCATACCCAGTTCCATTCCGACGCGCCCTTCCATTTCCTGCCCGAGTACGTCGACGAGCTCGCCGAAATGGCCGTCGGCCGCCCGGCGCACCCTGAAAAGTATTATCTGCTTGCGGCAAAAGGGGACGAGGTGCTCGACTGGCGCGAAATGGCGGATTGGTTCGCCGGCAGCAAAGGCCGCATTCTCGAGGGCGGCGACCACGGCATTTCCGACTTCGATCGATGGCTGCCCGAAGTGATGGAGTTTGCGCTGGCCCCCGGCTAGGCTGCCGGCGCAAGCCTTTTTTATAGACACCGATATGCGGCACACGCATATCAAGACGGAAAATCATGTACGTTCTTTACGAAGACAGCGGAAATTTCAAGGCGGAAAAGATATTTTCGCAAAGCGACTCGACCATGCAGGTGGAATCCGAGTCAGGCAAGCGCAGCAAGATAAAGAACGCGAGCGTTTTGTTCAGCTTCGAGCAGCCCGCCCCCGCCGTGCTGCTCGAAGAAGCGGCGGCGCAGGCGCAGGCCCTGGACGTCGGCTTCCTGTGGGAATGCGCGCCGCAGGAAGAATTCGAGGCCGCCGCCTTCGCCGAGGAATACTACGGGCACCCGCCCAGCGCCGTGGAAAAGGCCGCGCTGATCTTCGCGCTGAACGACGCCCCCGCCTATTTCCATCGGCGCGGCAAAGGCCGCTACCGGCCCGCCCCGCCCGACATCCTCGCCGCCGCCCTTGCTGCCATGGAAAAGAAGCAGAAACAGGCGGCCCAGCAGCAGGAGTGGACGGACGAGATGATCGCCGGCCGTCTGCCCGAGCCCATCGCCCGGGCCGCAAGCTCCTTCTTGACCCGTCCCGACAAGAACAGCCTGGAATGGAAGGCCTTCGATGCCGCCGTACAGCAGCGGGGCACCAGCGCCGAGAAGCTGCTGCTGGACCTGGGGGCATGGCCGCATCCGCTCGCCTTGCACCAGCATCGCTTCCTGTCCACGCATTTCCCGAAAGGCCATGAGTTCGCGCCGGTGCAATTGGCGGGCATCGAACGCGATCTCCCTCTTGCGGACGTGGAAGCGTATTCGGTCGACGACGGCCAGACCATAGAGGTCGACGACGCCTTGTCGGTCACCATGCAGGGGCCGGACGTCGCCACGATAGGGGTGCACATCGCGGTGCCGGGGCTGGCGGTCACCCGCGACAACGAACTGGACAAGCTTGCGCGCAGCCGGATGTCCACCGTCTACATACCGGGCCTGAAGATTCCCATGCTGCCCGGCGAGCTGATCAGCGCGTTCTCGCTGGACGCGGGGCGGCCCCGCCCGGCGCTGTCCCTGTATGTGACCGCCAATTTGGCGACGGGCGAACTGCTTGCGCATGAAACCCGGGTCGAACGCATACAGGTGCGCGAGAACCTTCGCCATCACGTGCTGGAACCGCTGGTGACCGAAGAGGCGCTGAACGACCCAGGCGCCCAGTTGCCTTACGGACACTGGCTCCGGCCCCTGTGGCGGCAGGCGCAGCATCTGTCCAGGCAGCGCGAGGAAGTGCGCGGCAAGCCCGAGAACAACGGCCGGGTCGAATACTCATTCGCCCTGCTCGGCCCCCACGACGACCCGAACACACCGGTGCAATTGATACCGCGCCAGCGCAATGCGCCTCTGGACCGCCTGGTCGCGGAATACATGATTCTGACGAACAATCTCTGGGGAGGCATGCTCGCGCAGTACGGCGTGCCCGGCATCTACCGCTCGCAGCAGGCCGGACGGGTGCGCATGTCCACCCACGCGCTGCCGCACGAAGCGATAGGCGTGCCCCAGTATGCATGGTCGACCTCGCCGCTGCGGCGCTATGTGGACCTGGTCAATCAGTGGCAGATCCTGGCCGCCGCCGAACACGGCGTCTCGGCCCGGCTGGTCGCGCCCTTCAAGCCCAAGGACGCCGACCTCTTCGCCATCATCGGCGCCTTCGATTCGCAATACACGGCCTGGGGCGACTATCAATCGGCCATGGAGCGCTACTGGTGCATGCGCTGGCTGCAGCAGCAGGGCCTGGCCACGGTGCGCGGCACGGTCATCCGCGACGACCTGGTCCGGCTCGATTGCGCGCCTTTCGTGACCCGTGTCGCGGCCTTGCCGGAGCTGGAACGGGGGCAGCCCGTCCTGCTCGACATACTGGGCTATGATGAACTTGCGCTTGAACTGGACTGCCGGCTGCGGGAAGTGATCACGGCCTGACGCCGGCCAACCCCCACAGGCACCCACATGACCACGCTTTTCGCCCTGCCCGAACTGCGAGCGCCGCGTAACGACTACCTGCGCATTGCCTTCGTGCTGTCGCTGGCCATACACGCCGCGGTCCTGAGCCTGCATTTCTCCCCGCCGCCGGCGCCGCCCGACCCGGCGGAGCGCCCGCTGGAAGTGACGCTGGTCAACGCCCGCAGCGAAGTGGCGCCGCTGCAGGCCCAGGCGCTGGCCCAGGACGACCTCATGGGCGGCGGATACGCCCAGGAAAAACTCGCCTCGTCCCCCTTGCCGCGCACCAGCACCGAAACGGCGGACGAGGTCGTCCTGGCCGCCTTGCGCCAGCGCCAGCGCGAACTCGAAGCGGAGCAGCTGCGCCTGTATACCGCGCTGACGTCGCCGGACCACGTGCCCGCGCAGCGCGACACCGGCGTTTCGTCGGACGCCACCGGCGAGGACGGCCCGGACGAGCAGGAACAGGAAAGCCTGATACTGAATGCGCAGATCAGCGCATTGAAAGAGCGCATAGAGCGGTACAACTCGCAGCCGCGCCTGCAGTTCACCGGGCCGACCACGCGCTCGGTGAACTATGCCGAATACGTCGAAGCCTGGCGCAAGAAGATCGAGCTGCTGGGCACTGAGCACTACCCGGACGAAGCGCGCGGCAAGGTATACGGCAGTCTGCAGCTGACGGTGTACATACGCAAGGACGGCTCGCTGGACCGCATCGAGATCGACCGCCCGTCCAGCCACGCCATCCTGAATCTCGCCGCTTCCCGCATCGTGCAGCTGGCGGCGCCCTTCGCCCCGCTGCCTCCCGCCATCGCCCGCGAAACCGACATCCTGGCCATTACGCGGACGTGGAATTTCATCAACCAGACACTCGAAACCGAGATCCCGTGACCCATCCCGATTCCCGCAAACGCTACGCAGTCGTCGGCAATCCCATCGCGCATAGCCGCTCGCCCTGCATACACGAGGCCTTCGCCCGCCAGACGGGCATTGCCCTGAGCTACGAGCGCATTCTGGCGCCGCTGGACGGCTTCGCCGCCACCGTGCGGGAGTTCTTCGACCAGGGCGGCGCCGGCCTGAACGTCACCGTGCCGTTCAAGGAACAGGCCTGCGCGCTCGCCGGAGAACGCCTGAGCGACCGGGCCCGCCTGGCCGGCGCCGCCAACACCCTGTGGATGCGCGACGGCCTGCTGCACGGCTGCAACACGGACGGCGTCGGGCTGGTCGACGATCTGATCCGATTGGGCCACTCGCCGGCCGGCCGCAGGGTCCTGCTGGTGGGCGCGGGCGGCGCCGCCAAGGGCGTCGCGCTGCCCTTGATCGAGGCGGGCTGCGCGGCGCTGCGCATCGTCAACCGGACGCCGGCGCGGGCCGCCGAGCTCGGCGCTCGGCTGGCCTCCCAACTGCCTCCGATGGCCTCCCGCATCACGGCCGGCGGCCTGGACGAAGCCGAAGGCGACTGGGACATCGTCGTCAACGCGAGCTCCAGCAGCCTGGGCGGGGAGCCCCCCGCGCTGCCGGCGGGCATCTATGCCGACGGCGCCCTCGCCTACGACATGGTCTACGGCTCCGCTGAAACGCCTTTCATGCGGCAGGCGCAGGCCCAGGGCGTCCGGCATCGCGCCGACGGCCTGGGCATGCTGGTCGGCCAGGCGGCCGCAAGCTTCGCCATCTGGAACGGCGTCGCTCCCGAGACGGGGCCGGTTCTGGAAGCGCTGCGGCGCAGCCTGCAAGACGGCGCCTAGGGCGGCGGCATGGCCGGCAACCGGAGCCTGGGCAAGATGGCGGCAACGGCGCTGCTGCTCGCCTTTGCCGCCCTGCTCCTGTATCTTTTCGGCCTTTTCGTCATGGTCCTGTGGCTGAGCGTGCGCGATCCCGGCAGCAGCGCCTTCATGCGGGCCACGCTGAGCGAACTGCGCGCAAGCGACCCCGACGCGGAAATAAAGTACCGCTGGGTTCCATATGAAAACATCAGCGATCACCTGAAGCGCGCCGTGGTGGCATCGGAGGACGCGAACTTCCTGGACCACTACGGCGTCGAATGGGAAGCCATACGCAAGGCCTGGGAGTACAACCGCCGGCAGGCCGAGCGCGGCGCCAGCCGCATGCGCGGCGGCTCGACCATCACCCAGCAGCTTGCCAAGAATCTGTTCCTGTCCGGTTCGCGGTCGTATGTCCGCAAGGCGCAAGAGCTCGTGCTCACCTACATGATCGAAACCGTCATGAGCAAGCGCCGCATCCTGGAGCTCTACCTGAACGTCGCGCAGTGGGGCACCAACGTCTTCGGCGCGGAAGCCGCGGCCCGCCATTATTACAAGACCGGCGCGGACCGGCTGGGCGCGCAGCAGGCCGCCAGGCTGGCCTCCATGCTGCCCCGGCCCGCCTATTACGACGAACACGGCAATACCGCTTATTTGAATTCGCGCACCAGCACCATCCGCAAGCGCATGCAACTGGTGGAAATCCCCGAGTGAAGCCATGCCCGCACGGCGCATAATGTTAATCTTTTGTCTTTGAACACAGAATGCACGCCTTGGCGCCTGCAGCCTTTCGATGCGCACCGCACGCCGTTACCTCGCCCGTGAAATCTACCGATCCAGCGCCGTCGTCCTCGTGGCGCTGCTGGGCCTCTTCACTTTCTTCGCCCTGATCGAAGAACTGGACAGCGTAGGCAGCAAGTTCACCCTGCTCAATCTGTTCTATATACAGGCGCTGGCGCTGCCGACCCGACTGTACGACCTTCTGCCCATCGGCTTGCTGATCGGCGCCATCCTGGCGCTGGCCGGGCTGGCGCAACGCAACGAGCTGGTCATCCTGCGGGTTTCCGGCGTCAGCGGCATCAAGCTGCTGACCATGCTCTGGCTGGTGACGGCCCCCCTGGTGGCGGGCGCGTTCCTGCTGTCCGAGGTGATCACGCCGGCGGCGGAAATGAAGACCAGCGAAGCCAACATGACCTTGCTCGGCCGGTCCGACGGCAGCCGCCTGAGCAGCGGATACTGGTTCAAGGAAGCCGACGGCCGGGGCGGCACGCGCGTCATCAACATCCTGCAGCTGCGCAGCAGCGGCGAAGTGGCGGACGTGACCTTGTATGAATTCAATCACGGGCAGGAACTGCAATCCATGTCGCAGGCCAAGAGCGGCCGTTTCGCGGCCGGCTCGCTCGTTCTGAGCGACCTGACGGAAACCGTGATCGACGCCAACGCGGTGTCCGCCCTTGCCGACGCCCGGACGCCGACGGCGCCCGTCACGCGCCTGGAAACGCACGCAACGCGAACGCTGCGCACCAGCCTGACGCCCGAGCGCCTGATCGCGCGCATCCTGACGCCCGAGCGCATGTCCATACTCGACCTTGCCGACTACATCGATTACCTGCGCGACAACCAATTGCAGACCGACAGGCAGGTGGTGGCGCTGTGGCGCAAGATGGCCTATCCGTTCACGCTGCTGGTCATGATCACCATCGCCGCCCCCATCGGCTTCATGCAGACGCGCCGGGGCGGGGTCGGCAGCAAGGTATTCGTCGGCATCCTGCTGGGCGTGGGCTTCTTCATGCTGAATCAGCTGGCGCTCAACCTGGGCATGCTGAGCAAATGGGCGCCCTGGGTGACCGCCCTGGTGCCCAACCTCGGGGCCCTGGGCATTGCTCTGGCGGCCCTGATACTCATGGAAAACCAACACAATGTAAGGCGCTTCAATCGGGCGCACTGGCCATGGAGCAAGCCCGCGGCATGACTTCGACACCCAGCATCTGGATCATCGGCGACGTGCAGGGGTGCAGCAAGCCGCTGCACGCGCTGCTCGACCATCCCGACATCGCGAACGACAAGGACCCGACCTTCTGGTTCGCGGGGGACTTGATCAACCGCGGCCCGGATTCCCTGGGCGCGCTGCGGACCGTCATCGGGCTGGGGGACAAGGCGGTATCGGTGCTGGGCAATCATGATCTGCATCTGCTGGGCGTGGCGGCCGGGGCGCGCAAGCCCGGCAAGTCCGACACGCTGCAGTCCATCCTGGACGCGCCCGACGCGCAGGAGCTGATCGACTGGATCCGGCATTGTCCGCTGGCGCACTACGAGCATCGGCATCTCATGGTCCACGCGGGCGTGCTGCCCAAATGGGACGTCGCCAAGACGCTGTCCCTGGCCGCCGAGGTGGAATCCGCGCTGCGCGGGCTGGACTGGAAGGAGAACCTGCGCGCGATGTACGGCAATGAGCCGTCGCAGTGGAAGGACGACCTCCACGGCGCCAAGCGCATGCGGGTCATCATCAACGCGCTGACTCGCATGCGCATGTGCAATGCGCGCGGGCACATGGAGTTCTCGCACAAGGGGGCGCCCACGAACGATGGCGAGCTCATGCCGTGGTTCGACACCCCGAACCGGATGACGCGGGGCGAGACCATCGTCTTCGGGCACTGGTCCACGCTGGGCTTGCTGATGCGGCCCGATGTGGTGTGCCTGGACACCGGCTGCGTATGGGGGCGCCAGCTGACGGCGATGCGCCTGCATGACAGGAAGCTGGTGCAGATTCCTTGTTCGGACCGGTGACCAGGGGCGGCTCGGCCGGCCCCTATGCCTCGAACGCCGATATCGCCTCGATGATCGCCGCCCGAGCCTGTTCCGCCACGCGGGCGCGGCCCTGTTCCTGGCAATAGCCGTTGCGCAGCTCCGGCAGGAACACGGCTTCCACCACCACGCCGGTCGTCCCCAGTAAATACCACAGGTTCTGCATCAGGTTCTGTTCGCCGACGAAGGCGACGTAGTCGCTGCGCCGTCCGCGATGGAAGAAGCGCAGCGCCACCGGCTGGATGTCCACATTGGCCCGGATGGCCGCGTCGAACAGACTGGAATGGAAGGGGGCGACCTCATAGCCGGGCGAAGTGGTGCCTTCCGGAAACAGGCCCACCGCCTCGCCCTGGCTGAACCGCGTCTTCATTTGATGGCCCACCGCCCGGATGGCGTGGCGGCGGCCGCGCTCGATGAACACCGTGCCGGCGCCCTCGACCAGCCAGCCGATGACGGGCCAGCGCCTGATGTCGCTCTTGGCGATGAATGCCGTCGGCCGCACGGCATTGAGCACGAAGATGTCGATCCAGGACACGTGATTGGCCACCAACATGACGGGCCCGGCCCGGCGCGCCGACCCATACACCCGTATGCCGACCCCGCACAGCAGCATCAGGCCGCGCGACCAGTGCAAGACCATATAGGAACGCATGCGCAACGGAGCGAACGGAAAAATGAGGGTGACGGATAACAGGCCCAGTACGATCCATGTTGCGACAAAGGCGGCGCGCAACAGAAAACGCAATATGTTCAAGTCATCCCCTCGGCGGCGTCTCGTGGGAGGGGGAGAGCCCGTCCAGGTAGCGCTGCAGGATCACCGCGGCCGCCATGGCATCGTCATCGGCGTTGGTGCCCAGCGCCTGCTGGGCCTCCATGCTGGATCCGCGCTCGTCGACGAGCTCGACGTCCAGCCCATAGCGCCCGCGCAGTTGATTGGCGAAGCGGCGGCACCGCAGGCTGTGGTATTGCTCCTGGCCGTCGAGCGTCAGCGGCAGGCCCACGATGATCTTGTCGGGCCGCCATTCCGCCAGGATTTCCTCGATGCCGGCGAAGCGCTGCTCGCGCGTGGTGGAAAACAGGATGCGCAGCGGACGCGCCTGGCGCAGCAGCGTATTGCCGATGGCCACGCCGATCTTCTTGATGCCGTAATCGAAAGCCAGCAGCGTCTGGTCAGGCATGGCCCGCGTCGCCCGCCAGCATGACGGAATCGATGCCGAGCTGCCCCAGCGCCACTTCGTAGCGTTGGGCCGAAGGCGTGGTGAAAAGGATGTCGCGCGTGGAGGCGACGTTGAGCCAGGCGTTTTGCGCCATTTCGCTTTCCAGCTGGCCGGCGCCCCAGCCCGCGTAGCCCAGCGTGATCAGAATCTGCTCCGGCCCCTTGCCCTGGGCGACGTCCTGCAGGATGTCGCGCGAGGTCGTCAGGGTGACGTCGCCCATCTTGATGCTGGAGCTGTAGTCGCCCGACGAGGCGTGCAGCACGAAGCCGCGATCGGTCTGGACCGGCCCGCCGAAAAACACCGGCGTGTCCCGGATGGGGCCTGTTTCAGAGGAAGGGTCGAGGTCTATGCGCTTGAGCAGGTCGCCCACGGTGATGTCGGTGGGACGATTGATGACCAGCCCCAAGGCGCCGTGCTCGGTGTGCTCGCAAACATAGATGACCGTATTGGCCAGGTTGCCCGAGACCTTGCCCGGCATGGCCAGCAGAAGCTGGCGGGACAGGTCTATGCCCATTTCCGAATTCGGGCGTTTGGTGGCAGAGCTCATGACTTACCCTCCGGGGCGGCAAAATCGGCCTTTGGCGGCTTGGCTTATACCTCGATCAACTCGAAATCCTCTTTCCGGGCGCCGCATTCGGGGCATACCCAGTTCGGAGGAACGTCTTCCCAGCGCGTTCCGGGCGCAATGCCTTCTTCGGGCAGCCCGGCCTCTTCATCATAGATCCACCCACAAATCAAACACATCCACGTACGCATGTCATGTTACTCACTGATAATTACAAATTCAAAACCCGGCGGATCCTGAGCGCTTCAATTAGAATGGGGCCAATATTACTAAACCCAATGGCTTCGTCTAAGATATTAACCAAAGATTGCGCCAAACTTTTACCGACCCGCCTCGCTGTGCACGTTTCAAACCCACCTCTAGTCCTTATTTTCGGCCCCCTCGACCCCAGCGGGTCGAGTAGCCTGCCTGCCGACGCGGTTACCTGCTCGGCCCTGGGCTGCCACGCGCTCTGCACCCTGACGGCGCTGACCGTCCAGGACACCGCCCGGACCGAGGAAATACAGCCCGTCGCGCCCGAGCTCATCGACGACCAGGCGCGCTGCCTGCTCGAAGACATGACGGTCCAGGCCATCAAGGTGGGGCCGCTTTATTCGGCCGAATCGGCAAGTGTACTCGCTCAGATCGCCGCGGATTACAGCCACGTCCCCCTGGTGCTGCATTTGCAGCGCCTGCCCGACAGCGGGCTGAACAGCGAGCTCGAAGAAGAAGACCTGCTGCTGGCGGTGTTCGAACTCTTGCTGCCGCAGACCGACATCGTGGTCGCGGACCACCACATGCTGGAACACTGGCATGCCCAGGGCATGTTCGGCGACATCGACGCCGATCGCCCGGCCGAAGCGCTCCTGCAATACGGGGCCAAATGGGTGCTGAGCACCGGCGCCCCGCTGCGCGCCGGCCAGGGCAGCTACCTGCTGCAGGGGCCGGACCGCGAAACGGCCACCTGGCCCTGGCATGCGCCCGCGAACCGGCTGCTCGACGCAGACGGCCCCCTGTGCTGCGCCATCACGGCCGCGCTGGCGCAAGGGCGCGACATGCCCGGTGCCGTCGAGTCCGCCATCAACGCCTCCGCGGCCTTCACCGCGCGCCATTTCCAGCCGGGAATGGGCCAGCGCCTGATCAACCGGTCCGCGGCATGAATACCGAACTGCGTTTCCCACGGGGCCTCTACGGCATCACGCCCGAATGGGACGACACCGATCGCCTGCTGGAAGGCATCGGCGCCGCCGCCCGGGGCGGAATGGCCGCGCTGCAATGGCGCCGCAAAACCATCGCGCCCGGCGACCGTGTCGCCCAGGCCCGCCGCGTCGCCGAACTCTGCCGCCGGCTGGGCCTGCCGTGCATCATCAACGACGATTGGCGCCTGGCCGCCCTGGTCGACGCCGACGGCGTCCACCTGGGCAAGGAAGACGGCAGCATCGTCCAGGCCAGGCTGGCCCTGGGCCCGGAAAAAATCATCGGCTGCTCCTGCTATGACGACCCGGCGCTCGCCGAAAAAGCGCTACAGGCCGACGTCGACTACGTCGCCTTCGGGGCGGTCTACCCGTCCACGGTCAAACCCCAGGCGGTCAAGGCGACGCTGGACCACATCCGCCAGGGCCGCCGGCTCGTGGAAGGCGGCCCCGCCCGGCCACGCCCGGCCATCGTGGCGATAGGCGGCATCACGGCCGACAACGCCGCTCCCGTCATCCTGGCGGGCGCCGACAGCATCGCGGTCATCAGCGGGCTGTTCGGAACGCCCGACATCCAGGCCGCGGCGTCCCGCTGCAGCGCCCTGTTCGGCTGACCCGCCGCCCGCCCGGTTCGGGCATTCGAGCTTGGGTTATCCTATAGGCCCTTCCGCTACGAGTGTTCTGAACCATGTCACGCAATACTGAACTTTTCGACCGCGCCTGTCGCACCATACCCGGCGGCGTCAATTCTCCCGTGCGCGCATTCCGCTCCGTGGGAGGGTCGCCGCGCTTCATCAAGCGGGCTCAGGGGCCTTATGTATGGGACGCCGACGGCCAGCGGTACATAGACTACGTCGGCTCCTGGGGGCCGGCCATCCTGGGCCATGCCCACCCGGAAGTCATCCGGGCCGTCCAGGAGGCGGCGGTCGACGGCCTGTCGTTCGGCGCGCCCACCGAGGCCGAGATCGAAATCGCGGAAGCCATCGCGGCACGCATCCCGTCCATCGAAAAGCTGCGCCTGGTCAGCTCCGGCACCGAGGCCACCATGAGCGCCATCCGCCTGGCGCGCGGGTACACGGGGCGGTCGCGCATCGTCAAGTTCGAAGGCTGCTACCACGGGCATGCCGACAGCCTGCTGGTCAAGGCCGGCTCCGGCATGCTCACTTTCGGCAACCCGACGTCCTCGGGCGTGCCCGTCGAGTTCATCCAGCATACGCTGGTGCTGGACTACAACAAGCTGGAAGCGGTCGAGGCCGCGTTCAAGGAATATGGCGCCGAGATCGCCTGCGTGATCGTCGAACCCGTCGCGGGCAACATGAACCTGGTCAAGCCGCTGCCCGGCTTCCTGGAGGGGCTGCGCGCGCTTTGCACCCAGTACGGGGCGCTGCTGATTTTCGATGAAGTCATGACCGGTTTTCGCGCGGGCCCGCAAGGGGTGCAGGGCCTGATGGGCATCACGCCCGACCTCACCACTCTGGCCAAGGTGATCGGCGGCGGCATGCCGGTGGGGGCTTTCGGCGGGCGGGCCGACATCATGGAGCATATCGCGCCTTTGGGCGGGGTCTACCAGGCCGGTACGCTGTCGGGCAATCCGGTCGCGGTGGCGGCGGGGCTGACGACGCTGAAGCTGCTGGCCGAACCGGGCTTCTACGAGCGGCTGTCCGAACAGACTCGCAAGCTGGCCGAAGGGCTGGCCGAACGCGGCCGCGCCGCGGGCGTGGCCGTCAGCGGCGACTATGTGGGCGGGATGTTCGGGCTGTACTTCCGCGACGCCATCCCGACGACGTTCGATGAAATGTCGGAATGCAATATCGAGCTCTTCAAACGGTTCTTCCACGGCATGCTGATCCGGGGCGTGCACTTCGCGCCCTCAGCCTTCGAGGCCGGCTTCGTGTCGGCCGCCCATGACGATGCCGTCATCGCGGAGACTCTGGCGATCGCCGAAGAGGTATTCGCCAAGCTCTGACGCGGCAAGCGGCCAGGCGCCCGCACGGGCTGTGATTCGTGCGGGCGCCTGGCTCTCATGGCCCCATCAGGCGGGCACCACCGCCGTAACCTCGATTTCGACGCGCGCCCGGTCCTCGATCAGATCCGAGACCTCGATGGCGGTCATGGCCGGGAAATGGCGGCCGATGATCTCCCGGTAGTGATGCCCGACCTCCCGCAACGCCGCGGCATACTCCTTCTTGTCGCAGACATACCATGTCATCCGCGTGATGTGCTCCGGCCCCGCGCCCCCCTCCCTCAGGATGTCCACGATATTCCGCAGCGTCTGCCCCACCTGTTCGGCGAAGTCGTCCGTCTCGAACTGCTGCTGCGCATTCCAGCCCACCTGCCCGCCCACGAAAATCAGGCGGCTGCCCGCCGTCATTTCCGTCATGATCGCGTTCGAATAACCGCGCGGCTCCATCCAGCTGGGGGGTTGCAAAATCTTCATGCCTCGATCCTCATGCAAACAATCAAACATTCTTGGCCCGCAGCACGAACCGCTGCAGCTTGCCGGTTTCCGTCCGGGGCAGGCCGTCCACGAATTCGACCTCGCGCGGATACTTGTAAGGGGCGATCACCGCTTTCACGTGGTCCTGCAGCGCCTTGACCATGGCCGCATCCCGTTCGAAACCCGGCTTGAGCACCACGAAAGCCTTCACGATCATCCCGCGGTCCGGATCCGGAGCGCCCACCACCCCGCACTCCTGCACGGCTTCGTGCAGCAGCAAGGCGCCCTCCACCTCGGGGCCGGCGATGTTGTAGCCGGACGAGACGATCATGTCGTCATTGCGCGCCTGGTAATAGAAATAGCCGTCCTCGTCCATCGCGAAGGTATCGCCGGGCAGGTTCCAGCCGTTCTGGACGAACGCCCGCTGCCGGTCATCGCTCAGGTAGCGGCATCCGGTCGGCCCCTTGACCGCCAGACGCCCCACCACCCCCGGCCCGACGGGCAGGAGGTTCTCGTCCACCACCTGCGCCACATAGCCCGGAACGGCCTTGCCGATCGCCCCGCGGCGCACCTGGTCGCCCGCGCTGGAGACATAGACGTGGATCATTTCCGTACCGCCGATGCCGTCTATCATTTCGATGCCCGTCGCCTGCTTCCAGAGCTGGCGCGTCGCATTGGGCAGGGCCTCGCCCGCCGACACCGTATTGCGCAGGGTGGAAAGGTCGTATTTGCCCACGAGCGCCGCCATCTGCCTGTAGAAGGTGGGCGCCGTGAAGGTCATGGTCGCGCCGAAGTCCTGGACCGTGGCCAGCAGTTCATCCGGCGTCATGCGCTCGGCCAGCACCGCCGAGGCGCCCACGCGCAACGGAAAGCACAGCAGGCCGCCCAGCCCGAAGGTGAAGGCCAGGGGCGGCGTGCCGCACACGATCTCGTCTTCGCCCATGTTCAGGATATGGCGCGAAAAGGTGTCGCACATCGCCAGCACGTCACGGTGAAAATGCATGCAGCCCTTGGGCATGCCCGTGGTGCCGCTCGTGAAGGCGATCAGGCAGACGTCGTCGACGGCCGTGTCGCAAGGCGTGAATGCGCCGGATTTCTGCGCGGCGAGCGAGTCCAGGCTGTTGGGCGCCTCGTCGTGGAAATACAGGACCTGGCGCAATTCGCGGCAGTACGAGGGATGCTGGTCGTCCAGGCAGTGTTCGACTTCCTCGGCCAGGCGCCTGTCGCACAGGACGGCGTGGATCTGGGCTTTTTCTATGGCTTTCTTCAACTCGCCGGCCCGCAGCAGCGGCATGGTGGGCACGGTGACCAGGCCCGCCTTCACCGCCGCCAGCCAGGACGCCGCCATCATCACGTTGTTGGGGCCCCGCAGCAGGATGCGATTGCCGGGCCGCAAGCCCATATCCTCGGCCAGCACTTGCGCGATGCGGTTGGTCAGCAGCATCAGCTCGGAATAGGTCATGCCGCGCTTGCCGCCGCCTTCGCGCCAGCGCAACGCGATCCGGTCGCCGCGCCCCCGCGCCACGTGCTCGTCCACCAGCGCGGCGGCGCAATTGAGCCGCGCCGGATACGCCACGTCGGGATTGCCGTCCAGCAGCAATTCCGGCCACTCCTCGGGCGGCGGCAGGTGGTCGCGCGCAAAGGTATCGACATGCCCTGATCTTTCCATTCCTTGCTCCTGTCTCGTTCAGCGCCCGGCTGCGCCGTCACGCCCCATGGCCGGCCTCAATCCCCCTGGAATACGGGCTTCTGCCTGGCGACGAAGGCGTCGTATGCACGCACGAAATCGCGGGTCTGCATGCAGATGGCCTGCGCCTCGGCCTCGGCCTCGATGGCTTCGTCGACGCCCATGTTCCATTCCTGATGCAGCAGCTTCTTGGTCATGCCGTGGGCGAAGCTGGGACCGTCGGCGAGCTGGCGCGCCAGCTTCCGCGCCTGGTCCAGGACCTGGCCGGGCTCATGCAGGCTGTTGAAGAAGCCCCAGGCCAGGCCCTCGTCGGCGCTCATGGAGCGGCCGGTATACAGCAATTCGGAAGCCCTGCCCTGCCCGATCATGCGGGGCAGCAGGGTGCAGGCGCCCATGTCCGCGCCGGCCAGCCCGACCCGCGTGAACAGGAAGGCGGTCTTGGCGCGCGCCGTGCCCAGGCGCATGTCGGACGCCAGCGCGATCATGGCGCCGGCCCCGGCGCAGACGCCGTCGACGGCGGCGACGATGGGCTGCGGACACGCCCGCATGGCCTTGACCAGGTCGCCCGTCATGCGGGTGAAGTCCAGGAGTTCGGGCATGGACATGCGCGTCAGCGGGCCGATGATTTCATGCACGTCGCCGCCGGAGCAGAAGTTCCCGCCGGCGCCGGTCACGACCACGCACTTGATGTCGGTGGCATAGACCAGCGCGCGAAACAGGTCGCGCAGCTCGGCGTAGGAATCGAAGGTCAGCGGGTTCTTGCGCTCGGGCCGGTTCAAGGTGATGGTGGCCACCTTGCCGTCCTGGTCGGCTTCCCAAAGAAAGTTGCGCGCCTGGTATGCGGCGCAGGGGCGCTTGTGGTGCGCCATGGTGTGTACGGTCTGTTCCATGTTTTCTCCTTCCCGGGCGGGCCTTCAATGCCCGGTCACTTCCCCGCCGTCTACGGGAATGGCCTGTCCGTTGAGGGCGGCTGAACCCGGCAGGCACAGCCACGCCACCGCGTCGGCGACCTCGTCCGGCAGCACCAGACGGCCCTGGGGATTGCGCTCCGCCAGCTTGGCGCGCGCCTGCTCCGGCGTCATGCCGGTCTTGCGGGTGATGTTGTCGACCGCGTCCTGGACGATGTCGGTTTCGGTGTAGCCGGGGCACACGGCGTTCACCGTGACGCCCCGGCGCGCATGTTCCAGCGCGACGGCACGCGTCAGCCCGATGACGCCGTGCTTGGCGGCGCAATAGGCACTGACGTACGGGTAGCCGATCAGGCCGGCCGTGCTGGCCACGTTGACGATCCGGCCCCAGCCGGCTTCCAGCATGCCGGGCAGCGCGGCCTGCATGCAATGGAAGGTGCCGCTCAGGTTGACGGCGATCATTCTGTTCCAGGCGTCTTCGCTGATGCGGTCGAAACGTTCGCTGACCGCCTGCCCGGCGTTGTTGACCAGGATGTCGACCCCGCCGCCCCATAGCCGGGCGCGCGCAAAGGCGTCGTCCACCTGGGCGCGGCGCCCGATGTCGGCGGCCGCGCAGCCGACCCGCTCGGGGGAGCCCAGGCGGTCGCGGGCCTCGCGCAGCGCGGCTTCATCGCGCCCCAGCAAGGTCAGCCGGGCGCCCATTTCCAGCAAGCGGCGCGCCACGGCGAAGCCGATGCCGCGCGAGCCGCCGGTCACCAGCGCATGCCTGCCTTCGAGTGTGTTTGCGTTCATCATGCTCCCAAGGATTGCGCATAAGCGGCCGCGCGCTCGAAGTTCGTTTCAAGCTGGCGCTTGGCCGGGAAATACTGCCTGGGCCATGCGATATCGGTATAGCCGATGCGGGCCGCTTCGCGGAGCGTCCAGGCGGCGTCCGCCAGGTGGGGGCGGGCCAGCGCGCACAAGTCGGCGCGGCCCGACGCGATGATGCTGTTCACGTGGTCCGCTTCGAAAATGGCCCCGACCGCGATGGTGGGAACGCCGGCCTCGTTGCGCACCCGGTCCGAGAACGGCGTCTGGAACATGCGGCCGAACACGGGGCGCTCGGCCTTGCTGACCTGGCCCGAAGAGCAGTCCACCATGTCCACGCCGGCCTCCTTGAAGCGCAGCGCGATCTGGATGGCGTCGTCTGGCGTGATCCCGCCTTCGACCCAGTCGTGCGCGGAAATCCGCACCGACATGGGCAAGTCTTGCGGCCATGCTTCGCGCAGCGCCTTGAATACTTCCATGGGATAGCGCAGGCGGTTGTCCAGCGACCCGCCGTACTCGTCGGTGCGATGGTTGGTCAGCGGGCTGATGAAGCTGGACAGCAGATAGCCATGGGCGCAGTGCAGTTCCAGCCAGTCGAAACCCGCCTGGGCCGCGCGCCGGGCGGCCGCGCAGAACTGCTCGCGCACGGTGTCCATCTGTTCCCGCGTCATGGCTTGCGGCACCTGCGACACGCCTTCCATGTAGGGAATGGCCGACGCGGAGACCAGCGGCCAGTTGCCTTCCGGCAAGGGCATGTCGGTGCCTTCCCAGCTGACCCGCGTGGAGCCTTTGCGCCCCGCATGGCCCAGCTGTATGCCTATCTTGGCGTCGGTGTTGCCATGCACGAAATCGACGATGCGCTTGAACGCGCGCATCTGCTCGTCGTTCCACAAGCCCGGGCACCCCGGCGTGATGCGGGCCTCCGGCGACACGCAGGTCATTTCGACCATGACCATGCCCGCTCCGCCCATGGCACGGCCGCCCAGATGCACCAGGTGGAAGTCCCCCGGCACGCCCTCGACGCTGGAATACATGGCCATGGGCGAGACGACGACGCGGTTCTTGAGGGTGAGGCCGCGCGCGCGATAAGGCGTCAGCATGGGCGGCGCGGGCTGGCCGCCGGCGGCCTCCATGCCCGCCTGGCGCGCCAGCCAGCGCTCGTAGCCCTCCAGCCACCCGGCATCGCGCAGGCGCAGGTTCTCGTGCGAGATGCGCTGCGAACGCGTGAGCAGCGAATAGGCGAATTGCTCGGGCTCGAAGCTCGCGTAGCGAGCCACGTTCTCGAACCATTCCGTGGAGTTGCGGGCGGCGTTCTGTATTTTCAGGACTTCGACGCTGCGGACGTCCTGGTAGTGCGCCAGGGCGGCGTCCAGGTCCTTGCCGTGCGCCTGGATGGAGCGGTGCAGCTCGATCGCGTCTTCCAGCGCCAGCTTGGTGCCCGAGCCGATGGAAAAATGGGCGGTGTGGGCCGCGTCGCCCATCAGTACGACGGGCACGCTGCGCCCGTCGGGCAGGGCCTGCCGATGCACCCAGGTATCGCAGATGACGCGGGGGAAGCGGATCCAGATGGCGGAGCCGCGCAGGTGCGCCGCATTGGAGATCAGCGGGTGGCCGTCGAGCCACGGGGCGAACAGCTTTTCGCAGAATGCGATGCCCTCTTCCTGGCTCATGGCGTCCAGCCCCGCCGCCTTCCAGGTTTCATCGCGCGTTTCGACGATGAAGGTCGACATGCCCGGTTCGAATTGATAGATGTGCGCCTGGAACCAGCCGTGCTCGGTGGGCACGAAGGCGAATGTGAACGCGTCGAAGGTCTTGGTGGTGCCCAGCCACACGAAACGGCATTGGCGGGTGTCGATGTCGGGTTGATAGGTGTGCGCATACCGGCCGCGCACCTTGCTGTTCAGCCCGTCGGACGCGATCACCAGGTCGGCCTGGTACTGCAGCGCCACGGCCTGGTCATCGCCGACGTCGGTCTCGAACACCAGGTTCACGCCCGCCTGCTCGCAGCGCGCCTGCAGGATGTTCAGCAGCTTCTTGCGCCCTATTCCAATGAAGCCATGCCCGCTGCTGCGCAGCGTGCGGCCCTTGTAATGGATTTCGATGTCGTCCCAGTGATTGAACGCGGCGCTGATCTGCTCCGCCGAGACGGGATCGGCCTGCTTGAGGTTTTCCAGTGTGGCGTCGGAGAACACCACGCCCCAGCCGAAGGTGTCGTACGGCCGGTTGCGCTCGATGACCGTGACTTGGTGGGCGGGATCGCTGAGCTTCATCAACAAGCCGAAATAAAGCCCCGCCGGGCCGCCGCCTATGCATACGATGTTCATGGGGTCTCCGTTTACCGATGCGCCCGCCTGCCTTGGGCGGCCGCAATATGCTTTAGGCTTAAACTATATAGCCAATGAAATGGCCGCGCAAGAAGTTTCATGCCCGGACGAAGTAGGAGTTTCCCTAGCGGGACAAGCCGCAAATCGCCTGCAGGATCGCGACGCGCGACTGGCCCAGCACGGCCCCGCGCCAATCGTCGGCGTCGGGGTAGAACGCCGCGCGATGCGCCGCCTTCAGAGCCCGGCGCTGCGCATCGGGCGCATCCGGGTGGGCCGCCAGCCAGCGATCGCTGCGCAGGGCGAGAAAGACCTGGTCCATCGGCAGCGTGCCGTATTCCATTGCCATGAAGGTCAGCTCGGGCACCTGCGCGCATTCTTCGAGCATGGCCTGCAGCGCGGTGCCGGTGATCTCGACCGTGCTCGACCCCGGCTCGTACACCGCGATCACGTCGGCGCCCCACCATGAGCGGGCGCGCTGGTAGGCTTGCGGGTCGTTCTGGACGAAGATCTTTTCCGCGTGCCCGTATGGGCCCAGGGCGGTGTGGTAATCCACCCAGCCGATGCGCCGCCGGCCTTCCCCGTAATGGCGCAACACCTTTCTGAGCGTGCGATTGCTCCAGCTCGGGGCGGCGCCGCCGTAGAACAGGCCGTCGGGGTGGCTGTGCTGGCCCTTCATCATCCCTTCCAGGTAGGCTTGCCGGCCCTCGCGCTCGATGAATGCCTGGATCGCCGCCTCGTTCGGCGCCGAGGGCGGCCAGGCATCGGGCACCAGCAGAGGATGCAGGGTCCGGTAATGAGGATTGTCGGGCAGCGGCTTGCTGAAGTCGCCGAAATTGCGATTCAGGTCGATATTGTCTTCGTTGGTGCGATGGCCCCATGAATACCCGTACGCGTTCACCGCGTGCACCAGCAGGACGCCCACCCCGCCGGCCCGCGCGCGGGCCAGCAGGGCCTCGTCTTCCAGCAGCGCGACCTGGCAGCCCGAGCCGCAATAGCCTTCTTCGCCGTGCATGGCCGAGCTGAGCACCAGCAAAGCGGGCGCTTCGGGGTCGCCGAAGTACGCGGTGTCCATGGCCAGGTCTTCGCCCTGCGCGCCGGGGCCGCAGGGATTCAGGTGGGACGCCACCTCGCAGCCGCGCCGGCGGGCCGCATCGAGGAACCGTTTTCGCGCATCGGCATAGCTGTCGCTGAAATTGTTTCTATACATGTTTTGCGTTTCCTCAAGGCCCCGTGTTCGGGCAATGTACCACTAAGATGTGATTGAAGATTAAACTATCGGCGCAGCGCACACCGCCCGCCAGCTCCGGAAAACGACAATGAACAACGACATCGCCGAAACCATGAAACCCCAGCAGGACAGGCCGGATCTCGAAAGCCGGGCCATGCCCGATGACCATCACGATCTGCGCCTTTGGCTGCGCTTGCTCACCTGCTGCAATCTCGTCGAAGGCGAACTGCGCAGCCGCTTGCGCACCGAATTCGCCACCACTTTGCCTCGTTTCGACTTGATGGCGCAACTGCTGCGCGCGCCGGCCGGCATGAAAATGAGCGAATTGTCGCGCCACATGATGGTAACCAACGGAAACATCACCGGCATCACCGACCAGCTGGAGAAAGAAGGACTGGTCGAGCGCCTGAAGGTGGCCACGGACCGCCGCAGCTCGCTCATCCGCCTGACCGGCAAGGGCAAGCGCCACTTCAAGAAAATGGCCGAATCCCATGAGCAATGGGTGCAGGACATTTTCGGCGGCCTGTCGGAAAAAAGCCGCCGCAACCTGTTTGAAGCGCTGGGCGAACTGAAGCTGCTGGCCCACACCCGCCTGCCAGAGCGCAATTAGCGAACGACCTGCCGCCGGCCCTAGGAACACGCCCGCTTCCGGGATAGAATCCCAGGTTTCCCCCACCCTCTTTCTCGACGAGATTGCTCCATGGCCGTCAACCTGTACATTCCACCGGAATCCCAAATCTTTCCCATCGAAGGCGTAGAAATTGGTACGGCCGAAGCGGGAATACGCAAGGCCAACCGCCGCGACCTCACCGTGTTCCGCCTGGCGGAAGGCTGCAGCGTCGCGGGCGTGTTCACGCGCAACCGCTTTCGCGCCGCCCCCGTGCAGGTGTGCGAAAAGCACCTCGCCGGCGGCCATGACATCCGGGCCCTGGTCGTCAACACGGGCAATGCCAACGCCGGCACCGGGGAAAGCGGCCTGCGCGCCGCCCACGACACCTGCGCCGCGCTGGGCAATGTGCTGGGGCTGGCGCCCACGCAGGTGCTGCCCTTCTCCACGGGCGTGATCCTCGAGCCCCTGCCCGTGGACCGCCTGACGGCCGGCCTGCCCGCCGCGGTGGCGGACGCCTCGCCCAGCAACTGGTTCGCGGCGGCGCACAGCATCATGACCACCGACACCCAGCCCAAGATCGTTTCCAAGCGCGTGGCGCTGGGCAAGCACACCGTCACCATCACCGGCATCAGCAAGGGCGCCGGCATGATCAAGCCGAACATGGCCACGATGCTGGGCTTCCTGGCGACCGACGCCGGCATCGCGCCCGGGCTGCTGCGGGACATGGCCGGCGCCATCGCCGATCGTTCCTTCAACCGCATCACGGTCGACGGCGACACGTCCACCAACGACTCCTTCGTCATCATGGCGACCGGCAAGGCGCCGGTCCGTATCGATGCGGTGTCCGACCCGCTTTACACCCCCCTCTACGAGGCGCTGGCCGACGCCGCCAAGGAGCTCGCCCAGAAGATCGTGCGCGACGCCGAAGGCGCCACCAAGTTCATGACCATACAGGTCGAAGAAGCCGGCAGCCGGGAAGAGGCCCTGAAAGTGGCCTATGCGGTGGCCCAGTCTCCCCTGGTCAAGACGGCTTTCTTCGCCTCCGACCCCAACCTCGGGCGCATCCTGTGCGCCATCGGCTACGCCGGCATCGACGACCTGGACGTGAGCAAGGTACGGCTCTGGCTGGGCGACGTCCAGGTGGCCAGCCGGGGCGAACGGCACCCCGGCTACCAGGAAGCCGACGGCCAGCGCGTCATGAAGGAAGCGGAAATCGTCGTGCGCATCGCCCTGGGGCGCGGCGACGAGACCGAAACGGTGTACACCTGCGATTTCTCGCACGAGTACGTCAGCATCAACGCGGACTACCGGTCGTAAGGGCGGCCGGGGGGCGGGCTCCATGGGGCTCCACCCCTTTCTAAGTCTTTGACTTGACTAAACTAAATCGCCCGCGCTAGAATCATGGGCTTGGCGCTTTCCAGCCCCAAGGCTTTTCCAAACAACCATTAGGAATACCCACATGTACGCGGTCATAAAAACCGGTGGCAAGCAGTATCGTGTTGCCGCGGGTCAAAAACTCAAGATAGAACAGATACCGGCAGACATTGGGCAAGAAATTTCGCTAGACCAGGTGTTGTCGGTTGGCGAAGGCGACCAATTGAAGATTGGCACGCCTTTGGTCGCCGGTGCCGTGGTCAAGGCTACCGTTCTTGCGCAAGGCCGCCACGACAAAGTCAAGATTTTCAAGATGCGCCGTCGCAAGCACTACCAAAAGCGCCAAGGCCATCGTCAGAACTACACCGAAGTCCGCATCGAAGCCATCACGGCCTAACGGTGGACTCAACGGTTTTGCATAGCAGGAGCTAAACATGGCACAGAAAAAAGGCGGCGGCTCTACGCGTAACGGCCGCGACTCGGAATCGAAACGACTGGGCGTGAAAACCTATGGCGGCCAGCAGATCTCGGCGGGCTCCATCATCGTTCGCCAGCGCGGCACGCAGTTCCACCCCGGCGTCAACGTCGGCATCGGCAAAGACCACACGCTGTATTCCCTGGTCGACGGCACGGTCAAGTTCGCCGTCAAGGGCGCACTGAACAAGCGCACCGTTTCGGTCGTAGCGGCTGAATAAGCGGCGCTCGCCCACCGCACAAGGCCCTGCCGTGTAGGCGGGGCTTTTTGTTTTAGAATACTTTTTCAGCCCGGCCCCGCGTGGTGGCCGGCGCCGCCGCGCATGTTCCGGGGCGGCATTCACTTTTATAAGCAAGTTCACATGAAATTCGTAGACGAGGCAACCATTGAAGTCATTGCCGGAAAAGGCGGCAATGGGGTGGCGAGCTTTCGCCGCGAAAAATTCATTCCCAAAGGCGGGCCGGACGGCGGCGACGGCGGCCGCGGCGGCAGCATATTCGCGGTCGCCGACCGCAACGTGAACACGCTGGTGGACTTCCGCTACGCCCGGCTGCACCGCGCGAAGAACGGCGAAAACGGCCGCGGCTCCGACCAATACGGCGCCGCCGCGCCCGACATCACGCTGCGCGTGCCCGTGGGCACCACCATCTTCGACGCCGAAACCGGCGAACAGCTGTTCGATCTCGACCACCACAACCAGAAAGTCACCCTGGCCGCCGGCGGCCAGGGCGGGCTGGGCAATCTGCATTTCAAGTCCAGCATCAACCGGGCCCCGCGCCAGTGCACGCCCGGGCAGGAAGGCGAACAGCGCAAGCTGAGGCTCGAGCTCAAGGTGCTGGCCGACGTCGGCCTGCTGGGCCTGCCCAACGCCGGCAAGTCCACCCTGATCAGCAAGGTGTCCAACGCCCGCCCCAAGATCGCCGACTATCCGTTCACGACGCTGCATCCCAACCTGGGCGTCGTGCGCACGTCTCCGTCGCACAGTTTCGTCATTGCCGACATCCCCGGCCTGATCGAAGGCGCTTCCGAAGGCGCGGGGCTGGGCCATCTTTTTCTGCGCCATCTGTCCCGCACGCGGGTGCTGCTGCACCTAGTCGACGTGTCCTCGCTCGACCCCGACACGGACCCGGTCGAGCGGGCTGCGGCCGATGCGCGCGCCATCGTCGAGGAACTGCGCCTGTACGATCCCGCTCTTTATGAAAAACCGCGCTGGCTGGTCCTGAACAAGCTCGACATGGTCGCCGACCCGGCGGCGGTGAAGGAACGCCTGTGCGCGGCCCTGAACTGGACGGGCCCGGTGTTCGGCATTTCCGCGCTGACCGGGGAAGGCACGCAAGACCTGATCTGGAAGCTGCAGGAATGGCTGGACGCCGAGAAAGCCAAGAGCCATGTCGAACAGGACAAGGCCGACGGCACCTATGTGGCCGAAGACCCGCGCTTCGACGACACGCGCTCCAATTCAGAATCTTGATCATCCGCCCCAAATTCATCCGCGCCAAATGACCGCAACCCTCCGTTCGCCGTCCGCTGTTTCCCAGGCCAAGCGCCTGGTCGTCAAAGTCGGCTCGTCTCTCGTCACCAACGAAGGCAAAGGCATAGACACCGCCGCCGTTGAGCAATGGGCCGGCCAGATCGCCCGCCTGCACGCCCAGGACAGGCAGATCGTGCTGGTGTCCAGCGGCGCCATCGCCGAAGGCATGGCCCGGCTGGGCTGGCCGCGGCGGCCGAACGCCATGCACGAGCTCCAGGCCGCCGCGGCGGTGGGGCAAATGGGCTTGGTGCAGGCCTACGAAGTCGCTTTCGCGCGGCACGGGATACGCACGGCCCAGATTCTCCTCACCCATGAAGACCTGGCCGACCGGCGCCGCTACTTGAATGCGCGCAGCACCTTGTACACCCTGCTGGGCCTGGGGGTCGTTCCCATCGTCAACGAGAACGACACCGTGGTCACCGACGAAATCCGCCTGGGCGACAACGACACGCTGGGCGCCCTGGTCACCAACCTGATCGAAGCCGAAGCCCTGGTCATCCTCACCGACCAGGCCGGGCTGTACAGCGCCGATCCGCGCAAGAACCCCGACGCGGAATTCATCTCCCTGGGGCAGGCCGGCGACCCGGCGCTGGAAGCCATGGCGGGCGGGTCGGGCAGCAATATCGGCACCGGCGGGATGCTCACCAAGGTGCTGGCGGCCAAGCGCGCGGCGAACAGCGGCGGCCACACCGTCATTGCCTCGGGGCGCGAACCCGACGTCCTGCTGCGCCTGTCCGAAGGCGAGTCCATAGGCACCGAATTGCGCGCCATCCTGCCCGTGCGGTCGGCGCGCCAGCGCTGGCTGGCCAACCATCTGCGGCTGCGCGGGCGCATCACGCTCGACCCAGGCGCGGTGCGGGCGCTGATGCAGGGCCACAAAAGCCTGCTGGCCATCGGCGTGACGGCGGTCGAGGGCGAGTTCGAACGCGGCGATGTCGTCGCCTGCGTCGACCAGCACGGCGTGGAATGCGGGCGTGGCCTGATCAATTATTCGTCTTCCGACACCCGGCGCATTCTGCGCCAGCCAAGCTCGCGCATCGCCGAGATACTGGGCAGCATGTCGGACCCGGAACTGATGCACCGCGACAACATGGTGTTCGCCCGCGACGCGCAGGCGCTTGCCGCGGCTACTTCTGAGCCGGGATGAACAGCGTTTCCTTGACTTCCTCCATGACGATGCAGCTCTTGGTCTGCGTCACGCCGGGCAGCCGCAGCAGGATATCGCCCAGCAGGCTGCGGTACTGGCTGATTTCCTTGATGCGCGCCTTGACCAGGTAATCGAAGTCGCCCGATACCAGATGGCATTCCTGCACGTGCGGAATGCACAGGATTTCACGCCGGAAGTCATCGAAGCTGCGGTCCGACTTGCTGGACATGGAGATTTCCACGAACACCAGCAGGCCGGCGTCCAGCGCCGCCGGCGACACCCTGGCGTAATAGCCCGTGATGATTCCGTCGCGCTCCAGGCGCTTGACCCGCTCGATGCAGGGCGTGACGGTCAGACCCACCTTGTCGGCGAGCTCGGTCATGGACATGCGTCCATCGCGCTGTAGAAGATCGAGGATGTGCCGGTCGAGCCTGTCCAGCGTGGCCACCGGAGTGCGTTGAATTCTCAAGCTTTTTTCCTAGAATATGAGAGCCCGCGCGGGCCTTTCCATGGCTTGCGGCCCGCGGCAGCAATTATTGCTGAAATCCGGCATTTTTGCTTGCAAAACCAGATAAAAGACTGTTTTTAAAGAATTTTCATAAAAAAAATTTGGCACTAGTCTCTTATCATGCTGAAAATTCAATCCCTACCGTGAATTATCATGAAAATCATCATACTGGGCGCGGGCGTCGTGGGCGTGAGCAGCGCCTATTTTCTGGCGAAACAAGGACACGACGTGACCGTGCTCGAACGCCTGGAAGGCCCGGCGCTGGAAACCAGCTTCGCCAACGCCGGGCAGATTTCCTATGGCTATTCCTCGCCCTGGGCGGCGCCGGGCGTGCCGCTGAAGGCCGTCAAGTGGATGTTCGCCGAACACCCGCCGCTGACCATACGCCCGGACGGCACCCTGTTCCAGCTGCAATGGATCTACCAGATGTGGCGCAACTGCAGCGCCAGGCGCTATGCGATCAACAAAGAACGCATGCTGCGGCTGTCGAACTACAGCAGCGAGTGCCTGAAGGCCTTGCGCGACGATATCGGCGTCCAGTACGAAGGGCGCAGCCAGGGCACGCTGCAGGTCTTCCGGACCCAAAAGCAGATGGATGCGGTCGAACAGGACATCAGGGTGCTGCGCGATGCGGGCATACCGTTCGAATTGCTCACCCGGTCCGAGCTCAGCAAGGCCGAGCCCGCGCTGGCCCGCAGCCAGGGCAAGCTGGTGGGCGGCCTGCGCCTGCCGGAAGATGAAACCGGCGATTGCAACCTGTTCACCCAGAGGCTGGCGGAAGAAGCCGTGAAGCTCGGCGTCGAGTTTCGCTACGGCGTCGACGTGCGGCGCATCGACGTCAACGCCTCGGGAGTCAGCGGCATACAGTGCGACCAGGAAGTGCTCACGGCCGATGCCTACGTGGTGGCCCTGGGCGCGTGGTCGACCCGCATGCTGCGCGGCGCGCTGAAGCTGCCCGTATATCCCTTGAAGGGCTATTCCATTACCGTCCCCATCGCCGATGAGGCGTGTGCGCCGGTTTCGACCTTGCTGGACGAGACCTACAAGATCGCGGTCACCCGCTTCGACCAGCGCATACGCGTGGGCGGCATGGCGGAGATCCTGGGCTTCGACAAAACCCTCAACGACAAGCGCCGCAAGACCCTGGAAATGGTGCTGAACGATCTGTTTCCGGGCAGCTACGCCAGCCACGACGTGTCCTTCTGGACGGGCTTGCGCCCCAAGACGCCGGACAGCACGCCCATCGTGGGCGCGACGCCCATACCCGGGCTGTATCTGAATACCGGCCACGGCACCCTGGGCTGGACCATGGCCTGCGGCAGCGGCCGCCTGATTGCGGACGTGGTGTCAGGCAAGCCCACCGACATACGCAGCGACGACTTGTCGGTGCACCGCTATTTGTAAGAATCGGGCGGGCCTGTGCGCAGCACCTGGCCCGTGAACATATAGCCCCAGTTGTGTACGGATTTCAGGGGCATTTCGATGTCGTGCTGGGTGAATTTGCGGCGCAGGCGGCTGACCAGCACCCCCAGGCGCCCGGGGCGGGCGGCCGGTTCCGCATGGGCATAGCTGCTGTTGACCGCTTCCAGCAGCTGTTCGTGCGTGGCGCACATGTCGGGTGCGCCGATGAGCATGGCAAGAAAAGCGCGTTCGCCGGTGGTCAGGGGGATGCGGATGCCGTCGGGGCTGACCAGCACCCAGCCCTGGTCCTGCAAGGACCAGCCCTTGGACGGTGCGCGCGCCAGGATCTGGCCGACCTCGTGCCGGCTGACGCGGCCCAGCAGCCGGCATAGTATGGCCACCATGAGCGCGGTGGACGCCGAACGCAGGCACATGTTGTCCACCCCGCTTTGCAGCAGCTGGATGGCGGGGGCGTCGTCCAGGCCGTCTATCATGGCGGCGATGCCGACGGAGGGATGCATGGCGTGCAGATACGTGGCGACGGCGCAGTTTTCCGTGTGGCCGCCGCCCAGCACGACCACCACCGGCGCGTTCTGCTGCAGTTTCTGCTGGACTTCGGCATAGAGCGCGGGCGCGCTTTCGCATTCCAGGACGTCCAGCCCGAAAGCGCGCAATTCGGCTACGCGCTTTTCATGGTCGAGGGGTGACGAGCCGCCTTCCGCCGGCGAGAACATCACAATGCTGGGAATCTGGCTCATGACGCCGCCGCCTTGACCTTGACCGCCATAGGACGCCTCCGAAGGAAAGAGAAGGTAGGAGCCACGGTGTTATTTTGCGCTTATTTTGGCTCTTTGTTAGATTTTGTGATTGTTTTTTTTAGCTAATTTACACGAATCCATCACGTTCGTAATTGGCACTATTACCAATGTGATTGAATTTAATCGTTCAATCACGAACGTGAACTATTTTTCCGAACGCCTCCGTCAAACGCGTCAACTGCGCGGCATGAGCCAGTCCGAACTGGCGCGCGCCTGCGGCTTGTCGCAGGGTGCGATATCGAATTATGAAAACGGGACCAGGCGCACCCCCAAGGGAATATTCAAGCTGGCGCAGGTTCTGAACGTGAACCCGGAATGGCTGGGCACGGGCACCGGGTCCATGGAACCCGACGCGGCGCCTGCTTACCGGCTGTCGGAACGGCCGCCGGACCTGCCGATGCAGTGGCAATGGCCTTTTGCAAGAATCACCCCGGCCGCCTTCTGGTCCCTGGGGCCGGACCAGCGGGAGATGGTCGAAACGGTGGTGGAAGGCGTGATCGGCTCGTTCCAGAAGAAGCCGCTGGGCGGCTGAGCCCGGGCCCAGGCCCCCGGATGGCGCGCCAAGAAGCGCCGGGGCCTGAGGAAGGAGCGGTGGTTTACCCTTATTGCTGCACGGCGTACAGATACAGTTCGACGCGGCGGTTCATGGCGCGCCCTTCGGCGGTGGCATTGTCGCCCACCGGGTTGCTCGAACCGCGGCCTTCGGCCGTCAGGCGCGTGGTCGCCACGCCTTGCTGCGACAGGTAATTCGCCACGGCGCGCGCGCGGTTGACGGAAAGCGTTTGATTGGTCGCGTCCGAACCCGTGCTGTCGGTGTGGCCGATGGACTTCGCGCGCAGTTCGGGATGCTGCACCAAGGCGCGCGCCACGCTGTCCAGCACGGGCAGCAAGGCCGGCTTCAAGGCATATTTGCCGGTGTCGAACGAGACATTGCTTGGAATGTTGACGCGCAAGGTGCCGTCGGGCATTTCCGTGACGTCCACGCCCAGGCTGCTCGCGCCGGATTTTTCGACCTCTTTCTTCACGCCCGACCAGTTGTAACCGACGATGCCGCCCGCCACCGCGCCTATGCCGGCGCCGATCGCGGCCGCCTTGCTGCTATCGCCGATCAGGGCGCCCAGGCCGGCTCCCAGCGCCGCCCCCGCCCCGGCGCCGACCGCAGTCTTGCCGCCCTTGCCCATGTTGTCCACGGTGGCACAACCGGCCATCAAAGCGACCACGCTAACGCAAGTCGCAAAGCGTGCTGCACGCATAGAAAGTATCATTTGGTTCTCCTTGTTTCTGGGTTGCGGCGTCGATTCCGCACGCGTCAATGCTAGCAAGCACCGGCCCGTCGGGTTGTTACATTTTGGTTCCGGCGGCCGGTTTTTGACTTTTTTTGACACTGCCCGGAAGGATTGAACCCACGGCCGGACGCTTTGCGTGGCGCCCGAAAGCCGCATATCCCTCGGATAAACCCGCGCTAGAACAGCTTCGCCCCGGACACCGCCACGATTTCCTTGTACTTCGCCAAGTCCTTGCGGACGAGTTCGGCGAACTCTTCGGAGGTCGTGGGCTTGGCGTCGGACCCCATGGACAGCAAGGTCTTGCGCACGGCCGGATCCTGCAGGGCTTTGACGTAAGCCGCATTCAGCTTCTGGACGACCGCCTCGGGCGTCCCGCCGGTGGTGAATACGCCGAACCAGGTGCCGAGGTCGAAGTCGGCCACCCCGGCCTGCTGCATGGTGGGCAGGTCGGGAAAGGCCGAAGACCGCTCGGCCGTTGTGACCGCCAGCGCCTTGACCTTGCCCTCGTTGATGAGGCCCGCGGACGAGGCCAGGTTGTCGAACATGAAATGGACCTGGCCGCCCAGCAGAGCCAGCTTGGCCGGCGCGGCGCCGGCATAGGGCACGTGTACGGACTTCACGCCGGCGCGCACGTTCATGAGCTCGCCCGCGAGATGGCCGGCGCTGCCGTTGCCGCCGGAACCGAAGTTCAGCTGGTCCGCATTCTTCTTGGCGTACTCGACCAGATCCTTGACCGAGGCGATGCCGTTCTTGTCGGCGAACTCTTTATTGACGATGAGCACGTTGGGCACCGAGGCGACCAGCGTGACGGGCTCGAAGCTCTTGACCGGATCGAAAGGCAGGTCCTTGTACAGCCAAGGGTTGATGGCGTTGATCGCCACCGCGCCCATGACCAGCGTATAGCCGTCCGGCTGCGCCTTGGCCGCGATGCTTGCGCCGATGTTGCCGCCGGCGCCCGGCTTGTTCTCCACGACGACCGTGCCCAGATCGGGCTGCACCTTTTCCGCCAGCATGCGGGCCATGCCGTCCAGCGGGCCGCCGGGCGCGTAGGGAACGATGAACTGCAACGGCTTGGAGGGAAATTCCTGCGCCGTCGCCGAGGTGGCGGGCATGGCCAGCGCCAGCCCCGCGGCGAACAGTGCGACGGCCGTGGAAAGCAGCTTGGAGCGTGTAAACATGATATGGCCTCGTGTTGAAAAAAAAATCAGTGCAGTATCTGGCTCAGGAACAGCTTGGTGCGTTCGTTCTGCGGCGCGTCGAAGAAGGCGTCGGGCGTGTTCTGTTCGATGATCTCGCCCTGGTCCATGAAGATCACCCTGTCGGCCACCTTGCGCGCGAAACCCATTTCATGGGTGACGCACAGCATGGTCATGCCGCTTTCCTCGGCCAGGCTCACCATGACGTCCAGCACTTCCTTGACCATTTCCGGGTCGAGCGCGGAAGTGGGCTCGTCGAACAGCATGATCTTGGGATTCATGCACAGCGACCGGGCGATTGCTACCCGCTGCTGCTGTCCGCCCGACAGCTGGCCGGGATACTTGGACGCCTGTTCCGGGATGCGCACGCGCTCCAGGTATTTCATGGCGGTGGCCTCGGCCTCGGCCTTGGACTTCTTCAGGACCCAGACCGGACCCAGCGTCAGGTTCTCGAGCACCGTGAGGTGCGGGAATAGGTTGAAATGCTGGAACACCATGCCGACGTCGCGCCGGATGGCTTCGATCTGTTTCAGGTCGTTGGTGAGTTCGATGCCGTCGACGATGATGCTGCCCTGCTGGTGTTCCTCCAGCCGGTTGATGCAGCGGATCATGGTCGACTTCCCGGAGCCCGAAGGCCCGCAGATCACGATCCGTTCGCTGGGCGCGACGTCCAGGTTGATGTTGCGCAGCACGTGAAACTGCCCATACCATTTGTTGACGTCCACCATGCGTATGATGGCCTCGGCCATATCGTGCTCCCCTTGGTACCGCGCCCGATCGACGCGACGCAATGTTGATCAGCGCTGATATCCGGTGTCCAGCCTGTGCTCCAGCGACCGGCTGTAACGGGATATCGAATAACAAAAAACGAAATAAATCACGGCGATGAACAGATAGGCTTCGGTGCTGAAGCCGCGCCAGGCGGCGTCCGCCACCGCGGTCTTCGCCGCCTGGGTCAGGTCGAAGATGCCGATGATGACCACCAGCGACGTGTCCTTGAACAGCGAGATGAAGATGCCCACCAATGGCGGGATGACCACCTTCAGCGCCTGGGGCAGGACGATCTTGCGCGTCGTCTGCCAGTAGCTCAGGCCGAGCGACGCCGCTCCTTCGTACTGGCCCCTGGGGATCGCCTGCAAGCCGCCCCTGACCGTTTCCGCCACATACGCCGCGGCAAACAGAATGATAGCAATCTGCGCGCGCAGGAGCTTGTCTATGCTCAAGCCTTCCGGCAGGAACAGGGGCAGCATGACGGAGGACATGAACAGCAGGCTGATCAGCGGCACGCCGCGGATGAGTTCGATATACACCACGCACAGCGCCTTGACGGCGGGCATGTCGGAGCGGCGCCCCAGAGCCAGGAGCAGTCCCAGCGGGAAGGCGAAGGCGATGCCGAACGTGGCCAGGATGAGCGTCAGCGGCAAGCCGCCCCAGCGTTCGTTCTCGACGTGCGTGAGGCCGAACACGCCGCCCCACATGAGCACCGCCACCGCGACGAGGGCCAGGCCCCACAGCATGCCCAGGAAGGGCCGCCAGAACCAGCGCAGGCAGCTGCAGACGATGACCGCCACCAGGATGATGCTGGCCAGCAGGGGCCGCCATTGCTCGTCGTAGGGATAGACGCCGAACAGGATGAGCCGGTGCTTTTCGGCGATGAACGCCCAGCAGGCGCCGCCGGAGGCGCGGCATTCCTGGGCGGTGGAGGCGTTGAAGTCGGCGCGTATGAACAGCCATTCGATCGCCGCGGGCACCGACATGAACAGCAGCCAGGCCACCAGGATGGTCAGCAGGGTGTTCAGGGGCGAGGAAAAAAGACTGGCCCGGATCCGCGCCAGGGTTCCGGTCTGGGCCTTGGGCGGCGGCAGCCCGCCGGCGGGTATGGGTTGCGCGGCCATCTAGCGCTCCACCAGGGCGATGCGCCGGTTGTACCAGTTCATGAACAATGAAATCGAAAGGCTGACGGTCAGGTAGGCGGCCATGATGATGAGTATGCCTTCGATGGCCTGTCCGGTCTGGTTGAGCGTGGTGTTGACGACGGAGACGATGTCGGGGTAGCCGATGGCCACCGCCAGCGAGCTGTTCTTGGTCAGGTTCAGGTACTGGCTGGTCATGGGCGGGACGATGACGCGCAGCGCCTGGGGCAGGATCACCAGCCTGAGCATGCGGGCGCGCGACAGGCCCAGCGAGCCGGCGGCTTCCCATTGGCCCCGGCCCACCGACTGGATGCCGGAACGCACGACCTCGGCCACGAAAGCGGAGGTGTAGATGACCAGGCCGGCCAGGAGCGCGGCGAACTCGGGGGTGAGGGTGACGCCGCCGACGAAGTTGAAGCCCCTGAGCTCGGGCATGTTCAGCGACAGCGGCGCGCCGCTGAACAGCCACGCCGCCGCCGGACACACCAGCAGCAGGCCGAGCGCCACCCTTCCCAACGGGAAGACCTGCCCGGTGGCGTCCTGGCGTTTTCTGGCCCAGTGGGCGATCAGCATGGCCAGCACGATGGCCACGCCCAGCCCCGCCAGGATCCAGTCGAGCGCATCGCCCTGCAGCGAGGGCAGCTTCAGGCCGCGGTTGGAAATGAAAACACCGGCCACGGGGTGCAGCGCCTGCCTGGGCCCCGGCATGACCTCGGTGATGATGGCATACCAGAAAAACAGCTGAAGCAGCAGCGGCACGTTGCGCATGACTTCGATGTAGGCGTTTGCCACGCGCGAGACCAGCCAGTTGCGCGAGAGCCGGGCGATGCCCAGCAGGGTGCCGAGCAGGGTGGCCAGCACGATGCCCAGCACCGACACCCGCAGCGTATTCAATATGCCGACCCAGATGGCGCGGCCGTAGGTGTCGGCGGGGGTGTAGTCGATGACGCTTTCGCCGATGGCGAAGCCGGCCTCGCGGCGCAGGAAGCCGAAACCGGTGGAGATGTTGCGCACCGACAGGTTGTGCAGCGTGTTGGACACCAGGTACCACGCGCACAGCCCGACGAGCCCCAGCACCAGCGCTTGATAGATGAGCGACCTGGTGCCGGGGTCGCTCCAGGAGAGGCGACGCCGCCGCGTTTTACGCATGGGAGTCTTGACCGGCCCTAGCGGATGGGCCACCCGTACATCAGTCCGCCGTTCTTCCATTGTGCGTTCAGGCCACGTTCGAGCTTCATGGCGGAAGCCATGCCGATGTTGCGCTCGAAGGATTCACCGTAATTTCCGACTTGCTTGATGATATTGTAGGCCCACTTGTTGTCGATACCGAGACCCTTGCCCATTTCACCGGTCACGCCCAGGATGCGCTGGATGTTGGGGTTGGAGCTCTTGAGCATTTCGTCGACGTTCTTCGAGGTGATGCCGTATTCCTCGGCTTCCAGCATGGCGTTGAGCGTCCAGCGCACCACCATGAACCATGGGTCGTCGCCCTGGCGCACCATGGGGCCCAGCGGCTCCTTGGAGAAGTCTTCGGGAAGGATGACGTGATCGTCCGGGTTGGCCAGCGTGGAGCGTATGGTGGCCAGGCCGGATTTGTCGGTCGTGTAGGCGTCGCAGCGGCCGGCCACGTAGGAACGCATGGCTTCATCGGGGCTGTTGATGACGACCGGCTTGAATTCCAGGCCGTTGGCGCGGAACCAGTCGGCGAGGTTCAGTTCGGTGGTGGTGCCCGGCTGCACGCAAATGGCGGCGCCGCCCAGTTCCTTGGCGCTTTTCACGCCCAGGCTCTTGGCGACCATGACGCCCTGGCTGTCGTAGTAGTTGACGCCGGTGCTCATGAGGCCCAGCGTCGTGTCGCGCGTGAGCGTGGCCGTGGTGTTGCGGGTGAGCACGTCGACTTCGCCGGATTGCAGCGCGGTAAAGCGCTGCTGGGTGGTGACCGGCGTGGTTTTGAATTTGGTGGCGTCGCCGAACATCATGGCGGCGATGCCGCGGCAAAGGTCGACGTCTATGCCTGTCCAGACGCCTTTGCTGTCGGCGATGGAAAAGCCGGGAAGCCCGGTATGCACCCCGCATTGGACGAAACCTTTCTTCTTGACGGCGTCGAAGGTTTCGCCGGCTTGCGAAGCGCCGGCCATAATGAACAAGGAAGCGCCAAGCGCTGCGGCTTTGATCAAATTCATGTCTGGGTTTCCTAGGTTAGAGGGCCCGGTTCAATGAAACACGGCATACAATCTGTACTGCGCATTGGGCCGACGGGCTTCAAATCGTAGCTGTTCGATATTATTTAAAACATGGGGGATATCCCTTGCGATACGCTTTGCGCCGTTATCATGGAGTCCTGTAGTCATTCAACGCCATGATCGAATTCCAGCACGTCTTCAAATCCTACGGCCGAGGCCGCAACATCCTGGCCGACATCAATTTCCGGGTCGAACCCGGCGAGTTCGTCTTCGTGTCCGGGCCGTCCGGGGCCGGCAAGTCCACCCTGCTGAAACTCATCGGCGGCCTGGAACCGCCCAGCCGCGGCTCGGTGCAGGTCCATGGGCACCGCATCGATAAAATGCCGCCGCGCGCGCGGCCGTATCTGCGGCGGGCGGTCGGCGTCATTCTGCAAGACACCCACCTGCTGTACGACCGCAGCGCCATCGCCAACGTCCTGCTGCCGCTGTCGGTGGCGGGCCTGGACACCCGCCAGGCCACGACGCGCGCGCGCGCCGCCATGGAAAAGGTCGGGCTGTCGGGCAAGGAAGACCTGAACCCGGTCGAAATGTCGGGCGGCGAGCAGCAGCGGCTGGCCATCGCGCGCGCCATCGTCAACCGCCCCGCCATCCTGATCGCCGACGAGCCCACGGCCAATCTCGACAAGGACAGCGCCCACCGCATCATGGAGGTCTTCCGCGATTTCAACCGCGTCGGCGTCACCACGCTCATCGCATCGCACGATCTCCCCCTGATGGCGGCCTACGCCAATCGCACGCTGCGCATCGATGCCGGCAAGTTCACCGACTCCCAGAAGGCCGCCCTATGAAACGCTGGCTGCGCCACCACCGCTACGCCCTGCTGGTCGCCCTGCGCCGGCTCCGCGTCCAGCCATTCTCGTCGCTGTCCAACGTCCTGGTCATCAGCCTGACGCTGGCCATCCCCATCGTGGCCGCATCGCTGATCGTATCGGCCCAGCCGGTGCTCAGGCAGATACCGGTGTCGCCCGAACTCACCCTGTTCCTGGCGCCGGGCGCGGAATCCGGCAAGGCGGCCGAACTGGCCCGCCGGCTGCAGGCCGACCACGCCGAAGAAGTGCTCAGCACCCGCGTCGTGACCCGGGACCAGGCCTTGAACAGCCTGAAGGCAGACCCGGCCTGGAGCAACGCCCTGGCCGCCCTGCCCGACAACCCCCTGCCCGACGCCGTGGTGGTCACCCTGCGGGATTCCGCCGAACTCGCGCAGACCGCCGGCAGGCTGGCTTCCGCCTGGCGCGAAATCGACGTGGTCGACGCGGTGCAGCTGGACAGCGAATGGGTGAGGCGGCTGGAGGCCCTGCTGCGCTTCGGGCGCATCGGCCTGGGGCTGCTGGCGGCGGGCGTAGCGCTGGTGGTGCTGGCCACGGTGTTCAACACGGTGCGCCTGCAGGCGCTGACCCAGCGCGAAGAGATCGCGGTGGCGCGCCTGGTCGGCGCCACCGAAGCCTTCGTGCGGCGGCCCTTCCTGTACCTGGGCGCGCTGACCGGCATCGCGGCCAGCCTGATCGCCACCGGCCTGGCAGCCCTGGCCCTGCAGCCCCTGAACGCCGCCCTGAACCGCCTGGCCAGCAGCTATGGCACGCAATTGACGGTGCAATTGCCCGATGCGCTCAGCCTGACCTTGTCGGGCTGCCTCGTCGCCATTCTGGCGGCCCTGTCCGCCCGCTGGTCCGTGACCCGCAACACCCGGTTCTGACCCATGCCCGCAGAACTCCGCCCCGCCCCCGATTTCGCCGGCGCCGTGGCCGAATGGCAGAAGCGTTCGGGGCGGCACCAGCTTCCCTGGCAGGGCACGCGCGACCCCTACCGCATCTGGCTGTCCGAGATCATGCTGCAGCAGACGCAGGTGGCGACCGTCATCGGCTACTACCAGCGCTTTCTGGAACGCTTTCCCACGCTCCAAGCGCTTGCCCAGGCGCCGCAGGACGAGGTCATGCCCTACTGGGCCGGCCTGGGCTACTACGCCCGCGCGCGCAATCTGCATCGCTGCGCCCAGGAAATCTGCCTGAACTGGTCGGGCCGCTTCCCCGGGAGCGCGGCGGAAATCGCGACGCTTCCCGGCATAGGCCGCTCGACGGCCGCGGCCATCGCGGCCTTCGCCTACGGCGAGCGCAGCCCCATCATGGACGGCAACGTGAAGCGGGTCTTCGCCCGCCACTTCGGCATCTTCGGCGCCACCTCGGACCGCGCCACCGAGCAAACGCTCTGGCGCAGGGCGGAAGCCGTGCTGGCCGCCACCGCCCCGACCCTGGACATGGCCGCCTACACGCAAGGCCTGATGGACCTGGGGTCCACGGTGTGCGTGCGCGGCAAGCCGGCCTGCGCTCTCTGCCCTCTGCAAGACAGCTGCTACGCCCACGCGGAAGGCCGGCAGGCGGAACTGCCCAGCCCCAAGCCGCGCAAGGAAAAACCCGAGCGCAGCTGTGCCATGCTGGTGCTGGCGTGCCGGGGCGCCGTGCTGCTGGAGCGCAGGCCGCCCAGCGGCATCTGGGGCGGGCTCTGGAGCCTGCCCGAGTTCGCCGACGCCGATGCCCTGCTGTCGGGCTGCGCCGGCCTGGGCGTGGACGCCTCCCGCGCGCAGCGCATGGGCGGGCTGGCGCATGTCTTCACGCACTTCAAGCTCAACATCGAGCCTTGGTATTTGCAGTGGGATGCTCCGGAAGCGGCAGCTCCGGACCGTGAAGGCTATGTCTGGGTTCCCGGGCGGGACCTTCCCGGCGCGGCCCTGCCGGCCCCGGTCCGGAAGATCCTGGACGGGCTGGCGGGGGCCGACCCCGTGCGGGGCCGCAGCCTCACCCTCTGTTGATAGGGGGCCGGATCCCGGACGGGGTCGGCCCCCTGGCCGCTCAGGTCCTGACCGGCCGATACCGGCTGATGCTCATCAGAATCCCGCAAGCCACGCCCAGGGTCAGCAGCGCCGTGCCGCCATAGCTCATGAACGGCAGAGGCACGCCGACCACCGGCAAAATGCCGGTGACCATGCCGACGTTCACGAATACGTAGACGAAGAACATCATGGACATGGAACCGGCCAGCAGCCGTCCGAATTGCGTATGCGCGCGCGCCGCGATCGCCAGGCCGCGGGCGATGAGCACGGCGTAGAGCACCAGCAGCATCACCCCGCCATACAGCCCGAATTCCTCGGCATAAACGGCGAAAATGAAGTCCGTCGTCCGTTCCGGGATGAAATCGAGATGGGTCTGGGTGCCCATCATGTAGCCCTTCCCATAGAGGCCGCCCGAACCCACGGCGATCATGGACTGGATGGTGTGAAAGCCCTTGCCCAGGGGATCGGAGCTGGGGTCCAGCAGCGTGCAGACCCGGTATTTCTGGTAGTCATGCAGCACCACCCAGTCCACGTCCGGCTGGCAGATGTCTGTTTCGTAATAGACCAGCGTGCCCAGGCCCACCACCACCGCCAGCGCGATGGGGGCCAACAGCCGGAACGACAGGCCGCCGAAATAGATCACGCAGAAACCCGAGGCGAACACCAGCAGGGCCGTGCCCAGGTCGGGCTGCATGACGATGAGCGTGAACGGTATCGCCAGCAGCACGCCCGCCACCAGGAAGTCAAGGACGCGCAAAGTGCCCTGATGCCGATGGAAATACCAGGCCAGCATCATCGGCACCGAGATCTTGAGCATTTCCGACGGCTGGATGCGAACGAAGCCGAGGTCCAGCCAGCGCGTGGCGCCTTTGCTGGTTTCGCCGAAGAACTCCACGCCCAGCAGGAGCGCCACGCCCATCGCATAGACGTAGGGAGACAGCCTCATCAGCAAGGGCGGCGGCATCATGGCGGCCACCCACATGAAGATGAAGGCGATCAGGAAGTTGCGCGACTGGTCGGCGAAGCGCCAATCGGTTCCGCCCACCGCCGAATGCATGACGGTCATGCCCAGTATGGTCATCAGCACCAGCAGCATCAGCAGCGGCCAGTCGAATGCCGTCAAGGCCTTGACGACCCAATGCAATATCCGCTTCATTGTCGGCCTCGCACCGCCGCGCGCTGCGTGGACAACGCCGCATGGATTTCAGGAACATGGTCTTCGGGTTCGTCTTCCGGGGCGCCGGCGGGCAGGTCTTCCAGCGGCACGATCGCGTCGGGGGATTCGCCCGAGGCGCCCTCCTCCACGCCCTCGGACTCGTCGAGCTCGGCGGGCGGCAACGGCCGGGCGTCGCGGGCCATGCGCTCGGGCGACAGCCAGTAGTCGAATACGGTGCGCGCCACCGGCGCCGCCACCGTCGCCCCCCAGCCGCCGTTCTCGACGATGAGGGCGACGGCGATCTTGGGGTCCTCCATGGGCGCATAGGCCATGAAGAGGGCATGGTCGCGCAGGCGCTCGTCGACCGCGCTCGCCTTGTACTTGGCCCCGCGCAGGCTGTAGACCTGCGCCGTGCCGGTCTTGCCCGCCGCCTGGTAATGCGTGCCGGCGAATGCCCGGCGCGCCGTGCCGCTGCGCATGACGTCCACCATGGCCTTGCGGATGACGGCAAGATTCTCGGGCTTGAGCGGAATGGTGTACAAGGGCCCCGTCACCGTTCGCGTCGCCTTTCCGTTCTGCGGGTTGCGCACCAGGTTGACCAGATGGGGCTTCATGTACGTGCCGTTGTTCGCCAGCACCGAGGTCGCCTGGGCGAGCTGCAGCAGGGTGAAAGAGTTGTACCCCTGCCCCACGGCGACCGACACCGTCTCGCCCGCATACCAGCGCTGCTGCGACGGCTTCTTGTAGGCCTGGCGCTTCCATTCCGTGGACGGCAGCACGCCCCGGCGCTCGCCTTCCAGGTCTATGCCCGTCAGTTGGCCGAAACCGAATTGCTTGCTGAAATCGTGCAGGGCGTTGACCCCGATCTCCGGCCCCAGGGAAAAGAAATAAGTGTCCGACGACACGACGATGGCGCGGTGCAGGTCGGTCATGCCGTAGGCGGCGCCGCCGGCGTTGCGGAAGCGCTGCCCTCCGAATTCGAAATAACCCGGGTCGGGGATGCGCTGGGTGGCGGTGCGCTTGCCCAGTTCCAGCGCCGCCAGCCCGACGAAAGGCTTGTAGGTGGAACCGATGGGATAGGTGCCGTACAGCGGCCGGTTGATCAGCGGGTGGTCGGGGGATTCGTTCAGCTTGCGCCAGTTTTCCACGTCGATGCCGTCGATGAACAGATTCGGGTCGAAGGACGGCGCCGATACGAAGGCCAGGATTTCCCCGGTCTTGGGTTCGATGGCCACCAGCGCGCCGCGGCGGCCCTCGAACTGCCGCTCCGCGACCTTTTGCAGCTCGATGTCTATGGACAGGTGCAGGTCGGAGCCGGGAACGGGGTCGATGCGGCTGAGGGTGCGGACCGGCCGCCCGGTGGCCGTGACTTCGACCTCTTCCACGCCGGTGCGGCCGTGCAGGGCTTCTTCCCAGGTTTTTTCTATGCCCTTCTTGCCGATGATGTTGCTGCCCCGGTAATTGCCGGCGCGGCCTTCTTCTTCGAGCGCCGCCAGGTCGGCCTCGGAGATCCTGCCCACGTAGCCGATCACGTGGGCCGCGGCTTCGCCTTCGGGATACTCGCGCACCCAGCGCGCGCTGAGCTCGACGCCGGGGAACTTGAAGGCGTGGGCGGCGAACCAGGACGCCTCGGTCTCGTTCAGGTTGTTGCGCAGCTGCACGGGAGTGTAGCGCCCGCTCTGGTTCAGCTGCTGCAGGAACCTGCGCCGGTCGCTGGCGCTCAGGTAGACGAGCTCGCCGAGCTCGTCCAGCATCTCCCTGACCGGCCCCTTCACGTTCGCGGGGACCACCGACAAGGTGTAGTCGCGGTAGTTGCGCGCCAGCACGACGCCGTTGCGGTCCAGGATCTCGCCCCGCCGCGGGGGGATGGGCACGACCGCGATGCGGTTCCGGTCCGCCCGGGCGGCCAGCCCCTCGTAGCGGACCACCTGCAAATACCAGAGCCGGGTGGCCAGGCCCAGAAAGCAGATCAGGGCGAAGACCCCGGCCACGATGACGCGGATCAGGATGCGCCGCTTCTGCAGATGGGTCGTTTTCTTGAACTCGAACATGGGCTATGCGGGCGCGGTCAGACGGAGCCGGCGTCGGCCTCGTCCAGCCGCCGCTGCGGCATATGCAGTAAAAACTCCGCCAGCGGCCAAAGCGCGGCGGTCAGCAACGTGGACCAGAGCCAATGCCAGCCGGCCCATTCGCCGGACAGCCAGGCATACACCATGTTGCCCAGGGTTTCGGCCACCAGGAAGACCGGCAGCATGTGTATGGCCTGCACGACGGCGTTGAAGCGCGTGAGCCGCCGATGCAAGACCACCGCCCCATAGGCCACCAGCGTATAGGTCAGCGCATGGCCGCCCAGCAGCCCGGCGTCGTGCACGTCCATGAACAGCCCGAAGACGAAGGCGGTGAGCATGGTGACGCGCTGCGGCTCGTGCACCGACCAGAAGGCGATGACCAGCAGCAGGAGATCGGGCGCGGATTGCCAGAGCCGCCAGGGCAGCAGCGACAGCAACCACATCAGCAGAATGGTGAACCAGATGAAGGCCAGCCCGGATGGCCGCTTGAACGGCGTGCTGTCGATGGGCTGGAGCGCGCTCAGCGAAGAACGCCCGTTGCCCGCGGCGGGAAGATTACTCTGCTTGCGAACCATGGCGCGCGCTCTCTTGGTTCAGGCCCGGCGTGGAGACGTCGACCCGCAGCACCAGGAAGTGGCGGTGCCGTTCGGGGTGCGACAGCGGCGATGCGATCGCCACGGCGAAGCCCGATGCCGCGTCGCGCCGGACTTCGTCGACCACGGCGACCGACAGCCCCGCGGGAAAAAGCCCGCCTATCCCGCTGGTGACCAGGGTGTCGCCGGGCACCAGGTCGACGTTGGCGGTAAGGTAGCGCACCTCGACCTTGCCGGACATATTGCCGCCGAAAGCGATGAGCCGCAGCCCGTTGCGCAGCGCCTGCACGGGAATGGAGACCTTGTCGTCCGTGAGCAGGGCCGCTTCGGAGGTGAAGGGCGTGACGCGCACGATCTGCCCGACCACGCCGCCCTCGTCGATGACGGGCATGCCCGGCCGGATGCCGCTGGACGAGCCCTTGTTGAATATCAGATGGTGCGAGAACGCATTGGGCGGCTCGTACAGGACCTCGACCGCGACCGAGGGCTGGAGCACGGCGTCGGCCACGTTCAGCAGGCGCCGCAGCTGTTCGTTCTCGGTGGCCAGCTGGGCGGCGTGCGTGGATATCTGCGCCAGCTCGATGCGCTGGCGCTGCAGCGCTTCCTTTTCCTTGCTGGCGAGCGCGGCGGCGTCGGTCCAGTTCTGGACGTGGGAAATGAGGTCGCGCGGCGCCAGCATGATGCGCTGGAAGGGATAGATGACGACCGAAATCGCCTGGCGGGCGGGATCCAGCACCGGCCAGCGCGAATCGACCACGAGCAGCGCCAGCGACATCAGAACGAACACGAACAACCGCAATTCAGCGGTGGGTCCGCGTTTGAATAGCCTGATCGTGCCTGTTTCTTGCATGAAATAGTCGTGCCTGCGCCCAAGTATGCCTGGCGCACATGAATGGGCACCTGACCCTAATAGTCGTTACTTCAATCGTAGATGAATACGGAACCAAGGCGTTCGAGGTGTTCGAGCGCTTCGCCGCAGCCGCGCACCACGCAAGTGAGCGGATCTTCGGCCACAACCACGGGCAAACCGGTTTCTTCCTGGAGCAACCGATCAAGATCATGCAGCAAGGCGCCGCCGCCGGTCAAGGCGATGCCCTTGTCGGTGATGTCGGCGCCCAGTTCGGGAGGAGTCTGTTCCAGGGCGGTCTTGACCGCGGAGACGATCTGGTTGAGCGGATCGGTGAGGGATTCCAGGATTTCATTGGAAGACACCGTGAAGCTGCGCGGCACGCCTTCGGAGAGGTTGCGGCCCTTGACTTCGATCTCGCGGATTTCGGAACCTGGAAACGCCGAGCCGATTTCCTTCTTGATGAGTTCGGCGGTGGGTTCGCCGATGAGCATGCCGTAATTGCGGCGGATGTAGTTGATGATGGATTCGTCGAATTTGTCGCCGCCGACCCGGACCGAGCCCTTGTAGACCATGCCGCCCAGGGAAATGATGGCCACTTCGGTCGTGCCGCCGCCGATGTCGACCACCATGGAGCCGCTGGCGTCGGAGACCGCCAGGCCCGCGCCGATGGCGGCGGCCATGGGTTCTTCGATCAGGTAGACCTGGCTGGCGCCCGCGCCCAGCGCCGATTCGCGGATCGCCCGGCGCTCGACCTGCGTGGAGCCGCAGGGAACGCACACGATGATGCGGGGGCTGGGGGCGAACATGCTGCGCGGATGCACCATGCGGATGAACTGCTTGAGCATTTGCTCGGTGACGGTGAAGTCGGCGATGACACCGTCCTTCATGGGCCGTATGGCTTCGATGTTGCCCGGGACGCGGCCCAGCATCTGCTTGGCCTCGCGCCCCACCGCCTGGATGATCTTCTTGCCGCTGGGCCCGCCGTCGTGGCGGATGGCGACGACCGATGGCTCGTCCAGCACGATCCCTTTGCCGCGAACATATATCAGGGTATTGGCGGTACCGAGGTCGATCGCCATATCGCTGGAGAAATAACTACGAAGGAATCCGAACATGGGCGCTCAGTAATATCAGAATTGGAGAAATATTCGTCACCCGGGTACTGCCATCTAGCGCCGCTGGGCGCAGGAATTTGACTAACGAATTAAACCAGCAATGATAACTTATAATTGGCTGTTGATAAGATCGAACTGGGGCATGTTATTTTCTGTAACCACCGTTTCAAACCGCGGCCGCACACCGACGCACGCGCCCCGAACCTCTTCTGGCAAAGACACCCATGGCAATCACCGAGCAGGACGTAGCCCGCATCGCGAGGCTTGCGCGCATTGAAATCTCGCCCGACCAAACGCCCCGTACGCAAGCCGAACTCAACGGCATGCTGGGCTTGATCCAGCAACTGCAGGCGGTCGACACCGCCGGCATCGAGCCCATGGCCCACCCGCTGGCCGCCCATCAGGAAATCAAGCTGCGGCTGCGCGACGACAAGGCCGCTCCCACGCAGGCCCCCGCCCAGCGCGAAGCGCTGATGCGCAATGCCCCCGCCCAGGACGGCGGGCTGTTCCTGGTACCCACGGTAATCGAGTAAACGATGTCCCACACCCCCCTCCATACAGAATTCGGCGGCATCGCGGCGCTGCGCGACGCCTTGCGCGCCCGCAAACTGAGCGCCCGGGAAGTCGCCGACAGCGCCCTGCGCGCCATCGACGGGCTTGCCGGCCTGAACGCCTTCCTGCACGTCGACCGCGACCTGACCCTGGCACAGGCCGACGCGGCCGACCAACTCCTGGCGGCGGGCGAAGCCGCGCCGCCGCTGGCCGGCATACCCATCGCCCACAAAGACGTCTTCGTGACCACCGGCTGGCGCACCACCGCCGCCAGCAAGATGCTGGACGGCTACGTCAGCCCCTTCAACGCCACCGTCGTCGAACACCTGGCGGCGGCGGGCGCCGTGTCCCTGGGCAAGCTCAATTGCGACGAGTTCGCCATGGGCTCGGGCAACGAGAATTCCGCCTTCGGGCCGGCGCGCAACCCTTGGGACCCGCAGGCCGTGCCGGGCGGGTCCTCGGGCGGCTCGGCCGTCGCCGTGGCCGCGGGCCTGGCGGTTGCGGCCACGGGCACCGACACCGGCGGCTCGGTGCGCCAGCCCGCCGCCCTGTGCGGAGTCAGCGGCATCAAGCCCACTTACGGCACCGTTTCCCGCTACGGCATCATCGCCTACGGCTCCAGCCTCGACCAGGCCGGCCCCATCGCCCGCCATGCGCGCGACCTGCTGGAAATCCTGGACCCGATCAGCGGCTTCGATCCCCGCGACTCCACCAGCCTGCAGTTCTGCGACGAGCAGCCCAACGCCCCCGGCCGGATCCGCGCCGCGTTCGACCAGGCCGTCCGCCGGCAAGACGCGCTGGGCAGCCAGCCGCTCAAGGGCCTGCGCATCGGCGTGCCCGCCGAGTTCTTCAATGAAGGCCTGTCGCCCGAAGTCGCGTCCGCCGTCGAGGCCGCGCTGCGGGCCTTCGAGTCGTTGGGCGCCGTCCGCGTCGGCATTTCCCTGCCGCGCACGGAATTGTCCATTCCCACCTACTACGTCATCGCGCCGGCGGAGGCCTCCAGCAACCTGTCGCGCTACGACGGCGTGCGCTACGGCCACCGCGCCGCGCAATACCGCGACCTGGCCGAGATGACCAGCCGTTCCCGTTCCGAAGGCTTCGGCCCCGAAGTCCTGCGCCGCATCATGGTCGGCACCTACGTGCTGTCCCATGGCTATTACGACGCCTACTACCTGCAGGCCCAGCGCGTGCGCCGCATGATCGTCAACGACTTCCAGCAGGCGTTCTCCAGCCAGTGCGACGTCATCATGGGGCCCGTGACGCCCAATCCGGCCAAGCGCATCGGCGAGAACCGCGACGACCCGACCAGCGACTGGCTGGCCGACATCTACACGCTGGGCGTCAGCCTGGCGGGCCTGCCGGCCATGTCCATTCCCTGCGGATTCGGCCGCCCCGAACGGCCCCTGCCCATCGGCCTTCAAATCATCGGCAATTACTTCAGCGAAGGCCTGCTGCTCGCGGTCGCCGACCGCTATCAGCAGCTGACCGACTGGCATCAACGGAAACCGGAACTAGCATAATGGAATGGGAAATCGTCATCGGCCTGGAAACGCATACCCAGCTTTCCACCGAATCCAAGATCTTTTCTGACAGCAGCACGCGTTTCGGCGCCGCGCCCAACACACAGGCCAATGAAGTCGACATGGCCTTGCCGGGCAGCCTGCCGGTCATGAACCGCGGCGCCGTCGAGCGCGCCATCCAGTTCGGGCTGGCCGTCGGCGCCCACGTGGCGCCGCGCTCCATTTTTGCGCGCAAGAATTATTTCTACCCCGACCTGCCCAAGAACTATCAGATCAGCCAGTTCGAGATCCCGGTCGTGCAGGGCGGCTCCATCACCTTCTTCGTCGGCGACGAGGAAAGAACCGTCAACCTGACGCGGGCGCATCTGGAAGAAGACGCGGGCAAGTCCCTGCACGAGAACTTCACGGGCCCGCACGGCGAATCCTCCACCGGCATCGACCTGAACCGCGCCGGCACGCCGCTGCTGGAAATCGTGTCCGAACCCGAGATGCGCTCGGCCGCCGAAGCGGTCGCCTACGCCCGCGCCCTGCACGGGCTGGTGGTCTGGCTGGGCATCTGCGACGGCAACATGCAGGAAGGCTCGTTCCGCGTGGACGCCAACGTTTCGGTCCGGCCCAAGGGCCAGGCGGCGTTCGGCACGCGCGCGGAAATCAAGAACGTGAACTCCTTCCGCTTCCTGGAACGCGCCATTCTGTATGAGGCCCGGCGCCAGATCGAGCTGATCGAGGACGGCGGCACGGTGGTCCAGGAAACCCGTTTGTACGACGCCGACCGCGATGAAACGCGCAGCATGCGCAGCAAGGAAGACGCGCACGACTACCGTTATTTCCCCGACCCGGATTTGCCGCCGCTGGTGATCGAGCCGGAATGGATCCGCCGCGTGCAGGACGCGATGCCGGAACTGCCGGCCCAGAAGCGCGCGCGCTTCGAGCGCGACCTGGGCCTGAGCGCCTACGACGCCGCGCAGTTGACGATGTCGCGCGCCACGTCGGTATATTTCGAGGAAACCGCGGCGCAGCTGCCGCAGGGGCAGGCGAAACTGGCCGCCAACTGGATGCTGGGCGAGCTCGCGGCCGCTTTGAATCGCGATGAAATCGACGTCGATCAAAGCCCGGTCAAGCCGGCGGCGCTGGCGGCGCTGATCCTGCGCATCATCGACGGCACGATCTCGAACAAGCTGGCGCGCGAGGTCTTCGCCGCCATGTGGTCGGGCGAGAACGGCGGCGACCCCGACGCGATCATTCAGGCGCGGGGGCTGAAGCAGATCAGCGACACGGGCGCCATCAGCGCCATGATCGACGAGGTCCTGGCCGCCAATCCGGCCGCCATCGAGGAATACCGGGCCGGCAAGCAGAAGGCGTTCAATTCTTTGGTGGGGCAGGTGATGAAGGCCGCCAAGGGCAAGGCCAACCCGCAGCAGGTCAATGACCTGCTGAAGGAAAAGCTGGGCTGAGCGGGCGCTCCGCTCCAGCGGCCTTCGGCGCCCCGCCCGGCGGGCCGCCTCAGACCCCGTACCGCTCCCGGTACGCCTGCACGGCGGCCCGATGCTCCGCCAAGGAAGCATCCCCCTCCAGCACGGCCATGATATCCGCCAGCGAGGCGATGCTGACCACCGGCATCCCGTACGAGAGCGACACCTCCTGTACAGCCGAATGCGCCGACAAAGCGTCGTCCGGGCCGGCGCGTTCCATGCGGTCCAGGGCGATCAGCACCGCGGCGGGCTCGGCGCCCGCCGCGCGGATGATCTCCACCGATTCCCGCACCGACGTGCCGGCGGTGATGACGTCGTCGATGATGACGACCCGGCCCTGCAGCGGCGCGCCGACCAGGATCCCGCCTTCCCCGTGGTCTTTCGCCTCTTTGCGGTTGAATGCGAAAGGGACGTCGCGCCCATTCAGGGACGGGTGCTCCGCCAGCGCCGCCGCCGTCGTCGCCGCCAGCGGGATGCCCTTGTAGGCGGGGCCGAAAAGCATGTCGAAGCGCACGCCGGAATCCACCAGGGCCTGCGCGTAGAACCGGGCCAGCCGGCCGACCGAGCGCCCGGTGTTGAACAGCCCGGCATTGAAGAAATACGGGCTCATGCGCCCCGACTTGACTTTGAACCGGCCAAAGCGCAGCACACCCTGGTCGAGAGAGAAACGGACGAATTCCGAACGGTTGGAAGAATCAGCCATGGCCTAGGAAAAATGGGGAAACCGCTATTATCGAACAAAATCTCGGCCCCGCTCCAGCGCCCCGCCAGGAAAGTCGAAGAAACGGGGCACGGCGGAGGCGGGCGCATATGTATTTTCGCGGGTTTATTCATTAAACTTTCCCACATCAAATCAAGCCGGTTTCCCTGGAGAGTTTACGCAGTCCCTTCCCTCAGCGGCATTTCCCACGGAGCACCACCATGAACACCTCCGCATCCTGCGCCATCTGGACCCCTCGCGTTTTAAGCATACTGCGCATCGTCAGCAGCTACATGCTGCTCATACACGGCACCGCCAAGCTTTTCGGGGTACCCCATGCCGCCATGTTCGACAATCTGCAAATCGCCTCGCTTTCCGGGGCGGCGGCCATCATCGAACTGATATTCGGCGGTCTGCTCCTGGTCGGGCTGTTCACGCGCCCCGCCGCCTTCATCGTTTCCGGCTTCGCCGCGGCCGCCTATTTCATCGGCCATGTCGCCGCCAAGGGCAACCTGCTGTTTCCGCTGCTCAACGGAGGCGAGGCGGCCGTCCTGTACTGCTTCGTCTTCCTGTACATCTGGGTGGCCGGGCCCGGCCCCTGGAGCCTGGACGCCATGATGCGCAAAGACACGGCAAGCTGATCCGGCCGCCGGCGCTTGCCCGCAAGCGCCGGCCCGCGCCGAGCCGGTGCCCGGGCGGAAGATCCGGGTTAAAGTGTGGGGTTCCACTGGTTTTCATGAAGGCCCCCGATGCTCCGCGTTATTTCCGCCAATCTCAACGGCATCCGCTCCGCCGTCAACAAAGGCTTCCTGGACTGGCTGCCCGCCCAGGAAGCCGACTTCGTCTGCCTGCAGGAGCTCAAGGCGCAGGCGGACAACATGACGGCCGGCATGCTGGCCCCCTCCGGCTACCACGGCTACTTCCATTACGCGGAAAAAAAAGGCTATAGCGGCGTCGGCGTCTACGCCAGGAAGCAGCCCCGTCAAATCATAGAAGGCCTGGGCGTGCCGGAAATCGACGCCGAGGGCCGCTACCTGGAACTCGTCTACGAGGGCTTGTCGATCATATCGGTCTATCTGCCCTCCGGTTCCAGCGGCGACCACCGGCAGGCCGCCAAGTACGTCTTCATGGAGCACTTCTTCACACATCTGGCCGAGCTGGCCAAGTGCGGGCGCCAGGTCATCCTGTGCGGCGACTGGAACATCGCCCACAAGGAAATCGACTTGAAGAACTGGAAGGGCAACATGAAGAACAGCGGCTTTCTTCCCGAAGAGCGGGCCTGGCTCACGCGCGTCTTCGATGAAATCGGCTGGGTGGACGTCTATCGCAAGCTGTACCCGGACACCCTGGGCGAAGCCTATACGTGGTGGAGCAACCGCGGGCAGGCATGGGCCAAGAACGTAGGCTGGCGCATCGATTACCAGATCGCCACGCCCGAGATCGCCGCAACCGCGCAGGCGGCCTCCATCTACAAGGCACAGCGCTTCAGCGACCACGCGCCACTGACCATCGACTACGGCACGACCGTGGGCTAATATCGAAACACGACACCCCTTGCAACGCTGAATGAACCTATCCGGAGGCAAAAACGTGCCAAGCCTACTTCCCCAAACCGATCCCGACGGGCTGCTGGAATACTCGGTCGTCTATACGGACCGGGCGCTGAACCACATGTCGCAGGCGTTCCAGGGCGTCATGAGGGATATTTCCCGGACCCTGAAACAAGTCTACAACGCGCATTCCGCCATCGTCGTGCCCGGCAGCGGCACCTTCGGCATGGAAGCGGTGGCGCGCCAGTTCGCCACCAACAAGCGCTGCCTGGTCATCCGCAACGGCTGGTTCAGCTTCCGCTGGAGCCAGATCTTCGACATGGGCGGCATTCCCTCGTCCACCACGGTCCTCAAGGCCCGGGCGGCCGGCAGCGGTCCGCAAGCCGCTTTTGCGCCGCCCCCCATCGATGAAGTGGTGGCCGCCATCAAGGCCGAAAAGCCGGCCGTGGTGTTCGCGCCCCACGTCGAAACGGCGTCCGGCATCATGCTGCCCAACGACTATCTGCGCCGCGTCGCCGACGCGGTGCACGCGGAAGGCGGCCTGTTCGTGCTGGACTGCATCGCTTCGGGCACGATCTGGATCGACATGCAGGCGACCGGCGTCGACGTGCTGATCAGCGCCCCGCAAAAGGGCTGGACCGCCTCCGCCTGCTGCGCGCTGGTCATGCTCAGCCCCCTTGCGCGCAAGGAAATCGACAACACCGTCAGCACCAGCTTCGCCTGCGATCTGCGCAAGTGGCTGCAGATCATGGAAGCCTACGAGCAAGGCGGCTTCGCCTACCATGCCACCATGCCCACCGATGCGCTGGCCGTCCTGCGCGACGTCATGGCCGAAACCGAGGCCTACGGCTTCGACAAGGTGCGCGCCGAACAGCAGGAACTGGGCGACCGCGTCCGCGCCCTGCTGCGCGACCGGGGCTTCAAGAGCGTCGCCGCGCCGGGCTTCGAAGCGCCCGGCGTGGTCGTCAGCCATACCGACGACGACGGCATCCATTCGGCCAAGAAATTCGCCTCGGCCGGGCTGCAGGCCGCCGCCGGCGTGCCGCTGCAGTGCGACGAGCCCGCTGGTTTCAAGACCTTCCGGATCGGGCTCTTCGGGCTGGACAAGCTGCACAATCCCGATCGCACGGTCGACCTGCTGGCCGCCGCGCTGGACGAAATCACGGCGCCAGCAGTTCCGCAAGCACACTGAAGAGCCTCGGGTCGCCAGACTGCGCGATGTTGAAGCGCAGAAAGGCGCCCGCCGACCGGGACAGGCTGAACACATTGCCCGGCGCCAGCACGATGCCGCGCTCCAGGGCCAGCCGGCTCAGGTCGGCGGCGTCCACGCCCGGGGGCAGGCGGCACCACAGGAACATGCCCGCCCGCGGCAGCAGCCAGGGGCGTATGCCCAGGGCGCCCAGCTTGTCCACGACGGGTCCCATCGCATGCGCCAGGCGCAGGCGCAAGCCGTCGACGTGGCGCCGGTAGCTGCCGTCCGTGAGCATCCGGCAGACCAGCTCCGCCGCCAGCCGGTTGCCGCCGAAGGTGGTCGCGGTCTTCAGGTCCGCCAAGGCTTCTATCCAGTCGGGCCGAGCGGCGATGTACCCGCAACGCGCGGCGGCGGACAGCGTCTTCGAGAAGCTGCCCACATGGACGACGCGCCCCAGGCCGTCGAAAGCCGCCAGGCGCGGCGTCGGCTCCGTCTCGAAGTCGGCGAAGATATCGTCTTCGATGATAGTCAGGTCGTATTCCTCGGCAAGCTTCAGAACCCGATGCGCCGCCAAAGGCGACAGCACCGCGCCGGTGGGATTGTGCAAGGCGGAATTGGTCAGGTACAGGCGCGGCCGGTGTTCGGCGAGCGCCCGTGAAAACTGCTCGACGTCCGGACCCGAGGGCGTATAGGGAATGCCCACCGCTTTGGCGTGATGCGCCCGCAGCAAAGCATGGAAGTTGAAGTAGCATGGGTCGTCCACCAGAACGGTGTCGCCGGGTTCGAGCAGGAACCGGCACATGAGGTCCAGCGCGTGCGTGCCGCAGTCCGTCAGCAGGATCTGCTCCGGCGCCGCCGGAATCGCGCTTTCTTGCAAGCGCCGGGCCAGCAGCGTGCGCAGGGGCGCGAACCCCAGCGGCGTGTCGTAATCCGCCAGGGCGGCGGGCTCCGCGCGGGAAACGGCGCGCAAGGCGCGCCGCATGTTCTCGTGGGGCATCCAGGCGGCCGGCAGCCAGCCGCAGCCGGGCTTGAGCAAGGTATCGTCCGAATCGAGCGCCTGGCGAGCCACCCAGAGCGGGTCCAGCTCCCGGTCCAGGCGCGGGCCGATGCTGCCGAGCGTCAGCGGCGGGGCGGGCGCGGCCACATAGAAGCCGGAGCCCCTGCGGGAGGAGATGACGCCTTCGGCCGCCAGCCGGTCATAGGCCTCCACGACGGTGGACTTGGATACGCCCAGCGCCTGGGCGAAGGCGCGGATCGACGGGAGCTTCGCGCCCGTAAGCAGTTGGCGCGCGGCGATGCGCTGATGGATTTCCCCCATCACCCTGGCTGTGAGCGTCCCGGTTCGCATGACTGTATCCCATAATGTACCCGTACAGTTTATACGGATTGTACTGACGCGTACCTGGCTCGCAAGCGCCGTTCCGGCGCATCATACGGTCACGACGATCTGGAAACCATCATGAACGACATATCGAAAGGCTGGCTGAACGGGCTACTGGGCGTGATCATATTCAGCGGTTCCCTGCCCGCCACCCGAGTGGCCGTGGCCGACTTCGATCCGGTCTTCCTGACCGCGGCGCGGGCGGCGATCGCCGGCGTGCTGGCATTGGCGCTGCTGCGCCTGGCCCGCGCCAGGCTGCCGTCGGGCCGCGATCTGGCCAGCCTGTGCATGGCCGCGCTCGGCGTGGTGCTGGGCTTTCCGCTGTTCAGCGCGCTCGCCCTGGAGCACATCACCGCCGCGCGGTCCCTGGTGTTCATCGGCCTGCTGCCGCTGGCCACCGCCCTGTTCGGCGCCTTGCGCGGCCGTGAACGGCCGCATCCCGCTTTCTGGCTGTTCGCCGTCCTGGGCAGCGCCTGCGTCCTGGCTTTCGCCCTCACCCAGGACGCCGGCGGGTCGTCGCAGGGCGATCTTTACATGTGCGCGGCCATCGTGGCTTGCGGCTATGGCTACGCCGAAGGCGGCCGCCTGTCGCGCCGCCTCGGCGGCTGGGAAGTCATTTCCTGGGCCCTGGTCCTGTCGTTGCCCATCATGGGGGCGCTCTGCCTGGCCACGCTGCCTGGCGAATGGGAAGCCATAGGCTTCCCCGCCTGGATCGGGCTGGCCTATGTGTCCCTTTTCAGCATGCTGATCGGCTTCTTCTTCTGGTATAGGGGCCTGGCCCAGGGGGGCATCGCCGCCGTCGGCCAGCTGCAGCTGCTGCAGCCTTTCATGGGCCTGGCGCTCGCCGCCCTGCTGCTGGGAGAGCCCGTCAGCTGGGCAATGCTGGCGGCCACCGTCGCCGTCGTGGGCTGCGTCGCCGGGGCCCGCATCTTCGCCGCGCAGCCGCCGCCAAGCCCGTCCATGGACCGCAAGGCCCAGGCCCGCCAGTGATCGGCCCCGCCGCGCCGGATCCGGCGGCGCGACCGCGGGCCGGCTTGGCGGGGATGCGCGGTTCGAGGTATCGTTTTGCGCAATGCATAGCGATGCGCAATCAAGACACCCACATGACTCCTTCCCCTTTTGCATCCCCCTTCGCCTGGTATTCGGCATGAGCTGGCTCTACCTGGCCATCGCCATCGTCGCCGAAGTCGTCGCCACCAGCGCGCTCAAGGCGTCCGAAGGCTTCACCCGTCTCACGCCTTCGGCCATCGTCGTCGCCGGCTACGGCCTGGCTTTCTTCATGCTGGCCCAGACGCTCCGGACCATACCCGTAGGGGTGGCCTATGCCATCTGGTCGGGCGTGGGCATCGTCCTGGTGTCCATCGCCGGGCTGGTCCTGTTCAAGCAGCGGCTGGACGCGCCGGCGGTGCTGGGCATCGGGCTGATCATCGCCGGCGTGCTGGTCATGCAGGTCTTTTCCAAGACCTCGGGCCATTGAAGCCCGCAGGCGCCGCTATGCGGCCTCGGCGCGCGCATCCAGCGCGTGGATTTCATTGCGCCGCAAGCGCAGCAGGATCAGGCCCGGCAGGGCGATGAGCACCGTAAGCACGAAGAACGGGGGCCAGCCCAGCGATTCGACGAGCGGCGGGGTGAACGGCCCCGCCAGGTAGGTGCGGCCGACCGCCGACAGCGCCGACAACAGGGCGAACTGCGTGGCCGAGAATTCCTGCCGGCACAAGCCCATGAGCAGCGCCACGAAAGCCGCCGTGCCCAGGCCGCCGCACAGGTTCTCCACGGCGACCACCACCGCCATGAAATACAGGTGGGGAGGCGTCACCGCCAGTACCCAGTAGCCGAAATTGGACACGGCCTGCAGCAGGCCGAACAGCATGAGGGAACGATACAGGCCCAGCCTGGCCATGAGCGCGCCGCCCGCGAGCGCGCCCACGATGGTGGCCGCCAGGCCGAACACCTTGTTGATGGACCCGACTTCGGAGACGCTGAAACCCGCGCCGCGTATCAAAAAAGTCGTGGACAGCGCGCCCGCGAACGCATCGCCCAGCTTGTACAGCACGATCAGCAGCAGGATGGTGACGGCGCCCCGGCGGCTGAAGAATTCGCGCAGGGGCTCGACCACCGCCACCGCCAGGGAGCGCGGCGCGGCCGCGACGACTTCCGGCTCGGGCGCCAGCACGGTGGCCACGGCGCACACCGCCATGAAGGCCCCCATGAGGAAATACATGTTGTGCCAGCCCAGCCATTGGTCCGCGAGGACCAGCGCCAGCCCGCCGGAGACGATCATGGCGAGCCGGTAGCCCAGCACCTTGACCGCGGCGCCCGCGGCGCGCTCTTCGCTGCGCAGGACGTCGGTGCTGTAGGCGTCGAAGGCAATGTCCTGGGTCGCGGACAAGAAGGCGACGAGCACGGCCAGGGCGGCCAACATGCCCAGGTTCCCGGCCGGCGAGAACAAGCCCATGGCCGCGATCCCGGCGGCCAGCAGCAGCTGTGTCAGGAACATCCAGCCGCGCCGCCTGCCGAGCAGCGGCGGCGCATAGCGGTCGACCAGGGGCGCCCACAGGAACTTGAGCGTGTAGGCGGTGCCGATCAGCGTGAGAAAGCCGATGCTTTGCAGGGACACGTTATCGACCGTGGCCCACGCCTGCAGCGTGCCGCTGGTCAGCGCCAGGGGCAAGCCGCTCGCGAAACCCAGTATCAATAACGGAAAGACGCGACGGCTGGCATAAACGCTGGACATGGCTGCGAAGATGGGACCTATGGTTGGGAAGAACCGGGCGGCGGGGACTCGAACCGGTAGACGGCCAGCGTGCTGCGCCAGCCCGGCAGGAGTTTAACCTCTTTGTTTCCGTTGAAGGTCGCCAGGTGCGTGATGCGCAGCTGCAGGGCGGCGGCCAGGTCTTCGAAGTCCTTCAGGGTGCACAGGTGGATGTTGGGCGTGTCGAACCATTGGTAGGGCATTTCGCCCGTGACCGGCATGCGGCCGCGCAGGATGGACCAGCCATGCGGCCAGTACCCGAAATTGGGAAAAGAGACGATGCCGTAGCGCGCGACGCGGGCCATTTCCCGCAGGATGTGTTCGGTGTTGTGCATGGACTGCAGCGTGCGCGACAGCACGACGGTGTCGAACTGCTTGTCGCCGAACATGGCCAGGCCTTCTTCCAGGTTCTGCTGGATGACCTGCACGCCGCGCCGTATCGCCGCGATCACCTGTTCGTCGTTGAGTTCCACGCCGGCGCCCACGACGTGCTTGTCGTTCTGCAGATAGGCCAGCAAGGTGCCGTCGCCGCAGCCCAGGTCCAGCACCCTGCTCCCGGGCTCGATCCAGCTCGCGATGCGCTTGAGGTCCGGGCGGACATGCCTGGGAGCCACTGCCGTCTTCGTCACGCCAACACCCCATTGATCTGCTTGCGTTCGCCCAGCCCGAGCTTGACGGCGATCCGGTCATAGTAGCCCTGCACCACGGCGTGGTAGCGGACGTCGTCCAGCAGGAACGCATCGTGCCCGTGCGGCGCGTTGATTTCCGCATAGGTGACGGCCCGGTTGTTCTGCAACAGGGCGCGCACGATTTCCCGCGACCGTTCGGGCGGAAAGCGCCAGTCGGTGGTGAACGATACCAGCAGGAAATCGGCCGTGGCGCTTTGCAGCGCGCGCGCCAGGTCGCCCCCGTGATTGCGCGAGGGATCGAAGTAGTCCAGGGCGCGGGTGATCAGCAGATACGTATTGGCGTCGAAATACGTCGAGAACTTCTCGCCCTGGTAGCGCAGATAGGATTCGACTTCGAATTCCACATCGTATCCGTAATGGAATTCGCCGTTGTCGGCCGGCGCCCGCTGCGCCCGCCCGAACTTGGTGGCCATGTCGTCGTCGGACAGATACGTGATGTGCCCGATCATGCGCGCCACGGCCAGGCCGTGGCGCGGCACGGTGTCGTGCGCGTAGTAATCGCCGCCGTGGAAGTCCGGATCGCTGATGATGGCCCGGCGGGCGACTTCATTGAAGCCGATATTCTGGGCCGAAAGCCGCGGCGTGCTGGCGATCACGATGCAATGCCCGACACGCTCGGGGCAGGTGATGGCCCAGCTGAGCGCCTGCATGCCCCCCAGCGAGCCGCCCATGACGGCCGCGAAGCGTTCGATGCCGAAATGGTCGGCAAGGCGCGCCTGGGCGCGCACCCAGTCTTCCACCGTGAGCACCGGGAAGGCCGCCCCCCAGGGGCGGCCGGTATCGGGGTTGAGGCTGGCGGGGCCGGTGGAGCCGAAGCAGGAGCCTAGATTGTTCACGCCGATGACGAAATAGCGGTCCGTATCGACCGCCTTGCCCGGCCCCACCATGTTGTCCCACCAGCCGATGTCCTTGGGGTTGTCGGCCGATATGCCGGCCACGTGGTGGGAAGCGTTCAGTGCATGGCAGATGAGCACCGCGTTGCTGCGTTCGGCATTGAGCGAGCCGTAGGTTTCAACCGCGAGTTCGTAGCGGGGCAGCACCTGGCCGCTGGTCAGCGCCAGGGGCTGGTCGAACGCGATGCGCTGCGGGGAAACCACGCCTACGGAGCCGCGCGGAATGGCGGGAGGTTCATTGGCGGGCAGGGGGGATGCGGCGGAGGGTGCTTCGGGTAGGAATAGTTCGGCCATGTGGACCTCTTTAGCTGGATTTATGAGGCGCCCGCAAGCAGATCAAGCAAATCGGCGCTCTGACAGAAGCGATATATTACCACCCCGGCCCGACGGCCGCGAAAGCGACCCTACGGCCGTCGCGGTTGCATTTGTCCGCATCGGGTTGGCGATGACGTGAAAAGTTGATACATTCGATCAAAAAATGTAATCAGACCGACTCACGACAGAGGGAAGCGCATGAAGCCGTTGACCAAAAGGGAGTTGTCCTGCCTGCAATGGGCCGCCCAAGGCAAGACGAGCTGGGAAGTGGGCATGATACTGGGGCTGACGGAACGCACCGTCAATTTTCACATTCACAACGCCTGCAAGAAGCTGGGCGTTCATGGGCGGCAGGCCGCCATCACGGTCGCCCTGCAAGCCGGCCTGCTATGCCTGCCTAACGCCCCACCGCCACGCCTTTCAGGAATTCGTCGGCTTCCGGTCCAGGAAAATCATCGGGAACCGCCGTCACCAGGCCCTCCACCAATGCCTGGTCGGTCAGCCACACCCTGCCCTTCAGCCGCAGGGCTCCCTTCGAAGACTTACCCTCGATCACGAATGTTTCGCCGAATGCCGGCAGCGGCTCGGGTTCCGCGGCGCCAAGGTTGCGGTAAAGAGACCGCATGACGGCCTGGGCGAACGCCACGCGCGCGGATGCGTCCGCCGTCGCACTGCCGGGCAGGGCCGCATACGCCACGGTGAACATGCCCCCGCCCACCGAGGCGCTCGTCATGCTGAAGGCCACTTGGCGGCCCTGGAATTCCAGCTCGCGTTCCACCGTTGCCGGCTTGTCCGGAAAAATCGCCCTCACGGCGCCCCCGGCCACCGACATTTCGCGCCAGTTATAGCTTGGCGAGCACCCCGCCGCCAAGACCGCCATCAAGCATATCAATACGATACGTGCCACGACCACACCTCAGGTAAAATCGCCAACGACAAGAACTCATCCAAAGACGCGCCCAATGAATTCCAGTGAACCACGCCATGCCTTGCTCGGCCGCAACCAGTCCATACTCGAAGGCATACTGCGGGGTATCGAAAAGGAAGGCCTGCGCGTCGACCAGCGCGGCCGGCTGGCAGCCACGCCGCATCCCAGGGCGCTGGGTTCGGCGCTGACGCACCCGCGCATCACGACGGATTACTCCGAAGCCCTGCTCGAACTCATCACCGGCACGCACAATAGTACCGAAAGCCTGCTTGGCGAGCTCGAACTCACGCACCGCTACGTGGCGCAGCACCTGGACGGCGAGCTGATCTGGAACCATTCCATGCCGGCGGAACTGCCGGCCGAAGCCGACATTCCCATCGCCTGGTATGGTTCCTCGAACAGCGGCATGCTCAAGCACGTGTACCGGCGTGGACTGGCCGAGCGCTATGGCAAGACCATGCAATGCATCGCGGGCGTGCACTACAACTATTCCCTGCCCGCCGAAATCTGGAGCCTGCTCGGCTTCGACGGCGCAACGCCGGCCGACCAGGCCTCGAAAGGTTATCTGGCGCTCATACGCAATTTCACCCGCTATTCCTGGCTGCTGATGTACTTGTTCGGCGCCTCGCCCGCGGTGTCCAAGAACTTCCTGCGCGGCCGCCCGCATCCCTTGCAGGAGTTCGATCGCGACACGCTCTACCTGCCCCATGCGACCAGCCTGCGCATGAGCGACCTGGGCTACCAGAACAAGGCGCAGTCCGATTTGCAGCTCTGCTACAACGACCTGGAAACCTTCCTGGCCCGCATGCACACCGCCGTCACGACGCCCTGGCCCGACTACCAGGCCATCGGCACGCATCGCAACGGCGAATGGATACAGCTGAACACGAACATCCTGCAGATCGAAAACGAGTACTACTCCAACATACGTCCCAAGCGCAGCACGGGCCGCGGGGAACGCCCGGCGACCGCCCTGCGCAACCGCGGCGTGCAGTACATCGAAGTGCGCTGCCTGGACATCGACCACGATACGCCCATCGGCATCTCCGCGCTCACCAGCCGCTTCATGGACGCCTTCCTGCTGTTTTGCGCGGCCGAAGAAAGCCCCATGTTTCCGAACAACGGTTTCTGCCGCGACAGCCACGACAATTTCGGCGACGTGGTCAAGCAAGGCCGCAAGCCCGGCCTCACGCTGATCCGGCGCAACAAGCCCGTGAGCCTGGAAGAATGGAGCGCCGAGCTGATGGAAGGCATCGCCCCCTACGCGCGGCTGCTCGACCAGGCCAGCGGCGGAACGTTATACGCCGACGCCCTCGCCTTCCAGGCCCGCAAGACCAAAGACTCGAGCCTGACGCCCTCGGCCCAGTTGCTCGAACGCCTGCGCGACCAAGGCAAGAGCCTGCACGATTTCATGCTCGAGCTCAGCCTGGCCCACCACGAAGCGCTGCGCGCCGCCGCCCTCGAACCCTGGGCCGCGCAAGAATACCAGCGCATGGCGCTGGAATCGTTCGCAGCCCAAAAAGCCCTGGAAGACGGCGACCGGGAAGATTTTTCCAGCTACGTCGCGCGCTACCACGCCGCCCTGTAACACGGCTTGCCGCCCCCCCCGCCATGACGGCGGCGCGCTGCATTGTCCTGTTTTTAGGACGATGCAGCCTAGCGCGGGAACTTATCAATTGATTTCACGGTCAATATAATCTTCGGCACTCGCGGAAAGCGGGCGGGCGCCCCGATCGGCCGAGCGCCCGCCGGCATGGACCACTATTCAAACAACAAACATGAACCAACGTTATAGTCTTACGGCGATTTCCCTGCACTGGCTCGTGGCGCTGGGCATCATCGGCACCTTCGCGCTCGGCGTATACATGAGCGACCTGCCCCTGTCGCCCAACAAGCTCAAGCTTTATTCCTGGCATAAATGGGCGGGCGTCAGCCTTTTCCTCCTGATCCTGTGCCGCCTGGCCTGGCGCATCACGCATCGCCCGCCGCCGCTGCCCGCAACCATGCGGCCCGCCATGCGCGGCATCGCCCAAGCCGCCCACTGGGCGCTCTACGCCCTGATGCTGGCCATTCCCCTCACCGGCTGGCTCATGAGCTCGGCGCAAGGCTTCCAGGTGGTCTGGTTCGGCGTGCTGCCCCTGCCCGACCTCGTCGCCAAGGACAAGGCGCTGGGCGCCCTGCTGCGGGACGTCCACGTGACGCTCAACTACACCCTGCTGTGCGTGGTCGCCGCCCATGTGGGAGCCGCCCTGAAGCATCACTTCATCGACCGGGACGACGTGCTGTCCCGCATGTTGCCGCGGGCCGCCAAATAAGCCCGCTGAACCGAATCCCCAACGAACGGAGCGTGAAATGACGACATTCCTGCGCAACGGCGCCTTTGCGGCCGCCCTCGCCTTCGCGGCAGCCGGCCCCGCCGGCGCCGCCCAGTACCGGCAGGTGGACACCGCCGCCAGCAAGGTCGGCTTCGCCTACAGCCAAATGAGCGTGGGCATGGAAGGCGGCTTCGGCAAGCTGGAAGTGCCCGAATTCCACTTCGACCCCGCCGCGCCCGACACGGCGCGCGTCGTGGCGCGCATTCCCTTGTCCAGCATAGACGCAGGCTATCAGGAAGCCAACGCCGAACTGGCCAAGCCCGAATGGCTGGACACCGGTGCGCACCCGGCTGCCTCGTTCACGTCGAGCAAGGTCGAAGCGCTGGGCGGCAACCGCTACCAGGTCAGCGGCACGCTGTCCATCAAGGGCAAGTCCCAGGATGTCAGCGCCCCCTTCACTTTCAAGGAAGAAGGCGGCAACGCCGTTTTCGACGGCGCCTTCGAATTCAAGCGCGCCGATTTCGGCGTCGGTGAAGGCGCCTGGGGCGACTTCGGCATCGTCGCCAACGAAATACGAATCAAGTTTCATGTAGTCGCCAAGCCGTAAGGCGGGCGTCGCCCATCGCCACGGGGCCCATCCAGGGCCCTGATCATTTCATCTATTCCAACAAGGACAAGGATATGAAAAAAACATTGCTCGCAGCCTCCTTCGCCAGCCTGGTCGCCGGCACCGCCTTTGCCGCGCCTCAGACCTATGTGATCGATTCCACGCACACCTTCCCGCGCTTTTCATACGAACACATGGGCTTGTCCAAGCAGATACTGCGCTTCAACAAGACGACCGGCGAAGTGGTCTTCGACAAGGACGCCCAGACCGGGCGGGTCGAGGTCACGATCGACATGAAATCCATCGACACCGGCGTCGAGGCCTTCGACGGGCATATCCAGGGCGCCGACTTCCTGGACACGGGTACGTATCCGACCGCCACCTTCAAGTCATCGAGCGTGAAGTTCGAAGGCGGCAAGCCCGTCAGCATCGACGGCGAGCTCACCATCAAAGGCGTCACCAAGCCGCTGACGCTGACCATCACGTCGTTCGTGAACAAGCCGCATCCCATGCTGAAGAAAGACGCGATCGGCGCCAACGCGACCGCCGTCATCAAGCGCAGCGAGTTCAACGCCGGCAAGTTCGTCCCCGCCGTGGGCGACGAAGTGACGCTCGACATTGCGCTGGAAGCGGTGCTGAAGTAAGGGGAATGCCAGGGGCTGTTTGAATGAAGGGCCGGGCCGCATATGCGGCCCGGCCCTTGATGATTTGGCGCGCCCGACAGGAATCGAACCTGTATCAAGAGCTTCGGAAACTCTCATTCTATCCATTGAACTACGGGCGCGGGGCCATCATTGTAGCGCGTTTACGGAAAATGTTCTGAAGCGGCGCCCAGCAAGGCTTTGCGCGGCTTTCAGGGCGAGAATGGCCCGTATATATGCACTCCGCCGGTAGTGTCGTTATAATCGCAGATTCAGAAGGGGACAAGAGCAGGCATGCTCACGCATGCGCCGGCCCTTTTGTACCGGAAGACATCACGCAGACTTCATCAGGCCTTGGCGCCCTCAGCATAGGAATACGCAGGATTCGATTATGAACAACACCAAAGAACACGTCGAAGAGACCACCGAGGAGCACGAGGGTCTCATCAAAACGCCCAAGCAGCTGATCGTAACCGTAATCCTGGCTTTCATCGTACCGATCGTCGTCATCCTTCTACTGGTCAACCTCGTTGCCACGTCCTCGAAGCTCGGCGCGGGCTCCGACGCCCAAACGGACGAAGCCATCGCTTCGCGCATCAAGCCCGTGGCCGGCTTCAGCCTGGTCGACGCCAACGCCCCCAAAGTCGTGAAAACCGGGCAACAGGTCTACGAATCCACCTGTACCGCCTGCCACGCCGCCGGTGTCGCCGGCGCCCCCAAAATGGGCGACAAGGACGCCTGGGCGCCATACATCGCCAAGGGGTATGAAGACATGCTGCAAAAAGCCATACACGGCGTAGGCGCCATGCCGCCCAAGGGCGGCAACCCCGCGCTCAGCGACTTCGAAGTCGCCCGTGCGGTGGTCTACATCGCGAATCAGTCCGGCGCGTCGTTCGAAGAACCCAAGGAAGCTGCCGGCGAAGGCGAACAGGCGGCCGACGGCAAGGCGGCCGCCGCACCGGCGGCACCCGCAGCCGCGGCACCCCAGGCGGCGGCTCCGGCCGCTCCGGCGCAAGCTGCCGCTCCGGCTGCTCCCGCCGACACCGCGGCAGCCGCGGCGCCCGCAGCCCCAGCGCCGGCGCCCGCAGCCGAATCCGCCAGCATCGACCCCGCCGGCGAACAGCTCTACAAAACGATTTGCTTCGCCTGCCACGCCGCGGGCATAGCCGGCGCCCCCAAGACGGGCGACAAAAACGCCTGGGCGCCGCTCATCGCCCAGGGCATGGACACCATGGTGTCCATCGCCATCAACGGCAAGGGCGCCATGCCCCCCCGCGGCGGTTCGCAAGCCAGCGACGCCGAAATCAAAGCCGCCGTCCAATACATGGTGCAAGCCGCCAAGTAACGGTTGCGCACGCATTGAAAAGCCAGGCTATGCCTGGCTTTTTTTTGCCGCCGGGCCGCCCCAAGGCAAAAACGTCCCCTTGGGGGGCAGCAAGCGAAGGCGCAGCGCGGGGGCTTTTTCGACTTCCTCAGCGCAGTTCGGCCATGCGCTGCCGCGCCTGCTTGCGCACCTTCCAGACCTCGTAGGCCGTGCCTGACAGCTGCGCGGAAAGCTCGGCGGCGCAGTCCTGCAGCACCTCGACCTGCTGGCGCAGCGGCGGCGACGGGATATGCTGGATCGAGCCGACGATGGCAAGAATGCCGGCCAGGCGGTCGCCGTCGCGGAATATGGGCACGGCCACCGTGTTCACGCCCAGCAGCATTTCGCTGTCGCATACGTCGTACATCTGTTCCCGGATGAGCACCAGGCGCTGGCGCAACTCGTCCTTGTCCACCAGGGATCGTTCCGTTTCGGGCAGCAGCGGGCGCGCGAGCAATTCTTCCTGTTGCGCCGGCTTTGCGAACGCCAGGGTCACGCGCCCCACCGCCGAACAATGCGGCAACGGGCGATTGCCAGGCTTCACGCTGATGCAGATTCTTGCGTAGATGTTGTCCGCCGTGGAAATGACCATGGGCTGTGCATTGATGGGCACGGCCAGGACGGCGGTTTCGCGCAGCGTATCGCGGACGCGCAGCAAATAGGGCTCTGCGCGCGAGCGCAGGTCGAACTGGGTGCCCGCGGCCTCGCCCAATTGGAACACCCGCCAGCCCAGGCGATAGCGCTCGGTCTGGTTGTCCTGTTCGATCAGGCCCATTTCCTTCAGCGTGGACAGATGCCGGTGCACGCGCGGCTTGGTTTCGCCCAGCGCGTCCGCCAGTTCCGTCACGCCCATGGAGCGATGCGCCAGGGCGAGCTCGTCCATGATGCGGACCGCCACCTTCACCGCTTCCACCGAATTGAGCTTTTTGGGCTTTTCCCCCAAGGCGACGATGTCCGCGCCCGGCATGTCGGCCTTTATTTCTACGTTTTCATCCATGCGTCGATTATCCCAGTACAGACCCGCCGCCTACAAATTGATTCAGATTCTGTTTTATTGGTAGAAACCCTAGTTATCCCAATCGATACTCAAATAGCATTGTTTTAAACAGCGTTAACTGATATCGTACAGCGTAACAATGATCTGCACAATCCAAGTAGTAAAAGAGGAACGTTTTTTCCATGTCGGCAATCGAGTGCGTCCTCCTGACGGGCTTTCTGGGCAGCGGCAAGACCACGCTGCTCAATGCCTTTCTGCGCAGTCCGCAGGCGCGGGGCACGGCGGTGGTCATCAATGAAGTCGGCGACATCGGAATAGACCAGCTGGTGCTGGCCGAAGTCGCTGAAAACCTGCTGCTGCTGGAATCGGGCTGCCTGTGCTGCACGCTCACGGGCACGCTGCGCGAAACCCTGCTGGACCTCATCGCCAACAGCCGCCGCAATGGCTATGCGCTCACGCGCATCGTCATCGAAACCACCGGCCTGGCGGAACCGCTGCCCATCCTGCACAGCCTGCTCGGCGACAAGGCCCTGACCGACGCCGTCCATCTCAGCCAGGTCGTGGTCACGGTCGACGCCGTGAACGGCGTCGAGCAGATGCAAAGACACCCGGAGTGCGCGCGCCAGGTCGCCGCCGCGGAACTCGCCGTCATCACCAAGTCCGACCTGGCGGGTCCCGAGCAGCGCGCATGCGTCCATGACGCCATCCGGCAGATCAATCCGCTGGCGGAATGCGTGGAGGCCGTCGCGGGCCAGGGAGCCGAAGCCCTGCTGCCGCGCGACGCCTCGGTGGGGCGGCAGCAAGCCCGGGCCGACGCCTTGGCGGGCCATGTAGCCGGCGGGCAGCTCGCCGCCTTCCGCAAGCTGGCCAAACAGGCCGACGCAGCCCGGGACGGCGCCGAAGACGGTGACGCGTACCTGGGCCAAGCCAAGGCCTATCATCAACGGATACGGACCGAAAGCTTCTACATCGACGGCCCCATCCATTGGCCCGGCGTCGCGGCCTGGTGGCACATGCTGGTGTGCCGCTACGGCAAAGACCTCTTGCGGTGCAAGGGCCTGCTGCGCGTCGCCGACGCCTCCCATCCCTACGCCTTCATCCAGGGCGTAGGCGAATTCTTTCACCCTCCCCAGTATCTGTCAGATTGGCCCGACGCCGATCCCCGCTCGCGCGTGATCTGCATAGGGGTCGGGCTGGAGCGCGCCTGGCTGCAAAGCAGCCTGCGCGCGCTGCGCCTCGACGAGCCCGGCCTGCGCCCCTCGACCCTCGACGAACTGGATTCTGTCTTACCGGAGAACAATTGATGCACTCGGATTTTGTATTGCGCGGCGGCACCGTCGTCGACGCGGAACGTGAAGGCGAACGCCTGGACCTGTTGATACAGGGCGGCAAGATCACCGCCCTGCTGGCGCCGGGCACGCCCGTCGCCGAGGGCCTGGCCGAGGTCGCCGCCGACGGCCTGCACGTGTTTCCGGGACTCATCGACGCGCACGTCCACTTCGGCTTCGGCGAGAAGATCACCGAATACGAGACCGAGACCATTTACGCGGCGCAGGGCGGCTTCACCACCATCCTGGGCTACTTCCTGAACAACGAAGCCTATACCGACGTCTATGAGCGCGAGCAAGGCTATGCGCGCAGCCGCGCCTACGTCGATTACGGCTTCCATTTCAGCGTGGCCAACGAATTGCACGTCGAGCAGATGCGCGAATACGTGCAGCGCTACGGCGTCACATCGTTCAAGTACTTCATGAACTTCCGCGGCGAAGAAGGGCGCTACCTGGGCCTGGACGGCACGGACGACGGATACTTCTACGATATGCTGGCCGAATCGGCGCGCATCGGCGGCGTCAAGATCGTCTGCCACACCGAGAACATCGAGATCGTGAACCGGCTGCGGCGCAAGATCCAGGCCCAGAACGGCAGCACCTTGAAAGACTGGGCCGCCACCAAGCCGCCGTTCACCGAAGCGGAAAGCTGCGTGCGCGCCATGCTGTTCGCCGAGCACGTGGGCGCGGAAATCTACATTCCCCACCTCAGCACCCGCATGGCCCTGGATGAAGTGCGCCGCTGGCGCAAGCGCTACGGCGCCGTGCACGTCGAGACCTGCCCCCATTACCTGACCCACACCGAAGACTCCGACCTGGGTTCGGTGGGCAAGGCCAATCCCCCCTTCCGGTCCGCCGACGACGTGGAAGCCATGTGGGAAGGCCTGCGCGACGGCAGCATCGACGTGGTCGCATCGGACCACGTGCCCAGAAAGCTCGCCACCAAGCAGCGCCCGCTGTGGCTGGCATCGCAAGGGTTTCCGGGAACGGCCACCATCCTGCCCGTCCTGCTCAGCGAGGGCTATCACAAACGGCGCCTGAGCCTGCGGCGCATCGCCGAGGTCCTGACGCGCGCCCCGGCCCGCATCTTCGACCTCTCACCCACGAAGGGCCGCATCGCCGTCGGCGCCGACGCCGACCTCACGCTGGTCGACCTGGGCAAAGAGCGGGTGGTGAAAGCCGAGGAGCTGGGGTCTTATTCCGACTACAGCCTGTACGACGGCTGGACGCTCAAGGGCTGGCCCGTGCGCACCATCGTGCGCGGCACCACCGTCATGCAGGACGGCAAGATCACCGGCCGGGCCGGCTACGGCGAATACATCGCCCGCAAGACCACTGTTTAATTTCTGTATCTGGAGCAAACATGAAACCCTGGCAAGGCATCATCAGCGATGAAGAGCAACGGGCTTACCGGGCCGCGGGCTTCGGCCGCCCGTCGGGGCTGGGCAAGCGCCCCGCCCTGCTCATCATCGACGTGCAATACCGCACCGTCGGCACGACCCCCCAGCCGTTCTGGGAAGCCATCAAGGAATTTCCCACCAGCTGCGGCGAAGTGGGCTGGAAGGCCATCGGCAACATCCAGCGCGTGCTCGCCGTCTTCCGCGAGCGCGGCTGGCCGGTGCTATATCCCCACGTTGCGCCCAAGAAGGGAACCGACGGCGGCCGCCTGGCCGAGAAAGTGCCCGCCATCATGAACATACCGGCCCACGGCTACGATTTCCCCAAGGAAGTGGCGCCCCGGGAAGGCGACATCCTGCTGCCCAAGAAGCACCCCAGCGCCTTCTTCGGCACGGCCCTCGCCAGCCACTTGATCGACCTGGGCGCCGACACGCTGATCGTCACCGGCTGCACCACCAGCGGCTGCGTGCGCGGCAGCGTGGTGGACGCCTTCTCGCTGAACTTCAAGGTGTTCGTGCCGGAAGACTGCGTCTACGACCGCAGCCAGGTGTCCCATGCCGTCAACCTTTTCGACATGTCGGAGAAATACGCCGACGTCGGCACTGCAGACGAACTGCTGCAGAAACTTCAGGCCCTCGGCTAAGCCCGGCGCCTTTTCCGGACCATTTCCATACGGAGTCAACCATGAAATCAATGCGTCGTCGCCTCATCATGTCGGCCGCCGTGCTCGCTTCGGCCGTGGGCCTGGCAGGCACTTCCCTCGCCCAATCCAAAGAACCGCTGCGCTTCGGCCTGGCCATGCCGCTGACCGGCTCCCAGGCCCTGTTCGGCGCCGACCAGGCCAAGGCCGCGCAATGGGCGGTGCAGGACATCAACGCCAAGGGAGGCGTCGAAGGGCGCCCCCTGGAAATGATCCTGCTCGACACGCAGGCCGACCCGCGCCTGGGCATCAACGCCGTCAACCGGCTGATCAACGTCGAGAAGGTTCCCGTCTACGGCACCGCCTGGAGCTCCGTGGTCAAGGCGGTGGCGCCGGTCTCCAACCGCAGCAAGGTGCTCGAACTGAGCGTCGGCGCCAATTCGCCGGAAATCGCCAAGCTGGGCGACTATGTCTACACCACCTATCCGCTGGCCGACGTGGACATCCGCGCGCAAGCCAAGTATGCGCGCGAAACGCTCAAGAAGGAACGTGCGGCGGTCCTTTACATCCACAACGACAGCGGCGTCGAAGGCGCCGAGATCTACCGCGACACCTTCAAGGAACTGGGCGGCAAGGTCGTGGCCTACGAGGCCTACGACGCGCAATCCACGGACTTCACCGGCGCGCTGCTCAAGGTGCGCTCGGCCAATGCGGACATCGTGCACATCCAGGGGCTGGTTTCCGACTTGCCGCAAGTCATCGCGCAGATGCGCCAACTGGGACTGAAGCAGCAGGTCTCCACCTATTCCGCGGGCTACAACCCCAAGGTGCTCGAACAGCTGGGCGCGGCCGCCGAAGGCATGATCGTGTCTGCGCTGGCGCCGTCGGCCGAACAGAACGAACAGGTCGCCAAGTTCGTGGAGCGCTGGAAAGCGACGGAAGGGCGCATTCCCAACGGCCTGCCCTACACCCAGTACCTGTACGACCTGCCCTACCTGGTCGCCGATCTCTACCGCCACCTGCTCAAGACGGGGCAGCCGCTGACCGGCGAGAACATGCGCAAGGCCCTGGTCGAAATCCGCAAGTTCGATCTGCCCACGACCGGCCTGCTGGAAGTCGGCGCCGACCACCGCGTCCAGAAGCCCGTCTATCTGTATGAAGTGAAGAACGGCGCGTTCACCCCGATCGCAACCGTCAAGTAATCCCGACGCGGCGGCATGAGCTCGCGCTTGCCGCCGCAGCTTCCTGGAACAAGAATATGATCGATCCACAAATCGTGCTCCAGATACTATGGACCGGCCTGGCGACGTCCACTTACGCGGTGCTGTTCGCCGCCGCGTTCGCGCTCGTCCTGAAGGTCGTCAAGGTCTGGAACTTCGCCCAGGCCGGGATGATGGGCATCGCCTTCTACGCCATGTATTTCGCCGTCCACAAACTGGGGCTGCCCGGCTACGCATCGATCGCGATCGGCCTCGCATGCACGATCGCCGCCGCCATGGCGCTCGAGATCTACGGGCTGCAGACTTTTCGCCGGCGCAATTCGCCCAGCCTGACCTTCTTCATCTTCACGATGATCGTCTCCGAGTTCGTGCAATACGTGCTGTCCATGATTTTCGGCACCGAACCCGTGTCGCTCGCGACCTCGCTGATCTCGCCCGCCCACATCGTCGGCGGCATCATGATCACCGAACGCGACCTGATCGCCATCGCCGCGACCCTGGTCCTGATGGCCGGCCTGTACGTGCTGCTCATGCGCACCAACCAGGGCAAGTACATGCTGGCCGCCGCCGACAACCCGCAGCTGTCGCGGCTCTACGGCATCAACATCAAGCGCGTCTATGCCCTGACCTTCGTCGTGGCTTCCATACTGATCTGCGGCGGCATGTACCTGTTCGGCACGCGCGCCGCCCTGGTGCCCACCACGCCCATGGAAATGATGATCTTCTCCGTCATCGCCGCGCTGCTGGGCGGGATGGGCAATGTCTTCGGCGCCGCCATCGCCGCCATCGTGCTCACGCTGCTGCGTTCGTTCAGCATCCTGGTGATACCGTCCGCGTGGCAGAGCGTCGTGCTGTATGCGCTGCTGTTCATCACCATCCTGTTCTTCCCCAAGGGTGTCAGCTTCAAGCGCCGGCCTCGCCCCGCCCCCGCCACCCCCACACAGCCGGCCAAGGCCTGAGCGGCCGGCCGAACGGAGTCAACACCATGGAATATCTGGTCGCATTATCGGTGCTCGTGGGACTGTACGTCATCCTGAGCTCCAGCTTCAATCTGATCATAGGCTACGGCGGCCTGATCAGCATCGCCCACCCCATCTTTTTCGCGCTCGGCGCCTACACCGTCGGCGTGCTCAGCACGACCACCGGCGTCCATCCCGTCCTGGCGGTGATCGCCGGCGGCGGCGTGGCGCTGGTCGGCTCCTTCATGCTGTCCATCCCTTCGCTCAGGATTTCGGGCGACTACCTGCTGATCACCAGTATCGGCTTTCAGCTGGGCCTGATCGAAATCATCAAGAACCTGGGGTTCCTGGGCGGCGCCAGCGGCCTGGGCGGCATCCCCAACGTGATCGAAAACCACCGCACGGGCACGTTCGCCGCCGTCACGGCCATTGCCGCGCTGGTCGTGGTGCTGCTCATACGCGCGCTGGTGCGCGGCCCCTATGGCCGGGCGATCCAGGCCATGCGCGACGACGAGCTGGCGTTCGCCGCCCTGGGCCGGCACGCCATGACCATGAAGATCGCCATCTTCGCCCTGGGATCGGGCGTGGCCGGGATCGCCGGCGGCATCTACGCCTACTACTACCAGTACATCACGCCGGACCAGTTCATGATCCTGCAGTCGGGCATGATCCTGACCATGGTCGTGGTCGGCGGCATGGGCTCGGTATGGGGCCCGGTGGTGGGGGCCGTCCTGATGCTGCTCCTGCCCGAAGCCATCACTTTTCTCAACCTGCCGTCCTCCGTCATGGGGCCGCTGCAGGGCATCATCTTCACGCTGCTGGTGATCCTGTTCCTCTTCTTGCGTCCGCAAGGCCTGATCGCGGCAAAGCCACGGTGAATACGGAGCAACGATGACAAACAAACTCACCTTGAAAGGCGTCAACAAGCGCTTCGGCGGCGTGGTCGTCGCCGACGGCATCGACCTGGAAGTGCGCGGAGGCGAAATCCTCGGCCTGATCGGGCCCAACGGCGCGGGCAAGACCACGCTGTTCAACCTGATCTCCGGGGTCGTGCCCATGGACTCCGGCACGGTCGAGCTGAACGAGCGCCGCATCGACGGGCTGCCGCTGTACAAGCGCGCACGCCTGGGCGTGGCGCGCACCTGGCAGCACATGCGCCTTTTCGGCTCGATGTCGGTGCTCGACAACCTGATGATCGGCGCCTCCGACTATCCCGGCGAATCCCTGATGCGCCTGATTTTTCAAGGCCTGACCGTCCGACAGGCCGAGCGCGCCGCCCGGGAACAGGCGATGGACATCCTGGGCCGCATGGGCTTGCAGAACCTCGCGCAGGCCAACGTCAACGACATCACCTTCGGCCAGCAGAAGCTGGTGGGGCTGGCGCGCGGCCTGATGAGCAACGGCGCCTGCCTGCTGCTCGACGAGCCCATGGCCGGGGTCGAGGGCCGCGCCTACGAGACCATGCGCGACATCGTGCGCCAGGAAGCCCAGGCGGGCCGCGCGGTGTGCGTGGTCGAGCACAACGTGTCCTTCATCCGCGACCTGTGCAACAGCGCCGTCTTCATGGCCCAGGGGCGCATACTGGAACGCGGAGACGTCAAGACGCTGCTCGAAAGCAAAGTGCTGGCCGAGCTCTACTTCGGCAAGCAAGGCACGCAAACATAGAGAGAATCAACATGCTTCAAGTGGAAAATCTCAACGCCTACTATGGGAAGCTGCACGTCCTGCACGACTTGTCCTTCACCATAGGCGAAGGCGAGCGCGTCGCCGTCTTCGGGCACAACGGCGCGGGCAAGACCACCCTGCTTCGCGCCTGCGTCGGCGACCTGGCCAGCGTATCCGGCGCCATCCGGTACCGCGGCACGCCCATCGTCACCAACGAAGCGCACGTGAACGTCGGCCTGGGCCTGGGCCTGGTCCAGCAAGGCGCGAACGTGTTCCGCGAGCTGTCGGTGCGCGAGAACCTGCTGATTGCGGGCCTGCGCAACCAGGGCCGCGCCCAGGAGGAAGTCTTCGGCCTGTTCCCGCTGCTCAAGGAGCGCCGGGAACAAATCGCCGGGTCGCTGAGCGGCGGGCAGCAGCAGATGCTGGCGATCGGCATGGCGCTGATGACGCAGCCGTCCATCCTGCTGCTGGACGAACCAACGACCGGGCTGGCGCCGGTCATCGTGCGCGACGTCCTGCACAGCGTCAGCGAAATCAACCGCAATCGCGGCACGACCATCGTGGTGGTCGAACAGAACGTGCAAGCCACCCTGGAACACGTGGACAGGGCCATCGTGCTGAAGTCCGGCCGCATCGTCTACGACGGGCCGAGCAGCACATTGCTGGAACAGGAGAGCCTATGGGAACTATTCTGAGCGCTTCCGACGCCTTTCGGAACTACATGCTGTGGGCCGAGACCCGGGAATGGCGGGATTTTCCCGCCACCACCCGGCATCGCGCCATTCTCATCCTGGCGGACAACCTGGCCGCCGCCTGCAGCGCCGCCGACGAACCCCAGGTCCGGGCGTTCCGCGAACGCGCCCTGGCGCAGGGCCCCGCCGGCGCGGCCTCCGTGCTGGCCCACGGCCGGCCTCGCCTGAACACCCACGCGGCCGCCATGATCAACGGGCTGTCCATGGGCTGGAACGAGATGGACGAGGGCTATCGCAAAGCGGTCTGCCATGCGGGCCTCTACGTGCTGCCGGCGCTCCTGGCCGCGGCGGAAGCGGAAGGCGCCAGCGCGCAGGACACCCTGCGCGCCGCCGTGCTGGGCTACGACGCCGTGGCGCGCATCGCACGCACATGGCGGTTCGAGAGGCTGGCGCTGCATCCGCATGCCGTGCTCGCGCCCGTGGGCGCCGCCGCCGGCGTGGCCTTCCTGCGCCGCCTGCCCGCGGACGAACTGGTCGCGGCCGTCGCCGGCGCCTGCGCCCTGGGCATGACGGGCGCCTTCAACCAGGCCACGCAAGGCATACTGATACGCAACGCCTGGGCCGGCCAGGGCGCCTCGATAGGCCTGCAGGCGGTGGAGTTCGCGCGCTGCGGCATCGGCGGAAGCGCCGTGACGCCGCATGACGTATACACCGCGCTGGGCGCCATCGAAGACTTGTCTTACCTGGACCCCGTCGCAGCGCCCGGGTATGCGGTCGAAGACGGTTATCACAAAATGAACGCCTGCTGCCAATACGCGCATTCGTCGATCGAAGCGGTACAGGCGCTGCTGGCGAAACATCCCGAGCTGAAGGACACCGACGCCATCGCGTCCATCACCGTCCAGGTGCATGCCCTGGGCTATGGCTTGAACGACACCGCGCCCGTCACCACGCTGGGCAGCAAGTTCTCGGTGCCCCATGCGGTGGCGTCGGCCTTCGTGCATGGGCATGGCGGCGTCGCCGCCTTCAACACCGACGCCCTGAACGCCGACGCCGTCGCGGCGCTGCGCGGGCGGGTCCGGCTGGAGGCCTTCCCCGATCCCCGGCCCTGGCCGGAAGACCGGCCCGCGCGCGTCAGCGTCGCCACGCGGTCGGGCGAGCAGTATTCCGAAGTGTGCTGGAGCGCCCAGGGCGGCCCGGACCGCCCGTATTCCGAAGCGGTGCTGTGGGACAAGATCGCGGCCCTGTCCGAAAGCGTCGCCCCAGGCCTTTGCGCCGCCATGCGGCGCCTGGACGCCGCCGTCGGCGCCGACGGCGCGGCATCCATGCCGGCGGCCTCCTGGTCCGCCTGCATGGACGATTTCTTTTCGACGCGGGCCGGCGCCGCGTCCGCGGCGGGGCGCTGACGCGGCGTCCACAAGCAGTCTCTTTATCGAAACGAGGACAAGATGAAAGCAGTAATTCTGGAAGCGGCCGACGACCAGGCCTGGGACATGGAAGTCGACGTGCTCGTGGTGGGCGCGGGCGGCTGCGGCCTGGCGGCCGCCATCGCGGCGCACGACCAGGGCGCCAACGTCGCCATACTCGAAAAACGCGACCGTCCCGGCGGCAATTCCTCCCTGAGCACCGGCTCCGTGCCCGGCGCCGGCAGCCGGTTCCAGCGCGAAGCCGGCATCGAGGACAGCCCGGAGCGCATGGTCGCGGACCTTGAAAGACTGTCCGGCGAAAGCGAGCTTCCGGGGCTCACGCGGCGCATGGCCGAAATCTCCGCCCCCCTGGTCGAATGGCTGATCGACGAGGTCGGCGCGCGCATGGCGCTGATCACGGACTACATGCACGTGGGCCACACCGTGCCCCGCCTCCATGCGCCGGTGTCGCGGCGCGGCCAGGACCTGGTCGACGACCTGCTGGCCGCCGTCGAAAAGCGCGAAATCCCTCTGGTGGTGAACAATCCCGTCAGCGGGCTGTTCATGCGCAAGGGCCGCGTCGTCGGCGTGGAAGTCAGCGGGGAAGGCGTCGAAACCAGCCGGATCGGCGTCAAATGCCTCATCCTGGCATCCAATGGATTCGGCGCCAACCGCGAACTGGTTCAAAAATACTGCGGGGAAATCGCCGGCGCCGAGTACTTCGGCGCGCTCGGCAGTGAAGGCGAGGCCATACTGTGGGGCGAACAGCTGGACGCCAGGCTGGCGAACATGCAGGCCTACCAGGGCTATGCCGCCGTCGCCTACCCGCATGGCTCGCTGCTGTCCTGGACCACCATCGAAAAAGGCGGCATCCTGGTCAACGGCAAAGGAGAGCGTTTCGGCAACGAGGACCTGGGCTATTCCGCCTACGCGCGCATCGTGCTGGCCCAGAATTCGCCGGTATTCGCGGTGTTCGACGACCGCATCAAAGACATCGCCGGCAAAGAAGACGAATTCCGCGAACTGGTGGAATACGGCGGAATCCGCCATAGCGAAGACCCGGCCGAGCTCGCCGCCGCCTTCAAGATCCCCGCAGACGGCCTCGCCCGGACGCTGGCCGACTATAACGATGCCGCCGCCGGCAAAACGCCCGATCCGTACCAGCGGAAGAAATTCAACCTGGCGCCGCTGCGGGGCCATCTGTGGATGTGCCGGGTCTCGCCGGGGCTGTTCCACACCCAGGGCGGCCTGGCCGTGGACGACGATGGGCGCGTGCTGCGCGCCGACGGCGCCGCGATACCCGGGCTCTACGCGGGCGGCGGCGCCGCGGCGGGCATCAGCGGCAAAGCCGGAGCGGGAGGCTATGCGTCGGGCAACGGCCTGCTGACCGCCATCGGGCTGGGCTATTTGGCGGGCCGGCACGCGGCCGGGCATCTCCAGGACGTCCGCCCATGACGCCCCCCGCCGCCGGCCGGCGCTCGCTCAGCGCCCGGGCCGCTCTCTTCGCCCACGAACTCGTTCGCGCTCCCATCCCCGCCGACGTCCGGCGCCTGGCGCGCCTGCACGTCGCCGACGCCATCGGCGTCGGGCTGGCCGCGGCCGGCGTGCCGGCGCATCGGCGCCTGCTGGAAACCTTGCAGGCCCAACATCCCGCGCCGGGCCCGGCGACGGCGCTGGGCCTGGCCGGCACGCGTCCGCCCGCCGTCGCGGCGCTGATGAACGGCACGTCCATGCACTCGCTGGAATTCGATGACACGCACATGGGGTCCATCGTGCATGGCAGCGCGGTCATCGTGCCCGCCGCCCTGGCCGCCACGCAAGCCGCGGCCGGGACCCTGGAAAGCCTCATCCGCCTGGTCGTCGCCGGCTGGGAGATCCTGGTGCGCCTGGGCCAGGCCAGCCCCGGCGGTTTCCAGCGGCGCGGGTTCCAGGTGACGTCCGTCGGCGGCGCGCCCGTGGCCGCCCTGCTGGCAGCGACGGCCAAAGGGCTGTCACTGGACCAGACCGTGGCGGCCGCCGGCATCGCCGGCAGCCAGGCGGGAGGCATCTTCGAATTCCTGAGCAACGGGTCCAACGTGAAAGCCCTGCATCCCGGCTGGGCCGCGCACGCCGGCCTGTGGGCGGCCGACCTCGCCCAGGGCGGCATGACGGGGCCCGCAACCGTGCTGGAAGGCCGCTACGGACTCTTCAACGCCTACGCGGCCGACGACGCGGCGGGCGCCGCCATGGCCGGGCTGCTCGACGGCCTGGGCGCCGAATGGCGCCTGCGGGACGCCGCCTTCAAGCTTTATCCCTGCTGCCATTACATCCATCCGTACCTGGAAGCCGCCGCGTCCATCATGCAGGAAATCGGCGCCGAGCCGGCCGTCGCCAATGTGCTGTGCAAGGTCGCCCCTGGCGCCGCGCTCGTGATTTGCGAACCCTGGGCGGCAAAGCAGTCGCCGCGCTCCACCAACGAAGCCAAGTACAGCCTGCCTTATTGCCTGGCAAGAATATTGTCGGGCAAGCCGGTGGACCTGGACGCCATGGCGGGGGAACGAATCGACGACGACGCCGTCGCGCTGTCACGGCGGATCCTGTGGGAGCCGCGCCCTGAAAGCCCTTTCCCGGAAAAGTTCGACGCGGACCTGACCGTCGTGCTGGAAGACGGCCGGCGATTCCACCGCTACATCGAACAGGTCGCCGGCAGCGCCGAAAGGCCGGCGAGCGCCGATGCCATCGAACGCAAGTTCATGGCCAATGCGGAACGCCTGCTGGGCGAAAGCGGCGCCGGCCGGGCCTGGAGCGCGCTGATGTCGGGCGACGACCTGGCGGCGCTGCAAGCGGCGTTGACGCCACGCCGGGAATACGCGCCGCCGGCCTGACCGGCCCCTTGCGCCGTCAGACGGCGACGCAAGCCGGCTCGGCCAGCAGCGACAAGCCCAGCTGCACCCTTCGCTGCAGCCAGGGGCTGGGCCGGTAGCGCATGTCGCCCGTCACGCGCTGCATGGTGCGCAGGATTTCGAGCACATGCGCGGCGCCCAAGGCGTCCCCCATGGCCAGAGGACCGCCCTTCGGGTAACCCAGCCCCAGGGAAACGGCGCGGTCGATGTCGGCCGGCGTCGCGATAGACTGCTGGGCGATGTCGCTGGCGATGTTGACGATGCCGGCGACGATGCGCTGGGCGACGAAGCCGGCCGAGTCGTTGATCACCGAGACGGCGGTGCCGTCGCCGGCGAACAGCGCATGGGCCGCGTCCCGCCATTTGGGCAGCGTGGCCGCCGAACACATCACCACCCGCCGCCTGCCCTGCTCGAGCCCGAAGAACGTATCGAGGGCCACCGTGCGCTCGCCGTCGAGCTGGTGCCCGCCCACGACGCCGGCGGTGTCCTCGCCATAAGGCGTCACGACGATCAAGGCGTCCGCCGGAGGCGCCTCGGCGGCCACCACATCGGCGCCCAGGTCCTTGAGCAGCGCGGCCGCCCTTTTATGCCCCACCGAGTGATAAGGCGCCAGCCATACCTTCAAGCCCTGGACGGCCGCCGGCACGGGCGGCTCCGCCGGCACCTGCTTCTGCCCGTCGGGATAGGCATAGAAGCCCAGGCCGGTCTTGCGGCCCAGCATCTTGCCGGCATAGCGGACCGCGGTGATGGGCGACGGCCGGAAACGCGGCTCATCGTAGAACTGCCCATAGATCGATTCCATGACGGGATGCGAGACGTCGAGCCCGGTCAGGTCCATGAGCTCGAACGGGCCCATACGGAAGCCGGCCTGTTCACGCATGATGGCGTCGATCTGATAAAAAGGCGCAACCGATTCCTGGGCCGTCTTCAGCCCTTCGACGTTCATCCCGCGCCCGGCGTGGTTCACGATGAAGCCCGGCATGTCCTTGGCGCGGACCGGCGTATGGCCCATTTCGCGCGAGAGCGCCATCAGGGCGTCGCCGGTCGCGGGATCGGAACGCAGCCCGTCGATGACCTCGACGACCTTCATGAGCGGGACGGGATTGAAGAAATGGTAGCCGGCCACGCGCTCCGGGCGCTCGCAAGCCTGGGCGATGGAAGTGATGGACAATGAAGACGTGTTGGATGCCAGGATGCAGTCGTCGCCGACGATGGCTTCGAGCTGGCGGAACAGATCGCATTTGACGTCCAGGCGCTCGACCACGGCTTCGACGACGAGGTCGGCGCGGCTCATGCCGGCCAAGTCGCCGCACGGCACGATGCGCCGCAGGGACGCGGCGGCGAGCTCCTGCGTGATCTTGCCCTTGGACGCAAGCTTGTCCCAGACTTCCCGCAAGCTGTCGCGAGCCGCCGCCACCGCGTCGGCGTTCAAGTCGAACAGCAGCACCTCGAGCCCGGCCTGGGCGGCGATCTGGGCGATACCGCGACCCATGGCGCCGGCGCCCACCACGCCTATGGTCTTGATACTTTTCATCTCTGGATCTCCTGTACCCTTTCCCCTGCGGGCAAGGGATTAACGTGTCAAATTCCTGATTTCGTCTTCCGAGAGCCCCAGCCGCTCGCGCAGGACCTGCTCCGTGTGCTCGCCCAGCAGGGGCGCCGCGTGGCGATACTGGACGGGGCTGCCGGAGAACCGCAAGGGGCTGGCCCCCACCGGCGCGGTGCCGGCCGATTTGTGCGGCAGGTGGCGCAGCATTTCGCGCGCCTTGACCTGCGGGTTTTCATAGACCTGGTCTATGGTGTTGATGGGGCCGGCCGGCACGCCGACCCGTTCCAGCTGTTCCAGCCAATGGTCGCGGGCCTGCGTCTTCATGACGTCCACGAGCATGGGCACCAGGAGGTCCCGGTTGATCACCCGGTTGGAGTTGGTCTTGAACCGGGCGTCTTCGGCCAGTTCGGGACGGCCGATGACGCCGCAATAGGCCCTGAACTGGCCGTCGTTGCCGACGGCCACGATCAAATGCCCATCGGCCGCGGCGAATACCTGGTAGGGGACCAGGTTCTGGTGCGCATTGCCCGCGCGCTGCGGGGCCACGCCCGAGGTGAAGAAGTTCTGGTTCTGGTTGGCCAGCATGGCCACCTGGCAATCGAGCAGGGCCATGTCGATGTGCTGGCCCAGGCCGCTGCGGCCGCGTTCGTGCAGCGCGGCCAGTATGCCCACGGTGGAATACATGCCGGTCATGAGGTCGGCGACCGCGACGCCGGCCTTCTGGGGCCCGCCGCCGGGCAGATCGTCGCGCTCGCCGGTGATGCTCATGAGCCCGCCCATGCCCTGGATCATGAAGTCGTACCCGGGCCGGCTGGCGTAGGGCCCGTTCTGCCCGAAACCGGTGATGGAACAGTAGATCAGCCTTGGATTGATGGCTTTGATGCTTTCGTAGTCCAGCCCGTATTTGGCCAGGCCGCCGACCTTGAAGTTTTCGACCAGGATGTCGCTTTGCTTGGCGAGCTCGCGCACGAGGTCCGCGCCCTTCTGGCTGGAGATGTCCACGGCCACCGAATACTTGTTGCGGTTGGCGGAGGCGTAATAGGCCGCCTCGGTCGTGTCCTGCCCCTGCGCGTCCTTCACGTAGGGGGGGCCCCAGCCGCGGGTGTCGTCGCCCGAGCCGGGGCGTTCGATCTTGATGACTTCAGCGCCGAGGTCGGCCAGATTCTGCGTGCACCAGGGGCCGGCCAGGACTCGGGTCAGGTCCAGGACCCGGATGCCAGTGAGGGGAGCAGGGCGAAAAGATGACATGGCGGTGAAAGCGTCCAAACGGATGAAACCGCTATTTTGCCCTATATACACAGTGGACGCCCGGCCGCGGGCCCGGAGTGCATCATCAGGCGGACGTTTGGCCGGACGGCCGCAGGCTTGCCTTATTTACAACAGTTTTCCACCCTAGTAGGGATATTAGGGTTTACCCTTGTATTACCCTAGGGTTTACCCTATAATGACATTCGTCAGCGCAAAACAATCCTGTTCTGTCAGACACTCCCAGATGAGGTCAAAATGATGTCGAATCTTTCTTACAATCAGTTCAGCCGCATGAGTGACTCTCTCGAGCGTGACTTGATGCGCCAAGCATTGAGCGATGGTGAGTCTGTTTCGATCGCAACCCTGGGCAAGGAAATACTGGCCGCCATCCAGCATGGCGTCAAGGCAACCTGGGACTACGTGATGGACGTCACGGCAGCCCTGGACGAAGCCCGCGCCAAGAGTGCCCGTTTTTCCGGTTCGCACTGGTAAGCATCGTAAACGGTAGGGCGCACTTGGGTGCGCCCAGCAGCAAGCCTGCCGATATGCGGCAGGCTTTTCTTTTTGCGGCGCGCTTTTTGCAAGGGTTGCCGCCCCTTGGGGCCTGTCGACGCTGAAAGACAGGCGGCACCGGCCCTAGGCCTTGTTCAGCAAAGCCTTCAGCATGTCCAGACGCGCCTTGGGGCTGAGCGCCGCCGTCGCCGGGTCTTCGCGCGAAGCCGGCTCTTCCAGCCCCATTTCCTCGATGAAGCGCGATTTTTCTCGGACGACGTCTTCGCGGGCCCGGCGACGCTTCTTGCACCAAGTAAGATGCAAGCTGCGCTGCGCCCGGGTGATGCCCACGTACATCAGGCGGCGCTCTTCCTGTATGCGCTGCGCAAGCGCCTCGGCGGCGGTTTCGGGGTTCAGGTCGTCCTCGTCGCGGCCGGCGTGCGGCAGCAGGCCTTCCTCGACGCCGGCGAGATACACATGGGGATATTCCAGCCCTTTGGACGCATGCAGCGTCGAGAGCTTGACCGCGTCGGGCTCCTCGTCGTCGCCGCGCTCCAGCATGGTGACCAGCGCCACGTGCTGGACCAGCTCGATGAGCGTCATGCCGCCTTCCTCGGCCTTGCGCTTGAGCCAGGAGACGAGCTCCAGCACATTGGCCCAGCGGGTCTGCGCCTGCCTTTCGTCGAACACATCATAGAGATGCCGCTCGTACTGGATCGTATCGAGCAAGTCGTCCAGCTGCACGGCCGCCGTGTCCTCCCGGGCGCCGTCGACGCCGGCCGCGCGCGTATCCAGCCCGTGTTCCAGCGCCAGGCTGGCCTGCGTGGGGCGAATGGCCGCGCCCGGCTTGCCGCCCGCCCGCGCCTGGAGGCGCTGGATGAAGCCGCCGAAGGTCTGCAAGGGCTCCAGCTGCTTGGCGCCCAGCCTGCCGCTGGGCCCGACGTCGAAGATGGCCTCGAACAGCGAAAGCCCGCGCTCGGCCGCGAACTGGCCCAGCGCCTGCAAAGTGGCCTGGCCGATTCCGCGGCGCGGCGTCGTCACGGCGCGGATGAAGGCGGGGTCGTCGCTGTCGTTGGCGATGAGCCGCAAATACGCCAGAATGTCGCGGATCTCGGGCTTGTCGAAAAAACTTTGCCCGCCCGAGATCGAATAGGGGATGCGCAAATTGCGCAAGGCCTGCTCCAGCGCGCGCGCCTGGTGGTTGCTGCGATACAGCACGGCAAAATCCCGCCACTCGGCCCGCCGCTCGAACCGCGCCGCCGACAAGCGCAGGGCGATTCCTTCGGCCTCGGCTTCTTCGTTGTCCATGGGCGTGACCTGGATGGCCTCGCCCATCCCCAGGTCGGACCACAGCTTCTTCCCGAACAGATTCGGATTGCGGCTGATCACGTTGTTGGCCGCCGTGAGTATGCGCTGGACGGACCGGTAATTCTGCTCGAGCTTGATGATTTTCAGTGCGGGATAGTCGGTCGTCAGCTTGGCGAGGTTCTCGATGGTCGCGCCGCGCCAGGCATAGATGGCCTGGTCGTCGTCCCCGACCGCCGTGAACATGGCGCGCCGCCCCGTCAGGGCCTGGACCAGCCGGTATTGGCACACGTTGGTGTCCTGGTATTCATCCACCAGAAGATAATGCACGCGCGCCTGCCACCGCTGCCGGACCTCGTCGTTGGTTTCGAGCAGCACGGCGGGCAGCCGGATCAGGTCGTCGAAATCCACCGATTGGTAGGCCTCCAGGGTGGCGTTATAGCTGCGGTACACCTTCGCCGCCTCGGCTTCGCTGGGCGATGCCGCGCCGCGTTCCGCGGCGTCGGGGTCCATCAGGGCATTTTTCCAAAGGGAAATATTCTGCTGCACCGCCCGCAGGCGCCCCTTGTCGGTGGTGGCCAGCAGCTCCTGGATGATGGCCAGCGCGTCATTGGAATCGAGGATGGAAAATCGCGGCTTCAATCCGGCGTGGGCCGCTTCCTCGCGCAGGAAGCGCAGGCCCAGCGAATGGAAGGTGCTGACCGTCAAGCCCTTCGCCAGCTTGGCGTCCACCAGCAGCTTGACCCTTTCATTCATTTCGCGCGCGGCTTTGTTGGTGAAGGTCAGCGCCACGATCTGGCGCGCCGGGTAAGCGCATTCCCGCAGCAGATAGGCGATCTTCTGCGTGATGACCCGCGTCTTGCCGCTGCCCGCCCCGGCCAGCACCAGGCAGGGGCCGTCCAGATACAGCACCGCTTGCCGCTGCATGGCGTTCAAGTCGTGGGGAACCGTATGTCCGCGTGGCTGGCTCAAGGCCCTGCTCCTATATTTCCAGGGGGTCGACTTCCAGGTTGTAGCGTATGCGCAATTCGCGGGCGAGGTCCGGCAGCGCGGCCGCCCATTGCGCCAGGAAACGCTGCAGGGCGGGACGGTTGCGGCTTTCGACCAGCAACTGCGCCCTTTCGATGTTGGCGACGCGCACCACGCGCAGCGGAACCGGATCATACAGGGTGATCGCGTCGGCTTCGGGGTAAGCCTCGCGGTCGGCGGCGGGGAGGTCGCGGGCCCTGGCGAGAAACTCGAGCGACATGCGCAGTTCGCGGGCTTCGGCGGTAAGCAAGGCCTGGTGGGCGAAGGGCGGCAGGCCCACGGCCTCGCGTTCGGCCAGCCCGTAGCGTGCGAAACCGTGATAGTCGTGGCGGACCAGGGCCTGGTAGACCGGCTGGTCCGGGTAGTCGGTTTGAATGATGACCTCGCCGCCGGCCTCGTGGCGCCCGGCGCGGCCGGCCACCTGCATCAGCTGCGCGAAAAGGCGTTCGGGCGCCCGGAAATCCTGCGCGAACAGCATGGCGTCGGCATTGAGCACGCCGACCAGGCCCAGATTGGCAAAATCGTGGCCCTTGGCAACCATCTGCGTACCGACCAGTATGTCGACTTCACCGGCATGCACCTTCGCGAACAAGGCCGCGGCGCTGCCCTTCAGGCGGGTGCTGTCGGCATCGATGCGGGCGATGCGGGCCTGGGGAAAGCGTTCCGCGAGGTATTCCTCGACCCGCTGGGTGCCCCGGCCCATGGGCTTGAGATCCTGGTCGCCGCAATCCGGGCAGGCCCGGGGCACCCTGGCCTGGTATCCGCAATGGTGGCATTGCAGCGAATTGAACCGCCCGCCGCCGCGGTGCATGACGGTATAGGCGGTGCAGCGCGGGCACTGGCTGACCCAGCCGCAGGAGCCGCAATTCAAGACCGGCGCATAGCCGCGGCGATTCAGGAAGACCAGCGACTGCTGGCCGAGCTGCAGCCTGCTTTCCATGGCTTCGAGCAATTGCGGGGAAAAACCCTGCTGCAGCGCCAGCCGTCGGGTATCGACCAGGCGCACGGCGGGCGGCTCGGCCGCCTTGGCCCTTTTGCCCAGGGTGAACCGCAGATAATGCCCTCTTTCGGCATGGTTCCAGGTTTCGAGCGAGGGCGTGGCCGACCCCAGAACGACGGGAATGTTTCTGTCGCGCCCGCGCCAGACGGCAAGATCGCGAGCTGAATAGCGCAAGCCGTCCTGCTGCTTGTACGATACGTCGTGTTCTTCGTCCACGACGATCAGGCCGAGCTCGGGCATGGGCGCGAAAACGGACAGCCTCGTGCCCAGCAACACCCTGGCCTCGCCGCGCTGGACGCCAATCCAGGCCTGCAGGCGCTCCCCATCGGACAGCCCGCTATGCATGACGGCAAGCGCGCGCGGGCCCGCCACGGCCGACAGGCGCGCCCGCAGCGACAATTCGAACTGCGGCGTAAGGTTGATTTCCGGGACCATGAACAGCACTTGGCGGCCCCGGGCCAGCACTTGCTGCGCCGCATGCAGATAGACCTCGGTCTTGCCGCTGCCCGTGACCCCATGAAGCAGCACGGTCCTGTGTTCTTGCAAGGCGCCGATGGCAGCGGCGGCATCGGCCTGTTCCGCATTCAGTCGCGGGGGCTGGTCGGCCGGGACCGCCGCCGACTTGGACGCGGCGCGGCGGTCCATGCGCCGAACCGGCCCGCCCGCCGCACGCTTGCCCAGATAGGCCGATACCTTGCGCAGCCCCGCGGGCAGCGCGGGCAGAATGACCTCGCCCAGAGGACGCTGATAGTATCTTGCCGCAAACGAGGCAAGCCGCAGCCAATCTTCCGGCAAGGGGTCGGTGTCGTCCAGCACCATGACGACGTCCCGCAATTGCTCCGGCTCCAGCGCCGGTGTCGCCGGGTGGCCCACCACCACGCCGACGAGCTGGCGCGTTCCGAAGGGAACGATGACACGCGCCCCGACGGCCGCCTTCACGTCAGATCGGTAGTCGAACAGGCCGTGAAGAGGGACATCGAGCGCCACCCGTAGCCAGAAGACCGGCGCGCCGGGACCGGCGGACGGGGCGGCGGGAATGGGAATGTCTTGGGAGGAAACCGGCATTGGTACTTCAAGTAAATTCTTGCTTATGGGTCTAAGCGCTTGCTGTGCCGAGACTTCGGCAGCCAAGAACCGCCCTGTGGATAACTTTGGGGAAAAGCGGACGGATAACCGGCTGGAAAACCCTTGCCCATAGGGCCTTGTGTCGGAGACAGCCAAGTCCGGGTCATTTTTTCCCTTTAAAAATAATGCCTTGCAAAAGAACCGGGGCGATCGCCTCGCCCCGCTTACAATTTGTGCACAGCACCGAAATATGTGCACAACCGTGGTGCATTCGGCCTGGAAAACTAGGGTTTTACCCCTTGAATCCGCAGCGATTTAGTGCTTGGCACGGCTATAGGTGTGGACTTCATCCACCAGCGAGGTGACGGCTTCGGGCGGCGTAAAACGCGATATTCCGTGGCCCAGGTTGAAAACATGCCCGCCCTGGCCGACTTTGCCGAAGTCGTCGATGACGCGCCTGGCCTGGGCGCGTATGGCGGCGTCCCCCCCAAAAAGCGCCATGGGGTCCATGTTGCCTTGCAATGCGACCGTATCGCCGGTGCGTTGCCGGACCTGGGCCAGGTTGGCCGTCCAGTCGAGGCCGACCGCATCGCAGCCGATGGCGGCGATCTGTTCGATCCATTGTGCGCCGCCCTTGGTGAAGACGATGACGGGCACGCGCCGGCCTTCGTGTTCGCGGATGAGGCCGTCGACCACCTTGCGCGTGTAGGCAAGGGAGAATTCCTGGAACAGGCCGTCCGCCAGCACGCCGCCCCAGCTGTCGAAGACCATGACGGCCTGCGCGCCGGCCTGGATCTGGCAATTGAGGTATTGCGTGGTGGCTTCGGCGTTGACCTGGAGAATGCGGTGCAGCAGGTCGGGCCGGCTGTAGAGCATGGTTTTGATCAGGCGGTAGTCGTCGGACCCTTGCCCTTCGACCATGTAGCAGCCGACCGTCCAGGGGCTGCCGGCAAAGCCGATGAGGGGCACCTTGCCGTCGAGTTCCTTGCGGATCAGGGAGACGGCGTCGAATACGTATTGCAACCGGTCCATGTCGGGGACGGCGAGCTTGCGGACGTCGTCTTCGTTCCGCAGGGGATGCGCGAAGCGCGGGCCTTCCCCGGCGACGAAGTCCAGGCCCAGGCCCATGGCGTGGGGCACCGTCAGGATGTCGGAAAACAGTATGGCCGCATCCAGGTCGAAACGGAATAGCGGCTGCAGCGTTACTTCGCATGCGTATTCGCGATTCTGGGCCAGCGCGAGGAAAGACCCGGCGCGCGCGCGCGTTTCGTTGTATTCAGGCAGATACCGGCCCGCTTGGCGCATGAGCCAGATCGGGGTGTAGGGAACCGGTTCGCGCATCAGTGCGCGAAGGAATACATCGTTTTTCAAAGTGGGTGTAGTCACGTCTATCCTTATTCCAAGCCTGTCATTTTACCCATCTATTGGGTGCTTGGGGACGACTCGCAGGAGGCCGGGGGCGGCCGGAACGGAGCGGCGTCGATCTCGTGCTTGCGCATGAGCGCCCAGAATGCGCGCCGATGCTTTTGCGCGGCGCGGGCCGCCATGGCGTTGTTGCCGGAATGCCGATCCAGGGCCGCCGTGAGGTAGGCGCGTTCGAATCTTTCCACCACTTTGCTTTTGGCCGAGCGGAATGATTCGGGGCTGTCGGAGCACCGGAAGGCGACGCTTACGGCGAAGGCTTCGAGCTGGAGGCCAGTGTAGTCCAGAATATTGGCGCAAACGTCTTCGGTTGCGTCGACGGCGTCCGGGTCCAGGGCTTCCGCATAGTGCCCGGGAAATTCGCCCAGCTGCGGCGGCGTGGGCGGCCCGGCGGCGGCGAGGGGGCCGCGCCGGCGGTCGTCGAGCAGACGCTCGACCCTGGCGCGAAGTTCTTCCAGGCACACCGGGCCGCGGACGAAGTCGGCCAGGCCGAGTGCGTACAGGTCGTTGAGGGCGCCGGCCTTGAGGTCCAGGACGAGCGCCAGCACGGGGGTGTACAGGCAGCCCCTGGCCGTTGCCAGGGCGGTGCGGGCCCAGGACAGGTTGTGTTCGAGGACGGGCAGCAGGCAGACGTCGTACCGGCGCAGCTGGATGGCGGACGACGCCAGGGCGCGGGCGGCTTCGTCTGGTTCGGTTTCATCTATGACGTCGAAGCTGTGCACCAGGAGCTTGCCGCCCGCATGGCGCCCCAGCCATTGGCTGGCCCAGTCTTGACTGGAACGTGTGCTGAGCAATGCGCAATCTAGCCGTTCCCTCATTGTGTCCTCCGGTACATGTGTTGTAGTGCCTGAAGGATAGGACGGCGCGGGGGTCCCCCACAATTCGCAATAGTCTTAACTCGGTTAATACGGATGAGCGCCTTGCTGCGCAGGATGTTTGGACGAAACCATCACACCGGGCATAGGCTCAAAAACGACAAAAGCGCCCGAAGGCGCTAACTAAAGTCGTGCGGAAAACGCGCGCGGAGCCTGCCCGCCCCGCGCGGAATCCAATGCCTCTCAGTGCGAGCGGCGCGTCTGGCTGAGCTTGCGGGCCGCCGCCGCCTGGGCCGCGAGCATGGCCAGTTCCGCCTCGACCACGGCGATGTCCGCCTTGTCCTTGGCATTGCGCAGCGCCTCTTCGGCACGCTTGCGCGCCTCCAGGGCCTTGGCCTCGTCGAGATCCTCGGCACGGATGGCGGTATCGGACAGAACCGTCACCGTACCGGGCTGGACCTCCAGGATGCCGCCCGCAACGAAAATGCTGATTTCGGACCCGTCGACCAAAACGACCTTGACCGTTCCGGGGCGAACACGCGAGATGAGCGGCGTGTGGCCGGGCAAGATGCCCAGCTCGCCGGACTCGCCAGGCAGCGTGACGAACCTCGCCTCGCCGGCGAAGATCGATTCTTCTGCGCTGACCACGTCAACATGCAAGTTGGCCATGAATAATCCTTATTGAATGGACTTGGCTTTTTCGAAGGCCTCGTCGATCGAGCCGACCATGTAGAAGGCCTGCTCGGGGAGCGCATCGCATTCGCCGTCCACGATCATCTTGAAGCCGCGCAAGGTTTCCGCCAGCGGCACGTACTTGCCGGGAGAACCGGTAAAGACCTCGGCCACGTGGAAAGGCTGCGACAGGAAGCGCTGGATCTTGCGGGCGCGCGCCACGGCCTGCTTGTCTTCGGGCGACAGTTCGTCCATGCCGAGAATCGCGATGATGTCGCGCAGTTCCTTGTAGCGCTGCAGGGTCTGTTGCACGCCACGCGCTACCGCGTAGTGCTCTTCACCCACGACTTGCGGGTCGAGCTGGCGGCTGGTGGAATCGAGCGGATCGACGGCGGGGTAGATACCCAAAGCGGCGATGTCGCGCGACAACACGACGGTGGAGTCCAAGTGCTGGAAGGTGGTTGCGGGCGACGGGTCGGTCAAGTCATCGGCAGGAACGTAAACGGCCTGGATGGACGTAATGGAACCGGTCTTGGTGGACGTGATGCGTTCCTGGAGCTTGCCCATTTCCTCGGCCAGCGTGGGCTGATAACCCACGGCGGACGGCATGCGGCCCAGCAGAGCGGACACTTCGGTACCGGCCAGCGTGTAGCGGTAGATGTTGTCGACGAAGAACAGGATGTCGCGGCCTTCGTCGCGGAACTTCTCGGCCATGGTCAGGCCGGACAGCGCCACGCGCAGACGGTTGCCGGGGGGCTCGTTCATCTGGCCGAACACCATGGCAACCTTGGATTCCTTGAGGTTGTCCATCTTGATGACGCCGGCTTCAGCCATTTCGTGGTAGAAGTCGTTGCCTTCGCGAGTGCGCTCGCCCACGCCGGCGAACACGGACAGGCCGCTGTGCGCCTTGGCGATGTTATTGATGAGCTCGAGCATGTTGACGGTCTTGCCCACGCCGGCGCCGCCGAACAGGCCCACCTTGCCGCCCTTGGCGAACGGGCAGACCAGGTCGATAACCTTGATGCCGGTTTCCAGGAGCTCGACCGACGGGGAAAGGTCGTCGAACTTGGGCGCGTCCTGGTGGATGGCGCGGGTTTCGTCGCTCTGGATGGGACCGCGCTCGTCGATGGGGCGGCCCAGGACGTCCATGATGCGGCCCAGCGTGCCTTCGCCGACGGGCACCGAAATGGGCGCGCCGGAGTTGGCCACTTCCATGCCGCGGCGCAGGCCGTCGGAGGAACCCATGGCAATCGTACGCACCACACCGTCGCCGAGCTGCTGTTGAACTTCGAAGGTCAGGCCGCGCTCGGCGAAGGCCGAGCTTTCATCGACTAGCTTGAGCGCGTCGTAGATTTTGGGGATGCGGTCGCGGGGGAACTGAATATCCACCACGGCGCCGATGCACTGAACGATGGTACCGTTGCTCATGTTTAGTCCTTGCTAAATATCTTTGACGGGATGCCTTTCTGTTTAGGTTCAAACAGCGGCAGCGCCCCCCACGATTTCTGAAATTTCTTTGGTAATGGCGGCTTGGCGGGTCTTGTTGTAGACCAGCTGAAGGTCGCCGATGACTTTCTTGGCATTGTCGGATGCCGCCTTCATGGCGACCATGCGAGCCGACTGCTCGGAAGCCATGTTTTCCGCCACGGCCTGGTACACCAGACCTTCCACGTAGCGCATCAGCAGGTCATCGATGACCGTCTTGGAATCAGGCTCGTAGATGTAGTCCCAGCCATAGGAGGATTTGACCGCTTCGTCGCCTTGTTCAGGCGCGGACTGGAAGGGGTCGGCCAGGCCGCTGGGCAGCGGCAACAGGCGGATGAAGCTGGGATCCTGCTTCATGGTGTTGACGAAGCGATTGGTGGCCAGGTAGATGGCGTCGATCTTGCCGTCGACGAAGTCGTCGATCTGGACCTTGATGGCGCCGATGAGGCGTTCCAGGTTGGGCTTGTCGCCCAGCTGGGTTTCCTGCGACACCAGGTTCGCGCCGATGCGCGTCAGCACGCCCAGGCCTTTGTTGCCCAGAGCCGTGGCCTGCACCTTGATGCCCTGCTGCTCGAATTCCTTCAAGCGCGCCAGCACCAGGCGCATGATGTTGGTATTCAAGCCGCCGCACAGGCCCTTGTCGGTGCTGACCACCACGATGCCGACCGCGCGGACCGGGCGTTCCTGCATGTAGGGGTGCGAGTAATCGGGATGCGCCTGCATCAGGTGGGCCGCGATCTCGCGCACCTTGGTTGCATAGGGACGGCCCGCGCGCATCCGGTCCTGCGCCTTGCGCATTTTGGATGCAGCCACCATCTCCATGGCTTTGGTGATCTTGCGCGTGTTCTGCACGCTCTTGATCTTGGTTCGAATTTCCTTAATTCCGGCCATCGCTCTTTCCTGAAAGGGCGTTATAGCGGGGCCGCCAGGGCGGGCCCCACCGTACGTATGGATACTGAAGCCGCGGCTTCGTCACCCTCGCCAGTCAAACTTAAAAAGCACCGTGCTTCTTGAACTCTTGTATGGCGGCAACCAGTTCGGCCTCGTCTTCCTTGGACAATTCCTTTTTGTCCTCGATGCGCTGAACCAGAGCTTCGTGCTTGGCCTTCAGGTTGTCCTTGAGGGCCTTTTCGAAAGGCAGGACCTGCTCGACTTCGAGATCGTCGAGGTAGCCGTTGTTGACGGCGAACAGGCTGACGGCCTGTTCCCAGACCTGCAGCGGCTGGTACTGAGGCTGCTTGAGCAGCTCGACCACGCGCTTGCCGCGCTCGAGCTGGCGGCGGGTTGCGTCGTCGAGGTCGGAGGCGAATTGCGCAAAAGCGGCCAGTTCACGGTACTGCGCCAGGTCGGTACGGATACCGCCCGACAGCTTCTTGATGACCTTGGTCTGGGCGGCGCCACCCACGCGCGACACGGAAATACCCGCGTTGATGGGGGGACGGACGCCGGCGTTGAACAAGTCGGTTTCCAGGAAGATCTGGCCGTCGGTGATCGAGATGACGTTGGTCGGAACGAACGCGGAGACGTCGCCGGCCTGGGTCTCGATGATGGGCAGTGCCGTCAAGGAACCCGTCTTGCCTTTGATCTCGCCGTTGGTGAATTTTTCGACGTAGTCTTCGTTGACACGGGCCGCGCGCTCGAGCAGGCGGGAGTGCAGGTAGAAGACGTCGCCGGGGTAGGCTTCGCGGCCGGGCGGGCGACGCAGCAGCAGCGACACTTGGCGATACGCCCAGGCTTGCTTGGTCAGGTCGTCATAGATGATAAGGGCGTCTTGGCCGCGATCGCGGAAGTATTCGCCCATGGTGCAGCCGGCGTAGGCCGACAGGTACTGCATGGCGGCCGAATCGGACGCCGCGGCAGCCACCACGATGGTGAATTCCAGCGCGCCGTGCTCTTCGAGCTTGCGCACCACGTTGGCGATCGTGGAAGCCTTCTGGCCGATGGCGACGTACACGCAAGTGACGTCCTTGCCCTTCTGGCTGATGATGGTGTCGACGGCCACCGCGGTCTTGCCGGTCTGGCGGTCGCCGATGATCAGCTCGCGCTGGCCGCGGCCGATGGGCACCATGGCGTCGATGGCCTTGATGCCGGTTTGCAGCGGCTGCGAAACCGATTTACGCGCGATCACGCCCGGCGCGACCTTTTCGATGATGTCGGTGTGCTTGGCGTTGATCGGGCCCTTGCCGTCGATGGGGTTGCCCAGGGCGTCGACGACGCGGCCGCGCAGCTCGGGGCCGACCGGCACTTCGAGAATGCGGCCGGTGGTCTTGACCGGGTCGCCTTCCGACACGCCGGTGTAGTCGCCCAGAATCACCGCGCCGACGGAATCGCGCTCGAGGTTGAGCGCAAGGCCGAACACGTTGTTCGGGAATTCAAGCATTTCGCCTTGCATCACGTCGGACAGGCCGTGGATGCGGGTGATACCGTCGGTCACGGAAACGACCGTGCCTTGCGTACGTACGTCGGTCGACGCGCCCAAGCCTTCGATGCGGCTCTTGAGCAGTTCGCTGATCTCTGACGGGTTAAGTTGCATGTTCAGACTCCTGGAATCCTGTTATCTGGCGCGCGTCAGGCGGCCAAAGTGTCGCGCATGCGGGCCAACTGGGCCTGCACGGAAGCATCAAGTACTTGGTCGCCCACCGCCACGCGCACGCCGCCGATGAGATCGGGGTCGATCGTGACGACCGGCTTGAGTTTGAGGCCGAACTTCCTTTCCAACCCGGCCACCAGTTGCTGCAGCTGCTCGTCAGACAGGGGGAAGGCGCTGACGATACGGGCCGCCGCGGTGCCCTCGTGCTGGTTCTTGAGTATTTCGAATTGCTCTGCGATTTGCGGCAGCACGAGAATACGATTGTTGCTGACCAGCAGCTCGATGAAATTGCGCGCGCTCGCCGGCAAAGGCGATTTGATCAAGCCGGTAAAGAGCTCGATGCGCTGCGCCGCATTGAGACGGGGATCGGACAGCGCTTCGCGCACGTCATGCTGCCCCGCCACCTGGGCAAGCTCGGATACCAGATCCGACCAAGAGGCCAGGCCGGCCTGGTCGTCGCGCGCCGACGCGAACAACGCTTCGGCATACGGTCTGGCAATAGTCGATAATTCAGCCATGGCTTGCCCTGAGTTTAGAGTTGCGCCTTAAGCTGATCCAACAGCTCGGCGTGTGCCTGTGCATCGACTTCTCGCTTGAGAATCTGTTCTGCACCCTTAACCGCCAACAGGGCGACGTCGGCGCGCAGGCTTTCGCGCACACGCTGGACCTCTTGGGCCGCGTCCTGCTGAGCCTGCGCGATGATGCGCGCCTTCTCGGCCTCGCCTTCGCGACGAGCCTGGTCGATGATAGCCGCAGCCTGCTTCTCTGCTTCGACCATACGGGCATGATTTTCCGTTTTTGCAGACGCCTCGATGACGCTGATGCGTGCCTGGGCCTGGGCCAGATCGGCCTTGCCCTTATCGGCGGCGGCTAGGCCGTCGGCGATTTTCTGGCGACGATCATCCATCGCTTTCGTGAGGGGCGGCCATACGAATTTCATCGTAAACCAGCCCAGCACGAAAAACACGATCATCTGAAAAAAGAGAGTCGCGTTTAAATTCACGGTCGTTTCCCTTTCAATACCACTCGTGCCAGACAGCCCCGCTGCATGACACCTGATGTCCAAGCCACAAGGCGGCGCTGACCGGCCGCCCACGGCTGCTTAACCCGCCCGATGGCGGGCTGCAATGCTTAGCCGACGAACGGGTTGGCGAAAGCAAACAGCATGGCGATACCCACGCCAATCAGGAACGCAGCATCGATAAGACCGGCCAGCAGGAACATTTTGGTCTGCAAAGCGTTCATCAGCTCGGGTTGACGAGCCGAAGCTTCCAGATATTTGCCACCCATCAGCGCGATGCCGATGCAAGCACCGATAGCACCCAGACCAATAATAAGACCGCAAGCTAGAGCAACGAAAGCAACGTTGGTCATGACAACTCCTTGGTTAATAACCGTGTAATCAAAAAGTCAAAAAACTGCTATGCAAGAAAACCTTGCGCCCCGAACCGAGAGTGGATCGCCCGGCCCGAATACCTTTAATGGCCTTCGTGAGCCTGACCCACATACACCAGGGTCAGCATCATGAAGATAAACGCCTGCAACAGCACGATCAGGATGTGGAAAATGGCCCACACCGACCCCGCCAGAACATGGCCGATACCCAAGCCGAGGCTTGAGCCATTAAATCCGGTCCATGCGCCACCCAGAAGAGCGATCAACATGAAGATGAGTTCACCGGCAAACATGTTGCCGAACAGCCGCATGCCCAGCGAGACCGATTTCGCGGCGTATTCGATGCAATTCAGCAGGAAATTGAACGGCGCCAGGAACAGCGACGCGATGCCGTGCGCGTGGAAGGGCGCGGTGAACAATTCTTTGACGAAACCGCCGGGGTTCTTGATCTTGACGCCGTAGTAGAACATCAGGAGCAGGACGCCCAGCGACATGCCCATCGGAACGTTGAGATCGGCCGTGGGCAGAATGCGGTGGTAATAGAGCGGGTCGCCGTGTTCGGCGCCGACGCCCGTCACCTTGAACAGCCAGGGCAGCAGGTCGACCGGCACCAGGTCGAGCACGTTCATCAGGATGATCCAGAGGAACACCGTGAGCGCGAGCGGCGACACGAAGCGGCGGGAAGTTTCGGAGGGAACGATGCTCTTGGCCTGGTCTTCGACCATTTCGATGAGCATTTCGACGAAGGCCTGGAAGCGGCCCGGCGTGCCGGCGGTAACGGCCTTGGCGGCGCGCCACAAGACGAAGACGACCAGCAGGCCCATGGCGATGGACCAGAACAGTGAGTCGTAGTTGACGATGTCGAAGTCGGCGATGACCGATTGTTTCTCACCAACGCTGTTCAGGTGAACCAAGTGATGCTGAATGTACCCAGACTGAGGCGAAATATCACTAGCAGCCATCTGAAACCTTATCCTGTCAATGAGAGCACCAGGCCCATGAATTAATACGCACGAGGGCTACGGCAGCTTGCGGAACAACAACAACAGCGCGTAGCCCTTCAAAACACTTAGCAAGCCAAGCAGCATGGCCGGCCAAACCAGCCAATCGCGGCCCAGCCAGGCGGCAAGCCCCAACACGAGCACGGCAAAGCCGAGCTTGAAAGCCTCGCCCACGAAAAAAGTGAGTGGACTCGCACGTGAAGAGCCGAACAAACCAACCAGCAGGCGCAGCGCGAAAAGCGTGTTGGGCACAAAATAGGCTGCAGCGCCGATCAGGGCGGATACAGCCGCATCAGTGCCCGCAACGAGCCACGAGGCCAGTATGGCGACGCAGCCCATGATCGCTTGCGCGGCAAGGCTGCGAAATATACCACTACTTGCGCGCCGGGTCATGGCGATGCGGTCTTCGTCCGACAACACGACTACGGGTACGGTGTCGCCGTCTTGCAACGCATTGCCGCCATCCGCAGCGCCATCTTGCGATGCGACTGACCGGGCGAAAGTTCCAGCTGGCTCCATGGGTTTCAACCGCAAGGCGTCAAACCCATAGAGTATAGCGTGATTTTTAAGCTGTAAGCAACAAGTCAGCTGGCGCTTTTTGTGCGGCGCGCAACACTTCCGCCACCGCACACGCCGCCGCTCGAGGCTATTTGTGCTTGAAGTCGGGCTTGCGTTTTTCGACGAAGGCCGCCATGCCCTCCTTCTGGTCTTCGGTGGCGAAAAGAGCGTGGAAATTGCGACGCTCGTACATGAGTGTTTCGCTCAGCGAGCCTTCGTAGGCCATGTTGACGCATTCTTTGGCCATGATCACCGAGGGCAGCGACATGGACGCGATGACGGCGGCGGCTTCCATGGCTTCGTCCATCAGCCGCTCCAGCGGCACGACCCGGGATACCAGCCCGGCGCGTTCGGCTTCTTCGGCGTCCATCATGCGGGCAGTGAGGACCAGGTCCATCGCCTTGGCCTTGCTGATCGCGCGCGGCAGGCGCTGGGTTCCGCCGTAGCCGGGAATGACGCCCAGCTTGATTTCGGGCTGGCCGAATTTCGCGTTGTCGGCCGCGATGATGAAATCGCACTGCATGGCGAGCTCGCAGCCCCCGCCCAGCGCATACCCGGCCACCGCGGCGATGACGGGCTTGCGTATGCGCTTCAGGGATTCCCAATTGCCGCCCAGGTAGTCCTTCTTGTAGACGTCCATGTACGACCAGTTCTGCATGGCGCCGATGTCGGCGCCCGCCGCGAAGGCCTTTTCATTGCCGGTCAGGACCATGGCGCCGATATTGTCGTCGGCATCGAAGGCGCGCATGGCTTCGGCCAGTTCGTCGATGACTTCGTTGCTCAGCGCGTTCAGGGCTTTGGGGCGGTTCAGCGTCAGCACGCCCACGCGGCCCACGACTTCGACTTTCACCAGTGGCGCATCCATGCGTTCTCCTTGTAGCAAGTAATATGTTGGGATGAAAACAGAACCGATACTTTACAGCGTAACGCCTTTTGATCCGAGCGGCCACCGGCTCGCCGTGGTCTTGTCCATTCCCGCGCCCGACCCCGCCGGCCAGGCGCTCGCCCTGCCCGCCTGGATACCCGGCAGCTACCTCATACGCGACTTCTCGCGCCAGGTGGAAACCATAAGCGCCGCCAGCCGCGGCAAGCCCGTGCAAATCCGCAAGACCGGCAGCCACCGCTGGCTGTGCGAACCGGCCGACGGCCCGCTGACGGTGGAATACACCGTCTATGCCTGGGACCTCTCCGTGCGCGGCGCCCACGTCGACGAAACCCACGCCTTTTTCAACGGCACCAGCGTGTTCCTGGAAGCGGAGGGACGCGGCGGCGAACCCTGCCTGGTCAAGCTCTGCCCTCCTCCGCACACCAAAAAATGGCGCGTCCACACCAGCCTGCCCGAGGCCGCCGGCTTGCCCGGCGCGGCGCGGCGCCATGGCTTCGGCCTGTACCGCGCGAGCAGCTACGACGACCTGATCGACCATCCCGTCGAAATGGGCACGCCGCAGGCCGTGAGCTTCACGGCGCACGGCGCCGAGCACGAAATGGTGTTCACCGGGGTCATTCCGGGCCTGGACCTGGAACGCATCGCCGCCGACACGAAGAAGATATGCGAGGCGCAAATCGAGTTCTTCGAGCCCGAAGCGCGCAAGCCGCCCTTCCTGGACAGCGCCGACCGCTATGTATTCATGACCATGGTCACGGGCAATGCCTACGGCGGGCTGGAACACCGCGCATCGACCGCCCTCATGGCCTCGCGCGGCGACCTGCCGGTGGCGGGCCGCGCGGATGCCGGCGAGGGCTACCAGACCTTCCTGGGCCTGGTCAGCCACGAATACTTCCACACCTGGAACGTGAAGCGCATCAAGCCCGCCGCGTTCGCCCCTTACGACCTGAGCCGCGAGAACCACACCCGGCTGCTGTGGGTGTTCGAGGGCTTCACCTCTTACTACGACGACTTGATGCTCCTGCGGTCGGGCGTGATCCAGGACACGGACTATCTGCGCCTGCTGGGCAAGACGATCTCCAACGTGCACGGCGCCGGCGGGCGCCTGAAGCAGAGCGTCGCCGAAAGCTCCTTCGATGCCTGGACCCGCTACTACAAACAGGACGAGAATTCGCCGAACGCGCTGGTCAGCTACTACACCAAGGGCGCGCTGGTCGCGCTCGGGCTCGACCTGCTCATACGGGAACGCAGCGGCCAGCAGCGCTGCCTGGACGACGTCATGCGCCTGATGTGGCGGCGCTTCGGGCGTGACTTCTATCGCGGCGCGCCCGTCGGCGTGCCGGAAGACGCCATGCCGGAGCTGATCCTGGAAGCCACCGGCGTCGACGCCGCGGAATTTATCGACCGCCATGCATATGGCCGGGAAGACGTGCCGCTGGAACCGATGCTGGCGGCCAGCGGCATACGGCTGGAATGGAAAAGCGCGTCCGACGCGCCGTCGCTGGATGCCCGCATGCGGGCCGCCAACGGCGAGTTTCAATTCGCCACCGTCCTGGAAGGCGGCGCGGCCCACGCCGGCGGCGTTTCGGCGGGCGACGTCCTGGTCGCCGTCGACGGGTTGCGGGTGGCCGACAACGCCGGCCTGGAACGCCTGCTGCGCGCGCGCCGGCCGGGCGACGTGGTCCAGCTGCATGTATTCCGGCGCGACGAATTGCGCGCCTACAGCGTCAGGCTGAACCCGCCCGCGCGCGGCGAATGCGTGCTGACCCGCAGCCAGGTGCCGGCATAAGGCGACGCCGTCAAGCGGCTTCGAGCCGCGCCTGGATCGCCTTGGCGGCCGTCACGCCGTCCGCCAGGGCGGTGACGACACAAGGGTGCTGGCGCTGCGCGACTTCGCCGATGGCGTACACGCCGGGATGGCTGGTTTGCGCCGTCTGCGCATCGGTTGCGATGAAGCCTTGCGCATTGCGCCGCAGGCCCAGGGACTCGGCATAGTCGGCGCAGGGTTCCCACCCATAGAACACCATGAGCAAGTCGTATTCGACACCGTTGACGGTGCGCCTGGCGGCGTCGACGGAATAATCGCCGACATGGACGAGCGAGGGCGGCAGCCGCTGCACGAACTGGCGCTGCGCGCGCACCGTGCGCGCATAGAGGTCCACCGAGCGGGCGCCGTGCTCGAGCGCGTACAAGGCGTTTTCGAACCCGTTGTCGCCGCCCCCCAGCACCGCGACCTTTTCACCGCTGAAATCGTGATCGGAAACATGCCTGCCCGGCCCCACCAGCACCCCCGGCAGGCCGCCGAATTGCGCCCTTGCGCGCGGCAGAACGCCGGACGCCAGCACGACGCAGCGGCCGCGCAGCGGCTGTTCCATGCCCGCGGCCCGCAGCGTGAAGCCCCGGGCGTCCGCATCGATGCGCTCCACCCGGCATGACAGCCACAGGGGCACGCCGGCCTGCCGCAGGCTGCGCGCCAGGTTGTCGGCCACCTGGATCCCGGTCATGCCGGGCAAGCTGGCATTCCATTCATCCAGATAAGAGTGGCTGCGGCACAGGCCTCCCGGCTCGTCGGCCGCCTCGATCAGCGCCGGCGCAAAGCCCAGGCGCGCCAGCCAGACGGCGCAGGACGCCCCGGCCGGCCCGCCGCCCACAATCACCGCATCGAACATCTCGTCGTAAATTCCGCTGCTTGCGCCCATACCCCGTTCCAACGTCATTGCGCTGTTAAAGCACTACAATTCCAACAATTCCATTAGGCCTACATTATGCCCACCCGCCGCATTTTCTTTAGCCAGATCTCCCTGGACGCACGCATCGGCATACTCGAGCACGAATTGCGCGCCACGCAGCCGCTGCACATAGACGCCGAGTTCGACGTGGACGTCGGCCAGAAAGTCCAGGACCAGAACATACATACCGTGCTGGATTATCGCCTGCTGCGCCATGCCATCGTGGACGAATGCACCCGCGCCCACGTCAACCTGCTGGAAACGCTCAGCGAACGGGTCGTGGACCGGATCTTCAATGAATTCCATGAAGTGCGATTCGCTAAAATCCGCATCAGCAAGCCGCTGGCTTTCTCGGACTGCGCCGCCGTCGGCATAGAGCTGCAGCGCAGCCGCTGAACCTCAATCACTACCATGCAAGTCGAAACCATTCCCACCATCGCGCGTGAGCAAGATGCTCACGAGGCAAGCCGCCGGGCCCGGAAGCAGCGCCTGAACGAGAACAAGCTGGCCAAGCGCCTGATGCGCGAGGCAGGCCGCGCCATCAGCGATTTCAACATGATAGAAGACGGCGACAAGGTCATGGTGTGCCTGTCGGGCGGCAAGGATTCCTACAGCATGCTGGACATCCTGCTGACGCTGAAGGCGCGGGCGCCCATCAAGTTCGATATCGTCGCCGTCAACCTGGACCAGAAGCAGCCGGGCTTCCCCGACCACATCCTGCCCGAATACCTGCGGTCGATAGGCGTGCCCTTCCACATCGAAACCCAGGACACCTATTCCATCGTCACACGCGTGATACCGGAAGGCAAGACCATGTGCTCGCTGTGCTCGCGCCTGCGGCGCGGCATCCTGTACCGCGTGGCCGGCGAACTGGGCGCCACCAAGATCGCGCTCGGCCATCACCGCGACGACATCCTGGGCACCTTCTTCCTGAACCTGTTCTACGGCGGTCGCATGAAAGCCATGCCGCCCAAGCTGATGTCGGACGACGGCAAGCACATCATCATCCGCCCCCTGGCCTACATCCCCGAAAAAGACCTGATTGCCTATTCGGAACTGAAGCGGTTTCCCATCATTCCCTGCAATCTCTGCGGCTCCCAGGAAAACCTGAAGCGCAAGGAAATGACGCGCATGATAGACGAATGGGACCGCAAGTTCCCCGGCCGCTCATGGAACGTATATGGCGCGCTGTCCCGCGTGGTGCCTTCGCACTTGATGGACACGGAACTGTTCGATTTCACCGGCCTCAAGCCCACGGGCATCCCGGACGAGAACGGCGACAAGGCCTTCGACGCGGAAGACTTCGACGCCGCGCCGCCCGTTCTTCCCGAAGGGGTCAGGCCTCGGTAGCCCCCATGCCCTCCCAGCTCGGCCCCGGGACGGCGATGTCCACGAGCTCCAGCACCCGGGCGACCGTGTGATCCACCATTTCATCCAAGGTCCTGGGGTGGTGGTAGAAGGCGGGCAGCGGCGGAAAGATGATGCCGCCCATTTCAGTGACGGCGGTCATGTTGCGCAGGTGCGCCAGATTGAAAGGGGTTTCGCGCACCATCATCACCAGCCGCCGCCGCTCCTTCAGGGTGACGTCGGCCGCGCGGGTGATGAGGTTGTCCGACAGGCCGTGGGCCACCGCCGCCAGCGTGCGCATGGAACAAGGCACGACGACCATGCCCGCCGTGGAGAAGCCGCCGCTGGCCAGCGCCGCGCCAATGTCGCGAAAACTATAGACGCGATCCGCCAGGGCATGGACCTCTTGGCGGCTCATGCCCAATTCGTGCTTGATGTTCAGCACACCGGGCGGCGACACCACCAGATGCGTCTCGACATCGGGCTTCCGGCGCAGCATTTGCAGCATGCGCACGGCATAAACGGCGCCCGTGGCGCCGGTTATGCCGATGACCAGCCTGCGCGGCGAGGCCGTCACTCCAGCGCACCGGCCTCTTTCAGCACGGTCGCGAGTTCGCCGTTTTCGTACATTTCGGCGATGATGTCGGAGCCCCCGACGAACTCGCCCTTCACGTACAGCTGGGGAATGGTGGGCCAGTTGGAGTATTCCTTGATGCCCTGGCGCACGAGGTCGTCGTCGAGCACATTGACCGTTACCAGCTTGGTGACGCCGGACGCCTTCAGGACCTGAATGGCGCGGCCGGAGAAACCGCACTGCGGGAACTGGGCCGTGCCTTTCATGAATAGCACGACCGGATGGTTCGTCACGGTTTCACGGATGAAATCTTGCACTTCGCTCATGATGCTCTTTGTTCCTGGAAAAAATCAATTATAAAAACCACCGGTGACCCGTTCGATGCCGGCAAGGTCCCGATGGCTGGCGATGCGCGAGAAGCCCGCCGAGGCCAGCAACCCGCGTACCGCGGCCGCCTGGTCCCAGCCATGCTCCATGAAGAGCGCGCCCCCGGCCCCCAGCCTTGCGCCCGCGCCCCGGACGATATCCGTGAGCGCCGCCAGGCCGTCGCCGCCGTCGGTCAGCGCCCCGGCCGGTTCGAAACGGACGTCGCCCCGGGCCAAGTGTTGATCGCTAACTGCAATATACGGCGGATTGGACACGATGACATCAAAATCCTCATGATCCGGCAGGGCATCGTACCAATTCCCGCGCAAAAATTCGACCCGCGCGCCCAGTGACTGCGCATTGGAGCGCGCAAGCGCCAATGCCTCATCGCTCAGGTCGGTGGCATAGACGCGGGCGTCGGGCCGTTCCAGGGCGATGGAAACGGCGATGGCGCCCGAGCCCGTTCCCAGATCCAGGACCTTGGCGGCGCGGCCCGGCGCGAGCAGCTGCAAGGCGATCTCCACCAGGAGCTCGGTTTCGGGACGAGGAATCAGGACGGCCGGGGAAACGCGAAACATGCGGCCGAAGAACTCGCGTTCGCCCAATATGTAGGCCATGGGCTCGCCCGCCAGCCGCCTGGCTTCGAGCTCGTGGAAGCGCGCCACCTGGTCGGGGCTCAATGGATCGGTATCGTGCGCGAGCAGCCACACCCGGGGCACGCCCAGCACTTTCTGCCATAGCATCTGGAATTCGAGCCGCGGCAGCGGCGAGCGGCCGGCCAGCCCGCGCAGCTGCGGCGCCGTGTCAGTCATGCCCCAGCGCGGCCAGCTGCTCCGCCTGGTATTCGGCCAGCAACGCCCCCGTCAGTTCGTCCAGGTCTCCTTCCATGATGCTGTTGAGCTTGTAAAGGGTCAGGTTGATGCGGTGATCGGTGACCCTGCCTTGCGGATAATTGTAGGTGCGGATGCGCTCCGAACGGTCGCCGGAACCGACCAGGCTCTTGCGCTGCGCCGCTTCTTTGGCGTGCTGCTCCTGCTGCTGCTTGTCCTTGAGCCGGGCCGCCAGCACCTGCATGGCCTTGTCCTTGTTGCGGTGCTGCGAGCGGTCGTCCTGGCACTCCACCACCAGCCCCGTCGGCAAGTGCGTGATGCGCACCGCCGAGTCGGTCTTGTTGATGTGCTGGCCGCCGGCGCCGCTGGCGCGGAAGGTGTCGATGCGCAGGTCGGAGGGATTGATGACGATGTCGCTCTGCTCGTCCGCTTCGGGCAGCACGGCCACGGTGCACGCCGACGTATGGATCCGCCCCTGGGTCTCGGTTTCCGGCACGCGCTGCACACGATGCGCGCCGGATTCGAACTTCAGGCGGCCGTAGACGCCGTCGCCGTCCACCCGCGCGATCACTTCCTTGTACCCGCCGATTTCCGACTCGTTCGCCGACATGAGCTCCACGCGCCAGCCGCGGCTTTCCGCATAGCGGCTGTACATGCGCAGCAGATCGCCCGCGAACAAGGCGCTTTCGTCGCCGCCCGTCCCCGCGCGTATTTCAAGAAAGACGTTGCGGTCGTCGTCGGGGTCGCGGGGCAGCAGGAGAATCTGCAAATCGGCTTCCAGCTGTTCCAGCTTCTCCCGCCCGAGCTTCAATTCTTCCTCGGCCATCGCCCGCATGTCGGGATCGGCCATCATTTCCTGGGCCGCGCCCATGTCCCCTTCCGTCGCGGTGTACGCATTGAAGACGGCGACCACCGGCTCCAGCTCGGCCCGCTCGCGCGAGATCTTGCGGTAGCGGTCCATATCGCCGGCGATCTCGGGTTCGGCCAACAAGGCATCGACTTCGATTAACCGGTGGGCAAGCTGCTCCAACCGGTTGCGCATGGAACTTTTCATAAAGCGAATGGGAAATGGGCAGGGAGGAAAAACGGGCGCAACACGACGGGGAGTCGCGGAGCGCTAACGCCTGCGTTCGACGGTGGGCAGAAGGCGGGGAATGAGGCCCAGCAACTGTTGACGCTCTTCGCCCTCGCTGCGGTTGAGGGCGGCCAGCGGACCGTGCATGTATTTTTGGGTAAGGCCGCGCGCCAGCTGCTCGAGCACGGCCTCCGGGGAATCGCCGCGGGCCAGCATGCGCCGCGCGCGTTCGAGCTCGGCCTGCTGGACTTCTTCGGCGGACTGCTGGAAGCTGACGATGGCCGGCACGATTTCACGGCTTTGCAGCCAGTGCATGAAATTCTGGACGCGGGTTTCGATGATGGCTTCGGCCTGCACCACGGCGGCGCGGCGGGCGTCGGTGCCGCTTTGCACCATGCGGCCCAGGTCATCGACCGAATACAGATAGACGTCGGCCAGGCGGCCGACCTCGGTTTCGATGTCGCGGGGCACCGCCAGGTCGATCATGACCATGGGGCGGTGGCGGCGCGAGCGGGTAGCCCTTTCCACCATCCCCAGTCCGAGGATGGGCAAGGAGCTTGCCGTACAGGAAACGATGACGTCGAAATCGGCTATGCGATCGGGGATGTCGGCGAGCTTCATGGTCTTGGCCACGAAGCGCGAAGCCAGGAGTTCGGCGCGTTCCAGCGTGCGATTGGCCACCACCATGTTGCGCGGCTTGAGCGCCGCGAAATGGGTGGCACAGAGCTCGATCATTTCGCCGGCGCCGATGAACAGCACGCTGGCTTGGGAGAGATCGCCGAACACCCGCTCGGCCAAGCGCACCGCCGCGGCGGCCATGGACACCGAATGCGCGCCGATGGCCGTTTGCGACCGGACTTCCTTGGCCACCGAAAACGTGCGCTGAAATAGCTGATGCAGCAAAGTGCCCAGCGAGCCTGCCTGCTCGGCCGCCCGCACGGCGTCTTTCATCTGGCCCAGGATCTGGGGTTCGCCCAATACCATGGAGTCCAGCCCGCTGGCCACCCGGAAGGCATGGCGCACCGCGTCGTTCTGCTGGTATTGATACAGATGCGGCCGCAAGCTGCCGGCTTCCAGCCGATTGAAATCGGCCAGCCAGGACGGAATGTGCTCCTGCACCTGCGGTTCGGCCGCACAGTAGATTTCGGTGCGATTACAGGTGGACAGGATGGCCGCTTCACGCACCGAAGCGCCGAAGGCCGACCGCAAGCCGTCGAGCGCCGGGCGCAGGACGTCGACCGGGAACGACACGCGTTCACGCACCGAAACCGGAGCGGAAACATGGTTCAGACCGAAAGTAAGGACGTCTACGGACATGTGTATGGAATCTGTGCGCGGTCAGCATCCGCGATACCGCCATTATAGTCCGCTCCTGACCTTTTCCTGAAACTTGCTTTTGCTTTATCACAAAGTTGTGTAATATGCGGCTTCTTCGTGGCGCCCCGGATACAAGGGGCCGCGGGCGGTCGCGCAAGGCGCGCCGGAATGCGGCGGCTTCAGCACGCATTTTGTTTTTAGTGTATTATTTCGCCTTCTCGTTGGCCTGGTAGCTCAGTCGGTAGAGCAGAGGATTGAAAATCCTTGTGTCGGTGGTTCGATTCCGCCCCAGGCCACCATCCCCTCTTCCCTCCCTGTCTCACCAAGTTCCATTTCCATTGCGAAAACAAGGACTTGCGACAAAAATCCATCCCAGACTGTCTCATCGGATCCCACTGAATCCCGGGCTTTTTGTTCCCTGCTGTGTTCCCTTAACCTATTCCCAGTTTCTCCAGGGAACAAATTGGGAGCCAAGTGATGAGACTTACAGTCAAAGCCATAGAACTCGCCCAACCCGCAGCCAAAGAGTATCTGCTGTCCGACGGCAACAAACTGTACCTTCGCGTTCACCCGAGGGGTAGTAAAAGTTGGCAATTCAATTACACAAATATCGAAGGAAAGCGAGTCAAGCTTACACTGGGAACCTTCCCCGAGACATCGCTCGCCAGTGCTCGCGTGCTTGCAGCAGAACAACGAGAGCACCTCGCAACGGGCAAAGACCCCCGCATCCAAAAACAGGAAGAACAGCAAGAGGCTCAACGCCAGGCGCTGGCCACCTTCGAGCAAGTCGCCCGAGAGTGGCACGCGCACGCAAAGAAGGTACATGAATGGAGCGAGGACTACAGCCAGAAGATCCTCCGACAACTGGAACTGCATGCTTTCCCTAAACTCGGTCGTCACCCTATCGGCTCACTGAACCGACTGGACGTACTGCAGTGCCTGGAAGCCATTTCTCTTGCCGGCACCCGGGAAACCGCCATCCGGTTACGAGAAAGCTTGCAACGGGTCTTCGCCCGGGCCGTCACGCTTGGACTCTTAGAACCGGGCCAGAATTACATGGCAAAAGGTGTGGCAGATTTCAAACTGCGCAGCCCGATAGTGAAGCACTACGCCACCATTCTGGAACCCGCCAAGATTGGCCAACTGATGCGTGACATCCGCGGATACACAGGGCATTACATCGTCTGCTGCGCCCTGCGAATCATGCCTTACGTGTTTCAACGCCCCGGACAGATTCGCATGATGGAATGGGAACAGCTCGATCTTGATGCCGGCGTCTGGATTTGCCCACCCCGCATGATGAAGATGCGAGAAGCTCACAAGAACAGTGGGCAAGCAGCCTCACACGTGGTTCCCTTACCTACGCAAGTCATTGACATCCTTCATCAGCTCCACACGGTCACAGGGCCAGTCGGCCCCGTGTTCAAAAGCGTGTCGCGTCGGCGAGGCAAAAACGGCTACTCACGCTATATTTCGAACAACACCATGAACAGCGCTTTGCGGGCCTTGGGCTATGACACCCAAACCGACATTACCGGCCATGGCTTCCGAGCAATGGCACGAACGCTTATTCGTGAACGGCTGGGATGGGACAGAGAAATGATCGAGAAGCACCTGGCTCACGTCTCAGACGAAGAACTGGGTGAAGCCTACGACAGAACCCGCTTCATCGAACAACGCCATGAAATGGCGCAGGCATGGGCCGACTATCTGGATCAGTTGGCTGACAGGAAGATTCCCGTCACCGATGATTCTGCACGTTCAGTTACGCCGAATCCCTTCAACTCCCATATATCCAATCAAGCGCGCATCCTTCAATAGCGCACATGCCGTACTTTGGCACCCTGGGAACTCGTCACGGTCGCGCAGGACTCCATCAGTTTGAAACCTGCTGGGTTCTGCGCCCAGTCCTCCAGATCTGAGCGGCGCCAGCCTTTTGCTGCTCCGCCCAGTGAAACGGGCGCAGGAAAACTACCATCAGCGATGCGCCGATACAGGGTGGATCGACTCAGCGCCGTCATCCGCAGCACATCCCGCATGCGATAGAACATAGGAATTGTGCTGTCGGTTTCACCGTGCGATTGCGTCGAAGGATATCCAGTATGAAGCATCTGACTCTCCTGATGTGTCGGTTAGTGCCAGAATGCCTCAGGACTGTCCACCCGTACACTTGCTGCAGCGCACTCGGGCGCAGTAGATGCTATGTCCTCTCTCGCAGTATGAGCTTGACGATGCACACCAGTGTGCAGATTGGCACGTCGGGAAGGCGTCGTGAACGCCACAACGATGCTCCTTTGCGGTATCGCCATCAATGCCTTGGTGGGCGCCATAATTGGTTTGATGACTTATATGGCTACGGATGACCAGCTCAGAAATCTGACATTCTGGAGCCTTGGAAGTCTTACGGGTGCAGTCTGGCCAGCAGTGTTTGTCATGGTAACGGTCGTCGGGGTGCTCATCATCGTCGGCATGTTTCTCTCACAGTTGCTTAACGCTCTATTACTGGGAGAATCGCAAGCCTTCCATCTTGGTGTTCCGGTTGAGCAACTGAAGCGTGGGATCGTAGGGCTAACGGCAGCGGCAGCGGGCTCTGCCGTTGCATTCACCGGAATGATAGGTTTCATCGGCCTTGTCGCCCCTCACCTGGCGCGGTTACTGGTCGGTCCCGACCACCGTTACGTGCTTCCGCTATCTGGAATACTGGGAGCGATACTCCTGGTATCGGGCGACCTGCTGGCACGCACACTGATCAGACCCTCAGAACTGCCCTTGGGGATTCTCACTGCGTTGCTCGGAGCACCATTCTTTCTGTGGCTCTTGCGTAACAACAAAAGCCTATGAAAAACCTAATATTTCCTAATGCCGTACTCGACTCGGACAGTGGATTGGTCCACAGCGAGACAGCCCATCGCTCATCCCTGCTTGAGGTTAAGCGCCTCAGCGTTGAAAGGAGCAGTAAGCGTCTGCTGCACGACTTGCAGTTTCAAGTCAGATCAGGGGAATTTGTTGCTGTAATAGGCGCAAACGGGGCGGGAAAGTCCACATTGGTGCGCGCTGTCACGGGCGAATGGGATGCTTCGGGAGAAATCCGGCTTTTTGGGTGCAGCCTTGGGGTCTGGACAAGAAAGAAACTGGCCACGCGCATGGCGGTCATGTCTCAGAAAACCCATCTGGACTTCGCCTTCACTGCAAGGCAAGTGGTTGAAATGGGCCGGCTGCCCCACACTCAGTTTTCCGCTACACATAACTCAAAAATAGGTACTTCTACCTATTTGCACTATGAGTTCAATGCTCACCAAGCCGCATGGGATAAGGGTTTGCAGGGATTTGTAGCTTCTTTGCGAAAACATTGATTTTCGCTCTAGGAGCCAAATAGGAGCCAGACCAGTTCATACTAGTTCCTAGCAGGTGGTAGTAAGTAGTAGTGAAGTAGAACTGCTTCACAATTTTGCCCGGGTGGTGAAATTGGTAGACGCAGGGGACTCAGACCAAATTTGAGCCCTCCGAGGGAAACCTCAGAGGTGAAGCCCGTCAAACTCGGTGAAGGCCCTGGACGATAAGTCCGAGCTAATGCCGAGCCAAGCCCTGGAGCCGAAAGGCCCCTCGGAAGGTGTAGAGAGCAGACGGCGGGCACCTAAGGCTGAAAAGCTATGGTGAAGGCGTGCTCCAGACCACGAACGTCATGCTTCGGCATGGCGGCGGCGAAAGCCGAAGTGGGAAGAAAATCCCCCGCCGCAAGGCGTGCCGGTTCGATTCCGGCCCCGGCACCAGTTTCGAAAGGCCGTCTCTGTTCGCGCAGAGACGGCTTTATTATTTTTGTCGAAGTCGATCAGCTCGGAATTCTATACAAGTATGTGCAGGGATTCTCTAGAAAAAGCAGGGTCGACTCATTCAACCAGGGCACCGGCGGAGCCTCGTGGGTTTGAGCCAGCCAGTAGGTTAGTGTCGGTAGGTTGGTTGACTTCAACGCGTAGAGCCGAGTAGACTGATTCAGCGCTGGCACGCGCTCGACACCGTCTCACGAAGCTCCTAGAGCAGTGCTTATTGATTCTTTTCGGCCGATGCCTTCATTCCCGGCCTATAGCAGTGGCGACGGTGACGCTGTGCATTAGGCTTTAAGGATCGAAGCGCATGAATATCGCCAGCATTCGGCCGTCTTCCGTGGACGGCATTAAGCAACTCGCTAAGAAAATCTGCCGCGAGCATAATACGTAAGCGGTCCATCTTTCCCATAATTGTTCGCCCTCCGGCGTTCGGGCATCGTATCGGTTTTGTACGGTTACCGGAGAGCTTAGGATGTCGGATGGAAAAGACAGAGATCAGGCCTATTGGGAAACTCATCTGGAGGCGATCACGCGCGAAGGGATCGGCACCAAGGCATACGCCCAACGCGAACGCATTGCAGTGTCCAGTCTGTATTATTGGCGCCGACGTCTGAAAGCTCAGTGAATCACCCCCCGGGGCGGTTCAGTTCGTGCGCAAGGCGCACGAGAGTGAGGCCATGCCCGACCTGGATCTGTTTGGCGAGAAGCCCCAGCGCCAAGCGCCGGCCAGCAAAGCCGGTCGCCCACGTGTGCCGCTGCGCATCATGATTTCGCTGCTGTACCTGAAGCACGCTTTCAATGAGTCCGACGAGGGCGTGGTCGAGCGCTGGGCCGACACACCACGCTGGCAGTTTTTCTCGGGGCAGAGCTACTATGAAGATCGTCAGCCGTGTGACGCCACCACGCTGGTGAAGTTCCGCAAGCTGCTGGGCGAGGAAGGCGTGGAGGAACTGCTGGCGCAGACGATCAACGTGGCGGTGGAGCTGAAGCTGATCAAACCCCAGGAATTGACTCGGGTAATTGTGGACAGCACAGTGCAGGAAAAGGCCATCGCCCACCCGACGGACAGCCGATTGTTGGAGACGGCGCGCATCAAGCTGGTGGAGGCCGCCAAGGCGGTAGGAATTCCGCTCAAGCAGACCTTTGCCAAGGAAGGCGTCCAACTGAGCCGTCAGGCCGGGCGTTATGCCCACGCACGCCAGTTCAAGCGGATGCGCCGGGCCATCAAGCGCCAGCGCACCATTGTGGGGCGGCTTGCCCGCGAGATCGACCGCAAAGCCAGCGCGCTGGGCCAAGCCGTTCGTGACGCCTTGGGAGAGGCCTTGGGGAAGGCCCAGCGCATCGTCGCCCAGAGCGCTCAGCGCAAGGCGGTCAACGGGCAGCCCAAGCTGTACGCCTGGCACGCCCCCGAGGTGGACTGCATCAGCAAGGGCAAGGCGCGCCGTCCTTACGAATTTGGAGTGAAGGTGGGCATTGTCAGCTCCTTCACCGGCAACCTGATCGTGGGGGCCCGGGCGTTTCACTGCAATCCGTACGACGGCCACACGTTGGGCTCACAACTGGAGCAGGCCACCATTCTGATGCAGGACTGTGCGGTACAGCCGGATAAAGTGTTTGTGGATCTGGGGTATCGGGGCGTGGACGCAGAGAATCCCGGCGTGCGCATCATTCACCGGGGCAAGCCCAAGCGGCTGACGGCGCAGGAAAGAAGGCAGCTCAAGCGGCGCCAGGCCATTGAGCCCATTATTGGTCACTTGAAAACCGATCATCGGATGGACCGCTGTCATCTGAAAGGCGAACAGGGCGATCGGTTGCATGCGGTGCTGTGCGCGGCGGGCTACAACATCAAATGGCTGCTACGCATGATTGCCAAGAAGGGGGTGCCCTTCTTGTGGCGCCTTTTTTTGCGCCCGCAAAAAGGGTCGGGCACAAGGTGGTTCCAGTCGTTCTTGGCTGCGTGGCGACTCAGTGATCGGATCAGCCGCCGCCGCAGCTCAATACAACCGGCGCTTCTGACGGCGTGAAGCAGCCCCTGAATGTCGAAATGAATATTTCAGGGCCGACTAATTTAGTGGATTCTAATATATAATGAACTCAAGATGTGCTCTTTACAAGGAGTCAGCATGCAGCCTCAAGCCCATATCCAAGCCTTCTTCGACGAACCGACCAACACGGTGACCTATCTGGTGTCGGATCCGGCAACGCGGCAAGCTGCGGTGATCGACCCTGTTCTGGACTACGACCATCGCAGCGGCAAGGCCTCCACGGCATCCGCAGACCGCGTGCTGGAAGCCGCGCACAGTGGCGACCTGACCGTCGCCTGCGTACTGGAAACCCATGCCCACGCCGACCATCTGAGCGCGGCCCCCTACATCCGGCAGCGTACTGGCGCCCAGGTCGCCATCGGTGAGCACATCCGCGACGTGCAGACCATCTTCCGCCCGGTCTTCAACCTCGACGATGTGTCGGGCGACGGCAGCGAGTTCGATCGCCTTCTCCAAGACGGAGAAATCCTCAAGATCGGCGAACTCACGGTGGAAGTCCTGCACACACCGGGCCATACCCCCGCTTGCGTTTCCTACCGCATCGGGGATGCGGTCTTCGTGGGCGACACGCTGTTCATGCCCGACTATGGCACGGCGCGTGCCGACTTCCCCGGAGGCAGCGCGCGGACCTTGTTCCGCTCCATACAGCGGCTGCTCGCTCTCCCGCCGGAGACACGGATATTCCTGTGCCACGACTACAAGGCGCCAGGGCGGGACAGCTATGCCTGGGAGACGACGGTCGCCGAGGAGCGTGCGCGCAACGTCCACGTGCGAGAAGGGATCGAAGAGGATGCGTTCGTCGCGATGCGCCAACAGCGCGACGCCACCCTGGCGGCACCCACGCTGCTGCTGCCGTCGATCCAGGTCAACATTCGGGCTGGCCAACTCCCCCGCGCCGAATCCAACGGCGTGCACTACCTCAAGATCCCCATCCGGATCGCCGCGTGACATCCACGATGGACGACACAGCGCCAAGCAAGGTCCGCTGAACCATGGCACCGCCAGACAGGACGCTCGCAAACGGCTCTCGGCCGACGTCGGACTTGCGGCTCGATGTGGCCTGCCTGGTCCATGCGGTCAGCCCGCTGCTGTGGCTGCCGCAGGCGGCGTTGCTCGCGCTGGGCGTGTCACGCCTGCACAGTGGCGCGGGGCTGAACGGTGTCTTGTGGCCCGCAGCGGGCATCGTGCTGGCCGGCATGCTGCGCGCCTGGCTGGAGGCGTGGAGCGCTGGACGCATGTTCGATACGGCCCGCGAGCACCTCAGCCGCTGGCGCGACCGCTCCATCGCTGCGATGGCGGCGCGTTCTCCGCTGGACCGCGCTCGCGTGCACGCCGGTGCCGCGGCGAGTGCACTGGCAGAACAGGCCGAAGCGATGCTGCCATGGCAGACGCGCTACCGCGGCGCCACCTGGCGCGTGCGCATCATGCCGGTGCTGATTCTGCTGCCCGTTGCCTGGTACTCCTGGGCCGCCACAGCCGTGCTCGTGCTGGCGGCGCCGCTGATCCCCATGTTCATGGTGATCGTGGGCTGGCGGGCCAGAGCCGCCAGCGAGGCCCAGTGGATGCAGATGGGCAACATGAATGCGTTCCTGCTAGACCGCCTGCGTGGCTTGCCGACGCTGCGCGCATTGGGCAGCGTCGATGCCACGGCGCGCCGCCTGCGAGCCAGCGCCGAGGATCTGCGCCAGCGCACCATGCACGTGCTGCGCATCGCATTCCTGTCTTCGGCGGTGCTGGAGTTGTTCGCGGCGCTGGGTGTCGCGATGGTGGCCGCCTACGTCGGGTTCCATCTGCTGGGTCACCTGGATTTCGGTGCCTGGGGTCGGCGTCTCAGCCTTGCGCAAGGCTTGTTCGTCCTGTTGCTGGCCCCCGCCTTTTTCGAGCCCTTGAGGGAATTGGCCTCGGTCTGGCATGACCGGGCTGCTGGCATGGCGGCAATGGATGCCCTGGACCGGCTCAACGCCGACGGGTTGCCATTGCCGGGCGAGGCATCGCCGGATCAGGCGACGCAGGGGGCTTCGGCCGTACCACCGCAAGAAGATGGCACGCCAGTTCGCCCGCCACGTGTCAAGGTCCAAGACCTTGCGTTCGCGTTTCCTGGCGAGACACCCGTTTTCCAAGACTTTGCGCTGGATGTTAAGCCCGGTGAGCATGTCGCCCTGGTGGGCGGCAGTGGAACCGGAAAGACCGTCCTGATGTCGCTGCTGGCCGGATTGCTGCCCCCTTCGGAGGGCCGCATCGAAATCGGCGGCATCGCGTTGACCGCCGAAACGGCGCGCAGGTTGCGCGACCGCATGGCCTGGATGGGGCAGCGACCGCACGTGTTTTCAGGGTCGGTCCAGCACAACGTCGCCCTCGGGCGAACGGGCGTGGGGAGCATGCAAGTGCACCGGGCAATCCAATGGGCGCAGCTCGACCAGGTGGCTCAGGCCCACCCCGGAACCTCACTCGGGGAAGGCGGCACGGGCCTGTCGGGAGGCGAAGCCGCGCGTCTGGCGCTTGCCCGCCTGGCCGCCGCACCGCGTGCCGATCTGCTGCTGGCGGACGAGCCGACCGCTCATCTGGACACCGAAACCGCCGAACAGGTCATCGAATCCCTCGTGGCCCTGGCCCAGGGGCGCACCCTGATCGTGGCCACCCACGATCCGGTGCTCGCCGCACGCATGGACCGCGTGGTGCACCTTGCCGCCCCTGTCGATGCCGCGCAGCCCGTCCCGGGAGGATGGCATGGCGCGTAGAGCCGCCGCCGCACTGGCCCTGCTGCCCGCGCTGCGGGCCATGCTCGCCGGGTCTTCTCGTCGCATGGCCTTGGGCGCCGCGCTGGCGGCGCTGACCGTCCTCACGGGCATGGGCCTGCTGGGCCTGTCGGGCTGGTTCATCGCCGCCACAGCGATCGCCGGATTGCAAGTGGCCAGCGCCCTGGTGTTCGACGTCTTCGCACCATCGGCCGGCATCCGCCTGCTGGCGCTGGGGCGCACCGCTACGCGCTACGGCGAGCGGCTCATCACGCACGATGCCACGCTCGCCGCGCTGGCACATCTGCGCGAGCGCCTGTTCCGGGGTTGGGCGGGCGCGGGGAACATCCGGGATCTCTTGCGCCGACCGGCCCGGGCGCTGTTCCGCCTGACCAGCGACCTCGACGCCCTGGAATCCCTCTATCTTCGCCTGCTGGTGCCGGCCAGCGCGGCGCTGGGTGCCGCAATCCTCGGCACCGTGGTGCTCGGCGCCATGGCCCCTTGGCTCGGCATCGCGCTGGGGGCGTGGATGCTGGCCGTCGGCGCCGCCGTGGCTGCTGGACTGTTCCTTCGCTCGCGTCTGCCCGCCGTGCGCCGCGCGCTGATCACCGAGCGCCTTCGCGCGCAGGCCGTCGACCTCGTGTCCGGCCAGACCGAACTGGTCATGGCCGGCCGCCTGGCGAGCCATCGCGACGCACTGCAGCGCACAGACCGTCGTCTGGCACGTGCAGACCGGCATTTGCACCGCCTGGACGTGGCGGCTGGCGCGATCTATGGCGTGGCCGGCAGTCTCACCTTGGCCCTCGTGCTCCTCGGCGTTGGCGTGCTGGTCGACCAAGGCCGGCTCGGAACCGCTGGCGCAACGCTGGCCCTGTTGATCGCGCTGAGCGCGATGGAGCCGTTCGCCGCGCTCAGGCGAGGCGCGCTGGAGGCCGGGCGCACGTGGCTGGCGGCGCGACGGCTGTCACCGTATTGCGGCATGTCCCAACAGGCTCAACAAGCATCCCTGCCTGCCGACGCTCCCGAGCCGAGCTATGCGATCAGTCTGAGGCAGGTGTCTGCGCGCTACCCCGACAGCCCCGTGGACGCGCTGCAGTCGTTTTCTTTGACATTGGCACCCGGAGAGCGGGTCGCCGTGGTCGGACCGAGCGGTGCGGGCAAGTCGACGCTGATGGCCTTGGCCGCTGGCGAGCTGGCACCGCGGCAGGGGACCATCCGGACACTGCCTTATGCGTGGCTGAGCCAGCGCACCGATCTGTTCCAGGACAGCCTGCGCGACAACCTGCTGCTGGCCGACGCCGATGCCGACGACGACGCCCTCTGGCGCGCGCTCGGGTCGGCAGGGCTCGCCTCCGAGGTACGAGCCCTGCACGCCGGGCTGGACACCCGGCTCGGAGAAGGTGGGCTGGGGCTGTCAGGCGGACAAGCACGCCGCCTGGCGCTCGCGCGATTGCTGCTTCAACCCCACCCTTTGTGGCTGCTCGATGAGCCCACCGAAGGGCTGGATGCCATCACGGCCGCCGACGTGCTGGCGCGGCTCCATGCGCTGGGCACGGGGCGGGCGTGGCTGATGGCCACGCACCTGCGGCGCGAGGCCGCGCTCGCCGACCGCCTGCTGGTACTGCGCGGCGGCCGGATCGACGCCGAATTTCCGCGTGGCAGCGCCGGCTTCGAAACGACGTTGGCCGCCTTGCGCCCCGACTGATCTTTCAAGCACACATGATTTCACATCGATAGAGGAAACCGCCATGGACTTTGACATCGTCAGCCTGTCGCGATTGCAGTTCGCGATCACGGCGCTCTACCACTTTCTTTTCGTACCGCTGACGCTGGGCCTGTCCATAGTGATCGCCATCATGGAAACGGTCTACGTGATGACGGGCCGGACCATCTGGCGCGACATGACCAAGTTTTGGGGCGTGCTGTTCGGCATCAACTTCGCCATGGGCGTGGCCACCGGCATCGTGATGGAGTTCCAGTTCGGCATGAACTGGAGCTACTACAGCCACTACGTGGGCGACATCTTCGGAGCGCCACTCGCCTTGGAGGGGCTGATGGCCTTCTTCCTGGAAGCGACCTTCGTCGGTCTGTTCTTCTTCGGCTGGGACCGCCTTTCCAAAGTCGGGCATCTGGTGGTCACCTGGTGTGTGGCGCTGGGATCGAACTTCTCGGCGCTGTGGATACTGATCGCCAACGGCTGGATGCAGAACCCGGTCGGCGCCCAGTTCAATCCGCAGACCATGCGCATGGAGATGACGGACTTCTTCGCCGTGCTGACCAACCCGGTGGCGCAGGCCAAGTTCGTGCACACCGTCTCGGCCGGCTATGTGACAGCCGCCATCTTCGTGCTCGGGATTTCGGCCTGGTACGTTCTCAAGGGGCGCCACCTGCAGCTTGCCAAGCGTTCCATGACGGTCGCGGCATCGTTCGGCCTCGCCTCCGCGCTGTCGGTTGTGGTGCTGGGCGACGAGAGCGGCTACCTGTCCACCGAGCACCAGAAGATGAAGCTGGCCGCCATCGAAGCGATGTGGAAGACCGAGCCCGCGCCGGCCGCGTTCACCGCCTTCGGCTTTCCCGATCAGGCGGCGCGCGAGACACACTATGCGGTGCACATCCCCTGGGCCATGGGACTGATCGGCACACGTTCGCTGACCACCGAGATTCCCGGCATCGACGAGCTGGTCGCGCGTGCCGAGACGCACATCCGGGACGGCATCGTGGCATACGACGCCCTGCAGCAGATCCGCGCCGTGAAGGGTGGCGCGGACGTCCCCCCGCAGGTGCAGGCCGCTTTCGAGGAGCATGGGCATACGCTGGGCTACGCGCTGCTGCTCAAACGCTACGTGGACGACCCCCGCCAGGCCACGCCGCAACAGATATCCCAGGCTGCATGGGACACCGTTCCATGGGTGGCGCCGCTGTTCTGGGCGTTCCGGCTGATGGTCGGCCTGGGCTTCTTCTTCATCCTGCTGACCGCCGTGTTCTTCTGGTTGTCGGCGCGGCGCAAACTGGATGCGCACCGATGGCTGCTCAAGGTCGCCGTGTGGTCCATCCCCTTGCCCTGGATCGCCGCTGAACTCGGCTGGATCGTGGCCGAAGTGGGGCGTCAGCCCTGGGTCATCGAAGGCGTTCTGCCGACGGCCGTGGCCGTCTCGAACTTGGGCGCATCGACCGTGCTGCTCACGATCGCTGGCTTCGTCGCGATCTACACCGTCCTGCTCGTCATCGAGATGAAGCTGATGCTCAAGGCGATCCGCAAAGGCCCCGATGACCATGCGCCGGCCCGCGTCGAAGGTCGGCCCGCCGCTTCGGCCGACCTGGCGCCTGCGCAGTAACACCCCAAGGAGAAACGAACATGATCCTGCACGAACTGATCTCCTACGATGTCCTGCGCCTGATCTGGTGGGCGCTGCTGGGGGTGCTGCTGATCGGCTTTGCCCTCACCGATGGTTTCGATCTGGGCACCGGAACGCTGCTGCCTTTCGTTGCACACAGCGACGTCGAGCGCCGTGTCGTCATCAACACCATCGGCCCGGTCTGGGAAGGCAACCAGGTCTGGCTGATCCTCGGCGGGGGGGCCATCTTCGCGGCCTGGCCGCAGCTCTACGCGGTGTCGTTCTCGGGCTTCTACCTGGCGATGTTCGCGATCCTCGTCGCGCTGATCCTGCGGCCGGTGGCCTTCAAGTTCCGCAGCAAGCGCGAGGAACCTGCATGGCGCAGCCGATGGGACTGGGCCTTGTTCGTAGGCGGCTTCGTGCCCGCACTGATCTTCGGCGTGGCGATGGGCAACGTGCTGCAGGGCGTGCCGTTTCGCATCGAGGACGACATGCAGATCTTCTACGACGGCTCGTTCTTCGGGCTGCTCAACCCTTATGCCTTGCTCGCCGGCCTGGTTTCGGTCGCGATGCTGGTTATGCACGGCGCCGCCTGGCTGCAGCTCAAGACCTCGGGCACCGTGGCCGAACGCGCGCGCCGTTTCGGGATCGTGGCGGCGCTTCTCACAACGGTGCTGTATGCCGTGGCGGGCGTGCTGCTGGCCTACTTCGTGACGGGGTATGCCATCACCGGCAGCATCGACACTTCAGGCGCTTCGAACCCTCTGCTCAAGAACGCCGTGCCGCAGGGCGGCGCGTGGTTCGCCAACTACGCCACCCATCCAGCACTGTGGGTGGTGCCGGCGCTGGGTCTGGCCGGGCCGGTGATCGCGGCGCTCTGTCTGGCCATGCGCCGGCCGCTGGCTGCGCTGCTCGCCGGCGGCGTCGGCATCGCGGGCATCGTCGCCAGCGTGGGCGTGTCCATGTTCCCCTTCATCCTGCCCTCGTCGGTCAACCCGTCGGCGAGCCTGACTGTGTGGGACTCGTCGTCGAGTCACCTGACGCTGTTCATCATGCTCGTTTCAACGGTCATCTTCATGCCCATCATCCTGGCGTACACCAGTTGGGTGTTCTCGGTCCTGCGCGGCAAGGTCGACCCCGAGGCCATCCAGGACGGCAAGGGCCATGCGTACTGACGCACGCACACCATCATTCATAGGACATTGACCATGTGGTATTTCGCCTGGATTCTCGGCTTGCCCCTGGCAGCCGCCTTCGCCGTTCTCAATGCAATGTGGTTCGAGTTGATGGAGGACGAAGCGGTCCGGCGCGACCGCCTCGATCCCAAGGAGCCCTGAACCAGACTGCGCGCCCCATTACGACGCGAGCCCATGACAAGTTCCATCATGGCGACATCGACAGGTGCAGCCAACACCGCCGATGCCCAACGCAATGTGTGGTTGCTGGTAGCTTCCCAATCCCTGGGCGGCGCTGCGCCGCCCATCATCATCTCACTGGGGGGGATCGTCGGGCAGATGCTGGCCAGCGACCCATCGCTGTCGACGCTGCCTGTCAGCCTCTACAACCTAGGGCTCGCACTCTCGACCATCCCCGCAGCGGTGCTCATGCGCCGCCTGGGCCGGCGCGCGGCCTACGTGCTGGGCGCGTTGCTGGGCAGCGTCTCCGGACTGATCGCCACCTACGGTGTAGTGCAAGGCGACTTCGCTACCTTCTGCGTGGGCGCCGCCATGGCGGGCTTCTACGGTGCTTGCGTGCAGAGCTACCGCTTCGCCGCCACCGACGCGGTGGAGCCATCGCAACGGGCGAAGGCCATCTCGCGCATCATGGTTGGCGGCCTGGTTGCCGCCGTCATCGGCCCGCAGGTCGTCATCTGGACGCGAGATGCCTGGCCCATGGCGCCGTTCGCCGGCAGCTTTCTCGGCCAGGCCGGCCTGGCCTTGCTGGCCTTGCCTCTGCTGTGGCTGCTGCGTGCTCCGCCGCCTCAAGCTGCCGTGGCGGAAGGCACCGCACGGCCGGTTGGCACCATTGCCCGCAGCCCTGGCTTTGTCGTGGCGGTCACTGCGGGCATCGTCTCGTATGGCCTGATGGCCTTCATCATGACCGCTGCCCCGATGGCCATGGTCGGATGCGGCCACACGGTCGGCGAAGCCGCACTGGGCATCCAGTGGCACGTGCTGGCCATGTTTGCCCCGAGCTTCTTCACCGGCCACTTGATCGCCCGCTTCGGCAAGATCGCCATCACGGCGCTGGGTCTGGTGTTGATCGCCGCCTCTGGCCTGCTGGCATTGGCCGGGCTGGAGCTGTTGCACTTCTGGGGCTCGCTGATCCTGCTAGGCGTAGGCTGGAACTTCGGCTTCATCGGCGCCACGGCCATGGTGACCGACACCTACACGCCCGCAGAGCGAGCAAAGGTGCAGGCGCTCAATGACTTCCTGGTGTTCGGCACCGTGGCAGTGGCGTCGTTCGGCTCGGGGCGCCTGCTGAACACTTCGGGATGGGAAACCATCAACACCCTGATGCTGCCGCTCATCGCCGTTGTACTGGTGATGCTGGGCTGGCTGACGTTGCACCGCCGTCGCGCCACAGCCTCGACGACCGTCACACAATAAGGCGGCTGTGCAAAGGCAACCACTGGCATGGGGGAGATGTTGTCCTCAACCAAACCGCCTGGACTCTGATCGTCCATGACCCGCGCCTCGCACCCCACGCAGCATGCCCAGCGCGTGTTGCTGCATAACGAAGTCCATGCACGCCCGCCCGAAGCCCTGGTGGCGCCGCTGGCGATCACGCACATCGTGATGTTGACCGACGCGATGGGCCGTGATGCGAGCCGCGCACACTTGGCCACGTTTCTGCGCGACCATCACCAAGCTCCGCCAGATGCGGACACCACCCACTTGCGCGTAGACCTAGGGGCGTTCCGCATCCGTTGGGAATTGCACACAGAGTTCGTCTCTTGGACCTTCACGGTCATACCGGCTGGCGATGCCTTGTCCAAGGATGGGCGCGCCCCAATGACGGCGTTGGAGGCCGTTCCGCGTGACTGGCTCGCCGCGCTGCCCGGCGAATGCCTGTGTGCCTTGCATCTGTGGGTGGCTGGCAAGCGGGATGGGAATGCCGATCCAGCGCTATGCAGTTGGTTGCGCGAGGAATCGCTCGTCGCTTCCGTCGTCGCGAATGACCAGGGTGAGGTCTATACCGACTTTGCCATCCATGCCGATGGCTTCTCGCGCATGCTGCTCGTGGCCGAGGCACTTTCGCCCCAGCGCCTGGGTCGGATCGTCCAGCAGTTGCTGGAAATCGAAACGTACCGTATGGCTGCTCTGCTTGGCCTGCCCGCTGCGCGTGATGCCAGTGCAACCTTGGTCAGTGCCGAGCTTGAACTGGCAGAGTTGGCCCAAGCCATCCGTGTCTCCAACCGCGATGCCGAGCCTGTGCTGCTTGACCGCCTGACGCGGCTGGCGGGCCAGGTCGAGGGCCAGTACGCCGCCACCCATTCGCGCTTCTCGGCCAGCAGCGCGTACTTCGAACTGGTGGACCGGCGGATACAGGACATCGGCGAATCCCGGCTCGGTGGCCTACAGACGATAGGTGAGTTCATGGAGCGGCGGCTGAGCCCTGCGCGCAGCACCTGCGCCTGGGCTGCACGGCGGCAGAACGCACTGTCCGAGCGTGTTTCACGCATGAGCAACCTGCTGCGCACGCGTGTAGAAATTGAGCAGCAGCAGAACAACCAGGCCCTGCTTGCCGCGATGAACCGTCGAGGGGACTTGCAGCTCAGGCTCCAATCCACGGTGGAGGGATTGTCGGTAGCGGCCATCACCTACTACATCGTCGGTCTCGTGAGCTACCTGGCGAAGGGAGCGCAGAAGCTCGGGTGGGGCTTCTCGCCCGAGAGCACGGCAGCGGTAGCGATTCCACTCGTGGCCGCAAGCGTATGGTGGTCACTGCGGCGCTTGCACCACCGGATGTTCAACGAAGTGCGTTGAAGAATGTCACCCAGATGCGCCTTTGACCCCCTGCCAACCTTGGCCGCGGCCCTGGCTGCCTCAGGCCAGGCTGTGAGGCGCCAATTCGGCGACGGCTTGATAGTGGGTGAGGTAGACCCGTCCGCTGAGCTGCTTCAGAAACGGTGTACCGGCGAGCTTGTCCATCACTGGACCCTTCACCTCCGACAGGTGAAGCCGAATGCCCGCCTCGTTCAGCCGCGCCTCAATCGCTTCCAGACTTTCGAGCGCGCTGGCGTCGATGTCGTTGATGGCCGAGCACTGAAGAACCACGTGCTGGAGTTCGGGGTGATCCGCAACAGCCTCGTTGATACGGTCCTCCAGATAGCGTGCGTTGGCGAAATACAGGCTTTCGTCGACGCGCAGCCCCAGCACCTGCGGGCTCGTGAGCACGAGATGGCGAAGCACGTTGCGAAAGTGTTCGGTCCCGGGCACGAGCCCGATGACAGCCACGTGCGGCCGGCTGCTGCGGTACAGATGCAGCATCAGCGCTAGGCCTACCCCGGCGATCAGGCCAGTCTCCACGCCCGCCAGCAGGGTCGTGACCAGCGTGGCCCCCACCACGGTGAAGTCGAAGCGTGAGTATTGCCAGGTGCGCTTGAGCATGCCCAGATCGACCAGCGAGAGCACCGCCACCACGATCGTGGCTGCCAGGGTGGCCTGTGGCAGGTGGTGCAGCAGCGGCGTGAGCAGCAAGGTCGCAACGGCAATGCCGATGGCGGTGTAGATCCCGGCCGCCGGCGTCTGCGCGCCGGCGTCGAAATTGACCACGGAACGCGAAAAGCCACCCGTTACCGGCAAACCACCCGTGAAGGCCGCTGCCACATTGCTCGCTCCCAGCGCGACCAGTTCCTGATCCGGTTCGACACGTTGGCGCCGTTTGGCCGCGAGCGTCTGCCCCACCGAGATGGATTCAACGAAGCCGACCACGCTGAGCAACAGCGCTGGCACGGCCAGTTCCGTCCACAGGGCCGGGTTCCACGTGGGAGGCGTGAACGGCGGAAGTCCCTGTGGCACCACCCCTACCACACGCACGCCGTGCGCGGCCAAGTCCCAGGCCCAGACTGCGGCTGTGGTCGCCGCGATTGCTGCCACGGGTCCCGCCTTGGCGAGGGCATCTGCCCAGCGCTGCCCGATGCCGATGCGGCGCAGCCATGGCTTGAGCCCGCTGCGCGACCACCACAGGAACAAGAGCGCCGACAGCCCCAGCGCCACGGTAGGGCCATTGGTCTGGGGCAGACCTCGCCATAGCGCGGGAAGCAGTTCCGGCAGGGTATCGCCCGATGCCGCAATCCCCAGCACGTGCTTGGCCTGGCTCAAGGCGATCAGCACGCCGGACGCCGAGATGAAGCCGGATATGACCGGGTGACTGAGGTAGTTCGCCAACCAGCCAAGCCGCAGCACGCCCATGAGGGTCAGCATCAGGCCAGACAGCAAAGCCAGCACAAGCGCGGCCGCCCAATAGTCGGCGGAGCCCGCCGCCGCAACCTGTCCGATGGCTGCGGCGGTCATCAACGACGTCACCGCCGCCGGCCCGACAGCCAGTGTGCGGCTGCTGCCGAACACCGCATAGGCAAGCAGGGGAAGCATGCTCGCATAGAGGCCAGCCTGCGGTGGCAGGCCAGCCAGCATGGCGTAGGCCAGGCTCTGGGGAATCAGCATCAGCGTGACGATGCCGGCCGCAAGCATGTCCGCGGACCATTGGCCTCGGTCATAGGTTTTCCCCCAGGACAAGACCGGCATCCACCGCTCCGCTGCAGAGGACCGTTGGGAGGTGGAGGCCCCGCTCATCGGCAGGCCTCGGAAGCCAGCGAGAACGGCACGTCGACAGGGCAATCAGCAGTCTTCACATTCATGGGGCTCCTCTGGATATGATATATACTTTTACATATTATAATTTCCTCATGCGTTTGACAGAGAAATCCACGATGCCGTAGTTCAACAAGAGCGATCTGAAAGCGCCCGAGCAACTGCGTGAGCACGCTGGAGAAGCGTGCGCCTTGCTCAAGGTTCTTGCCAACGAAGACCGCTTGATGCTGCTGTGCCAGATCGCATCCGCACGCCACAACGTGGGCGAGTTGGAAGCCATCACCGGCATTCGCCAGCCCACCTTGTCGCAGCAGTTGGCCGTGCTGCGTCAGGAAGGGCTGGTCGAAACCGAGAAGGAGGGGAAGTACGTCTACTACCGGCTGGCCAACGACAACGTCGTGCGCGTCATGCGCATGCTCTGGGACATCTACTGCGCCCCGAAGTGAACGGACTACGAGACCATGAAACACCACAACAACCCTATCGAACGAGACAACGCGCTTGTCCAACCACTCAATCGCCGCCGGGCTTTGCTGACGCTCGGAGCGGCCGGTGCCGCAGGCATCGCGCTCACGCCGGGCATCGCCAGCGCGGCGAACAAGGTCAAGACCACGGCCCGCATCGTCATCGCAGGCGCCGGCGCCGCGGGCCTGGCGGCAGCATCGCGCCTCTCGGAAGCGCTGGACGGCGCGAAGATCACGCTGATCGACGCGCGCAAGGAGCATTTCTACCAACCAGGCTTCACGCTGGTGGGCTCGGGCATCAAGCCCGCAGGCTACGTGGTGTCCACCACCGCCGAATACGTGCCCGCCGGCGTCGAGCTGGTGCAGGAACGCGTGGCCGAGTTCGATCCGGAAGGCAAGAAGGTCGTCACGGAAAGCGGCCAGGCCCATGCATACGACTTCCTCGTCGTCGCCACCGGCATGAAGCTGGAGTACGGCCTGATCGAAGGCATGGAAGAGGACCTGATCGGCAAGAACGGCATCGGCAGCATCTACCACAGCCCGGCCAAGGCCGAAGCCACGTGGCAAGCCATGTCGGCTTTCGCCGACAAGGGCGGTCGTGGCGTCTTTCTACGCCCCGGCACCGAGATGAAGTGCGCGGGCGCGCCGCTGAAGTACACCTTCATCACGGACGACTACCTGAGCCGGCGCGGCCAGCGCAGCAAGGCGGAGGTCGTCTACAACTCGAACAACAAGGCGCTGTTCAGCGTACCCATCGTCTCGGAGAAGGTGCGCATGCTGTTCCAGGAGCGCGGCATCCAGGTGAACTACGAGCGCGTTCTCAAGGCCATCGATCCGGGCAAGCGCATCGCCACCTTCAACACGCCGGCGGGAACCGAAGAACAGGGTTTCGACTTCATCCACGTCATTCCCCCCATGCGTGCGCCCGAGCCCATCCGCAACAGCCCGCTGCCCTGGCAAACCGGCGCGTGGGCCGCCGAAGGCTGGCTGGAGGTCGACAAGGGCACGCTGCGTCATGTGCGCTACCGTAACGTTTTCGGCGTCGGTGACATCGCCGGGGTGCCCAAGGGCAAGACCGCAGCGAGCGTGAAATGGCAGGTCCCCGTCGCGGTCGACCATATCGTTGCCGAGATCGCGGGCAAGACCTCGGACGCGCTCTACACAGGCTACACCTCGTGCCCACTGATCACGCGATTGGGCCGCGCCATGCTGGTGGAGTTCGACTACCAGAACAACCTGGTGCCATCCTTCCCCGGCGTGATCGCGCCGCTGGAGGAACTGTGGATCAGTTGGGTCATGAAGACCATGGCGCTCAAGCCCACCTACATCAGCATGCTGCGCGGCCGCGCCTAAGGAGACACCGCCATGAAAGAACTCGATCCCTTCATCCTGCTGGCTGTTTTCCAGGAAATGCTCGGCCCCTTGCTGTGGATTCTCCTGGCCGTCGTCGTCCTGGGCCTGGTCGCCTTCGTCGCCCTGCTGGTGCGCGAGAAAGGCCTCGTGTCACGCCGCCTGGTGCGTTCGGAGGCGCTGGGCATCGTCGGGGGAGCACTGGCTTTGGTCCTGATGGCCAAGGTGTCTTCCTCGGGCTTCACCGATGCCGCCGGCCCGGCCGACTGGTTCTTGATCGCCCTGGTGTTCGGCGCCGGCCTGGTCGGATCGACCATATTGGCCTACACCATCGCTGGCTGGTGGCCTGCTCGGCGGCAGCCGGCCGGCACCGCAAACGCCCATTGAGCCAGGGAAACTTCCATGACGACGACCAGCTACAAGAACGTGACGAAGCAGATCACCTCCAACCTGGCACCGCTGCGTGCCAGCGTTCCACAGGTCATGAAGAGCTTCACGGAAATGGGCAAAGCCGCCATCGCCGATGGGGCGTTGGACGCCAAGACCAAAGAGTTGATTGCACTGGCGATTGGCGTCGCCACACGCTGCGACGGTTGCATCGGCTTTCATGCCAAGGCCTTGGCCCGTCTGGGGGCGACGAAAGCCGAAGTGCACGAGACCCTGGGCGTGGCGGTCTATATGGGGGGCGGCCCCTCTGCGATGTACGCAGCCAACGCCGTGGCCGCCTTCGACGAGTTCATGGCCGAAACGCCTTCCAACTCGTTGCCGGTAGAGCGATAGGGCGCTTCCATGCGGCACTTGGCCAGCTACATCGCAGCTATCCGCCAACGCCGCAGCCTGACCTGCATCGAGAGCATGACGCGTGAGGCGTCGAGCTGGCAGGAGGATGGGTTCGACGTAACCCGGGAGACCATCACTTATCGGTTCACCGATGGCGCCATGATCTTCTGCACGACCGAGCAGGACTCGGTGCCGGTGGATGTCGATATCTGCCCGGAATGCTGGATCACCTACGAGGTCGTTTCAGACGGGCATTCCGACGAGCGGATCACGCCTGCGCGAATGACTTTCAACTCGACCTGTCGCGAAGCCTTCTGGCTCAAGTACCACGCGCCGTCGTCCAACGACCTGGCCATTTCTGCGTCGAACCCTTGGGCTGCCGAGACCTGCTGCCACGTCGCAGACACAACGAAGGAGAACCCCTAGCATGCCCTCGTCCATCACCACCGACGTTGCCATCATCGGAGCTGGCACTGCCGGTCTCACGGCTTTCAGCGAATTGCGTCGCCTCGGCCTGTCCGCCCTTCTGATCGACCATGGCCCTTTGGGCACGACCTGCGCCCGGGTGGGCTGCATGCCTTCCAAGGCAGCACTGCATGCCGGCCACCAGTGGGCCAACCTGCGCGCGCTGCTGAAAGAGGCCGCCGCACCTGCGGGCTCGGCCACTCCTGACGACTTGTGGAGCCACGCCCGCAGGACGCGCGACCTGCTCGCTGGTAACACCGCCAAGCGCACCCGCGAGGTCGCAGGAGATCGGCTTCTCACGGGAACGGCGCGTTTCACCGGTCCCAACACCGTGGACGTCAACGGCCAGCCCATTCACGCTCGGGCGTTCATCGTCGCCACCGGCTCCCGGCCGGTGGTTCCGCAGGCTCTTGCGGCGCTGGGCGATCGGCTGCTCACCACGGATAGTCTGTTCGACCTGGACACCCTTCCCAGGAGCGTCGGAATGTTGGGACTGGGCGCCATCGGGCTGGAAATGGGGTTGGCGCTGTCGCGGCTCGGGGTTCGACTGGTCGCCGGTGACATGAAGGCCTTGCCCGCAGGCATCACCGACCCCAAGATCGGTGCGCGTGCCATCGAGCACTTCAGCGGCGAGATCACCATGTGGCTGGGGCGGCCCGTCGAAGCCACTGCCCGGCAGCAATCAATCGAGCTGCGCAGCGGCGACGCCGTCGAACAAGTGGACGTCGTTCTGGCCGCACTGGGTCGCCGTCCCAATGTCGAAGGTCTGGATCTGCAACTGGCAGGCGTGCCGCTTGATGCACGCGGACAGCCGGTCCTGCATGCCAAGACCCTGCGTGCCGGCTCGTCCCTCGTGTTTCTCGCCGGTGATGTGAGTGCCATTCGGCCGCTGATGCATGAGGCCGTCGATGAAGGACTGATCGCAGCGCGTGCCGCTGCGCAATCGCTTGGTGGCTCCCCCCTTGCCGAACTCCCGCCACGCCGCACGCCGCTGGCGATCGTGTTCAGCGACCCCGACATCGCGACGGTCGGTCAAGCCTACGACACGCTGAATCTCGACCAGACCGTCATCGGCTCCGCGCAAGGCGACGCCAATGGTCGATCGCGCGTGATGGATGCCGAAGGCAACCTCGTTCGCCTGTATGTGGACCGCGGCAATGGGCGCCTGCTAGGTGCCGGCCTGCTCGCCACGCGCGGCGAACATCTGGCCCACTTGCTGGCCTGGGCCATCCAGCGCGGGGAGACGGTCGAGAGTCTGCTGACGATGCCGTACTACCACCCCAGCATCGAGGAAATGGTGCAAAGCGCGCTCAAGGATGCAAGCCGGCAGTTGAAGGCTTCGGCATGAGCACCTTTGCCAAAATCCACGCAACCTCACCCCGTAGACCGTCCCACCGTTCTATTCATACACTGACCAGGAGCTGAACATGCAAACCACTGATTTCGTCGCGACCGTCTTCGACGGCACCAGCAATCCGAACAAGGTCACCGTGACCTTCACTATGGCCCTCAACGCCTTGCTCAAAGGCCACACGGCCACAATCATCCTGATGGTCGAAGCCGTCGAACTCGGCAAGCCCGGGGCTACGGCAGGCATGGCGATCGGCAAGCCGTTCGAGCCCGTTGCAGACCTGCTGGCCAAGTACATCGAGAAAGGTGGCCGCATCGCCGTCTGCGGCTCTTGCATGATCCACAACGGCTTGACAGCCGAGCAAATGGACCCGCGCTTCGAGGTCATCACGGCACCGGATGTCATCGAGCTTCTCATGAATGCAAAGGGCTCCTTGCAGGTGACCTGAGGGTACAACCTGCCGTGCGATACGCCAGGCCATCCACCAGCAGGCGAGAGGCGCCTCCTGCCCAAGAACTGGCGAGCGGATGTCTCGGCCCGCTCGTTCAAGGCGGGAGCTAGAACTTGATTCATGCCATTCAGATAGGACCAGTGTCACTGCCGCCGAGTTTGGTCCTCGTTGCGCTCGTCCTGGCCATTGCTTTGTTGGTCGGAAATTACCTGGGGCGCAAAGCCGGCGTCGAAGTAGAGAGTCGAATCTACCGCGTTCTTTTCGTCAGCGCGATCTGCGCTCGCTTGGGGTTCCTGCTCCAGCATCATGATGCCTACTCCAGCACACCATGGAGCATTTTTGATCTTCGTGACGGAGGATGGTCTCCCTGGGCTGGTCTACTGGCAGCATGGCTCTATGCCACGATGGTGGTCCGACGTTTTCCGGCAATGAAGAAGCCCTTGCTGTCGGGCTTGATTGCTGCAAGTGTGATTTGGGTCGTCGGAACGGCAGTCCTGACCTTGCCGTCTCGTGAAAGCCAGCTCCTGCCTGACTTCAACACGCTTTCTATGGAGGGTGATCAGATCTCGCTGTCGTCCTACGTTGGAAAGCCCACGGTGATCAATCTATGGGCTACTTGGTGCCCGCCTTGCCGTCGCGAAATGCCCGTCTTCGAGCGTGTCCAGAACGAGCATCTTGAGGTCAACATCGTCTTTCTCAATCAAGGCGAAGCACCTGCCAAAATTCAGCAGTTCCTCACAGGAAACAAGCTGTCGCTGCGTAATGTGCTGCTTGATTCCACAGGCGAGGTCGCCCGCTCACTGGGTCACAGAGGTCTACCAACGACCCTGTTTTTCAACGCGGCGGGGCGCCTGGTTGATGTTCGCGTCGGTGAGTTTTCTTATCCAACTCTTAACCAGCGCATCAATGCGCTCAAGGACGGCCATGAAGTTGGCAGAAAGACGTGAGTCACTGTGGGATAGGAATCAGTAGAGCAACAGTCACCGCACTCGGCGAGGAATCGATGCTTCACTGCCGTCATTCCCCTAGCGTCTGACCAATTTGGTTGTTCCATGATGTCAGCAGTCCATCAGAGGTGATCGAGTTCGGGCGCTTTTTAGCAACACCTCCGCTAGGCATCGCATGCTGCGAGGGGCGATTGCAAAGATTGCATTCTTCTCCTTAACTGCGACCAAGGCCATAGGCGGTGGCTTCACAGATAGGGAGAAAATATGAACATGCGCCATATCCAGGCCTTCATCGCGGTTGCCGAGGAACTGCACTTCAGCCGGGCCGCGAAGCGCTTGCACATCGAACAGTCGCCGCTATCGCGCACGATCCGCAAACTGGAAGCGGACTTGGGTGTGACGCTGCTGCTCCGAACTGCCCACACCGTCCGTCTGACCTGGGCCGGCCAGGCATTCCTGGAAGATGCCCGTCGCGTAATACTGGCCTGTGAACAAGCGCGGGCCCGCGCGCGGGCTGCAGCGGCGGGGTATCACGGCACGCTGCGCATCGGGCTGTCAGGCGACGTAGGGCGCACGCGGCTGGCGGCGCTACTCGCGTTGTGCCGACAGGAAGCGCCAGAGATTAGCATCCGATTGTCCGAAGTGCCGCTGGCGCAGATCCTGAAAGGTCTGCATATAGGCCTTTTCGACGCAGGCCTCGCGATGGCCTATGAGGTAGGCACCGAGATTGTGGCGGCGCCCCTGTGGCACGACCCGTTCTTGGTGGCCATGCCGGCGCGACATCCGCTGCTGGCATACAAGGACGTGCCGCTGCAGGAAGTGGTGAACTATCCCCTGGTACTGTGCGATCAACAGGCCTGCTCCGGCTGCCATCAGCAGGGCGAACGCCTGTTACGTTCGGTGGAGGCGCAGCCGACCGTGGCCGAGTACGTCAGCACCCATTCGCTGATGCTGGTCTTGGTAGCTGCCGGCTACGGCGTGGGCTTTTCGAGCGCAGCGCATCTGGAGGGCTGCGCTCAGGTGGACGTGGTGACTCGACCGCTCGCAGAGCAAGGTGCCTGCCTTACAACGTATCTACTGCGACCAGAAGGCGAAATCATGGAGCCTCTACGGCAGTTCATCGACTGTGCGGAGCGTGTGGGACGTGCCCGAGGAGACGATGTAAGTCCGACGTGACGTAAAAAAATCAGAGCGCATCAATTAGATCGAGTGCGTGCACACGCAACTCACGATCAAGACAGCGTCGAATCTCCTCACGCAAAGGTGCTGGATCCGTTTCCCCCCAAGACGAAACGCAGTCCAATAATTCCGCACAAATTTTCGCTACCGCGTAGCAATCGCGCTGCTCCGGTGAGACTGTGCCGTAATCCCCAGGCGCATAGGCTATGTTGTGCGGCTCAACTCCCCCTCCCTGCAGGAGGTCAATGGCATCGATAAAGCGTACTTCACCGGATTCAACTAGGACATTACCAGGATGCAAATCACCGTGCTGAATATCCAAAGCATGAAGATGCCTAGTAGCCTTGACCAGTTGATGGCACAACGCAAGTATGTCTGACGCCGTTTCACAGGCTGCGCCAGCTTCAAATATGCCATGACCATCCACCCAATGCTGGACTAGAAAAGTGCCGGCATCTGAAATGCCAAAATCGACTATTGGAGCTAACGACGTACTTGGCTGAGTTTTTATCAACCATGCTTTGTCGAGAAACGCCTTCAACACATGAGTTTCTTCCGAACGCTTTGGATCTGGACGGCGACCGTACCAGATTTTGACAGAAACCGGTCGACCTCCAACCGTTGAGCGATAAAGATGACTGTTCCCTTGTTTGAGGTTTTCCTCCAAGGGATAAGTCACAATAGGCATGATCTCACTGCGATAAGGCTCAAAGGCGCGCATGTCCACCTCACCTTTGGGCTGCCTGCCAATGGCCAAACCGTTCAGGGCATCGAGCATAACGCGGGCATTAGGAAAACGCGCTGATGGCACCAGATCTAGAGCTTTAGCAAACCAATCGGCCAGGTCTGGATCGCAAGTGATATCAGTTGGCTCTTCCCATTGGAAAATTCCCTCCGCCTGAGGCGGCGGGCTCAAAAACAGCACATGATGCGCTGCGGCTCCCAATAGGTAAACGTCACCTTGAAACGCATCACTCGACTCACCTTGGCCTAGCTCAGAGTCCTCGGGAAGCACAGCCTGGCCCGCCCGCAGGCTGTTACGCAGAGGTCCCACTGTTCCTACTTCGGGAAAATAGGCAGTCAGTAAACCCGAGATAGAGACTTTCGAAGGACGTTCCAGCCACAGGCTATGATCACTAATATCACGGTGCGCCACACCAGCATCGTGCAAATCAGCAAAATGTGACAGCAAAACCTTAATAATGGCCAGGCGATCATTAAAGCTTATGTCTGGACCATGGCGTTGGACGAACTCATTAAGTCTGAGTTGACGTGAAGGTAGCCGATACAGCTCGCAAAAATCAGCGTCGATGTCGTCACGCGTTGGATGAGACAGCGGTTGAAGCACTACGCCATCTAAATACTCGCATTGCTCCTGGATAAAGCCTATGACCTTATGTTCGCGCAACGCAATGCGCGCGCGCTCATCAATGGTATCGGCAATACCAGACAGTACCGAAAAATCCCACCGCCGAAGCAATGCTTCATGACGCTGATCATCCTTCTTTACCGACTTGTACTCCTTGTACAACGCCTTTGGGTGTTGGAAGGTCGCCTCGCCAGCAATCCGAAAATTATTGAAGGAAAAGCCAGAGGGTTTGAAATCACGACCACGGAAAAACTGAGTGAAGACCTGCAGATGTTGATTTGGTTTTCCCGCACACGACGTACTAAATTCCCTCCGGTAGCCGCCTTGCTTAGCTATTTTCAGAAACTGATCGAGTGTACAAACAAACGCTTTCTCATCATCCGGTATTTCCGAGAAATCCGCAGGGCCGCACATTACAACGCGATAATCAATGAAAACCGAGCGGGCAGGCTCCTTAAGTCGATTACGTATCTTGGAAGAGAGAATCTTCCACTTATCCGCCAGAACCTTCACAGGCGAGCGGCCCATGTCTTCACCGTCACGTAGCCAATGATCCTGCATAGGCTCAATCTTGCCACGCCACTTTTTCAACTCGATAAGCAAAAGTCGGTCATGGGTCAGTAATACCAAGTCGATTTCACGATCTCGATACGTCGTATCCATCATCATAAATCCGGCATAACCCTGCCATGACTGACTGAACTCGGATGCGTTGAAGGCCGTGCGCATGCGCTCTAGAGCCTCCTTCTCCGACGCATGAATACCATCACTGCTAATGATGTCTATCTTCATTCTTGAATTCTCGGGATACAGGTCATGTCCGCAACAGCACTACGTTGGGCATTCGAAGCCCCGTGATCGGGAAGCCTAACCACAGCGCCATTTACTCCTTATATATGGCGAATGCAAACCTTCTGACTATGACGGTGAATAGATGCAGCAATAAATCAAAAGGTTTCGGAGTATTGTTCCGGTGAAGACACGTTGAATCGCGCTGCCGTCTTTTAGAAAATAAGCGTCCACGATAAATTTAAATGGACACTATCTTGAGCGCAGATTCTCGTAAATCAGGACGTCGGCGTCGGACCTACACGGCGCAGTTCAAGGCCGATATGGTGGCGCAGTGCCTGCAAGGTGATGTGTCGCTGGCATCGCTGGCGGTGGATCACGGCATGAACCCCAATGTTTTGCACCGCTGGGTGCTGGAGCACGAGCGCTACGGCAAGCATAGTTTGCCGGGCGATGGCGAGGGAGCCTTGGTCGCGCAACCACGCGACATGAGTCCGGCCAATTGGATTCCGCTCAGCGCCTCACCCGGCACGACCGATCGTCCGGTCGTGGCGAAGGCACCGGACAAGATAATTGACGCGCTGGCGCCTAGCACGGATGCCGATCCTCAAGCCCGCAGTACGATTGCGCTGGAACTGGCCGCACAGGGCCTGCGGATGACGTTACGCTGGCCGGGTGAAGATCGTCGTGGTTTGGCCGGATTCGTGCGTGAGCTATTGACGTGATTCGCGTCGATCAAATCTGGCTGGCGGTGGAACCGATGGATATGCGTGCCGGCCCCGATACGGCCTTGGCGCGCGTAGTGAAGGACTTCGGGGCCGCCCACCCGCACCACGCCTATGTGTTTGCTAACAAACGGGCTAACCGCATGAAGATTCTGGTGCACGACGGGCTGGGCGTGTGGCTCGCGGCACGGCGCTTAAATCAGGGTCGCTTCGTGTGGCCCAGGGCAGGACAAATCCGTATTGAACTGACCGATGAGCAATTGAAGGCGTTAGTGATCGGGTTGCCCTGGCACCGCATTGGCGATGGTGGCATTATTGACGTGATTTAGGCCCAAAAACACCGCCTGAAATCAATCCGGGCATGCGCCCATAGCCGCTCGCACGGCCTTATGGCAAACTTCTGTTCCATGAGTTTGCCGCTGTCTGACCCCCTTGAAAATTTGGATGCCGATGCCTTGCGTGCGTTGTTACGTGAGCGTGAACAGGTGTTGGCTGAAAAAGAAGCGCTGATAACGCGCAAAGAACGGCTGCTCAATCTGAAAGACACCACGATCGCGCAGCTGACGCACGAGATCGCCGTGCTGCGCCGCTTCCGATTCGGCAAGAAAAGCGAACAGATCAACGGCGTACAGGGCAGCTTGCTAGAGGAAGCGGTCGCGGCCGACATCGCTGCCATCGAAGAGGAACTGCATCAGCTGACCGACCATCCTAAGAAGGCCGCACCGCGCGAACAACCAAAACGCCAAGCCCTGCCGCCTGAGCTGCCCCGCATCGAGATTCACCACGAACCCGAGTCCAGCACGTGCGCCTGCGGCTGCCAGTTGGAGCGCATCGGGGAAGACGTTGCCGAAAAGCTGGATTACATCCCGGGTGTGGCCCAGGTCGAACGTCATATCCGTGGCAAATGGGCCTGTCGCCAGTGGGAAACCCTGACCCAGGCGCCGGCACCCGCACACGTGATCGATAAAGGCCTGGCCAGTACCGGCCTGTTGGCGCATGTGTTGGTCGCAAAGTATGCGGATCATCTGCCGCTGTACCGCCAGCAGAAAATCTTCGAACGGGCCGGTGTCAAAATACCCGTTTCCACCATGGCCGACTGGGTCGGTGTGTGCGGCGTGCGCCTGCAACCGCTGGTTGATGCGCTGCGCGAAACAATTCTGACGCACGATGTGCTGCACGCCGATGAGACCCCAATCCAAATTCTGCGCCCTGACACAGGACGCAAGACCCATCGGGCGTATATCTGGGCCTATGCGCCGGGTGCGTTTGAAAGTCTGAAAGCCGTCATCTACGACTTCGCCCCGAGCCGTGCCGGAGAACATGCCCGGGCGTTTCTGGGCGACTGGCGTGGCAAGCTGGTCGTGGACGATTACGGGGGCTACAAGAAAACCGTCAGTCAGGACGGCGTCACCGAAATCGGCTGCATGGCGCACGCCCGACGTAAATTCTTCGAGCTGCACGACGCCCATCAAAGCCAGTTGGCCGCTCAGGCGCTGGATTACATTGGGGAGCTCTACGCCATCGAGCGCGAGGCCAAGGCATTGGATGCGACCGAGCGCTGGCGATTACGACAAGAACGTGCCAAACCGATTGCCGACAGGCTGCACGCCTGGATGCTGGCGCAGCGATCCCGCGTGCCCGACGGGTCCGGTACGGCCAAAGCCCTGGATTACAGCCTAAAACGCTGGGTGGCGCTCACGCGCTACCTGGATGACGGGGCGGTGCCGATCGATAATAATTACCTTGAAAACCGGATCAGACCGATCGCCCAGGGACGACGTAGTTGGCTGTTTGCGGGATCCTTGCGCGCGGGACGCCGTGCCGCGGCCGTCATGAGCCTGATACAGTCGGCCAACCTGAACGGCCTAGATCCGCATGCGTATCTGAAAGACGTCTTGACACGGTTGCCCACGCACCCGAACAGCCGGATCGAAGAATTGCTTCCGCATAACTGGCAGCCCGCCACCGCCTGAACTTAAAAACAAGAACGCTTGCTTACGCAGGCGTCAATGTGTGTTCGCCGGATGGATACGTTTCGGAAACTTTAGGTTACCTTATCTTAACCTCTTAAACCCTCGATCACTAGCCATGAACCGCTCCAGCATATGTGGAATCAGCGTCACGGCATCGACAGCTTCCCCATACGTCTGCGCATGCTGCGCAGCATAGCGCTCCAGCTCCGCTTTCAGGCTGACCGGGCATGTGAAGGTCAGCTTAACGGTCGTTGTTGTAGGTAGCGGCCCCAAACGCAGCTTTCGGGTAGTGCTCATTGTGATGCTCCCTTGTTGAAGAACAATGGCTGGTACGGTCGCAGCACTAAATCTTTGTTGACGATGATCCGCACCGGCAAGCCGGGGCGACTGGTCAAGGTGGGCTGGATGTTCATGTTGCGCCGGGTCATTTCCTGGCCGACCTGATTGATGCTGTCCTGGGCGCTGTCGCGTCCCGCGATGATGATGCGGTCGCCGTCTTGGCGGTTTTCCGGGGCGGCCAGCTCGGCGCCCACTCCCAGCAATGTTGTCAGTACCGCACCGCCAACGATGCGGCCCCAGTGCCAGTCCACCTCATCTTCCAGGCCGGCATAGCCCGCCGGGTCGGTGCCGATCAGGTTATCCAGTGTGAGCGAGGACGTGTCAGGCAGGATGACCCGATGCCACACAACCTGTACCCGGCTTTGGCCGTAGCTGACCTGGCTGTTGTAGCGGCCCAGGATGCGCGAGCCTTGCGGAATCAACAGATACTTGCCGGTCGCAGAGTCATAGACGGGTTCTGTCACAGTGCCGATGACATCGCCCGGAAGATCGGATTTGATGCCTGTCACCAAGGCCGCCGCGATCACCGTACCGGCCATGACCTGATATGGCGACACGGGCATTTGCAGGTTGCCGGAATTACGGGTTTCCGCAGAGCCGGATTGCAGGAATGCCTCTTTCTGGTCTTGCCGGTTCTGTGCTGCGGTGGGGTCGGTCGGCTGTGCTGCTGTAGAAGCTGGGCCTGCGGCCAGCGGATCGAAGGCGGCCATCGCATTATCTATACCGGGAGCCACGGGCATGGCCTGTGCAGTCGCCGCCGCCGCAGGTTGTCCAGACTGCCCCTGGCCAGTGCGGAAAAATACCGACGAAGCAGCCGCCGCTTCAGCTTCTTTGCGCCGCGCTTCCCGTTCAGCAGCTTCAGCATCAACGCCCGGCGGCGCATAGGTGGCGACCGCTGGTTGCTGGCTATTCACGATGGCCGGCCCCAAGTCGCCGGGCAGCGGCGGGCCAAGTTCCGGCACATCGGGTGGCACTTCTGGTGTCAGCAGCATGGAGTAGTCTGCAGGCAAGGCATCAAGCCCTTCCGATTTTGACACCCGGTCCACGTTGTAAAGCTCGGTCTGTGTACCTGCACCTCGCCGCTGGGGTTGCAGCGACCAGATCGTGGCGCCCAGCACGGCCACCGACAGCCCGCCCACCAGCAGGGCTAAGGTGCGCCGGTTCAATCGCGTCACAGGCCGGGGCTGGGCGCGCAGCGCCACGGCTTCAGGTGCCACTTTATCGGCCGCTTGTGGCGTGGCTGGATCGGGTGCGCGTTCCTCACTCATGTTCAGTTCCTCCGCGTCACACCATCAGTGCGTTCAATGCGCACCACGTCACCCCGATCACCGCCCAGGCGCAGTTCAGCCGCACCAAAGAGCCGATCCACGATGTAGTACGGTGAGCGGAAGCGGTAATTCACCAGTTGGCCGTCGCCTTCAGCGCCGATCACAAAGAGCGGAGGCAACTCTCCTTGCTCGATGCCAGCCGGAAACTGGATATAGACCTTCTGCCCATCATCAAAGGCCCGCAGCGGCTTCCAAGGTGGATTACTGCCGCTGACGGCATAGCGGAAACGCTGATGTTCCAGCGCCACCCCACTATCAACAGGCGCACCGGCGTGCGCTGCCTGATTCTGACGCTGCAAAGCCAGCATCCGATCCTTCGGATACTCCCAGGACACGGACGCCATCCATGTCTTTTCGGTAGAAGTCAGTTCCAGCAGATAGGTGCGGCGGCTGGTGGTGATAACCAGATTCGTTTTCAGGCCAGAGCGGATAGGTTTAACCAGCACATTCACGCGCAAATCCGCACCGCTGCCGCTGGAGGTATCACCCACTATCCAGCGCACCGTGTCGCCGGCGGCGACCGTTACCAGTTCCTCGCCTGGCTGCAGCGCAATCACCGTCACGCGGCCCACGCCGGTATAGACCTGATATAGCGCGCCGTCGCTATAGGGCCAGACCTGAATGGCATTGACGTAACCTTCGCGAGTGGGCGCAACCCGTGCTTCGGCATTGGCACGGGACACCCGCACTGTTTCATCGGCGGGTTCGGGCGTAACTTTACCAGCATCCGTACCGGGCAAGGGTTTCAGTTGCGCCGGCAGTGCCAGGGGTTCAGGCACAGCGATCACTTCGACCGGGCTAGGCGGCTCGGGCAGCAGTTCAGCCTGTACCGGCTCATCGAGCGAGATGGCCGGTGGCGGCTTGCCCTGTGTGGCGCAGCCCGCCAGGGCAAGCAGGGCCAACGGAAAAGCGTAAAAGCGCAAAGACGGCATCATCGCTGTGCTCCTTCAGAAGAATCAAGTTCACGGCTCCACGACAGGCCATTGACGTAAAGCCCCAGGGGGTTCTTGCGCAAACGCGCTTCGGTGCGCGGCGGCTGATGCACGATGGACACCACCGCTGTCCAACGCTCCAGACCTGCGGATGCGCCATTGACGTAGCGGCGTTCTGTCCAGCGCACGTTGAAGGACGTGTCGCTCGCCCGCACGACACTCGTGATCTGCACCGTCACGGACTCTTTGCCAATGCGGGTAAAGGGATCATTCACCCGTGCGTAGTCATTCAGCACAGCGGCCCCCTTGTCCGTGGTGTAGTCGTAGGCGTCCAGCCAGTTCTGGCGCACCACGACGGGGTCGATGGAGAGCGAGCGCACCAACGTGATGAAGCGGGCAATATGGTGGGCGGTTTGTGCATCGTTGGGCCGGTACGGCGAAGCCGCCTCCCCAACGGCCCGCACCTGGCCGGCGTTATCCACCTCCACGACATAGGGCGTGACGATGGACTGCATCGAGCGCCACACCAGACCGCTGGCCATGAGCAGCGCCAACAACAGGCAGCCAAAGGCCATCAACCGCCAGTTCCTGGCCTGCACCCGCGCCGAGCCGATACGGTCGTCCCAGACCTGGGCGGCGGATTGGTAAGGTGTGGCGGGTTGCGGAGATTCGGCATAACGCACCAGCGGTCGTTTGAAACGCATGAGGGTTCCCCTTATGAATCGGAATCACGCAGGCTTGGGCCTTGGCCCGCGCCGCCGCCATCCCCACCGCGCAGCGCGTGGGCAGTGGTCGTGGCGGCTTGCGTCAGTTGTTGTCGGCGGTGCAGGCGCTTAGCCCATGCCGGTTGGGCAGTGGCGCTGGCTGTCTCGGTGGACGCTCCACCGGATGCGCTTGCCTCGGCACCAGAAGCAGGGGTTGCCCCCGCCGCTCCTTTAAGGCCACCACCCGCCGCTGCACCCGTCTGAAAAGCAGACCGGATGCTGCCCGCGCTCGAACCGATGGATCGAGCCGCGCCGGAAGCCATGCGGGCGGCGCCCGGAACCATGCGTGCCCCCGCCGCCACCGCCCCACCCACTCCCGTGGCGGCTGCACCGATGGCAACAGCAGTTCCAACCGCACCCACGGCGGCACCGGCCATGGAGCCTGCGCCCAACTGTGGGCCGCCGGAAACGAGCCCCGTCGCGATGCCCGGCCCGAAGATCCCCAACGCCAACAAAGAGAGCGACGCCAGCATGATGACCAGCGCATAGTCGACGGACGGCTCTTCGGGATGTACCTGGAACTCAGAAAACAAGCCGCTACCAATACCGACAATCACAGCCAGCACCAGCACCTTGACGCCGGAGGACACCACATTGCCCAGTACCTTCTCGGCAAGAAATGAGGTCTTATTCCAGAGTGCAAAAGGCACCAGCACGAAGCCGGCAAGCGTGGTCAGCTTGAACTCGATCAAGGTCACGAAAAGCTGAATCGCCAGCACGAAGAAACTCAGCACCACCACCATCCAGGCGAGAAACATCACCACGATTGGGTCGATATTGGTGAACACCTCGGGAAATCCTGCCATGTCGCCGATTTGTTCCAAAATGGGCGCGGCGGCATCAATACCAGTTTTCGCCAGCCGTCCCGGCTGCAAGAAGTTGCCCATCGTGAGCGACGAGCCTGAAGCGATCAGGCCCAGCCCAGCAAAAGAACGGAACAGGATGCCAGCCAGCACATTGAAGTTGCCGATGATGTAGGCAAATGCCCCGACATAAAGTACCTTGCGCAGCAGCTTGGCGATCACGTCGTCGCCCTGGCCACTGGCATGATTCATCGCCCAGAACAGGCCGGCCAGCGTCATGTCGATCACGATGAGCGTAGCAGTGAGAAACGCCACATCGCCTTGCAGCAGCCCGAACCCCGAGTCGATGTACTGCGCAAAGGTAGCGAGAAAACGGTCGATCACCGCCACGTCATTCATGGTTCAAGCGCTCCGATCAGTTGCCGTAGAAATTCACGGCTTGCGGCGTATACGGCGTGCCGCTGCCCTGAAAGCGCTGGCGCACTTCACGGGCGCGCTCGGTCGCCGCCGCCTGGCGTGCCAGCTCCAATGAGGCGGCGCGGTCCTGGGTGATCTGAAGCTGTTGCGCCTGGATGTCCTGCTTGGCCTGCAAGGCCAGAAGCTGGTTGGTCGCTTGCATAGCCTGCAACGCGCCTTGCGCCGACTGGCTTTGATTCACCAGATCGGCCAGCGTGCTTTCATCGTCGCGCAGGTTCTGCGAGGCTTGGGCCTGCACCCGCATGGCGGTATGCAGGCCATTCAACGTATTCTTCCAGCGCTCACGGGCATCCTGAGCCATGCTGTCGCCGCTCACAGTGGCGGCATACTGGTCGGGATACAAGCGCGCAAACTCCTGATCCATATTCGCCACCTCGTAACTGAGCCCTTGCGCCTCGCCGATCAGGCGCTCGGTGGCGGCAAGCGTGGTGCGCAGACGGTTGACGACATTGAAATCCAGGCTCGCCAGATTGCGGGCCTGATTCATCAACATCTGGGCCTCGTTCTGAAGCTGGTTGATCTGGTTGTTGATCTGCTGCAGTGTACGAACGGCGGTCAGCGTGTTCTGCGTATAGTTGGATGGGTCAAAGACCGTTTTCCAGGCCCAAGCGGGCGAAGCGGTGAGTAATGACGCCGAAAGAACGGCAGCAAGCGATACAGATAGCATGCGAGTTTTCATAGCAGATTCTCCTGTAGGTGGGAAGCAACGGCAGTGACTGAAGGTGCGAAGCCGGGAAACTCGGGCAACAGGTTGGCGGCCCAGTCCAGACCGCGATGGCGCAACCAGGCATCCGCAAAGCCAGGTACGCCGGCGTCCAGCAGGATGCGGTCGATGTCGCGCTGATCCTGCGGGGTGGATGCCCCCGCAAAGGCCAGCGTGGCCGGCCCGAGGTCAAGATCGAACAGACGGTTGCCCAAACGCGACTGGTAGTAGTAATCGCGCTTGGGTTGAGCAGTTGCCACAATCTCGATCTGTCGGCTGTTCAGGCCGAAGCCTTCATAGATTGTGCGAATCTGCGGCTCGGTCGCCTGCGGGTTGGGCAGGAAAATGCGGCTCGCACAGCTTTCGATAATCGCGGGCGCAATGCTGGAATCCTTGATGTCGGCCAGCGACTGCGTGGCAAAGATCACCGAGACATTTTTCTTGCGCAGGGTCTTCAACCACTGACGGATACGGGCGGCAAAAGACGGTTCATCCAAAAACAGCCATGCCTCATCCAGAATCAGAAGGGTTGGCGCGCCATCAAAGCGTTCGTCAAACCTTGCGAACAGATAGCGCAGCACCGCCTGCACGGCGGCGGGGCTGTGCATCAGCTCTTCCATCTCGAAGCCCTGCACGTCAGCCATACCCAGCCGGTCATGGTCAGCGTCCAGCAACTTGCCGTGCGCACCGCCCAGCACATAGGGCGCAAGCGCCTGGCGCAGCGTGTTCGATTGCAGCAGTACGGAAAAGCCCGTCAACGTGCGCTGCTCCACCGGCGCACCCGCCAGACTCCCCAGCGCCGACCAGATGGCAGCCTTGTCGTCGGGGCTGACGGCCATACCTTCGTGCAGCAAGCGGCCCTCAATCCATTCCGCCGCCCAGGTGCGGTAGCCTTCATGGTCGATGCGTGCCAGCGGCTGAAAGGCGATCTCGCCATCATTGCCAAGGTCATAGTGCTCGCCCGCCAGACCTAAAATGGTGGCGCGCATCGAGCGGCCCATGTCAAAAGCGAAGATGCGCGAACCGGGATACCGGCGAAATTGCTTGGCCAGGACGGCCAGCAATACCGACTTGCCCATGCCAGTCGGCCCGGCAACCAGAGTATGGCCCACATCGCCAATATGCGTCACCAGCCGGAATGGCGTCGCGCCTTCTGTGCGCGTGACAATGAGCGGCGGCCCATCCAGATGCTCATTTTTCTGTGGCCCGGCCCACACCGCGGACACTGGCATCATATGGGCCAGATTCAATGTAGACACAATGGGTTGCCGCACGTTGGCATAGGCATTGCCGGGAATGGAGGACAACCAGGCATCCACAGCGTTCAAGGTCTCGGGAATCGTCACAAAGCCCCTGCCCTGAATGACGCGCTCAATCATGCGCAGTTTTTCATCGGCCACGGCGGGGTCGGTGTCCAGCACCGCCACGGTGGTAGTGACATACCCGAAGGCAACTTGGTCGCTGCCCAACTCCTGCAAGGCGGCGTCCGCATCGGCGGCCTTGTTGCTGGCATCGGTATCAACCAGCGGTGACTCCTGCTGGAAAATCGTTTCCCGGAGCAGCGCCACAACGTTCTTGCGCTTGGCGAACCATTGACGGCGTAGGCGGCGCAGCTCCTTTTCCGCCTCGGCTTTGTCCATACAGATAAAGCGCGTACTCCAGCGATAAGCAAAGCCAAGCCGGTTCAGGTCATCCAAAATGCCCGGCCAGGTGGAAGTCGGAAAGCCTCGCACCGACACCACCCGCAGATGCGCATCACCCAGCGTCGGAGCCAACCCACCCACCAACGCGGAGTCAGTCAGTAGTGCATCAAGGTGAAACGGAACTTCCGGTACGCCGATGCGGTAACGCCGTGTCGAGATGGTGGAATGCAGGTAGGTCAGCGTCTGGCCGTCACCCAGCCAGGAAATTTCCGGCATCACACCATCGAGCAGATCAAAGACGCGATCCGTTTCCGCTACGAAGGCAGCCAGCCGTTCGCGCCAGTCCACCCCTTCTGCCGGACGATTCTCATAGAGCATTCCCGCTGCGCGGGCGCGGGATTCCTCGGGCGGGAGAAACACGAGCGTCAGGTGATAGGCGCTCTCGAAGTGATGCCCAGCCTCTTCGAAGGCAGCACGGCGCTCCTGATCGACCAGCCAGGACAGGCTTTCAGGAAAGTCCGAATGGGGATAGTCTGCCGCTGGACGACGCTCGGCCTCGATAAAAAGCGCCCAGCCCGACCCCAGACGGCGCAACGCATTATTCAAGCGGGCAGAAGTCGCGATCAGCTCACCTTGGGTGGCGCTATCCAGATCCGGCCCGCGAAAGCATGACGTGCGCTGAAATGATCCATCCTTGTTCAGCACCACACCGGGCGCGATCAATCCGGCCCAGGGCAGCCAGTCGGCGAGCAATGCGGGGCGCTGACGATATTCGGCAAGGTTCAGCATGGCATCATCTCCTCACACATCCAACAGCGTTTTATGTTTGATGTGGCGGGCAAAAACCTGCATGAACTGCGGGTCAACACGCGCGCCCCATACCGCCAGGGAATGGCCAACGATCCAGAGCACCACACCTGGAATCCATAGTTGCAAGCCCAGCCCCACGGCAGCGGCCAGCGTGCCGTTGGCAATCGCCACGGTACGCGGTGCGCCGCCCATCAAAATCGGTTCAGTCAGCGAACGATGCAGCGGCACCTCAAACCCAGCGGCGGAGCTGGGAGCGCCTTCGATGTCCGTATTCATACGACGGCCCCGCCGGAGAATGAAAAGAACGACAAAAAGAACGACGATGCGGCAAACGCGATGGACAGGCCGAAGACGATTTGAATCAGCTTGCGAAAGCCGCCGCTGGTGTCACCAAAGGCGAGTGCCAGACCCGTGGCGATAATGATGATGACAGCCACGATGCGCGCCACCGGCCCCTGTATGGACTCCAGAATGGATTGCAGTGGCCCCTCCCAGGGCATGGAGGAACCAGCAGCCTGCGCTGCACCAGCCGCCGACATCAGCAGTACGGCCAGCAGCAGCCCTTGCCCCACAGGGTGGGCAAGGCGACGCGACCACGCTACGGTAAACGGGGGAACAACGCACATACGGAAGGCATTAACGGACGTCATGATGAGTCTCCAGGCAGATCAGAAGATGGAAAAGAAGCAGGCGCTGACTCAGGAAATGGCGTTTCCAGCGCATCGACCAGTTGGTAGCCGGTGCCGTCAAAGCCCGCCACGCGGGCGATACTTTCGATACGGCGCTTGCGTCCGCGACCGGCGATGTAGATGACGACATTGACCGCCTCAGCGATCAGGGCGCGCGGCGGGTTCACCGCCACTTCCAGAATCAGTTGTTCCAGGCGCAACAAGGCCCCTACTGCTGAGCCCGCGTGGATGGTGGCGATACCGCCGGGGTGGCCCGTACCCCAGACCTTGATAAGATCCAGCGCTTCACCGCCGCGCACTTCACCGACCACCACACGGTCAGGACGGAGCCGCATCGTGGCGCGCACGAGTTCCTGCATCGTGACCACACCAATGCGTGTGCGCAGCGGCACATGATCGTTCGCCGCGCATTGCAGCTCGACCGTGTCTTCGAGCACCAGCACGCGGTCGCCCGTGGCGGCGATTTCGGCCAGCAAAGCATTGGCAAGTGTGGTCTTGCCGGTACTGGTGCCGCCCGCAATCAGGATGTTCTGCCTTGCATAGAGCGCCTTCACCAGAAAGTCGGCTTGCGCCGTGCTCATCATGCCGTCGGCGATGTAGCGGTCCAGCGGAATCACGCCCACGGCGCGCTTGCGCAGCGCGAAGGCCGGGCCGGGCGCGGCGGGCGGCAAGATACCCTCGAAGCGTTCGCCGGTTTCGGGCAGTTCGGCGGTCAGAAGCGGCTGGCCGCGATGCACTTCCGCGCCAACATGGGCAGCGACCAGGCGGATAATGCGCTCGCCATCCGCTTCAGACAGTTCAAGGCCCAGCGGCGCACGACCGCTGGAAAGACGATCCACCCAAAGCGAACCGTCGGGATTCAGCATGATTTCCACCACGTCCGGGTCTTCCAGCGCGACGGCGATCACCGGCCCCATGGCGGTACGCAGCATCTGGATGCGGCGATCCAGCGCGACGGCAATTGAGGATTTGGGAACGGCACTCATGAGACACTCTCCTGCCGCTCAAACGCGGGCGCTGTGTCATCTAAGCGCACCGGCTCGGGATGCAGTTCCTCCACCACGTCGCGCACTAGGCTGCGACCACGCAGCAGGTGGCGACCAAGCTGTTCGACGAATTGCTCAAAACGCGCCTTACCTTGAGCACGGGCAACATCCTGATGGGCCTCGGGTACCGGCGTGCTGACGGTCAAGTAGTAACGCACGAACAACGCCAGTGTTTCGATCTGGATGTTTTGGTCACGCTCCAGGCGCTCAAATTGGCGAGAGAGCCGATCCAGCCGCTTAGCCATCGCCGCTTCGCGCTGGTCGCCGGCATCGGGCGACAGCCAGGAAGCCAGCGCCGCCGCCACGATGGACGATTTGGATACGCCTTTCTTGGCGGCCAGTTCATCCAGGCGCTTGGCATGTTCGGGATGAATGAAGAGATTCAAGCGATATCGGCTCATAACTGGATTCCGTCATCAGGGTCGAGGGAGGCCAGGCGCGCCACGCGCTGCATGGCCGGGTCTAGCTGGCTGGGCAGCATGGGCGGCAGGTCATCGTCATCCAGCAGCGACAAGTCGCTGGCCGGGTATTCGGGTTCGGGGTGATAGGCGATGATGTCCGCAAGTTCAGGCTGGCGACGCGGGCCGCCGTCATCGGCAACGCCCGATACTTCATCGCCACCCATAGGGTCGGACGCAGCAGGAGCCGCCGGAATTGCCAACTCGCTCCAATCGTCAGGCCGCGCCGGTGGTGCGTCGGCATAGCGCCCTGTTTTGAGCGCAGGCGGAGGCAACACACGCCGCGAGAAATTGGCGTCGGCGTAATAGCGCAGTTTCTTCGCCTTGATCGGCGCCACGCTGGACACCATCACCACGGCTTCATCCGGTGGAAGCTGCATCACTTCGCCGGGGGTCAGCAGTGGCCGCGCCGTTTCCTGGCGCGACACCATGAGGTGTCCCAGCCAGGGCGCAAGGCGATGGCCGGCATAATTGCGCTGGGCGCGCAGCTCGGTAGCGGTTCCAAGAGTTTCGGAAATACGCTTGGCCGTGCGTTCGTCATTGGTGGCGAAGGTCACACGGACATGGCAGTTATCCAGAATCGAATGGTTCTGTCCGTAGGCTTTGTCGATCTGATTGAGCGACTGCGAGATCAGAAAGCTGCGAATACCGTAGCCCGCCATGAAGGCCAGCGCCGTCTCGAAGAAGTCCAGACGGCCCAGCGCCGGGAACTCATCAAGCATCAGCAGCAGCTTGTGGCGACGCTCAATGCCATCGGAACCGTCGAGCGATTCAGTGAGCCGCCGCCCAATCTGATTGAGAATCAGGCGAATCAGCGGTTTGGTTCGTGAAATATCCGAGGGCGGCACCACCAGATACAGCGATACCGGATGCTCAGACGCAATCAGGTCGGCGATACGCCAGTCGCAGCGCGAGGTGACTTCGGCCACCGTCGGGTCGCGGTATAGGCCGAGGAACGACATGGCTGTGGACAACACGCCGGAGCGTTCATTGTCCGACTTGTTCAGCACTTCGCGCGCAGCGGACGCCACCACGGGATGCGGCCTGCCTTCTTCCCCATCCGCACCAAGGTGGGCGGTCGTCATCATGCGATGCAACGTCAATTCGAATGGGCAGGCGGGGTCGGACAGAAAATTCGCCACGCCGCGCAAGGTCTTGTCCTCGCCCGCATAAAGCACATGCAGGATGGCGCCTACCAAAAGCGCGTGTGACGTCTTTTCCCAATGATTGCGCTTTTCCAACGCGCCTTCTGGATCAACCAGAATATCGGCGATGTTCTGCACGTCACGCACTTCGTGCTCGCCCCGGCGCACTTCCAGCAGCGGGTTGTAGCCGGCCGAGCGGCTGTCCGTAGGGTTGAACAGCAGGCAATGCGAGAAACGCGAACGCCAGCCCGCCGTGATTTGCCAGTTCTCGCCCTTAATGTCGTGGATGACGGCTGAAGCTGGCCAGGACAACAAAGTCGGCACCACTAGGCCCACGCCCTTGCCAGAGCGGGTGGGGGCAAAGGCCAAGACGTGTTCCGGCCCTTCGTGGCGCAGATATTGTTCGTCATGCAGACCAAGGAGGATGCCAGTGGCTTGGGTCAACCCGGCCTTACGAATGTCGCCACTATCGGCCCAGCGTGCCGAACCGTAGGTGGTGACCAACCGCGCCTGGCGCGAGCGCCAGATCGACATGCCGATGGCGACCACCACGGCAACCAGGCCGCTGCCACCAGCGATCATGCCCCCGATGTTGAAGACCTCCGGCGCGTAGGCATCGAAAAAGAACCACCACTCAAAGAGACGCCAAGGGTAATAGACCGGCGTACCGTGAAAATCGAACCAGGGCGCACCCAGGCGCAGCTGATAACCCAAGGCGGCGGCTGTCCATTGTGTAGCGCCCCACACTCCGGCGATCACGATGCTGAATACGACGACGATCTGCCCGAACAGTACGTTCGTCCCTTGCATGGCCCAGCCTCCGACTTCTTCTGCCTGATTTCCTCGTTCAATAGCGGCACACGGATGTGCCTGCCTATGAGCATCGGTGCCAGGTCAGTGCCGGTCAAAGACCGTTATCAGGACAATGCTGATGAAAAAAACATCAATTCATGGAGGGGCGCACACGAAGAAAACGCCGCAGGCTCGGGCGCGTTGCGGCGTGTCAATAAAGAAAAACAGGATTTGTAGGGAAATGCCGACGAATCAGAACTTGGGTGGCGTATCCGATGGGGTGTAAGGCACGGTACCGTCACCGTAGAAGCGTATGCGCGTAGCTTCGGCGACCCGGTCGCACAACACGTCGCCCAGGTTGGTGCGATCCGTTTTGCACTGCGAACGCAACGCTTTGAGCCGTTCAGGGTCGGCGGCCAGCTCCTCGACAGTAGCGATGTCGGGCTTTGGGGTGGGCGTTTCAGATGGGCCGCACCCGGCCAGCAGGCCCAACAAAATCGATAACAGCAATACTCGGTACATTACACCTCCGATGTATCAGGCTGGTGGGATTCGGTCAGGCCAACACCCGACCATTCCAAAGTTTCGGCCCGTTCGATGAATCTCTCCAATGTTTCGGACAGATATTCAGTGCGGTGCACCAAATAAGTCGTCAGCCTGATTTCCTCGCCAGCTAAAGGCCGCGCAACGACACCACGCTCTCCGCACACCAGCATATGCGAAGCTCCAGCCAGTCCCAGGGCGTAACCTGCGGCCACCAAGGTGACCATCATTTCGAATGACCCAACTCGCTCCAGTATCAATGGCTCGTCATTGGTTTGACGCAGCATCCGATCTATCTGCCGCGTAAAACCTTCACATATCGTCTGATGTCCAAGCACCAGCGGATAACGCAGCACTTCCTCCAAGGGTACATGGCGATGGGTCAACAGTGGATGACGCTCTGGCACCACAACGCGCAATGGATCATGCCAGACAGGCCGCGCCAATAGGCCATCGCCCACACTGCCCACCTGATTGAAGCCAACGTCATACAGATCATCGTGCAAACCCCGAAACTGGTCCGAGAACGGCATTTCAAACATGCGCACCTCGACTTCTGGCTCTTGTTCCCGGCATCGTGCCAACAAGGCCGGTAAGCAGGGAGACGGCAACGCATCAGACAAGGCGACGCGCAATTGCTGCTGATAACCATTAGCCACCGCCAAGGTGCTGTCCCTGGCCTGCTGTACCATCGGCAAAATCCGTCGGACATGACGCAAAAATTCATGTCCTGCGCGGGTCAGGCGAGTACTGCGCGTCGTGCGCACAAAGAGCTGCGCCCCAAGGTCTTCCTCCAGTTCCTTGATGGCCCGCGACAGCGGCGATTGCTCGATGTGCAATCGCTCAGCCGCACGGGCGAAATGTAACTCCTCAGCGACGGCCAAGAAGCATCTCAAGTGTCGAAATTCCATTGTCTGGTGCCTCCACTATGCAAATCACTCTATTAGATGAGTGTCAACAGACTCGCAGCACACCCTCACAGCTGAGCGACACGTACCGGCAAAGCCGCTCTTTTTCTCACTGCATAACCTCCTGCTAAGCGACCGACGCTTGTAGATCATCATCTCTGATCCATCTCTAGGCATTCATACGTCATTTCTTAATTGTTATGTTATAACATAACAATAATTGATTTTGATGGGAAACACTACCTCCGAACACAACATGAACAGCCTACGCAACCTGACCGACAACCAGCGGCGAGTGCTGCAAGCGCTCTCTGAAGCCACGGGTCCACTGGGAGCCTATGCGCTACTTGAACGTCTGGACTTCAGCGGGCTGACGCAGGTCTACAGGGCGCTGGACAGGCTGATAGCGCTGGGTCTGGTACAGCGACTGGAAAGCCTGAACGCCTATGTGCCGTCTTCGGAACACGATGCATCGCACCCCACCGCCTTCGCGATTTGCGACCAGTGCGGCATATCGACCACTTGGTCGACGGTTCGCTGGCGCATTGCCTCCAACGCTTGACTCGCGGCCATGAATTCGAGTTTCGCCGCGCGGTGATCGAAATCCATGGCAAATGTTCCTCGTGCCGCGTCAACGGACTAGTGGCCGTCAACCTGCGCGCCTGGAAACCAGCAACCTTTCTTGACATGGATATCAACCAATGACCGCCCACACATCTTCATCCGATTCGCGCCTGCCAGTCACCGTACTCTCCGGTTTTCTTGGCGCCGGCAAAACCACCCTGCTCAACCACATTCTGAATAATCGGGAAGGACGGCGCGTGGCGGTGATCGTCAACGATATGTCGGAAGTCAACATCGACGCAGCGCTGGTTCGCGACGGCGGTGCCGAGCTGTCCCGCACCGACGAAAAGCTGGTGGAAATGAGCAACGGCTGTATCTGCTGCACCCTGCGCGAGGATCTGCTTTTAGAAGTCAATCGGCTGGCTCTGGAAGGACGCTTCGATCAGCTCGTTATCGAATCGACAGGAATTTCGGAACCCCTGCCGGTGGCGGAAACCTTTACCTTCGAGGGTGAGGATGGCCGCAGCCTGGGCGAGATGGCGCGTCTCGACACGATGGTCACCGTGGTCGACGCCTACAACTTTCTGCGCGACTACAGCTCCCACGACAGGCTGCAGGACCGGGGCGAGTTCCTGGGCGATGAAGACGAGCGCACGGTGGTCGACCTGCTGATTGAACAGATCGAATTTTGCGATGTTCTGGTGCTCAACAAGGTGGACCTCATCAATGCGCAAGAGCGCGAACGCTTGATGGCCATCCTGCACAAGCTCAATCCGAGGGCACGGGTCGAAGTCGCCGAGTTCGGCCGGGTTCCGCTGGAACGCGTCCTAGACACCGGTCTGTTCGACTTCCAGGAAGCTTCAAAAGCTCCGGGCTGGCTGCAAGAGCTGCGTGGCACCCATACCCCGGAAACGGAGGAGTACGGCATCCACAGCTTTGTGTACCGGGCGCGCCGCCCTTTTCATCCGCAGCGCTTCTATTCCTTCTTACAAAGTGAATGGCCCGGCGTCGTGCGCTCCAAAGGCTTCTACTGGCTGGCCAACCGCCCAACGCTTGCCGGCTCGTGGTCGCAAGCCGGTGCGATGGTTCGTCACGGCCCAGCCGGCTTATGGTGGGCGGCCGTGCCGCCCGAGCGCTGGCCCACGGATCCGGAAACAGTCGGGCTGATTCGCTCGAAATGGGATGAGCGCGTGGGAGATGCCCGCCAAGAACTTGTGCTGATCGGCATGGATATGGACGAAGGCGCTCTGCATGCCCGCTTCAATGATTGTCTGTTGACCGACGCGGAAATGACCCTGGGCCCAGATGCCTGGCAACAATGGTCCATGCCCTTTTCTGGCTGGCCCGAACGTCAACCCGCCATCTAAATGGTTTTATAAGCATGATAGCGCCGCCCGACACCTCGCTTGAACAGAACGACATCCAGACCGAACTGGTCGAGGTCTTCGCCTGCATGCCGGATTGGCCGCAGCGCTACCAGTACCTGATCGACCTGGGCAGAACCGTGCAGACGTTTCCCGAGCGTGATCGCACAGAAGCGAACCGTCTGCACGGCTGCCAGGCCAGTGTCTGGCTCAAGCATGAATGCCGGCAGGGCCGCATCCACTACACCGGAGCCAGCGATTCGATGATTGTGTCCGGTTTGATGGCGCTGCTGTTTCGTATTTACTCCGGCAAACGCTTTGACGAAGCTTGGACAACCCTGCCCTGGTGTTTTGAAGCCATGGGCCTGAACCACCACTTAACCGCCCAGCGGGCGACCGGCTTATCCAGCATGGTCGCCCGCATGCGCGACCTCGCCCTGCAATGTGCGCAGGCTTCTTGCATTGACAAGCCCGCTTAGCAGAGCCGTCCCCTTCATTCACGAAATTGAGTACCTATTGGATATCCTTCTTCCTCATCTTCCCGACGTGTCCATCAGCGAGTCTTCGGCCCACCCCGGCGCTTTGCAATGGGTGGGGATGCAAGGCATGGATTTGCCCATCCTGATTGCGGAAGACAACTGTCAACCTAGCGTGCATGCCCGCACCGATGTGCAGGTGGATCTGCCTGCGCCCGGCATCAAAGGTATACACATGTCCCGTCTCTACCGTCTGGTGGATGAATTGGGCGAAGCGAGCCCCCTCACCCCTGCCGCATTGCATCAGGCACTGAGCGCCATGGTAGAGAGCCACCGGGATTGCAAGACCACCAACGCCCGCCTGCGCTTGTCATTCGACCTGCTCGCACGTCGCCCGGCTCTGGTGACCGAAGGGCTGGCGGGCTGGAAGGCATATCCCGTTGAGCTGCGCGCCATCTTGCGCCAAGGCCACTATGCTTTGCAAGGTCACGTCACAGTCGGGTATTCCTCGACCTGCCCCTGCTCGGCTGCATTATCCAGGCAACTGGTCGAACAAGCCTTTCTGGATGCATTCGCTGGCCAGCACGACGTCGCGCCCGAAGCCATCGCAAGCTGGCTGCGCCGGCACGCCACCTCGGCCACGCCGCACAGTCAACGCAGCGAGGCCCACGTAGCCGTGACGCTGGCACCACAGGCGCCGACCCTGGGTTTGATTGACCTGATCGACGTGATCGAAAAAGCGGTGGGCACACCTGTCCAGACAGCCGTCAAGCGGGCCGATGAGCAAGCTTTTGCGGCCCTGAACGGCCAGCATCTCATGTTCGTCGAAGACGCCGCACGCCAAATTCAATCCCGCCTGCTCGGTCGTTTCCAGCACCCACGCATCCAGGTACGGCATCTGGAAAGCCTTCATCCCCATGATGCCGTTGCCTGGGCGCACCCTCCATGGAGCGAGGAATGCCTATGAACCCCGCAAGTCTGATACCCGTCACACTGCTGACCGGCTTTCTGGGCAGCGGCAAGACCACCGTGCTGAATCACCTCGTTTGCCAGCCCGAACTGGCGGACGCCCTGGTCATCATCAATGAGTTCGGCGACATGCCGCTGGACCATATGCTGGTGGCCCACAGCACCGAAAATCTCGTCATGGAGATGAGCAGCGGTTGCCTGTGCTGCACCATTCGCGGCGATCTTGTCCAGACCCTGCGCGATATCGCATGGCGTTTCTCTCGCAATGGCCAGCGGCAGTTCCGCCGCGTGCTGATCGAAACCACGGGTCTGGCCGACCCCGCGCCCATCATCCATACCTTGATGACTCACCCACAGGTGGCCAACCGCTACCGCTTGGACGGCATTGTGACTACAGTGGATCTGGCCACCGGCAACTCCACGCTCGACCATCACCCGGAGGCCGTACGACAGGCCGCCATCGCCGACTGCCTGCTCCTCACCAAAGCCGATGTAGCAGACACGGACCAACACCATACCCTTCTGCGGCGGCTGGACGCCATCAACCCAGCGGCACCGCGTCATGTACTCAATCATGGCGAAATTGCCGCAAACAAGGTACTGGATCTCGGTCTGTTTTCAACCGAGGGCAAAACGCCCGATGTCTCGCAATGGCTGCGCGAAGAGGCGTATGGGGCTGACACCCATCGGCATGCCGCCACCCCGGACAACCAAAACGGACACAACCCTGAGCGACACGCGCCCGGCCATGAGCATCATGCTCACGATCACGCCCACGACGTCAATCGACACGACGATCACATCCGGGCCTTTTGCTTCACGGTGGACGAACCGATTCCCGAGGAAATACTCGCCGCCTGGCTGGAGGTGCTACTAAGCTTTGTCGGCACAAATATATTGCGTGTCAAGGGCATCCTGAATATTGAAGGGAAGAATCAACCCGTGGTGATTCATGGTGTGCAGCATATCTTCCATCCTCCCGCGACCTTGCCTGTCTGGCCTGATGCTGACCGGCGCTCACGCTTGGTCTTCATCACCCGGGACGTCAACCGCCACGCCATCGAAGAGACTTTCCGCGCTTTTCGAGATGTCTTGCCTCAAGTGCCGAAGGACATGTCATGAGCCCGAAGATTCACCTGTACAACACCTTGACACGTACCAAGGAGGCACTGGAGCCGCAACAGCCTGACCGGGTCACGATGTACGTCTGCGGCCCCACCGTCTACAACTATGCCCACCTGGGTAATGCGCGACCCGCAGTGGTCTTCGATGTGCTCGCGCGATTGTTGCGCCACACCTACCCTCAGGTCATGTATGCGTGCAACTTCACCGACGTGGACGACAAGATCAACGCAGCCGCGCTCACTGCGGGTGTTCCCATCGGCACCATCACGATGCGCTATATCGACGCTTATCATGAGGATATGCACGCCCTGGGAGTGTTGACGCCCGACCTCGAACCCCGGGTCACGGAGCACATCCCGGACATCGTCACACTTATCCAGACTCTGATTGCCCGTGGCCATGCCTACGAAGCGCAGCATCACGTGTTGTTCGATGTGGCGTCCTTTCCGGCATACGGGCAGTTGTCTGGCCACAAGCCGCAGAACATGCTAGCGGGCGCACGGGTTGAAGTAGCACCCTACAAACGCAATCCCCTGGATTTCGTGCTGTGGAAGCCCTCCACACCGGAACTGCCCAGGTGGAACAGCCCCTGGGGCCGAGGCCGACCTGGCTGGCATATCGAATGCACGGCCATGATTGGCCGGCACCTGGGCCAGACACTGGACATCCATGGGGGCGGCCAAGACCTGATCTTTCCTCATCACGAAAACGAGATCGCTCAAGGCACGTGCATCCACGACACTCTTTACTGCCGCACCTGGGTACACAATAGCTTCGTCACCGTGGACGGACAGAAGATGTCCAAGTCGCTGGGCAATGTGTTGCTGGTGCGCGATCTGTTGCGGCAGGCACCCGGCGAAGCCATTCGTCTTGCCCTGTTGTCCACCCATTACCGCCACCCTCTGGATTGGAATCGCCAGCGCCTGGTCAGCGCTTGCCAGACCCTGCGCCGTCTCTACCTGATTCTGGAAAAGTTCGATGCCACACAGGCCACGTCCTGCGTGGGGCCAGATGCGGAGTTTCTAAAGGCTCTGGCCAATGACCTGAACACCCCGGCCGCGCTGGCCCATCTGCACCGGCTGGCAATTGCACTGGAAAACGCCCGGACAGATGACGCGCAAGCGCACCTCAAGGCGCGCTTGCTGGCATCGGCTTCGTTGCTAGGGTTGTGGCAGCACCCCGCCGCCCAGGCATTGACTGAACTGCCCCAGCGCGAGACGCTTACCGTCTCGGATGCTGTTGATCCGGTCTGGGTGGAAAAACGAGTGGCAGAACGCACTCAGACCCGCGCGCGCCACGATTTTGACCTGGCAGACACGATCCGGCGTGAATTGAGCAACGCCGGAATCACTGTGGAAGATACACCCGAAGGCAGCACATGGCACATACAGAGTGAGATGATGACATGACAGCCAGCCGCCTTCTGATCGTCCTCGTTCGCGGCTATCAGCTATGCATCAGCCCCTTCCTTGGCAGGAACTGCCGCTTCTACCCGTCGTGCTCACAATACGCCATCGAAGCCTTGCGCTCCCATGGAGCAGTACGGGGCATATGGTTGGCCATCCGTAGGCTTGGGCGCTGCCACCCCTGGCACCCTGGCGGCTACGACCCCGTGCCGCCTGCAAGCCCAGAAAACGAGCCCTCTTCCTCAACCAACCAGAAGTCATCCACTCCGACGTAGACAGCCATGACACCCTCCTGTCGATTCTTCCCATTTGCTCACAAAGGAGCTTTGCATGAAAGTCCTCTCCTCCCTGAAAGACACCAAGAACCGCCACCGCGATTGCCAGGTGGTGCGCCGCCGGGGACGCATCTACGTCATCTGCAAATCCAACCCGCGCTTCAAGGCCCGTCAGGGCGGCGCCAAGAACCGGAACGCGTAATGCACCCGCAGGATGTCGCAATCGTCGGTGCCGGGGCTGACGTTCGGCGTCCTGGCAGCCACTCCCCTCTCATTAACTGACCCATCATGATCCGCAAGAACCCTCGCGGCGACCTGCCGCTAGTCCACCCCAGTGCCTTTGTCGACCCCACCGCTATTCTGTGCGGCAAGGTCGTGATCGAAGAAAACGTCTTCATCGGCCCGTATGCCGTCATCCGCGCCGACGAGGTAAATGCTGAGGGCGATCTGGCGCCCATCGTCATTGGCGCGCACTCCAACATCCAGGACGGCGTGGTCATCCATGCCAAATCCGGTTCGCCGGTCACCATTGGTCAGCGCACCTCCATCGCGCACCGCGCCATCGTGCATGGCCCTTGCCGTGTGGGCAACGGCGTTTTCATTGGCTTTAACAGCGTGCTGTTCAACTGCACCATCGAAGATGGCTGCGTGATCCGCTATAACGCCGTGGTGGACGGCTGTCATCTGCCACCCGGCTTTCACGTGCCGTCCACTGAGCGCATCGGCACCACCACCGACCTGGATGCCCTACCCCGCATCACACCGGACGCTAGCGAATTTTCCGAAGATGTCGCCCGCACCAACAACAGCCTGGTACTGGGCTACAAAGCGATTCAAAACGAGCTCTGACACGCATGAATCAGACCACCCGGAATCCAGATCGCGACCTCTGCCAGCGGCTCGCCAGACGCCATGCCGATCTGTGTGTGATCGGCGGCACGGTCATGACACCCAATGGTCGCGCCAGCACCGATGTCGTCTGTCTTGACGGACGTATCGTGTCCCTGGACGCCAGCGCCTGGACCGCCGAAACCATGCTGTCCGCCAAAGGCCTGCACGTACTGCCCGGCGTCATCGACAGCCAGGTCCACTTTCGCGAACCGGGGCTGACCCACAAGGAAACGTTCGAGGCCGGCACGCGCGGCGCGGTGCTGGGCGGCGTGACTGCTGTGTTTGACATGCCGAACACAAATCCACTGACGCTCACCGCCGCCGACCTGCAAGCCAAGCTTGATCTGGCCGATGGCCGCGCCTGGTGCGACTATGCCTTCTACATGGGCGGCTCCGCAGTGAACGCCGAACAGCTCGACGCACTGGAGCGTCTACCCGGCTGCGCCGGTGTCAAGATTTTCATGGGTAGCTCCTTCGGCGATCTGCTGACTGATGACGACACCGTGCTGCGCCGCATCATGAGCCATGGTCACCGCCGCATCGCGATTCATGCCGAGGATGAGGCGCGCCTGAACGAACGCCGAGCGCTGGCGCAGGCCAGCGGCAATGTCTGCGACCATCCGCTGTGGCGCGATGTGGATAGCGCCCTGATCGCCACGCAACGCATCGTGAGTCTGGCGACGGAAACGGGACGTCGGCTGCATCTCTTGCATGTGTCCTCAGCCGAGGAAATGGCCTTTCTGGCTCGCCATAAGCGCCGCGTCAGCGTGGAAGTCACGCCCCATCACCTGACGCTAGTCGCACCGCAGTGCTATGAACGCCTGGGAAGTCTCGCCCAGATGAACCCGCCCGTGCGAGGAGCGCGCCACCGTGATGCCTTGTGGCGGGCTATCAACGATGGCGTCGTGGACGTGCTGGGCAGCGACCATGCGCCCCACACCTTGCAGGAAAAAGCGCAACCCTATCCGCAATCGCCCAGCGGCATGACGGGTGTGCAGACACTGCTTCCGGTGATGCTGGACCATGTGCAGACGGGGCGGATCAGCTTGGAGCGATTGGTCGATCTGACCAGCGCTGGACCGGCACGCGTGTTCGGCCTTGCTGGCAAGGGTCGTATTTCCGTGGGCTATGACGCAGACCTGACCCTCGTCGACCTGCGCGCACGCCGAGAAATCACCAACCGCTGGATCGCCAGCGTATCGGGCTGGACACCTTACGACGGCTTGCTCGTAACCGGATGGCCCACCGTAACCGTGGTGGGCGGCCGCCTCGTTGTACGGGACGGCGAACTGGTGGGTCAGCCCATGGGCCGCCCGGTCGATTTTCTGGAAGTCCGCCCACCGTCCATCACGTCTGGAGACCGGAATGATTGAATCTGAAGAGCTAAAACGCGCGGGATTGAAAACCACGCTGCCACGGCTGCGGATTCTGGAAGTCTTGGAAGAGGCGAACGGGCGGCATCTGTCACCGGAAGACATCTATCGCCACCTGCTGAACAACGACATCGGCATTGGCCTGGCAACGGTTTATCGCGTGCTGACCCAGCTGCAGGAAGCCGGTCTCCTCAAACTTGCCCGATTTGAAGCCGGCAAGGCGCACTATGAACTGGACGATAGACTGCATCATGACCATCTGGTCTGTATCGATTGCGGTTGGGTGCAGGAATTCCACGACGAAGTGATTGAACAACTCCAACACCGCGTGGCGCAACGGCTGGGCTTCGAGCTCAGCGAGCACACGCTGGTCCTCTACGGACGCTGCACGAGAGCCGACTGCGAGCGTCGACACCACAAAGCCCCCGAACCTGGACACTACGATGACTCCTTTAGACAAAGACCCGCCCCGCCCCATGAATAAGCCCGATCAAGACACCACCTCTCCGCCCGTGCGCTTCGCACACCGCCATTCCATTGAGCAGGTGGAGGAAAGTCATGAATTGGCGCCCAAATTCGACCAGAACGGCCTGATCCCCTGCATCACGACTGACGCCCAGACCGGCGAAGTGCTGATGCTCGGCTATATGAACGAAACGGCACTGCGCCTCACCATTGAAACAGGCAAAGCGCACTACTGGAGCCGGTCGCGCCACACAATCTGGCATAAGGGCGCCACCAGCGGCCTGGTGCAGGTCGTGGAAGAACTGCGCATCGACGACGACCAGGATGCGGTTTGGCTGCGGGTGCGGGTGGCCGGCTCCGGCGCAAGCTGCCATGTCGGTTATCGCTCCTGCTTTTATCGACGCGTCCCGGTCGGCAATAAACGTATGAAAGAGGACACACTGGTTTTCACGGAAACAGACAAGGTGTTCGATCCTAAACAGCTCTATGGCGACGCGCCCAACCCGACCATCTTATGAAAAAGGACAACGCCGCAGCACCGATCAACGCGTATTCAGCCTGAAAACGGGTAGGTGAGATTTGAACTGCACCCCAAAGATTGGATGAGCGTCCAACGCTTGGGTGCAGTTCATACACCAACTCTTCAAAACTCAAATACTGAAACAAAAAAACCGAAACAATATTCAGTATCTGACGCTCAAGGTGGCCCAAACCGTCCGGCCCGGTTCATTGATCCGTGTATTCGCTGAATAGCCGAAACCCGAATTGCCCGCCAGGTTCAAATGTTCGCTATACGTGCGATCGAACAGATTATCCACACCGAAGGCAAGCTGTACTTGTTTGCTGATGCGGTAGCCGCCATTCAGAGACAGTACGCCAAAGCCGCCGCTGCCGTCGAAGTCCTTGCTGACGACATTGCCTTGGTTGACGGCGTAGCGGTTCTGCGCCGCCACCAGGCGCCATAGCACGCCAGCCGACCATGGCCCCTGTTCATAGGCAAGCGACAAACGCCCTTCCAGGGGTGGAATCTGCGGCAAGGCAATGCCATCGCTGCGGTTTTTTCCCCAGGCGTAGGCCAGCGTGGTGTCGAGCGTCCAGGCGGGCGACAGCTTGTAGGACACACCCAGTTCCCCACCGAAAATGGTGGCGTCGATATTGCGCGCCTGGGACGTCATGCCCATCGGCCCGTAATCGAACAGAATAAAATCGCGAACTTGGCCGACATAGGCCGATGCCCAGGCATCGATCCGCTCCGTTCTATACTGCGCCCCGAAATCCAGTTGCGTGGTTTTCTCGGGCTTCACACCATCGAAGGCATTCGCGCTGCCAGCCGGGCCTCGCGAGGGCGAGAACAATTCCCAGTAATCGGGAAAGCGCTGTACATGGCCGACGCCTGCATAGACAGTGGCTGGCATCGTGGCAAGATCATGCTCGTAGCGCAGGAAGCCGCCAGGCAAAAGGCGGTCCCGCTTTTCACCGGCGGTCGGATTGGGCATGGCCATCATGCTATGGCTGCCACTCACCGTCTGGCGGCGGTCGCGCGCCGAGGCGTGGTCCACGCGCACGCCTCCTATGACGCGGTCTCGCTCGCCGGCACGCCACGTCAGTTCGCCAAACACCCCCGTGTTCTGGAAACGAGCGTCTTCAACCCTGGACTGATCGCGATACGACATCATGCCCATCCCTCGGCGGGCGCTATGTCGACTGTCCTGGAAATCAAAGCCGCTCACCAGTTCCAGGTCTTCGGCCAGGTCAAGCGTGGCGGCGAAGCGACCGCCCCAGGTCTTTCTGTCCACATTCGAGGCCATGGGCATGTTCATGCCGTTGGCCGGCTTGAAGTCCCGCAATGAATAATTGTCCATGACGTGATCGGCGTAGTTGTAGTACACCTGCGCCTCGATTTTTCTGAGTGTCGAACCCATATTGTCCTTCTCGAAACGCAGGCCGAACGACTCGCGCTTGAACTTGGAGCCATCCATGCCACGGCCCGCATAGCGGGCCTCGCCGTCTCCCGTACCGGCCGTCAGTTCGATCAAGGTATTGGCATCGGGCGTCACGCCAAACGTCACATCAGTATTCCACTTATTCCATTTCGACGGAACTCGCTCGCCGTCGCCGTCCTCGTAATCCTGGGAGTGGGAATGGTTGCCCGTCAGCCTGACATAGACTTTCTCGTTACCGGCGGCAAGATCCGCCGTCTGGTCATGACGGCCCCATGAACCGCCGGTCAGGCTGCCGTCGAACAGTATGCCCGGTTCAGTGAACCCGGGCGCCTTGCGGTCGAAGCGAATCGTTCCTGCGGACGCACCCGGCCCCCACAGTACCGTCTGCGGCCCCTTGATAATGGTCAGCTCATCGAAATTTGCCGGTGAAATATAGGAACTCGGTGCGTCCATCCGCGCCGGGCAGGCGCCCGGCATGGACGTGCCATTGGTCAGCAGGTTCAGGCGAGATCCGAACATGCCGCGCAGAACCGGGTCGCCATTACTGCCACCATTGCGTATGGCAGAAAACCCCGGAATGGTTTTCAGATAATCCGTCCCGTCGCTGGCCGGAATTGGCTGGCGCGGCTTCTTGGGGTCGGTCACGAACAGCAGCGGTGTCACGGGCCCGACACCTGTGACGACAATACGCTCCAGGCTGATGACGGGAGCGTTGGAAAGATTGTGCGGCTGCAACCCGTCTGCCACCGGCGGACTCTGTGACCAAACGGGAAAAGCGCTGCCCAGCAGACTCAAGGCAGCGACAAGGCGCAGAACCGGGAACGAAGTGTTTTCTGTATTCATTGAAATTCTTCTTCATCAAATGATTATCGGCGTCCGCACGAAAACAGGCCGCTACATGAGCCGAAGCGGCATGCATGGCACGGACGACAGGAAAAAATGTGGCGGAACGCTCACGACACGCCATTGCGCAACACCGGTCAGGCAGCGACACGGAGGCAGGCAAAAACAATGCGAAGAAGTGTGGGTTCGCCTGAAATCAGACGATGAAGGAAGGCGGCGCTCTGGAGCCCAGTGGCGGGCCGCGTGGCCCCTGTAGAGGCAGGGAAAAAAACGTTACCGGCAGTACCGGCTGCGCCTGGAAGAAAACCGCCACAGCGTCGAGGCTGCCGGTTTCCGGGAGATCCATGGTTAACTGACCCAGAACGCAAAAAGCGCTGCTGTGCGACATATCGCTATCGCCCGGGTCAGGCTCAAGATCAACATCTGCCCAGAGAGCGAGCAATGCATCGGGGATGCCGCCACGCGGATCATGAGAACAGAAGGTCAGCAGGGCATCGCCATGCTGCTTTTCGCCGAGGTTCGGCATGTACCCCGCCGGAACCATGCCGCGCAGCACCATTGCAAGCAACAGCAGACACAGCACACTCACCGAGTGCTTTTTGCGCCAGAATCGTTGCAAGATATTGCTGAACATAGGACCAGATATTACCAAAGCCAGAAAGCTATCACACAGAAATTTCAGAATACAAACATGAATCGCATAGGGTGAACAGTACCCAGGCCGTCTGTAACAAACTCATAAGAGAGGATGCTGTGCGGCATTCAACCCCTGCTGAAGCAAGCCCCAACCCATCAAGCCAATCAGCAGACCGCCCGACAAGCCAAGCATGTCAAAAACCATGCCGGTATGCATTGGGGATGTGGCTCCGCGTTGAAAGAAACGCAAGGCCACATGCCTGAACGAAACAGCCAGCGTGGCCAGAAGGCCGACGGTGGCTGCCGTTCCGAGCGACATAGCCAGGACGGCGGCAATGCCAACCCAGCGAAGATCAAGCGAATAGGCGACCAGCAGAACCAGAATCGCCCCCGTGCAGGGGCGCAGACCAATGACGAGGATGATGGGCAGCGCGCTGCGCCATGTCAGTGCTTGACTGATGTGTTCCTTTGAAACGCTGTGCGGCCCGCCGCACTCCGCGCAATAGGCCTGCAATGTTCCTCCTCCCGAGAAAAGGGAAACCGGCTTGCGTTTCGATTCACGCCATCGACGATACAAACCCATTGCGCTGCGCACGGCCAGCACGGCCCCCAGCAAAGCCACCAGTGCAAAACTCAGGTTTTCCAGTTGGCCGGCAGTGCTCCGAGTGCGCCGCAAGGAATAGCCCAGCAGGTTGACGACGATTTCGACCAGTATCACGGCCACTATTCCCTGGGCCAGCGCTGAAACCAGCGACAGGAACAGACCGCGCCGCAAACGGGTGCGGGTCGTTCCCAGGTAAGTGGTGATCACCGCTTTGCCATGACCCGGCCCCGCCGCGTGGAAAATACCATAGAGCAGGCTGATACCGATCAGCCCGCAGGCGACAGCCCACCCTTCCTGCGCGAACTGACGTATGGCGGCGGCAAGCTGCCGATGCAGCTCGCCTTGCGTGGACATGACCCAGACCGTGAATCGGTTCCAGACGCCGTAATGGCTCGACATGACCCATGCCGCGAGCACGAAGGCCACCATGAACGCACAGATCAGCATCGCACGACTGACCGCCCTGCTTCCTACTTGCATTGAACCAGCACCTTTTCCGCGAACAAATGGCCCAGATCATATTGAGGCGACGCCCCTTGGTCCAGAGCGAAGGCGCGGGCTAAATCCTCATGTGAGGGGCGCGCCGGCTCAACGCGCGCCTGGCAAGCTGTTTTCTTTCTGCTTCGTATGGTGGGCGGCTGCGCGACGAGGTGAGCCATGTGAATGTAGTAGGTGGGATCGTAGACCGCGAAACTGACTGCGTAGCGACTGGGGTCGACCGGCTTTGCCAACGGCGCGGTGAAGGACAGCATAAGTTGCTGCCCTTTCATTTCGCTTTTGTATTCCGTGACGGTGTCCAGCTTGATCTGGCGATCATCCGCCGTAAGGCGCATGAAATAGCCGTAGGGTTCCAGGTTCTTGATGACTTCGGGTGCGAAGTCCCGCACGGTCGCTGCTTTACCTGGGCTGTCGTTCTTGAAACCACCCACGACTGCCGCGCTATACAGATCGTCAAAGAGCCATTCTTCCTCAATTGCCGAAATCAGCCCTTCAGCGGACATGACGATAGTGCTGCGCACATCGATCCACGCGTGCGGGTGGGCCTGCACACCGAGAGGTAGCAGTGCCAGGAACAACAATGGAAATCGCGTGGTCAACGTGTTCTGCCTTTTTTGAAGCTTACTTGAGCTTCAAAATCATACTGGACCCGCTACCAATGCGACATTGCGCCTGAAGCCAACACTCTTCACCAACGAGGCCGCCGTAACCCACCCACTGCAAAAAGCACGATGGCAGCCAGCAGCCACAGCCAGATTCCCTTCTGCATGGGTTGCACCGGTGTGACGGCTCGCGACTCCAGCGCATAGCCTTCCACATCCGCCCTTGCCTGCCGCGGCTCTGCGGGTCCCGCCGTCGTGGCAGGCGGTACAAGGGCGGGGGCCGGTTGCTCCATTTCTGCAAGTCCCACATCCCTACACGACGGCAATGCGCAATCCGAGCCGTGCTGGTCGACGCTCTGGGCAAGCGCCTGCTCCAGTTGCACGCGATCGACGTCGTCCGCGTGCCAAGCGCCGCGCTCAATGGCGTCCAGCAGGGTTTCCAGCAGATGTTGGCGCGCATACGGGTTGTGCCACTCGAAATACTCTTCCATGTCCATGCCATGCTTGTCATCGACGTAGACGGCCTTCACTTCAGCCCAATCGGCGTCGTCGACGAGTTGCGGCGTGGTGATATCCCACAACAGCATATGAGCAGGCAGGTCGGCCATGTACCGCGCGCCGTTGTAACCACTGTCCTGCATGGCGCGTATCCATTCGGGGTTGAAATAGCGCGATTGCAATTCCCGACCGAAGGTGCGCGCCAGGGGTTCCAGATGCGCTTCGCCGGTATGCGAGGCTTTCAAATCAGCAATGTAGTTGCTGATTTGACGGCCGGTATGTTCGCGTACCGCGTTGCTGACGCCGCCCAGATAGGCGGCGGGCATGCTGGTATCGAGTAAACCATAGGCGTTCGAGCTGCGGCTGAACACAGCGGCTTCCACACTGGAAAGCTGATCAATAAAACCAGCCGCATCCATTGCGCCCTGCTCGCTCTCGCCATAGGCATGGCCCAGCCTGTCCGTGTACAGCTGCGACAAACGGGTGTCGTCCCATTGGGCGCCGGCGCGGATGGCGAATTGCGTTGAAGGCGAGTAGGCGCCTGGCGCCGTGGAATAGATGCGCCGCATCGACTGTTGCGCGGCGATTTTCGCATCCACGCCCTCTGCGCGCAAACGCTGCGCCTGAGCCTGGCTGTGCAAATACACGGCGTTGTCTTCTTCGCGCGCCTGTGCCGCCAGCCGGGCCGCTTTGGCCAGCATGGCAATCTTGTCCCTGAAGTGATCTCGATAGGTGCCGGACGTCGTGACCAGCACATCCACACGCGGCCGCCCCAGGCTTGCACGATCGTCCAGCGTCACGTCAATGACTTCGCCACGTGGATTCCAGACAGGACGTGCGCCAAGCAGGCGCAGAATCTGGGCTTCAATCGCAGCCTCGTTCTGTGTGGATTCGCCCGACCACAGCACAAAAGCCACTTTGCGTGGCACGCTATCGTGTTCCTGGCGATAGGCCTCGATGAGTTCGTCGGCCAACCGCACGCCGATTTCCCAGGATTCCCGCGTCGGCAAGCTACGCGTGGCCAGCGTATAGGGGTTGCGTCCCGGCGGCAAGGCATCCGGATTACGCACGGCATCCGCCATTGGGCCAGGCTCGATATAGCCCCCTGACAAGGCTTGCAGCACAGCATCCATTTCGCGCGGGGCGGTGGCGATGCGGGCCGCGTAATCCTGTATACGCGCAAGCTGCTGCGCATCGAGTCCGGCGACGTCGCCTTGCAACGCCGCACGCACGGCTGCTTCATCGGGCGCGTCAGAGCCATCGCCCTGCAGCATGGCATGCACCATGCCGGCGGTGATTGCCACGTCAGGCGCCTGGCCCAGCACATGCCCGCCCACCGGCATGACGGCGGCGGCCACTTCGTCAAGATAGGTGTTCAACGCGACTTCCAGTGCCGGCCATGCCGCCGATACGGTATCGAGTCCCAGCGCCCGCTCATGCGCTGATGCCGCCATCCGCAGCGCCTGCCGGGCTGCCTGCTGCTCCGCACCCGACGCTCGTGACGCTCGTGACGCCACCGCCAGACCATCGCGCAAGTCCTTCAGCATCGGCGGCAAGCCGCCGCGCATCAACGGCGGCATGAAACCCAGCGTCACGGCATTGGCCCGGCGCTTGTTGCCAATGCCGCCGTTGGCCTGCAAGGGCGTGGGCTGTATGTGGGGCAGGTTTCCGATCAACCGCCCGATCCAGTCGTCGTGCGCAGGGCCTTGCTGCTTACCCGGCATCAGAGAAATCTGCGTGAAGATCGGCAGATAGGCGTCGGCCTGCCAGCCTTCCGCCATCCACCGGTAGAAAGCGATGTATTGATGATGAGGCGGCAAGGCACCAGTGGAAGACAAGGCGCCGGCATCCTGCAGATAGCCCCAGACCGGGTGCGGCGCCAGTGCCACCTTGCCGAAGCGCAGCAAGGGGATGACAATAGCGCGCGCACCGGTCTCGTCCGTATGCACCATCAGCCTACCCGGTGGCGGCCCCCAATAGGCCTCGCTTTGCTCACGCAGGGCCAACGGCAGTTGCGCATACCATTCCAGATACTGCGCTTCAGGAATGGCGACGGCCGTGCCGTCTTTCAGGCGCCTGTCCAGTTCCGCCTGCGCCTTCAAAGCCTGGGCATCCCGTTCACCCTGATGACCCGCAGCGCCCCACAAGCCCGCGCTGACATTGCCGCCCTCATGCGCCATGCGACGCGCCAGCGTCTGCGCGTCAGGCAGGGGGTCTTCACCCACGTCGTAGCCTTCATCCCGAAGCCGCCGCAACAACGCAGCCAGACTGGCCTGTGCATCCAGATACGTATCGGGATCACTGCCCACATCGGCGCGATCCGCCGCTTCGCTGTGGTAGGTAATCACCACACGCTTGTCGGCATTGGAAAGACGATGCACTCGCGCCCAGGACATGGCCCGCGCCACGCGCCAGGCCACTTGTCCGGGTAGCACCTCATGACGCACAGCGCCATCGCCATGCACGACGCGAGCGCCCACCATCATGGGCTCGACAATGCCGCTGACTTCGCTCATGGCCAGTTGTCCGCTACGGTCGGGTGCGAACCCGCCCAAGTCGGCGCGCCATTCATCGGGCGTGCGGCTGTAATCGGTGGTGCAGTTCAACACCGCGACGCCCAGCTCCTGGGCTTCTCTCACCCCGGCTTGATGATCGGCGTAATCAATCTGGCTTGCACACAGAATCAGGGCATCCACCCCCGGGCGCCCCGTCTGGTCGCGCAAGCCGCGCAAAGAATCCCGACTGCCGCTACGCCAAAGCGCCACCGGCAAGCCGCCCTGGTTCTCGGTCTCCGAGATCAGCGCATCGATCACCGCCGTGTTCCCAGCCAACGCCAGACTGCGGTAGAACACGATACCCACGCGCGAGCGTTCGGCGGCATCGGCATGACGATGCCCCATCCAGTTCAGATAGGCTTGCAGGTCGGTAAAACCATCCGCATGGTCGGGATGGTAATAAGCCTGGTCGGCATATTCGACCGGCGCGGCGACGGATCTGTCCAGCCCGAGCAGACGCGCACCCAAGTAATCGAATAAATAGGTGTAATTGTCCGCAGTGGCGTTGCGCCAATACGTGATGGCGTCAGGCACCGTGGCACGATCCACGTTGCCGTTCACCCATTCATCGCCATTCAACACCAGCACTTTCGTATGCCGTGCGACCTCATCCAGACGGGCTCGATACTGCGCCAATCTGGGGCCGATGCCTTCGACCACAACAAGGTCATAGTCTTCCAACTGGACACCCTCTATCGATGGCAAATGCCCTTCCCCCAAGCCGAACAGATTGATTTGCATGTGCGGCGCCTGGCGCGCCGCTGCCTCGCGCATCAGGGTGGGTTGCTGCGCCAGCTCAATGGAAATGACGGCGATGCGCGGGCCTGCAGCGTGCGCGTGCGCTACAGGCCAAAGGCACAGCAAGCAAAACACGCTTATCCATAACCATGAGGAAACTCGCCGGGCGGCCCTGCGGTTTGCGTCGCGTAAAAGCATAAGTTTCCCTCAAGGCCTTCCGTTGTCTTGTTCCGGCACGTACACCACTTGCCCATCTGGCAGGCGATACGCCGTCCCCAGGCGCTCGCCCTGTCCCGACAACTTGCGGTCGGAGATACGTTCCACCTTGATCTGCTGCTGATCTTTGGTGACGACTTCAAGCTCGCCATCCGCCGTCGTGCGTGTCAGCGTCCAACTGGCGTCAGCGCTGAGCATGTCGGTCGAACCCAGTACGGAAAACAGCGCGAGCGCCATGGCCACGATGAAGGCCAGACTGGCATCAAAGAGATTGGCTACCCCTGACAGGGGGTCGTCGTGACGGCTGATATCCGACCGTGGGCGGGTAAAGCGCAGGCGGGATTTCATGCGACCGCCTTTTGTGCGGTCGTCTCGTGCGCTCGCAACACCTGCTCGGCATGCAGGCGAATGTCGTCCAGATCCTGGCGCTGCCAACCCTCGCGCACCATGGCGATCACATGCGCAACAACGCCGATGGCAATACCGACAATCGTGGCGGAAAACGCCACCACCATATGCTCGGAAAGGGCCGGCAAATCCCCACGCGCCAAGCCGCTCAACGCCGCTGCCATGGGAATCAGCGTACCCATCAGGCCCAGAGAAGGGCCGGCGCGCACGGCGAAGCGCACAGCGTTCAGGCTGCGCAGACTGTCGTGCTCGGCTTGGGCCAGCACGCGCTCGATGCACAGGTCGGCATCGCTCGCCTCGCCCGCCGCGACGGCATCGATCTGCGCTGTGAACCGGCCCACAGCCGGTTTGCGTCCCCGTCGTCGGCTTACCAGACTGCGCACAAACATGCCCAGCGCCACCAACGTCCACACCACCAGCACCACCAGCAAGGCCAACACGGGTTGAAACAGGAATTGACTAAGTTGCTCCAATATCAATTTCAAAGACATGATTACAGCGCCCTTGTATAACGCAGGTAGAAGGCACGGCCCGGCATGGTGTAATCAGCCTTTTCGTAGTAAATGCGATCGAACAGATTGGAGACATCGAAGCGCAGCGTGTCGTTGCGCGTAATCTTCCAGCGGGCGCTGAAATCCACCACGGTAAAAGGCTCGTTCTCGAACAACCCGCCGCAGCCATTGGTGTAGATGCGACCCTGACTGTTGTCATTGTCATAGCGCACGTCTACATGGCGCGCTGTCAACGTTGCCCACCATTGCTGGCCATCACTGACAGTCAGAGACACGTTGCCCTTCCACTTGGCCACATTGCGTATGGGTACCGGACCGCTGGCATCGAAATCTTCAGCCTGTATCAAGCGGGTCAAACTGCTGGACACTCCCACCCGCCCGGGGGGCAGCCCAAACAACCTGCCTGCATCCAGCGCCAGTCTCGCTTCAATGCCGCGCATACGGGATTCATTAGCGTTTTCATAGCTGCTGATACGTTCTGTGGGCGTTTCACTGACAATGACTGAACGGATACGGTCGCGGATGCGCGAATTGAAGTAGGTCAAATCGGCATCCAGGTACTCATTGACGTAGCCCACACCCAGATCCCAGCTTTTATTGCGCTCGGGATTCAGGCCGGCATTACCGATGCTTAGCCGCCGCTGGATACCCGCGTACTCCACATTCTCGCCTGCCAGTTCGCTGCCTTGCGGCGGCGCGAAAGCCGTACCGGCGGAGCCGTGCACCCGCCATTGCTCCGTCAGCTTGTAGACCACGCCACCACGAGGATTAAAGCTGGTGAAGCTGGACGAACCAGGCGTGAAGGAGTCCTTGTAAGGCGTGGTGCGTGTGCTGGCGTCGATCCAATCGACCCTGCCGCCCAGCGTGAGGATCAGTCTGTCATCCAGCCACTTGCTGCCCCATTCTGCGAAAACACCCCGGCTGTCGCGCCGTTCATTGGGGCTGTAAGGTGCCAGGCTCTGCCCCGCCGCGTTGAAGGAAAAACGGTCTGCCTCGACACGCTGCCAGTCCAAGCCATAAGTCAGGGTCATGCGGTCGCTCAGGCTCCAGACATCCTGCAGCTGCAGGCCCACATAGCTCGACTCAGTACGGCTGGAACGATAGCGCGGCGCCTGTGCTGGCACCGTGAAGTAGTTGTAATTTTCACGGGACGCATAGGCCACGGCGGTGATTTCATGGTCGCGCGGCGTCAGCGTCAATCTGACATCCCCTCCGAACCGGCTGGTTTCGTTCGCCGACGCATTGGCCGGATCGAAACTAAGCGGACCAGGCGCATTGTTGCTCAGATCGGCCCAGTCCAGTGTCACATCGACCCTGACCATGTCGGTCAAGTCGCTGCCCAGCCGCGCCTTGCCCGATATCCGACGGAAATCACTGTTAGGTCGCTTGTCACCGCCGCCCGTGCGAAACTCGCCATTCTGGTTCACATAGCCGACGGCCAGGTCAAAGTCGGTTCGGTCAGACAAGGATCCGCCCAACGCCACATCGGCTTGACGGGTGTCGAAAGAACCATAACCCAGACTCACGCTGCCCCCTATCGGGCCAGTGGAACGACGCGTGATGATATTGACCACCCCGCCCATGGCCGACGCGCCATATAGCGATGAGGCCGGCCCTTTGAGCACTTCAACGCGCTCAATACTTTCGGGCGACAGCGTGGTGAAACTGCTGGAACCCGAAGGGCGCCCGTCAATCAGCACCAAGGTGCGCGGGTTGATGGTGAACTCGAAATTGGGGCGCATGCCGCGCAAGCCCACGCCGGCCAAACCGTTCGGATATTGAATGACATCAACGCTGGCATTCTTCTTGAGCTGATCAAGGAAAGAATTGCCCACCGTCTCTTCCAGCACATGGCCCTCGACCACCTCCATGGAAGATGCAACCTCATCACGAAGCTGCACATTGCGCGTTGCCGTCACCACGATCGGGTTCAATTCGACCGGTTGAGTCTGGGCGGAAACGGCGGCACGTGATGATGACGCAGTGGCCTGACTGCCGCCCATCACTGTCGCTTCTGTCTCGGCGGCCTGCGCCTCAAAGGCTGTGCAGAGTGTCGCAGCCAACACCATCAACTGTACTGTGATCCACCTATCTTGATACGGTCTGGCTGTGTTTTTTTCCATGTTCCACTCCGCTGCGATATGTAATGTTATAACATACTAAACGTGATGTTATAACATATCATTTAAAGCAGAGTTCTATAGGTCTCTACTGGCTGCTGGAGTGCCGGGTCGGATATCGCATCCGAACCTCTGGTGGCTACCGCACCATTTTTGCAAAGCCTCATCAAAGGAAGATTGGTATGTTCCGATTCAACAAACTTGTCACACTCACCAGCGTCGCTGTGACACTGCTCGCGTCGCCCTTGGCTGTCGCGAATAGCCTCAAAGTGGTCTCAACGTTTTCTATCATCAGTGATTTCGTCGAGAACGTCGGCGGTGACCGCATCGCTTTGACAACCCTAGTCGGACCCAACAACGATGCACACACGTATGAACCACGGCCTACTGATGTAACAGCCGTCAAGAATGCCGACCTGGTACTGGCCAATGGAGCAAATTTTGAAGGGTTTCTGGGACGCCTCGTTCAGGCAAGCGGCAGTACCGCCGAAGTCGTCGTCGAACTTACTGAGGGCATCCAGCTATTGCGCAACACGCATGATGATGACCATGATCACTCCAACGATCAGCACCATGACGACCACCATCACCATAAAAATCATAGGCATGATGACAAGCATGGCGGGCACACAGACCATCACCATGACTCGCATGCGGGCGGCCACAATCACAATCACGGCGAATATGACCCGCATGCATGGCAGTCCGTGCCAAACGCTCGAATTTATGTCAACAATATCGCCGAGGCATTTTGCAGCGCTGATCCAGGGGGCTGCCCTAGCTATCGGGAGAATGCAAAATCGTATGATGCCAAGCTCATTGCGCTGGAAAAAGAGCTTGAGTCCCTGGTCAGCGAAATCCCCTTAGATAAGCGCACGGTCATCACATCTCATGATGCCTTCGGCTATCTGGCACAGGAGTATGGGTTTCAATTCTTGGCGCCGCAGGGTGCCAGCACCGGCTCGGAAGCATCTGCACAGACCGTTGCAAGGCTGATACAGCAGATCAAGCAGCAGCAAGCGTCCGCCCTGTTCGTGGAGAACATCAGCAACCCTCAATTGATCCAACAAATGGCCAACGAAACGGGCATGAAAGTTGGTGGAAAACTATACTCCGACGCACTGTCAACAGAAGACGGTGACGCAGCAACCTATATCGACATGATGCGACACAACATCAGCACGATACGGGACACCATACTCAATCAATAAAGAGTGTTATCAACACACCCTGTAGGGACGTAAGATTTTGCACGCATTAACCCATTGCATAGAACGGCGAGATAAAGCTAGCTGGGAACAGCGACAACTCGTTTCCCTCAGGGCTGTGTTTAGCGACCGCATTCAAGAACTGCTGACCGCGTCACCGCAACACTACAATGTCACATCCTTTTGCCTGCCGAACGTCCATGTTGCGCGTCCCGCTTTGATTGAGACCGACATGGATTCGCCCAAGGGTGATAGACCGGCGTACCGAAGAAATCGAACCAGGGCGTGCCAAGGCGTACTTGATAACCCAAGGCGGCGGCTGTCCATTGTGTAGCGCTCCACACACCGGCGATCACGATGCCAAATACCACGGCGATCTGCCCGAACAGCACGTTCGTCCCTTGCATTGCCTGGTCTCCGATACTCCTGCGCAACATTGCGCTGAAGGCGACACAACAATGTGCCGCAATCACGAGGATCGGTGCCGGGTCAGTGCCGGTCAAAGACCGTTATCGGGACAAAGATCGAGAAAAAGGCATGAATGCGCGCAGCGGCGAAAGGAGGAAAAACGCCGCAAGCGAAGGCGCGTTGCGGCGTGTTTGGCAAAATCTATAGTGTCACACTCAATAAATAGTCAGAGTTTACGCAACTCCAGCATTCGCACGAGCATTGCACATCCAATCCGCCGCATGAAGCGCGTGAAGATGCGTAGTGTCAAATATGGGGATGTCAATATGATGCGGCTCCACCAGCAATGAAATTTCGGTACACCCAAGAATGACAGCCTCTGCGCCGTTATCAATCAGTCGCGCAATGACATTCAAATAGGCATGGCGCGATTCATCCAGAACTCTGCCAAGACAAAGCTCTTCGTAAATTATTCGATGCACGACCTGCCGATCATCTTCCTCAGGAATTAAAACTCGAAGCCCGTACTGTTGTTCAAGACGCGCACGATAAAAATCCTGCTCCATCGTGAAGCGAGTCCCCAGCAGTCCCACAGTGAAAAATCCAGCAGCCTTGATGGCTTCCGCCGTCGGATCGGCAATGTGCAAGAGCGGAATGCTTACCGCCGCCTCAATTTGAGGGAAAACTTTGTGCATGGTGTTAGTACATAGCACCAATCCATCTGCGCCAGCAGTCTGGAGAATTCTTGCCGCATTGGCCAATATGCCTCCCGCTTGCTCCCATTTCCCCGCATGCTGCAACTGTTCGATCTCTTGAAAATCGACGCTATAGAGAATGATTTTGGCCGAATGCAATCCTCCCAGCCTTTGTTTAATTGACTCATTAATGTGCCGGTAATACGGAATTGTTGACTCCCAGCTCATTCCCCCGATTAAACCAATTGTCCTCATGCTCACTCCCTTTTTATGAGTGAACTATATATCTGAAAAATTCTAGGTCAGAATTCTGGCGACTTCTGCGGCGTGTAGGGAACGTTTCCATCCCCATAGAACCGCTTGCGTGTCGCCTCGGACACTCGATTGCACAGCGCATCACCCAGCTTGGCACGATCCAGCTTGCACTGCTGCCGTAACTCCTTCAACCGCACGGGGTCGGCTGCCAGTCACTCTACCGTTTCGATGGCGGCAGGTTCGGACAGGCCGCAAGCCCGCCAGCACAGCAACAAACAACAACGGCATGACCTTGTTCATAGCTCGATTTCCTCCGAGGCATCAGGTTTTGGCGTAGCGGAAGGCGTGCTTTCTCGCGCCAGCTCAATGGAACTCACCCGCTCGATAAAACGGGATAGTGTTTGAGAAGGTTCAGCATTCAGGCACAGCAAATAGGTTGTGTGAGCTGGCGAACGCCCAGCGAGGGGCCGCGCTACAACACCAGGCTCACGGCTGGCGATGATTTGCGAAGCACCCGCCAGCCCCAGCGCAAAGCCCGCCGACACCAGCGCCATCATCAAGTCCAAAGAAGCAACCTGTTCAGCCACCAGCGGCTCCGCATCCACCGCGCGTAAAACACGGGCGATCTGACGCGCATGACCTTCGCATACGACCGGGTCACACATCACCAACGGATAGCGCAGCACTTCGTCCAGAGGTATGCGCTTGTGGCTCAGGATAGGGTGCCGTTCAGGCACCGCGATCATCAGTGGGTCGGACCAAACGGGTTCAGCGAGGATGCCATCACCAACTTCGTCAGACTGCGCAAAGCCCACGTCGTACAGATCATCATTCAGCCCCTTGATCTGCTGCGACAGGGGCACCTCGAACAAACGAATATCAACCTCCGGTTCGTCTAGGCGGCACTGCGCCAACAAGGCGGGCAAGCGCGACGGTGTAATACCATCAGACAGGGCAATGCGTAACTGACCATGAAAGCCATTGGCCGCAGCCCTTACGCTGTCGCGCGTTTGCTCAAGTGCCGCGAAAACCCGGGGCACATGCTCAAGAAACAGCTTGCCCGCACGGGTCAATCGGGTACTGCGTGTTGTACGTGCAAACAGCGACACACCCAGTTCCGCCTCCAACTCTCTGATGGCTCGCGACAGCGGCGACTGCTCAATATGCAACTTCTCCGCTGCGCGGGCGAAGTGGAGTTCTTCGGCCACGGCCAGGAAGCAACGCAGATGCCGCAGTTCCATGGGTCAGGCGTCCGCTATCAGTAGACGGGATGACGGCGGCACAAGTCCACCACGTGTTCCCGCACCTGATCACGAACCGCCGTCAACGCACTGCCACCGGCTTCTACCCCATCCAACACGTCGCACAGCCAGCCGGCCAGTTGTTCGCACTCGGCCACGCCGAAGCCACGCGTGGTCACAGCCGGTGTGCCGATGCGCAGCCCCGAGGTCACGAAGGGCGAGCGCGGGTCGTTGGGCACCGAGTTCTTATTCGCCGTGATGTAAGCGTCGCTCAGGGCCGCGTCCGCGTCCTTGCCAGTGTAGGGCTTGGTGGATAGGTCGATCAGCATCAGGTGGTTGTCGGTGCCGCCGGACACGATCCTGTAGCCACGCTGCTGTAGCACTGAAGCCATCGCGCGAGCGTTGGTCACCACCCGGCGCTGGTAGGTCTTGAACTCAGGTGCCAGGGCTTCCTTGAAGGCCACCGCCTTGGCGGCGATGACGTGCATCAGCGGGCCGCCCTGGATGCCGGGAAACACGGCAGAATTAAGCTTCTTGTAGAAGTCCTCGCCCTGCCCCTTGGCTAGGATGATGCCACCGCGCGGACCGCGCAAGGTTTTGTGGGTGGTACTGGTCACCACATGGGCGTGAGGCAGCGGGTCCGGGTATTCGCTCGCTGCCACCAAGCCGGCGACGTGGGCCATGTCCACCCAAAAAATGGCGCCCACTTTGTCGGCAATGGAGCGCATGCGCGCCCAGTCCTTGTGGCGCGAATAGGCCGAGAAGCCGCCGATCAGCATCTTGGGCCGAGTTTCCAGCGCGATACGTTCCATCTCGTCGTAGTCGATCAGCCCCGTCTCAGGGTCCAGGCCATAGGGCACGATCTTGTAGTGCCGTCCCGAGAAATTGGATGGATTTCCATGGGTCAGGTGGCCGCCCTGGGCTAAGTTCATGCCCATCACGGTGTCACCGGGGTTTATCAGCGCCAGAAAAACCGCCGCATTGGCCTGAGCACCGGCATGGGGCTGGACGTTGGCGTAGTCGCAGTCGAACAGCGCCTTGACCCGTTCAATGGCCAGGCGCTCGGCCACGTCCACATGCTCGCAGCCGCTGTAGTAGCGCTTGCCGGGGTAGCCCTCGGCGTACTTGTTGGTGAACACCGAGTTCTGAATGGCCATCACCAGCGGGCTGGCGTAGTTCTCGGAAGCGATCAGTTCGACGTGATCTTCCTGACGGCGTTCTTCGCGCAGGACGGCTTCGGCCAACTCGGGGTCAAAATCAGCGAGAGTTAGGTATGTGTCATACATGGTATTCGTCCTATGTTTTGGAATGTTTAGGTTTGAAGGCGTGATCCGGCTCGGGCACGTCTAAGTCCAGTTGCCGACGCACATCGCGGATCAGGTCGCTGGCCGCCGCCAGCGCCTCGGCAGCCGGCTTATTGGCCAAACTTTCGATGAGCCAGGAGCCGATCACGACAGCATCGGCCACCTGGGCGACCTCTCTGGCCGTGCAGGCGTCGCGGATACCGAACCCGACGCCGACGGGAATGCGCACATGGCGGCGAACGCGCGCCAGCGTGTCACGCACCTGGGTCATGTCCAACGTCTTGGCGCCGGTGACGCCTTTAATGGAAACGCAATAGACGTAGCCGCTGGCGTGAATTGCGACCTGCCGGATACGCCGCTTGGTGGAGGTCGGGGCCAACAGAAAAATCATGTCAATGCCGTGACGGCGCAATTGCACCGCGAGGTCGCCGGAGACTTCCGGCGGGTAGTCAACCACCAGCACGCCATCTACACCCGCGCTGGCTGCGTCCACAGCGAAGGCTCCCGGCTGGCGCAGCAGGTCGTAGCGTTCGATGGGGTTGGCATAGCCCATCAGCACCACCGGCGTGTCGGTGTCCGACTCGCGAAAGCGTCGCACCTGATCGAATACCTGCGGCAGGCCGATGCCCTGACGCAGGGCGTACTCACTGGCGGCCTGAATGGTCGGACCATCAGCCGAGGGATCAGAGAACGGCACGCCCAGCTCAATGATGTCGGCACCGGCTTCGACCAGTACATGCATCAGCGCCGGGGTGATGTCCACGCTGGGGTAGCCAGCGGTGGCATAGGGGATCAGCGCTTTGCGCCCCTGCCGCCGCAGACGCTGGAAGGTCGTATCAAGTCGGCTCATGACTGACCTCCCATGGCGTTCGTCCGAGCCATTACCGTTTCCATATCCTTGTCACCCCGGCCGGACAGGTTGACCAGAATGGTTTGATCCTGGGGCAGCGTAGCCGCCAGCTTGACCGCATGGGCCACGGCGTGGCTGGCCTCCAGCGCGGGAATGATGCCTTCCACACGGCTCAGCAGATGAAAGGCGTGCAATGCCTCGTCGTCGGTGGCGCCAACATACTCGGCGCGACCGATTTCATGCAGCCAGGCATGTTCCGGCCCGACACCTGGGTAGTCCAGACCGGCGCTAATGCTGTGGGTTTCCCGCACTTGGCCGTTGTCGTCCTGAAGGATGAGCGAGCGGTTGCCGTGCAGCACGCCGGGACTGCCACACTGGATCGACGCGGCATGTCGGTCAGTATCCAGCCCCAACCCCGCCGCCTCGACACCGATCAGGCGCACCGCCTCATGTTCGATGTACGGGTGGAAAATGCCAATAGCGTTACTACCGCCACCGACGCAGGCGATTACCGCATCGGGATGTTGTTTCGCCATGCCAAGGCGCTTGAACAGCGCCGGGATCTGGAGTATGCACTCCTTACCAATCACGGTATGAAATTCCCGCACCATTGTCGGGTAGGGGTGCATGCCGGCTACCGAGCCAATCAGGTAGAAGGTGTGATCGACATTCGTAACCCAATCGCGGATCGCGTCGTTCATGGCGTCCTTCAGTGTGCGCGAGCCGGAAGTCACCGGCACCACCGTCGCGCCCAGCAGCACCATGCGCTGGACGTTGGGGCGCTGTCGCTCGATGTCCTCGCTGCCCATATAGACCACGCATTCCAGGCCGTAACGGGCGCAGATCGTCGCGGTGGCAACACCGTGCTGACCCGCGCCGGTCTCGGCGATGATGCGTCGCTTACCCATGCGCCGCGCCAGCATCGCCTGACCGATTACGTTATTGATCTTGTGAGCACCGGTGTGATTGAGGTCTTCGCGCTTGAGAAAAATGCGCGCGCCGCCCGTTTCCTCGCTGAGGCGTCGGGCGTAGTAAACCGGCGAGGGACGGCCGACGTAATCAGCCAGCTCCTCCTCGAATTCGGCAATGAAGGCGGGTTCAGCACGGTAACGCTGATAGGCCGTGTGCAATGCTTCGACCGCCTGTGCCAGAGTCTCGCTAATGAAACTTCCGCCGAAATAACCAAAGAAGCCTTCAGCATCAGGTTGGTCGTATTTCAGTGTCTGCGTCATAGCACTGGCTCCTGCCGCGTAACTTCGGTCGCCGTTGCTGCGCCATCCAAGACGATCGGTGACAGCAGCCGGGCAACGCGGACTACGATGTCGTCGATCTGCGCTTCGCCGCAGACCAGAGGCGGCAACAGCCGGATGGTAGTGTCGCGGGTCACGGTGATGAGCAGGCGCTGCTCGGCCAGGGCGCGCCCGACTAATTCCTTGCAGTGTCTGTCCAGCTCGATCCCCGCCATCAAACCCTGCCCTCGGATGGCGGTGACGTTCGGGTGATCGCCCAGCGCGTTCTGTAACCCCACGAGCAAACGGGCGCCCAACACGGCGGCCCGCTCCGGCAGCCGGTCGCGCGCCATGATGTCGAGCACGGTGCAAGCCACCCGGCAGGCCAGCGGATTGCCACCGAAGGTCGAGCCATGCTGGCCGGGCGAGAACAGGTCGGCCGCCACGCCACGCGCCAAGCATGCGCCGATGGGAAAGCCATTGCCCAGCGCCTTCGCCAGGGTCATTACGTCCGGAGTGATACCGGCGTGCTGATGTCCGAACCAGGCACCGGTGCGGCCCATGCCCGCCTGAATCTCGTCGAGCATCAGCAGCCAGCCGTGCTGATCGCAAAGCGCACGCAATTCGCGCAGGTAGTCGGCGCTGGCAACCCGAATACCGCCTTCACCCTGTACCGGCTCGATCAGTACAGCCACGATATCGGACTCTTGCGCGGCTACCCTGCGCACCGCCTCGATGTCGTTGTAGGGCACCCGCAGGAAACCGGGCAGCAGCGGCTCGAAGCCTTGTTGCTTAGCGGGATTGCCGGTGGCAGAAAGCGTCGCGATGGTGCGGCCATGAAAGCCATTCTCCATCACGAGAATCATTGGCTGTGCTACCTGCTTGCGGTGAGCGTGCAGTCTTGCCAGCTTGAGGGCGGCTTCGTTGGCCTCGGCGCCCGAATTGCAGAAAAAAGCCCTTTTCATACCTGTCAACGCACACAGACTTTCGCCCAGCCGTTCCTGCCAGTCGATACGAAAGACGTTGGAGGTATGCAGCAGCATCCCAGCCTGCTCGGCGATGACGGCGGCGATCTCGGGATGAGCATGGCCCAGGCTAGTGACCGCGACACCAGCGATGGCATCTAGGTATTCCACGCCCTGTTCATCCCACAAGAGTGCGCCACTGCCGCGAACGAATGAAACGGGTTGACGGGCATAGGCCCGCATCAGGTGGGAAGTGGCAGGCTTCATGGAAAAATCCTCAAATCTGATTCGGCATGTGAACTGGCGGACGCGAATATAAATTCGCGCACGTATATTGCGTCGTTGTCATAGCTGTTCGCCCCCGAGGGCAGCAACAGCTCGGCGCATTGCGCCTGTTCTGTATGACGCAACGCATGCACGACTTGGCGGCACGCTTGGGCGACGGCTTCTGGCAGGCCAACCCCGTTGACCCAGTGTCCGGTCAAGGTGGCGCAGAACAGATCGCCCGTGCCCTTGGGCGTGGCGTGAATGCGCGGATGCGTAATGACCTCGGCTTGCTTACGAGTGACAAGCACCACCTGCATCTCATCCTGCGCCCAGGTATCGGGCACGGCACTGGTCACCGCGACCCATTGGATGCGCCCCGTCAGTAAGGTGCGGGCGGCGGTGACGACGCTTTCGACATCGTTCACCGCCAATCCGGTCAGGTGTGCCAGCTCAAAGCCGTTCGGTGTCAATCCATCGGCCAGTGGCAACAGGTCTCGGCGGTAGACATCGACCAGATTAGGATCGACATAGATACCGTGGTCGAGATCGCCCATCACCGGGTCGATCACGATGCGCAGGTCTGCACGTTCTTTCAGCAGAGCCCGCGCCCAACGGGCCAAGGCTTGGGCCTGCGCGAGGTTGCCGAGATAGCCAACCAGGATGACGCGAAGCGCATGCAGCGCTCCGCGCGCCAAAAGATCCCGCAAATAGCCATCGAACCATTCGATGGGCAACGCGCCGCCGTGCAACGTCGGGTAGTGCGGCGTGTTGCTGAACACGACTGTGGGCACAGCGGCCACTGACAACCCCAACCTCTCTAGGGTCGGGACCGCGACATTGTTTCCCACCCGCCCATAGACCACTTGCGACTGCACCGAGACCACTTCCAGCCGCAGCGGACGCAGTGCCGATAAAGAGGCTTCTTCAGTCATGGCTGTTCCCTGGTGCCTCACTCGGCCAATAGTGGCTGTCCGGCAAAGCGCGGGCGCCGAAAATAGCCTGTCCGACGCGCACCACGGTGGCACCTTCCTCGATGGCGATCTCGAAATCGCCAGACATGCCCATCGACAACTCTTCCAGTCCAATACCGACGGGCGCACTCTGTCGCAGCCGATCACGCAAGGTACGCAGCAACACGAAGCACTGGCGCACCCGCTCGACCTCGCCGGAGAACAGCGCAAGCGTCATCAGACCGCGCACGCGCAGCGCCGAGAACGACGGCAGTGCTTGGATAAAATCTGGCACGCCCTCGGGAGCCAGGCCGTATTTGCTTGCCTCGCCAGAGGTGTTGACCTGCACGAACACTTCCAGCGAACGTCCTTCGACTTGCAGGCGACGATCCAGCGCCTCGGCCACACGCAAGCTGTCCAGCGCCTGGAACTCAGCGGCGAAACGCGCCACGAGTTTGGCCTTGTTGGTTTGCAGGTGGCCGATGACCGACCATTGCAGGTCGGTCAAGTCCTGCATGGACTCCCACTTGCGATAGGCTTCCTGCACCTTATTCTCGCCCAGCATCCGGCAGCCCGCCGCATGAGCCATGCGCAGACTGGTCTCGGGCTTGGTTTTGCTGACGGGCAACAAGCGCACCGCTGCCGGATCACGGCCAGCACGATGGCAGGCCGCCTCGATACGCGCTTGCACTTCCAACAGATTCCGCCGGAAGTCTTCAACAGTAACGGCTTCTGGATACCGACCGTGTTGGTCGTGATGAGTCTGTGTGTCGGAAGGTACTGGCATCAGTTCACCCCTTTATTGGCAGGTATTGAAGTCATGACTGATTTTGATTCTCGTTGTGGCAACCGGCCATTAAGCACCGCATAAGCGACCAAGCCGATCACCAACCCCCAGAATGCGCCGCCAATACCCAGCAGGGTAATGTTGGCTGCTGCCGCCAAAAAGGTAATCAATGAGGCTTCGCGGGTTTTGGCATCGGCCATGGCGCTGGCGAGACTGCCGCCGATGGTGCCCAGCAGCGCCAGGCCCGCCAGCGTGGTGATGAAAGTTGCAGGGAAAGCCATGAATACAGCGGCCAGCGTCACCCCGAACACACCGACCAGGATGTAGAACACGCCAGCGGCAATACCAGCGATCCAACGTTTATCCGGGTTTTCGTGCGCCTCCCGGCCGGTACAGATGGCGGCTGTGATCGCAGCGATGTTGAAGGCGTGCGAACCGAACGGCGCCATCAACAGGGAACCGAGCCCGGTGACGGTCACGATGGGGTTGGCGCTGGTTCTGAAGCCATCGTTGCGCAGCACCAGCATGCCGGGCATGTACTGTCCGGTCAGGGTGATCAAAAACAGCGGCAACGCCACGCTCAGCAAGGCGTTGAGCGAAAACGCAGGCATAGTGAAGACTGGCGCGGCCAGTTTCAGGGTCAGCCCCGACAGATCGACGCGATCCTGAAGAAGCAAGAAGGCCAGCCCCAGCACCAGGATGCCCACCACTGCATAGCGCGCGGTGAAGCGCTTGATCACGACATAGGAGACAATCAAGAGCCCGGCCAGGAGCGGGTCGATACTCATGCTGCCAAAAGCACCAATACCGAACTGGAGCAGGATGCCGGCCAGCAGCCCAGCTGCCACGCCTGGCGGAATCAGGCGGATGACCCGCTCGAACCAACCCGACAGCCCAAGCACCACGAAGGCGGCAGCCGAGATCAGGTAGGCGCCGACTGCTTCCGCGTAGGGCGTGGTCGCCAGCGCTGTGACGAGGAAAGCGGCGGCCGGTGTGGACCACGCCGTGATGATTGGTTCGCGGGAAACCCAGCTCAGGATGATCCCCGTAACGCCCACGCCGATGGAAATCGACCACACCCACGAGGCCGTCAGATCTGGGCTAAGACCGGCCACCTTGGCGGCCTGGAATACCAAGATGAACGTCCCGCCGTAATTGACGATGACCGAGATCAAACCGGCTACAACGGGATGGGTGAGATCGCTCCAACGAACAGATGAAGATGAGGGGACGGATGACATGGCCTGACAGTTACTCCTGAAAGCAATTGGATGGACACAGTTGATAAACAAATTTATAGCCTTAAAATGGATGGATATTCCCCACCATTTTTTTAAGGTAATACAGACCAATTGTTTAGGCACGCTCAACTAGAGTCCGTCAAAGCCTGGATCGGCGACCCTGCGCATAGCGCCTTGCCGCTGTATGCACGCATACAGCGCGGCATCCGGCAACTGATCCTCGACGGCGCGCTGGACGTCGGCAAACCGCTGCCCGCCTCGCGTGCGCTGGCAAAGTCGCTGAACGTTTCCCGCGATACAGTCGAGTCGGCCTATAGCCAGTTGCATGCGGAAGGTTTCATCGAGCGGCGTGTTGGCAGCGGCAGCTTCGTATCGGAACAGGCGAAACGTCTGCCGGGGCGTGGCACGGCGCGGCAGACGGGAACCGGCAATGAAACGCCGCGCCTCAGCCAGCGCGGCAGCACTATGTTCCAGGGTGGCGGCCTGCGCGACTTTCTTGCACCACGCCCATTCGCCCCAGGCGTACCGGAAACGCGCAACTTTCCCCTCCAGACTTGGGAACGTCTCGGGCGACAGGTGCTCAAGGAGTATGGAACCCAGGCGTTAACGCACAGCGATCCGCAAGGACTGGAACCATTACGGCGCGCCATTGCCGACTACGTCAGTCTCGAACGCGGAGCGCATGCCACGCCCGAGCGCGTACTGGTGCTGACCAGTTCGCAACAGGCGATGACGCTGTGCGCCAACGTGCTGCTTGATTCTGGTGATAAGATTTTTATTGAAGATCCGGTCTATCAAGGGGCGCGTAAAGCGTTCGACGCTGCCGGACTGGAATGCATCCCCGTGCCACTCGATGTCAATGGCATGCTGGTGGAGCGTCTGAATCAGGCGGCGAAGAACAGCAGCGATTCGGCCAAGGCGGTGTTCCTGACACCGTCGCATCAGTTCCCAACCGGGGCGACACTGGCGCTGGACCGGCGGCTAGCCGTCATTGAATGGGCCAGGCAACATCAGAGCTGGATCATCGAAGACGACTACGACAGTGAGTTCCATTACGACGGTAAACCCACCGCCTGCGTGCAGGGGCTAGACCCGCACGAACGGACAATCTACATCGGCACCTTCACCAAATCGCTGTTCCCCGGCCTGCGCATCGGCTACATGGTGCTGCCGTCACCGCTGGTGGCGCCCATGGCCGTGGCCCGTACTCTGCTGGATGGACACAGCGCACCGATTCCGCAACTCACGCTGGCGCGTTTCATCGAAGGCGGCCACTTCGGCGCGCATGTGCGCACTATGCGTGCCGTCTATGCCGAACGGCGCGATGTGCTGGCACGGCTGGTGCGCCAGCATCTGGCCGAATTCGTGGAGCCACGGGTGCCGACCGGGGGCATGCAGATGCCCTGCATATTCATCCGCGACATCCCCGAGCGCGAGGCCGTGGAATCAGCGCACCGGGCTGGGATCGACCTGCTGGGGCTGACGGCGCTGCATGCGTCGAGTCGGCACAAGGCTGGCTTCCTCATGGGGTTCGCCGCTCACGCCCCCCACGAAATGGAAATTGCCGTCAAGAAACTCGCGAACGTGCTTCGCGCATTGTGTCGCTGAGCGCTATGAAGCGGGCTACTGGTCAGCTATCTACACATCATGGCGGCTACCACTGCTGTCGTTCAACTACAGGAAAGATATCTGCGAATGCAATCTGCATAGGCAGGCTAACCCATCGACGGCCCGCGCTGCCTCCCAATCTCCCACGACACACCGCTGCCGCGCATGGTCGCGGCAAGCTGCTGCCCCAGCCGCTGCTCAATCACCGGCTTCCACGGCACCAAGCTGAACCCCATGCCGTCATCAAGCATAGCGTAGCGCCCGCTCGCCAGCATGACCGAGCGCCGATAGATGCCGGTCACGCGCTGCCCGTCCGTCACTGAGCGGTGCTCCAGGCCAGTATCGACGGCAATGTCCTTCGCGGCTTGTGCCAGTTCCCGATTGCGCAGCGTGCCCAGCAGGTTCCGGGCGAGGATCACACGCTGCCCGCGCCGCTCGGCCAGCCCCTGTTCGGCCAGGAAGTCGGCACGCTGCTGCAAAGCGTCCTTGGCTTCGCCGCCAAAGCCCAGGTCGCCCAGTCCCTTGCCGCCACCAATCAATTGGTGATCCAGCCAAGTGGCACCGATCACGTGGGCCTGTCGCTCAATTGGTAAGTGCGACTTCATCTCTACTGCCACACCGCCCATGCGCTGCACGTCATACTGGCGGCCACGTTCAGGCAGATCACCCGGCACTTTCCAAAGCCCTTCAGCCACACGTTCCACGATGCCGGCGCGTCTCAGGGCTTCCAGGCGTCGAACATGAGAGGCGACAACTTCCCGAGGGTCGCGCCCGGCCTTGGTCTGACCCTGCTCAATCGCCAGATGATGATCCGTGCGGTACAAGCCATCGCTTGCCAGCGTCATGATCTTACGATCGGCGGCCCGAATGTCGGCGGCACCCTTCACTTCTACAACGGCACCCGTGGGATAGTTGGCTGGTTCATCATGAGCATTGAGTGCAACATAGTGGGCCTTGCCATCCACGCCGTCAATGACCAGATAGCCCCTATCGCGCAATTCGTCGGCCAAGCCTTTGGCAGCTACGCGGCCGACGATGGTGCGGCCATCATCGGACGGCTCGAACACCGCGAGGTCACGCTGCTGTCCGCTCATGGCCCGCTGCATGGTGCGGATGATGTCGCCACGTTCGCCCAAGGCGCGCAGGGTCTTTTCCGCATCGGTATGAATGGCCCAGGTGCCAGGCTGCATTTCATCGGCCAGCCCCATGCGCTGCAAGCGTTGCAGGCGACCGATCAACAGCAGGCGCTGCCGTTGCAGCTTTGGCTCATTGAAGCGTGCGATATGTACCCGACCATCGTCGCTGATCTCCCGTTGCAGGGTGCGATCCAGGCTCGTCCAGCGTTCCTGCTCCACCTCGCGCTGCATGGTCTGCTGGATCTCCAGTTCGGTGCGCGGCCCCAGCCATTCCGTTGCAAGTTCTGAAGCACGATGACGGAAACCGTCGGCGATGTAGTCGCCCGCAATGATGAGGTCTTGCCCTGTGTCATCGCGCCCGCGCACGATGACATGCGTATGCGGGTTATCGGTATTCCAGTGATCGACCGCCGCCCAATCCAGCCGTGTACCCAGGTCTGCTTCCATGCGGCCCATCAGGTGCCGGGTATAGGTGCGTAAATCATCCAGTTCGACCCCATCCTCGGGCGAGACGATGAAACGGAAATGATGCCGGTCATTGGCGCAGCGCTCCTTGAAGGCATCAAGATCGGCTTCATCTACCTGCGGCCCGTAAGCTCGACCAGGCTCACCATCTCGACCCGCTCCATCACGCTCAACGTATCGTAAATGTCGGGACAAGGACTGAGGGCTGGCCTGGCGCTGATTGACCAACAATGTCTTGATGGTGACGCGCCGCGAAAATGGTGTGAGTGATGCCCCCGCGAAACGCGCCGCTGTGTGGCCGCGCCCCAGGCGTGAACCGGGACGTTGACCCGCTCGCTGGCCTTGGCTTTTGGTCAGCGCAGGCCGCCGTACCGCCGATTTCCCGCCCGCCTTGCCGACCTGCTTGAGCACCTTGGACACAAAGCCCTGGCCCCGGCTCTTCGGGGCGCTGGGGCGCGTACGGAAGTCATCATCGCGGCGGTCACTCATTGCCGTTCCCTCAGAAAGTCATAGCGTGTCCTGGCGTACGAAGCACGCGGACATGTCAGCATCGGCGCGGGCCACGCGCCCCAAGCGGCACGACGGCGAAGCCGCATCGTGCCGCGCCACCCCCACGTGCAGACTGGCTTTACTGGCGGCTGGGTGCCGCGCCCTTTTGTCTTGCCTTCCGCCTTTGCCTGTCGCTGACGCTCCCGGCTCCGGCGGCATGGCAGCGCGGCGGTGTAGGCAGCCAGCACACCGCAGAGCACGGCGAAAGCCGCAGGCCAAGCATGCGCAATGCGGAACGATTGCATGCGGGATAGCCATGCCGGAGAGAACATGAAATGCAGCGTCAGGGACGCCGTAGCGCCACCCACACTGCATGCGCAATGACATGATGATGGCCGCCTGATCGACACGCCTGATCGACACGCCTGATAGCACGACCCCATGCACAGATTCGTGCAATGAATCAGCGCCCATCATGGCTGTTTCCCACGCAAGACCGGATGCGCAACGCCGATGACGGCGGACGCACTGGTCGGGCCGAAGTACCGGCTATCGAACGATGCCGGATGGGTGGCGCTCAGCAGAAACAACTCCCCATCGGCCAGCGGTCGGCATGGTTGCCAGACCGACAATGCCCGGCCCAACCGATCCGCAGACAATACGGCGGCCACCGGCACGCCGTCGATGCGTAGCTGGTCACCTATGATGCAAACGTGTTGCGGCGCGACCGCGCCCACACGTTTAAGCAGCGGAACGCGGGCCGGGAGATAGCCGCGACGGGCGGCAAGTGCCGCCGCATCAGCGGGTAGCTGGGTCAGAACAATGCTGCCCACTGGTAAATAACCGAGATGGCGGTGGAGCGGTTCAACGCGATACCAGCCGACTGGCACGCTGTCGGATGGGTTGTAAACCAGACGCGGCACGGGCTGCACAAAGGACGCCCAGGCCAGCGCGGCTAGGCCGAGGGCAGACAGCGTAGCCCATGCGATGCGAGCGCACAGGCCCAAACGAGGATGAATGGCTTTCTCCGCCACGCTGTCGGAAGCCGGAACCTGGCTCATTTCAGCCCCCTCCCAGCCAACCAGGCCGCATGCCGCTCAAGGTTGTAATCAGGCAAGGGCAAACGGGCGGCGAGCCGGTTGGCGAGCGTGCGCCAGTACGCGGGCGAGACGGCGACGGGCGCAAGCCCCAGCGCCTCAATGGCGTCGATGCGATGCAGCACGCTTTGCACGGCCTGCTTCCCTTCGGCATTCAAAAGCAGACGCGCCCCAGGCTGCACGCCGGGGATGCGCTGCAACGCGTCCAGCGGTGTGCATGCCTGCATCACCATCAACTGCCAGCGAATGGTGCCGTAATCATTGGCCTGCCAGAGAATGCGGCAGAACATAGAAGCGGGTAGGAACACCGCGCAACGCCGCCAATGATCAAGGGAAACGGTGTGCGCCGGTTCACCGAAACGCAAATAGAGCTTCAGACGGGCTTCGATATAGGCGAGCGATACGCGGGTCAGCGGCTGACGAGCCGGAGGAACGGCAAGCACTGCGGGCGCTACCCTGTCCACGCTATCCAGGCGAACCCTGGAAGACGATACGAGTGTGTTCATGGCGTGTTCTCCGGCGGGAACTCCCGTTCCAGCATACCGCGCAGCAGTTCGGCCACTGTCACGCCTTGCGTGAAGGCCGAGACTTTGATGCGCGCTCGCAATGCAGGCGTGATGTCGAGCGTCAGGCGGGCGGTGTAGAGATCGGCTTTTTGCACCGTGGCGGCATCACCCTGGCGTATCCACGCCTCAGCGTGAGGATTCGCCGGCGGCCGTGCGCCGATCCCGACACGCTTGGGCCGTGTGAGTTTCGTGCTCATGTCGGCCACCGCAGCAGTTCATCAACCAGTTCGGTGATTTCACGCGCCGCCGCGCTGTCGGGTGCAGACTCTCGGGCGAGCCGCCCGGCGGCGACGCTATCGGCAAAGACAATCCGCTGCCCAACCTCGGCGCGCAGCGCCGGCACCGGCTGTTCAGCAAGCGACTGCCGGGCTTCGCGGCCAATGATGGTGGTGCCAACACGCCGGTTGATGACAAAGGCAGCCCGCAACACGGGCCGGAACATCTGCGCTTCGCGGATCAGCGCCACCATCTCGGCACTGGCCCAGATGTCGTACGGGCTGGGCTGTACCGGAATCAGCACGTATTCAGCCGCCAGAAGCGCGGAGCGCGCCAGGGCGGCGATGCGTGGCGGCCCGTCGATGATGACGTGATCGGCCCGCCTGGCCAGTTCTGGCGCTTCTTGATGCAGTGTTTCGCGGGCCAGACCCACAGCACTGAAAAGCCGTGGTAAGCCTTGCTGACTTCTGCGCTGCGTCCAATCCAGGGATGAGCCCTGCGGGTCGGCGTCCAGCAAAACCACCTGCTGACCGCGCAGCGCGAGCTCACCCGCGATATGGGTGGCAAGCGTGGTCTTGCCCACCCCGCCTTTCTGGTTGAGCAAGGCAACGATCATGGCGCAGCCCTCCGATCTGGAAAACCAGGCTGTTTTTGCCTTGCCGGATCGAGTGGGTTTTTCGGCTGATTTTGCCCTTCAAGATACCGGGTGTGTTTCTTTTCAGAACCTATCCATCGTGGTGGATGGTCTTTATCAATAGTTAGAGTAGTTAAGTTAGATAAGTTAAGGGACGCGCAAACACAGTATTGGCGCGGCTTTGCAGCCATTCTGCACGCCTGATAGCACGATAGCCCCACGCCTGATAGCACGATACCGGACACGCCCGATAGCACGACACTATCCACAGGATATTCACAGCTCATCCACAGGCTTATCCCCGTGCCGTATCCGGCACGGGCCGAAAGGTCAGCAACTCGCGTCCATCTTCGGGAATCAACTCGATGCCCAGCACATAACCGGGCAACGACTGCCTGGCTACCAGGGCGCGCAGGTCGCAGGCGAAGTCGTAGGATCTGGCGGTGCTGCCGGACTTGCGGTGCAGATGCCTGAAGTCGAATTGCCAGCCATCCGGCTGCTTGCCGCCATGCTTGCGCACTAGTCGGTACAGCCAGCGTTCGATGCCGCCGGTCAGGCGGAAATACGCCGGGTCGATGGTCAGCACCAGGGCGGCATCGAGCACGCCCGCATAGAACCAATCTGACAAAATAAGTTCGATGCCCAGCGGCTTGCCGTGAGCATCGGCCAGCTCCTTCCATTCGTTGATCCACGAAAACCGATGCAGCCGCCGCCCCGTGGTTTCGCGGATGGACGTTGCCACGCTGGTCGATTGCAGCCGGTCGAGTGCCGCTTTCAGGCGCTGGTAGTCGCGCAGGGAGGTGCCACGTCCAATAAAACGCAGGATTTCGTAAGGTGTGGCGCGTATCCAGCGTGAAGGAGGAATGCCGGCATCGCGTGCCTGCACGATTTGCGATGCGGCCCAGATCAGAATGTCTGCATCCCAGATCGTGGCAATGCCATGCTCCTGCGTGCCTTCCACGCGGATGGTGATATTCCCATTGCGAAAGTCGATGGGCTTGAGGCGGCGCGACTTCGCCAGCGAGAAAAAGGGATACGCCATCAAGTCCTGAGCGTCGCGCGGCGCCATATCGCCGGGCAAGGCACGGAACAGCACAAGTTGCTCCTGCTGCTGCAGTGGCTGCGCGGCGGGCAAACGGGACATGATGATGGCCGCCGGCGAACGAACGGTCAGCGGCCGTCACGGCAGTCACCCGCATGGCGTTCGGCATACTCGGGGTCTGAAGTCGCCTCATAGCTGCGTGCATCGGCCCAGGTGTCCAGGTCGGCAACTGCATACATGACACGTCGGCCGAATTTGCGAAACTTCGGGCCGCCGCCGATCACACGCTGCTTTTCCAGCGTGCGTGGTGACAGGCGCAGGTACTGAGCGGCTTCGTCGTTGGTCAGATAGCGCTGGGGCTGCGCGGGCATGGCAACGGGTGCGGCAGCGGGCCGTAAGGGAGCGGGTCGCATGAGATATACCTCCATCGTTCGGTAGAACCGGCGGCACCAGCGCTGCCGGATGGAGACAGTCTCAAGAAAGTCAGGCGACCTGCTCAGGGACGTTTTGCGAGAGATGCAGAACGTCCCTGTACCGGCGCGGAAAGCTGTGCCAAGTGGCGGTAGCCGCCGCGCATCAGCATTTCACCCCGGCGCACCAAGCGGCGCATGCGGGCGCGCAAAGCGCCATCGGCATGCCAATCTCGGGCCACCACCTTGGTGCCAAATAACCCTTCAGCGATGTCGCGCAAGGATGCCCCCGCCAGGGTGGCATCGAGCGCCTGCAAGGTGTGCATCTCCTGCAGGGCCGATAAAGCAGGCCGGGGCCTCACGACAGCAATGGGAATGGCGTCGCTGGCCAGGGCCAGCTTGTTCATTTCCAGCGTGAGCGCTTGCTCAAGCGCAAGAAGGTCGGTGCCGGCGCGCACGGCATAAACATAAGCCATGCCATCGGCCAGACCTGGAACAAGCGCCAGCCGCAGGCAGCCACCCGGCCAGCGCACCTGCAGCACCAGGCGTACGCCATCGTGAATCAGGTATTTGTCGCCCGGGATTCGCCACAGCGTGAACCGCACGGCATCCGGCATGGGGTCGGCATCCGGGTAAAGATGAACGCCATAAGAATCAGGGAACCAGATGGGATGCGCATCCCGCGCATCCAAGGCGGGGTCTTCCAGCAGACGCAAGCCCCAATTTTGCGCCGCGCCTGGCCGCTGGAGACGGCGCAACCAGTCGTGCCGATAATCGGGATGACGGCGCAGATATTCCCAGGCCAGGGCGGGTCTATCCAAATGCAGGATGTAGAGATACGCAGCAGTCGGATGCCAGTGCTTGAGGCGCAAATCAACCATAAGGCAAACCCCCTTTCATTCAGCAGGGCCACCTCATCGCAAAGTGCACACAGCGCAGTTTCAATGCGTTAATATTTGACTACCAATCGCATCAAATGAAACTGAAAATATCAAGTCCGATTGCGTCTTAACCGTTGCGCTGACAATCAGAATGCGACGAGGGTTCCGCTGAAAAATCATCAATCAGCGTCTATCACCCTGCCCCATATCCTGCAAAAGATCATGACTCTTTAAGTCTGGGCCGTCGCGTATTTATGCAAGGCCCATGATTCAGACGCTGCTGGTCTTGAATATGACTGAAATAGTCTTAATGCGCCTTGATTAGATGGACTGCGGGCCTGTTTTGCAGTCCCGACGCTCAGTCCGTGATCGAACCGTTTTCTTGCGCCAGGCGTACATATTCCGATAACGGGCGTACCGCCTGGAAATAAAGATCGCGCATCACAGTCTGTTTTCGAGGGCCGACGATAGACGCCAAGGCGGAAAGCCGTACCGTTCCCAGCTCGGGCATCCCTATTCCCAGGTCGATCAGGCCATAGGCCGTATCGCCGTCTTGGGGGTCAAGGCAGGCCAGCAGCCAGGTCGCATGAGCGTCTGGCGTGAAAATCCGCACCACAGGCAGCGGGTCAATGTTCTGGCCTGCGGCACGAGCCTGCCCGTGGGCGAGCAATTGTGCGCGTTCGACGTCGGTGATGAGTGGTTGGGTCATAATCGGAAACCCCACGAAACTGGCGATTCAGGGATGCACTTATACGGTCAAACGTAGAACCGCCGAACCGTGTATGTGCCTTCGTGCAGATACGCGGATAAGTACGCCCACACATCCGCAATAGAACGAAAGCGTAAAAACGACTTTGTGGAAGTCAGAAAAAGCATAAATGCGCCTCTCCGGTTCTGGTGGAATCTTCACAAGCTGATTTCCGTAAAAGCACGAAAGCCGCCTACCCGCCAAAAATGAACACTATAGATTGTAGCCCTATAGAGCGCAATCGAATGTCATCTATGGTTTCAAGGAAACCACTGGATGACAGCAAAAAACTCATTGGCGACGGCATTAAAAATTGTCAGGAAAGCGCGTGGCTTGAGCCAGGAAGCGTTTTCTGACGTGTCGAGCCGTACCTATATGAGTTCGCTGGAGCGCAATCTAAAAAGCCCGACGCTCAACAAGCTGACCGAGCTGTGCGAGGTCATGGAAATTCACCCCCTCACATTGTTGACGCTGGCCTATGCCGGCGGTAACACAAGCAAGGCTGACGAACTCTTGATGCAAGTGCGCCAAGAGCTTGATGAGGTCCTGAACTCAGATGGAGAGTAAGAAACGAAATGGCATATCGGAACGGAAACTACACTGCCTTTTACGTTGCAGAGCCATTCAATCCTAGTTCCCTGGGCGCCAACGCAACGAAGGATTTTCAGTATTACAACACTCTACGGATGTGGAAAGGAGCTGATGCGTCGTTCCCCTTCGTTGATGCACACGACAAAACATACAGTGTCCGTGATGGCAGCAATTGGGAATACACTCTAAAGCCGAGACTCAGGGAGCGTATTCGGAACTCGAAAAACATTGTCCTCTTCTTGAGTTCTGTCACTTTAAGTTCTCGCGCACTTCGGGAAGAAATCGACTACGGAATTAATAATCAGGGTCTGCCAGTCATTGTCATTTACCCTGAGTACAGTACTAAAGAGAGCCTGTTGGCCAATGGCTCTCTAAATCAGGCAGTGAAAAATCTCTGGGATAACCTCCCTATTTTTAGGGACTCAATGGGGAAAGTTCCCACGCTTCACGTACCGATGGGCAAAGACCTCATAAAACAGGCGTTGCAGAACAAGGAATTCATGATTGGGAGCAAGGGGAACCCTGACTTTTACTGGTACAAGCCGTAAGCAAAGAATCTTTAATATAAGCGAAAAATATTATGGCGAAAGTCAGTTTTTTTGACAAACGAGTTGTCAGAAAATTCCTTGAGACCACCTCTGTCATCAGCGGCACGCTGTCATTCGCAGTTATTTTTTTTGACATTCCTGCCGAGTGGAAGTTGAAGGCCGGCGTGGCTTTCTTGGCACTGCTGACGCTCATCTACCTAGTAACATGGTTACGGTCGAACAACCTGAACAGTATCAACATCAATATTGAAGGCAGCGATGTTGCAATCAAGACCGGCGATATTTTCCAGCAGCAGGGATTGAAGGTCATCGCCTTCAATGAATATTTCGACACCTTGGTGGACAACAGGATAATTAGCGAAACCTCCCTCAATGGAATTTTCATCCAGAAGCATCTCGGCGCTCCTCTTTCGGAACTAGATCGCCACATTGAGGAATACTCTTTTGATGACAGCGAAGTTCTAGATGAAAACGAGGCCAGGAAACAGGGGAAGAAAAAAAGGTATCAGATAGGCACGATCTGCCTGTATAAAGACTACCTCCTGACCGCGCTCTCCAAGTTCGACAAGAACAACAAAGCGCTGCTAACGATGCCGGAATACCTTGAATTTCTCATCAATTTCTGGGATAAGGTAAACAACGTCTACGCCCAACAAAGCGTATCGACCACCATCTTCGGCTCGGGGATCACGCGAATCAAAGGACACAAGAATATCTCTGATGAGGATCTCCTGAAGATAATGCTGTGGACGTTTAGAATCAGCGAGATGCGGTTCAAATATCCTGCGAAGCTGACTATCGTGATTCACAAAGACAAGATTGATCAGATCAATCTTCTCGACATTAAATCCGTCAGGAACGGCGCGTAATCTCCAATAACAGTTCAAGGCAAGGCATGCATCTCATGAATGTTGACTGGCACTACTACACCAGCCAACATAGCGCCCCGCCAAAAGGCGGAGCGCGTTGGTTTAAGCCGCTTGCGGCTTGCTGCGCGTCCACAGCAGGTCATGCGTGCCGTCCTCGCCTTCGATCAGGCGGGCATAGACGGTAGCCGGGAACGAGGGGTCATCCAGGGTCACTGACAGATAGTCCCGCCCTGCCTCGCTGGTTTTCTTCCACGCCGCTCCGATGTCGTTGCCTGCAGCCTGCAGGCGGAAATCAGGGGCTTTGTCGTTTTCGCCCTTATCGTTGGCGACCAGCTTGACCTTGACGTTGAGCGTCAGAGTACGCAGGGTGCCGGTGTAGCCGTCTTTGTCTGCGGTGAAGGTTCCGATGTTAGCCATGGTAATACTCCTTTCAGGAATTCAAGGTCGCGCCAGTGCGTCCTTGTTGTGATCCGGTCGGTGGGGGTGGGCTGGTCGCACCGCGCAAGCGGCCGTAACAACGTGGAGGGCCGGGAAGCACAAAGAATTTGTCTCGCGAGGAAGCCGCCCAAGGCGGCGGGGAAATTGTTTGTGCTGGACGGTTGCGGCCAATGAGCCCAAGGCTTGCCGTCCCCCGCCAGGATTCACGACAAGACAAGGACGTACAGGCCGACCGTCCTGCAAAGAGAGAGGGCTGACTCGGTTTCGCCGCATACACGCTCGACCCGCAAGCGCTATCACGCAGGCAAGCGTCAGGCTGCCAATATTGGGCAAAAATGCACCCGCCGCCCGCAGCGGCGCTGTCTTTGAAAACGCGGTGTGGAAGTTACATAAACCAGGCTTGGCGGTGTGTCGGTGAACCGCCCCTCGTGATGTCCAGACAGATAACCGCCAGCATCGAGGACGGCACGCTTGCGCACAACCTGCGCCAGCGTGCCAAGGCGTAGCACTTACCCGTGCCGCCTTTGGCGGGGCGCCATATAGAAAGAAGCCGAAAACATTTAACCCTGCCGATCTGACAACACAGCAGGGTTTCGCGCCCTGCTGTGTTGTTGGGGCTTACATCTGCCCCTGCTCTGCCAGTGAGGTCGTACTTGCCGCCGTCACGATGACATGATCGAGAAACCGTACATCTATCAGCGCCAGCGCGCTTTTCAGATGTTTGGTCAGATTCAGGTCAGCCATGCTTGGCTCAGTTGAACCCGACGGATGGTTATGCGCCATGATGAGCGCGGCAGCATTCAGACGTAGGGCGGTTTTCACGATCTCGCGAGGATAGACACTGGCCTGGCTCAACGTGCCCGGCCCCTGCTCGATATAGCGAATCGGCTTGAAACGTGAATCCAAATAAAGGAAGGCGGCACATTCGTGGCCCAGCCCAGCCAGCTTGGCCTGGAAAAACTGCTTCACCTTGATCGGTTGATCAACCGGCGAGGATTGGGAAACCAAGCTTTCCGCAGCCGTACGGCCCGCCGCCAGGATCTGCTCGTCGCTGGCCAGCTTATAGCGGCCGCTGGGACTGCGTACATACAGGGCGCATGTCGCATCCATGTTGTCATAGCTCAATGCAGCGATGGTGTTATTCATGATGCTCTCCAGTGTTCAGGGCGGGATTGCCCGGAACCCGGAAGGCATGGCGCAGCGCAGGTTTCAAGGGTCGAAGACGGCCAGCGGCCGCAAGCGGCGTCCACGGCGACGCGCCGCCCTTGAAAATAAGAACGACATGGCACAATGACCGGAAGCAAAACAGCCCCCCACCGTGTCACTGGGTGTTGCGTTGGAACCCTCTGCGTGAAACGCAGCAAGACTTGAATCATTGCGCATCGCGCAATCCGCAAACAGGTGTGCGCAGCGCCTCTGGCGCGAAGGCGTGAGGGATGGAAGCCGAATGGACGTGACGGCAAGGCCGGCATGGGGCGAAGTCCGACAGCCCGGCGGCGCTTGCGCCGACACGCTCAACTTTATCCACAGATTCTGTGCGCAAGCCTGTGCATAAGCGATGAAGACTTTATGATAGCCCTTGTCATTCCGTGCTTTGCGCCTGGATGGGCTGCTATTTGTCCAGCGCAACGATGGCCGTCCGCCCCCAGGCGCTTGTCTCACATGCCCGCTCGCCGCTTACCTTATCGGCGGCGACCGGCTGATTTGGCTTTCTGCTTTGGCTGTTGGCCCCGGGCGCGGCGATGCAGCGCCCGGATTTTTGACCACCGGCCCCAATGGCGCAACGGCGTTGGGGCCGGTGCGAAATGAATCCATGAAACAGCCAGCGCGCCGGCTGAAACCGGGGCGCTGGCCTATCGTCAAGCCTATGCGGCTACAGCATCAGCCGGTTCAGTGGGCATGTCGCCATCCTCGGCGGTTGCGCCGTCCTCCTCTGCTGCCATGTCCTGCGGGGCTTCCACCCGGAAGATGGTGGGCATCCATCCCGTACCGGCCACCAGCCGTTCGGCTTCGCTGGCAAGGTCGATCTTCTTGAGTTTCGCCAGCCGGGAAATATGGTCAGGTGCGAACTCGCCCACGGCATCCAGAATCATGGCCTTGGAAATGTGCTGGAAATAGCTTTCGGCGGTCGGCTGCCACCATGCAGCCATGTCCAACCCTACGACCTGTGCCAGTTTCTCGCCCGGTTGCTGCTCCGTAGCGCGGGGTGTGGTGACATCTACGGTTACCGCCGCGCATACTGCCAGCAGCCGCGCCAGTTCATCTTGCGGCTTTGCTAACAAGACGGCAAACAGATCAGGGCTGTCTATCGGCAACGCCTCACCTAAGGCTTTTTGCAGTTCGACCAGCGCAACGGCGGCGGGGGATTCGGGCCAGTCCGGGGCCATACTTTCCAGCCGGTCTTGCACGGTCAACCGTATTTCCAGCGGCAAACTATCACGATAGTAATAGCCCTTTTGCAAGACCGTCTGCACCATGCCATGCACCACAGCGGTCAGGGCGGCGTGCGGATTCCGCGCCAGCTCAATTTGCAGCGCGGCGGTGCGGTGGGCGCTCAAGCGTTGCGCCAGCCGATCGGACATTGAAGCGGCCTTGGGCTGATCGTTTTCCTCGCCAGCACTGTCGCTCGTTCCATCCTCGCCGCTGAATCCCTGCCGCAATCGCTCCAAGGTGCGCAACGCCTTCGCTTCAGCTTCACGCATCAGGCCGCGATGCACAACGATTTCACCCTGCCGGTCAAGGGTGATGATGACACCGGCGGCGGCTTTGACGTTCGGGGCGTAGTCCAGCAAGCGATCTTCCAGCACCTGCAATTGGTCGCCCAGGCTGTCGCCTTCCTCCTGCAACGCGTCGGCCTTTTCTTCGTCGTCATCTTCCAATGCGGCATCAATCGCTTCACCAATGGCCTGCATCTTCGTTTCCAGCTTGTCCATGCGGTCGCTTTCCCGCTTGGTAGGGTTGCGCCGCTCACGCGGGGCTCGTTGGAAGGCTTGCAGGTCGGCATAGGTGGCGGCGTGCGTGGCATCCACCCATGCCCACCCCTCGGCCTTCACGGTGGCCGCGTGTTCGTCCAGCTTTTGGCGTACCAGCGTTTCCAACAGCGCCGCGTCGGTGACATACACGCCGCGATCATCCTGCGCGAACAGATCACGGCGAATACCACCGCCTGCGGCTTCGTAGGCGTCCAGCCCCACGAAACGCACCAGCGCATGGCCTGCGTCAATTTCCCGCTCGGTCAGCCGGTCACGCAAAGCGTGCGGCTGGCGCTGCCATTCGGGCGCTTCATAGAATGCGGCTTCCTGCGCCGCGTGGTCGTCCGTGATGGCAAGCGCCATCAACTGTTCAAGGGTGACGGCATCGGCACGATAGTCGGCCAGCAGACGCCGCGATACATTCGCCAGCTTCAAACGGCGCTGCACCACCAGCGGGGTCACGCTGAAATCCGCCGCAATGTCTTCAATGGGCCGACCTTCGGCCACCAGCGCGGCGAACGCTTCAAACTGGTCTGCTGGGTGCATGGCTTCGCGCTGCACGTTTTCCGTCAAGCTGACGGTGCGGGCGCTGGCGTCGGCCACCAGCAGGCACGGCACCGCCCAATCCATCGGAATGCGGCGGGTCTTTGCCAGCAGCTTGAGCGCGTCGAGCCTGCGACCACCGGCCACGACTTCGTAATGCTCGCCGTCGCGGGCCAGAATGACGGTGAGGTTTTGCAGCAGCCCCACGCGGGCGATGCTCTCGGCCAGGGCATCAATAGACTGTTTGATCTTGCGTACATTGCGCTTGGAAGCGCGAAGCTGCGACAGTGGCACGACAATCAGGTTGTGCGCCGGGGCGGCAACTTCCTGCGTAGTGGTGTCGATGGCTTGGGTTTCGATTGTGTTGATCGCGTTCATGGTGAAAACTCCTTGAGGTTTTGCAGTGCAGCCATGAAAAGCGCGGCAAAGGTGGCTGCCTGCCCCTGCCGCGTAGGGGAATCAGGCTTTCAACTGGCGCATACCCTCGGCCAGCAGCCACAGGGAACGATTCAGGCGAATGTCGGAATCAATGCCTTGCACCGCTCGGGTGCTCTGGCGGCGACCGTTGGCGCTACGGCCCCCCAAACCGCCTTTAATCAGGTTTTCTTGCAGACGGTTGAAGGTCATCCACAGATCGGGGCGGCGGTCATCAAACCGGCGCGGCATCAGAATCTGACTTTCCGTAATGGGCGCAGGCTTGTTGGGGTCGTCGTATTTCAAAGCCAGCGCGGCGCGGGCTAAAACTTCCGCTTCGCCCTCGTCCAGCGTGATGGCCTGCATGGCCTCTCGGGATTCCTGCGCCCGCTCGAAGCCGTCCAACACCTCATAAGCGCCTTCGATTACCTGCCCGGTGATGTCACCTTTATGCGGGATGCGTACATCGGCCACGGTGTCGCCGCATACCAGCCCATTAGCGCAAACAAATCGAAAGGCACCTGCCAGCATTTGGTAACTGCTCGTTCCATCGTGGGAGTTCAAAAGAATGATTTCGTTGGCGATGCTGTCATTGACCTGATTGGCATGACGCAAGCAAATCATGTGTTTGGTGTGTTCGCGCCGGTCTTCATTACGCACGCGGGTTTGCGTCACCATGAAGGGCTGGAAACCCTCTTTCCGTAGTTCCGTCAGTACCGCCGCCGTGGGGATGTAGCGGTAGCGTTCTGAACGGCTTTCGTGTGGTGCCTCGGCATAGATGGACGGAACCACGGCCCTGATCTGATCGTCCGATAGCGGATAGTCGCTGCGAAGTACCGGGGAGCGGGAAGCGAAGCGGGATGCAAGCATGGGTCTTTCTCCTGACAAATAAAAATGAGTTTGCTGTTCACCGCACACCGGATTCCAAGATTCGGAAGCCCAAGGGTTTTGAGCTGTTGATGTGCGGTCGGCACGAAGAACCCGGTTGGCCTCGTTGCCACCGTCTTTCCTGAGTTCGTCGCCCGCGACGGTCAGGAGCCCACGAACGTGGGCCGTCAAGGAGAAAAGCGTCAGGTTGGTGCGGCCCGCAGGCGCAGCCGAGGACACGGCCTGGCGCGCCTTGACGGCACGCGGCCACGGGCTACAGTCGCGGACAAGGTGATGAAGTCAGGAAAGATGGTTGAGCAGGCAACAGCCAGGTCTTTGGTGTGCAGACTGCACGCAAGCGCGAGCGCGCAGGCCCGAAGCGGGAAGCCGGGCCGGAGGCGTCAGCCGAGCACAGCGAGGGAACGATAGAAGCCCGTCAGGGGCGAAACCCCATAGGGGGTTCGAGGCGAAGCACGAGAGCGCGACCGGCCACGCTTTTTTGGCCGGGGACGCCCACGCAATAGTCAATAAGTATGTGCAAGTACCTGCAGCTTCTCAGAACAATTACCGATTTCAAGTCTATGTTCGTGAAAAGCTAGATAGCCTGCGTGGGCAATTCGACTTGAAATACTGGCCTTCGTTGAGTGATTTCGTAAGTGAGTTGGCCTCCGATGCCAATAATGCCGTGACGCAAGCGACAAACCCGATAACGGCCGCCGCCACCTCAGCTGTTCGATCATCTCAGGCGGATTTTTTCAAAGCACTATTCGCATCTATCGAGGACCATGGCGCCTCGAACCATGGGCATCTGCCAAGTGGATTCAAGCTCTCTGACAGGACTTATGCCTCACTAGCGAATTGTGCGTTAGATCTTGGCCCGGACGAGTTGATAGACGATGCCTATGTAAAGCGGTTTCGTCAGCGCGAGCGAAGCAAAGATATTTAGTGAGCGCCGCAAAAAAGAGCCGGTATCAAGCCCTTGGTGAAAACTGCCAAGAGGCAGGAAGACTTAACAAGACAGGAAGTTAGCTCTACTTTGGATCGCTTTATGGGGCCGCAGCTGCGTGGGCTAGGAGCCACATGGGAGTGCCACGGTAGAGGGCTAAGTCGTGCGGCATCGGGGCCGATCAGCAGCAAACGGCGAGCTTACCGTACGATCATAGTCCACTCTGTCACCATCCTCTAAAACGACTAGTAAGCATCGGGCCGCGCGCTCGGGAAATAACCGCCGAATAGAACTGAGCATCGTCAGTCGGCTTCGATGCCACGGCGTTTATCGCCTCGCCTTTCTACCGCCTCTGCGATGAAGGCTTCGAACATGTACGAGATCTGTGTCATGACACAGAGCCGCCGAGCGCAAGGGCCACGTCTGGCGAAGGCTCGGCGGGCTACTCGGACGCAGCATTGACAACCCACCTATCGTTTGCTATCGTTTTGCATCAAACGGTGAAAATATGACAGAATTAGACGGCTGGCTCTCCCTTGAGGAGACGGCGACCTACCTGGGAATGGGCAAAACGGCGCTGTATGCAATGGCGCGCGAGGGCCGGATTCCGGCAAGGAAGATCGGCAAGAAATGGATCTTCGAGAAAAGTGGGCTCGACCAATGGGTGCGCACCGCTCGCCCTCTTCAGTCCTTCTTTCTCGACGCTGATTTCAAGATCGACGGGAACGACCATCTTCGCGATCCGCAACGCGAGGGTTACTTGCGCACCTACGAGTTCTTCCGCGCAGGCAAAAACAAGGCAATCCTCCAGATTCCAGTAGGTTGCGGCAAGACCGGCTTGGCGTCTTTACTTCCGTTCGGAATTTCGGGAGGCAGGGTCATCGTCATCGCGCCAAACCTCACCATTAAGGATGGCCTCTACGAGGCGATGGACATCACCAACCGTCAGAAGTGCTTCTGGCGGAAATCTGGCGTATTGAGCGCTGATCAGATGCTGTCCGGACCGCTCGCTTGTACGCTCGACAGTGGCAACCTCTCAATCGCGACGAAATCCCATATTGTCATCACGAACGTTCATCAGCTTGCGACCAACGTGGAAAAATGGCTGACCCAGTTCCCTGATGATTTTTTCGACATGATCATCGTCGATGAAGCTCACCACAGTGCTGCTGCCAGTTGGCAGAAAGTCATTGAGCGCTTCCCCAAAGCCAAGGTTGTGTTGCTGACGGCAACTCCATTCCGGAGTGATCGCCAGGAACTCGACGGCGAATTGGTGTTCCGGTACCCCTTCCGAAATGCCACTCTGAAAGGGTATATCAAGCGCCTTAAGGCGAGCTACGTCGCCCCCTCGACCATTGAGCTTGGCTTCTCCGATGCCGGTGGAAAGACATACACCTTGGAAGAAGTTCTGAAGCTGAAGGAAGAGGAATGGTTCAGCCGTGGTGTTGCGCTTGCCAGGCTGTGCAACAAGCATATCGTTGACAGTAGCTTACAGAAGCTGGAGGAACTCCGCCAAAGCGGAACGCAGCATCAGTTGATTGCAGTGGCATGCTCCATTAACCACGCGCGAGAAATCCGGTCGCTTTACCTGGAACGGGGCTTCAATGCCGATGTTATCCATAGCAAACAAACGGAGGATGAGCAGGAAGCCATTCTTGCAGCACTGCGCAACGGATCACTCGACTGCATCATCCAGGTGCAGATGCTGGGCGAGGGATTCGACCATCCGAAATTGAGCGTAGCGGCGATTTTCCGTCCGTTTCGATCGCTAGCCCCCTACATCCAATTTGTGGGGCGTGTCATGCGAGTCGTGGTTCAGAACGATCCAGGACATCCTGACAACATCGGCCATATAGTCACTCATCTGGGTATGAACCTCGATGCGCGACTAAAGGAGTTCAAGCAATTCGAGAATGATGACCAGGCATTCTGGGATAAGGTCATTGGTGGCGATGAACCTGAGGTGCCGCAGGCAGTGCTCGACGGTACCACGCGGCTCCGCGCAGGCGATCAGGTCATTGTCCACGGCGAGGTCGTCGATTCCTTGTGGGAAGAAGACTTCACGTCGGTTGAGGATGAGCAAATCATTGCTGACCTCCGCGAACGTCTAAAGCTTCTCGGTCTCGACGATAGCAAGGCTGAGGAGATGGTTCGGCTTGCACAGCAATCTCCGGTGCGCAAGAACTCTCCCACTGCACCCTTCATGGTTCAACCGCAGCGGGAGTGGGAAGAAGCCAGGAAGCGGATGCAAGAACAGGCCAAGCGTTTGGCGAACGTGCTGCTGAATCATGTTGAACTCAAGCAGACCGGCACCGAAATGGTCTATAAATACAAAACGTTGAAGCTCGCAGGAAGAAATAACTACGTCTGTGCGCTGATGATGGTGAACAAAGAAATGGAAAAACGCCTCGGAAAAGAGAGGCAGCAGGCGACAACTGAAGAGTTCCGTTCCGTCCTCGATAATCTGGATGACCTGTTGCAGGTGCTCGTGAGACGCGTGCGTAAGGCGAAGGCTGTGTATGAAAAAATCGACTCCTAGAGGGCCAACGCCTTCTCTGATTGGTGGGACCAACGGCCGTCCTAAGCGGGCGACCGTTAAACGGCTTAGCCAGTGCTACCGCTGCCACTGCGACCTGCCCATGGGAACAAATTGCATCGAAATCCCAAAACTAGGGCAGGCCTATTCAACCGACCGACGAGTATGCGACGAATGCTTCCAGCTCATTCTGCGCAAAACAGAGGAAGACTTGGCTGAAATCGGGAATCTTTAAGCGGGATATTTATCTACTGCTACCGCACTAAGTCGCTTGTTTCAAGATGAAATCGACTTTCCCATTCGTCTGAACCCCCGATCTCCCGCCATGAACTCCTCCAGCATGTGCGTGATCAGCGTCGCCGCATCGACCGCCTCTCCGTAGAGGTTTGCGCATGCAGCGCAGCGTAGCGATCGAGGTCGGCTTTCAAACTGGCCTGGCAAGCTAAGGTCAGTTTGACGTTCTCAGTCTTAGGCAGCGGCCCCAGCCGCAGCGTCTCAGTCGTGCTCACCTGGAAGTCCTCTTGTTGAAGAACAGCGGCTGGTATGGCCGCAGCACCAGATCACGGTTGACGATGATGCGCACCGGCAAGCCGGGGCGGCTGGTCAGCGCGCCGGCGAACGCGGCGATGGCCGCAGGCCGGGCGCGTTCGAGGCAAGACGCCTGCCCGTTGGACGGCTGCGCCGAAGGCAGCGCGCCGTGCGGTGCGAATGCACCGGCACGGCAGGCGCGACGACACGGCAGCAAACGGCGGAACGACATGCCCGATGGCACGCCGGAGCGCAGCGAATCGGCGGCCATCATGGGCGTGTCTCCAGCCAGATCGGGCGCGCAACGCCGATCACGGCGCATGCGCTAACCGGGCCAAAATACCGGCTGTCGAACGGTGCCGGATTGATCACGCTCAACAGGGACAGTTCGCCCAATTCAAAGCGGCGGCAAGGACGGCAGCGCCCGGCCCATTTCCGGGAGTCGCGAGACCCCGGACAAGCATGGCTATACTAATGGCTCGGACAGGCGCGCCGATGTATAGGAGGTGGTGAAAATGACCCGTGCCCTAGGATGTTTTGGTAGAATACTGTGCATATAAACAGTATTTTTACAACGGGAGAGATGGCATGAAATCGGTGGAGCTATTCGCTGGCGCGGGTGGGCTGGCCATGGGTTGTGAAATCGCGGGCTTCAACCATCTTGCCGTGGTCGAATGGGACAAATGGGCCTGCGACACCGTGCGCGAAAACCAAAGTCGCGGCTATCCCCTGCTTGCCAACTGGGTGCTGCACGAGGGCGATGTGCGCACGTTCGATTGGAGTTCCATCCCTCAAGGCATCGATCTGCTCGCCGGCGGCCCCCCATGCCAGCCCTTTTCCATCGGCGGCAAGCACAAGGCCAACGCCGACAACCGCGACATGTTCCCGGCGACGGTCGAGATCATCCGGCAGCTCAAGCCCAAGGCCTTCATCGTCGAGAACGTGAAGGGACTGACGCGCTCGTCCTTCGCCAACTATTTCAGCTACATCCAGCTCCAACTGGAGTTTCCCGAAGTGCCGCCTCGGAAGGACGAAGACTGGTCCGAACACCTTGCCCGCCTGCAAAGCGAGAAGACGTCCGGCAAGCGCAAAGGCCGGGGACTCACCTACAACGTGGTGCCCACGCTGGTCAACGCGGCCGATTACGGCGTTCCCCAAAAGCGCGAACGCGTCTTCATCATTGGGTTTCGGGACGATCTGGGCATCGAATGGTTCTTCCCCAACCCCACCCACAGTTATGACTCGCTGTTGCGCGATCAATGGATCACCGGCTCATACTGGAAGCGGCACGGCCTGCGCATGCCACCCGTTCCGCAACGACTCGCGAACCGCGTCGCCAAGCTGCGCCAGACACCGCTTTTTGACACCATCGCCTGGCGTACCGTCAGGGATGCCATCCATGGGTTGCCCGACCCGCGCTCGCACGCGGCGGCGGCGGTGCCAAACCATGTGTTTCAGGCGGGCGCGCGCAGCTACCCCGGCCATACCGGCAGCCCGCTCGATCTACCATCCAAGACTCTGAAAGCCGGCGACCACGGCGTGCCCGGTGGCGAAAATATGATGGTCAATGACGATGGCAGCGTGCGGTACTTCACGGTGCGTGAAAGCGCCCGCATCCAGACTTTCCCCGACGGCTTCCGCTTTCATGGCAGCTGGACGGAAACCATGCGCCAATTGGGCAACGCTGTGCCGGTTCTGCTCGCGCAGCGCGTGGCCTCCAGCGTGGCGGAACAACTGGCGCTGGCCGAGCTGCGAACCCTCGGAAAAACACAGAAAAACAATAGAAGGATAAGTGCGTGACGGCCAAGGTCATCCCATTCAACCCGCTGGACAAGAAGAACCTCGGCGCGAGCGTCGCCGAGGCGCTGCTCACCAAGGAAACGCATCCGCTAGGCGAGGTCGCCCCCTTCGAGGGCGCGGGCATTTACGCCATCTACTACACAGGCGACTTCGAGGCCTATGAATCCCTGGCGCGATTTAATCGGGACAGTAAATTCCTTTGGCCTATCTACGTCGGCAAGGCGGTGCCGGCCGGCGCCCGCATGGGAGCCAGCCTGGAGCTGCCCGCCGGCAAGGTGCTGCACAAGCGCCTGAAGGAGCACGCCGACAGCGTCAGGGTCGCCGAAAACCTGGACATCAAGGATTTTCATTGCCGCTTTCTGGTGGTGGACGATATCTGGATTCCCCTGGGCGAATCGCTCATCATCGCCCGCTTCACTCCCCTCTGGAACTCCCTGATCGACGGCTTCGGCAACCACAACCCCGGCAAAGGTCGGCACGCCGGCATGCGGCCGCGCTGGGACGTCCTGCATCCGGGTCGCGCCTGGGCCCAGAACCTGGCCGAGCGCCCCGAGACCCAGGCCCAGATCGCGCAGGACGCGGACACCTATTTGCGAACACCTCCCGCCTGTCTGTCAGGGCAGTTCATCGAGGCCGAGGGACGGTGATGCGAGATCATGTCTTTATGGACTCGGCGCCGCGCCGCCGCCCCGATTCCCCGTGAGCCACTTCAAGGACTTCGAGTTCGATCTCCCCTCCGCGCTGCTGGAACAGCTGGTGTCGCTCTTTTCGGAGATGACGCCCGGCGCGCTGAATAACGAAACTGTAGAAGGTGTGCCCGAGGCACAGGGTGTTTATCAGCTATTTTTCCAGGATGAGCTGGTCTACGTTGGCAAGACGGATGCCGATGCCGGTTTGAAAAGGCGGCTATTGCGCCACGTGCGCAAAATACGATCGCGCTGCAACCTCACCCCCGCATCCGTGGCCTTCAAGGCGGTCAGAGTCTATGTATTCACGGCCATGGATCTGGAAAATTTGCTTATCAAGCACTATCGGGAGCATCACCATCGCCTGTCGTGGAATCTGAGTGGTTTTGGCTCCAACGACCCCGGCCGAAACCGTGATAGATCGCGACTCAAGGACGATCACTTTGACAGTCTTTATCCCATTGACCTGGAACTGCCGATAACACATCGCTTTGAATCATTTCCAGTCACCGTTGCGAGCTTGCTGAGGTTTATGAAGGATGAGCTCGCCTATACCGTTCGATTCCAGAATGCGGGAGGCAACTCGCGCAGGCCGCATTCTGATTTAGAGACTTCCGTCATCACGCTCGCCACGACCACCAACACGGTTCGCGAGCTGCTTCGTCAGGCAAAAATCGCGTTGGGAGCAGACTGGCAAATCACCGTCTTGCCGGGCTATGTCATAGTCTATAAGGAAAGCGCGAGCTACCCTCATGGCGAAGCTATAGAGGCGTAGCCAGAGACGTGCCGGGCGCGCCCAGAAAACAGGTAATCCGCCGTAGCACCGCCTCCAGATCCCGTAGCCCGCACTCCCAGATCACCAACACGTCCCAACCCATTTCGCGAAGTCTTCGATGATTGGCAGCGTCGCGTTCCTTGTTGCCTTCCAACTTGGCCACCCAAAACTCCTGATTGGACTTTGGCAGCCTTGTTCCCTAAACTGTTCCCTGAACACCAACCACTTTTGAAAAGGTTCAATGTTTATGCTGGTTTACATCCCTTTTGGGATGGAGCCCCAGGCCACCATCCGCCTGTCTCGCACGATCTCACCAAGTCCCATTTTCATCGCAAAATCAAGGACTTGCGTCACAAACCTCTCCCATACTGTCTCATCGGATTCCGCTGAATCCCGGGCTTTTTGTTCCCTACGGCAGTACCCTAACCTATCGGCTCAAATCCGAGGAACTATTGGGGGTGGGCTATGAAACTGTCCGCAAAGGCCGTGGAGACGGCAAAGCCGCAAGAAAAGGAATACATGCTGCCCGATGGGGGTAAATTGTATCTCCGCGTCCAGCCAAGAGGCTCAAAAAGCTGGTTATTTCTCTACTACGATGTCGCTGGCCGCCGCGTCAAACTGACCCTTGGCCCCTACCCCACTATGTCACTGGCTGCCGCCCGCACCGTGGCCGAGCAGCACCGCCTTCATCTGAGCTTGGGCCAAGACCCTCGGCAGATGAAACGAGAGGCGCGGCACGAAGCGCGGCGCCACGCGCTGGCCACCCTCGAAGTCGTCGGCCGCGAATGGCACGCCCATACCGCCAACATCCAGGAGTGGAGCGACAGCTATGGCCAGAAGATCATCCGGCAGCTGGAACTGCATGTTGTCATCGGTCATCCAATAATCCCCAGTTGGGATCATTGAAAATTCCCCACCTGCTTTTCGGAGATAAAGCAGATGGATACTCAGATGAATTGGAACCAGCGCATCATGGCAGCTCATGCCAAGCC
>NZ_JACCEM010000011.1 GCF_013416525.1 Parapusillimonas granuli
GATCTGCGCCTGCCCCTGGAGGCCGCGCTGAGCGCCACGCTCGAGCAGGCCGAGCGCCGGCACGTGGCCCACGCGCTGGCGGCGGTGCGCGCCGACGTGCGCGCCGGGCACCGCCTGTGCGACGCCATGGCGGCGCGGCCGCGGGACTTCCCGTCCGTCTACCGGGCGCTGATCGAGGCGGGCGAACAGTCCGGCGAGCTGTCCCAGGTGATGGAAAAGCTGGCCGACTACATCGAGTCGCGCGGCGCCCTGCGCAACAAGGTGTTGACGGCCTTCATCTACCCCGCGATCGTGACCGTGACGGCCATCGCCATCGTGATCTTCCTGCTCAGCTACGTCGTGCCCCAGGTGGTGGGCGCCTTCGCCCAGACCCAGCAGGCCCTGCCCCTGCTGACGCGCATCATGCTGTCCGCCAGCGCCTTCCTGCGCGACTGGGGCGCGCTTGCGGCCCTGGCGCTCGCCTTGCTGTTCGCCGGCTGGCGCTGGTATTTGCGCCACCCGCCCGCCCGCCTGGCCTGGCACGCGCGCGTGCTGCGCCTGCCCTTGCTGGGCCGCTTCGTGCTTGGCGTGAACACCGCCCGCTATGCCTCGACCCTGGCCATCCTGACCAGCAGCGGGGTCCCCCTGCTGGCCGCGCTGGACGCCGCGCGCCGCACGCTGAGCAACGACAGGCTGGGCCTGGCGGTGGAAGACGCGGCGCGGCGGGTGCGCGAAGGCAGCCCGCTCGCGCCGGCCCTGCAGGCGCAGAAGGCCTTCCCGCCGCTGCTGATCCACCTGATAGGCAGCGGCGAGCGGACGGGGGAATTGCCGGCCATGCTGGAACGCGCGGCGCGCACGCTGTCCAACGAGCTGGAGCGGCGCGCGCTCGCCATGACGGCGCTGCTGGAACCGCTGATGACCTTGGTCATGGGCGGGATCGTACTGTTCATCGTGCTGGCCGTCATGCTGCCCATCATCGAGATCAACCAGATGATACGTTGACCGGCGGGCCGTCCCGCACCAGCCGGAAGCCCACGTGGGACATGGGGCTGTAGGGATCGGAGCCGCGCCGGGCGCTGGGCCGGTAGGACAGGCAATAGCTTTCATTGCAAAGAAAGGAGCCGCCCCGGATGACCCGCTTGGGCGCGCCGGCCGGCACGCCGGGATCGGAGGGATCGAAGGATTCCGCTGGGCCTTGCGGATCGTCGGCCGGGGCTTTGCCGGCGCGGGCCTGGCGGGCGAAGTAATCGGCCCGATACCAGTCGGCCACCCATTGCCAGGCATTGCCGGTCATGTCGTACAGGCCGTAGCCGTTGGGCGGGAAGGTGCCGGCCGGCAGGGTGCCGGCGGCCCCGCCGGCCTGGGGGCTGACCACCGGGAAGCTGCGCTGCCGGGTGTCCCAGTAATTGGCCAGCATCCGGCCCTCGGGCATCGCGTCGTCGCCCCAGGCATAGGTGGCCTGCTCCAGGCCGCCGCGCGCCGCGTATTCCCATTCGGCCTCGGTCGGCAGGCGCTTTCCCGCCCATTTCGCATAAGCCAGGGCATCTTCGTGACTGACCTGGACCACCGGGTGGTCGCCCTTGCCCGCGATGGAGCTGCCGGGCCCTTGCGGATGCCGCCAGTCCGCGCCCGGCACGTAGCGCCACCATTGGGTATAGTCGGCCAGGTCGACCGGACCCTTGGTGCCGACGAAGACCATGGCGCCGGGCACCAGCACGCCGTCCGGCGGCTTCGGAACGCCGGGAGGCAGCTGTACCCGGATGGTCTCCCAATCGGGGATTTTTTCCGCGGTCGTGACATAGCCGGTTTGCCGCACGAATTCGGCGAACTGGTCGTTGGTGACGTGGGTGAGATCCATCCAGAAGCCGCGCACGCGGACCGCGTGGGCCGGGCGCTCGTTCGGCTGGGCCAGCCGGTTGTCGCTGCCCATCAGGAACGTGCCGGGCGGGACCCAGGCCATGCCCTTGGGCGTGGCGATTCCGTCGCCCAGGATGACGGCGGGCTCGGCCGGCGGCGGCGCGGGCCGCCTGAGCCACCCGAAGGCGGCCCCGCCGGCCAGCAGCGCGAGCGCGCCGCCGCCCGCGGCCAGCATCCTGCGCCGTCCGGGCTCAATAGATGCCATAGGAACGCTCGCAGGTCTTGCCCAGATTGTTCTGGATGACGCCTGCGTCGGCGGTGTTGGTCAGGCCGTCCCGCAGGCCGTTGACCACGAAGTCGTAGACGCTGGACAGACCCCAGGCATGGGCGATGCGGCCCCATTCGTCCAGGTCCTTGCCGTCGACCACGCCGTCCATGTTGCCGTCGCCCGGGCAATCGGGAGCGGAGGCCAGCATGCGGTCCAGCTGGGCTTGCAAGCGTTCATGGATCGCCTGGGTGTCGGCGGAGGGACTGAGCAGCAAGTTGCGGTCGGGCGTATCCAGCAGCGGCACGGGCGCGGCCTGGTTCACCTCGTAGAGCTCTTCGGTCACCGTGGAAACGAAGCTGTCCGTGGCCGTGTCGTAGGCGGGCGTGATGTTGCGCACCAGCTTGTAGCGCTCGTCGCGGATGGCGGCCGAGGTCTCGGGCATGATGCTGATCAGGTCGCGCCCGGCTTTGAAAAGAGCCTGGTTGACCTGCACGCACTGCTCGTAGCCCGCGCCGCCGTTCTTCACCACGGTATCGCTGGTATAGCCCGGCCCCCACCAGACGCCTTGATTGTCTTCGCATACGCTCTTGGAGGTCGGAATGTGCGTGCAGCTGCCGCTGATCACGCAAGGCCCGTTCCGCGCGCCGTTGGCCTGCTGGTTGAGCCCGCCCATCGTGAAGTTGATGCTGCGCAGGCTGGGTTGCGCCGGATCCTTCAGGTAAGGCAGGACGCCGACCGAATCGACCGTGCCGGGGACCTCCTTGTGCACGTCCAGGCCCGCGAGCTCGCCGAACAGCTGGAAGAGGTCCACGGCGTTGACCATGTGCCCGACTTCGCGGCCCGGCTGCGCCACCTGCGGGCCCGCGATGATGAGCGGATCCCAGACGCCGGTCTGGTAGGCGGTGCCCTTGGCCTGCCCCGGGATGAAAGGCTGCTTGACCGCCGTGCCCAGCGAGCCGTTGTCGCCCATGATGACGATGACGGTGTTCGTGGCCTTGGGGTCGTAGACCAGCTTGCCGCCGTCTCCGCGGCGCGCCAGGCCGGTTTCGACCAGCAGCCGCCCGAATTCGGTATCCATCGCCTCGGTCATCTTGTCTTGTATGAGCCGCCCGGCCGCCGAGCCCTTGCAGTCCAGGCCGTCGGAAACGGGGCCGGAGGCCGAAAGCAGGTCGCGCGGCGGCTGTTGCCAAGGCGTATGCGCGGCGGTGTAGCTGACCGTCGCCATCCAAGGCTTGCCGGGAGCGCGGGTGTTGATCCAGTCTATGGCCGCATCGGTCTCGATGCGGGTGCGATAGCCCCGGGCGCGCGCGTCGGTGGGCGGCACTTCTTCCACCTTGCCTTTGTCGATGATGACCAGGGGCGAGACGTAATAGCCGTTCAAGCGCGTGAAGTCGAGCGTGGACGGCCGCGGCCCGCAAGTCTGGTTCGGCACGAAAATGCCGCCCGAGTCCAGGCATTGCAGCCCCGGCGAGTCCTGCGTGCGCGCATTGCCGGTGATGACGGAGCAGCGGCCGTCGGGCTGGTGGCAGGCGCCGGTGTCCGCGCCGCCAGCCAGCTTGCCGGGCACGAAGCCGCAGGAGTAGATTTCGCTGGATGCGGCGCCGCCCGCGGTGGCGTCGACCGAACCGGGCAGCCCGCCCACCCAGCCGTAGAAATAGTCCCAGCCGAGCACGCTGGGCGTGGCATTGCCCGCCTCGTTGTTTTCGGGCCCGGCAAGGTGGAACTTGCCGAACATCGCGCTTTCGTAGCCGGCCCGCTTCAGCACCTTGGGCGCCGTCATTTCATACGGCGAGACCTGGGAATTGGCGAGGTCGTTGGGCCCGATGGCCTGGAAGATATGGGTGCGCATGGGGTAGCGGCCCAGGAAGAAGGCGGCGCGCCCGGGCGAGCACTCGGGCATGGACCAGGTATTGCGGAACCGTATGCCCGCGGTGGCGACCGCGTCCATATTGGGCATCTTGGGCGCCACCGCCCCGCCATAGCCGAAGGACGCCATCTGGTCTATGCCCACGTCGTCCATGATCACGAACAGTATGTTCGGCTTGCCGGGCCCGTCGCTGGAAGCGACGCCGCTGCTGCCGTCGCAGGCGCTGAGAGTGATTGCGGCGAGGCCTGTCGCAAACAAAGCTGGAAGGGTCTTGTTCAAAGTATTCTCCAGTTGATGGCGCGGCCACCCAGACGAACTCGAACAAACACCGCATGAGAGTGCGTCTTGCCGCCCTGCTGACTGCTTTGTCGTGGCTGCAAAAACGTAACAGATTATGTGTTTGGCAATGTACCATGATTTTTATCACGAAAAATAAACTTTCATGAACAAAGCTGTCCGATACAGCAGGCCGGACCCATGGAGCGCGCCGCGAATCTTGCCCTGCTCCGCCCCGGCCCCGGCGCATGGCGCGCGCCATGCGGCGAGCACCGGGCGCCGTTGCGCCGGCCGGGTTTCAGTCCGGCGCGGTCTGGCTGATCTCGTCCACCCATTCCCCGGCGCGCGCGGGGCTGTGCCGCTGCGCGATTTCGATGATCTGCGCGGCCGGGACCGGGCGGCTGAAGTAATAGCCCTGCATTTCGTCGCAGCCCAGGGCCTTCAATGACTGGGCCTGGCCGCGGGTCTCGACCCCTTCCGCCACGACCGTGAGCCGCAGGCTCTGGCCCAGGGCGATGATGGCCTTGGCGATCGCGGCGTCGCTGGGATTGTCCAGCATGTCCCTGACGAAGGATTGGTCGATCTTGAGGATGTCGATGGGGAACAGCTTCAGATAGCTGAGCGAGGAATAGCCCGTGCCGAAGTCGTCGACCGACACGACGACGCCGAGCTCCTTCAGCAGATGCAGGGTGTTGATGGCGGATTCCGTGTCCTTCATCACCGCGCTTTCCGTGATCTCGATTTCCAGGTGGTCGGGCTCCAGGCCCGCTTGCGCCAGAATGCCCTGCACCTGCGCCACCAGATTCGCATAGTGGAACTGGCGCGGCGACAAGTTCACCGCCACGCGCAGTTTCCCCAGCCCCTGCTCGCGCCAGGCCACCGCCTGGGCGCAGGCTTCCTGCAAGACCCAGGTCCCGATGGAGTCGATCAGGCCGCTTTCCTCGGCGACCGGGATGAATTCCCCGGGCGGTATCATGCCCAGCTTGGGTTGCTGCCAGCGCACCAGCGCCTCGACGCCCTTCAACACCCCCGTGCGCATGCAGATGCGCGGCTGGTAATGCAGCAGCAGTTCGTTCTTGTCGATCGCCTGGCGCAACAGGCCTTCGATGGCCACTTTTTCCTTCAGGCCGCGCTCCATGTCGGGCGCGTGATAGCGGTAGTTGTTGCGCGCATCGCTCTTCACGTTGGTCAAGGCCAGATGGGCCTTGTGCAGCAGGCCTTCTTCCGAGGTCTCGTCGTTCTGATAGACCGCGATGCCTATGCTGACGCTCAGGAAGACGTCGTGCCCCTGGATGCTGAACGGCACGCGCATGATCTTGAGCAGCCTTTCAGCCAGCTCGGAAACCTCGGAGATGTCCTTGACCGCGCTCTGGACGACGATGAACTCGTCGCCGCTCTGGCGCGCGACGAGTTCATCGTCGGTGAGCTGCGACTTGATGCGCCTGACCGTTTCGTGCAGGACCTCGTCTCCTTGCGCATGCCCGAAGGTGTCGTTGACCTTCTTGAAGAAGTCCAGGTCCAGGAAGAGCACCGCCACCATGTGCCGGCTCAGGCGGGAACGCAGCATGGCCTCGGCCAGCTTGGACAGGATCAGGGAGCGGTTGGGCAGCCCCGTCATGGCGTCGTGGCTGAGCTGGTCCACCAGCGCGCTTTCCAGCTTGCGGCGTTCGGTGAGGTCGCGCACGATCGCCATCGTGAGCGCGCCGCCGTCGGCTTCCAGCACGCCCCTGCTGATTTCCGCATGGAAGATCTGGCCGCTGGAATTCCGGCACAGCACGTCGCTGTCGAGCGGGCATTGCGGCCAGGAGGGTATGAACTGGCTGACGGGCGAGCCCAGCGCCCGCCCGCGCGCAAAGCCGAACAGCGATTCGGCGCGCGCATTGACGACCTGCATCCTGCCCGCCTGGTCGATCAGGAAAATGGCGTCGGGCGCGAATTCCATCAAGTCCCTGAACTTGCTTTCGCTTTGCCGCAGCTGCTCGCGCGAGCGCTGCAGGCGCTGATAGGGTTCGTTCACGCCCGACACGAATATTGCGCGGTACAAATACACGCAGCCCACCACTTTGTACACATGCCCGAGCAGATTGGCCAGGTCCTGGGCCTCGAAATACATGGTGAAGCACAATTCGCCCAGGGCCAGGATGACCGCCGCGATCGCCAGATAGCCGCCCCGGCGCTGGTCGCCTTCGTTGGAGGCGCGCGGCAGGAGCAGGAAGGCAGCCAGGAGATACATGCCGATCACCAGATATTCCGCGGCGATCTTCAGGGGGGTGAGCCCCCGCCCTTCAATGTGAGTGTCCGGGATGTACGAAGGGTGGAACAGTATCACCCAGAACACCAGGCCGACGAGCCCCATGCCCAGCGCCAGGCTTGCGTAGCGCATCGACGGCGGACAGATCCACGACCACGGCATGGCGGCCACCGCCAGTATGGCGGCGGCGCTGATGAACCGGGCCGCCAGCCAGAACTCTATGCCTTTCTCGACGGAGCTCGGGGTGACGAAGTCGGGCATGCCCGGAAAGGACAGCAAGTGCCCGATGTCCAGCAGGCCGACCATGAGGAAGCCCGTGGACAGGACCGCCACGGCGGCCGGCGTGCGGTGCTCGAAGCTGTGCCAGCCCATGGCGAAGATCATGGCGGACACGACGACGGAAAAGACCTCCATCGCCGTATGGATGGGAAGATAGGTTTCCGGCACGACCGGCCAGGCATGCTGCGGGCTGACCGACAGCCACAGAACGGGCGCCAGGGCGAGCGCCAGGGCCGCAATCAGGCGGAAGCCGCCGCCATAACGAACGGCGGAAAAAAACTTAGTCACGGAAAAAGCACCCATCTGTTCTTTTCGCCATAATTCGTCTGTAAGCGTGGCTGCACTATGCATTGTCACGAATAGTAAGCGAAAATCTCAAACCTGATCCATCGTAATTTTCAAGAAAATAAAAGCCCTAGTATTAACCCGGATTATTTCGCGCGCATTCCTTTGTCGATTGGCGCGTCGAGGTTTTTTCATTAGACTTGACGCCGACTGTTGCATGTCTAACACAAGCCACGCAAGGCGACAACCGGAGACGAACATGAACCTGATGAAACTGAGGCCGCTGCTGGCGGCACTGACGCTTGCGGCGGCTGCGCCCGCGCTGGCCGGGACGGTGACCGTCATCACGTCCTTTCCCAAGGAACTCACCCAGGCCTACAAGACGGCGTTCGAAAAAGCGCATCCCGACATCAAGCTCGAAATCCTGAACAAGAACACGGTGTCGGGCATCGCCTACGTGAAGGAAACGCCTGCCGGCAAGCGGCCCGAAGTCTTCTGGGCCAGCGCCCCGGACGCCTTCGAGGTCCTGGCCAACGACAAGCTGCTGGAAAGCGCCACCGACGTCGCCAACCCCAACGTCCCCGACAAGATCGGCAGCTTCCCCATCAACGACCCCAACGGCATGTTCATGGGCCAGGCGCTGGCGGGCTACGGCATCATGTACAACACGCGCCTGCTCAAGGCCAAGAAGCTGCCCGAGCCCACCACCTGGGCCGATCTGCTCGAGCCCCAATGGTTCGGCAACGTCGGCATCACGTCGCCTTCGCGCTCCGGCACCATGCACCTGACGGTCGAAACCATACTTCAGGGCGAAGGCTGGGAAAAAGGCTGGAACACCATGCTGCGCATGGCGGGCAACAGCGCCGCCGTCACGGAGCGCTCTTTCGGCGTGCCCGACGGCGTCAACAACGGCCAGTTCGGCGCAGGGCCCGTGATCGACTTCTTCGGGCTGTCCAGCAAGTACTCGAAATTCCCCGTGGAATTCGTCTATCCCGAGGAAACCTCCATCGTGCCGGCCAACATCGCGCTCATCGCGGGCTCGTCCAACCCCGCCGAAGGCAAGAAGTTCATCCAGTTCGCCCTCAGCAAGGCCGGCCAGGAAATCCTGCTGCAGCCCCAGATTTCGCGGCTGCCGGTCCTGCCCTACGCCGACCTGAGCAACATCCCCGAAGGCTATCCCGACCCGGGCGCCATCGCCAAGCGCAGCAAGGTGCAGTTCGACGTCAACCTGTCGCAAAGCCGCTACTACATCGTGCAGTCGCTTTTCGACCAGACCATCACCTTCCGCCTGAAAGAGCTGCAGCAGGCCACCAAGGCCATCCACGACGCGACGCAAAAGCTGGGCGCCAAGCCAAGCGGCGAAGCCGCCAAACTGCTGGACGAGGCCAAGAAGCTGGCCTGGAGTCCGGTTCTGGACGCCAAGCAGGTCTCCGACCCGGAACTCGTCGCCGTGTTCGCGGGCAACAAGAAAGACGCCGAGATCAGCCAGAAGCTGTCCAAGCTCCAGGGCGACTGGAACCGGCAGGCCGGCGAGAACTACGGCAAGGCGGCCGCTCTGGCACAACAGGCCGCCACGAAATAGACGGGATCCCGCCGCATGCGCAACAACCAAGATGGTCAGCTCCGCTTTTCTCCAGGCCTGGCGCTCGCAGCAATGCTGGTGCTGGCCTTCCTGGTCCTGTTTCTGGTCGTACCCGTCGGCAGCGTGTTCTACAGCGCCTTCGTCAACGCCGACGGCAGCTTCACCTTCGGGCACTTCGGGGCCTTCTTTCACCAGACGCTCCTGAAGGACTCCTTCTTCAACAGCCTGTACGTCGCCCTGGCCTCCACGTTCTGGGCGTCCATCATCGCCGTTCCGCTCGCCTACCTGACCATCCGCTTCAGGTTCCGCGGGGCGCTCATCATCCAGACCCTGGGCGTGCTGCCGCTGATCATGCCGCCCTTCGTGGGCGCGGTCGCGCTGCAGCTGATCTTCGGCCGCTCGGGCAGCCTCAACCTGCTGCTCGATGAATGGCTGGGCGTCACCCTGCCCATCATGGACGGGCTCAACGGCATCATCTTCGTCGAGTCCCTGCATTATTTTCCCTTCATCCTGCTCAATCTGACCGTGGCGCTGCGCAACATCGACGGCGCCATGGAAGAAGCCGCGGTGAACCTCGGCGCCAAGGGCTGGCGGCTGTTCCGGCGCGTCATCTTTCCGCTGGGCCTGCCCGGCTACGTCGCCGGCGCCTCGCTGGTCTTCGTGAAGGTGTTCGACGACCTGGGAACGCCCCTGGTGCTGGGCGTGACCAACATGCTGGCGCCGCAGGCGTACCTGCGCATCACCCAGGTCGGCCTGGACGACCCGCTGGGCTACGTCATCAGCGTGATCATGATCGGCTTTTCCATACTCGCGCTGTGGCTCTCGGCCAAGGCCCTGAAGGGCAAGGATTACTCCACGCTGCAGAAGGGCGGCGGCTCGCTGCAGCAGCGCGAACTCACCGGGCTGCAGACCATACTGGCCTATGCCTGGATACTGCTGGTGCTGCTGCTCGTGCTGTCGCCGCACATCGGCGTGCTGCTGCTGTCGCTGGCAACGGTCTGGAGCTATGCTCCGCTGCCCGACGGCTATACGCTCGAGCACTACGCCACGATCTTCCAGGACTCCCCCGGCATGATCGGCAACACGCTGCTGTACTGCGGCCTGGCGGCCGGCATCGACGTCATCCTGGGCACCGCCATCGCCTATCTCATGCTGCGCACCCGCCTGCCCGGCCGGCAATGGCTGGACTGGATCGCCTCGGCCGCCCTGGCCGTGCCGGGCATCGTGCTCGCCATCGGCTTCATGCGCACCTTCCGCGGCATCGAGATCCCCGGCACGGGCACCGCCCTGACGGGAACCTGGATACTCATCATGATCGCCTATTCCGTCAGGCGCCTGCCCTATGCGCTGCGCTCCTGCGTGGCGGCGCTGCAGCAGATCAATCTTTCGCTCGAAGAAGCGGCCGCCTCCGTGGGCGCCGGCCGCTACAGCACCATCCGGCGCGTCGTCATACCGCTCATGGCGGGCGGCATGCTGGCCGGCTTCGTCACCAGCTTCATCACCGCGGCGGTCGAGCTCTCGGCCACCATCATGCTGGTCACGCGCGACAGCGACGCGCCCATGAGCTACGGCATCTATCTGTACATGCAAAGCGCGTCCGGCCGCGGGCCGGGCGCCGCCCTGGGGGTGCTCGCCGTCGTCGCGGTCGCCGTGGGCACTTATGCATCGCATCTCATCGTTGAACGCGCCTCGGCCCGCCAGCGCCCGGCGCGCGGGCTGGCGCCGGTGAACGCAAACATGCCCTGAAGGAATCCCCATGAAGAAAGTCAGTGTCGAATGCCAGAACATACGGCTGTCTTATGGCGCCACCGAGGTCCTCAAGGACATCAATCTTCGCATCGAGCCGGGCGAGTTCTTCGCCCTGCTCGGGCCCTCGGGCTCGGGCAAGTCCACCTTGCTGCGGCTCATCGCCGGCTTCAACCGGCACAATGCGGGCCGCCTGCTGGTCGACGGCCGGGACATCAGCGCGGTGCCCGCCCACAAGCGCAACATCGGCATGGTCTTCCAGAGCTATGCGCTCTGGCCCCACATGACGGTCTGGGACAACGTCGCCTTCGGCCTGGTCGAACGGCGCCTGCCTTCCGCCGAAATCAAGGAGCGCGTCGCTTCCGTGCTGGCCCTGGTGGGGCTGTCCGACTATGCGAAAAGAAGGCCCAACGAGCTGTCCGGCGGCCAGCAGCAGCGGGTCGCGCTGGCGCGCACCATCGTGATCGAGCCGCAAGTCCTGCTGCTGGACGAACCGCTGTCCAACCTGGACAAGAACCTGCGCGTGCAGATGCGCCAGGAACTGCTGTCGCTGCAAAGACGCCTGGGCATCACCACCATTTTCGTCACCCACGATCAGGAAGAAGCCATGACGACCGCCGACCGCATGGCCGTCCTGGACCAGGGCGTCGTGCAGCAGGTGGGCAGGCCGTCCGAGCTCTATGATTTCCCGTGCAATCGCTTCGTCGCGAACTTCGTCGGCACCATGAACGTGCTGGAGGGCCAGGTCCGGGGCCAAAGCGACAGAATAGTGGCGATGGAAGTCGCGGGCGTGGGCGAGATCGCCCTGCCCCTGCAGACCAACGCCGCCATCAACGACAGGCTCGCCGTCAGCTTCCGCCCGCACACCGTCCAGCTCGAAGAGCTGCCCGAGCGCCAGACCAAGCGCTTCATCTGGCTGCCCGGCATCGTCCGGCACAGTGAATTCCTGGGCGAGTTCACGCGCTACGCCGTCCAGGTCGGGCAGCAGACGCTCACCGCGGACCAGGCGCATTTTGCCGGCATCACGCTGTACGAACCCGGAGCCGCCGTGTCCGTGGGCCTGGAACCGACGCAGATCCGGCTGCTGCCAGCATGAACGCCTTCGACTGGCAGCGCATGCTGCTGGACAAATTCCCCTGGACCTTTCTGGGGGAAGTCGCTTTCCGGGCCGCCGTGGCCTATGTCCTGGTGTTCGCGTTCCTGAAGATATCCGGGCGCCGGGGCATCAAGCAGCTGTCGCTCTTCGAAGTCGTCGTCATTCTCACGCTGGGCTCGGCCGCCGGCGACGTCACCCTTTACGGCGACGTGCCCCTGCTGCCGGTCTTCATGATCTTCTCCGTGCTGCTGGTCATGTACCGGCTGACCACGTTCTTCATGTCGCGCAGCGTCCGTTTCAGCTACTGGATGGAAGGCGAGCCGGTCACCTTCATCCGCGAAGGCCTCTACGAAATCGAGAACATGCGCCGGCTGAATGTGTCCGAAGACGAGTTCCTGATGGAATTGCGGCAGCAGAGCGTGGAGCACCTGGGCCAGGTCAGGCTGGCGGTCATCGAGGTCGACGGCAACATCAGCCTTTATTTCTATGAGGACGACGACCTCAGGCCCGGCCTCTCGGTGCTTCCACCCGAACACAGGCCGGCTTACGAGACCACGCCCTGCGCGGGGCTGCATGCCTGCATCAATTGCGGCAACGTCGAAGAAATCCCCGAGCGCGGGCAATTGAAATGCCCGCGCTGCGGGGAAGGCATGTGGTCGCGCGCGCTGTCCACCCGGCGCGCGCGCTGAATCCACAGCCGCTTGCCCGCGCCCCGCCGGTTGACGCGGCTTGACGCCGCGCCTATGCTCGAACCGTCGATTCACTTTGCAGGAGCACGTTCATGAGCCAGTACCAAATCGCCGTGGTCGTCGGCAGTCTCAGAAAGGATTCCCTCAATCGCAAGCTCGCCCAGGCGCTCGTCAAGCTCGGGCCGCCCGAATTTTCCTTCAAGTACGTGGAAATCGGCGACCTGCCCTTGTACAACCAGGACGACGACGGCGACCAGGCCCCCAGCGTCAAGCGGCTGAAGGCCGAGATCAGCGCGTCGCAAGGGGTGGTCTTCGTCACCGCGGAATACAACCGTTCCATACCGGGAGTGCTGAAGAACGCCATCGATCATGCGTCGCGTCCTTATGGCCAGAGCGCCTGGGCGGGCAAGCCGGCGGGCGTCATCGGCACGTCGATCGGGTCGATCGGCTCCGCTTTGGCGCAGCAGCATTTGCGCAATGTGCTGGCGTATCTGAACATGCCGACGATGGGGCAGCCGGAGGCGTTCATCCATTCGAATGACGCGCTGTACGATGCGGACGGGAACCTGAACGAGGGCAGCAAGGGTTTTCTGCAGGGCTGGATGAATCAGTACGCGGCCTGGGTAAGAAAACACGCGTGACCGCCGCGCCCGCCCGCCGTTCGGGCTTGCGGCCGCGGCGGCCTCAAATCCGCTCGAACCGGTCGTAGCGCCTCTCGGTCTGCTCGGTCGCATGCGCCACTTCCGCGACCCTCGCCCCGGGCGGGCCCACATGCAGCCAGGACAGCATGCGGTCCACGCGGTCATGCCCGCCTTGCAGCAGGACCTCCACCGAGCCGTTCGGGTCGTTCCGCACCCAGCCCGTCACCCCCAGCAGGTGCGCCTGCCGGACCGCCGCCGCCCGGAAACCCACGCCCTGCACACGGCCCGTCACCCGGGCGCGTATCGTTTCAACCTCATCGACTCGATCCAGCTTCTTCATGATTCCACTACAATTTTCAAGCATGCGCCCTTTCCTGTGCCGGCGCCTGCACACGATGCAAGTTTAATGCGGTATTGATGATGCCCACATGGCTGAACGCCTGCGGGAAATTCCCCAGCATGCGCTTGTGCAAGGGATCGTACTGCTCCGCAAGCAGGCCCACGTCATTGCATAGGCCCGCCAGGCGGGTGAACAGCTCGCGGGCGTCTTCGTCGCGGCCCAACAGCACGTAGACGTCGGCCAGCCAGAACGAACACACCAGGAAGGTACCCTCGCCGGGCGGCAGGCCGTCGACGCCGTGCTCGGTCTCATAGCGCAGCAGGAAGCCGTCGCGCATCAGCCGCTTTTCGATCGCCGCCACCGTTCCCGCCACCCGCGGATCGTCGGCCGGCAGGAAGCCCGTCAGCGGGATCTGCAGCAGGCTGGCGTCCAGCAGCGTGGAATCGTAGGACTGCACGAAACTGTTCATGTCGGCATTGAAGCCGCGACGGCAGACTTCTTCATGTATTTCGTCGGCGATGCGGCGGCAGTTGCGGGCGAATTCCTGGCCGTTCTCCATCGCGCCCGCCACGTGGGCGATGCGGTCGAACGCGACCCAAGACATGACTTTGGAGTGCGTGAAGTGCCGCTGGGCCGCCCGGATCTCCCAGATGCCCTCGTCCGGATTGCGCCAGGCCTTCTCAAGGAAAGGCACGATGACTTCGGCGATGGCTTCGATGCGTGGATGCCTGGGCAGATGCCCTTTGATGGCCTGGGCCATGGCGTCGGCGACCTCGCCGAACACGTCGAGCTGGGTCTGGGTGGCGGCGGCGTTGCCGATGCGCACGGGCTGGGAATCCTCGTAGCCGCAGAGCCACGGCAATTCGTATTCATGCAGGCGGCGCTCGCCGCCCAGGCCATACATGATCTGCATCTGATCGGGGCTGCCCGCCACCGAACGGGTCAGCCAGTCGCGCCAGGCGCTGGCTTCCTCGAAGTATCCCATGTTCATGAAGGCCAGCAGGGTCATGGTGGCGTCGCGCAGCCAGCAATACCGGTAGTCCCAGTTGCGTTGCCCGCCGATCTGTTCCGGCAGCGACGTGGTGGCCGCGGCCACGATGCCGCCCGTGGGCAGATAGGTCAGCGCCTTCAGAGTGATCAGCGAGCGCTTGACCAGGGCGGACATGGGCCCGACGTCCGGGCAGCGGCTGGAGAATTCATGCCAGAAATAGCGGGTCTTGGCCAGCGACGCCTCGGGATCGAAGCCTTCGGCGACGGGCTCGTGCGACGGCTGGTGCGTCAGGGTGAACGACCTGCGCTCGCCCGCGCCGACGCTGAAGCGGGCGGTGGAATGCAGGGCCCGCGCCTTGATGGGCGTGTGGGTGCGCAGCACCAGCATGTCCGGCCCCGCCACCGCCGTGAGCGTAAGCGGATCGTGGCGCTCGACCCATGGAACGGTGCGGCCGTAATCGAAGCGGATGACCAGGTCCATATTGAAGGCGACGCGGCCTCTGACGCCCACCACGATGCGCACGACGCTGGAATGGCGGAACGTGGACGGCATGAAGTCGATCAGCTTGGCCTCGCCCTCGTCGGTGGTGAACGTGGTTTCCAGGATCATGGTGCCGTCCAGGTACTGGCGCGATACGCGCCGCACGGGCGCCGTCGGCGCTATCTGCCACCGGCCGTTTTCCGGCGTGCCCAGCAAGGCGGCAAAACAGGCCGGCGCATCGAAACGCGGGAAGCACAGCCAGTCTATGGCGCCTTCCTTGGACACCAGCGCCGCGGTGCGGCAGTTGCCCAGCAATGCATAGTCTTCGATTCGGGATGCCATATTCCTCCTGACAAATCGCTGCGATAAAAGGGATGGATTCAAAGCCTGATACGATAGCGACGCACTCTTGATTTTGCTCAGTACGCCGTATACTGTAGCTTCTAATCTAATATAAGGCTGCCGTCCGGCTCGCGCCAAACGCAAGGGGGGCCGCCGTGAATATCAATCGCAACCCATTAAAGAGGCTTTAATGAGAAACATCCTAGTTCCCGTAGACGGCTCCGATTCTTCCGTACGCGCAGTCAAGGCCGCCATTCAGGCAATGAAGGAGCTCGGAGACACCAAGCTGCATATCATCACGGTGCATCCTCCCATTGTTTCAGGCAACGTAAAACGGTTTTTCTCAGCGGAAGCCATCAACGACTACTACCAGGACGAAGGCCGCAACGCCCTGCTCCCAGCAAAAACCGTGCTCGATGAAGCCGGCATCAGCTATGAGGACTCGGTCCAAGTGGGGCCGGTGGCGCCCACCATCGCCAAATACGCCAAGGATCACGGCTGCGACCTGATCATCATGGGTACGCGCGGCCTGGGCAGCGTGACCGGCATGGTGCTGGGCTCCATTGCCACCAAAGTGCTCAGCCTGGTCGACATCCCCGTCACCCTGGTCAAATAAGCCCCGCCCGGCCTGCTATTCCGGCAGGCCCACCCGCAGCAGCCTGCCCTTCGGGGCATCGGTCAGCACGTATACATAGCCATCGGGCCCCACCCGCACATCGCGTATGCGTTCGCGCAGATTCCCCAGCAGGCGCTGCTCGCCGCTTATCGTGTCGCCGTCCAGGGTCAGCCGTATCAGCTCCTGGTCCTTCAGCGCGCCGATGAACAAAGAATGCCTCCATGCCGGAAACCGGTCGGCATCGTAGAAGGCCATGCCGGAGATCGCCGGCGACACTTTCCAGTAATAGATGGGCGGCTCCATGCCCGCGGCTTCCGCGCCTTCTGCCTCCGGAATGCCGAAGCCCGAATAATTCACCCCATGGGTTGCCTTCGGCCAGCCATAGTTCCGGCCCGCCAGGGGAATGTTGATTTCGTCGCCGCCCCGGGGGCCGTGCTCGTGGGTCCAGAGCCGCCCGGTCCAGGGATTGAGCGCCGCGCCCTGCTGGTTGCGGTGCCCGTACGACCAGATTTCCGGCCGCGCGCCGGCGCGCCCGACGAAGGGATTGTCCGGCGGCACGGCGCCGTCCGGAAGCAGGCGCACGATCTTGCCCTGGTGCTTGTCCAGGTCCTGGGCGGTGGGGCGCTGGTTGTTCTCGCCCAGGGCGATGAACAAATGGCCCTGGCGGTCGAACACCAGCCGGGAGCCGAAATGGTGGCCCGACGACAGCTTGGGCGCCTGCCGGAATATGACTTTGAAATCGCGCAATTCGCGGGCGTCGTCGGACAGCACGCCATAGCCCGCGGCGGTGCCCGCGCGGCCGCCGTCGCCCTCTTCCGCATAGGTCAGATAGACCCGGCGGCTGCTGCGGAAATCGGGCGCCAGGGCGACATCGAGCAGGCCGCCCTGCCCGCGCGCGAAAACCTTGGGCACGCCCCGGATGGGTTCCGACAGCTTGCCGTCCGGGCCCAGCCTGCGAAGCGCGCCCGGCCTTTCGGTGATCAGCATGCCCCGCCCATCGGGCAGAAAAGCCAGGGCCCAGGGGTGTTGCAGATTCCCGGCGATTTCCTTGACTTCGACCCGGTCGGCCGGCTGCGGCGCCGCCGCCGCGCGGGCGTGGACCTTGGCCGGCGCCCAGGCCGCCAGGCAGGCCAGCAGGCCCAGTCCGGCGACGGCCGCCCGCATCGAGGACCCCGCCGCATGCCTATTGAAAGCCCTGGAGAAAATCATGGCATGTGCTCCATTCATTCTTGCGCCGCGGCGGGATTATGCCAGCCGCCATAGGAGGCGATGAGTTCGTCGGCCTTGGCCGGCCCCCAGCTTCCCGGCGCATAGGGCAGCACTTTGGGATGCTGGTCCAGCACCCTGCCCAGAACGGCCCAGGCCGCTTCGATGGCCGCTTCGCCGGCGAACAGCGCGCGGTCGCCGGCGATGGCGTCCGCCAGCAAGCGCGCATAGGGCGACTCCTGGCCGGCGTCGGCGTCGAGCAGGGACAATTCGAACTGCTCGCCCACGAACTCCTTGCCCGGGCGCTTGACGCGCGCCGCCAGCGCCAGGGCGGAACGCGGGGACAGGCGCAGGCGCACGTAATTGGACCGCTCGGCGTCGGATTGCGCGTCCGCGAACAAGGGCTGCGGCGGCGCTTTCAGCTGCACGATGATCTCGGCGAAATCGCCGGCCAGGCATTTGCCCGAGCGCAGGAACCAGGGAACGCCGGCCCAGCGCCATGAGTCGACATAAAGCCGCAGCGCGCAGAAGGTTTCCACGTCCGAGTCGGGCGCGACGTGCGGCGCATTGCGGTAGCCTTCGTATTGGCCGCGCACCAGGTCGTGCGCCTGCACGGGCCGCATCGCATGAAACACCTTGGCCTTCTCGGCATGCACGGCGGCATAGCCGCGGTAGGCGGGTGGCTCCATTGCGAGCAGCGCGAGTATCTGGAACAGATGGTTCTGCACCACGTCGCGCAAGCAGCCCGCGCTTTCATAGAAAGCGCCGCGGTTGCCGACGCCGAAGGATTCGGCCAGGGTGATCTGCACGCTTTCCACATAATTGCGGTTCCAGATCGGTTCCAGAAAGGAGTTGGCGAAGCGGAAATACAGGATGTTCATGATCGCCTCCTTGCCCAGGAAGTGATCGATCCGGAAGATGGCTTCCTCGGGAAACACCGAGCATGCCAGGTGGTTCAGCTCGCGCGCCGATTCGAGGTCGCGACCGAAGGGCTTTTCCACGATCACGCGGGCGTCCCGGGCCAGGCCGGAAGCGTCCAGCCCCTTGATCACGGTTTCGAACAGCGCCGGGGGAATGGCCAGGTAATGCGCGGGCCGGACGCTGGCGCCCAGGGCCTGTTTCAGGCGCTGGAAGGTGGCGGCCTGCCGGTAATCGCCGTTCACGTAGCTGACCAGCCGCAGCAGTTTTTCCAGCGCTTCCTGGTCCGGCGGGGCGCCGGACCGCTCCAGGCTGTCGATGATGCGTTCCTTCAGCTGGGCGCGATCCATTTCGGACGAGGCCACGCCGACCACGGGCACGTCCAGCGCGCCGCCGCGCGCCATGGCGTACAAGGCCGGGAATATCTTCTTGTGCGCCAGGTCGCCCGTCATGCCGAAAAGCACCAGGGCGTCGGAGCGCGCGGGCGTCGCTTCCGTCAAGTCGAGGGCCCTCCCTTCTTCTTTTCCACATGGCCGCCGAACTGATGCCGCATGGCCGACAGAATGCGGTTGGCATAATCGGCGTTGCCCCGCGATTCGAAGCGCGAGAACAGGGCCGCGCTGAGCACGGGCGCGGGCACGCCCTGGTCCACGGCCGCGGCCAGGGCCCAACGCCCTTCGCCCGAATCGGAGACGTGGCCGCTGTAGCCCGCCAGGCCCTGGTCGTCCTGCAAGGCTCTTGCGGTCAGGTCGAGCAGCCAGGAGCTGACCACGCTGCCGCGGCGCCAGACTTCGGTGATTTCGGCGATGTCGAAATCGTATTGGTAGTGCTCCGGGTGGCGCAAGGGCGTCGTCTCGGCGTCCTGCTCGCGGTCGTGCCGGCCGATGCCGGCATGGCGCAGGATGTTCAGGCCTTCGGCATAGGCCGCCATCATCCCGTATTCGATGCCGTTGTGGATCATCTTCACGAAATGGCCGGCGCCATGGGGGCCGCAATGCAGGTAGCCGCGGTCGGCCGTGGTGAGGCGGCTGCGCCCCGCCGTAGCTTGCGCCGCCCCGGCGCCGGGCGCCAGGGCTTCGAAAACCGGCGCAAGGCGATCGAAATCGGCCCGGTCGCCGCCCACCATCAGGCAATAGCCGCGCTCCAGCCCCGCCACCCCGCCGCTGGTGCCGACGTCCATGTAGCGCAGGCCGCGCCCGGCCAGTTCGCGCGCCCGGCGGATGTCGCCGTGGTGGGACGAGTTGCCGCCGTCGATGACCAGGTCGTTTTCATCGAGCAGCGGCACGAGCTCGGCCAGGACCGCATCCACCACGGCGGCCGGCACCATCAGCCAGACGGCGCGCGGCCGTGCCAGCGTCCCGATCAACTCCGGCAGCGTCGCGCAAGGCCGCGCGCCCATATCGGCCGCCCGCTCGCGCGAGGCGGCGTGGCTGTCGTGCACCACGCATTCGATGCCGCGGTCCAGCAGCCGCCGCACCATGTTGCCGCCCATGCGTCCCAGACCAACCATACCCAATTGCATGCACATCCCCTAGAAAGAAAACATCATCCTGCCACAAACCCGGCGGCGCCCGCATCAGGCGCCGGGCTTCTTGTCGAGAAAGGTGGAAAGCAGGTCCACCGGCACCGGGAACACCAGCGTCGAGCTCTTGTCGCCGGCGACCTGCGTGAGCGTCTGCAGATACCGCAGCTGGATCGCCAGAGGCTGCGACGCGAGTATTTCCGCCGCCTCCATCAGGGACTGGGCCGCCTGTTTCTCGCCTTCGGCGTGGATGACCTTGGCGCGCCGCTCGCGCTCCGCCTCGGCCTGGCGGGCGATGGCGCGGACCATGCTTTCGTTCAGGTCGATGTGCTTGATCTCGACATTGGTGACCTTGATGCCCCAGGAATCGGTCTGCGCGTCCAGGATGGTCTGCACATCGATATTGAGCTTTTCGCGCTCCGAGAGCATTTCATCGAGTTCGTGCTTGCCCAGCACGGCGCGCAGCGTGGTCTGGGCGAGCTGGCTGGTGGCTTCGAGATAGCGCTCCACCTGTATGATGGCCTTCTCGGGCGCCACGACGCGAAAATAAATGACGGCGTTCACCTTGACCGACACGTTGTCGCGTGAAATCACGTCCTGGCTGGGGACGTCCATGGTCACCACGCGCAAATCCACGCGCACCATCTGCTGCAGCACGGGCACCACGAAGACCAGCCCCGGCCCCTTCACGCTGGTGAACCGGCCCAGCGTGAACACCACCCCGCGCTGGTATTCGCGCAGGATCTTGATCGCGTTGAAGACCACGAAAAGCAGGATGATGACGACGGCGCTCAGGCCGATGTTGAAGCTATAGTACATGCGTATCCCCTTTTGAATATTGCCCGGCGGCGGCCCCGCCCGGGCCGGACACCCGCTCGACCGTCAAGAGCAGGCCGTCGATGGCCAGGACCCGGATCCGGTCCCCGACCCGCAGAGGCTGGGCGCAGGCGACGCGCCAGTTTTCGCCGCGGACCTCGGCATATATCGTGCCCTCCCCCACGGCGGTCACGACGCCCGGCAGGCCGGGCATCTGCTCTTCGCCGCTGACGACGCGCTGCCGCCTGACGCGCGCCGCGAGCCAGCCGGTGGCCAGGATCATGCCCAAGCCGGTGAGCGCGACCCCGGCCAGGAACGGCAGCGTCAAGCCGTAGCCGGGTATGTCGGTGTCGATCAGCAGCAGGCCGCCGAGCACGAAGGCCACGATGCCGCCCACCCCCAGCACGCCGAAGCTGGGCAGGAAGGCCTCGGCGATCATCATGGCCGCGCCCGCGGCCAGCAGCCCCACGCCCGCCCAATTGACGGGCAGCATCTGGAAGGCGTACAGTCCCAGCAGCAGGCAGATGAGCCCGGCGACGCCGGGCAGCGCCGCCCCGGGGCTGGTGAGCTCGAAGAACAGGCCGTAGATGCCGACCATCATCAACAGCACGGCGATCTGGGGATTGGCGAGCAGGGAAAGGATGCGGTTGCGCCAATCGGGCTCGACCCGCTCGATCCGGGCGCCCTCGGTCGCCAGGGTGACGGCGGCCCCGCTGTCCAGCTTGATGGTCCTGCCGTCGAGTTTCCGGAGCAATTCGGGAACGTTGGCGGCGATCAGGTCGATGGCGCCCGCGGACAAGGCCTCCTGGGCCGACATGCTGTGCGCCTCCTGGACGGCTTTTTCCGCGAAGTCCGCATTGCGGCCGCGCAATTGGGCCAGGCTGCGGATGTAGGCCGCCGCGTCGTTGGTTGCCTTGCGCGTCAGGGTGTCGGCGCCGCTGTCCTTGTCGGCGTCCTTGCCCTGCGCCGGCGCGCCCGCGCCGATGGAGACGGGGGACGCCGCGCCCAGGTTGCTGGCGGGCGCCATGGCCGCGACGTGGCTTGCGTAGAGGATGAAAGTGCCGGCGCTGGCCGCCCGCGCGCCCGCGGGGCCGACGAAAGTGGCCACCGGCACGGGCGAGGACAGTATCTGGCGGATGATGGAGCGCATGGAGGTGTCCAGGCCGCCCGGCGTGTCGAGTTCGAGCACCACCAGCGCCGCGCCGCCGTCCTGCGCCTGTTTCAGGCCCCGGGTGATGAAGTCGGACGTCGCGGGGCTGATGATGCCTTCCACCTTCAGCACCATGACCAGACCCCCCGCCGCCGCCCCGGCGGGAGCCGCGGACACGGCGCCGCAGATGCCGGCCGCCACGGCGAGCAGGAAGATGAAGATCCCGCGCATGCAGTATGGAACGCTCATGGTGCCCCCTTGTGAAGCGCGCGCAGCAAGGCGCTTGCCCGGGCCGCCGCGCCTGTGCCGAAGCTTGCGGTCAGTATAGACGGTTCAGTTCGTCCGCGAGGATCAGCGCGTGATTGTGCTTGTCGTCCTTGGCCGCATACAGCAAAGTGATTTTCTTCCTGCCGGCCGCCTGGATCAGGTCTCGCATGCGGGCCTGTTGCTCCGGCGCGCGCAATTCGGCCTGGTAGCCGTCGCGGAAGCGGTCCCAGTGCTCGACTTTGTGGCCGAACCATTTGCGCAGCCCGGGGCTGGGCGCCAGGTCCTTGATCCAGGCGTCGTGCTCGAGCTCTTCCTTCTTGACGCCGCGGGGCCACAGCCGGTCGATCAGCACACGATAGCCGTCGCCCCGCTGCGGGGGGTCGTAGACCCGCTTGATCTGCACCTGCCGTGGCATGGCCCGCCCTCCTTAGCCGGAATGCGTCATATCGATGGGATTGATCCATTCATCATACTGCTTCGCCGTCACGTAGCCCAGGGCCAATGCCGCCTCGCGCAAGGTGCTGCCCTCCTTCTGGGCCTTCTTCGCGATGGCGGCGGCCTTGTCGTAGCCGATGTGCCGGTTCAGCGCGGTCACGAGCATGAGGTTTCTGGAGAGGTTTTCCGCGATGCGTTCGCGGTTCGGCTCTATGCCCACCGCGCAATGGTCGTTGAACGCCAGGCAGGCATCGCTGATGAGCTCTATGCTTTCCAGCACGTTGTGCACCATGACCGGCTTGTAGACGTTCAGCTGGAAATTGCCCTGCGAGCCCGCGAAGGCGACGGCGGCATCGTTGCCGAAGACCTGCACGCACACCATGGTCATGGCTTCGCACTGGGTCGGGTTGACCTTGCCCGGCATGATGGACGAGCCCGGCTCGTTGTCGGGGATGACGAGCTCGCCCAGGCCGCAGCGCGGGCCGCTGGCCAGCCAGCGCACGTCGTTGGCCATTTTCATGAGCGCGCCCGCAAGCGTGCGCAAGGACGCGGACAGGTTCACCAGCGCGTCGTGGGCGGACAAGGCGAAGAATTTGTTGTCGGCCGACCGGAAAGGCAGGCCGGTGATGTCGGAGATTTTCTGCGCCGCCAGTTCGCCGAAGCGCGGGTGCGCGTTCAGCCCCGTGCCGACGGCGGTTCCGCCTATGGCCAGGCTGTAGATGCCGGGCAGATCGGCCTGGACCGCGTCCAGCGCGAAATCGATCTGGGCCACCCAGGCGCCGATCTCCTGGCCCAGCGTGATGGGCGTCGCGTCCTGCAGATGGGTCCGCCCGGTCTTGACGATGTCCTGGTAGGCCTCGGCCTTGGCGGCGAGCGTGTTGCGCAGCGCGCCGACGGCGGGAAAAAGGCGCTTGCCCAGCTGCTGCGCCACCGCGATGTGCATGGCGGTCGGGAAGGTGTCGTTGGAAGACTGGCCGCGGTTCACGTGGTCGTTGGGATGCACCGGCTTCTTGCTGCCCTTGTTGCCGCCGGACAGCTCGATGGCGCGGTTGGAAATGACTTCGTTCGCATTCATGTTCGACTGCGTGCCCGAACCGGTCTGGAACACGACCAGGGGGAACTCATCGTTGAGCTTGCCGTTGATGACGTCGTCGGCCGCCCAGACGATCAGGTCGGCGATGTCGCCTGGCAGTTCGCCCAGTTCGGCATTGGCCTGGGCGGCGGCTTTCTTCAGGATGCCCAGCGCCGAAATGATCGGCTCCTGCCACTTGAAGCGCGATACGCCGATGGGGAAATTCTGGATGGACCGCTGCGTCTGCGCACCCCAATAGTGCTGGGCGGGAACCTCGATCTCGCCCATGGAGTCGGATTCGATGCGGCTGGCTGTCATGACATGCTCCTTTGTGTGTTGTGCACGATAGATTCATTCAGGCTGTGCGCTCGCTTGCGGCGCCGGGACGCGTCACCCGATGCGGTCGGACCACGCCTTGGCGACGTCCAGCATGCGGTTCGCGAAACCCCATTCGTTGTCGAACCAGACGAACAGGTTGGCGAAGCCGTCGCCGTTCGTGCGGGTCTGGCTGCCGTCGACGATGGCGGAATGCGCATCGTGGTTGAAGTCGACTGAGGCATGCGGATGGAAGGAATAGGACACCAGGCCCGGATACCGGTGCGTGGCGTCCATCATCAAGGCGTTGATCTCGTCGGCGGCGACGTCGCGCTCGAGCTTGACCATGAGGTCGATGGCCGAGACGTTCAGGATGGGCACGCGGATGGCCTTGGCCTGCACCTTGCCGCTCAGCCGCGGCAGCAGGCGCTCCACGCCCTGGGCCAGGCCCGTGGCGACGGGAATGATGGACTGCATGGCGGAACGCGTCCGGCGCAGGTCCGAATGGTGGTAGCCGTCGATCATGGGCTGGTCGTTCATGACCGAATGCAGGGTGGTCAGGAAGGCATGGGCCACGCCGAATGCGCCGTCGAGTTCGGCGAGCACCGGCACGATGGCGTTCGTGGTGCACGAGGCGTTCGACACGATGCGCTCCGACCCCGTCAAGCCCCGCTCGTTGATGCCGTAGACCACGGTGTAGTCGACGTCGGCGGCGCTGCCGCCCGGATGCGACACCAGGACCCGCGGGCAGCCCGCTTCCAGGAATACCTGCAGCTGTTCGCGCGAGCCGTACTGGCCGGAGCATTCGAGCAGCATGTCCACGCCCAGGCCGGCCCAGTCGACGCCGTCGGGCCGCCGGCTGTGGCTGACGCGGATGCGGCGGCCGTTCACCATCAGGTCTTCCCCGGCCTGCTCCACCCGGCCCGGAAAAATGCCGTGCGTGGAGTCGAACTGCGTCAGGTAGGCCATGGTCGCCAGGTCGGCGGGTTCGTTGATGGCGACCACTTCGAAACTGTCCTTGAGCGCCGATTCCTGCAGGGCCCGCAAGACACAACGGCCGATGCGGCCATAGCCGTTGATCGCCAGACGTAATGGATGCTTCATGACCTGCTCGGACTCGCGGAAGAATGACAATACCGCAACTGTACTACGGTTCGAGGGGCCGGACCCCGCGCGAGACCCGGCCCCCGGGGCTTCCTACGACATGGTCGGCATGATGAACTCGTTGCCCTTGCTGATGTTTTCGGGCCAGCGCTGCATGACGGACTTCTGCTTGGTGTAGAAGCGCACGCCCTCTTCGCCATAGGAATGCATGTCGCCGAACAGGCTGCGCTTCCAGCCGCCGAAGCCGTGCCAGGCCATGGGCACCGGAATCGGCACGTTGATGCCCACCATGCCCACCTGTATGCGGCGCGCGAATTCGCGCGCGGTGTGGCCGTCGCTGGTGAAGCAGGACACGCCGTTGCCGAACTCATGGCGATTGACCAGGTCGACCGCCGCGCCCAGGTCGTCGACGTGGACGCAGGCCAGCACCGGGCCGAAGATTTCTTCCTTGTAGATGCGCATGTCCGGCGTCACCTTGTCGAACAGGGTCCCGCCGACATAGAAGCCGTTTTCATGGCCCGGCACCGTGAAGTTGCGGCCGTCCACCAGCAGCTCGGCGCCTTCCTCGACGCCGATGGCGATGTAGTTCTCGATGCGCTGCAGGGCGTCTTTGGTGACCACCGGACCCATTTCGGCGTCCAGGTGCATGCCGTCCTTGACCTTGAGCGTCCTGGCGCGCTCGATGAGCGCGGGAATGATCTTCCGGCCGACGTCGCCCACCAGCACGGCGACGGAAATCGCCATGCAGCGTTCGCCGGCCGACCCGTAGGCCGCCCCGACCAGTGCGTCGACCGTGCGCTCGATGTTGGCGTCGGGCATGATGACCATGTGGTTCTTCGCGCCGCCCAGGGCCTGGACGCGCTTGCCGAAATGCGCGCCGCGCTCGTAGATGTATTGCGCGATGGGCGTCGAGCCCACGAAGCTCAGCGCCGCGACGTCCTGGTGTTCGAGCAGCGCGTCCACCACGGCCTTGTCGCCCTGGACCACATTGAAGACGCCGTCCGGCAAGCCGGCTTCCTTCAGCAGCCGGGCCATGAAGAGCGAGGCGCTGGGGTCGCGCTCGCTGGGCTTCAGGATGAAGGTGTTGCCGGCCGCGATGGCCACGGGGAACATCCAGCACGGCACCATGCAGGGGAAATTGAAGGGGGTGATGCCGGCGACCACGCCCAGCGGCTGGCGCATGGTCCAGTTGTCGATGCCGTTGGACACTTGCTCGGTGAAATCGCCTTTCAGCAGCTGGGGAATGCCGCAAGCGAATTCGATGATGTCGATGCCGCGCGCCACTTCGCCCTGCGCGTCCGTGAACACCTTGCCGTGCTCGGCCGTGATCATGGCGGCCAGTTCGTCGGTATGCTGGTTCATCAGGGCCAGGAAGCGGTTCAGGATGCGCGCGCGCCGCAGGGGCGGCGTGTCGGCCCAGGCGGGCGCCGCCGCCTTGGCCGCGGCCACCGCCGCATTGACGTCTTCGATGGTGGACAGCGCCACGTGGCGGGCGACCTGCCCCGTCGAGGGGTTGTACACCGCCTGCCTGCGCGCGCCCGTGCTGGGCACTTGCCGGCCGTCGATGTAGTTGACCACGTCGCCGCTGTCGGTGTAGGCCGGTTGCGCGCTGAGCCCGCTGGCTGCGTCTTTCATTGCTATCTCCCTGGTGTGCTGGATGGAATGCGAAAAGTATAGGCAGGGGCAGCCCTTGCCACAAGAGCGTATCGCTGGATTCATTGTTTAAAATATTGAACAATCAATCTGGCACGGAGGGCGGCATGAACGAGTACAAAAAAGAAATGATGTGGTCCCACATCTATTGGCTGAGCATGCTGGGCAGCGCGGGCAGCTACACGGCGGCGGCCAAGCGCCTGGGCGTCAGCAAGGGCGCGGTAAGCCAGCGCATCGCCGAACTGGAGCAGGCGTCCGGCATCGCCCTGGTGCAGCGCACGACCCGCAGCGTGCGCCTGACCGAAGCCGGGCAGGCCCTGGTCGACGGCACCCGCCAGGCTTATGCCTCCATAGAGCAAGGCTTCGACAGCATACGCGACCTTGCCCAGGTGCCGCGCGGGGCGGTGCGGGTCACGGCGCCGGTGGCCCTGGGGCGCCAGAAGATCATCCCGCTGATGGGGCGCTTCCTGCAGGAATGCCCGGAAGTCCGGATCGAAATCGAGCTCTCGGACCACATCAGTTCCCTGGCCCAGGAAGGCTTCGACCTGGCCATACGCCACACCAGCACGGTGCCCGAGACCCACGTGGCCTGGCTGCTGCGCCCCTGCGAGACCCTGCTGGTGGCCACGCCGGGATACCTGGCGCGGCATGGCAAGCCGCGCAAGCCGGAAGACCTTTCCGGCCACAACTGCCTTTATTACATGCGCTCCGCCGCGTCGCCGGCCTGGAGCTTCGAGCCCGCGCGGCGCAAGGGCGAACGGCAGAGCGTGGCCATCAAGGGCAACTTCTGCGCCAACAACAGCGAAGCCCTGCGCGAAGTGGTCATGGCCGACCAGGGCATCGCGCTGCTGCCCGATTTCAGCGCCGGCGAAGACGTGCGGGTCGGCCGGCTGGTGCAGCTCCTGCCGCAATGGAAGCCCGTGGGCGTGTTCGGCGACGCCATCTATGCCATACGCCCCTACAGCGCCTACGTGCCCAGGGCGGTCAACGCATTCGTGCAGTACCTGAAAGACCGGCTGCGCGAGCCCGGGGACCCCGCCGCTTAGGGCGCTTCGACGTCGACAGCCCTTAGAAGGTCACTGAAAAACCGCCGTCGACGACCAGGATGTGGCCGTTCACGTACGAGGCCGAGGGCGAGGCCAGGAATACCGCGGCGCCGGTGATTTCATCGGGGCGCGCCCATCGGCCCAGGGGATTGCGGCCGACCACGATGGGGCCTTTGACCGGGTCCGCCGCCAGGGCGGCGTTGGTTTCCGTGGCGAAGGTGCCGGGCGCGATGCCGTTGCTGGTGATGCCGTGCTGCCCGTATTCCACCGCCAGCGCCCGCACCAGTCCCGCCAGGCCTTGCTTGGCGATGGGATAGATGGCGTCGCCGGCGCGCGCCAGCTCGCCGGCGATCGAGGTCAGGGTGATGATGCGCCCAGCCCCGCCCGCGGCCGCCATGGCTTGCGCGGCCAGGCGCGACAATTCCACCGCCGCGATCAAGTCGACGTTCATTAGCCGCACGACGTCGTCGAGCGTCGCCTCGGCCATGGGCTTGCGGATCCGGATGCCGACGTTGTTCACGAGGACGTCGGGCGTTCCCACGCTTCGGCACAGCTGCGCATAGCCATGCTCCAGGCCGCGGAGGTCGGCCAGGTCGTGGACGAAGGCTTCGGCCTGGGCGCCCTCGTCGCGCAGCATGGCGACGACCCGCGCCGCGCGTTCGGCCTGGCGGCTGTTGACGACCACCCGGGCGCCCGACGCCGCATAGGCGCGCGCGATTTCCAGGCCCAGGCCCTGAGTGGACCCGGTGATCAATGCGGTCTTGCCTTGCAGGGAAAAGTCAGGTTTTTCAAGCATGTGCGGCCCCCGGCGTCAGTTGGGCGCCGTGCCCGGGCGGCCGGCGGCGCGCCCCGCCAGCCATGCGCGCATGCAGTCGCGGGCCCGGTGGCGCAGGTAGCCGGCCGCGTTCCGGCAGGCGTCCTGCAGGGTGACGGGGCCCGGGGCGATGCTGAACGCCGCGGTGATGCCCGCCTGGTAGAGCTGCTCGTAGCCCTCGCCCAGCGAACCGGCCAGGGCGATGACCGGTATGTTTTCCTTCCCGGCGTAGCGGGCCACGCCCGCCGGCGTCTTGCCCAGCAGGGTTTGCGCGTCCATGCGCCCTTCCCCGGTGAAGACGAGGTCCGCGCCCTTCAAGGCCGCGGCCAGGCCCGAGAGCTCGGCCACCAGTTCGACGCCCGGCCGGAAGCCGGCGGTGAAACACGTTTTGACGGCAAAGCCCAGCCCGCCGGCGGCCCCCATACCAGGGGTGTCGCGCTCGTCGCGGCCGAAATGGGCGGCGCAGACGTCGGCGAAACGCGCAATGGCGGCATCCAGCGTGGCGACGTCCGCGGGGCTCGCGCCTTTCTGGGGACCGAAGATCGCCGACGCGCCGCGCGGCCCGCACAAGGGGTTGTCCACGTCGACCGCCAGTTCGAAGACCGTGTCTTTCAGGCGCGGGTCGGCGTCCCGCAAATCGATGCGGTGCAGACGGGCCAGCGCCGCGCCGCCGGGCGGCAGCGCTTCGCCGCCGGCGTCCAGCAGCTTGACGCCCAGTGCCTGCAGCAGGCCGGCGCCCGCGTCGTTGGTGGCGCTGCCGCCCAGGCCGATGACGATGTGGCGCGCCCCGCTGTCCAGGGCGGCGGCGATCAGCTGGCCCACGCCGTAGGTGCTGGCCTCCAGCGGCTTGCGTTCCGCAGGCGGAATCTGTTCGAGGCCGGCGGCGGACGCCATCTCGATGAAAGCCCTGCCCTGGCCCAGCCAGGCCCAGCCGGCCGGGGCGGACTCGCCGTTGGCGTTGCGGACGCGCAGTTCGCGCCGCTCGCCGCCGGTGGCCGCCAGCACCGCGTCGAGCGAGCCTTCGCCGCCGTCCGCCATGGGCACGCACACGATGTCCGCGTCGGGCGCCGCATCGCGCACCCCTTCGGCAATGGCGGCCGCGACCCCCGTGGCGCTGAGGCTTTCCTTGAATGAGTCCGGAGCAATGACGATACGCATGAACGGCAACCCGATGATGTGAGAGATGGCGGCCCTAAAGGCTTGTCGAGGTTGAAAAGGCCTAGCCGCGCGCGGCCGGCCTGACGACGTTGCGCGGCGCGCCCGCATGGAAGGCGTCGATGTTGTCGATGAGCTGGTCCGCCAGCCCCTGGATGGCTTCCTGGCTCGCCCAGGCGACGTGCGGCGTGAGTATGAAGTTGGGCAGGTCGAGCAATTGCATCAAGGGATGGTCGGCGGGCGGGGGCTCGGGCGTCGTGACGTCGAAGCCCGCGCCGCCCAATACGCCCGAGCGCATGGCGCGCGCCAAGGCCTCGTCGTTGACCAGGCCGCCGCGCGCGGTGTTGATGAGCAGCGGCTTGCGTGTCATGAGCCGGAATTCCGCATCGCTGATCAGGTCGCGCGTGTGCTCGTTCAGCGGGCAATGCAGGGTGATGACGTCGCTTTCGGCGATCAATTGCTCGAAGGGGGTGTACAGGCTGCCCTGGCGTCCGGCGCCCTTGCGCCCCGCGAACAGCACCCGCATGCCCAGCGCCCGCCCCATGGCGGCCACCGACTGCCCGAGCACGCCTTCGCCGATGATGCCGAGCGTGGACCCGGCCAGGTCTTTGATGGGGTAGTCGAAATAACAGAACTGCCCGGCCTCCTGCCAGCGCCCCGCCTTGACCGATTCGCGGTAGGCGACGATGCTGCGCCGCAACGCGAAAATGAGCGCGAAGGTATGCTCGGGAACCGTATTGACGGCATAGCGCCGTATGTTGGACACCACCACGCCCTTGCGTTCGCAGGCGCCCAGGTCGACGTTGTCGGTGCCGGTGGCCGCCAGGGCGATCATCTTCAGGCGCGCCGCCTGCTCGATGGCCTCCCGCCGCACCGGCACCTTGTTGACGATGACGATGTCGGCCTGCGCGATGCGTTCGGCCACTTCTTCGGGGCGGGTCCGCGCATGCACCTTGAATTCATGCGGGAATGAAGGCTTGCGCAGCACCGTCGACGGCGAAATGGTGTCTCGGTCTAGGAAGACGATTTGCAGGGGTTGCGCGGCCATATCTTTTTCCTTGTGCTTGTAACGCCCGGTGGTTGGCGGGATCAAATCCGATATAGTAATGGGATTGCCGGGCACACAGGTTATACAGGATTACGTTGGATGCAGCCAGAAAAATACCCCGTCCAGGACTTCTTTCGCAACCCCGATCGCGGCTTCTTCCGCCTTTCCGACGACGGCGCCCTGCTGGCCTACATGGAGCCCGTCAGCATCGGCGGTTCGCCCGCCCGCATGAACGTATTCGTGCAGGCGCTCGACGGCAGCACGCCCGTGGGCGAGGCCCGGCGCCTCACCTCTGAAACCGAGCGCGACATCGCCCAGTATTTCTGGAAGGGCTCGGACACCATCATCTACGAAAAAGACTTCAACGGGGACGAGAACTTCCACGTCCTGGCGGTCGACGCCGCCAGCGGCGGGCTGACCGACCTCACCCCCTTCCCCGGCGTGCGGGCCGGCATACAGGACGACCTGCCGGACGATCCCGGCCACCTGCTGATCAGCCACAACGGGCGCAACCCCGAAGTCTTCGACGTCTACCGCGCCGACATCCGCAGCGGCGAACTGACGCTCGTCGCCGAGAACCCCGGCAACATCGTCGGATGGCAGACCGATCACCAGGGCCGCGTGAGGGTGGGAATCGCCAGCGACGGGCTGCACACCACCCTGCTGTACCGCGACCGGGAATCGGACGGCTTCCGCGCGCTGATCCACACCGATTTCCGCACCACCGTCAGCCCCGAGTTCTTCACTTTCGACGACGAACGCCTGTACGCCCTGAGCAATCGCAACCGGGATTGCCTGGCGCTGGTCATCATCGACCCCGCCCGTCCGGACGACGAGGAACTCGTCTACGAAGTGGACGGCCACGACCTGGACGCGGCGGGCCATTCCCGGCTGCGGCGGGTCCTGACGGTGGCGGCCTACCAGACCGACAAGCCCCAATACCATTTCTTCGACGAGCTCAGCGCGCAGCGCCACGCGCGCGTCGCCGAAAAACTGCCGGGCTACGAAATCGCCTTCCAGAGCGGCACGCGCGACGAAAGCAAGTTCATCATCGCGGCCTACAACGACCGCAGCCCCGGCAGCCGTCATCTATACGACGCCGAGCGCGACACCCTGCACAAGCTGGGGGACATCAACCCTTATCTGCCGGAAAGCGCCATGGCTCCGGTGCGGCCCATCCAGTACGCCTCGCGCGACGGCCTGACCATCCATGGCTATCTGACCCTGCCCCTGGGCCGGCCCGCCGCCGGACTGCCCTGCGTGGTGAACCCGCACGGCGGCCCGTGGGCGCGCGACGGCTGGGGGTTCAATCCCGAAGCGCAATTTCTCGCCAATCGTGGCTATTGCGTGCTGCAGATGAATTTCCGCGGGTCCACGGGCTACGGACGGAAGTTCTGGGAGGCCGGCTTCGGCCAGTGGGGCCTGCGCATGCAGGACGACATCACCGACGGCGTCCAGTGGCTGATCGAACAAGGCATCGCCGATCCGCGCCGCATCGCGATCTACGGGGGCAGCTACGGCGGCTATGCCACGCTGGCCGGCATCACGTATACCCCCGATCTGTACGCCGCGGCGGTCGATTATGTCGGCGTATCGAATCTGCTCACTTTCATGAACACCATTCCCCCTTACTGGAAACCCATGCTGGTCAAGATGCACAGCATGGTGGGCGACCCTGACGCCGACCGCGAACGGCTGGTCGCCACGTCGCCCGCCTTGAACGCCGAACGCATCAAGACGCCGCTGTTCATCGCGCAGGGCGCCCATGATCCGCGCGTCAACAAGGACGAAAGCGATCAGATGGTGCAGGCCTTGCGCGACCGCGGCGTCGAGGTCGAATACATGGTCAAGGACAACGAAGGCCATGGTTTTCACAACGATGAAAACAAATTCGAATTCTATGAGCGGATGGAGCGTTTCCTGGCACAGCATCTTCTACCCGAGCTTGATGGAGAAAACACATGATGAAGCTGTATTACCTTCCGGGCGCCTGCCCCCTGGCCACGCATATCGCCCTGAACTGGGCAAACGCGCCTTACGAGCTGCAGGCCGTCAGCCGCGAGGAAATCAAGCAGCCGGCTTATCTCGCCCTGAATCCCATGGGCGCGGTGCCGGTGCTGGTGGACGGCGACCTGACGCTCACCCAAAGCGCGGCCATTCTGGAATACGTGGCGGAAACCCACCCCGAAGCCGGCCTGATGCCGGACACGCCGCGCGAACGCGCCGAGGTCCGCCGCTGGCTGGGCTTGATCAACGCGGACATCCACCGCACCTTCGGAAATCTCTTCGGCGCGGCGCAGTTCATGAGCACGCCGGAGGGGCAGCGTGAGCTGGCCGAGAAAAGCGGGGCCAAGCTGCTCGGCATCTTCGCCATCGTCGACCGGCAGCTGGAGGGCAAGGAATGGGTCGCCGGGGCGCGGTCCATCGCCGACCCCTATCTTTACACCGTCATGCGCTGGGCCAAGGCGAAGGAACTGGACCTGAGCCGCTACAAGAACCTGCAGGCCTTCTACGCCCGCATGGAAGCCGACCCGGGGGTGCGGAAGGCGCTGAAGGAACAGGGCCTGTAGCCACTCAAGGGCTCGGGGCCGGGCCTCCCGGATGGGGTACGGCCCCGAGCCGGCCCCTTGCCGGCCAGGCCGCCAAGCCCGCAGATGCTAAGCCCCCAGATAGGCCTTGCGCACCTGGTCGTTCACCAGGAGATTGGCGCCCGTATCCGCCAGCACCACCTTACCGGTTTCCAGCACATAGCCGCGGTCCGCCACCTGCAGCGCCTTGTTGGCGTTCTGCTCCACCAGGAACACCGTGACCCCTTCCCGCCGGATGGTCTGGATGATCTCGAAGATCTGGGCGATGATCAGCGGCGCCAGGCCCAGCGTGGGCTCGTCCAGCAGCAGGAGCTGCGGCCGCGTCATCAGCGCGCGGCCGATGGCCAGCATCTGCTGCTCGCCGCCCGACATCGTGCCCGCGCGCTGGTTGGCCCTTTCCTTCAGGCGGGGGAACAATTCATAGACGTGCTGCAGGCCTTCGTCGATCTGCCGCGCCGTCAGGAAGAAGCCGCCCATCTTCAGGTTCTCGGAGACGGTCAGGTCGGGGAACACCCGCCTGCCCTCCGGGGAAATCGCGATGCCGCGCCGCATGATGGTGTGGGTGTCGCAATGGGTGATGTCTTCGCCCAGGAAGGTGACGGTTCCGCTGCTGGCGCGCGGCGAGCCGCAGACCGTCATGAGCAGCGTGGTCTTGCCCGCGCCGTTCGCCCCGATCAGGGTGACGATCTCGCCCTGGTTGACCTCGACCGAGACATCGTCGAGCGCCTGGATGGCGCCGTAATGCGTGTGTACGTTCTGAAGCTTCAGCACTTTTATTCCTCACCCAGGTAGGCTTTGATGACGCGAGGGTCGGAACGGACGTCGGCGGGCAGGCCGGTCGTGATGGGTTTGCCGTGCTCCATGACCATGATGCGGTCGGACACGCCCATGACCAGGCTCATGTCGTGCTCGATCAGCAACACCGCCACGCCGAATTCCTTGCGCAGTTGGTCGATCAGCTGCTGCAGGTCGCGCTTTTCCTGGGGGTTGAGGCCCGCCGCCGGCTCGTCCAGCATCAGCAGGCGCGGACGGGTGATCATGCAGCGGGCGATTTCCAGCCGGCGCTGGTGCCCATAGGCCAGGTTGCCGGCCTCGCGGTTGGCGAACTGGCGGATGCCCATGAAGTCCAGCCATTCGGCCGCGCTCTTGAGCGCGTCCTGTTCCGACTTGCGGTAGGACGGCACCTTGAACAACCCCTTGACCAGGCTGGTTTCGATATGGGTGTGCTGGGCGACCAGCAGGTTTTCGAGCACGGTCAGGTTCTTGAACAGGCGCACGTTCTGGAAGGTGCGGACCAGGCCTTGCTGCGCCACCTTGTGGCTGGGCATGCCGTCGATCTTCTTGCCGTCCATCAGTATGCTGCCGGTCGTGGGCTTGTAGAAGCCGCCCACGCAGTTGAACACCGTGGTCTTGCCGGCCCCGTTGGGCCCGATGATGGCGAAGACCTCGTCTTTGCGGACTTCGAATTCCACCTGGTCCACGGCCAGCAGGCCGCCGAACCTCATGGTAAGGCCCGACACCTTCAATAATGTTTCGCTCATGCCTTCAGCTCCACTTGAGGACGCTTGACCGGCAGCAAGCCCTGCGGACGCCACATCATCATCAGCACCATCACCAGACCAAATATCAACATGCGGTATTCCGCGAATTCACGCGCGATTTCGGGGACCACGGTCAGCACGATGGCCGCGAGGATCACGCCGACCTGCGAGCCCATGCCCCCCAGGACCACGATGGCCAGGATGAGCGCGGATTCCATGAAGGTGAAGGACTCGGGATTGACCAGACCCTGCCGGGCGGCGAAGAAGGCGCCGCCGAAGCCGGCGAACATCGCGCCCATGGTGAAGGCGGAGAGCTTGATGCGCGTGGGGTTCAGGCCCAGGGAGCGGCAGGCGATCTCGTCTTCGCGCAGCGCCTCCCAGGCCCGGCCGATGGGCATGCGGATCACGCGGTTGGACACGAAGAGCGTGACGAGCGCCAGGCACAAGGCCATGAGATAGAGATAGATGATCACGTCCTGGTTGTCGAAGTTCCAGCCGACGAGCTCATGGAAGGTGGTCACGCCTTCGGGCGCGCGCCGGGCCATGGGGAAGCCGAACACCGTGGGCTTGGGTATGCCGGAAATGCCGTCGGGACCGCCCGTGAGCGTATACAGGTTGATCAGGAGCAGGCGGATGATTTCGCCGAAGCCCAGGGTGACGATGGCGAGGTAGTCGCCGCGCAGGCGCAGCACGGGGAAGCCGAGCAGGAAGCCGAACAGCGCCGACATGGCGCCCGCGAACGGCAGGGCCTCCCAGAAGCCCCAGCCCGCCCAGTGGTACAGCAAGGCGTAGGTATAGGCGCCGACCGCATAGAAGCCCACGAAACCCAGATCGAGCAGGCCGGCGAAGCCGACCACGATGTTCAGGCCCAGCCCGAGCATGATGTAGATGAGCACCAGCGTGGCGATGTCCACCTGGGCGCGGCCGGTGAAGAAGGGCCAGACCAGGGCGAGCGCGACCAGCAGGAAGATGAGCCCGCGGCGGACGGCGTCGGGCAGCACGGGCATCGCCCGCTTTTTCTCGCCGCGCTTGAACACCTTGCGGAACAGGGGCCGGATCATCTGGAAGACGAAGACGATGGCCATGCCGTACAGGACCATGTCCCATTCGGGTTCGAGGTGGGTCTGCATGCCGGCCCGGACGATCTGCAGGCCGAAGACGGGCGCTATGATCACGCCGGCCATGAAGGCCGCGATCAGCGCATTCTTGAAGTTGTTGCCCATTACACTTTTTCCACTTCGGGTTTGCCAAGCAAGCCGGTAGGCCGGAACAGCAATATGAAGACCAGCAGGCCGAAAGCGACGATGTCCTTGTATTGGGACGAGATATACGCCGCCGCAAAGGTTTCCGCCAGGCCCAGCAGCACGCCGCCCAGCATGGCGCCGGGTATGCTGCCGATGCCGCCCAGCACCGCCGCGGTGAAAGCCTTGATGCCGGCGATGAAGCCGATGAAGGGATTGAGTTTGCCGATGGCCAGCGCGATCAGCACGCCGCCCACCGCGGCGAGCATGGCCCCGATGATGAAGGTGAAGGAAATGATGCGGTTGGTGTCTATGCCCAGCAGATTGGCCATGCGCAGGTCTTGCGAGCAGGCCCGCGACGCGCGGCCCATGCGCGAATACTTGATGAACAGCGACAGCGCGATCATGAGCAGCACCGTGACGACGATGATCATGATGCGCGAATAAGGCGCCGTGATGACGAAATCGGATCCGAGCTTGAACTGGAGGGAGCCCGTGACCAGCGCGGGCACGGCCATGTCGCGGGCGCCCTGCCCGATGGCGACCCAGTTCTGCAGGAAGATCGACATGCCGATGGCGGAGATCAGGGGCACCAGGCGCGGCCCGCCGCGCAGCGGCGCATAGGCGACTTTTTCGATGGCGAACCCGTAGACGCCGGTGATCAGCACCGCGATGATCAGCATGACGAGGATGACGGCCGGAACCGGCAGCCCGCTGTTGACGCCGATGGCCGACAAGGTGACCAGGCCGACGTAGGCGCCGATCATGTAGATTTCGCCATGGGCGAAGTTGATCATGCCGATGATGCCGTAGACCATTGTGTAGCCGATGGCGATGAGCGCGTAGATGGCGCCCAGCGACAGACCGTTGAATAGCTGCTGTGTGAGTTGGGGTATGAGTTCAGACATAGAAACCACGTATTCCGGTGGATCGGCCCCGGGTGAAATGGGGAGGACCGGGAAAAAGAAAGGCTCCAGCCTGGATAAGGCTGGAGCTGGCGAGGCCGATTTTACAGTTTCAGTTGCTCCAGATTGCCGGCGTCATCCCATTTGAAGACGGCGAACTCGAATTCCTTCAGGTCGCCCTTGGCGTCGTATTCGACCTTGCCGATGGCGGTGTTGAAGGTGTTGCTGTGCATGTAGTCGGCCACCTTGGCCGGATCGGCGCCCACGGCGTTGATGCTGTCCGCCAGGATCTGCACCGCGGCATAGGCGGTGAGCGTGAAGGCGCCGTCGGGGCTGCGCTTGTACTTCTTGAAGTGCTCGAGCACTTTTTCGTTGCCGGGCAGCTTGGTGAAGTCGGACGGCAGCGTGACCAGCAGGCCCTTCACGGCGGGGCCGGCGATGGCGACGAGGTCTTTGTTGGCGACGCCTTCCGGCCCCATGAACTGGGTGTTCAGCCCTTGCTCGCGCGCCTGGCGCAGCAGCAGCCCGAGCTCGGCGTGATAGCCGCCGAAATAGATGAGATCGGGATTCAGCGACTTGAGCTTGGTGATGACGGCGGAATAATCGCTGTCGCCCACGTTGATGCCCTCGAACAGCGTGACGTTGCCGCCGTTCTTGGTGAGGTTGTCGCGCACCTGGGTGGCGACGCCCGAGCCGTAGGTCTGCTTGTCGTGCAGGATGGCGATGGACTTCGGCTTCAGGTGCTTGGCGATGTAGCCGGCGGCGAACGGGCCCTGCTGGTCGTCGCGGCCGATGGTGCGGAAGAAGTAATGCGGCTTGATGGTGTCGGTGACCAGGGGCGAGGTGGCGCCCGGGGTGATGGCGACGATGCCTTCCTGCTCGTAGACGTTCACCGCGGGCACGGTGGTGCCCGAGCACGCGTGGGCCACGGCGAACTTGGCGCCCGAATTGATGACGCGGTTGGCGGCGGGCACGGCCTGTTTCGGTTCGCAGCCGTCGTCGATCAGCAGGGGTTCGAGCTTCTTGCCCTTGACGCCGCCGGCCTCGTTGATGGCTTCGATGGCGGTGAGCGCGCCGGCCTGGATCTGGTCGCCGTATTGCGTGGCGGGACCCGTCATGGGCTGAGGAATGCCGATTTTGATGGTGTCGGCTGCATAGGCGCTACCTGCGATGGCCAGGGCGCCCAATGCCATGACCAGGGGTGTTACGCGTTTGAAGGACTTCATGCCTGGGAATCTCCGGTTGGGCTTGCCGTTCAGAGCCTTCCTGGTGGGAATGCTCGTGATCAGCGGCAAGCCATGTTATTAGCTCGGCCTGAAACGGCTAGCGTATTCTGACGACTCCCCCGATGGCTGTCACTACGGATAAGCCCTTATCGGGCCTTTCGTCAGGAGAATTCCCTGGAGAGCTCGGCGGCGCGGTCCCGGGCGGCGTCCATGGCTTGCTGGACGATGGCGGCGAAGCCGCGGGCGTCCAGGACTTCCAGCGCCGCGGCCGTCGTGCCCCCCTTGGAGGTGACGCGCTCGCGCAGGACGGCCAGGCTTTCATGCGACAGCGCGGCCAGCTGGGTCGCGCCGTTCAGCGTGGCCAGGGCCAGGGTGCGCGCCTGGTCGTCGGTCAGCCCCTGGCGGACGGCGCCCTGGATGAGGGCCTCGATGAACAGAAACACGTAGGCCGGGCCGCTGCCCGACAAAGCCGTGACCGCGTCGATCTGGGCGTCGTCCTGGACCCAGACGGCCTCGCCCACCGCGCCCAGCATCTGCTGGGCGACCAGGCGGTCGTCTTGCGTCACGCCGTCCAGGGCCATCAGGCCGCTGGCCCCCGACCCGATGAGGGCGGGTGTGTTGGGCATGCAGCGTATCAGCCGGGTGTGGGGCCGGCCGTCCGGGCCGGCCAGCCAGGCGCCGATGGCCCGGGCCGGGATGCCGGCCGCCACGCTGACGACGAGCGTGTCCGGGACGAGGAAGGGCCGGCAGGATTCGACGGCTTCTTTCAGGAACTGCGGCTTGACGGCGAGGATCCAGACCCGGCGGCCGGCCAGCGTGGCGTCGGGCGCCTGCGCGACCGACACGCCCTGCTGGGCCCAGCGGTCGAGCACCGCGGGATTCTTGTCGATGACGTGGACGTCGTGCGCCCCGCAGCGCTTGCCGATCAAGCCTGCCGCCAGGGCGGTGGCCATGTTGCCGCCGCCGATGAATGCTATGGTGAGTTCTTGGGTCATAAGCCGCCATTGTACGAGTTGGGGAGGCCGGGCGCATTATTTGCTGGGCGCGCCACAGCGGGGGCCGGCCGCCGTCACGCCCGTGTCATGAGCGCAATATATGCTTCCGGCCAACGGAGTTTACCGCTCCGGCCACATGGAATCGTCAAGGAGAAGCACATGCAAGCCAAACTGATCGCCCTGTCCTTCGCCGGCCTGGTCGCCGGCATCGGTACGGCGCACGCCGCCACGGACATCACTTTCTGGCATTCGATGGAAGGCGCGCTGGGCGAACGCGTCAACGCCCTGGTCGGCGAATTCAACGCCGGCCAGTCGGATTACGTCGTCAAGGCGGTCTACAAGGGCGCCTATGGCGAATCGATGAATGCGGGGATCGCCGCCTTCCGCGCCGGCAATGCGCCCGACATCCTGCAGGTGTTCGAGGTCGGCACCGCCACGATGATGTACGCCAAGGGCGCCGTGCAGCCCGTTCAGGAAATGTCCGAGAAAGCCGGCGACCCGATCCGGGCGTCCGACTTCCTGGGCGCGGTCGCCGGGTATTATTCGTCGCCGGACGGCAAGCTGGTGTCCATGCCTTTCAACAGCTCCACGCCCGTCTTCTATTACAACAAGGACGCCTTCAAGAAAGCCGGCCTGGATCCCGACCACCCGCCCAAGACCTGGCCGGAAGTGCACGAGGCGGGCAAGAAGCTGCGCGCCGCCGGCATGGAATGCGGCTATACCACCGGCTGGCCGGCCTGGATACAGCTCGAAACCTTCGCCGCCTGGCACAACGTGCCCTATGCTTCCCAGGACAACGGCTTCGGCGGGCTGAACGCCCGCCTCAAGCTCGAAGACCCGGTGTTCGCCAAGCACCTGGGCTATCTCGCCATGATGGCCAAGGAAGGCACTTTCACCTACGGAGGCCGCGGCGACGCGCCCAACGCGCTTTTCACTTCCGGCAAATGCGGCATGTTCACCGGCTCCAGCGGCAGCCGCGCCAACATCCTCAAGACCGGCGCCTTCGAACTGGGGATTTCTTCCCTGCCCTACCATGCCGACGTGCCGGGCGCGCCGCAGAACACCATCATAGGCGGCGCGTCGCTGTGGGTGTTCGCCAGGAAATCGCCTGAAGTCCAGAAAGGCGTGACCAAGTTCTTCAAGTTCATTTCCAGCCCCGAAAAGGCCGCCCAATGGCACCAGCAGACCGGCTATGTGCCGGTGACCAAGGAAGGCTACGAGCTGACGCGAAAATCCGGCTTCTATGACAAGAACCCCGGCACCATTATTGCAGTGCAGCAACTGGACGCCGCCACCACGGAAAATTCACGCGGCATCCGCCTGGGCTTCCTGCCGCAGATTCGCGAGATCGAGGACGGCGAAATGGAAAAGATCTTCTCGGGCCAGTTGACGGCCGAGGCCGGCCTGGCGAACATGGCGCGCCGCGGCAACGAACTGCTGGAGCGCTTCGAGAAGAGCGCCAGGTAGGCCTTGCATTAAAATGAGGCGGCAGGGGCGCCCGGAACCCGGGCGCCCCTTGCGATTTGCTGCGCCCCCCGCACGCTCATATCCATTCAAGAACAAGGCTCCGCTGAACATGGAAAAGCGCGTCGTCTTCAACCACAAGATCCTGCCCTATCTGCTGGTCCTGCCGCAGCTGGCGGTCACCGTGATCTTCTTTTTCCTGCCCGCCGGCCAGGCCATGTGGCAGTCCTTCCGCCTCGAAGACGCCTTCGGCCTGTCTTCGGAATTCGTGGGCCTGGCCAATTACGCCGAACTGCTGTCCAGCTCCGACTACCTCGATTCCTTCAAGGTCACCGCCCTGTTCTCCGCGCTGGTGGCCGTGCTGGGCCTGTCGATTTCGCTGCTGCTGGCCGTCATGGCCGACCGGGCCGTGAAAGGCGCGGCCGTCTACAAGACCCTGCTGATCTGGCCGTACGCCGTCGCGGCCGCCATCGCGGGGGTCTTGTGGCTGTTCCTGTTTTCGCCGTCGGTGGGCATCTTGGCCGTCTACCTGATGGAGGCCGGCATCGCCTGGAACCCGCGCCTGGATTCGGCCGATGCCATGATGCTGGTCGTGATCGCCGCCGTCTGGAAACAGATTTCGTACAACTTCCTGTTTTTCCTGGCCGGCCTGCAGGCGATACCGCGCTCGCTGATCGAGGCGGCGGCCATCGACGGCGCCGGCCCCGCGCGCCGGTTCTGGACCATCGTCTTCCCCCTGCTGTCGCCAACCACCTTCTTCCTGCTGGTCATCAATGTCATCTATGCTTTTTTCGACACCTTCGCCATCATCGACATCGTCACGCAAGGCGGGCCGGGCACCAGCACCTCCATCCTGGTCTACAAGGTGTACAACGCCGGATTCAAAGGGCTGGACATCGGCTCGTCGGCGGCGCAGTCGGTCATACTGATGATCATCGTCGTGGCGCTGACCATCGTCCAGTTCCGCTACATCGACCGCCGGGTCAATTACTGACGCCCCGCGTCCACGCCAGCTTCCGGGCCTGTCAACACATCCGAACCGAGCCATGATCGAACGCCGCCCCATCCTGGACATCGTCACCCACCTCGTATTGCTGCTGGGGGTGGCGGTGATCGCCTTCCCCTTGTACGTGACCTTCATCGCGTCGACGCAAACCGCGCAAGAGGTCGCGCGCGCGCCCATGTCACTGCTGCCGGGCCGCCATTTCGTCGACAACTACGTCGCCGTGCTGACCGGCGGGGCCGGCTCGGCGCCCGCCGTGGCGCGCATGATGTGGGTCAGCACCGTCATGGCGCTGGCCATCGCCGTCGGCAAGATCGCCATTTCCTTGCTGTCGGCCTTCGCCGTCGTCTACTTCCGTTTCCGCTTCCGCATGCTGTTCTTCTGGATGATCTTCATCACCCTGATGCTGCCGGTCGAGGTGCGCATCGCGCCCACGTATGAAGTGGTGTCCAGCCTGGGCATGCTGAACAGCTACGCCGGGCTGACGCTGCCCCTGATCGCTTCCGCCACCGCCACCTTCCTGTTCCGCCAGTTCTTCCTGACCGTGCCCGACGAGCTCGTCGAGGCGGCGCGCATCGACGGCGCGGGCCCGATGCGGTTTTTCAAGGACGTCCTGCTGCCGCTGTCGCGCACCAGCATCGCCGCGCTGTTCGTCATCCAGTTCATCTACGGGTGGAACCAGTACCTGTGGCCGCTGATCATCACCACCCAGGAAGACATGTATCCCATCGTCATCGGGATCAAGCGCATGATCTCGGGCGGCGACAGCGTCACCCAGTGGAACCTGGTCATGGCCACCGCGCTGCTGGCCATGATCCCTCCGGTGCTGGTCGTCGTTTTGATGCAGAAATGGTTTGTGAAGGGTCTGATCGACTCGGAAAAATAAGCGGCGGCCCTGGCCGCCGTCTCCGGATTTGGAATCGCACATGGCTACACTGAGTTTTCGCAAGGTCAAGAAGACCTATCCGGGCGACATCGCCGTCATCCACGGCGTGGACATCGACGTCGCGGACGGCGAATTCATCGTCATCGTCGGCCCGTCGGGTTGCGGGAAGTCGACCTTGATGCGCATGGTGGCGGGGCTGGAAACGGTCACCGAAGGCGAGATCCTGATCGGCGGCAAGGTCGTGAACGACCTGGAGCCCGCTGAGCGGGACATCGCCATGGTGTTCCAGAACTATGCGCTGTACCCGCACATGTCGGTGTTCGACAACATGGCCTATGGGCTGAAGATCCGCAAGTTCAGCAAGGAAGAAATCCAGCGCCGCGTGCAGGAGGCCGCCAAGATCCTCGAACTCACTCATCTGCTGGACCGCCGCACCCGCCAGCTGTCGGGCGGCCAGCGGCAGCGCGTGGCCATGGGCCGGGCCATCGTCCGCGACCCCAAGGTGTTCCTGTTCGACGAGCCCCTGTCCAACCTGGATGCCAAGCTGCGCGTGCAGATGCGGCTGGAAATCCAGAAGCTGCACCGCCGGCTGAAAACGACCAGTCTCTACGTCACGCACGACCAGGTCGAAGCCATGACGCTGGCGCAGCGCATGGTGGTCATGAACAAAGGGGTGCCCGAACAGATCGGGACGCCCATCGAGGTATTCGAAAAGCCGGCGTCCGTATTCGTCGCGGGCTTCATCGGCTCGCCGCCGATGAATCTGATTCCGGCCCGGGTCGACGCGCAGCGCCAGGTGCATGACGAGAACGACGCGCCCCTGCAGTTCCCGGCCTCGCTCGTTCCTCCGGAGATGGCGAACCGCAAGGTGATCATGGGCTTGCGGCCCGAGCACATGAAGCTGCACGCGGATGGCATTCCGATCAATGTCGAGATGGTGGAGGTGCTGGGGTCGGAACAGCTGATACACGGCATGCATGCGGACACGCCCATCGTGCTGCGCTGCCCGGTGGGTTTGACTCGGGATTATCCTTTGCAGGTGGGCGAGGCCGTGCAGGTGGGATGGGACGGGATTCACGCGCCGCATTGGTTCGATGCGGCGACGGGAAAGCGGATCGGCGCGTAAGCAGGCCCAGAACCGCAAGGCCTTGCGCCCCAGGGCAAGACGCCCTGAGCCGCAAGGCCGTGGAAATCAGGCAGCCTGTGGGATCGGCTTACTGATAGACGGTCTTGGAGCCATCCTTGTGCCAGTTGAAGATGTCGAACTTGAAATCGTTCAGGTCGCCCTGCTTGTTCCAGGAGATCTTCCCGATGGGTGTTTCGACACTATTGGCGTGCAGATACTGGGCTACCTTGACCGGGTCGTCCTTGCCTGCGCCCTTGATGCCTTCAGCGATGGCCTTGGTGGCCGAATACGCCGTCAGCTGGAAGGCCCCGCCGGGATCGCGCTTCTTGTCCTTGAACGCCTTCACGATGGCCTCGTTGGCGGCGTCCTTGGTGAAGTCGGCGGGCAGCGTGACCAGCAGGCCTTCGACCGCGGCGCCGGCGATGGCGTTGATGTCGGGGTTGCCGACGCCCTCGGGGCCCATGAACTTCGCCTTCAGGCCTTGCTCGGCGCCCTGGCGCAGCAGCAGGCCCATTTCCGGGTGATAGCCGCCGTAATAGACGAAATCGGCGCCCGAGCTCTTGAGCTTGGTGATGACCGCGGAATAATCGCTGTCGCCGGCGTTGATGCCCTCGAACAGGACGACCTTCACCCCGGCTTTTTCGAGTTCGGACTTGACCGAACTGGCGATGCCCTGGCCGTAAGACTGCTTGTCGTGCAGGACGGCGACTTGCTTGGGCTTGATTTTTTCGATGATGAACTTGGCGGCGGCCGGGCCTTGCTGGTCGTCGCGGCCGATGGTGCGCAGGATCATGTCGTAGTTCTTGCCATCGGTCACGGCGGGCGACGTGGCCGACGGGGTCACCATCAGGACGCCTTCATTGTTGTAGATGTCGGTGGCGGCAATGGTGGCGCCGGAGCATACGTGGCCGACCACGTAATGGATTTTGTCGTTCACGACGCGGTTGGCGACGACCGGGCCCTGCTTGGGTTCGCAGCCGTCGTCGATGGTGACGGCTTCGAGTTTCTTGCCCAGGACGCCGCCGGCGGCGTTGATTTGCTCGATGGCGGTGTCGACCCCTTCCTTGACCATGGTGCCGTACTGCGTCAGCGCACCGGTGAAGGGACCGGCGATGGCGATCTTGATGGTGTCGGCCATGGCGCCGGCCGACATGAACATGCCGGCGGCCAGACCGAGGGCCGCCGCAACGGGCGTAAAGCGGATTTTCATAATACCTCCTGAAAGTAGCCAGCAAAGGATACACCGAAATATTGCCGGCGACGGGGATCCGCTTTCAGGGTTTACGCTAGGGCCCCGGCTTCGACGCCGGCGGGCCCGGGCTTCGCCTACTGCAGCAGGCTGCGCAGCATCCAGGCGTTCTTTTCGTGGACGTCCAGCCGCTGGGTGAGCAAGTCCACGGTGGGCTGGTCGTCGACCTCGTCGGCCTTGCGCAGCGCCGCGCGCGCGGTCTTGGCGACGGCCTCGTTGCCCTTGACCAGCAGGTGGATCATTTCCTCGGCGCTGGGAACCGAAGAGGTTTCGGCGATGGAGGAAAGCCGGGCGTATTCCGCGTAGGTGCCCGGGGCGTAATGGCCCAGCGCGCGGATGCGTTCCGCGATGCTGTCGAGCGCCTGCCATTGTTCGGTGTACTGCGTCATGAACATGGCGTGCAGGGTGTTGAACAGAGGGCCGGTGACGTTCCAGTGAAAATTGTGCGTCATCAAATACAGGGTGTAGGAATCCGCCAGCATTTTCGACAATTCTTGTGACACCGTGGCGCGATCCTTGTCCGAGATGCCGATGTCTATGGGCAGACCCTTATCGCTCATTTTTGCTGTTTTGGCATCCAGCTTGTTTGTTTTCGCCATAAAACCTCCAGGATAAAACCGGTTGATCAGACAAGTTTTAGGATACCATGCGGCCGCCTGAAAAGTCTGCGCAAAGCCGCGCAAAAACCGGGAGCCGCGGGCCGGGAATCGCGTGCGCCCGGCCTCAGGCCGGCTCGGCCTCCAGGCTGGATTCGTCGAGATAGCGCACGCCGGGCAAGTCGCAGGCATGGATGGCCGCGACCAACGCGTCGATCGCCGCGGCGCGCGGGAAGCTCTTGCGCCACACCAGCACCACCCTGCGGTCGGGCACCGGCTTCTTGAAGGGAATGAACGCCAGGAGCTCGTTTTCCTTGCCCGCCACCGCCAGCGAGCTGGCCGGCAGGACCGTGATGCCGATGCCGGCGGCGACCATGTGCCGGATCGTTTCCAGGGACGAGCCCTCGAAGGTGCGCTGTATGCCGTCGCTGGCCGCCGAAAAGCGCGAGAATTCCGGGCAGACTTCGAGCACCTGGTCGCGGAAGCAATGGCCGCTGCCCAGCAGCAGCATGGTCTCGTCCTTCAGGGCCGAAGCTTCGATCTCTTTGTGCCTGGCCCATGGGTGGCTCTTGGGCACCGCCACGAAGAACGGCTCATCGTACAGCGGCCGCATCGCCAGCCCGGCGTCGGGCAGGGGCAGCGCCACGATGGCGCAATCGATCTCGCCCTGGCGCAAGAGCTCTAGCAGGCGCGCCGTGTAGTTTTCCTGGAGCACCAGGGGCATCTGGGGGGTGGAGGCGATCTGCGTGGGGACCAGCCGCGGCAGCAGGTACGGGCCTATGGTGTAGATCACGCCGACGCGCAAGGGGCCGGCCAGCGGGTCGTGCCCCTGGCGGGCGATCTCGCGCAGGTTGGCGCCCTCTTCCAGCACTTTCTGGGCCTGCGCCACCACGCGCAGGCCGATGGGCGTGATGCCCACCTCCGCGCCGCCGCGCTCGAACAACACCACGCCCAGCTCTTCTTCCAGCTTGCGTATGGCGACGGACAAGGTGGGTTGACTCACGAAGCATGCCTCGGCGGCACGGCCAAAATGCCGTTCCCGCGCAACGGCCACGATGTATTTCAGCTCGGTCAAAGTCATGATGTGTCTCGCGAATAAAAGCACCTGCGTCAGGTGCGCAGATAATCCTTTCGATTGCGCATCCAGCGGTCCAGATGGGCTCTTGCGTGTTCCGGATACTGGTCGCGCATGATGGGGACCGCCTCTTGCGCCTGCTCGACGATGCGCGCGTCGGTTTCCAGGCTGGCGAAGCGCAGGAGCTCCTGGCCGGACTGCCGCACGCCCAGGAACTCGCCGGGCCCGCGCAGATCCAGGTCGCGCTGGGCGATTTCAAAGCCGTCGCCGGTTTCGTACATGGCCCGCAAGCGCTGCCGCGCGACGCCCGACAGCGGCGGCTGGTACATCAGCACGCAGATGGATTCGGCGGCGCCCCGGCCCACCCGCCCGCGCAACTGGTGCAGCTGCGCCAGCCCGAAACGCTCGGCGTGCTCGATGATCATCAAGGAGGCGTTCGGGACGTCGACGCCCACCTCGATGACGGTCGTCGCCACCAGCAGGTCGATTTCGCCATCGCGGAACGCCTGCATCACTTCCTGCTTGGCCGCCGTGGCCAGCTTGCCGTGCACCAGTCCGATACGCATGTCGGGCAGCGCCTGGACCAGCATGGCGTGCGTGTCGATCGCCGTCTGGAGTTGCAGGGCCTCGCTTTCCTCGACCAGGGGGCAGACCCAATACGCTTGCCGGCCCTTGCGGACTTCCGCCATGACGCTGCCCAGCACCTGTTCGCGGCGGGCATCGGAGATGAGCTTGGTCAGCACCGGTTTGCGGCCCGGCGGCAGTTCGTCGATGATCGAGACGTCAAGATCCGCGAAGAAGGTCATGGCCAGCGTGCGGGGAATGGGCGTGGCGCTCATGTTCAGCTGGTGCGGAATCAGGTTCCGCCCGGCGACGACCGATTCGCCCTTGCGGCTGAGCTCCAGCCGCTGGCCGACGCCGAAACGGTGCTGCTCATCGAGGACGATCAGGCCGAGATTGTGGAAGTCGACTTTTTCCTGGATCAGGGCCTGGGTGCCGACCACCAGCTGCGCCCGGCCGCCGGCGACGGCTTCCAGCGCCGCCTTGCGCGCCTTGGCTCCCAGGCTGCCGGCCAGCCACGCCGTTTCGACGCCCAGCGGCCGCAGCCAGGCCCCGAGCTTGTGATAGTGCTGCTCCGCCAGGATCTCGGTGGGCGCCATGATGGCCACCTGGCTGCCGGCGGCAATGGCTTGCGCCGCCGCGAAGGCCGCCACGATGGTCTTGCCGCTGCCCACGTCGCCTTGCAGCAGGCGATGCATGGGAAAGGGCCGCGCCAGATCGGCCGCGATCTCGCGCACCACCCGTTTCTGCGCCGCCGTCAGGGCAAACGGCAGGCTGTCGCGCAGCGCCCGCGGCAAGCCGCCGCCGCGCGCGGGCAGGACCGGCGCCCGCTGCTTGTGCCGGGCCGCGCGCGCTTCCGCCAGGGACAGCTGCTGCGCCAGCAGCTCGTCGAACTTGATGCGCAGCCAGGCGGGATGCTCGCGCTCCAGCAGGTCCTGATAGGACGCCCCGGCGGGAGGATGATGCAGCACCCGGATGGCGTCGGCGAAGGGAATCAGCCCGTACCGCCGCAGCAAGGCGTCGGGCAGGGTGTCGGACAGGTCGGCCTGCGCAAGCGCCTGATCGATGGCTTTGCGCAAGCTGGCCTGGGGCAGGCCGTCGGTGGTGGGATAGACCGGCGTGAGCGCTTGCGGCAAAGGGCTGCCGGCGGCGCTGAGCCTGGGGTGGACCATTTCATAGCCGCCGAAGCCGTGGCGCAGCTCGCCGCGCACGCGCAGGCGCCGCCCCGCCGCCAGCTGCTTTTGCTGGCTGGGATAGAAATGCAGCCAGCGCAGCGCGATCTGCCCGGTGTCGTCGCGGACCACGGCATGCAGCTGCCGCCGCGGACGAAGCTGGACTTCGCTATGCATGACCTCGGCCTCGACCTGCCCCGGCACGCCCGGCACCAATTCGGCGATCGCTTGTATGCGGGTTTCGTCTTCGTAGCGCAGCGGCAGGTGCACGATGAAATCGGCGGGGCCGAACAGGCCCAGGCGCTGGAATTTGCGTTCCAGCAGAGAACCGCCGCGCGGGCCGGCGCCGCCGCCCTGCGCGGCCGCGCCGCCGGAAGCTCCGGCCGGCCCGCGCACCGTGCGCGGACCCGTTGCGTTCGTACCTGCCAATGCCTGGCTCGGCGGGTGTCAGATGACGATGACCGCTTCGACTTCGAACTGCGCGCCCTTGGGCAGCGCGGCCACGCCTATCGTGGAACGGGCCGGGTAAGGCTGGGGGATGATGTCGGCCATGATGGCGTTGGCGCTGGCGAACTTGCTCAGGTCCGTCAGGAACAGGGTGAGCTTGACGATGTTGTCCAGCGTGCCGCCGGCGGCCTCGATGACGGCCTGCATGTTGGCGAAGGACTGGCGCACCTGGCCTTCGAAGTTTTCGGAGACGAGTTCGCCCGTGCCCGGTTCGAGCCCGATCTGGCCCGACAAATACACGGTTTTACCGGTTGCGACGGCAACCGCCTGCGAATAGGGACCCACGGCGGCGGGCGCGGCGTCGGTGTGGATGATTTGCTTGGCCATGAATGATTTCTCTGTTTCGTTGGATGGAATGAACACAACAGCTATCAGAGTTTAATCATCTATAGTCAAAATTAAAAGCCCTGCCCCATGAACCGCATCCCGAAGGTTGGGCATCGGTCCAGCCTTCGGGGGGTCTGCATGGCGTTTACTTTTCGACGAAGGCCCGCTCGATGACATAATCGCCGGGCTGGCCGACGCCGGGCGATATGGTGAACCCGCGCGCATCGAGCATGCTGCAGATATCGGCCAGCATGCTGGGACTGCCGCAAAGCATGGCGCGGTCGGTTTCAGGATTCAGCGGCGGCAGCCCGATGTCTTCGAACAGCTTGCCGGTTTCGACCAGTTGGGTGATCCGGCCTTCGTTGCGGAAAGGCTCGCGCGTGACCGTCGGATAATAAATGAGCTTCCGGCGCACGATGTCGCCGAAGTATTCATTGTTGGGCAGCACGTTTTCGATGAAGTCCGAATAGGCGAGCTCGCTCTTGTAGCGCACGCCGTGCAGCAGGACGACTTTTTCGAAACGCTCGTAGGTATCCGGGTCCTTGATGATGCTCATGAAGGGCGCAAGGCCGGTGCCCGTGGCGAACAGGTACAAGTGCTTGCCGGGCTTGAGGTCGTCGATGACCAGCGTGCCGACCGGCTTCTTGCTGACCAGCACCGTGTCGCCCGGTTTCAGGTGCTGCAAACGGGACGTGAGCGGGCCGTCCGGCACCTTGATGCTGAGGAATTCGAGGTTTTCCTCGTAGTTGGCGCTGGCGATGCTGTAGGCGCGCATCAGGGGCTTGCCGTTGACCTCGAGGCCGATCATGACGAAATGCCCGTTGTGGAACCGCAAGGCCGGATCGCGCGTCGTGGTGAAGGAAAAAAGGGTGTCGTTCCAATGATGAACGCTCTGGACTTGCTCGGTATTGAAGGCTGCCATGGGTAATCGAAGAATGGTTGCGCGCCCCCGGCCGGCCCTGCCGCCGGGAACGTTGCGCCGCACAAGTGGAATCGGGATTTTAGCCCAGGCCGGGCGGCAAGCGCGCCGCGCCGGGCCCTTTGCAGGGATATTAAGGCCTGGGCCGCATAAATCAAGGCGCCCGGCAGGAATCGCCGGACGGTTCTTTAATCTGGATCAAATCGAAGGGAAATAAGCCGCCGCGTCCTGCGGCCGGGAGCGGCCGCTTTTCATTGAATACTTTTGCGGACTCTGCTATCTTTCGGACTCTAATCATGAGAATCATTTTTATTCTCTATCCCTTCCGGCCGGCGCAGCCGCTGCGCCGCGCTTTCATCTTCTGGAGACCTCGATGCGCTCAACCCTAGAGCCACGGAAACTCGTCGGCACCCTGCTGGCAGCCGGCTTCGTCGGACTGGCAAGCCTGTCGTCCGCCGCCGTCGCCGCCGACGTGAACCTGTACACGACCCGCGAGCCCAAGCTGATCCAGCCCTTGCTCGACGAATTCACCAAAGACACCGGCATCAAGGTCAACACCGTCTTCGTCAAGGACGGCCTGATCGAGCGCGTGAAGGCCGAAGGCGAAAAATCGCCCGCCGACGTCCTCATGACCGTGGACATCGGCAATCTGCTGGACCTGGTCGAGGCCGGCATCACCCAGCCCGTGCAATCCAGCACGCTGAACGAGGTCATCCCCGCCAACCTGCGCGGCGCCGACAACCAGTGGTATACCTTGTCGCTGCGCGACCGGGTGGCCTACGTGGCCAAAGACCTCGACGTCAACGCCATCACCTACGAAGCCTTCGCCGACCCCAAATGGAAAGGCAAGGTCTGCATACGCTCGGGCCAGCACCCCTACAACACGGCGCTCATCGCCGCCATGATCGCCCACGACGGCCCCGAGGCCGCCGAAGCCTGGCTGCGCAACGTCAAGAACAACCTGGCGCGCAAGGCCGCGGGCGGCGACCGCGATGTCGCCCGCGACATCCTGGGCGGCATCTGCGACATCGGCATCGCCAACGCCTATTACGTCGGGCGCATGAAGAATTCCGAGCCCGGCACCGACGCGCGCAAATGGGGCGACGCCATCAAGGTCGTGCGGCCCACTTTCGCCAACGAAAAGAGCAAGGGCACCCATGTTAATATCTCGGGCGCTTCCGTGGCCAAGCACGCGCCCAACAAGGACAACGCCGTCAAGCTGCTCGAATACCTGGTATCGGACAAGGCCCAGAATCTGTACGCCAACGCGAACTACGAATATCCGGTCAGGAAAGGCGTGAAGCTCGACCCGGTCGTGGCCAGCTTCGGGGAACTGGTGGTCGATCCCTTGCCGCTCACCGAAATTGCGAAGCATCGCAAGCTGGCCAGCGAACTGGTAGACAAAGTTGGATTCAACAACTAAAGACTCTTTTGCTTCCCTCCAGGAAAAGCGGGCGCCACAGCCCGCTTTTTCTCGATTGCCGCAAGATCCGCCGCTGCGCCTGCGCCGGGCCAGGGCGCTCGAATCGGGCACGGGCTGGCGCCTGGCTTCGCTGCTGGTCGCCGCGGGGGTGGCGGCCCCCCTGGCGGCTTTGCTGTGGTTCGCCCTGCAAGGCAATCTCGAACACTGGCGGCATTTGCTCGAATTCGTCCTGCCCACGGCGTTCCGCAATACCGCGCTGCTGCTGCTGGGCGTGGGCGTCCTGGTCGGCTGCCTGGGCGTGGGCAGCGCCTGGTTGATCACCGCCTTCGATTTCCCTACCCGCCGCATGCTTTCCTGGGCGCTGCTGCTGCCCCTGGCGGTGCCCACTTACATCGTCGCCTTCGCCTACCTGGACATCCTCCACCCCATCGGCCCGGTGCAGACCGCCATACGGGAACTGCTGGGCTACACCAGCCCGCGCCAGTTCCGGCTGCCCGACCTGCGCTCCCTGCTGGGCGCGATCCTGCTGCTGGGCTTCGTGCTCTACCCCTACGTCTACCTCAGCACGCGCGTCATGTTCGCCACCCAGGCGGCCAGCCTGATCGAAGCGGCGCGCGTCCTGGGCGCCGGCGGGCGCGGCGCCTTCCTGCGGGTCGCCCTGCCCATGGCGCGGCCGGCGATCGCCGTCGGCATCAGTCTGGCTTTGCTGGAAACGCTGAACGACATCGGCGCCTCCGAATTCCTGGGCATCCAGACCCTGACGGTCTCGGTCTACACCACCTGGGTCACGCGCTCGGACCTGGCCGGCGCGGCCCAGATCGCGCTGGCCATGCTGGCCATCGTCGCCGTCCTGATCCTAGTCGAGCGCCACGGCCGCCGGCGCCAGCGCTACGCCAGCACCCAGCGCACGCGTTCCATACGGCCCCGCCGCCTGAAGGGCTCCGCCGCCCTGCTCGCTTTCGGGCTGGGCTGGGCGCCGGTCGTCATCGGCTTCATCGCTCCGTCGATCTACCTGCTGAGCGAAACCCTCAAGCACTTCCATACGGTGGGTTCGGTGTCCGACCAGCTGCTGCTGAGCGCCTACAACACCGCCAGGATCGCCTTCATCGCCACCCTGGCCACCCTGGCGGCCGGCCTGGCCGTCGCCTGGGCGGCCAGATCCCAGCGGCAAGGCAAGGGCCCGCGGCTGCCCAAGCTGTCCGCCCGCCTGGCCACCAGCGGCTACGCCATTCCCGGCACGGTGCTGGCCATCGGCCTGCTCACGCCGCTCATGCTGATCGACGGCCTGGGGTCGTGGCTGTGGCAGCGTCTGGGCCATCCCGATCCGGGGCTGCTGCTGATGGGCACCAGCACCGCCCTGGTGTGCGCCTACGCCATACGCTTCCTGGCCATCTCCATCGGGGGCATCGAATCGGGCCTGGCACGCATTCCGCCGTCCATGGAACAGGCGGCGCGCCTGTTGGGCGAAACGCCGGGCGGCGCGCTCCGGCGCATCCATCTGCCCTTGCTGCGGCCGGCGCTGGGCGCGGCGGCGCTGCTGATCTTCGTCGATGCCATGAAGGAGCTGCCCGCCACGCTTTTGTTGCGGCCCGTCAATTTCGATACACTTTCGACCTGGCTTTACGCCGAGGCGGCGCGCGGCACCTACGAAGAAGGCGCCGTCGCGGCGCTGGCCATCGTCGTGGCGGGCCTGCTGCCCGTGATCCTGCTCGCTCGCGCCCAGCTGCGGCCCACCCATTAAGCATCCATACGAAAAACCGGCATGACCGATCTGCTCACACTGGACCACATCAGCCTGTCCTATGAAACCGAGGGCGGCCTGGTTCCGGTCGTGCGCGATTTGTCGCTGGGCCTGGAAAAAGGCGCCATAGGCTGCCTGCTGGGCGCCTCGGGCTGCGGCAAGACGACCGTGCTGCGGGCCATCGCCGGCTTCGAGCCGCTGCGCGCGGGCCGCATCCTGCTGGGCGGCGCCGTGCTGTCCGAGCCCGGCCGGCAGGTGGCGCCCGAGCACCGGCACGTGGGCATGATGTTCCAGGACTACGCCCTGTTCCCCCATCTCAGCGTGGAGAAGAACATCGCCTTCGGCTTGCGCAAGCGCCCCAAGGCCTGGCGCGAGCAGCGCGTGAAAGAACTGCTGGCCCTCACCGGGCTGGAAGGCTCGGCGCAGCGCTATCCGCACGAACTTTCGGGCGGCCAGCAGCAGCGCGTGGCGCTCGCCCGCGCGCTGGCGCCCGAGCCCGAGCTGCTGCTGCTGGACGAGCCGTTTTCCAATCTGGACGTCGACACCCGCGAGCGCCTGGCGTTCGAAGTGCGCGACATCCTGAAGAAGACCGGCCACACCGCCATACTGGTGACGCACAATCAGGCCGAGGCCTTCGCCATCGCCGACAAGATCGGCGTGATGCAGGCGGGCACCATCGTGCAATGGGATACACCCTACGGGCTGCATCACCATCCGGTCAACGACTATGTGGCCGATTTCATCAAGCGCGAAGCCTTGATGGCCCAGCGCGCCCAGGCCTATCTGCGCGGCGAAGCCAGTTGAAGGCCAGGCCCGTGCCGCAAGCGGCCTGAGCCCCGGGGCCCGGCCCGCCTAGGGCCTGTTGACGCTAAAAGGCAGGCGTCACCGGCCCTAGTCGCTTATCCCCAGTTCCGCGCACTTGCGGGTCAGCGTGTTGCGCCCTATGCCCAGGCGCTGGGCGGCTTCCATGCGCCGGCCCCTGCTGTAATCCAGCGCCGTCTCCAGCAGCACGCGCTCGAAATCGCGCGCCAGCGTGGCCATGACCGCCGGCTCGTTGCGCGCGAGGCGGCGGCCCACCTCGCGGGCCAGCGGCTCCAGCCATTCGGGGGACGGCGGCTCGGCCGCCGGCGCATCCGGCGCCAGGGCGCCGCCATCCTGCGCGGCCGCCGAGCCCGTCGGCGCGGCACCGCGCTCCTGCCAGGCCAGGATCTCCGGCGGCAAATCCTTGGGTTCGATCACCTGGCCGGACGACATCACCGTCAGCCATTGGCAGAAGTTTTCGAGCTGGCGGATATTGCCGGGGTAGTCGAAGGCGCTCAAGGCGCGCAGGGCCTCGGGCGTCAGGCGGCGCACGGGAACCCCCATGTCGGCCGCGCTATGCTGCAGGAACAGCCGGACCAGGGCGGGAATGTCTTCCTTGCGCTCGCGCAGCGGCGGCAGGCGCAGGCGGATGACGTTCAGGCGATGGAACAGGTCTTCGCGGAACCGTCCTTCGGCCACCCGCTGCTCCAGCGGCTGGTGCGTCGCCGCGACGATGCGCACGTCGGCCCGGATCGCCTGCGAGCCGCCCACCCGGTAGAAGCTGCCTTCGGCCAGCACGCGCAGCAGGCGCGTCTGGAGCTCGAAGGGCATGTCGCCGATCTCGTCCAGGAACAGGGTGCCGCCGCCGGCTTCTTCGAAGCGCCCGCGACGCTGCTGGGTCGCGCCGGTGAAGGCGCCGCGCTCGTGGCCGAACAATTCGGCTTCGAGCAGGTCCTTGGGGATGGCCGCGGCGTTCAAGGCCACGAAAGGCCCGCCGGCGCGGTTGCTGTGCTCGTGCAGGGCGCGGGCGATGAGTTCCTTGCCCGTGCCCGACTCGCCGGTGATCAGCACGGTGGCCGCGCTCGACGCCAGGCGGCCTATCGCGCGGAACACCTCCTGCATGGCCGGCGCCAAGGATTGCATCATGATCCGCCCCGCGGCGGCCGCGCCGCCGCCCGTGTCCGGCACGGCGGCATCGTCGGGCTCCGCCGTTTGCGCGGCGCGCCGTATCAAGGACAGCGCCACATTGACGTCGAAAGGCTTGGGCAGGTAATCGAACGCGCCTTTCTGGAATGCCTCGACCGTGCTGTTCAGGTCGGAGAACGCCGTCATGACGATGACCGGCAGGCCGGGATGCTCGCGCTTGATCCGCTGCAGGAGCGCCAGGCCGTCCTGGCCGGGCATGCGCACGTCGGTCACCAGCACCGCGGGCGCGCCGTCCTGGAGCGCGTCCAGGGCTTCGGCCGCCGAGGCGAAGCTGCGGACGGGCATGGATGCCCGTGCCAGCGCTTTTTCCAGCACCCAGCGTATGCTCTGGTCGTCGTCAACAATCCATACCGCTTTCATGCTTGCTCCAAAGGCAGGATCATCCTGAATTCGGTTCGTCCCGGGACTGAATCGAACTCCACGACGCCGCCATGCTGCTGGACGAACTCCTGCGCCAGGCTCAACCCGAGCCCGGTGCCGCTCGCCCTGCCCGTGACCAGGGGGTGGAAGATCTTGCCGTGCAGGTCCGCCGGCACGCCCGGCCCATTGTCTATCACCGACACCACGATGCCCAGCTTGGCCGGGCCCGACGCCAGCAGCGGCCGGCGCCCGACGCGGGTGCGCAGGGTGATCTCGCCCGCCGCCCGCGCCCCGCTTTCATCGAGCGCCTGCGCGGCATTGCGCGCCATGTTCAGCAAGGCCTGCATCAATCGCTCGCGGTCGCCCGCCAGCTCGGGCGCCGACGCGTCGTAGTCGCGGATGAATTCGATTCCCGGGAACTCCGAGCGGACCAGCGTGTACACCCGTTCGCAGATCTCGTGGATGTTGAAATACGTTTTTTTCAGCGTGGCGCCCTGCGGCGCGATGAGGCGGTCCACCAGCCCGGCCAGCCGGTCGGCCTCGGCGATGATCACCTGCGTGTATTCGCGCAGGGAATCCGCGGCCAGTTCGGCCTCCAGCAATTGCGCCGCCCCGCGGATGCCGCCCAAGGGGTTCTTGACCTCGTGGGCGAGATTGCGCAGGGACTCGCGCTGCGTGGCGAGTTCTTTGCTGAGCTGCCGGTGCCGGTCCAGCAGGACGTGGTGCTCCAGCACCCGCACCTCCAGCAAGGCGGCCCATTCCTGCTTCTGCAGGGGCACGACGGCCAGGCTGACGGGCACCAGGTCGCCGCGCCGCTCGACCGCCAGGTCCTGGCGCAAGACGCCGAACTTGCCGCGGATCGCGTCGGGCAGACGGGCCGCCAGTTCCGGATCCCCGCCGAACAGCTGGTCCACCGGACGGCCCAGCAACTGCCTGCGCGAGACGCTGAACAATTCCTGCGCCGCGGTGTTTGCGTGCTGGACGCGGCCCGCCTCGTCCAGCAGCAGCACCGCCGTCGACAAGAGGTCGTAGCCGGCCACGTCCATGCTTGCACCCAGGGCTTGTTGGCCTGGCAGGAGGGGCGGCCCGACCCGTTGACGGGCGGGCCGCCCCGCATGCTCAGAGGCTGTAGTACATATCGAACTCGACCGGATGGGGCGTCATGCGCAGGCGCGTGATTTCACCCATCTTGAGTTCGATGTAGGCGTCGAGCATGTCGTTGCTGAACACGCCGCCGCGGGTCAGGAACTCGCGGTCGCGGTCCAGCGCCTCCAGGGCTTCTTCGAGCGAGACGCAGACGGTGGGGATCTTCGCGTCTTCTTCGGGCGGCAGATCGTACAGGTTCTTGTCCGCCGGGTCGCCGGGATGGATCTTGTTCTGCACGCCGTCCAGCCCCGCCATCATCAGCGCCGCGAATGCCAGGTAGGGGTTGGCCATGGGGTCCGGGAAGCGCGCTTCGACGCGCCGCGCCTTGGGGCTGCCCACATAGGGGATGCGGATGGACGCCGAGCGGTTGCGCGCCGAATACGCCAGCTTGACCGGCGCCTCGTAGTGCGGCACCAGGCGCTTGTACGAATTGGTGCTGGGGTTGGTGATGGCATTCAGCGCCCTGGCGTGCTTGATGATGCCGCCGATGTAGTACAGCGCGAATTCCGACAGGCCGGCGTAGCCGTTGCCGGCGAAGAGGTTCTGGCCGTCCTTCCAGATGGACTGGTGCACGTGCATGCCCGACCCGTTGTCGCCAACGATGGGCTTGGGCATGAAGGTGGCCGTCTTGCCATAGACGTGCGCCACGTTGTGCACGGTGTATTTCAGGATCTGGCTCCAGTCGGCGCGTTCCACCAGGGTGCTGAACCGCGTGCCGATCTCGAGCTGGCCGGGGCCGGCGACCTCGTGGTGGTGCACTTCGACCGGAACGCCCTGCTGCTCCAGCAGCAGGCACATTTCGGAACGCATGTCATGGAAGGAGTCGACCGGCGGCACGGGAACGTAGCCGCCCTTGACGCCCGGACGGTGCCCCATGTTGCCGCCTTCCAGATCCAGCCCGCGCGACCACGAGGCCTCTTCGGACTTGATCTTGACGAAGGAGCCGGACATGTCGTCGTTCCAGGTGATGCCGTCGAAGACGAAGAATTCGGGCTCGGGGCCGAAAAACGCGGTATCGCCCAGGCCGCTGGACTTCAGATAGGCCTCGGCGCGCTTGGCCAGCGAGCGCGGGTCGCGATCATAGCCTTTCAGGTCGGAAGGCTCGACCACGTCGCAGGTCAGGTTGAGCGTGGGCTCTTCGCGGAACGGATCCATGCGCATCGAACGGGGATCCGGAATGAGCACCATGTCGGAGGCTTCGATGCCTTTCCAGCCGGCGATCGACGAGCCGTCGAACGCGACGCCGGCTTCCAGCTTTTCTTCGTCCACCGTATGGGCGGGCACCGTGAGGTGATGCTCTTTGCCCAGGGTATCCGTAAAACGAAAATCGACAAAAGTCACTTCGCGTTCGGCGATCAATTTCAAGACATCTTCGGGGGTGGACATAGAAAAGGCTCCTGAACCAGTAAAACCACAAGAATGAGTAAAGACACCAGGCATTACGCAAACGCCGTGCCAGTTTTGAGCCCCGCGAACGCGCAGCTTGACCGCCCCGATGACATGGCAATACACCAAACCGGGGCGGCCGGCACCATCATGGTGCAAATTTTAGTGCAAAACGCGGCGCGCAACGGTTCAATCCAGAAACTCCGCCAGCAGGTCGTTCAGAAAGGCCCAGCCCAGGGGCGTGGCGCGCAGGCGTGCCGGATCGGGATCCAGCAAGCCCTTCGCCGTGGCCCGTTCTATGGCCGGCGCGATGGCGAACAGGGACTGCCCGGTGCGCTCGACGAAACTGCCGCGCTCGACGCCCTCCTTCAGGCGCAAGGCGTTGAGCATGAACTCGAAACCCAGCTCCTTCCATTGCACCGGCCGGTCCTCGGCAAGATGGCTGCCGTCGCGCCGCAAGGCCTTTTCCATCCATGAGGCCGGATTCTTCAGCTTGGCCTGGCGCACGATGCGGTCATGGAAGGAAAGCTTGCCGTGCGCCCCGGGCCCCACGCCCAGGTAATCGCCGAACTCCCAGTAATTGACGTTGTGCCGGCAGCGCCCGCCCGGCTTGGCATAGGCGGAGATTTCGTAACGCTCCCAGCCTTGGGCGGCCGCGGCGTCGGCGATCAATTCCTGCATGGCGGCGCCGGTGTCGTCGTCGGGAAGCGCGGGCGGATACTTCGCAAAGACCGTGTTGGGCTCGAGCGTCAGGTGGTACAGGGACAGGTGCTCGGTTCCGAACGCCATGGCCTGGCGCAGGTCGCGCTCGCACTCCTCCAGCGTCTGGCCCGGCAAGGCGAACATCAGGTCCAGGTTGACCCGCGGCACGGCGCGCTGGGCCATCTCGATGGCCGCCCTGGCCTGCCTTGCGTCGTGTATGCGTCCCAAGGCCTTCAAGGCGCGGTCGTCGAAGCTCTGGATGCCCAGCGACATCCGGTTCACGCCGCTGGCGGCGTAATCCCGGAAGCGCCCGGCTTCGGCGGCGCCCGGGTTGGCTTCCATGGTGATCTCGGCATCGGGCAGCACATTCAGGCAGGCCCGGAACATCGCCAGCATGCGGTCCAGGCCCGCCGCAGACAGCAGGCTGGGCGTTCCGCCGCCGATGAAGATGGAAATCACCTGCCGGCCCCACACCAGGGGCAGGGCCTGTTCCAGGTCCGCTTGCAGGGCTTCCAGGTAATCGCGCTCGGGCAGCTCGCCCTTCAGCTCGTGCGAATTGAAGTCGCAGTACGGGCATTTCCGCAGGCACCACGGCACGTGCACGTACAGCGACAAAGGAGGCAGGCTGGACAGGATGGTCCGGCCGCCCGGCCCGGGAATCACGCCGGGCTTGCGGGCCGCCAGAACGGCTTCCGGGCCCGGATTCCGCTGGACGATGGTGGCCATGGGTCAGGCTCCGCCGCGCGCGCGCAGCGCCCGCAGCAGGGACTGCAGCGCCATGGCGCGATGGCTGTGGGCGTTCTTTTGCGCGGGCGCGAGCTCGGCCGCCGTTTTTCCCAGGGCGGGGATGTAGAAATGGGGGTCGTAGCCGAAGCCGTTGCCGCCGCGCGGCTCGCCGATGATCTCGCCTTCCCAGTAGCCTTCGGCGACGATGGGCCTGGGATCGTCCGCCGATTCCACGTACACCAGCACCGCGACATAGCCGGCGCGGCGATCCTGGACGGAAGCGAGTTCCCCGACCAGGCGGCGGTTGTTCGCGGCGTCCGACTTTTCCCCGCCCGCCAGGGCCGCATAGCGCGCGGAATGGACGCCCGGCCGGCCGCCCAGCGCCCGCACGCAAAGGCCGGAATCGTCGGCCAGCGCGGGCAGCCCCGTCAGGCGACTGGCATGCCTGGCCTTGGCCAGCGCGTTTTCAAGAAAGGTCGGATGCGGCTCCTCGGCCTCGGGCACGCCCAGCGCGCCTTGCGGCACCATCTCCAGCCCGGCCTCGGACAGAATCGCGGAAAATTCCCGCAGCTTTCCCGCGTTGTTGGACGCGAGCACGACTTTAGTCATTCGTGACACCTTCGGCCTCGTCCTTGAGCAGGACGGAGACCAGTTCTTTGGCGAATACAGGAAGCCTGTCGAACTGCTTGACGCAGATGTGCAGGCGGCGCAGTGCCCAGGCGTCGTTCAGCGCGACGCGCCTGAGCGGAAGATCGCGGACATAGCGCCTGGCGGCCGTTGCGGGGATCACGCCTATGCCGACGTTGGCCGCGATCATGCGGCAGACGGCCTCGAAGTTGCCCACCTCGACCCTGAAGCGCAGCGCGCGGCCCAGTTCGTCGGCGGCCTGCAGCAGGAAGGCGTGGATCGCGCTGCTTTCGGACAGGCTGACGTAGTCGTAGGCGAGCGTCTCGGTGAAGTCCACGGACTCGTGGGCGGCCAGGGGGTGGTCCGCATGGGTGACCAGCACGAGGCGGTCGTTGCGGTAAGGCAGGAATTCGACGTTTTCGCCGCCGTCCGTCTTTGCCGTGATGCCGATGTCGGCCGTGCCGTCGGCCACGGCCTTGACCACCTGGGGGCTCAGGCGCTCGCGCAGTTCGACGTTGACGTCGCGATGCTCGGCCAGGTAGCGGGCCAGGATGTCGGGCATGAACTCGTTCATCGCCGTGGTGTTCGCGTAGATGCGCACGCGCCCCTTGATGCCGCTGGCGTACTCCTGGATGTCGCCGCGCAGGTGTTCGAGCTGCCTCAGGACGATGCGCGCATGCCGCACGAAGGCCTCGCCCGAGGGCGTCAGCGTCACGCCCTGGCTGTTGCGGTAAAGCAGCGCGGTGCCGAGCCGGCTTTCCAGGTTCTTGACCCGGTTGCTTGCCGCGGGCAGCGACAGAAAGGACTGTTCGGCCCCTTTCGTCATGCTCCGGGCGGCCGCCACGTTCACCATGAGGTGCATGTCGGTCAGGTCGAAATAGATAGCCATGTGGCCCACTCTTAAATATTGGCAAACACCCGCTTAATCAACGAACAATGGTCAAGCCGGCCGCAATCAGGCAAAGTTCACGCTATTGTAATGAACCACGCAGGAACCCATGACACCGCAAGCAAACGACTTCCAGGACATCCGCGACGCCATCCGCGATCTGTGTTCGCAGTTTCCGCCGGAGTACTTCCGCAAGATAGACGAAGAGCGCGGCTACCCCGAAGCCTTCGTCCAGACGCTGACCGAGGCGGGCTGGCTTGCCGCGCTGATCCCCGAAGAGTACGGCGGCTCGGGCCTCAGCCTGACCGAGGCGTCGGTGATCATGGAGGAAATCAACCGCAACGGCGGAAATTCCGGCGTCTGCCACGGGCAGATGTACAACATGGGCACCCTGCTGCGGCATGGTTCCGACGCGCAGAAGCGGCAATACCTGCCGCGCATCGCCAGCGGCGAACTGCGCCTGCAGTCCATGGGCGTGACCGAGCCCACGACGGGCACGGACACGACGCGCATCAAGACCACCGCCGTGAAAAAAGGCGACCGCTACGTGGTCAACGGGCAGAAAGTATGGATCTCGCGCATCCAGCACTCCGACCTGATGATACTGCTGGCCCGCACCACCCCGCTGGAACAGGTCAAGAAGAAGTCCGAAGGCATGTCCATCTTCCTCGTCGACCTGCACCAGGCGATCGGCCACGGCATGCAGGTGCGCCCCATCCCCAACATGGTGAACCACGAAACGAACGAGCTGTTCTTCGACAATCTCGAAATCCCCGCCGAGAACCTCATCGGCGAGGAAGGCAAGGGCTTCAAGTACATACTCGACGGCCTGAACGCCGAGCGCACCCTTATCGCGGCGGAATGCATAGGCGACGGCCGCTGGTTCATCGACAAGGTCACCGCCTACGCCAAGGAAAGAATCGTGTTCGGCCGCCCCATCGGGCAGAACCAGGGCGTGCAGTTCCCGATCGCCCGGGCGCACATCAACATAGAAGCCGCCAGTCTCATGCGCTTCGAGGCCGCCCGGCTGTTCGACGCCAGGCAGCCCTGCGGCGCCCAGGCCAACATGGCCAAGCTGCTGGCCGCCGACGCCTCCTGGGAGGCCGCCAACGCCTGCCTGCAATTCCACGGCGGCTTCGGCTTCGCCAACGAATACGACGTCGAAAGGAAATTCCGCGAAACCCGTCTCTACCAGGTCGCGCCCATATCGACTAATCTAATCCTGTCCTACGTGGCTGAACACGTCCTGGGGCTACCCCGTTCCTTCTGAGGCCGTCCATGAACCATCCCAGCGCCAGGCTCGCCGAATTCGCGGCCGAACTGAAATACGAAGACATCCCCTCGCCGGTGCTGCGCCGGGCCGAGGACCTCATGCTGGACTGCCTGGCTTCCGTCCTGGCCGGCTCCAGCGCCCGCCCCGTCCTCAGCGTCGCCCGCTTCGCCGACGCCATGGGCCCCACCAGCGGGCCGTCCGAGAACATGGTCACCCGCCGCAGCAGCAGCCCGCTGTTCGCGGCCATGGCGAATGCCGCCGCGGCCCACATGGTCGAACAGGACGACGTGCACAACGGATCGGTCTTCCACCCGGGGGCGGTCGTGTTCCCGCCCGCCATCGCGGTGGCCCAGGCGCTGGGCCGGTCGGGCAAGGAATTGCTGACCGCCTGCGTGGCGGGATACGAAACCGGCATACGCGTGGGGGAATTCCTGGGGCGCTCGCACTACAAGATCTTCCACACCACCGGCACCGCCGGCGCCCTGGCCGCCGCGGCGGCCGTGGGGCGGCTGCTGAACCTGAACCCCGAGCAGATGCTCAATGCCTTCGGCTCGGCCGGCACGCAGGCCGCCGGCTTGTGGGAATTCCTGAAAGACGCGGCCGACTCCAAGCAGCTGCATACGTCCCATGCGGCGGCCAACGGCATCATGGCCGCCTATCTGGCCAACGACGGCTTCACGGGCGCGCGCCGCATCCTGGAAGGCGCCCAGGGCATGGGGGCGGGCATGTCCCGCGACGCCGACCCGGCGCGCCTCGCGCAGGGTCTGGGCAGCCGCTGGACGGTGCTGGAAACTTCGTTCAAGTACCACGCCTCCTGCCGCCACACCCACCCGGCGGCCGACGCCTTGCTGGCGCTGATCCAGGCTCATGCGCTGTCCCTCGACGACATCGCGCGGGTGGAGGCGCTGGTTCACCAAGGCGCCATCGACGTCCTCGGGCCGGTGGTCGATCCCGCGACGGTGCATCAATCGAAGTTTTCCATGGGAACGGTGCTGGGCCTGATCGCGCGGCATGGCCGCGCGGGCCTGCCTGAATTCGATGCCGCGCTGAACGATCCGGCCATCGCGGCTTTCCGCAAGAAGGTGACGATGGCGCTGGACCCGGAGGTCGATCGGGCGTATCCGGAAAAATGGATAGGGAAGGTGCGCGTGACGACCACCGACGGCCGGGTCCTGGAGTCGCGGGTCGACGAGCCCAAGGGCGATCCGGGCAATACGCTGAGCCGCGCGGAGCTGGAAGACAAGACCCGCCGCCTCGCCACCTACCGGAATGCGGCGACCCCCGAAGAGGCCGAGGCGCTCATCGGGCGGGTTTGGGGGCTGGGCGAGGTGGAGCTGGTTGGTGCGTTTGTTGTGGGGGTGGGGGTTTTGGGGTGAGTCCAAAGCGGCTTGGGGCGTGATTCAAGAAGCACCGCAGGCATCCGTCCCCAAGACGCTCTTCTGAATCGCAACCAGGCTCCGGACGCCGGTCTCCGCCAGGTCCAACAAGCCGTCCAGCGCCTGCCTGCTGAACGCCCGGCCCTCAGCCGTCCCCTGGACTTCCACGTAATGCCCCGCGCCCGTCATCACCACGTTCATGTCCGCGTCGCAGCCTGAGTCCTCGATGTAATCCAGATCCAGGACGGGTTCGCCGTTCACGAAACCGACCGACACCGCAGCGACGTGATCCAGCAGAGGATTCGACAGCAGCACCCCGCCGTTCAAGAGCCCCCGCACCGCCAGCGCCGCCGCCACCCAGGCGCCGGTGATGCTTGCGCATCGCGTGCCGCCATCGGCCTGCAGCACATCGCAATCCAGATGCAGCGTGCGCTCGCCCAGCGCGGTCAAGTCGAACACGGCGCGCAGGCTGCGGCCGATCAGGCGCTGGATTTCCTGGGTGCGGCCGCTCTGCTTGCCGCGCGCCGCCTCGCGGTCGGACCGCGTATGCGTCGAACGCGGCAGCATGCCGTATTCCGCCGTCACCCAGCCCTGCCCCTTCCCTTTCAGAAAAGGCGGCACCTTGTCCAGCACGCTGGCATTGCACAGGACGTGCGTGTCGCCCGCCTGGACCAGGACGGAGCCTTCGGCATGGCGCGTATAGCCGAGCTGCATCGAAAAGCGCCGCAATTCGTCCGGCTGCCGCCCGGAGGGGCGGACCGAGGTGGATGTGGGTGGCAAAGATTCCGGCACGTGGGCCTCCTGATGGATGAAGACGATAGCCGCATTTTCTCACAGCCGCCGCGCCGGGCACCGCCCCGCAAGACGCCCTGCACTTACAATAGCCTTTTTCGACGATCCCACAGGACACGCCATGATCCGCAGCATGACCGCCTTCGGCAATGCCCGTTCGGAAACCGAACTGGGCAGCCTCACCATTGAATTCCGCACGGTCAACAGCCGCTTCCTGGACATCAATTTCAGGCTGCCCGAAGACCTGCGCATGGCCGAAGGCGCCGTGCGCGAAGAGCTGGGCCGGATCGTGAAGCGGGGCAAGGTCGACATCCGGATCAATTATTCCCGCAGCGAAAAACCTCTGGCCAAGACGCTGGATCCCGAACGGCTCGACATCATGAGCGAGCAATTGCGGCAGGCCCGGCTGGCCATTCCGGACGTGCCGGCGCCCACCCTGATTGAATTGCTGAACGGCTCCTCGGGCTCCGACGACGGCGCCGCCCTCGACGCCGAGGCATGGACGGCGATGTGCGTGGACGCCGCCCGCCAGGCCCTGGCCGAACTCCAGGCCGCCCGCGAACGGGAAGGCGCGCGCCTGGCGGAAATGATGCTGGCTTGTTCACGCGACATGTCGGCAATCGTCGACCGGGTGGAGCATGAGCTGCCCGCCATCCTGGCGGAACACCAGGAACGGGTCACGCAGAAGCTGCGCGACGCGCTGCAAGCCGTCAGCCCCGACGGCTATGCCCACATCAGCGGCGCCGAGCTGTCCGCGCGCATCGCCCAGGAGGCCTCCCTGTTCGGCTTGCGCATCGACGTCGCCGAAGAACTGTCGCGCCTGCGTTCGCACATCGACGAGCTGCGGCATCTGCTGGGCGACGGCCAGGCCGGAACGCAGCCGTCCAAGAAATCCAGCGCCGGGAGCGTGGGCAAGCGCCTGGATTTCCTGTGCCAGGAAATGAACCGCGAGGCCAATACGCTGGGCTCCAAGGCCGGCGCGCTGAACGTCACGCGCGCGGCCATCGACCTCAAGCTGCTGATCGAACAGCTGCGTGAGCAGGCGCAGAACATCGAGTGACCGCAGGCCGTCATCGAAGCCCTGTCTTGACGCCGGGCATCCTGCAAAACCGCATACCTAGGTCTGCACCCAGCACGAAACCGCAATAGACGGATCAGGCCCCGCCGTGGTGCCTGATCCCATGCCTGACGGACTCGGGCGCGCGCAGGGGCGTGGCCGCCTCTTCCTTGGCGGCGATCATCTCGTCATGAGCCCGCAGCTCTTCGACGTGCAGCCATTCGCGCCAGATGGCCACGAGCAGAGCCATGAGCACCGGGCCGATGAACAGCCCCACTATCCCCATGGTCTTGACCCCCCCGACCAGCCCGAAGAACGTGGGCAGGAAAGGCAGTTTGACCGGCCCGCCCACGAGATGCGGGCGCAAGGTCTTGTCGACGATGAAGAGCTCTATGGTGCCCCACAGGAACAGCCCCAGCCCCGCCATGGCGTTGCCCGAACCCACCAGGTATAGCGAGACCAGCGTGAACGAGACGGGCGCGCCGCCCGGGATCAGCGCCATGAAGCCGGTGATGACGCCCAGCAGCACCGGCGACGGTACGCCGGCGATCCAGTAGGCGACGCCCAGCACCAGGCCTTCCCCCAGGGCGATCAGGCCCATGCCCGTGACCGTGGAATTGATGGTCGCCGGCACCACGCGCGAAAAGCGCTGCCAGCGCCCCGGCAGGATGCGCTCGCCGATGATGTCGAGCTGGCCGACGATGCGCAAGCCGTCTTTGTAGATGAAGAACAGAGTGATCAGCATGAAGATGACGGTCAGCAGCAGCTGGAAGATGTCTCCCGTCGCGGAAAGCAGCATGCGGTAGATATTGCCCAGGTGCTCGCCGCTGACCAGTTCGACCAGCGCGCCCAGGGCGTGGGGCTCGCCCAGGTACTGGACCCAGTATTCGGCCAGGTGCGGCCCGACCACGGGCAAGGCGACGATCCATGCGGGCGTCGGCATGCCGTTGCGGTTGGCCGCCAGGGCCCAGGCAATGAAGCTGTTGGCTTCCTTGATGGCGTAGGTCAGCGCCATGGACAAGGGCACGATGAGCACGAGTATGACCATCACCAGCGCGATCGACGCCGCCACGGCGCTGCGCCCGCCGCAGCGCCGCAGCAGCCGCTGATACAGCGGCCAGCTTGCCAGGCAGATGATCAGGGCCGCCAGGACGGGAACCAGGAAGCCGCTCAGAAAATACAACCCCACCAGAACGACCAGTACTAGCAGCCAGCGGGCGAGCAGATAAGCGGGCAGGACGGGTTGCATGAATGTATCTAAATAAGTAGCGAAGAGGATGACGATAGCACGGAAAAAAGCGGCGCCCGGTCAAAATATGCGTCGTCCGCGCTGGATTTTGCGCGGATCGCCGCAGCATCGCCCCTAGTCGATTCGCAACCCTATCTGCCCCGTCAGTTCCGCAAACCGCGCGATATCGCGCAAGATCAGGTCCTGGAACGCATCCGGATCGCCACCCGCCACGCTATAGCCCAGCGCGCGCAGATCGTTCATCACCTCCTGCCGCCCAAGCACCGCGTTCACGGCGGCCGAAAGCTTGTCCACGACCGCCGGCGGCGTCGAGGCGGGCGCCAGGATGCCGTGCCATTGATCCAGCTCGTAGCCCGGAAAGCCCTGCTCCGCCACCGTCGGCACTTCCGGCAGGAACGCGGAGCGCCTGGGCGCCGTCACCGCCAGCGCCCGCAGGCTGCCCGCCTGGATGAAAGGCATCGCCGACGATGCCGTCACCATCCCCAAAGGCACGTTGCCCGCCAGCACGTCCGTCAGCGCGGGCCCGCAGCCGCGATAAGGCACGTGCAGCCATTTGCCGCCCGCGCGCCGGCCCAGCATCTCGCCGGCCAGATGCTGGGGCGTGCCATTGCCGCAGGACGCATAGGCCACGCCTTTGTCGCTTTGCGCATCGCCGTCCAGCACCTGTTGCAAACTGCTCCAGGAGGAGCGCGCCGACGTCACCAGCACCGACGGCACGAAGCCGATGTTGACCACGCCCTTGAGGTCGCGTTCGGGCGAAAAGCCGAGATCGCGGAACACGCCCGGGTTGACGGCATAGCTGCTGTTGACCATCAATAGCGTGTAGCCGTCGGCCGGCGCGCGCGCCACCGCCTGGGCGCCGATATTGCCGCTCGCCCCGGCCCGGTTTTCGATGACCACCGGCTGCCCGAGATCCCGCTCCAGCCAGGAGCCCAGGCGGCGCGCCAGCAGGTCCGTCCCGCCTCCCGGCGGAAAGGTGACCACCAGGGTGATGGGACGCGAGGGATAGGAAAGCGCGGACTCCTCGGGCACGGGCGCATGGGCCGGCGTCTTTGCCGCCGGCGCCGCCGCGGCCAGCAAGCCGGCGCAGAGCGCGAGCACGCGCGTCGCTTGGCGCATCATCATGAATCCAGCCCTATGTCCAGAACCGGCGCGCTGTGCGTCAGCCAGCCGACCGCGATCAAGTCCACGCCCGTGCGCGCCACGTCGGGCGCGCTGTCCGGCGTGATCCGCCCGGACGCCTCGGTGATGGCCCGGCCGTCCACCATGCGCACGGCCGCCGCCAGGGTTTCCAGCGGCATGTTGTCCAGCAGCACGGCGTCCACCCCCGCCTCCAGCCCTTCGACGAGCTGGTCCAGCGTGTCCACCTCCAGCTCGATGCGAACCATGTGGCCCACGGCGGCGCGGGCGCGGGCGACGGCCACGCCGATTCCGCCCGCGACGGCGACATGGTTGTCCTTGATGAGGACGGCGTCGTCGAGGCCGAAGCGGTGATTGCTTCCGCCCCCGACGCGGACGGCGTATTTCTGTATCGCGCGCAGGCCCGGCACCGTCTTGCGCGTGCAGGTGACGCGCGTGCCGTAAGGCCGGATGGCGTCGGCAATGGAGGCCGTCGCGCTCGCCACTCCGCTGAGGTGGCACAGGAAATTCAAGGCGGTGCGCTCGGCGCCGAGCATCGGCCGCGCCAGCCCTTCGATGCGGGCGATCTCCTGGCCGGGCTCGAGGCGCTGCCCGTCGCGCAGGCGCGGCTCGATGCCCACGCCGGGATCCATCATCCGGAACGCCATGCAGGCGAGGTCCAGGCCGGCCAGCACGCCGGCTTGTCGCGCCACCAGGCGCATCGCGCTGCGGGCGCCGTCCGGCACGATGGCGTCGGACGTCAGATCGCCCGCGCGCCCCAGGTCTTCCAGCAGCGCGCTGCGCAGCACAGGCTCCAGCATGATGGCGGGCAAAGGCGGAACCCTCCTCTGGTCGTCGAAGGAAGCCGATGGTTCAGGAGTCGTAATTATGCTCATTATGAGTATTAATGGAGTGAATAAAAAACAATGCGGAGCCCATGTTCCGCCGCGAAAGCGCCGCTGCCGCAAGCCGGTTTTCAGCGCACCCAGTTATGCTAACAGTGAGCATAATTATTCGTCAAGGGCTGCCGGTTCGACGCGCCCGCCGCGCCGGGCCATGCCGCTCAGCGCGCCAGCGGCAGCTTGCTGCCGGCGATGGCGCGCTCCAGCATGACGTCCCGCCGGAAGCGGAACAGCTTTGCCGGCCGGCCCGCGGTTCCGCGCGCCATGCGCCCGGTGTCTTCGACCAAGGACTGCTGCTCGATGAAGCGCCTGAAATTCTGCTTGTGCAGCCTGCGCCCCGCCAGCGCCTCGAACGCCTGCTGCAGTTGCAGCAGAGTGAAGTCGCGGGGCATGAGCTCGAACACCACCGGGCGGTATCGTATCTTGGCTCTCAGGCGCGCCATCGCGGTGGCGAGAATGCGGCGATGGTCGTGATGCATGGGATCGCCGGGCAGCATGCGGTCGGCCTGCGCGCCCTCGCGCTCCGCCGCTTCCGGCACGAGGCCGGCCTCGAACAACAGCTCGTAGCGCTGCAGCGCCATTTCCTCGTTCCAGGAATCCATGTCGGTGCCGAAGGTATAGCCGATGCGCCGCCGCCGTTCCCGCTGCCCCGCGGCGCCGTCGGCGCCCGCGGCCCATTCCTGCAGCGCGGGCAGGATCCGCTCGCGTATCATGCCGGGGCAGCCGTCGCGCCAGTCTTCCCAGGGAAAATAGCGATACCAGTCCTGCCAGCCGACGGACTCTACGCCCAGGTCGCCCGACTCGCGCGTCAGGCCGAGATAGCTTACCGAGATGATGCGCTGGCCCTGGGTGTTCGCGCGGTCCCGGTCGGCGAACGTATAGAGCTGCTCGACATATCCGAGGGGGTGGTGCGTCTGGGCTTCGACCCAGGCGCGCAGCCCGGCCTGCAGCGACCGGTGCGAGGATTCGAAGGGGCCCGCCGGCAAGGCATGGGTGCGCTCCCGGGTCAGGACCCGGGGCTGGGCGTCGGTGACCGCGACCAGAACGGCGACCAGTTCCGCCGAGACCGGAGACGCCGAGGACGCCGCCGGGCTCTGGTCCGGCCGCGCGTCGGCGGCCGTGAAATGAGCGAGCGTATTCATTGCTCTCATTGTAGCGGCGCGCGCCTTACCGCGCGCGCGCCAGCCGCCGGATCAAGGCCTCGTGCCCAGGGTAGGCGCGCAGCAGGGCGTCCGGTTCGGCAAGTTCGAACTCGCTGAATTCGAAGCCCGGCGCCACGGTGCATCCGGCCAGGGCATAGCCGCCCGCTTCGGCGAGTTCGGCCCCGAACCAGCACCCGGCCGGCACCAGCACCTGGAAAGACGCGGCCTCGTGTTCCAGCGGATTGCCCAGTCGCCGAGTTTCCACCGCGCCATGGTCCCCCAATATGTGGATGTCCAGCGGAGAGCCCAGGTAGAAGTGCCACATCTCGTCGGAAGCGATCCGATGCCATGCGGAATGAGCCTGGCGGTCCAGCAGATAATAGATCGCCGTGCACGCCGAACGGCCGGCGCCGCCGGCCGAGCGCAGGACCCGCTGCGGGCTTCTGTAGGTCTCCGCATAGAAACCGCCCTCGGGATGCGGCAGGAGCCCGTATCGCCTTATGAGTTTCTCGACCACGGAAGGGTCCGCCATATTCATGCTCCGATATAAAAAAACCCGAAGCAGCACTATACTTGAGGGCCTGCCGCCACGGACATGGCGCGCCGTCAAGAAAACAATACGTGAAGCCCCCAGAGACATGACCCGCAGCAGCACCACCACAGCCCCCGCCGCCTCCGACGGCATCGAATCCCCTTATGCCTGGGCACGGCTGGTCGTCTCGCTATTGCTGATGACCATAGGCGGTTCCGGCATGTATTCGGTCACCGTCGTGCTGCCGCAGATCCAGGCCGAATTCGCCATCAGCCGCTCCGAAGCCTCCCTGCCCTACACCTTGACCATGATCGGCTTCGGCCTGGGCAGCATGCTGATGGGCCGGCTTTCCGACCGGTTCGGCGTGCTGGTCACCCTGGTCCTGGGCACGCTGGGCATCAGCGCGGGCTTTGTCTGGGCGGGTTCGGCGCAGAGCCTGTGGCAATACAGCCTGGCCCAATTCCTGCTCATAGGCATGCTGGGGTCGGCCTCCACCATGACGCCGCTGGTGGCCGATACCTCGCAGTGGTTCACGCGCCGGCGCGGCATCGCCCTGGCCGTCTGCATGAGCGGAAACTATGTGGCGGGCGCGTTCTGGCCCCCCATCATGCAGCATTTCATCGACACCGCGGGCTGGCGCCCCACCTATATCGGCATCGGCGTCTTCTGCCTGCTGACCATGCTGCCGCTGGCGCTCACCTACAGGCGGCGCCCGCCGGCCCAGCCCGCCGGCATGCCGCCCGTCACGCAAAAACGCATGCGGGCGCCCTTCATGATCGAAGCGTCCCGGTCCGATCCGGCCCAGCCCCTGGGCCTGTCGCCGGCCACCCTGCAGGCCCTGCTCGCCACCGCGGGCGTGGCCTGCTGCGTGGCGATGGCCATGCCCCAGGTCCACATCGTCGCCTATTGCGGCGATCTCGGCTTCGGCGCCGCGCGCGGGGCAGAAATGCTCGCCATCATGCTGGGCCTGGGCATCGTCAGCCGCCTGGTCTCGGGCTGGATATCCGACCGCATCGGCGGCTTGCGCACGCTGCTGCTGGGCTCGGTGCTGCAAGGCATCGCCCTGCTGCTTTTCCTGCCCAGCAACGGCCTCGTCTCCCTGTACGTGGTGTCGGCGCTCTTCGGCCTGTTCCAGGGCGGCATCGTCCCGGCCTATGCGCTGGTGGTGCGCGAATACTTCGCGCCCCGCGAAGCCGGCTCGCGCGTCGGCGTCATCCTCACCGCCACGCTGCTCGGCATGGCGCTGGGCGGGTGGATGTCCGGCGCCATCTTCGACCTCACCGGCTCCTACCGGGCGGCGTTCATGAACGGCATCGCCTGGAACCTGCTGAACGTCAGCATCGTCGGCTTCCTGCTGCTGCGGGCCCGGCGGCCGGGCAAATGGGCCGTGGCGGGAACCGACCGGGTACGCGGCCTGGCCCCGTGACGACTGGGGCGCCCGGCCGGCCCCCCCCGGGGCGCCCACGATTTCCGAATCGAGCGCCGAACGATGCAACAAGCGCTGTACAGGCATACAGGAACGCCTCGCGGAGCTAAGAAAATTATTAAAAAAATGATGTAACTTACTAATATGCCTGCGATTTTTCTGCTACCATCGAGCTCAATCCGATCATAAGCCCATGTATCCGCCATGCCTCTCATCCGAAAATCGCTACTGCATCGCGTTTTCCGGCCGGCCTTCATTGCCGTGGCCGCCGCATTCGGCTTGAACACGCTGCCCGCCATCGCGCAAACAGCCGCCCAGCCCCAAACCATCGCCTTCAACGGCTTCGCCGCCCTCGACGCCGGCCATGCCCATGCAACGCCGGGCAAGACCGTCTATCGCACGCGGCTCGTCACCGCGCAGAATCTGCAGCCCGTGTCCTACGGCAACTCGTCCCACGGCGACGCGCTGAGCGCGCCCGGCGGCCGGGGCGAAACCGCCGTCGACCCCCTGCCCGGCAACCTGGCCAAGCTGCGCTCCGAGGCGGTGCTGGTCCAGGACCTGGAAAGCGCCACGGTCCTGTACGACAAGAACGGCGGCGAGGTCCGCCCCATCGCATCGATTTCCAAGCTGATGACCGCGCTGGTCGTGGCCGAGGCCGGTCTGCCGATGGACGAAATGCTGCAAATTTCCGAAGCCGACATCGATCGCCTGAAGCATTCCCGGTCCCGGCTCGCCGTGGGAACCCGGCTCAGCCGGGCCGACATGCTGCACCTGGCCCTGATGTCTTCCGAAAACCGGGCGGCCCATGCCCTGGGCCGCTACTATCCGGGCGGCATGGCGGCCTTCGTTCGCGCCATGAACGACAAGGCCCGCGCGCTGGGCATGCGCAATACGCACTTCGTCGAGCCCACGGGCCTGTCCAGCGACAACGTTTCCACGCCCAAGGACCTGGTCAAGCTCCTGCGCGCGACCAGCAAGCAGCCGCTCATACACCGCTACACCACTGACGACAAATACGAAGTCACCGTCGGGCGCGGCCGCCAGCTGGTGTACAACAACACCAATCGCCTGGTCCGCAATGCCGACTGGGACATCACCGTCTCCAAGACGGGCTTCATCAATGAAGCGGGCGAATGCCTGGTCATGCTGACCCGGATCGACAACCGCGACGTCGCCATCGTGCTCTTGAACTCCTCGGGGCGCTATTCCCGCATCGGCGACGCCGTCCGCATCCGCAATCTGGTGGAAAACGAAAGCAAGCTGGCCATGCTCTGATCGCGGCAAGATGTGCATTGCTTACCTGGCCATTGCCGCGCACCCTGAATGGCCGCTCTTCATCGCGGCCAACCGGGACGAATTCCACGCTCGTCCAAGCAGGCCGGCCGCCCCTTGGCCCGATCATCCGGACATCATCGCGGGCCTGGACCTCCAGGCCCAGGGCAGCTGGCTGGGCCTCAGGCGCGACGGCCGGTTCGCGCTGGTCACCAATTACCGCGACCCGGCATCCTTCATGCCCGGCGCGCCGTCGCGCGGCGATCTGGTCCGGCGTTTCCTGACGGGCGTGGCGGCGCCCGGGGATTACGCGCGCGGGCTGGAAAGCGAAGCGCCCGCCTATAACGGCTTCAACCTCATCGTGGGCGATCCGGCCGGCGCCTGGTACCTGAGCAATCGGGGATCGGCTTCCGCGGCCAGGCTGGAGCCGGGCCGCTACGTGCTCTCGAACCACTTGCTCGATACGCCCTGGCCCAAGGCGCGGCGCCTGCGCCATGCACTGGACACGCTGCCCATGGCGCAGCTGGACACATCGCTGACGCCGATTTTCGAGATACTGAAAGACACGAGCATCGCCGACGACGGGGACCTGCCCGATACCGGCCTGCCGGTCGAACGCGAGCGCCTGCTCAGCAGCGCTTTCATCATCAGCCCCGAGTACGGGACGCGCTGCTCCACCATCGTGGCCGTCCATGCCGACGGCCGCGCCCTGTTCAGCGAACAGAGCTATGACGCGGCCGGGATTCCCGTCCAGCGCCACGATTGGCCGTTCCAGCTTGCGCGGACGGCCCCGTAGACCTCAATGCAAGGTGTTGCCGCCCCGGCCGGATGAATGCTGATGGAGCGCATTCATGGCGTCTTCCCAGCTGCGCAAAGGCACACAGGTCTGCAGGCGCACGATCGCCTGCTTGATCAGCGCATCGTGCAGCTCGTGGCCGATGCGCGAAGCGACGTCGAGGGTGGCGTCGCCTTGTAGTTCGCCCAGCCTCACCAAGGTGGACTCGACCTGATCGACGGACACTTGCTGGTCGTTGGCGCCATGGAAGAAGTGCAGCACCGTGGCGGGCGAAACCGACACCGGCGGCTTGGCATACAGCCCGGAAAAAGCCAGCACGCGGCCGGCCAGATCGTGCTCGGCCTGGCTGGCCTCCAGCGCCATGGAAGCGCCTTGCGAAAACCCCGCCAGGGCCGTCTGCTGGCCCGTCAACCCGAACCGCGCCTGGATTTCCCGGATCTGCCGGATCAGCAAGGGCAGGCTCTGTGCGACGCGGCCGGCATAGTTGCTTTCCTGCAAGCCGATGGGGTCGATCCAGTGGTAGCCGGCGATGCCTTGTTTTCCGTCGCCCGCCTCGATGTTTTCAAAAGCATAGGGAAGCACCACCATGGAGGCGGGGAACGCCTGCTTGATGGCGTCGGCAAGCGGAAACAGCTGCTCCGGAGAAGCCGATTCGCCATGCAGCAAGACGAACAGCAGCTGCGGCTTGCCCTGCCTGGGAACGAAGATGAGCGGATCGGGGCTTCGGGGTTTGTTGATGGCCATAAAACGACTCCTGCGCCAGTTCGACTGGACGTCGGTAATCTGAAAATTGTACGACAGTGCATGGACGGCAAGCGCCGCCACCGTAAAATACTGTATATTTGAACAGTATTCATATCGGTGTGCCCAAGCCTGAATGACTTCCCTGATCCCTCCTCGTTCCGTGCAGAATCCGGCAGGCATCCACCCGGCGCTCTGGCGGGGGACGCAGCTGGCGCAAGCCGGCCGGCCCACGCTTTCCACCGGCTTTCCCCCGCTGGACGCCGAGCTGCCCGGCCATGGCTGGCCCATGGGCGCCCTCATCGAACTCATGCCCCGGCAAACCGGCATCGGCGAACTCTTCCTGCTGCAGCCCGCCCTTGCCGGTCTGGAGCCCGGCCGCAGCGTCATTCTCCTGTGTCCTCCCTATACGCCGCAATTCCATTGCTGGGTCAACTGGCGCCTGGAAAACCGGCGGCTGCTGTGGCTTGCGCCCAAAACCCCGTCCGACACGCTCTGGGCCGCCGAAACCATACTCCGGCACAATGCCTGCGGCGCCCTGTTGTGCTGGGCGGCCGCGCCGCGCGCCGCCGCGCTGCGGCGCCTGCACCTGGCCGCCCAGCAAAGCGACACGCTGTTCGTGCTGATGCGCCCGCCCGCCGCCTTGCAGCAAGCCAGCGCCGCCGTCCTGCGCATGCTGCTGCAGCCGCTGCCGCAGGGCCTGGAAGTCCACATCCACAAGCGCCGCGGGCCCCTGGCAAGCCGGCCCATCCCTCTTTCCCTGTACGGTCCGCGGCTCCCCGCGCCTCCGCTTCCTTCCGATCATGTCCCTCTGGATCAGCCTTTACCTGCCTTCCTGTCCGCCCGCCGCCACTTCGCCTGAAGCCGCCCTGGCGCTGCTGCAATACACACCGAACGTGGCCTGCTTCGGCGAGCATTCCATACTGCTCGAAGTCCAGGCCAGCCTGAGCCTTTTCAACGGGGCGCCCAATCTGTGCCGCCTGATCCGCGGCAGCCTGCGCAAACTGGGCATCTGCCACGCCCGCCTGGGCATGGCGCCCACCGCGCTGGCCGCCTGGCTCTTCGCCGTCCGGACGGCCAGGCCCGTCCGCCTGCTCGGCGCCGGACGACTGCCATGGCGGCTGGATCCCCTGCCGGCATTTTCATTGCCGTCCGCCCAGCCCTACCGCGATTGGCTCGAAGGCATAGGCTGCCTCAGCCTGGGCCAGTTGCGCCGCCTGCCGCGCAAGGGGCTGCAGCAGCGCAGCAGCCCCCAGGTGGTCCAAGAACTGGATTTCGCCTATGGGCTTGCGGAACAGCACTTCACCTGGTTCCAGCCGCCTTCCCGCTTCGCCCGGCGCCATGAGCTCATCGAACGGCTGGAGCACACCCACGCCATCCTGGCCATTGCAAGACGGCTGATCGAACAGCTTTGCGGCTGGCTGCAGTCCCGCCAGGAAGCCTGCGGCGAACTCACGCTGCTGCTGCACCATGAAAAAGGCCGGCATGCGCGCCCACCCTCCCGGATGGCGCTGCGCCTGTCGGAAGACGCCTGGCGGCCCGAGGACTTCACCCAGGTGCTGGCCGAACAACTGCATGGCCTGCAGCTTCCCGCCCCCGTCATTGCCATGGAACTGGCCGCCGGGCGCAGCCGCCCCCGCAATCCCGCCAACGCCGGGCTGTTCCCGGAACCCGGCCAATGGCAGCGCCAGGAAAGCCGGCTGCTGGACCTCCTGCAAGCCCGCCTGGGGCCGGACCGAGTCCTGCAGCCGGCGCCCTGCGCCCACTACATGCCCGAGCAGGCCAATCTGTGGCAATCCGTCCAGGCCGCCGCTAGGCCCGGCCCCGGCCTTGCGGCGCCGGCGCAAGCGTGCCGAAGCGCCGCGCCGCGCCTGGCCGCTCAGGCCCGCCCATTCTGGCTGCTGCCCACCCCCCGCGCCCTGGCCATGGAAGGTGACCGGCCCGTCCATGAGGGCCGGGCATTGCGCCTGGTCCATGGCCCGGAACGCCTGGAAACCGGCTGGTGGAGCCCCCACGGCCATGAAAAACGCGACTACTTCGTCGCCCAGGACCCGCAAGGGGCGCGCTACTGGCTGTACCGGCTGCGCGAACCGCGCGGAACGCAGGAAGCCGGCTGGTTCCTGCACGGCTTTTTTTCCTGAGGCCCGCCATGAAGACCACGGACGCCCCCTCCCTGCTCGCCGAGTATGCCGAGCTGGATTGCATTTCCAATTTTTCCTTCCTGAAAGGCGCCGCGCACCCCGAGGCACTGGTCGCCAGGGCCGCCCACCTGGGCTACCAGGCGCTGGCGCTGAGCGACGAATGCTCGCTGGCCGGCGTGGTCCGCGCGCATACCGAGGCCAAGAAACAGCAGCTCAAGCTGATCATCGGCAGCCGCTTCCTCATCGAAGGCATGGAGATCATCGTCCTGGCCCGCAACAAGAAAGGCTATGGCGACTTGTCGGAATTCATCACCCTGGCGCGCAGGCGCAGCGAAAAAGGCCAGTACCAGCTCAGCCTGCGCGACATCACCGACCCTCCCGCCGGCTCCGAGCACCTGAAGAACCTGCCCGATTGCCTGGCCATATTCAAGCCCGGCTACGACCCCGACCCCGCCGAACTCCACCGGCAGCTGTCCCGCCTGCTGCCGGCTTTTCCGGGGCGGCTGTGGCTGGGGTTGACCTTGCACCACCACCATGCCGACAGCCGGCACCAGGCCACGCTGGCGCAGGCCGCGCAGCGCTTCGGCATACGGCTGACGGCGGCCGGCCAGGCGGAAATGGACTTGCGCTCGCGCCAGCCCCTGCACGACACGCTGGCCGCGATCCGCCTGAAGACGCCCATACAGGCTTGCGGCTACGCGCTCAAACAGAATGCGGAACACTATCTGCGCAGCCGCATGCGGCTGATGCAGGCCTACCCGCCCGAGGCGCTGGCCGAAACCCTTTTCATCAGCCGGCTGTGCCTGTTCAGCCTGGACGAAATCCGCTATGAATACCCCCGTGAAATCGTCCCCGCCGGCATGAGCCCTTCCGCCTATCTGCGCCAGGAAACCCTGGCGGGCGCCCGCCGGCGCTATCCCGACGGCGTCAGCGACAAGGTCCACAGCCAGCTGGAAAGCGAACTGGCCATCATCGCCACCCTGCAATACGAGCCTTACTTCCTGACCGTCTACAACATCGTCCAGTTTGCCAGATCCAAAAACATCCTGTGCCAGGGCCGGGGCTCGGCCGCCAATTCCGCCGTCTGCTATTGCCTGGGCATCACCGAAGTCGACCCGGAAAGCGGCAACGCCCTCTTCGCCCGCTTCATCAGCCAGGCGCGCAAAGAACCGCCCGACATCGACGTCGACTTCGAACACCAGCGGCGCGAAGAAGTCATTCAATACATCTACGACAAATACGGCCGCCACCGGGCCGCCCTGACCGCGGTGGTCAGCACCTATCGCACCCGCAGCGTGCTGCGCGACACCGGCAAGGCCCTGGGACTGCCCGCCGAGCTGATCGACGGCGTCGCGAAATCATGCAAATACTGGGACGGCTCCCACCACCTGCTGGATAAAATGGCCCAGCACGGCTTGCCGGCGGACTCGCACCCGGCCAAGCTATGGTGCAGCCTGGTCGGCCAGATGCTCGACTTCCCCCGGCATCTTTCCCAGCATCCCGGCGGCTTCGTCATCGGCCGCGACAAACTATGCCGCATGGTGCCCATAGAGAACGCCGCCATGCCCGATCGCAGCATCGTTCAATGGAACAAGGACGACCTGGACGCCATGGGCATGATGAAGGTCGATGTCCTGGCCCTGGGCATGCTGAGCGCCCTGCGGCGCTGCCTTGCCCTGGTGTCGCAGCGCCGCGGCCGGCCCTTTGCCCTGGACGACATTCCCCCGCATGACGATGATACCTACGGCATGATCGCGCGCGCCGACACGATCGGCGTATTCCAGATCGAATCGCGCGCGCAAATGAGCATGCTGCCCAGGCTCAGGCCCGAAAAATTCTACGACCTCGTCGTGCAGGTCGCCATCGTGCGCCCCGGCCCCATACAGGGCGGCATGGTCCATCCCTATCTGCGCCGCAGGCAGGGGCTGGAGGAGGCCGCCAAGCTCACGCCCGAGATCGACAAAGTCCTGGAACGCACTTTGGGCGTGCCCATTTTCCAGGAGCAGGCCATGCAGATCGCCATGGTCGGCGCGGGTTTCAGCGCCGACGAAGCCGACGAGCTCAGGCGCTCGATGGCCGCCTGGCGCCGCCGGGGCGGCGTGGAGCATTTCCGCGAACGCCTGATCCAGGGCCTGCAAGAGCACGGTTGCGACAAGGTGTTCGCGGAAGGCATCTTCCGCCAGATCGAAGGCTTCGGCGAATACGGCTTTCCGGAAAGCCACTCGGCCAGCTTCGCCAAGCTCGCCTACCTCAGCGCCTGGCTCAAGCACCGCGAGCCCGAGGCCTTCCTGGCGGCATTGCTCAACTCGCAGCCCATGGGTTTCTATTCGCCCAGCCAGCTGGTGCAGGACGCCAGGCGCCACGGCGTCCAGGTATTGCCCGTCGACATCATGCACAGCGATTGGGACGCCACGCTGGAACCCCCGGCGCCGCCCGCATCCGGCGGGCCGCCGGATCCCTCGGCCAGGCCCGCCGTCAGACTGGGGCTGAATCTGGTCAAGAGCCTGGCCCGCGGCACCGGCTTGCGCATCCAGGCCGAACGCCTGGCGCGGCCCTATGCCGACCTTCACGATCTGGCCGCCCGGGCGGATCTCGAACGCCGGGACATCGACGCGCTGGCCGCTGCCGGCGCCCTGCGCTTTTTGAGCGGCCATCGCCGCCAGGCCCGCTGGCAAGCCGCCATGCCGATCCAGAAAGGCCTGCTGCGCGATGCCCCGCTGCGGGACGGCGACCCGCTGCAGCTGCCCATGCCCGGCGAGGGAGAGGAAATCGTCGCGGACTACCGGTCCATGGGCTTGACCCTGGGCCGGCATCCCCTGTCGCTGCTGCGCCGCGAGCTGTCCGAGCGGCGCTTCGAAACCACGGAAACGCTGCGGCGGGACTACCCCGACCGCCGCCTGGCCAGGGCCTGCGGCATCGTGACGGGCCGGCAGCGTCCCGGCACGGCCAAGGGGACCGTCTTCGTCACGCTCGAAGATGAAACCGGCAACGTCAATGTGATCGTCCACGCCGGCCTGGCGCAGCGCCAGCGCACCGAGCTGGTGCATTCCAAGCTGATGGGGGTCTATGGGGTCTGGCAGCGCCGGGACGGCACCGCCCATCTGCTGGCCAATCGGCTGGTGGACTTGAGCCCGCTGTTGGGCAGCCTTCCGACCCGCAGCCGCGACTTCCATTAAAATAAGTCTTTTATCCAGGATGCCGCCATGAGCAACACGCTCAAGCCCCAGCTCGCCGACGCCGTGAAAGCCGCGATGCGCGCGAAGGATTCCGCCCGTCTGGGCACGTTGCGCCTGCTGCAGGCCGCGATCAAGCAAAAAGAGGTCGATGACCGGCGCGAACTCAGCGATGCGGACATCACCGCGATCATCGAGAAACAGGTGAAGCAGCGCCGGGAATCGATCGCCGCGTTCGAACAAGCCGGCCGCACGGAGACCGCCGAGCAGGAGAAGGCCGAAATGGCCGTGCTGCAGGAATTCCTTCCCCAGGCCGCCACGCCGGACGAGATCGAGGCCGCGATCGCCGCGGCCATCGCCGAGGTGCAAGCCCAGGGCGCCGGCGGCGGCGCCGCCATGGGCAAGGTCATGGCGATCGTAAAGGCCGCGCTCGCCGGCCGCGCCGATATGTCGGCCGTATCGGCCCAGGTGAAAGCGCGGCTTTGACGCGGGGTGCGGCCAGGGGCCGCCCCCCGAGCGCCCGGAAGCAACGACCTATTTATAAGCCACGCAAACCGACGTATCGATCATCACCGACTGCCGCATGGCGCTCAGCGCGGAGCCGTCCCAGGGGCTATGGCCCCAAACGGTATGGGTCACCTGCGTATTGCGGGCATCCACAGCCTTGATCTCCGTGCGCGCCACCTCGGCGCCCAAAGGACTGCGCACCGCCACCAACCCCGTCTGCATCGCGGGATCGACCTCCGCATAGACATCGTAATGGCCCTTGCCCCGCAAACACTCGCCAGCCTGATTCTGGACGCGAAGGTATACCGTCTGGTAATTGCGCGGAACCGTGTAGCTCACACTGGGAGAATCCGCCCCCTTCTGTATGCCCATCGCGCATCCCGACAGGCAGACCGCCACTCCCAAACTCACTGCTAGCGCTTTCACACCATCTCCTGAAAATGAACGCCTTGCCCGATCCCCCTTCGAAGAAGCCGGGAACCGCGTATCGGCCCATGACCAAAAGTTAGCACGCCTTGAGCGCGGCGGGAAAGCTTTTTGTGCGGCGCTTCAAGAACACGCCTCTTTCAGCAGAGAAGGCGCGCCGCCCAGGCAGGGATAATCCGTGTAGCCTCTGCTGCCCTCGGTATAGAAGGTCGCCGCATCCCATTCATTCAGCGGCGCCCCGGTCTTGAAGCGCGCGACCAGGTCGGGGTTGGCGATGAAAAGCTTCCCGAAAGCCACCGCATCGGCCAAGCCGCCGGAGACGACGCTTTGCGCGGTCGACAGCCCGTAGCCTTCGTTCGCGATCACGGGACCGCCGAACAAGCGGCGGATCTCGGGCATGAGGCTGTCATCGCCCAGGCGCTCGCGCAGGCACAGGAAAGCGATTTCCCGGCTGCCCAGGGCGCCGGCCACATAGGAAAACAAAGCGCGGGGATCGGAGTCCGACATGGAATGGGCGTCGCCCCGCGGAGACAGATGCACGCCCACCCTGCCCGCGCCGAGCACGCCTATGCATGCGTCCACGATCTCGAGCAGCAGGCGGGCGCGGTGCTCGATCGGGCCGCCATACTCGTCGTTCCGGTGATTGCTGCCGTCATGCAGGAACTGGTCGATGAGATAGCCGTTGGCGGCATGGATCTCGACGCCGTCGAAACCGGCTTCCCAGGCATTGCGCGCCGCCTCCGCGAAATCGTTGACGATGCCGGGGATTTCCTCGATGTGCAGCGCGCGCGGCACGACGTACGGGCGCTTGGGCCGGATCAGGCTGACGTTGCCTTCGCAGGCGATGGCGCTGGGCGCCACGGGGATTTCCCCGTTCAGGTATTCCGGGTCGGACACGCGCCCCACATGCCATAGCTGAAGGAAGATCTTTCCGTCTTTTTCATGGACGGCGCGGGTGATCTTTTTCCAGCCTTCCACCTGGGCGCTGCACCATATCCCCGGCGTCGCGGGGTAGCCCACTCCTTGGCGCGAGACCGACGTGGCTTCTGACAGGATCAGGCCGGCCGTTGCGCGCTGCGCGTAGTACATGCGCATCAAGTCATTGGGGACTCTGCCTTCGGAAGCGCGGTTGCGCGTCAGCGGCGCCATCACGACCCGGTTCTTCAGTGTTACCGCCCCCAAAGCCAAGGGGTCAAACAAACTTGCCATATTCATCACGATTGAATGATTCCAGGCCGCATCGACCGTAAACACACCGGAAAACCACACAGTGTAAAGGACAATTCATATGTCTATAAGGGTTTTTACCAGAATTTGAGTTAATTTCGCAATCCGGCTATCGTATGAGGCTATTTGTCACCAAGCATTTTTGAGTGGAATCCATGGGACAGTTCGCCGTGATCGGATTGGGCCGCTTCGGCTCGGCCGCCTCTCTTGAACTCATGAAAATGGGGCATTCCGTGCTCGGCGTGGACACCGACCCCAAGGTCATCGACAAGCACGCCGACCAGATCACGCACGCCGTCATCGCCGACGTCTCCGACCGCGCCGCGCTCGAAGAGCTGGGCCTGAGCAACTACGACGTGATCCTGGTGGCCATCGGCGAAGACGTCCAGGCCAGCCTGCTGTGCGTGGTCCACCTGAAATCGCTGGGCATACAGCCCATATGGGTCAAGGCGACCTCGCATGCCCAGCACCTTATCCTGAGCAAGCTGGGCGTGGACCGCATCATTCACCCCGAAGAGGAAATGGGCATACGCGTGGCGCAGGCCCTGAGCTATCCCATGGTGAACGACTACATTTCCATCGGGAACGGCGAATTCGTCGTGGAAATCGACGTCAGCGAACACCTCGAAGGCGTGCCCTTGAACCAGGTGCTGAAAGACGGGAAGGAATCGCTGCACGCCTTGCTGGTGAAGCGCAGGACCCAAGTCACCGTTCATCCTCCCGGCGACTTCGCCCTGCACGCCAAAGACGTGCTCGTGCTGCTGGGCCAGCTATCGGCATTGAAAACCATTGCGCCCAAGCTCGTCTGACATTCATGCGTAATTGGCTGCCCCTGCAGGGCTATCATACTTATAAGCGCATCAAACGCACGGGCATGCTGCGTGCCAGCCCGCCCGTCATCCTGGCCGCGGGCTTCTTCGCGCTGATCCTGCTGGGCACCGCGCTGTTCAGCCTGCCGTTCTCGCAGCGGGAACCCATCGGCCTGTTCGAAGCCTTCTTCATGGCGACTTCGGCGGTGACGGTCACCGGCCTGACGATTTTCGATCCGAGCGCCACGCTTACCGCCTTCGGGCAAATCGTGCTGATCTCGCTCGTGCAGCTGGGCGGCCTGGGTTTCGTCACTTTCGCGGTGCTGGCGGCCATCACGCTGGGCAAGAAGATGAGCCTGCAGCATCAGGCGCTGGCGCTGGAAGCGTTCAACCAGACCAGCGTCTCGAAGATCCAGCGCACGGCCTTGTCGGTCATCAAGATCTCGCTATGCATAGAAGGCGCCGCCGCGATCGTGCTGACGCTGTGGTGGTGGCGGGAATTCCCGCTGCCCACCGCCGCATCCCAGGCGGTCTTCCATACGATAGCCGCCTTCAACAATTCGGGGCTGTCGCTCTTTCCTTTCAGCCTGGCCCACTTCGTGGATGATCCTGTGACCATTTTCGTGATCACGGGCAGCATCATCCTGGGCGGCATCGGCTTCTCGGTGCTCAGCGACGTCTCGCATAAAAAACGCTGGGCCACGCTCATGCCCTACACCAAGCTGATGCTGGTGGCGACCCTGGCGCTGAACCTGGCGGGCTTTGCCGCGATCTGGCTGCTGGAATTCAACAATACGGCCACCCTGGGCGCCCTGCCCCTGCACGGGCAGGCGCTGGCCGCGTGGATGCAGAGCGTGACGGCGCGCACGGCGGGCTTCACCAGCATAGACATCACCCAGCTGCGTGACAGCACGACTTTGGTGCTGATGCTGTTGATGTTCATCGGCGGCGGTTCGCTGAGCACGGCGAGCGGCATCAAGGTGGGCACTTTCATCGTGCTGCTGGCGGCGGTGTATTCGTATATTTTCCACCGCAAGGAGGTGGTGCTGTTCAAGCGTTCGATCGCGCCGGACACCGTGCAGAAGTCCCTGGCGCTGCTTTTTGTGACGAGCGCGCTGATTTTCACGGGCACGCTGCTGATGAGCATTTTCGAGCAGGCGCCTTTCATCACGATTCTGTTCGAGGTGGTGTCGGCGGTGAGCACGACGGGGCTCAGCCGCGATTTCACGCCGCATTTGACCACTCCCAGCCAGGTGCTGGTGGCGGTCCTGATGTTCGTGGGCCGCATCGGGCCCCTGACGCTGGTCTATAGCCTGGCGACTCAGAAACGCAGCCGGGTGCGCTACCCCGAATCGGAGTTCCAGGTGGGCTGAGAGACGGCGGCTCAAACCCCCGCTTGCGCCAGCCTCCGGGCGAAAATCGCCGCCTTGCCGCGGTTGCCGACCTCCAGGCGCTCCAGGATGGAGCTCACATGATGCCTCACCGTCCATTCCGACACATCCAGCTTGCGGGCGATTTCCTTGTTCGTAAGCCCATCGGCCAGCAGCACCAATACCTCCGCCTGCCGCAAGGTAATGCCCAGCCGCGTGAGATCCTGCGCGCTCGGCACCTGCGACATCGGCTCCTGTATGCGGCTTTCCTGATCCGCGACATCGCTGTTCAGGCTCTGGATGATCTCCATGATCAGCTTGCGCTGCTCGAGTGCCGCCTGGATGCGTGAAGTCGTGGCGCCCGCGCCACGTTCGTCGTCGATCGCGACGAACCAGTTGGCCGTGATGCCTCTTTCCTGCATCGACACCACCATAAGCGGCGTATCGGCGCCCGAAGCGGCGGCTGGCGTGGCCGGGGCGCCTTCGGGCAGGGAGACATCGGCCACCATCAAATCTTCGGTGTGCTCCAGGCGGCGCTCGGCCAAGGCCAGCAGCTCGCGCGGCTGCGCGGAGGTATAGAGAGTGGTGTACCCGTGCAATTCCCTGATGATGTCTTCCAGCGCCTGGCGTATGCGTGGATGATCATCCGCCACGATCAACAATTTTTTCTTGGGCGTTGCCATAAAAACTCAATTACCGTTGGATACAGTTCTTCGCTACAATTGAATCAATATAACAAAGGCATGTGAAAAGAGTCCGTCACGCGCATGTCCAATCACCCGGGAGCCGCGATGCTGCAAGATGCCACACCCTCCGACAATGCGCTCTGCCAGCTCGCCCAGCGTTTCCACCAGGATTCCGACTTCCATGCGCTGGTCAAGCGGGACACCCACGCGGCCCTGAATGCGCTGGGCATACAAGTGCCCAAGGGCGTGAACGTCCGGTTCGCGGCCGACGCCGCCAGCGCGCTGGGCATGATGCTGGACCACCCGCCGGAAGCCGCGCCGCCGCTGCGCGGGGCCGTGCTCGACGACGCCCAGTTGCTTGGCATCGCGGGCGGCGTCAGCAAGGGCTACGGCCCGTCCAGCGAACTCCAGCAATTTCTCAGCCTGTTCCGACCCAATATGGCATGAACAAGCTGTTCCGCCCGGAAGCGCTCGAACACACTGCCGGCCCGGATCAGCTTGACCAATCCCTGCAACTGATCCGTCCGGCGCACGCCGCGGGCATCGCCGCCGTCCTGCTCGCCGTCGTCGCGCTGGCCGCCTGGAGCCTCGTCTCCTTCGCGCCGGTCAAAGTCCATGGGCAAGGCATCATTCTCTCCGCCAGCGGCGTCGCCGTCATCAGCGCCCCCGGCGGCGGGCAGATAGAACGCATCCTGGTCTCCGAAGGCCGGCACGTCGACGCCGGGCAAGCCGTGGCCACGATCAGCCGGCCCGCCGCGGTCGACGCGATCGAAGCCAAGCAGGCGGAACTGCACGGGGTCCGCGGCCTGCTCGACACCCTGCGCCGCCAGGACGCCGACCCCATCCGGGTCCACGATGCGCGCCTGCGCGCCGAAACCCTGGAACGCGAACTGGCCAACTTCGAGCGCGAACACGAACGAAACCGCGTCGTCGTCGCGCCGACCGCCGGCACGGCCGTTGAAATCGGCGTCAACCCCGGCGACCTTGTCCATCCCGGACAGACCGTCATGCGCCTGCTTGCCGACCCCGCCGGCGATCAAGGCGGCTTGCGCGCCTTCGTCTTCGTCTCCAACCGCGACGGCAAGAAGATCCATGAAGGCATGGATGCGCAAGTCATGCCGTCCACCGTCCTGCCCCAGAAAGACGGCTTCATTTACGGAACCGTGGCCAAGGTCGGGCGCATTCCTTCCAGCCGCGAGGGCATCATGCGGCGCCTCAACAATGCGACCCTGGTCGATACCTTGCTGCGCGAAGGCGCGCCCTTCGAGGTCGAGATCCAGCTCCGGCGCGCGCCCGGCGCGGGCGGCGGCTATCTCTGGTCATCGGGGCGCGGCCCGGACGCCGCCATCGACGCCGGAACCATGGCGACCGCCAGCCTCATCATCGAACGGCGGCGCATCGCCAGCCTGGTCCTGCCCGTGCTCGACCGCCTGCTCGGGCCGACGCCCCGGGCCGCGCAATGACCATGGGCAAGAGCGATGCGAGCCGGATCCGCAGGACGCCCACCATCCTGCAAATGGAAGCCAGCGAGTGCGGCGCCGCCGCCCTCGCCATGGTCCTGGCCCACCACGGAAGATGGGAATCGCTCGAGCAGCTGCGCATGCTGTGCGGCGTATCGCGCGACGGCAGCAAGGCGGTCAACATACTGAAAGCCGCGCGCTCGCTGGGCCTGGACGCCAAGGGCATGCGGCTCGAACCGGCGGATCTCGCGCACATACCGCTGCCCGCCATCCTGTTCGTCGACATGAATCACTTCGTGGTCCTGGAAGGCCGCAGGGGCGACGGCTTTCAGCTGAACGACCCCGCGGTGGGGCGCCGCCGGGTCGGGCGGGAAGAATTCGACGCCATGTTCAGCGGCATCGCCCTGGTATTCGCCCCGGGGCCGGAATTCCGCAGGCAAGGCACGCCCCGCGGCGTTCTGCGCACGCTGCTGGACACCACCCGGGGATCCGGCACGGCGCTTTGGGCGGCGGCCGTCTGCAGCGCGCTGCTCGGGGGCTTCGCCATGCTGGGGCCGGCGCTCAACCGGATCTTCGTCGACTACCCTCTGCTCGGGAATCCGCCCGGCTGGCTGGATGCGCTCGTGCTCGCCGCCCTGGCGGCCGGCGCGCTCGCGGGTGCGCTGTACTGGCTGCGCGCGCGGCTGCTGGCGCGCTTGCACGTCAAGCTGAGCCTGGTGCTGGGCAGCCGGCTGGCCTGGCACATATTGCGGCTGCCTTCCAGTTTCTTCAGCCAGCGCCATGGCGGCATGATCAGCGCCCGGCTCCCGCTGGCCGAACAGATCGCCCGGTTCGCATCGCATTATGCGGCCAGGCTCATCCTCAGCCTCAGCGCGCTGGCTTTTTTCTCCGTTCTCATGCTGCAATACCACCCGCCCCTGGCAGCCCTGTGCCTGCTGATCGCGGCGTTGAACGCGGCGCTGTTCGCCATGCTGCAGCATCGCCTCGGCGACGCGGCGCAGCAGCAGGCGCTGCAAGCCATGAAAATGGAGGGCGAACTCATGCAGGGCATCCAATCCATCGAAACCCTGAAGGCCACCGGCGCCGACGACCTGTTCTTTTCCCGCTGGTCCGGCCTGCAGGCGCTGCTCGCCAACGCCCGGCAAGGCGCGGCGCGGCGCCAGGCCCTGGCGGACGCGCTGCCCGTGCTCACGGCCGCCATATCCGCGGCATTGGTGCTGTCCATGGGCGGAGCCTACGTCATCCAGGGCGGAATGTCGGTGGGCATGCTGGTCGCCTTCATGGTCGTCCTGGGCCTGCTGCCCTTCCCCATGCAGGAGCTGATGGCCGTCGCCCGGGCGGTGCACGGCGCCCGCGGCCCGCTGGCGCAGATCGACGACACCTTGCGCCATCCCGTCGCCAAGGAATTCGCGCCGAGCGTCGACACGCCGGGCGCCACGCGGCAGGCGTTGCGGCTCAGCGGTCGGATCGGCCTGCGGCAGGTGACGGTGGGCTATTCCCCCCTGGATCCGCCCTTGATCCAGCAACTGGACCTGGACATCCCGGCCGGCGCGCGCATCGCCATCGTCGGGCCGTCGGGCAGCGGGAAAAGCACGATCGCCCGCGTGCTGTCCGGCATGCTGGCGCCCTGGGACGGCGACCTGTCCTTCGACGGCAGGCCCATCGCCGACATTCCGCGCGCCCTGTTGCGCCAATCGCTGTCCGTCGTGGACCAGGACATCGTCCTTTTCGAAGGCACGGTGCGCGACAACCTGTCGCTGTGGGACGCCACGCTGCCCATCGACCAGATCGTGCAGGCGGCCAAAGACGCCATGATCCACGACGTGATCATGTCGCGGCGCGGCGGCTACGACGGGCCCGTGGAAGAAAACGGCCGCAACTTCAGCGGCGGGCAACGCCAGCGGCTGGAGATCGCGCGCGCCTTGGCCGGCAATCCCAGCGTGCTGATTCTGGACGAAGCGACCAGCGCGCTGGACACCGTCACGGAACAAGCCATCATCACCAATCTGCGGCGGCGCGGCTGCACCTGCATCATCATTGCCCACCGCTTGAGCACGATACGGGATTGCGATCAGATACTCGTGCTGCACCAGGGCAGAATCGTGGAACGCGGAACGCATGAACAGCTGATGCGGATGGAAGGCGCATACCGTGGACTCGTCGAATATTGAACACTCCGCGTCGCAAGACGCGCACGGCGGCCTGCATGCCTTGCTGCGAGCCGCCGGCAAAGCATGCGTGGTCGGCGGCAATCAATCCTTCCTGCTGAATGCGGCGGACGAATGCTGGTGGCTCGAGCGCGGCCGCATCGAGCTGTTCATCACCGAAATCGGCAAGGACGGCGCCCATGGCGCCCGGCGGCATCTGGCGTCCGTCGGGCCCGACACGCTGCTGTTCGGGCTGGATCATCCCGAATGGACCCGCGCCGGGCTGGGCCTGCTGGCGGTGCCGCACGCGGATACCCGCATTCATCGCCTGTCTTGCGGCGCCCTGCGCGATTTCTGCGCCCGGGTCGATGGGCCGGACGAGCTCGCCCCGCCCATCGACCGGTGGATAAGCGCATTGACCGAAGGCCTGGCGCGCTGGGCCTCGCCCAGCCCCCTCATCCACCAGTCCATCCACGCCGGCGAAGCCTGCACCATACCCGCCCACACCCGCAGCAGCAGCGCGCTCGGCGTGATCTGGCTGGATCTGCCCCGGGATGCCGTATGGTTCCTGGGAACGCAGGATCTCCCGCCGGGCCCCGGCGCTTGCCTGTTCCCGCTGGCTCCCTCGGCCTGGATCCAGAGTTCGGCGGACCTGGCCGTCGCCGCGAAAAACACGGCCCAGATCGCCGCGGACGGCGAACTGTGGGCCGGCCTGCAAGCCCTGCATGACGTCCTGCCCGGCGCGCTCGCGCTGAACCTGCGCCTGTCCGACGTCGATGAATACAACCGCCTGCATTTGCGGCGCCAGGCCGGCGACAGCGACTGGACCCGCAGCCTGCGGCAGCTGCGCGGGGTACTGGACGGCGGCGTCCCGGAACGCGACCACGCCGATCATGGGCTGCCCGCGCTGATCCAGGCCATGCGATGGATCGGCCGCCATGAAGGCTTCGACATACGCCTGCCGGCGCAGCGCATGCGCGGCGACGAGGGCAGGGCGCCCACGCTGCGCGACATCGTCCAGGCCAGCGGCCTGCGCATGCGCGTCGTCAGGCTGCGCGCCGGCCCGGCGGCCGAACCGGCTTCGGCCCTGCTTTGCCGTGCGCGCGACGACGGCCGGCCCATGGCGCTCATACCCAGGACGGGAAAAAGCGTCATGGTGGCGGACCCCACCGGCGGGCGGACATGGTCCGGACCCGAGGCGATGGAAATGATCGATTCGCACGCCATGGCGTTCACCGCGCCGCTGCCCGCGGCCCCGCAGGGCTGGGCGCCGCTGCTGCGGCGCGTGGCGGCGCGATCGCGCGGCGACCTGCTGACGCTGGCCGCGGCCGCCCTGTTCGCCGGCATCCTCGGCCTGGCCGCGCCCATCATGCTGGCATACCTGATCGACGCCGTGCTTCCCGAACAGGATCATGGCCGGCTGCTGCATGCCGGCATCGCCCTGGGCCTGGCGGGCGTGGCCGGCTTCATCATGGCGTTCGTCGGCTCGGTCGCTTTCAGCCGCATCCGGGGCCGAGGCGGCCCCATGATGCAGTCCGCCATCGTCGACCGACTGCTGCGCCTGCCCGTGCGCTTTTTCCGCGAATATTCCGCGGGCGACCTGGCGCTGCGGGCGAGCGCCGTCAACCACCTCGAACAATCCCTGTCCGGAGCGGTGGCCCAGGCCGCCCTCAGCGGCGCTTTCGCCGCGTTCAGCCTGGCCTTGCTGCTGTATTACGACTTGCGCGCCGGCGCCTGGGCCGCGGCGGCCGCCCTGGCCTACGCCGGCCTCGCCCTCCTGCTCGGGCGCGCGCTGGCGCACCGGGAAAAAGCGCTGGCGGAATACGGCGGGAAGCTGCAGGGCCTGGGGCTGCAGCTGATCAACGGCATCGACAAAATCCGTTTGTCGGCCTCGGAGATATGGGCCTTCGGAAAATGGGCGCGGCTCTTTTCCGCCGCGCAGCGGCAGCAGCTGGCCGCCACGCGCTACGACAGCCTGCAGGCATTGCTGAACGGGTTCTACGGCCTCGCCGTCCTGGCGCTGCTTTTCACGCTGCTGGGCGCGTCCATCGACGCGGGTGGGCCGCAAGCCATGACCATAGGCGCTTGCGCCGGCTTTCTCGTCGCCTTCGGCCACTTCAATGGCGGCATCCTGCAGATACTCGGGGCCATGCGCGAGCTGAGCGCCGTTCAGCCGCTGCTGCAAAGCGTCGCCCCCATTTTGCGGGCCGAAACCGAAGGCCGCGAAGGCAAGGAAGACCCGGGCGAGCTCTCCGGCGCCGTCGAGTTCAACCATGTTTCGTTCCGCTACGGCAGCGACGGGCCGCCGGCGGTGGACGACGTATCGATCACGGCCCGGCCCGGCGAATTCATCGCCATCGTCGGGCCCTCGGGCTGCGGAAAGTCGACGCTCCTGCGGCTGCTGCTGGGCTTCGAGACGCCGGATTCCGGCGGCATACTGCTGGACGGGCAAGACCTGCGGGAACTGGACATCGTGGCGGTGCGGCGGCAAATGGGCGTGGTCATGCAGAACAGCAAGCCCCTGTCGGGCACGCTGTTCGACAACATTGCCGGCATGACGGGAGCCTCCATGCAAGAAGCCTGGGACGCCGCGCACCGGGCCGGCCTGGGGGAAGACATCGACCGCATGCCCATGGGCATGCACACGGCCGTCTCGCACGGCGCCGACACCCTGTCGGGCGGTCAGAGCCAAAGGCTGATGATTGCAAGAGCCATCGTCTCCAAGCCGCGCATCCTGATGCTCGACGAGGCCACCAGCGCGCTGGACAACCAGACGCAGGCCGCCATCACCGAGCATCTGGACAGGCTCTCGGTCACGCGCATCGTGGTGGCCCACAGGCTGAGCACGGTGCTCAAAGCCAACCGCATCTATGTCATGGACGCGGGACGGATCGTGGAAACCGGCAGCTACGACGAACTCATGCGGGCCGGCGGCCTTTTCGCGCGGCTAGCCCAGGCGCAGCTGGCTTGAGGCGGTACGCTAAGGTTCTTGATTGGCCGGTTTGTCTTCGTCGGGATTGCGGTCGTCCTCCATGCCGGCGACCTCGAGCAGGAAGTCGGACACCGCCTGCCGGTCGACCTCCAGTCCCTTGAGTTCGGCGAACGCAGCCAGCATGCCGCAGGCAAGCTTCATGCTGCCCACGCCCAGCAAGGTCTGCGCCACGCTGGGGTCGTCATCGAGCAGGTTTTCGAGTTCATTGAACATCGCCGCCTTGGTGCGCATGATTCCCCCCGATGCCTGGATTTTTGCAAAGAGTATAGCGGCGCGCCCGCCGCGCGCCCATGAGCCATATCGCCTGCTCCAAGCGGCCGATGCGCCGGCCGGAAACGGCTTGCCAGGCCCATTCCCACAACAAAAAATATTGTGCTATAGTTACGGTCTTCGCGTTACGGCAAATACGCCGCAAGCGAAGTTGCAGTCAAATGCTAAGGGTTTTTGAAGCTTTGAAAAGCTTCGAACATGCCGTTAGTTTCGGGGCGTAGCGCAGCCTGGTAGCGCACTTGCATGGGGTGCAAGGGGTCGCGAGTTCGAATCCCGCCGTCCCGACCAACAAAACCAAGGGCTTACAGATTTCGGTCTGTAAGCCCTTGTTCTTTTTGACGAGCTCATTCGTCCTTCATCTTGCTGGCTGCGAAAAATGCAGCCTTCGTCGCTGCGCGCCCTTCATCTCGCCGTTCATCCACAGTGAGCCCCAATTGCTCAACGGCCGCCTCTCGCCCTTGAAAAGCCCATTCCGTACGGATGCGATCGCGCTCTTGCAGCTCAAGCGCCTGAGTTGATGCTTAATCCATGAAAACAACAAAAAAAACTCACTTTTCTCCTTAAATCCTGCATGCAGCAATTGCCTACAAACTCAGAAATTACTAGGGATTTCACCAATAGCACATGTTTGGCAAAAATCTAAATTTCTCCTTTTGTTTATAAAGTTTTTCATTGAAAATCAATAAATTATGAGCTGATAATTTTTCAATGAAAAACTCGTTTGGCTTCATTGTGACAAGTTTGTACGCTGTAAATTCGCAAAAAATACCTAGACCTTAACAAATATCATTGCATACAATACGGAATACAAAAATACATACCAAGAGTGCTCTTCTCATCACTGAAAGCACTGCAAATCCGGAGGCTTCTCTTGCCACTATACGAATACCAAAGCCGACTGCGTGCGCAATTGTCCGACATGCTTGCTTTGCTCGAACGGATCGTAAACATCGACAGCGGGTCATATGACGCCGAAGGTGTCAATGCGGTGGCCGCAGTCTTCGCGCAGCGCCTGGCTGAACAAGGTTTCGCACTGCGCCGACGAAACGTCGATGGCCGGGGCGACATGCTCATCGCCGAACGCCGCGATGGAGGCACGGGACGCTTGCTGATTCTCGGTCACCTGGACACGGTCTGGCCAAAAGGAACGGCCAAGGAATGGCCTTTCGAAATGATCGGGGAAGAGATAGCCACTGGCCCGGGCGTCGGCGACATGAAGGGCGGTCTCGTCATGGCGCTGCACGCACTGCGGACGCTGACGGAACTTGGCGGCACGCCGCTTGAAAGCGTCAAATGGGTTTTTGTGCCCGACGAAGAACTCGGCAGCGTGGGCAGCCGCAGCCTGATCGAAGAAGAAGCCGCCGACGCTGATGTGGTGCTGGTTCTGGAACCCGGCCGTGCGGGCGGCGGCATCGTCACCGCGCGCGGGGCCTTGGGCGCTTATTTTCTCCATGCGACGGGCTGCAGCGCCCACTGCGCCAGCAATTATCACAAAGGGGTAAGCGCGCTTCGAGAACTGGCGTTGAAAGTGGCGCCGCTGGACGGGCTCTCGCAGCCTGAAGCGGGCATGGTGGTGAACGTGGGAGTGCTCCAGGGCGGTTCCGCCCGGCAAGTGGTACCCGGCGAAGCCCACATGGCCATCGATTTGCGCGCACGCACGCAAACCCAAGCAGAGCAGCTACAGGCAGCCATTGAGCGAATCGCCCGGGACCGCAAGGACGAGCGGGTCCGCGTTGTACTCAGCGGCCAGCTTACCCGGCCGGCATTTTCTTCCGATCTGAATCGCGAATTGATGCAGGCTGCCCAGACTGTCGCCGACGCATTATCGGTGAAAGTATTTGAATTTCCTCCCACCGGCGGCGGCTCCGATGGAAACTTCACCGCTGCCATGGGCATACCGACGCTCGACGGGCTTGGCCCCGTCTGCCACGACATTTGCAGCCGCCAGGAGACCATCGAGGTGCAGAGCCTGGTGGACCGCGGCGCACTCCTGTGCGGCCTGATCGAACGCATTCCCTCACTTCTCAATTCTTCGAAAGGTTGAAACCATGGCACTGATGAACGGCCAGCAGTATCGCGAATCCCTCAAGGACGGACGCCAAGTATTCATAGGCGGCAAACAAGTGGACGACGTCACGACCCACCCTGCAATCCGCCCCATGATCGACACCATGGCCAAGCTCTATGATCTTCAGCATGACGAGCGCTATAGGGATATATTCGGGTTCGTGAATGAAGACGGAGAGCTCTGTAGCCGCGTCTACAAATCGCCGGACACCATTGAAGACCTGCGCAATCGGCGCGAAATGACCGCCGCGATCCTCAACGAGGTAAGCCCGGTAATTGACCGCTTCGGCGACGAAACCGTCACCCCTCTGTTTGTGATGCAGGACCGCAAGGCGCTGCTCGACAAATACGACACACGCTATCATCAGAATGCCGTCAATTGGCTAAAGAAACTGCAACGCAACAACTGGTTCCTGACCTCGGGCAACACGGATCCCAAAGGCGATCGCAGCAAGCAGCCGTTCCAGCAGGATGACCCCGACCTGTTTACCCGTGTCGTGGAAGAACGGGAAGACGGCATTGTGATCCGTGGCGCGAAATTCGAAACCGGCGCATGTTATGCACATGCGGCTTTCGTCAAACCAACGGTCGGGGCCTGGGTGCCCGAGAACACCGACTATGCCGTGGCCTGCATCGTCCCGCTGAATTCACCCAATCTGCGCCACATCTGCCGCGCACCCCACTTCGAAACACCCAATGGGTTCGACAGGCCCTTGTCTTCGCGGTTCGATGAACTGGACACGCTCATCGTATTCGACGATGTATTCGTGCCTTGGGAAAACGTCATCTTTTCACGCAAGCCGGAATTGGCGGCGCTCATTCGCCAGGACCTGCATAATTGGGCGGCACAGGGCTTCCTGAATCGCTCCTATGCCAAGGCGGACATACTGGTGGGCGCCGCGCTCTTGATCACCGAGCACACCGGGCTGGCCAATGTTCCCCCGATCCGCGAAAAGATCTCTAAGCTGATGGGGTATCGCGAAACCATCCGTGCCTTCATCTTCGCTTCGGAATCGGAATATCAGGTCAGCGAGAGCGGAATGGTAGTTCCCAATCTATCTATCCAGAACGCCGGCCGCGTCTATGCCTCGAGCCATTTCTACGAGATGGCGCAGATACTGCGTGACCTTGCCGGTGGAACCGCGGTCATGCAGCCGGACGAAGCAATGCTCGACAGCCCGCTGACCGGACCCGACGTGCAGAAGTATTTCCGGATCGGAAAGGTGTCCGCGGCCGAGCGCCTGAAAGTCCTCAACCTGGCAGCGGAGTTGACGGCGACCAGCTTCGGCGGCCGCATGTGTGCGTATGCGATGTTCGCCGAAAGTCCTCCATCGGTGCAAGCCATGTCCCTGTACAACAGTTTTGACCGCAAGAGCTCGATGGCTCGCGCGGCGAAACTCGCCGGGGTGGCGCTGCCTGCCTAATTGGAGCTGACCGTATGTCCAGTTTGAAAAGCGGCCCGCAAGGCGTGGGCCTGGAAATCCGTCATATCCATAAACATTATGGTGCTTTCCATGCGTTGAAAGACATTCACCTCAACGTTCCACCCGGTGCCCTGCTGACGCTGCTGGGCCCCAGTGGGTGCGGCAAGTCTACGCTGCTGCGCATCATCGCCGGCTTCATCGGCGCCAGCGAAGGCAGCATTCTGCTCGACGGCGTGGATGTCGCGGCGGTGCCGCCTTTTCAGCGCCAAACCGCCATGGTCTTCCAGAACTATGCGCTCTTTCCGCACATGACTGTGGCCGAGAACGTGATGTTCGGCTTGAAGATGCGAAAAGTGCCCAAGGCACAGGCCAAGCAAAGAGCCATGGAAGCGCTCGAGATGGTCAAGCTGTCGCATCTGGCCGATCGCGTGCCCGCGCAGCTTTCCGGCGGCCAACAGCAGCGGGCCGCATTGGCTCGCGCTCTGGTGACCGACCCCAAGGTGCTTCTGCTCGACGAACCCTTCGGAGCGCTCGACAAGAATCTGCGCGAAGAGATGCAGGTCGAATTGCGCAAGCTGCAGGAGAGCGTCGGTGTGACGACGGTTTGCGTGACGCACGACCAGCAGGAAGCCATGGTGATCTCGGACTATGTCGCCGTCATGAATCACGGTGTGCTCGAACAGTTCGGCACGCCGCTGGAAATTTATGACACGCCGAAATCACACTTCGTGGCGACCTTCATCGGCAGCTCGAACATCCTGCAGGGTCGCGTTTCTTCGCATGACGACCGTGCATGCGAGGTTCAGCTGGCCGACGGCACGGCCGGCCGCATGTTGAGAAGGGGCGGTTTTTCCGCAGGGGCGGACGTGCGCATCGCAGTGCGCCCGAGCGCCATGCGCGCCATCGCGGCGGACGCCGTCCAGCAAGGCGACGACTCCATCATGCTCAAAGGCACTGTCGGATACTGCGTGAACCTCGGCAATGTCGTGAACTATGAAGTGGAAGTCCCCGGGTTCGGGACGGTCATGGTGGAACAGCCGCGCAGCCAGACCGATGCCTTATGGTCCCGCGGGCAGCCGGTTCATCTCGTGGCGCACATGGACGACTGCGTGATACTGGAGCGATGAGCGATGGCCCCTGCTAAAGACCCTCTTGTGCATCGCGCCTCGCCATGGAATCTGGCTCCGGCGTTTGTCGTCATGGGGCTGTTTTTCAGCGCCTATGCGGTATTCCTCAACACCAGCTTTCTAGAAGCCATTCCAGGCACCGCACAGCTCGGCGACAAGATCACATTGGCCAACTACCAGCGCTACTTCACGTCGGCCACCGATCTCAATGTGCTTTGGGACACCTTATGGATTTCCACGAAGCTCATGATCGCTTCCTTCCTGCTGGGCTATCCAGTGGCGTACATCATCGTGCGAACACAATGCAGTGCGCTGCGAAACTTCCTGCTGGTCTCCATTGTGATGACCTTCCTGTCGGGATCGGTCACGCGCGCGTATGCCTGGCTGATCCTGCTCGGAAACAATGGCGCAGTCAACACCGTATTGATGAAACTTTCCGTAATCGCCGAGCCTTTGCAACTGGTCTACAACGAGCTCGGGGTGTTCATCGCCCTGCTCCATTTCATTCTGCCCTTTTTCGTGCTTACGATGATGGGGCCTCTGAAGAACATCAATCCGGCTTACGAAGAGGCGGCGATCAACCTGGGGGCATCGCGTCCGCAATCCTTCCTGCTCGTCACCCTGCCATTGTCCTTGCCGGGCATCATCTCCGCCAGTTCGCTGGCCTTTGCATTGGCCTTGAGTTCGTTCGTGTTCCCTTTGATTCTGGGCGGCGGACGTGTCCGGATGGTGGCCAATAGCATCTACGAGCACATATTCACAAGCTTCGATTTTCCATTTGCGGCCGCCACGGCAACGATCTTCCTCATTGTGGCGCTGTTCTTCGTTTGGGCATTCGCAACCATGCAGCGCATGGTCGTGCGCCACCATCAGCCAGCAGGGATTCAGCATGCATAAGGACTTCAAGATATACGGCCCGGGGACGCTGACCGTGGCGTTGTTCACGGCCGCATTCATGCTGGGACCGGTGCTTTTCATCATCCTCTACTCCTTCAACCCCAGCGCCTATTTTTCACTGCCGATGACCGGCCTGTCCTTGAAGTGGTTCGTCAACTTCTTCGAAAATGAACGCTTCATGAATGCGTTCTGGGTCAGCATGAAGATGGCGGCGATTGTCACGCCGCTGAGCATCGTCATCTCCATCCCGACGGCATACGCATTGGTGCGTTGCGAATTCCGCGGACAGAATCTTGTCAACGCCTTGATCATGTCGCCCATCGTCATTCCCGGCGTGGTGTCGGGTATTGCCTTGTTGATTTATCTGAGCGCCATCGGCGTCGGTCCCGGCTTCACCGGCTTGGTGATCGGCATGACGTGCTTCAGTATCCCCTTCGGCGTCCGGGCTCTGGTCGCGAATATGCACGGGCTGCGCCCCGAACTCGAAGAAGTCGCTCGTAATCTGGGCGCGAGCAACTGGTCCGTCTTCTGGAGAATCGTGCTGCCGCAATTGCGTCCCGGCTTGCTTGCGGGCGGAACTTTCGTGTTCGTCGAAGCCATCGACAATTTCTCTATTTCGGTCTTTCTTTCAACCACCAAGGTTTCGCCGCTTCCCGTGGAAGGCTATAGCTATATCCGGGACTTCGATGATCCGACGGTGGCTGCCATGGCGGTAATACTGATCGCGATCTCCACCGGGCTGGTGCTGCTGGCGAGCCGCATGGTGGGCCTCAATCGCATGTTCCGTGTCGAGTAACCCATGGCCATTGCGATCCAACCAATTCTTCCAGATTGCGCTTCAAAAGGAGTTTCGACATGATTTGCGCCCTCGATGGTTCCACTCGCTCCCGAGAGGATCGCCACGCCGGAACGATATGCGATGCCGGGACACTGCGCAGCGACTTCTTGCATGCCATGCGCCATGCGGCCGCGTCGGTGACTGTCTTGACGACCGACGGGCCAGCCGGACGGGGCGGCGTCACCGTCAGCGCGTTCTGCTCATTATCGGCCGACCCTCCCAGCGTGTTGGCATGCGTTCACCAGGCAAGCCCCGTGTTGAAGCTCATCCGGGAAAACCGGCGCGTATGCGTCAATTTGCTGGCCACCGACCAAACCCATGTTGCGGACAGCTTCGCGGGGCGAATCGCGCAATGGCGCAGTAATCGCTTCGCCTGCGCCGAGTGGGATGAAGTCGAGAACGGCGCCCCGCAATTGCGCGGAGCACTGGCGAGCTTCAACTGCACTCTGGCGGGCGAAATGCCTTTCGGCAGCCACTACATTCTGATCGGCCGAGTAGAACAGGTCGCGTCCAGTGCGCGAGGCGGGCTGCTGTACGCGGACCGCGCCTATCGCCACATCGGTCCATTGGCGCCTATCCAGGAGGAGCTGTACACATGACGTTCTCCATCGTTGCACATTGCGAACTCACCGGCCAGTTTGGCGTCGCGGTGACCTCGTCCAGCGTCTGTGTGGCCAGCCGGTGCGCATGGACCCGTGCCGGTGTGGGCGCCGTCGCCACACAGAACCTCACCGACCCGGCTTTGGGACCCATGGGTCTCGACCTGCTGATGCGGGACCAAACTGCCAGCCAGGTGGTGGCGATGCTGGTAGCGGGTGATCCAGGCCAGGCATACCGCCAGCTGCAGGTGATCGATAGTCGAGGCCGGGTGGCGCAGCACACGGGTGCCTCAGCGCTACCTACGGTGGCAAGCGCAATCGGCTCCGGCTGCGCCGCGGCAGGCAACCTGCTCGCCAATGACGGCGTGCCGCAAGCCATGGTCGATGCGTTTGCCGAGGCATCCGGCTGTTCGCTGAGCGAGCGGCTGATTCTGGCGCTGCAGGCGGGACTTCGCCAAGGAGGTGAAACCAGGGTATTGCGATCCGCCGGCATACAAGTGTCCGATTGCCAGAGTTGGCCGATCGTCGATTTACGCATAGACGACCAGTCCGAACCGCTCGATGCGTTGGCGTCGCTCTGGAAAGTCTATGAGCCTTTGCTGCCTGGCTATGTGTCGCGCGCCGCTGCACCCGATCGCGCCGTCGTATAGCAGCAATGCGGATTTCCATCACTCTGAACATTCATCGACAACGATAAAGAAGATGCAGCTGCTCTATTCCACTTCCTCGCCATTTGTGCGCAAGACCGTGCTGCTCGCGCATGCCCTGGGCCTCGACCATTGCATTGAGTGGTTACCCAGCGCAGCCAGTCCGCTCAAGCGGGACCCGCGCATCACCGCACGCAACCCCTTGGGAAAAGTCCCCACCCTGATCACTGACGATGGGCTGGCCCTGGTCGACTCCAAGGTGATAGCGGAGTATTTATGCGCCTTGGCTCCCGACGACGCGGTGCTGCCCGCACAAGGCGCAGGTCGCTGGCGTCTGCTGCGTCAGCAGGCGCTGGCCGACGGGATTCTAGACGTTGCTGTCGGGCTGCGATATGAAAATGCGCTTCGCCCCGAGGGTTTGCGTTGGCCCGACTGGACGGCCGCACAAATGGAAAAGCTTGAAGCGGCCTTGGAGGCGCTGCAGGATGAATTTGCTGCGCCGGTACCCGGAGCGCCGCTCAATGTCGGCGAGATTGCGACCATTGCAGCGTTGGGCTACCTCGACCTGCGCTATGCGGACTTCGGCTGGCGTACTCGCTATCCGCGGCTTGCCGCAGCCTATGCTTCGGTGTGGGACCGTCCGGAAGTGCGGGCAACCACTCCCGTGGTCGCCTGACAATCGGGCGCGCGCATATGGATATGCTCTCGACAAGCGCAGGGACCGAGCCACTGAAGGCGATAACGGTCGTAGCGGAAAGCACGGTGCTCGACCTGCACGCCTTCCTGGCCGACGCGTTCCTGCGGGTCGCGCCTGAAGTGGCGTGGCTATCGCCGGATCAGGTCACGGATCCTGCCGTGGTGGATGTCGCGCTTTGCTGGTACCCCGCTCCCGACGCCCTGCATCGCTATCCGAAGCTCGAACTGATTCAGTCGCTTGGAGCAGGAACTGACCACCTGCATCCCGCCCTGCGGAGCCTGCCCGATGACCTGTCCGTCTGCCGCGTCACCGATTCTCACATGTCCAGAGCCATGTCAGGCTATGTGGCCTGGGCGGTCCTCAACCAGCAGCGGCAATTCAAAGCCTATGCCGCTCAACAAACCGAAGGGCGATGGCTGCGGCACCCGATGCAGTCCGCCGGCGAACACTGCGTGGGCATCGCGGGGCAGGGTCAGCTCGGGGCGGCATGCGCCGGGACACTGCTGGAATTGGGGTTTCAAGTGCGCGGCTGGGCGCGCGATATCAAGCTGAACATGCCGGCCGCACTGACGCAGTTCGCGGGACCCGAGTCTCTGGAAGATTTCCTGAGTGGCTGCGACACCCTGGTCTGCCTGCTGCCGCTCACTCCGGATACCCAGGGTTTCATCGGGGAGCGCGTGCTTCGCCAATTGCCGCCGCATGCGCATGTCATCAACGCTTCCCGAGGCGAACACGTGGATCAGGACGCCCTCCTTTCTGCATTGGACACCGGGCTCCTTGCCCATGCCACGCTGGACGTATTCCACGAAGAACCGCTACCGCCCGAGCATCCGTATTGGAAGCATCCGCGCATAACCGTGACGCCGCATGTAGGCGCCCGTACACCGAATGACCAAATCGTGCGGCAGATGCTGGACAACCTGCTGGCCATCCGTGCCGGTGGGCGGCCACGGACCTGGGTCGACCGGGCCCGTGGCTATTGAAGCGCCAACGAGGCAGGATACAAGCATGAAAGCAATCGTGATCGGTGCCGGGGTAGTGGGTGTCTGTACCGCTTGGTATATGCGCCAAAGCGGTTGGGATGTTCACGTGATAGATGGCCGCTCCGGCCCGGCGCTGGAGACCAGCTTCGCCAACGCAGGGCAGATTTCGCCAAGCTACAGCGCACCCTGGGCCAATAAAAGGGCGCCCTGGCTGGCATTGCGCTGGATGTTCGACGCTGGCGCGCCGCTGTTGCTGCGCCCGCGGCTAGACTGGCGCCAGTGGCGCTGGTGCCTTCAGTTCCTGACTCAGTGTTCGGATGCCGCGTATGAACGAAATTTCCGCCGCATATTCGCATTGGGGCGCTATAGCCACCAGGCGCTGCACGAGATACTGGAGCAAGTGCCTATTCAGTATGCGCGCCTGCAAAAGGGAATCGTGCATTTCTACTCCGATGCCGCAGCGTTCAACGCCGCACGCTCCGCAGAGCCGTTCTATCGGGCGCTCGGCGTGGACCGCCGCTTTGTGAGCACAGAAGAACTGGTGTCGATCGAACCTGCATTGCACTCTTACAAGGATCAAATCGCGGGAGGCAGCTACAGCAACAGCGACGAGACGGGAAATGCATATCTATTCACAGAAGCGTTGGCCCGGGCCTGCGTGAAAAGAGGTGTTTCCTTTTCCTGGGACACGAAGGTTCACAGCCTCCAGCAAGAGGGCGGTATGCAAACGGGCGTGATCGTTCAGGAAGCGGGCCCGTCAAGCATCCCCGCACGGTGGCGTGCCGACGCGATCGTCGTGGCCGCAGGCGTGTTCACGCCGCGACTGTTGCGAACCGTGGGGCTGGATGCGCCCATCTATCCAGGTCTGGGCTATAGCGCGTCCTTTCCGATTCTCGACGGCGACCGCGCGCCCTGGGCATCGGTCGTCGAGGACAAGCGATTGGCGCTCAGCCGCCTGGGTGACCGCATCCGTGTGGCCGGCACCGTGGCCATAGCCGGTTATGACCGCAGCTTGAACACCCGGATCGCGAAGATACGCTGCCATGCCCTTGCGCAACGGATCGACGCCATTTTTCCCGGCGCCTGCGACACACGCAGCATGGAAGACGGCGGCGATCCCTGCTATTGGGCGGGCCTGCGCCCGGCCACGCCCAGCAGCGTACCGCTTATCGGAGGCACGAAGATCAAAGGCCTGTGGATCAACGCGGGCCATGGAACGCTGGGCTGGACCCAGAGCGCCGGCTCCGCCAAAGCCCTGGCCACACTCATGACCGGACGGGACCCTGGCATCGAGTTCCCGTTCCTGGCCACGTAAGGCCACTTACAGCCGGAAGCCGAACCCTATAAACACACCGCAACCATACTGATCGATACAGGAACACCACCATGACCCAAGCCACATCCGCTCCCATCGAGCGCCTGAATCCGAAACAACGCTACAGTCCGGTCGTCGTCGCCAACAGCACTGTCTACATCGCTGGGCAGGTCAGCCGGGACACCCGTCTGGACGTTGCCGGCCAGACGGCTGACATCCTGGCGCAGCTGGATTCCTTGCTGGCAAGTGCCGGAATCGACAAACGACGCCTCGTACAAGCCACCATCTGGCTATCCGACATGAACAGCGCCGCCGCGATGAACAGCGTCTGGGATGGCTGGGTCGCCCCCCGCAATGCTCCGGCACGCGCATGCGTGGAATCGAAACTCGCCCCCGGCTATCTAGTCGAAATTGCCGCAACCGCAGTGCTATAGGGAAACATTCACATGCCAAAGAAAAACTGGTCCGACGATGAACGCAAGGTTCGCGAAGATCTGGCCGCCGCCTATCGGCTGGTGGCTCTGCTGGGATTCGAAGACAGTATTTGGACTCACATTTCCGCGAGGGTGCCGGGTCATCATGACCAGTTCCTTCTGAATCCACACGGCGTGCTTTTTCGCGACGTAACGGCTTCGTCCCTGGTGAAGATCGGCGTCGACGGCGAGATCATCGAAGACACTCCCCATAACGTGAACGCCGCCGGCTTCACCATCCACAGCGCCATTCACGGCGCCCGAGAGGACGCGGGCTGCGTCGTGCACCTGCACACTGTGGCGGGTGTCGCGGTTTCATCGCTGGCTTGCGGCCTGGTGCCCGCGAACCAGTGGTCTTATCAATTCTATGACCGCGTGGCATATCACGACTTCGAGGGCATCGCCCTGAATCTCACCGAGCGCGAACGCCTCGTCAAGGATTTAGGTCCCACGCACAGAACCTTGATATTGCGCAACCACGGCATGCTGACCTTGGGCCGCGATGTGGCGGAGGCCTTCATCCTCATGCGCAACCTGGAATGCGCCTGCCAGGCCCAAATCGCTTTCCAGGCTACCGGCATGCCCATATCGGAAGTGCCGGCGGACGTATGCGAACACACCGCAAGGCAGTATGAGGTCAGCGTGGAAAAACACCGGCGCGACCCGGAGAACTCGTCGCTGACCCTGGAATGGAATGCGCTCGTTCGCCGGCTGTCGCCACCCGACGCCACGAGCCACCGGGACTGAAATGTGCTGCCTTGACGTGGTTGCTGAGCCCAATACACTAGCAACGCACGGTGCACTTAGCACTGCGGCCGTTTGCGCCCGGCAGAAACGAAAACGACTGCCGGACGCCCAACCACTTTAATACGCAAGCCATGAAACAAATAAAAGACGAAGCCATGTCTCTGTTGCCAACCGCCACGCCGGCAGTGCGCGCGGCCGATCAAATCTACCGCCGCCTGAGGACGGCCATCATGGACGGCGGCCTGCCCGCGCGCACTCGGCTGGTGGAGCTGGAACTGGCCGCAAAGCTGGAAGTGAGTCGAACGCCGGTTCGCGAGGCGATCTCGCGCCTGATCAATGATCAGCTGGTCCAGCCCTTGCCTTATGGCGGCGTTGAAGTGGTGGACATGACGCATGAGCTGGAAGACATCTATGCCATTCGCGAGGCCTTGGAAGGGACGGCTGCGCGGCTGGCCGCCGAACGCATCACTGACGAAGAGGTGCAAGAACTCCAAGCCATCCAGGATAGGCATCGCGCACTCGAGCTGAATGACTACGAACGGCGCACGGAACTCAATAACCTCTTTCATGGAGCGATTCTGAAAGCGTCCCGGGCCCCCCGGCTCATCCACATGGTGGAGGGATTCCAGGAGTTCTTCCTGCATGCCTCCCAACTGCTGCACTACCAGAAACGCCATACCCAAACAGCGCTCAAACAACACCAGGAAATCATCGATGCCTTGAGAGCCAGAGACGGCAAGCGTGCCGAAAAGCTGGTTCGCAGCCATCTCTTGTATAGCTTGAACCGAGCGCTTGACCAGCGGCGACACACCGGGAACCTCTAGGCTCCGAACGGCGCCGCTATGCTTTTTTACACCCCACAGAAAGACCAAAGGAGCGATTTGTGATTAAACCCATCAATAAAATTCTAGTACTTGCGCTCGCAGCCGGTTTCGGTGCAGCCACTCCGGCCGCTGCGGCAGACAAGTCCATCAATATCATGACCTGGGGCACCACTTGGCAATCCGGCCTGCGCGACCTCAGCAAGGAATTCACGAAGAAGACAGGCATCGACGTCAATCTGGTGACGCAGGCCTCGTCCGGCGAGGGGCTCGTCAAGTTGCAGACAATGAAGACGAAGCCTCCCGCCGACGTCTGGTTCACCACGGCATCGGTCGCGGAACGCGCCGTTGCCGACGCGGATCTCTTTGTGCCCCTGCCGGTAGACAAGATTCCGAATCTCGCCAACGTCATGCCCGGCGCCTCGACCTCGCACTATGTTGCCGCCTATGGCTATCCCATCTCGATCGTCTATCGCACCGACTTGATCAAAGAACCCATTACGCAATGGACCGACTTATGGACGCGCAAAGACCTGGCCAGGAAGGTCACGATACCAGCCATGTCCATGTACCAGGGGCGTAGCCTGATGACCGCATCGCTGGCGAACGGCGGTTCCGTGACGGACGATGAAAAGGGGTTCGAGATGCTCGTAAAGCTGAAGCCTCAGGTCGCGATTTTCTATACCTCGGACGCCCAGGCGCGTACCGCTTTGTCGCAGGGCGAAGCGGCAGTCATGATGGGAACGCCCGCGGCAGCCAAACGCGTCGCCGACGCCGGCTTGCCTGTCGCGGTGGTAAGCCCCCGGCCGGCCATCATGAACTATGACGTCATGACGATCATCAAAAGCGGCAAGGAAGATTTGGCCGCGCAATATGTGAATTTCGTGCTCGAGCAGAGCGTAAACGAAAAGCTTGCAAGCAATACCAACATGGGCCCGGTGGTCAAGGGCGCCAAGGTTCCGGAGACTCTGGCTGCTCAAATGCCCAAGCCGGAGGATATGGTGACGCTCGACGAGAAGTGGGTGAACCTCAACATTGCGAAATGGGTGGAGCGCTTCAACCAGGAAGTGGCCAACTAACCATCCTGCAATCGGCCGGCATCGCGACAGGCATGCCGGCCGACGATCGAGCCGAACGCCGCCGCCCGAAGGCCCTTGATCCCATGACCGTACAAACGCCGCAGCGCCGGCGCCCGATTCGGGCTACAGTGCGGGTTGGCCTTCAACCGAATCAAGGAAAACCATGACCAATCCCATGTACATCCATTCCGTGCCCGTTTTCAAGCAAATGCTGACGGCGCTGAAAGCCATCGTGGCGCAGGCGGGCGCGCATGCCGCCGAAAGAAACATCGAGCCGGACGCTCTGCTTCAGGCGCGTTTGTTCCCGGACATGTACCCCCTGATCAAGCAAGTGCAGGTGGCCTCCGATTTCGCGCGCGGGATTTCAGCCCGTCTGGCCGGTGTCGAGGTTCCCGCCTACGAAGGCGCGGAAAAAACCTTTGCGGATCTCGACGCGCTCCTGGCCCGCACGCTGGGCTTCCTGGACAGCGTCCGCCCCGAACAGTTTGAAGGCAGCGAGGCCAGGGAAATCGTGCTTCGCCGTGGCACGCCGAAAGAGAAAAAGCTGGATGGCCAAACCTATCTGGCGAACTACGGGCTGCCCCAGTTCTTCTTCCACGTCACGACCGCCTACGCCATCTTGCGCCACAACGGCCTGCCCATCGGCAAGCGGGACTACATGGGCACGTACTGAACCCGGCGTCGCCGGCGCTCCATCCGCATTGAAAACTCAATAGCATGCACATCTGGGTCGATGCCGACGCCTGTCCCGCCGTCATCCGGGACATCCTGTACCTGGCGGCGCAGCGATGGCGGCGGCATCTCACGCTGGTGGCCAACCAGATGCTGCGCACGCCTCCTTCCCCATGGCTGCGGGCCATCCAGGTACCAGGCGGTTTCGATGTGGCGGACGACTACATCGTCCAGCGCTTGAATCCCGGCGATCTCGTCATAACGAGCGATATCCCGCTGGCGGCCCAGACCCTCGATAAAGGCGGAATCGCCCTCAGTCCGCGGGGCGAGCGCTATACCGCCGACACCATACGCGAACGCCTCGCAATACGGGACATGATGGAAGAGCTCCGCAGCGCGGGCGTCGACACGGGGGGGCCCGCGGCGCTCAGCCAGTCGGACCGCCGCGCGTTCGCCAATGCGCTCGATCGCCTCATGCTTGCGCGAGCTCGCACACACCCTCCCCCTTCGGCCTGATTCCTTCCGTGGGCGGCGGCGCCATACGGGCTGCGCGCTCGCTGCGCATAAGCTTTGACATTGAATGCAGAATGCATTATTTTACAGAGCAGGGCGCATATGACGCCCCGTTTTTCCGTCCGCCTTTCTTCCAGAAATCCTTTGATGTGCGCGAATATCGCGCATCGAGCTTGCAACGATGCGATGTGGCAATGAAAGGCTGAATAAAAATGCATTCTGCATAATGCAACTATTAAACCAATATAGGAGACTGATTCAATGCAAAGGCCATTCACCCTTGTAAAGCGAGGCTTGATCATCCTGCTGGCCGGCTGCTCCGTTGCCGCCGCGAGCCCTTACCCCAGCAAGCCGATCAACCTCGTCGTACCCGTCGCGCCGGGAGGCGGCACGGACTTCACCGCCCGCCTCCTGGCCGACGAGATGTCCAAGCAGCTGGGCCAGCCGGTGATCGTCGAGAACCGGCCCGGCGGGGCCGGCAACGTGGGCGTGAACCATGTCGCCCATGCCGCGCCCGACGGCTATACCCTCGTGATGCCCATCACCTCGTTTCCCATCAATGCGACGCTGTACAAGCACCTGCCCTTCGACACCAAGAAGGACTTGGCGCCCATCGCGCTGGCGGCGACCCTGCCCCTGGTGCTGGTGGTCAATCCCAAAGTACCCGCCCAATCCATACAGGAACTGATCGCACTCGCGAAAAAGAAGCCGGCCACCATCAACTTCGCCAATTCCGGCGTGGGCACGACGGCGCACCTGGCCGGGGAGCTTTTCAAGAAAAGCGCTGGCGTCGACATCGTCAGCGTCGCCTACAAGGGCGGCGGGCCGGCGGTCTCCGATCTGCTCGGCGGCCATGTCGAAATGTATTTTTCGACGCCCAGCGCGGTGATTCCGCACATCGAAGCCGGCAAACTGCGCGCCCTTGCGGTGACGAGCAAGAATCGCCTGGCGGAACTGCCGAACGTGCCGACGCTGGTCGAGTCCGGCTACCCGGACCTGCACATCACTGCCTGGTTCGGAATCTTTGCGCCGGCGGGCACTCCGGCCGCCATCATCGATCGGCTCAATGAAGTGAGCAACAAGGTGCTGCAGCAGCAGAATGTGCGTGAGCAGATGGCCAAGCACAGTTTCAATGCGGAGGGCAACATGAGCCCGCGGGAATTCGGGCGGTTTCTCAATACGGAGATCGACCGGTGGGGAGGCGTGATCAGGGATTTGAAGCTCAGTGTGGAGTGAGCGGAGCCTGGGGCGTCGCCGCGCCTACGCCCCATCCTTCTGCACCGTCCGGAGCACCGCCCAGCCTGATTCGATATGCCGCCGCATCGCCAGCATCGCCGCCGCCGCATCCCCGGCCGCGAAAGCCTGCAGGATCTCGTCGTGCTCCGCCACCGCATCCTTGCCCCGCCCTTCCGCCGAATTGATGAGATCGAACGGATAGCGCGCCCACAGGATCTGGACGAAATGCAGTGTTTGCGGCAGTTCCGCAATATCGTAGAGCCGGCGATGGAACCGGTAGTTTATGCCCCGGGCCGTCGCCCGGTCGCCCGACGCGAAAGCTTGCTCGAACTCCTTCGCCAGCGCCCGCAGCTCGTCGATGTCGTCCGTCGTGATCTTCTCGATCGCGCTGCGGACCAGTTGCGATTCGAGCATCAGGCGCAGCTGCAGGATCTCGTTCGATGCGGCCTCGTCGAATGGCACGACGCGGGCGCCCCGGTAAGAACCGCCCTCGACATAGCCCTCGGCCTCCAGCAGCTTGAGCGCCTCGCGCACCGGCGTGATGCTCAGCTGCAGCTGCTCGGCGATCTCGGCCTGCTTCAGCCGGGAGCCCCGCGGATAGACCCCCGAAATGATGCGCTCGCGCAGATAATCCGCAACCTGTTCTTCTTTCGTTCTGTAGTCCATAGGTTCAGCCTGAGTTGCGTGCCCGACCGGAATGAAACGACTGGGGCCTGTGATTCTCGACACCCCGGAGTTTACCTGCTAAATGGCCGCAACCCGTGCATCCATGCCGCTACTCGAAAACGACGTCCTGGGAATTGGTGATGGTGCAGAACCGCTGCAGGCTCTTGATGGCGTTCTCGTGCTCTTCCGCGCTCAGGCCGCAGCAGCAGTCTTCCAGCACCACCATTTCGTAGTCGCGATCGTGCCCTTCGCGGACCGTCGCCTGCACCACCGCATTCGTCGAGATGCCCGAGCAGTAGATCCGGCGTATCCCCTTGGCTCTCAGGACGGCTTCCAGCGTGGTGCTATAGAAGGGGCTGACCCGGTGTTTCACGATATCGAGATCGCCCGGCTGCCGGCCCAGGTCGGGGTGGACTTCCGTACCCCATTCCCCGAGCTTGAAGATCCCGTTCTTGCGGGCGCCGGAAAAGATGGGCGAGGCCGGCGGGCATTCGCGGTAGTCCGGCGAGAACCCGACGCGCACGAAACCGATGGGCACGCCCGCCGCGCGCGCCTTGTCGATGGCGCGGCGGGTATGTTCCAGTATCCGCCGGCCGCGCACCTGTTCGCCGTATGCCGCCTTGCCGTTGGGCCCGTCGGCATGCACCAGGTCGTTCTCCATGTCGAGAACCAGGTAGATGGAGGAGCCTGTCTTGTCGTCTTGCATGGTGAAGTCCTTTCGTCAGTCAGAAAATGATCTCGCGTTCTTGCAGGTCGGCGCGCTGCGCCGCGTTCAAGCCCAATAGTTCGCCAAATACATAATCTTCGTCTTGCCCGAGCTCGGGCGTCAACCTGCGTATGCCGACTTCCGGTGTCGCGCTGAAGCGGATCGGCGACCCGACCGCGAGCCGCGCCGGAATGCCGGGCCCGCTGACTTCGACCACGGACCCGCGCTCCCGCAAATGGGGATCGGCGGCAATGTCCCGCATGTTCCAGGATACGTGCGCGCACACGCCGTTTTGCTGCAGGCGCTCCGCCAGGCTGTCCGCGTCATGGCGGGCGAGCCACTGCGCAAGCTGCGCGTCCAGCTCGGAACGGTGGCGCAAGCGCATGGCGGCGGACGCGTAGCGGGGGTCCGCATCCTCCTGGCCCAGCACGCGCAGCAGGGCGCGCCATTCCGCATCGTCGCGGACCGCGAGCGTCAGCCAGCGGTCCGGGCGATTCGTGGCATAGACGCCATGCGGCGCCATGGCTGAATCCGCGTTGCCCATGCGCTCCGGCGTCTGGCCCAGGCTGGCCAGGATCAATGCTTCGCCTATCATGGCCGATGCGACTTCGCGGGCGGCGAGATCGACGTGCTGCGCGCGGCCCGTGCGCCGCTTCTGGTGCAAGGCCGCCAGCAGGGCCAGGGCCGCATGCGTGCCGGCGGCGTGGTCCATGACGTGGCGCATTTCGACCGGCGGCCCGTCGCTGTATCCGCTCATCCAGCCCAGCCCGCCCCATGCGCCGAAAAGCGGCGCATAGCCCGCGAAATGGGAATCGGGGCCGTCCTGTCCGCAGGACGACAGGGAAAGCAGGACGATGTCGGGCTTCGCTTCCTTCAGCGCGTCGAAATCCAGGCCCAGCCGCTTCATGACGCCCGGGCGGAAGCTTTCCGCGGCGACGTCCGACACGGACACCAGCCGCTTTGCCAGGGCGACCGCCTCGGGCTGCTTCAAATTCAGGCGCACCGACAGTTTGTTGGCGGAAACCTGGTCGAAGGTGGCCGCCGACATCCTGCCGTAGACCGCATGCGGCTTGCGGAAGGCGTCCAGCCGGGTCTGGCTTTCTATCTTGATGCATTCCGCCCCGAGCTGCGACCATAGATGCGTGCAGAATGGGCCGGCCGCATGGATGGTGAAATCGGCGATGCGCACGCCGTGCAGCGGAGCCCTGGGTGTGCCGCTCATAGTGGGATCTCCTGGGCCATTTCATCGAGTTCGGGCACGCGGCCGCCGCCCGCCAGGGGGCTGCGGCGAAACTGAAAAGGCGCCGTCAGGAAAGCGGCGGTTTTCCCGCTCTGGAGCGTGCCCTGCGCGAACAGGCCGCGCGCGCGCTCGTGTTCGCCGTTCACGACTTCGCCGGGCGGGCGATACTTGGCCACGGGCACGCCCAGTTGCTGGGCCCGCTCGACGATGTCGTCGGCCCGGTGGCGGGCCATCCAGGCGCGCACGTGCCCATTGATCTCACCGCCCCGGGCGCTGCGGACGAGCGGATCGCGCAGCTCGGGATCCCGGGCCCATGCCGGATCGCCCAGGAGTTCCACCAGCGAAGCCCATTGCCGGTCCTCCAGCGTCAGCAGCTCGATGTATCCGTCCTGTGTCTCGAACACCCCGCCGTATCGGAAACTGCGCCCGCTGCGGTGCTCCAGGGAGCCGTCGCCCAGGCGCTGCAGCGCGAACGCGCCGACGGCGAGCACGGCGTCCTGGACCGAGACGTCCACATACTGCCCGCCCGCCTCGGGCACGGCCCACCAGGCGGAAAGCGCGCCCAGGGCCGCCATGCATCCGCCCTGGTAGCTGCCGAAGTGGCCGTGGATCTTCAGGGGCGGGCGTTCCGGAAAGAGTTCGATCGACAGGCCGTTGGGCAGCAAATAGCCTTCCCCGCCGGCGTGCAGCAGATTGACCTCTTCGGCATCCCAGCCCGCCTTGGGGCCGGCCGCGCCGAAAGGCAGGACGCTGACATGGACCACGGCGGGGTTGATCTTCCCGACCGCCTCGGGGTCGAGCCCCTCGGCGCCGCGAAGGGCGACGGGAGTGTCGTCGATCAGGATGTCGGCCGCCGACAGTTCGCGGGCCAGAAGCGAGCGCCCTTCCGCGCCGCCGGGGTCGCAGACCAGGCTGCGCTTGCCGACCGCCAGATAGGCGAACAGCGCGCTTTCCCCGGTTTCCTGCACGTGGGGGCCGGCCCGACGCAGCCGGGAACCGCCGGGCGGCTCCAGCATGACGACCTCCGCGCCCATGGACGACAGCAGCCGGCCGGCGTACGCGGCGGCGACCGTACGCGACCGTTCCAGGACTCTGCACCCCGCCAGGGGCTGGTCCGCGACATGTGGCGATTCATTCGGATGCATAGGACTGCCTCGCAGCTTTACCGGGGAAACCTCAGCGGACGACGGGCAATTCGAGATCGATGCCCGAGCCGTCGATGAACACCGAATGCTTGACCTCCCGCGAAGGAAGGGCCACGGTGGCCAGCCCCGGCGTGGTGACTTCGCCGCGCTGATTGACGGCGGCCAGTTCGATATCGACCAGCCCGACGTTGTCCTTCACGTATTTGCGCACGACCTTGCCCTTGCAGTAAGTGGTGTCCCCCATGATGTTGAAGCGCCGCATCTCGGTGCGCACGCGCTTGAGCACGCCGGCGTCGCCCATCCAGTTGGTGACCAGGGAGCACATCCAGGACGAGCGCTGCGGACCGTAGTCGTACGTGCCCGGCACGCCGACTTCTTTAGCGACGGACTCCCGGTGGTGGCCGATGCCGGTATATTCCACCCCGCCGCCCGCTTCGGGGTTGCGGAAAAAATGGCCCGGGTGCTTGACGGCGGCCTGCAGCACCACGCCGTGCGTATGGCCGCGCCCGCAGCCCACCAGAAACCCCATGGTGTCCATCAAGGACAAAGGCCCGCGCGCGATGGTCGGCAGCTCTTCCCCGATTTCGACTTCCTCCCAGTAGCGCACGGCCGAGCCCCGGATGTTCTTGGGCTCGTCGAGCACCATCTGATCGATGCGATCGCGTTCTTCGTTGCTGTATTGATGCTGCTCGATCTCCTTGTACTTGCCGGTGTCGCGCGCCGCCTTGCGCTCGTGGCGGGTGCAGGTTCCCAGGGCGCGGGCGACCAGCTCGCCCCGCTGGTTGAAGTAGGAGGCCTCGACGTACTGCAGCACCAGCCGGCCCGAGAACTTGCTTTCCTTTTCTTCGACGCCCACCACGCGCTCGATGGCGGAGACGCGGTCGCCCGGGCGGACGTGGCGGAACAGTTCCCAGTCGTTGCCGGCATAGAAACCATGCACGCCCGGCAGGCCCCAGCGCGTGCGCCCCAGCCAGCCGAATGCCATGGGGAACATGGGATGGCCGATCTGGGTGCCGTAGCGGGTGCCCGCCCCGTATCCGCTTTCGCGGTAAAGAGGGTTCAAATCGCCGATGCCGTTGCACCAGTTGCGCAGCGTGTCCGCCGTCGCGTCCTGCAGATACGGGCCTTCGGGCCGCAGCTGCAAACCAATCATCGCGCGCGCCGCCGCAACGGCCTCGTCCGTGATGCGCCCTTCCGCCGGGGCATTGCCGACCGCGGCTTGGATCTCTTCCACTGTACTCACTTGTATGCTCCTGTTGAAAACATAAAATGCATAATGCATTCTTTTTAAAAACAAGTCAACGCGCTCTCGTTGGCGCCGACTTCGCTGTGCTTCCCGCTTAACCCAGGCTGATTCCCGCTTCTTTGATGATATCGCCCCACTTCTTGCGTTCATTCTTCACGAACTCGCCCAGCTCGTCGGCGTTCATGATGAGCGGCTCCACCCCGATATCCTGCATTCTTTTACGGACATCGGCTTGGCGCAGTATGGCCTGGACGTGGTCGCTCATGGCCTTGACGGCATCGGCCGGCGTGCCGCGCGGAGCGAACAGCGCATCCCAGGCGACGATGTCGAAACCGGGCACGCCCTGCTCGGACACGGGTTTCACGCCCGGCAGCATGTCGGTGGGCTTCAACGAGGTGATGCCCAGGGCGCGCAGCTTGCCGCCTTCCACCTGCGGACGCGTGGCCGTCACCGTATCGATGACCAAGGGAATGCGCCCGCCGATCGCGTCCGTCATGGATTGGCCGGACGACTTGTAGCGCACGGCGAACAAAGGCGCTTTGCCGGCGCGCACGAATTCCGAAAAAACCACTTGCGCCGTCGTGCTGGGCAGGCCCACGTTCAGCGTATCGGGCTTGGCCCGCGCCTGTTCGATCAATTGGGGGATGCCGTTGACGGGGAAGTCGGCGGTCGAGGTGGAGATCACCATGGGCAGCAGGCCGATCATGGCCACCGGCGCGAAATCCGTGGCGGCATTGAAGCCGGGGCTGTCGTAGAGGAATTCGTTGGCGGCATTGGTGGCGTTCGTGCCCAGCAGGAAGGTATGGCCGTCGGCGGGCGCGCGCGCCACCGCCGCGGTTCCGATATTCCCGCCCGCGCCCGCCCGGTTCTCCACGACGATGGGCTGCGAGATCCGCTTGGCGAGCTCGTCCGCCAGCAGGCGCGCCAGGATGTCGGCGCCCTGCCCCGCGGCATAGGGCACGACGATGCGCACCGGCCGCTCGGGCCAGCCCTGCCCCGCCGCCGGCGGCGCGGCCGCCGCCAAGGAAAGAGCCGCCATGGACAAGGCCGCGCGCAGCATGTTGCGCCGGCCGGGGTTTCTTCTGATGATCATGCGCCATCCTTTTAATGGGTGTGGGTGTATGCCTGCCTCATGCCCGCAAAGGCAAGCCTGGACGCGGCCATTCCGCGGCAAAGAGCTGTCCGTACCCGGACAGCGTGATGAAGGCGGTGCGCCGATCGCCGCCGCCGAAACAGATGTTGGTGCAATAGCCTTCGGGCGCCTCATGGAATTCCAGCCAGTCCCCCGCGGGCGAAAAGACGCTGATGCCGCCGCGCACCAGCGTGGCCACGCAGATGTTCCCGCTTTCCTCCACCGCGAGGGAGTCGAAGCGCTGGTAGCCCGGCAGGCCGTGAACCAGCCGCCCGCCGTTGGGTGACGGCCAGGGTTCCTGGAGCAGTGCGCCCGGCCCGGCGACGGGATAGGACCACAAGCGGCTTGTTTCCGTTTCCGTCACGTAGAGCGTGGCGCCGTCGGGGGAAAGGCCGACGCCGTTGGGGGTCAGCACGGGGTGCGCGGCGCGCCGTATCGACCGGCCGTCGGCGCCGGCGTAATAGACGGCGCCGCGCAATATGCGGTCTTCAAAGGTCTTGCCGAAGTCGGTGAACCAGAAGCCGCCGGCGGCGTCGAACACGATGTCGTTGGGCCCGTGCAGCGGCACGCCGTCGCATTCGGTGTACAGGGTCTCGACCTTGCCGGTGGACAGGTCGACGCGCTGGATGGAGCCGCCGCGATAATCCCGCGCCGCGCCCGTCGGCCGTGAAAAGCCGTCGTCGGTGCGCCAGCTGAACCCGCCGTTGTTGCAGACATAGCAAAAGCCGTCGGGGCCGAGCGCGGCGCCGTTCGGCCCGCCTCCCAGCTCGGCCACGACCTCGAGCCGCCCGTCGGGCAGCACCCGCGTCAGCCTGCCGCCCGCGATTTCGGTCACCAGCACGCTGCCGTCTTCCATGGCGATCGGCCCTTCGGGAAAATCCAGGCCCCGGGCGAGCACCCCGCCCTTCAGCTGCAATATCTTCATTCATCCCTCCTTCTCATGCATGGACGGCATGGCCGGTTTCCTGGCGCGCGCCCAGATAGGCGTCTATCGCCCGCTGGCGCCCCTCGCGGCTGCGCAGCGCCTCGGCATCGAGCTCGCCCGCGACATGCCCGTGCCGCAACACCCAGGCCCGCGCCGCCAGCCGGGCCGCCACGTGGAAGCTTTGCTCGACCAGCAGCGCCGTCAGGTTTTGATCTTTTTGGATGGCCGCCAGGCGCTCGTAGACGCGCGCGACCAGCAAAGGCGCGAGGCCCAGCGAAGGCTCGTCCAGCAGCAGCAGGCGCGGCCCGGCCATGAGCGCGCGCCCGATGGCCAGCATCTGCTGTTCTCCGCCGCTCAGCAGGCCGGCGGGCGACTTCAAGCGGTTGGCGATCTCGGGAAAGAACTCCAGCACCATCTCCCTGCGCCGGCCCCGCGTGCGCGCGTCTTCGTAATACGAGCCCAGGATCAGGTTTTCCGCGACGGTCAGGTCCGCCACGATGGCGCGGCCTTCGGGCACGTACACGATGCCCAGCCGGAAGCGCCGCGCCGCCGACCAGCCGCTGACGTCCCGGCCGTCGAACAGCACCCGCCCTTGCGCGGGCTCCAGCCCCGCGATGGCGCGCAAGGTGCTGGACTTCCCGGCCCCGTTGGCGCCGAGCAGCGCCGCCACCGTCCCCTGCTCCACGCCCAGGCTGATGCCGTGCACCACCGGCCCGGCGCCGTAACGCAGCGTCAAGCCGTCGACCCGCAACAACTGCCGCGCTCGCTCATTCATCCTCGTCTCCCAGATAGACCTTCACGACCTCCGGATTGGCGCGGACCTGCGCAGGCGTTCCGGAAGCCAGCAGCCGGCCGACGTTCAGCACGAAGATGCGGTCGCAGACGTCCATGATCAAATCCATATCGTGCTCCACGACCACCAGGACCAGGTCCGGAGACCTGAGCTTCTTCAGCGCGGCGGCGAGATCGCGTGTCTCGATGGAGTTGAGCCCGGCGGCCGGCTCGTCCAGCAGCAGCACCCGCGGCTCGCCCACGATGGCGCGCGCGATTTCCGCCAGGCGCAGCAGGCCCGGCGGCAGTTCGGCCGGACGGGAATCCGCCACTTGGGCGATGCCCAGGCGCTCGAGCGCGCCCAGCGCGAGCGCGCGATTGCGCGCGCGCTCTTTGCGCCCCGCCGGCAAAGGCAGGAAGGCATGCAGCCAGCCCGCCCTGGACAGGCGGTCGAGCCCGATCATGACGTTTTCCGCGATGGTCAGCTCCGGACACAGCGCCACGTGCTGGAAGCTGCGCGAGAACCCCAGCGCCGCGCGGCGGAAGGGCGGCAGCGCCTCCAGGCGCAGCCCGCCCATTTCAATGCCGCCTTGCGTGGGGGCGTAGATGCCGGTGAGGCAATTGAAGAAACTGGTCTTGCCCGCCCCGTTGGGGCCGATCAGGCCGGTGATTTCGCCGGCCTCCAGGCGCAGGCTGATGTCGGACAGCACTTGTATCCCGCCGAACGACAGGGACAGGCCGTCGACGCGCAGCGGCTCGGCGTGCTGGATGACGGCGGCGCTCATGAACGGCTCCCTTCCAGCCGCGCGCGCAGATCCGCGGGCAGCGCGTTGAAGCCGAGGACGACGGCCAGCAGGGCAGCGCCGTACAGCACGGGCACCCAGTCGCCGGCCCCGGCGAGCAGCAAGGGCACCATGGTCAGGAACAGGCCGCCGATGACGCTGCCGGCGATGGAAAGCGAATACAGGCTGACCACGGACCCGACCAGCAGGAAGATGGAGGTCCAGAGCGTGAAGCTGTTGGGCGACACGGTCGATGAGCTGAACGACAGCAAGGCGCCGGCGACGGCCGCGATGCCGGCGCTCAAGGCCATGCAGGACAGGCGCGCCCAGCTTCTTCTGATGCCGAAGGATTCGGCGGCATGGGCCGAGCTGCGGATCAGCAGCAAGGCCATGGCCTGGCGCGAACGGCGGAAATGCCGCAGCAAGAGCACGACGGCCACCAGGCCCGCCAACGGCATGTAGTAGCGCTGCATGTCCTTGGACACGCCCGGCAAGGCGTCCAGATTGACGTACAGCCCGCCATAGCCGCCCGTGACGTTCGAAAAGTGGAGCAGCACTTCGGGCAGGGCCAGCGCCAGCGCCATGGTGGCGACCGCCAGGTAGATGCCCGACAGATGGCGCGAGGGATAGGAAAAGAGCACGCCCAGCACGGCGCCGGCCACGGCCGCGACGGGCAGGCTGAATAACAGGGACAGCGCCAGGTATTTTTCGAGCAGGGCGACGGTGTATGCGCCCGCGGCCACGAATACGCCATGCCCGATGGAAACCTCGCCGCCATAGCGGACCAGGAAGCTGACGGACAGAATCGCGATGGCGTTGGCAAAGCACAGCCCCAGCGTGAAGGTCCAGTAGCCGCCCGCCGTCAGCGGCAGCGCCAGCAGGACCAGCAGCCCGGCCAGGCCCGCCGCGGCGGACAGGCGCTGCCTGGGGGCCCGCGCACGCATGGCCGGCACGGACGCATCCGCAAGGCGGTCGGCCGATGCCGATACACTGAGATCAGACACGGGCGCCTCCGCGAATCGCCAGCACGCCCTTGGGGAAGGCGTTGAGCACCAGCAGGATGATGAGCAGCATGTAGGTGTTGCTGAATTCGGCCGCGATATAGAACGACAGCAGATTCATGACCACGCCGATGAAGATTCCGCCCAGCACGGCGCCGGGCAGGCTGTTGAAGCCGCCCACGACGGCGGCGCCGAATGCCTGGAGCATGAATGACGCGACGCTGGTCGAGGACAGAAAAGTCGTGGGCACGATCAGCAGCGCCGCGATCAGGCCGAGCAGGCCCGCCACCACGAACGAGAACAGATGGATGCGCCGCAGGTTCAGGCCGCAGACCCGGCTTGCGAACGGGTGGGCGGACACCGCCCGGAACGCGATCCCGATGCGGGTCCGTTCGATGAGCAGGTAAAGGCAGCCGATGGCCAGGGCGGTCACCGACAGCACCGCGAGGTCATAGGCCGATACGCGCAAGGGGCCGAGCTCGGCCCGCCAGGCCGGCAGGGGCAGATCCAGCGACACCACGTTCGATCCGAAAACCAGCTGCGTGGCCCCTTGCGCGATCAGGCCCACGCCCAGGGTGGCGATGGTGCTGGTCAGGTCGGACTTGAACACCAGCGGGGCGATGAACAGATAGCTGAGCGCCATGACCGCCACCATGATGACCAGCGTCAACAGCACGGCGGGACCCCAGGCCATGTTGGCGAAGATGCCGGCCGTGAAGCCGAAGACGAGGAAGGCCGCCAGGCCCGCGAGGTTGCCATGGGCGAAGTTCACGACGTTGGAGCTCTTGTAGACGAGCACCAGCCCGATCGCGCCCATCGCATACAGGCAGCCGCTGATGATGCCGGCCCAGGCCAGCCCGATGATGTCAGCCATGTGCGCGTCCCTCCTCAGCCGGCCTTCGCCGGCCCGATGCCGCGGTCGATGATCTCGATGACCGCCGGAAAATAGCGGCCGCTCCACCCTTCCGTGGCGGTCGCCGCGTAGTAGCGCTGGGCGAGCTCGGCCACGTGCGCGGCCAGCCCCGTCTGGGCGGCCAGCTCGAGCACATAGCTCAGGTCCTTGAGCACGTACTCCGGCGGGAAGGCCTTGTCGGGAAAGCTTCTTGGCAGCATGGCCTTGCGGCCGTGATTGCGCAGCACGAAGCTGTCGCCCGAGCCTTTCGATACCGCGTCCAGCAAGACGGCCGGCTGCACGCCGGACCGTTCGCCCAGCACCATCATTTCCGCCAGCGCCATGGTGTGCTCGAACACCAGGGCGTTGTTGATGAGCTTCACCACCTGGCCGCAGCCGACCGCGCCGCAATGCGTGACGTCGGACGCGATGTAGCGCAGCATGGGCTCGATGCGCGCGTAGACGGCGTCGGAGGCCCCCACCATGATGCTCAGTTCGCCTCGTTGCGCCGCTTCGCGCGTCCGCGCCACCGGCGCATCGGCAAAATCGATTCCGGCGCCGGCGAGTTTTTCCGCCACCGCGCGGGCCGACGCCACCGCCGTGGTGCTCAGGTCGATGATGGTCGAGGGGCGCCTGCCGCCTGCGGACAAGCCGCCGGCGCCGAGGCAGACCTGCTCCACCTGCGGCCCGCCCGGCAAGGACAGGAACACGCAGTCGGCCGCCGCCGCCACGTCCGCCACGGTTGCCATGCGCCGGGCCTTGGTGCCTTCCAGCGCCTCGAAAGCGCTCGAATTCATGTCGTAGGCCAAGACGTCGCCGGCGTGCTTGAGCGCCATGTTCCTGCACATCGGGCCGCCCATCACGCCCAAGCCGATGAATCCGATCACCGGTGAAGTTTCCACTGCCATGTCGCGTCTCCTGTCAGTCCATCCACATGCCGCCGCTGATGTCCAGCGAGGTGCCGGTGATCCAGTTGGAAGCGGGGGAGCAGAGAAACAGCGCCGCCTGGGCGATGTCCTCGGGGTTGCCATAGCGGCCGAGCGGCACGGTGGCGTTGGCCGCGGGCGCCCCGCCGGTGGTGACGCTGGCCCACATGGCGGTTTCGACCGGCCCCGGGGCCAGCGTGTTGGCATAGACGCCATGCGGCGCGCCGGCCTTGGCCATCCAGCGGATCATGCCGTGCACCGCCGACTTGGACGCCACGTAGGCGGGCCCGGAAGCCACGCCGCCGTTCTTGGCGGCGATGGAGCCCGCGGCCAGTATCTTGCCGTAGCCTTGCGCGCACATCAGCGGAAACAGCTTGCGGGTGGGATTCACCACGCCGCGCACATTGACGGCCATGAGGGCGTCCCATTCTTCGTCCGTGCTGTCGGCCAACGAGGTGCGCGCGATGATGCCGGCGCACAGCACCAGGATGTCGACCTTGCCGTGCTCGGCGATCACCGCATCGATCAGCGCATCGGTCTGCTCGCGGGAAGTGACGTCGTACCGCCGGTACGCTATGCCTTCCCCGATCGATTCGTCCTGCGCGAGGTCGGTCGCCACGACCCGGGCGCCCGCTTTGCTGAACGCATTCGCGATGGCGCGGCCCATGGCGCCCGCTCCGCCCGTGATCAGGGCCACCCGGCCGTGGAGATCCGCCGGCCCGCTCATATGCTGTGTCATGTTTCTGCCTGCTCCTGTTTGTGTTGCATGATGGATTGCGTTCATCGAAAGGCGGCCGCCGCCGACATGGCGAGTTCGCCGCCGGGGCCCCGGGCCCAGACGCTCAGCGAGCCGTCCTCCAGGGCCCGCCCTTCCAGGCGGAAGCTCCGGTCGACGAACAAAGGGCTCACGCCCCGGAAATCGAAACGGGACAGCGGCCTGCCGCCGCCCTGCTCCACCGCGAACTGCTGCAGCAACGTCGCCGTCAGCGGGCCGTGCACGACCAGGTCGGGGTAGCCTTCTTCGCTGCGCGCATAGGCCTGGTCATAATGGATGCGGTGGCCGTTGAAGGTAAGGGCCGAATACCGGAACAGCAGCGTCGTGTCGGGCTGGAAATCGCGCCCCCAGTCGGACTCGGCGTCGTGAGGCTGCAGCGCCGCGCCCGCGCCCGCGGGCGTGGCTTCGCGGTAGACGATGTCCTGTTCTTCGACGATGCAAAGCTCGCCGTTGGCGGTAATCGCATGCTCGACGGTGACGAACCAGAGCGCGCCGCGCTTGCCGACCTTGTTCTCCACCTTGGCGATCCGGCTGCGCCGCGTGGCTGCGTCGCCCACCGGCAGGTCGGCCAGATAGCGTATGCGGCTGCCGGCCCACATGCGCCTGGGCAGCTCGATCGGCGGCAGGAAGCCGCCGCGCCGCGGATGGCCGTCGGGGCCCAGCCCGCTGCGCCGTTCCACCGGGTTGAAGAACAGCCAGTGCCAGCCGGGCGGCAGCGGATCGCCGTCCAGCGGCGCCGCCGGGATGTCCAGCGTGGCCGCCATGGCCCGCGCGACCGAGCCCAGGATGCGTTCCGTCCGCTCTTCCTCGCGCCCCACCCATGCCTGGTATTCATCGCTCATGATTGCCTCTTAGCCGACCTTCGCGTTGAACACCTCGGCCGGATACGGCTTGAAGTCGCGCACCAGCACGAACTTGCCGCCTTCGCCGGCCCGGATGATGCCTTCTTGCCGCGCGCCCCGGTGGTCGCCTTTCTCGAAGCTCACGCCGCGGGCGCCGCCGACGGTTTCGTTGCGCATGGTTTCCATGACGTCGACCAGGCTTTCACGCGTCAGCGGCTTGCCGCTGCCCAGCAGCGATTTGAACCCTTTGACGAACAGGGATGCGTTGCTCCAGCCGTTCAGGCCGAACACGCCGATCGGATCGTTGGGATAATGTTTGGACACGCTGTCGCGATAGGCCTTGATCTGCGGGTCGTCGGCGGTGACGGGCACCAGCCAGGACGAGAAATACACGCCATCGAGCAAGGGCCCCGCCAGCTTGTAGGTGGTGGGGTCGGCCGTGAAGAACGGCGCCATCCAGTTGGACTTGAAACCCAGGCGGTCGGCGGCCTTCAGGGCGGCGGCCAGGTTCGCATTGGACCCGAACAGAATCACGGTCTGGGCCTTGGCGTTGGCGATGCGGCGCAAATGCGGGGTGAAGTCGGTATTGCGGACTTCGAAGGGGATGGACTCCGCCGGCTCCTTGCCCAGCGTCTTCATGTGCATGTCGAACCCGCGCTTGGCGGAACGGCCCAATTCATCGTTTTCCCACAGCAAGGCGACGCGGTCGCTCTTCAAGTCCTTGACGGCGTAATCCAGATTGGATGCCGCCGACCAGCCGTAATCGGGCAGCAGCGGGAACACCAGGCGCTCCGAAAACAGGGCCGTGGCGCCGCCTATGGGGCCGATCATGGGCAGGCCCACTTCCTTGGCGTAGGGAATGACCGCCACCGACTGCGCGGTGCCCACCGGCGCCGTCAAGGCGAATATCTTGTCCTCCCCCACCAGGCGGCGCGTGACGGCCACGCTGCGCGCGGGCTCGTAGCCGTCGTCGTAAGTGACGAACTTGATCTTCCAGCCGTCCAGCGCATTCGTTTCGTTGGCCCACTTGAAGCAGGACTCCGCCGCGTGGGTAAGAATGGCGTAGAACGGAACGGGACCGGTGATCGGCGTGAAGGCGCCCACCGTGACGGTCTTGCTTGCCGTGTCTATGCCGGGAGCGGGCTGCTGGGCCCGCACAAGGCCTGGAAGTGCCAGGGAGGCCGCCGCGGCGCAGCCCGAAAGAAAGGTCCGTCTATGCACGATGTGTCTCCTGTTTATTGATTTATGATGGGTTTTGCCCCCATAGGAATGCATTATATATTTTTGTATGAGGCAATTAATACGGGATTACCCCTAAGGCAAAGCATAAAAACCGGCCCGATCAAGAATATATAATGCATTATATTAAACGAATAGGAATCTTCCATGCAGAATGCGCCTTTGAGCGGCCGCCGTGTCATCGAACTGGGCACGATGCTGGCCGCGCCCTTCGCGTCCCACATCCTGTCCCAGCTGGGCGCCGAAGTCATCAAAGTAGAACCGCCGCGCGGCGATCCCACGCGCAGCCTGGTGCGGGGCGGCCCCAGCGGAACCTTCATCGCCTACAGCCACGGCAAGAAAAGCGTGTGCATCGACCTGGGCACGCCGGAAGGCGGCGCGGCATTCCGCAAGCTGCTGGCCACGGCGGACGTCCTGGTGCACAACCTGGCGCCCAAGGCCGCGCGCAAGCTGGGCGTCACCCCGCAGGCCTGCAAAAACGCCAACCCCGCCCTGATCTACTGCCACATCCGGGGCTATGGGCCCGGCCCCCAGGAAGACGACCTGGCGTCGAATCCGGTGGCGGAGGCGTCCAGCGGCGTCATGGAGGGCAACCGGATCGACGGGCGGCCCAGCCGGCTGGGGCCGTCCTACCATGACCAGTTCGCGGGCGCCTATGCGGTCATCGGCATATTGTCGTCGCTGCTGCAAAAGCACCAGGGCCGTGAAAGCGGCCCGATCGAGATCGGCCTATATGAAACCGGGCTGCACGTCGCGGCGCGCGACCTGGTCGGGGTGCAGTTGAAGACGCAGCTGCTGGGCAGGCCCGAACGCGAGCCGCATGGCGAATTCAGCATGCCCGGCTACGGGGCGTACCAGACGGCCGACGGCCGCTGGCTGTATCTCTTGATGCTGACGGACGCGCATTGGTCCAAGTTCTGCCGCGCCTTGCAGCTGCCCCAGGCCGACGACGAGACCCTGGCCACCCTGCGCATGCGCAAGAAGGCGCGCCAACAGGTGGAAGACATCGTGAAACAGGCCGTCGGCGCGCTGAGCTTCGAAGAAGCCGCGCAGCGGCTGAAGGCGGCCGATGTCGGCTTCACCGAGGTGCTGCCGCTGGAACGCGTCCTGGAACCGGCCCAGGCGCGGCAGCCCGGCAAGCTGCGCAGCGTTGCGCTGCGCGGCCTGGAATTCGACGTGCCTGAATTCCCCAGCCTGAATGCCGACAAGAATGGCTTGCACACCCTGCCCCCGCCGGAGCTCGGTGAACACACGCTGGAGATCCTGCAAGCGGCCGGCGTCCCGCCGGAACAATGCAGCGCGATGATGCAGGCGGGCGCCATCGCCGGCCCCCAGCCCGGCCGCCACGCCTGGGCGCCGCTGCGGGAAAAGACCGGGGCCGGGCTCAAGGCACCATGACGATGGCCCCCGTCGTCGCGCGGGCCTCGGCGGCGGCGTGGGCCCGCGCGACTTCGGAAAAAGGAAAGCGGGCGCCGATGTTCGCGCGGATGATGCCGCGGGAATATGCATCGAACACCATCTGCGCGTTTGCGCGGAATACGCCCACCTCGGCGTTGTGGGGAAACACCGACGGCCGGGTCAGATAGAGACAGCCCTTCTTGTTCAGCAGCTCCACGTCGAACGGCGGTATCGGCCCCGACGCGGCGCCGAACACGACCACATGGCCGAACGGGCGCGCGCAATCGAGCGAGCCCATGAAGGTGTGCCGGCCCACGGAATCATAGACCACGCTGGCCTTGCCGCCGGCGGCGGCATCGATCACGCGCTCCACCCAGCCGGACGCGGAGTAGTCGACCGCGGCGTCGCATCCGGCCTGGCGCGCCACCGCGCATTTTTCGGGCGAGCCCGCCGTGCCGATGACCGTGGCGCCCAGGGCCTTGGCCCAGGCGCTGAGGATCTGCCCCACCCCGCCCGCCGCGGCGTGCACCAGCACGGTGTCGCCCGGCCCCACCCGATAAGTCTTGTGCAACAGGTACTGGGCCGTCATGGCCTTGAAGAACAGGGCGGCGGCCGATGCCTCGTCGATGCCCTCGGGCAGGCGCACGGCGCGTTCCGCCGGTATGTTCCGCTGCGTGGCGTAGGCGCCGATGCCGGCATTCATGTAGACGACGCGGTCGCCCGGCCGGAAATCGGCGACGCCCTCCCCCACCGCCGTGACGACGCCGGCCGCCTCGTGGCCCAGGCCGGTCGGCGTCGGCAGCGGGTATTTGCCCGTGCGCTGGTACACGTCGATGTAATTGAAGCCTATGGCCGTCTGCCGCAGCCGGATTTCCCCCGCGCCGGGAGGCGGCAAGTCGAATTCGCGCAAGGCCATCACTTCCGGGGGGCCGAATTCCGTCAATTGAACGGCCAGGGTCTGGTTCATTTTTTTGGTCTCCTCGTATCGGTATCGCCATCGATGCACGGGACTTTAACACCCGCCCGCGCCCGGCGCGGAGGCTTCCCGGCCCATCCGCCTCCGTCCGGAGGATTAAACCGTAACGCGTAGGCCGGCGCTCCAAGCGGCCATTGCGTAAGCCGTCTGCCTCATTCTGGCCGAGTCGCTTCGTCTCTATGATCCATAGCATCAAGGAAGAGGAGCCCGACAACCATGCCCTCCGTGCCGACACCCAGCCCCGCCCGCCCACGCCCGGGGACAAGAGCATGAAGAAGCGCCTGAGCATATTATGCGTGGCCGCCGCCCAGTCATGGGCCTTCATTGCCTGCGCCGCCGTACCCCGGCAAGAGTACGATGCGCTCATCCTGCAGGCGCGCGCCGGCGACTACGAGCCCGCCCTGGCCATGCTGCGCCGGCATGCGCTGGAGCATCCGCAGGATTTGCGCGCGACCTATGACCGGATCCTGATTTCCTCCTGGGCCGGCCACGGCGCCGAAACCATCGCCGCCTACGAAGGGTTGCAGCCCGCCCCCAACCGGCCGCCGGCCGACGTCCTGGAAGCCACGGCGCGGGCATACCGCGACGCCCGCCAATGGGACAAGGCCCGCCATCTGTTCAGCGAGGGGCGGCGCCTTTTTCCCGACCGGCCCGGCTTCGCCGTCGGGGAAATCATGGTGCTGACCGACGCGGGCAGGCAGGCCGAAGCCCTGGCCCTGGCGTCGGACGCCACCGCCAAATGGCCCGAGGACGCCGACCTGCAGCTGGCGCTCGCCTATGCGCACCGCAGCCGCCGCGCGAACGGAGAAGTCCTGCTGCGGACCTCGCGCGCGCAAACCCTTGCGCCGGGCAAGCCCTATGTGAACCGCGAATACATACTGGCCCTGCAGCAATCCGGGCTGTCCGAGCCAGCCTTGCGCCTGGCCGAGCAGCATCCCGGCCTGCTCAGCGACGCGGAGCTGCGTCATCTGCAGGCCGACCACGCCGCCGAGCTGACCCGCATCGCCGCCATGCCGGCCCGCAACGAGAGCGAGCGCTTCGACGTCGCCGACCGGGTCCTGGGCATCTACGACCGCCTCATCCCTCAATGGGAGGCGCTGGGCGAGGAAGCGCGCCAGGACACCCTGAGATTGCGTTTCGACCGCCTGCACGCCCTGCACGCCCGGGCGCGCATGAGCGACATCGTCCAGGAATACGAGCGCCTGCGGGCGCAGGGCGTGGCCGTTCCCCGCTACGCGCTGAACGTCGTCGCCGCCGCCTACCTGCACCTGCGCCGGCCGGAGCAGGCGCGCGACCTCTACCACCGCCTGGTCTTCGACGAACCCGACGACGGCGAGGAGCCGGGCGTCCACCTCGCCAACCAGACCGGGCTGTTCTACGCCCTGCAGGAAAGCCAGCAATACGAAGAAGCCGACAAAATCCTGGAACAGCTGCGCGCCAGCCAGCCCCAATGGCGGCGGGTCAAGGGGCAGCCCGAACCCCTGCCCAACGAATACAACCTGTATGCCCAGCACACCGTGGCCTTGGGCAAGCTGTACGCCAACGACACCGTGGCGGCCGAGCGCGCGCTCGCCCATATGGTGGAACAGGCGCCCAACAACAGCAGCCTGCGCAGTTCGCTGGCCAGCGCCTACCGGGCGCGGGAATGGCCCAGGCGGTCCGAGGTCGAACTGAAGATGGCGGAAACGCTGACGCCGCGCAATCTCGACGTGGAGATCGGCCAAGTGGAAACCGCCATGGCATTGCAGGAATGGCGCCAGGCGGAACTGCTGCTGCAGGACATCAGCGCACGCTACCCGGAGAACCTCAGGGTGCGGCGGCTCATGCAGGACTGGGAAACGCACAACAAGGCGGAGCTGCGCGTATCGGGATACCGCGACCTGGATTCCGGCGGACCCGCCACCGGCAACGGCGGGTTCGGCATGGAGACCGTGCTGTATTCGGCGCCGCTGCGGCATGACTGGCGCGTCTTCGGCGGCGCGGGCTATGCCGCCGGCGAATACGACGAAGGCGAGGCCCGCTACCGCTGGCTGCGCACGGGGGTGGAGTGGCGCGGCCGGGACCTCACCGCGGAAGCCGAGGTGTCCGCCCACAGCTACGGCCAGGGCGTCAAGCCCGGCTTCCGGGTGTCGGCGTCGCTGGACCTGAACGACCAATGGCAGATCGGCGCCATGGGGGAACTGCGGTCCAGGCAGACGCCCCTGCGCGCGCTGCTGAACGACGTGTCGTCCAACAGCGCCGGCGTCTGGCTGCGCTGGCGCGCCAACGAGCGCCGCGAATGGCGGCTGGCCTTGACGCCGTCGCGCTTCAGCGACGGCAACCGGCGGATCTCGGCGCTGCTGAGCGGCCGCGAAAGGCTGTATACCGCGCCGCGCGCGCGCCTGGACCTGGAGCTGGAGGCCTATGCCTCGCACAACTCCAACGAGGAAGCCATGTACTTCAACCCCCGGTCCGACTTCATGCTGCTGCCCACGCTGAGCCTGACGCACACCCTGTATCGCCATTACGAAACCGCCCTGGAACAGAAGTTCACCCTGGGCGCGGGCGTCTATGCGCAGAAGGGATACGGCCCGGGCGCCGTGGGCGCGCTGGGCTACGGCATTCGCTACCGCCGAGGCAACACCTTCGACGTCGGGGTGAGCATCTCGGGCGTCAGCCGGCCCTATGACGGACAGCGCGAGCGCGAACTGCGCGTCATGCTGGACATGAATCTGCGCTTCTAGCGCCCGCCAACGCCAAAGGACTGTTCATGCTCAATACCACTTTGCCGCGCATCCTGCTGTCGGGCCTGCTGTGCATGTCCGGCGCGCTCACCGGCTGCGCCCGGGACATTCCGGTATTCGTGCCGCCCGACCAGCGTCCCATGGAAAACAACCAGCGGCCCTGGCCGAAGAACCAATTCCTGGCCCTGGCCTACCACGACGTGGAAGACACGGATCCCGATCAGGCTTATGTCAGCGTGCGCACCGAGCATCTGAAGGAACAGCTGGCGTGGCTGCACGCCAACGGCTTCCAGGCGGTGTCGGTGGATCAGATCCTGAACGCGCGCCAAGGCGGCGAGCCGCTGCCCGAGAAAGCCGTGCTCTTGAGCTTCGACGACGGCTATCAAAGCTTCTACACCCACGTCTTCCCCATGCTCAAAGCCTACGGCTGGCCCTCGGTCCTGGCGCCGGTCGGCATCTGGCTGGACACCCCCGCCAAGCAGAAAGTCGATTTCGGCGGCAAGCCCACCGACAGGGAGCGCTTCCTGTATTGGCGCCAGGTGAGCGAGGTGGCGCGCAGCGGGCTGGTGGAAATCGGCGCGCACACCGACAACCTGCACTATGGCGCGGTCGCCAATCCGCAGGGCAACCAGCAGCCGGCCGCCGCGGCGCGGCTGTACGACCCGAAAACCGGCCGCTATGAGAGCGATGAAGCCTACCGGGCGCGCATCGAGCGGGACGTCGGGTCGATCACCCGCAAGATACGCCAGGCGAGCGGCAAGACGCCGCGCGTCTGGGTGTGGCCTTATGGCGCCGCCAGCGGCGGCGCGCTCGAGATCGTGGGCGACAACGGCTACGAGATGGCGCTGACGCTGCTGGACGGGGCCGGCACCGTGGACGGCCTGATGAACACGCCGCGGCTGTTGCTGGCCAACGACCCCTCCCTGCGCAATTTCGCCGGCGCCATTTCGAACATGCAGCGCGACCACGCCATGCGGGTCGCCCACGTGGACCTGGACTACGTCTACGATCCCGACCCGGCGCAGATGGACAAGAACCTGGGCCTGGTGATCCAGCGCATCGCCGACATGCAGATCACCACCGTCTTCCTGCAGGCCTTCGCCGACCCGGAAGGCGACGGCCTGGCCCGCTCCCTGTATTTCCCCAACCGCCACCTGCCGATGCGCGCCGACCTTTTCAACCGGGCGGCCTGGCAGCTCATCAACCGCGCCCATGTCGAGGTCTATGCCTGGATGCCGGTGCTCAGCTTCGACCTGGACCCCGCGCTGCCCCGGGTGGAACGCTGGGATCCCGAAACCGGCCGGAGCGCGCCGGCCAAGAACCAGTATCTGCGCCTTTCCCCTTTCGACGCCCAGGTGCGCCGGCAGATCACCGACATCTACGAGGATTTGTCGCGCCACGCCATTTTCAACGGCGTGCTGTTCCACGACGATGCGCTGCTGTCCGACTACGAGGACGCCGGCCCGGCCGCGCTGGCGGCATACCGCGCGCAAGGCCTGCCCGGCGCGATCCGGGAATTGCGCGCCGATCCCGAGACCATGCGGCGCTGGACGCGCTACAAGAGCCGCTACCTGGTCGATTTCACGCAGACGCTGGCCCGGCGCGTGCGGGAGATCCGCGGCCCCCAGATCGGCACGGCGCGCAACATCTACGCCCTGCCGATACTCGAACCCGAAAGCGAAGCCTGGTTCGCACAGAACCTGGACGACTTCCTGGGCGCCTACGACTGGACCGCTCCCATGGCCATGCCCTATATGGAGAACGTGCCGCACGACCAGGCCGACGCCTGGCTGGACCGGCTGGTCGACACGGTGGCCCGGCGCCCCGGCGCCCTGAACAAGACGGTGTTCGAGGTGCAGGCGCGCGACTGGCGGGCCGGCGCCGGCCACGGCGACCCGGACCACATCGACGCCCACACCATCGCGCACTGGATGAAGCGCCTGCAGCTGCGCGGCGCGCGCAACTTCGGTTACTACCCTGACGACTTCATTCAGGACGAGCCCCGTCTGGAGATCATCCGGCCGGCCATTTCACATGCCTGGTATCCCTACTGATGATAGACCGCCTGATTGCCTTCCTGGTTTTGTGCATCGTGCTGGGCGCGCCCTTCGGCGTCGTCCTGGTCCTGACCAGCGATGCCCTGCTCAGCTTCGTCTTCTTCTACCCGCTGTTCATGTCGGGCATATGGATGGCCGGCGGGCTGTATTTCTGGCTGCGCTGGGAGCGCGACTGGAACTGGCGGCCCTACCGCCCGCCGATGCCCGCCGGAATGCCGCTGGTCAGCATACTGGTGCCCTGCCACAACGAGGAGCGCCACGGCGAGGAAACCCTGCTGGCCGCGCTGAACCAGGACTACCCGAACATCGAGGTCATCGCCATCAACGACGGATCCAGCGACGGAACGGCCGCGCTCTTCGACCGCCTGACGGCCGAGCACCCGCGGCTGCGCGTCCTGCACCTGGCCCAGAACCAGGGCAAGGCCATGGCGCTGCGCATGGGCGCGATGGCGGCCCGCAGCGAATACCTGGTGTGCATAGACGGCGATGCGATGCTGGACACCGATGCGGTGAACTACCTGGTGGCGCCGCTGGTCGAGCATCCGCACGTGGCGGCGGTGACCGGCAACCCCCGCATCCGCACGCGCTCCACCCTGATCGGCCGCATACAGGTGGGCGAGTTCTCGTCCATCATCGGCTTGATCAAGCGCAGCCAGCGCGTGTTCGGGCAGTTGTTCACGGTGTCGGGCGTCTGCACCGCCTTCCGGCGCAAGGCCCTGGACCAGGTGGGCTACTGGAGCCTGGACATGGTCACCGAAGACATCGACATCACCTGGAAGCTGCAGCGCGCCCGCTGGACCATCTTCTACGAACCGCGCGCGCTGTGCTGGATATTGATGCCCGAAACGCTGCACGGGCTCTGGAAGCAGCGCCTGCGCTGGGCCCAGGGGGGCGCCGAGGTCTTCCTGAAGAACATGTTCAGCATCTGGAAATGGGAATACCGCCGGATGTGGCCGCTGATGATCGAATTCTTCCTGTCCACCGGCTGGGCCTTCGCCGTGGCCTTGTCGATCGGGCTGTGGGTGCTGAGCCTGTTCATGGTGCTGCCGCCGGGCATGAACGTGTCGGTGCTGCTGCCGCCCGCCTTCACCGGCATGGTGCTGGCCATGGTCTGCCTGCTGCAGTTCCTGCTCAGCGTCTTGATAGACCGCCGCTACGAGCCCGCCATCACGCGCTCGCTGTACTGGATCATCTGGTACCCCTTCGTCTACTGGATCATCAACCTGCTCACCAGTCTTTTGAGCTTTCCCAAAGTCATGCTCCGCATACGGCGCCAGCGCGCGCGCTGGACCAGCCCGGACCGCGGAATCAAGGAGCTAACATGAACCTCATCATCACCACCAAACGCACATCCCTGGGCTGGACCGTCGACGCGGCCCTCACGGCCCTGGGCTGGATGGCATTTTTCTATCTTTTCACCCGCGGCGTGGTGTCCATCGTCCATGCCGGCGGCATCCAGCCCATGCCTTCCCTGCTGGATCCGGCGGTGACGCCGCTCGTTCCCACGCTGCAGACGCTCGCCCTGTACCTGCTGGTCGCATGCTTCAACGCGCTTGTGGTGGTCGCCTGGGGGCGCTACCACAAAAGGCTGTTCCGCAGGCTCAAGCTCATCCGTTCGGCCGACGCCGTGGACGAAGAGGAACTGGCGTCGCACTTCCATCTGTCCTGCAATCAGCTGCACGAAATACAGGGCAGCCGGGTGACGGTCATCTACCACTCCAACGACGGCGCCATCGCGCAGCTGGAGACGGACCAGCTGCGCATGCAGCCGGCCGGCAATAGCCCGGTGTTCCATACCGTCAAGGTCGCCTGAGCACCGGCCGACCGGCCACTCGGCCTACGCTCCGAGGCGCGACGCCGCCCGCATTGCGTACACCAAATGGCCGGGTGCGGCCTACGGCATATACCTCATGTATTCCCCCATCCACGTCTCTACCATGTAGTCATCGGTACCGTTTCGAGACGTTAGAAAAAGCAGCCAAAACTCTTCGAAACGCCGGAAGCGTAGTCAATGAGGAGATCCCATGCGCACGTATGAAGCCTTGCCGATGTTCCTGGCCCTGGCGGCGTCCTGCGCCCTGGCGGCGCCCACTCCGCCGCTGGAGCAGGACCCGCTGCCCAAGACCAGCCTGGACAAGGCCAATGGCGGCAATGGGATCAAGCGCGTTTTTGAAGATCCGCTGCGGGGCGTGATCATCAATCGCACCGTGACGGTGCAAGGTAGGGAGTTCTACCAGTATTTCGCCGGCCTTTGGGCCGAGAAGGATCCGAAAGGCCAGTTCACGCTGACCATATACGAACGGCCGTCGGCCCGCTTCGGCAGCGAAATCTGGGTGCAGTTCCGCCAAAAGCAGATGTTCCGCACCTTTCTCCCCCCCGCCCGCTCCAGAACCAAAAAAATCAGCGCCCTCGCCGTCGACCTGGTCTTCCGGAACATCGCCGACAGTGAAGTCGAACGCATCATGACCAGAACCCCTGATCTGGGCCCCGAGGAGATGTAAATGAAACAAGCTCTCATGCACACCAAAAAGCACATCGGCCTGCGCCGCGCGCTGATGACGGCGGCGCTGGCGCTGGCCGGCAGCCAGGCCTGCGCGACACCGCTGGTCTACTATCCGCTCAATCCTTCGTTCGGGGGCAACCCGCTGAACGGCCCCGTGCTGCTGAACTCGGCGCTCGCGACCAACAAGCACACCAACCCCGACCTGGACGAAGCCCGCGACGCGCTCGAGAACAAGACGCCGCTCGAAGTCTTCAACGAAACGCTGGAGCGTTCCATCATCAGCCGGCTGGCCACCGCCGCGAGCTCCAAGATCATCGGCCCCGACGGCCAGTTCGTGCCCGGCACGCTGGAAACCGACAACTTCACCATCACCGTCGCGGACTTGGGCAACGGCTTTCTTTCCATCACCACCACCGACAAGATGACCGGTGGGCTGACGACCTTCCAGGTGGGCAAATGAACCGCGCGCCCGCCCGTCCCGCAGCCCACGGCGCACGGCCCGCCTTCCGGCTGGGCGCCGCCGCGACCCTGTCCGTCCTGCTCGCGGCCTGCGCCGCGCCCCACAAGCCGGTGGAGGTCGCCACGCCGGCACACCTGACGCCGGCCACGCCCTCGACGCGGGATCTGCTTAAGCTGCCTCCGCCCAAGGGCAAGGTGATCGTCGCCGTGTACGGCTTCCGGGACCAGACCGGGCAGTACAAGCCCTCGCCCGACAGCTCCTTTTCCACCTCGGTCACGCAGGGCGCGGCCTCGATGCTGGTGAAGGCGCTCAAGGACTCGGGCTGGTTCACGCCGGTCGAGCGCGAAAGCCTGCAGGAGCTGCTGACGGAGCGGCGCATCGTGCGCGCGCTGGACGGCTCCCAGGGCGACAACGCCCCGCCCATACACATTCCCGCCCTGATGCCGGCGTCCGTGCTGATCGACGGCGGCATCGTCGCCTACGACAGCAACGTCAGGACGGGCGGCATAGGCGCGCGTTTCCTCGGGGTCGGCCTGTCCACGCAATACCGCATGGACCAGATCACCGTCAACCTGCGCAGCGTGGACATACGGACGGGCCGCGTGCTGCAGACGGTGTCGACCACCAAGACGATTTTTTCCTACGAGCTGCGCCCCAGCGTCTACAAGTTCGTGAATTTCAAGGACTTGCTGGAAATCGAGGCCGGCGTCACCGACAACGAGCCCACCCAGTTGTGCGTGAAGGAAGCCATCGAGGCGGCGGTCGTCCACCTGGCGGTGCAGGGCCTGAAGGACGGAAGCTGGCGGCTCAAGAACGAAAGCGACTGGAACAACAAGATCGTGCAGGACTACCTGCGCGAAGGCAGCACCTATGCCGTGACCACGCTCGACCCGTCGACCGTCCAGGAGCCGGACACGCCGTCCACGTCCACGCAATGAGTCCGAAAGGGAGTTGTCCGGTCCTGGAGACCGCCGGACAAACTAGCAGTTCCAGGTCTTTATTTAGAGGAGAATCACCATGAGCATCAAATTATCAGCGATAGCACTGGGCATCACCTTGACGTACGGCGCGACGGCCGCCCTGGCGGCCGATACGGCCACCGTGTACCAACAGGGCAACGACAACTCGGCAACCATCGAACAGTTCGACAACAACGACGCCACCGCCACGATCTCGTCGTTCGGCAACGGCAACGACAGCACCGTCGAACAATTCGACAGCACGTCCGTATGGGGCACCATCCTGGCCACCGGCAGCTACAACGACGGCGTGATCAGCCAGGACCGCGTGCGGGATTCGATCGGGACCATCAACCAGTATGCCGACGGCGGCGATGCCACGATCACCCAGGGCGGCTCGTATGGCGGCGGGTGGTACAGCCATGGCTGGGGCAGCAGCGGCGAAAACCTCTATGCGACCATCAACCAGTTCAGCGGATGGGGCAACGTGGCCACGGTCGACCAGACCGGCAAGAAGGCCACCGCCACGGTCAACCAGTCGGGCTATGACAACCTTGCCGACGTGAATCAGCGCGGGATGGGCCCGGCCTACATCACCGCCACGCTGAGCCAGAGCGGCACCGGCAACGACGGCTTCATCGACCAGAAGGGGTCCAGCCTTCTGGCCACCGTGTCGCAGACGGGTAACTACAACGAAGCCATCGTGATGCAGGCGGGCAACAACAAGGTCGCAACCGTGACGCAGATCGGCAATAACAACTATAGCTACGTCAATCAGCGCTAACTGTATAGCGTAGCACTCGTTCACGGCGCCGTCCATTCCGGCCCGTGAACGGGCCTACCCCCTTTTCGACGCATGCAAGGAGCATCCATGATCACAGCAGACAGCGACATACAGGCCTGGCTGGAAGCCGCTTCCAGAGCCCAGCCCAGCCTCATCGTGCCCTATGTGAGGTCCGGCCATCAGGCGACGCTGCGATATAGGGTCGAAGCAAGCAAAGAAGGGCGCAGCGGAAAGTCTGTGCTCAAGCAAGGAGGAAGTGTAACTATTTATCCCGGGCAGGCGGTCAATTTGGGAACGATGAGCCTGACAAGAGAAGCAGGCGACGTTTGCAGCGTGGTTTTGTCGCTCTACGAAAAGGAAAAAATCGTGGGGAACTACCGCTTCGACTGCCCGCAGATCAGCCGCGGGGATTGATATATAAATATTCTCATAAAACATAAGTTATTTAACGAAGGAACACATTTTCTTACTCAAGAACCCCCTTGGCTGCTTCCATACTAGGTAAGAAACAATTCCTTTCACAATTTGTTTCGCATTGCGATGTACTGTCGGTAGGCTGAATATCCTGCTATCGCGCTGACCTTGTTCCGCCCCGTCAGAGAGCGGACAATGCCATACAGCTTCACGAGACGTTCAGCCTGAACTCGGTATCGCTCATAAGTGAACGTCGAACAGGGAAGAACAAAGCATGACCACAATAATTGTCATCGAGCCGCATCCGCTGCTGCGCCTGGGCATTCTGCAACTACTTTCCGATGGATCCTGCTCCTGCACGCTGGAAGGAGCGGACTACTCACTTTTGGCACGGGAAACCAGCGTACAGCGCAATTGCGACCTCATCCTTTTGTCCATCTCGTCGTTCGAGGACCTGCATGACCTCGCCCACGCGGCCGACAGGATATGCTCGCCTAAAAGCATACTGCTGCTGTCGGACAGCAGCAATATGCCCCACAGCGTACAGGGCCTGCCCGCATCGGTGGCCGGCTATGTGGCCAAGAACGCTCCGCCGGAAGTCCTGCAGGCGTCCGTGAAGCTGGTGCTGGCCGGCGGCAGCTGCTTCCCCATGCGGCCCACCGACACCGGCGCGCAGGCGAGCCTGCCCCTGATCAAGAATTTCGAACCCGTCAAATGGCCGCCCAAGAGCGAAAGGCACAACAAGGCGGCCAACGGCAACAATCCGGAATGCGAGATGCTGGGCCTTACCCCGCGCCAGTACGAGGTGCTGGTGCTGCTGGCCCGCGGCTACCCCATGAAGACCGTGGGGCGGTACTTGAATATTTCGGTGGCCACCGCCAAGGCGCACACCGAAACGCTCTATCAGCGGCTGGACGTGCACAACCGCAACGCGGCCGTGTACGCGGCCGTTTCGCGGGGCGCCACCCTGGGCTGGCCTTCGATCCAGAACGCGCCGCACGATACGTGAACACGGCCCTGGAGCCAGGGGTGGAATCTACAGCAGACCCAGTTGCAGGCGTGCCGGTTCGCTGATCATTTCGCGGCTCCAGGGCGGATCCCACACCAGATCGACCTTGACTTCGTCCACGCCATGGATGGACTGCAGCTTGCCGCGCGCCTCGTCGGCGATCAGGGTGCCCATGCCGCAGCCCGGCGCCGTCAGCGTCATTTGGACTTCGATGCGGAAGCGGCCCTCTTCCGCGGCCGGCATGACCTTGCAGCTGTAGACCAGGCCCAGGTTGACGATGTCGATGGGGATCTCCGGGTCGTAGCAGGTGGCAAGCAGGCTCCAGGCGCAATCTTCGACGTACTGGGCCGTGACCGGGCCTTCCGGCGCATGGTTGACGTCTTCGGTGGGCTCGAAGCCCAGGGCGTCTCCGTCGGCGCCTTCCACCCGGTACAGATTGCCCTCGACCATGACGGTGTAGCTGCCGCCCAGCTGCTGGGTGATGGTGGCCTCGCAGCCTTTCTCGATCGTCACCGGCGAGCCGTACGGAACCGACACCGCCGGGCAATCCCGGCTGACGATGACATCTTGACGCGTATAACTCATGATGAACCTCTTACTCGGTGCGCGCGGTGTCGCGGGCCCGAGTGATTGCATTGTGCAGCGTATGCCAGGCCAGCGTCGCGCACTTCACCCTGGCGGGGAATTCGCGCACGCCCGAAAGCACTTCGAGCTTGCCGAAATCCCGCGCCTCGGGCTGCGCCTCGGTCAGCATGGCGTGCATGTCGCGGAACAGGTCTTCGGCTTCCTGCACCGTCTTGCCCTTGACGGCTTCCGTCATGAGCGAGGCCGAGGCCGTGGAAATGGCGCAGCCGTGCCCCACGAAGCTGACCCGCTCGATGAGGCCGTCCTTGACGATGGCATAGACGGTGAGCTGGTCGCCGCACAAGGGGTTGTGGCCGTCGGCCGTATGGCTGGCGTCCGGCATGGCGTGGAAGTTGCGCGGATTGCGGTTGTGGTCGAAGATCACTTCCTGGTAAAGCTCGCGCAGATCGCTGTGCTGATCGCTCATCCTAGCTTCCTGTTCCAAACAATTTCTGTGCCTTGCGCAGCGCGCTGATCAGGGCCGCCACGTCGTCCGGCGTGTTGTACGCGGCGAACGACGCCCGCGCGGTGCCGGGTATGCCGAAGCGCGCCATGAGCGGCATGGCGCAATGGTGGCCGGCGCGTATGGCGACGCCTTCGGTGTCCAGTATGGTGCCCAGGTCGTGCGGGTGGATGCCGTCGACCACGAAAGACGCGATGCCGGCCTTTTGTCCGGCGGTGCCGATCAGGCGCACGCCCGGCAGGGCCAGCAACTGCTCGGTGGCGTGCTCGAGCAAGGCGTGTTCGTGGGCGGCGATGGCGTCCAGGCCCACGCCCCGCACATAGCGGATGGCGGCGTCCAGGCCGACCACGCCGGCGATGTTGGGGGTGCCGGCCTCGAAGCGCTGGGGCACGTCGGCATAGGTGCTGCGCTCGAAGCTGACCGTGTGGATCATGTCGCCGCCGCCCTGCCACGGAGGCATGTCCTTGAGGATGCCGTAGCGCGCGTACAGGGCGCCGATGCCGGTCGGGCCGTACAGCTTGTGGCCGGAGAACACGTAGAAATCGCAATCGAGCGCCTGCACGTCGACGACTTTGTGCGCCACCGCCTGGGCGCCGTCCACCAGCACCTTGGCGCCGGCTTCGTGGGCCAGGCGCGTCATTTCCTGGACGGGGTTGATGGTGCCCAGGGCATTGGACACATGCGCGATCCCGACCAGGCGCGTGCGCGGCCCCAGCAGGGCGCGGTAGTCTTCGAGACGGATTTCGCCGCTGTCGGTGACGGGCACCACCTTGATGGACGCGCCCACTTGTTCGCACAGCATTTGCCATGGAACGATGTTGGAGTGGTGCTCCATGCCGGTCAGCACGATTTCATCGCCCGGGCCGACGGCGCCCCGCCCCCAGCTGTGGGCGACGAGGTTGATGCCTTCGGTCGTGCCGCGCGTGAAGACGATCTCTTCGCTGCGCGCGGCATTCAGCAGGCGGCGCACGCTTTCGCGGCCCTGCTCGTACAGGTCGGTGGAATGCTGCGACAGCCAATGGACGCCGCGGTGGATGTTGGCGTTGGAGCGTTCGTAATAGCGGCTTTCGGCCTCGATGACCGCGGCGGGCTTCTGGGTGGTCGCGCCGTTGTCCAGATAGACCAGCCGGCGCCCCTTGACGGGATGCTGCAGGATGGGGAAGTCGTTTCGGAGGTCCAGCAGGACCGGAACGGAAGCCACGGCGGGCGCATTCATGAGAAGTCTCCCAGGGCGGCGCCGCCGGGCACCAGCGACTGGATCGCGGCGACCACCCGTTCGCGCAGGCATTCGGGTTCGATGCGATGCACGGCTTCGGCGGCGAAGGCGTAAGTCAGCACGTTGCGGGCGTGGGCTTCGTCCAGGCCGCGCGAACGCAGGTAGAACAGGCTGTCCGCGCTGATCTGCCCGACGGTAGCGCCATGCGCGCATTTCACGTCGTCGGCGTAGATTTCGAGTTCGGGACGGGCGTCCGCCTTGGCCATGCGCGAAAGCAGCAGGCTGTCGGAACGCTGGACCGCGTCGGTCTTGTCGGCGCCGGGAGCGACCAGGATGCGGCCCCCGAACACGCCGCGCGCATTGCCGTCGAGCACGCCGCGGAAAAACTCGCGGCTGACGCCGAAGGGGCGCGCGTGGTCGATGAGCGTATGGTGGTCGACATGGCGCCGGCCATCGACGTAATACAGGCCGTTGAGCAGCGTTTCGCAGTGGTCCCCGTTGAAGCGGGTGGCGATGTCATGGCGCGCCAGGCGGGCGCCGAAGGACATGGAGTGCGAGTTGTAGACCGACCCCTGCTCCTGTTCGGCGGCGATGACGCCCAGGTGGAAGGCTTGCGGGTCTTCCTGCTGCAGCTTCAGGTGCGTGATGTTGGCGTCGGCCGCCAGCTTCAGGCGGGTGACGGCGTTGGTCAGGCTTGCGCCGCTGCCCTGCCCCACGTAATGCTCGACGATGACCGCACGGGCGCCCGCTTCGGCCTGCACCAGGTTGCGCGGGAAGCTGGCCGCGCCCGGGCCGGCGGAAATGAACAGCAGGTGCACGGGCCGGTCGATCGAGACACCGCGCCCCAGCCGGATGTAGGCGCCGTCGGAGGCGAACGCGGTATTCAGCGCCTCGGTGGCCGAGCCGCTGCGCTCGTTTCCGAACAATTCCTCGACTTGCTCGGGCGCATCCGCCAATGCCTGGGACAGGCTGCGCAGTTCGGCGCCGGCGGGCAGCGCCTGGATGTCGGAAAGCTCGGGCGCGTAGCGGCCGTCGACGAACACCATGCAATGGCCGTCTTCGGGACGGCGCGCGCGCGCCACCGCTTCCTGGACCGGACCCGGGGCCGCCGCCGCGAACGATTGCTGTTCGAGCAGGGCCAGCGAGGTGTGGTGCCAGTCTTCCTGGCGCGCCGTGGGCCAGCCTTCCGCGGCGAAACGGTCCAGGGCCCGCTTGCGCACGGCGGCCAGCCAAGGCACGCCGGCGCCCGCCAGGCTGCGCTCGCGCGTGGCGAAATCGGCTACCCAGGTGTCTACGGAGCTCATGCCGCCGCCCCCTTCCGGGCCTCGGCTTCGCTGATCCAGCCGTAGCCGCGCTCTTCGAGTTCCAGCGCCAGTTCGCGCCCGCCCGTGCGCACGATGCGGCCGCCGGCCAGCACGTGCACGAAGTCGGGGACGATGTAGTCGAGCAGGCGCTGATAATGGGTGATGACGATCAGGGCGCGCTCGGGGGAACGCAGGCGGTTCACGCCGTCGGCCACCACCTTCAGCGCGTCGATGTCCAGGCCCGAATCGGTTTCGTCCAGGATGGCCAGCTTGGGCTCCAGCAACGTCATTTGCAGTACTTCATTGCGCTTCTTCTCGCCGCCGGAAAAGCCTTCATTGACGGAGCGGTACAGGAATTCTTCCTTCATGCCGACCGCCTTCATTTCCGCCTTGACGCGCTTGATGAAATCCATGGCGTCGAGTTCGGGCAGGCCCTGGTGGCGCCGGGCCGCATTGACCGCGGTGCGCAGGAAATAGGCGTTGGACACGCCCGGGATCTCGATGGGGTACTGGAAGGCCAGGAACAGGCCCGAGCGCGCGCGTTCTTCGATGGGCATGGACAGCAGGTCGCGCCCCATCCATTCCACCGAGCCGCTTTCGACGATATAGTCCTCGCGCCCCGCCAGCACCTGGGACAGCGTGCTCTTGCCCGAGCCGTTGGGACCCATGATGGCGTGCACTTCGCCGGCCTTCACTTCCAGGCTCAGGCCGCGCAGGATGGGCTTCTGTTCGACGCGGGCGTGCAAATCCTTGATACTCAGCATGACTACTTCTCCTTAACCTACGCTGCCTTCGAGACTTACGCCGAGCAGGTTCTGTGCTTCGACCGCAAATTCCATGGGCAATTCCTTGAAAACTTCCTTGCAGAACCCGTTCACGATCATCGACACCGCGTCTTCGGCCGACAGGCCGCGCTGCATGGCGTAGAAGAGCTGGTCTTCGCCGATGCGCGATGCGGTGGCTTCGTGTTCGACGCTGGCCGTCGGGTTCTGGACCTCCATCGTCGGGAAGGTGTGGGCCGCGCACTTGCTGCCGATCAGCAGCGAATCGCACTGCGTGTAGTTGCGCGCGTTCTCGGCCTTGGGCGTGATGCGCACCATCCCGCGATAGGTATTGCTGCCGCGGCCGGCCGAGATGCCCTTGGAGATGATGGTGCTGCGGGTGTTGCGGCCGATGTGTATCATTTTCGTGCCGGTGTCGGCCTGCTGCATGTGGTTGCTCAGCGCCACGGAATAGAACTCGCCGACGGAGTCGTCGCCGCGCAGGATGACGCTGGGGTATTTCCAGGTGATCGCCGAACCGGTCTCGACCTGGGTCCAGGAGATGCGCGAACGCGGGCCGCGGCAATCGCCGCGCTTGGTCACGAAGTTGTAGATGCCGCCCTTGCCGTCCTTGTCGCCCGGATACCAGTTTTGCACCGTGGAGTATTTGATCTTGGCGTCGTCCAGCGCGACCAGTTCCACCACGGCGGCGTGGAGCTGGTTTTCATCGCGCATGGGCGCCGTACAGCCTTCCAGATAGCTGACCGACGCGCCTTCTTCGGCAATGATGAGCGTCCGTTCGAACTGCCCGGTATTTTGCGCGTTGATGCGGAAATACGTGGACAGTTCCATGGGACATCGCACGCCTTTCGGAATGAAGACGAAGGAGCCGTCCGAGAACACCGCGGAATTCAAGGCCGCATAGAAGTTGTCGCCCGGGGGGACCACCGTGCCGAGATACTTGCGCACCAGATCGGGGTGTTCTTTGACCGCTTCCGAGAACGAACAGAAAATGACGCCGACTTCGGCCAGCTGCTTGCGGAAGGTGGTGGCGACGGAGACCGAATCAAAAACGGCGTCGACCGCGACGCCGGCGAGACGCGCGCGCTCGTGCAAGGGGACGCCCAGCTTTTCGTAGGTGCGCAAGAGTTCGGGATCGACTTCGTCCAGGCTCTTGGGGCCGTCGGCCTTGCTCTTGGGCGCGGAATAATAGCTGATGTCCTGGAAGTCCACCGGCGGGAAATGGACCTTGGCCCATTCCGGCGTGTCCATGGTCAGCCAGTGCCGGTAGGCGGCCAGCCGCCATTCGAGCATGAACTCGGGCTCGCCTTTCTTGGCCGACAGAAGACGGATGGTGTCTTCGGACAGCCCCTTGGGTATGGTGACCGATTCGATATCGGTGACGAACCCGGCCGAGTATTCGCGATCGAGGAAGGATTCGATCGGGTCGTTGCCTGCTGGTTCGGTCAAAGAATTCATTTACGATGACTCCATGTCGTGGGAGATACCGCGACGGCCCTGGCGCCCGCTCCGGGCGCGGGCCGCGCGGTCAATGGAAATTCCATGGGTGTTGCGGCGGGATGTATCATGTCGGCGACGCTGACGTTTTCCAGGGTGCGCCGGACGATGGCATTGATGCGTTGCCAATTCGTGCGAATGTGGCACCCCGATTCGACGCTACAGGCGCCCGGCAGGGCCGTGCATTCGGTCAGGCCGAAGGGCTGTTCTTCAAGAGCGTCTATAATGTCGGCGATGCTGATCGATTCGGCCGGCCGGCCCAGCACGTACCCGCCCCGCGCGCCGCGGCTGCTTTTGACGAGTTCGCGCTGGCCCAGCAGCTTCAGGATCTTGCTGACGGTGGGCTGGCCCAAGCCCAAGGTGGCCGCCAAGTCGGCCGCACTGAACATGCGGTCGGGGCAGCCTGCCATGTGGGTCAGCACCAATGTGCCGTAGTCGATGATTTTACTGATGCGCAGCACCCTGCTGCCTCCGTTTGAACTGTAAAAATATAGTACCACTTTAGTACTATATGAGTCAAGACGGCGACGGGCCTGTGGCTTTCTTGCGCATCAGCCCGCTTTCAACGCCGACGCCCCCCCGGGCGGGCCCCGCACGACGAACCACGGCTCATTGCTCATCGCCCGCCTGCTGCAGCGCCCACATCTGCGCATAGCGCCCTCCGCGCTGCATCAGCTCCCGATGCGACCCCGCCTCCAGCACCCTGCCGTGATCCAGCACGATGATCTCGTCCGCGTCCACGACCGTGGACAGCCGATGCGCGATGATCAGCGTCGTGCGGTCCTTGGCGATCTGGCCCAGCTCCTCCTGGATGGCCCGCTCCGTCCGCGTGTCCAGCGCGCTGGTGGCTTCGTCCAGAATCAGTATGGGCGGATTTTTCAGCAAAGTGCGGGCGATGGCGACGCGCTGCTTCTCGCCGCCCGAGAGCTTCAGGCCGCGCTCGCCCACCTGCGTCTGATAGCCGTCGGGCAGGCCCATGACGAAATCATGGATGCGCGCCGCCTTGGCTGCCTGGACGATCTCATCCTGCGACGCCGCCGGGTTTCCATAGGCGATGTTGTAGAGAATCGTATCGTTGAACAGCACCGTGTCCTGCGGCACGATGCCGATATGCTGGCGCAGGCTGGCCTGGGTCAAATCCCGGATGTCCGTGCCGTTGATCTTGACGGCGCCCCGGTCGACATCATAGAAGCGGAACATCAGGCGCGACAGCGTCGACTTGCCGGCGCCCGAGGCGCCCACCACCGCCAGCGTCCCGCCCGGGGGTATGCGGAAGCTGACATCGAACAGGATCTGCCGCCGCGGCTCGTAGCCGAAATCGACGTGCTCGAACTCCACGCCGGCCTGGCCGGCCTTCAGGCGGCGGGCGCCCGGGCGGTCGGCCACCTCCTGGCCCTGCTCCAGCAGGCCGAACATGCGCTCCATGTCGGCCAGCGCGTGCTTGATCTCGCGGTACACGAAGCCCAGAAAGTTCAGCGGCGCATAGAGCTGGGTCAGGTAGGCCGACACCAGCACCACGTCGCCCACCGACATGGTCTGACGCACCACGCCGCTGGCCGACAGCCACAACAGCAAGGTGATGCCCGTCGTGATGATGACGCCCTGCCCCATGTTCAGGAAGTTCAGGGAAACCTGGTTCTTGACCGCCGAATCCACCCATTTGCCCAGGTTCCGGTCGTAGCGGTCGACTTCCCAGCCCTCGTTGCCGAAATACTTCACGGTCTCGTAGTTGATCAGCGCGTCGATCGCCTTGGTGTTGGCCTTGCTGTCCAGATCGTTCATGCTGCGCCGGTACACCATGCGCCTTTCGGTCACCAGCAGGGTGAACGCCACATAACAGGCGATGGTGCCCAGGGTCACGGCGGCGAAGGCCAGGTCGTAGCGCCACAGCAGGATGGCCGCCACCATGCCGATCTCGAGCAGGGTCGGCAGAATGTTGAAGACCATGAAATTGAGCAGGAAGCCGATGCCCTTGGTGCCGCGCTCGATGTCGCGGCTCAGCCCTCCGGTCTGGCGCTGCATGTGGAAGCGCAGCGACAGCGAAAACAGATGCTGGAAAAGCTGGCCGGCGATGCGCCGGATCGACCCTTGCGTGACCCGCGCGAACAGCGCGTCGCGCAATTCACCGAACACGCTGGTCGCCAGGCGCGCAAAACCGTAGCCCGCCAGCGCCGCGACCGGCAGCGCGAGCGCGGTGGGAGGCACGCTCAAGGCATCGACCAACTGCTTCAGGTACAGCGGCAGTATGACGCTGGCCACCTTGGCTGCCACCAGACAGGCCAGCGCCGCGACCACCCTCCATTTGAACTGCCATACGAAAGGCAGCAGGGACTTGATGGTCTTCAGATCGTTGCGATTGGACGGCGCGGGGCCACGGTGGTTGAGTCGCATGCGGAAAAAGAGGGAAAGAAGGATGCCGGGGCGCGGCTGCGCCCCACATTGTACGTTGCGCGAACGCGCGGCCCGGCCGCCGCGCAAAGACAGCTCCAAGCAAGGAAACAGCTAATACAATACGTCTTTCACCCGGTTGTGGTCTGGAGCACGCATGGCAGTATCCGACTTCGATTACGCGGCAGCGCTTCAGGCCTGCGCGCGCAACGATCAAAGCGCATTTCGCAATCTGTACCAACACGAAGCGCCCCGCATTCTCGCGCTCGCTCTCAGAATGCTGGGCGAACGCAGCAGCGCCGAGGACCTTCTGCGCGACGTCTTCATCCTGATCTGGAAAAACGCCGCCGGCTACGACCCGGCCACCGGCCCGGCTCGCGCCTGGATATACAGCATCGTCCGCTATCGCGCCCTGGGCAGGCTGCGCCAGCCCGGCCAGGTGCGCGCCGCCGCGTCGGGCTGGATGGACCAGCTGCCGGACGGCGATCGCCTCGGCGCATCGGCCGACGGCTTCCTGCGCGCGCTGGCCGGGCTGGACGCCACGCAGCGGCGCGCCCTGATGCTCGCCTATTACCATGGATGCACCTACGACCAAATGGAAGCACGCTTGAACGCGCCGGCCGACGACATCAGGCAGGCGCTGCGGGCGGGCCTGGATACGCTGCGGGAGCGCCAGTACGCATGAGCCACACCACCACCCCGAACGACGCCCTGCTCGCGGAATACACGCTGGGCTTGCTGAACGCACGCGAAACCCAGCAGGCCCACGCCCTGCTCGCCCAGGACGACGACGCGGTCGCGACCGCGCTCGATTGGGAAGAGCGCTTCCTGGCGCTCACCGACCTGCTGGCGCCGGTGGACCCTTCGCCGCTGGTCCTGCAGCGCATACAGACCACGCTCGGGCACGACACCACGCCGCCGCCGTCCGCCTTGTACCGCAAGGTGGCCGGCACGCCGGGGCGGCCCGAATCCGCCGCGCAAGCGCCCGGCTCCAACCGGCCGCCCGAGCCGACCACCGCCGCTTCCTGGACCGCGGGGTGGCCCGTCAGCACCGCTTCGATTTCCTGGGGATAGATATTCACCCCTCCCCGGATGATCATGTCTTTGGCGCGCCCCTTGAGGAAGAGATACCC
>NZ_JACCEM010000012.1 GCF_013416525.1 Parapusillimonas granuli
AAAGAGGCCTCGCTTGCGTCGCATTCCAAGCGCCCACACTTATCGGCTGTTTGATTGTTAAAGAACAAGGGTGATGGTCAACCGAAGCCCTAGCCTCGCCGCCCATCGGCACTTCCGCCCCCGCCTCACTCGCTGGCCGCACCTGCGTGCCGCGCTGTGTTTGAAGCAGAGAAACGAGATTATGAAGCAGTTTTTTTAGGCTGTCAAATCGAAGACTTTCTGAAGTGCTTTTCATCAACCGCCCACTGCCGCATCATCCCTGGGGAATCCGCCCTTCGCATCCCAAACCGAAGGCCGCCCATTTAAAAGCCGCCCTTCGTAACCCGCCGCAGCAACTGCGGCTTCGTTTTTGTGTAGCGAAGCCAGAAATTATAGCAGCAATTTTAAAAAGTCTGCAAATCGAGCTCCAGCGCCCTATGGCTTGTCGACACCAGCGGGCCCCAGCACCTTCCCGGGACGCGCGCCGCCCGCCTTTTCGCCGTCCCAGACTTGTTGCCCATTGACCCATACGGCGCCGATGCCGCGGCTGAGCTGAATCGGCTTCTCGAACGTCGCCATGTCGGTTACGGTCTCCGGATCCAGCAGAACCATGTCGGCATAATGGCCTTCCCGTAGCACGCCCCGGTCCGCCAAGCCGTATTGCCGGGCTGCCAGGCCCGTCATGCGATGGATGGCTTCTTCAATGGACAGGAGCCGGCGTTCCCGGACCATGGTCCTCAATACGTTGGTGAAGGTGCCCCATTGCCGAGGATGCGGATGGGGATCGAATGGCAGGCCGTCCGACCCGACCATGGTGAGCGGGTGCTGAAAAATACGGCATACGTCTTCCTGGTCCATCAGAAAATAGATCGCACCCGCCGGCGTCAGCCTGTCGAATGCCGCCTGGTCGTCCAGGCCCCATTCATTTTTCAGGTCGTTGAAGTCTCGCCCAGCCGCTTCGGGCCAGGCTTTGGACCAGGTGATCATGCAGCGGCTGGCAATGCGCACGCGATCCAGCCTCAGCATGGTGGATGTCGCGGGATAGGGATGGCAGTCCAGGCATACCGGCTGCCGCGCTGCCGCCCTGCTGATCATATCCAGTGTTTCGCGGGACCGGCCGTGATTTTTTTCACCGGCGAGCTTATGGTGGGAGAACACGACTCTTGCATCAACGGCGCGCCCGATCTCCAGCGCTTCCTCGATAGCCGGAACGATATGGTCGGCCTCATCGCGCAAATGCGTCGCATAGATGCCGCCGCGCCCGCGCAGGGGGCCGCAGACGTCGATGATCTCTTCCGTAGTGGCCGCGGCGGCGGGCGGGTAGAAGGTGCCCGTGGACACTCCAAACGCCCCGGCGTCCAGAGCTTCCGCCAGCAGGCTGCGCATCGCCGATCTTTCCGCATCGCCGGCTTCTCGCCCGGTGTCGTCCATGACGGACACGCGCAAGGTGGTGTGGCCGACCAGCGGAACGACATTGACCGCCGGCGGCGACGCGCGCAAGGCGTCCAGCCATTGCCTGAACGTCGAGAAACGAAACAGCTCCGGCGGCCCGAGCAGATCCAGCGGCTGGGGCAAGCCGGATCGCGCGAGCGGCGCCAGGCTGACCCCGCAATTGCCCGTCACCACTGTCGTGACGCCTTGCGATACTTTAGGCGTCATGTCGGGGTGCGCAAGCAGATACCCGTCATCGTGCGTGTGCGAGTCGATGAAGCCCGGCACAAGCACCTGGCACCGGCCGTCGACCCAAGGCACGCCCGGCGCCGATCCGACATCGCCGATGCGAACGATGCGTTCGCCCGCGACGGCCACGTCGGCATGGTAGGGCGCCCCGCCGCTTCCATCTATGATCCGGGCGCCTTTTACAACGAAATCCATTTGCATGTTCTTCTGCTTCGACGGGACCGTGCGAGACGGGATCAATCCAGCTTCTTGATGCCTGCCGTTTCAATGATGCCTTTCCACTTGACCGTTTCACGGTCTATCAAGCGCTTGAAGTCGGCCGCGGAACCGCCGCCGGGCTCGGCGCCCAGCGTGGCCAGGCCTTCGATGACGGCGGGCTCGCGCAATGCCTTTTGTATCGCCATATTCAGTTTTTCGATCACTTCGGCCGGCGTGCCTTTGGGCGCAACCACGCCTCCCCAGGCGATCGTTTCATAGCCTTTCACTCCGGCTTCGTCCACGGTCGGAACGTCCGGCAACAGCGGCAAGCGCTTCATGCTGCTGACGCCCAGCGCCCGGGCCTTCCCGCTTTTTACCAGGGGTGCGGCTTCCGACGAGTTTGAGAACATGTAGTCCAGCCGGCCGCCGAGCAAATCCTGCAGCGCGGCCGGCCCGCTGTTGTATGGGATGAACGCTACGTCGATGCCGCCCAGGCTTTTGAACAGCTCTCCACCCATATGCCCGGTGGTTCCCACGCCCGACGCGCCGTAAGACATCTTTCCCGGCGCCTTTTTCGCGCGCTCGATCAGATCCGCAACGCTCTGGATGGGCGAATCGGCCGGCACGATGAGCACGTTATAGATGCTGAAGAAATGGATGACGGGCTCCAGATCGGCGTCCACGTCATAAGCCAGCTGGTTGAACAGCGCCCGGTTCACCGCCAGCGTATTGATGTTGCCGTAGCCGATGGTGTAGCCGTCGGGCCGCGCCCGCTTGATCTGCACGATGCCGATGCTGCCGGCCGCGCCCGGCTTGTTCTCGACCACGAATGAAGCACCGAGGTCTTTGGAGATCTGGTTCATTACAGTGCGAGACAGCACATCGGGCGAACCGCCGGCGGCCGATGGGACGACGAACGTAACCGGCTTGCTGGGCCACTCCTGGGCGAAGCTTGCCGCGCCCGCCAATATGCTGAATCCTATGAGCAAAGCGCCCACCGAGCGCTGAATGATACGCCGCATGACTGGTCTCCTCTTTTTTAGTTAGAGGTATCGAGCGTATCACCGGCATGCGGCAAGCCCCTCATCGAAAAACGTCGCGAAGATATAATCGGGCGTTATCGACGAGGCAGGGCGCCGCCATGGAAGACGATGATTTTTCCGATGAGAGTGTGACGCATCCCGCTGCTGCGCGGCCGCCGCTCAGCCTGCGGCAAATAGAAGTCTTCCGCAACATCATGATCGCCGGATCGATCAGTGGCGCCGGGCGCAGCCTGCATGTGTCCCAGCCGGCGGTCAGCCGCGTCCTCGCCTTGACGGAAAGCCGGCTCGGGTATCGCCTGTTCGAGCGCAACCGAGGCCGGCTGCTTCCCACGCCCGAAGCCCGCCGGCTGTATGCGGAAGTGGAAGAAATCTACAACGGAATCCAGCGCGTCAATCAGCTTGCCGCGACCCTGGGCGAGGCCGGATCGGGCATCTTGAAGATCATTTCCAGCGCAAGCTTCGGCCAGAACCTGATTCCCCGAGCCCTTGCAGGCTTCCAGGACCGCAATCCCCACGCCCAGGTGGACTACCGCAGCGTCACCTTCGACGAACAGGTCGGCTATTTCCTGAGCGGCGAAGCCGACGTCGGCGTCTCGATGGCTCCGCCGGACCACCCGCACTTGAAGTCGACGCTGCTTGGCCATATGGAAATCGTGTGCATCCTGCCCGAAGGCCATCCGCTGGGGGACAAGACCGTGATCCGAGCGGACGACCTGCTGCGCGGCGCATGGATAGGTTATCCGCCCGGCGCGCCATTGAGCCGCGCGTTACTGGCCTTCTTCGGCGACGCCGGCCCCTGCCGTCCGGCCGCCATCGAAGTTCACTCCCCCGTCACCGCCTATGCATTCGCGCAGCATGGCCTGGGGCCGGCACTGGTCGACGCCGGCTGCCTCCCCCCGGGGCCCAGTTCCCTGCTGGTCCGTCCCATCGAGCCGCGCGCTTCCATCGACATCTGGGCGACGCGTCCCGATCTCGCTCCGCTGCCGCTGCTGGGGCGCCGCTTCCTGTCGGCGGTGAAGAGCCTGTTGGACCCGGCGGCTCCATAGCAAATCATCGCTTGCCCATAACCTTCGTCTATCGTCATCGACAAGCGCGGCATGCGGCGGCATGATGGCGCTTTCTGGAGCCCGAGGAGCAAGGCGATATGATCGATAAAGGAAGGCGCAGGCTGGGTTTGGCGGTTGCGCAGATGGGGCCGGTGCAATTGGCCGATACACGTCGCGACGTGGTGCTGCGGCTGCTGGAAATGTTGCGCGAGGCGCATGGCCGCAAGGCGGACCTCGTGGTGTTTCCCGAACTCGCCCTGACCACATTCTTTCCCCGATACTGGATGAGCCAAGAAGAAGCGCAGGCGCGCTATTTCGAAACCGGCATGCCGGGCCCCGACACCCAGCCGCTGTTCGACGAAGCCTGCAAGCTGGGCATTGGTTTTTATCTGGGATATGCCGAGCTCACGCCCGGAGGCCAACCTTACAATGCGTCCATCCTGGTGGACAAAACCGGCGGCATCGTCGGGAAGTACCGCAAGATTCACCTTCCCGGACACGACGATCATAAGTTGGACGCCCCGTTCCAGCACCTGGAAAAGAAATACTTCAATGTGGGCGACAAGACTTTCGGTGTCTGGGACACGCTCGGCGCCAGGATAGGCATGTGTCTGTGCAACGACCGGCGTTGGCCCGAAACCTGGCGAGTCATGGCGCTGCAAAGTGCGGAAGTCGTGGTGCTGGGCTACAACACGCCGTCGCTGAACATCCATTGGCCCGAGCCCGTGCACCTGCGCATGCATCACCACTTGGTGACCTTGCAGGCCAGCGCCTATCAAAATTGCGTCTGGGCCGCGGCGGCGGCAAAATGCGGCAGCGAAAACGGCCATCACATGATAGGCGGATCCGTCATCGTGGCGCCCACAGGGGAAATCGTGGCTCAGGCCAGCACCGAAGGCGACGAGGTGATCATGGTCAACGCCGACCTGAGCCTGGGCGACACCTTCCGCAAGCACGTATTCGACTTTGCGCGGCATCGCCGCCCGGAGCATTACGCGCTGATCGTCGATCGCATCGGCCCGGGCGAGCCTCTACGATAGCGCCCGGCCAACCACCGCACTAGTCCTCGTCCACGAAAGCCTCTTCACGCTTTTTCCGTATCGAAGGCAATGCGACCAGCACCACCAGGACCGCCGCCGCCAGCAGGAGCGACAAAGACAGCGGCCGCGTCAGGAACGTCGTGAAATCCCCGCGGGCCAACAGCAAGGCCCGCCGGAAGTTCTCTTCCATCATCGGCCCCAGCACCAGGCCCAGCAACAGGGGCGCGCCCTCGCAGCTCAGCTTCGTCCATACATAGCCCACCAGCCCGAAAGCGGCGGTAACCCAGATGTCGAAGACGTTGTAGTTCAACGTATAGACGCCGATGGTGCAAAACACCAAAATGGCGGGAAACAGTATGCGATACGGCACGTTCAAGAGCTTGACCCACAGCCCGACCAGGGGCAGATTCAGGACCACCAGCATCAGGTTGCCGATCCACATCGACACGATCAGCCCCCAGAACAAATCCGGGTGGCTGGACATGACCTGCGGCCCCGGCTGAATGTTGTGGATCATCATGGCGCCTATCATCAGCGCGGTGACCGCGTTGCCGGGGATGCCCAGCGTCAGCAAAGGGATGAACGATGCCTGCGAGCCGGCGTTGTTGGCGGATTCTGGGCCGGCCAGGCCGGCGGGGTGTCCGCGGCCGAAACGCTCGGGCGACTTCGAAAGCTTTTTCTCCAGCGTGTACGACGCAAAAGAAGACAGAACCGCGCCCCCGCCGGGCAGTATCCCCAGCGCGCAGCCGACAGCCGTGCCCCGGACGCAGGCGGGCCATGCCTCCTTGAATTCCTGCTTGTTGGGGTATAGCGAACCGATCTTGCCGGTCAGGTCCACACGCTTGTCCTTGAGCTCCAGATTGCTCATGATTTCGGCAAAGCCGAAAACGCCCATGGCCACGGCGGCGAAATCGATGCCGTCCTGCAGTTCGGGAATACCGAAGTCATAGCGCGCCACGCCCGAGTTCACATCCGTTCCCACCATGCCCAGCAGCAGGCCCAGCAAGATCATGCACACGGCCTTCGGCAGCGAGCCCGAAGCCAGCACGACCGCGCCGATCAAGCCGAGCACCATCAGCGAGAAGTACTCCGCCGGCCCGAACTTGAACGCCACCTCGGCCAGCGGCGGCGCAAAGCCCGCGATCACCAGGGTCGCCACGCAGCCGGCGAAGAACGAACCCAAGGCGGCAATGGCCAGCGCCGCGCCCGCCCTGCCGTTGCGCGCCATCTGGTGCCCGTCGAGCACCGTCACGACCGCCGCCGTCTCGCCGGGCAGGGCCACCAAGATGGCCGTGGTCGACCCCCCGTAGGCCGCACCATAGTAGATGCCCGCGAGCATGATCAGGCCGGCCACCGGCGGCAATACGTAGGTGATGGGCAGAAGCATGGCGATCGTGGGCACCGGCCCGATGCCGGGCAGCACGCCGATCAGGGTTCCCAGCAGGCAGCCCAACAAGCAATACGCCAGGTTCTGCAGTGTGAACGCTACCGAAAATCCAAGGATCAGGTTCTCGAGTAATTCCATGCGGTGGTCCTCATCGTGCTGTGCGAGCGCATCGCCGCTTGATATGGTTTGGGGGGAATAGATCGTGACACGATATGATAAGGCGCTTGTCTTCGGATATGAACCCAGGTTTCCCCTTAGATTTTCCTGTGTTCCGGCGGATTTCGACCGAGCGGCGGCTGCGGGGCTGCGCCCATGGCGCGAACGGGAGCCCCGACACGCCCTATGAATTGATCAAATGCTCCTGGCCAATATATTCATAGTGCCGCGTATTGACCTTGGAAACCCGCCACTCCACCGGCGTCTGGTGAAAAGAATACGCCACGCGGCGCAGTTCGAGCAGCGGCGCGCCCGGTTCCACATTCAGCAGCCCCGCGTGATACGCGTCAGCCACCGCCACCCGCACGCGCTCGTCCGTGGCAATGACGTTGATGCCGAACATCTGCTGATAAAAACTGTACAGCGTGCTGGGCCGCTCCCGCAGCTGCTGCTGCGTCAGCCCCCGGAACATGACATCGGACACGCAGATCGTGTCGACGATCACCTTTTCGCCATGCAGCGACAGCGCATTGACGAATTCGAATACACGCGAACCCCGGGGCAAACGCAGCTTTTCCAGGGCCTCGTCGCTTGCCGGCATGTGCCGGAAGCTTTGAAGTTCGGTCGTGGGATAGGCTTTTTCGCCGTCCTGCCGGACGATGCGGAAGAACTTGAAGAAATGCTGGTTCTGGGAATGGATGGCCACGAAGGTGCCCCGCCCCTGGTGCCGCACGAGAATGTTTTCCATGACCAATTCGTCGATGGCCTTGCGCAGCGTGCCGATGGACACGCCGAAACGTTCGGACAGCAGTTTTTCAGGGGGAATGGCTTCGCCCTGCTTCCATTCGCCCGTGGACAGCGCGGCCAGCACCGCGCGCTTGACCTGCTCGTAAAGAGGCACACCGGAAGGACTGAGCACAGACGAAGTAGGACCCATGGCTAGTTATTTGCATATAACACAGCGACAATGATACCTCATACTAATCATCTATATGATATGCTTGACATGTATGTCGCACACGAATAACATTCCTTACACACGGTGCCGACCGGCCATTCCCGCATGCCGAGCCGGCGGTTTTTTATAGAGAGGAAAAACATGATTCACGCCGTATTGCACGACTCCAAGGACACGGTCGCCGTCGCCGTTGTGGAAGGCATCACAGCGGGCACTGAGCTCACTGCCTGGATAATGGACGAAGACAAGCTCATCCACGTCAAGGCCCAGCAAGACATCCCCATCGGCCACAAGGTCGCCCTGAAAGACATGGCGGTGGGCGACACCGTCTACAAGTACGGCATCGACATCGGCAAGGTCGTGGCGCCCATCAAGGCCGGCGACCACGCCCACGTGCAGAACATCAAGACCAAGCGCTGGTAAGCGATCCACCCCATATATCCACAGGTTAATAAGGAGTTTCAACATGGCTGTCATTTCCGCCAACACCACGTTCATGGGGTATCGCCGCGACAACGGGCGCGTGGGCGTACGCAACCACGTCATCATTCTTCCGGTCGACGACATTTCCAACGCGGCCGCCGAAGCCGTCGCCAACAACATCAAGGGCACGATGGCCTTGCCGCATCCCTATGGCCGCCTGCAATTCGGCGAAGACCTGGAACTGCACTTCCGCACGCTGATCGGCACCGGCAGCAACCCGAACGTCGCGGCGGTCGTCGTCATCGGCATCGAAGAAGGCTGGACCAAACGCGTGGTGGACGCCATTGCCGCCACCGGCAAGCCCGTGGCCGGATTCGGCATCGAGCTGCACGGCGACCACGACACCATCCTGCGCGCTTCGCGCAAGGCCAAGGAATTCGTCCACTACGCCACCGGCCTCATGCGCCAGGAATGCCCCATCAGCGACCTGTGGGTGTCGACCAAATGCGGCGAATCCGACACGACCTCGGGCTGTGGCGCCAACCCCACCGTGGGCAATGCCTTCGACAAGCTGTACGGCCTGGGCACCACCCTGGTCTTCGGCGAAACGTCCGAGCTGACGGGCGGCGAGCACATCGTGGCCGAACGCTGCGCCAACGACCAGGTGCGCGAACGCTTCATGTTCATGTTCAACCGCTACCAGGACATGATCAACCGCTGGAAGACCAGCGACCTGTCCGAATCGCAGCCCACCAAAGGCAACATCGCGGGCGGCTTGACCACCATCGAGGAAAAGGCGCTGGGCAACATCCAGAAGATCGGCAAGAAGTGCAAGGTGGACGGCGTGCTGGACAAGGCCGAAACCCCCACCAGCAGCGGCTTGTGGTTCATGGATTCGTCGTCCGCGGCGGCCGAGATGGTCACGCTGTGCGCCGCGTCCGGCTTTGCCGTGCACTTCTTCCCCACCGGCCAGGGCAACGTCATCGGCAATCCCATCCTGCCCGTGATCAAGATCTGCGCCAACCCGCGCACGGTGCGCACCATGTCGGAACACATCGACGTCGACACCTCGGGCCTGCTGCAACGCGAAATCGACCTCGACAAAGCCGGCGACAAGCTGCTGGAAAGCATGCTCGCCACCGCCAATGGCCGCTGGACGGCCGCGGAAGCCCTGGGGCATCGCGAATTCGTATTGACCCGCCTGTTCGAAAGCGCCTGAGCGGGAAAGGGGGCCGGGCCGCGCAACAGGTGTCAGCGCGCGGCCCAGAGGGGTCGGACCTTGCACGGGTCCGGCCCCGTCAATACTAAAACACCAACGAAGGAGCTAGAGACATGAAGCCCATATCTTCCCGACACTGTGCCGACCCCTTGCGCCGCAAGCTGCTGCAGGCGGCCGGCGCGGCGGGCCTGGGCGGCCTGCTGCCCGGCGCCGCCCTGGGCGCCGCGGCCGACGGCTGGCCCAGCCGCCCGGTCAACTATGTGGTGCCGTTTGCGCCGGGCGGGCTGACGGACGTCGCCGCCCGCGCGGTGGCAAAAGCCCTGACCGACGCCCACGGCTGGAACGTCGTCGTCGAAAACAAATCGGGCGGCAGCGCCAACATCGGCGCCGCGCACGTTGCGCGCTCCGCACCCGACGGCTATACCTGGCTGGCGATCACGCTCACCCACGCCTCCAACGCCACGCTGTTCGAAGGCCGCGCGGGCTACGATCTGCTCAAGGACTTGACGCCCGTGGCCGGCCTTGCGGCCTCGTCGATGATGGTGGTGGTCAATGCCAAGAGCGACATCAAGAGCATGGCCGATCTCGACAAGGCGGCGAAGGCCCGGCCGCTGAACGCAGGTTCCAGCGGCAACGGCACGCCGCCGCATCTTACGCTGGCCCTGTACCAGAGCCTGACCGGCAACAAGCTGGTGCACATCCCGTACAAAGGGGGCGCGCCTTCGCTCACCGACCTGATGGGCGGGCACCTGGACGTCATTTTCTCCAACTATCCGGAATCGCTGTCCCATGTGAAAAGCGGCGCCTTGCGCGCGCTGGCCGTCACCACCACCAAACGCAGCCCCGACCTGCCCGACGTGCCCACGGTTGCCGAAGCCGGCATGCCGGAGCTGATCGTCGAGAACCTGACCGGCGTGATGCTGCGGGCCGGCACCCCGGACGACATCGTGCAGAAGATCGGCAAGGCTATCGTCGCCCAGGTGGACCAGCCCGCCATGCGCGAATCCATGATCAAGCTCGGCTTCATTCCCCAGCCACGCAATCCGGCGGAATTCAAAACGCATCTGGAGGGCGAGGTCAAGCGCTGGCGCGAGATCATCAAGAACGCCGGCATAACGGTGACCTGACCGTGCGGTCAAAGTCCCAATCTTCCAGGCCCTTGGGGTCAGGCCCCATGCGGGGTCTGACCCTTTGTTTTTTTCCAGCAAGCGGTACATGACAACATTCGATACGGCAGCACTCAACATGTACAAATACAACAGGAGACTCTCATGCAACATCGCTTTCGACCACTACGGCGCGCCACCCTGTTGCTCGCCGCAACCGCACTCGCCACGGGGCTGAGCACGCCCGCGGCAGCCGCGAACTGGCCTTCCGGGCCGGTGACCATCGTCGTTCCGTTTTCCCCGGGCGGCACCACCGACGTGGTGGCACGGCTTCTTGGCGCCAAGCTGAGCGAGCTCTGGAAACAGACCGTCGTCGTGGAGAACAAGCTGGGCGCCGGCGGCAACATCGGCACGGCCATCGTCGCCAAGGCCAACCCCGACGGCCACACCATACTGATGGCGTCCGGCAGCATCCTGACCGTCAATCCGCATCTGTACAAGACTTTGCCGTTCGACGTGAACAAGGACTTCGAACTGATCACCAATGTGGCCGAAGGCCCCATGGTGGTGGTGGCGGCCAACAAGCTGCAGGTCAAGACGCTGCAAGACTTGATCAATCTGGCGAAGAAGAATCCGAACACGCTGAACATGGGGTCGGCGGGCCTGGGCAGCCAGGTCCACATGGCGGGCGAGAACTTCGCCCATGCCGCCAAGATCGACGTCACCCACGTGCCGTACCGGGGCGAGGCGGCCGCCTACACGGATCTGATGGCGGGCCAGATCGATTTCATCGTGGGCAATATCGGCGCGGTCACGCCGCTGGCGCAATCGGGCCGGGTGAATGCGCTGGCCGTCACGAGCAAAACTCGCGCGAAGATGCTGCCGAACCTGCCGACGGTGTCCGAGGCCGGCGTCCCGGGGTTCGAGAATTCCGGCTGGTTCGGGTTCATTGCGCCCAAAGGCACGCCGAAGAACGTCGTGGACAAGATCCAGAAGGACACGGTGAAGGTGCTGGCGATGCCTGACATCAAGGAACGCCTGGAGGCCCAGGGCATGTCGCCGGTCGGCAATACTCCCGCCGAGTTCAAGAAGGCGATGGATGCGGAGTCGGCGAACTGGGCGAAGATCATCAAGGAGCGCAACATCAAGATCAACTGATGTTCGCCACGGCCATGGAATCGGGGTTCCATGGCCGCGTGTGGTCAATTCCAAAGCGGCCGGGCGACGGCCGCTTTTTTTGGGCACGCCTTCAGCTGAAGATCTGCACCCAGACCTTGGGGGCCGTCGACACCAGCAGCATCACCCCCGACACCGCCAGCAGCACCAGCACCACCGCCTTGAACGTCCCATCCGAAAACCGCCTGTACAGACGGATGCCCAGCAGAGACGGAATCACGATCACCGGCGCGACGAATGCGAAGATCTCAAGAATCTCGCGAGTCAGCAGGCCATGGATGGCGAACGCCGTCAGCGTCAGCATGTGCATGAACAGATTGAACGCCTGGAACACCGTGCGCTGCTGATCCTTCGGCCAGCCCCGCAAGGTGCACCACAAAGTCGGAACCGCTCCCGGCAGCCCGCCGAAACCGCTCATCGTTCCGCCCACCCAGCCAATGACCCCGTCGGCGACGCGGCCGCCCCGCGTGATGCGGGGCATGCTGGAGATCAACAGCATGGACGAGCAATACACCGCCAGCAGCAGCCCCACCCCGAACTTGAAGAACAGAGGATCCATCATGTCCAGCAGCCAGAGCCCCGTCGGAATGCCGACGATGCCGCCCAGCAGAAAAGGCCGGACGCGATCCCAGCGGAAACCATGGCGCAGCGAACCGCAGGCCAGCAGCTGACCGACCAGCGAACCGAACACCACTACCGGCACGGCCAGGGCGGGTTCCAGCACCCAGGACCAGATCGCCAGAGACACCAGGCCGAAACCGAAGCCGGCGAGGCCCTGCACGAAGCCCGCCATGGCGCTGCCTATCCCGAGAATCAGCCAAAGCGCCATGCGCGCCTCATGAGGGCCGGCGCACGACCGGCGCCGGCAGGCCGTCGAGCGCGACATTGACGCAAGCCGGCAGGCCGGATTGCGCGGCGCGCGCCAGCGCGGCCGGGAGATCGGCCGCCTTGTCCACGTGCTCGCCATGGCCGCCGAAGGCCGCCGCCACACGATCGTAGCGCGACGGCAGAAGCTCGCAGCCTATGGCGCGGCCGGCGCCGTAGCTGCGCAACTGGATCTGGTATTCCGCGTTCCAGCGTGCGTCGTTGCCCACCACGCAAAGAATGGGCGCGCGGCAGCGCAAGGCGGTGTCCAGCTCGGCGCAATGGAAGCCGAAAGTGCCGTCGCCCATCAGCGCGACCACGGGCGCGTCCGGATAGACGTGCTTGGCGCCGATGGCCATGGGCAGGGCGGCGCCGATCGCGCCCGCCGCGCCGTTGATGACGCGATGGGGCGCATGCAGGCAGGCCTGGGCCCATTGCCCGAATTCCCCGCCGTCGACCACCAGCACCGCGTCGGGATGGCTGTCCAGCAAAGGCTGGACGGCGGCGCACAGGGCGGCGGGGTGCAAAGGGGCGGGCTTGGCCGCATCCGCCGCGCCGGCCGCGGTCGCCGCCACGGCCTGGCGCCAGGCTTCGGGCCGGTAGGCGATGCCGGACCGGACGCGTTCGGGCCAATCCGCCTCCATGCGACGCGACCCGCCGACGGCGGCCGCGTCCGCCAAGGCCGCCGCGGCGGAATGGAAGTCGGACCGGGCGCGGGCGCGCAGGCGGTCGCCGACGGCTTCCGTGCTGCGCCGGAATTCGTCTTCATCGGCGTCCGCCTGCAGGAAAACGCAGCCGTCCGCGAATGCCGGCGCCTTGCCGAAGCCCAGCGTGAAGTCCAGCCGCTTGCCCAGCAGCAGCACGCAATCGGCTTGCGCCAGCAAGGGCGCGAAGGCGCCCAGCGCCGGGTCATTGCCGCCCCGCGGGCTTTCCGTGGCGATGACGGGCATGCCGCAAGCGTCTTGAAGCCGCTGCACGGCCCGGCGCCCGCTGTCCGTCAGGCCTTGCGGGCCGGCCAGGATCAGCGGCCGCCGCGCCTGGCGCAGGCGGGCCAGCAGGTCGTGCGCGGCGTCGCCGGACAAGGGCATGGGCCTGGCCTGGAATTCGGCGGCATCGGGAAGCGCGGCGCCGGCGGCCGGCGCTTCCAGGACGTCGGTGGGCAGGCTCAGGTGCACCGGCCCCGGCCGCCCGGACAAGGCCAGGCGGCAGGCGCGGGCGAAATCCTGGGCGATGGCGGCCGGGTCGCTTGCCGCCCAGGCCTGCTTGACCACCGGCCGGGCCATGGCCACCTGATCCATTTCCTGGAAGGCGCCCCGGCCCAGCTGGTTCAGCGGCGCATGGCCGGACAGCAGCACGACGGGCGATTCCGACATGTAGGCGGTGTACAAGGCGGAAACGGCGTTGGCGTGCCCGGGGCCGCCCGTGACGAGCGCGACCGCCACCCGCCCGGTCAGCCGGGCGTGGGCGTCGGCCATGTGGACCGCGGCGCCTTCGTGCCGGGTATGGACCAGGCCCAGTTTTTCAGTGTAGAGCGCATCGTAGACCGGCATGACGTGATTGCCGGACAGGCTGAAAACGGTTTCCACCCCCGCCCGGCGCAGGGCGCGGGCCAGCAGGTCGGCTCCGCGGGGCGGAGCCGTCATGCCTTGGCCTCTTCTTCCAGGAGTATGGTTTCGCCGGGCCGGACGCGGGTGAACTTGACGGGTTGCCTGGTCAATTGCAGGGATCCTTCTTTCAGGCGCATGACGGAGAACCAGGAGTTCTCCAGGTCGCGCACGTCGGGGAAGTCTTCACGGAAGTGCGCGCCGCGCGAATCTTCGCGCGCCAGCGCCGCGCTGACGATGGCTTTGCTCACGTGTATGAGGCTATCCATGTTCAGCCAATCGTGCCAGGTCAGATTGTAAGCCCGATTGCCGTCGGCCACGCCCACGCGCTCCAGTTCTCGATGGAGTTCATCCAGCGTGGCGGCGGCGCGCTTGAGCCCCGCCTCGTCGCGCACGATGCCCGCGTCGTTCCACATGCAGTCCCACAGGCGTTCGCGCAAGGCGTGCAGGTCGCCGCCCGGCTGCGCAAAGGGGCGCTCGGCGGCCGCGACGGCCTGGCGCAGCCGCGCTTCGTCGACGTCGACGAGCTCTTTGCCCCGCACCCAGGCCGCCATGCTGTCGCCCGCGATTCCGCCGAAGACCGTCGAGTTCGCCACGCCGTTGCCGCCCAGGCGGTTGGCGCCGTGCACGCCGCCGGTGTCCTCGCCCGCCGCGAACAGGCCGGGCCATTCGGTGCTGCAATCGGGATTGAAGACCACGCCGCCCATCATGTAGTGGGCGGTGGGCACGACTTCGACCAGGCCGCCGGCCAGATCGAAGCCGCAGTCGGCGCAGCGCTCGACCATGCCCTTGAACTGCTTGCGCACCTTGTCGGGCCCCAGGTGGCTCATCTGGATGTACACGCCGCCGTTCGGCGAAGTGCGCCCCGCGCGCATTTCCGCATAGATGCCGCGCGAGACGACGTCGCGCGTGGCCCGTTCGCCGCGCGGATCGTAGTTGTGCATGAAGCGTTCCTGCTTGCCGTTCAGCAGGTAGCCGCCCGCGCCGCGCAGCCCTTCTTCGAGCACGGTGCCGGTCATGCGCGTGTCCGATCCGGCCAGCAGGCCCGTCGGGTGGAACTGCACCATTTCCATGTCGCGCAGCCCCAGCCCGGCGCGCAGCGCCATGGCCAGGCCGTCGCAGCTCTTGTCGCCGGACGGCGTGTGGAATTTATACATGGTGGGGCCGCCGCCCGTGGCCAGCAGCACGGCCTTGGCGCGCACCAGCCGGTACAGCCCCGTGCGCAGGTCTATCATCAGCACGCCGGCGATGCGCGCCCCGTCGGCGGAAGGAATCAGCTCGATGGCCCGATGCTCTTCCAGGCGGTGGATCTTGCGCGCCCACACCTGTTCGGCCAGGCGATTGATGATCTCGATGCCGGTGAGGTCGCCCTTGTGCACGGTGCGATCGAAGGTCTGGCCCGCGAAGGCTTTCTGGTGCAGGGTGCCGTCGGGGTTGCGGTCGAAGAAGCAGCCGAGCTCGTTCTCGAGTTCATGGATGCGTTCTATGGCCTTGTTCACCAGCGTCCATGCCAGTTCCTGGTCGGGCAGCCATTTGCCGCCGGTGATGGTGTCCATGAAATGCCGCTCGGCGGAATCGCCTTCGGCCAGGGCCACGTTGTAGCCGCCCTGCACCATGCGCGTGCAGCCGCACTTGCCCAGCAGGCCCTTGACGGCCACGGTGATGTGCAGGGAAGGGTCGGCGTCGTGCGCATGCAGGGCCGCGAACAGGCCGGCGCCCCCCGAGCCCAGGACCAGGATGTCGGTGCTGATTACGTCGGGCTGCGGCGTCATGATGCCCCCAGGGATGCCAGGATTTCGTCGCGGCGGCTCTTGACTTCGTCGTTCACCTCGTCGTACAGCGAGCCCCCGTGGCTGTCCATGGCCACCAGCAAGGGGCCGAAGTCGCGGATGCGGAATTTCCAGAGCGATTCGGGATTCAGGTCGTCCAGGTCGACGTCTTCGATCTGTTCGATCCAGGTGGTTTCCAGCGCGGCCGTGCCGCCGACGATGCCCAGGTAGGCGCCGCCCAGTTCCTGGAAGGCCTGGAGCGAGCCCTGGTGCATGCCGCCCTTGCCGATGATGAAGCGCACGCCGCACTGCGACATCAGCTGGCGGGTGAAGCGCTCCATGCGTGAAGAGGTGGTGGTGCCGATGCAGACGGACTCGTAGCCCGCCGGGAATTCGTCCGACACGGGTACTTTGCGCACGTTGGGCGCGGTGTGGATCACCGCATGGCCGTTCAGGTCGAAGCGCGTCTTGCGGCCGTGATCGAACATTGCGATATAGGTGGCGTCGCGTATGCCGAACAGCGTCTTCTGCAGGGTGACCGTGTCGCCCACGCGCAGTTGGCGCGCCTGTTCCTCGGTGACCGGCATCGTCAAGTCGTAATGTGCCATGTTTCCCTCCTTCAGAAGCCGTATTCGATCCGGCCGGAACCCAGGTGCGCCCGGGCCCGCCGCGCCGAATGGCATTGCATGTTCACGGCGACCGGATTCATGGTGATGTGCGTGGCCGCCAGTTCGATGTGCACCGCGAAGGACGTGGCGTCCCCGCCCAGGCCCTGCGGGCCCACGCCCAGCTTGTTGACCGCCGCCGACAGCTCGCGCTCGAGCTCGGCCCCCAGCGGGTCCGCGCATACGGACCCGAGCGGACGCGTGGCCGCTTTCTTGGCCAGGTGCACGCACAGGTCGGACGTGCCGCCCACGCCGACGCCCACGATGGTGGGCGGACAGGTCTTGCCGCCGGCATCGATCACGCAATCGATGACGAAGCGCTTCACGGCCGCCAGGCCTTCGGCGGGGATGGCCATGCGCAGAAAGGAGTTGTTCTCGGAGCCGCTGCCCTTCGGGATCATTTCGATGTCCAGCGTGTCGGCGTCCTCGACGTAGTCGAAATGGATGACGGGCACGCCGGGGCCACAGGACGTGTGATTGTTCACGCGGCTGATGGGATGCACGACGCTGGACCGCAGCGGGTGCTCGCGCGTGGCGCGCTCGCAGCCCTTGGCGATGGCCTGCTTCATGCGCCAGCCGTCCACGGCCACGTTCCGCCCGATGAACACGTTGTAGATCGGGATGCCGGTATCCTGGCACAGCAGGTTGTGATTGTCTTCGGCCACGCGGATGTTGGTGACCATGGTTTTCAGGATGGTGCGCGCCCGTTCGGACGTTTCCATGGCCTGCAGATTGCCGAAGCCGGTCTTGATGTCGTCCGGCAAGAGCTTCAAGGCGCGTATGTAGAGTTCGCGGGCCGCCTCTTCCACCTGCGTGTAGTCAATTTCTTTCATGCTTCAACCCAATGCGGCGATAAGGAAAACGATCGATACGGCGGCGGCCGAGGCGACGCCGGCGGAGATCATGTCCGGGCGCAGGCCGCGCCATGGGCTGAACTCCAGCAACAGCAGGCGCAGCCCGCCCAGGGCGTGCGCCGCCAGCAAGAACACCAGCAGCCATTCGCCGATCTTGAACAAAGGATGCTCGTACCATTTGAGCGCGGTGTCCAGGGCCGCTTCGCTTTCCAGCGCGAGGCCCAGCGTCCAGAAATGGAAGGGCAGGAAAATGGTCAGCAGCACGCCCGAGACCCGGTGCAGGAAGAAGGCCAGCCAGCTGGCGTGCGACCGGGCGCGCAGGCCGTTTTTTTTCATGCCGTTCATGCCGCGCCCCCCAACGTGACCGCCCAGACCGCGCGCAAGCCCATGACCAGCAAGGCGAGCGACAGAAGATTGGACAGCAGGGCCGCCGCGCCGTCGCGCAGGCGGGCCCATTCGACCAGCACGTTGCGCACGCCTATGGACGCATGCACGCTGACGAGCACGACGAAAGCGCCGTAGAAGCCCGCCCACAAGACGTTCCCGCGCGTGCGCGCCAGGACTTCGGCGCCGCTGAGCCCGCCGCGTATGGCGTAGACCATGACGATGATGTGGATGACGACGAACAGGGCCATGGCCATGGCCGTGATGCGCTGCCAATACCAGCGGCGCGCCGCCTTGACGTTGATGCCCGCCATGTCATGCGCCTCCGGTTTCGTTGCCGAGTTCGCCGCGCATGGCCGCGCGCGCCGCCATGCGCTTGAGCCCGGCGATGCCGGCGGTGGGCGACAGCTGCTTGGGACAGCGCAGCGTACAGGAGCCCTGCGTGTGACAGGAATGGCAGCCCGCGTCGCCCGCGACGGCGAGCAGCCGGCCGCCGTCGACGTCGCGCTCGTCGTTGACCAGGGTCCAGGCGCGGTTCAGCGCGGCGGGCCCGAGGTAGTCCGGCCGCCAGGTGACGACGTCGCAGGACGAATAGCATACGCCGCAGCCTATGCATTCGATGCCGGCGTCCGCTTCCTGGCGGGCCGGGCTGTCGGGCTTGACCAGCGCGACAGGCTCGTGGCGCGTGTGTTCGCCCTTGAAGCGGCCGTGCGCGGCCTGGATTTTTTCGAAGAAAGTGTCCATGTCGACGACCAGGTCCTTGATCACGGGCATGTTCGACAAGGGCGCCAGCCGCAGCCGCCCGTCTTTCGCGACTTTGGACACGTGGGTGCGGCAAGTCCAGCGCGCCACGCCGTTGACCTGCATGGCACAGGAGCCGCACATGCCGACGCGGCAGGCGAAACGGTAGGACAGCGTGGGATCCATCTGCCGCTGAATGTGGGTGACGACGTCCAGCACCGTCTGGCTGGCGCGGCGCGGCACTTCAAAAGATTGGTAGCTTCCGTTCTGCCCGCCGCGCCAGACTTCGACGCTCAGGGTGGAAGAGGTTTCGCTCATGGCTGTGGTTTCCGATACGGGGGAAATGGGTCTTCCTATGATGCCTCCGGTGTTGACAAAAGTAAAACTATTAATTATTTTGGACAGGCCAATTTATTTTTATAGCCAACTCTCATGTCGTCGATAAGGCAGTTCCGTACCGCGCTGGCGGCCGGCAGGCTGAGCAGCTTCGCCGAAGTCGGCCGTCAGGTCGGCCTGACCCAGGCCGCCGTCAGCCTGCAGATCAAGAACCTGGAAAGCGAGCTGGGCGTCAAGCTCTTCGAGCGCGGTCCGCAGTCGCTGGCGGTCACGCCCGACGGGCGGCGGGTGCTGGAACGCCTGGAAAAACTGGTGGCCGACTACGACCACTTGCTCAGCCAGCCCGGTGGCGTGCTGCGCGGCACGCTGCATGTCGGCGCCCTGGTCTCCGCGCTGATGGGCTCCTTCGGCGGCGCGCTGGCGCGCATCAAGCGGGAATACTCGGCGCTGGACTTGCGGCTGCTGGCGGGCCAGTCGGGCGAGTTCGCCCGCATGGTCGCCAAGGGCGAACTCGACGCCGCCGTCGTGGCGGAACCGCCCTACGCGGTGCCGGCTGGGCTGATATGGACGCCGTTCTACCAGGAAAGGCTGGTGCTCATCGCGCCCCAGGAAATGGTCCGCCGCTCCGTCCTGGACCTGCTGCTGCACGAACCGTTCCTGCAGTTCGACCGCTCGCTCTGGACGGGCAGGCTGGTCAGCTTCGCGCTGGAGCAGCTGGGCATCACGCCCAATATCGCGCTGGAGCTCAACTCCATAGAAGCCATCGCGCAGCTGGTCCGGCAACGCTACGGCGTCGCCATCGTGCCGCACTTGGCCAATGCGGAATGGTCGGAACAGCAACTGGTCGTCAAAGACCTGCCCGGCCCGGCCATCCTGCGGGGCGTCGGCATGCTGGAACGGCGCGAGCACAGCAAGAAGGCCGTCACCCAGGCGCTGTGCGCGCTGGTGGCGGATCGGGCTTGAGGCGGGTTGCGCGGCCCGGACACGCGGCCCGGGCTCAATCGCGTTTCGCTCCGGAGAACTTGATGATCTCGCCCCATTTCTTTATGTCTTCGGCCAGCGTGTCGGCAAATTGCTGCGACGTGCCGCCCATGGTGGTGAAGCCCATCTGGACCAGCTTGCCGCGGAACTCCGGAGTCTTGAGCGCCGTGTTGAGGGCGTCGTTGATCTTCTGCTTGACGTCGGCCGGAGTGCCCTTGGGCGCCAGCAGGCCGAACCAGGTCTCCGATTTCAGCTCGGGCTGACCGAGCTCGGTCGTGGTGGGGACGTCGGGCATGACATCGGAGCGCGTCGCAGACATCACCGCCACGGCGTTCAGCCGGCCATCGCCGACCAAAGGAGCCGCGGCGGTGATGCCGGGCAAGGCCAGCTGCAGGCGCCCGCCCACCAGGTCCGTGAATACGGCGCCCGGCGAGGTGTACGGCACGTGGATCATCGATACGCCCATGACCTTGTTGAACAGCTCGCCCGACAAGTGATATGAACTGCCGCTGCCGGTCGAGCCGAAATTGAGCGCGCCGGGATTCTTCTTCGCATAGTCCGCCAGTTCCTGGAACGTCTTCACGCCCAAGGACGGCTGGACGACGATGACGTTCGGTACCGAGGCCACCAGGACGATGGGATCGAGATCGCGCTGCGGATGATACGGCTTGGAGTCGTACATGGTGACGACGGGAACCAGCGTGCCGGTCCAGCCGAGCAGCAGCGTATAGCCGTTGGGTTCGGACTTCACGACGGTACTTGCGCCGATGTTTCCATTGGCGCCGGGCCGGTTCTCCACGACGACCTGCTGATTGAACGCTTTGCCGAGGGCTTCTCCCACCATTCTGCCGAGCGGATCCGCGCTGCCGCCCTGGCCCGCCGGAATGATCAGGCGGATGGGCTTGCTGGGCCATGTGTCCGCGCAGGCGCCGGCCATGGGCAGCATCAGCGATGAAAGCGCCAGCGCCAGCAGCGTCCGGCGGTATATTCTCTTGTTCGACATGTTGTGTCTCCTTTGTGGTTATAGGCGCTGCGGCCCTGACGGGGCGCGGACCTTCTAGTACGACTTGGGCAGGCCGAGCACACGCTCGGCGATATGGCTGAGAATCAGTTCGCGGCTCACCGGCGCAATCCGGGGGATCATGATTTCACGCAGATAGCGCTCGACGTGGAATTCCTTCGAATACCCCATGCCGCCGTGAGTCAGGATGGCCTGCTCGCAGGCCCGGAACCCCGCTTCCGCGGCGTAGTACTTGGCGGCATTCGCTTCGGCGCCGCACTCGCGGCCGTTGTCATAGAGCCAGGCGGCCTTCGCCGTCAGAAGCTGGGCGGCCTCGAGCTCCACCCAGTTACGCGCCAGGGGGTGCTGGATGGCTTGATTCATGCCGATGGGACGGTCGAACACCTTGCGTTCCGCCGCGTAGCCCGTTGCCTTCCGCAAGGCGATGCGCCCGACGCCGACGGCTTCGGCGGCCAGCAGCACGCGTTCGGGATTCATTCCGTGCAGCAAGTATTTGAAGCCCTTCCCTTCTTCCCCGATGCGGTCCTCGACCGGTATCTCCAGGCCGTCTATGAATAGCTCATTGGAGTCGACGCATTTGCGGCCCATTTTATCGATCAGGCGTACGTCTATCTTGCTGCGATCCAGGTCGGTATAGAACAGCGTGAGACCATGCGAAGTCCGCCCCGAGGGCAGGTCTTCGACCGCGGTGGTGCGGGCAAGCAGCATGATCTTGTCCGCGACTTGCGCCGTCGATATCCAGACTTTCTGGCCGTGCACGACGTACTTGTCGCCCTGTCGGACCGCCCGCGTTTTCAGCCGCGTCGTGTTCAGGCCGGCGTCGGGCTCGGTGACGCCGAAGCAGGCTTTGAGCCGCCCGTCGACGATGGGCGGCAGCATGCGCCGCTTCTGTTCTTCGGTGCCGTAGACGACCACCGGCAGCAGGCCGAAAATATTGATGTGGACCGCGGAAGCGCCGCTCAGGCAGGCGCCGGATTCGGCAACGGTCTGCATCATGACGGACGCCTCCTGCACGCCCAGCCCCGCGCCGCCGTACTGCTCCGGTATCGCTATGCCCAGCCAGCCTGCCTGGCCCATGGCTGTATAAAACTCGTGCGGAAATTCGCCGTCGGCGTCCCGCTCCAGCCAGTAGCTTTCGGGGAATCGGTCGCAAAGGGCCTTGACCGCTACGCGTATGGACTCGTGTTCTTGGCTCGGTTCAAAGTTCATGTTCTGATCCTGCTGGGTAAGAAGTCATGGCATGGAAAAATCCGGCCGGGTTCACCGGCCCGTCCATTTCGGCGGGCGCTTCTCGGCGAAGGCTTGCGGGCCTTCCTGGGCGTCGTCACTCAAATAGACGGATTCAAACAGGTGGTGGGCGGCGCGCAAGCCGGCCGAGCGGCCCATTTCGGCGCTCAAGTAGACGAGCTCCCTGGCAGCCTTGACCGTGAGCGGCGCATTGGCCGCGATCTCGCGCGCCATGCCGAGCGCGCGCTCCAGAAGCCGCGGGAACGGAACGACGTCATTCACGTAGCCCAGCTCATGCGCGCGCCGGGCGCTCAGGGGCTGCGCGGTGAGCACCACCTCCATGAAGATGCGCTGCGGCAGCATCCGGATCAGCGGCGCCGCCCAGGGCATGCCGCGCCCCACCTTGGCCTCGGTGATGCCGAACGTGGCGTGATCCGCCGCGATGCAGAGGTCGCACATCTGCGCGAACAGCCATCCGCCGGCCAAGGCCGCCCCATTGACGGCGGCAATGGTGGGTTTGCTGACTTGCATGGAATCGCCCAGCACCGGGAACATATCGCGCGGCGGCACCTTCAGCCGCATGGCCGCCGCTTCCTTGAGGTCCATCCCCGCGCAGAAAGCCTTGTCGCCGCTGCCGGTCAGGATGCCGACCCGTAGAGCGCCGTCTTCCTCGAGCCGCTTCCATGCCTGCTCGAGGCCCTTGATGACGCCCTGGTTGATGGCGTTGCGCCGTTCCGGCCGGTCGATGGTGATGACGGCAATCGCGCCCTCGACCACTTCAAACTTCACTTCATCGGTCAGCTTCACAAATCGCTCCATGTTTGTCGCGCCTCGCGCATGAGGGAGTCCCGGTGTTCAGGCGCGGCGATCGCGACCATCGCCCGGACGCGTTCACGCAGCCCCAGCCCCTTGAGCCGGGCAACGCCGTATTCCGTGGCGATCAGATCGACGTCGCTGCGTGCCGTCGTGACGGGGCCGGAGAGGGCGCTCACGATCCGGCTTTCGTTCTTTTTGCCGGCGGCGGGCAGCGCGATGATGGACACGCCCCCGGACAGGACGGCCGCGCGCACGAAGTCCACTTGACCGCCGACCGCCCCGATATGGTTGGCGCCGATGGCTTCGGCGTTCACCTGGCCGGTGAGGTCGACCTCGAGCGCCGAATTGAACGACACCAGATTCTTCACGCCGGAGAGGGTCCGGAGGTCGTGCGTATAGCGGGTCGAGCAAAGACGGACGGCGGGGTTCCGGTGGGCGAAGCGATAGAGCTTGTTGCGGGTGCCGAACAGGGCTCCTGTAATCGACACGCCGGGGTCGATGCCCTTGTGGGCGTTGGTGATGACGCCCCGTTCGATGAGATCGACCACCGAATCGCCCAGCATGCCGGAATGCAGCCCCAGGCCGGAACGGTCCGCCAGCGATGCGAGGATGGCTTCCGGCACGGCGCCGATGCCCACCTGGAGCGTGGCCCGGTCCGGGATGAAAGGCTGCAGATGGGCCGCAATGCGCCGCTCCCGGTCGGAGAAGGCCGCCGTGGGCAATTCGGCGGGCGCGACATCGGTGCGCACGGCAATGGTGATCTCTTCTTCCCGCAATGGCTGGTCGCAATAGACCCAGGGCACTTGGTCGCTGATTTCCGCAATCACGACCCGGGCGCGGGAAACAGCGGCGCGGACATAGTCGTTGACCAGTCCCAGGCTGTATTCCCCCCGTTCGTTCGGCGGGCTCACCAGCAGCATGACGACGTCCGAAGCGATCAGGCCGTCGGCGATCAGGCGCTCCACGGCCGAGATATGGCAAGGGATGGGGTCGAGCGCCCCGCTGCCGGCCATCTTGCGCATGCTGCCGATGCCGCCCGTGCCGCGAAATCGCAGGCAGTCGGCATGCTTGGGGTCGAAAGTAGCGGAAAAAGTGATGGGCACGAACACCTGCGCGCCGGGATAGCTGCGGCGCTGCTCCGCCAGCTTGGCCGTCAGGCTGAGCGGCTCGGCCGTTCCCTGGCCGAATACGACGCCGTCGCCGGGACGTATGTAGGCGGACAGGTCCAGCTCATCGAGGGCAACCAGGCGCGGCATGATCAGGCCGCTCCAGCCGCGGCGAGCACGGCTTGCGAGCGCTTCAGCAGGGGGCCGTCGACCATCTTGCCTTCGAAATCTATCGTACCGATGCCCCTGGCCGTGGCGGCTTCATAGGCATCGACCAGGCGGCGGGCATAGTCGATTTCTTCTTGCGTGGGCGAGAACGCGGCATGGGCCAGGGCCACCTGCGCGGGCGCCACACAGATTTTCCCTTGATAGCCCATGTCGCGTCCGCGCCTGGCGTCTTCGGTGAACAGAGCGTCATCGCGAATGTCGAGCACCGCCTGGTCGAAGGCGACCAGCCCCGCCGCGCGCGCCGCCATGACCGCCCAGCCGCGCGCGGTGGCCACCTCGTCGCCATCGCGCGTGCGGCGCCCGCCGATGTCCGCGGCGAAGTCCTCCGCGCCGAAGTAGACGGCGCCGAGATACGGCGTCTCGTCGCAGATTCGCACGGCGTTCAGTACGCCGCGAACGGATTCGAGCCCGCCGATCAGCATCGGCCGGCGTCCGCGCCCTTTGCAGCCGTGCTCGATCCAGTGGACGGCGGCCAGCGCCTGCGCCGGGCTTTCCAGCTTGGGAATGACCACCGCATCGATGTCGCAGGCGAAGGCGGCTTCGAGGTCGGCCAGATAGTGGGGAGAATCGGGCACGTTCACGCGCACCGCCAGCATGCCGGCGAGCCCCGCCTTGCGGGCGCCGTCCACCGTTTTGGCCAGCGCGGTGCGCGCGACCGCTTTTTCACCGCTCGGCGTACCGTCCTCCAGGTCGATCACGCTGCAGTCCGCGGAAAATCGGGGAAACTTGACGACGAGGTCAGGACGGTTGGCGGGTGCGAAAAACAGGGACCGGATCATAGAGGGATCTCCGTATGCTGGGTTGAAGTCGATGCGCCGCGGGCAGGCATGTCAGCCCGCCCCGGCCCTTGCGCCGGCACGGGCGCCGGCGGCCGCCATGACGTCGATCTGTTCGGGCGGATAGCCAAGTTCCGCGAGCACCTCGCGAGTGTGCTGCCCCAGCCTGGGGGCGGGACGCGGTTCGGAGGGCGGATTGTTCTTCCAGACCATGGGCGCACGCATGCTGCGGATGGCGCCCTCGGTGGGGTGGTCGACGATGCGGAAGAACCCGGTGGCTTTCAGGTGCGGGTCTTCGAGCACGCTTTCCAGAGTGTGCAGCGGCATGAACGGCACATCGGCGCGTTCGAGCAACCGCATCCAGTCGTCCGTCGAGCGCTCCATGAAAATGCCCGCCAGGACGCCGTAGACGTAATCGACGTTTTGCGACCGCTGGGCATAGGTGGAGAAGCGGGCGTCTTCCTCCATGAGCGTTTCCCGGCCGATCTCGCGCAGAAACCCACGCCACTGCTTGTCGGTGTAGACCAGCGCGCAAATGTGGCCGTCGCGGGTCTGGTAGGGGCGCCGCTCGGGAGACAGCTGCCGCGCATAGCCGCCGCGATCCAGGGGCGGCTCGTAAGTCAGGCCGCCCATGTGGTCGCCCATGACGAAGCCCACCATGGTTTCGAACATGGGGATGTCCACCTTGTCGCCGCGCCCGGTGCGCTCGCGGGCCAGCAGGCTGGCCAGGATGCCGTTGACCCCGGTGATGCCCACCACGCGGTCGGCGATCGCCGTGGGTACGTAGCGTGGAATGCCGCCCGAGGCCTGTGCGATCAGGGAAGAGAGCGTCGCCGCGCCCTGGATGAGATCGTCGTACGCGGGCCTGGCGGCGTAGGGGCCATCCTGCCCGAATCCGAACAGCCCCGCATAGACGATGCGAGGATTGACGGCCGCCACGTCTTCGTAGGCCAGCCCGAGACGCGCCATCGCCTGCGGCCGAACGTTGTACATCAGGACGTCGGCGCCTTCCAGCAGCCGGTGCATCGCCTGCATGCCCTCCTTGCTTTTCAGGTCCAGCACGATGCTGCGCTTGTTGCGGTTCGCGTTCAGGAACACCGGCCCCATGCCGTCGTTGCGCGCGGGGCCGATTTCGCGGACCAGGTCCCCCTGGGGCGCTTCCACCTTGATGACGTCGGCCCCCATGTCCCCCAGCGCCTGCGACGCAAAAGGCCCCATGAGCACGGACGTCATGTCGATCACCCGTATGCCGGTCAGCGGCCCATGCGCCAGTTTTGCTTCCATCATCCTCGCCTTGAAAAATCTCTTTGTTCCTGTGTGTGGACAAATAATACCTGTATGGGAACTAATGATCAATTCCTCTTGCATGGTGATAACCCGGATGCGCAGACACAAACGGGCTATTCCTTTCCGGGCGCGGGAAGGCGGTGGTGTATGCTTACGGTCGAAATTCAGGCGTCCCCATACGGAAGAATCAGCCATCGTGAACAAGCAAGCCGCCAACGTCCTTGAACTCCTGGAGTTCTTCGCCGCGCATCAGCGCCCGGCCACGCTTGCCGACATTGCGAACCACTTTGGCTGGCCGCGTTCCAGCACTTTCAAGCTGCTCGGCACATTGAAAACACGCGGCTATCTGTATGAGCCTCGCCCCAAAGGCGGCTACTATCCGGCCCCGCTGCTGGCGGATCTCGTGAACCGGATCGAACAAGCCCAGCCGGTACCCAAGGACGTCCATGCGCTCCTTGAGCGGCTGGCTGCGGAAACGGGCGAAACGGCCGTCCTTGCGGCGGCCAGCGACGCCTATGCCACGTTCGTGGCAACGGTCGAATCCCCTCATCCCATCCGGTATGCGGCGCCGGTGGGCAAGCGCGTGCCCTTGCATGCCACGGCCACCGGCCGTGCGCTGCTGTCGCAGATGGACGAGAAAACCCGGGCTTCCATCCTGCGCAAGACGTCCTTCCAGGCCTATACCGAAATGACGCTCACCACGGCGGCCGCCGTGGAACAGGAGATCCAGACGTCCAGGGAACGCGGATGGTTCCTCGGCGAAGGCGGCTATACCCCCGACCTCGGGGGGGTGGCGATGCCCTTTCCTCTGGAGGGACGCTGCTTTGCCTTACTGATAGGCGGGCCCAACCAGCGCGTCCAGCCCCGCATGGCGGAGCTGGTGGCGATTCTCAAGCGTCACGTCGATGCCTATCGGGCCCGGCACGGGTAAACGCCCTACAGCCGGTCGATGATGCCGTGCACCAGCCCGGGCGCCTCTTCGTAGGGAATGTGGCCGACACGCTGCGGAAGGTGCAGCGCCACCTGCGGCGGCACGTTCAGGGCGTGCTGCCAGGGAATGATGCGGTCCTCGCGGCCATGGACCAGCGTGATCGGGCAGGCGAGCGCGTCCAGGTCGGGCACGATGTCCACCTGCTGCACGCCCTTGACGCTCACCGTGGCGCAAAATCGCGCCAGGGCGGCGCGCTGCCCGGCCAGGCGGGACCGATAGGCGTTCAGGTAGGCTTCATCCAGGCCGAAGGGAACCACCGTCAACTTGCCGATTTCATGTTCCAGCTCCCGGTTGTCGGCGGCGGCCAGCATGCCGTCCACGAAGCTCTGGTTGATGTCGGGGCCGCAGCCCGCGGGCGAGATCAGCAGCAGCGATCGCAGCTGGGCGGCGTCGACGCGCCGCGCCACGCGGGCGGCGATGGCCGCGCCCATGGAATGCCCCACCAGGACCAGCGGGCCGTTCGCGGCTTGCGCCAGAGTCTCGGCCACCCGGGCGGCCGCCTGGTCGAAACCCGTGGCCTCGAAGGGGCTTTCACCGTGGCTGGGAAGCTCGATGCAGAGCACGCCGAAGCCCAGGCGCAGCGCCTCCGGGAGCAGGCTGGGCCAGGACTCCATGTCGCCGAACAGGCCGTGGATCAGGACCAGCGTCGGGCGCGTGGGCCACTGCGGCGCCCAATGCCGATAGCGCAGGGGGTGCGAACCCATGACGGGCTCCATGGGGCCCGGCCCCGTACGGAGGCCGACCCCTCCGGTGACAGTGTCCATGGTCACATCCTCTGAAAAATGCCGGCGGCGCCCATGCCGGTGCCGACGCACATGGTGAGCATGCCGTAGTCCAGCTTGCGCCGGCGCAGGCCGTGCACCAGGGTGGCGGCGCGTATGGCGCCGGTGGCGCCCAGCGGGTGCCCCAGGGCAATGGCGCCGCCCAGGGGGTTGACGATTTCCGGGTCGAGACCGAGCTCGCGGATGACGGCCAGCGCCTGGGCGGCGAAGGCTTCGTTCAGTTCTATCCAGCCCATGTTGCCCAAGCTCAGCCCGGCCTGCCTGAGCACCTGCGGAATGGCTTCCCTGGGCCCTATGCCCATGATTTCGGGCGGAACGCCTTTGACGGCGAACGACACGAAACGCGCGATGGGCTGCAGGCCGTGCGTTTTCAGCGCGCGTTCCGACACCACGAGCAGGGCGCCCGCGCCATCGGACATCTGCGAGCTGTTGCCCGCGGTGACGCTGCCCCTGGCGGCGAATGCCGGGCGCAGGCGCGAGAGCGCCTGGATGCTGGTGTCGGCGCGCGGGCCTTCATCGAGCTCGACCGTGCGGCGCCGTTCCTGGATGCCGCCGGCGTCCGCCCCCAGCGCCGGATCGGGCGTGCGGCGGACCACTTCGATGGGCAGGATCTCGTCGGAGAACTCGCCGGACCGCTGCGCCGCGAGCGCGCGTTCGTGCGAACGCAGGGCGAAGGCGTCCTGGTCCTCGCGCGAGACCTTCCAGCGCTCGGCCACCTGTTCGGCGGTCAGGCCCATGCCGTACGCAATGCCCAGGTTTTCGTCGCGCGCGAAGATTTCGGGGCTGAAGCTGGTATTGACGCCCATGACGGGCACCTGGCTCATGGACTCGGTGCCGGCGGCGATGATGACGTCGGCCTCGCCGACGCGGATGCGGTCCGCCGCCATGGCGATGGCGGTAAGGCCCGATGCGCAGAAGCGGTTGACCGTCACGCCGGCCACGGACACCGGCAGGCCCGCCAGCAGCGCGCCGATGCGCGCCACGTTGAAGCCCTGTGGGCCTTCGGGAATGGCGCAGCCGACGATGCAGTCCTCGATGGCGGCGGGGTCCAGCCCCGGCGCCTGGGCCAGCAGCCCTCGTATCACCTTGGCCAGCAGGTCGTCGGGACGGGTGTGCGCGAATACGCCGCGCGGCGCCTTGCCGATGGGGCTGCGCGTGGCGGCGACGATATATGCCTGTTGCAATGTGGACATGCTTTTCCCCCGTGTCAGTTGCGCACCGGCTTGCCGGTCTTCAGGAAGCCCATCAGGCGTTCCTGGGTCTGAGGCCGGCCCAGCAGGCCCAGGAACGCGCGGCGCTCGCGGGCCAGCATCCAGGCCTCGTCGGCCAGCGAACCGGGATCGACGTCGCCGCCGCACAGGACATCGGCCACCTCGCCGGCCACGACGTAGTCGTAGTCGGAGATGAACCCGCCGACCTTCATGTTCAGCAGCTGGCCCTTCAGCGTGGCAAGGGCGTCGCGCCCCGCCACCGGGAAGGGCCGCGGCAGGGGTGGGCGCCGGCCGGACTCGGCCATGGCGCGCGCCACGCGCACGGCCACGTACAGCAATTCATGCCGGTTCATGACGATGGTGTCGGAAGGGTCCAGGAAGCCCAGCCGCTGGGCGTCCGGGGCGGACGCCGAGACCTGGGCGCCGGCGATGGCCAGGGCGAATTTCTTGAGATAGGCCAGCAGAGGCGCGTCGGGCGCGCCCAGCGCCTGCAGCTCGGCCGCGCGCCTGGCCGCCCAGGTCAGGCCGCCGGCCCCGGGGACCAGGCCGATGCCGGTCTCGACCAGGCCGATGTAGGTTTCGAAATGCGCCACCCGATGCGCGCAATGCACGGACAGTTCGCAGCCGCCGCCCAGCGCCATGCCGGCCAGTGCCGCCACGACCGGCACCTGCGCATAACGCAGGCGCATGACCATGTCTTGCATTTCCTGTTCGATGGGCGCCACGGCGGCCGGACCGCCCTGCGCGAAAAGCGGCATCAGGGCCTTGAGGTCGGCGCCGGCGGAGAAGGGATCGCCCAACTGGCCGATGACCAGCGCCGCGAAAGACGCTTCGGCCAGATCCACCGCGTGCATGATGCCGCGGACGACTTCCGGGCTGAGCGTATGCATGCGCGTCTTGAAAGACAGCAGCAAGACGTCGGACGGATGCGGCGCCGGCAGCGTCCAGGCGCATACGGCCTCGTCTTCGAAGACGATTTTGCGCTCCAGGCCGGGCGCTTCGCCGGCCAGCCGCGGCGCGCCCACCTGCCGCTGGTAGACGGGCAGGGTGCTGCGCCCTTCGAACCGCGCGTCACGCGGGTTCCAGGAGCCGGCGGCGGTGTGCACGCCGCGCGCTTCCCAGACCGGCCCGCGCATCACCCAGTCCGGCAGCGGCCGGCTGGACAAGGCCTCGCCCGCCTGGATGTCGGCGGCGATCCAGCCGGCCACTTCCTGCCAGCCGGCAGCTTGCCAGATTTCGAAAGGCCCCTGCTCGTGCCCGAAACCCCATTTCATGGCCAGGTCCAGCTGGCGGGCGTTATCGGCGATGTCGGCCAGGTGGACCGCGCTGTAGTGGAAGATGTCGCGCAGTACGGCCCACAGGAACCGCGCCTGCGGATGCTGGGACTCGTGCAGCGCCGTCAGCTTCTTGGCCGGATCGCGCTCGGCCAGGATGGCGGCCACGCTGTCGTCGATCTTGGCGTCGGCGGGCACGTATTGCCCGCTGTCCGGATCCAGCTTGAGGATGGCCTTGCCTTCCTTGCGATAGAAGCCGGCGCCCGTCTTCTGGCCCAGCGCGCCTTTTTCGATCAGCGTGGCGACCACGCGCGGCAAGCCGAAATGAGCATGGAAGGAGTCTTCCGGCAACTGTTCCTGCATGGTCCGGACGACGTGGGCCAGGGTGTCCAGGCCCACGACGTCGGCCGTGCGGAAGGTGCCGGACTTGGCCCGGCCCAGGCGCGCGCCCGTCAGGTCGTCGACGAGCTCGTAGCCGAGGCCGAAGCGCCGCGCCTGCTCCATGACCGACAGGATGCCGAAGACGCCGATGCGGTTGCCGATGAAGTTGGGCGTGTCCCGGGCGCGGACCACGCTCTTGCCCAGCGATGAAACCAGGAAGGTTTCCAGGACGTCGAGCAGGCCGCGGTCGGTGTCCCGGGTGGGGATGAGCTCGACCAGCGGCATGTAGCGCGGCGGGTTGAAAAAGTGGACGCCGCAGAAGCGCGCGCGCAAGGCCTCGGGCAGCGCCCCGGACAGTTCGGTGATGGACAGGCCGGAAGTATTGCTGGCCAGCAGCGCGTCGGCGCGCAGGGCCGGCGCGATCTTTTGATAGAGGTCGCGCTTCCAGTCCATGCGCTCGGCAATGGCTTCGATGACCAGGTCGCATTCCCGCAGCCGGCCCAGATGCTCGTCGTAATTGGCCGGCTCGATGAGCGCGGCGAGATCCGGCGTGCCCAACGGCGCCGGACTCAGCTGGCGCAATTGGTCGATGGCTTTCCGGGCGATGGCGCTCTTGTCGCCTTCTTTGGCGGCCAGATCGAAAAGCACGACGGGCAGGCCCGCATTGACGCAGTGCGCTGCGATCTGGGCGCCCATGACGCCCGCGCCGCAGACGGCGATGCGGCGTATGCGCAGGGGCGCGCCTTGGGCTGGTAGGGTCGGCTGCATAGACATACTCCCTGTTGAATGCATCGAGAACCTAAAGCTTAGGAGGTACGGCCCTAGATTAATTGATTCCGTCAGGGCGTGCACACGTTAGAATTATTTCTTCTTCACCCGCCACACACGCCGCCATGGCCCGTTTGCCACGCCTTTATGCCCCGTCGGTTCCACAGTTGGTGGAGGCGCGGTTCGCACACCCCTTGGCGCGCGCATCCGACCCCACGCCGGCGGACGAGCTCGACGCCTTGCTGGCGATGCTGGAACGCGAGGCGCGCGAATGCAAGGTGTCGCTGCACGCCTGGCTGCTGCTGAATGACCGCATCACCCTGCTGGCCACGCCGCCCGACGAACGCAGCATGCCCAGGCTGGTGCAGGCCCTGGGCAGGCGGATCGCCGCCGCATCGGCCGGCGGCCGGGTCTTCGCGGGCCGCTACCGCAGCGCCCTGGTCGAACCCGGCAGCTGGGTGCTGCCGGCCATGGTGTGGCTAGAGTCCCTGCCGGCGCAGTTGCATTATGTGGACCGCGCGGAATCCTGGCCATGGTCGTCGGCGCAGGAGCACGTCGGCCGCGGCGCGGGCACCCTGCTCCGAGATCACCACGATTACTGGGCGGACGGCAACACGCCCTTCGCCCGCCAGGCCCGCTATCGGGACCGGCTGGCCCAAGGCCTGCCGCCCGCCGATGCGCAGCGCATCCAGAACGCGCTGTTCGGGCAATGGGCGGTGGGCGGGGCCGATTTCCTGGCGCATCTGGCGACCCGGGCCAGCCGCCGTGTTGCGCCCGCGCCGCGCGGGCGCCCGCGCAAAGCCGGCGCAGGTCAGGCACCGTCTCGGGCCTGACCCTTTTTTTTCAATGGATTAGATACGTCCCCATTTATTTTTTTGTAAAAATAGCCTGTCAATAAATGGGGACGGACCCCTATTTATTTTTATTGCGCGCCCGCTCGCCTGACGGTATCTTGGTTTTCTTGCATCGCAACAATCCCAGAGCACGACCATGTCCCAAGCCCCACGCAAACCGACCGTGAAAGCCCGCCCGCCCGCCGTCCAGGCGGCCCCAGCAAGACAGGGGCTGTACGACCCGGGCAATGAGCACGACGCCTGTGGCGTGGGCTTCGTCGCCCACATCAAGGGCCGCAAGAGCCACGCCATCATCCAGCAGGGCCTGAAGATCCTGGAGAATCTGGACCACCGCGGCGCGGTGGGGGCGGACGAGCTCATGGGCGACGGCGCCGGCATCCTCATCCAGATTCCCGACACCCTGTACCGGGAAGACATGGCCGCGCAGGGGGTGGAACTGCCCCCGCCTGACGAATACGGCGTCGCCATGGTGTTCCTGCCCAAGGAAACCGCTTCGCGCCTGGCCTGTCAGCAGGAGCTGGAACGCGCCGTGCGCGACGAAGGCCAGGTGGTGCTGGGCTGGCGCGACGTGCCCATCGACCGCGACATGCCGATGTCGCCCACGGTGCGCGCCTGCGAGCCGGTGATACGGCAGCTTTTCATCGGCCGGGGCGCCGACATCATGGTGCCCGACGCGCTGGAGCGCAAGCTGTACGTCATCCGCAAGACCGCCAGCCACGCCATCCAGCACATGCGGCTGGCGCACGGCCGCGAATACTTCGTGCCGTCGATTTCCGTGCGCACGGTGGTCTACAAGGGCTTGCTGCTGGCCAACCAGGTCGGCCGCTATTACCGCGACCTGGCCGACACTCGGGCGGTTTCCGCGCTGGCCATGGTGCACCAGCGCTTCTCCACCAACACCTTCCCGGCGTGGCCGCTGGCCCACCCCTACCGGATGATCGCCCACAACGGCGAGATCAACACCGTGAAAGGGAATTTCAACTGGCTGCGCGCCCGCGAAGGCATGATGCAGTCGGCCGTGCTGGGCGCGGACCTGCCCAAGCTCTACCCCATCGTGTACGAGGGCCAGTCCGACACGGCCACCTTCGACAACTGCCTCGAACTGCTGGTGATGTCGGGCTATTCGCTGGCCCACGCCATGATGATCATGATTCCGGAAGCCTGGGAGCAGCATGCCGGCATGGACGAGAACCGCCGTGCGTTCTACGAATACCACGCCGCCATGATGGAGCCCTGGGACGGCCCCGCCGCCGTGGCCTTCACCGACGGCCGGCAGATCGGCGCCACGCTGGACCGCAACGGGCTGCGCCCCGCCCGCTACCTGGTGACCGACGACGACATGGTGATCATGGCCTCGGAGGCCGGCACCCTGCCCATCCCCGAGCACCGCATCATCAAGAAATGGCGGCTGCAACCGGGCAAGATGTTCCTGATCGACCTGCAGCAAGGCCGCATCATCGACGATTCCGAAATCAAGGCCCAGCTGGCGAACGCGCGCCCCTACCGCCAATGGATCGAGCGCCTGCGCCTGAAGCTGGAAAACCTGCCCGCGCCCAAGCTGGACGACACGCCGCACAAGGTGGCGTCGCTGCTGGACCGCCAGCAGGCCTTCGGCTGGACTCAGGAAGACTTCAAGGTGATCCTGGAGCCCATGGCCGCCACGGGCGAGGAAGCCACGGGCTCGATGGGCAACGACGCCCCGCTGGCCGTGCTGTCCAATCGCAACAAACCCTTCTACAACTACTTCCGCCAGCTGTTCGCGCAGGTGACCAACCCGCCCATCGACCCGATCCGCGAACAGCTGGTGATGTCGCTGGTGTCGTTCATCGGCCCCAAGCCCAACCTGCTGGACATCAACAACGTGAATCCGCCGCTGCGCCTGGAAGTGTCGCAGCCGGTGCTGGATTTCGCGGCCATGGCCCAGATCCGGAACATCGCCCAGATCACGTCGCAGAAGTTCCGCTGCTTCGAGCTGAACATCACCTATCCCGTCGCCTGGGGGCCGGACGGCATCGAGGCCTGTATCGCCGCGCTGTGCTCCAACGCGGCGGACGCCGTGCGCAGCGGCTACAACATCCTGCTGATCACCGACCGGCAGATCGACAGCGAGCACGTGGCCATTCCGGCGCTGCTGGCGACCTCGGCCATCCACCAGCACCTGATCCGCGCGGGCCTGCGCACCAGCACCGGCCTGGTCGTGGAAACCGGCTCGGCGCGCGAGGTGCATCACTTCGCCCTGCTGGGCGGCTACGGCGCCGAAGCCATCCATCCCTACCTGGCCCTGGAATCGCTCGCCACCCTGCCGCAGCCCGAGACCGCCGTCAAGAACTACATCAAGGCGATCGGCAAGGGCCTGAACAAGGTCATGTCCAAGATGGGGATCTCGACCTACATGTCGTACACCGGCGCGCAGATCTTCGAAGCCGTGGGCCTGAGCTCGGGGCTGATCGACAAGTATTTCGCGGGCACGCCCAGCCATATCGAAGGCATAGGGATTTTCGAAGTGGCGGAAGAAGCGCTGCGCATGCACACGGCCGCCTTCGGCAACGACCCGGTGCTGGCCAACGCCCTGGAAACCGGCGGCGACTACGCCTGGCGCGTGCGCGGCGAAGAGCACATGTGGACGCCGGATTCCATCGCCAAGCTGCAGCACGCCACGCGCGCCAACAGCTACGCCACCTACAAGGAATACGCGCAGCTCATCAATGACCAATCGCGCCGCCACATGACGCTGCGCGGGCTGTTCGAGTTCGAGGTCGACCCGGCGCGCGCCATCCCCCTGAGCGAGGTCGAACCCGCCAAGGAGATCGTCAAGCGCTTCGCGACGGGCGCCATGTCCCTCGGCTCGATCTCGACCGAAGCCCATACCGTGCTGGCCGTCGCCATGAACCGCATCGGCGGCAAATCCAACACCGGCGAGGGCGGCGAGGACGAACTGCGCTACCGGGCCGAAATGCGGGACGGCAAGAGCCCCGTCAAGAAGGGCGACACCCTTGCGTCCTTCCTGGGCGGCGGCCGCATCGAAGCCGACATTCCGCTGAATGCCGGGGATTCCCTGCGCTCGCGCATCAAGCAGGTGGCGTCGGGGCGCTTCGGCGTGTCGGCCGAATACCTGAGCAGCGCCGACCAGATCCAGATCAAGATGGCCCAGGGCGCCAAGCCCGGGGAAGGCGGCCAGCTGCCCGGCCACAAGGTGTCGGAATACATCGCCAAGCTGCGCTACTCGGTGCCCGGCGTCGGCCTGATCTCGCCGCCGCCGCATCACGACATCTATTCCATCGAGGACCTGGCGCAGCTGATACACGACCTGAAAAACGTCAATCCGCGCGCCTCCATCTCGGTCAAGCTGGTGTCCGAGGTGGGCGTCGGCACGGTGGCGACGGGCGTCGCCAAGGCCAAGGCCGATCACGTGGTGATCGCCGGGCACGACGGCGGCACGGGGGCTTCCCCGGTTTCGTCCATCAAGCACGCCGGCACGCCCTGGGAACTGGGCCTGGCCGAAACCCAGCAGACGCTGCTGCTGAACAATCTGCGCAGCCGCATCCGCGTGCAGGCCGACGGCCAGATGAAGACCGGGCGCGACGTCGTCATCGGCGCGCTGCTGGGCGCCGATGAATTCGGCTTCGCCACCGCGCCGCTGGTCGTGGAAGGCTGCATCATGATGCGCAAATGCCATCTGAACACCTGTCCCGTCGGCGTCGCCACCCAGGATCCCGTGCTGCGCAAGAAGTTCCAGGGCAAGCCGGAACACGTGGTCAACTACTTTTTCTTCGTGGCTGAAGAAGTCCGCGAGATCATGGCGCAGCTGGGCGTGCGCCGCTTCAACGACCTGGTGGGCCGGGTCGACCTGCTGAACCTGCGCCCCGGCATCGAGCACTGGAAGGCGCGCGGCCTGGATTTCTCGCGCGTGTTCCACGCCGTGCCATCGTCCGGCCCGCTGTTCCAGGCCGAAGAACAGGATCACGCGCTGGACCACGCCCTGGACCACCAGCTGATCGAGCGCAGCAAGCCGGCCATCGAGCGCGGCGAAAAAGTGTCCTTCATCACTCCCGTGCGCAACCGCAACCGCACCATAGGCGCCATGCTGTCGGGCGTGATCGCCGCCCGCTACGGGCATGAAGGCCTGCCGTCCGACACCATACACATCCAGTGCAACGGCTCGGCCGGCCAGAGCTTCGGCGCCTTCCTGGCGCACGGCATCACCCTGGACCTGGTGGGTGAGGCGAACGACTACGTCGGCAAGGGCCTGTCGGGCGGGCGCATCATCGTCCGCTCCCCCAACGACTTCCGCGGCTTCGGCCCCGACCACATCATCGCGGGCAATACCGTGATGTACGGCGCGCTGTCGGGCGAGGCCTATTTCAACGGCGTGGCGGGCGAGCGCTTCGCCGTGCGCAATTCCGGCGCCGCCACGGTGGTGGAAGGCACCGGCGACCATGGCTGCGAATACATGACGGGCGGCACCGTGGTCGTGCTGGGCCATACCGGCCGCAACTTCGCGGCGGGCATGTCCGGCGGCGTGGCCTACGTCTGGGACCCCGACGGCGGCTTCCGCCAGAACTGCAACCTGGCGATGGTCGAACTCGAAGCCGTGGCCCCGCACGCCGAACAGCACGAGCAGGGCCGGATCGAGACCTGGCACAGCGCCGTGCGCGGCGCCGAGCGCGAAACCGACGAGACCATCCTGCGCCGGCTGATCGAGGACCACTACCGGTACACGGGCAGCTTCCGCGCGCGCGACATCCTGGATGACTGGAACCGTTCGCGGCTTTCCTTCGTGAAGGTGATGCCGGTCGAGTACCGCCGCGCGCTGGCCGAACTGTGGAACGCGGCCAACCCCCAACAAATCGCCGCCTGAGGAAAAAAATGGGCAAAGTCACCGGCTTTCTTGAATTTCAACGCATCAAAGAATCCTACGAGGCGCCCGCCGCGCGCCTCAAGCACTGGCGCGAGTTCGTCCACACCCTGAGCGACGAAGAAGCCAAGGTGCAGGGCGCGCGCTGCATGGATTGCGGCATCCCGTTCTGCTCCAACGGCTGCCCCGTGAACAACGTCATTCCCGACTGGAACGACCTGGTCTACCGCCAGGACTGGCGCCGCGCGCTGGACGTCCTGCACTCCACCAACAACTTCCCCGAGTTCACCGGACGTGTCTGCCCCGCGCCCTGCGAAGCGGCCTGTACCCTGAACATCAACGACGATGCGGTGGGCATCAAGTCCATCGAACATGCCATCATCGACAAGGGCTGGCGGGAAGGCTGGGTGACGCCCCAGCCGCCGCAGCGCAAGACCGGCAAGAAGGTCGCCGTCGTGGGGTCCGGCCCGTCCGGCCTGGCCTGCGCGCAGCAGCTGGCCCGCGCGGGGCACGCGGTGACGGTGTTCGAAAAAAGCAATCGCATCGGCGGCCTGCTGCGCTACGGCATCCCGGACTTCAAGCTGGAAAAGTCGCACATCGACCGGCGCCTGGCGCAGATGGAGGCCGAAGGCGTGGAGTTCCAGCCCTCCACCTACGTGGGCGACGCGGCGCATGCCGAGGACGGCCTGACGGTGCTCAGCCCCGAAGCGCTGCGCGCCGACTTCGACGCCGTGGTGCTCACGGGCGGCGCCGAACAGCCGCGCGACCTGCCCGTCCCCGGGCGCGAACTGCGCGGCGTGCATTTCGCCATGGACTTCCTGCGCCAGCAGAACAAGGTCAACAACGGCGACCGGGTCGAGAAGCAGATTTCCGCCAAGGGCAGGCACGTGATCGTGATCGGCGGGGGCGACACCGGCTCCGATTGCGTCGGCACCAGCAACCGCCAGGGCGCCTTGTCGGTCACCCAGTTCGAACTCATGTCCAAGCTGCCGGAAGTCGAGAACCGCCCGCTGACCTGGCCCTACTGGCCGGCCAAGCTGCGCACGTCCTCGTCCCACGAGGAAGGCTGCGAGCGCGATTGGGCCGTGTCGACCCGGGCTTTCGAAGGCAAGAACGGGAAGGTGGAGAAGCTGGCGGCCGCCAGGGTGGAATGGTTCAAGGACAAGGCCACCGGCCAATTGAAGATGCGCGAAAAAGAAGGCTCGCAGTTCGAGCTGCCGGCCGACCTGGTGCTGCTGGCCATGGGTTTCGTCTCGCCGGTCAAGCATGTGCTGGACGCCTTCGGGGTCGAGCTCGACGCGCGGGGCAATGCGCGCGCCGATACGGACAGCTACCGCACCAGCGTCGACAAGGTCTTCGCCGCCGGCGACATGCGCAGGGGGCAGTCGCTGATCGTCTGGGCGATACGCGAGGGCAGGCAGTGCGCGCGCGCGGTGGACGAGTTCCTGATGGGGGCCAGCACCCTGCCCCGGTGACGGGCGGGCGCGATGCCGGGCCGGCCGCCCGCAAAGCGGAGGCCGCGCGGCCGGCCGCCCCGCGGGTGGGGCAAAAGCGCAACAGAAACGGTAACAATTATCACGCGACCCCGGAAACCGCGGCGCGTTCAGCAGGTACAATGCTTCCCTTATCTTTGGGCTGTTGATGCTTGTCTATGGCTGATCCACTTGACTCCGATCCCATCCTGGAGTTCAGCAATGTCGCGCTGGGTTACGGCGACTACACGGTGCTGAGGGACATCGACCTGAATGTGCGTCGAGGGCAGGTCGTGGCCATGATGGGCGGCTCGGGCTCGGGCAAGACGACGCTGCTGCGCGGCGCGACCGGCCAGATCCGCCCGCAGCGGGGCACGATACGCGCCTTCGGCAAGAACGTGGCCGAAGCCTCCGGCGAGGGCCTGCGCGAACTGCGCCAGCGCATGGGCGTGCTGTTCCAGCAGGGCGCCCTGTTCACCGACCTGAACGTCTTCGAGAACGTGGCCTTTCCGCTGCGGGAACACACCCGCGTGTCGGAAAGCCAGATCATGGAACGCGTGCTCGGCAAGCTGGACGCCGTCGGGCTGCGCGCCGCGGCGCACCTGAACATCTCCGAAATCTCCGGCGGCATGGCCCGGCGCGTCGCGCTGGCGCGCGCCATCGTCCTGGAGCCCGAGCTCCTGCTCTACGACGAACCCTTCGCCGGGCTGGATCCCATCTCCCTGGGCATCACCGCCCAGCTGATCCGCAAGCTGACGGATACCCTGGGCTGCGCCTCGGTGCTGATCACGCACGACGTCGTCGAGTCCTTCGCCATCGCGGACCGCGTCTACATGGTGGGCCAGGGCCGCCTGATCGCCAGCGGCACGCCCAAGGACCTGTCCGAATCCCAGGACGCCTACGTACGGCAGTTCCTGCGCGGCGAGCCCGACGGTCCCATCGCCTTCCACTATCCCGCCACCCCCGCCTTCGACAAATGGCTGGACCAACATACGGGGCGCTCATGAAATCGCCCGCGGCATCCATTTCGCGCCTGGGCTCCCGGGTCCGCAAGCAGCTCATCGGGCTGGGGGCCTTCATTCGCCTGGCTTGCGCCATCGTGGGGCGCAGCGGCCTGGTCTTCCGGCGCCCCGGGCTGGTTTCCCAGCAAATCCACTTCATCGGCAACCACTCGCTGCTGATCATCGCGGTGTCCGGCCTGTTCGTCGGTTTCGTGCTGGGCCTGCAAGGCTATTACACCCTGAACCGCTACGGCTCCGAAGAGGCGCTGGGCCTGCTGGTGGCGCTGTCGCTGCTGCGCGAGCTGGGCCCGGTGGTGACGGCGCTGCTGTTCGCGGGGCGGGCGGGCACCTCGCTCACGGCCGAGATCGGGCTGATGAAGGCCGGCGAGCAGATCGCCGCCATGGAAGTCATGGCCGTGGACCCCATACGGCGCGTGCTGGTGCCGCGCTTCTGGGGCGGCGTGGTCGCCATGCCGGTGCTGGCGGCCGTCTTCTCCATGGTCGGCATCATCGGCGGCTGGGTGGTGGGCGTCCTGCTCATCGGCATCGATCCCGGCTCGTTCTGGTCGCAGATGCAGGACGGCGTGGATGTCTTCGACGACATTCTGAACGGCGTGTTCAAGAGCGTGGTGTTCGGGATAGCCGTCACGCTGGTGGCGCTGCACGCCGGCTGGACGGCCAAGGCGACGCCCGAAGGCGTGTCGCGCGCCACGACGCGCACGGTGGTGACCGGGTCGCTGCTGGTGCTCGGCCTGGACTTCGTATTGACCGCGCTGATGTTCAGCAATTAACAGATAGACACGGATGAATCATGACGCGTGAAAGAACCGATTTCTGGGTAGGCCTTTTCGTTCTGCTGGGCGCCATCGCCCTGGTGTTCCTGGCCTTGCGGGCGGGCAACATGAGCTCGTTCTCCTTTACGCCCACCTATCAGGTGACGGCGCACTTCGACAACCTGGGCGGGCTGAAGGTGCGCGCCCCCGTGAAAAGCAGCGGCGTGGTGGTGGGCCGGGTCGCCGCCATCGGCTTCGACAATGAACGCTTCCAGGCCGTCGCCACGCTGGACCTGGAACAGCAATACCAGTTTCCGGCCGATTCATCGGCCTCCATCCTCACTTCGGGCCTGCTGGGCGAACAATACATCGGGCTGACCCCGGGCGGCGATGAAAAAATGCTCGCCCAGAACAGCCGGATCCAATACACCCAGAGCGCCGTCGTGCTGGAGGAACTGATCAGCAAATTCCTGTACAGTTCCGCCGACAAGGAAGGCGGCGGCGCGCAGGACGCCCCCGCCGCCGGCCAGTGATCCGCGCCCACACTACAATTGCGGCATGTCCGCTCAACAACACGACAACAGCCAGAACATGACTTCTAACTCCATTCCGACGCCTTGCCGACCGATTCCGCGCGGGCTGCGCCTGGCGGCCGCGCTGGGCGCGGCGGCATTGGCGACGGGCTGCGCAACCGTCAGCAATCCCACGCCCGAGGATCCCTGGGAACGCTACAACCGCGGCATGTTCGCCTTCAACGACACGGTCGACCAGGCCCTGCTGAAGCCCATCGCCACGGGCTACGACCAGCTCATGCCGGATCCGGCGCAAACCTGTATCCACAACGTCTTCAATAACGTGGGCGACGTCTGGTCGGCCATCAACAGCTTCCTGCAGGCGCGCGGCCACGATTTCTTCAACACGCTGGGACGCGTGCTGTTCAACACCACCATGGGCCTGGGGGGCTGCATCGACGTCGCCTCCATGAACGGCGCCAAGCGCATCGCCAACGATTTCGGCGTCACGCTGGGCGTGTGGGGCTTCGATTCCGGCCCCTACGTCGTGCTGCCCTTCCTGGGTTCCAGCTCCGTCCGCGACGCCACCAGCACGCTGGGCACCTTCGCCGCGGGCGTGTCGCCCATCACGCCGGTCTTCCACATCCACGACGTGCCCCTGCGCAATTCGCTCGTCGGCCTGTATGTCGTCGATACCCGGGCCGACCTGCTGGAAGCCGACAAGCTGGTGAACGAAGTCGCGCTGGACCGCTACAGCTTCATCCGCGACGCCTACATCCAGCGCCGCAAGGCGCTGGTGGACAGCCGGCGCAACGGCAACGAACTGCCGGACTACTCGGACGACGACCTGCCCGATTACTCCGACGACGCCGACTCCGGCGCCACGTCCGCGCCCGGTTCCGCGCCGGCGCCCGCGGCCGCGCCTACGCCCGCGCCCGGCAAGTAACAGGAGAACCCATGTTTCAACGCCATACCTCTGCTTTTTTCATCCGGATCCGCGGCCTGGCCGCGGCCGCGCTGCTGGGCCTGGCCGGCCTGGGCGCGGCGCCCGCCCTGGCGCAATCGCCCGTCGACAGCAAGGCCGCGCCCAACGATTTCGTCCAGACCGTGGCCGACAACGCGCTGGACGCCGTCAAGAAAGACCAGGCCGTCAAGTCCGGCAACCTCGAAAGCATCAAGCGCGTGGTCAACGAATACGTGCTGCCTTACGTCAACTTCGAGAAAACCACGCGCCTGGCGGCCGGCCGCCATTGGCGCCAGGCCACGCCCCAGCAGCAGAAGGCGCTGGTCGAAGCATTCAAGGGCACGCTGATCCGCACCTATGCGGGCGCCTTCACCAAGGTGGACCAGAAATCCGCCTTCACCATGCAGCCCTTCCGCGGCGACGCGAACGCCGACGACGTCGTGGTGCGCTCCACGCTCACGCAAAGCAACGGCCCTTCGGTCGGCATCGACTACCGCCTGGAAAAAACCGGCCAAGGCTGGAAAATCTACGACCTGAACGTGGAAGGCATCTGGCTGATCCAGAACTACCGCAACCAGTTCTCGCAGCAGATCGCGCAAAACGGCGTCGACGGGCTGATCAAAGCCTTGAACGGCGGCAAATAAGGCCGCCGCGCCGCGCATCGGCCGCCCCCACGGCGGGGCAGCCACTATAATGTCAGGCTTGGCCGGGTCCAGCGCCGCCGCCCTTTTGGCGGCGGCGGGCGCCGGCCCGGCCTTTCTCGTGTGTCCATGTCAGCGCTCAGCTTAGAAAACGTCTCGAAAATCTACACCCCTCGCACCGCGGCCTGGAAGCAACGATTCTCGTCCTCGGGCCGGAAACGCGGTTTCCAGGCGCTCGACGGTGTCAGCTTCTCGGTCGAGCACGGCGAATTCTTCGGCCTGCTCGGGCCCAATGGCGCGGGCAAGACCACCCTCATCTCCATCCTGGCGGGGCTGGCCTATGCCACCTCGGGCACCGCGCGCGTCTGCGGCTACGACGTGGTGGCCGACTTCAAGCGCTCGCGCCGCTCGCTGGGCGTGGTACCCCAGGAAATCGTCTACGACCCCTTCTTCACGGTGCGGGAAACCCTGCGGCTGCAATCCGGCTACTTCGGCCTGCGCAACAACGACGACTGGATCGACGAAATCCTGACCAACCTGGGCCTGCTCGACAAGGGCGACACCAATATGCGCGCGCTGTCCGGCGGCATGAAACGCCGCGTGCTGGTCGCGCAGGCGCTGGTGCACCGGCCGCCGGTCATCATCCTGGACGAGCCCACGGCCGGGGTCGACGTCGACCTGCGGCGCACCCTGTGGGAATTCATCGCCCGGCTGAACCGGGAAGGCCACACCATCCTGCTGACCACGCATTATCTGGAAGAGGCCGAAGCCCTGTGCGGCCGCATCGCCATGCTCAAGAGCGGCCGGGTCGTGGCCCTGGACACCACGCAGGCGCTGCTGGCGCGGGTGGGCGGCGCCCACCTGGAAGACGCCTTCGTGCGCATCATGCACGACGACGAATTCCTGGGGGTGACGGCATGAGCGCCCGCCCCGTCATCAAGCCGCGCGACGACATGGGCTCCGGCTTCCCGACCCTGCTGCGCAAGGAATTGCTGCGCTTCTGGAAAGTGGCGTTCCAGACGATCGCCGCGCCCGTCCTGACGGCCCTGCTGTACCTGCTGATCTTCGCGCACGTGCTGGAGGGGCGAGTGCAGGTATACGGCTCGGTGCCCTATACCTCGTTCCTGATCCCCGGCCTGATGATGATGAGCATGCTGCAGAACGCATTCGCGAATCCCTCGTCGTCGCTGATCCAGAGCCGCATCACGGGCAACCTGGTGTTCATCCTGCTGCCGCCGCTCTCGCACCGCGAGATCTTCGGCGCCTACATCCTGGCGTCCATCGCCCGCGGGCTGTGCGTGGGCGCCTGTATCTGGCTGGTGGCGCTGTTTTTCATCGACCTGCCCGTCCGGCATCCCTTCTGGGTGCTGTGCTTCGCGGTGCTTTCCTGCGGCATCATGGGCACGCTGGGCCTGATCGCCGGGCTCTGGTCCGAAAAATTCGACCAGCTCGCGGCTTTCCAGAATTTCCTGATCATGCCGGCCACCTTTTTGTCCGGCGTGTTCTACTCCATACACAGCCTGCCGCCCTTCTGGCAGGCCGTGTCACGATGGAATCCCGTCCTGTACACCATAGACGGCTTCCGCTACGGCTTCTTCTCGGTGTCCGACGTCTCGCCCTGGCACAGCCTGGCGGTCGTCGCGGCCTCGTTCGCCGTACTGTCCATCTTTGCGCTGCGCCTGCTGGCGAGCGGCTATAAACTCCGGAACTGACTGCCATGGCCATGCTGCCCACCCCAGAACAAGTACGCCAATACATCGCCGACCATCTCGAGTGCGAGCACATCGAGGTCCAGGGCGACGGCGCTCACTTCGACGCCCTGATCGTCAGCCCCGCCTTCGCGGGCAAGCGCCTGATCGCACGGCACCAGCTGGTCTATGCCGCGCTGGGCGACCGCATGAGGGCCGAGATCCACGCCTTGTCCATGCGCACCCTGACCCCGGAAGAATACAAGGCCAATCCGAATGGATAAACTCCAGATCCAGGGCGGCAATCGCCTGAACGGCGAGATCGCCATATCCGGGGCCAAGAACGCCGCCCTGCCCATTCTGTGCGCCTCGCTGCTCACGGACGACGCCATCGCCCTGCACAACGTGCCGCGCCTGAACGACATCGGCACCACGCTGCGCCTGCTGAGCCAGATGGGCGTGCGCCACGACCGCGCCGCGGACGGCACGGTCGAACTCTGCGCCGCCGGCGTGCACAGCCTGGAAGCGCCCTACGAGCTGGTCAAGACCATGCGCGCCTCCATCCTGGTGCTCGGGCCGCTGCTGGCGCGCTACGGCGAGGCCCGCGTCAGCCTGCCGGGCGGCTGCGCCATCGGCCAGCGCCCGGTGGACCAGCACATCAAGGGCCTGGCGGCCATGGGCGCGGACATCCGCATCGAACACGGCTTCGTGGTGGCCAAGGCCAAGCGCCTGAAAGGCACGTCGATACTCACGGACATGGTCACGGTGACCGGCACGGAAAACCTGATGATGGCCGCCGTCCTCGCCGACGGGCGCACGGTGCTGGAAAACGCCGCGCGCGAGCCCGAGGTCGCCGACCTGGCCGAGCTCCTGATCAAGATGGGCGCCCGCATCCAGGGCCACGGCACCGACCGCATCGTCATCGACGGCGTCGACCGCCTGCACGGCGCCAGCCACCGGATCGTCGCCGACCGCATCGAGGCCGGCACCTTCCTGTGCGCGGTGGGCGCCGCCGGCGGCGAGATCATGCTCAGGCAGGCCGCCCCCCAGACCATGGGCGCCACGCTGGACAAGCTGCGCGACGCCGGCCTGGAGATCGAGACCGGCCCCGACTGGGTGCGCGCCTGCATGAACCGCCGCCCGCGCGCCACGGGCGTGCGCACCAGCGAATACCCCGGCTTCCCGACCGACATGCAGGCGCAGATGATGGCCCTGAACACCATCGCGGACGGCACCGCCGTCATCGTCGAGAACATCTTCGAGAACCGCTACATGCACGTGCAGGAGCTGTGCCGGATGGGCGCCCGGATCGACATCGACGGCCACACCGCGGTCGTGACCGGCGTGCCCAACCTGTCGGGCGCGACCGTGATGGCGACCGACCTGCGCGCCTCGGCCAGCCTGGTCATCGCGGGCCTGGCCGGCTACGGCCGCACCACCGTCGAACGCATCTACCACCTGGACCGCGGCTACGAGCGCATGGAAGAAAAACTGCGCTCCGTGGGCGCCGACATCCAACGCATCACACGGGAAGCCGCATGAGCCCTGCCAGCCTCGACAAACCCCTGACGCTCGCCCTGTCCAAGGGCCGCATCTTCGACGAAACCATGCCGCTGCTGGCCGCCGCCGGCGTGGAGGTCGCGGAAAGCCCCGAGTCCTCGCGCAAGCTGATCCTGCCCACCAGCAGTCCCGACCTGCAGCTGATCATCGTGCGCGCGTCCGACGTGCCCACCTACGTGCAGTACGGCGCGGCCGATTTCGGCATCGCGGGCAAGGACGTCCTGTACGAACACGCCGCCCAGCATCCGGGCGGGCTGTACCAGCCCATAGACCTGAACATCGCCCGCTGCCGCCTGTGCGTGGCCGTGCGGCGCGGCTTCGACTACGAAGCCGCCGTGCACCAGGGCTCGCGCCTGCGCGTCGCCACCAAATATGTGCAGGCGGCCAGGGAACACTTCGCGGCGAAAGGGGTCTATGTGGATATCATCAAGCTGTACGGGTCGATGGAGCTCGCCCCGCTGGTCGGCCTGGCGGACGCCATCGTCGACCTGGTCTCCACCGGCGGGACGCTCAAGGCCAACAACCTGGTCGCCGTCGAAGAGGTCGCGCAGATATCTTCGCGCCTGATCGTGAACCAGGCGTCGCTGAAAACCCGCGCGGCCAAGCTGCAGCCGCTGCTCGACGCGTTCGCGCAGGCATCGCAAGCGCAAGCCTAGGGCCGCCGCTTACGGTACACTGCATTGTTATAAAACGATTTTTTCTTGTTCCGCAATATGCCTTCGATCAAGCGCCTGAGCACCCTATCCGATGACTTTCAGTCCAGCCTGCGCACGCTGCTGGCCTTCGACGCCTCTCAGGACGAATCCATCGAGCACGCCACGGCGGCCATCTTGCACGACGTGCGCCAGCGCGGCGACGCGGCCGTGCTGGACTACACCCGGCGCTACGACCGCGTGGCGGCCGCCTCCGTGCCCGAACTGGAAATCGACAGGCGCGAATGGCAGGCCGCCCTGGACGCCCTGCCCAGCGACCAGCGCGCCGCCCTGGAAACCGCGGCCGAACGCGTGCGCCGCTACCACGAACACCAGCGCAGCCAGACCTGGACCTACACCGAGCCCGACGGCACCGTCCTGGGCCAGAAAGTCACCCCGCTCGACCGCGTGGGCCTGTACGTGCCGGGCGGCAAGGCGGCCTACCCGTCGTCCGTGCTCATGAACGCCATTCCCGCCAAGGTGGCGGGCGTGCCCGAAGTCGTCATGGTCACGCCCACGCCCGACGGCGTGCGCAACCCCATCGTGCTCGCGGCGGCCGCCATCGGCGGCGTGGACCGCGTCTGGGGCATGGGCGGCGCGCAAGCCGTGGGCGCGCTGGCCTATGGCACGCAAAGCATCGACCCCGTCGACAAGATCGTCGGCCCCGGCAACGCCTATGTGGCCGCGGCCAAGCGCCGCGTGTTCGGCACCGTGGGCATAGACATGATCGCCGGGCCCAGCGAAATCCTGGTCATCTGCGACGGCACCACGCCGGCCGACTGGATCGCCATGGACCTCTTCTCGCAGGCCGAGCACGACGAACTGGCCCAGGCCATTCTGCTCTGCCCCGACGCCGGCTACCTGGACGAAGTCCAGGCCGCCATCGACCGCCTGCTGCCCACCATGCCGCGCGCCGACATCATCCGCGCCAGCCTGGGCGGGCGCGGCGCCCTGATCCACGTGCGCAGCCTGGACGAGGCCTGCGAAATCGCCAACTACATCGCTCCCGAACACCTGGAGATCTCCACCGAGCAGCCGGGGCAATGGGCCGACAAGATCCGCCACGCCGGCGCCATCTTCCTGGGGCGCTACAGCTCCGAATCCCTGGGCGACTACTGCGCCGGGCCAAACCACGTTTTGCCCACCTCGCGCACCGCCCGCTTTTCGTCTCCCCTGGGCGTGTATGATTTCCAGAAGCGCTCCAGCCTCATCCACATTTCAGAAAGCGGTGCGCAAACGCTGGGCCGCGTCGCCGCCAAGCTGGCCTACGGCGAAGGCCTGCAAGCCCACGCCGCCAGCGCCGAATACCGCCTGAATCCCACCGTATCGACTGCTTGAACACCATGCGTACCGCCGACATCACCCGAAACACCAACGAAACGCGCGTGCGCGTTTCGATCAACCTGGACGGCACCGGCCGCCAGACCATCAACACGGGCGTGCCTTTCCTGGACCACATGCTGGACCAGATCGCCCGCCATGGCCTGATCGACCTGGACATCCACTGCGACGGCGACACCCACATCGACGACCACCACACCGTGGAAGACGTCGGCATCACCCTGGGCCAGGCCTTCGCCGCGGCCGTGGGCGACAAGGCCGGCCTGCGCCGCTACGGGCATTCCTACGTGCCGCTGGACGAAGCCCTGTCGCGCGTGGTGGTCGACTTCTCCGGGCGGCCCGGCCTGTACTACCACATTCCTTTCACACGGTCGCACATCGGGCGCTTCGACGTCGACCTGGCGCGCGAATTCTTCCAGGGTTTCGTCAACCACGCCCTGGTCACCCTGCACATCGACAACCTGCGCGGCGAAAACTCGCACCACCAATGCGAGACCGTGTTCAAGGCCTTCGGGCGCGCGCTGCGCATGGCCACGGAAGCCGACCCCCGCAACGCGGGCGTGGTGCCCTCGACCAAGGGCGTACTGTAAGGCGGCCGGCGCACAAACCTTTTCCATCCCCCAACGGGTGCACACCGTGAACAATATCGCCATCGTCGACTATGGCATGGGCAATTTCCATTCGGTCGCGCGCGCCCTGCGGGCCGCCGCGCCGGATGCGAACATCGAAATCTGCAACACGCCGCAAGGCATCGATCGCGCCGATCGCGTGGTGTTTCCGGGCCAGGGCGCCATGCCCGACTGCATGCGCACGCTGGACCGCTCCGGCCTGCGCGACGCCGTCCTGCGCGCCGCGCGCGCCAAGCCTCTGCTGGGCGTCTGCGTGGGCGAGCAAATGCTGTTCTCGGAAAGCGAGGAAGGCAATGTGCGGTGCCTGGACATCTTCCCCGGCCGCGTGAAGCGCTTCGCGGGGCCGCAATACGCCTCCGAAGCCGGCGATGCGGGGCGCGAACTGCTGAAGATTCCCCACATGGGCTGGAACCGCGTGCGCCAGACGCGCGCCCATCCGCTGTGGTCCGGCATACCCGACGGCACGCATTTCTATTTCGTGCACAGCTACTACGCCCAGCCCGACGACCCCGAAATTACTGTTGGGGTAAGTCACTATGGCATGCGCTTTACCTGCGCAGTAGCAGCGGCTAACATTTTTGCAGTACAGTTCCATCCCGAGAAAAGCGCCGGCCATGGCTTGCGGCTCTATCGGAATTTCGTTGATTGGAATCCATAACATCATGTTACTCATACCCGCCATAGATCTCAAAGACGGGCGTTGCGTGCGATTGCGCCAGGGCGACCTGAACGACGCAACTATTTTTTCCGATGACCCGGCCGCCATGGCCACACAATGGCTGGACCAGGGCGCGCGCCGCCTGCATCTCGTCGACCTCAACGGCGCCGTGGCGGGCAAGCCCAAGAACGAAGCGGCCATCAAGTCCATCATCAGCGCGGTGGCCGACGACATCCCGGTGCAGATCGGCGGCGGCATCCGCGATCTGGACACCATAGAACGCTACCTGGACGCCGGCATCAGCTACGTCATCATCGGCACCGCCGCCGTCAAGGATCCCGGCTTCCTGCGCGATGCATGCAGCGCCTTTCCCGGCAACATCATCGTGGGGCTGGACGCCCGCGACGGCAAGGTGGCCACCGACGGCTGGAGCAAGCTCACCCGCCACGACGTCTTCGACCTTGCCCGCAAATTCGAAGACTACGGCTGCGAGGCCATCGTCTACACCGACATCGGCCGCGACGGCATGCTGTCCGGCGTCAACATCGAAGCCACGGTCAAGCTCGCGCAACACGTCACCATCCCCATCATCGCCTCGGGCGGCGTCACCGACCTGAAAGACATCGAAGCCCTTTGCGCCGTTGAAAGCGAAGGCGTCGAGGGCGCCATCCTGGGGCGCAGCCTCTATGAAGGCACCCTGGATTTCGCCGCCGCCCAGGAAATGGCGGACCAACTTGGAGCGACATGAATTCCGTTTCCCCCCCCGGTACCGATTCCGAACTGACCCGCCGCATCATTCCCTGCCTGGACGTCACGGCGGGCCGCGTCGTGAAGGGCGTCAACTTCGTCGACCTGGTCGACGCGGGCGACCCCATCGAGATCGCCCAGCGCTATAACGAGCAGGGCGCCGACGAACTCACCTTCCTGGACATCACCGCCACCAGCGACGACCGCGACCTGATCCTGCCCATCATCGAAGCCGTCGCCAGCCAGGTCTTCATACCGCTCACGGTGGGCGGCGGCGTGCGGCAGGTCGCCGACATCCAGCGCCTGCTGAACGCCGGCGCCGACAAGGTGTCGATCAACAGCGCGGCCGTCGCCAACCCGGAGCTCGTGCGCGAGGCGGCCGGCTACCACGGTTCGCAGTGCATCGTGGTCGCGCTCGACGCCCGGCGCGTGTCGGCGGCGGGCGAAGCGCCAAAATGGGAAATCTTCACCCATGGCGGCCGCAAGGCCACCGGCATCGACGCCGTCGAATGGGCCCGCAAAATGGCCGAGTACGGCGCCGGCGAACTGCTGCTGACCAGCATGGACCGCGACGGCACCAAATCGGGCTTCGACCTGGAACTCACCCGCGCCGTCGCCGACGCCGTGCCGGTGCCGGTCATCGCCTCCGGCGGCGTCGGCAACCTGCAGCACCTGGCCGACGGCGTCACCACCGGCCGCGCGAGCGCGGTGCTGGCCGCCAGCATTTTCCACTACGGCGAATACACCGTGCGGCAGGCCAAGGAATTCATGGCGGCCCAAGGCATCAAGGTACGCTTGCAATCATGACCGCGCCCCTCTGGCTCGATGCCATCACTTTCGACGAGAACGGGCTGGCGCCCGCCATTGCGCAAGACGAGCAAACGGGCGCGATACTCATGGTGGCCTGGATGAACGCCGAGGCCCTGCGGGAAACCGTGGCCACCGGCCGCGCCGTGTACTGGTCGCGCTCGCGCCGGCGCCTGTGGCGCAAGGGCGAGGAATCCGGGCATGTGCAGATCGTCCACGAAATCCGCCTGGACTGCGACGGCGACGTCATCCTCCTGAAGGTGCGCCAGGAAGGCGGCATCGCTTGCCATACGGGCCGCCAGAGCTGCTTCTTCCGGCGCCTGGACGGCATCGGCGACACCGCCTCCTGGGCCGTCACGGACCCCGTGCTCAAAGACCCGGAACAGATCTACAAATGACACGAGCCGACACCCGGAATTTCCTGGCCCGCCTGGCCGACACCCTGGAATCGCGCCTGCCCGCGAACGGCGGCGACCCGTCCAGCTCCTACACCGCCAAGCTGCTGGCGCGGGGTCCCGACGCCTTCTTGAAGAAGATCGGCGAGGAAGCCACCGAACTCGTCATGGCGGCCAAAGACAACACGCCCGAACGCATCGTGGCCGAAACGGCCGACCTCTGGTTCCACAGCATGGTCGCGCTGGCCTATTATGGGCTGCGCCCGGAACAAGTGCTGGCCGAACTGGAACGGCGCGAAGGCATTTCCGGGCTGGCCGAAAAAGCCGGCCGGCCCCAACCGTAATCAGCCGAGAACAGCTCATGAGTGACAACTGCATCTTCTGCAAGATCGCCAAGGGGGAAATCCCTTCCCGCAAAGTCTACGAGGACGACGATTTCTTCGCTTTCCACGACATAAATCCCGCCGCTCCCGTACACTTGCTGCTCATCCCCAAGCGCCACGTCGTTTCCTTGCAGGAGGTCCAGGAAAGCGACGCGGCCTGGCTGGGTAGAATGGTCACCCTGGCGCCCGCGCTGGCGCGTGACAACGGCTGCACGCCCGGACCCGAAGGCGGGTTCAGGGTGGTGTTCAACAACGGAACGGAAGGCGGGCAGGAAGTCGCCCACCTGCACATGCACATCCTGGGCGGCCCGCGCCCCTGGAACAAACGCGCAGCACCCGCTGCTTAACGGAGACTTATCATGGGTAGTTTCAGCATTTGGCATTGGCTTATCGTCCTGGTCATCGTGGCGCTGGTATTCGGCACCAAGAAAATCCGCAACATCGGCGAAGACCTGGGCGGAGCGGTGAAAGGCTTCAAGAAGGGCATGAAGGACGCCAACGAGGAAAAAGACGCGCCCGCCACGGTGACGCAGCGCGTGCAAAGCGACGACACCATCGACGTCCAGGCGAAGGAAAAGAAAGACGCCTGAAAACAGGGCTGATGGCCGCTCCGAGCTCCGTTAACCCTATTCTTTCAAGCGAATCCTTTACCCATGTTTGACGTCAGCTTTAGTGAACTTATGCTGATCGGCGTGATCGCGCTGATCGTCATCGGGCCCGAACGCCTGCCCAAGGTGGCCAGAACCATCGGCCACCTGGTCGGCCGCGCTCAGCGCTACGTCAGCGATGTCAAGTCCGACATCCAACGCGAGATGGACCTGGACGAGCTCAACAACCTGAAGGGCCAAATGGAGGAAGCGGCCAAGTCGGTCAAGTCGTCCATGCAGGAAGCCTCCGACAGCCTGCGGCAGCCTCTGTCCGAGGCCGAGCAGGCCTTGAAAGAGGCATCCGCCTCGGTCGAGTCCCTGGTCGACTCGGCCCGGGCCCAGATGAGCGGCCCGGAAACGACCGCGGCGCCGGCCGCCGAACCCGCCAAGCCCGCGGCCGCGCCAGCCACCCTTCCCGCCGGCAATGGCGCGGCCGCGCCCAGCGCAGGCGCCGACATCCAGCCGGCCGGCACGGCCGGCCCAGACACCAAAGACAAACCGGGGGCTCCCACGTGACACAAGAAGCTTCCCAAGACACCTTCATCTCGCACCTGGTCGAACTGCGCTCGCGCCTGCTGCGCGCGGTCAGCGCGGTCTTGGCCGTGTTCGTCATTCTGTTCATCTACCCGGGGCCGTCCGCCATCTACGACGTGCTGGCCCAGCCCATGCTCGCCTCCCTGCCGGAAGGCACGCGCATGATCGCCACGGGCGTGATCACGCCTTTCATGGTGCCGATCAAGGTGACGCTGCTGGCGTCTTTCGTGCTGGCGCTCCCGGTGGTCCTGTACCAGGCCTGGGCCTTCGTCGCGCCCGGGCTGTATCGCCACGAGCAGCGGCTGGCGCTGCCGCTGATCGCGTCCAGCACGCTGCTGTTTCTGGCGGGCATGGCGTTCTGCTATTTCGTGGTGTTCCGCACGGTCTTCCAGTTCATCGCGGGTTTCGCGCCGGAATCGATCACGCCGGCGCCGGACATCGAGGCCTACGTAAGTTTCGTGATCACGATGTTCGTCGCTTTCGGGGTGACGTTCGAAGTGCCGATCGCCGTGATTCTGCTGGTGAAGAGCGGAATGGTCACGGTCGAGAAACTGCGCGGCGCGCGGGGGTACGTCATCGTCGGCGCGTTCGTCATCGCCGCGGTGGTGACGCCGCCGGACGTGGTCAGCCAATTCATGCTGGCGGTGCCCTTGTGCCTGCTGTATGAAGTCGGCGTGGTGGTCGCGGGGATGCTGAAGGTAAAGGAAGCCGCGGCCGACGAGCTGGAGTCCGATCCGGATAACGGGTGACGGCGGCAGCGGCCGGCGCCCTCACCGCTTCGGAATCGGCGGCCGCGTCCCGACACGCACTTCCAGCTCCATCCGCCGCCCTTCGCGCACCACGCGCAGCTTCGCCTTTTCCGACGGCGGCAGCGGCGCGATCTGGTTCAGGAAGCCGATCGCGTCCCGCACCGGCTCTCCATTCAACGCCAGCACGATATCGCCCACCCGCAGCCCCGCCTGCCACGCCGGGCCATTGCGCAACACACTGGCGATGATGACGCCGTCGTGCTGCTTCAAGCCGAAAGCGCGGGCCAGGTCGGGGGTGATGTCTTGCGGCTCGATTCCCAGCCACCCGCGGGTCACCGTCCCCGTCTTGATGATCTGCTCCATGATGGTCTGCGCCGCGCCCGCCGGGATGGCGAAGCCGATGCCCAGCGATCCCCCGGATTCCGAATAAATGGCGGTATTGATGCCGATCAGGCGCCCCGAGGTGTCGATGAGCGCGCCGCCGGAATTGCCGGGATTGATGGCAGCGTCGGTCTGGATGAAGTTTTCATATATATTGATGCCCAGGCGGTTGCGCCCCAAGGCCGACACGATGCCCATGGTGGTGGTCTGCCCCACGCCGAAAGGGTTGCCTATGGCCAGCACCACGTCGCCCGTCCTGACCTCGTGCGAACCGTTGAAGGCGATCGCGCGCAGGTCGGGCAGGTCTATCTTCAGCACCGCCAGGTCGCTTTCAGGGTCGGCGCCCACCACCGCGGCGCGGGTCTGCCTGCCGTCGCTCAATGCGACCTCGATCGCGTCGGCGGCTTCAATGACGTGGTAGTTGGTGAGTATGTAGCCGTCTTCCCGGACGATCACGCCCGAGCCCAGGTTGGTGGATTCCTTGCGGCGGCTGAAGCCGGGAATGTCCCGGAACAGACGCTCGAGCTCGGGATCGGCGGGAATGGGGATGACCGGCACATTGACGTGCTTGCTGGTGTAGACGTTGACCACGGCCGGCCTGGCCTGCGCCACGGCGGCGGCGAATGAAAAGGGCGCGCCCTGCTCCGGGGCGGGTGGCGTGGCCGGCGCCGGCTGCGGTGTGTGCAGCCAGTCGGGGCGCAAGGTTGCCACGATGAATAAAATACCCAGGCATATCGTCACCGTCTGGGCAAACAGCAACCACAATCGACGCATAAGCTCGCAATAAGGAAAAGGCAAAACAATGAAACAGGTTTCCACCCAACAACTGGCCGACTGGCTCGACGCCACCTTGCAGGCCGCGCGCTTCAAGGACTACTGCCCGAACGGACTGCAGGTCGAGGGCAAAGCCAGTATCGGACACATTATCACCGGTGTCACGGCATCGCAGGCGCTGCTGGAGGCGGCGATCGATAGAAAAGCCGATGCCGTGCTGGTGCACCACGGCTGGTTCTGGCAGAACGAGAGCCCCCGCGTGCGCGGCCCCAAGCGCAAGCGCCTGGCGCTGGCCCTGGCGCACGACCTGAATCTGTTCGGCTACCACCTGCCGCTGGACGCCCACCCGACGCTGGGCAACAACGCACAGCTGGCGCGGGTGCTGGGCCTGGAGCCCGAGCTCGGCGCCGATGGCCAGCCCGTGCTTTGCGGCCGCGACGGCCTGGTCTGGATGGGCCGCTCGCGCAGCGCCCGCAACCTGGACGAGCTCGGTAATATTATTTGCAATGCCTTACAACGCCGTCCATTGGTTGTGGGAAATCCACAACAAAAAATCGAGCGCATCGCCTGGTGCACCGGCGGCGCCCAAGGCATGATGGAAGCCGCCATCGAAGCCGGCGCCGATGCATACATAACGGGCGAGGCGTCGGAGCCGGTGTATCACCTGGCCCGGGAAACCGGCACGGCGTTCATCGCGGCCGGCCACCATGCGACGGAACGCTACGGGGTGCAGGCGCTGGGCGAGGCCATTGCCCAGCAGTTCGGGATACGAGTGGATTTCCTGGACATCGACAACCCGATCTGATCACCCGAAGCGGCCCGCCCGGATTCGGTCGCCGGGCCCGTCACTTCTTCAAGAGATCGCGGATTTCGCGCAGCAGGGCGACGTCTTCCGGAGGAGGCGCCGCCGCCGCGGGCTCGGCCTGTTCGCGGCGCAAGACCTTGTCGCGGGCCGTGTTCACCGCCTTCACCAGGCAGAACACCACGAAGGCCAGCAGGATGAAGTTGATGAAAATGGTCAGGAAGTTGCCCCAGGACAGGACCACGGCGCCGGCCTTGGTCAGGGCGTCGTAGGTTTCGGGCCCGGTGTAGCCTTCGGGCAGGCGCAGCACCCAGAACTGATTGGTGAAGTCGACCTCGCCGCCCAGGATGAAGGAGATGATGGGCATGATGATGTCTTTCACCAGGGAGTCGATGATCTTGCCGAAGGCCGCGCCGATGATGACGCCGACCGCCAGATCGATCATGTTGCCGCGGACCGCGAACTCTTGAAACTCTTGCAGAAAACCCCGTGCTTTGCTCATATCGCCTTCCTTTCGTGTTACACCCTATTTCGGGCAAACGCTATAATACGCGGTTGATAAGATAGTACACAGCCAAATCACTGATGGTATGCCCCCACGCGAGGCATGAATAAGGATACTAGAATGAGTCAGATTACGACACAGCTCGACGATTCCGGTGCGGTTGACCCCAACCTGCCACCCGATCCTTCGCGCCGTATGTGGGTGGCCACCGCCTGTGCGGTGGGCGGTGCCGCGGGCGTGGCCACGGCGGTCCCGTTCGTCAGTTCCTTCGCGCCTTCGGACAAGGCTCGCGCGGCCGGCGCCCCCGTCGAGGTCGACGTCTCTAACATCCCCGCCGGCCAGATGATCACGGTCGAGTGGCGCGGCAAGCCCGTGTGGATCATGCACCGCACCCCCGAACAGCTGGCTGCCCTGAAGGGCCTGGATCCGGAACTCGCCGACCCCCACTCCGACCGCCCGGGCTACACCCCCGAATACGCCAAGAACGAATACCGCTCGCGCAAGCCCGAACTGTTCGTTTGCGTCGGCATCTGCACGCACCTGGGCTGCTCGCCCACGCCCGCCCTGGCCGCGGGCCCGCAACCCGGCCTGCCCGCCGACTGGCAAGGCGGCTTCAACTGTCCATGCCATGGCTCCACCTTCGACCTGGCCGGCCGTGTGTTCAGCAACAAGCCGGCGCCCGACAACCTCGAGGTCCCGCCTTATTCCTACTCGGCCGACGGCACGCGCATCGTCGTCGGCGTCGACGAGAACAACAAGGCCTGATCCCGAAGGGCGCCGCTGAACGCCCACGAACCGAATCCACAATACGCCCGTAAGATAGAAAAAGGAGCCGTTTCATGGCTGGCGAGAAAACCGTCGAAACGACAGGACTTTTAGGCTGGATAGATAAGCGTTTTCCGCTTACTACCCTGTTCAAAGACCACATGTCGGAATACTACGCCCCGAAGAACTTCAACTTCTGGTATTTCTTTGGGTCCCTGGCAATGCTGGTTCTGGTCATCCAGATCGTCACCGGCATCTTCCTGGTCATGAACTACAAGCCCGACGCCAAGCTGGCATTCGAATCGGTCGAATACATCATGCGCGAAGTGCCCTGGGGCTGGCTGATCCGCTACATGCACTCCACGGGCGCGTCCATGTTCTTCGTGGTCGTGTACCTGCACATGCTGCGCGGCCTGTTCTACGGCTCCTACCGCAAGCCGCGCGAGCTGGTCTGGATCTTCGGCGTGGCCATCTTCCTCTGTCTGATGGGCGAAGCCTTCATGGGCTATCTGCTGCCCTGGGGCCAGATGTCCTACTGGGGCGCCCAGGTCATCGTGAACCTGTTCTCGGCCATTCCCTTCATCGGCCCTGAGCTCGCCATCTGGATCCGCGGCGACTACGTCGTGTCCGACGCCACGCTGAACCGCTTCTTCGCCTTCCACGTCATTGCGCTGCCGCTGGTGCTCATCGGCCTGGTCGTCGCGCACATCATCGCGCTGCACGAAGTGGGCTCCAACAACCCCGACGGCGTCGAGATCAAGCGAGGCCCCAAGGACCGCTACGGCCGCCCGCTGGACGGCATCCCCTTCCACCCCTACTACTCGGTGCACGACATCGTGGGCGTGGCCGGCTTCCTGATCGTCTTCGCGGCCATCATCTTCTTCGGCCCTGAAATGGGCGGCTACTTCCTGGAATACAACAACTTCATTCCGGCCGACCCGCTGAAGACCCCGCCGCACATCGCGCCGGTCTGGTACTTCACGCCGTTCTATTCCATGCTGCGCGCCACCACGGCCGACTTCACCTGGGTCATGATCGCCGGCTGCGTCATCGCCGCCGCGGCCCTGTTCCTGAAGGGCAACCTGCGCGGCGTCTGGCGCCTGGTATGGCCGGCCGTGCTGATCCTGGTCGCCATCCTGCTGCGCGTCATCGACGCCAAGTTCTGGGGCGTGGTCGTCATGGGCGGTTCCGTCGTGATCCTGTTCTTCCTGCCGTGGCTGGATCATTCCCCCGTCAAGTCGATCCGCTACCGCCCCACCTGGCACAAGTATCTGTACGCCATCTTCATCGTCAACTTCCTGGTGTTGGGTTACCTGGGCACGCAAGCGCCGAATCCGACGTTCAACCTCATGAGCCAGATCGGCACCGTGATCTACCTGGGCTTCTTCTTCCTGATGCCTGTCTGGAGCCGCATCGGCACGTTCAAGCCAGTCCCTGACCGCGTCACGTTTCACGCTCACTAAGGCAACTAACACGTTACGGAATGATCATGATTAAAAAGCTGCTAGGCGCAATTGCCTTATCACTGACCTGCGGCGCCGCCCTGGCCGCGGGCGGTGGCTACAAGCTGGAAAGCGCACCGAACCGAATCAATGACATGGCGGCGTTGCAAAACGGCGCGAAGCTGTTCGTCAACTACTGTCTGGGCTGTCATAGCGCCAATTCCATGCGCTACAACAAGCTGGCCGAAATCGGCCTGACCGACGACCAGATCAAAAAGAACCTGCTGTTCACGGGCGACAAGGTCGGCGACCTCATGAAAATCGCCATGACGCCCGAGGACGCCAAGAAGTGGTTCGGCGCCGCGCCCCCCGACCTGTCCGTCATCGCGCGCGCCAAGTCCACCACCATGGGCCCGTCCGGCGTCGATTACGTCTACACCTTCCTGCGCACCTTCTACCGCGACACCACCAAGGCGACCGGCTGGAACAACCTGGTCTTCCCCAGCGTCGGCATGCCGAACCCGCTCTGGGAAATGGAAGGCCCGCGCTCGCTCAACCACGTCACCGTCCACCAGGTCGAAAAAGAAGGCGGCGCCCTGCAATGGGAACGCACCACCGCCAAGTACGACACCCAGGGCTTCGCCGACATCAAGTCCGAACCGCTTGCCGATTACCGCGGCAACCCCCAGGACAAGGCCGTTCTGGAATCCGCCGACCCCAAACGAGTCGCGGCCTTCGACAGCAACGTGGCCGACCTGGCGAACTTCCTGGGCTGGATGGCCGAACCCGTACAGCAGCAACGCAAGCAAATGGGCGTATGGATCCTGCTCTTCCTGGGCCTGTTCCTGGTCGTCGCGTGGCGCCTGAACGCAGCCTACTGGAAACACGTCAGGTAATATAATCACCGGTAGCCGCCCTAGCCGGCACTGCATCCCAGCTATCGGACAAGAAATAGGCGTTGCGATACGCCTATTTCGCTTTTCGGAGCGGCGCCTTGCGGCGCGCGCTCTTATTCTTATTCTACGATTGGAATCCACGATATGATGGTGCTCTATTCTGGAACGACATGCCCGTTCTCTCAACGCTGCCGCTTTGTGTTGTTCGAAAAAGGCATGGATTTTGAGATCCGTGACATCGACCTGTACAACAAGCCAGAAGATATTTCCGTCATGAACCCCTACGGCCAGGTCCCCATCCTGGTCGAGCGCGACCTGGTCCTGTACGAATCGAACATCATCAACGAATACATCGACGAACGCTTCCCGCATCCCCAGCTGATGCCGGCGGACCCGGTCATGCGCGCGCGCACGCGCCTGTTCCTGTACAACTTCGAAAAAGAACTCTTCGTGCACGTATCGATACTGGAAGACCGCTCCAGCACCGACACCAAGGCGCAAGACCTGGCCCGCCAAAACATCCGCGACCGCCTTGCGCAGCTGGCGCCCATGCTGTTAAAAAACAAATATATGCTGGGCGAGGAATTCTCCATGCTCGACGTCGCGGTCGCGCCCTTGCTGTGGCGCCTGGATCACTACGGCATCGAGCTGCCCAAGAATGCCGCCCCCATCCAGAAGTACGCGGAGCGCATTTTTTCGCGTCCCGCCTATATCGAAGCACTGACACCCTCTGAAAAGGTCATGCGCCGCTAAACATCATGCAAGAGTCCTCTACCAAGCCCTACCTGATCCGCGCATTGCACGAGTGGTGCACCGACAACGGCTACACTCCGCACATCGTGGTCACGGTGGACGCCAACACGGTGGTTCCGCCGGCGCACATCCACGATGGCCAGATCACGCTGAACATCGGCACGCTGGCCACCAATCGCTTGACATTGGGTAATGACTATATCGAGTTCCAGACTCGGTTCGGTGGGGTGACTGAGCAGATCTACGTTCCGGTGGCGGCGGTTTCGGCGATCTATGCCCGGGAAACCGGCGCGGGCATGGGCTTCGATGTCGCGGAGTCTCAGCCTTATCCCGGCAGCGATTCGGACGCCGACGCATCCGCGCCGGGGCCGGGCCCGCAGGCGGTGCCGGACAGCGGCTCCGGCGGCTCCAGCCCGCCGGACGGCACGCCGCCGAAGCCGCCGCGGCTCACAGTGGTGAAGTAGCCCCCGGTGCCGGGAGCGAGTATCATCGACCGCTACATTCCCCACTTATGGAGCTCCCCATGCAGATCCCGGTAAACCGGTTCAAGCAAGCGATCAACGCAGGACAGCATCAACTAGGTCTCTGGGTGTCATTGGCGCACCATTACAGCGCCGAGATCGTGGCGCGCGCCGGGTTCGACTGGCTGGTATTCGACACCGAACACTCCCCCAACGACGTCCAGACCGTGCTGGGCCAACTGCAGGCCGCCGCTCCATATCCCGTATCGCCCGTGGTGCGCCCCAGCTGGAACGACCTGGTCCAGCAGAAACGCTACCTGGACATCGGCGCGCAAACCCTCCTGATCCCCTACGTGCAATCCGTCGAAGAAGCCGAACAGGCGGTGTCGGGCATGCGCTACCCGCCGCGCGGCATGCGCGGCGTGGGCGGCGTCATGCGCGCAAGCGGCTTCGGGCAGGTCAACAACTACATGCAAGTCTGCGAAGACCAGCTCTGCCTGCTGGTGCAGGTCGAAACCCGTGAAGGGCTGGACAGGCTCGAAGACATCGCCAAGGTGGACGGCGTGGACGGCGTGTTCATCGGCCCGGCCGACCTGTCGGCCAGCCTTGGGCATCCGGGCGATCCCAAGCACCCCGAAGTGCAAAGCGCCATCGAAGACGCCATCCGCCGCATACGCGCCTGCGGCAAGGCACCCGGCATCCTCACCGTCGACGAGGCCGCCGCGCGGCGCTACATGGAAGTCGGCACCCTCTTCACCGCCGTCGGCCTGGACGCAGCCCTGCTGGCACGCAACGCCGAACAGCTCGCCGCACGCTTTCGCGCTTAGCATCGCGGCCCGCAACGGCGGGCCCGCACAGCAGAATTCAGGAAACTCCTGTAGAATTATGCGTTCGCCGGTTTAGCTCAGTTGGTAGAGCAGCGCACTTGTAATGCGAAGGTCAACAGTTCGAATCCGTTAACCGGCACCAAACAATTCAAGCACTTACGCCAATCCGCAAGGGTTGGCGTTTTGCTTTGCTACTCCCATGTAGCCGGTGTGTAGACTTCAGCCGCCAATGTGCCTGCTCCTCAAGGCAAGAGGAGTTACCTGTGATTGCGCAGGTGACCGTACCCAGGGAAATACGGCGGCGCATGGGCCTGAAGCTCGGCGACAAGATCACCTTCTCTCCGCTCAGCGAAAGCTTTGCTAAACAGCATGTTTTTTATATAATTAGCCGCCTTATTATAAGGCGACTAATTATGAAGCTCGAACAGAAGTACAACGCGCTCATTCAGGAAGCGCAACGACGCAAGATGCCCGACGTGGAAGGCATTCGCCTGTGCTTCCAAACGCTTTCGCTCGCTGCGGGAATCGACCAGGACTGCGCCGCGCTGCTGGCGCCGCATGGTTTGTCCGAAGGGCGCTTCATCCTGCTGTTCCTGCTCGATGCGGCGCCCGGGGGACTGGCGCCGAACGCGCTGGCCGACAACGCGGGGGTTACCCGCGCCACCGTCACGGGGCTGCTCGACGGCCTCGAGCGCGAAGGACTGATCGAGCGCCTTGCGGACACCAATGACCGCCGAGCGCTGTGCATACGGCTCACTCGCAAGGGAAAACGTGCAGCAAAGACTGTGTCCGAGCAGCATGGCCGCTGGATAGCCGGCCTGTATGGCAACCTTTCCGTATCGGAGCGCAAGCAATTGGCGACCCTGCTGGAGAAAGTGGCCGGCAATCTCGGCAGGAGGGCGCCATGACGGCTGCCCGCAAAGGCGCAACCCGCGCTTCAGCCATCCCCTCCGACGTGCTGCAAGCCTTGTCTAGCGGCGCCATGCAAAGCGCCACCTTGGCCGAGTGCCTGGCTCTTGACCAGGCCCGGCTGATGCGTGCCGTTTTTCCCGGCCTGTCACCCCAGGCGCTCAAAGAAGTGGATTCCGCCTGCGAGCTGGGCATTCTCAAGCGCATGAGCCGCATCGGCGCCGTGTTGCTGGATGCGTTGGGCGCAGGTGGCATCGAGACCTGCCGGGCGCACAGCGCCGATACCGTGCGCGGCTGGGCCTGCTTCATGATCGGGGCACAGCCCGGGCTGTCTCTTTCCACGCGGCTGGCCGCCATCCGCCCACTGGCGGACGACGGACATTTCGGCGTGCGCGAATGGGCCTGGATGGCGATGCGCCCGCACTTGGCGGAAGAACTGGATGCGTCCATCTCTCTTTTGGCTCAATGGGCAACCTTGCCTTCCGAACGCTTGCGCCGCTTCGCCAGCGAAGCCATGCGCCCGCGAGGCGTGTGGTGCGCGCATATTGGCGGCCTCAAACGCGAACCCGGGCGGGCGCTGCCCATTTTGGCACCACTGCGCAACGATCCTTCCCGCTACGTGCAGGACTCGGTCGCCAACTGGCTCAACGATGCCGCCAAAGACCAGCCCGACTGGGTACGCGGCCTTTGTGCTCAATGGCTGCAAGCCATGCCCACCGACGACGCCACCCGCCGCATCTGCCAGCGCGCCTTGCGCAATCTAAAGTAAACGAGATATCCGGTTCAGCCGGGCCGCGAGCACGGCCACGGAAGGCACTCATGGAGCATGCCCCCTGATTAATATTCAATCATTTTATTTATCAAAATAAATGATGATTACGTCGATCGAGTAAAGCACATCGGTAGATCACTAGCGATACGGTTTAACGCATACGATTTAATTTTAATGATTTAACACCCTAATCCCGCAGTATTTAATAATGATGTTCATATCTCGCGCCTCCATCATTTATATTGATTGAGTATTTCAATAAATGATATTGGTAAATCCCGTGGTTCGCTGACATAATCTGCCGCGCCCGCCGGCATCTGGCCGGACTGCGAAAGCGATGCGAGGATGGGAGAGGGACTCATGACGATAGCGAACAATTTGATCGACGGGCGTTGGTGTCCGGCGCAAAGCGGCCGGTTGGCCGACAGCATCAACCCGGCGACCGGTGAAGTCATAGGCCGGTTGGCGGACAGCGGCACGGAAGACGCATCCGCAGCCATCCAGGCGGCCAGCGCCGCCTTCAACCGCCCCGAATGGGCGCAGAACCCGCGCTTGCGCCAACAAGTCATGTGGGAATGGTCGGATCGCCTGGCGTCCTGCGCCGAAGAACTCGCCCAGTTGCTCACGCGCGAAAACGGCAAGGTGTTGGCGCAGGCGCGCGGCGAAATCGCCGGCGCCATCTCCGAGATCCGCTATTACGCGGGCCTGACGCGTTACATGCCCGGCCACGTATTCGAGGTATCGCCCGGCGAATACTCCACCATGCTCAAAGAGCCGGCCGGCGTCGTCGGCATCATCGTGCCCTGGAACTCTCCCGTCGTGCTGCTGATCCGCTCGTTGACGCCCGCGCTGGCGGCGGGGTGCACGACCGTCATCAAGCCGGCACCGCAGACGGCGCTGATCAACGCGGCCGTGCTCAGGCCGCTCTCCGAAATCGCCGCACTGCCGCCCGGAGTGATCAACGTCGTTTCCGAAACCGGGCATGAAGTGGCGCAGGCCCTGGTGACGTCCCCCTTGGTCGACGTATTGAGTTTCACAGGCTCCAACGCCACGGGGCAGCGCATCATGGCGGCCGCCGCGCCGACGATGAAGCGCCTGTCGCTGGAACTCGGCGGCAAGGCGGCCTGCCTGGTTTTCGACGACGCGGACATCGCGAAGACCGCGGGGCTGCTGGCCGCGGCCGCGACGATCACCTCCGGGCAGCAATGCACGGCCGCCCGGCGCGTTCTGGTGCACGCCAGCAAGTTCGGCGAGATGAAGCAAGCCCTGACCCAGGCCTTGCGCGCCCTGAAGGTCGGGCCGGGCGACGAGGCCGGTGTGCACATGGGCCCCCTGATCGACGAGCGCGCCCATGCGCAGGTCCAGGAGTGCGTATCCAGGACCTTGGACATCGCTGACGAGGTGCTGCTGCCCGGCGGTCGCCCGCAGTCGCTCCCGCAGGGTTTCTTCATGAATCCCGCTCTGGTCGCACACCAGGATAGCGGCGCCTTCTTCATCCAGGAAGAAATTTTCGGGCCCTTGCTGGTGATGGAATCCTTCGAGGATGAGTCCGAAGCCGTCAGGCGGGCGAACCATAGCGAATATGGCCTGGCGGCCAGCATCTGGACGCGCGACGGCGCCCGCGCCATGCGCGTGGCCAGGGCCCTGCGCAATGGCACGGTATGGATCAACGACCACAACAAACTGTTTGCCGAAGCCGAAACGGGCGGCTATCGCCGCAGCGGCCTGGGGCGCCTGCACGGCTACGACGCGCTCAACGATTTTCTGGAAATCAAGCATATCTATCAGCAGGCGGGCGTGGTCGCCCCCGGCTGACAGGGCCGCGTAGGCGGGCTCGCACAAAGTAATACCTGCTAAAATCCAGGTATTACAAGGAGCATGCCATGTCTACGCTCACCGCCAAAGGGCAAGTCACCATTCCCAAACCTGTGCGTGATCTGCTTGGGCTATGCCCCGGCGCCGAAGTCAGCTTCGAAATCGCCAGCGACGGGCGGGTGTATTTACAGCCCGGAGCCGCGAGCGCGGCTTCCAGAAGCAGCTTCAGGCAATTCAGGGGGGCGGCCAAATGCGGCATGACCACCGATCAGATCATGAAGCTCACCCGCTCAGCGGATGAATGACGATGACCACGCTGATCGACACCAGTATCTTGCTGGATGTGGTGACAGACGATCCAAACTGGGCCGACTGGTCCATCCAGCAGCTGGAGTCGGTCAGCATCCAGGGCCCATTGTTGATCAATGATGTGGTGTACGCCGAATGGTCCGTCGGCTATGACCACATCGAGGCGCTGGACGACACCATTGCAAAAATGGGCCTGCTGGTCGAGCGCATTCCGGCCAGCGCGCTTTTCCTGGCCGGCAAGGCCTTTCGCAGGTATCGCGGCGAAGCGGAAAGAGAAACCGGCGTCTTGCCTGATTTCTTCATCGGCGCGCATGCCGCGGTATTGGCCATTCCCTTGCTTACCCGGGACACCAAACGATATCGCCGTTATTTCCCAACTCTTACATTGATCAGCCCATCACCTTCCGGTCCAGTCGCCTGATCGCCGCACTACAAATGAGAACCAACCAGAAACTCACCCCAACGTCGGAAACCGCAAAAAAAACCCTGGGGCTGCTAGATATCCTGAGCAAGGGAAAGCGCGAATGGACCGCTGCCGAAGTGGCGAAGGAAGCGAATCTTCCGCATAGCACGGCCTTTCGCCTGCTGTCGACGCTAGAGGAATTGCGCTTCATCGAATACGACGCGGAAAGCCGGCGCTACCAGCTGGGCTTGAAGCTGCTGGAGCTCGGCCACCTGGTATCGCAGCGCCTGGACTTGCCTTCGCGCGCGATGCCTTTTCTTAAAGAGCTTGCGGAAGAATCGGGCGAGACGGCTCATTTGTCCATTCGCGACGGGGACTGCGGGGTCTTTATCGCCAAGGTCGATGGCGAGCACAGCGTACGCATGCACACGCCGCTCGGACGCAGGGTTCCTCTGCACGCCGGCGCATCGATGAAATCGCTCATGGCCGATCTGAGCGATGAAGAAATTTCCGCATACATCGCGATGCGCGCGCAAGCCGGCACGCCGATATCCGACCCCGGCAGGCTGCATGAGCAAGTGCGCTTCATTCGCGAGCATGGCTATTGCTCGACCATTGCGGAACAAACGCCCGGCGCGGCCGGCGTGGGCGCGCCGGTGCGGAATCACGCGGGCGAAGTCGTGGCGGCCTTGACCATTTCAGGGCCGGAATCCCGCTTCACCGAAGAAAATATTCAACGCTTCTCGGCGCTGGTCACCCGGGCGGCGGCCGGGCTCTCCAGGCGGTTGGGCAACGTCTGACCCATGGCCAGGGCCGGCCCGCTTATTTCGCCGTCGCGCCGCTGGCCTTCACCAGCTCTCCCTGTTCCGCGATCTGTGCCTTGATGTAGTCGTCGCACTCGCCCAATACGGGGTCTCTTGGGGTGATGCCCTGGGCGACGAGCTTTTCGCGGATCTCGGGCAGCGCGCTCACCGCCTTGAGCTCGGTGGCCAGGCGCTGCATGACCGGCTCCGGGGTTCGCTTGGGCGCCAGAAGCGCATACCAGATCTGGTATTCGAAGCCTTCCAGGCCCGCCTCCTGGGCCGTAGGGGTGTCGGGCAATAAAGGCGAGCGCTCGGCGCCCGTGACGGCCAGGCCCGTGAGCTTGCCCGCCTGCATCTGCGGCATGGCTATGCTGACCGGCGGAAAGGCGAGGTCGATGCGCCCACCGATGATCTCCATCACGGCCTCCTGAACGCCTTTATAGGGAACGTGCACCATCTCGGTGCCGGTACGGCTGACGAAATATTCTCCGGCCAGGTGCGCCGCCGTGCCGATGCCGCCGGAACCATAGTTCATCTTCCCAGGCCTCTTCTTTACATGCTCCACGAAATCCTTCACGCTGGTGATCTTGAGACTGGGCGAGATGGAGATGACGGTTGGGGAACTTGCAACGAGCCCGACACAGGAAAGGTCGTTGGCCGTATCGTAGGGCAGGTCTTTGTATAAGGTGGCGTTGATGGCATGGGACGAAGACACCATCTGCAAGGTGTAGCCATCCGCCGGCGCTTGCAGCAAGGTCCGGGTCGCGATGATTCCTCCGGAACCGACCTTGTTCTCCACTACGACAGGCTGCCCCAGGCGTTCAGAAAGCTTGTCCGAGTAGAGCCGGGCGATCGTGTCGACCAGGGAGCCGGGCGAGAACGGGACGAGTATCTTTATCGATTTGCCCGGGTAGCTTCCTTGCGCGTGCGCGGAGCTTACCAATTGAGCGCCGGCGGCAAGCATGGCCGCGGCAAGCCATTTCATTTTCATTGTGTGTCTCCTTCTATCATCGTTTGGTGGTGGACAAGGCACGGCTTTTTTTGCTCTCCGGAAACGGGTCCCGGCCTCGGCTGGACCGGAAGCCCTTGCCGGACGTCTTACTCCAGGTTGAACACGACGGTCTTGAAATCCGTCAGCTCGCGGATTGCGTATTTCGGGCCCTCCCGGCCGATCCCGCTGTCTTTGACGCCGCCATAGGGCTGATTGGGCGCACGATAGCGAGAGGCGTCGTTGATCATCACCCCGCCGTAGCGCAGGCGCTTGGCGACATAAAAGGCGTTCTTGATGTCCTTGGTGAAAATGCCCGCCTGCAGTCCGAATTCGCTGTCGTTCGCTTCACGGATCACCTCATCGGTGTCTTTGAACGGCATGATGTTCACGATCGGGGCAAAGACTTCCTGGCACACGACCGCCATGGGGCGCCTTACGTTGCCGAGCACCGTGGGCTGGAACATGCGGCCTTCGCGCTTGCCGCCGATCAGCACCTCGGCTCCGTTCTGGACGGCTTCGGACAGAAGCCGTTCTGCGCGTTCGGCGGCCGCGTCGGTCAGCACCGGCCCGACGTCGGTCGCATCGTCCATGGGGTCTCCCACCTTGAGCCGGCCTACCTTGTCGACGAAGATCTCGGTGAATCGATCGATGACGCTTTCGTGGACATACAGGCGTTGCACGGAGGTGCATACCTGGCCTGCGATCGCATAGCCGGATGCGCGCGCGGCGAGGGCGGCTTGTTCGAGATCCGCATCGGGGAAGACGATGGTCGGCGCGTTGGAGCCGAGCTCCAGGGCAACGGGCCGAATCCCCACGGTCTCCAGTATGTGCCGGCCCGTGCGCGCCGAGCCCGTGAAGGTGTAGCGGCTGAAGCGAGGATCCTTCAGCAGTTGCTCGCCCACCGACGGCCCGCGGCCAAAAACGACTGCCAGGTGCCCCGCCGGCAAGCCCGCTTCGACGAGGATCTCGGCCAGGCGATAGGCGGTGATCGGGGTTTGCTCGGAGGGCTTGAGCACCACGGGGCTTCCAGCGGCAATCGCCGCCGCCACTTTGTGCGCGGCCTGGTTCAGCGGCGCGTTGAAGGGTGTAATGGCGCATACGGGGCCCGACGGGGTGTGCATCACCACCGCGAAGCGGCGCTCGGAACCCGGGTTCGCCTCGACCGGGATGGTTTCCCCGTCGATGCGCTTGGCTTCTTCGGCGGCGTTCAGCAGCGCAGCCGCGGCGGAGTTGACTTCGGCGCGTGATTCGCGAATCGTCTTGCCGACTTCCCGGACCAGCATCCGGGCCAGGGCTTGGGCGTCTTCCTGCACGAGGCGGCTCGCCTTCTCAAGGATCTGAAAACGCCTGTGGGGAGAGAGCTCCTCGCCCTCGAAGGCTGCTTGCGCCGCATCGACGGCTTGCTGGACCTGCTCCGCGGTGGCCTCCCGGATCCGCGCGATCGTCTCGCCTGAAAACTTGTTCAGCACCGGTAGCTCGACGTCCGAACCGCCAACGCCCCACTGGCCGTTGATCAGCATTCTGGGTTGATACATTCATCGCTCCTAAATATGAGTCGTGATTAGACGGTTGGCTGTATGCGGCTGATGGCGATGTCCTCGTCGCCAAAGATCTCGGCCGAGGTCAGGGCGCCTTCGCATACCTCTCTGGCGAACTCAAAGAGCCGCCCGCCGGCCTCGCCCAGCGTCTCGCCGGCGAGCATGGCCGAAACGTCGACGTCCACGTTGTCGGACAGGCGCGCGGCGGTGCGCGGGTTCGCGGTCACCTTGATCGTGGGCGCAACCGTGCAGCCCATGATGTTCATTTGCCCGGTCGAGAAAATGATGAGCTGCGCGCCCCCGGCGGCGATCCCGGTCATCGATTCGGCGGCGGGCGCGGCCGTATCCATGAGAAACAGCCCCGCCGAAGGCGCCGGCGTGGCATATGGCAGCACCCCGCACACCGGCGTCGTGCCGCCTTTGATGATGGCGCCCAGCGATTTTTCCTCCAGTGTGGAAATGCCGCCCCGGATGTTGTCGGGAACGGGGTTGGCGCCCCGGATGTCCACGCCCCTGGCACGGGCATCGGCCTCGATGCGCCCGGTCGCCTTCCAGATGTCCGCGGCGACGGACTCGTTGACGGCTCTCGCCGCCAATACTTGCTCGGCGCCCATCCATTCGGAGGTTTCGGTAAGAAACACGGTGCCGCCGGCCGCAACGACGCGGTCGGCGACAAAGCCCAGCGCGGGGTTCGAGGCGATCCCGGACGTGGTGTCGGTTCCGCCGCACTCGACCCCAAGGGTGAGTGCGGACAGAGGGACGGCCACGCGCCGCTGCCGGCTGGCCTCGCGCACCATTCTTTGAAGGATGCGCATGCTCTGGGCGATGGTCTCGATCGTGCCGCCTGTGTCTTGCACGGAAAGGTGTTCAACCGGCACGCCTTTTTCGGCGATGGCGGCCGCAACCTTGCCGGCCGATACTCTTTCCAGGCTGATGACGAGCACCGAGGCAATGTTGGGATTGGTCGCCAACCCCACCTGAGTGCGCCGAAAGAGCGCGTCGTCTTCACCAAACTGCCCGCGCCCGTACCAGACGGGAATCGGCACCGTGCCCTTGATCAGCCGCCCCAGGTTCCGCACGATGCCATTGACGTTGTCCATCACCGCGAGTATGGCCACGTGATTGCGGATTCCAACGGTGCCGTTTTCACGGCGATAGCCCATGAAGGTCGAGTTTTCCATTTACGCCTCCTTTCCGGCCCGGTCGCCCCGGCCTCGCTGGCTTTCGATGTTGTGGACATGGACACAGGCGCCCAGCTGGATGTCGCCGGCGGCCAAGCCTATGCTTTCGCCGTACTTGATGACCGGCTGCCCCGCCGGTATCGGCATCAGGGCGACTTTGTGCCCGAAGGGAATCGGCTCGATCGCCGCCAGATCCCCCTTGCCGGCAAGCCGGAGCGTGTCGCCCTTTTCCAAATCGACGATCGCGGTGGCGACGTTGTCCTTGGGGTGCAGCACAATTGCGCGCTTATCCATGAGCCTCTCCTTTGAGCGCGTTGCGATAAATGCCGACCACTTCTTCGAGCGACACGGCGCAGGGGTTGGTGACAGCGGGCTTGCCCTGGAGCGCGTCCACGGCCAGGTCTTCCAGCTCGGCCTCTTTGACGCCGAAGGCGGCGAGCGAGCTTGGAACCCGCATGGTTTTGTTCATGCGGTGCACCGTGTCGGCGAGCCCCGCCGCGGCCGCGGCGTCGTCCTCCGGCGCGGACGAATCAAGAGCCCGTGCTATGCGGGCAAAACGCACGGGATCGCGCGTCGCGGTCACCGCCAGGCACCATGGGAGCAGCACCGCGTTGGCCATGCCATGAGGAACGTGGAACTTGGCGCCCAGCGGGCGGGCCATCTGGTGCACGATGCCTGTGCGGCTATGCGAGAGCGCCAGCCCGCCGATGCACGAGGCGATTTGCATGCTGCGCGCATGGCGCTCGTCGCCGCGATTCTTCCAGTAAGGCAGCATGGAGTCGCCCACCAGCTGGATTCCATGCAAATTCAGCGCGTCGGTCATTTCCCAGCGCCCGACGTTACCGACATATGACTCGAGCAAATGGGTGAGCGCGTCCATGCCGGCCGCCGCGGCCACCGCAGGCGGCACCGACGCGACCATCTGGGGGTCGAGAATGGCAGTCGTCGCAACCGCCAAGGGCGAGCGCACCGTTACCTTCAAGTGGCGCTCCGTGTCGTTCACCGAGATGTGCCAGCTCACTTCACTGCCGGTACCGGCGGTGGTCGGAATGCAAAGGAGCGTGATCGGCGGGCGCTGGACCTTGTCTTCGCCGACCAAGTCCAGAATGGAACCGCCGTGGCTCGCCACCAGGCCCGCGCCCTTGGCCGCGTCCAGCGCCGCACCGCCGCCGATGGCCACCAGCGCGTCGATGCCTTCGTCCCGGCAGCGGTTGCCAAGTTCGTCCATGAGCTGCGCGGTTGGATCCTGCATGACTTCCGAATACACCCCGGCAAGCCGGCACCCTTGCGGCACCGCCGCTTCGAGCGGGCGGGTAAGCCCTGCCGCATGCACCCCTCGATCAGTGATGAAGAGCACCCGCTTGGCGTTGAAGCGCTGCAGCTCGGAGGCCATGACCTCTGCGGCGGGCCTGCCTTGGAAGCTGCGTGTTGAAGAACAAAACGAAGGTAGCATCTGACCGTGTCTCCCGAATATCTGAAAATGAAATGTCATCTCATTTTTAAAAATCTACAGGGATATCCGCCTACGGTCAATACTGCGCCGCAGCATGACTGGATGGATCGCGCTTCTGTGTTGTGGGGAGAACCGGAGCCTGTGAGCGCGCGCCGCCGCATGCGGCGCAAGCCCCGGAGCGGTATGCGGCTACCGGACTTCAACCAAACCGATACGCCGATATCGTGGTTTCCATGACCTGCTCTGAATAAACCTTCCGGCCCCGGGAATCCCCCGCGGCGCCGGCGACCGCCATCAATGGGATCAGGTGCTCTTCGCCACCCACGGGGTGGCAGTCGCGCGCATGGGGTGCCTGCGTCCAGGCTTGCAGCAAGGCGTCGCGCTGCGCCGGTTCGCTTTCCACCGCCTGGGTCAGCCAGCGGTCGAACTCGGCCGAGACGGGCGTGTATCGCGGGTCGCCATAGCCGCGCATGTTGTGGAAGCTCATGCCGCTGCCCAGGATGAGCACGCCTTCGTCGCGCAGCGCCGTCAGCGCCCTGCCCGCTGCGAGATGGGCGGCGGGGTCCAGGCCGTGCCGCAAGGACAGTTGAACCACCGGAACGTCCGCGTCGGGGAAGACCAGTTTCAGCGGAATGAATACGCCATGGTCGAAGCCGCGTTCGTGGTCCACTTTGGCGTCCACGCCATGCCGTTCCAGCCGCTGCGCGATCATAGACGCCAGTCCCGGAGCGCCCGGGGCGGGATAGGACAGCTGGTAGGTGTGCGGCGGGAAGCCGTAGTAGTCGTAGATCAGCGGTGGCTGGGCGCGCCCGGTGACGCTGAATTGCGGTTCCAGCCAATGCGCCGAGATCAGCACGACGGCGCGCGGCCGGGCGGGCAGGGTGTCCGCCAGGCCCTTTAGAAAGCCGGCCATCCGGTCCCATGTGCCGGCGGGCTGCCAGTCCATGAAAAAACAAGGCCCGGCGCCGTGAGGAATGTAGAAAGCCGGCATGCGTTCATGCTCGCCGGCGGTGAAAGCCATGTCGTTCATTGTGGATCTCCTGGTTGCAGGCATGGCTCAAGTATGTATCTTTGATGGAAGTTAGTGAATCCTTCAGTACTATTAGATATTCACACGTATCCGAGCCATCACCTTGAGCAACACCACCGCATTATTCATCCTCGGCCACGCCGGCACAGGCAAATCCTTTCTTACCAGCCATTTCATCCGCAGGCAGCGGGAACACGGGCGATGCTGGTGCGTGCTCGACAAGGACGTGGTCAGCGAATGCTGGTCCGGCCCGTTTTTGCAGGCGCTGGGGCAAAGTCCGGACGATCGCGACAGCCCCTTGTTCAAGGCGAAAGTGCGCGACCTGGAATATGCCAGCACGCTGCGCGTCGCCAGGGACCAGCTGGAGTCCGGGCTGAACGTGGTGTTCCCGGCGCCATGGAGCCGCGAACTGGCTTCGTCCGCGCTGTTCTCCTGCCAGGCGCTGGGCTTGCCGCCGGCCACGCGCCTGCGTCACGTATGGCTGGAGCTGCCGCTCGAAGTCCGCAGGCAGCGCATCGTCGACCGCGCCGATCCGCGCGACGCATGGAAGATCGCCCACTGGGAAAGCTATGTGTCGGCATTGAAACGGCCCGACGCCGTCGTGGACGGCCGGGTGCCCGTCTTGAACGCCGGCCTTCCGCTCGACGATCAGCTGGCGGCGCTGGAGGCGCTGCTGCGCTAGGCGGCCCGCCGCGCATGGCGGCGCCTTTCCACGGCCGGCCGAGGGGCTACGCGGCGACCGCCACGGCCTGGCTGCCCGCCACGAATGCCTTGCTGCCCTCGATCCAGCCGGGCACGCCGCCCGACAGTATCGCGGTCGTCATGGCGTCCACGACCTCTTCGGCCGACGCGCCGTTCTCCATGGCATTGACCACGTGTATGCGCGCGCCCTCGGTATAGCGCTCCGAGGTATTGAGGGCCACGAGCAACAGCTCCTTGTATTTATGCAGCAGGACGCCTTCGCGCAGGTTCTCGCTGCGCAGCACGTAATAGCCCTGCAGGAGCTCCGGCTTGTGCTCGGCCAACAGCGTCACGAAGGGCGGCAGCCCATGCAGCACGCTTTCGAAGTAGGCCAGCATGTCGACGACGTCGACGGGTTCGTGCGCCGCATCGGCGTCTTCCGGCGCGGGCAGCGTTTGCGCGTCGACGCCGATCAGGCGCAGCCCTTCGCTGAACATGTGCACGCCGCGCGAAGGCAGGAAGACCTCCAGCGTCTCGATCAGCTCGGCGTCGCTGGCGCCGGCGCTTCTTGCCAGTTGGGCATGCAGCTTGACCAAATCCGCCCTGCCCTGGGAAAGATAGATCACGAGCAAGATGAAATGCTTGACCTTCTCCGGCAGCACGGATCGGTTGAAGATGCCTTCCGCCACATAGGCAAGGCCCACGGCCTTCTTGGGGCTGTAGCGGCACAATACGTCGACCCATTCGACGTCCCCATAGACGCTGCTCAACAGCGCTTTGGCCTTGTTGATGTCCATTTCCTAAGCTACCTCGCTTTCAGTGATGTATTTCGCGTCGTGGTTCGCGACGATGAAGTCGGCGGCCTGCCATACCTTGACCATGCTGTTGTAGGCGTCCATGGAATTCTGATGGATGCCGGGGATGGTGAGGTCGTGCTCCGGCGAGCCGCAGGGGCAGGATCCGAAGTTCTCCTGTATGCAGCAAAAGCCGGTGATGATCCCCACGCCCCGCGGGCCGCGCACCCATACCGACTGGCCGCCAGGCGTGTGCCCCGGGGTGAACAGCACGCCCACGTTCTCGGTGATCCGCCTGTCCCCTTCGATTTGCTCGAACTCCAGGCCTGCGATGAAGGTGTGGTCGTAGTATTTGTCTATGGGCTGCGGCTTCGAGCCGAATTCCCATTCGATGCGCTGGACGATTTTCCTCGCCCTCTTCAGGTCGTGTATGTAGGCGACGTGATCCATGTGCAGATGGGTCAGAATGACGATGTCTATGTCGTCGACCGTCAGGCCATGCGCGGCCAGGCCCTCTTGCAGGGTCTGCACATGCTGCACGGTATCGGGCGGCCGGCCCCAGGACTCGACGGCCTGGACGGCGGTCGCCCCCGCATCCACCAGAATGTTGTGGTCGCCGTCCTGCACGAGCCATGCGTAATAGCCGAACTCCACGTTCTGGCCAAAGCCCTTCAGGTACGTGAACTTGGTTTTCTCGGCCCGCCCCAGAATCTTGGCGAGCGGTATCGCGTGTATGGTTGCCATCAATCGTCTCCCGCAAAAATCAGCGCCCGGGTCCGTGTGTCGACCTCATGGATCTCGCAGGTGATGCAAGTACGCGGGCTCAGCCGCCCGTCTTGCGCCACCTGCCGTATGGCCTGCGCCAGCCGGCGCGCCAGGTCCGCCCTGGCGTCTTCGCTGCGGCCCTGCCTGATTCGCAGGCCGAGATTCACAAAAGCCGCCATGCCTTGCTGGCGCACCCGGAATCGTTCGTGGACCACCACCCGGCCCATCAGGACGGCCTGCTCGAAGTGCCCGCTATGCAGGCAGGCGTCCGTGACGGCGTCGAGCATCGCGTCGGCCCAGGGCGCGAGATTTCCGGATACTTCCAAAGTGAGATGCGGCATGGTCAATCCAGCTGCACGCCCGTCGCGCTGACGACTTTCGCCCATTTCGCGACTTCGCTCTGATAGAAGCGCTGCGCCTCGGCCGAGCCGCCGGCGACCACTTCGGCGCCCATATCGGCGAAGCGCTGCTTGAGCTCGGGCCGCGACAAGGCCTTGTTGATCGAGCGCTCCAGCTTGAGGACGATGTCGTCGGGCGTGGCCGCCGGGGCGAAGACGATGAACCAGCTCGTCGAATCCATGCCCTTGATGCCCAGTTCGTCCAGCGAGGGGATGTCGGGCGCCACCACCGATTTCTTGACGGAGCTCAGGCCCAAGGCCTTTACCTTGCCGGCCTTGATGTGCGGCAGCGTCGTCATGATGCTGTCGAACACCACCGGAACCTGGTTGCCCAGCACGTCGTTCATGGCGGGCGCCGCGCCGCGGTAGGGTATGTGAGTCATCTTGATGCCGGCCAGGTCGGCGAACTGCTGCATGAACAAGTGGGAGCCCGAGCCGTTGCCCGCGCTGGCATAGTCGATTTCCTTGCCCGACTTCACCTGCGCTATGAGCTCCTGCACGTCGTCGATGCCGGATTGCGCATTCGCTAGCAAAACGTACGGCGATGTGGAGACCCATGCAACGGCGCGCAGCTGCTTGAGCGGATCGAAGGTCAGCGACTTGTACAAGGCCGGATTGATGGACAGCGCGATGCTGCCGAACAATAATGTGTAGCCGTCGCCCGGGGACTTGGCCACGCGGTCCGTGGCGATGTTGCCGCCGGCCCCGGGGATGTTTTCTATCACCACCGGCTGGCCGAGCTCTTCGCCCAGCACATTGCCCAAGGCGCGGGCGGCGACGTCCACGCCGCCGCCCGGCGGGAAGCCCAGCACGAGCCGGACCGGCTTGTCGGGAAATCCCGCCGACGCGGCCGCGGATGTTGGCATAATGGAAATGGCCGCCGCAGCGGCGGCAAAAGCAAGCTTGGCCAGAAGAAGGGCGGGCCGCGGGGTTGCCTTGGGTAGCATGCTGGTCTCCTAGATGATCGTTATGAATTCATTGTAGAAGTGGCCCGCCGCGCCGATTTTTACTTTGTTTATTGCGAAATTTGACTTTTAAAAGAGACCTCCGATGAGACTTCCCGCGCTATCGACCAGGGAACTCCGAAACTTCATATGGCTGGCGGGCAGCAAGTCCCTGAAGGAAGCCGCGGAAAAATGCTCCTTGTCTCAACCCGCGCTGAGCATCCAGCTGAAGCAGCTCGAATCGAAGCTCGGGGTCCAGCTGGTTTTACGGTCGAACGCGCAAAAACAGATCGAGCTGACGGCCGCCGGCGCGGAATTCCTGGTGGGCGCGCGCCACGCCGTCCAGATCCTGCAAGACGTCATCGACCGCATCAGCCCCCCGGACCGGCATGACAAGCCGCAGCTGCGCGTCGCCTGCCTGCCGTCGCTGTTGCAGGACGTCATATCTCCGGTGCTGGCCGAGCTGTCGAAAACCCACCCCCATGCGCAGCTTTCCGTGCTGGACGGCGACTCGTCGGCGTGCTCGACGCTGCTCAGCGGCAAGAAATGCGACGTCGCGCTTTGTTCGCGCCCCGTCAATGGGCCGGACATCAAGTCCGAATGCCTGTTCTCCGAACAATTCTGGGCGGTCGTGCGCAAAGACGACGCGCGCGCCGGCCGCGACTACCTGACCCTGGACGATTTCACCGACACCACCATCGTCAATCTGACGGACAACCACGCGGTCAGCGCAAGCCTGCTGACGCGCTCCCTGCCCTATATCCAGGTGAACACCATCACCGCCCTGGAAAGCATGCTGGCGCAGGGGGTGGGCGCCGCCATCGTCGCGCATTCCACCGCGCTGACCATACAGCATCCGACGCTGGTGAAAATTCCCCTGGCCGACCGCGAAGTCACGCGGCAGATTTTCCTTTCCTGGACGGCATCGCCGGCCAACCCCCTGGTCTTCGCGTTCATCGAGCGCCTGCGCAGGCAGACCGAGCGCAATGTCCTGGGCCTGTCGGCCCGGCCTTAGGGCCCGTCAACGTGCCGGCGGAAAGCTAGAACGCAATGATCACGATCGACCCGGCCAGTATCAGCAGGCCGCCGATCGCGATGGGCCACGTCAGTGCCTCGCCCAGGAAGATCACGCCCAGGACAATGGCCAATGCCACGCTGAGCTTGTCCACCGGCGCGACTTTGGCGACCGGCCCCAGCTGCAGCGCCCGGTAATAGCACAGCCACGACAGGCCCGTGGCGATTCCCGAGAGCGTCAGGTAGACCCAGCCGCTCAGCGGGACGTTGGCCGGCTTCTCCCATTCGCTGCGCATGGAGACGATGCCCGCGATGACCACGAGTATGACCAGCGTGCGGATGAAGGTCGCCAAGTTGGAATTCATGCCGGTCACGCCCAGCTTGCCGAAAACCGCGGTCAGGGCGGCAAAGAATGCCGAGCCGAGCGCAAACACCACCCAAGCCGAATTCGAATTCATGTTTCATGCTTCCCGATATGCGTCTCCAGGATTTTACGTGCATGGGAACCCGAATTGCTGGTGGGCGCGCGACCCGACATAGAATCACGACAGAACACCGATGGAACCAAGACAATCTTGCGAGGCCCCATGACTCCCGTTGCGCCCTATCGAAGCCGGCTGCGCCTGAGCCTGCTGCTTGCCCTGCCGGCCGCCGCGCATGCCGCCGAGGGGGTGAGCCCGCAAGGCGTGGCCCAGCTCGCGCCCGTGATCGTCACCAGCACGCAAAGGGCCCAGCCCCTGTTCGAGGCGCCGGCCTCCGTCGGCATCATCGAAGGGGACGCTTTGCGCGACGGCCGGATGCAGGTGAATCTTTCGGAGAGCCTGGGCGCCATACCGGGCGTGCTGGCCCAGAACCGTGAAAACTACGCCCAGGACCTGCAGCTGTCGATACGCGGTTTCGGTTCGCGCTCCACCTTCGGCGTGCGGGGCATTCGCCTGTACGTGGACGGCATACCCGCCACCATGCCGGATGGTCAGGGGCAGACGTCCAACATCGACCTTTCTTCCGCGGAGCGCGTCGAGGTCTTGAGAGGCCCTTTTTCCGCGCTGTACGGCAATTCGTCCGGCGGCGTCATACAAGTATTCACCGAAAGCGGCGAAGGCCCCCCGCGCATCGTTTCAAGCTTCACGGCCGGCAGCGACGGCCAGCGCCGCTACGGCCTGAAGGCCGGCGGCGCAACCGGCGCAGGCCCGGGTGCACTGGACTATATGGTGAGCCTCAATCGCTATTCCACCGACGGCTACCGCGACCATGGCTCCGCCCGCAAGAATCTGGGCAACGCCAAGCTGGGCGTCGCGCTGGGCGAAGACAGCAAACTGACCGTGATCCTGAACAGCGTGCACGTCCGGGCGCAAGACCCGCAAGGACTGCAATACGATGAGCTCATGGACGCGCCCCGCAGCGCCGCGCCCAATGCGCTGCTGTTCGACACGCGCAAGACGGTGAAGCAGACGCAAGGCGGGCTGGTCTACGAGCGCCGCATCGGCGCCGACAACGCGCTTCGCCTGACGGCTTATTACGGTCAAAGAAAGACCGAGCAATTCCAGGCGATTCCGGTCTCCACGCAAAGGCCGCCCAGCCACTCGGGCGGCGTCATCGACCTGGAACGCAATTATGGCGGCCTGGATGCGCGCTGGACTTCAACCCTGCAATTGGCGGGACGCCCGCTGACACTGATCGGCGGCGTCGCCTACGACGTGCTGCGCGAAGATCGCCGGGGGTATGAAAACTTCGTCGACGCCGGCGGCGCGCAGCAATTGGGCGTGAAGGGCCGGCTGCGCCGCGATGAAACCAACGATCTCTGGAACATCGACCCCTATGCGCAAGCATCGTGGGCGTTCACGGATAGATGGACGCTGGACCTGGGGCTGCGCTACAGCACCGTCAGCTTCCGCTCCGACGATCACTATGTGCAGGAGGGCAATCGGGACGACAGCGGTTCGCTGCGCTACCGGAAGGCCTTGCCCATGGCTGCCTTGCGCTATCAGGCCACCGAAGACCTGAGCCTGTATGCAACGGTGGGCCGCGGCTTCGAAACGCCCACCTTCAACGAGCTTTCGTACAGAAGCGACGGGCTGGCCGGCTTGAATACGGCGCTCCGGCCTTCAGTCAACACCAGCGTCGAGGTCGGGGCGAAAGCCCGCATCGGAAACAGCTTGCTGACCGCGGCGCTGTTCCAGACGCGCACCCGGGATGAAATCGTTGCCGCCGACTCGCTGGGCGGACGAAGCACGTTCCGCAATGCGGGCCGCACGTTGCGCAAGGGCTTCGAATTGAGCTGGCAAGGCGAGCTGGCGCGGCATTGGCAGGGGGCGCTGGCCTATACCTGGCTCGATGCGAAGTACCGAGACAGCTTTTATGCCGGCAGCGAGACGCCCGCCAACCTGATTCCTTCAGGCAATCGCATTCCGGGCATCGCCAGGCATGCGCTCCATGCCTCCATCAGCTGGGCGCCGCCCCAGGGCTGGCGCGCCGGGATAGAAGGCCGCTATCTCAGCAAGATCTATGTGAACGACAGCAATGACAGCGCCGCGCCCGGCTATTTTACGACCGCGGTGCATGCGGGGTACCTATGGCGCTTCCAGCAGTGGGAAATCAACGCCTACGCCCGCGTGGACAACGTGCTGGACAAGCGTTATGCCGGCGCCGCCATCATCAATGCGGGCTTCGGCCGGTATTACGAGCCCGCGCCCGGCCGCAACTGGACGGCCGGGCTGCATGCGAGCCATCAGTTTTAGGGATTCCGGAGGGCCGGACCCCACGCGTCAGCTCAAGTGGATGTTGAGCTTCTTGACGACGTCATGCCAGTACTTCAACTGCTGGTCGATGAAGGCCTTGAGCTCCTCGGGCGTGCTGCTTTGGGGCAGCGCGCCTTCGCGGCGGAAGCTTTCCTGCAGCTTGCCCGCGCCCATGACTTTGGTGACCGCCTTGTTGAGGACCTGGATCACGTCGTCGGGCGTGCCGGCCGGCGCCAGCAGGGCGTTCCAGGTGTTGATTTCATAGCCCGTGAAGTTCTTGTCTTCGGCCATCGTCGGCACTTCAGGCAGCTCGGTGGAGCGCTGCTTGGTCGTGACGGCCAGGGCGTCCAGCTTGCCGCCCTTCACTTGCGGCAGGGCGGCGGGCAGGGTGGCGAACGTGAACTGGGCATCGCCGCTCATGACCGCCATGTTGGCGGGCGCGCCGCCTTTGTAGGGCACGTGCACGATGTCGAGCTTGGCCTGGTCGGCGAACATGGCGCCGGCGATGTGCACCGGCGAGCCGTTGCCGCTGGATGAATAGTTCAGGACGCCCGGCTTGGCCCTGGCCGTCTCGACCAGTTCGGCGACCGACTTGAATTTCAGCTTGGGATCCGTGACCAGCACCAGGGGTATGGACGCCAGCATCGATATGGGCGCGAAGCCTTTGACGGGATCGTAGTTCAGCTTGTTGTACAGCGCCGGGTTCATGCCGTGGCTGGACACCGTCGCGATGAACACGGTGTAGCCGTCGGGCTTGGCGTTCTGCACATATGCGGCGGCGATGCTGCCCGCCGCCCCCGGCTTGTTCTCGATGACCACCGAAGTGCCCAGTTCTTCGGCCAGCTGCTCGCCCAGGGCCCGGGCGAGGATGTCGGTGGTTCCGCCGGCGGCATAGCCGACGACGATGCGCAAGGGCTGATCGGGATAGGCGGCGTAAGCGGGAGCCGCGCCCATCATCGTAGCGGACACGGCCGCGCACAGCAGCAGTTTGCCAGTTTTCATCTCTTCCTTTCCTTTCGTCTAACGTTGTTGGTGAATCAGCGGCCTTTGAACTCGGGCTGCCGCTTCTGTGAAAATGCAAGCTTTCCTTCTTTGTAGTCCTCGCTTTCAAAGCACTGCAGGACCAGCGATTTCATTTCCGCCATGTCGATCTCGACCAGGCGGTCCGACAAGCTGCGGATCATCTTCTTCCCCGCCGCCACCGTCAGCGGCGCATTGGCATTGATTTTCTTCAGGTAGGCGTCCACCACACCGTCCAGGTCGGCCTTGGCGGCAACGGCGTGGATCAGATTCCGCTCTTGTGCCTCGCGCGCCGTGTACTTGGACGCGGTGACGAAGATTTCCAGCGCGTTCGCCATGCCGGCGGCCCGCACCAGGTTCTGGATGGCGGTGAAGCGGTAGCCCAGCCCCAGCCTGGCGGCGGGGATGGAGAACACCGAATCCTCGCTGGCCAGGCGGATGTCGCAGCACAGCGCGATGTTCAGCCCGCCTCCGATGCAGTAGCCGTCGATCCGTGCGATCAGCGGCTTGCTGAAATTCTGGATGGCCATCTGGGCCGACTCGGCGACGACTTCGTACTCCTCGACGGCGTTGGCGCCCGTGCGCAATTTTTCGAATTGGGAGATGTTCGCGCCGCTGACGAAGGCCTTGTCCCCGGCTCCGGTGAGCACTACGGAGAATATCTCCGGATCCTCTTCGAAGGCCTGCAGCGCTATCGGTATCCCCGCCCACATGTCGAAGGACACGGCATTGTGTTTCGCCGGATCGTTGAAGGTGATCCAGCCCGTGCGCCCTTCGCGCTCGACCATCAGCTGGTCGGTGATGCGCCCCTGGAATAAGCGTTCTCTTGTCATGCTAATCCTTCTTGTTCAAGTATTCGTATCGTTCCATGCCGTTGCTCAGGTGGTGGCGCATCGCCAGGCGCGCCTTCTGGGCGTCCCGGTCGCGGATCGCGTCGAAGATTTCGTGATGCTCTTTTTCGACGTGCCCGATGCGTTCCGTGCCCGTCGTCCTGTACCGCAGCGTCCGCACGGCGTTGTGGAACACGTAACTCAGGTGCTCCATCAAGCGGATGAAATAGGGATTGTTGGAGCACTGGGTCACCGCCATGTGGAACCGGAGGGCGGCCTCGGCTCCCCGCTCCCAGTCTCCCCCCGCCTTGTCCGTCTCGCGCAGCGCCGCTTCCAGCGTCTTGAGCTGCCGCGCCGTCCGGTGCTCGGCAGCCAGCGCCGCCGCGCCGGCTTCGATTTCCAGGCGCAGCTGATACACGTGCCTGAGCTGGCCCGCGTCCAGCAAATCGTCGGCGATGACCTCGAATTTGCGCGCATTGACGTTGCCGGCGACGAAGGTGCCCACGCCGCGCCGGGTTTCCACCAGGCCGTTGAGCTTGAGCCGCGCGATCGCCTCGCGGACGACGTTCCGGCTGACCTGGAACGACTCGGCGAGTTCGAACTCCGTCGGCAGCTTCTGCCCTTCCTGGAATTCGGCTGAAAGAATCTTCAGCCGGATCTGGCGGGCAATGGCGTCGGGAAGATTGTCGGGACGATCAAAGGCTGTAAACATGGGAAACCAGGCTCCGGTTCATGAAAAAGTAGCCTGTCTTATATCACTCCCTCTTGCCGCAGGCGCTCCAGGTCTTCCGGGCCGATTCCCAGTTCCGTGTAGACGGCGCCATTGTGCTCGCCCCGTTCTGGCGCCGGCGTCAGGTCGCCGAATTCAGAACGGCTGAACTTGACCGCCTGCCCCACCACGCTGATTTCCCCCAGCTTGGGATGGGCCAGGGGCGCCGCCATTTTCAGGTGGCGCACCTGTTCGTTTTCGAAGGTCTGGTCCATTGAAAGAATGGGCCCGCAAGGCACGCCCTGCTCGTTCATCAAGGCTATCCATTCTTCGGTGTCTTTCAGCCGCGTCTTGTCGGCAATGGCGGCATTCAGGGCCGGCCGGTTCTTGGCGCGCAAAGGCACGGTCAGGAAGCGCTCGTCCGTGAGCAGTTCCTCGGCCCCGATGACTTTGCACAGACGCATGAAGATGTCGTTGCCCATGGCCGCGATGTTCATGTGCCCGTTGCGCGTCGGGAATACGCCGGTGGGGCTGCTGGTGGGATGGTCGTTGCCGCTTTGGCCGGGCACTTCGCGGTTCATCAGCCAGCGCATGGCCTGGAAGTCCATCATCCACAGGCCGGCCTGCAGCAATGAGGTCTGCACCCATTGCCCTTCGCCGGATTGTTCGCGCTCGAGCAGGGCGATGAGTATGCCGATGGCGCAGAACAGGCCCGCCGTCAGGTCGGCTACGGGAATCCCGGCGCGCATGGGCCCGCGGCCGGGCTCGCCGGTGACGGACATGAGCCCGCTGATGCCCTGGGCGATCTGGTCCAGCCCCGGCCTGTCCACATAAGGGCCGTCCTGGCCGAAGCCCGAGACGCTGGCGTAGACGATGCGCGGGTTGACCGCCTTGAGGGATTCATAGTCTATGCCCAGCTTGTGCTTCACGCTGGGCCGGTAGTTTTCGACCACCACGTCGGCGTTCTTGACCAGTTCCATGAACAAGGCCTTGCCCTTGGGGTGCTTCAGGTTCAAGGTGATGCTGCGCTTGTTCCGGTGCGTGTTCTGATAGTCGGCAAACTGCGCGGAGCCGCCCGGTTTGTCGTCGGCGGCGACGCCGGGCTCTTCGATCTTGATCACGTTCGCGCCCCAGTCGGCGAACTGCCGCACGGCGGCGGGCCCGGAACGGACACGGGTCAAATCCAGCACAGTAAATCGTTGCAGCGGTTTCAAAACTCACTCCTTTCTCGGCCCAGTTGTAGGTTGTTGGACATATTACATGCACGAAAGATGGTCGTCAATCCAGAACGAGATCGCCAGACCGCGCTGTGGGGCGCGCCGCACTGCCGATGCAAGCGGCTCCCACATATCCATTAGTCATTACTTGAGAAGCTATATTCTGCGACTTCCTGGCGCACAGCGCTGGAGTCCAACCAGGGGTATACCCTATAAGCGCAACTCCCTATATCCGCCTCAAACAGGCGCTTTTAAAATGTACACATACATAACCACTGTTCACATATGAGAACACAAGACACCACAGGCGTGAAATCTGCATTGCGTGTATTGGATTTGTTGGAGCTCTTCAGCTCGACAAGTACCGAGCTCAAGCTTTCAGAAGTAGCGCGGCAGCTCAACATGCCAAAGAGCAGCACTTTCGCTTTGCTCAATACTCTTATTTCTCGCGGCTACGTCGAAGACAGCCCGGCAGGCTATCGCTTGGCAGAGCGCTACCGGATATCAGGCTGGGTTGGAGGGCCATACGCCCGCTTGTTGCGGGTAGCCCATCCAATCATGGTGGAACTGTCCGGATTGATCCGTGAATCGGTGTTTATCGGAGCATTGAACGGGCGCAACATGGTCCAGTACCTGGACAAGGTCATCAGCGACGAACCCCTACGGTACGACGCTGACTTGTCCAAGGAACGCTATGCATACGCCACCACCATTGGGCAGGTTCTCTTGGCGGATTGGCCACAAGAACAGCTTGAACAATATTTGACTTCCCAGCCCCTCACTCAGGTAACGCCAAAAACGGAGATCGACCTCGTACGCTTGCGTGAACAACTTGCCCGTGTACGCGAGCTTGGCTATGCGGAGCTGAGCGACACACACAAGTTGGGCGTGTCCGGTATTAGTGCGCCAATCAGGGGCGAATCGAATCGGGTCGTAGCGGGCTTGTGTACGTTCGGCCCCACCCAACGGATGATGGAATCCTGGGACTCTCATCGGACACAGGTCCTGCGTGCCGCCGGCCGAATCAGCGCCTCTCTACAAGCAGGATAAGGAAATCCTCTTTATGAAAATCCTAGTAGTCGGCGCCGGCATCATCGGTGCGCTCAGTGCACTGCAATTGCGGCGATCCGGACACGCCGTAACATTGATCGAGCGGGATGAGCCGGGCATGCAATGTTCGTACGGGAATGGCGGAGCCCTGAGCCCGGACTTCTGTGTGCCGTTTGCACTTCCTGGAATGATGAAGCGCATTCCGCGCTGGTTCGCCGATCCGAACGGGCCTCTCTTTGTAGATTGGCGCCACCTCCCAAAGTCTCTGCCGTGGCTGTTTGAGTGGCTGCGGCAAAGCAAGCTCGACAAAGTATGGCACAACGCTCGCGCGATGCGCGCATTGCATGGCCCCTGCATCGACCTATATGAATCCATGCTAGGCGAAAAAGCCGCCGGTCTGATAGAGCGCGGCGGATCAGTCTATGTTTGGAAGACGCCGAAGGCGGGTCCCACGGAAACCCTGTCCCGCACGATTCGCGAGACCATGGGAGTACAAGTGGTTCCGTTGCAGGGCCGCCAAGTACAGGAAATAGATCCTAATCTCCATCCGTCATATTGCAATGGCCTGCTGTTTCCCAACAACGGACACACCGTAAATCCGCTGCGTCTCACACAGACCATCGTAGACATGTTCGTTGCCATTGGTGGCGCCGTCATTCGAGACGATGTGCAGGGCCCAGTTTGGAAGGACGGCAAGGTCATTGGCGTCCAGTGTTCTCAGGGTAGCAATCTCGCTGAACGCATGGTGATCGCTACCGGCATCCGTGGCAAGACGTTCGCCGCCCAATTGGGTGACCATGTACTACTCCAGGCCGAGCGTGGCTACCACGTCATGCTGCCCGACCCGGGTGTACGGCCGGCTCTAAAAATCAGCAACCGCGACCACATGTTCGGCCTGGCTCCGATGGAGAACGGCGTGCGTATCGGAGGTACGGTCGAAATTTCAGACCCGGACGCCCCCATGCGGCCTGAACGGGCCCGGTCGCTATTGATGCACGCCCGTGCGATGTATCCAGACCTGAACGTCGAAGGAGCCGAGTTCTGGATGGGCTCACGGCCGTCGACACCGGATTGTCTTCCTATTATTGGCCCGTCTGCACGGGCACCGAACGTACTTTACGCCTTCGGGCATGGCCATAGCGGCGTGATGGCGTCACCCATGACCGCTCAACTGGTTACCGCGTTGATCAACGATGCTGCTCCGCCAGTTGATCCAACCCCATACAGACCCGATCGATTCTGAACCGACACGATTTTCAAGTCACCGAACTGCATAGGCAGACCATGGCAACTCAACACTCTTTTTCCTTATCCCGACCAACTGTGTCGGTCGCGGTCGACACCGGAGGAACTCATACGGACGTAGTGCTCACAGACGATACGCGTATCCTCACTATGAAGGTGCCGACTACTCCGAAAGACATCAGCCTGGGAATTGTAGATGGCGTTAAGCAGATCACCCAACTGGCCAACATTCCAATTTCCCAGGTCGATCGTTTTTTTTATGCCAGCACTTTTGCCACGAATCTTATCGTAGAAGGAACCGAAGCCCATATTGGCTTGATTACAACCCGTGGATTCCGTGACGTGCTACAGATCGCAAGAGCCTCGCGAAAGCCCGATGTATATGACATTCATTGGCGACCAAATACGCCGCTTGTCCCACGCCATTTGCGCCTTGAGGTAACGGAACGCATCACGCACACTGGCGAAATCTTGACCCGGCTTGATGAAGACGGCGTGCACACCGCTTTCCGTCAGTTTATTGAACAGGGTATCAGCACTGTGGCGGTCTGCTTGCTGCATGCCTATGCCAACCCAATACACGAACGACGCATCCGGGAGATTGCGCAAGCACACTACCCCGACATTGACATTTCGCTGTCGAGCGATGTAGCACGCGAATTCCGAGAATATGAACGCACCAGCACCACCTGCGTCTCGGCTTTCATCAAGAAACCGATCGAAGCGCATCTGGCGCGGCTGACCAAAGCACTGGAAGATGAAGGCGCCCGCAGCATTCGCTACATAATGCGCGCCAACGGCGGCGTTTCAACCTTCGAACGCTCGGCGGCTCAACCCGCCGCCGTCACTCATTCGGGTGTCATGGGGGGAATCGTAGGGGCGGCTGCGTTAGGGCGGCGATGCGGCATTCGTAATCTGGTGACGCTGGACATGGGAGGCACCAGTACGGATATTTCCCTTATCACCAACGGTGTCCTTCCTTTGACCAACCGGAGTAACGTGGGTGGCAACCCGGTATTGATTCCAACGTTGGACATGGTCACCATCGGCGCAGGAGGTGGATCGCTCGGATGGGTAGAAGGCGACAAGGCCATGCGAGTAGGGCCCCGTAGTGCCGGCTCCGTTCCGGGACCGGCCTGCTATGGCCAAGGAGGAACACAACCGACTGTGACCGACGCAAACTTGGCGTGCGGTCGACTGAACGACGACTATTTTCTGGCTGGTAAGCGCAAGCTCTACCCTGAATTATCAAACCAAGCGCTCGACGCACTGGCCGGTCAGCTCGGCTTGTCTCGCGCTCAGACCGCACTCGGAATTCTGTCAATCACCGAGGCCAACATGGCAGACGCAGTTCGTCTGGTTTCCGTAGAGAAGGGAGTTGATCCCCGCGACTACACCTTGGTGGCATTCGGCGGCGCCGGCGGACTACACGCCGCCCGCTTGGCAGAGGCCTTGAATATTTCCAGCATTTTGATTCCACCGGCGCCGGGGAATTTATCAGCGACTGGCTTGCTATGTGCGGACATTCGTCATGACTTCGCGCGTTCGCACGTGTGCGCGTTAGCTCCTGATGTCGCCGTCGAAATCCGCCCATTATTGGAGGAGCTTCGCGGGCAAGCGGTGGAGGCGCTGACCAATGACGGCGTGGAAGAAAAGGACGGCATCTTTAGCTACTCGCTGGATCTGCGTTATCAAGGTCAAAATTATGAATTGAGCGTCTCACTGACGGAACAGGATCTTGCTGACGGCTTTGCGGGAACGCAAGCTCGCTTCCACGCACTGCATGAGCGCGTCTATGGCTATCACTTAAACAAGCGGCCGGTCCAACTGGTCAATGTCCGGGTAACGGCACTGGGCTGTATTTCTACGGATCCATGGCTTGCCCAGCCCGAGATCAACCCCACTCCGGCTGTTCCAGCAGGCACACGGGAAGTCGTACTGGGCCTGAATGACGTCCGCGCACTACCGGTGTATCGCTTCTCTGAGATGCTGCCGGGCCAGACCGTCGATGCGCCGGCCGTTATCGAGTATCCCGGCTCAACCGTCTTCATGCCGCCGAACTGGACAGCCCGTTTGGACTCGAACTTCTGCCTCCATATGCGCGCGCTGTAACTCCCTCTTCTTCCATACCGGATATTCGTCGTCATGAATCATCTCTCAACCTCAAATGCAAACCGGGCCGACCCGGTGACTATGGAGATCGTCCGTAATGGGCTGCGCGCCGTTGCGCAGCGGATCACGCGCCGGATGATACGCTCCGCAAACTCCTTCATCATCAAGGAAATGGAAGACTGCTCGGCCTCCATCCTCGACGCGGAAGGCCACTTGCTAGCAGAAGAAGCCGGCCCGCCAATACAGCTCAATACAGTCGGCATCTGCCTAAAAACCGTGCTTCAACACTTTCTGCCCGCCTCGGAGTGGCACCCCGGGGATGTGGTGCTGACCAACGACCCATACGCCGGAGGCGGATCGCTGGGCTCAACCCACACCAATGACTACTTGGCTTTCGCCCCCATTTTCCATGAGGAGAAACTGGTCGCCTTTTCAGGTTTGATGGTTCACCACATGGATGTTGGCGGCATGAATATGGCCACTCGCGGCTGGGGACGCGAGATATTCCAGGAAGGATTGCGGCTCCCGCCCTTGAAGATTGTGAAGCAAGGCGTACTGGACGAAGGCTTGCTGAGCGTAGTTCTGAATAACACTCGCACTCCGGATATTCTCGAAAACGATATGCGCGCACAGATTGCGAGCGTTCAGGTGGCTTTGGGCGATCTGCGCGACATGATTGAGCGATACGGTCTTTCTCAAATGCTGCTCTGCTTCCGCGACCTGATGGACTATTCCGAGCAGCAAACGCGAGATCGACTACGCATCATTCCCGACGGCGACTATTTGCACCAAGTCCCCGTGCTTGATGACGGCAATCATGACGGACCTTATTGGCTACGCCTGAAGCTTAGTAAGCGCGGCGATGAAATGACTTTCGATTTCACAGGAACCGACCTCCAAATCAAGGGTCCGATAAACAGCCCCCTAGCCACAACTTTAGCGGCCGTTTACTACGTTTGCCGAACAATAACGGGAAGTTCCATCCCAAGCAACGAAGGCTGCAAGCGACCGATTCATATCATTGCACCCGCGGGCACCTTGGTAAATGCGCGCCATCCCGCGGCCGTATACCAACGAATGGTGGTTTGCCACTCAATCGTGGATCTGATCATGGGGGCTCTAGCCCAGGCCGTGCCAGAGCGCGTGATGGCCGACTCATGCGGCTGCCTATACAACTTCGCGAACGCCGAGCATCCAGTCACTGGTCAGCGCGTCACTTTTGGCGAGGTCGTGCCGGGAGGGTTGGGAGCAACCGCCTATGCGGACGGCATAGATGTCATCGCCTGCCATGTCACCAACTGCCATATTCCTCCCATAGAAAGCATGGAGATCGAATCACCGGTGCGTTATATCGCCCGTGAATTGCGGGTGGATTCCGGTGGCCCAGGGAAATATCGCGGTGGCGTAGGCCAACGCCTGCAATATCAAGTCCTGGGCAAGGATCCAAATTTGAACCATACCGCTCAGAAGTCGGTATCACTGCCCCAAGGTATTGCCGGAGGCCTCCCGGGGGACGGCGGCCGCTGGGTCATCAATGAAGGCCTGCCCTCCGAACGCAGGCTACCACACGCTATAGGCGATGTTGAGCCATTACAGGAAGGCGACATCGTCACACATTACACGCCCGGCGGTGGGGGCTTCGGCTCACCGACTGAGCGTGACCGGGATGCAGTCCTTGCCGATATTCGCGCTGGACTCATCACGCCGGAACACGCCACGCAGTACTACGGTGTTTCTTGACACTTCCAAATAAAACTAAGGGGTAAAAACTATGGTCGCACGCTTTCGCAGCACTATTTCTGCTTTCATTGCCTTGGCTATGACGACTGCATCGTTAACGGCCTCCGCCGCTCCAGCGACTGGAAAATTCCCGGACAAGCCGCTCAAATTAGTCGTGCCGTTCGCTGCAGGCGGCTTTACCGACATCTTAGCGCGCCGATTCGCAGAAAGCATGGCCTCGACACTGGGGCAGCCCGTCATTGTGGAGAATCGCGCCGGCGCAAGCGGCATCATTGGTGCAAACCATGTCGCCAAGTCCGAGCCAGACGGCTACACCATATTGCTCGAGACTCCCGATACCATGATCACCGCACCAGCTCTCATGAAAGGCGTGCAGTATAAGCCGTCGGACTTTCGGCAAGTCTCTTTGCTGGTACAGCAGCCGCTCGTATTGGTGGTTCCCAGCCCCTCCTCATATAAATCCATCTCCGACCTGATTGCCGACGCCAAGGCCAATCCTGGAAAGATCACCTATGCGAGTTGGGGCAACGGCAGTTCGGCGCATATTGCTTCCTCTGTGCTCGCCGAAAACGGCGGCGTCTCGATGAACCATGTCCCATACAAAGGTGTCAGCGTTGCCTTGACTGACGTGTTGGCTGGGCGCGTCGACTCAATGTATGTGGGGATGATGTCGAGCTTGGACTACATGAAGCAAGGCAAGCTCCGGCCGATAGCCATTAATCGGATCGAGCGTTCCCCCCTGCTGCCCAATGTCCCCACACTGGCCGAATCCGGCGTTTCCGCCTATTCCATTGGTTTATGGTACGCCATGGGCGTGCCCAAAGGCACGCCGGACCAGGTCGTCGAGAAACTATACCGTGCGGCCGAAAAGGCGGGGGCCTCCAGCATACGGGACTGGCTGAACGAATTGGGCATGGACGTCCCGGCTACAAATCCCAAAGCAACAGAAGAGTTCATGAAGAAAGAAATTGCCAATTGGGATAGCGCTATAAAACAGTCAGGAATCAGCGGTCTGAGTGAGTAAATTGGCACGAGTCAGAAGACGGTAGTGATAACCGTCCATGCAAACCACATAAAAAACGAAGACCCCCCTTTGCAGACTCCGGGACGTTGCGGCATGGGAATCAATCGCCGCCAAGCGCCCGGCTCCACAGCGCTTCGTACCACACGCCCCGGTCCGAGCTTCTGGACGCCACCAGCACGCAGCGCCGCGGCGTCCAGGCGATGGGTTCGGGCGGCGGCAGGAAGCATGGGTCGAATGAAGCGACCTTGCGCAGCAGGGTGATATGGGGATGGAACGGCCGGTCCGGCCGCGGCCACCCCAGGGGTTCCAGGCGGCGCCATAGATCGCCGTGCAGCGCATGCAGCCACGCCGGGCCGCCGCCTTCTTCGGCCGGGCCGGCCCATACCACCCTGGGCTTGGGGAAATGCCCGTAGCGGTCCAGCAGCATGGCGCCCGCATCGATGCGCCAGCGCGCCGCCGCCGCGCACAAGGCCCGCACCCGCTCGTGCTCGGTCACGCCGAGATAGGCCAGGGTCATGTGCAGGTTTTCGAGCGGGCTCATGCGCCCGCCGCAAACGGCGTGGGCCGCCCGCGCCCACCCCTCGAGGCGGGCCGCGTCGGCGGCGGAGGGCCATAAGGCGAAGAAAACGCGGTGATGGTTCGGCATGCCGGTCCTTGGAGGAAATGCGGGAGGTAACCCCGGGGATACCCCGAGACGCAAAGGATTGACGCGCCAAGCGGCCCTTGGCTAACATCCCTCGGGACAACAAGAAACATAACCGGCGCACGCACCGGCCGCGACCGTAGCACAACAGCATACGCCGCCGCGGCCTCCTGCACCACTCACGGAGACCCCAGAAGTGAAGCCCCAATCGCTCGATATGATCGCCCGGCTCGTCGGTTTCGATACCGTATCGCGCAACTCCAATCTCGACCTCATCCACCACGTGCGCGACCACCTTGCGGAACACGGCGTGGAAGGCCATCTGGTCATGAACGACGCCGGCACCAAGGCCAATCTGTTCGCCACGGTTGGCCCCAACGTGGAAGGCGGCATCGTACTGTCCGGGCACACCGATGTCGTTCCGGTCGACGGCCAGCCCTGGGACACCGACCCGTTCCAGCTGGTCGAAAAAGACGGCCGGCTGTACGGCCGCGGCACTTGCGACATGAAGGCCTTCTCGGCCATCGCCCTGGCCATGGTGCCCGACTGGGTCCGGGCGCCCCTCAAGCGGCCCATCCATTTCGCGCTCAGCTACGACGAGGAAATCGGCTGTTTCGGCGCGCCGTCCATGATAGACCGCCTGGTGACCGACATCGCCCGCCCCAGCGCGGTGATCGTCGGCGAACCCACCAGCATGCGGCCCATCGTCGCGCACAAAGGCATCGCGGCGCTGCGCACCACCGTCATCGGGCACGAGGCCCATTCCAGCCAGGTGCAGCGCGGCGTCAGCGCCGTCATGACCGCGGCGCGGCTCATTGCCTTCATCGACGACATGATGGCCGAGAACAAGTCGAAGGCCGACCCGGCGTGCCGCTTCGAGCCGCCCTACACCACGCTGCACGTGGGCGTCGTCCACGGCGGCACGGCGCTGAACATCATCTCCCGTGAATGCACCTTCACCTGGGACATCCGCGCGCTGCCCGGCGACGACTGGCGCGGCTACCTGAAGCGCTTCGAAGCCTACGCGAACACCCTGCTGCCGGCCATGCGCGCCATTGCGCCCGGCGCGTCCATCAGCACCGAAATCCTGGCCGACGCGCCGCCCCTGCAGGACCGGGGCGGCGCCGCGCAGGAGCTCGTGCAGGCGCTTTGCGGCCACACCCATACCGGGGTCGTGCCGTACGCGGCCGAGGCCGGCCAATTCCAGGAACGCGGATTCTCGGTCGTGCTGTGCGGCCCCGGGTCCATCGACCAGGCCCATCAACCCAATGAATACATCGATATCTCGCAGGTAACGGCCTGCGAGGAATTCCTGGAAAAGCTCGCCGTCGGGCTGGCAAGCTAGCCGGAAGACGGCAACCCCCAGCAGCCACTACATCACCAAACACCACAAGTGCAGGAGACCACCATGAAATTCACTCGCATTCTTCGGCATACCGCCGTTGCCGCGACGCTCGCGCTCAGCCTGGGCCTGACCCAGCAGGTCGAGGCCAAGACGCTCCGATGGGCCTACCAGGGCGACATGATGTCGCTGGACCCGATGTCGTTGAACGAAACCTTCACGCTGGGCTTTCAAAGCTGGTTCTATGAAACCCTGACCGCCTACGACAAGGACCTGAAGCTGGTTCCCATGCTGGCCGAGAAATGGGAAAACCCGGAGCCCACGAAATGGGTGTTCCACCTGCGCAAGGGCGTCAAGTTCCATGACGGCACGCCCTTCACCGCCGACGACGTCATCTTTTCCTGGAAGCGCAGCCTGACGCCCGGCTCGGACATGAAGGGCTATGGCGCCAAAGCCACCCAGATCAACAAGATCGACGACCACACGGTGGAAGTCATCACCCCCACGCCCAACCCCATCCTGCCGCGCGACTGGACTTTCCTGTACATCATGAGCAAGTCGTGGGCCGAAAAGCACAACACCACCGAAGCCACCAACGTGAAGGGCGGCGAGAGCAATTACGCCAACCTGCACGAGAACGGCACCGGCCCCTTCACGATCGTGGACCGCCAGCCCGACGTCAAAACGACGCTCAAGCGCTTCGACGGCTACTGGAACAAGAACATTCCCACCAACGTCACCGAAGTCGTCTTCCAGCCGATCTCCCAGGAATCCACCCGCGTGGCGGCCCTGATCTCCGGCGAGATGGACCTGGTCATTCCCGTGCCGGTGCAGGACTGGCCGCGCCTGGAAAGCGAGCCCAACGTCCAGGTGCTGAACGAGCCGGAGGCGCGCGCGATCTTCATCGGCATGGACCAGGACCGCGATGAACTCCTGTTCTCCAACGTCAAGGGCAAGAACCCCTTCAAGGACAAGCGCGTGCGCCAGGCCATAGACCTGGCCGTGGACACCAAGGTCATCAATCAGAAGATCATGCGCGGCGCGGCCAAGCCGCTGGGCACGCTGATCGCCGACAAGATCAACGGCTACGACGAATCCTTCGGCGCGCCCTACAAGCCCGACGTCGAGAAAGCGAAGAAGCTGCTGGCCGACGCCGGCTACCCCAACGGCTTCACCGTGCAGCTGGACTGCCCCAACGACCGCTACGTGAACGACGAAAAAGTCTGCCAGGCAGTCGCCAGCATGCTGGCCCGCATCGGCATCAAGATCGACCTGCTCGCGCAGACCAAGTCCAAGTATTTCGCCAAGGTCCTGCTGCAGGCGGGCAACAACACCAGCATGTACTTGCTGGGCTGGACGCCGAGCTCGATCGACGCGGCCAACTCGCTGACCAATCTGGTGGCCTGCCGCGACTCCAAGACTGCCGCCGGCCAGTTCAACCTGGGCGGCTACTGCAACAAGGAAATCGACGCGCTGATCCCCAAGATCGATGTCGAAACCGACCAGGCCAAGCGCAATGCGATGATCAAGGAAGCCTTCACCATGCTGCACAACGACTACGGCTACCTGCCGCTGCACCAGCAGCCCATGTCGTGGGGCGTGCGCAAGGGCATCAAGGTCGCGCAGCGCGCCGACGACGTCCTGGACATCCGCAACGTAGTCATGCCGTAAGCCCATGCTCAGCTTCATCGCCCGGCGGGTCTTCCAGTCTGTCTTCGTGATGCTCGCCGTCGGGCTGATCGCTTTCGGCATGTTCCGCTATGTGGGGGACCCGATCAACAACATGGTGGGCCAGGACACCACCCTGGAGCAACGGGCCGAGCTCCGCAAGCAGCTCGGCCTGGACGACCCCTTCCTGACCCAGTACTGGCGTTTCATCGGCAAGGCGGCGCAAGGCGATTTCGGCATGTCGTATCGCCAGCGCCGCCCCGTCAGCGAGCTCATCGAAAGCCGCCTGCCCGCCACGCTGGAACTGTCCCTGGTGTCGGCGCTGATTGCGCTGTTCCTGGGCATACCCATGGGCATCTACACCGCGCTGAAGCGCAACGGCTTTCTTTCGCGCAGCTTCATGACCCTGTCGCTCATCGGCATTTCGCTGCCGACCTTCCTGATCGGCATACTCATGATCCTGTTCTTCGGAGTCTTGCTGCGCTGGCTGCCCAGCTTCGGCCGCGGCGAAGTCGTGGACCTGGGGTGGTGGACGACCGGCTTCCTGACCAAAAGCGGCTGGCAGTCGCTGATCATGCCGGCCATCACGCTCGCGCTGTTCCAGATGACGCTGATCATGCGCCTGGTGCGTTCGGAAATGCTGGAAGTGCTGCAAACCGATTTCATCAAGTTCTGCCGCGCGCGCGGGCTGCCCGAGCGCAGCATCCATTTCCGGCATGCGCTGAAGAACACCCTGGTGCCCGTGATCACCATCACCGGCCTGCAGCTGGGCTCCATCATCGCGTTTTCCATCATCACGGAAACCGTTTTCCAATGGCCGGGCATGGGGCTGCTGTTCATACAATCCATCGGCGCGGTCGACATCCCCGTGATGGCGGCCTACCTGCTGCTGATCGCCTTCTTCTTCGTGATCATCAACCTCATCGTCGATCTGCTGTATTTCGCCGTCGACCCGCGTCTGCGCGTGCAGAAAACCTGAGAAGCACCCGACATGGCCAGCAACTTCCTCTCTCGCGCCTACGACAGCGACATCTTCTACAGTTTCTCGCGGTCGCCGACGGCCATCATCTCGGCGGTGGTGGCCCTGGCGATCTTCATCGGCGCCGTCTTCGCGCCGCTGATCGCCCCGCACAACCCCTTCGACCTGGCCACCCTGGACCTGCTCGACGCCAACATCCCGCCCATCTGGAACCCGGAAGGCGACCCGCGCTTCATCCTGGGCACCGACGACCAGGGGCGCGACGTTCTGTCCGCCATCTTGTACGGCTCGCGCATTTCGCTGCTGGTGGGCTTCGCCTCCGTGATCTTCGCGCTGGTGCTGGGCGTGAGCCTGGGACTGATCAGCGGCTATGCGGGCGGCCGCGTCGACAGCGTCATCATGCGCATCGCCGACATACAGCTGTCTTTCCCCGCCATCTTGATCGCCCTCCTGATCGACGGCATCGCGCGGGGCCTGCTGCCGCGCGATTCGCACGACAGCCTGTCGCTGTACGTGCTGATCTTCGCCATCGGCATATCGGGCTGGGTGCAGTATGCCCGCACGGTGCGCGGCGCGACCATGGTCGAGCGCAACAAGGAATACGTGCAGGCGGCCCGGCTGATCGGCATGGGGCCGTTCCTGATCCTGCGCCGGCACGTGCTGCCCAACGTGCTGGGGCCGGTGCTGGTCATTGCCACCATCCACCTGGCCATCGCCATCATCACCGAGGCCACGCTTTCCTTCCTGGGCGTCGGCATCCCGCCCACCACGCCGTCGCTGGGCACGCTGATCCGCATCGGCAACAGCTATCTGTTCTCGGGCGACTGGTGGATCTCCATCTTCCCCGGTGTTGCGCTGGTGCTTCTGGCGCTGTCGGTCAACCTGCTGGGCGACTGGCTGCGCGACGCGCTCAACCCCAAGCTCCGCTGAGACAATCGCATGGCATTACTGGACATCAAGAACCTGCACATCGAGTTCGCCAGCCGGCGCGGCACGCTCAAGGCCATACAGGACGTCACGCTGGCGGTGGAAAAAGGGGAGATCCTGGGCGTCGTGGGCGAATCGGGCGCGGGCAAATCGACCATAGGCAACGCCGTCATCGGGTTGCTGGAATACCCGGGCCGCGTGACCGGCGGCGAGGTCTTCCTGAACGAGGAACGCATCGACAACCTGCCGCGCCCGGCGTTTCGCCGCGTGCGCGGCCGGCGCATCGGCATGATCTTCCAGGACCCGCTCACTTCGCTGGACCCGCTGCAAACCATAGAAAGCCAGTTGACCGAGACCATGCAGGTGCACCTGCACCTGACGCACGACGAGGCCAGGCGGCGCGCCGTCCAGCTGCTCGAAAGCGTGGGCATAGACCAGCCCGAACTGCGCCTGCGGCAATACCCGCATCAGTTCTCGGGCGGCATGCGCCAGCGGGTGGTGATCGCGCTGGCGCTGTGCTGCGAACCAGAAGTCATCATCGCCGACGAACCCACCACGGCGCTCGACGTCTCCATCCAGGCCCAGATCCTGGAACTGCTGCGCAACCTGTGCAAAGAGAAGCAGATGGGGATGATCCTGATCACGCACGACATGGGCGTCATTGCGGAAATCACCGACCGCGTGGCGGTCCTGTACCGGGGCAAGCTGGTCGAGGAAGGCCCCACCCGCCAGGTCCTGGGCGCCCCCAGCCACCGGTACACCAAGAGCCTCATTTCGGCCGTGCCGCGCTCCGACATCAAGCTGCGGCGCTTCCCCATGGTGACCTACATCGAAGACGTGGCGGAAGCCGCCGTCACCGACGACCTGGACGCCGCCAAGGCCTGGATGAACCAGCAATACAACTATGAGCATGCCGGCGAAAAACCCCTGGTCGAAGTCCGGGACCTGGGCATGCGCTTCGTGCTGAAGGGCTCGCTCATCAAGAAGCACCGCATCGTCCTGGACGCCGTCCGCAACGTCAGCTTCTCGATCAAAGAAGGCGAAGTCTTCGGGCTGGTGGGCGAATCCGGCTCGGGCAAGTCGACCATCGCGCGGCTCATCTCCGGCCTGTACCAGGCCAGCAGCGGCTCGGTCATCTTCGACGGCGTCGACGTCACCCGGTCGAGCGACAAGGCCGTCCTGTCCAATTTCCGCAAGCAGATACAAATGGTCTTCCAGGACCCGTTCTCTTCGCTCAACCCCCGCATGCGGATCCTGGACATCGTGGCCGAACCCATCCGCTTCCACAAGCTGGCGTCCACCGAAGCCGAAACCCGGCGGATCGTCAGCGGCCTGCTGGACTACGTCGGGCTGGGCAAGCAGGCGCTCAGCCGCTTCCCGCATGAGTTCTCGGGCGGCCAGCGCCAGCGGATCTGCATCGCCCGGGCGCTCGCCACGCGGCCGCGCTTCCTGATCTGCGACGAACCCACCTCGGCGCTGGATGTCTCCATCCAGGCGCAGATCCTGAATCTGCTCAAGGACCTGCAGGAATCGCTGGGGCTGACCATTCTGTTCATCAGCCACGACCTGCCGGTCATCCGGCAAATGTGCGACCGGGTGGGCGTCATGCGCCATGGCGAGCTGCTGGAAGTCGCCGACACCGAAACCTTGTTCCAGGCGCCCCGGCACGAATACTCGCGCCATCTGCTCTCGCTCATGCCCACCCTCGATTACCTGTCGCGCGAAGGGCTGGAAGTGGAAGCCTGACCGGCGGGCGGAACGCTTCACATTTGTTTAACACCCGGAAACGAAAATCGCGAATTGACGCTGGACGCGCCTGCCTTCCGTCCCTATGATGGCGAATGAATCGCAGTCAAGCGCCGATTCGTTCGCCAGACTCTCTCATAAGGAAAGAAAAACATGGGCATCATCAGCATGATCATCGTCGGTTTCATCGTGGGCCTGCTGGCCCGGGCGCTCATGCCCGGCGACCAGAAGCTGGGCATCATCATGACCATCATCCTGGGCATCGTCGGCTCCATCGTCGCCGGCTACCTGGGCGGCGCGCTTGGCTTCTATGAACCCGGCGAAGGCGCGGGCTGGATCGGCTCCATCGTCGGCGCGATCATCGTGCTGTTCGTCGTTGGCCTCATCGCCAAAAAACGCTAGTTTCAACGGGCCGGACCCCGTGCGGGGTCCGGCCTTGATTTTGTGGGGTTCGGCCCCATGATCCCAAGCATATGGACACCACCCGCTACCAGAAACTATTCACGCAGCAGGGGTTCTGGCGCAAGCTCGGGCCCCGGGCGCGTTCCCTCGGCCGCGAAACGCTGGAAAAGGCCTTGTATCTGTATTACGCCGTCCAGAGCCCGCTCACGCCGAAATGGGCCAAGCGCGTCATCTATGGCGCACTGGGCTATTTCATCCTTCCGCTGGACGCCATCCCCGACCTGGCGCCGCTGGTGGGCTACACCGACGACCTCAGCGTCATGGCCGCCGCCCTGGCCACCGTCGCCTTCTACATCACGCCCGACGTAAAAGCCCAGGCGCAGGAAAAGCTCGGCCAGTGGTTCAAAACGCCTGCGACTCCCGCCTATACGGATGCCTGAAACCCAGGGCAAAGCCGTCGAGGACGGGTTCAAGGCGCATTGGCTGGCCGAAACCCTGCGCCTGCGCGAAGCCCTGTGGGGCCCCTTGGACGACGCCAGTGAAAGCCGCCGGGCGCGCGCGGAAGGCCGGGGCTTCGCCCAGCGGCTGCTCCTGCGCGCGCGCTACCTCGCCGAACGCGAAAAGCTCGACCAGGTCGTGGGCAAGTGGGCCGGCGCATCGCGCGCGGCTTTGCTGGGGCTGCTCGCCATGGGCCTGCTGGCCGGCGTCGGCGCGGCGCTGGGCGCCCTGGGCGACGGCGGCCGTTCGGTCAACGTCCTGCTCGCCCTGGTCGCCCTGCTGGGCGTGAACGCGCTGGCCTATCTGTTCTGGCTCAGCAGCTTCCTGATCCGCTCCGACCACGCCGGTTCCTGGCTGGGCGAGTCCTGGCTATGGCTGACGCGCAAGCTGGCGCGCGGGCCCGACGCGGCGCTCGCGCCCCGCGCCCTGGCGGAACTGCTCAGCCGGCAAGGCGCCCTGCGCTGGCTGCTGGGCGCCGTCAGCCATGCCGTCTGGACCATGGCCTTCATCGGGGCGCTGGCCGGCATGCTGGCGATCCTGTCCGCACGCCGCTACAGCTTCAACTGGGAAACCACGCTGCTGTCGCCCGACGCCTTCGTCTGGCTCGTGTCCGCGCTGGGCCGGCTGCCCGCGCTACTGGGCTTTCCCGTGCCGCCCGACGCGGTCGTCCGGGCCAGCGACGGCCTGCAGGCGCTGCCCGAAAGCGCCATGGCGCTCTGGTCGGGATGGCTGATCGGCTGCGTGGCCGTCTATGGCCTGCTACCGCGCCTGGCCGGGCTGGGTGCCAGCCTTTACGCGGCGCGCCGGCGCCTGCGCGGCCTGGCCGTCGACACCACGCTGCCGGGCTACGCCGAACTGCGCGACCGCCTGGACCCGTCCAGCGAAACGACGGGCGTGGACAGCGCCGCCACGGACGGCTACCAGTCCATTGTCCAGCCGCTGGATGCCGGTTCCCGCCAGACCGTCCAGCTGGCCGTCCTGGGCATCGAACTGCCCACCGACGTCGCCTGGCCGCCCGCCGCGCTGCCGGACGGCGTGAGCGACCTGGGCGTCATCGACAGCCGGTCGCAGCGCCACCAGATTCTCGACCGCCTGCAGCACCATGCCGCCAGGCGCCTGCTGCTGGTCTGCGATGCCAGCCAGACGCCCGACCGGGGCACCATCGCGCTGCTGTCGGAGCTCGGCAGCCTGGCGCAGCAGACACATGTCGCACTGGTCAGCCCGGCGCAGGCCGGCGAGCGCTCCCAGGCCCGGGCCGCGGCCTGGCGGGAAAAGCTGCTGCGGGCGGGCTTCGCGCCGGAGGCGATGCACGACGGCCTTTCAGGCGGCCTGGGCTGGCTTGAGCCACCCGGCGGCCATGACGTTTCCGCGGATCTCGCCCATGCCCAGCCCTGACACCCCTCTGCGCCTGGCGGTGGTCGGCCACACCAACACCGGCAAGACCTCGCTGCTGCGCACCCTGACCCGCAACCCCGGATTCGGGCAGGTCGAAGACAGCCCGGGCACGACGCGGCACGTCGAAGGCGCCCGCCTGCTGGTCGACGGCGCGGTGGCGGTCGAGCTCTACGACACGCCCGGCCTGGAGGACGGCATGGCGCTGCTGGACTACCTCGACCAGATCGCTCCGCCCGGCCTGCGCCTCGACGGCCCGGAACGGATACGGCGCTTCCTGCAAAGCCCGGAAAGCCAGCGGCGCTTCGAACAGGAGGCGCGGGTATTGCGCAAGCTGCTGGAGTGCGACGCGGGCCTGTATGTGGTCGACGTGCGGGACCCGGTCCTGGGCAAGCACAAGGACGAGCTCGCCCTGCTCGCCGGCTGCGGCCGCCCCTTGCTGCCCGTCCTGAATTTCACGCACAGCCCCGACCAGCGCCTGGGCGCCTGGCGCGAAGCGCTGTCGCGCCTGGGGCTGCACGCCATCGTCGAGTTCGATACGATCGCGCCGGCGCTGGACGGGGAAACCCAGCTGTACGACAAGCTGGCGCTGCTGATGGACCAGCACGCCGGGCGCCTGCAGGCGCTGAGGGAGGACGTGGTCGCCCAGCGCCGGATCCGCCACGCGGACGCCTTGCGCATGATCGCGGAGCTGCTGATCGACGCGGCGTCCTTGCGGGTCAGCGCCGAGCCGGACGACGCTTCGCTCAAGGCGGCGACCCAGGCACTGCGGCAGCGGATCCGCGAGCGCGAGAACGACTGCGTGCAGGCGCTGCTGAAACGCTATAACTTCCGCAGCCGCGACTTCCCCGCGCACACCCTGCCGCTGCAGGGCGAAAGATGGGGCATGGACCTGTTCCACCCCCAGGCCCTGAAAGACATGGGCATCCACGTCGGCAAGGGCATGGCGGCGGGCGCGATGGCGGGCGCCACGCTGGACGTCTTCATGGCGGGCATCAGCCTGGGCGCCGCCACCGTCATCGGCGCGGCGGCCGGCGGCCTGTGGCAGGGAGCGGACAAACTCGGCAAACGGCTGCTCGGGCGGCTGAAGGGCTACCAGGAATTGAGCGTCGACGACGCCGTCCTGCGCCTGCTGGCCTTGCGGCAGCTGGGCCTGCTGCAATCCCTGGAACGCCGCGGCCACGCGGCCCAGGCGCCCATCGAACTGCAGGACATCCCGGCCATGGACGCCTGGCGGGAAGGATCGCTGCCCGATGAGCTGAAGGAAGCGCGCAGCCGGCCGCAGTGGTCGACGCTGGCGGACGACTACCAGGCCGACGGCAGGCGCCACCAGGTCCTGCGGGCATTGGCCGAGCACTTGGGGGCGGATTCCATGCGGGACGCGGCCTCTTAGAGCCACCAGCGTCAAAAGGCCGGCGGCATTGGCCGGAGCCCCTACAGCAATACCGGCTCGTCCGGCAAGTCGTTGACGTGGCCGGCGCCGCTGGGCAGCGGCGCCGAGCGGGTCTTCAGGATGGCCTCGATGTCGTCCACCGCCGCCAGGATGCCCGCCGCGTACTGCTTTTCGCGCAGCGCCGCCTGCAGGCGCTCGCATACCTGGGCCCACAAATCGTCCGGCGCGGCGATGCCGCGGTCGGCGATGATTTCTATGTGATGCCGGTCCAGCGCCAGATACAGCAGCACCCCGGTATTCAAGGGCGTGTCCCAGACCCGCAGGCGTCCGAAGACTTCCAGGGCCCGCTGTTCGCTGCCGGAGACGTGGGCGGGCGTCACCGCCTCGACCGCAACGACCAGCTCGCCGGTGTGGTCCCGTTCGCTTTGCCGGATCCGCTCGGCGATCTGCGCGAGCGTCTCGTGGCTGAAATGCTTGCGCCGCAGCCACTGCCCTTCCAGCCCGGCCCAGCCGGTGAATTCCTTCCAGATGCCTTTGCGACGCACTGCCGTCCCCTTTTCCGCCTACCAGCTGCCCGAAGCGCCGCCGCCCCCGCTGCCGCCTCCGCCGCCACCACCGAAGCCGCCCCCTCCGCCGAAACCGCCGCCGCCGAAACCGCCGCCGAAACCGCCTCCGAATCCGCCCAGGGCGCCACCGCGGCGGGATGCGCGACCCAGGCTGCCCCTGCCGCCGGCGCCGAGCTTGCGCCCGATGCGGCTGAGCAGGAAGGCGACCAGGCCGCCCAGGATGCCGATGGGCACGCTGCCGAAGATCAGGCCCACGAAGAAACCGACGGCCAGGGCCGCGAAGCCGGCCGGCATGAAGAAGCTCATGAGGGCGAGCGGCAGCAGCATGACCGTGGCGTCCCCTTCGCCCTCATCGCCGCCCGAGCTCGACCCGGCGGGCGGCGGGGGCAGCGCCTCGCCGTCGACCAGGGCGATCAGGCTGTCCACGCCCGCCACGATGCCGGCGGCATAATCGCCCTGCCGGAAATGCGGGGTGACCCGTTCCCGGATGATGCGCCCCGCCAGCAGATCGGGCACGGCTCCTTCCAGGCCGTATCCGACCTCGATGCGCAGACGGCGGTCTTCCTTCGCCACCAGGAAGAGGATGCCGTCGTCCACCCGGGCGCGGCCAATGCGCCATTGGTCGAAAACGCGCCTGGCGTAGCTTTCTATGGTGTCGTCTCCCGTGGTGGCGACCACCAGCACCGCCAGCTGGGCGCCTTTGCGCTTTTCCAGATCGGCCAGCTTCCGCTCCAGATGCGAGCGCGTGTTGGAATCCAGCGTGCCGGTCTGGTCGGTGACCCAGCTTTTGAGTTCGGGCACGGCGACCGGCGCCGCCCGCAGGGGCAGGGACAGCAGCAGCGCCAGAACGGCCAGCCAGAGCAGCGGCAGGCGATGCCGGCGGGCCGGCGCGGGCGCGCGGGCGAACCCGGATGGGTGGATGATGCCGTTCATTCAGCCTCCGTGACCGCGCAGGGCCTCAGGGCTTGGCCGGCGCGGGCGCAGGCGCGGTGAACTTGACTTCCGGACGCTTGGTGATTTCGTCCTGCTTGGAGACGCCGTAGTTCTCGATGGTGCGGTAGCCGAAGATCTTGGCCGTGATCAGCGTGGGAAACTGACGCACGATCAGGTTGTATTCCTGCACCGCCTGCACGTAGCGCCCGCGCTCGGTGGCGATACGGTTCTCGGTGCCCTCGAGCTGGGTCATGAGGTCGCGGAAGAGCCCGTCGCTCTTGAGCTGGGGGTAGTTCTCGGACACCGCGATCAGGCGCGACAAGGCCGAGGACAGCTGGCCTTGCGCCTGGGCGAAGCGCGCCATGAGCTCCGGGTTGTCCAGGTCGTTGACGCTGACCTGTATGGAACCGACTTTGGACCGCGCCTCGGCCACCTGCGTCAGGATGGCGCGTTCATTGACCATGTAGGCATCGACGGCGCTCACCAGCTGCGGGACCAGGTCGGCGCGGCGCTCGTACTGGTTCAGCGTCTGCGACCACGTGGTCTTCACCTGTTCATCCAGGCGCTGGATTTCGTTGTAGCCGCAACCCGTCAGGAAGACGGAAAGCAGCGGCAGCACTAGGATCAGGAAGGCGCGCTTGAGCATCATGGAAAAGACCCGGATACGGAACCAGGCGAATTACAACAGTTTGCGCGGCGCTTGCCAATACATCTTGCACATCTTGACAAATAGTTCGCATGCGCCCGGGCAACTACGCTACAATGGCGAATTACCCGCCTGCCAGTCGGCGGTATTGCAAGCCAACACAACTTTTTTATCGTCTGCCTAGATTGGTGTCTCTCAACTCGAGCGATAGGCTGTCGCTGGAGCAAATTCTTGATTACCCAAACACCCTTTGCCGCCCTCGGGCTGGCGGAACCCCTGTTGCGCGCCGTCGCCGACACAGGCTATGAACACCCCACGCCGATACAGGCGCAAGCCATCCCGCAAGTCATCAAAGGGGGCGACCTGCTGGCCGCCGCCCAGACCGGCACCGGCAAGACGGCAGGCTTCACGCTGCCTATTTTGCATCGCCTGCTGGCCAGCCCGGCGACGGCGGGGCGCAAGCCGGGCCGCCCGCGCGTCCTGATCCTGACCCCCACCCGCGAGCTGACGGCCCAGGTGGAAGAGTCCGTGCGCACCTATGGCCGGCATACCTCGATACGGTCCATGGTGATGTTCGGCGGCGTCAACATCAACCCGCAGATCGCCGCCCTGCGCAAGCCGCTCGACATCCTCGTCGCGACGCCGGGGCGCCTGCTCGACCATGCGCAGCAAAAGACCGTGGACCTGTCCGGCGTCGAGACCCTCGTCCTGGACGAGGCCGACCGCATGCTGGACATGGGCTTCATCCGGGACATCCGCCGCATCCTGGCGCTGCTGCCAAAGCAGCGCCAGAACCTGCTGTTTTCCGCCACGTTCTCGGACGAGATCCGCGAACTGTCCAAGGGCGTGCTGAACGACCCGATCGAAATTTCCGTCGCCCGCCGCAACACCGCCTCGGAGCTGGTGGCGCAAAGCGTCGTGCTCACCGAGCAATCCCACAAGCGCGACCTGCTCAGCCACATCATCCGCGAAAGCGGCTGGCACCAGGTGCTGGTGTTCACGCGCACCAAGCACGGCGCCAACCGCCTGGCGGAAAAACTGGTGAAGGACGGCCTGTCGGCCGCGGCCATCCATGGCAACAAGAGCCAGGCCGCGCGCACGCGGGCCCTGGCCGGCTTCAAGGACGGCCAGGTCGCCGTGCTGGTGGCGACCGACATCGCCGCGCGCGGCATCGACATCGACCAGTTGCCGCAGGTGGTGAACTTCGAGCTGCCCAACGTGCCGGAAGACTACGTGCACCGCATCGGGCGCACCGGCCGCGCCGGCAGTCCGGGCTCCGCGATCTCGCTGGTGGACGCTTCCGAGATCAAGCTGCTGAGCGCCATCGAAAAGCTGATCAAGCGCCCCATCGAGCGCACGGCGGTGGCGGGCTGGTCGGCCGACATGGTGAAGGCCGAGCCCGCGCATGCGCGCGACCGCGATGACGACCGCCCGCCGCGCTCCAGCCAGCCCCGCCGCGCTTCGGGCGCGGG
>NZ_JACCEM010000013.1 GCF_013416525.1 Parapusillimonas granuli
CGCAACGGCGGCGCGCCGGCGCGCCCGGCGGCCCAGCCGGCCGGCATGGGCGCGATGGCCGCCGCCTTCGCCAAGCTCAGGAAATAAGCCATGGCCGAACCCGCATCCGGATACGAAAGCAAGCTGGGACGGCTGATCGGCCTGCTGAGCTGCGGCGACCTGGACGAGCACGAGACCCAGCGCATCGTCCAGGCCTGCGTCGCGGCGCGGCGCGACCCCGCCAAGACACTGCGCGAACTCTACGGCGCGGACGCCGCGAAAGTCGCGCAATACGATCCGGAGGGCGTCGCCGCCTTCATCGTATTCGTCGAGCTGGAAGACTATTTCGCCGTGGCCGACACGGTGGACGAGCTTTACGAGCAGGTCATCGACGCCTTCGAGCAGCCCGCCCTGCCCGACTACCCATACGACGACAACGACTTCCAGTCCGTGCCGGACTTCTATCGCTGGGTGGACGAGCAGCTGCTGCGCCACCACGAAAAGTACTGCCTGATCGAATTCGGCGAAAGCTATGCCAACGACTTCCAGGTCATATTGGTCCACCGTGCAACGGTGGACCAGACCCTGGATCTCTGCCGCGAACTGGGGCTGCACGCGGCGCGCTGCCTGTAGGGGGGATCAGCCCTCCAGCGTGCGCAAGGCCTCGGCGACGGCGTCGTGCCTGGCGGCGTCGAAGCGCGCAATGGCCGCGCCGTCGATGGAAAGGATCACGTCGCCGCCCTGGCGCGACGCGAAGCCGTCGAGGCCGGCCTCTTGCAAGGCCTTGATCGCGGCGCCCGCCGCCTTGGGGTCGTCAAAGGCTTCGGACAGGAACAGTTCCTGCCCATCGGCCGCCAGCAGGCGGAAACGGAAGCGCTTGCCCTCGTCCCGAAAACTGACCAGGCGCGCCGCGCGCTTGCCCGGCGCCTTCTTGCCGCCCGCGGCCGCGCCCGGGACCGCCGCCGCGCTGCTGCGCAGCCCCACGGCTTCCCGCAGCACTGCCATGAAGGGCGTGGCCAGGCGCCTGGCCTTCTCGGCGCCCGCCTGCAAGATGTCTTCGATGCGTTCCGGGTGCGCCATCAGTTCAGCATAGCGGTCGCGCATCGGGCCGATTTCCTGCTCGATGCGCTCGCATAGCATGGCTTTCGCGTCGCCCCAGCCCAGGCCCTGTTCGAGCTGCAGGCGAAAAGCGCCGGATTCCGCGGGCGTGGCGAACGCGCGGTACAGCGCGTACAGATGCGAACCTTCCGCGTCCTTGGGTTCGCCCGGTTCGCGCGAGTCGGTCACGATGCGCATGACCGCCGACCGCAGCGCCTTGGCGCCGCCTTCGAACAAGGGAATGGTGTTGTCGTAGCTCTTGGACATCTTGCGCCCGTCCAGCCCGGGCAGCGTGGCGACTTCCTCGTCTATCTGCACCTCGGGCAGGACGAAGAAGTCGGTGCCGTGGCCGTACAGGTGATTGAAGCGGCTGGCGATGTCGCGCGTCATTTCCAGATGCTGGATCTGGTCGCGTCCCACGGGAACCTTGTGCGCGTTGAACAGCAGGATGTCGGCGGCCATCAGTATGGGATAGGAAAACAGGCCCATGTTGATGCCGTCGTCCGGGTCGGCCTGCCGGGCCACGTTCTGGTCCACCGAGGCCTTGTAGGCGTGGGCGCGGTTCATCAGCCCCTTGGCCGTGACGCAGGTCAGGATCCAGCACAGCTCGGGGATCTCGGGCAGGTCGGACTGGCGGTAGAACGTGACCTTGTCCGTGTCCAGGCCGGCGGCGATCCAGGTGGCGGCGATCTCGAGCCGCGAGCGCGCCACGCGCTGCGGGTCGTCGCACTTGATCAGCGCGTGATAGTCGGCCATGAAATAGAACGCGTCCACGCCGGGCTGCGTGCTCGCCTGTATGGAAGGCCGTATCGCGCCCGCATAATTGCCCAGATGGGGCGTTCCGGAAGTCGTGATGCCAGTCAGTACGCGGGTATTCATAGATGGTTTCGAAATTCTTGAAGCATTAGAGGCCGGGCCGGCCGGGAAAAATCAGCTACAGCGTGACCGCCTCGCGCTTCTCGGATTCGAGGTATTCGCGCGACTGCATCTCGAGGATGCGCGAGACGGTGCGATGGAATTCGTTCGCCATGGGGCCCTGGGTGTAGAGCTCTTCGGGATCGCATTCGGCGGACATGATCAGCTTGACCCTGTGATCGTAGAATACATCGATCAGCCAGGTAAAGCGGCGCGCTTCGGAGGCCTGGCGCGGGCTCATGCGCGGCACGTCGGAAAGAATCACCGTCTGGAAGCGGCTCGCCAGTTCCAGGTAGTCGTTCTGCGAACGCGGCCCGCCGCACAAGGTGGCGAAGTCGAACCACACGATGTTGCCGCCCAGCGCCACGGCCTTGAGCTCGCGGTTCTCGACCGTCAGCACCGGTTTCATCGGCGCCGTGTCGAGCAGCCGGTCGAAGGCCTGCTGCAGTTCGGCCTGCGTGTCGGGGCCGATGGGCGTCAGGTACATGCGCACCTGCTCCAGGGTGCGGCGCCGGTAATCCGTTCCGACGTCGACGTTCAGGATGTCCATGCGCTCCTGGATGAGCTTGATGGCCGGCAGGATGCGGTCGCGGTGCAGACCGTCGGGATAGAGCGTGGAAGGCTCGTAGTTGGAGGTCATGACGAACGAGGTGCCGTATTCGAACAGGCGAAAGAGCAGCCTGTACAGAATCATGGCGTCGGCCACGTCGGACACGTGGAATTCGTCGAAGCAGATCAGGCGATACCGCTTGGCGATGCGCCGGGCGACTTCGTCCAGGGGATCCTGCTGGCCGCGGACGTCGTCCAGCTCTTTGTGCACGCCGCGCATGAATTCGTGGAAATGCACGCGGGTCTTGCGCTTGACCGGCACCGTCAGGTAGAAGGCGTCCATCAGGAAGCTCTTGCCGCGCCCCACCCCGCCCCACATGTACACGCCGCGCGGGACGTCCGGCCGCTTGAAGAGCTTGCGGAAGGTGGATGCGCGCGCCTTCTTGAACTCCACCCAGTCGTCGAAATACGCCTGCAGGCGCTCGATGGCCCGCAATTGGGCGTCATCGGAACGGTAACCCCGCTCTTCCAGGGCTTTGAAGTAGTACTCACGAACATTCATACTTTGCCTTGAGGCGGTTCGGCGGCAAAAAGCAGGGGCGGGCCATCGCCCGCCCTGCACTGGGTCACCGGATATGCGGCATGGAGGATCAGAAGTTCAGCGTGCGCTTGTCCACGGCCAGCGCGGCTTCCTTCATGGCTTCGGACAAGGTCGGGTGCGCATGGCAGATGCGCGCGATGTCTTCGGCCGCGCCGCGGAATTCCATGATGGTCACGGCTTCGGCGATGAGTTCCGAGGCCATGGGCCCGATGATATGCACGCCCAGGACTTCGTCGGTCTTGGCATCGGCCAGCACCTTGACGAAACCGGTGGTGTCGCCCAGCGCGCGCGCCCGGCCGTTGGCCATGAAGGGGAAGCTGCCGGCCTTGTATTCGCGGCCTTCGGTCTTGAGCTGCTGCTCGTTCTTGCCGACCCAGGCGATCTCGGGCGAGGTATAGATGACCGACGGTATGGTGCCGAAGTTGACGTGGCCATGCTGGCCGGCGATGCGTTCGGCCACGGCCACCCCTTCTTCTTCGGCCTTGTGGGCCAGCATGGGTCCGCGCACCACGTCGCCGACCGCCCAGACGTTGGGCAGGCTGGTCTTGCAGTCGTCGTCGACCACGATGAAGCCGCGCTCGTCGCGCTTCAGGCCGACGACGTCGGCGCCCAGGCCTTCAACGTTGGGCACACGCCCGATGGACACGATCAGCTTGTCGACCACGAGCTTCTGTTCGGCGCCGGCCGCATCGGCGTACTGGATGGTGACGGATTTGGCGCCGGTCTTGACCTCGGCGATCTTGACGCCGGTATGTATGGCCAGACCCTGCTTGGTCAAGGCCTTGTGCGCTTCCTTGGCGACCTGCTGGTCGGCGACGGCCAGGAAGTCGGGCATGGCTTCCAGCACCGTGACCTCGGCGCCCAGGCGGCGCCACACGCTGCCCAGCTCCAGGCCGATGACGCCCGCGCCGATCACGCCCAGTTTCTTGGGCACGGCCGGAATGCGCAAGGCGCCGTCGTTGGACAGCACCTGGGTTTCGTCGAAGGGCAGCCCGGGCAGTTCGCGCGGCGTGGAGCCGGTGGCGATGACGACGTGCTTGGCGACCAGGTCTTCTTCGGACTTGCCTTCGACCTTGATGTTCCAGCCGCCGTCGACGTGCGCGACGAAGGAGCCCTTGCCATGGAAGAAGGTGACCTTGTTCTTCTTGAACAAGTACAGGATGCCGTCGTTGTTCTGCTTCACGACGGTGTCCTTGCGGCCGATCAGGGTGTCGAGCTTCAGGCCCACGCCCTTGATTTCGATGCCGTGCTCGGCGAAATGGTGGTTGGCCTGCTCGTAGTGTTCGGAGGACTGCAGCAAGGCCTTGGAGGGTATGCAGCCCACGTTGGTGCAGGTGCCGCCGGGCGCGGGCTTGCCGTCGGGGGACGTCCAGGCGTCTATGCATGCCACGGTCATGCCCAGCTGTGCCGCGCGTATGGCGGCGATGTATCCGCCGGGACCCGCACCGATGACGACGACGTCGAATTGTTTAGCCATTTTTATCTCGATAAGAATAGGGTTGCCGCAAGGCCCGGATAGGGCTGCGTGTCGGAAGAGGCAAAAACCCCGGCAGGCGGGTCCAGGCGTGCCGGACCGCTACCGGGGTTTTCCTAGGCCGTTGCCTGCATTGCTCAGACGTCCAGCAGCAGGCGCTGAGGATCCTCGAGCGCTTCTTTCATGGCCACCAGGCCCAGCACCGCTTCGCGGCCGTCGATGATGCGGTGATCGTACGACAGGGCCAGGTAATTCATGGGGCGTATCACCACCTGGCCGTTTTCGGCCACCGGACGGTCCTTGGTGGCGTGGATGCCGAGAATGGCCGACTGCGGAGGATTGATGATGGGCGTGGACAGCATCGAGCCGAACACGCCGCCGTTGGAGATCGAGAACGTGCCGCCCGTGAGTTCTTCCAGGCTGAGCTTGCCGTCGCGCGCACGCGCGCCGAAATCGGCGATCTGCTTCTCGATGTCGGCGATGGAGAGCTGATCGGCGTTGCGCAGGATGGGCACCACCAGGCCGCGCGGGCTGCCGACCGCGATGCCGATGTCGAAATAGCCGTGGTAGATGATGTCCTTGCCGTCGACCGAGGCGTTCAGCACGGGGTATTTCTTGAGCGCCGCCACGGCAGCCTTCACGAAGAAGGAAGTGAAGCCCAGCTTGACGCCGTGTTCTTTCTCGAATTCGTCCTTGTACTTCTTGCGCAGGTCGAGGATGCCCTGCATGTTGACCTCGTTGAAGGTCGTGAGGATGGCGTTCTCGGATTGCGACTGCAGCAGGCGTTCGGCGACGCGGGCGCGCAGGCGGCTCATGGGCACGCGCTGTTCGGGGCGGCCGTCCAGCGACAGCGTGGGCGGCGCCACCGGAGCGGCCGCTTTCTTGGCGGGCGCGGCGCCGGCCTGCAGGGCGTCGCCCTTGGTGATGCGGCCGCCGCGGCCGGTGCCTTCGACACTGGCCGGATCCACGCCCTTGTCGGCCAGGATCTTGCCCGCGGCGGGCGAGGTGATGGCGGACGCGGCGGGCGCGGCAGCGGCGGCGGCCGGCGCCGAGGCGGGTGCCGCCGGAGCGGCGCCTGCGGCGGCGGGTGCGGCGGCGGCCTTGCCTTCGGTGTCGATGCGGGCAAGGACCTCACCGGACGTCACGGTGCTGCCGTCGCCCTTCACGATTTCCTTCAAGACGCCCCCGGCGGGCGCCGGCACTTCGAGCACGACCTTGTCGGTTTCGACTTCAATCAGGATTTCATCGGCTTCGACCGCTTCGCCAGGCTGCTTCTTCCAGTTGAGCAGCGTGGCTTCCGAAACGGATTCGGAAAGCTGGGGTACGAGAACGTCAGTAATTGCCATGGTGTGTATTCCGTTTGTGTAAGGTATTCGTTATTTGGCCAGGAAGGTCTTGAATTTGGGGGCGTAGGCCTGCTCGAGCAGCGCGCGCTGCTGCTCTTGGTGCTTGGCCAGATAGCCCACCGCGGGGGACGCCGATGCGGGCCGCCCGGCATAGCCCAGCTTTTGACCTTCGCTCATGTTCTCGTACAGGTGGTGCTGAATGTAGAACCAGGGGCCCTGGTTCTGCGGTTCGTCCTGGACCCACATGACTTCCTTGGCGTTCACGTATTTCTGCAGTTCCGCCTGGAAGGCCTTGTGCGCAAACGGGTACAGCTGTTCGATGCGCAGGATGGCGACATCGTTGCGGCCCGCGTCGTTGCGCGCATGGACCAAATCGTAATACACCTTGCCCGAGCACACCAGGACGCGCTTGACGCCGGCTGGATCGATATCGGCGTTCTGTTCGCCGATGACGGGCAGGAACTGGCTGGTGGCCAGATCGGAAAGCGGAGAGGCGGCGTCTTTGTTGCGCAGCAGCGACTTCGGCGTGAGGATCACCAGCGGCTTGCGGAACGGACGGATCATCTGGCGGCGCAGCACGTGGAAGATCTGGGCCCCCGTCGTGGGCTGGACCACCTGGATGTTGTTGTCGGCGCACAGCTGCAGGAAGCGTTCGATGCGGGCCGAGGAGTGCTCGGGGCCCTGGCCTTCGTAACCGTGCGGCAGCATGAGGGTCAGGCCGCACTGGCGGCCCCACTTGGCTTCGCCGGATGTGATGAACTGGTCGATGACGACCTGGGCGCCGTTGACGAAGTCGCCGAATTGCGCTTCCCAGATGGTCAGCGTATTGGGCTCGGCGGTGGCATAGCCGTATTCGAAGCCCAGGACGGCTTCCTCGGACAGCACCGAGTCGATGACGGTGAACGGCGCCTGGTTCTCGGAGACGTTCTGCAGCGGAATGTAGCTGCCGTCGTCCCAGCGTTCGCGCTTCTGGTCGTGCAGCACGGCATGGCGATGGGTGAAGGTGCCGCGGCCGGAGTCCTGGCCGGTGATGCGCACCGCATAGCCGCTGGCCACCAGGGTGGCGAAGGCCAGGTGCTCGCCCATGCCCCAGTCGACGTTCATTTCGCCCCGCGCCATGGCGCGGCGGTCATTCAGCAGCTTGTTGACCAGGGAGTGCGGCGTGAAGTTGTCGGGGACGGTAGTGAGCTTTTCGCCGATGCGGGTCAGTTCGGCGATGGGCACGCCGGTGTCGGCCGAGTCGGTCCATTTGGCGCCCAGGAAGGGCGACCAGTCGGTGGCGTACTTGTTCTTGTAGTCGGTGAGGACGGGCTCGATGGTGCGCTGGCCGTCTTCCATGAGCTGGCGGTAGTCCTTCACCAGCTGGTCGGGTTCGTCGGGCGACAGCACGCCCTGGGCGACCAGCCTGTCGGCATAGACCTTGCGGGTGCCGGGGTGCTTGCCGATGCTCTTGTACATCAGCGGCTGGGTCAGCGAGGGGGTGTCCTGCTCGTTGTGGCCCAGCTTGCGGAAGCAGACGATGTCGACCACGACGTCGTGGCGGAACTTCTGGCGGTAGTCCAGCGCCAGCTGGGTCACGTAGACGACGGCTTCGGGGTCGTCGCCGTTGACGTGGAACACCGGGGCTTCGATCATCTTGACGACGTCGGTGCAATACAGCGTGGAGCGCGTATCGCGGGGGTCGGAGGTGGTGAAGCCGATCTGGTTGTTGATGACGATGTGCAGCGTGCCGCCCGTGCCGTAGCCGCGGGTTTGCGCCAGGTTCAGGGTTTCCATGACCACGCCCTGCCCCGCGAAGGCCGCGTCGCCGTGCACCAGCACGGGCAGGACCTGGGAACCGTCGGTGTCGCCGCGGCGGTCCTGGCGCGCGCGCACGCTGCCTTCCACCACGGGGTTGACGATTTCGAGGTGGGACGGGTTGAACGCCAGCGACAGGTGCACGGGGCCGCCGCGCGTGGACAGGTCGCTGGAAAAGCCGTTGTGGTATTTGACGTCGCCGTCGGTCAGGCCTTCGGCGTGCTTGCCTTCGAATTCCGCGAACAGGTCGCCGGGCATCTTGCCCATGATGTTCACGAGCATGTTCAGGCGTCCGCGGTGCGCCATGCCGACGATGATTTCCTGCACGCCGTTTTCGCCGGCGTGGTTCACGACTTCATCCATGGCGGCGATGAAGCTTTCGCCCCCTTCGAGGGAGAAACGCTTCTGGCCGACATATTTGGTGTGCAGATAGCGTTCGAGGCCTTCGGCCTCGGTGACTTGCTGCAGGATGTGGCGTTTTTGCTCGGGCGTGAGGGTCAGCACGCCCATGGAGGATTCGAGCCTTTCCTGGATCCAGCGCTTGGCGGTGGGGTCGGAAATGTGCATGAATTCCGCGCCGATGTTGCGGCAATAGGTGTCACGCAAGGCCTTGAGCATGTCGCGCAAGGTCATGGTGTCGGCTTTGGTGAAATAGGTGTTGGTCGCCGCGTACACCTGGTCGAGGTCGGCTTCGGTCAGGCCGTAGGAACTGGGATCCAGCTCGGGGATGACCGGGCGGTCCTGGCGCTTCAAGGGGTCGAGGTCGGCCAGGCGCGAACCCAGCGAGCGATACGCCGCTATGATGGACTGGACATAGACCTGCTTGCTGGCCACCGAAAGGTCGGGTTCCTGGGCGCGCACGACGAAGGCGTTGGCCTTGGCGCGCTGGGCGAAGGATTCGATGACGGGGGCGTGGGCCTGATCGCGCGTGGTTTCCTTGCCGTCGGCCGCGGGCTGGTTTTGCAGCTGGTCGAAATACTGGCGCCACTTGTCCGGAACGGAGCCGGGATTGTCGAGATAGGACTCGTAGAGTTCCTCGACATAGGGGGCGTTGCTACCAAAAAGGTAAGAAGTTGATAAGAGTTCTATTTCCGATGACATATATGCGCTTCACCTATCCGAGTGTCTCACTCGTTATGATGCAGGAACACCTTCCGCGACACGGCCAGACCGATTAGCGGATAGCGGGGCAGAAGGCAACGTACGACGCCTTGATAAGCCGTATTCGCAGTAGTATACCCTCGAAGCTACAGGGGACAAACCCGCGGGGTGCAAACCGCCGGCAAAACGGCCAAAGCGTTGGCATTAACAAACACCTGGCCTCGTCCGCCTACATTTTCTTTACCCGGCCTGGCAATCCGGTTAACTTTTCTGTCTTTGTTTTTTACAGGAGCCGCACTCATGGACGCCAATGCCGACCTCGCAAAACTCGCCTTGGACTACCACGCCAACCCCACGCCCGGCAAAATCTCCGTCATGCCGACGAAGCCGCTGGCCAACCAGGACGATCTCTCCCTCGCCTATTCCCCGGGCGTCGCCGTTGCCTGCATGTCCATCCACGCCGAAGGCGAGCAGGCCGCATCCATGTACACCTCGCGCTCCAATCTGGTGGGCGTGATCACCAACGGCACGGCGGTGCTGGGCCTGGGCAACATCGGCCCGCTGGCCGCCAAGCCGGTCATGGAAGGCAAGGGCTGCCTGTTCAAGAAGTTCGCCGGCATCGACGTGTTCGACATCGAGCTGGCCGAAACCGACCCCGACAAGCTGGTGGACATCATCGCGGCGCTGGAGCCCACCCTGGGCGGCGTCAACCTGGAAGACATCAAGGCGCCGGAATGCTTCTATATCGAGAAGAAGCTGCGCGAGCGCATGAAGATCCCGGTCTTCCACGACGACCAGCACGGCACGGCCATCATTTCGTCGGCCGCCATCCTGAACGGCCTGAAGGTGGTCGACAAGCGGATCGGCGACGTCAAGCTGGTGTGCTCGGGCGCGGGCGCGGCCGCCATCGCCTGCCTGGACCTGCTGGTGCACCTGGGCGTCAAGAAGCAGAACATCTTCGTGGTGGATTCGCGCGGCGTGATCCGCGTCGGCCGCGACGAGAACATGGAGCCCAACAAGGCCCGCTACGCGCAGGACACCCAGGCCCGCACCCTGGCCGACGTCTGCGTCGACGCCGACGTGTTCCTGGGCTGCTCCGCCCCCGGCGTGCTGACGGCCGACATGCTCAAGACCATGGCGCCCAGCCCGCTCGTCCTGGCGCTGGCCAATCCCGAGCCCGAAATCCGCCCCGAGATCGCCAAGGCGGCGCGCCCCGACTGCATCATCGCGACCGGCCGGTCCGACTACCCCAACCAGGTCAACAACGTCCTGTGCTTCCCCTTCATCTTCCGCGGCGCGCTCGATGTCGGCGCCACCGTCATCAATGAAGAGATGAAGCTCGCCTGCGTCAAGGCCATCGCCGAGCTCGCCGAGGCCGAGCAGAACGACGAGGTCGCCACCGCCTACGCCGACCAGGACCTGGCCTTCGGACCCGACTACATCATCCCCAAGCCCTTCGATCCGCGCCTGATCGTCAAGATCGCGCCCGCGGTGGCCGAGGCCGCCGCCGCATCGGGCGTGGCCCGCCGCCCCATCGAGGACATCGAGGCCTATCGCCAGAAGCTGATGAGCCTGGTCTACCATACCGGCCAGCTGATGCGCCCGCTGTTCATGCAGGCCAAGACCGCGCCGAAACGCGTCATCTACGCCGACGGCGAAGACGAGCGCGTGCTGCGCGCCGCCCAGACGGTGGTCGACGAGAACATCGCCTTCCCCATCCTGGTGGGCCGCCCGGCGGTGATCAACATGCGCATCGAGAAATTCGGCTTGCGGCTTGCGGCCGGCCGCAACATCGAGATCGTCGATCCCGAGAACGATGCGCGCTTCAATGAAACCTGGCAGGCCTATTACAAGCTCAAGGGCCGCGACGGCGTCACGCCCGACATCGCCAAAGCCATGGTGCGCAAGCACAATTCGCTGATCGGCGTGATGCTCCTGCAGCGCGGCGACGCGGACGCCATGCTGTGCGGCGTCAGCAGCCGCTTCGACAATCAGCTGAAGTACGTGGAGGAGGTCATCGGCCTGAAGCAGGGGGCCAAGACTTTCGCGGCGATGAACGTGCTGATGCTGCCGACGCAGACCCTTTTCATTTGCGACACGCACGTGAACGAGGACCCGGACGCGGAGCAGATCGCCGACATGACGATCCAGGCGGCCGAAGAAATGCAGCGCTTCGGCGTGGTGCCGAAGGTGGCTCTGCTGTCGCATTCGAACTTCGGAAGCCGCAGCACGAAGTCTTCGCGCAAGATGGCCGAGGCCCGCCGCATTCTGTCGGAACGCGCGCCGCATCTGGAAGTGGACGGCGAAATGCATGCCGACTCGGCGCTGTCGGAGAAGATCCGCAACAAGGCTTATCCGGATTCCGCGCTGAAGGGGCCGGCCAATCTGCTGATCATGCCCAATCTGGACACGGGGAACATCACCTACAACATGCTGAAGATGACGGGCAGCAATGGCGTGGCGATGGGCCCGGTGTTGCTGGGGGCGGCTCGGCCGGTGCACATTCTCACCACCAGCTCCACGGTGCGCCGCATCGTGAACATGACGACGCTGGCGGTGGTGGATGCGCAGCAGGAGGCCGGGCAGGTATCGCTGTAGGCGGGTGCCGGCCGTTTGGGTTTCAAGGGGCGGGGCGCCGGGCGCCTTGCCTGAAACCCGCCGGCTTCACACGCCCTCGACCACATACATGTTCATCACCGCCGCGCGCTCCCGCGCATGCCGGGCGCGCCTGTACTGGGCGGAGTTGTAGAACGCCCGCGCCGCGGCCATGTTCGGAAACTGCAGCACCACCGTGCGGCCCGGGTCGCGGCCCTCCAGCGTTTCCGACTTGCCCCCGCGCACCAGCACCTTCACATCGTGCGCGCGCATGGCCAGCGTGGAAAAGCGCCGATATTCCTCGTATTTTTCAGGGTTCGTGACGAAAACGTTAGCAATTACGTAAGCCGCCATACTCAGTCTCGCGATCGTAGCCTCGACGATCGACAATATACAGGACGAAATCCTCTTTGAGACCGAGCGATGACCCTTAGTATCCGCGGATCCTAGTCCTGCGCCAGCACGCCGCTGCCCTTCACATAGCGGTCGATGCCGGCCAGCGATTCCAGCAGGCGGCGCATCTGGTCCAGCGGCACGGCGTTGGGGCCGTCGGACAGGGCCTGGTCCGGGTGCGGATGCGTTTCCATGAACACGCCCGAGACCCCCACGGCCACGGCGGCGCGCGCCAGGACGGGTACGAATTCGCGCTGGCCGCCGGAACTGGTGCCCTGCCCGCCCGGCAGCTGCACCGAATGCGTGGCGTCGAACACGACCGGACAGCTGGTTTCGCGCATGATGGCCAGCGACCGCATGTCGGAAACCAGGTTGTTGTAGCCGAAGGACGCGCCCCGCTCGCACACCAGGATGTTGTGGCCGTCGCCGCCCGCCGCCAGGGCGGCGGCGCGCGCCTTGGCGACGACCTGCGTCATGTCGTGCGGCGCGAGGAACTGGCCCTTCTTGATGTTGACGGGCTTGAGGGTTGCGGCGCAGGCCTGGATGAAATCGGTCTGGCGGCAAAGAAAGGCCGGCGTCTGCAGGACGTCCACCACCTCCGCCACCACCGCCACCTGCTCCACCGTGTGGACGTCGGTCAGGACCGGCACGCCCAGCTGGTCGCGCACGTCGGCCAGGATGCGCAGGCCTTCGTCCTGCCCGGGCCCGCGATACGACGCGCCGGAGCTGCGGTTGGCCTTGTCGAAGGAGCTTTTGTAGATGAACGGTATGCCGAGCTCGGCCGTCATCTCTTTCAAGATGCCGGCCGTATCGAAGGCCAATTGGCGCGACTCGATGACGCAGGGGCCCGCGATCAGGAAAAACGGATGCTCGAGACCCGCGTCAAAACCGCATAGTTTCATGATTCCGCCTTGCGTTGGGCCTGGCGCTCGATCGCCGCGCGGATGTAGCTGCTGAACAGCGGATGGCCGTCGCGCGGCGTGGAGGTGAACTCCGGGTGGAATTGCACGCCCATGAACCAGGGATGGCTGGGCAGCTCCATGATCTCAGGCAGGTTTTCGGTGGGTGTGCGGGCGCTGATGACCATGCCGGCCTCTTCGAGGCGGGGGACGTAGACGTTGTTGACCTCGTAGCGGTGGCGATGGCGTTCGTTGACCTCGTTGCCGTAGATCTGGCTGGCGCGCGTGCCGGGCTTGACCGGACAGCGCTGCGCGCCCTTGCGCATCGTGCCGCCCAGGTCGGAGTTCTGGTCGCGCTTTTCCAGCTTGCCCTCGCGGTCCTGCCACTCGGTGATGAGCGCCACGACTGGATGCGGGGCCGAAGGGTCGAACTCGGTGCTGTTGGCGCCGCCCAGCCCGGCCACGTGCCGGGCGAACTCGACCACCGCCAGCTGCATGCCCAGGCAGATGCCCAGATAGGGCACCTTGTTTTCGCGGGCATAGCGGATGGCTTTGATCTTGCCTTCGGTACCCCGCTTGCCGAAGCCGCCCGGCACCAGGATGGCGTCTAGGTCCTCCAGGCAGGCGGTGCCCTCGGCCTCGATCTGCTCGGAATCCAGGTACACGATCTCCACCTTGGAACGCGTATGGATGCCGGCATGCACCAGCGCTTCGCTGAGCGACTTGTAGGATTCGGTCAGGTCGACATACTTGCCCACCATGCCGATGCGAACGTGGTGCACGGGGTTCTCGATGGCGTCGACCAGGCGTTCCCACATGGTCAGGTCGGCCGGCGGCGGCGTGAGCGCCAGCGCGTCGCAGACCAGGTTGTCCAGCCCCTGCTTGTGCAGCATGGCCGGAATCTTGTAGATGGAATCGGCGTCCCAGACCGAAATGACGGCGTCCAGGGGCACGTTGGAGAACAGCGAGATCTTGGCGCGCTCTTCGTCGGGAATGGGCCGGTCGGCGCGGCACAGCAGCGCATTGGGATAGATGCCGATTTCGCGCAGCTTCTGGACCGAATGCTGCGTGGGCTTGGTCTTGAGCTCGCCGGCCGAGGCGATGAAAGGCACCAGGGTCAGGTGCACGAAGGCGGCGTTGTTGCGCCCCAGGCGCAGGCTCATCTGCCGCGCGGCTTCCAGGAAGGGCAAGGACTCGATGTCGCCCACCGTTCCGCCGATCTCCACGATGGCGACGTCGGTCTCGCCGTTCCAGGCCGCCTTGGCCCCGCGGGCGATGAAATCCTGGATTTCATTGGTGATGTGCGGAATCACCTGCACCGTCTTGCCCAGATAATCGCCGCGGCGCTCTTTGCGCAGCACGGATTCGTAGATCTGGCCGGTGGTGAAGTTGTTGACCTTGCGCATGCGCGCGGAAATGAAGCGCTCGTAGTGCCCGAGATCGAGGTCGGTTTCCGCGCCGTCCTCGGTGACGAAGACCTCGCCGTGCTGGAAGGGGCTCATGGTGCCCGGATCGACGTTGATGTAGGGATCGAGCTTGAGCAGCGTGACGCGCAGGCCCCGGGATTCCAGGATGGCGGCAAGAGAAGCGGCGGCTATGCCCTTACCCAGGGAGGACACGACGCCCCCCGTGACAAATACATATTTGGTCATTGTGTAACATGCCCGGGACGACCGGACAGGAGCGGGAAATTTGGATTATAGCCGGGACCCGGCTGCTTGTTCCGCCCCCGAGTTGCCTTGGGGCGGCCCGGCGGCAAAATAAGGTAAGGCCCCCCCCACACGCCGCGCCCGCGGCTTGCCGCCGCCCAGGGCAAAAAAACAACAACGCTCGCGAGGCGGATCAGATGGCTTGGGTGCGCAGCAGCAGCCACTCCCGGGCCGGGCCGTCGACCAGCGGCTCCAGCCTGTGGCGGACGTGCTCGTGATAGCGGTTCAGCCAGTCGCGTTCGTCGGCGGACAGCATGCCGGCATCGACGCAGCGGGTATCGATGGGGCATAGCGTGAGGGTCTCGAAGCGCAGGAAGCTGCCGAATTCAGTCGTGCAGGCCGGCGTCGCCAGGACGAGATTCTCGATGCGGATGCCCCATTTCCCGGGCCGGTACAGGCCGGGCTCGTTCGAGGTGATCATGCCCGGCAGCATGGCGGAATGCGGCGTGACGGTGGCGCGGTAGGCGATGGACTGCGGCCCTTCGTGGACGTTCATGAAGTAGCCCACCCCGTGCCCGGTGCCATGGCCGTATTCCGCCCCGCTGCGCCAGATCGGCGCGCGGGCGATGGCGTCCAGCAGCGGCGCGGCCAGGCCTTCCGGGAAGACCGCCTGCGAGAGCGCGATCATGCCCTTCAGCACCGCCGTGTAGTCGCGCTTCTGTTCGGCGCTGACCCGCCCGACGGGCACGACCCGCGTGATGTCGGTCGTGCCGTTCAGGTATTGCCCGCCCGAATCGATGAGCAGCAGGCCGTCGCCCTCGATGACGGCGTGCGCGTCTTCCGTGGCGTGGTAGTGCGGCATGGCGCCGTTCGCGGCATAGGCGGCGATGGTGCCGAAGCTGGGCGATACGAAGCCCCGGCGGCGGCCGCGCGCCGCGGTGATTTTTTCGTCTATGGTGAGCTCGGTGATGCGCTCCGCGCCCTGCGCCGCTTCGAACCAGGCGAAGAACTCGCACAGCGCGGCGCCGTCCTGCTCCATGGCGGCGCGCACGTTGTCGATCTCCGCCGCATTCTTGCGCGACTTCAAGAGCTGGGTGGGGTTGAGCGCCTCGACCTTGCCCGCGCGTTCGGCCGCCCGCAGCAGCCCCACCGTCGTGCGGGCCGGATCGACCAGCAAGACCTGGTCTTCGGCCAGGCCGGCCAGCGCGCCGGCGATGGCTTCATAGGGCTCGACGCGGATGCCGTCGGCAGCCAGCGCCCGGCGCAGGCTTGCGCTGATTTTTTCCGGCGCCAGGTACAGCCGCGCTTCCGCATGGCCGATGAGCGCGTAGGAAAGAAAGACCGGGTTGTAGGAGACGTCGCCGCCCCGCAAATTGAACAGCCAGGCGATGTCGTCGAGCGACGACAGCAAATGCCAGCCGGCGCCGTGCTCGCGCATCGCCGCGCGCAGGGCCGCCAGATTCTCGGAGCGCGTTCTGCAGGCATGGGGCGGCAGGTGCTCGAACACCGGCCGGCTCGGCGGCGCCGGACGCGAAGCCCAGATGCCGTCCAGCGCATCGCGGTCGTGGACCAGCTCGATGCCGCTTTTCGACAAGGCGTCGTGCCACTGCCGCTGCGCCTGCAGCGACAGCACATCGCCGTCGATGTTCACCCGCGCGCCTTGCGGCAGTTGGCCGGCCAGCCATTGCGCGGGGCCGGGGACATCGGGCGCGCCCGCGCGCATCGTCGCGATGCCGGTGTTCGCCAGCGCGTTGTCGGCCTGTTCCCAATAGCGGCTGTCCGTCCAGAGGCCGGCGAAGCCGTCGGTGACGACCAGGGTGCCGGCCGAGCCGTCGAAACCGCTGAGCCACTGGCGGCCCTGCCAGCGTTCGGGCAGGTATTCGGAAAGATGCGGGTCGGACGACAAGGCCACGTAGGCGTGCAGTCCGGAATCCCGGAGGGCGGCGCGCAGCGCCCGCAGGCGCTCGGCGATATCCTGCGGACCGGCCATCAGGCCACCGCCGAGACGTCCAGCCGCGCCGCCGTCTTGGACTGGATTTCCTCGACCGTGACGCCCGGCGCGACTTCCAGCAGCTTCAGGCCGCCGTCGGTGACTTCCATGACGCCCAGGTCGGTGATGATCAGGTCCACCACGCCCACGCCGGTCAGAGGCAAGGTGCATTCGGGCAGCAGCTTGAGGTCCTCGGTGCCGTCCTTCTTGCGCGCCACGTGTTCCATGAGCACCACGACGCGGCCGACGCCCGCCACCAGGTCCATGGCGCCGCCCATGCCCTTGACCATCTTGCCCGGAATCATCCAGTTGGCCAGGTCGCCTTTTTCGGACACCTGCATGGCGCCCAGGATGGCGAGATTGATTTTGCCGCCGCGGATCATGGCGAACGAATCGGCCGAGGAAAAGATGGAGGAGCCGGGCAGCGTGGTCACCGTCTGCTTGCCGGCGTTGATCAGGTCGGCGTCGATTTCGTCTTCGGTCGGGAAGGGGCCGATGCCCAGCAGGCCGTTCTCGGATTGCAGCCAGACTTCGACGCCGGCCGGCACGTGATTGGCCACCAGCGTGGGCAGGCCGATGCCCAGGTTCACATAGAAACCGTCTTGCAGTTCCTGGGCGGCGCGCGCCGCCATTTGTTCGCGATTCCAGGCCATCATCAAGCTCCTTGGGCAGCGCGGACGGTGCGCTGTTCGATGCGTTTTTCGGGGTGGGCGTTGAGCACGATGCGATGCACGTAGATTCCCGGCAAGTGGACCTCGTCGGGATCTAGGTCGCCGGTGGCGACGATGTGCTCGACCTCGGCCACGGTGATCTTGCCGGCCATGGCCACGTTCGGATTGAAGTTGCGGGCGGTCTTGCGGAAGACCAGGTTGCCGCTGCGGTCGGCCTTGTAGGCCTTGACCAGCGAGACGTCGGGGACGATGGCGCGTTCCATGACATAGGTTTCGCCGTCGAATTCGCGCGTTTCCTTGCCCTCGGCCACCACGGTGCCCACGCCGGTGCGCGTGAAGAAAGCCGGAATGCCGGCCCCGCCCGCGCGCAGTTTTTCGGCGAGCGTGCCCTGGGGCGTGAATTCGAGCTCCAGTTCGCCCGACAGGAACTGGCGCTCGAACTCCTTGTTCTCGCCCACGTAGGAGGCGATCATTTTCTTGATTTGCCGGGTCGCCAGCAGCAAGCCCAGCCCGAAGCCGTCGACGCCGGCGTTGTTGCTGACGCAGGTGAGATTCTGAACGCCCGAATCGCGCAGGGCCGCGATCAGGGCTTCGGGGATGCCGCAAAGACCGAACCCGCCGACCGCGATGGTCTGGCCGTCGGCGACTACGCCTTTGAGCGCCTCTTCCGCGCTCGCATACACTTTATCCATTACTCCTGTCCTTTTATTTAGTATGTTCGCCGGGCGCCGCGGCGCCCGAAGAAGTTTTTACCGCGCAACCATTACAAACGGCGGGGACGCCGCTTCAACCACTTTGGAATATCTGCTCCAGCCGCCGGATCTCCGCTTCCGTCCAGGGCATGGATTTGCCGGTCTCACGGCTGGATCCGACCACGACGTAGCGCCCGCGCGCATAGGCCACGCCCGGCTCGCCGTCGAGCTCGAGCACGACCTCGGCTTCCAGGCTGGAGCGGCCGATGCGCACCAGCCCCTGGCGGATCACCACCGTGGCGGGGTATTGCACGGGCTTGAGGAAATCGCAAGACGTCTGCGCCAGGACGGCTCCGCGCCCGGCATCGCCGAATACGCCCGCGCCGGCCAGCAAGCGGACGCGGGCTTCTTCGAAGTAGCGGAAATACACCGTATTATTGACGTGATCCATGGCATCGAGGTCGCCCCAGCGCACCGGTATCAAACAAGGCTCCGCCCAGCGAACGGACGGCAACGGCAAACGATCGGCGGCTTGAATCGACATGGGCTCTCGTGCTGAATCTTGTACCAGGCAAGTATAACGTGAGCCGCCGTCCCGGGCGCTACCCGCGCGCCCGCCCGCGGGCTTTTCAACCCGCATCAAAGACTGCAATACAATTGCGGCAGAAAATTACGGCCTGCGCGGCTGAACGCAATGCTATGCAATTACATTCGGGAGAACTCACTCATGTCTGAACGTGAATCAATGGAATACGACGTGGTCGTGGTCGGCGCAGGCCCGGCCGGCCTCGCCGCGGCCATTCGGCTCAAGCAACTTGCCTCGGAGCGCGGCCAGGAAATCAGTGTCTGCGTGCTCGAGAAAGGCTCCGAGGTCGGCGCGCATATCTTGTCCGGCGCCGTCATGGACCCGCGCGCGCTGACCGAACTCATTCCCGACTGGAAAGAAAAAGGCGCGCCGCTCGACACCGAGGTCACGGAAGACAAATTCCTGTTCCTGTCCGAAAAAGGCGCGAGAGCCACGCCGGGCTGGCTGCTTCCCGACTGCTTCCGGAACCATGGCAACTACATCGTGCGCCTGGGCAACGTGACCCGCTGGCTGGGCGAACAGGCCGAAGCCCTGGGCGTGGACCTCTTCCCCGGCTTCGCCGCGGCCGAAATCCTGTACACCGACGGCGGCGCGGTCAAGGGCGTCGCCACGGGCGACATGGGCGTCGCGCGCGACGGCACGCACACCGACAACTACCAGCCGGGCATGGAGCTCCTGGCCCGCTACACCATCTTCGCCGAAGGTTCGCGGGGCCAGCTGGGCCGCCAGCTGATCGAGCGCTACAAGCTCGACGCGGGGCGCGACCCCCAAAGCTACGGCATAGGCATCAAGGAAATGTGGGAAGTCGACCCCTCGCAGTCGCAGCCCGGCCTGGTGGTGCACACCGCCGGCTGGCCGCTGGACTCCGACACCTACGGCGGTTCCTTTCTATACCACCTGCCCAACAACATCGTGGCCGTCGGCCTGGTCGTCGGGCTCGATTACGCCAACCCCTGGCTGTCCCCCTTCGAGGAATTCCAGCGCTACAAGACCCACCCCGCCATCCGCCCCACTTTCGAAGGCGGCAAGCGCATCGCCTACGGGGCGCGCTCGCTGACCGCGGGCGGCCTGCTCTCGGTTCCCAAGCTGTGCTTCCCGGGCGGCGTGCTCGTCGGCTGCGAGGCGGGCGTGCTCAATGCGTCGCGCATCAAGGGCAGCCACTCCGCGATCAAGACGGGCGCGCTGGCCGCCGAAGCCGCTTTCGACGCACTGGCCGCGGGCCGGAGCCACGACGAGCTGGTGGCCTACCCGGCCGCTTTCGAGGCATCCTGGCTGCACGCCGAACTGAACAAGGCGCGCAATTTCAAGCAATGGTTCAAGAAGGGCCGCACGATCGCCACGCTGATGACGGGCGTGGAGCAGTGGCTGCTCAAGGGCAAGATGCCCTGGACGATCCATCGCACGAAGCCGGACCACGCCTGTCTGCAACCCGCCGCCGAATGCGCCCGCATCGATTATCCGAAGCCCGACGGCAAGCTCACCTTCGATCGCCTCAGTTCGGTGTTCATCTCCAATACCAATCACGACGAGAACGAGCCCATCCATCTCACGCTCAAGGACCCCTCGGTTCCGGTCGCGGTGAATCTGGCGAAGTACGGCGGCCCGGAGGCGCGCTATTGCCCCGCCGGCGTGTATGAGTTCGTGAAGACGGATACCGGAGAGGACAAGCTGCAGATCAATGCCCAGAATTGCGTGCATTGCAAGACTTGCGACATCAAGGACCCGACCCAGAACATCGTCTGGGTGGCGCCCCAGGGCGGGGAAGGGCCGGTCTACAACGGGATGTGATCCGGGCTCGGGGAGCCCGCCGGGCACCCGCGGCGCGGCTTCCTCGGGCGGCGCCGGGGTGCTGAGGAAGGGCGGAGCCTACCCCCTACTCCGGTCCAGCACCGGCGCCAGATTCACCACCAGCAGCCCGGACATGATGAAGCCCACGCCCGTCAGTTCCAGCCACGTGGGCCTTTCTCCCAGCAGGAACCACGCCAGGACGACCGTCAAAATGGGCACGCCCAGGCTGGACATGCCCGCCACCGTCGCGCTGACGCGCCGCACCACCGACATCCAGAGCCACCAGCCCAGCGCCGAAGCGCCGACCGACATGTAGGCCACGCCCCAGAACAGCTCCGGCGCCCAGACCACCGGGCGCTGCGGGAAAATCAGCGTCAGCGGGAAGGTGACCACCGCGCCCAGGAACATCTGCCAGCAAGTCAGCGTCAGGACATTGGGCCGATACCGCTGGAACATCTTCTTGGCCAGCACCATGCCCAGCCCCCAGCTCGCGCCGCCGGCCAGGGCCAGCAGCGAGCCTGTCAAAGAACCCAGGCCCCGCCACGGCGCCACGATGCCCACCAGGCCCACGCCGGCCAGCAGGAAACCCAGCATGTGCCAGCGCGTGGGCTGCTCGCCCAGGATCAGCCAGGCGAACAGCGCCGCCCAGAAAGGCATGGTGTAGGCCAGGGTCACCACCTGCCCCGCCCCGCCGGTGACCAGCGCCAGCTGGCACAGGCATTGGAAGCCCGAGGTCTGGAAAACCGCGATCCAGAGATTCAGGCCGTAGGGCCGGGGGCAGGCCCAAGGCTGCCGGCTCAGCAGCAGCACCGCGAAAAGGACCAGGAAGGCGATGGCGTAGCGGGACATCACCAGATCGAAAGGCCCGATATAGCCGGTGAGCGACTTCATGGCGATCCAGCTGAACCCCCACAAAGCGACCGTCAAGGCCATCAGGGCCAGAGCGCCCCGATCCGTCTGGTTCGATCCCAATGCATGCTCCGCAAAAAAACAAAAAGCGCCCCCGGGAAGGGGGCGGCGAGCGCCGGGCCGCCGCGCGGGCGGCCCGGCATCGGATCAGGCTTTCAATGCGCCTGAGAGAGCTGATCCAGGATGCCGGGGTTTTCCAGCGTGGAGACGTCCTGGGTGACCTGCTCGCCCTTGGCCACGACGCGCAGCAGCCGGCGCATGATCTTGCCCGAGCGCGTCTTGGGCAGATTTTCGCCGAACCGGATGTCCTTGGGCTTGGCGATGGGGCCGATTTCCTTGGCGACCCAGTCGCGCAGCTGCTTGGCGATCGCCACGGCGTCGTCGCCCTCGGGCAGGGACCGGTTCAGCACGACGAACGCCACCACGGCTTCGCCGGTGGTGGCGTCGGGCCGCCCCACCACGGCCGCTTCGGCCACCAGCTCATGCGAGACCAGGGCGGATTCGACCTCCATGGTGCCCAGGCGGTGCCCGGACACGTTCAGCACGTCGTCGATGCGGCCCATGATCCAGAAATAGCCGTCCTGGTCGCGCTGGGCGCCGTCGCCCGCCAGGTAATAGCCTTTGAGTTCGGGCGGGAAATAGGCGCTCTTGAAGCGCTCGGGGTCGCCCCAGATGGTGCGTATCATGGCCGGCCACGGCCGCTTGGCGACCAGGAACCCGCCCTTGCCGTGCTCGACGTCCTCGCCCGCTTCGTCGACCACGGCCATGGAGATGCCCGGCAGGGGCAGCGTGCACGACCCCGGCTTCAGCGGCGTGACGCCCGGCAGCGGCGTGATCATGTGGGCGCCGGTTTCGGTCTGCCACCAGGTGTCCAGCACCGGGCAGCGTTCACGCCCGACATGGGTGTAATACCACATCCAGGCTTCCGGGTTGATGGGTTCGCCCACGGAGCCGATGATGCGCAGGCTGTTCAGGTCGTAGCGGCGCGGGTGGATGTCGGGATTCGATTCCGCCGCCTTGGTCAGGGACCGTATCGCGGTGGGCGCGGTATAGAACACGGTGACTTTGTGCCGCTGGATCATTTCCCAGAAACGGCCGGCGTTGGGATAGGTGGGCACGCCCTCGAAGACCACCTGGGTGAGCCCGGCGGCCAGCGGGCCGTAAGTGATATAGGTATGGCCGGTCACCCAGCCGACGTCCGCCGTGCACCAGAACACGTCGCTGTCCTTGGCGTCGAAAGTCCATTTGACGGTCATCAGGGACCACAGCAGGTAGCCCGCCGAGGAATGCTGGACGCCCTTGGGCCGGCCCGTGGAGCCCGAGGTGTAGAGGATGAACAGCGGGTGCTCGGCATTCACGGGGACGGGCTCGCAAACCGGGGGCTGATTCGCGCAGACGTCGTGCAGCCAGAGGTCGCGGCCTTCCTTCCAGGCTACCTGGCCGCCGGTGCGCCGATAGACGACGACGTGCCGGACGGCCTCGCAGCCGCCCGCGTCCAGGGCCTCGTCGACCGCGTTCTTGAGCGGGATGGTCTTGCCGCCGCGCACCTGCTCGTCGGCGGTGATGACCAGGGTCGCGCCGACGTCTATGGTGCGCTCGTGCAGGCTCTTGGACGAGAAGCCCCCGAACACCACGGAGTGGATGATGCCCAGGCGCGCGCAGGCCTGCATGGCGACCACGGCTTCGATGGACATGGGCATGTACAGAATCGCCCGCTCGCCCTTGGAGTGCCCCAGCGCCTTCAGCCCGTTGGCCAGCTCGCAGACGCGGGCGTGCAGCTCTTTATAGGTGACCTTGCTGACCTTGCCGTCGTCCGACTCGAAGATAAGCGCCGTTTTATTGGCGGTTGGGGTGTCGAGATGCTTGTCGAGACAGTTGGCTGAAATATTCAGTTCGCCATCCCCAAACCAACGATAAAACGGCGCTTCGGACTCGTCGAGCACCTGGGTGAAGGGCTTGTGCCAGCGCAGGTTTTCGCGGGCCAGGCGGCCCCAGAACTCGTCGGGCGCGCGTTCGGCCTCGGCGCACAGGTCGCGGTAGGCCTGCATGCCTGATATGGCCGCCTCCTTTACCAGATTGGCGAACGGTGGAAACACCCGGTTTTCGACCAGCACCGATTCAATTTCACTGGACATGCTAATGACTCCTTCTATTTGATGTGTTATCCCGGCGTTGCCAGCCTACCGTAGCGCAATCGGCTTACGGCACACTGACAACCCAGCGCAAGGTGGAATGGCGTCCGGGGCCGCGGCTTCGGGCCGGCTACGCGCCGGCGCCGGCGCGCGCCGCGGCGCCCCGGTTGAAGTCCAGGCGCGCAAGCACGGCCAGCCCCGCAACGAAAAAGAGGCCGGTGCACAGCAAGGCAAGGCGATGATTGCCGCCGGTGAGCCACGTGACCAGACCGTAGCAGAACGGGCCCACGACCGCGGCCAGCTGGGTGGCGAATGTCCATAAGGAATAGAACTCGGCCAGCCGCCCGCCGGGCGCCAAAGCGCCCACCATGGCCCGCCCCGCGCTCTGGCTCGTGCCCATGCACAAGCCCGCGACGGTCGCCGCGCACCAGAAGACCCAAACCTGCCTGGCCGCGTAAGCCAGCAACACCATGATGATCCACCCTATAAGTGTAATCGACAGTGCCTGCTTATGGCCGATTTTGTCCTGCAGGTAGCCAAACAGGAAGGCGCCGGCCGCGGCGGCGATGTTCACCGTGAAAACCAGCATCATCGTCTGCGGCATGGTGAAGCCCATGGCCTCGGAGGCGTAGACGGCGGAAAGCGTGATGACGACCGAGATGCCGGCGTGATAGCAGGCTCCGCAGAACAGCAGCAGGCGGAAGTCCGGGAAATGGCGGCCGGTTTCGCGCCAGGCGCTCGCCAGGCGCCGCAGCATGGGCTCCGCCCGCTTGTGGCTGGCCGGGCTGCGTTCTTTCAGGAAGATGAACGACGGGATCGCCGCGGCCGCGAAGATGGCGGCCGTCAGCGCCATGACGTAAGGTACGTAATCGGCGGCCTCCCAGCCCTGCCCGGTGGCCCAGGCGACCAGGGCCAGCGACAGGCCGAGCGCCAGCATGCCGCCGAAATACCCGAAGCTCCAGCCCCAGCCCGACACGCGGCCGAGCGATTGCGGCCTGGCGATTTCCGGCAGGAAAGCCGCGATGACGGACTCGCCCACGCAGTAGCAATAATTGGAGATGGCGATGAACGCCAGGCCCCAGGCGACGTCGCCCGGGCCGGCGAAGGCCAGCATGGCGGTCGCCAGCACGCAGCCGAGCGTGCTGGTGAACAGCAGCCGCCGCTTTCCCGCCCTGGCGTCGGCGCGCGCGCCCAGCGCGGGCATGGTGAGCATGATGAGCAGGTAGGAAAGGGAAAGCGCCGAGGTGAGCGCCAGCGTGGCCCAGGGCCGCTGGCCCGCCACGACGCCCACGAAATAGGCGCTGAACACGGTCGTCAGGACGACCGTGGTATAGCCGGAGTTGGCGAAGTCGTACATGGCCCAGGCCCAGACTTCGCGCTTGCGCACCCCGGGATTCAGGATGCCGCCCCCGGCCGGCGCGCCGGCCGGGCCGGGGCCGGGTTCCGGGTCCGGCCCGGAATACACCGTCATACGGACAATTTGGCGATGCCCGCGCGGGCGATCTCGACGTCTTCGGAAGACTTCACGCCGGACACCCCCACCGCGCCGACGATCCGGCCGTCCACGACGATGGGCACGCCGCCCTCCAGCATCCCTTCCAGGCCGGGCGCCGACAGGAAGGCGGTGCGCCCCTGATTGATGGTGTCTTCATAGGTTTTCGATTCGCGGCGGCCCAGCGCGGCGGTGCGCGCCTTGGCCGGGGAAATCTGGGCCGAGATGGGCGCGGCGTCGTCCAGCCGCAGCAGCCCCAGCACATGGCCGCCGTCGTCCACCACCGAGATGGTGACCGCCCAGTTGTTCTTCAGGGCGTGTTCTTCCGCCCCCGCCAGTATGGTTTTGACGTCGGAGGCGCTCAGCATGGGTTTGGTTTTCATGGAATTCCTTTGAATTTATTGTAACTGTAGGTAAAGACACAGGGCGATCGCGAATACGAATCGAACCATAGACTAGCCCGGACGCGGGCAGCTGGTAAAGTGCCGGAAAGGTAAAACACCTTTACGTTCACGTTTCGATTGAGTAAACTTCCGGCACCCAATGTTCAATTTGTGTAAAGCATTTGGTTTTTGACGGCGGCTTGCCTACCGATGTGTCTGATTTCGCATCCATTCGATACAAAATCGCACATCCCCCCAAGTGCTTTACACAAGCTAAAACGAAAAGCCCATGCCGCCGCAACGACTATATCGCCTATTCTCGTCCTTTTATTCTTCTTTCTTCACCCGCGGCGCCAAATGCGTTCTGGCGGCCACCACTGTGGTCCTGACCGGTTGCGCGGCCAATTCTCCCAGCACGTCGGCCAGCAGCCATCATCTGCTTCGCGACGCGTATCTGTCGCACACGCAATCTGATCCCCTAGGCGCTTATCTCACTTCGCAGGACCGCCGGCATTACGGCAATTACGGCATGAGCCCGGCTCCGGGCGAGGCGTCCCGTTCGCTTGCCAGCACGGCGCTCGGCGCTCTGGGCATCAAGTACCGTTTCGGCGGCGATACGCCGTCCACGGGCTTCGACTGCAGCGGCCTGGTCATTTATGCCGCGGAAAAGTCGCTGGGCCTGAAACTGCCGCGCAAGTCGTCCGACATCGCGCGCTTGGGAACCTCGGTCAATCGCAATGAGCTCAAGAAGGGCGACCTGGTCTTTTTCAATACCCGCGGGCATCGGTTCTCGCATGTGGGTATCTATCTGGGCGACAAGAAGTTCGTGCACGCGCCGCGGGCGGGCTCGGTGGTTCGCATCGAAAGCATGGAAGCGGCTTACTGGAAGAAGCGCTACAACGGGGCGCGGCGGTTGCCGGCGGGCGACGCCATCGAAACCCGGCTGGCTTCCAAATGATGAAAAAAGCGGCGCAAGCCGCTTTTCTTTTGCCGCCGGGCCGCCTCAGCGAGCCCTGACGCCGCTGCGCTTGCCCGGCCTGCCCGCGTCCTTCCCCGCGTCGGGCGCCGGCTTCGCGCCGCTTCTTTCCACCGGCCGCTCCATCGAACACGTCTCGCAATATCCGCACTGATTCAGCGCCTGCTTCATGCTGCAGACCGAACGCCTGCAGGCCAGCACCTGGATTCCGGCGCGTTGAGCCGCTGCCCGGAATGTCTTCATGACATTGTGTCCGAGAAAATCCGTGAGAAGAATCAGCAGCTCGGTGCCCGACGGCAGCTGCAGGGTCTTCTTCTGATGCGAAGGATCGCGTCCGCTGATGTGATGGCGGATGGCGATGTTATGCCCCTTGAGGAGATCCGGGATATTGCCGAGCCGGTCGGCGCCGACGATGATTGCACTGACGAGTTGAGCCATGAAATCCTCCGATGAATGTTTTTCGTAACGATAATCATTCTTATTTGTGTTGTCAAATAGGGATTACGATCGGATCGAGGATTTTTTCGCTTCGCCGGCTCCGGCCGCGCGGCGCGGCTCGGCGGCAAGGGCTATTCGGCGCGCGGCGCCTTGTCTATGGCTTCCTGCACCACTTCGCGCGTGAGTTCGGGGGCCAGCATTTCCAGCAGCACGTATACGTAGTCGCGCAGGAACACGCCCGACTTGACCGCGACGCGGGTCGTGTGGGTGCCGAACAAGTGGCCGGCCGGCAAGCCCACCAGGCCTTTGTCGCGCCGGGGATCGAAAGCCATGCCGGCGATGATGCCTATGCCCAGGCCGACGTCCACGTAGGTCTTGATGACGTCCGCGTCGATGGCCTCGAGGACGATGTCGGGCGTGATGCCGGCCTGCGTGAAGGCTTTGTCTATCGCGCCGCGCCCGGAAAACGCGTGATCGTAGGTGACGACGGGATACTGCGCGACCTGCTCCAGCGAGATCTGCTTGGCGGCGCTGGAAGTCAGTTCGGCCAGGGGGTGGTCGGGCCGCACCACGATGGTGTGCTCCCAGGAATAAACGGGCAGCGCCGCCAGACCCGGCGTCTGCGCCAGGGTTTCGGTGGCGATGGCGACGTCGGCCTGTTCGTGCAGCACCATTTTGGCCAGATGCGGCGGGTTGCCTTCGGCCAGCGATACGCGCACCTTGGGGAATCGTGCGCGAAACGCCGGAATGACCTTGGGCAGGATGTAGCGCGCCTGCGCGTGCGTGCAGGCGATGACCAGCCCGCCTTCGTCGCGCCGGGCGAACTCATCGCTTACTTTCTTCAGGTTGTCGACTTCGCGCATGATGCGCTCGATGACTTGCGCGACGACGTGGCCGGGCTTGGTGAGCCCCTTGATGCGCTTGCCATGGCGCTCGAAAATCTTGACGCCCAGTTCGTCCTCGAACTCGATGATCGCCTTCGACACGCCGGGCTGCGACGTGAACAGCGTGCGCGCCGCGTCGGTCAGGTTGAAGTTGCGGCGTATGGTTTCGCGGACGAACCGGAATTGCTGAAGATTCATAAAAAATAGCCCTGTTGGAAGGGCTATTATATGTAATAAAGAAATTACGTTATATTTATTTTAGTTATAAGCTTACTTCATCGAGATCGTAGTGTTCACGGCGGTGGCATGGGCGGCCCAGCGCGCCGTCACGGTCTTGGTCTGGGTCCAGAACTGCACGGCCTGCTTGCCGTTGGGCCCCAGGTCGCCCAGCTTGGAAGCGCGCGAGCCCGTGAAGCTGAACCAGGCGACGGGCACCGGGATCGGAATGTTGATGCCGATCTGGCCGACGTCGATATTGTTCTGGAAGTAGCGCGCCACGCCGCCGTCCTGGGTGAAGACCGCCACGCCGTTGCCGTTGGGATTCCGGTTGATGAATTCCACCGCCTCCTCCAGGGTGTCGACGCAGACCACGCACAGCACCGGGCCGAATATCTCTTCGCGGTATATGGCCATGTCGGCTTTCACCCCGCCAAAGACGGTCGGGCCCACGAAATTGCCCCGCTCATAGCCGGCGACGGCGAGCCCGCGGCCGTCCAGCAGCAGCTCGGCGCCCTCTTCCACCCCCTTCCGTATCAGGGTCTCGACGCGCTGCTTCGCGGCGGGGGAAACCAGCGGGCCCAGGTCCGCCTCGCGGTCGGTGCCGATATTGACCTTGAGCTTGCGCGCGCGCTCGATGAAGTCCGGCAGCCAGTCCTTGGCCTCGCCGACCAGCACCGCGACCGAGGTGGCCATGCAGCGCTGCCCCGCCGCCCCGAACGCCGCCCCCACCAGCTGGTTCAGCGCCGCCTCGCGATCGGCGTCCGGCATGATGACGCAATGGTTCTTGGCGCCCATCATCGCCTGGCAGCGCTTGCCCGCCTCGGACGCGCGCCGGTAGATTTCGGTGCCCACGCGCGTGGAGCCGATGAAGGACACCGCCTTGACGTCCGGATGCTCGCACAGCCCGTTGGCGATGTCGGGCCCGCCATGGATCACATTGAGCACGCCGGGAGGCAGGCCCGCTTCGAGCGCCAGCTGCGCCAGCATCAGCGACGAGCTGGGGTCCTGCTCCGAAGGCTTGAGCACGAAGGTGTTGCCCGCCGCGACGGCAAGGGGGAACATGAAGCAAGGCAGCATGATGGGGAAATTGAACGCGGTGATGCCGGCGCACACGCCCAAAGGCTGCACCAGGGTATAGACGTCGATGCCGGTGGCGGCATTCTCGGCGTACTCGCCCAGCTGCAGGGACGCGATCGAGCAGGCGTGCTCGATGACCTCCAGGCCGCGGCCCACTTCCCCTTCGGCATCGGGCAGGGTCTTGCCGTGTTCGAGCGTGATCGACTTGGCCAGGGCGGCGATGTTGTCGCGAACCAGCTTCTGAAGATTCAGCATGACCCGCGCGCGCGCCGCCTGGCTGGTATTGCGCCAGCCGGCGTATGCCTTGCGGGAGTTCTCCACCGCCAGATCGAGTTCCTGTTTCGTGGCGAAGGGAACTTGCGCCACCACTTCCTGTGTCGCCGGATTGACCACATCGCGCCATTCGGTGGTTTTCGATTGCACGAGTTCTCCGCCGATCAAGAGCGGGATGCGTGGAACTGCACTCATTGAAGTCTCCTCTATACCTGTACATGCACGCCGAACCGCGCGTGGATTGATGACTCATCAGCAGACAATCGCAGTGTAGTTGCGTAAAAAGCTTATTGCCATCTAAATATTTCTTGCCCATCATGCCCGATCGCGGCTCGCCGTTCGCCTGGAACGGCCCGCGGGCGGCGCGGCGGCGCGGGCCGCTCGGGCTGCCTGACAAGAATCGTGAAACGGAATCCGGCCCGGCCGCATCCAATGGATGAAACGCAGCGATTTCCGTTGCGCGCCTTGGAGCCACATGATGATCCGTTCCCTTCTTGCCGCCGCCGCGGCCGTCCTGTCATTTTCCGTCGCCGCGCCCTGTGCCATGGCGGCCGAGTCCTCCTTGCTGAATGCGCCGCCGGCAGCCCCTTACAAGGCGGTCAGCTCGCTGGTCAAACTGCCGGACTTCATTCCCGGCCTGGGCCAGCTGTTCGTCGACCCCGATACCCTGCCCGCGGGCCCCTTCCTGGGCTATGGCCATGACGGCAAGCTGGTCAGCACCACCTACATGATCCCGCTGTCCGTGATGAAACCGGACATGGACCTGAATGACCTGAAGGCTCCCGCCGGCACCGTGGACCATGTCGACGTCATGTACAACGCCGGCCATCCCGGCGTCGCCGAGCCGCACATACACGTCGTGCTCTGGAACGTGCCCGCCGCTCAGGAAGGCCGCGTCGCCAAATGAGAACCGTTGCCCATGATCCCCGCCGGCGCCTGCTGCTCTCGGCGGGCGGGGGGTTGCTGCTGTCGGCCGCCGCGGCGCGGCGCGGCCTTGCTGCCGACGAGATCGAAATCGCCCTGTCCGGCACCCCGACCGGCTCCCATGTCTGGTTCCGCCCGCGCGGCGTGCTGATCCGGCCCGGACAGGCCGTGCGATGGGTCAATCGCGACGCCGGCAATGTCCACACGGCCACCGCCTACCACCCCGACAACGGCAAGCCTTTGCGCATTCCGGAAGGCGCCAAGCCGTGGGATTCCGGCTATCTGATGCCCAATGACGCTTTTGTGATGGTGTTCGACGTGCCGGGGGTCTATGACTATTACTGCATCCCTCATGAACAGGCGGGCATGGTCGGCCGCATCGTGGTGGGACGGGTGGACGCCTCGCTGCGGCCTTACGCCGGCACGGACGCGCTGCTGCCGCAGGCGGCGGTGGCGGCTTTTCCCGGTGTCGGCGAGATCCTGAAATCGACCCGGGTCGATTGAGCAATGAGGGCGCCGTTCATGGCGCCGCAGGAGAAATGAGATGATCAACTATGCCTTGATGATTTTTGCGATCGCCGCCGTCGGCGGCTTGATACTGGCCGGCCACGTCTTGCGCGACAAGTTCGCGCCGTGGTTTCTGTCCTTGCTGCACGCCTTGCTTGGCGCCATCGGCCTGATTCTTTTGATCGTTCTGCTGGCCCAGGGGCCCGCTCCGGCGCCGGTCACCGTCGGGTTCGTCTTGCTGGTGCTGGCCGCGCTGGGCGGCTTTTTCCTGGCTTCGTTCCATGTGCGCAAGAAGCTGCCCCCGAAAGCCGTCGTGGTCGTCCACGCCGCGCTGGCGGTCATCGGCTTTCTGACTCTGTTCAGTGTGGTGATCTGATGGCCCGCCACCCTTTGCATCCGGCGCTGGTGCATTTTCCCATCGCCTGCTGGTCGCTGGCGACGGCGGCCGATTTCGCGGGCTTGTGGCTCGGCGAGGCCGCCTGGCGCTGGTCCGCCGGCCTGCTGGCCATGGGCTGCGCCATGGCGGTCGCCGCGATGGCGGCCGGCCTGCTGGAGCTCGCCCGTGTGCCGGAGGGCCGGGCGATGCGCGATGCCTATGCGCATATGAGCGCAATGCTCCTCGCTCTGATCCTGTTCGGCGCCCGTCTGGCGCTGGGGCTGGACGGCCTGCGCCCCTTGGCGCCCGATGCGTTGTCCTTGCTGCTCGATGCGGCCGGTTTTGCGCTCCTGGTCCTCGGCGGCTGGTTCGGCGCCAAACTGGTCTACCACCATGGCGTCGGACAGAACGGCCACGCCCCCGCCGGCGCGTGCCGAGCCATAAAATGAACGGGAACGCACAGCATTCCATGGTTGTAGAACCCAGCCCATCCGCAGCGAGAATTTGGAGGCGCCATGCGACACGCCCGGGCCCATGAGGCCTTTTCAGAACATACGCCGGAAAAGGATTTGATCGCATACGCCGTCGGCGGCGACGAGGACGCCTTTGAAACCATCATGCGGCGCCACAATCGCCTGCTGTTTCGCACGGCGCGCAGCATCATGCACAGCGACACCGATGCCGAGGATGTCTTGCAGGAAGCCTATCTGCATGCCTGGCTGGCATTGGGCAGCTTCCGCGCGGAAGCCAGGCTGTCGACATGGCTGGTACGCATGGTCGTCAACGAGGCGCTTGGGCGCCTGCGACGCAAAAGCGCTCAAATCATCCCATTGGACGCGGCTATGAATTCGTTCGAACCCGAAATCCAGGCCGCTCTCACGCAGAGCGCCGACCAACGGCCCGAGCGACTGGCGATGCGGGCGCAGCTGCGCGAAATAATCGAGGCCCGGATCGATCTGTTGCCCGATATGTACCGCAGCATCTTCGTGCTGCGCGCGCTGGAGGAAATGAGCGCGCAAGAGGTCTCGCAAGCGCTGCAAATTCCCGAAGCCACCGTGCGGACGCGCTACTTTCGCGCCCGCAACCTGCTGCGCGCGGGCTTGGCCAACGACATCGACATGTCGCTGGAAGACGCCTTTTCGTTCGACGGCGAGCGCTGCGACCGTATCGTGGCCAAGGTCCTGTCCAGGATCAGGGCGGAAAAAAACTAGCCGGGCCCCACGGCAAGGCCGGTCGGCGCCGGCCTTGCCGAATTCTTGACGCGACGGGCCGTGGGCCCCTAGACCGCGGGATCCTGCCTCGCCCTGTCCTTCGGCGCCTTGACGCGCAGCTTGCGCCACAGCATGTAAGCCATCAGCGCCGTGAAAATGGCATGCACCAGCCAGACGCCCACCCCGAAGCTCAGCTGCCCGTTGCCGATCCAGCCCCGCGACAGGTTGATCAAGTTCATGTATAGCAAGCCGACCAGCCCGGCGATCAGAAAATCCCCCGAACGCCCGAGCCGCGGATTCACCGAGCCCAGCGGAATGGCCAACAGCGCGAGATTCAGCGCCGCCAGCGGCAGCGCCAGCCGCCACATGATCTGCGACCGGGCTTCGTCGGTATCGTCCGCGAACAGCTGCATGGTCGGCCTGGCCTTGATCTGGCTTTCCGCCAACTGGCGCGCCGCATCGATCGAGCTGGCGCTGGCCTTGCTTTCCAGCCGGAACCCGTAGCGCTCGAAATCCACCAGGCGGAAATCCGGCCGGCCGGGCTTGAGATCGTAGCGATGGCCCTCGCTCAGGACCAGGAAACGGTCGCCGTTGGCTTCCTCCTGGATGCGCGCGCCCTGCGCGGTGACCACGCTCAGCCATTCCTGATCCACCACGCGGGCGATGATGTTGCCCATCTCCTGGCCCGGCTGCGTGGGCTGTTCCGCGAAAAACACCCGCGCGCCGTCATTGGTTTCAATGAACTGGCCGGTCGTCACCTTGGAAAGATCAGAGCGCTGCTCGTAGCGCTGCCGATACTCGGTGATCTGCCGATAGGCCCAGGGGGACGCGGCCAGCGTCAGCACCGCGATCACCAGGGCGATCGGCACCGCGCAGCGCAGAATCGGCCCTATCCAGTCCTTCAGCGACAAGCCGCTTGCGAACCAGACCACCATTTCGGATTCGCGAAAGCTGCGAGTGACCGTCGTCAGGACGGCGATGAACAGGGACACGGACAAGATCACCGGCAAGGCGGTGATGCTGGAAAAAGTGGCCAGGCCGAACACCACGTCGGCGCCGATGGACCCGTTCGCGGCTTCCCCCAGCAAGCGCACCAGCAGCACGCTGAGCCACACGACCAGCAGCGTCGACAGCACGACGCCGGCGTGGCTCATGATTTCAGAGACTACGGAACGCTTGAATAGTGACATGAGAGAATATGCGGGATAATCATAAGCATCCTACGGACACTCATCGGGAAACTCGAATGGAATTTAGCACACAGACCTCTGCTTCATTGCATCAATTGAAAACAGCGGCGCTGGCCGTCGGCGTGTACACCGGCGGCGCGCTGAGCCCGGCCGCCGAAACCATCGATCGCGCGAGCAACGGCGCCGTGAGCGCGGCGCTCAAGGCTGAATTCAAAGCCAAGGCCGGCAGCCATCTGGCCCTGCACAACCTGCCCGGCGTCAGCGCCGCACGCGTCATTTTAGTCGGCCTGGGCGCACAAGACGCCTATGCCGCCTCGGTGCATGCCAACGCCGAAGAGGCTTTCGCGAGATATTGCGTCGGCGCCAGTCTGGCCGAAGGCGTCTCCACGCTCGCCGCCATCGATTGCCCGGACGCCACCCTGCGCGCCCGCGCCCGGTCCGCCGCGTGCGCGGCCGGCCTGTCGGTCTACCGGTACACCGCCACCCTGGGCAAGGAAAAAGACGCCCTGCCCAAGCTCAAGAAGTTCACCGTCTGGGTCCCGCGCGCCCAGGCCACGCAGGCGCAGGCCGGCCTGCGCGAAGGCCGCGCCATCGCCAACGGCATGAACCTCACTCGCGAGCTGGGCGACCTGCCCCCCAACGTCTGCACGCCCACCTATCTGGGCAACACGGCCAAGAAGCTCGCCAAGGAATTCAAGTCGCTCAAGGCGGAAGTCCTGAACGCCAAGCAGATCGAAGCCCTCAAGATGGGCTCCTTCCTCTCGGTGGCGCGGGGCTCCTACGAACCGCCCGCCTTCATCGTGCTCAGGCACGCTGCCGCCGGCGGCAAGGCGGCATCCAAGGGCGACAAGGGTCCCATCGTCCTGGTCGGCAAAGGCATCACCTTCGACTCCGGCGGCATCTCGATCAAGCCGGCCGCCAACATGGACGAAATGAAGTACGACATGTGCGGCGCCGCCAGCGTGCTGGGCACGCTGCGCGCCATCGCCGAACTCGAGCTCGGCCGCGAAGTCATCGGCCTGATCCCCGCGTGCGAGAACCTGCCCAGCGGCCGCGCCAACAAACCGGGCGACGTGGTCACCAGCATGTCCGGCCAGACCATCGAAATCCTCAACACCGACGCCGAAGGCCGCCTCGTGCTGTGCGACGCCCTGACCTACGCCGAGCGCTTCAAGCCGGCCGCCGTCATCGACATCGCCACCCTGACCGGCGCCTGCGTGGTGGCGCTGGGCCACGTCAACAGCGGGCTCTTCAGCAAGAACGACGAGCTGGCCGACAGCCTGCTGAAGGCGGGGCTGGAAGCCCACGACACCGCCTGGCGCATGCCGCTGGACGACGCCTACCAGGAACAGCTGCACTCGAATTTCGCCGACATGGCCAATATCGGCGGCATGCCGGCCGGGTCCGTCACGGCGGCCTGCTTCCTGTCGCGCTTCACGAAGAACTACCCCTGGGCCCACCTCGACATCGCCGGCACGGCGTGGCGCGGCGGCAAGGACAAGGGCGCATCGGGGCGCCCGGTTCCCCTGCTGGTCCATTATCTGCTGGCGCAGGCGGGCAAGCCCGGCGCATGAGCCGCATAGACTTCGCCTTCGGCGCCGGCGACCGACTGCGCATGGCCTGCCAGGTCGCCGGCAAGCAGTACCTGGCCGGCCGCCGCCTGGTCGTCTATACGCAGGACCCCGCCCGGCTGGCCAAGTTCGACCAGCTGCTGTGGGGCTTCGAAGCCACGGCCTTCGTGCCCCACGTCCACGTCGACGACGCGCTCGCCTCCGTGACCCCGGTGCTGCTGACCAGCCAGCCGCCGCTGCCGCCGGAACCCGGCGCATCCGGGGCGCCGTGCTGGCTGCTCAACCTGGACCTGCAATGCCCTCCGGGGGCGGAGCGCTTCGAGCGGGTCCTGGAAATCGTGTCCGGCCACGACGAAGACAAGCTCGCCGCGCGCAACCGCTGGCGCGAATACCAGGCGGCCGGCCACACCCTGCACGCTCATGACGTCTCGGCGTCGGCGCCGAAGCGCTGAACTCCGGGCGCGCACGGTGGTCTCAAGACCAGTATGGTCCTTCTTTCAGCGTTTCGGCGTTGACGGCATATGGCTATAGGTAGATACCTTCTTGCATTTTCAGCTATTTGTCAGTTAATCTTAGCATTAAAGTTTCTATCCATCTCAAAGGAAGCATCATGAGCGATTTTCGTCCAACTTTGGCTGACAACGGCGGCTACACCACCGCCGCGTCGGCAGCGGTGCGCAACCGCGTCATGCGCAACACTTATTGGCTGCTCGCCCTGTCGTTGGTCCCCACGGTCCTGGGCGCGCTGGTCGGCCTGAACACGGGCATCAACCAGGTCATGGGCTCCAGCCCGGGCATGAGCGTCATCGTCTTCCTCATCGGGGCGTTCGGTCTCATGTATCTCATCGAGCGCAACAAGAACAGTTCCATGGGGGTGGCGCTGCTGCTGGCCTTCACGTTCTTCATGGGCATCATGCTGTCGCGGCTGCTGGGCCATGTCATGGGCCTGGCCAACGGTTCGCAGCTGATCATGCTGGCGTTCGGCGGCACGGCGGTGGTGTTCGGCGCCATGGCAAGCGTCGCCAGCACCAGCAAGCGTGATTTCTCCACGATGCACAAGTTCTTGTTCATCGGGGTGATCATGCTGATCGTGGCGTCGCTGGCCAATATATTCCTGCAGTTGCCGGCGCTGATGCTGACCATTTCGGTGCTGGCCATCGGCATTTTCTCGGCGCTGCTCCTGGTGGATTTGCAGCGGGTGATCAATGGCGGCGAAACCAACTACGTTTCGGCTACGCTGGCGGTGTATCTGGACGTCTACAATATTTTCGCGAATCTGCTGATGCTGCTGGGGATTTTTGGCGGCGATCGGGAATAAGCAGTATTTCCCTGCTCCCTAAAGTGCCGGCTCTTCTGGTTCCCGATTGGGAGCCGTGAGAGCCGGCCTTGTTTTTTTGTGTCTTCGCGCGGCCTGTTTATTGATCGTTGCGCCGTTATTGGTTTCTTGACGCGGCCTGCCAGGTGCTGCGCGGGCGCTCTTGCTCCCGTGACCCGGTCCTGCTGCGCAGGACTGCCCGTCCAAAGCACGCCTGTCGGGACGAGCCAAAACCGGGGAGTTCTGGCCAACGGCCAGAACCGCCTTCGCCTAGCCCGATGCCCCGATATGCCGAGCAGACCGTGTTCAATGACCTGATGGACAACACACCAAGCAGACCGTGTTCCATGCCCTGATGAGCAACAAGCCAAGCAGGCCGCGCACCCCTACCGCCGAGCAGCCAAAGCACGCGCCCCATCCGCCGCCACCAGCACCACCGCCACCCAGATCGGCACATAAGTGAACCACGCAGCCACCGGCACTTCCTCGCTCAAGAACAAAAAAGCCACCCAGAACAGCAGCACCGGCTCCACATACCCCAGCAAGCCAAACAGCCCCAACGGCAAATACCGGCTCGCCGACAAATAAGCGATCAGCGCCGCGGAACTGATCGCGCCCAGCACCGGCACCAGGAACAGCAGCGCCGGACGCAGCTGGAACTGCTCCACCACCCCGACCTCCTGGCCGCCCAGAATGAAAAAAGCCGCGGGGACCATCAGCATCATGTCGAACCACAGCGTACTGAGCGAACCCGTGCGCAGCTTCCGCCGCAGAATGAAATAAGGCGGATACCCGAACATCACCAGCGCCGTCACCCACGAGAACGCCCCCGTGCGCAGGAACTCATGGGCCACTCCGAGGACGGCGATGGCGACCGCGGCGGTTTGCAGCCGGTTCAGCTTTTCCTTGTAGAGCACTCGGCCGACCAGCACCATCACCAGCGGCAGCAGAAAATACCCCATGGAGACATCCAGCGCCCTCTGGTGCAAAGGCGCCCAGACGAACAGCCAAAGCTGGGCGCCTATCAAGGCCGAACTCAGAGGCAGCAGCAGCCAGAGGCGCCACTCCCGGCGCAGCCGCCCGAAGACCTGCGCCACCTCCTTCCAGCCGCGCGAACGCGCGAGCAGCACCGCCACGGCGGGCAGGCAAAGCAAGATGCGCCAGGCGAATATCTCGGCGCCGTCCAGGGGATGCAGCAAAGTCGTGTAGTAATACAGGACCGCGAACAGCACCGAGGACAGGACGGAAAGGACGACGCCGCGTGTCATGGCGAGCCGACGAGCTTGTTGACCCGGAACAGCCGCTCGCGCCTCAGTATGGTTTCCAGCGGTTCGAGGTCTTTGTGCGGCGCCAGGGCGTAGGCCGGCAGCGCGCTCAGCAGGCCTTGCGTGGCATCCGGGTATTGCTGCCAGCAGCGCAGCAGGAATTCATCCGGGTCGAACAGGCCCAGGCCCATCCCGCGCAATTCCGCGCGATTGAAATCCCGAGTGTTCCGCGTCAGGATGCCGGCTTCCAGCCCCGGCCACCGGGCCAGGGCCGCCCGGCCCGCCGCCACCACGTGCCAGTCCTTCGGATCGCTGCGCCGCAAGCCGGTTTTATAGGCCTCGACGCCGCCCTGGTCGGCCTCGGGGAAGGCCTGCTGCAATTCCCGCCACTGGGCGTGGACGTCCTCGTCGGGCACGCCCCACAGACGGGCGGCATTGCGGCGCCATTCGTCGCCGATGACGGGGCTCCAGACCGGCCGGAAACAGGCCTGCCCGGCCAGGTGCAGCAGGCCCCGGCGCAGGACGTTGGAGATCAGGACGCAGGTGTCCAGGACCAGGATATCGGGCACGCGCTTGTTCATCGCTCAATATCTTTGCAGCTCCATCAGGACCTTGCGCGTCTGGAGCGGACGGCCCAGCAGTTCGTCCAGGCGCTCCCGCAGCCGCCGCCGCAATTGCGGCTCCAGCGCCGCATCGTCGAAATCGGGGCTGTCGCTTTCCATGCCGTAGCCGGTTTCATGCAGCAGCGTCCATTCGAAGCGGCGCAATGCGCTTGCGGCCGGCTGCTGCGACGCCAGCTGCCGCAGGGCGGCATCGTAGGCGTCGAACAGAACGGGATGAGGGTCTTCGCGCGGCAACAGGCGCAGCAGCAGCTCGTTCATGTACCAGGCGGACATGTGCGCCCGGCCGGACAGCCGGCGCACGCCCGCGCATTCGGCGCGGGTCAGGGTCTTGACTTCCCCCGCCCCGCTCCAGGAGATCGCCAGCGGCTGGAAGGCGGACAAGACGGGCCGCAAGACCGAATAAGGCCTTTTCGCGCCCCGGGCCGCCAGCGACACCACGCCGTGCTCGCGCGCGAACGCCTGGACCAGCAGCGAGGTTTCGCGCCAGGGCGAGGAATGCAGCAGGTAGGCCTCGGCATCCTGGACGCGCAGCGCCCTTCTATTCATACCCCAGTTCGCGCAGGGCGCTCTCGCGGTCCGACCAGCCCTTGCGCACCTTGATGTAGACCTCCAGGTGCACCGGCTTGTCCAGGAGCTTGATCATGTCCTGGCGCGCCTCGGAGGCGATGCGTTTCATGTGGGCGCCGCCCGCCCCCAGCAGGATGGGCCGATAGCCTTCGCGTTCGACCAGCACGCAAGCGGCCACGCGCACGCCGGTGTCGTCCTCTTCCCATTGCTCTATCATGACGGTGCATCCGTAGGGAAGCTCGTCGCCCACCAGGCGGAAGATTTTTTCGCGGATGAGTTCCGCGGCGATGAAGCGGACCGGGCGGTCGGTCAGCGTGTCCGCTTCGAACATCGGCTCGCCTTCGGGCAGGCGCGCAGCGATCTCGTTCAGCAGTTCCTCGAGCTGCACGCCGCGCAGGGCGCTGACCGGCACCACGGCGGAATACGGGAACTGCGCCATGATCTTGCTCACGTAAGAGAACATGTCGTTCTTGTTCTTGAGCGCGTCGATCTTGTTGACCACCAGTATGGTGTTGCCGTCCTTCGGCAGCAAAGGCAGCAATTGCGCGTCGCCCGCCGACCACTTGCCCGCCTCGACCACGTGCACCACGACGTCGACGTCGGCCAGCGCCTGGGTGACCACCCGGTTCATCATGCGGTTCATCGCCCCGCCGTGGCGGGTCTGGAAGCCGGGCGTGTCGACGAACACGAATTGCTCGTTCTCGCGGGTCAGCACGCCGTGGATGCGGTGCCGCGTGGTCTGGGCCTTGCGCGACACGATGGAGATCTTGGTGCCGATGAGGGCGTTGGTCAGCGTGGACTTGCCGACGTTGGGCCGGCCCACGACGGCCACGAAGCCGCAGCGATGGGGAGTGGTCATTTGTGCTCCTGTGGCACAGCGACGGGCAGCGAAAGCTGTGTGGATTTGCGCGGCCGGTGGGCTCTGGCGCCCTTGACCGGAGCCAGGGCCTGGAGCGCGGCGATGGCCTGCTCCGCGGCCTGCTGTTCGGCGGCGCGGCGGCTGCCGCCGCCGGCCGTCACCTTGATGTCGAACTTGGGGATATGGCACTCCACTTCGAAAAGCTGATTATGGGCGGCGCCGTGCGTGGCGATGACGGTATACACCGGCAGATCCAGCTTGCGGGCCTGCAGCAGTTCCTGCAGCAAGGTCTTGGGATCCTTGCCCAGGGTCTTGGCGTTGACGTTCTGCAAGATGGGTTCGTACTGCCTGGCGATCACGGATTGCGCGGCCTCGTAGCCGCCGTCCAGGAAGACCGCGCCGAACAGGGCTTCGAGCGCGTCGGCCAGGATGGACGGGCGGCGGAAGCCGCCGCTCTTGAGCTCGCCCTCGCCCAGCCGCAAATACTGGGACAAGGACAGGTTGCCGGCGATCTCGGCCAGCGACGCCTGCTTGACCAGATTGGCGCGCAGGCGCGAAAGATCGCCTTCGTCGATCTTGTCGAAGCGCTGGAACAGCAAGGCGGCCACGACGAAATTCAGCACCGAATCCCCGAGGAATTCCAGGCGCTCGTTGTGCCGGGCGCTGTGGCTGCGGTGCGTCAGCGCCTGCTCCAGCAGAGAGGGATCCGCAAACTCATGGCCCAGGGCCGTCTGCAGGGAAACCAGCTTGCCCATTAGCGAAAGCCACCTATGCGACCGAGGTCGCCGAAGTTCATCCAGATGAAGAAGGCCCGGCCGACGATGTACTTTTCGGGCACGAAGCCCCAGTAGCGGCTGTCCAGGCTGTTGTCGCGATTATCGCCCATCATGAAGTAATGGCCTTGCGGCACGGTACAGCGCACGCCGTTGCCCAGGTAGTCGCAGTTTTCCCGGAACGGGAAATTCGAGATGGCCATGTAGTCCTGGCGCGCCTGCTTGTTGAGCAGGATGTCGTGGGTCGCCTCGCCCAGCTCTTCGGTGTAGCGGCCCACATAGGCCGAGCGGTCGGGCTCGAAGTAGTCGCCGTCGCGCACGTGGCGCACCGGGTCGCCGTTGATGGTCAGGGTCTTGTTCTGGTATTGCACCACGTCGCCCGGCAGGCCCACGACGCGCTTGATGTAGTCCACGTTCGGGTCCACCGGGTAGCGGAACACGATGACGTCGCCCCGCTTGGGCTCGCCGACGTCGATGACCTTCTTGTCGATGACGGGCAGGCGTATGCCGTACTGGAATTTGTTGACCAGTATGAGGTCGCCGTCCTGGAGCGTGGGCAGCATGGACCCCGACGGAATGCGGAAGGGCTCGACGACGAAGGAGCGCAGCGCGAACACGAACAGGATCACCGGGAAGAAGCTGACGCAGTATTCCACCCACCACGGCGCCCGGTTGGCGTTGTCATAGGCTTCCTGCCGGATGCGGGCGGCATCGGCCGGCTCCAGCCCTTCGACGGCGGGCGCGATGGCTGCCATGGCCGCGACCCCTTGCGCCCGCCGCTTGCGGCGCAGGAAGAAGAAGTCCAGGCACCAGACCGCCCCCGTGACCAGCAGCAGGAGGAACAAAATCAGCGCGAAATCCCAACTCATACCCGGTAAACCCTTGTTTGAAATTATTTATCCTCGACCTGCAGGATGGCCAGGAAGGCTTCCTGGGGTATTTCCACATTGCCCACCTGCTTCATGCGCTTCTTGCCGGCCTTCTGCTTTTCAAGCAGCTTCTTCTTGCGGGAGATGTCGCCGCCATAGCATTTTGCCAGTACGTTCTTGCGCAAGGCCTTGACGTTTTCCCGGGCGATGACTTCGGCCCCGATGGCCGCCTGGATGGCGATGTCGAACATCTGGCGCGGAATGAGGCCGCGCATCTTGGACACGACCTCGCGCCCGCGATAGCGGGCATTGGCGCGGTGCACGATCATCGACAGGGCGTCGACCCGGTCGCCGTTGATGAGGAGGTCGACGCGCACGACGTCGGCGGCACGATATTCCTTGAACTCGTAGTCCATCGAGGCGTAGCCGCGCGACACCGACTTGAGCTTGTCGAAGAAGTCCAGCACGATCTCGGCCAGCGGCATTTCGTACATGAGATGCACCTGCCGGCCGTGGTAGGTCATGTTCAGCTGCACGCCCCGCTTGGCCATGCACAGCGACATCACCGGCCCGACGTATTCCTGCGGCATGAACAGCGTGATCGTGACGATGGGCTCGCGGATCTCGGTGATGTTGCCGATCTCGGGCATGCGCGAGGGGCTTTCGATCATGATGACCGTGCCGTCGCGCTGTTCGACCTCATAGACGACCGACGGCGCGGTCGTGATGATGTCCATGTCGAACTCGCGCTCCAGGCGCTCCTGCACGATCTCCATGTGCAGCAGCCCCAGAAAGCCGCAGCGGAAGCCGAAGCCCAGGGCCTGGGAGACCTCGGGTTCGAACATCAGCGAGGAATCGTTCAGCTTCAGTTTTTCGAGCGAGTCCCGCAGCTGATCGTACTCGCTGCTTTCGACCGGATAGAGCCCGGCGAAGACTTGCGGCTTCACTTCCTTGAAGCCGGGCAGCGCCTTGTCGGCGGGTTTGCCCGCCAAGGTGATGGTGTCGCCCACCTTGGCGTGCTCCAGTTCCTTGACGCCGGCGATCACGAAGCCGACCTCGCCGGCCGACAGCTCGGTGCGCGGCATGGACTTGGGCGTGAAGACGCCGATATGCTCGCACAGGTGGCTGGCGCCGGTCGCCATCAGCAGGATCTTGTCCTTGGGGCGCAGCACGCCGTTGACGATGCGCACCAGCATGACCACGCCGACGTAGTTGTCGAACCAGGAATCGATGATCAGCGCCTGCAAGGGCCGGGACGGATCGCCGACGGGCGGAGGCACCTTGCTGACGATCATTTCGAGGATGTCATCGATGCCCATGCCGGTCTTGGCGCTGCACAGCACGGCTTCCGAGGCGTCGATGCCGATGACGTCCTCGATTTCCTGGCGCGCCGCCTCGGGGTCGGCGGAGGGAAGGTCCATTTTGTTCAGCACGGGCAGGACTTCCACGCCCAGCTCGATGGCCGTATAGCAGTTCGCGACGGTCTGGGCCTCGACGCCCTGCGAAGCGTCCACCACCAGCAGCGCCCCCTCGCAGGCGGACAGCGAGCGGCTGACTTCGTAGGAGAAGTCCACGTGGCCCGGGGTGTCGATGAGATTGAGCGCGTATTCCTTTCCGTTTCGCGCCGTGTAGCGCAGCGCGGCCGTCTGGGCCTTGATGGTGATGCCGCGCTCGCGCTCGATGTCCATGGAATCGAGGACCTGGGTGGACATTTCCCGGTCGGCCAGCCCCCCGCAACGATGGATCAGGCGATCGGCGAGCGTGGACTTGCCGTGGTCAATGTGGGCGATAATGGAAAAGTTGCGGATGTGATCCATAAACCATCAGTAGGAAAGCCACCCATGTGATCGGGTAGAGAATTAATGGGAAGCATAAAAAAGGGAGCGCTAGAGGGCGCTCCCTTCTGCCTGACGACATTTTAGCCGTTTCCGCCGATTATTTTCGGGGAGTGATGGTCACCCACTGGGATTGATCGCCCCGTATCACCAGCAAGGCCGCCGCCCGGGACGGGCTCAGGCCCGCGACCACCTTGGCATACTGCGCCGGGCTGGTGATGTCGACGTCGTTGATGGTGATGATGATGTCGCCCGGGGCGAGGCCCGCCGCCGCGGCCGGTTCTTCGACCTGGGCCACCTGCACGCCGCCCTTGATGTCGAGTTTTTCGCGGACCGTGTCGGACACCTCGATTACCTTGAGGCCCAGGGCGTCGGCCGCCTCGGCCTTGGGCTGTTCGCCCTGGCCGGCGCCGGCTTCGTCCGCCGACGGCATTTCACCGACCTTGACTTGCAGGGTGATGGTCTTGCCCTTGCGCCAGACGTCCATCGGCACGCGGCTGCCGGGCTTGGTGCCGCCCACGATGCGCGGGAGATCCGACATCTGGGAGATCTGCTTGCCGTCGAAGCGCGTGATGACGTCGCCGGAGCGCACGCCCGCCTGGGCCGCCGGGCCGTTGGGCTCGACGTTGCTGACCATCGCGCCCTTGGCGCTTTCCAGGCCGATCGCCTTGGCGACGTCTTCGGACACGGAACCGATCTGGACGCCGATGCGGCCGCGCGTGACCTTGCCATGGGCTTTCAGCTGGTCGACGACCCGCATGGCTTCATCGATGGGTATGGCCAGCGAAATGCCCATGAAACCGCCGCTCTGGGAGATGATCTGCGAATTCACGCCCACCACCTGGCCCGCCAGATTGATGAGCGGCCCGCCGGAATTGCCCGGATTGACGGCCACGTCGGTCTGGATGAAGGGCAGATAGTCGCCGGTGTCTCGGTTGATGGCGCTGACGATGCCCGCGGTGACCGTGGAATCCAGCCCGAAAGGCGAACCGATGGCAAGCACCCATTGCCCCTTCTTGAGCTTGGTGGAATCGCCGATGGGCAGCGGAGTCAGGCCTTGGGCGTCGATCTTGATGAGCGCGACGTCGGTGCGGGGATCCGTGCCTATGACCTTGGCCTTGTATTCCTTGCCCGAGGTCAGGGTGACGAAGATGCCGTTGGATTTGGCGACCACGTGGTTGTTGGTGAGTATGTAGCCGTCGGACGAAATGATGAAGCCCGAGCCCACGCCGCGAGGCACGGTGCGTTCCTGTTCGGGCGGCGTGGGCGCGTTGCGCTGGCGCGGGCCGGGCATGCCGGGCGGCATGAAGTCGGGCCCGAAGAACCAGCGGAACATTTCGTAGGGGTCGCTGGGGCCGGGGCCCATGGGGCTGCGGCGCACCGGCACCGATTCGGTCGTGCGGATATTGACGACCGACCCTTCGGTCTGCTCCACCACCTGCGTGAAATCGGGAACGGCCAGCGTGGGGGTGGCGCTGGGCTGGGCGTTGACGGTCATTCCCGCCGAAGTCAGAGCCATTGCGACGCCGACCGCGGCGCAGGCCGCGATACGCTTGACTCGATTGCTTCCTAGACGGATGAATTGCATCATGGAACTCCTGGCTTGAAAATTCGATTATTGGGGCTGTGCCAAGGGGACGTACTCGGTGCGCTCGGCGATTCCCCGCAGGGTTTCGGGAGGCACTTCCCCCAAGGCCGTCAACCAGTGATCGCCCACGCGCGTACGAAATATATTCATGGCGCCGGCGCTGACCACCGCATTGGCGTGCTGACCTTTCTGATCTTGCTCGAATGGCTCGATGAAGACGGAAATGGCGGCGAGCCCGTCGGTGACGACCAGCTGGCTGACCGCTCCGCGCTTCATGTGGCGCTGTACCTGCGTGATGGGCTGGAACCCTTGCGGAAAGGGAATGCGCCAGCCATTTTTCGCGAGATCGATCGGTGACATGGAGGGTTCGACAACCTTCCAGTCCTTAAGGTTCCAATTGGAAGCGAGCAAGCTGGATTCGATCTTGTCGCCCACCTGAATGCTGTTGAAGGCGATCTGGTCCAGGACGTCGCGCTCGGCGCTGAGGGTCTGCAGCTTGAGCAGCAGGCCGGTCTTGGTGTCGACGCACAGGCGATAGCCGTAGCGCAGGCCGTCGCGGGGGACGAGCTCCAGGATGGCGCATTCGCGGCCGGCCACGCGGCCCACCGCGGCTTGCGGCCGCATTTCGTAGTGCGCCGGCAGGTCCTTGCCGCTGCCCAGCAGCAGCGAGGGAAATCTTTCGCCGTTGCGCCGCTCTATGACCACGGTTTTCTTTTCGGGAAAGAGGCACTGGGTGACGTCGTTCTGGCGGATGAATTCGCGGGGCGCGCCGTCCAGGATCTCGATGCGTTCGCGCTCGCCCGTGCCGTCGACCATGTGGACGATGCGCGAGGAACTCATCACCTGGCCCTGGTGGTAGGTGTAGACGCCGGAATAATCCAGCTGGCGCGCGGCCTGCTGCACTTTCGCCAGCACGGCCAGGACCGGTTCCGGGGCGGCGTCGGCCGCCGCCGGAGCGGGCGCGAGCAGGCAGGCGGCCGCCAGCCACATGGCCGAACACGCCTGGCCCATCTTGAGCGCAAACGGCGTCACCGGCGCACCTCGAACGAGGCCTGCCGGATGGGGTTGACACCGGCTATTTCGCGGTGGGCGTCCAGGTAGTCGCCCAGGCCGGAGGGTTCTTCGGCGTTGGCCATCAGCTGCGTGGCGGGCGCCGGGGCGGACTGTTCGCCGGCCACGTAGGGCAGTGCCACCCAGACGACGGTGGCCACGGCCGCCGCCACGGCCAGGCCCGACAGGCCGATGCGCAGCGTGCCGCCGCGGCGCAGGTTGCGGGGCGCCACGATGGGCGGCTCGGCGTCGATGGCCTTGGACACCCGGGCGTAGAAGAAGTCCGAAGGCTTGATGGCCAGGTCCTGGGTGCGCAGCACGTCGCCGATCAGGTGATAGGTGTCCCATACCTGGCGCCCGTAGGGGGTGTCCAGTTCTTCGGGACGGATATCGTCTTCGCCATCTATCCAAGAAGAAACCGACGCCTCCCAGGAAGGCTGGTCGTCGCCCTGATCCAGCCCGGTCCGATTGAGGTATTGCATTGTGGCTCCTTACCAACGACGGTCGGAATCGCCGCCCAGCACCGGGCGCAGCTGCGCCGCGATGGCTTCCCGCGCCCGGAAGATCCTGGAGCGGACCGTTCCGATGGGGCAGCCCATGCTTTGGGCGATGTCCTCGTAACTCATGCCTTCAATTTCGCGCAGCACGATCGCTGTGCGCAGGTCTTCCGGCAAGCCGGCGATGGCCGCGTTCACCGTCTCGACGATTTCACGGCTGGCCATGGCCGATTCCGGGGTGTTGATGTCAGTTAGGTTGTCGATCTGGCTAAAAGTTTCACCATCTTCGGACTCAATTGCATTTAAAGTGGCCGGGCGCCTGCCGCTGGCCGCCTGCCAGTTGCGCGCCGTGTTGATGGCGATCCGGTACAGCCAGGTGTAAAAGGCGCTGTCGCCCCGGAACTGGGGCAGCGCCCGGTAGGCCTTGATGAAGGCTTCCTGGGCCACGTCTTCGATCTCGGAGGGGTCGCGTACCATGCGCGACAGCAGCCGCATGATCTTGCGCTGGTACTTGAGCACCAGGAGGTCGTAGGCGCGCTTGTCGCCTCGCTGAACGCGAGCGACCAGTTCGGCATCGACGTCGCGTTCGCTCATGGTTTTTCCTTGTTATGGCTACGCTCCGGCATGGCGTGCTGCGCGGCGACGCAGCGCCGCAGTTCCCGCCATTGTTCCTCCTCCAGGCCCGCTTTCCATATCGTGAGCTCTAGTGGTTTTCCCCGAGCGCCGGCGGCGTCATCCTGGAACCGCAGGGTGACCCAGGCAAAAGCCGGCCATGCGCGCAGCAGGCGCAGGGGACGCGCCCCGCCCCCTTGCCGGATCGCCCAGCGGCCGGCGCCTTCGAGTGTCAGCGCGGCCTCGGCGGGCTGCGCCCGGCCCAGGGCCGCCGCCAAGCCGGCCCAGCCGCCCGGCCGGACGGGCCAGCGCCCGGTTGTGGACTTGGGCCCGGCCAGGCTATATCCTCCGGACGATCATGGACCCGTTCGTGCCGCCGAAGCCGAAGGAATTGGACAGCGCGACGTCGATCTTCATGTCGCGGGCCTGATTGGCGCAGTAGTCCAGGTCGCATTCGGGATCCTGGTTGAAGATGTTGATCGTGGGCGGCGACACCTGGTTATACACGGCCAGCGTCGTGAAGACGGCCTCGACGCCGCCGGCCGCCCCCAGCAGGTGGCCGGTCATGGACTTGGTGGAGTTCACGACCAGGCGGGACGCATGCGGCCCGAAAGCCAGCTTGAGCGCTTCGGTCTCGTTTTTATCGCCCTGCGGGGTGGAGGTGCCGTGGGCGTTCACGTAGTCGATTTCCTCGGGGTTGATGCCGCCGTTGCGCAGCGCGTTCACGATGCCGCGGCGCGGGCCGTCGCGGTCGGGCGCGGTGATGTGGTGGGCGTCCGAACTCATGCCGTAGCCGGCGAATTCGCCGTAGATGCGGGCGCCCCGCTTGCGCGCGTGCTCGTATTCTTCGAGCACCACCACGCCGGCGCCCTCGCCCAGCACGAAGCCGTCGCGGTCGCGGTCCCAGGGCCTGGAAGCGGTGGTGGGGTCGTCGTTGCGGGTGGACAGCGCGCGCATGGCGGCGAAGCCGCCCACGCCCAGCGGCGACACGGTGGCTTCCGCGCCGCCGGCCACCATGACGTCGGCGTCGCCGTACTCGATGAGCCGGGCCGCGTCCCCGATGGAGTGCAGGCCGGTGGTGCAGGCGGACACGACCGCGTAGCTGGGGCCCTTCAGGCCCAGCATGATGGACAACTGCCCCGAAATGAGGTTGATCAGCGAGGCGGGCACGAAGAAGGGGGAGATCCGGCGCGGACCGCGTTCCAGATATTCCACCTGCGTTTCTTCTATGCGGGGCAGGCCGCCGATGCCCGAGCCGATGACGACCCCGATGCGCTCCGCGTTCTGTTCGGTGATTTCCAGGCCGGAATCGCGCCATGCCTGGACGCCCGCCGCCACGCCGTAATGGATGAAGGTATCCATCGTTTTGGCTTCCTTGGCGGACATGTACTGCGTAACGTCGAAACCCTTCACCTCACCCGCTATCTGGGCATTGAGCGCGGACGGATCGAAGCGCGTGATTCGGCCTATGCCCGAGCGCCCGTTGACGATATTGTCCCAGGCGGTGGGGATATCGTTGCCGACTGGCGAGATGATACCCAGGCCGGTAATGACGACACGTCGTTTCACGGATGACTCCTAAAATAAAAAAGCGGTTTAAAGCTCGCAGGCGCCGCGCCTGACCGAACATGGAGTTTGGAAGGCGCAGGGCCCGGCTCTAAAAACCGCCCTGGAGGGAGGAGCGGCGGAACAACCGCGCCCGCACCCGAAAATGGAAAATTACTGTTTGCTGTGCGAAGAGATGTAATCAACCGCTTGCTGAACCGTCGTGATTTTTTCTGCCTCTTCGTCGGGAATTTCAGTTTCGAATTCATCTTCGAGTGCCATCACGAGCTCGACCATATCGAGCGAATCGGCACCGAGGTCGTCAAGGAAGGAAGATTCGTTTTTGATCTCGGCTTCGTTGACGCCAAGTTGTTCAGCGACGATCTTCTTGACGCGCTGTTCGATGCTTTCCATGCAGATCTCCAAGTAGGGAAAATTCCCGCGAATTATAGCCAAACGAAAAAATTATTGGTGTTGGCCATGATAAAAAACAGCATTGCCGAATGTTCTGACCGCCTGCCCTGTTGCCGCAGGCCCACCCGGAACGCCCTAAAAATGGACAGATTTTACCCCACGAGAGGGCCACTGTCGGCTTCGTTACATATACATCCCGCCGTTGACGTGCACCGTCGTGCCCGTGATGTAGCCCGCCTGCGGGCTCGCGAGAAACGCCACGGCGTGGGCGATGTCGGCGGCGGCGCCCATGCGGCCCAGGGGAATCTGCGACAGGATCGCCGCCGTCTGGGTTTCGCCCAGGGCGCGCGTCATGTCGGTTTCGATGAAGCCCGGCGCCACGCAATTGACGGTGATGTTCCGGCTGCCCAGCTCGCGCGCCAGCGCACGCGACATACCCGCCACGCCGGCCTTGGCGGCCGCATAGTTGGCCTGCCCCGGGTTGCCGCTGTGGCCGATCACGGACGTGATGTTGATGATGCGCCCCCAGCGGGCCTTCATCATGGTTTTGGTCACGGCCCGCGACAGCCGGAAGACCGCCGTCAGGTTGGTGTCGATCACCGTCTGCCAGTCGTCGTCCTTCATGCGCATGGCCAGGTTGTCGCGGGTGATGCCCGCGTTGTTGACCAGGATGTGCGGCCCGCCGTCCTGGGCCAGTTCGGCCGCGAGGCGCTCGCAAGCGGCCGCGTCGTCCACATTGAGCACCACGCCCCGGCCGCCGGAGGCGCCCAGCATTTCGCCGATCGACTGCGCGCCCGATTCCGACGTCGCCGTGCCGACCACGACGGCGCCCCGGGCGGCGAGTTCGAGCGCGATCGCTTTTCCTATGCCGCGCGTCGCGCCGGTCACCAGGGCGGTCTTGCCCTCGAGCTGTTTATCCTGCATTGCCATTACCCTTGTAAAGTATCCAAAGCCAGCTGCAACGAAGCCGGATCCGTGATGGCCAGCCCGACCAGGTCGCGATCGATGCGCTTGGTCAGGCCGTTGAGCACCTTGCCCGGCCCGCATTCGACCACATGAGTCACGCCCTGCGCCTTCATCGCACGGATGGTTTCGACCCAGCGCACGGCATGCCAGGCCTGTCTGACCAGCGCGTCCTTGATGCCCGCCGGGTCCGAAGGCTGCGCCACGTCCACATTGTTGATGAGGGGAATGGCGGGCGCGGCCAGGGAGATGCCGGCCAGCGCCCGGCCCAGAACGAGCGCGGCGGGCTGGAGCAGGCTGGAATGGAAAGGCGCGGACACGGGCAGCGGCAGCGCGCGCTTGGCGCCGGCCGCCTTGGCCAGGTCGCAGGCGCGCTGCACCGCATTCTTGTGCCCGGCGATGACCACTTGTTCGGGAGCGTTGAAATTGACGGCTTCCACGACTTCGCCCTGAGCCGCTTCGGCGCACGCCGCCCGTACGGCGTCGTCTTCCAGGCCCAGGATGGCGGCCATGGCGCCGGTGCCGACGGGCACCGCTTCCTGCATGGCATTGGCGCGGATGCGCACGATGCGCACGGCGTCTTCCAGGGCGATGGCGTCCGCGGCGGCAAGCGCGGAGTATTCCCCCAGGCTGTGCCCGGCCACCAGGGCGGGCTTGGCGCCGCCGGCGCCGATCCAGGCGCGGTACATGGCCACCGCCGCCGTCAGCATGGCGGGCTGGGTGTTCGTGGTGAGATTGAGCTCTTCGGCGGGACCGGCGGAAATCAAGGCGGCCAGGTCCTGGCCCAGGGCGCCGGACGCCCGCTCGACGGTTTCCTGCACCGCCTGGTTGCCCGACCAGGCGTCCAGCATGCCCACCGACTGGGAACCCTGGCCCGGAAATACGAATGCAACTTTCATAGTATCCAATGAAAACGGTTGGAAGGGCGCGCGGCCTTTTCTTTTATATGCGGACCAGGACGGAGCCCCAGGTGAAGCCGCCGCCCACGCCCTGCATCATGACGACGTCGCCTTCCTTGATGCGCCCGTCGCGGCGGGCGGCGTCGAAGGCGAGGGGCACGCTGGCGGCCGAGGTATTCGCGTGCCGGTCCACGGTGACGACCACCTTGTCGTCCGACAGGCCCAGCCGGCGTCCCAGGAAATTGATGATGCGTATGTTCGCCTGGTGCGGCACGAACCAGTCGATGTCCTGGAGCTCGATGCCGGCCTCGGCGCAGACGTCGGTGGCGGATTTGGCCAGGGACGTGACGGCGAGCTTGAACACCGCCTGCCCGTCCATGCGCAGGAAGGGATCCCCCACCACTTTCCCGTGCGACACGTTGCCGGCCGCGCAAAGAATCTTCATCTGGCTGCCGTCGGCGCTCAGCTGCGCGGCGATGATGCCGGGCTCGTCGGCCGCCTTGAGCACCACCGCCCCCGCGCCGTCGCCGAACAGGACGCAGGTGCTGCGGTCGTTCCAGTCGAGGATGCTGGAGAACACTTCGGCGCCGATGACCAGGGCGGTCTTGGCGCGGCCCGCCCGGATGAAGGCGTCGGCCGTTGCCAGCGCATAGACGAAGCCGCTGCACACCGCCTGGACGTCGAACGCCGCCCCGCCGCGCGAGCCCAGCGCCGCCTGCACCAGGCAGGCCGTGCTGGGGAAGACGAAGTCGGGCGTGGAAGTGGCGACGATGATCAGGTCCAGGTCCTGGGCGGCCACGCCGGCGTCGGCCAGCGCGAGCTGCGCGGCGCGCGTCGCCAGCTGGCTGGTGGTCACGCCCGGATCGGCCAGATGCCGCTGCCGTATGCCGGTGCGCTCGACGATCCAGGTGTCGGACGTTTCGATTTGCCGGGTAGCCAGGTCTGCCGCAAGATCGTCATTGGTGACGACCCTGGGTGGCAAATAGCCGCCCGACCCGATAATTTTCGCATAAGGCATAGTAGCTTCCAGATACCTGGCTATGGCGCAGGATCAGATACATCGTTGGCGAGCTCCGCCGATTGCACGGCCGCGGCCTGCAAGCTCTGGCGGAGGCGGTCTATGGCGCTGGCCGTGCCCTCGAGCAGGCCTTTGCGCACGGCGTCGCGCGCGCGCTGCAGCGCATAGCCGAAGGCATAGGCGTCGGCCGAGCCGTGGCTTTTTATGACGATCCCGCGCAGGCCCAGCAAGGCGGCGCCGTTGTAGCGCCGGTTGTCGACCCGGTCGCGAAAGCGGTCGAGCACCGGCTTGGCCAGCACGCCGGCCGCCATCGAGAGCGCGTCGCGGGTGAATTCGGCCCGCATCATGGCGGCGACCATCTTGGCCAGGCCTTCGATGGACTTGAGCACGACGTTGCCGACGAAACCATCGCAGACGACGACGTCGACGGTGCCCTTGCAGATGTCGTCGCCTTCGACGTTGCCGTAGAAGTTCAAGCCGCTGCTGCGCAGCAGTTCGGCCGCCTGCTTGACGACCTCGTTGCCCTTGATGACTTCCTCGCCGATGTTGAGCAGGCCTATCGTGGGCCTTTCGTGGCGATCGACGGTGGAGGCCAGGGCCGAACCCATGATGGCGAATTGCAGCAAGTGCTCGGCCGTGCAGTCCACATTGGCGCCCAGGTCCAGCATGGTGGTCGCGCCGCCCTTCTGGTTGGGAATGGAAGTGGCGATGGCCGGGCGGTCGATGCCGTCCAGCGTCTTGAGCACATAGCGCGAAATGGCCATCCAGGCGCCCGTGTTGCCCGCCGAGACACAGGCGTCGGCGCGCCCGTCCTTGACGGCCTGCGCGGCGACGCGCATGGACGAGTCTTTCTTGCGGCGCAGGGCGATCTCGACCGAGTCGTCCATGGTGACGACTTCGGATGCCGGCAGGATCTCGTACCATTGCCTGCCCAGATCCGCCAGGCCCTTGAGCGCGGCTTCGATCGCGGCGGCGTTGCCGGCGAGGAGAAGGCGCGTATCGGGATTTTGCTTCGCAAACTGGTGGGCAGCGGGAACGGTGACCGGCAGGCCGATGTCACCGCCCATGCAATCGATGGCGATTCGGATTTCTGGCTTCGACATCAAGCGCGCAATCTGTGGCGTTTTATGGCGAGATCGCTGAACGAGGCCTATTCGTCGTTCTTGGTCTTGATCACTTTGCGGCCACGGTAAACGCCGTTGGGGCTGATGTGGTGGCGCAGGTGCAATTCACCGGTGGTGGGTTCTACAGCCGTGGGAGGCGCGGCAAGGAAATCGTGCGAACGATGCATACCGCGTTTAGACGGGCTCTTTTTGTTTTGCTGAACGGCCATGATGACTCCTGAAAACGGGTCGCTATTGTAAGCGATAGCCCCGCAAGTTAAGTGCGTTAAATCAATTTTTCTTGAGCTGGCTCAATACCGAGAACGGCGAGGGCCGGCCCGTGTCGCCGTCGGCATCCAGGGCCGCCGGCAACGAAGGACAAACATCGTGCTTGGGCACGTACGGCAAGGCAAGAATGATCTCGTCTTCGACGAGTCCCAGGACGTCGAAACGCTGGGAGCCCAGAATGCGCTCGGGCGCATCGTCGTCGTCGAGCCCGCCTTCGGGGTCGAGGTCGGCTTCCGACGCCACGAGCTGCAAGCGGTTGTCGACCCTGACCGGGAAAACAAAGGGCTGCATGCAGCGCTGGCACAAGAGCACCGGCTTCGCGTCGACCTCCACACGCAAGAAGCGCTGGCCATGGGCATCGGTTTCGCCGCGCACCGACCAGGCCACATCGGATTCGCCCTGCGCGGGCAAATCGGCAACGAGCCGCTCAAAGCGCGCAATCCCCGCCCGGCCAGAGACCTCGCGGCCATGGCTGGCAAGCGCATAGGTGTCTACGCAAACCTGGCGCCCTGCTTGCTGCTCCGCCTGACGCCCTGCCTGGTGCTCCGCACCGCGCAGCTTCCCATCCGTATTGCGCTCATCGCCCTGGTTCATAAAGCCACACCGCTCGCTTTCAAGCACAAAGAAAACATTAGATAATACTGTGTTTCAGCAACCACAGTCAAACAAGAATAGGCCAATTTCGCTCATGCGTCTTATCCTAGCCTCAAGTTCGCGCTACCGCAAAGCCATGCTCGAACGGCTCGGCATTCCATTCGCCAGCATCTCGCCCGACGCCGATGAATCCCCCCTGCCCGGCGAGACGCCGTCGCAGCTCGCCCAGCGCCTTTCGATGGCGAAAGCGCAGGCCGTTCTGGCCGCCCACCCCGGCGCCGTCGTCATCGGCTCGGACCAGGTCGCCACCCTGGGCGGCTCGCCCATCGGCAAGCCCGGTAATTTCGAACGCGCAAAAAAACAGCTGGAAGCGCTCAGCGGCCGGACGGTGGAATTCCATAGCGCGCTGTGCGTGACGGACGGCAAGCGCTACGAGATCGACGACGTCGTCACGCGCTGCCGCTTCCGCAGCCTGTCCACCAGCGAGATCATAGCCTATCTGGAAAAAGAACAGCCCTACGACACGGCCGGCAGCGCCAAGGCCGAGGGCCTGGGCATTGCCCTGATGGACAGCATGGAGTCCAATGACCCCACCGCCATCATCGGCCTGCCCCTGATCGCCCTGTGCCGCATGCTGCGCGCCTTCGGGCTGGATCCGCTCGGCGCCGCCGGGGCGCCGCACACCTCATTGGAACAATCTTGAAATCAACCGGAACACTGCATTTGATCCCCGTCGGGCTGGGCGACGCGCCCCCGGCCGCGTGGCTGCCGGCCGCCGTGCAGGAACTGGCCGGGCGCATCCCCACCTATATCGCCGAGAACGCCAAGACGGCGCGCGCCTTCCTGAAGCAGGTCGGCACGCTGCGGCCCCTACAGGAAATCACCATCCACACGCTGGACGGCAAGACCGACGCGCGGCAGATGCGCGCCTGGCTGCAGCCCCTGCTTTCGGGGGGCGACATCGGGCTGGTCTCGGAAGCGGGCTGCCCGGCCGTCGCCGACCCCGGCGCGCGCGTGGTCGCCGAGGCGCACGACATGGGCATACGAGTCGCGCCCTGGGTGGGGCCGTCTTCCATATTGCTCAGCCTGATGGCCAGCGGCCTGGACGGCCAGCGCTTCGCCTTCCATGGCTATGCGCCGGTGAATGCGTCCGAGCGGGCCGCCCAGCTCAAGACCTGGGAAGCCTTGTCGCTCAAGCATCAACAGACGCAAATCCTGATCGAAACCCCTTACCGCAACGAGGCCATGTTCCAGGCCCTGCTGCAGTCGCTCAAGGGCAACACGCGGCTGTGCGTCGCCCGGGCGCTGACCACGCCCGACGAATGGATCGCCAGCCACGCCGTCAGCCGCTGGAAGACCCTGCCCGCGCCGGATCTTTCAAAGAAGCCGGCCATTTTTCTTTTCCTCGCCGGCCGCTAGCGGGCTGTTGACGCTAAAAGGGGGGCGGCATGAACATGAACGGTCCTGGACGCCAAGGCGCGAAGCGCGGCCCGGCCCGCCCCGCCCTGCTGCGGGCCCTGGCCGCCGCGCTGCCGCTGGCGGTGGCCGGCTGCGCGGGCTACGATCCGGGCAAGCTGGACATAGACCGCAGCATACAGGCCAAGAGCCAGAGCAGCCGGGTGGATTTCATCGTGCTGCATTACACGTCCACCGACAACGAAGCCTCGCTCAGGATTCTTTCCGAAGGCAATGTCAGCAGCCACTATCTAATCACCGACCATCCACGCCCCCGCGTCTACCAGCTCGTCGACGAGAACCGGCGCGCATGGCATGCCGGCGTCAGTTCCTGGTATGGGCGCGCCGGCGTGAACAGCGCGTCGATCGGGGTGGAAATCGTCAATGCGGGCAAGCGCGACGACGGCTGGGCGCCCTACTCGCCCAGGCAGGTCGCGGTCCTGGCCACCCTGCTGCGGGACATCATCGCCCGCCATCGGATCAAGCCGCACAATATCGTGGGCCATAGCGACGTCGCGCCCCAGCGCAAGATCGATCCGGGCCCGCTGTTTCCATGGAAGCAGCTTGCCGAGCAGGGGATAGGCCGCTGGTACGATGAGGAATCGGCGCGGCGGTACGAGCTGGACTTCGAGGCCCAGGGCCTGCCGGACGCCGCCTGGGTGCAGGAGCAGCTGGGCCGCGTGGGCTACGAGGCGCCGCGCAGCGGCGTGCTGGATCCGGCCACGCGCAATGTGCTGGCGGCGTTTCAGATGCGGTATCGCCCGGAACGCCACGATGGCGAGCCGGACGCGCGGACTCTGGGAATTTTGAAAGCGCTGCCTTAAGGCTTGCGCCGGACCGCCACGAACACCCGCAACGCCAGCAGAACCGCCAGGATGGCTCCGTAGGCGTATGGCTCCGCGAAATCGTTCTTCCCGGCGCGCACCAGCCAGAAATGCCAGACGGACAAGGCGGCGATTGCGTACACGCTGCGGTGCAGCCTTTGCCAATGGCGCCCCAGCCGGCGTATCCAGCCTTGCGTGGAAGTCAGCGCGAGCGCCAGCATCGGAATGAAGGCGACCGTGCCCACCAGAATGAACGTGCGCTGGCCGATATCTTGCCACATCGACGCCACGGACCAGCCCCTTTCCCAGAACGCCCAGCCGAGCACGTGCAAGACCGTGTAGAAGAACGCGAACAGGCCCAGCATGCGCCGCAGGCGCACCAGGGCGGGCTGCCCGATCAGGCGGCGCAGCGGCGTCACCGCCAGGGTGAGCCCCAGGGCGACCAACGCCCATATCCCCGTGGAGCGGATCAGGAATTCCGGAGGATTGGCGGTCAGTCCGCCGGTGGCGGCCAGCCAGAACCACCGGTAGACCGGATACAAGGCCAGCAGGAACAGCAGCGGCTTGAAACGCGCGACTTGCCTGGCTTGCCAGTGGGCGGCGCTCGGCATGGCGGTCCCGGCGTTCTTGGTCCTGGCGTTCTTCACCGATCGGCCAACATCAATAATAGCGGCTCAGGTCCATGCCTTGATACAGCGCGGCGACTTGCTCGCCGTAGCCGTTGAACATGAGGGTCTCCACCCGCGGAGCGAGAAAGCTGGTGCCGATGCGGCGTTCGGTGGCCTGGCTCCAGCGGGGGTGGTCGACCTCGGGATTGACGTTGGCGAAGAAACCGTATTCATTGGGCGCGGCCTTGACCCAGCTGGTTTGCGGCGCCTCTTCGAGTAGCCGTATCCGCACGATGGATTTCCCCGACTTGAAGCCGTATTTCCAGGGAATCGCGACCCTCAGGGGCGCGCCGTTCTGGTTGGGCAGCACCTTCCCATAGACGCCGAAGACCAGCATGGTCAGGGGGTGCATGGCCTCGTCGATGCGCAGGCCTTCGACGTAGGGCCAGTCCAGGATGCGACTTCTGAGGCCGGGCATGCTCTCGGGCTGGGTCGCCGTGGTGAATTCGACGAATTTGGCCTTGCTGGTGGGCTGGACGCGGTTCAGCAGCACCGACAGGGAGTAGCCCGTCCAGGGGATGACCATGGACCAGGCTTCCACGCAGCGCAGGCGGTAGATGCGCTCTTCCATGGGGGCGAGCTTGAGCAGGTCGTCGATGTCGAAGCTGCGCGGCTTGGCGACCTCGCCTTCGACCGCGACGGTCCAGGGCCGGGTCTGGAAGCGCCCCGAGCGATCGCGCGGGTCGGCCTTGCCGGTGCCGAATTCATAGAAATTGTTATAGCCGGTGACGTCGGTTTCGGGCGTGGGCTTTTCGCTCAGCCAGTATTGCGGGTTGGGCGTGGCCGGCAGGGCCGGCTTTTCCTGTGTGGCCGCCCGGGGCAGGCCGGGCACCGAGGCGGCCCCGAGGGCGACCGCGCCCATGCCCATCTGCCGCAGCCACTCGCGCCGCGACCGCCATACGGACTCGGGCGTGATTTCGGACGGCGCAATGCGCGGTATGTGGATCCTGGCCATGGCATCGGGCTCCTGGAGATAAGGTTCGACGGAGCCGGGCCCCACGCAGGGGCTGGCCCCTGTTTGATTTTATACCCGTTTTTTAGACCCGTTCGAGCAGCCAGGACTGCATCTCGCGGACGCTCGACACCATGACGGTGGGCTCCGCCTTCAGCAGGATGCTCTTCTGATGGGCGCCATAGGTGACCGCCATGCTGTCCACGCCGGCCGCCGCGGCCATCTGGACGTCGTGCGAGGTGTCCCCCACCATCAGCACGCGATGCGGCTCCAGGTCGAGCTCGTCCATGAGCTCCAGCAGCATGCCCGGATGCGGCTTGCTGAATGATTCGTCGGCGCAGCGCGTAGCATGAAAATAGCCGCCCAGCTGCAGATTGCCCAGTGCCCGGTCCAGGCCCACCCGGCTCTTGCCGGTCGCCACGCCCAGGGTGACGTCGCGCGCCTGCAGCGCGCCCAGCAGGTCCAGGATGCCGTCGAACAGCTTCAGGTGGGGATCCCGCCGCAAGAAATGGAAGCGATAGCGTTCTAGGAACAAGGGGAGCTGCTCGGCGGTCAGCGTGGGCACGCAGCGGTACAGCGCGCTTTCCAGCGACAGGCCTATCACCCAGCTGGCCTCGTCGGCGGGGGGCACGGGCAGCCCGACGTCGGCGCAGGCCCCTTGTATCGCCTCGACGATGGAATGGGTGGAATCCATGACGGTGCCGTCCCAGTCGAAAATGACCGCTTTGTAACGCTTCACGGGTGTTGCTCCAGGTAATCGAGTATTTTCAGGCATGCGGGGGGCAGCGGCGCCGTCAGGCACAGGGGTTCGCCGGTCAGGGGATGCGAAAGCTCCAGCCGGCAGGCATGCAGAAACATGCGCTCCAGGCCCAGCCGCGCGAAATGCGCCCGGACTTCATCGGAACCGTATTTGTCGTCGCCCACGATGGGATGGCCGCCGGCCGCCAGGTGCACGCGGATCTGGTGGGTGCGCCCGGTGCGCAATTCCGCCCCCAGCAGGCTGTAGCGCCCATAGCGCTTTTGCAGGGTGATGATGGTGTGGGCGGGCTTGCCCTGCGCGTCCACCTTGACGCGCCGTTCTCCGCTTGCGGTCAACCACTTCAGCAAAGGCAGGCGGATGTGCTGCCTGTCGTTCACCCAGTCGCCCACGACCAGGGCCTGGTAATGCTTGCGCCCGCCGCCTTCGCGCATCATGTCGTGCAGCGCCGTCAGCGCCTTGCGCCGTTTGGCGAGGATGAGCAGGCCGGAGGTTTCGCGGTCCAGCCGGTGGGCCAGTTCGAGAAAAGGCTCGTGGGGGCGCGCGGCGCGCAATTGCTCGATGACGCCGAACGACACCCCGCTGCCGCCGTGCACCGCCACGCCCGCCGGCTTGTCGATGACCAGCATGGCGTCGTCTTCGTAGACGACGGGAAAGGCGGCCGGCGGAACGCGGCGCGGTGCATCGGACCGGGGCAGCCGGATCGGGGGGATGCGGACGGCGTCGCCCGCCTCGATGCGGTAGTCGGCCGCGATGCGGCCCTTGTTGACGCGCACCTCGCCGTTGCGGATGGCCTTGTATATATGGCTTTTGGGCACGCCCTTGCACAGCCGCAGCAGGAAATTGTCGATGCGCTGCCCGGCCTCTTCGGGGTCGATCCGGACCAGGCGGACGCTAGGCGGGGCATCTTGGGCAATAACTGTTTTGCGCATAGGGAAAAGCAGAATATAATCGCGTCAGCCTATAGAAGCTGAAAAACCGCCTGACGTAGAGATGCAAGGGTGCGTCTCCGTTGGACGAACAAAGGCCATATTGTACCGCCTGGGTTTCAGCTTCTGGGTCATTAGGTCGCCGGGGCAAGCCCGATACGCCGATGGTGGTGTGGCGAACAGCCCGCTATTCGAGGTATCACCTGCCAACCGCGTGCGACGCTGAATCTCTTGCAAAGCTTGTCATCGTTCTTATGCACCAGCCGCGGCTCAAAAACGCGTCTGCCGTTCCCAGCAATTTATTTTCGTCAACAACACGATAGTGAACCTGACCTCCCTGCTGACTGAACCGCGCACCCACCGGTGCGCCGTGCCTGCTCGACACAAGGTGGGCAATGCCTGACATCGTCAGCCATCCCTCCTACGCAGATTTAGCGCCACACACCGAGTGACCCGCGGTCGTGCGCCGATCAACGGTGCGCCATGACTACGGAGAAACACGCTCATGAAACGAATGCTGTTCAATGCAACGCATCAAGAAGAACTACGCGTTGCGATTGTCGATGGCCAGAAGCTCATCGACCTCGACATCGAAACCGCCGGGCGCGAACAGCGCAAAGGCAACATCTACAAAGGGGTCATCACCCGCATCGAACCCGGCCTCGAGGCCTGCTTCGTCAGCTACGGCGAAGAACGCCACGGCTTCCTGCCCTTCAAGGAAATCGCCCGCAGCTACTTCAAGGAAGGCGTCGACGTGCGCACAGCGCGCATCCAGGACGCCCTGACCGAAGGCCAGGAGCTCATCATCCAGGTCGAGAAGGAAGAGCGCGGCAACAAGGGCGCCGCTCTGACCACCTTCATCTCGCTGGCCGGGCGCTACCTGGTCCTGATGCCCAACAACCCCAGGGGCGGCGGCGTCTCGCGCCGGGTCGAAGGCGAGGACCGCCAGGAACTGCGCGACACCATGGACCAGCTGGACGTCCCCTCCGGCATGAGCATCATCGCCCGCACCGCGGGCATAGGCCGCAGCGTCGAAGAGCTCCAATGGGACCTGTCCTATCTGCTGCAGCTCTGGAACGCCATCGATGTCGCGGCGCGTGAAAACAAGGCTCCCATCCTCATCTATCTGGAATCGAGCCTGGTCATCCGCGCCATACGCGATTACTACTCGCCCGAGATCGGCGAGATCCTCATCGATACCGACGACATCTACGACCAGGCCACCGCCTTCATGAGCGTGGTCATGCCGGACAACGTCCAGCGCGTCAAAATGTACCGCGACGACATCCCGCTGTTCTCGCGCTTCCAGATCGAACACCAGATCGAAACCGCCTATTCGCGCACCGTCCAGCTGCCGTCGGGTGGCTCGGTGGTCATCGACCACACCGAGGCGCTGGTGGCGATCGACGTCAACTCCGCAAGGTCCACCCGTGGCGCCGACATCGAAGAAACGGCGATGCGCACCAACCTCGAGGCGGCGGACGAAGTGGCGCGCCAGCTGCGCCTGCGCGACCTCGGCGGCCTGATCGTCATCGACTTCATCGACATGGAAGACAGCAAGAACCAGCGCGCGGTCGAACAGCGCCTGCGCGACGCCTTGCACTTCGACCGCGCCCGCGTGCAAATGGGCAAGATTTCCCGCTTCGGGCTCATGGAACTGTCGCGCCAGCGGCTGCGCCCCGCCCTGAACGAAGGCTCGCACATCACCTGCCCGCGTTGCAACGGCACCGGCGTGGTCCGCGACGCGGAATCCAGCGCCCTGCACGTGCTGCGGCTGCTGCAGGAAGAGGCCATGAAGGAAGGCACCGCCGCCCTGCATGCCCAGGTGCCCGTCGACGTGGCGACTTTCCTGCTGAATGAAAAACGCACCGACATCACCAAGATCGAGTCCAGGCTCAAAGTCAATCTGGTCCTGATTCCCAACAAGAATCTGGAAACGCCGCACCACCACATCGAACGGCTGCGCCACGACGATCCCCGCCTGGAGGAAATCAAGACCAGCTTCGAGCTCGTCACGCAGCCTGAAGACAAGGTGGTCTGGGAACCCAACAAGGCGCTGGAAGCCAAGTCCCGCCCCGAGGCGCTGGTCAAGGGCATCACGCCTTCGCAGCCGGCTCCCGTGTCCGCCCCCAGCGCACCGGCGGCCGCGCCCGCCGCGCCGCAAAGCGTGGGCCTGTTCAAGCGCCTGGTCAACTGGCTGACCGGCGGCGGCGAGCAAGCCGAAGCGCCGGCCGTTGCCGAGCCCGCCGGCAAGGCGGCGCAGGGCACGCGCGGCAAGGGCGGCCGTACCCAGGAACAGCGCCGGGAACGCAGCCACGGCGAGCGCGGTCGCTCGCGCCGCGGCGAACGCCGCCCGGACGCCGCCATCGCCGGCGCCAAGTCGGAAGAGCAGCAAGCGCCGGTTCAAAAACCCCGCCGCCATGTCCAGCCGGACGCCCCCGCGGCGGCCGTCGATGCGCCTCGCCAGGCGCCGCAGCAGCCCGCGACGGGCTTTGCCGCCGAAGCCGCGGAGGCCGCCGAAGGCGCCGGCCGTGGCCGCAGCCGGCGCGGCCGGGGTCGCAGCCGCCGCGAAGAAACCCAGTCCGAAGCGATGGAAACCGAAACCGTGGCCACGGCCCTGCCGGTCGCCGCCGCTGCGGTCCCGGTCGCCGAAACCCTGGTCCAGGCCGATACGGACGTCGCCGAAGAAGCGGCGATGGCCGAATCGGATTCCTTCAGCGAAACCCTTGCGGACGGCGATCAGCAGGAAACCGAACGCAAGCGCCGCCGTCGCCGCAGCCGCCGCAGCCGCAAGCCCTCCGAGGTCGGCGCGGAAGGCGTCAGCCAGGCCGATGAAAACGGTCAGGCCGACGAGCAGCTTCCCTTCGTCGCGCACGAAACGCCTGTTTTCGACCCCGAAGCCGTGCCGGCCGCGGACGTCCAGCCCGCCGACGCGGGCGCGCAAGAGCCGTCCGCGTCCATCGCCGCGGCACAGGCGGCCGATGCGGGCGACAGCCGGGCCGAAGCCGATGCCGGCCGGTCCGTAGCCCTCGCGCCGTCGGCTCCCACGGAAGCCGCCGATGCGCAAGCTGCCGCGGGCGCGGTTGAAGAAGCACCGGCGGCCGTGTCGGAGCGGACTGACGGCGTACCGGCGGCCGGCGCACCGGCGGTCGCGGAAGCGGCCGCCGAGGACGCGACTGCCGCCGAGCAGGCCGCGGCTGAAGAAGCCTCCGCCGAACAGCCTGCTGAAGAGGCCGCCGCCGGCCAGGCTGCCATCGAGCCCGTTGCCGCCGACGCGGCGGTTGCCGAGCCGGCCGTTGCTGAAACGGCGCCGGCGCAAGCTGGCGGGCAAGAACCGGCCGAGGCCACGCCGGCAGCCGAAGCTTCCGCCGCGGCGGAAGCGCCGGCTGCGCAAGCGAAGGGTGTTCCTGCGGAGCAAGTGGCGGCAGCCGAACCGGCTCAGGCCGCGAAGGTCGCCGAAAGCGCCGGCCAGTCGCCTATCGCCCTGAACGGCGCGGCGCCGGCCGGAGCCGGACTGGACGACATCCTGCAGGCCGCCGGCATGCAGCTCATCGAAACGAAGCCGACGTCCATCGCCGCTCCGGCGCCCGCTCCGGCGGCACGCCTGGGCCGGCCGCGCAAGCCCGTGGCCAAGGTCGCCAACGAGTCCCTGCAGCAAGTGGAAACCCACTGACCTCGCCCCGCCGCCCGCCCGCCGTGTCGTAGCGCGGGCGGATAAAAAAAGCCTTGCCTCTGGAAAGCGGCAAGGCTTTTTTACGAGCTGGTTTGGTGAGATCGACGACTAGAACCCCGAATGGACTGAAGCCGATTTCAAGAAAGCGGTTCGCCTAGGAGGCCCGAGCGGCCCCCGCAAGGAATTTCAGTTCTTCGCCACCACATCGCCAGGCTGGCGAGTGAGGATGGCCATCAGGTGAGCCAGTTCGTTGCGCATCTCGCGGCGATCGATCACCATGTCTATCGCCCCCTTCTGCAACAGGAACTCCGCGCGCTGAAAGCCCTCGGGCAGTTTCTCGCGCACCGTCTGCTCGATGACGCGCGGGCCCGCAAAGCCGATGAGCGCCTTGGGCTCCGCGATCACCACGTCGCCCATGAAGGCGAAGCTGGCGGACACGCCGCCCATGGTCGGGTCCGTGAGCACACTGATGAAAGGAAGGCCCGCCGCCGACAGGCGCGTCAGCATCGCGTTGGTCTTCGCCATCTGCATCAGCGACAGCACGCTTTCCTGCATGCGGGCGCCGCCGGAGGCGGCGACGCAAATAAAGGGCGTGCGGTTCTTGATGGCTTCCTGCACGCCGCGGGCAAAGCGCTCGCCCACCACCGAGCCCATGGAGCCGCCCATGAACTCGAACTCGAAGCACGCCAGCACGGTCGGCACCGCGAGAATGCGGCCGCTCATGACGACCAGGGCTTCGCTTTCCCCCGTCTGCTTGACCGCTTCGGACACCCGATCGGGATACTTGCGCGTATCGCGGAACTTCAAAGGATCCATGGGGCGGGTTTCCTGCCCGATCTCGACCCGGCCGTCGGCGTCCAGCAAGGCGTCTATGCGGGCCCGCGAGCCTATGCGCATGTGGTGGCTGCACTTGGGGCACACATTGAGCGTTGCCTTCAGGTCTTCCTTGTACAGCACGGACTCGCAGGACGGGCACTTGACCCACACCCCTTCGGGGACCCGCCTGCCGCCCTCACCGCTGCGGTTGATGCGCGGTGGAAGTATTTTGTCGATCCAACTCATGTTCTTTTCCGATGTGAGCCCCGCTTACGGAGCCATAGGGTTCTGGTTTTGTCGCCGCTCGACTGCCGCTCCGCGCCGGCCGGCGGCGCGGGCTTGTGTTCAACCGCCGGAAGGCAGGGCCCGCCGGATTCCGGCCAGCCAGCTTTCGGCCGCTTCGATGGCCGCGGCGTCGGTTTCCGCCGGAGAGGCGCCGCGCCCGCCGGCTTCCGCGACGGCGGCTTCCATGGTTTCTATCAGTTTGCTGCCGATGACGACGGCATCGGCGCAGGCCGACAAGCGCTTGGCGCTGTCGGCGTCGCGGATGCCGAAGCCCACGCCGACCGGAATCGACACATGGCGGCGGATTTCGGCCAGGCGGGCCGCGACGTCGTCGGTGTCCAGGTGGCCGGCGCCCGTCACGCCTTTCAGCGATACATAATAGACATAGCCGCGCGCCAGCTGCCCGATCTTGCGCATGCGCTCCTGGGTGGAGGTCGGCGCCAGCAGGAAGATGGGATCGATTTTCGCCTGGCCCAGCAGCGCCGCGAATTCCTCGACTTCCTCGGGCGGATAATCCACCACGAGCACGCCGTCGACGCCCGCCTGCCGCGCCTGCTCGGCAAAGGCGGCGGGCCCCATGCGTTCGATGGGGTTGGCATAGCCCATCAGCACGACCGGCGTATTCTGGTCCTGCAGGCGGAATTCGGCGACCATGTCCAGGACCTGGCGCAGCCCCACGCCCCGGCGTATGGCGCGTTCGCCCGCGCGCTGGATGACGGGGCCGTCGGCCATGGGGTCGGAAAAAGGCACGCCGAGCTCGATGACGTCGGCGCCGGCGCGCACCAGGGCGTGCATCAGCCGGGGAGTGGCCTGGATGGAGGGATCGCCCGCGGTGATATATGGAATCAGCGCCGTGCGCCCTTTTCTGTTGGCAAAGCTCGCGAGCAAGCGCTCGTTGGAGGAATTCATCATGTAACCCCGCTTCCTACAGGCTGATGCCGCTGAAATCGGCCACGGTGTGCATGTCTTTGTCGCCCCGCCCGGACAGGCAGACAAGAATGATTTTGTCCTTGGGCAGCGTGGGCGCGAGCTTCTGCGCATAGGCGATGGCGTGCGCGGACTCGAGCGCGGGCATGATGCCTTCGGTGCGGCAGCAGGCATGGAAGGCGGCCAGCGCCTCGCTGTCGTCTATGCATTCGTAGCGCGCGCGGCCGGAATCCTTCAGCCATGCGTGCTCGGGACCCACGCCGGGGTAGTCCAGGCCCGCGGAGATGGAATGGGTTTCGATGATCTGGCCGTTTTCGTCTTGTATGACGTAGGTGCGGTTGCCGTGCAGCACGCCGACCACGCCCGCATTGAGCGAGGCCGCATGCTTGCCGCTGGCCAGCCCCTGCCCCGCGGCCTCGATGCCGATCAGGTTCACTTCTTCGTGCTCGATATAGGGGTGGAAGATGCCCATGGCGTTCGAGCCGCCGCCCACCGAGGCCACCACGTAGTCGGGCTGGCGGCCGGTTTCGGCCGGCATCTGCTCGAGGCATTCCTGGCCGATGACGGACTGGAAGTCGCGGACCATCATGGGATATGGGTGCGGGCCGGCCACGGTGCCGATGATGTAGAAGGTGTTTTCGACGTTGGTGACCCAGTCGCGCATGGCTTCGTTCAAGGCGTCCTTGAGCGTGCGGGAGCCGGAATCCACCGGCACCACGGTGGCGCCCAGCAGCTTCATGCGATACACATTGGACGCCTGGCGGCGGACGTCTTCGCTGCCCATGTAGACCACGCATTCCAGCCCGTAGCGCGCGGCCACGGTCGCCGTGGCGACGCCGTGCTGCCCGGCGCCGGTCTCGGCGATGATGCGCGGCTTGCCCATGCGGCGGGCCAGCAGGATCTGGCCTATGCAGTTGTTGATCTTGTGCGCGCCCGTGTGGTTGAGGTCTTCGCGCTTGAACCAGATTTGCGCTCCGCCCAGTTCTTCCGACCATCGACGAGCATGGTAGACCGGGCTGGGGCGCCCGACGAAATGCTTGAGCTCGTAGGCGAATTCCCTTTGGAATTCGGGGTCGTTGCGGTACTTGTCGTAGGCAAGGCGCAGCTCGTCCAGGGCATGGACCAGGGTTTCGGCGACGAATGAGCCGCCATACTGGCCGAAGTGCCCGTTCTGGTCAGGCAAAGTATAGGATTTCAAAACATTGCTCTCTGGTTGTGCGACATGGCCGGCCCGCCGCGGCGGGCCGGCCATTCCGTAAACGGCCATTTTAGCAGCCCGGCGCGGGTATTCGGCAGCGGCCCGCCCGCGCCGTGGAAATCGCCGGGCCGCCCGGGCATCCATCGGCGGCTCGCCGACGCCCAGGGCCGGCCGACGCCCGGGCCCTTCAGTGGCGCGCCGCCGTCACCCCCGACAATTCGTTCAGCGCGGCGAGCGCCTTGCCGATCTGCTCGCCGCTCTTGACCTCGATGGTGAACACCATGTGGGCCAGCGAGCGCCGGCTGTGCGTATTGACGCTCACCACGTTCAGGCGCAGCTTGGCAAAGACCTCGGACAGGTCCCGCAGCAGATTGGGGCGTTCCGGCGCATGGATGCTGATGTCGACGGGATACACCGCATCGCCCGTGTTGCCCCAGTCCACGTCGATCAGGCGCTCGGGGTTGCGGGCGGCCAGCGCGGCATAGGCGCTGCAGTCGCGGCGGTGGATGGACACCCCGCGGCCGCGCGTCACGAAGCCCACGATGGAGTCGGGCGGCGCCGGGCGGCAGCAGCGCGCCAGCTGGGTCATGAGCGAATCCACGCCCACCACCAGCACGCCGCTCTTGCCGGTGCGCGCGACGCTGTCGTCGCGGCTGCCGTAGATGCGGGCCTCGGCGGACTCCGCCCCGGGCTCGGCTTCCGCCGCGCGGCTTTTGCCGCCCATCAGCAGGTAGTCGATCTGGCGCAGGCTGAACTCTTCCTTGGCCACCGCGACGTACAGGTCGTCGGCGCAGGCGAAGTCGAGCTGCTGGGCCATCTGTTCCAGGTTGACGGCGGTCTTGCCCAGGCGCTGCAGTTCTTTCTCGACCATGGCCTGGCCCTGGGAAATGCGCTGCTGCAGCTCGATGGCGTTGAACCAGGCCCTGACCTTGGCGCGCGAGCGCGGGCTGGCCAGGAAGCCCAGCTGGGGATTGAGCCAATCGCGCGAGGGTCCGCCCGACTTGGCCGCGATGATCTCCACCGTCTGGCCCGTGGCGAGCTTGGTCAGCAGCGGCACCATCTGGCCGTCGACCCGCGCGCCGCGGCAGCGATGGCCCAGGTCGGTGTGCAGGTAATAGGCGAAATCGACGGGCGTCGCGCCGGCCGGCAGCTCGATGACCCGGGCCTGGGGCGTCATGACGTAGATGCGCTCGCCGGCGGGGTTTTTTTCCGGGCCGTTCGGCGCCTTGGATGGATCGGCTTCGTCCTTGTCCCAGGCGAGCAGCTGCCGCATCCAGGCGATCTTCTGGTCGTAGCCGCCCGAAGCCGCCACCTGGCCGCCGCGCGGGCCGGCTTCCTTGTAGCGCCAATGGGCCGCCATGCCGTATTCGGCGAACTCGTGCATTTCATGGGTGCGTATCTGGATCTCGAACGTCCTGCCCTGGGCGTCGGCCACGACGGTGTGCAGCGAGCGGTAGCCGTTGGGCTTGGGCCGCGAGATGTAGTCGTCGAATTCGTCGGAGACCGGCGTCCACATGGAATGCACCAGCGCCAGGACGGCATAGCACGCGCGCTCGTCGTCGACGATGACCCGCAAGGCGCGCAAATCGTACAGCTGGCTGAACGCCAGGTTCTTGTTGCGCATCTTGTTCCAGATGCTGTAGATGTGCTTGGGCCTGCCGCTCACGTCGGCGGATATGCGCGCCTCTTTCAGGGCGGTGCGCAGCCTTTCGAGCGTTTCGCCGATGAAGGCCTCGCGCTCGACGCGCTTTTCCTCGAGCTGGCGGGCGATGGTCTTGTAGGTGTCGGGCTCCATGAAGCGGAAGGCCAGGTCTTCCATTTCCCATTTGATCTGCCAGATGCCCAGCCGGTTGGCGAGCGGCGTGTAGAGCTCCATGGTTTCCCGGGCGAAGCTTTTCGGGCAGGGCGTCTTGGACGCGGCATGCCAGCGCAGGGATTGCAGGCGCGACGCGAGGCGCAGCAGCACGATGCGCAGGTCGGCGGCCATGGCCAGCAGCATCTTGCGCTGCATTTCCTTTTGGTCCGTGCCCGCCGTGGCTTGGTCGGTTGCCTGCCCCGCCAGGTGGCCCAGGCGCAGCAGCGCGCGCGTGCCCTGGACCAGGGACATGACTTCCGGCCCGAAGCGCTTGAACAGCGGGTCGTCGCGCTCGTTGCGGCTGCTGTCGGGCCGCAGGACGGTCAGCAGCGCGCTGGCGCGCGCCTGGGCGTCGGTGCCGAGCTCGGCCAGGATGAGCACCACCGCCGCGCTGTGCTGCGCCAGCGGTTCGCCCGTGGTGGCCAGGATGCCGGTGGCGTGCTCGCCGGCCCAGTCGGCGGCGTCGCGCAGCAGCCGGCGGCCGTTTTCGTCCAGGTCGGCGCAGGCGCGTTCGAACCATTGCGCGTCGAACGGCGATTTTTCGGGATCCGGTGGAACAATCGTAGCCATGGCGGAAAACTTACAGACAACGGAAACATGCGGACTTCGCCGCGCCCCTATACTACCGTTTATACAGGCCACGCGATACAGCGACCACCATGGACCCACAGCCCCGAAAGACCCTGCTCATCGTATGGCATTCGCGCACCGGCGCGGCGAAACAGCTGGCCGACGCCGCCGTCGCCGGCGCGCAGGCGGCCGCCCGCGAACTCCAGGCGCAAGACGGGCTGGACGTCATGCTCCGGCATGCCGACCAGGCCCAGGCCGGCGACCTGCTCGGCGCGGACGCCATGCTGTTCTGCGGCCCTGAAAACCTGGCCGGCCTGAGCGGCGCCATGAAGGAATTCTTCGACCGCAACTACTATGCCGTCCTGGACCGCCTGAACGGACGGCCCTACGGGCTGCTGGTCAGCGCCGGCAGCGACGGCAGCGGCGCCGTGCGCCAGGCGGAAAGAATCTGCGCCGGATGGCGCCTGCGGCCCGTGGCGCCCGCGCACATCGCCAATACCGCGGCGCAGACGCCCGAAGCCATCCTGGCGCCGAAATCCATCGGCGAACCCGACCGGCAGGCGGCCGCGAACATGGGCGGCCTGCTGGCCGCCCTGCTGCTGTGACGGCGGCGCAGGCCCTTAGCGCAGGGCCGCGGTGACGACGATTTCGACCTTGTAGTCGGGATTGGCGAGCCGCGCTTCGACGGTGGCCCGGGGCGGCGCGTTGCCCGGCGCGACCCAGGCGTCCCAGGCTTTGTTCATGCCGTCGAATTCCTTCATGTTGGCGATGAAGATCTGGGCCATCAGGATGCGGGACTTGTCGGTGCCCGCCGTGGCGAGCAGGCGGTCTATCGTGGCCAGCACCTGCGCGGTCTGGCCTTGTATGTCAAGCGATGCATCGTCGGGGACCTGGCCCGCCAGATAGGCGACGCCATTGTAGATGGCCATGTCCGACAGGCGTTTTTCAACGTTGACGCGTTCCACTTCGCTCATGAGAAGACTCCAAAAACAAGCAAATATAGCAGACCTCAGGCCGGAGGCAACTGGAAGACCTGACGCAGGTAGGCCAGGTAGGCCGGATCGTCGCACATGGTCTTTTCGGGGGCGTCCGATACTTTCGCGACCGGCTGGCCGTTGCAGCGGACCATCTTCATCACGATCTGCAGGGGCTCGTGGCCCAGGTCGTTGGTGAGATTGGTGCCGATGCCGAAGGAAATCTTGCAGCGCCCCGCGAAATGCTTGGCAAGCTCGATGGCGCGCGGGATGGTCAGGGCGTCGGAGAACACCAGGATCTTGGTGCGCGGGTCGGTGCGGTTGCGGGCATAGTGCTCCAGCAGGCGCTCGCCCCATACGAAGGGGTCGCCGGAATCATGGCGCGCCCCGTCGAACAGCTTGCAGAAATACATGTCGAAGTCGCGCAGGAAGGCGTCCATGCCGTAGACGTCGGACAGCGCGATGCCCAGGTCGCCGCGGTATTCCTTGGCCCAGACCTCCAGCGCAAACACCTGCGAATCGCGCAGGCGCGGCCCGAGCGCCTGGCAGGCCTGCAGGTATTCGTGCGCCATGGTGCCCAGCGGGGTGACGTTGTGCTTCATGGCCAGCTCCACGTTGCTGGTGCCGGCGAAATGGACGCCCATCTGGTTCTTCATGGTGGTCACGACCTCATCGTGCCAGACCTTCGAAAAGCGCCGGCGCGTGCCGTATTCCGCGACGCGGAAGTCCGCCAGCGCGGGGTCGTCGATGACCAGGCGCATTTTTTCCTGGAGCCGCTTGCGGCCTTCTTCCCAGCCCGGCTCGCGGCAGACGTTGCGGAAATACACTTCGTTCACGATCGCCAGCACGGGAATCTCGAACAATATGGTGTGCAGCCACGGCCCCTTCACGCTGATGTCGATTTCGCCCGGCACCTTGCTTTCGGTGATGCTGATGCATTTTTCGGGAAGGTGGAACAGCCCCAGGAAATCGACGAAATCGCTTTTGATGAAGCGCAGCGAGCGCAGGTACTGGAGCTCGGGCTCGGTGAAGCGCAGCTGGCACAGCTGGTGCACTTCCTCGCGGATTTCGTCCAGGTAGGCCGCCAGGTTGATGTTGGGCGTGCGGCACTTGTAGCGGTATTCGACCTGCGCGGCGGGGAAATGGTGCAGCACCACCTGCATCATGGTGAACTTGTACAGGTCGGTGTCGAGTAATGAAGTAATTATCATGGGGTCGGGCGAAAGTTTTGCTTACCATAGCACAGGGCGACCGCCCTGCCTCCTATGCAGACGACATCATAGTGGCAAAGACCTGCTTTGCCGACAGGTCAATCCCGGCTCGCCCGCGGTTATTGGGTAAAATCAAGGCCATCTGATGTTGGAGCTTTTGACATGACACACGTTGTCACCGAAAACTGTATCAAGTGCAAGTTCACCGACTGCGTCGACGTCTGTCCGGTGGACTGCTTCCGGGAAGGTCCCAATTTCCTGGTGATCGATCCGGACGAATGCATCGACTGCGCCGTCTGTGTGCCGGAATGCCCCGCCAATGCCATTTTCGCGGAAGAAGACGTCCCCCAGGACCAGGTCCAGTACATCGCCCTGAATGCGGAACTCACTCCCGAGTTCGGCCCCATCAACCGCTCCAAGCCGCCACTGCCCGACGCCGACGACTGGAACGGGGTGCCCGACAAGCTCAAGTATCTCGAAAAATAACAATAAAACAACACAATCGGCAGCTCTGCCCCAGGAAGCGTGCAAATTCCTGGTTAGCTCTTATTGGTAATCCGCCGCAATTGTGATTAGCTTATAACCATGCTCACAAAAATAATACCTTTATAAGGCCGTACCCCCCATGCTGTATGATTTGCACGAACTCAAACGGGCTTTCCTGACTCCTTTGGCGGCGTTCACCAGCTCAGGCAGCCAGCTTTTCTCCCACCCCTACAGCCCTTTCAGCTATACGCCGGTGTCCCGGCAGATGGCGGCAACCTACGAACTGGTCCATCGCCTGGGCAAGGACTACGAAAAGCCCGCCTGGGGGCTGGAAAGCGCCGAACGCGACGGCTGCGCAATCGCCATCCGCAAGGAAATCGCGCTGAGCAAGCCTTTTTGCAACCTGATCCGCTTCCAGCGCGACGGCGCGGCCGGCCTGGAACAGGATCCCCGCGTGCTGCTGGTCGCGCCGCTGTCGGGCCACCATGCCACGCTGCTGCGCGACACCGTCCGCGCCCTGCTGCCCCACCACGACGTCTACGTGACCGACTGGCTGGACGCCCGCATGGTGCCCCTGGACGCCGGGCCGTTCCACCTGAACGACTACGTGCGCTACGTGCAGGACTTCCTGCGCCACCTGGGCCCGCAAACCCATGTCATTGCCGTGTGCCAGCCCACCGTGCCCGTGCTGGCGGCGGTGTCGCTCATGGCTTCGAACGACGACCCCTGTCAGCCGCTCAGCATGATCATGATGGGCGGCCCCATCGACACCCGGCAATCGCCCACCCAGGTCAACCGCCTTGCCACCACCAAGTCCTACAACTGGTTCGAGAACAACCTGATCCACCGCGTGCCCGCCCGCTATCCGGGCGCCGGCCGGCACGTCTACCCCGGTTTCCTGCAGCACACCGGCTTCATGGCCATGAACCCCGACCGGCACCTGCGCTCGCACTACGATTTCTACATGGACCTGCTCAAGGGCAGCGACCACGACGCCGAAGCCCACCGGCGCTTCTACGACGAATACAACGCCGTGCTGGACATGCCGGCCGAGTTCTACCTGGACACCATCAAGGTCGTCTTCCAGGAACACCAGCTGCCCCTGGGCAGCTGGGTCATCGACGGCCGGAAAGTCGATCCCTCGGCTATCCGGCGCACCGCGCTGCTGACCATCGAGGGCGAACTCGACGACATTTCCGGCCAGGGCCAAACGCAGGCGGCGCAAACGCTGTGCAGCGGCATACCCGCCGAGCGCAAGCTGCACTACACCGCCATGGGCTGCGGCCACTACGGCATTTTTTCCGGCCGGCGCTGGCGCAACATCATCTGTCCTAAAATAGCGCAATTCATACGCGACATGGCGTAGCAGCACTACGCCGCGGTGCATTCCAGGGGCCCGCGCGGCCCCTTTTTCACTCATGCCAGCCTCCACACTCATCGAGCGCATCGACGCCGCGCTGCCCCAGACCCAATGCACCAAGTGCGGCTACGACGGCTGCCTGCCCTACGCGCGCGCACTGGCGACGGAAGGGGAAGCCGTCAACCGCTGCCCGCCCGGGGGCCAGGCGGGCGTGCGCCTGCTTGCCGAGATCCTGCAAACGCCCGAGCTTCCCCTGGACCCGGAGTGCGGGGAGCATCTGCCGCTGCGCGTCGCCGTCATCGACGAAGCCCACTGCATAGGCTGCACGCTCTGCATACAGGCCTGTCCGGTGGACGCCATCGTGGGCGCGAACAAGCTCATGCACACCGTGCTGGCGGACCGCTGCACCGGCTGCGACCTGTGTGTGGCGCCATGTCCGGTGGACTGCATCGACATGGTTCCCGCGGGCCGCGACTGGACGCCCGACGACGCCGCCCGCGCCCGCGAACACCACCAGGGGCGCCAGCAGCGGCTGAGCGGCCGGCACCATGAATCCTTGGCGCCGGCGGCGCGGACGCTGGCCAACAAAGCCCCCGTGGCCATGGGCATGGACGCCGACCCGGCGCTGAAACACAAAATCATTGCCGACGCGCTGGCCAAGGCCCGCGCGCGGCGCGGTAAACATGAACCAAGCCAAGCGAACTGAAATCTTCACCCGGCTGCGCGCCGCCAATCCCAAGCCGACGACCGAGCTCGAATACGCCAGCACCTTCCAGCTGCTGATCGCCGTCATTCTTTCGGCGCAGGCGACCGACCGCTCCGTCAACCTGGCCACGCGCAAGTTCTTTCCGGAGCACGGCACGCCGCAAGGGCTGCTGGCGCTCGGCGAGGAAGGGCTGGGCGAATACATAAAAACCATCGGCCTCTACAGGACCAAGGCGAAGAACGTGATCAACACCTGCCGCATCCTGATCGAACGGCACGGCGGGCAGGTGCCCGAAGACCGCGAGGCGCTGGAAGCCTTGCCCGGCGTGGGCCGCAAGACGGCGAACGTGGTGCTCAACACGGCTTTCGGGCACCCCACGATCGCCGTCGACACGCATATCTTCCGGGTGGCCAACCGCACCGGCATCGCCCCCGGGAAGACCGTGATCGAAGTCGAGAGAAAGCTGGAGAAAGTCGTCCCGAAGGAATTCCTGCACGACGCCCACCACTGGCTGATCCTGCACGGGCGCTATGTCTGCGTGGCGCGCACGCCCAAGTGCCCGCAATGCGGCATCGAAGACCTTTGCGAATACAAGCAGAAGACGCGTTAAGGGTTTTCCACATCCTATGTAAAACCCGCATGGTGTTTTGCTACGCCAACTCTCATACTTTTTCCAGCCCTGAACATCAAAAAAACCGCTAGCGGGTTGGTATGAGCGATTACATTCTGGAAACAAAAAACCTGGTCAAGGAGTTCCGCGGTTTCGTCGCCGTCAACAACGTCAGCCTGCAGGTGGAACGCGGCAGCATCCACGCCCTCATCGGCCCGAACGGCGCGGGCAAGACCACATGCTTCAATCTGCTGACCAAATTCCTGGCGCCCACTTCGGGCAAGATCTATTTCGCCGGCAAAGAGATCACCCGCGAAAAGCCCGCGCAGATCGCGCGCCGCGGCATCATCCGCTCGTTCCAGATCTCCGCCGTCTTCCCCCAGCTCACCGTCCTTGAGAACGTGCGCATCGGGCTGCAGCGCGCCACCGGCATGTCCTACCACTTCTGGCGCAGCCACAAGGTGCTCGACCGCCTGAACGATTCCGCCCGCGCCCTGCTCGGCCAGGTCGACCTGGCCGACTTCGCCGACGAGCGCACGGTCAATCTTCCCTACGGCCGCAAACGCGCGCTGGAAATCGCCACCACGCTGGCCATGGAGCCCGAACTGATGCTGCTCGACGAACCCACGCAAGGCATGGGCCACGAAGACGTCAGCCGGGTGACCCAGCTCATCAAGAAGGTCAGCGCGGGGCGCACCATACTCATGGTCGAGCACAACATGAACGTCGTCTCCCAGATCGCCGACAAGATCACCGTGCTGGCCCGCGGGTCCGTGCTGGCCGAAGGACCCTACCAAGAAGTCTCACGCAACGCCGCGGTCATGGAAGCCTACATGGGAACGACCAGCGGCGAACTCGAAGGGGCCCACTGATGAACGAACCGGCACTCGAAATCTCCAACCTGCATGCCTGGTACGGCGAATCCCACGTGCTGCACGGCGTGGACATGAAAGTGGAAAAAGGCCAGGTCGTCACTCTGCTCGGGCGCAACGGGTCGGGCCGCAGCACCACGCTGCGCGCCATTCTCGGCCTGACGGGCACGCGCAAGGGCTCCATCCGCATACAGGGCACCGAGTCCATCAACCTGCCCACCTACCGCATCGCCCACCTGGGCATAGGCTATTGCCCCGAAGAGCGCGGCATATTCGCGGGGCTGTCCTGCGAAGAGAACCTGCTGCTGCCGCCGTTCATCGGCGACACGCTGGGCGGCGGCATGTCGCTCGCCGAAATCTACGAAATGTTTCCCAACCTCAAAGAGCGCAAGCACTCTCCGGGCACCCGCCTGTCGGGCGGCGAACAGCAGATGCTGGCGGTGGCCCGCATCCTGCGCACCGGCGCCAACCTGCTGCTGCTCGATGAAATCTCCGAAGGCCTCGCTCCCGTCATCGTGCAGGCCCTCGCGCGCATGATCACCACGCTCAAGGAAAAGGGCTACACCATCGTGATGGTGGAACAGAACTTCCGCTTCGCCGCGCCCCTGGCCGACCATTTCTACGTCATGGAACACGGCCAGATCGTCGAACAATTCAATGCCAGCGAGCTGCAATCCAAACAGGATGCGCTCACCACCCTGCTGGGCGTCTAGCCACGCAGGCCAGGCAAAACGATTTCCCGGCATATCCCGCCGGTCACGACAAGGAGACTCACCCTATGAAACTGCGCACCCTTACTGCGGCACTGGCCCTGGCGGGCATCGGCCTGGCCGGGCCCAGCCTGGCGGCGGGCATTTCCGACGACGTCATTCGCATCGGCTTCATCACCGACATGTCCAGCGTTTATTCGGATCTGGACGGCAAGGCGGGCGCAGACGCCATACGCATGGCCATCGCCGACGCCGGCGGCGAAATCAACGGCAAGAAGATCGAACTGCTGGTCGCCGACCACCAGAACAAGGCCGACGTCGCCTCCGCGCGGGCGCGCGAATGGTTCGACGAGCAAAAACTCGACCTGCTGGTGTCCGGCACGAACTCGGCCACGGCGCTCGCCATGGCGGCCGTCGCCGCCGAGAAAAAGAAACCCTACATCACCATAGGCGCGGGCTCGTCCAACCTGACCAACCAGCAGTGCACGCCCTATACCATCCACTATGCCTACGATACCATCGCGCTGGCGCGCGGCACCGGGTCGGCCGTCGTCAAGAACGGCGGCGATTCCTGGTTCTTCCTGACCGCCGACTATGCCTTCGGCCATTCGCTCGAACGCGACACCGCCGAAGTCGTGAAAAAAGCGGGCGGCAAGGTGCTGGGCAACGTGCGCGCGCCGCTGGCGGTGTCGGACTTCTCTTCCTTCCTGCTCCAGGCGCAGTCCTCGGGCGCCAAGATCCTGGGCCTGGCCAACGCCGGCGGGGACTTCATCGCATCCGTCAAGGCGGCCAGCGAGTTCGGCGTGACGCAAAGCATGAAGCTCGCCGGCCTGCTGGTGTTCATCAACGACATCCATGCCCTGGGCCTGGAAGCCACGCAGGGCCTGTATCTCACCACCGGCTGGTACTGGGATCAATCCGACGCCTCCCGCAAATGGGCCGAGCGCTTCTACAAGGACCACAACCGCATGCCCTCCTTCGTGCAGGCGGCCGACTACTCCAGCGCGGCCTTCTACCTGAAGGGCGTCAAGGAAACCGGCACGGACGACGCCGACACCCTCATGAAATGGATGAAGTCCAACAAGATCAACGATATGTTCGCCACCAACGGCGTCGTGCGCGAGGACGGCCGCATGGTCTACGACATGTACCTGATGCAGGTGAAGGCGCCCAGTGAATCCAAGCGCCCCTGGGACTACTACAAGACCGTGGCGAAGCTGCCGGGCAACGAGGTCTATGCCTCGCTGGAAGAATCCACCTGCCCGCTCATCAAAAAGTAGATCCCAGCATCAACGTTTCAGTGTCATAGGCCCCCGGCGCCGGCGCCGGGGGCCGGCGTGTCACCCCGGGCCCGCTGCGCGCCCTGCCACGGATTCAATATCAACATGACTGATTTATTCGGCATTCCCATCCAGGCTCTATTGGGGCAGCTCCTGCTGGGCCTGGTCAATGGCTCGTTCTATGCCGTGCTGTCGCTCGGCCTGGCCGTCATATTCGGCCTGCTCAACATCATCAATTTCGCGCACGGCGCCCTGTACATGCTGGGCGCCTTCGTAGCCTGGATGGGCCTGCAGTACCTGGGCCTGAACTACTGGGTCATGCTGGCCCTGGCGCCCCTGGTGGTGGGGCTCTTCGGCATCGTCCTCGAACGCCTGCTGATCCGCCACCTGTACAAGCTGGACCACCTCTACGGCCTGCTGCTGACCTTCGGGCTGACCCTGCTCATCGAAGGCATTTTCCGCAGCATCTACGGCGTGTCGGGCCAGCCCTATCCCACGCCCGCGCTGCTGCGCGGCGGCGTCAACCTGGGCTTCATGTACATGCCCATCTACCGCGCCTGGGTGGTGGCCGCGTCCATCCTGGTCTGCCTGGCCACCTGGTTCATGATCGAAAAAACACGCCTGGGCGCGCTGCTGCGGGCCAGCACCGAGAACCCCAAGCTGGTGGAAGCCTTCGGCGTCAACGTGCCGCTGGTCGTCACGCTGACCTACGGCTTCGGGGTCGCGCTGGCCGGCTTCGCCGGGGTGCTCGCGGCTCCCATCATGCAGGTGTCGCCGCTCATGGGTTCCAACCTGATCATCGTGGTCTTCGCCGTGGTGGTGATCGGCGGCATGGGTTCGATCATGGGGTCCATCGTCACCGGCCTGGGGCTGGGCGTGATCGAAGGACTCACCAAGGTATTCTGGCCGGAAGCCTCGAACACCGTGGTCTTCATCATCATGGTCATCGTTCTGCTGCTGCGCCCCGCGGGCCTATTTGGGAAAGAAAAATGAATCGTCAACTGATCGGATATCTGCTCGCCGCGATCGCCATCGCGCTGCTGCCCGCCGTCGGAGCCTATCCCATCTTCGTCATGAAGGTGATGTGCTATGCGCTGTTCGCCTGCGCCTTCAACCTGCTGCTGGGCTTCACCGGCCTGCTGTCCTTCGGGCATGCCGCCTTCCTGGGCGGCGCCGCCTATGCCACGGGCCACGCGCTCGCGGTCTGGGGCCTGCCCACGATCGCCGGCCTGCTGTTCGGCACGGCCGTCGCCGCGCTCATGGGCTTGGTGATGGGCGCGGTGGCCATCCGGCGCAGCGGCATCTATTTCGCCATGATCACGCTCGCGATGGCGCAAATGCTGTTCTTCTTCTTCCTGCAGGCGCCGTTCACCCACGGCGAGGACGGGCTGCAGGGCATCCCGCGCGGCAGCCTGTTCGGCATCGACCTGTCCAATGACCTGAATCTGTACTACCTCGTCCTGGCCATCTTCATTTTGGGCTATGCCGTGATCTGGCGCGCGATCAACTCCCCTTTCGGCCAGGTGCTCAAGGCCATACGCGAGAACGAGGCCCGGGCGGTTTCGCTGGGCTACGATGTCGACAATTTCAAGCTGCTGGCTTTCGTGCTGTCGGCCGCGCTGGCGGGGCTGGCGGGGGCCAGCAAGTCTCTGGTGTTCGTTTCGGCGACGCTGTCCGACGCCACTTGGCAGATGTCGGGGCTGGTCATCCTCATGACCTTGATCGGCGGCCTGGGCACGTTCACGGGGCCGGTGCTGGGCGCCTTCATCGTCGTGATGCTGGAAAACAAGGTCGGTGAATTCGGGCGGCTGCTCAGCCGGGAAACGGGCCTGCACTGGTTCCAGGTGCTGGGGGAATCCGTGACGATCGTGATCGGGCTGATCTTCATCATCTGCGTGATGGCTTTCCGGCGCGGGATCGTCGGAGAGATCAGCCATCGGATCAAGAAGGCCTGAGGCGATGCGGGGGCGGGGCCTTGGGGCCGAGCCCCCGCGCCGGGAAAGCGGCCCGCCGCCCAGGGCCTGAACGCCAGAAGGCAGGCGGCACTGGCCCTATGCAGGCAGCGCCTCAGTCCTCTCCCTTGTTCCCCGTCCCCAGCCCCAAGTAACTTTCAATCACCCGCGGATTCCCCGCAAGCTCCTTGGCCCTGCCCTGGAGCACCACCTCTCCGGTCTCCAGCACATACCCATAGTCCGCCACCTGCAGCGCCGCACGCGCGTTCTGTTCGACCAGGAGTATGGCGACGCCCGTGCTGCGCAAGCGCGAAATGATCTGGAAGATCTCGCGGACGATGCGCGGCGCCAGGCCCAGGCTGGGCTCGTCGAGCATCAGCAGCTGGGGCTGGGCCATCAGCGCCCGGCCGACGGCCAGCATCTGGCGCTCGCCGCCCGACAGCGTTCCCGCCTGTTGCGACTTGCGCTCGCGCAAGCGCGGGAACAGGTCGTAGACCTCGTCGATGGTTTCCCGCCAGCCGTGCTTGCCGGCGCGATACAGCCGGAAGCCGCCCAGCAGCAGGTTGTCTTCCACCGACATGCTGCTGAAGAGCTCCCGCCGCTCCGGCACCAGCGAAATGCCGTCCGACACGCGCCGCTCGACTTGCCAGGCGCCGATTTCCGAACCCAGGTACTGCACGGACCCCGAGCAATTGCCCGTGGGCGGCAGAGACCCCATGATGGAGTTCAGCAAGGTGGACTTGCCCGCGCCGTTGCCGCCGATCACCGTGACGATGCTGCCGCGCGTCACCGCGATATTGGCGCCCACCAGCGCATTGACCTTCCCGTATCGAGTGGACAGGTCGGTGACCTGCAGTATGGGATGCTTGGGTTTGTTGCCGGTGCTCATGCCAGTCCCCCCGTCGCCGCGGGCGCCGTGCCCGCGGGCGCTTCGCCCCGGGCGTCATCGTCAAATTCCATCTCGTCATCGATGCCGCCAAGATAGGCTTCCAGCACCTTGGGATTCTTCTGGATGTCGGCCGGCAGGCCTTCGGCCAGCTTCGTGCCGAAGTCCATCACGACCAGGTGATCGGTAAGATTCATGACGAAGTCCATATCGTGCTCGACCAGCAGGATGCTCATGCCTTCCTGGCGCAGCTGGTCCAGCACCTTGGCCAATTCCTGCTTTTCCTTGTAGCGCAAGCCGGCGGCCGGTTCGTCGAGCAGGAGCAGCACGGGATCCGCCGCCAGGGCGCGCGCGATCTCCAGTATGCGCTGCTGTCCGAGCGCCAGGTTGCCGGCCTGTTCGTACAGGTAGTCGCCCAGGCCGACGCGCTGCAGCTGCTTGGCGGCTTCATGCAGCAGCTCGGCCTCGTCGCGCCGCTCGATGTGCAAGGCCGCGGCCAGCACCCCCACGTTGCTGCGCAGATGCGCGCCCAGGGCGACGTTCTCGAGCACCGTCATGGTGGGCAGCAGCCGCACGTGCTGGAAGCTGCGGCCCACGCCCAGCTTGGCGATTTCGCGCGCGGGAAGGAGGTCCAGCCGCTCGCCCAGGAAGCGCACTGTGCCGCGCGTCGCCGGCAGGACGCCCGTGATCAGGTTGAAGGTGGTGCTCTTGCCGGCCCCGTTCGGCCCGATCAGGCCCATGATTTCGCCGGCTTTCAGCGTGAAGCTGATGTCGTTCACCGCGACCAGCCCGCCGAATTCCTTGCGGATGGAATCGACCTCGAGCACGAGCGAGCCTTTTTCAGGACGCGGGCGCTGCGGCAGCGCGGGCGCCTCCGGCGGCGGCGCCTTGCGGCGGCGCTCGGTCGTGCCGGTCAGCATGGCCCACCAGTTGTTGAGTATGGGCCAGATGCCGTCGCGGGCGTATTGCAGCACGAGGATCATCAGGACGCCGAAGACGATGAGTTCGAAGTTGGCATCGGTATCGAGCACCTTGGGCAGAACGTTCTGCAGCTGGTCCTTCAGGCTCAGGATCAGGCCCGAGCCCAGGACGGCGCCCCAGACGCTGCCCACGCCGCCCACCACGGCCATGAACAGGTATTCGATGCCGTAATTCAGGCCGAAGGGACTGGGGCTCACCGCCCGCTGCATGTGCGCGTACAGCCAGCCCGACACGCAGGCCAGCAGGGCCGCATACACGAAGATGATGACCTTGTAGGTGGCCATGTTCACGCCGAAGGACTCGGCCATGCCGCCGCCGCTGCGCAGCGCGCGTATGGCCCGGCCAGGACGGGAATCCAGCAGATTGCGGGTCGCCCACATGGACAGCAGGACGAAGGCCCAGATCAGGTAATAGATGTGCCGCCCCTGGCCCAGCGACAGGCCGAAGATCTCGATGGGCTGTATGCCGGCGATGCCGTCGTACTGGCCAAGGAAGTCCAGGTTGCCGAACAGGTAATACAGCGACAGGCACCAGGCGATGGTGCCCAGCGGCAGGTAGTGGCCGGACAGGCGCAGCGTGATGGCGCCCAATACGTAGGCGACCGCGAAAGTGATGAGCAGGCCCACCAGCAAGGCGGCCCAGGGCGACCAGCCCATGGCGGTGGTCAGCCATGCGGTGGCATACGCCCCTATCCCCACGAAAGCCGCCTGGCCGAACGAGGTCAGGCCGCCCACGCCGGTGAGCAGGATGAGGCCCAGCACCACCAGGCTGGCGAGCCCCACGTAATTCAGATGAGTGATCCAGAATTCGGGCGTGGCCGGAATCAGGGGCAGGCCCGCGATGGCCAGGACGACGACGGCAAGCAGTATCTTGTTGTTCATGGCTTACTCCTCGTCCTCGGCATGATGCGACCCGAACGAGCGCCACAGCAGCACGGGAATGATGAGCGTAAACACAATCACCTCTTTATAGGCGCTGGCCCAGAAGGAAGAAAAGGCTTCGAGGATGCCGACGAAAATCGCGCCGCCCGCCGCGATCGGGTAGCTGACCAGGCCGCCGAAGATGGCGGCCACGAAGCCCTTGAGGCCGATCAGGAAGCCCGTGTCGTAATAGATGGTGGTCACCGGCGCGATCAGCATTCCGGACAGGGCGCCGATGGCGGCGGCCAGCGTGAAAGTGAGGCTGCCCGACATATTGGTGCTGATGCCCACCAGGCGCGCGCCGCGCCGGTTGACCGCGGTGGCGCGCAGCGCCCGGCCGTACAGCGTCTTGCCGAAAAACACCCACAGGGCGAAGATCAGCGCGGCGCAGGTGCCGAGCACGAAGAAGGTCTGGGCGGACCAGCTCACCACGCCCATCTGGACCTCGCCTTCGACGAACGGCGGCGTGCGCCAGCCTTCGGCGCCGAAGAAGACCAGGGCGAGCCCGGTCAGGGCGAAGTGCACCGCCACCGAGATGATGAGCAGGACCAGCACGCTGGCTTCGGCCACCGGCTGGTAGACGAGGCGATAGAGCATGGGGCCCAGGGGAACGACCAGCGCCATGGAGAACAGCACGTTCACCCAGAGCGAAGTGTCTTTGCTGACGATGTACGGCGCCAGCAGGTAAAGAACCAGTGGCAGCAGCAGCGTCCAGGCGAACGTTTTGCCGATGCCCGTCCAGTTGTGGCTGCGCATGGCCGCGATGCACTCGACCAGGAAAACCAGCGCGCCGACGATGAGCAGCAGATTGACGGTGCCCGGCATGCGGCCGTTGACCATGAAGGCCAGGGTCAGCGCCCCGAAGGCGACGAACTCGCCCTGCGGAATGAAAATGACCCGCGTCACCACGAAGACCAGCACCAGGGCGAGGCCCAGCAGCGCATAGATGGCGCCGTTGAGGACGCCGTCCTGCAGCAGTATGAGTACTATCGTTGAATCCATTTCGGATAAGCCATAATAATGGAGCCGGGCCTTGGCGCGCCGCCTGCTCGTGCAAGTGCATCGGGCAGACGGGGCACCGGCCTTTTCGCCCCCTAATTCAAAAGACGGCGCGCCGCGGCGCGCGCGCCGGCCTCGCCCCCGCAGGCGAAGGCCGGAATACCCGATGGGGAATCAGAGATCAGGCTGGTAGGTCCACTTGCCGTCGACCACCTTGACGATGACGCGGGCGCGGTTGTCGAAGCCGGCGTGGTCGGTGGGGCTCATGGTGAACACGCCCTGCGAGGCGGGAAGGTCCTTGATCTGCTCGATGGCGTCGCGCAGGGCCTTGCGGAATTCGGCGGTGCCGGGCTTGGCGCCGGACTTCAGCGCGGCCGGAATCGCCGTGCTGATCAGCAGGCCGGCATCCCACATGTGGCCGCCGAAGGTGTTGATGGTGCCTTCGCCGTACTTGGCCTCGTATTTGGCCTTGTATTCGAGCGCGCTCTTCTTGACCGGGTTGCTGTCGGGCAACTGGTCGGCCACCAGCAGCGGCCCGGCGGGCAGGATCATGTCGTTGCAGTCTTTGCCGCAGACGCGCAGGACGTCGTTGTTGGCCGCGCCATGCGTCTGGTACATGATGCCCTTGTAGCCGCGGCTCTTGAGCTCGCGCTGGGGCAGCGCCACCGGCGTGCCCGAGCCGGCGACCAGGATGCCGTCCGGCTTGGCCGCGACCAGCTTGAGCACCTGGCCGGTCACGCTGGTGTCGGTGCGGCCGTAGCGCTCGACCGCCACCATCTTGATGCCCTTGGCCTTGGCGGCCTCGGTCATGACGTTCAGCCAGCCTTCGCCGTAGGCGTCGCTGTAGCCGATGAAGCCCAGCGTCTTGACCCCTTGCTTGGCCATGGCGTCGGCCAGCGCGCCGGCCATCAGCTGGTCGTTCTGGGGCGTCTTGAAGACCCATACCCGGGGGCCGTCGACCGGGTCGACGATTTTGGCGTTGGCCGCCACGCTGATCATCGGCGTCTTGGTTTCGCCGGCGACGTCGACCATGGCGAGCGAACCGGGCGTCACCGAGGTGCCCACCACGACGTCGACCTTGTCGTCGGTGATCAGCTTGCGCATGTTCTTGACGGCGACGGTGGTGTCCGTGCCGTCGTCCAGCACGATGTATTCGATCTTCTGGCCTGCGACTTCGGTCGGCAGCAGGCTGACCGTGTTGCGCTCGGGGATGCCCAGCGACGCGGCGGGGCCGGTGCTGGCCACCGTGATGCCGACTTTGATCTGCGCCGAAGCGAGCATGGGCAAGGCCATGGCCATGGCGCCTGCCAGGACGGAAAGTCGAACCGACTGATTGAAATTCATTGTTGTCTCCATGGGGGGGTGCTCGATATCCGTTCGCAAGATTGGGGGCGATGGGATACAGACGTTATACAAAATCCAGCCCGTCACCAAATTTCCAGTATCACTTTGAAGCGGCAAAACACGTTTACACCCTTCAGCGATACTTTAAGGTTCTAGCAATTTTGCGCGGGTCCGGGAATTATGGAGAAAAATAGTTGCAAAGTCTTTTAGGGGATTCCCTGCATAGACAGCGAAAAGAAAGCGTTGGGATTCTTTGAACTTCTGGCCTGCGGGAAAGTCGATTAACATGTGGAATGTCAAAGAATCGCCATACAGGTGCTCACGTGAACAAGATTCAAAAGTCCGATGCGCAATGGCGCGCGGAACTTACCCCCGAGGAATACGCCGTGGCGCGCCGCAAGGGCACTGAACGCCCCTTCACCGGCCGCTACTGGAACACGACCGAACCCGGCATCTACCGCTGCGTGGGCTGTGGCACGCCGCTCTTCGCCTCCGACACCAAGTTCGACGCCGGCTGCGGCTGGCCCAGCTATTTCGAGCCGCTGGACCCCGGCAATGTCCGCGAAGAAACCGACACCAGCCACGGCATGGTGCGCACGGAAGTCCTCTGCAATGTCTGCGACAGCCATCTGGGGCATGTTTTCCCCGACGGCCCCCCACCCACCGGCCTGCGCTACTGCATCAATTCCCTTTCGCTCAAATTCGAGCCGGCCTAAATGAAGAAATTCCTGTTCGACCTGTTTCCGCTCATCCTGTTCTTCGTCGCCTTCAAGTTCTACGACATCTTCACCGCCACGGCGGTCGCCATCGCCGCGGCCGTGGCCCAGTTCGTCTGGCTCAAGGCCACCGGCAAGGCCATCGAGGCCACGCACTGGATCAACCTCACCGTCATCGTGGTGTTCGGCGGCGCGACCCTGCTGTTCAAGAACGACGCCTTCATCAAATGGAAGCCCACCGTCCTGTACTGGCTGTTCGCGCTCATCCTGCTGGGCGGCAAGCTGTTCTTCAAGCGCAATCTCATGCAGAAGCTCATGGGCGAGAAAGTCTCCATGCCGCCCGCCATCTGGGACAAAATGAATTACAGCTGGTCGGCCTTCTTCGTCGCCTCCGGCGCGCTGAACCTGTACGTGGCGTTTTCGGGGCACTACACCGAAGCGCAATGGGTCAACTTCAAGGTGTTCGGCCTGATGGCGCTGCTGCTGGTGTTCGTGGTCGGGCAATCCATCTGGCTGGGGCGGCACATGAAAGACGCCGGCGAATCCGCCGACGCGCTGTCCGCGGCCCGGGAACCAAAAGAGGGCCGCTGATGTCTACAGACCGTAAGCAATTGCTGAAAGAGCGGCTGCAGCCGCTCGCACCCACATACCTGGACATCATCGATGAATCGCACCTGCACGCCGGGCACGAAGGCAGCAAATCCGGCGCCAGCCATTTCCGGCTCGTCATCTGGACGGAACAGTTCAACGGGCTTTCCACTGTGGCCAGGCACCGACTTGTGTATGATCGCGTTCACGATTTAATGCCTTATCCCATTCATGCCTTGGCCATCGTCGCCAAAAACAACTCTTAAAGGACTTACATGAAACGTCTTGCCGTACTCGCCGCAGCCTGCGCCATCGCACTGCCCGTCCATGCCCAGAATGTGGCTACCGTGAACGGCCAGCCCATCACGCAGAAGAGCCTGGACCAATTCGTCGCCCTGCTCGTCGAGCAAGGCGCCCAGGACACGCCCGAACTGCGCACCCAGGTGAAACAGGAAATGGTCAACCGCCTGGTCGCCGTGCAGGCCGCCGAAAAGGCCGGCCTGGACAAGCAGCCGGCCGTGAAGCAGGAAATCGAACTCGCGCGCCAGGGCATCCTGGTCCGGGCGCTGATGGCCGACTATCTGAAGAAGAACCAGATCACCGACGCGAAGATCCAGGCGGAATACGACAAGATCAAGGCGTCCCAGGCCGACAAGCAGGAATACAAGGTCCGGCACATCCTGGTCAAGGAAGAGAAGGCCGCCGAAGACCTGATCGCCGCCATCAAGGCCAAGAAAGTGACGTTCGACGCGGCCGCGAAGAAGGATTCGATCGATCCGGGCAGCGGCAAGAACGGGGGCGATCTGGGCTGGGCGCCGTCCAGCAATTATGTGCCCGAGTTCGGAAAGGCGGTGGAAGGCCTGAAGAAGGGCCAGATGACGGACAAGCCGGTCCAGTCGCAGTTCGGCTGGCACATCATCCAGCTCGACGATTCCCGTGCCGCCAAGTTCCCCGAACTGGCTGATGTGAAGCCGCAGCTGGAAGAAATGATGCGGCAGCAGCAGCTGGCCGAGTTCCAGGACAAGCTCATCAAGGACGCCAAGATCCAGTAAGCTTTTCCATGCCCGCCGCCCGGGAACGCGGCGGCGGGTCCGGGACGATCGAACGGACGGCGGCGGCAAGAAACGCCGTCGGTCAATCCGCCATGTCCAGCAGGGCTTTCAAACCCTGCTCGTCGAGCACCGGCACGCCAAGCTCCTGGGCCTTCGCCAGCTTGCTGCCCGCGTCCTCCCCCGCCACCACATAAGCCGTCTTTTTCGACACCGAGCCGCTGACCTTGCCGCCCGCCGCCAGGATGTGGCGCGTGGCCTCGTCGCGCGTCCAGTTCGGCATGGTGCCGGTCAGCACCAGCGTGCGGCCCGCCAGCCGCTGGTTGTTGCCGGAAGGCGCTTCGGGCGGCACCGCGTGCACGCCGGCGCGGGACAAGGCTTCGACGACATCGCGGTTATGCTGCTCGGCAAAGAAGCGCAAAATGGAGCCCGCCACCACCGGACCCACATCGTTCACCTGCAGCAGCGCCGCCTCGTCCGCGGCCATGACCGCCTCGATGCTGCCGAAACGCAAGGCCAGGTCTCTCGCCGTGGATTCGCCCACGTGCCGGATGCCCAGCGCGTACAGCAGCCGTCCCAGCGGCGGCTTGCGCGCGGCCTCCAGCGCCGCCACCAGGTTTTCGGCGGACTTGCGCCCCATGCGATCGTAGGCGGCCACTTCTTCCGCCGTGAGGGTGAACAGATCGGCGATCGATTTGACCCTGCCGCTTTCCACCAGCTGGTCCACCAGTTTTTCGCCCAGGCCTTCGATATCCAGCGCCTTGCGGCCCGCGGCATGGGTCAGGCTCTGTTTGCGCTGCGCCGCGCAGAACAGCCCCCCGGTGCAGCGGGAAATGGCCTCGTCCTCGGGGCGCTCGATGGCCGAGCCGCATACCGGGCAATGGCTGGGCATCACGAACAGCGCGGCGTCCGGGGGCCGCAGTTCCAGCACGGGGCCGACGATTTCGGGAATGACGTCGCCGGCCCGGCGCACGACCACCGTGTCGCCGATGCGGACATCCTTGCGGCGGATTTCATCGTCGTTGTGCAGGGTCGCATTGGTGACCGTCACGCCGCCGACGAAGACCGGCTTGAGCCTGGCCACGGGCGTGATCGCGCCGGTGCGCCCCACCTGGACGTCGATGCCGAGCAGCAGCGTGGTTTCTTCCTGGGCCGGAAACTTGTGCGCGATGGCGTAGCGCGGCGCGCGCGCCACATAGCCCAGGACCTCCTGGGCCGCGAGCTCGTTCACTTTGTACACCACGCCGTCGATGTCGAAGGGCAGGCCGGCGCGGCCGGCGCCGACCGCGGCGTAGAACCCCAGCATGCCGTCCGCGCCCCGCACCACCTTGCGCTCGGCGCTGACGGGCAAGCCCAGGGATTCGAACCATTCCAGCATGCCGGCATGGGTATCGCAAGGCATGTCCGCATCGCCCGCCTCCTGCAGGAAAAGCTCGACCTGCCCGCGGTTGACGAGGCGGATTTCCCCCCAGCCGTAGGCGAAGAAACGCAGCGGCCGGGTGGCCGTGATGCGGGGATCCAGTTGGCGCAGGCTGCCGGCCGCCGCATTGCGCGGGTTGACGAAGACTTTCTCGCCGCGCGCCTGCTGGGCTTGGTTCAGGCGTTCGAAATCGGCGCGGTTCATCAAGACCTCGCCGCGGACCTCCAGCACGTCCGGGTACCGGCCGATCAGCTTCAGGGGCACCGAGCGCAGGGTCCGGATGTTGCTGGTGATGTCCTCGCCCGTCTGGCCGTCGCCGCGCGTGGCCGCCCGCGTCAGCCTGCCCTGCTCGTACCGCAGGCTGACCGCCAGCCCGTCGAACTTGAGTTCGGCCACATACTCCACCTGCCCGCCGGGGGCGAGCATGCCCGCGCCGGCCAGCAGGTCGGAGACGCGCTTGTCGAAGGCCTGGATGTCCTCGGGGTCGAAGGCGTTGCCCAGCGAGCGCATGGGCACGGTGTGCCGCAGGCTGCCGAAAGCGGCCAGGGGCTGCGCCCCGACCCGCTGGGTCGGGGACTCCGGCGTGACGAGGTCCGGATGCGCCTGCTCGATGCCGATCAGCTCGTTCATGAGCCGGTCGTATTCGGCGTCCGAGACGACCGGCGCGTCCAGTACGTAGTATCTATGGTTGTGCTGCGCGATCTCGCTGCGCAAAGCCTCGGCCCGCCGCGCCGCCTGCTCGAAATCCGGCGTTTTTTTTTGCGTCACGAAAATACCCGCACGGTGCGCTCGGACGCCGCCTCGAAGCCCGCAAGCTCGAGCTTGCGGTACAGATCGAACAACTGGCGGTCCACGGTTCCATCCGCGCCGTCCAGGACCGGCCGCCCCTGGTCATCCAGCAATTCGGCGTTCAGGCGCCTTGCCAAGTCGCGGCCCACGCTCGCCATGCGGCTGAAGGCCTGTTCGTCCGCCGGGCTGTTGGGCAGGTCCAGCACCAGGTCCACGCGATTGACGCTTTCCGATTTGATTTCCTGCGGCGCGATGCCGTCGAACAGCGCGGTGAAGCGCGGCACCCCGGTATCGGACATCCAGGCCAGCTGCCGGCCATAGGGCAGGAAGCCGGCGTCCTCGAGCACCTGCCTGGCGGCGCCCGCGGAAACGGTTTGATTCAGGCGCAGGATCAAGCCCACCTGCGCGTCCAGGCCGGCGCAGAGCTGATCCAGCTGCGCCGCCCGCCGGATGACCTCGTCCTGTTCGGGGGCTTCGATGGCGCCGTCGAAACGCTCGGCCAGGCCCTGGGCCGCGGACCACAGCTGCGACCATTCGATGTCCGTCAACGGGCCGCTGCGGTTGGCCAGCACGATGGCCAGCTGCATGGAAGCGTAGTTCTCGTTGGCCCGCAAGCGCGCCCGATGGCCGCCGCCGTCGCGCTCCGCGAATATGCGCACCGGCTTGCTGCCCACCCGGACCAGCCCCTGGACGGCTTGCTGCAATTGTGCGGAACCGACGGGCTGGGCGAAGCTGATGTCTATGACGACCTCGGTTCCGGGATCGACTTCCGCGTCATCGTCGGCGGCCGGGTCGTCGTCGTCCTGGGCGAGCACGGCGCCGAAGCCGGGTTCGCGGCGCACCGGCCCCGGCGCCTGCGCGCCCATCAGCGGATCGTGGTCGCGTTCGGGGAAGTGCTCCTGCATCTTCTGACGTATGCGCCTGTCCTGCCACCAATTGAACATGACGACCACCAGGATCAACAGGACGCCCAGTAGTATCAAACCGATTTGCAAATCGCTCATAGTCAGCCCCGCCGTATCACCAAACGTTTATGCGTACACACCATCAGACCTCCGCCAGCTGCAGGGCCGAATCTATGTCGACGGCGACGATACGCGACACGCCCTGCTCTTGCATGGTAACCCCGACCAGCTGTCTGGCCATCTGCATGGCAATTTTATTGTGAGAAATGAACAGGAACTGAGTCTGCTCGCTCATGCTGCTCACCAGGTTGGCGTAGCGCTCGGTGTTGGCGTCGTCCAGCGGCGCGTCGACCTCGTCGAGCAGGCAGAAAGGAGCCGGATTCAACTTGAACAGCGCGAACACCAGCGCCGTGGCGGTCAGCGCCTTCTCGCCCCCCGACAGCAGGTGGATGGTGCTGTTGCGCTTGCCCGGAGGCTGCGCCATGACCTGCACGCCGGCGTCCAGGATTTCGTCCCCGGTGATGATCAGCTTGGCCTCGCCGCCGCCGAACAGCCTGGGGAACAGCTCGCCGAAATGCCGGTTGACGGTATCGAAGGTCTCTTGCAGCAGCTGCCGCGTCTCGCGGTCGATCTTGCGTATGGCGTCTTCCAGGGTCCCGATGGCGGTGGACAGGTCCTGGTGCTGGGCATCCAGAAACCCCTTGCGCTCGCGGGCCGCCGTCAGCTCGTCCAGCGCGGCCAGGTTGACCGAGCCCAAGGAGTCGATGGCGCGGGAGATTCTTTGCACCTCGGACTGGAGCCAGCCGGCGCGGCGCCATTCCTCGGGTTTTTGCTCCAGCATGCGGGCCAGGCCGGCGCGGTCGACCTGGTGCGCGTCGAGCTGTTCGGCGAATTGCTCGACCGCCAGGCGCGCCGCCTGCTCCTGCAGCTGCAGCTCCATGATGCGGGCGCGCCGGGGCTCGAGCGAGCGCTCCAGGGCGATGCGTTCCTCATCGGCGCTGCGCAGCATGGCGGCAAGATTATCGAGTTCGATGCGGGCCAGGCGCAAGGCCTCCTCGCGCTCCGCGCGGATCTCCAGGGCCTCCTGCAGACCGGCCTGCGATGCCGAGGCGTCCAGTTCGAACAGCTCGCCCTGCAGCCCTTCCAATTCCCCCGCCGCCCGCCGCGCCTGGTCGGCCGCCAGCTGCAGATTGCGCTTCAAGTCGGCGATGCGGGTCTGCAACGCCCTTTCGGTGTATTCGGACTCATGCACCGCGCGCTCCAGGTCGCGCAGCTGTTGCCTGGCGCCTTCGGCCTCCTGCTGCAAGGCCTCGCCGGATACCTCGGCATCGGAGAACCGCGACTGGTGCTCCGCCAGCTGAAGGTCCAGCTCCTCGAACCGCGCTTCCGCGTCTTCCCTGGCGGCGCGCAGCTCCTCGGACTGGGCCGCGATCTCGGCCAGATCCTCGCGCAGGCGGGCGGCCCGTTCGTCGGACTGCTCGGCCTGCTGCGCGAGCCGGGAATGCTCCAGCTGGATGTCGTGCAGGCGGCGGGTGAGCTCCGCCGCGCGCTGGCGCGCCGGCCCCAGTCCCTGCGACAGCTGCTGCCACGCGTTTTCCGCCTGCGCGACCGCGGCGACGGCCTGGTCGGCGATCAGTTGCCTGGCCTTGACGTCGCGCTGCAGGTTGTCGATTTCCTGCTGGCGGGCAAGCAGCCCGGCCTGTTCGGAATCCGCCGCATAGAAACGCAGGCTGTGGCGGTCGACCAGATGGCCCTCCCGGACCACATACACCGTCCCCGGCGGCAACTCGCCGCGCAGGCTCAGCGCCTCGTTCAGGTCGTCGCATACGTAGACGCCCCGGAGCCAATAGCCGAGCAGCGTGCGCAGCTCCGGATCGCTGATGCGCAACAGGCTGCTCAGGGCCTCGCGGCCCGGCGGCGCGGCGTCCGGCGCCTGGGCGGCGGGCAGTTGATAGAAGGCCAGCCTGGCGGGCGGGGCGTTTCCCGCGAATGCGCCGGCATGTTCCAGCCTGCGCAGTTCGAGCCCGGCCATGCGCTCGCGCAAGACCGCCTCCAGCGCGGTTTCCCAGCCCGGCTGGATGCTGAGCTTTTGCCAGAGGCGGCCCAGGCCGTCCAGTTCGTGGTGCGCCAGCCAGGGTTCCAGCGCCCCCTGCTTTTGCACGTCTTCCTGCAGCTTGGCCAGGGCGGCCAGGCGGGCATCCAGCCGCGCCATCGCTTGCGCCTCTTCGTGGGCGGCCGCCTGGGCCGCGCGGCGCCTCTCGTCCAGCTCGGGCAGGCGCTCTTCCAGTTCCGCCAACTGCGCCTGCGCCTCTTCGAGCTGTTCCCGCATGGCGGCGCCGTCGCCCGCCAGCCGCTCGATGTTGGCGCGGTCGGGGGCGTTCAGGTCGCGCAATTCCTGCTCCAGGCGTTCCTTGCGGTTTTCCAGCGCCTGCAACTGGCGGTCGGCATCGCGCTGGGCCTGCGCCGCCAGGGCGAGCTCCTGTTCGAGCGCGGCCAGCGCGCTTCTCATTTCGTCGCGCGCCGCCGCCGCGCCGCGCACGCGGCTCTCGACGTCCGGCAACTGCATCTGGGCCTGCTCGGCCCGGGCGCGGGCTTCTTCGGTGCGCGCCGCGGCGGCTTCCAGGTCGGCCTCGGCCTGCGCGATCTGTTCGGCGCAGTGCGCCTGCTGGTCGGCCCATTCCTGCAATTGCTCCTGCAATTGCGCGCGCCGCGCCTGCACGCGGTTGCGGGAATCGACCACATGCCTGATTTCCGCTTCCAGCCGGCTGACCTGGGCGCCCGCTTCGTACAACAGGCCCTGCGCCGCATGCACGGCGTCGCTTGCGGCATAGTGCGCCTGGCGCCGCGATTCGAGCGCGGACTCACCCGCCCGCAGGCCCGCCATCGCGGCTTCGAGCTCGGTCTGCGCCTGCTCTATGGCCAGGAACCGGGCGCGCTGGTCTTCCTTGGCGTTGCTTTCCTTCATCAGCCACAAGGCGTGCTGCTTGAGCTCGCCATCGGCCTGCAGCTCGCGATAGCGTTTCGCCACTTCCGCCTGGGTTTCGAGCTTTTCCAGCTGCCCGCCCAGTTCGCGCAGGATGTCCTCGACCCGGGTCAGGTTCTCGCGCGTGTCGGACAGGCGGTTCTCGGTCTCGCGCCGCCTTTCCTTGTAGCGGGAAACGCCGGCGGCCTCTTCCAGGAAAACGCGCAGTTCTTCGGGGCGGGCCTCGATCAGGCGGTTGATCATGCCCTGGCCGATGATGGCATAGCCGCGGGATCCGAGGCCGGTTCCCAGGAAGATGTCGTGGATGTCGCGGCGCCGCACCTGCTGGTTGTTCACCAGGTAGCTGCTGGTCCCGTCGCGGGTCAGCACGCGCCGCACGGCGATTTCGGAATACGCGCTCCATTGCCCGGCGGCGCGGCCCTCGGAGTTGTCGAACACCAGCTCGACCGAGGCCCGGGCCGCCGGCTTGCGATTGCCCGAGCCGTTGAAGATCACGTCCTGCATGGATTCGCCGCGCAGTTCGGACGCCCGGGTTTCGCCCAGCACCCATCGCACCGCGTCGATGATGTTGGACTTCCCGCAGCCATTGGGGCCGACGACGCCCACCAGCTGGCTGGGCGTGGGAATGACGGTAGGCTCGACGAACGATTTGAAACCAGCGAGTTTTATCTGGGTCAGGCGCACAGTAAGCGATCAATTAATTAAGGCGATGGGCCTCGCACAAAAACGCGGCCATACTGGCATGGTAACCGGCTCGTATGATAACGCACCCTCCGGCCCCCCGCCGCAGCGGGAAACCGAAACTACGCTATTATTTTTCGTCTGGACTGTGTGCTGGCGCTATACTCGATAACATTTTTTTGCTATTTGCATGACGACCGCCCCCGCCAACCAAACAGGGATCACGCTTTGAAAAAAGGCTTCTATCTGGTCATGATCGCCCAGGCGCTTTCGTCTGTCGCGGACAACGCGCTGCTGATCGCCGCCATCGCGCTGATCGCCGACCTGCGGGGCCCTGACTGGATGGCGCCCATGATGAAATGGTGGTTCGCGCTCGCCTACGTGGTGCTGGCCGCTTTCGTCGGCGCGTTCGCGGACTCCTTCCCCAAGGGGCGGGTGATGTTCATCACCAACGCCATCAAGATCAGCGGCTGTCTGCTGATGTTCAGCTACCAGACGCTGGGCTCGGACCATCACGCCCAGCTGATACTCGTCTTTTGCGCGTACACGCTGGTCGGCATCGGCGCCGCCGCGTATTCGCCGGCCAAGTACGGCATCGTCACCGAGATGCTGCCGCCCCACCTGCTGGTGAAAGGAAACAGCTGGATCGAAGGGCTCACCGTGCTGTCCATCATCGTCGGCACGGTGCTGGGCGGCATTCTCATCCATCCCGCGGTGTCCGACGCGCTGCGTTCCCATGTCTGGATCGCCCAGTTCGCCCAGACCCGGGCCGAGGCGGCCATCTTCATGATCGCCCTGGTCTATCTGGCGGCCGCCGGCACCAATCTGCTGATCCCGCTGACCAATGTCCGCTATCCCAAGCAGCAGACCAATCCCATCAAGCTCATCAAGACCTTCGGCGGCTATGTCAGCATCCTGTGGCACGACAAGCTCGGCCAGATCTCGCTGGCGGTCACCACGCTGTTCTGGGGCGCGGGGGCGACGCTGCAGTTCATCGTCATCGAATGGGGGGCGCAGCACCTGGGCTATCGCCTGGACCAGGCCTCGGTGCTGATGGGCATCGCGGCGGTGGGCACGGTCTTCGGCTCCATACTCGCCGGCCGAGTGCCCTTGAAGCGGGCGCTGTCGGTATTGCCGGTGGGGGTGGTGATGGGCTTCGCGGTGATGCTGATGCCCATTGTGCAGCACACCTGGGAAGTCTATGGGGTGCTGATGCTGGTGGGGGCGCTATCGGGGTTCTTCGTCGTGCCGATGAATGCGTTGCTGCAGCACCGGGGCCATGTGCTGCTGTCGGCGGGGCATTCGATCGCGGTGCAAAACTTCAATGAGCAGTTGAACATTCTCTTGATGCTGGCAATCTACAGCCTGATGCTCTGGCTGAATCTGCCGATCAATGTGATCATCGTCATTTTCGGTCTCCTGGTGGCGACGCTCATGCTGATCTTCATCCGCTGGAACCGGATCAATCATCGGGCGAACCCCGATCTGGAAAGCACGATCGGGCAGCACGGGCATGGGCAGGCCTTGAAGCACTGAGGCTGGTCGGGCCCGGGACGGGCGCGGAATGCGCGTTCAGTCGCCCGATGCCGCGACCAGCGACCGCAGCAGGCTGAGGTCCCGCCATGCGTCGGCCTTGTGCTGCGGCCGCAGCAGCAGCGCCGCCGGATGATACGTGACGACCACGCTCGCTTCCTCGCCCGTCTCCGTGCGGATGGCATGCACCGCGCCCCGCAGGGTGTCCAGCTCCCCCTCCATGCCCAGCAGCGCCTGCGCCGCCCAGCCCCCCAGCGCCAAGACATGGCGCGGCTTCGCCAGCGCGATCTGGCGCCGCAGATAAGGCATGCAAGCCTGGACCTCCTCCGGCGTCGGCGGCCGATTGCCCAAAGGGCGGCACTTGACCAGGTTCGTGTAGAACGCCGTTTCACCGTCCAGCCCCGCCGCCGCCAGCATCGCCTGCAGCAGCACGCCCGCCTTCCCCTGGAACGGCAGCCCGGCCCGATCGTCCTGCTGCTGGGCAACAAGAAATTCCGGAAAATGGGTGGAAAACTGGCCACCTACGGCGGCGCGGCGGCCCTGGGCGCGGTAGCGCTCAAGGCCTACCAGGATTGGCAGGCCAAGCAGTCCGCGCCGT
>NZ_JACCEM010000014.1 GCF_013416525.1 Parapusillimonas granuli
GTCACTGCGTATCACTGTGCACATATGTTGTCCTTCACTTGATTCGTGCTCCTCTATGATCCTCTCCGCAATGTTCCGTCCCCTCTTCTCCCCCCCCCCCCACCCCCCCCCCCCCCCCCCCCCTCTCCCTCTTTCCCTACACTCCTCCCCTCCACGACGCTCTTCCGATCTCGTCGACCCGGAGCGCGAGCGCGCCCGCCGCGCGGCCGAAGCCGAAGCCGCGGCGCTGCGCGAAATGCTCAGCCGTCCCCGCAAGGTCCTGAAGGCGCCGGAACCCGATGCCGGCAACTTGTCCGGCACGCTGCACAAGCCGGCGCCCGGCAAGGGCGCCAAGAAGGAAGCCAAGGCCACGACGGGCGAAGCCAAGAAAACCATCAAGGCCTCCGACGTCTCCTCGTCGTGGTCCGACGAAAGCGGCCGCAAGAAGCCGGCCGCCAAGGCCGAGCCCCAGGCCCCGGGCGCGAGCCGCGACGGCTGGCGCGCGGGCGGCAAGGCGGGCAAGGGCGCCAAGGGCAATGCCCGGGCGCGCGGCAGGAACGCCCAGCCTGAACGCCAGGCAGCCGCGCCGGCCGAATTCATCGCCCGCGAAGTCCACGTGCCGGAAACCATCACCGTCGCCGATCTCGCCCACAAGATGTCGGTCAAGGCCGCCGAGGTCATCAAGCATCTGATGAAACTGGGGCAAATGGTCACCATCAACCAGGTGCTCGACCAGGAAACCGCCATGATCGTGGTCGAGGAACTCGGCCACACCGCGATCGCCGCCAAGCTCGACGACCCCGAGGCTTTCCTCGAACTGGCCGAAGGCCCCGAGGCGCCGGCCTTGCCGCGCGCGCCCGTGGTCACCGTCATGGGCCACGTCGACCACGGCAAGACCTCGCTGCTGGACTACATCCGCCGCACCAAGGTGGCGTCCGGCGAAGCGGGCGGCATCACGCAGCACATCGGCGCCTACAACGTCAAGACCGACCGCGGCATGGTCACCTTTCTCGACACCCCGGGCCACGAGGCCTTCACGGCCATGCGCGCCCGCGGCACGAAAGCCACCGACATCGTCATCCTGGTGGTGGCGGCCGACGACGGCGTCATGCCGCAAACCAAGGAAGCCATCCACCACGCGCAGGCGGCCGGCGTGCCCCTGGTCGTGGCCATCACCAAGATCGACAAGCCCGACGGCAACCCCGAGCGCGTCAAGCAGGAGCTCGTGGCGGAACAGGTCGTGCCGGAAGAATACGGCGGCGACGTCCCCTTCGTGGGCGTTTCGGCCAAGACCGGCCAGGGCATCGACGACCTCCTGGAAAACGTGCTGCTGCAGGCCGAAATCCTCGAGCTCAAAGAGCCTGTCGACGCGCCAGCCAAAGGTATCGTCATCGAAGCCCGCCTCGACAAGGGGCGCGGGCCGGTGGCCACCATCCTGGTGCAAAGCGGCACGCTCCATCGCGGCGACGCGGTCCTGGCCGGCGCGAGCTTCGGCCGCGTGCGGGCCATGCTCAACGAGAACGGCAAGCCGGTGAACAGCGCCGGCCCGTCCATCCCGGTCGAGATCCAGGGCCTGACCGACGTCCCGGCCGCCGGCGACGAGGTCATCGCCATGGCCGACGAGCGCAAGGCGCGCGAAATCGCGCTGTTCCGCCAGGGCAAGTTCCGCGACGTCAAGCTGGCTCGCCAGCAGGCCGCGAAACTCGAGTCCATGTTCGACAACATCGGCGAAGGCACGCAGACGCTGGCGCTCATCGTCAAGACCGACGTCCAGGGTTCGCAGGAAGCGCTGGTCTCCTCGCTGCTCAAGCTGTCCACCGAAGAAGTCCGCGTACAGGTGGTGCATGCCGCGGTGGGCGGAATCTCCGAAAGCGACGTGAACCTGGCGATCGCATCGCATGCCGTCATCATCGGCTTCAACGTGCGCGCCGAGCAAAGCGCGAAGAAGCTGGCCGAGCACAACGGCGTCGACCTGCGCTACTACAACATCATCTACGACGCGATCGACGACGTGCGCAACGCCATGTCCGGCATGCTGGCGCCCGAACAGCGCGAGGAAATCATCGGCATGGTCGAGATACGCGAGGTCTACACGACTTCGCGCGTGGGCAACATCGCCGGCTGCATGGTCACCGACGGCGTGGTCCGGCGCGATTCGCAGGTGCGCCTGCTGCGCAACCACGTCGTGCACTGGACCGGGCACATCGATTCCTTGCGCCGCTTCAAGGACGACGTCAAGGAAGTCAAGGCCGGCTTCGATTGCGGTATCACCCTGAAGGGCAACAACGATATCGAAGTGGGCGATCAGCTCGAAATCTTCGAGATCAAAGAAGTGGCACGGTCGCTGTAGCATCATGGGTCGCCATAAATCCAAACCCAATCCCGGCCGCAACGCCCGGCTGGCCGACCAGATCCAGAAGGATCTGGCCGGCCTGATACAGCGCGAGATCGATGTCTCGCGCGCCGGGCTCATCACGCTCACGGGCGTGGAGCTCTCGGCCGACTACGCGCATGCGAAAGTCTATTTCACCGTCATGGGGGCGGAGCCCGAAGCGGCCACCGCCGCCCTGACCGAAAAAGCCGGCTGGCTGCATTCGCTCCTGTTCAAACTGCTGCACATCCACACCGTTCCCACGCTGCGATTCATCCACGATGAACAAATCGTCCGTGGCCTCGAGCTCTCCCAGCTGATCGACCGGGCGAACCAGCCCCTCCGCAGCGAACCCTTCAAGCCCTCGGAACCCGAGGACCCCGACGAGCAGCCCTAGGGGGCTGTCGTTTTTCATCAGGATCTATGAACGATGGCTTCCCGACGCGGGCAGATGCTCGATGGTGTCCTGTTGCTGGACAAACCGGAAGGTCTATCCAGCAACCACGCTTTACAACGCGCCAAGCGCGCGCTCGACGCACGCAAGGCCGGCCATACCGGCACGCTGGACCCTTTTGCCACCGGCCTGCTGGTTTGCTGCCTGGGCAAGGCGACCAAGATCTCGGGACAGATGCTCGATGCCGACAAAGGCTATGTGGCGACGATACGCTTCGGCGAGGAAACCGATAGCGGCGATCTCACCGGCAATCTCGTCAGCAGCGCGCCGGAAGGTTTCGACGGCGTCGACCGGGCCGAGCTCGAACGCGTGCTGCTGAATTTCAAAGGCGAAATCCAGCAGGTCCCGCCCATGTATTCCGCCCTGAAGCGCGACGGCAAGCCGCTGTACGAGTATGCGCGCCAAGGGCTAGAACTGGACCGCCCGCCCAGGACGGTCACGATCCATCACATCGAACTGCTGAGCTGCGACCGGTTCGAGGCGGTGATCGCGGTCCAATGCAGCAAAGGCACCTACATTCGCACGCTTGCGCAGGACATAGGCCGCCAACTGGGTTGCGGCGCGCATTTGAAGGCCTTGAGGCGCACCCGCGTCGGCCCTTTCGGGCTCGATGCGGCCGTCGGCCTCGAAGCCCTGCAAGCCATGCCCGACCCCAAGGCGGCCCTGATCGCGCTGGATGCCTTGCCCGCCGGACTGAACCCGGCAACCTCCACACAAAAGGATTTGAAATTATGAACCGCGCTTTGCGCAATGTGGCGATCATCGCCCACGTCGATCACGGCAAGACCACGCTTGTCGACCAGTTGCTGCGTCAGTCGGGCACGTTCCGCGACAATCAGCAGGTGTCCGAGCGTGTCATGGACTCGGGCGACATCGAAAAAGAACGCGGCATCACCATTCTTGCCAAGAACTGCGCCGTGCAGTATGAAGGCACGCACATCAACATCATCGACACGCCGGGGCACGCCGACTTCGGCGGCGAGGTGGAGCGGGTGCTGTCCATGGTCGACGGCGTGGTGCTGCTGGTCGACGCGGTGGAAGGCCCCATGCCCCAGACCCGCTTCGTGACGCGCAAGGCCCTGGCGCTGGGCCTGAAACCCATCGTCGTCGTGAACAAGATCGACCGCCCGGGCGCGCGCCCCGACTTCGTCATCAACGCCACCTTCGACCTCTTCGACAAGCTGGGCGCCACGGAAGAACAGCTGGACTTCCCGGTCATCTACGCCTCGGGGCTGTCGGGCTACGCGGGCCTGAGCGACGACGTGCGCAGCGGCGACATGCGTCCCTTGTTCGACGCCATCCTGAAGCATGTCCCGCAACGCGAGGACGATGCCGAAGGGCCGTTGCAGATGCAGGTCATCTCGCTGGACTACAGCACCTATGTGGGCAAGATCGGCGTGGGCCGCATCAACCGCGGCCGCATGCGGCCGGGCATGGACGTGATCGTCAAGTTCGGTCCCGAAGGCGACCCCATCAAGGGCCGCATCAACCAGGTGCTGAAGTTCAAGGGTCTGGAACGCGAGCTGGTCGATGAAGCCCAGGCGGGCGACATCGTGCTGATCAACGGCATCGAAGAGATCGGCATCGGCTGCACCGTCATGGACCCGGCCCAGCCGGAGGCGCTGCCCATGCTGCGCATCGACGAACCCACGCTGACCATGAACTTCATGGTGAACACGTCGCCGCTGGCGGGGCGCGAAGGCAAGTTCGTGACCAGCCGGCAATTGCGCGACCGCCTGGAGCGCGAGCTGAAATCCAACGTGGCGCTGCGCGTCAACGATACGGACGACGACACCGTGTTCGAAGTCTGCGGCCGGGGTGAATTGCACCTGACCATTTTGCTGGAGAACATGCGCCGCGAGGGCTACGAGCTGGCCGTGTCGCGCCCGCGCGTGGTGTTCAAGGAAGAGAACGGCGTCAAGCTGGAGCCCTACGAGCTGCTGACGGTCGACTTGGAGGACGCCCACCAGGGCGGCGTCATGGAAGAGCTTGGGCGCCGCAAGGGCGACCTGCTGGACATGCAGGCCGACGGCCGCGGCCGCACCCGGCTCGAATACCGCATTCCCGCGCGCGGCCTGATCGGCTTCCAGGGCGAGTTCATGACGCTGACGCGCGGCACCGGCTTGATGAGCCATATTTTCGACGACTACGCGCCCATGCGCGAGGGCGGCGTGGGCGAGCGCCGCAACGGGGTGCTCATCAGCCAGGACGACGGCGTGGCGGTGGCGTATGCGCTCTGGAAGCTGCAGGAACGCGGCCGCATGTTCGTGTCGCCCCAGGATCCTTTGTACGAAGGGATGATCATAGGCATACACAGCCGCGACAATGACCTGGTGGTCAACCCCACGAAGGAAAAGAAGCTCACCAATGTGCGGGCATCGGGCAAGGACGAGCACATCGACCTGGTGCCGCCGATCCAGATCACGCTGGAGTACGCGGTGGAATTCATCGCCGACGATGAACTGGTGGAAGTGACGCCGAAGTCCATCCGTCTGCGCAAGCGCTATCTGCAGGAGCACGAGCGCCGCAGGATGTCGCGCGAAGCGAGCTGAGGAAGCCTGATCATCGCGCCGTCCATGCGCGATTGTCGCGATGCTCATTTCCTCGGCAGCCGCCGCCCCCGCGCGAGGTCAACACGCAGTACGTGGCCGAGCGCCTGCAGTTGCCGCCTATATCCAGCACCTGGTGCTGTCGCGGGCCCAGCCGCAAGAGGCGGTGTCCCAGGTCACGAGTTTGTAGGGGCTTGTCATGTTGATCAGTGAGAAGCCGGGCATGTGGGCCCGGCAGTGGAAGCGCGAGGGGATTCTGGAGGGGCGCAAGGAAGGGCGCGAAGAAGGGTTTCAAGAAGGCCGTCAGGAAGGCATTGCTCAGGGCTTGCGACAAGGCGAGCTGTCTGGCCGAGCGGCGCTGCTGGAACGCCTGCTCGCCCGCAAATTCGGTCCCTTGTCCGATACCCTGATTCAGCGCATCCGCACGGGTAGCGATTCAGAGCTGGAGACTTGGTCTCTGAATTTCGTCGACGCCGACTTCATCGATTATTTCAACTAACGCGCCTGAATGCGAGTCCGATACAGGACGGCCGTGTGTCGGCTAAATCCAGCCGCTGTCGAAATTTTTGACTTTCACCCTCTTTAGCTCAAAAAAACGATACAATTCATTCCTATTTCCGGAATCTGTATCCTCATGGCAAAAGACAGCATCGCCGCGTCCGACGAGCTCAAGCTGGACGGCAACACCCCCACCATGCGGCTTTTCGCGCTGCTGGAAGTCATCGCCCGCAAGAACCAGTTCTTTTCCCTGCAAAGCCTGGTGGACGAACTCGGCCTGCCCAAGCCCACCTTGCACCGCATGCTGCAGCAGCTGGAAAGCGCCGGCATGATACAGCGCGACGGCGACGGCCGCCAGTACAGCACCGGCCTGCGCCTGCGCCGCATGGCCGAGAACCTGCTGCTGAACAACACCGTGCATGGCGCAAGGCACGCCATACTGCGCCAGCTGGTGGAGGAAGTCGGTGAAAGCTGCAACATCACCAGCTGCACCGGCAACGAGGTCGTGTACCTGGACCGCGTCGAGACCGTCGCGCCCTTGCGTTTCTATCTGCATCCGGGGTCCAGGGTGCCGGTGCATTGTTCGGCCAGCGGCAAGCTGTTCCTGTCGCAAATGACGCCTTCGCAGCGGCGGCGGTTGCTGGCGCATGCCGCGCTGGCCAAATACACCGACAAGACGCTGCTGACCATGGAGCAGCTGGAAGCCGAAATCGACCGCGTGCGGCGCGACGGCTATGCCGTCGACAACGAAGAGTTCCTTCCGGGGCTGGTCTGCGTGGCGGTGCTCGTGCCCGTGAAAGAAGGCAAGTCCAACATCGCGGTGGCCATCCAGGCGCCCACCATCCGCATGACCGTCGAGAAATCCCTGCAATGCCTGCCCGCGCTGTACCGGGCGGCCCGCGCGCTGTCCGAGATCGAAACCGAGAACGGCCGGCCCTAGGCCCACCCTTTTCAGGAGCACATAGATGTCCGCCATCCCGCCCATGCAGCATGTGTCCAGCCGGGCCGCTTTCGGCCTGCAACAGGATTTCCAGGTGCCGGCCTTCGCGGAGCGCGACGAACACGTGCCCGAGATCGATCCCGTCTATCGCTTCAACCCCGAAGTCACGCTGGCGGTGCTCGCCGGTTTCATGCGCAATCGGCGCGTCCTGATCCAGGGGGCGCACGGCACGGGCAAGTCCACGCACATCGAGCAGATCGCCGCCCGCTTGAACTGGCCCTGCATACGGGTCAACCTGGACGGCCAGATCAGCCGCCTGGACCTGGTCGGCCGGGACGCCATCGTGCTGCGCGAAGGCCGGCAGGTCACGGAATTCCAAGAGGGCATCGTGCCGTGGGCGCTGCAGCGGCCCGTGGCCCTGGTCTTCGACGAATACGACGCGGGCCGGCCCGACGTCATGTTCATCATCCAGCGCATCCTGGAGCGCGAGGGCAGCTTCACCCTGCTCGATCAGAACCGGGTGATCCGGCCCCATCCGTATTTTCGGCTCTTTGCCACCTCGAACACGGTGGGCCAGGGCAATCTGAACGGCCTCTATCACGGCGTGCAGGCGCTCAACCACGCGCAGCTGGACCGCTGGAACATCGTGGCCACCCTCAACTACCTGCACCCGCAGGAAGAGCTCGAGATCGTGCTCGCGCGGGTGCCCGGCCTGGACGACGCCGAAGGCAGGCAGACGGTCGAAGCCATGATAGGCGTGGCGAACCTGACCCGGAAGGGGTTCGAGGCGGGGGACATCTCCACCCTGATGTCGCCACGCACGGTGATTTCCTGGGCCGAGAACAGCCGCATTTTCTCCGACGTCGAGCTGGCGTTCCGCCTGTCCTTCCTGAACAAATGCGAAGACGCCGAAAAGCCCATCGTGGCGGAATATTATCAGCGCTGCTTCGACCGCGATCTCAGCGAGTCGGCCGCGCAGGCTTTGCGCTGAACCGCCATGGGCAGCGGCATCGGTCCCCGGCGCCTCACGATTCAGACCGAACAGCTGGCGGCCGCCGCCTTGCGGGCGCTGAGCGGCAACGTCAGGCTGCATTTCGAAGGCGGCCGGGTGTACGACGACGCCCGCTCCGTGCCCGTGCATGCGCCGCATCTGCAAAGGCAGCTGATGCGCGCCGACTTCGAGTCGAGCCGCGCCGTGGCGGACGCCCTGGCGCTGCGCAGCCGCTATTCCGACGCGGCCTTGCATCGGCGGCTGATGCCGGAAAACACCATCGAAAAACTGCTGTTCGAGTGGCTGGAGCAATTGCGCACCGAATCGCTCGTGCCGCCGTCGCTGCCGGGCGCCCGGCGCAATCTGGTCCGCAACTACCGGCGCTGGTCGGCTGAGTTCGTCGATTCGGGCGCGGCGGAAAGCAGCCTGGGAATATTGCTGTTCGCATTTTCCCAGATCGTATGGAGCCGCCTGATGGCGGAGGCGCTGCCGGAACACGTGCAGGACCTGCTCGAACCGGTGCGTGCCGGGCTGGCGCCCGCGCTGGGTCCGGCCCTGGCGGGCCTGCGCCGATGCCGCGGCGACCAGGCCGCCTACGCCCGCCATGCGCTCGACATCGCGCGCGAGATCGCCGAGCGCGTCGCCTGCGAATACGAGGACAGTCCCGAGAGCCAATCCGTCGAGCGGGGCGGCTTCAGCCTGTCGCTGGACTTCGAATCGGGCGACGCCGATGCGCCGGGGGGCGAGGCGGCGGGCGGCGCGCGCGCCGACGTCCTTGCGGGCCGCGACGGCTACCGCGTCTTCACGCGCCGCTATGACCGCGAGGTGGATGCGGTGGATCTCTTGCGCGCCGGGCTGGCGCGCGAATATCGGGAAGCGCTGGACCGGCGCCTGGCGCAAGAGGGCGTGAACGTCGGCCGCCTGTCGCGCGCCCTGCGCGCCTTGCTGACCCGCCCGCGCCGCGACGGTTTCCAGTACGGCGAAGAAGAAGGCCGGATCGACGGCCGCCGGCTGGCGGCGATCGTCAGCTCGCCGGCCGAGCGCCGCGTCTTCTACCAGGACCGGACCACGCCCGTGTCCAATTGCGTGGTCGGCTTCCTGATCGACTGCTCGGGCTCGATGAAGCAATATCGCGATGACCTGGCCTTCATCATGGACGTGCAGATGCGCGCGCTGGACCAGGCGGGCGTGCGGTCCGAGATCCTGGGGTTCACGACGCAGGCCTGGAACGGCGGCCGCGCGCAGAAAGCATGGTGGGCCGCCGGCAGGCCGGCGGCGCCCGGGCGCCTGAACGAGCTATGCCATATCGTGTTCAAGCCGGCCGCCCGGCCCTGGCGGCGTGCGCGGGGCGGCATCGTGGCGCTGATGAAGCCCGACCTGTTCCGCGAAGGGGTCGACGGCGAGGCGGTGCAATGGGCGTGCGAACGGCTGCTGGCGAGGGACGAGGAGCGGCGCATCCTGTTCGTGATTTCGGACGGCTGCCCGATGGACCGCGCGACGCATCTGGCCAATGACGAGTTCTATCTCGACCGGCATCTGCGCGCGGTGGTGGGGCACTATGGGCAGGCGGGCATCGAGATTCTCGGCGTGGGGCTGGGGCTGGATCTCAGCGCCTATTATGCGCGGTCGCTGAGCCTGGATCTTTCCGAGGGAGTCGGCAATTCGGTGTTCGATGTGTTTCTCGGCCTGCTGGCGGGGCAGGGCAGGCGTTAGCGTATCGGCGCGCCCGCGCTATTCGACCGGCACCGCCTGGGCCTGAACCACCGTCACCGCGATCGCGTTGTACACGTCGTCGGCGCTGCACCCGCGCGACAGATCGTTCGCCGGCTTGTCCAGCCCCTGCAGCAGCGGCCCGATGGCCGTCGCATGCCCGAGGCGCTCCGTGAGCTTGTAGCCGATATTGGCCGCGTCCAGGTTCGGAAACACCAGCACATTGGCCCGCCCGCCCACCTGGGATCCCGGCAGCTTGCTTTCCGCCACCCGGGGAACGATGGCCGCGTCCAGCTGGATGTCGCCGTCCACCGCGAGATCCGGCCGCCGCGCCCGCAGCTTCTCGGCCGCCTGCCTGACCTTGTCGACGCAGCCGTGCCGGGCGCTGCCGCCCGTCGAGAAAGACAGCAAGGCCACCTTCGGTTCCGTATCGAGCAGCGCCGCCGCGCTGTCGGCCGCCGCCATGGCGATGTCGGCCAGCTCGTCGGCGTCGGGTTCGATGACCAGCCCGCAGTCGGCGAAAATCAGCGCATGGGCGTCCGTATGGAAAGGCTCTTCGCGCAGCATGATGAAAAAGCTGGACACCAGCCGCGTGCCCGGCTTCGTCCCGACGATCTGTATGGCGTTGCGCACCACGTCGGCCGTGGTGTGGACGGCGCCCGCGACCGAGCCGTCGGCATGCCCCATGCGCAGCATCAGCATGGCGAAGACCAGGGGCTCGCGGACGGCCGCCTCGGCTTGCTGCGCGGTCATGCCGCGCTTGGCGCGCAGGCGGGCCAATTCCTGCGCGAAGGCGGGCGCAAGCGGAGAGTGGGCCGGATCGACGACGCGGATGCGCGGATCGTTCCAGCCGTGCCGCGCCAGCGCCTCGGCGATGCGCCCGGCATCGCCGACCAGCGTGATGTCGGCCAGCTCCGTGGCCGCCGCCTTGTGGGCGGCTTCGAGTATGCGGACGTCCTCGCCTTCGCACATCACGATGCGCTTCGGGTTCAGCCGTGCTTTGCGGATGATGGCGTCGAGCAGACTCATGGCCGGCCTCAGGTCAGTGTTCAGACATAATCCTTGTACTTTTCCAGGAAACGCACCGGCTTGGACAAGGCGTCGCGGCGGAAGGGGTCGCCCAGTTCGCGCGTGCACATGATTTCCACGATCGTCGTCTTGCCTTCGTTCATCTGCATGTCGACCGCCTTCTTGAGCGCCGGGCCGACGTCTTCGAGCTTGTCCACCACGATGCCTTCCGCGCCCATGGCCCGCGCGATGCCGGCGAAGCTTTGGTTGTCGAGTTCGCCCGCCACGAAGCGGCGGTTGTAGAAGTCGACCTGGTTCTTCTTTTCGGCGCCCCACTGGCGATTGTGGAACACCACGGCGGTGACGGGAATGTCGTGGCGCACGCAAGTCATGATTTCGGACATGCTCATGCCCCAGGCGCCGTCGCCCGCGTAGGCGATGGCGGGCCGGTCGGGCGCGGCCACTTTGGCGCCGATGATGGTGGGCAGGGCGTAGCCGCAGTTGCCCCAGCTCATGGGCGCGAAGAAGCTGCGCGGCTTCTCGAAGCGCAGATAGCTGTTGGCGACCGAATTGATGTTGCCGATGTCGGTCGAGACCATCACGTTCTCGGGCATGGCTTTTTCGAGTTCGCGCAACACCTGGCGGGGGTGCAGATAGCTGCCCGGCTCGTTCTTTTGTTCTTCGATCATGTCCAGGCTGAAGGGGTCGCGCTCGTGCGTCCATTCGTCGAGCTCTTTTTCCCAGGCGTCTTTTTCAGCCTTGATCTTGGCGGCGCGTTCTTCCTTGTTGGCGTCGCAGGCCAGCTTGCGGTCCTGCAGGCGCTTGGACAGGGCCGCCGCGGCGGCCTTGGCGTCGCCGCAGATGCCGACGGTGATTTTCTTGACCAGTCCCAGCATTTTGTGGTCGGCGTCGATCTGGATGATCTTGGCGTTCTTGGGCCAGTAGTCCATGCCGTGCTGGGGCAGGGTGCCGAAGGGCCCCAGGCGCGTGCCCAGGGCCAGCACGACGTCGGCCTGGGAAATGAGCTTCATGGCCGCCTTGGAGCCCTGGTACCCCAGCGGGCCGCACCAAAGCGGATGGCTGGCGGGGAAGGAATCGTTGTGCAGATAGCTGTTGACGACGGGCGCGCCCAGGCGCTCGGCGAGCGCCTTGCATTCTTCCACGCCGTCGGCCATGACCACGCCGCCGCCCGAGATGATGACGGGGAAGCGCGCCGAGGCCAGCAGCTCGGCCGCTTCGTCCAGGGTCTTGTCGCCGCCGGGGCCGCGATCCAGGCGCTGCGGACGCGGGATCTCGACCTTGATGTCGCCGTAGAAGTAGTCGCGCGGGATATTCAGCTGCGTGGGGCCCATTTCGGACATGGCGCGGTCGAAGCAGCGGCCGGTGAACTCGGCCATGCGGGCGGGGTTGGTGACGTGCCCCTGGTATTTGGTGAATTCCTGGAACATGGGCAATTGGTTGCCTTCCTGGAACCCGCCCAGGCCGATGCCCATGGTGCCGGCTTCGGGCGTGACGATGACGACGGGGGAATGGGCCCAGTACGCGGCGGCGATGGCGGTGACGCAATTGCTGATGCCGGGGCCGTTCTGCCCGATGACGACGCCGTGGCGCCCGCTGACGCGCGCGTAGCCGTCGGCCATGTGGCCCGCGCCCTGTTCGTGGACGACCGGGATGAGGCGGATGCCGGCGGGCGCGAAGATGTCCATGGCGTCCATGAACGCCGAGCCCATGATGCCGAAGATTTCGCGGACGCCGTTGGCGACCAGCGTTTCGACGAAGGCTTCGGACGGGGTCATTCTTTGTACGCCGCTGACGGGCTCTCGGTTGTCTGTTTGCATGGCGGTGTTTCCTGTCGAGGGTGGCGGTGGAAAAGGCGCCTTATTGGGCCGCCTTTTTTAAACCGAAAATGAAATAATACGTTCCGTTATTTGTTCTATGTGGCAATTTTAAAGTTGGATGGGAAAAAGTCAATTTCATTTATGGTTTTTGGAACGAAATATATTGATTTAGGTAAAAACACCTAGGCGTGGCGGTTTTTCTGCGGCCGGCCGGGCCTCCAACTGGCTCATGCGAAACGTCCGGTCTGGCTCTAGCCCCGGGACCAAGGATCTTCTACCTTACGAAGCAAAGGGGCGGCGCATCTCTGCCCCAAACCGACAGGAGACACAGGAATGTCCGACGAAGAACTGGTCGCGCGCATCAAAGCGTTTGGCGACGCCTGGAATCGGCACGACATCGACGCGCTGATGTCGTTCATGCACGAAGACTGCGTGTTCGAAACCGTTGCCGGCCCCGAAGCCCATGGCTCGCGGCACCAAGGCATGGCCGCCGTGCGCAAAGCCTTCGAAGCGGCGTGGCAGACCATACCGGACGCCCAATGGCTCAACGCCAAGTGCTGGGCGCACGGCGACAAAGGCGTCATGGAATCCACGTTCACCGGAACCGCCGCCGACGGCTCCCGGATCGAAGCCAACATGGTGGATCTGCTCGAGTTCCGCGACGGCAAGATCATCCTGAAGAACGCATTCCGCAAGAACCGGCCCCACCTGCCGGCCCGAGACTGAAAAATATCTTGTCTGTTACGGAGTCGTGATGGCAGCCATTACCGAAGTTGCGGACCCTTCCTCGCCCGAGGAATTCCACGAAAACCCCTATGATCCCACCTACGATCCGCTGGTCTCCAAGACCGGCTGCGGCCAGGCCTATGCGCCCACCTATTGGGTCGGCACGGCGGGCCCGCCGCCCGAAGACGACGGCCCCGTCCGGGCCGACTTCGATGCCGACGTCGTCGTCATCGGCTCCGGCTTCACCGGTCTGGTCGCGGCGCTGACCCTCGCCAAGGAACACGGCGTCGCCGCGGTGGTGCTGGAGGCCAACCGCGTGGTGTGGGGATGCTCCAGCCGCAATGGCGGGCAGGGGCAGAACGCATCCGGCCGGCTGTATCGCTCGCAATGGATACAGCGCTGGGGCCAGGACGTCGCCAAGCGCCTGGATGCGGAAATCCGCGAAGGCTTCGAATACTGGAAAAGCCTGGTGGCCACCATAGATTGCGACGCCCAGCCGGGCGGCCATCTATATACCGCGCACCGGCCCAAGAAGCTGGCCTTCCTGCAGAACGAATGCCGCATCATGCGCGAGGTCTTCGGCTACGACAGCCGCATGCTCAGCCGCGCGGAGCTGCACGAGCGCTATGTCGAAGACCAGGAAGCCGCGGGCGCGCTGCACGAGCAGGAAGGCGTGGGGGTGCATCCGCTGAAGCTGGCTTTCGGCTATATCCGCCAGGCGCGCGCGCTGGGCGTGAAAGTGCACCCGGCCAGCCCGGTGCTAGGCTGGGAGACCCGCGGCGGCATACACTACCTGCGCACGCCCGGCGGCACGGTCCGCGCCCGGCGGGTGGCGGTGGCAACCGGCGGCTACACGCCTCAGGGCCTGCATCCCTCGCTGACCAACCGCATGATGCCGATCCTGTCCAACTCCATGGTGACGCGGCCTTTGACGGCCGACGAGCGTGCCGAAGCGGGTCTCAAGAGCACGACCTTCATCACCGACACGCGCACGCTGCGCTTCTATTACCGGCTGCTGCCCGACGGCTCCATGCAGATCGGCAGCCGCAGCGCGCTGACCGGCGCGGACGCCCAGAACGCGCGCCACCTGGACTTGCTCAAGAACGGCCTGTACAGGAAGTTTCCGCGCCTGCGCGGCATTCCCATCGCGTATTCGTGGTGGGGCTGGGTCGACGTCAGCCACGACATGATGCCGCGGGTGACGCAGCCCAATCCCGACGAGCTCGTGTTCTATGCTTTCGGATACGGCGGCAATGGGGTGTCGTCCTCGGCCAATGCCGGCCGGCGGCTGGCGGAACGCGTCGTCGGCAAAGACGGCAAGCAGTGGGACCTGCCCATTTACAACAGCCCCTTGCCCGGCCATTTGTTCGCGCCTTTCCGCCGCCTGGGGCAGGCGATGCTCTACAAGTACTACTACTTGCGGGACGAAATGCTGTGATCGGACGCCGGCGGGCTCAGCCGTACAGCTTGCGATAGACGCCCGCGAGCTTGTCTATGCCCGCCGGGATCTTCTCCGTGTCGATGGACGTGAAGCCGATGCGGATGTCGCTGTTCCTGCCGGGTCCCGGCGTGTGGTAGAACACATGGCCGGGCTCTATGACCACGCCCACGTCCAGGGCCGCGCGCGCGAGTTTTTCGGTATCGACGTGGGCCGGGGCCTTGACCCAGCTGGACGAGCCGCCCGTGATGGGCACCAGGCTGAATTCGGGCAGGCTCGATGCCAGGGCTTCGGTCAGGGCTTGCGCGCGCTCCTGGTAGATCAGGGAAATCCGGCGCAGCAGCGCATGGTGGTGGCCCAGGGAAATGAACAGGGCGAAGGCCCGCTGCACATAGGCCGATGGATGGCGCAGCATGAGGCGGCGCAAGGCCCGCAGCTCGTGGGTCAGTTCGGCGGGCGCCACGATGTAGCCGATGCGCAGCCCCGGCGCGAAGCTTTTGGAAAGACTGCCCACATAGATGACGCGGCCGTGCTTGTCCAGGCTTTTGAGCGCGGGCGTGGGCGGGTTGCCGTAGCGGTTTTCCGTTTCGTAGTCGTCCTCGATGATGATGCTGTCCGAGCGTGCGGCGAGTTCCAGCAAGGCCTCGCGCCGCTCTATGGGCATGGTGACCGTGGTGGGGCACTGGTGGCTGGGCGTCACGAAAATGTAGTCGCAGGCGGTGAGCTCCGGGGTGATGCACAGGCCGTTTTCGTCCACCGGTAGCGGCATCAGCCGGTCGCTGCGATGGGCGAAGGTATTGCGCGCGTCGGGGTAGCCCGGGTCTTCCATGCCGACCACGGTATGGGCGTGTATCAGCAGGTCGGCCAGCAGGTAAAGCGCATGCTGCGCGCCCACCGTGATCACGATTTCGTCTTTTTCCGCCCAGACGCCGCGCCGGGGCAGCACCTGGGTGCGGATTTCTTCGATCAGGGCGGCGTCGTCGTTGGTGATGAGGTCGGGCGCCCAGCTGCGTATGTCGAGCACGGACAGCGCCCGGGTGCAGCATTCGCGCCATTCCGCGGTGGGGAACAGGGCGGCGTCGAACTGGGCGTACACGAAGGGGTAGGGCATGCTCTGCCAGTTGTCGGGCTTGACGATATTGCGCTGCCGTGAAGGATGGAACACGACGCGCTGGTGCCACCTGGCGGCGTGCCGGCGGGACGCGGATTCGGGTTCGATGGGCGCCGCCACGTGGCTCTTGCGGACGTCGTCGCACACGAAATGCCCGCTGCGCTCGCGCGAGACCAGATAGCCTTCGGAGACCAGCTGCTGATAGGCGAACACCACGGTGTTGCGCGCCACGCCGAGGTTGTCGGCCAGCAGGCGGCTGGACGGCACGGGGGCGCCGGGCGGCAGGTGGCCGGAAAGTATCGCCGACACGAGCATCTGCCGGATGCGGCCTTGCAAGCTGAGGCCGGAATCGCCGACCCGCTCGAACAGGGATGTCCAGAGAACGCTGGAGATGGGGGCGGTGGCGGGTACTTGCATGGATTTCACCAAATGGCTGAACGAAAGCCATCGGGGCCTTGCGGCCCCGATGCGGCTGAAGCAAGCGCTTCAACGATGATAAAGCAAATTTCGCCTGAAGGGTCGGATCCCGCGTGGGGTCCGGCCCCGTGTGCGGAGCTGGGCCCCTACACCTTGCCTTTCCAGGGGATCAGCACTTTTTCCAGGTGGCGCAGCAGCAGGTCGAAGATCAGGGCGAAGAAGCCGATGACCAGGATGCCCATGATGACGGTGTCCGAGGCCAGGTACTGCGCGGCGTTCAGCACCATGAAGCCCAAGCCGCGCGAGGATGCGACCATTTCGGCGGCGACCAGGGTGGTCCAGCCCACGCCGATGCCGATGCGCATGCCGGTGAAGATTTCCGGCATGGCGGCCTTGAGGATGACGTGGGTGATGATTTGCCGGCTGGATGCGCCCATGGCGTAGGCGGCATGGATTTGCTCGATGGACACCGAGCGCACGCCCGAGCGGGCGGCGATCGCCATGGGGGCGAAGATGGCCAGGTAAATGAGGAAGACCTTGGGGAATTCGCCGATGCCGAACCAGATGATCACCAGGGGCAGATAGGCCAGCGGCGGCAGCGGCCGGTAGAACTCGATGATGGGGTCGAAGATGCCGCGGGTGATGCGGTTGACGCCCATCAGGACGCCGATGGGAATGGCGGTCGCCATCGCCAGCAGGAAGCCGCCCATGACGCGGCCCAGGCTCGCCATGGTGTGCTGCAGCAGCGTCGAGTTGGCGACCCCTTCGGTCCAGGCTTCGATGAATTTGTTGAAGACCGCGTAGGGCGAAGGCATGAATATGGGCTTGACCCAGCCCATGGTGGTGACCAGAAACCACAGGGCGATCAGCACCACGGCCGTCATGAAGCTGATGAAGCCGCTATAGCCGGCGCCGGGCGCCCCATAGACCTTGCCCGGCGTGGCGGGCTTGCCGAGAAACCGCTTCTTAGGCATGGATGATTTCCGGTTCGCCGGCTGCGCGCTCGTCGCCGTAGATGATACTAAGGATGATTTCGCGCATCTCGATAAAGTCCTGACTGGATTTGATGGCACGGGCGTCCCTCGTTTCAAGATAGCGTTTATTGAAATCCAGCTCATAGGTGTTGGTGATGCGGCCCGGGCGGGGCGACATGACGATGAGCCGGGATCCCAGGAACAGGGCTTCTTCGACACTGTGGGTGATGAAGAAGAACATCTTGTGGGTGTGTTGCCAGACGTCCAGCAGCAGTTCCTGGATGGTCTCGCGCGTGAGGGCGTCGAGCGCCGCCATGGGCTCGTCCATGAGCAGCATCGCCGGATCGCAGGTCAGCGCCCGGGCGATGCCGACCCGCTGCTGCATGCCGCCCGACAACTGGTAGATCATGTGCTGGTGGAAATCCTGCAGCCCCACCAGTTCGAGATTGCGTTGCGCGATGCCGCGGCGGGTGGCCTTGTCCACGCCCTGAAGCTTGAGGCCGAATTCGGTGTTCTCGATGACGTTCAGCCAGGGCAGCAGGGCATGCTTCTGGAACACCACGCCGCGATCCGAGCCGGGGCCCACGATGGGCTTGTCGCCCAGCAGGATCTCGCCCTGCGTCGGGGACAGAAAACCGGCCAGCAGGTTCAGCAGCGTCGTCTTGCCGCAACCCGAAGCCCCCAGCGCGACCACGAAGTCGCCGGGTTCGATGTCGAGGTTGACGTCTTTCAAGGCGATGACGGAACCGCCGTCGCGCAGGGCCGGGTACGTGACGCTGACGTCTTTCACACTGAGTCGGGCCATGGGGGCTGACATGTGTTTCGCTCCTTGTCTGGTGGCCGTCCCGCCGCGGCGGGCGCCTGGGCGCCGCGACGGCGGGACGGCCGGGCCTGTTACTTGGCCGCCGCTTCGGCGTAGCTTGCGTTGACGAACTTGCTGTAGTCGTCCAGCGGCTTGTCGATCTGGCGCTGTTCCTTCAGGAACTTGGCGCTTTCCGTGAGAGCCTTGACCGCGCCGCCGTCCTTGCCGCCGCCCAGCCAGGTGCCGGACGCCTGTTCCGCGACGTTGGGGAACAGCAGCAGCTGCAGCGCCGACACGATGTCGTCGGGCTTGCCGCCTATCATCTTGCTGATGCCCTTCACGCCCTGCGAGTCGGGCGCGAGCTTGCCGACGTTGTCGTTGTAGTCTTTATAGGACTTGGCCAGGACCTTGGTGAAGGCGGCCATGAACTTCGGGTTCTTGGCGGCCCAGTCGCGGTCGGCCACGATGCCGTCGAAGGTGGGCACGCTGGCCTTGCCGATTTGCTCGGAGTCGGCGATGGTGGTGCCCGTTTTCTGGATTTCCGTCAGGGCGGGCGGCCATACGTAGGCGGCGTCCAGGTCGCCGCGCTGCCAGGCGGCGACGATCTGCGGCGGCTGCATGTTAAGGATGTTGACCTTGCGCGGGTCGATGTTCCAGACCTTGTCCATGCCGACCAGCAGGTGGAAGTGCGCGGTGGACACGAAGGGCACGCCGACCTTCTTGCCGACCAGGTCCTGGGGCTTGGACACGCCCGAACCGTTGCGCGCGACCAGGGCTTCGGACTTCCCGATGTTGTCCAGGATCCAGAACAGTTCTATGTTGACCCCGCGCGTGACCGCGGCGGTGATGCCGGTGGAACCCAGGATGCCGATGGGCACGTCGCGCGAGGCGAAGGCCGTGGAAATGTCGCCGGCGGACGAGAACTGGCGCCAGTCGATCTTGTAGCCGGCTTCCTGGGCGGCCTTGTCGAAGCTGCCGTCAGCGATCGCGCTGACGAAGGGACCCACGATTTGCTGGTATCCCACGACCACCTTGGTCTGTGCCTGGGCGGCCATCGGGCCCAGGCCGAGTATTCCAGCTGCCATGCCGATCAGGGCGAATTTGCGACCACGTTGAAACAGGGGCTTCATGGTTTGTCTCCATTTCGTTATCGCGACACTCTGGAAATGTGCGGCTTTGTGTCGCCTTGCCAATGGATAGTGCCTATAGTCCCGGTCTGCGACTAGGTCCAGTTGATTTTATTAGATTGGACCAGTTTCGGCGCCCGGCTTTGACGATGATCAAAGAAGCCGCGCGCAGGGCGAATTTGCTGGTGAATGGGGGGTGGGGGGCCGATCGGCTTAAGGGTAAATGCCGATGCCCGTTTGAGCCGGGCATCGGGGCGCGGCGCCCCGAGTCATTCGGGCAGGGCGGGGGCGGCCTGGCGTTCTTCGGAGAAGACGTCGCAGTAGTGGTTGATGGTCTGCATGACGACGTCGAGGTCGTCGGTGATGGTGAGCAGGTCCAGGTCGTTGGGCCCGATCAGGCGGTTCGCCAGCAGTTCCTGGCGCACCCAGGCCACGAGCCCTTCCCAGAAGGCGGTGCCGATCAGGATGATGGGCGCGGCCGGCACCTTGCGCGTCTGGACCAGGGTCAGCACTTCGAAGAGCTCGTCCAGCGTGCCGAAACCGCCGGGCAGCGCGATGTAGGCCGCGCTGTGCATGAAAAAAGTAGCTTTCCGAGAATAAAAGTAATCGAATGTGAGGCTGTGGGTCTGGTAGCGGTTGTTGGTGGTTTCCATGGGCAGCTTGATGTTCAGGCCCACGCTCTGGCCGCCGGCTTCGAAGGCGCCTTTGTTGGCCGCTTCCATGATGCCGGGGCCGCCGCCCGCGATCACCGGCAGGCCGGCCTGCGCAAGCCTGGCGCCCACTTGTTCGCTGAGCGCGTAATAGGGTGAATCGGGGCGTATGCGCGCGCTGCCGAACACGCTGACGCCCCAGCCCAGATCCTTCAGCGTCTCGGCAGCGCGTTGCATCTCTGCCATAATCCCAGGAATCTGCATACTTGCCGGCAGACGGACCAATTTATTGTTTGACATGAAAAAAACCTTGTTACTTGTTGATGGGTCGAGCTATCTGTACCGAGCCTATCACGCGATGCCCGACCTGAGAAACGCCATGGGCGAACCCACCGGCGCCTTGTACGGCGTCATCTCCATGTTACGGAGACTGGTCCAGGATTACAAGGCGGACTACGCGGCATGCGTGTTCGATGCAAAAGGCAAGACGTTCCGGAATGACCTCTATCCGGACTACAAAGGCAACCGGCCGTCCATGCCCGACGAACTGGCAGCACAAATCGTTCCCATCCACCAGGCGGTGCAGGCGCTGGGCTGGCCGGTGCTGGCGGTGCCGGGGGTCGAGGCCGACGACATCATCGGCACCCTGGCCTGCCGCGCCGCCAGCGAAAACATCCACACCATCATCTCCACGGGCGACAAAGACCTGGCGCAACTGGTGAACGAGCACGTCGAACTCGTCAACACCATGAACGGCGAGCGCCAGGACATCGCCGGCGTCAAGAGCAAATTCGGCGTGGACCCTGGGCAGATCGTCGACTACCTCATGCTCACCGGCGACGCCGTCGACAACATCCCGGGCGTGCCCAAGGTGGGGCCCAAGACGGCGGCCAAGTGGCTGGCCGAATACGGCAGCGTGGACAACCTGGTCCAGCACGCGCATGCCATCAAGGGCGTGGCGGGCGAAAACCTGCGGGCGTCCATACCGAATTTCGACCTGACCCGCAAGCTGATCACCGTCAAGACCGACTGCGACATGGCCGAGCTGGGCATAGGCATGGATACGCTCGTCCCCAGGGAGCCGGACCGCGCAAAGCTGGTCGAGCTCTACGACGCCTTCGGCTTTCGCACCTGGCTGCGCGAGCTCACGGGCGACCACGAAAGGATACCCGCGCAAGACAGCCGCATCGCCGCCGACGCCCCGGCCCCGCCGCCGGCCGACGACATCCGCTACGAGACCATACTCGACCGCGACGCCCTCGACGGCTGGCTGGCCAAGCTCCGTTCGGCCGAGCTCGTGGCGCTGGACACCGAAACCACGTCGCTGGACCCGATGGCCGCGCGCCTGGTGGGCATTTCGCTGTCGGTGAAGGCGGGCGAGGCCTGCTACATTCCCGTCGCCCATCGCGGGCCGGACCGGGTCGAGCAGCTGCCGCGCCAGGAAGTGCTGGACCGCCTGCGGCCATGGCTGGAAGATCCGTCCGCCCGCAAGCTGCTGCACAACGCGAAATACGATTCCCACGTCTTCCTCAACGAAGGCGTGGCCCTGGCCGGCATCGTCGAAGACACGATGCTGCAGGCCTATGTGCTCGAATCCCACCGACGCGTCAACATGCAGGAACTGGCCGAGCGCTGGCTGGGGCGCAGCGGCATCAGCTATGAAGACTTGTGCGGCAAGGGCGCCAAGCAGATCTGCTTCGACGAGGTCGAGGTCGAGCGCGCCGCGCACTATGCCTGCGAAGACGCCGACTTCACCCTGCAGCTGCATCAGGTGCTGCGGCCCAAGGTCGCGGCCGAGCCCGGGATGGAACGCATCTACCTGCTCGAGGTCCAGACTTCCCGGGTCCTGACCACCATGGAACGCAACGGGGTGAAGGTGGACGCCGCCCTGCTGCTGGCCCAGAGCAATGAACTGGGCCAGCAAATGCTGGATCTCGAAAAGCGGGCCTACGACCTGGCGGGCCAGCCCTTCAACCTGAATTCCCCCAAGCAGCTGGGCGAGATCCTGTTCCAGCGCATGCAGCTGCCCGTCCTGCGGAAGACGGCCAGCGGCGTGCCGTCGACCGACGAAGACGTATTGTCCAAGCTCGCGCGCGACTACCCGCTGCCGGCGCTGCTGCTCGAATACCGCGGACTGTCCAAGCTCAAGTCCACCTATACCGACAAGCTGCCCCGCATGGTCAACGCCTCGACCGGGCGTGTGCATACCCGCTACGCCCAGGCCGCCGTGATCACCGGCAGGCTGGCTTCTTCCGATCCCAATCTGCAGAACATCCCCGTCCGCACGGCCGAGGGCCGGCGCGTGCGCACCGCCTTCATCGCGACCGACGGCCGCATCGTGTCCGCCGATTACTCGCAGATCGAACTGCGGGTCATGGCCCACGTCTCGGGCGACCGGAACCTGCAAGGGGCCTTCGAAGCCGGCCTGGACATCCACAAGGCTACGGCCTCCGAAGTCTTCGGCGTGCCGCTGCCCGACGTCACGTCCGAGCAGCGGCGCGCGGCCAAGGCCATCAATTTCGGCCTGATCTACGGCATGGGCGAGTTCGGCCTGGCGGCCAACCTGGGCATCACGCGCGATGCCGCGCGGGCCTACATAGACCGGTATTTCGTGCGCTATCCGGGCGTGGCAGACTACATGGAACGCATCAAGCGCAGCGCCCATGAACAGGGCTACGTGGAAACGGTCTTCGGGCGCCGCCTGTGGCTGCCGGAATTGCGCGGCGCCAAGGGCCCGCGCCAGAAAGCGGCCGAGCGCGCCGCCATCAACGCGCCCATGCAGGGCACCGCGGCCGACCTCATCAAGATGGCGATGGTGGCCGTCCAGGACTGGATCGAGCGCGAAAAGCTGCGCACCCTGCTGATCATGCAAGTGCATGACGAACTCGTCCTCGATGCGCCGCAGGACGAGGTGGAAACCATAGTCCGGCACCTGCCCGGCCTCATGTGCAACGTCGCCAGGCTGGATGTCCCGCTGGTGGCCGAAGTCGGCCAGGGGCCGAACTGGGAACAGGCGCACTGACGCCGCCAGGCGTCGTTGAACGGAAAAGGAGTCTGTATGGCGTATTCATCCATAACCGGAATGGCGGAAACCGTGGTGGAAACCGACGGCGCGTCCTTGCGCTGCGGCATGGTCGACATGCCCACCTTCGACGGCACGATACCCGCCTACTTCGCCGCCCCGAAAGACGGCGGCCGGCATCCCGTGGTGCTGGTGATCCAGGAAATCTTCGGCCTGCACGAGCACATCCGGGACGTATGCCGCCGGCTGGCGAAAGAAGGCTATATGGCGGTGGCCGTGGAGCTCTACCACCGGCAGGGCGATCCGGCCGCCTACATTGACGCGCCCACCCTGATCAAGGAAGTGGTCGCCAAGGTGCCCGACGAACAAGTCATGGCCGACCTGGACGCCAGCGTGAAATGGGCGGCGGATCAAGGCGCCGACGCCGCGCGCCTGGGCGTCACCGGGTTCTGCTGGGGCGGCCGCCTGACCTGGCTGTACGCGGCCCACAATCCGGCCTGCAAGGCGGCGGTGGCCTGGTATGGCCGCCTGGTTTCGGGGCACGGGCCGTTGCAGGTGCGCAACCCCATCGACGTCTGCGGCGCGCTGCAGGCGCCGGTGCTGGGGCTTTACGGCGCCCAGGACGCCAGCATCCCGCTGGACGGCGTCGCGCGCATGGAAGCGGCGCTGGCCCAGGGCAGCGCCGCGGCCCGGGCCTCGCAATTCGTGGTGTACCCCGATTCCGGCCACGCGTTTTTCGCGGACTATCGCCCCAGCTATGTGCAGGCCGACGCCGCCGATGCCTGGCGGCGGATGCTCGACTGGTTCAAGCGCCACGGGGTCTGAGGCCGGTTCCGCCCATGCCGGCCGGCCCGCGGGGCTGCGCCGGCTATTCGGCCGGCTGGTCGCTTTCGCGCAGCCGGTTGGGCAGCAGCTCGTTGTGCTTGGCCAGGATGGGGTAGGCGGCGGCCTCGACCAGGCATGAATTCAGTGTCTTGGCTTCGCGCAGGATGTCCAGGTATAGCGAGCCTTGCTGCGCCCGCTCCAGGTCGCCCGACTTCAGGCTCTGCAGATGCTGCTCGGTGGCATTGGCCTCGACTTCCCGGAAATGGTCTTTTTCGAACGCCAGGTAACGGGCGCTGCGCAGGTCTTCGGCCACGAACAGGGCGGCGCTCTGGCGATGGTTGCGGATCAGGCGGTCCATCACCTGGATCAGGTTGTCCCGCTGCTGCGGCGTGAACATCCAGCCTTTCTTGCTCATCGTGGCGGCGTGGCCCAGCAGGCCTTGCGTCGCCACGCCGGCGGCATGCGCCATGTTGGACGAAAAGCTCAGTATTTCCTCACGCCGGCGGTTGTCGTCCTGGTTCATGGTTTCCGGATCCAGCGTGGCCAGGTAGGCGGTGATGTGGTTTTCCAGGCGGCTGACCGCGTTGTTGACGTAGCGGGCGTGGGCCACCCGGTGCCGGCTGTCGCGCAGAAAGCCCGCGCGGGCGATGCCCAGCAGGTTCTGGGCCATGTCGGCGATGCGCAGGGCTTCGCGCGCCGCGTTGCCCAGGGCGATGGCCGGCACTTCGTGCGCGGACTCGTCCAGGTACTGGGGCCGGGAAGGATCGTCGGGGTCGGCGCGCTTGGGCAGCAGGCGTATCAGCAGCTTGGAATAGGGCGTGAGCAGCGGCAGGAAGATCATGGCCACCGCCACGTTGAACAGCGTATGGAAATTCGCCACGGCGCGGGACGGGTCGTCGCTGAGCGCGTCCATGAGATCCGGCAGCCAGGGCAGGGCCGGCAGCGCCAACAGACAGCCGGCGATGCGCGTGCCCAGATTGCCCAGCGGCAGCCGCTTGCCCGCGGGGTCGTCGCCGGCGCCCGCTTCCAGCATGGGATTGATGGCGGTGCCCAGGTTGGCGCCCAGCACCAGCGCACAGGCCAGCTGCGCGCTGATCAGCTGGTGGTGGGCCAGCGACATGATCAGCACCACGACCGCCAGGCTGGAATGGGCGGCCCACGCCAGCGCGGCGGCGAGCAGCAGGGCGATCACGGGCTGGCCCGACAGCGCCTCGAGCGCGATTTCGAGCAGGTGGGCGTCCTGCAGGGGCGCGAACATCAGGACGAGTTCGTGCAGGGCCAGCAGAAGCAGGCCCAGGCCGATGAAGAGCCGGCCCAGGTCGCGCTTGCGGCCGGGCTCGTAGCGGCGGAACAGCCATACGCCGATCAGTATCAATGAGGGCGCGAGCGCGGTGAGGTTGAAGGAGAGCAGCTGCACGATGATGGTCGTGCCGACGTTCGCGCCCAGCATGGCCGCCAGGCCGGGAACCAGGCTCAGCAGGCCGCTGGCGGCGAAGCTGGTGATCATGAGGCCGGTCGCGGTGCTGCTCTGCACGGCCGAGGTGATGGCCAGCCCGGCGAAGAAGGCCCGCGCCCGGGTGCTGAGGGCGCGGCCCATCCAGGTCCGCAGGGCTGCGCCGAAGGCGCGCTGCACGCCGCTCTGGACCATGTGGACTCCCCAGATGAGGAGGGCGACGAAGCCGCCGAAGTTCAGAAGTCCGACAATATCGCTCATCGGTGCATGATAAACCACCCAAGACCGCGCAACCGCCGCCCTTGCGCCTTTCTCCATTCTGGGCCATGATCCTGTTGCTATGAGACCATTGTTGTTACAATTTGCAGCCTCCATCGCATCCTGAGACATCGCGCCGAGAAGAACCCGTCACTTATGAAAAAAGTCGCCATCGCACTGATTGCCATCGCATCGGCCGCCACGCTCGTCGGGTGTTCCGACGGCGGTGGCGGCTCGTCGGGCAATGCCGCCGTCCCCAGCGAAGACAGTCCAACCTACTTCTATGGCCCCAAGAACCTGGCCGTCCATAAAATAGCCGGCGCTCCGGATGCCTTGCTGCGTATTCTCAATGAGAATGACACGCTGACCACTTGCGCATCCAACGGCATGGGCGAACTTTCAAATTGCGGAATCGATGAACTGGACGGCGCCGACGTCGTGCATCAGATGGTGGTGAATCCGCGCACCGGCTCCGTGTATTTCCTGCAGGACAGCACCGATTCCGTCCTCGTCTGCGACGGGGCCCGGGGCGCACTGTCTTCCTGCAAGCCCTCAACGGGCGGCGGGGCCTTCAAAGACCCGTCCTCCTTGGCCCTCAACGATACCGGCACGGTGGCCTACGCCACCAATGAAGACGACACGCTCACCGTGTGCCAGGTGCTGGGCGACGGCGGTTTCAGCAGTTGCACGGTAACCGACGTGAACGGCGCCCTGGATACGCCGGTCCAAGTCGGCCTGGCCTCCGGAGACTACGGCACGCATGCCTTTTTCCTGAACGGTGAAACCAAATCCATGATCACCGGCTGCACTTTGGCGCCCGGCGGCATGCCAAGCGCCTGCCAGGCCCAAAGCAACGAGCTGTTCACCGCTCCCGCCACCATGGCTTTTTCGCCCAACGGAAAGTATGCCTATATCGGCAATGTCGACGACAGTATCGTGGCTTGCCGCATCGGCAACGATGCTTCGCTTTCAGCCTGCGTCGCGACGGAAGCCGGGGAACAGGAAATCTTTGCCGGAATTCAAAAAATCGCGGTCGACGCCGACGGCACCAATCTTTATGCCGTCAGCGCCCGCAATAGCCGCGTCACACATTGCAAGCTGAAGAATGGCGGCGCCGAACTGTCGGATTGCAATCCCTACAGTATCGAAGGGTTCATGCTCACGACCGATCTCGCGCTGAACGAGAACCTCGGATCGGCGTCTTTGTTCCTCACCAGCCTGTACAACGATACCGTTTATGGCTGCGCGCTCGAGCCGAATGGCGGTTTCGGCGAAAGCTGCGTTGGCACGCGTTTCATGGAGCAATAGGAAGTTCCATGGCCTCTTCCCCTATGACTTCAATAACGAATCCCGCTCAGAACATGATCCGAAAACTCCTGCTGGCCTGCCTGCTGCCGCTATGGCTGTTTCCGGCCATGGCTCAAGGCGAAACGCTTTACTACAACATCGCTCACGCGATCAATCACTCCAAATACATCGACTGGGCGGTGCAGGAAGGCGCCAATGCAATCGAGGCGGACCTGCGCTTCAGCGACAGCGGCGAGGTGGTCAAGTTCCAGCATGGCGCGCCGTGCGAGTGCAAGTTTCTTCGATTTCTGGGCAAGCTGCCCAGGGTGATATGGAACGAGACCGATATCTGTCGCCAGATGGTGAAGGTCGACCCGCTTTTCATTCCCGATCCGAAGAAAGGGAAAGTGGAAAGAATCCGGTCGGGAGACGATGCATGCCTGGTCCATGAGACGGCGCCCAGCTTCATGAATACGCTCGCCAGGAATCCGTCGATCGCGCTGTTCATCGTCGACAGCAAGGTCGGGGACAGCGTGGCGGACAATGACACCGCGAAGGCCGCGGCGGGAAACAACGTCATTGCGACGCTGATCGAAGAACTCTTCGAAAAGGACTACAAAGGAAACGTGATCGTCGGTGTGGACAAGGCGTCGCATCAGGCCTATATCAAGGCCGCCGCGGCTGCCGCGCGCGGCACGAAGTACGAGGACCGCATCTACTTCAGCTTCGACGAAACAGGCGTCCTGCGGGGCTGGATAACCGGCGTGCAGAAGTGGCTGCTGGGCAGCCCGGTGGAACGCACCATCGAGCTGCTGCACCGCCTCGCTCCGGACAAAGGCGTTTACGGCAATGGCATCTCGGCCAACCTGGAGGTGATCGGCGGCTTGACGGATACCTTCCGGGCAGGTGTCGCAGCCGAACGGGGAGGCAGGCTTCGCATGAACTATATCTGGACGCTGGACGCCAGAAACCCAATGGATCACTACCTGTCCCTGGGCGTGCGGGGGATCATGACCAATAGCCCCAGGACGCTGAAAGAGGTCATGCAGACTTACCTGGTCCCGCTTCCGAACGGGCGGCGCATGGCGCGCCCGGGAGACCCGCTGTAAGCTTCCGAGCGCAAAAGCTCGATTCCGTCAGGGCCTGTCCGCGCGGACGGGCCTCTTGCCGCTGTCGCTCCTGCCGGCCATCGCCAAAGGCGACACGCTCTACTACAACGTCGCCCATGCGATAAAAAGCCGTCCTCAACCCGCAGAATTACTTCCCCAGTTTGGGCGCATTCCAGAATTGGAACGTGGAGAACCGGCGACAGCAGAACTTTTGGCCAGACATCTTCCGAAGTCGCATGTGATCAAGACGTTGAACTCCATTCTCGTTGAGGAAATCGTGCCTGATGCGCGACCGTCCGGGGCCAAGGACCGCCGTGCATTGCCTGTCGCCGGCAACGACTTGCGCGCAAGGAAAACCGCCAGCGTGATGGCACTGGAGCCATGGTGAAATGAAAAAGGGGCCGGGCCCAGGCGGGCCCTGGCCCCGGGACCAAGCAAAACGGGCCGGGCTCCGCATGGGGCCCGGCCCGTTTGGCTCGCCGGCTGCGAATCAGCCTTCGACCACGGCGTAGGCGGAATGATTGTGTATGGATTCGAAATTCTCCGCCACGACCCGGTAGCGGCGCAGGCCGGACAGCCGCTTGAGCCGGTCCGCGACATCGCGCACCAGGTCTTCGACGAATTTCGGATTCTCATAGGCGCGCTCGGTGACGAATTTCTCGTCGACGCGCTTCAGCAAGCCCCACAGCTCGCAGGACGCCTGGCGCTCGACCTCGTGGATCAGGGCTTCGGGGTCGGCCAGGCGGGGGTCGCCATACGCCACGGTGGCCGTGACGTGCGAGCGCTGGTTGTGGGCGCCGTATTCCGAGATCGCCTTGGAGCATGGGCACAGGCTGGTCACGGGTACCAGCACCGAGAGCTCGAACTCGATGGATTCGGGGTTTTTCCCCACCCGGGCGGCCCAGGTGAGCTCGTAGTCCATGAGGCTTGCGACGCCCGAGACCGGAGCCGTCTTGTTCAGGAAGTAGGGGAAGGATGCCGTCATGTCGCCGCGTTCGGCATTGAGCAGGGGCAGCATCTTGCGCGCCATGTCGCAGAACCCGGCCGGCGTCATCGGCGTCTGGCGGTGTTCTTCCAGCAGCGCGACGAAACGCGACATATGCGTGCCTTTTTCGTGCGCGGGCAAGGCGACGGTGAGTTCCCAGTTGGCGACGGTCGGCATGGCCGTGCCGTCGCGCATGGAGATCAGCATGGGATGGCGCACCCCTTTGACACCCACCCGCTGGATCGCAATGTGACGCGTGTCTAGGCTGCTTTGGACGTCGGGCATGGCGACAACGGGATCAATCAGTGTATTCATTTAAACGAAACCTCTGTAACGCCGCCTGGCGAACGCGGCGTAAATTACGGTCAACAAATCATTATGCTGCACCCGAGCACCGATTAACCCTATAACCATAATGGGATTAGGGCTGAATGAGACTGGACGCGGGAAGGCATCGGCCCTGGTCATTTATACACCCATATTCAGGAGCCTGCCCGCTCATTATTGAACATTTCGGCAAAATGCGCGCGAATGGACGCCTGCATGCCTTCGGCATCCAGGCCTAGCCCGGCCAGGATGGCCGCCTGCTCGCCGTGATCGATGAAGCGGTCGGGCAGGCCCAGCTGCAGCACGGGGCGGTCGATGCGCTCGCGGCTGAAGAATTCCAGCACGGCGCTGCCCGCGCCCCCCATGACGGCGCCTTCTTCGACGGTGACGAAAGCCTGATGCGATTGCGAGAGTTCCCGGAGCAGGGCTTCGTCCAGCGGCTTCACGAAGCGCATGTCGACCAGGGTGGCATCGAGCGCGTCGGCGGCCTTGCCGGCGGCGACGGCCAGCGTGCCGAACGCCAGTATGGCGATGCGCCCGCCCTGGCGCCGAACCACGGCCTTGCCCAGCGGCACGGTGTCCAGGCCTTCGGAAACGGTCGCCCCCGAACCGCTGCCGCGGGGATAGCGGACCGAAGCCGGCCCCGGATGCTGGTAACAGGTGCTGAGCAGCAGCCTGGCCTCGTTTTCGTCGGAAGGCGTGGCCACCACCATGTTCGGGATGCAGCGCAAATACGCGATGTCGTAATTGCCCGCGTGCGTGGCGCCGTCCGCGCCCACGATGCCGGCGCGGTCGAGCGCGAACGTGACGTCCAGGTCCTGCAGGGCCACGTCGTGGATGAGCTGGTCGTAGGCGCGCTGCAGGAAGGTGGAATAGATGGCCACGACCGGCTTCTGGCCTTCGCAGGCCAGGCCGGCGGCGAACGTCACCGCATGCTGCTCGGCGATGCCGACGTCGAAGTAGCGGGCGGGAAAGCGCTGCTCGAATTCGACCATGCCGCTGCCCTCGCGCATGGCCGGGGTGATGCCGACGAGGCGCGCGTCGGACTGCGCCATGTCGCACAGCCAGCGCCCGAAGACCTGGGTGAAGGTCTGTTTGGTGGGCGCCTTGGGCTTTTGTATGCCCACGCTCGGGTCGAACTTGCCCGGACCGTGATAGAGCACCGGGTCGGCTTCCGCCAGCTTGTAGCCCTGGCCCTTGCGCGTCACCACGTGCAGGAACTGGGCCCCGCCCAGCGCCTTCAGGTTTTCCAGCGTGGGGATCAGGGCGTCCAGGTCGTGGCCGTCGATGGGGCCGACATAATTGAAGCCCAGCTCCTCGAACAGCGTGGCCGGCGACATCAGGCCTTTTGCGTGGCCCTCGACGCGCCGCGCGAACTCGAGCATGGGCGGCACGTGCTGCAGGACCGCCCGGCCGACGTTCTTGGCGGCGGCGTAGAACCCGCCCGACATCAGGCGCGCCAGATAGCGGTTCAGCGCCCCCACCGGCGGCGAGATCGACATGTCGTTGTCGTTCAGGATCACCAGCATATTGACGCCCGGCGTGACGCCGGCATTGTTCAGCGCCTCGAAGGCCATGCCGGCCGTCATGGCACCGTCGCCGATCACGGCGATGTGCTGGCGGTCGCGCTTGGCGTTGCGCGACGCGACCGCCATGCCGAGCACGGCGGAGATGGACGTGGACGAATGCGCCGTCCCGAATGCGTCGTATTCGGACTCGCAGCGCCTGGGAAAGCCCGAGATGCCGCCCTGCTGCCGCAGCGTGGACATCTGTTCGCGCCGGCCCGTCAGGATCTTGTGCGGATAGGACTGGTGCCCGACGTCCCAGACGATGCGGTCGTCGGGGGTGTTGAATACGTAGTGCAGGGCGATGGTGAGCTCCACCGTGCCCAGATTGGAGGATAAATGGCCACCCGTCCTGGAGACCGATTGCAGGACGAATTCCCGCAATTGCGTCGCGATGCCATCGAGCTCGGATCGGTCCAGCTTGCGCAAGTCGGCTGGTGTCTTGATGTTTTCTAGGGAAGCCATACGAATCAGTCTGTTCAGTCAACCGGCATTTTAAGCCGCGTGCCGGCGGCCGGGATGGTACGGGTATGCCGCATCAGCGGTCGCGCCCCACGATGTAGTCCGCGATGCTTGCCAGGTGCGCCGCCGACGGCCCCAGGGGCAGTAGGGCGGCATGCGCCTGGGCATGGAGGGACTGCAGCAGGTCGCGCGACCCGTCCATGCCCATGATGGAAACATAAGTGGGCTTGTTCTCGGCGGCGTCCTTGCCCGCGGTTTTCCCCAGCGTGGCGGTATCGGCCGTGACGTCCAGTATATCGTCTACCACCTGGAAAGCCAGGCCGATGGCGGCCGCATAGGCCTCCAGGCCTTGCCGCACGGCGGAGCCGGCGCCCGCCACGATGCCGCCCAGCAGCACGCTGGCCTCCAGCATGGCGCCGGTCTTCATGCTGTGCATCAGCTTGAGTTCCTCGCCGCTGAGCGCCAGGCCCACGCTTGCGCAGTCGATGGCCTGGCCCCCGACCATGCCCAGGCTGCCGGCCGAGCGGGCCAGCAACTGGGTGGCCTGGACGATGAGCGCCGGCGCGATCGGCATCAGCCCGAGGAGCTCGAAGGCCAGCGGCTGCAGCGCGTCGCCCGCCAGCATGGCGTTGGCCACGCCGAACTTCACGTGCGCCGTGGGGCGGCCGCGCCGCAGCTCGTCGTCGTCCATGCAGGGCAGGTCGTCGTGCACGAGCGAATAGGCGTGGATGAGCTCGACCGCCGCGGCGGCGTGATCGAGCGCGATTTCCTGGGCGGACGCGGCTGTGCCCGACTGCAGCGAGGCTTCGCCCGCGGCGTAGACCAGCGCCGCCCTGATCCGCTTGCCGCCGCCCAGAACCGCGTAGCGCATGGCTTCATGCAGCGTGGGCGGAACCGCCGTGACGGGCGGCAGGAACTGGTCGAGCACGGTTTCGATGTGCTGCACGCGGTCGTCGAGCCAGGCCGGGAAATCGATGGTGTGGCGCCCCATGGCTACTCCTGGTCGCCGGAGAGGTCGTCCAGCGGCTTGAGAAGATTGTCTTGCAACACCTTGACCTGCTGTTCCGCGTGATCGAGCCGGCGCTGGCAGATCTTCACCAGTTCCACGCCGCGCTCGTACGCGGCCAGGGATTGATCCAGCGCGAGCGTGCCGTTTTCCATCTGGGCAACCAATGCTTCGAGCTGGGCCAGCGCGGTCTCGAAATCCTGGGGCAGCTCGCCCGCCTTGCTTTGCGCCATGCCGGTGTCCGAAGGTGTAGCCATGTCAGTGTGGTCCATGAACGTTTCCAATAAGCTTGCGCGCCCGCGGCGCTCCGCCCCTATTCGGCGGCACTGGCCAAATTGTACGGGAAGCCGGGCCCCGGCGCCCGAACCCGAGCGCCCGGGCTAACCAAACAACACACTAAGTCTTGTTTTATAAGAAGAAATCTAGGGTACAATCCTACCTCCTTAAAATTTCATCGGCCAGTCCGTTTTTTTCTTCGCACCGGGAACACGAATCGCATCGGGGGTTCTTCCGGTTTAATCATCGCGGGGGGAACCATGACCGACATCGGTCGGGAAGCGCATTTTGCGCCGGCACAAACGCAGCTCAGCGTCAGCAGCTATTTTGACGAAGCCATTTTTGCTCGAGAGCAAGAATTCATTTTCAAGCAATCCGCCCTCTATGTGGGACACGAAAAATTCGTTCCCGAGGTCGGCGACTGGCACACCCTGCTCCAGGAGCGCGCCGGGCGCGCGCTCGTGCGCAATGCGGGCGGGGTTGAACTCATTTCCAATGTCTGCCGCCACCGGCAGGCCATCATGCTGGGCGGTGAGGCGGGGGACGTCTGCAGCACCCGGCTGGCCAGCGGCAACCTGCGCGACACCGGCGGCAACATCGTCTGCCCCGTGCATCGCTGGACCTACAACGACCAGGGCAGGCTGATCGGGGCGCCGCAGTTTCCCACGACGCCCTGCATGGACTTGCAGCGTTTCACGCTCAGGAACTGCCACGGGCTGCTGTTCGAGGGCCCGCGCGACCCCGCCAAAGACATGGCGGCGCTGTTCGAGCGCCCGGAATTCGACTTTTCCGAATACGTGCTCGACCACATCGAGGTCCACGAGTGCAACTACAACTGGAAGACCTTCATCGAGGTCTATCTGGAAGACTACCACGTCGCGCCTTTCCATCCCGGCCTGGGCCATTTCGTGACTTGCGACGACCTGACGTGGGAATTTTCGGGCTGGTACAGTTCGCAGCGGGTCGGCGTGAACAAGGCGCTGGCGCAGCCGGGCAGCGACGTCTACCGCAAGTGGCACGACAGGCTGCTGGAGTACCGCAGCGGCGACGCGCCGGACTTCGGCGCGGTCTGGGTCACGTATTTCCCGACGCACATGATCGAGCTCTATCCGCACGTGGTGGTGCTGTCGACGCTGCATCCGGTCTCGCCGCAAAAGACGGTGAACATCGTGGAGTTCTATTATCCGGAGGACATCGTGGCCTTCGAGCGGGAATTCGTCGAGGCGCAGCGCGCGGCCTACATGGAAACGGCGATCGAGGACGACGAGATCGCCGAACGCATGGATGCGGGCCGGAAGGCGCTGATGCTGCGCGGCACCAGCGAGGCGGGGCCGTACCAGTCGCCCATGGAGGACGGCATGCGGCATTTCCATGAGTGGTACCGGAAGATGATGGGGCCGGTCGGGATTTGATCGCCGGGGGCCGCGCCCCCGCCCCCGCCCCGGCCGATGCCGTCAGCCCTCTTGCCCGCGCGCCATCGGCCGCGAAGGGTCGCTGATCCATTCGCTCCAGGATCCATGATACAGAGCCGAGCCGCCCAGCCCCGCGAGTTCCATCGCGAACAGATTGTGGCAGGCCGTGATGCCCGACCCGCACTGATGGACCACCTGTTCGGGCTTGCGGCCGCCCAGCAACGCCAGGTATTCCTGCCGCAGCCGCTCCGCCGGCTTGAACCGGCAGTCCTCCTGGAGGTTCTCGGTGCTGGGCCGATTCAGGGCGCCCGGGATATGGCCCGCCACGGGGTCGATGGGTTCGTTCTCGCCGCGGTAGCGCTCGGCCGTGCGGGCGTCCAGCAGCGTGAACGACGGCTGGCTGATGTTGGCCAGCACCGCCTGCGCGTCGACCGTGGGCATCGCCGGCTGGGGCGGCAGGCCCAGGCTTTGCAGCGCCTGCGCTTCCGTGACCGAAGGCGCGCGTTCGCCGGTTTCGACCTCGCCGCCCGCCTTCAGCCAGGCGTTCCAGCCGCCGTCCAGCACCCGCACGTGCTCGTGGCCCAGCCAGCGCAGCAGCCACCACAGATGCGCGGCGAACATGCCGTTGCCGGCGTCATAGACCACCACCTGCGATTGGCGTGTCAAGCCTTGCGACCGCATCAAGGCGGCGAAATCCCGGCGTTCGGGCAAGGGGTGGCGGCCGTTGGAGCCCGTCTTGGGCGCCGACAATTCCGTTTCGTGGTCGAGATACAGCGCGCCGGGTATGTGGCCCTGCTGGTACGCCCGGCGCCCCGCTGAATGGTCGGAAAGATCGTGCCTGACGTCGAAAATCAGCCATCCCCGCGAGGAGAGGTTGTTGCGCAGGTCTTCTGCAGAGATCAATAAGTTAGACACGCCTGGTCTCCTGTGTTGCTGTTTCCGCACCGACCGGCTGCGCCTGCAGCGCGGTCTGCCCCCTCATGATACGGTCTTCGCTGTAGGTGCGCCAGATGGACAGCAGGCCCGAGGCGATGATCAGCGCCATGCCCGCCCAGGCGATGATGTCGGGCAGGTCGTCCCAGAATGCGATGCCCAGCAGCGCGGCGAAAATGATGGTCGTGTACTGCAGCGCGGCGGTCAGCAAGGCGGAGCCCAGGCCGAAGGCGCGGGTCATGGCCAGCTGCCCGACCAGGCCCTGCAGGCCCACGCCGATCAGCGCCAGCAGGGCGAGGCCGTCGATTTCGCGCGGCCCGTCGGCCGCGAAGCCGGCGAAGCCGGTAAAACAGACGAAACAGGAGAAAATGAACACGGTGCGCCACTCGGGTTCGCCCACCCTGCCCAGTTCGCGCACCTGCATCATGGCGACCGCCGACAAGGCTCCCGCGGCAAGACCCACGGCCGCGGGCAGCAGCTGGTCCTGCCCGATGCTGGGCCTGAGCACCGCGACCACGCCCAGGAAGCCCAGGACGACGGCCGCGATCCGGACGGGGTCGCGCTGCGTGCCGCCCCAGGCCAGCATCCAGCCGGCGATGAACAGCGGCGCGGTGTAGTTCAGGCTGACGGCCGTGGACAGCGGAAGATGGGAAATGGCGTAGAAACCCAGCCACATCGAGGTGACGCCCGATATGTTGCGCCAGAAGTGCAGCTTCCAGCTTTTGGGCCGCAGGCTGCGTTTAGTGAACAGGGTCCAAAAAAAAAGCAGGAGGACGGACGGGATGCCACGAAAGATGACGACGTAGGAAAGCGATGCCCCAAGCTCGTAGGCGACTTTTATGCAAGCCCCCATGCCAGCAAACATGACACTCGCCAGTAACATCCACAGAGACTGCATTTATATAGACCTGGACCGGTATTCGGATTAGTTTTTCGACCAGCCGATACTATACTCTGATGCCTGGATTTTTTTTGCCGCGCGGGCTTTGAAATCCGGAACCAGACCCTATATAAATAGTCCAATCTTTGGCTCGCATCGTCTCGGGATACACACATAACATGAAACGCATATTCCTTTTCCTGCTCACCAACATCGCGGTCATGGTCGTGCTCAGCGCTTCCATGAACATACTGGGTGTCGGCCGCTACCTGACGGCCCAGGGGCTGGACATGACGCAGCTCCTGGTCTTCTCGGCCATCATCGGCTTCACGGGCTCGATCATTTCGCTGCTCATGAGCAAATGGATGGCAAAGCAATCGACCGGCGCGCGGGTGATCGATCCGCAAGCGCCCGCCAACGCCCGGGAGGCCTGGCTGCTGGACACCGTCTACCAGCTGGCCGACCGCGCGGGCATCGGCCGTCCCGAAGTGGCCATCTATGAGGGCGCGCCCAATGCCTTCGCCACCGGGGCCTTCAAGAACGAGGCGCTGGTCGCGGTGTCGACCGGGCTGCTGGAAAGCATGACGGAAGAAGAAGTGGCCGCGGTCCTGGGCCACGAAGTCGCGCACGTCGCCAACGGCGACATGGTGACGCTCACTTTGATACAGGGCGTGGTCAACACCTTCGTCATCTTCTTTGCGCGCATCGTGGGGTATTTCGTGGACCGGGTGGTCTTCAAGAACGAGCGCGACGTCGGCGCGGGCTATTACATTACGGTGATCGTCTGTGAAATCGTCTTCGGTGTGCTGGCGTCCATCATCGTGGCCTGGTTCTCGCGCCAGCGGGAATACCGCGCCGATGCGGGTTCGGCCAGCCTGCTGGGCTCCCGCGAGCCGATGATCCGCGCACTGGCGCGGCTGGGCGGGGTCGAGGCGGGCGAACTGCCCAAGGCGATGCAGGCCTTCGGCATTTCGGGCGCCCGGTCGATCAGCGCGATGTTCGCTTCGCACCCGCCCATCGAGGCGCGCATTCACGCGCTTCAGGCCGCGCAGCGCATCTAGGAAGCTTGGCGCGGCAGTCCCGCGAAGGGGGGGCGGGTGGCGGAACGAACGCTCCCGCCCCCCGCCCCCGCCATATGTTCCTTGCGCCTACCCCTGTAAAAATGCTACTATTGCTGGTTTCTTGCTCGACCGGTTTGGCAAATGTGTTTTGGCAAATGCGAAGCGCGGCGGGCTGACCCTTTCGGCATTTTCTTTGCCGGAAGCCATCCACAAGGAGTGTAGTTTATGCGTCACTACGAAGTAGTGTTCATCGTGCATCCCGATCAAAGCGAGCAGGTGCCCGCCATGATCGAACGCTATCAGTCGGTCGTCACCGGCAATGGCGGCCAGGTTCACCGCCTGGAAGACTGGGGCCGCCGCCAGCTGGCATACCCCATCCAGAAGCTCGTCAAGGCGCACTACGTGTGCTTCAACATCGAATGCGGCCAGGCCGCCCTCGACGAACTCGAGCATTCTTTCCGCTACAACGACGCCATTTTGCGCCACCTCGTCATCAAGACCAAGAAAGCCCACACCACGCCTTCGGTCATGATGAAATCGGTCGAGCGCGAAGAGGCCCGCAAGGCCAGCGCCGAAGCGGCAGCGGCGAACCAGCCGGAATAATCCGGTTCCCGGAAGCGATGTGAACCAGGTCATCCTGACTGCGAACGCCTTCGAGGTCCAGCCGCTACGGTATACGCCGGCCGGCTTGCCCGCAGTGGAAATGATCCTGGAACACGCATCGGAAGTCCAGGAGGCCGGCCACGCGCGCCGCGTCGAAATGGTTCTTTCCGCGATCGCTCTCGGAGACGTCGCTTTGTTGCTGGCCGACACCCCCTTGGGGGCGTCCTTGTCGATACAGGGCTTTCTCGCCCCCTCGCGCAAGGGCTCCAGCAAGCTGGTGCTGCACATACAACAGGCGAACCGGGTTTTTTCAGGCGGTGCCAGCGCCGTCGTCTAGCGGAACTCATGGCAAATCAGCAGCGCAGGGGCGCATCGCCCCAGGCGCATGGAATATACGGCTCGGCTCGGTCCGGGCATTAAAGAGGCACATCATGGCTTACTTCAAGAAAGGCAAGGAAAAACGCAAGTTCACCCAACAGAATCCGCTGTTCAAGCGTCGCAAGTTCTGCCGCTTCACCGCGGCCAACGTCGACGAAATCGACTACAAGGATCTGGACACCCTGCGTGATTTCATCCAGGAAAACGGCAAGATCATCCCTGCGCGTTTGACCGGCACCAAGGCTCACTATCAGCGTCAGCTCGACACCGCCATCAAGCGCGCGCGCTTCCTGGCCCTGTTGCCCTACACTGACAACCACAACTAATCCGAGGCCTATCGTCATGCAAGTCATTCTGCTCGAAAAAGTCATCAATCTGGGTAACCTCGGTGACGTCGTGCGCGTGCGCGACGGCTATGCCCGCAATTACCTGATTCCCCAGCGCATCGCCCGCCGCGCGACCGATGCCGCGCTCAAGGAATTCGAAGCGCGCCGCGCCGAACTGGAAAAAGCCCAGGCCGAAAAGCTTGCCGCCGCCCAATCGGTCGGCGAGAAGCTGAGCGGTCAAAGCATCACCATCACGCAAAAGGCGGGCGTCGACGGCCGTCTTTTCGGCTCGGTCACGACCATGGACATCGCCGCCGCGCTGGCTCAGGCCGGCTTTGCCGGCGTCGAAAAGACGCAAGTCCGCCTGCCCGACGGCGCGCTGAAGGCCGTTGGCGAATACCCGGTCCAGATCGCGCTGCACACCGACGTGGTGGCCGACATCACCGTGGTGGTGCAAGGCGAAGTGGCCTGATCCGTCCTGCCTCCGTGGTACATTCCTTCACTTGAAGGCGATGCCGCGGCCGCAAGCAAAAAGCCGGCTCGCGCCGGCTTTTTCCATTTGCTTTTCCTGTATTTGCCGGAGCCCGAAGTGGACAGCAAGAAGATGACCAACGACCCGCAGCTGGAGTATCTGCGCGTGCCGCCCCATTCGGTGGAGGCCGAGCAGTCCGTGCTGGGCGGCTTGCTGCTGGACAACAGCGCGTTCGACCGCGTGACCGACGTCCTGAACGAAGACGACTTCTATCGCTTCGACCACAAGATCATCTGGCACCACATCACCCGCCTGATCGGGCTGGCCCGGCCCGCCGACGTGGTGACCGTGAACGAGTCGCTGGCCAGCGCGGGCAAGGCCGAAGAAGTCGGCGGGCTGTCCTACCTGAACGCGCTGGCCCACAATACGCCTTCGGCGGCCAACATCCGCCGCTATGCCGAGATCGTCCGCGAGCGCTCCATGCTGCGCAAGCTGGTTTCGGTGGCCGACGAGATCGCCGCGGCGGCCTTCAACCCGCAGGGCAAGGAAGCCCGGCAATTGCTGGACGAAGCCGAATCCAGGGTGTTCCAGATCGCCCAGGAAGGCGCGCGCGGCGCCACCGGCTTCCAGGACATCCAGCCTTTGCTGACGCAGGTGGTCGAGCGCATCGACGAGCTCTACCACCGCGAAGGCGATTCCGACGTCACCGGCGTGCCGACGGGGTTCACCGACCTCGACCGCATGACTTCCGGCCTGCAGCCGGGCGACCTGGTCATCGTCGCGGGCCGCCCGTCCATGGGCAAGACCTCTTTCTCCATGAACATCGGCGAGCACGTGGCGATCGAGCAGGGGCTGCCGGTGGCGGTGTTCTCCATGGAAATGGGCGCGGTGCAGCTGGCCATGCGCATGGTCGGCTCCGTGGGCATGCTGGACCAGCACCGCATGCGCACGGGCAAGCTCACCGCCGACGACTGGCCGCGGCTGACCCATGCCGTGCAGCAGGTGCAGGAAGCGCAGATCTACATCGACGAGACCCCGGCGCTGTCCTCCATGGAAGTCCGGGCGCGCGCCAGGCGGCTGGCGCGCCAGTGCGGCCAGCTGGGCCTGATCATCATCGACTACATGCAGCTCATGTCCGCCAGTTCGGCCGGCGAGAACCGGGCGACCGAAATTTCCGAGATCAGCCGCTCGCTGAAGGGCCTGGCCAAGGAGCTGAACTGCCCGCTGATCGCCTTGTCGCAGCTGAACCGCAGCCTGGAGCAGCGGCCCAACAAGCGCCCCGTGATGAGCGATCTGCGCGAATCCGGCGCCATCGAACAGGACGCCGACCTGATCCTGTTCATCTATCGCGACGAAGTCTACAACCCGGATTCCCCCGACAAGGGCACGGCCGAGATCATCATCGGCAAGCAGCGCAACGGTCCCATCGGAACCGTGCGCCTGACTTTCCAGGGCTCGAGCACCCGCTTCCTGAATTTCACCTCGGGCATGGGCGGCTAGGGCCCGCCAACGTTGGCGGGGTGCTAAGCCAAGGGGCCCGGCCCCCGGGTCATGCCGAGGGCCAGGTCGTACGCCGCGCGCAGCGACCCCGGGTCGGCGATGCCCCGCCCGGCGATGTCGAAGGCGGTGCCGTGGTCGACGCTGGTGCGCACGAAGGGCAGGCCCACCGTCACGTTCACGCCTTCGTCCACGCCCAGGTACTTGACCGGTATCAGGCCCTGGTCGTGGTATTGCGCCACCACGATGTCGAACTCGCCGCGCCGGGCGCGCATGAATATGGTGTCGCCCGGCCAGGGGCCGGTGGCGTCCACGCCTTCGCGGCGGGCCAGTTCAACGGCGGGGGCGATGATGTCCAGGTCTTCCCGGCCGAACCGGCCGTCTTCCCCGGCATGGGGGTTGAGCCCGGCGACCGCCACGCGGGGCGATGCGATCCCGGCCTGCCGGCAGGCGCGATGCGCCAGCCGTATGGTTTCGAGTTCGTTGTCGATGGTGATGAGTTCGCTGACGCGCCGCAAGGGCACGTGTATGGTGACCAGGATCACGCGCAATTCCTGGTTGGCCAGCATCATGGCATAGTGTTGCGTGCCGCTGCGCTCGGCCAGGATCTCGGTGTGGCCCGGGTAGTCGGCGCCGCCCGCCTGCATGGTCTTTTTATTGAGCGGAGCCGTCACGATGGCGCGCAGCTTGCCGGCCAGCGCGTCGTCGATGGCGTGGCAAAGGAATTCGTAGGCGGCCCGCCCGGCGCGCGGGTCGGGCCGGCCCGGAGGCAGGTCGGGCGGCAGGGCCTGCCAGCGGTTCAGCACCGGCACCGCGCCCGGCGCGCCGGTCGCGGCATCCGGCTCGCCGACGAGCTCGACCCGCAGCCTGCCCGCCAGGCCCAGCCGCGCGATGGCGGCGTCCAGGATGCCCGCGTCGCCATAGACGACGGAAGGATGGGGCAGGCCGCCGTCGAACAGCTTGGCGATGATTTCCGGGCCTATGCCGGCGGCGTCGCCCATGGTGATGCCGATGGGCCCGCTGGGCGCGTCCATGCTCAGAGCGCCTCGCTTGCGTAGTCGGCCAGCCGCGAGCGTTCGCCGCGCTGCAGCGTGATGTGGCCGGCATGCGGCCAGCCCTTGAAGCGGTCCACCACATAGGTCAGCCCCGAGCTGCCTTCCGTCAGGTAGGGGGTGTCGATCTGGGCGATGTTGCCCAGGCAGACGATCTTGGTGCCGGGGCCGGCGCGGGTGACCAGCGTCTTCATTTGCTTGGGCGTGAGGTTCTGCGCTTCGTCGATGATCAGGAATTTGTTCAGGAAGGTGCGGCCGCGCATGAAATTGAGCGACTTCACCTTGATGCGCGAGCGTATCAGCTCCATGGTGGAGTTCTTGGGCCAGTCCGGCCCCGAGCCGCCGCCGAATTCGGCATTGCCCGCGCCCAGGTGCAGCACTTCGAGGTTGTCTTCCAGCGCGCCCATCCAGGGCAGCATTTTTTCTTCTTCGGTGCCCGGCAGGAAGCCGATGTCGTCGCCGACCGGCACGGTGGCGCGGGTGATGATGATCTCGTTGTAGCGCTTGGTTTCGAGCGTCTGGGTGAGCCCGCTGGCCAGGGCCAGCAGGGTCTTGCCGGTGCCCGCCTGGCCCAGCAGCGATACGAAGTCGCAATCGGGGTTCATGAGCAGGTTGAGTGCGAAGTTCTGTTCGCGGTTCCTGGCCGTGATGCCCCAGACGTTGTTCTTGCCGTGGCTGTAGTCGCGCAGGGTGGCGAGCACCGCGCTCTTGCCGCTGACTTCCTTCACCTGGGCCTGCAGGGGGAGGTCGCCGTCGAAGTAGACGAACTCGTTGACGATGAATTCCGAGCACAGCGGGCCGCGGATGCGGTAATACGTGGTGCCGCCCTGCTGCCAGGATTCGACGTCCTTGCCGTGCTTGAGCCAGAAGTTCTCCGGCAACGGCATGACGCCGTCATAGAGCAGGTCGGAGTCGTCCAGCACGTGGTCGCTCAGGTAGTCCTCGGCTTCCAGGCCCAGCGAGCGGGCCTTGAGCCGCATGTTGATGTCCTTGGACACCAGGATGACTTCGCGCTTGTCGTGGATGCGCTGCAGCGCGTGCACGACGCAGAGTATGGCGTTGTCGGCCTTGCCCGGGGGCAGGTCGATGGGCAGCTTGGATTCCAGCGCCGTCGTCTGCAGGTGCAACCGCCCCAGGGCCTCGGCGTTGCCGAGGGCGTCCAGGTCCACGCCGGCTTCCAGGTCCTTGGTTCCGCTGACCAGGCCGTCCAGCGAACGGCTGACCTGCCGGGCGTTGCGCGCCACTTCCGACATGCCTTTCTTTTGATGGTCGAGCTCTTCCAGGACGATCATGGGCAGGAAGATGTCGTGCTCTTCGAACTTGAAGAGCGAGTTGGAATCGTGCAGCAGGACGTTGGTGTCCAGCACGAACAGCTTGCGCTTGGACGCCGCCAGCCGCTTTCTTTTCGAGGGCGTGCGCGCCTGGGCGACGGGCGCCGGTTCGGCGGCGGTGATTTCAGGCTTGATGGCGTCGGCCACGGCCGGCGGCTGGACCGGCAGCGCGGTTGAAGCAGGGCCCGCCTGCGGCGCCGCGGGAGCGGGCGCCGCGGCCTTGCCGGCCGGGCGGGGGGCAGTTGCCTTGGCTTTGACGGCGATGGGCGGTTCTGTGGTGTCGATGGCAACCGTGGCGCCCATGCGTGTTGGCAACTTGGGTAGCGGCATAAGGGTCTTAGCTCCTGAAAATTTTTGAGGTCCTGGCACGGGCGGGCGGCTCAGCCCCTGGCCGCCTGCACGGCCTGCAGGACGTCGTCGACGTGGCCCGGCACCTTGAGGCCGCGCCATTCGCGCTGCAGCACGCCGTGCTCGTCGATGAGGAAGGTGCTGCGTTCGATGCCGCGCACTTGTTTACCGTACATGTTTTTCATCTTCATGACGCCGAAGAGCTGGCACAGGCTTTCGTCTTCGTCGGCGATCAGGGGGAAGGGCAGGTCCTGCTTCTCGGTGAAGCCGGCGTGGGACTTCAGGGAATCGCGCGATACGCCGATGATCTGGCATCCCGCATCGACGAAATCCTGGTAGCGGTCGCGGAAGCCCTGGGCCTGCGTGGTGCAGCCCGGCGTGTTGTCCTTGGGATAGAAGTACAGCACGGTGAGGTGGCCGCGCAGGCCCTGGGCGCCGACTTCCCCTTGCGTGCTGGCGGCGGTGAATGCGGGTATGGGCTTGCCGACGGTGACCTGGCTCATGCGGGCTCCTTGTAGGGTAGAAGGGCCACGATCACGCGCCGCCCTTCGGACATCAGAATATTGTAGGTTCGGGCGGCCGCCTGGGTGCTCATGGATTCTATCCCTATGCCCAGCCTGAGGATGGGCGCCGTCACCCGGGCGGGCAGCAGGTACTGCTTGCGGCCCGTGCCGATGAGGATGACCTCGGGGGCGTCCGGCGGCTTTTGCGGTGCTGCGGAGTCGTCCAGAAACGCCATGGGATCGGCCTTTTCGTCCTGCAGGCCGGCGATGTCGCGCAGGACCGCGGTGGTGATGTCGGCCGCCGAGGACACCTTCCATTCGTGGATTTCCCCTTCGGGGGCGAAATAGACGGCATGAGTATAGGCCGTTTCGTTTATCTCGATGTGGTCGTCCCGGAACGCCGTCACGGTATTGAGGGCGGGATTGGATTCGCTTTGCAATTGCACTGGTTACTCCCCAAGTCAACTTGATGATAGCGCAAAGCTCGTTTTCATAGGATGGATTAAACTTGTTCGCCATTTGCCGCAGGCGACGGCTTGCGCTAGATTACTCATTTTGCTGCACTGCACACCCTCACCATTTCCGTCTACAGACCCAAGGACCATCATGACGAACTTTCCTCGCATAGAGCGTTTGCCGCCCTACGTGTTCAATATAACCGGCGAACTCAAGATGGCGGCGCGACGGCGCGGCGAGGACATCATCGACATGTCCATGGGCAACCCCGACGGCCCCACTCCGCGGCACATCGTGGACAAGCTCGTCGAGGCGGCCTCGCGGCCCGACACCCACGGCTATTCCGTCTCCAAGGGCATCCCGCGGCTGCGCAAGGCCATTTCGGGCTGGTACGAGCGGCGCTACGGCGTGCAGATCGACCCCGACAGCGAGGCCATCGTCACCATAGGCTCGAAAGAAGGCCTGGCCCACCTCATGCTGGCCACGCTGGACCGCGGCGACACGGTGCTGGTGCCCAACCCCAGCTACCCCATCCACATCTACGGCGCGGTCATCGCGGGCGCGAACATCCGTTCGGTGCCGATGACGCCGGGGCTGGACTTCTTCGAGGAAATCGAGCGCGCCGTGCGCGAAAGCATACCCAAGCCCAAGATGATGATCCTGGGCTTCCCCAGCAATCCCACGGCGCAGTGCGTGGACCTGTCCTTCTTCGAGCGCATCGTCGCGCTGGCGCGCGAGCACAACATCCTGGTGGTGCACGACCTGGCCTATGCGGACATCACCTTCGACGGCTACGTGGCCCCGTCCATCATGCAGGTGGAAGGCGCGCGCGACGTGGCGGTCGAGTTCTTCACCATGAGCAAGAGCTACAACATGGCCGGCTGGCGGGTGGGCTTCATGGTCGGGAACCAGGAGCTGGTCAACGCGCTCGCGCGCATCAAGAGCTACCACGACTACGGCACGTTCACGCCCATCCAGGTCGCGTCCATCGCTGCGCTCGAAGGCCCGCAGGACTGCGTCGCAGAGGTCGTGGAGCAATACCGGCTGCGGCGCGACGTCCTGGCCAAGGGCCTGCACGAAGCGGGCTGGCCCGTCGACATTCCCAAGGCGTCCATGTACATCTGGGCCAAGATCCCCGATTTCTACCAGGGCATGGGCTCGCTGGAATTCTCCAAGCGCCTGCTGGCCGACGCCAAGGTGGCGGTGTCGCCGGGCGTGGGCTTCGGCGAATACGGCGACGACTACGTGCGCTTCGCCCTGATCGAAAACGAGCAGCGGATCCGCCAGGCGGTGCGCGGCATCAAGGACATGTTCCGCAAAGACGGCATGGGCAGGTAGGCCGGGGCGGCGCTTGGCTACAATAAGCGTTTTTTCAGCGTTTTTTCCGCAAGTACGGATCGGGTAAATGAGTCCTATTAAAGTTGGTTTGCTGGGGCTGGGCGTCGTCGGGGGCGGCACCTGGAAGGTATTGACGCGCAATGCCGAAGAGATCGCGCGCCGCGCCGGCCGGCGCATCGAGGTCTCGGCCATCGCCGTCCGTGACGTCGAAAAGGCGAGAAAACTGGTGGGCGACCAGGCGCAGGTCTGCCGCGACGGCTTCGAGGTCGTGCGCCGGCCCGACATCGACATCGTCGTCGAGATCATCGGCGGCGACACCCTGGCCCGCGAACTGGTCATGGAGGCCATCGCCCGGGGCAAGCACGTCGTGACGGCCAACAAGGCCTTGCTGGCCAAGCACGGCAATGAAATCTTCGCCGCCGCGCACCAGAAAGGCGTCATGGTGGCCTTCGAAGCCGCCGTGGCCGGCGGCATCCCCATCATCAAGGCGATACGCGAAGGCCTGACGGCCAATCGCATCCAGTGGCTGGCCGGCATCATCAACGGCACGACCAATTTCATCCTGTCGGAAATGCGCGCGCGCGGGCTGTCCTTCAATGAAGTGCTGGCCGAAGCGCAGCGGCTGGGCTATGCGGAAGCCGACCCCACCTTCGACATCGAGGGCGTGGACGCCGCGCACAAGCTCACGCTGCTTGCCTCGCTGGCGTTCGGCGTGCCGGTGCAGTTCGACAAAGCCCACATCGAGGGCATTTCCAGCCTGGCCCGCGAAGACATCGTCCATGCCGAGCGCCTGGGCTATCGCATCAAGCTGCTGGGCTTCACGCGCCGGCGCAACGACGGCATCGAACTGCGGGTGCACCCCACCCTGGTGCCCGCCGAGCGCCTGCTGGCCAACGTCGAAGGCGCCATGAACGCGGTGCTGGTCAGCGGCGACATGGTCGGCCCCACGCTGTATTACGGCCAGGGAGCCGGCGAGCTGCCCACGGCGTCCGCGGTGGTCGCCGACCTGGTCGACGTCACCCGCCTGCAGACGGCCGACCCGGAGCACCGGGTTCCCTATCTGGCCTTCCAGCCCGACGCGCTGGACGACACGCCCATACTGCCCATCGAAGAAGTCCGTTCCTCGTATTATCTGCGCATGCGCGTGCTGGACCGCCCCGGCGTACTGGCCGACATCGCCCGCATACTGGCCGACGTCGGCATTTCCATAGGGTCCATGATCCAGGAGCCGCACGGCGAAACCGAAGCCGACATCATCTTCCTGACGCACGAGGCGCGCGAAGGCGACATCGACAGCGCCTTGCAGCGCATCGGCGCCCTGGCTTTCGTGCATTCCGACGTCACGCGCCTGCGCATGGAGCACCTGATATGAAATACCGTTCCACCCGCGGCGGCATGGCGCCGCAATCGTTCTCCGACATCCTGCTCGAAGGCCTGGCGCCCGACGGCGGCCTCGCGCTGCCGGAGCGCTTTCCCGCCGTCGATGCCGACACCCTGGAGTCCTGGCGGGCGCTTTCCTACGCCGAACTGGCCGCGGAGATCCTGAGGCTGTACATCGACGACATTCCCCGCGACGACCTCCTGGCCCTGACGCGGGCCGCCTACAACGCCTCGGTGTTCGGCAGCGAACAAATCGTGCCCCTGAAGCCGCTGAATCGCGGCCTGACGCTGCTCGGCCTGTCCGAAGGCCCGACGCTGGCCTTCAAGGACATGGCGATGCAGTTCCTGGGCCAGGTCTTCGAATACGTGCTGGGCAAGCGCAACGCCACGCTGAACATCCTGGGCGCGACGTCCGGCGATACCGGTTCCGCCGCCGAATACGCCTTGCGCGGCAAGCGCGGCGTGAACGTCTTCATGCTGTCGCCGCATGGCCGCATGAGCGAGTTCCAGCGCGCCCAGATGTATTCCCTGCAGGACGAGAACATCCACAACCTGGCGCTCAAGGGCGTGTTCGACGACTGCCAGGACATCGTCAAGGCGCTGGCGGGCGACCTGGACTTCAAGTCGCGCTACCGGCTGGGCGCCGTCAACTCCATCAATTGGGCGCGCATCGCCGCGCAGGTGGTCTATTACTTCTGGGGCTGGCTGCGCGCCACGACGGCGGCGGGGGCGCAGGTGTCGTTCACGGTCCCGTCGGGCAATTTCGGCAACATCCTGTCCGGGCACATCGCCCGCCGGATGGGCTTGCCGATCCGGCGCCTGGTGCTGGCCACCAACGAGAACAACGTGCTCGAAGAATTCTTCCGCACCGGCGTCTACCGCCCGCGTTCGGCCGAGCAGACCCACGCCACGTCCAGCCCGTCCATGGACATCTCCCGCGCCTCGAACTTCGAGCGCTTCGTCTTCGATCTCGTGGACCAGGACGCCGGCAAGGTCAAGGCCTGCTGGAAGCAGCTGGACGAAACCGGCGCCTTCGATCTCAGCGGCCTGAAGCCCTTGTTCGAATCGCGTTACGGTTTCGTCGCCGGGGCCAGCACCCATGCCGACCGGCTGGCCACCATCCGGCAGGTCTATGAAGAAACCGGGGTGCTCATCGACCCGCACACGGCCGACGGCGTCAAGGTCGGCGCCGGCCATGTGGAAGAGGGCATCCCCATGCTGGTGCTCGAAACCGCCTTGCCGGCCAAGTTCGGCGAGACCATCCAAGAAGCCATCGGCAAGCCCGCGCCCATCCCCGCGCATTTGCAGGGGCTGGCCCGGCTGCCGCAGCGTGTCGAGGTCATGGACTGCGACGCCGAGCTGGTGCGCGACTACATCAAGCGCCACGTGGCGGCCCAGGCCTGATCGGGGCGCATCATGCTGACCTTCGGGCATTTCCTGGCGGTCGGCGTGGGTGCGGCCATCGGCGCGGTGCTGCGCTGGCTGCTGGGTTTGTGGCTGAATACCGCGCATGCGGCCTTGCCTTGGGGCACGTTGGCGGCCAACCTGGCCGGCGGCTATCTGGTCGGGCTGATCCTCGCGGTGCTGCTGCAGTGGCCGGAAGTGCCGGCCTGGCTGCGGCTATTCCTCATCACCGGCTTCCTGGGCGGCCTGACGACGTTTTCCACGTTTTCCGGCGAGGTCTACGGCTTGCTCGAACGCGGCGAGTTCGGGCAGGCGCTGCTCTATGCCGGCGCCAGCCTGTTCGGCAGCCTGCTGTTGACGGCGGCCGGGTTCGCCACGCTGCGCGGGCTGAAGTAAAGAGGGGAGGCGAAGGGTCACGCCTCGCGTGGCGCCCGCCTTCTGGCGTTGACGGGCCTTAGCCCCCGAGATCCCTCGACGCCATCAATTCCTCGGCCGCGCGGTTCCCGCTGATCACCGCGCCCTCCAGAACCGCCGGATAAGACGTATCCGTCCAATCGCCCGCCGCCCAGACGCGCGGCCAGGGCGTGGTGTTGGGCGGGCGGCGCAGACCGGGCAGGGCGGCGAAGGTGGCGCGTTTTTCAACAATGAGATGGTGCCCCAGGACCTCGGGCAGGCGCGCGCGGGCGCGCGTCTGTTCGCGGACCTGGTCGATGATGCGCGCGATCACGGTCGGGCGGTCGTGCTCCATCAGGGCGCGTGCGTCGCTGACGACGACGTGCAGCAGCGCGGCGGCCGCCGGCGTCCCGGGGGCGGCATACGCCCGCCGGTTGAACAGCCATTGGCCGAAGTGCAGGCGCGCGGGGTCTTCCCGCAGCAAGAGCATGGGGCTGGAGTCGGGCCAGGCCGCTTTCAGCTGCAGCGTGAGCGTGGCGATGGGCAGATAGGCGAAGGCCGACAGCATGCCCAGGTAATCCTCGCCGCCGGGCCGGCGGGGCAGCTGCGCCAGCAGCGTTCGGACGGATGCCGCGTTTCCGGCCAGCACGACGGCGTCGTAGGATTCTCCGTCCACTTCGACGTGGCCGGCGCCCGCCGCCAGCTGCCGCACGGTGTGCGACGGCCGCCAGGCGGACGCACCGTCCGGGCCCGCGGCCAGGCGGCGCACGGCCTGGTCGGGCCACAAGGCCGACAGGTCGACGCGCGGCAGCAGCATGTCGGTCGCCTCGCGCCGGCCGCCCAGGCTGTCGCGCAGCACGCGGGCGAACAGCCCGGCGCATGCCTGGTCCGGCGGGGTGTTCAGGGCCGCCACGCAGAGCGGCCGCCAGAGGCGCTCGACCATGTGCGGCGATTGCCGGGTTGCGAGCAGCCAGTCGCCGACGGTGGCGCCGGGCGGCATGCGCCACCCGCGCAGGCGCAGGGCGGCCACGGCGCGCATGAGCGACAGGCGTTCCGTGGCGCGCATGCCGCGCCCGGACAATATGCCGGCCAGGAGATGGAAGGGCGCGGCGATGCCGGGCGTTTTCAGGCGGAAGCCGCCGTCCGCCGATTCGATGGCCAGCGGCATGCGGTGGAAGGCGGCCCCGGCGTCCAGCCCGAGATCGCGCATGAGGCCCAGCGTGGCGGCATAGGCGCCCAGCAGGATGTGCTGGCCGTTGTCGATGTCGACCCCCGGCCGCCACGGCACGCGGCGCGCCCGCCCGCCGGGCGTGGCGGAGGATTCATACACGACGACGCCATGGCCGGCCCGCCGCAGGCGGACGGCGGCGGCCAGGCCGGCCCAGCCGCCGCCCACCACGGCAAGCCTCACCGGCCGAGGCGGCGCACCAGCCCGCGGCCGCCGCCCACCCAGGTTTTCCATGCCAGCCAGAATTTGCGTATGGGCGTGAGCGAGATGCGCTGGTCGAGCACCCGCCACTGATCGCGCTCGATCTCGTGCAGCAGGGTGTGGTAGATGGCGGCCATCAAGAGACCGGGCCGTTGCGCGCGACGGTCTTCCTCGGGTAGCGCCCGCATGGCTTCGCGATAATACTGCCGGGCCCGATCCGTCTGGAAGCGCATCAGCGCCGCGAAGTTGTCGCTGTACCGCCGGTTCAGGATGTCCGCCGCGCTGACGTTGAAGGCACGCAAGTCTTCCTGGGGCAGGTAGATCCGCCCGCGCCGCGCGTCGTCGCCGACGTCGCGGATGATGTTGGTCAGCTGGAAGGCCAGGCCCAGCTTCTCGGCGTACTCCAGGGTTTCGGGGCGGGTGTAGCCGAAGATGCCGGCCGAGAGCTCGCCCACCACGCCGGCCGCATGCCAGCAGTATTTGCGCAGCTCGGGCCAGTCGGCATAGCGGGCGTGGTCCAGGTCCATTTCCATGCCTTCCACGACGGCGTACAGGCGGTCGGCGTCCAGCCCGTAGGGCTGCACGTGCGGCGCCAGGGCGCGCATGACGGGGTGGTCGGCGCGGCCGGCGTACATGTCTTCGATCTGGCTGCGCCACCATGCGAGCTTCATGCGCGCCACCGAGTGCTCCTCGCATTCGTCGACGACGTCATCGACTTCGCGGCAGAAGGCGTACAGGGCGGTGATGGCCTTGCGCCGTTCCGGCGGCAGGAACAGAAAAGAGTAATAAAAGCTCGAACCGCTTTGGGCGGCCTTGTTCTGGCAGTATTCGTCGGGTGTCATGCTTGGTGGTCACCGTGGGATGTGGCGTGCCGCCCCGGGCGCTAGGAAAGGGGCCGCAGCGCGCGCCACAGGAGCAATATCCAATCGCGTTTTTCAAGCGTCGGATGGTGTTGGAATATGTCGTAGTGTAATTGGTCCAGGCGTTCCAGGATACGCAGGCCGCCGTGGACGACCAGCTTGAGCTCGAAGCCGATGCGGCCCGGCAGGCGCCCGGTGAGCGGCATGCCCGAGCGCAGCATGCGCCGCGCCAGGCCGACCTGCTCGCGCATCAACGCCTGCCAGGCCGCATCGGCGGCGTCCCGCCCGGGCCCGCCCGCCATCCTGCGCCCGATGTAGTCCGGCGCGAGGCCATGGCGCTCGAAGGCGTCCAAAGGGATGTACAGGCGGTTCTTGCGCCAATCGATGGCCACGTCCTGCCAGAAGTTGGCCAGCTGCAGCCCGGTGCAGATCGCGTCGGCGCATTCGAAGTTGCCGGAGTCGGCCCGCCCGTACAGGTGCAGCATCAGGCGGCCGACCGGGTTCGCGGAGCGCCGGCAGTAGTCCAGCAGCTGGGGCAGGCCGTCGTAGCGCTGCACCGTGACGTCCTGCTCGAAGGCGGAAATCAGGTCGTAGAAGGGCTGCAGGGGCAGGGCGTGCCGGCGGATGGTGCCGGACAGCGGCTCGAAGACCGCGCCCAGCGGGTGGTCCGGCGGCAAGCGCCCGCCGCCGATCTGCGCCAGCGCTTCGCGATAGGCCGCCAGCTGCCGCAGCCGCTGTTCGGGCGCCGCGTCGCCTTCATCGGCGATGTCGTCCGCGCTGCGGGCGTAGCGGTAGATATCAGTGACCGCCGCGCGCAGGCGGCGCGGCAGCAGCAGGGAGGCGACGGGGAAGTTCTCGTAGTGGTCGACGGCCATAGCTGCGCAGTATAAGTCAAGGTCGTCATGCGCCTCGTCTTGGTTTAGACTTCACCATTCTATTCTGGAGCTGCCATGCCTCGTCCTATTTCGGCGACGATATCCCTGTCCGCCCTGACCCACAACCTGGCCGCCGTCGGGCGCGGGCTGGAAGCCGCGTGCACGCGCGACGGCCGCAAGCGCCCGAACATCTGGGCGGTCATCAAGGCCGATGCCTACGGCCACGGGGTGCGGAACGCGGTGCCGGCCTTCGCGCAGGCCGACGGCCTGGCCATGCTGGATTTCGACGAAGCTGTGCTGTGCCGCGACCTGGGCTGGGCCAAGCCCCTGCTGCTGCTCGAAGGCCTGTTCGAACCGGCCGACGTCGCCGTGCTCGACCGGTATCGGCTGGCATCGACCGTGCACTGCCGGGAACAGATCGACATCCTGGCCGCGTCCAAGGTGTCCCGGCCGCTGGACGTCTTCGTCAAGCTGAACAGCGGCATGAACCGCCTGGGCTTCGCGCCCGGCCAGTATCGCGACGCCTTCGGCCGCCTGCAGGCGCTGCATGAGCGCGGCATCGTCAACATCGTCGGCAAAATGAGCCATTTCGCCCGGGCCGACGACGACCCGGAGGCCACCAGCCGGCAGCTGGCCCTTTTCCTGGAAGCGACCCGCGGCCTGCCGGGGGCGCTCAGCCTGTGCAATTCCGCCGCGACGCTCACGCCCACGCTGTGGCCCGCGCTGCCGGCCGACCAGGACCAATGGGTGCGCCCCGGCATCTGCCTGTACGGGGGCTCGCCCTTCGGCGGCCGTTCGGCGCAGGAGCTCGGGCTGCTGCCGGCGCAAACCCTGGCGGCCAAGCTGATCAGCATCGCCGACCTGCCTGCCGGCGCCTCGGTGGGCTATGGCTATACCTTCACCGCCCCCGCCGGCATGCGCATCGGCGTGGCGGCCTGCGGCTATGCCGACGGCTATCCGCGCCATGCCGGCACCGGCACGCCGGTCACGGTGGACGGCGTGCGCACCCGCTTGCTGGGCCGCGTTTCCATGGACATGCTCATGGTCGACCTCACGCCCGTGCCGCAGGCCCGCGTGGGCAGCCGCGTCGTCCTGTGGGGCGAGGGCGGGCCCTCGGTCGACGAAGTCGCCAGGGCGGCGGGCACCATAGGCTACGAATTGTTGTGCGCAATCGCGCCGCGTGTGCCAAAATTTGCGGTTTGAACACACCGATGCATCTGATGAATCCCAGAATCGAGGAAATCGCGTGAAGAACAAGTGTGTACTGGTGACGGGTGCGACCAAGGGAATAGGCTGGGCCATCAGCCAGCGGCTCGCCGATCTGGGCTGCCATGTCGTGGGGCTGGCGCGCAATACGCAGGACATCGATTTTCCCGGCTATCTGTATTCCTGTGATCTCAGCAATGCCGGCGAAACCGAAGACATGCTGCGCGTCATCCGCGAAAAATACCCGGTCGACGCGGTGGTCAACAATGTGGGCATGGTCCGGCCCGAACCCCTGGGCGAAATCGACCTGGGCTCGCTCTACCAGGTGTTCGACCTCAACGTGCGGGTGGCCGTCCAGGTCACGCAGACGTTCGTCGCGTCCATGAAGGCCCGCAAGGAAGGGCGCATCGTCAACATCTGCAGCCGTGCCACCCACGGCGGCGTCAACCGCAGCAGCTATTCGGCGGCCAAGAGCGCGCTCATCGGCTGCACGCGCACCTGGGCGCTGGAATTGGCGCCCTACGGCATCACCGTCAATGCCGTCTCGCCGGGCCCCATCGAAACCGAACTCTTCCGCGACGGCCACCCCGCCGGCAGCGAGGCCGAGAAAAAGGCGCTGGCGTCCATCCCCATGGGCCGGCTGGGGTCGCCGGCGGACGTCGCCGCGGCGGTCACCTTCCTTCTCGGCGACGAGGCCGGCTTCATCACAGGGCAGGTGCTGGGCGTGGACGGCGGCGGCAGCCTGGCGGGGCGCTGAAGGGGCTCCGTCCCGCCCTCCGATCCCGTCCGCGCCGGTTAAACTCGGGCGATGGCCAAGTCTAAAACTTCATTCGTATGCAGCGATTGCGGGGGAAGCTGCCCCAAATGGGAAGGCAAGTGCCCCCATTGCGGCGCCTGGAACACCCTGCAGGAAACCCGTGAATCCGCGGCGCCGGCGCATCGCTTCGCGCCGCTGGCGGGCGCCAGCCCCGTGCGCAGCCTCGCCGAAATCGAAGCGCGCGAATTGCCCCGGCAGCCCACGGGCATCGCCGAATTCGACCGCGTGCTGGGCGGCGGCCTGGTGCCCGGCGCCGTGGTCCTGATCGGAGGCGACCCGGGCATAGGCAAGTCCACCTTGCTGTTGCAGGCGCTGGTCTCGCTGTCGCGGGCGGCCAAGGTGCTCTACGTGACCGGCGAAGAATCCGCCGAACAGGTGGCCTTGCGGGCGCGCCGGCTGGAGCTGGCCACGGGCGGGGTCGACCTGCTGGCCGAGATCCGGCTGGAAGCCATCATGGCGGCCCTGGACGAGCAAAAGCCCGCCGTCGCCGTCATCGATTCGATACAAACGCTTTATTCCGGCGAACTGAGCGCCGCGCCGGGCTCGGTCTCGCAGGTGCGCGAATGCGCCGCTCAGCTCACCCGCCTGGCCAAGCAGACGGGCGTCGCCATCGTCCTGATCGGGCACGTCACCAAGGACGGCACCCTGGCCGGCCCCCGCGTGCTGGAGCACATCGTGGACACCGTGCTCTATTTCGAGGGCGATACGCATTCCTCGTTCCGGCTGATCCGCGCCTTCAAGAACCGTTTTGGCGCCGTCAACGAACTGGGCGTCTTCGCCATGACCGACCGCGGCCTGCGCGGCGTTGCCAATCCCTCGGCCCTGTTCCTGTCCCAGCACGAGAAGAACGTCCCGGGCTCCTGCGTCATGGCCACCCAGGAGGGCACGCGCCCCTTGCTGGTCGAGATCCAGGCGCTGGTCGACAGCGCCCACAGCCCGAATCCGCGCCGGCTGTCCGTCGGACTGGAATCCACCCGCCTGGCCATGCTGCTGGCGGTGCTGCACCGGCACGCCGGCGTGGCCACCTTCGACCAGGACGTTTTCGTCAATGCGGTCGGGGGCGTGAAGATCACCGAACCGGCGGCGGATCTCGCGGTGCTCCTGGCCATCATGTCCTCGCTCAACAACAGGCCTCTGCCGCCCGGCCTGGTGGTGTTCGGCGAGGTCGGCCTGGCCGGCGAGATCCGCCCGGCGCCCCGGGGGCAGGAGCGCCTGCGCGAAGCCGCCAAGCTGGGGTTCAGCGTCGCCCTCATCCCCAAGGCGAACGCGCCCCGGCAGGCCATCGAAGGGCTGGAGATCTGGGCCGTCGACCGCGTCGGCGACGCCATTTCACGTTTGCGCGAGGCCGGCTGAGTGGACTACGCGTCTTTATGGCATGTGCTGATTCCGGCCTGCCTGGCGGTGGGGGCGCTCATCGGCTTCACCGGCGGTGTGCTGGGCATAGGCGGGGGGCTGCTGGCGATCCCGCTCCTGGGCCTGGTCCTGGGCATGGAGCAGCAGGCGGCCCAGGGCACGGCCTTGATCATGGTCGCGCCCGCCGTACTGCTGACGGTGCGCAAATACAACCAGCACGACAAGGTCGACCTGCGCGCCGCCGGCGCCGGCGCGGCCGGGGCGATGGTCTTCACCTGGCTGGGCGCGCAGGTCGCGCTGGGCATAGAACCCGTCCTGTTGCGCCGCGTCTACGCCGGTTTCGTCCTGTGCATCGCGATGTTCTACTTCCACCAGAGCTCCCGCAAGCGCCGCAAGGCCGTCCGCCCCGGCGGCCTGCGCCGGCCGGAGGACTACCATTCGGCCTGGTTCGCCCTGATCGGCATGATCGCCGGCATGACGGGCGGCATATTCGGAGTCGGCGGCTCGGTGCTGGTGATTCCCATCCTGACCACGATGTTCCGCCTGAGCCAGACCAGCGCGCAGGCGCTGGCCCTGACCATGATGATACCCAGCACCTTCGTGGCGCTGTCCACCTACGCCGCGCACGGGCAGGCCGACTGGCTGATCGGCATTCCGCTTGCGCTGGGCAGCGTCCTGATGGTGCCTTACGGCGTCAGGCTGGCCTATGCGCTGCCCGAGCCCAGGCTGAAGCTGATCTTCGCCTGCATGCTGCTTGTTATCATGGTGCTCCTGCTCGTGAAGACCTGATCCCATGCCTATTTTCCTGTCCCACTTTCTGCTCGGCCTGCGGGCGCTGCGGCGCGACTGGCGCTCGGGCGAGCTGCGGCTGCTCCTGCTGGCCCTGATCCTGGCCGTCGCGGCGGTGACGGCGGTCGGTTTCCTGGCCGACCGGCTGGACCGCGCCCTGCAGCGGGACTCGGGCCAGTTGCTCGGCGGCGACCTGGCCATCGACGCCGACGCCCCCATCCCGGCCGAGTTCCTGCGGGAAGCGGCCGAGCGGCGCCTGCGGGTGGTCCAGACTCTGCAGTTCCCCTCCATGGCCAGCAGCGGCGAACACGCCCAGCTCGTCGCCTTGAAGGCCGTCACCGACCTCTATCCCTTGCGCGGGGAATTGCGCGTGGCCGCCGCCCCCGACGGGGCGGCGCAGACCGCCGGGCATGGCCCCGCGCCGGGGGAGGCATGGGTCGACGGCCAGCTGCTGAACCTGCTCGGGCTGAACGTGGGCGACCGCGTGGCCGTGGGCGATGCGCACTTGAAGATCGGGCGCATCATCGCCTATGAGCCCGACCGCGGCATGCGCTTCATCAACGTGGCGCCGCGCCTGCTGATGCGCGCGGACGATCTGCCCGCCACCGGGCTCGTGGCCCCCGGCAGCCGCATCAGCCATCAGCTGCTGGTGGCGGGCGAGGCCGGCGCGGTCGACGGCTTCCGTTCCTGGGTCGAGCGCCGGCTGCAGCGCGGGCAGCGCATCAGCACGCTGGAAAGCAGCCGCCCTGAAATACAGCGCACGCTGGCGCGCGCCAAGAATTTCCTGCTCCTGGTCGCCATGCTCACCGTGGTGATCGCGGCCGTCGCCATTGCCCTGGCCGCCCGGCGCTTCAGCCGGCGCCACCATGACGGCATCGCCGTCATGCGCTGCCTGGGCGCGCGCACCCGCCAGCTGTCCGCCATGCTGTGGGTGGAATTCACCGTGCTGGGCCTGGCGGCCGGCGCGGCGGGCTGCGTGGCGGGCTTTCTCGCCCACCAGGGGCTGGTGGCGATCGTCTCCGAATGGCTGAAGACCAGCCTGCCGGACGCCGGGGCGCTGCCGGCCCTGCAAGGCCTGGCCGCCGGCCTGCTGCTCTTACTGGGCTTCGCCCTGCCGCCGCTGGCGGGGCTGCCTCGCGTGCCGCCCATCAGGGTATTGCGCAGCGACCTCCCGCTGTCGCCGGTCCGGCGGGGACCGGCCTATGCCATGGGGGCCGCCGCCTTCCTGCTGCTGCTTTGGTGGATGTCGGGCGACCTCACGCTCAGCTTCATCGTCGGAGGCGGTTTCCTGGCCTCGGCGCTGGCCTTCGCCGCCCTGGCCTGGGCGCTGCTGCGCGCGCTCGATGCCGTGCGCAAGCGCCTGGCCGGCTCGCCTTCGCTGCGATTCGCGCTGGCCGGCATGGCGCGGCGGCGCGGCCTGACGGTCACGCAGCTGTGCGCGCTGTCCATGGGCTTGATGATCCTGCTGCTGCTTGCGCTGATGCGCAACGATTTGCTGCGGGGCTGGCAAAACACCTTGCCGCCCGACGCGCCCAACACCTTCGTGATCAATATCCAGCCGGACCAGCGCGAGGCGGTGGTCCAGGCCCTGGGCGCGGCCGGCGTCGCCGACCCGGTCCTCGCGCCCATGATCAGGGGCCGGCTGGTCGCGATCAACCGGCAGCCCGTGGATGCGGACCACTACCAGGACGACCGGGCCAAGCGCATGGTGGACCGGGAATTCAACCTGTCCCATGCCCGTGCCCTGCCGGCAAGCAACCGCATCACGGCGGGGCGCTGGCTGGATCCCGACGGGCATGAGGTCGCCCTGGAAAGCGGGCTGGCCAAGACACTGGGCATCGCGGTCGGCGACACCATGAGCTTCGACGTGGCGGGGCAGAGCGTGGAAGTGACCGTCAGCGGGCTGCGCAAGGTGGACTGGGACTCCTTCGAGGCCAACTTCTTCGCCCTGCTCAGCCCGGCCGCCCTGCGGGACGCCCCGGCCACCTACATCACGTCCATACACCTCGACCCGGCCCGGCATGGCGACCTGGGGCAGCGGCTGCTGCGGCAGTTCCCCAACCTGACGCTGTTCGACATCGGCTCCATACTGGGGCAGGTCGAGCACATACTGGGCCGCGCCGTGCAGGCGGTGCAGTTCCTGTTCATCTTCGCCGTCCTGGCGGGCGCCCTGGTCCTGGGGGCCAGCCTGTTCTCCACGCGCGACGAGCGCATGCACGAGGTCGCCATCCTGCGCGCGCTCGGCGCCAATGCGCGGCAGCTGAAGCACGCCCTCCGGGTGGAGCTGTCCATCATCGGCGCCATGGCGGGGCTGATGGCCGCCTTCGCCGCGGTGGGCGTCGCCGCGCTGCTGGCGCATTATGTCTTTGATTTTCCCCTGGGCGTGCCATGGTGGCCCTGGGCCGCCGGCATGGCGGCGGGGCTGGCCGTCTCGCTCGCGGGCGGCGGCGCGGCGCTGGCCGGCGTGCTGAAGACGCCGCCGCTCGCTTCCTTGCGGGGGACGTCATGAACACGCAGGAAGCGCCGATCGAATTCCGCGATCTCGCGCTGAAGGGCGGCATGCTGCGCTACGACGCGCGGCGTATTTCCGCGCCCGGGGGCGGCCTGGTCGATCCCGCCTCGAACGGGCTGGAGGCCGTGGCCGTGGGGCAGGGCGGCCGGCAGGCCGCCTGGTACGTGAAAGGCGAATTCGGCGAGGCCGTGCTGCGGCGCTACCGGCGCGGCGGCCTGATGGCCAGGCTCAGCGCCGATCGCTATCTGTGGGCGGGCGCGGAGCGCACGCGCTCTTTCGCCGAAGCCGAATTGCTGCGCTACATGCGCCAGCGCGGCCTGGCCGTGCCCCGGCCGCTGGCCGCGGCGTACTGGCGCCGCGGGCTCACCTACACGGCGGCGCTGCTGACCGAGCGCATTCCCGATGCGCGTCCGCTGCCCCAGGCGCTCGACGGGCGTCATGCCGACGTCGCCCTGGCGATTTTCGCCATGCACGAGGCCGGCGTCTGGCACGCCGACTTGAACGCCTACAATATTTTGCTGGACGCGCAGGGCAAGGTCTGGCTGATCGATTTCGACAAAAGCCGCAGGGCGGTGCTGTCCCAGGAGCGCAGGCGGGCCAATTTGCTGCGGCTGCGCCGGTCGCTCGTCAAGCTGGCCGGCGACAGCGGCCTGCAGTGGTGGAACGAGCTCAATGCTGCCTATGATCTGCTGTCCCGGACTCGGGGCCCACTCTAGCCGGAAAAAGCTTTATCATCACGCCTTTTGGCTTTGTGTATTTTGGGAGGCTAGCAATGAAACTCACGGTGAGCGCACTGATCATGGGTACGGCTCTTGTCATGGCGACGTCTTCCGCGACGGCGCAAGGCAAGGTCGTGAACGTCTATAACTGGGCGGAATACACGGCGCCCGACACGATTTCCGGCTTCGAAAAGGCAACGGGCATCAAGGCGCGCTACGACGTCTACGACAGCAACGACACCCTGCAGGCCAAGCTGCTGACCGGCAAGTCCGGCTACGACGTGGTGGTGCCGTCCACCCATTACGCGGCCCGGCAGATCGAGGGCGGCCTGTTCCAGAAGCTGGACAAATCCAAGATTCCGAACTGGAAGTACCTGGACCAGGACATCATGGACATCGTCGCCGCCGTGGACCCCGGCAACCAGTACCTGGTTCCCTGGGGCTATGGCACCAACGGCCTGGGCTACAACGTGACCAAGGTCAGGGAAATCCTGGGCCAGGACGCCGACCTGGGCAGCTGGGACATGCTGTTCAAGCCCGAGAACGCCGAAAGGCTCAAGGGCTGCGGCATTTCCATGCTGGACGAAGCCGCGCAGGTCTTCCCGGCCGTGCTGCATTACCTGGGCAAGGACCCCAACAGCAGCAACGCCGACGACTACAAGCAGGCGCTGGCCCTGCTCAAGTCCATACGGCCCTACATCCGGCAGTTCAGCTCTTCCGGCTATATCGACGAACTGGCGGCGGGCGACCTGTGCATGGTCTACGGTTTTTCGGGCGACGTCATGATCGCCGCCCATCGCGCCAAGGAAGCCGGCAAGCGCTATAAAATCGACTACTACATCCCCGCCGGCGGCGCGCCCGCTTGGTTCGACACCATGGCCATCCCCAAGGACGCCGCGAACGTCGACGAGGCCCACGCCTTCATCAATTACATCGAGACGCCCGAGGTCCACGCGGCCATCACCAACGTGATGTTCTACCCCAACGCCAACAAAGAGGCCCGCAAGCACGTGGTCAAGGACGTCGCGGAGAACCCCATGATCTATCCGCCCGCCGAGGTCGCCAAGACCCTGTACGTCATCAAGCCCCAGCCTCTGCCGGTGCAGCGCCTGCAGACGCGGATGTGGGCGGAACTCAAGTCGGGGCGCTGATCATCATGGCCGATATTCGACCCGCGGCGCCTTCCTGGTCCGGGGATGCGGACGAGTTCGTCCGCGTCGAGGACGTCGTCAAGATCTACGGGGACACGGTCGCGGTGCGGTCCGTGAACCTGTCCGTGCGCCGCCACGAAATGTTCGCCCTGCTGGGCAGTTCGGGCTGCGGGAAATCGACGCTGCTTCGCATGCTGGCCGGCTTCGAGGAAGCGACCTCGGGGCGCATCTTCCTCGACAACGAAGACATCACCCGCCTGCCGCCCTACCGCCGGCCCGTGAACATGATGTTCCAGTCGTATGCGCTGTTCCCGCACATGACGGTCGAGGCCAATGTGGCGTTCGGGCTCAAGCAAGAGGGCGTGCCCAAGCATGAAATCAACGAGCGCGTGTTCGAGGCGCTCGACCTGGTGCAGATGGCCGGCTTCGCCCGCCGCAAGCCCCATCAGCTTTCCGGCGGGCAGCAGCAGCGGGTCGCCCTGGCGCGCAGCCTGGTGAAGCGCCCCAAGCTGCTGCTGCTGGACGAGCCCATGTCCGCGCTCGACAAGCAGATACGCCAGAAAACGCAGATCGAACTGGTCAAGATACTGGACCAGGTGGGCGTCACCTGCATCATGGTCACGCACGACCAGGAAGAGGCCATGATCATGGCCAACCGGCTCGCCGTCATGAGCGAAGGCCAGATCGTCCAGTGCGGCACGCCGCAAGACGTCTACGCCTTTCCGAATTCGCGCTTCGTCGCCGGCTTCATCGGGTCCACGAACCTCTTCACCGGCACCATCGTGGTCGACGAGCCCGACCACGTCCTGATCGAAAGCGCCGAGCTGGCCCGCCCGCTGTACGTCAGCCACGGGGTCAGCGAGCCGCTGGGCATGGAAGTCCATGTTTCCATCCGGCCGGAAAACATCCGCGTGCTGCGCGAGCAGCCCGAGAGCGACTCCAACTGGAGCCACGGCCTGGTGAGCCACGTGGCCTGGATGGGCGGCTATGCCCGCTACCAGGTCCGGCTGGACGCCGGCCAGGTCGTCGAAGCCACCGTGCCCAGCCTGGTGCTGGCGCAGGCCGACGCCCCCGGCATAGACGACGAGGTCTATGTGGCCTGGTCGGACGACAGCGCAACCGTCTTGTCATCATGAAGCGGCTATCCTGGCGCGACCTTCCCGCGAGGCGCCTGCTGGCCATCGGCCCGCCTTTCCTGTGGCTGGCGCTGTTCCTGCTGGTGCCCTTCCTGCTGGTGCTGAAGATCAGCTTCGCCGACCTGAAGTTCGGCGTGCCGCCCTACACGGCGCTGACGCAGCTGAAAGACGAAACCCTGACGCTGGCGCTCAGCCTCAGGGGCTACGCGCTGCTGTTCAGCGACAGCCTGTACATCGCCACCTATCTGAACTCGGTCAAGATGGCGGCGCTGACCACGCTGTGCTGCGCATTGATCGGCTATCCCATGGCCTACTACATTGCGCGCTCGCGGCCGTCGCTGCGCAACCTGCTGCTGCTGGGCGTCATCCTGCCGTTCTGGACCTCGCTGCTGCTGCGCGTGTATGCCTGGGTGGGCATATTGCGCAACGACGGCCTGTTGAACAACTTCCTCATCTGGCTGGGCCTCATCGACACCCCGCTCGAAATCTACCGCACCGACGTCGCGGTATACATCGGCCTGGTCTACGCCTATCTGCCTTTCTTCATCCTTCCGCTGTACGCGAACCTGGTCAAGCTCGACGTCCGCCTGCTCGAGGCGGCCTACGACCTGGGCGCGCGGCCCTGGCGGGCGTTCCTCAGCGTGACGCTGCCCCTGTCCATGCCCGGCGTGGTCGCCGGGGGCCTGCTGGTGTTCATCCCCTCGGTCGGCGAATACGTGATTCCCGAGATGCTGGGCGGCGCCGATACGCTGATGATGGGGCGGGTCATGTGGACGGAATTCTTCAACAATGCCGACTGGCCGATGGCGGCGGCGGTCACCTGCGTCATGGTCCTGCTGCTGCTGGTTCCGCTCGTCCTGTTCCAGTACAACCAGGTCAAGCAGATGGAAAACCGTAAGACGGGGGCGAAATGACCAGGCCTGATCCCATCCTGCGAGCCGTCACGCTGACGCTGGGCTACGCTTTCCTCTATATCCCCATACTGTGCCTGATGGCTTTCTCGTTCAACGACTCATCGATGATGACGTCCTGGACGGGGTTCTCATTCAAATGGTATGTGGAGCTCTTCAACGACCAGGCGCTGCTCAGCGCCGCGCGCCTGTCGCTGCTGATCGCGGCCATGACGGCCACCACCGCGGTGGTGATCGGCACCTGGGCCGGCTACGTGCTGGCGCGCATGGGGCGCTTTCGCGGCTTTTCCGTCTATATCGGCATGGTCAGCGCGCCTCTGGTGATCCCGGAAGTCGTCCTGGGCATATCGCTGCTGCTGATGTTCGTCGAGCTCAGCGACCTGCTGGGGTGGCCCGACGGCAACGGGGTGTTCACCATCTGGGTGGGACACGTGACGCTGTGCATGGCCTACGTGGCGGTCATCATCCAGTCGCGCATCCGCGACCTCGACCGCTCGCTGGAAGAGGCCGCGCTGGACCTGGGCGCCACGCCGCTCAGGGTGTTCTTCCGCATCACCCTGCCGCTGATCTTCCCCGCGCTCATGGCGGGCTGGCTGCTGGCTTTCACGCTGTCGCTGGACGACGTCGTGATCGCGTCCTTCCTGTCGGGGCCGGGCTACACCACCTTGCCGCTTGAAATCTTCTCGCGCGTGCGCCTGGGCCTGAAGCCCGAAATCAACGCCCTGGCCACGCTGTTCATATTGCTGGTCGGCATCTTCGTGGTCGTGGCGAACCGCATGCAGCGGCGCAGCGAAACCGGCTAGAAATCGGCGTCAAAAGGAAATTCCATGCAAACCCTGCGGCTTTATGGCTTGAAGAAGTGCAGCACCTGCGTCAAGGCCATGGATTGGCTGGAGCACAACGGCGTTCCGTTCACGTTCACCGATTACCGCGACCACCCCGTGCCGCCGGACAGCCTGCGGGCCTGGGCCGATGCGCTGGGCGGCTGGGAAAAACTCGTCAATCGCGCCTCCATGACCTGGCGCAATCTGCCGGACGTCCGCAAGTCGCCGGCCACGCCCGAACAGTGGCTGGACCTGATCGCGGAATTCCCCGCGCTGGTCCGGCGGCCGGTCGCCGTCGATGCCGAGGGCGGCGTGGGCGTCGGCTTTTCCGAAAAGAGATTCGGCGAGCGCTTCGCCAAATAGAAGGATCCCACTCATGCTCACCCAGACAGAACTCAAGCGGAACGCCGCCGCCGCGGCCATCGAATTCGTGCTGCCGCAACTGACGCCGTCCACCGTGCTCGGCGTCGGTACCGGCTCGACCGTCGACCTGTTCATCGACGCCCTGGCGCCGCACAAGCATCGTTTCCGCGGCGCCGTATCCAGTTCCGAACGCAGCTCGGCGCGCATGGCGGCGCTGGGCATCCCGGTCTTCGACCTGAACGAAATCCCGTCCATGCCATGGTACGTGGACGGCGCCGACGAGGTCGATCACGAGCTGAACATGATCAAGGGCGGGGGCGGCGCCTTGACCCGCGAGAAGATCGTCGCCTCGGTGGCCGAGCGGTTCCTGTGCATCGTCGACGAGTCCAAGCTGGTGCGGGTGCTCGGCAAATTCCCGCTGCCGGTCGAGGTCATCCCGATGGCGCGCGAGGTCGTGGCGCGCCGCCTGGCCGCGCTGGGCGGCAAGCCGGCGCTGCGCGAGGGCTACGTCACCGACAATGGCTGCCAGATCCTCGACGTCTCGGGCCTCGCCATCGACGCGCCGGCGCGCTTCGAGGCCGAGCTCAACAATATTCCGGGCGTGGTGTGCTGCGGCCTGTTCGCCATCGCGGGGGCCGACGTGGTCTTGATGTCGACCCAGCAGGGCGTGCGACAACTGACGAAAAACCCGTCATGAATACGTAATATTTGGCTGATACACTCATGGGGTGATACGCTGTTTTTTCCCCATACCACGCTGTGATCGAAGGCTGACATGTCCGAGCATACCAACAAGCAATTTCATTCCGACCTGGAAACCACCCGTTCGCTTTTCCTGCAGATGGGCGGCCTGGTCGAGTCCATGGTCCGGGACGCGATGGAGGCGCTGGTATCCGGCGATCCCGACCTGATCGACCAGGTGCGCGAGCGCGAGAAGGAAGTCAATCGCCTGGAGGTCGAGATCGATGAGCGCATCGGGCTCCTGATCGCGCGCAACCAGCCGACGGCGGGCGATCTGCGCCTGCTGCTTTCGGTGTCCAAGATGCTGACCGACATGGAGCGCTCGGGCGACGAGGCCGAGAAAATCGCCAAGATCGCGCGCCGCCTGCATGAGTCCAACGGCTATGGGCATTACGAGCCGGTGGTCGAGCTGCGCCACATGGCAAGCTTCGTCACGGCCATGATCCGCGATTGCCTGGACGCCTTCGCGCGCATGGATCCCGTCCATGCCGCGAGGGTGGTGCGCAACGACAAGGAAGTCGACAAGGAATGGAAGGGGTCGTTGCGGCACATCATCACGTACATGATCGAGGACCCGCGCACGATTTCTCATTCGATCGACCTGATCTTCATTGCGCGGGCGCTGGAGCGCATCGGCGACCATGCGAAGAACATGTCGGAGCGCGTCATCTATATGGTGCGGGGGGACGACGTGCGCCACAGGGGCATCAAGAACACGGAGCGCTTGGCGCGGGGCGAGTCGCTCGAGGACGACGAGAACTCCTGACTCGCCGTCATGGAACGCGGGCCGCCGGACGACAAGCAACGGGCGCGGCGGCCAGCGAACCGATCACGCCGGCGGCGGCACGTAGCCTTGCGCCTCGACGTCCACGCCCTCGAACAGAAAGCTTTCCATCTGCTGCTGCAGATACTTCCGCGCCCGCGAATCCGCGAGATTCAGCCGATTCTCATTGACGAGGCGCGTTTGGGTGTCCATCCATTGCGCCCAGGCCTCTTTTGAAACATTTTTCCAGATCCGCACCCCCAGTTCACCGGGATACGGAGGAAAATCCAGCCCTTCCGCTTCGCGCTTGAGTTTCGCGCATTGGACCATGCGTGCCATGATGCTGCCACCTTCTTGAAAACGTTCACCAACCGGGTATTGTACCCGTCTTAGAGTTTCTTTATGAAAATCATGCTATTGCGCGAACGGTTGTAGTGCGCCTGGCGTTCCTTGGGCAGATCCGAGACCCCGCCCTGCACGAAGCCCCGCTTGATGAACCAGTGCGACGTCCGTGTCGTCAGGACGAACAGGCGCTTCGCCCCCATCGCGCGGGCGCGCAGTTCGGCGTGGCGCAGCAGCATCTCGCCCTCGCCGGCGCCCTGCCATTCCTGGTGCACCACCAGGCAGGCCATTTCCGCCATGCCGTCCTGCAGATAGGGCGTGACCGCCACGCAGCCGTAGATCACCCCGTCGTGTTCCAGCACCGTGAACTGCTCGACGTCGCGTTCGATGACGGCGCGGCCGCGCGGGACCAGGGTGCCGTCGGCCTCCAGCGGCTCGATCAGCTGCACGATGGCGCCGACGTCGTCGACCGTGGCGGGGCGCAAGTCGTCCAGCGTGTCTTCCACCACCATGGTGCCCACGCCGTCATGGGTGAAGATCTCGAGCAGTATGCTGCCGTCCAGCGTGTAGGGCACCAGATGGGCGCGCGCCACGCCGCGCTTGACGGCGCGCGAGGCGTGCATGAGAAAGGCCGCGGTGTCCTCGTCGAGCTTGCCGCCGGCCAGCAGCTTGTCGGCGTCTTCGCGGGCGAGCTCGGTGTCGACCGCGCCTTCCTCGTCGCGCACCATGCGGTCCTGCGTCAGGAAGATGAGCTTTTCGGCGCGCAGGGAAATGGCGGCGCTGGTGGCCAGGTCTTCCATCGCCAGGTTGAACGCCTCGCCGGTGGGAGAAAAGCCCAGCGGGGACAGCAGGGCGATGGCGCCCTGGTTGATGACGTTCTTGATGGCGTCGATGTCCATCTTGCGCACGGCGCCCGCGTGCTTGTAGTCGATGCCGTCGATGACGCCCACCGGCCGGGCGGTGACGAAATTGCCCGAGAACACGCGGATCTGCGCGTGCGACATGGGCGTATTGGGCAGGCCCTGGCTGAATGCGGCCTCGATGTCGAGGCGGATTTCGCCGGCGGCCTCCTTGGCGCATTCCAGCGCTTCCGGGCTGGTGGGCTCCATGCCGCGCCCGAACTGCGTCTGGAAGCCCTTGAGCTTGAGCTGTTCGTTGACCTGCGGGCGCGAGCCGTGCACCAGCACCAGCTTGACGCCCAGCGCGGACAGCAGGGAAAGGTCCTGGATCAGGGTGTTCAGGGCGCCGTCGCCCACCAGTTCGCCGCCAAAGGCGACGACGAAAGTCTTGCCGCGGAAGTCGTGCACATAGGGAGCCACTTCGCGAAACCATCGCACGAATTGAGCCGGAGCGAATTCGGGAGCGTCCTGGGCGGAGAGCGTGGTATTGGTCGTGGTCATATCGTGTGCAGCGTGTGAAAAGAGAGTTGGCCTGTGCAAAATTATAATAAGCCTCAGCCTACTCACTAGAAGTTTCATGCAAGAGCCTGTCATTTTGTCAGAAAACGAACACATCGATCCGCCCGGGCACCGCGGCAAATCCGGCCCCGACGTCCGCAAGGCGCCCGCCGAACCGCGGGCCTTGCGGGTTGCGCCGCCCATCGAGTATCCGGAAGACCTGCCCGTCAGCGCGCGCCGCGGCGACATCGCCGCCGCCATCCAGGCGCACCAGGTCGTCATCGTGAGCGGCGAAACGGGCTCGGGCAAGACCACGCAGCTGCCCAAGATCTGCCTGGAGCTGGGCCGGGGCCTGCGCAAGATGATCGGCCACACGCAGCCGCGCCGCCTGGCCGCGACGTCCGTGGCCAAGCGCATCGCGGACGAGCTGGGCACCGAACTGGGCGACTGGGTCGGGTATCAGATCCGCTTCAACGACCGCAGCGGCCCCAACGCGGCCATCAAGCTGATGACCGACGGCATCCTGCTGGCCGAGTCGCAGCGGGATCCGCTGCTGCGCCGCTACGATACGATCATCATCGACGAGGCGCACGAGCGCAGCCTCAATATCGATTTCCTGCTGGGCTATCTCCGGCAGCTGCTGCCCAGGCGGCCGGACCTGAAACTCATCATCACTTCCGCCACCATCGACGCGGAGCGCTTCTCGCGCCATTTCGAGCAGCGGGGCAAGCCGGCGCCAGTCATCGAAGTGTCCGGCCGCCTATACCCGGTCGAGGTGCTGTACCGGCCGGTGGTGCAAGAGGAAGCGAACGACGAGGCCCGGGACCGGCGCTCCGCCGTCGACGAGGAGCGCGACCTGATCGACGCGGTGGTGGACGGCGTGGCCGAGTGCGCCCGGCATGGGCCGGGCGACGTGCTGGTGTTCCTGCCCGGCGAGCGCGAAATACGCGAGACGGTCGAGGCCCTGCGCAAGCGGCATCCCCCGGGGACGGAGGTGCTGCCCCTGTATGCGCGGCTGTCGCAGGCCGAGCAGGAGCAGATCTTCCGGCCGCGCGGCAGCGGCCGCCGCGTGATCCTGGCCACCAACGTGGCGGAAACCTCGCTCACCGTGCCGGGCATACGCTATGTGGTCGACAGCGGCCTGGCGCGCGTCAAGCGGTATTCCTGGCGCAACAAGGTCGAGCAGCTGCGCATCGAACCCATCAGCCAGGCATCGGCCAACCAGAGGGCGGGGCGTTGCGGGCGCATCGGCCCGGGCGTGTGCATACGGCTGTACGACGCAGCCGACTTCCAGCGGCGCGCGCCGTTCACCGATCCTGAAATCCTGCGGTCGTCGCTGGCCTCGGTGATTCTGCGCATGAAAGCGCTCAAGCTGGACGATATCGAGACCTTCCCCTTCGTCGACCGGCCGTCGGGCCGCGCCATCGCCGACGGCTACCACCTGCTGCAGGAGCTGGGCGCGATCGATGAAGACAACCGTCTGACCGAGACCGGGCGCGCGCTGGCGCGGCTGCCCATCGATCCGCGCCTGGCGCGCATGATACTCGCGGCGCGCGAGCAGCAATGCCTGGCGGAAATGCTCATCATCACCTCCGCGCTCTCGGTCCAGGATCCGCGCGACCGGCCCATGAACGAGCGCGATGCCTCGGAGGCGGCGCATGCCAAGTTCGGCGACGACCGGTCCGAATTCCTGTCCTTCATCAAGCTTTGGCGCTGGTATGCCGAGCAGGTCGAACACAAGGCGTCGCAGCGCAAGCTGGTCGCGCTGCTGCGGCAGAATTTTCTGTCGCCGCTCAGGTTGCGCGAATGGCGCGACGTCCACAGCCAGCTGGCCTCGCTCGTGGGCGAGCAGGGCTGGCGCGTCAATACGCTGGAGGCCGGCTACGAGCAGACGCACATGGCGCTGCTGTCCGGCCTGCTGGGCAACATCGGGTCCAAGAGCGAAGAGGCCGGCGGCTATCAGGGCGCGCGCGACATCCGCTTCCAGATCCACCCGGGTTCGCGCCTGGTGAAAAAGGCGGGCCGCTGGATCGTGGCCGCCGAACTGGTCGAGACGACGCGCCTGTACGCGCGCTGCGTCGCGCGCATCGACCCCCGATGGCTGGAGAAGGCGGGCGCGCATCTCATCCGGCGCGCCTGGTCGGACCCGCGCTGGGACAAGAAGGCCGGCCAGGTCGTGGCCAACGAACGCGCAACGCTCTACGGCCTGCAGATCTACTCGGGCCGCCGCGTGCACTACGGCAAGATCGACCCGGTCCACGCGCGCGAGATCTTCATCCGCCAGGCGCTGGTCGCCGGCGACATCGATACGGGCCTGCCTTTCCTGCGGCACAATCGCCAGCTGGCCGCCTCGATCGAGAAGCTCGAACACCAGACACGGCGCCCCGACATCCTGGTCGACGACGAGCTGATCTACGCCTTCTACGACAAGCAGCTGCCCGAAGACGTCCACCAGACCGCCACGCTGGAAAAATGGCACAAGGGGCTGAGCAAGGAACAGGCCCAGGCCCTGCTGCTGACGCGGGACGCGCTGATGCGCCACGACGCGGCGGGCGTCACGACCGACGTCTTCCCCAAGAAGCTCGAATGGAACGGCGTCCAGATGGCGGTCGATTATCACTTCGAGCCGGGCTCGGTGCGCGACGGCCTGACCCTGACCGTGCCCCTGTTCGCCCTGAACCAGATAGATCCGCAGCGATGCGAATGGCTGGTGCCGGGCATGCTCAAGGAAAAAGTGCACCTGCTGCTGAAGTCGCTGCCCCAGAAGCTGCGGCGGCATTGCGTGCCCCTGCCCGACTACGCCGCGGGCTTCGTCGACCGCTGGTTCGAGCGCGCCGCCGATCCGGACCTGGGCCTGCTGGAAGCCATCGGCGCCGACATGTGGGAACAGGTCAAGGTCCGGCCCCAGCGCAGCGACTTCAAGGTCGAGACCCTGCCCGCCCATTTGTTCATGAACTTCAAGGTCGTGGACGAGCACGGCCGCATGCTGTCGGGCGGGCGCAACCTCGACCAGCTCAAGGCCGAGCACGGCAGGCAGGCGCAGGCGTCCTTCCAGCAATTCGCGGCGCGCGACGAGCAAGTGGCCCAGGCCCTGGCGCACGAGCACCTGACGGAATGGAGCTTCGGCCCTTTGCCCGAGATCATGGAGATCAAGCGCAAGGGCCGGTCCTTCATCGGCTATCCCGCGCTGATCGACCGCGAAACCCATTGCGACCTCGACGTCTTCGACGATCCGGCCGAGGCGCGCCGGCAGCATCACGCGGGCCTGCTGCGGCTGTTCCGGCTGGCCTTGCGCGAGCAGGTGAAATTCCTGGAGAAAAACCTCAACGACCTCACGCGCATCAGCATGCTGTACATCAGCCTGGGCACGCAGGAGGAGCTGCGCGGGCAGATCATCGACTGCGCGCTCGACCAGGCTTGCCTGGCGGAACCCTGGCCGACGGACCGCGAGGCGTTCGAGCTGCGGCGCAATGAAGGCAAGGCCCGCCTGGGCTTGCTGGCGCAGGAAATCGCGCGCCTGGCGGGCGCCGTCCTGACGGAATGGTCCGCGCTGCAGAAGAAGCTGCCGCAGGCCAAGCCGCATGCCGCGGCCTACGCCGATCTGCAGAAGCAGCAGTCCGCCCTGGTGGGGAAATGGTTTCTGCGCGACACGCCCTATCGGCAGCTGGCGCATTTCCCGCGTTACCTGAAGGCGGCGCAGGTCCGCATCGACAAGCTGCGCGCCGACCCCGCGCGGGACGCCCGCCTGATGGCGGACATGGCGCCGCTCGTCACGCAATACCAGCGGGCCGTGTCGGCGCTGAAAGGCGCGCGGGACGCGCAGCTGGAAGAGTTCCGCTGGCTGCTCGAAGAGCTGCGCGTGGCCCTGTTCGCGCAGGAGCTCCGCACGCCGATGCCGGTGTCCGTCAAGCGCCTGGAGAAGGCCTGGTCGGCGATGCAGCGCTGAGCGGTATTTCAGGGGCGGGTCCCGCATGGAATCCGCCCTCCGGATGAGTACAATCCCACCATGACTGAAGCGAACTCCACTCCTCTTTTCGTGCATTTGCGCGTCCACTCCGAATTCTCGGTGGTGGACGGCATCGCCCGCATTCCCGAACTCGTCAAGGCGGCGGCGGAATACGGGCAGCCGGCCATTGCGCTGACCGACCTGTCCAATCTGTTCGGGCTGATCAAGTTCTACAAGGCGGCGCGCGGCAAAGGCGTCAAGCCCATCGCGGGCTGCGACATCTGGCTGGAAAACGAGCTCGATCGCGACAAACCCGGCCGCCTCCTGCTGCTGGCCCGCAACCGGGACGGCTACCTCGCCCTGTGCGAACTGCTCACGCGCGCCTGGCTCGAGAACCAGTATCGCGGCCGGGCCGAAATCAAGCGCCAGTGGCTCCAGGACCGGCCGGGCCTCATCCTGCTTTCGGGCGGGCGGGGCGGCGACGTCGGCCAGCTGCTCGAAGCCGGCAAAGCCGCCGAAGCGCGCGTGGCCGCGGCCGCCTGGGCGCGTGCCTTTCCCGGCAGCTACTACATCGAATTGCAGCGCGGCGGCCACGACGGCGATGAAACCTACGTCCAGGCCGCCATGCGGCTGGCGGGCGAGCTCGACCTCCCGGTGGTGGCGACGCATCCCGTCCAGTTCCTGCGGCGGTCGGACTTCCGGGCCCATGAAGCGCGCGTCTGCATCGCCGAGGGCGAGCAGCTGGGCAACGCCAAGCGCGTGCGCCGCTTCACCGAAGAGCAGTATCTGCTCGACTCCAGGGAAATGGCCGAGCGCTTCGCCGACGTGCCCTCGGCCCTGGCCAATTCGGTGGAGATCGCCAAGCGCTGCAACCTCACTCTGGAACTCGGGCGCCCGCGCCTGCCGGACTTCCCCACGCCCGACGGCGTATCCCTGGACGACTACCTGGTGCAGCTGGCCGAAGAAGGCCTGGCCGTGCGCATGGCCCAGCTCTACCCCGACGAGGCGGAGCGGCGGGAAAAGCTCCCGCAATACCGGGAGCGCCTGCAATGGGAATGCAAGACCATCATCAACATGGGCTTTCCGGGCTACTTCCTGATCGTGGCCGACTTCATCAACTGGGGCAAGAACAACGGCGTGCCGGTGGGGCCCGGGCGGGGCTCCGGCGCCGGGTCGCTGGTGGCCTATTCGCTGGGCATCACCGACCTCGACCCCATCCGCTACGACTTGCTGTTCGAACGCTTCCTGAATCCCGAACGGGTGTCCATGCCCGACTTCGACATCGATTTCTGCCAGGACAACCGGGAACGCGTGATCGACTACGTCAAGCAGAAATACGGCAAGGAGGCGGTCAGCCAGATCGCCACCTTCGGTACGCTCGGCGCCAAGGCCGTGGTGCGGGACGTCGGCCGGGTGCTCGAAATGCCCTACATGCTGTGCGACGGCCTGTCCAAGCTGATCCCGTTCAATCCCGCCGACCCCTGGACGCTGGAGCGCGCGCTGGACCAGGAGCCCGCCTTCAAGGAACGCTATGAGCAGGACGAAGAGGTCAAGGCGCTGGTGGACCTGGCCCGTCCGCTGGAAGGGCTCACGCGCAACATCGGCATGCATGCGGGCGGGGTGCTGATCGCGCCGGGCAAGCTGACCGATTTCTGCCCGCTCTATTGCCAGCCCGGCACCGACAGCAACGCCGTGTCGCAGTTCGACAAGGACGACGTCGAGGCGGCCGGCCTGGTCAAGTTCGACTTCCTGGGGCTGCGCAACCTGACCATCCTGGACTGGGCCGTGCGCTACGTGCGCGAGTACAACGAGTCCAAGCGCGATTTCGACGTCATGGCGCTGCCGCTGGACGACGAAAAAGCCTACCGCCTGCTCAGCGAGGGGAACACCACGGCGGTCTTCCAGCTGGAATCGCGCGGCATGAAGGAGTTGCTGAAGAGCCTGCAGCCCAACACCTTCGAGGACGTCATCGCCATGCTGGCGCTGTATCGCCCCGGCCCGCTCGAATCCGGCATGGTGGTCGACTTCGTCAACCGCAAGCACGGGCGCGCCGAGGTCGATTACTTCCACCCCGACCTGGAGCCGGTGCTGCGCAGCACCTACGGCGTGATCGTGTACCAGGAACAGGTGATGCTGATTTCCCAGATCATCGGCGGCTACACCCTGGGCGGCGCCGACATGCTGCGGCGGGCCATGGGCAAGAAGAAGCCCGAGGAAATGGCCAAGCACCGCGCCATTTTCGAGAAGGGCGCGGTCGAAAAAGGCTATGACGGCGATCTGGCCGTCAAGCTGTTCGACCTGATGGAAAAGTTCGCCGGCTATGGCTTCAACAAAAGCCACTCGGCCGCCTACGCCCTGATCGCCTACCAGACCGCCTGGCTGAAGGCTTACCATCCGGCCGAGTTCCTGGCGGCCACCATGCTGTCGGACATGGACGACACCGACAAGGTGCAGGTCTTCTGGAAGGACGCCGTCGACAACGGCGTGAAGGTGCTGCCGCCCGACATCAACCTGTCGGCCTATCGCTTCGAGCCGGTGCGCGACGAACACAGCGCCCAGGGCCTGCCGCCGCGCACCATCCGCTACGGGCTGGGCGCCGTCAAGGGGGCGGGGCGCGGCGCCATCGAGGAAATCGAACGCGCGCGCCGGGAAGGCGGGCCTTTTGCCAGCCTGTTCGACTTCTGCCGCCGCGTCGACCGCCATACCGTCAACCGGCGCAGCATCGAGGCCCTGATCCGGGCCGGCGCCTTCGACGCCATCGAGGAAAACCGGGCGGCGCTGCTCGCCACGCTGGGCAACGCCATCGAGGCGGCCGAGCAGGCCGAGCGCAGCGCCAACCAGGTGTCGCTGTTCGCCGACGACGCGAACGACATCGTGGAAGGCGAACTCGCCAAGGTGGAGCCCTGGGATCTGCAAACCCGGCTGCGCGAAGAAAAGTCGGCGCTGGGCTTTTATTTCAGCGGCCACCTTTTCGATGCCTGGCGCGACGAGGTCCGCCGTTTTGCGCCCAAGCCCCTGGCCAGGCTGGAACCGGCGCGCGGCCTGCAGTGGTTCGCGGGCGTGCTGTCGTCCGTGCGGCCCAAGATGACGCGCCGGGGCAAGATGCTCTACGCCCTGCTGGACGACGGCTCCGCGCAAGTCGAAGTGGCCATCTTCAACGAGCTGTACGAACAGCACAAGAACCGGCTCAAGGAAGACCGCCTGGTCATCATCCACGGCAAGGTCAGCAACGACGAATACTCCGGCGGCCTGCGCGTGTCGGCGGACGCGGTCTACGACCTGCAGCTTGCGCGCGAGGCCCGGGCGCAGCGCCTGCGCATCACCTTGAACGGCAACGCCGACGCCATCCGCCTGCGGCAGCTGCTCAATCCCTTCCGCGCCGAACCCGAGAACGGCGTGCCCGGCGTGCCGGTCGAAATCCGCCTCATGCGCGACGACTTCCTCTGCACCGTGCGTCTGGGCGAGGAATGGCGCGTGCGCATGGCCGACGCCATGTTCGAGCAATTGGCCGGCTGGGCCGAGCCCGACAGCGTGGAGATCCACTATTCATGACAGCCCTGCGCATCCTGCATTCCGAGGCCGCCACCAGCTTCGGCGGGCAAGAGCAGTACATTTACCGGATGATGATGACGATGCGCGAGCGCGGCCACCACCTGGAGGCCGTCTGCCAGCCGCACGCCTTGCTGACCCAGCGCCTGCGCGACGAAGGCTTCACCGTCCACACCCTGCTGATGGACGGGCCCGTCAATTTCGTGAAGGGCGTGGCCCGCATCCGCCGCATTCTGCGCGAGGGCCGTTTCGACGTGCTCAATTCGCACAGCCGGCGCGACACCATACTGGCCGGCTGCGCCGGCCGCCTCGCCGGCACGCCGCTCATCGTGCGGACGCGGCACCTGGCCAACAAGGTCGGGTCGCTGCTGTCGTACACCATCATCCCGCATCGGGTGACCACCGCCAGCGAGTTCGTCCGCGCCCACCTCATCGAAAAAGGCGTGCCGCCCGGCCACGTCGCCACGGTCTATCCCGCGGTCGAGCTGCAGCCCGCGCCGCCGGTCTCGACCCTCCGGCCGGAACTGCGCCTGGCGCCCAACGACATCGTCGTGGGCTGCGTCGCGGTGATGCGCGCGCAAAAAGGCCACAAGGACCTGATCGACGCCATGGAGCCCTTGATACGGGAGCGGCCCAATGTGCACCTGGTGTTCGTGGGGGGCGGCTCGCCCGTGTTCGAAGAGGTGCAGGCCTACGTCGCCGAAAAGAACCTGGGCAAGCGGGTGCATCTGCTGGGCGCGCGCCGCGACGTCCCCAATTTGCTGGCCGGCTTCGACATATTCGCGCTGGCCACCCGCAAAGAGGCTTCCGGCACGGTGTTCGTCGAGGCCGGCGCCGCCGGCCTGCCGGTGGTGGGAACGCGGGTCGACGGCGTTCCCGAGATGATGAAGGAAGGCGTCAGCGGCTTGCTGGTGCCGCTCGACGACCGCGAAGCGATGACCCAGGCCTTGCGCCGCCTCATCGAGGACCCGGACTTGCGCCGCAAAATGGGCGAGGAGGGCGTGAAGTACTGCCGCGACGGCGGCAAGTTCACCGCGCAGGCCATGGCGGATCGCATAGAATCGTGCTACCTGCGATGGCTTGCGGAGCGAAAAAAATGAAATCGACATCCACCGTGCCCGTTCTGATGTACCACCATGTCTCGCCCGTGGACGGCATGATCAACGTCAGCCCGCTGAACTTCGAGCAGCAGCTGCTCTGGCTCAAGAGCCGGGGCTACCGCAGCTTGAATACGGCGCAGTTCGCCGAACACCTGGGCGGCAAGCCGGCGCCCGCCAAGTCGGTGCTGATCACTTTCGACGACGGCTACCTGGACAACTGGGTCTATGCCTATCCGCTGCTCAAGAAGCACGGCTTCAACGCCGTGGTCTTTCTCGTCACGTCATGGGTCAACGACGGCCTGGTGCGCCGCCACCTGGGGCAGGGCGAGCTGCCCGAGACGCCGCATCACCGCGATTGCGAAGACCGCATCGAACAGGGCCGCAGCGACGAGGTCATTCTGCGCTGGGACGAGATCCGCGCCATGCGGGCCGACGGAACCTTCGAATTCCACAGCCACACGCACACCCACACCCGCTGGGACCTGATCCAGCCCGCCGACAAGAACCAGCGCATGGCCGAAGAGCTGCAGGCCTCGCGGGCGGCCCTGCAGGAACACCTGGGCGGCGTGTCCGAACACTTCTGCTGGCCCCAAGGGTATTACGACGACGACTACATCCGCATCGCCCGGGACGCGGGCTTCCGCTACCTGTACACCACCAAGGCGTTCGGGCGGAACCGGCCGGGCTCCGATCCCGCCCACATCTACCGCTTCGCCGTGCGCAACACCACCGGTCGCTCGGTGGGCCGGCGCATCATCGTGGCGGCCCATCCGGTGATCGGCCCGCTGTTCAACAAATGGAAGATCTGGAAGCGGGGCTTGCGGTCCGCCTACGCCGAGCAGAAGGCATCATGAGCCTTTCGGTCATCATCATCACGAAGAACGAAGAGGCGCACATCGGCGCATGCATCGACACCCTGGCATTCGCCGATGAAATCATCGTGCTGGATTCGGGCAGCACGGACGCCACCTGCGACATCGCCGCCGCCAAGGGCGCGCGCGTCGCGCGCAGCGCGGACTGGCCCGGCTTCGGCCCGCAGAAGAACCGCGCCCTGGACCTGGCCACCTGCGACTGGGTGCTGTCCATCGACGCCGACGAGCGGGTCACGCCCGAGCTGGCGGAGGCCATGCGCAAAGAGCTTGCCGCGCCCCGGGCCGAAGCCTACAAGATCGCCCGGCTGTCGCGCTTCGGCGACCGCTGGATACGCCACAGCGGCTGGTGGCCCGATCACGTGCTGCGGCTGTTCCGTCGCGGCACGGCCAGGTTCAAGGACGTCCCCGTCCATGAAAGCGTGATCCCCCAAGGCCGGGTGGCGGTCCTGGACGGCCATTTTCTGCATTACCCCTATGCCAGCCTCGAGCACTTCATCGCCAAGATCAATCTTTACTCGTCCGAGGCGGCGCGGATGATGCACGCCCGTGGCAAGAAAACCACGGCGCTGGGCGCGGCCGGCCACGCCTTCTGGACCTTCGTCCGCATCTACCTGCTGCGGCGCGGCTTCCTGGACGGCAAGGAAGGGTTTATTTTGGCGGCGATGGCGGCCGCCGGCAGCTTTTTCCGTTACACTAAGTTGCTTTATCTGAATAAAAGCTGAACGGGCCGGCTCTAGGCAGCCGCCGGCCGGCGGTTTGCCTGAATGAAAATCCTGATCACCGATATCCACCATGGGAACGGCGGCGGCCACGCCACCTACATCATGAGCCTGCTGCGAGGCCTGCCCGGGCATTACGATATCACCGTGGCCGCGCCGGCGTCGGGGCGCCTGTTCCGCTATGCCAGCCATGCCGGCCGGGGCAGGGTGATGCCGGCCCTGTATTCCAGCAGAATCGCCTCGCTGGCTCAGGAGGTCGTCCGCCTGCGCGCCTTCCTGGTCCGGGAACGCTACGACCTGGTGCACGTCAACGCCTCGGCCGATCACAGGCACGTGATGCTGGCCAGCATGGGCTTGCGGCGGCCGCCCAAGATCGTCTGGACCAAGCACAACCTCAAGCCGGTCGCCAGCGTGGGGCACCGCCTCAGGGCGAACCTGGGGACGGACGCCGTCATCGCCGTCAGCGACTACGTCAAGCGCATGCTGGAGGATTCGGTGTATGGCGCCCGGCCCATCCACGTGGTGCGCCACGGCATAGACGTGGCCGCCTTCCGCCCCGTGGACCCCGACGAAAAGCGCCGGCTGCGCCGGCTGCTGCTGGGCGACATCCCGGACGATACCCTGGTCCTGGGCAGCACGGCGGGCACCGACCTGGAAAAAGGCTGGCTGGACCTGGCCGCGGCGGTGGCCGGGCTCAGCCCCCTGGAGCAGTCCCGGATCGTGGTGGTGGTGGCGGGGGACCCGCCCCCGGCCCATTTGCTGCGCCGGCTGGCCGACACCGGCATCCGGGCGCGGGTGCATTTCACGGGCCTGGTGGACGACATCCGCGGCGTGCTGGGCGCGAGCGACATCGGCTTCGTGCTGTCCTACAGCGAGTCGCTTTCCTATGCCTGCCGCGAGTCGCTGGCCTGCGGCCTGCCCACCCTCATCACCGACGTCGGCGGCCTGCCCGAAAACCTGTCCCACGGCCGCGAAGGCTGGATCGTGCCGGTGCGGAACGTTCCCGCCATCCAGGCGGTGCTGCGCGACGTGCTGTCCAACCCTCAGCGGGTGCTGCCCATGGGCCTGGCCGCCAGGCGCCACAGCGAAAGAGACTTCTGTCCGCACGCCTTCATCGAGCGGACCATCGCCGTCTATGAAAGCGTCCGGTCCGCGCCGTCCGCAGCGGCTCTATATAATAAGGCGCATGATCCCTATACTCATGTACCACCAAGTCGGTGAGCCTCCCCCGCGGGGGTCTCCGTATCGCAGCCTGGTCGTACACCCGTCCGACTTCCGGCGGCAAATGACCTGGCTGCGGCGCCTGGGCTATCGCGGCCTTTCCATGCGGGACCTGATCCCCTACCTGACGGGGCAGCGGCGCGGCAAGGTGGTGGGCATCACCTTCGACGACGGCTATCGCAACGTCTACCGGCATGCCTTGCCGGTGCTGCGGGACCAGGACTTCACGGCCACGAACTACTTCGTCGCCCGGCAGTTCGGCGGCGGCAATGTCTGGGACTACGAAAAGGGCGTCGCGCACGCCGATCTCATGTCCGTCGACGAGGCGCGCGGCTGGGTGGCGGCGGGCATGGAGGCCGGCTCCCACACCCTGGACCATCCCTTCCTGCCCAAGATGTCGCCCGAAATCGCCGACTATCAAATTCGCCAGTCCAAGATGGAACTGGAGGACGCGCTCGATACGCCCGTGACCGCCTTTTGCTACCCTTACGGCGGCGAAACGGCGGAAATCCGGGCCATGGTGCGCGCGGCCGGCTACACGAACGCCACCACCACCAGCGGCGGGCTGGCGCGGCCCAGCGACGACATGTTCGGCCTGCCGCGCGTCACGGTCGCCCGGTCCACCAATATCTTGCGCTTTCTGCAGAAGTGCATGACCCGCCTCGAGGAAAAGCGGCGCGTTTCCGCCGCATAGCCGCATGTCCACGCCCAGACTGAAGATCGCCTTCGTCGTTGATCGTTTCGGCAACCGGTACGGCGGAGCCGAGGCTTACGGCGTCGCCTTGATGCGCGAGCTCGCCGCCCGGCACGACGTCACCGTGCTCGCGCGCGAGTACGATTCCGCCTGCGAGCTCAAGCTGCCTTTCATTCCCCTGCGCAGCCGGCGCGGATGGCCCAGCTGGATACGGGTGCTGTCCTTCGCCGTCCGCGCGCGGCGCGCCACGCGCGGCGGCTTCGATATCGTGCATTCGCACATGAACGGCTGGTGCGGCGACATCGAAGTGGTGCACGTGACGCCCGTGCGCTATAACTGGCGGGTGCGCCCCTTGCCGGCGATCAAGCGCTGGCTGTCCCGCGTCAGCGTGCGCGTGGGGACTTATCTGGCGCTCGAGGCGCGGCGCGTCGCCGAGCGTCCGGGCCATCGGACGGTCGCCGTTTCCGGCCTGATCGCCGAGCAGCTGCGGCAGGCCTATGGCGCCGGCCGCTCCTTTCCCGTGATTCCGCCCGGCGTGGCGCGGCCGCAGGGCGACATGGTGGCGCGGCGCCTGGAAACCCGCGGCGCGCTGGGCTTCTCGGACGACGACGTGGTGTGCCTGCTGGTGGCCCGGAACCCCATGCGCAAGGGCCTGCCCACGGTGCTCGACGCGCTGGCCGGCCTGCCCGGGCGCTACAAGCTGGTGGTGGTGGGCGGCAACGCCGCGGCCCGCGACCACGTCCTCAAGTCCGCCACGGGCGCCGCGCTCGCCGAGCGCATCCGGCTCATCGGCGAAACCGCCGACGTGGCGCCGTATTACGCCGCGGCGGACGTCTACGTGCATCCCACCCTGAACGACAGCTTCGGCATGGCGCCGCTGGAAGCCATGTCCTTCGGCCTGCCCGTGGTGCTCAGCCCGCCGCCTTGGTGCGGTTTCGCCCAATACGTGAAGGACGGCGAAGACGCGCTGGTGCTGGATCACCCCGAAAACGCCGGGCAGTTGGCGCAGTACGTGCAGCGCCTCAGCACCGACGAAGCGCTGCGCAAGAGGCTGGCGGAAGGGGCGGACCGCATCGTCGACCAGCACAGCTGGCCGGCCGTCGCCGCGCGCTACGAAGACCTCTATCGGCAGGTCATCGCCGAAAGGCGGGGGTGAAAGGCATGGCCGGCGTGCTTGCCTGCGCGGTCCCGCTGCCCGCCGGGTACCGGCCCGGCGACATCCTGGCGTTCCACAGGCGCGACGCCCAGGCGCTCTCCGAGCGGGCGGACGAGGCCGGTTTCAGCAAAGCCATGCTGTGGGGCGGAAAGCCCGCCTGTTTGTCCATCCGGTTCACCGCCGCCGGTGCGCGGGTCCGGCTCGCGCTGGACGGGCGCGCGCCGGCGGGAAGCCGCGTCCGGCTGGAAAGCATGGCCAGGCGGATGCTGGGGCTGACGCAAGGCGTGGAAGCATTCGAACAGGCTTATCGGGAACACCCCGTCATCGGCGCCTTGCTCGCCAGGCAGGCCGGCTTGCGGGTCCCCGTCGCCGCCACGCCCTTCGAGGCGCTCACCTGGGCGATCACCGGGCAGCAGGTCAGCGTGGCCGCCGCCGTCTCCATCCGGCGCCGATTCATCGGCTCGATCGGCAAGCCGCACAGCAGCGGGCTGGTATGCTACCCGGATCCGGAGCAGATCGCCGCCTTGTCGCCCGAAGCATTGCGGGAGGCGGGGTTCTCCACCGCGAAGGCGGCCACGTTGTCGGCGCTTTCCCGCCTGGTGGCGGACGGCGGACTGCCGCTGGACGATTGGCTGGACGCCCCGCCGATCACCGAGATCCGCGACAGGCTGCTGGGCATACGGGGCATCGGCCCATGGACGGCGGACTACACCTTGCTGCGCGGTTTCGGCTGGATGGACGGTTCTTTGCACGGGGACGTGGCGGTCAGGCGCGCGCTCCAGCTGCTGACGGCCGCGCCCGACAAGATAGGCGAGAAAGCGGCCCAGCAGTGGCTGTCCGCCTTTTCCCCCTGGCGGGCCCTGGTCGCGGCGCATCTCTGGGCGTCGCTGTCGAACACGGCGTATTAGGGCCGGTGACACCCGCCTTTCAGCATTGGCAGGCTCCAAGGGGAGATCAAGGCGCGGTAAGATCCTCCAGCCGCGTCAGCCAAACCATGGCCTCGCCGCGGTCCCGCCCGCACATCTCGAGCGACGGCCGCAACCCGCCGCAAACCGCGGGCCGCTCCGGCCGCCCGAAGATCCGGCATCGCCCGTCGTCATCCAGCTGCACGCAGCGGACCCCGGCCGGCTTGCCGCCCGGCATCCCGGGAATCGGGCTACTGATGGAAGGGGCGATGCAACACGCCCCGCAACCCGGTCGGCATTCCATCCCTCAGATCCAGCCGCGTATCCAATACACCAGCAGCCCCACGTACTCCTTCACGATCGACCGGCTGGCCGCCAAAGCCCGCAAGTCCGGCTGCCAGAACGAAAAACGCGGATCGCTGTTCGGAACCGTGATCTGGGGCCTGGACGGCGCCGCGATCGTCGTGATTCCCTGCTTGTTGAATACCGCCACCGCGCGCGGCATGTGCAAAGCGGAGGTGACGAGAAGAATCCGGTTGATGTTGCGCCGTTTCAGCTCCGCGGCGGTGTAAAGCCCGTTTTCATGCGTGGTGTAGCTGCGGGTTTCCAGGGCCATGGCCTCGGCGGGTATGCCTTGCTGCTTGAGGGCGTTGGCCATGATCTGCGCCTCGCTCACACTGCCGTCCAGCGCCGCCCCCGAAAGAATGATCAGCGGCGCCCGCCCGGCCCGGTACAGCAGCGCCGCGGTGTCCACCCTGGGTATGGCGCGCGCGCTGTCGTAGGGTTCGAACCAGTTGTGCCGGCTGTTCGCGGTGTTCCCGCCCAGCACGACGATGGCGTCCGCCGTGGGCAGCGTGCCGGCGGCCCGGTAGGGATACAGCTGCTCCAGGCGCCCGCCGGCCCATAGCGACGAGGCCGGCAGCGACCAGAACAGCGCCCAGCCCAGGCCCGCCGCCGCACAGAAAAATGCGAGTTTCCGCCGCTTGGCCATGAAAAGAACGGCTGCGATGAGCAGCAGTACGATGCATAGATTCAATGGGACGACGAGATTGGTCAGGAAACTCGAAAAATTCATGCGCCAGCGGTAATGTTCCTAAGATCCGGGTTGCGAAGACAAGAGCGACAAAGCCAGCTGCTCCGTTTGTTCCAGGCTGGGCCATTCATGCGCGGAACCCAGGCAGACGGCGGTTTCCGACCAGGGGCCGGTGCGTTCGCGCTGCGTGACACCGAACAGAGTCAGTTGCCGGGCCCCCGCGGCCGCCGCGAGATGGGAGACGCCGGAGTCGTTGCACACCACCAACGAAGCCAGTTGGGTGAGTGTAGCAAACGCGCCCAGTTTCACGGAAGGCAGGCAGGTCGCGTGGGGCGCGTTGCGCATGGCTTCGTCGGTTTCCGCGGGCGGCGGGCACATCACCACGGTGTGGCCGTGGCGCTGCAGCCGCCGCGTCAGCGCGTCGAAATGCGGCCATACCTTGACCTTCCCCTGGTGCAGGCCGGTGGCGGTGGGCGCGATCAGCACGAATTTCCCGGCCTGCAGCCCTGCCTGTTCCATGGCTTCGCGCCCCTCGGCCTTGTGCCGTTCCGCCAGGCGCAAGCCCAGTTCCCGGCGGGCCGGCAGTGGCTGGGCATGCAGGCCCCAGCGCCGCAGCGCCTGGGCGCAGACATGATGCCAGGATTCGACCGCATGCAGGTTGGCGGCCGGCTTGTTGACCGGCCAGCGCAGGATCAGGCTGCGGCCGTCGTCGCGGTAGCCGGCGCTGGGAACGCCGGCGAACTTGAACACCATCGCGCTGGAAAGCGAGTCGGGCAGCAGCAGGCCGCGCGGGTGGGCGTGCTGCATCTTCTTCCTGTAGGTATGGACCGCCGCCCGGTCTTCGCGCCATCTGCCCTTCATTTCGATGAAGCCGGCAAGCCGGTAGGCGGCCAGCAGGTCCCGGGCCCAGGGGCGGGCGCAGACCACCACGGGCAGCTGAGTGTGGAGCAGGGCATGCAGGCTGGGCAGGCTCATGCATACATCGCCTATCCAGTTGGGAAGACGTACGTAGATTGCGGAAATTGACGACATGGAAGAAAGGCCGGCGGCGGTATGATGGCTGTTTCGAGCGTGCTTTCCTCATGGGAACGTTAAAATGCCCGATCCGATAGTATATAAGCGAGTTTATTGCTGATGCCTTCCAACGAAGCCGCGCCTTCCCGTTCCGACCCAGTAAAGCTGGAATTGTGGCGGCGGATATACAGCCGGCTGGGGCCGTATTGGAAAGCGGTCGTACTGGCCGTGCTCCTGGTCAGCGTCGCAGCGGCCACTCAGCCCACGCTGGCGGTCATCATGAAGCCGCTGCTCGACGACGGCTTCTCGGGCGCCAAGCCGTCCTACATATGGTCCATACCGCTGGCGGTGGTGGGCCTGATGTTCCTGCGGGGCGTCTGCAGCTATGCCAGCTCGTACCTGCTGGCCTGGGTGGCCAACAACATGCTGCTCGGTCTGCGCAAGGAAATGTTCGACAGGCTGCTGGGGCTGTCCGACGAAGACTTCAAGCGGGGCGACTCCGGCCGCCTGCTCAACCGCTTCACCATCGATGCGGGCACCGTCACCGGCCTGGCCACCGAAGTCATCACGGTCGTCGTGCGCGAATCGCTGGTGGTGGTCGCCTTGCTGTGCGTGCTGCTGTACATGTCCTGGCAGCTGACGCTCATCGTGCTCGTCATGCTGCCGGTCTCGACCTTCATCGCCCGCATATTCATCAAGCGGCTGCGGCGCATCAACCGCGAAACCATAGGCATGAACGCCGAACTCACGCGCGTGGTGCGCGAAGGCATAGACGGCCAGCGCGTCATCAAGCTGTTCGACGGCTATCAGCGGGAATCCGGCCGCTTCGAATATGTCAACGGGCGCCTCAGGCGCTTTGCCATGCGGGCCGCCAGCGCCGACGCCGCCATGTCGCCGCTGTCGCAGTTCTCCATCGCCCTGTCGGTGGCCGCCGTGATCGCGGTGGCCCTGTACCAGGCCAATACGCAGGGCCTGACCGTGGGCAGCTTCGCCGCGTTCATGGCGGCGCTGGGCCAGATCTTCGATCCCATGAAACGGCTGACGAACATCGCCGGCGCCATGCAGCGCATGCTGATCTCGGCGGAAAGCGTCTTCACGCTCATCGACCAGGAACCCGAGAACGACAGCGGGTCGGGGGCGCTGGCCCTGCCGGTCAAGGGGCGGGTGGAATTCCGCAACATCGAGCACCGCTTTCCCGGCGCGTCGTCCAATACGTTGTCCAATGTCTCTTTCGTGGCCGAGCCGGGCCAGACCATCGCGCTGGTGGGGCGGTCGGGCAGCGGCAAGACCACCCTGGTCAACATGCTGCCCCGCTTCATCGAGCCTTCTTCGGGCGAGGTGCTGATCGACGGCCAGAACATCAGGGAACTCAAGCTCAGGGGGCTGCGCGAGCACTTGTCCCTGGTCAGCCAGGACGTGGTGCTGTTCGACGGCACCATCGCCGACAACGTCGGCTATGGCGCCCTGCACGAGGCCGGCCGGGACGAAATCCGCCATGCGCTCGAGGCCGCCAACCTGCTGGCCTTCGTCGACGGCCTGCCCCAGGGCATGGACACGCCGGTGGGCGAGAATGCCAGCCAGCTTTCGGGCGGGCAGCGCCAGCGCCTTGCCATCGCGCGCGCGCTCATCAAGAACGCGCCCATCCTCATTCTGGACGAGGCGACTTCGGCGTTGGACAATGAGTCCGAACGGCAAGTGCAGGATTCCCTGGAGCGCTTGATGGTGGGAAGAACGACCCTGGTCATTGCGCACCGGCTGTCCACCGTCCAGAAAGCGGACCGCATCGTGGTGCTGGATGCCGGCCGCATTGTCGAGCAAGGCCGGCATGAAGATCTGCTGGCGCAAGGGGGGCTGTATGCCTCGCTTTATCAGATGCAGTTTCGGGATCAAGATTAATCAAGCGTTCCGGCATGCCCAGCGGCATGCCGCCGCGCAGAGCAAGGAATGAAAATGAAGAAGACGGCGATGGTGTTGACGCTGGCGCTGCTGGCCGGGTGCGCGGCCCAACAGCAAGGGTTGCGAGAGACCGACCTGCGGAACCCCGAACTGATGCGTGGCGAAAAGCTGATCGGCATGAACTTCCCCAAGCTCCAGGGCGCGCTGTTCAAGCATCAGGCCGCCTGCGGGGAAGCCCTCGCGTTCAAGGTGGATCCCGGCCAGACCAGCTACGCGACCATCATCTACAACCCCGCCGGCACGGACACCCTGGAACACGCGGTCATGCTGGATCTTGTCCAGCACAAGGCCAACTTCCTGCACGATGAACGCGTGAAGGCCACCATATACACCTATTACTGGAATGCAGACGTCGAAGACAGCGTAGATCACGTCCTGCGCATTTTCTCGCACCCGGAGCTCTGCAAAGGGGATCCCACGCCGGCACCGGAGCCCAAGGAGCAGTCCGCCCGATGAGCCACGGCACCCGAAGCCCATCAGCGCAAATTCGAGAAAGTGCGGACGCCGGTCACGTAAGTACCGGGCGGTATGGCGCCAATCGGCGGCAAGCGCGCCGAACGCACGGCTTTCCGTTGTGTTGGCATACATGATGTCGCCTGACAGCACGTAGCGGTCGTAGCGTCCCCATATATTCAAGAAGACTCCGAACAGCTCGACACGGCTGTATAACATTTTTATTGGAATAGTTGCATGACCTTGGCGAAACCTGTTGCGACCTTCTGTGCCGCCGCGCTTTTGTATGCGGGCGCGCTCGCTCCTTCGGCAAACGCCTGCACACGCTTTGTCTACCATGGCGCCGGCGGCGAGACCATCACTGCTCGATCCATGGATTGGAAGACGGACGTCGGAACAAACCTCTGGGTGTTTCCACGAGGCATGCAGCGCTCCGGAGAGGCGGGACCGAATTCGGTGCTATGGACCTCGAAATATGGCAGCGTCATTGCCTCCGGATACGATATCTCTACCACCGACGGCATGAACGAGGCGGGTCTTGTCGCCAACGTGCTGTGGCTGGTCGAATCCACGTATCCCAGTTATGACGGCAAAACGCCGGGCCTGTCGATCGCGGCTTGGGCGCAATATGTACTCGATAACTTTGCCACTGTGCAAGATGCAGTCGACGCGCTGAAAAAGCAGCCTTTTACCTTGGTTACCGACAAAGTCCCGGGAGAAAATCGGCTGGCGACTTTGCACCTTTCGCTTTCAGACGCCTCGGGCGACAGTGCGATCATCGAGTATATCGACGGGAAGCAAGTCATCCATCACAGCCGCGCCTATCAGGTAATGACCAATTCGCCGGTCTTCGAAAAACAGCTTGCCATGGAGGAATACTGGAAGCAGATTGGCGGAACCGTCATGCTGCCAGGCACGAATCGCGCCTCCGACCGCTATGCGCGCGCCATGTTCTATGCGAATGCGATTCCGAAAAGCACGAACGAGCGCGAGTCGATCGCAAGCGTTTTTTCCGTGATCCGCAATGTCTCCGTTCCCTACGGCATCGCCACGCCTGAAGAGCCGAATATTTCCTCGACACGCTGGCGTACGGTCGCCGACCAGAAGCGCATGCGATACTTCTTTGAGTCCGCGCTGACACCGAACATTTTCTGGGTTGACCTGGCAAAGCTGGATTTCTCGGAAAACACCGGCAAGGTCATGAGGCTCGATCTTGGCCCCAACCAGGAGCGCATCTATTCCGGCGCGGCCAACGACCGGTTCAAGGAAGCCCAACCGTTCAAGTTCCTGGGGCTTTAAGCACCGTGGACCGCGCCTGGCCGGAAGCTCAGATCAGAACGATGTCGTATTGCTCCTGGTTGTACTGTGATTCCACTTCCAGGGATATGGGCTTGCCGATGAAGTCGCCCAGCATGGCCAAGTGGGGGCTTTCTTCTTCCAGGAACAGGTCCACGACGGCTTGGGAAGCCAGGATGCGGAACTCCTTGGGGTTGAATTGCCGCGACTCCCGCAGGATCTCGCGCAGGATCTCATAGCACAGCGTGCGGGGCGTGCGGACATTGCCGCGCGACTGGCAGGTGGGGCAGGGTTCGCACAATTGGTGGGCCAGCGAATCGCGCGTTCGCTTGCGTGTCATTTCCACCAGGCCCAGCTGGCTGAATCCGCTGACGGTCATGCGCGTGCGGTCCTTGCCCAGGGCCTTGTTCAATTCCGCCAGCACGGCGCTACGGTGCTCGGCATCGTCCATATCGATGAAGTCCAGGATGATGATGCCGCCCAGGTTGCGCAGGCGCAGCTGGCGGGCCAGCGCCACCGCCGCTTCCAGATTGGTCTTGAAGATGGTGTCGTCGAAATTGCGCCCGCCGACATATCCGCCCGTATTGACATCGACCGTGGTCAGGGCCTCGGTCTGATCTATGATCAAGTAGCCGCCCGACTTCAGGTCCACGCGGCGGGACAACGCCCGGGCGATTTCCTCATCCACATTTGCAGTGTCGAACAGGGGGCGCTCGCCGCTGTAGTGCTTGATGCGGTCCAGCACGGAAGGCGTATAGGTCTTCGCCCATTCCAGCAACTGCTGGGTGGTGCTTCTGGAATCGACGAAGATGGTTCCCGTATGCGGGCCGACCATGTCGCGCAGCACGCGCTGCGCGAGCGTCAGATCGGTGTATAGCACCGATGGGGTGGGCTGAGTCTTGACCTTGCCTTGTATGCTGTCCCATAGCGTGCGCAAATAGGATTGGTCCGCCTGCAGTTCTTCGTCGGTCGCGCCTTCGGCCTGCGTGCGGACGATGAAACCTCCCTTGTCTTCTTCGCCGCGAAAGCGCAGCACGCGTTCCTTCAGCGAAATCCGGTCTTCTTCCGATTCGATTTTTTGCGAGATGCCGACGTGGGGATCGTAGGGCAGGTACACCAGCATGCGGCCGGCGATGCTGATCTGCGTGGACAGCCTGGCGCCCTTGGTGCCCAAGGGGTCTTTAATGACTTGCACGATCAGGGACTGCCCTTCGAACAGCAGTTTCTCGATGGGCGTGACGGCGTTGCCGCTGCTGCGCTCGGACCGGTTCTGGCGCAGGTCGGCGACATGGATGAAGGCCGCGCGTTCCAGGCCGATGTCGACGAAGGCGCTTTGCATGCCGGGCAGCACCCGCACGACCTTCCCCAGGTACAGATTGCCGACGTGGCCGCGCTGGATGCTGCGTTCTATGTGCAGCTCCTGCACGGCGCCCTGTTCGACGAGCGCGACCCGGGTTTCGAAGGGGGTGACGTTGATGAGTATGTCTTCGGTCATGTGTGGTTTCGGCTGGAAAAGAAGGGGTGGCGCCGTGAAAGGTCGCCGCCCGGCGCGCTACAAAGATAAATCAAAATGGGAAAGCCGTCATCCTGCAGGCTGGCGAGGCCCTTCCTGCGCGGGTGGGGCGTGCCCGCGCCGCCGCGGCAAACGCATGGAAATCAAGGGCTTGCCGGGCCTGGTGCTTTTTTTCGTCGTGGCTGGGGCACACGGACTTGCACGCGGTGAAGAATTGATGCTATAGTTCCGTTC
>NZ_JACCEM010000015.1 GCF_013416525.1 Parapusillimonas granuli
GAGATCCGGCCGCATTCGAGCCTGAATTACCAAACCCCACACGAGTTTGTGGGAAACCTGACCAACGAATTAACATCCGAGGCCAGAATCTCTAGTCCTTACTGGTAGGAAATTCCCGGACAGGTCAAACACTGTATGGACTCGCCGCGAAAGGGGAGATTCCTGCTTTCAAAATGGGTGGTGTATGGCGATTTCGGAGAGGCGAGATTGATCAGTGGATTGCCGATCAAACGCGAGCCAGCATGAAGAAGGAGGTGATGCGCAAGCGTGAACAGCAGAGATCAGCCGAACAGGACTTGTCGCAGCCGCGCAATGTCCGTCGCAGCAGGCGAACGAGTTAACTGAATCTTCTCTATTTGGAGGTGTAACATGGATATTGACTTCAAGAAGTTGGCACCCTGGAACTGGTTCAAGAAGGAGCAGGAGGAGCAGCAAACCGCCTCTTCCGCTCTGCCTGTGCAGCGCAATGATGTGCCAGTGCCTGGAGGGGCAGTCAGTCCGATCTTGCAGCTGCATCGCGAGATTGATCGTCTGTTCGATGATGCTTTTCGGGGGTTCGGATTTCCTACACTGGCCGTTCCGCGCTTGCCAGCCGACTGGCCGGGCATGCTGAAGCCGGCCCTGGATATCCAGGAAGCCGACAAACAGTACAAGATCGCTTTGGAACTTCCCGGTGTTGAGGAGAAGGATATCCAGATCACCCTCGACAACGACGTGCTGATAGTGCGTGGTGAGAAGCGTCAGGAGCAGGAAAAGAATGAGGGTGGCTTTCACCGCATCGAACGCTCGTATGGCAGTTTCCAGCGCGCCCTGAACCTGCCGGATGATGCCAACCAGGATTCGATCAAAGCCAGTTTCAAGAACGGAGTGCTGACGATCACCATGGACAAACGTGAGGTCAGTGCACCAAAACAGGGGCGTTTGATTCCGGTCAATAGCTGACGTCCTCAACCAACTCTTTCATATCGAAAGTGATCAAACGATCGGCGGGGCACTGTGACATACGGTGCCTCGCTGTCTCTCTAAGTTAAGGAGTGTCAGCATGGCCAGAAAACAATGTCAAGTCTGCGGCCAGATCGCCACGGTGCGGGTGGAAGCCAATCTCAATGGTCGCCACAGCACCATGCTGTTGTGTGACGATCACTATCGCCAACTGGTGCGCCAGCAGAAGCGTACCGTCTCGCCGCTCGAAGCGTTGTTCGGCTCACGTAACGGCCTATTCGAAGACTTCCTCGGCAGCGACTTCTTCCGCATCGGTGACGACGCACCGTCCATGGCGGCCGATACCGACGAGGTGGTCGATGCCTCGTTCGGCGAACCCGCCCCGGCCGGTACGGGCACTGCGCGCCGTCGCGGCAGTGGGCTCGCCAGCCGTATCAGCGAACAGTCCGAGGCCCTATTGCAGGAGGCCGCCAAACATGCCGCCGAATTTGGCCGCTCCGAAGTCGATACCGAACACCTGCTGCTGGCGCTATCCGACAGCGACGTGGTCAAGACCATCCTGGGGCAGTTCAAGATCAAGGTCGATGACCTCAAGCGACAGATCGAATCCGAAGCCAAGCGCGGCGACAAGCCGTTCGAGGGCGAGATCGGCGTGTCGCCCCGGGTCAAGGACGCACTGAGTCGTGCTTTCGTGGCGTCCAACGAACTGGGTCACTCGTATGTCGGCCCGGAACACTTCCTGATCGGCTTGGCAGAGGAAGGCGAAGGATTGGCGGCCAACCTGCTGCGCCGTTACGGTCTCACGCCGCAAGCGCTGCGTCAACAGGTTAGCAAGGTGGTCGGCAAGGGGGCCGAGGACGGGCGCGCTGAGACGCCGACCAACACACCTGAGCTCGACAAGTACTCGCGTGATCTCACCAAAATGGCGCGTGACGGCAAGCTCGATCCGGTCATCGGCCGTGCGCAGGAGATCGAGACCACCATCGAGGTGCTGGCCCGGCGCAAGAAAAACAACCCGGTGTTGATCGGTGAGCCCGGCGTCGGCAAGACCGCCATTGTCGAAGGGCTGGCGCAGCGCATGGTAGCCGGCGAAGTGCCCGAGACGCTGCGCGACAAGCGTCTGGTCGAACTCAACATCAACGCCATGGTGGCAGGCGCCAAGTACCGCGGCGAGTTCGAGGAGCGCGTGCAGAAGGTTCTCAAGGAAGTGACCGAGCACCAGGGCGAGCTGATTCTCTTCATCGACGAGGTGCACACCATCGTCGGTGCAGGCCAGGGTGGCGGCGAAGGCGGGCTGGACGTGGCCAACGTGTTCAAGCCGATGATGGCGCGCGGCGAACTGAACCTGATCGGCGCTACCACGCTCAACGAGTATCAGAAGTACATCGAGAAGGACGCCGCGCTGGAGCGTCGCTTCCAGCCGGTGATGGTGCCCGAGCCGACGATAGCGCAGACCATGATGATCCTGCGCGGCCTGCGCGACACCTTCGAGGCGCACCACAAGGTCAGCATCACCGAGGATGCGATCATCGCCGCCGCCGAGTTGTCCGACCGCTACATCACCGCCCGCTTTCTGCCCGACAAGGCCATTGACCTGCTCGACCAGGCTGCCGCGCGCGTGAAGCTGTCGGCCACGGCCCGCCCGGTGGCCGTACAAGAGCTGGAGTCCGAACTGCACCAGTTGCGGCGTGAGCAGGACTACGTGGCCTCGCGCAAGCAGTACGACAAGGCCGCCGAGCTCGGCAAGCGCATCGAGGCCAAAGAGGCCGAACTCAAGAAGCTCGTCGAGGAATGGGAACGCGAGCGCGCCTCGGGCAGCGCCGAAGTCAAGGCCGAGCATGTCGCGCAGATCGTCTCGCGCCTGACCGGCATTCCGGTCAACGAGCTGACGGTGGAAGAACGCGAGAAGCTGCTGCATCTGGAGCAGCGGCTGCACGAGCGCCTCGTGGGTCAGGACGAAGCGGTGCGCGCGGTGGCCGATGCCGTGCGGTTGTCGCGCGCGGGCCTGCGCGAAGGCGGCAAGCCGGTGGCGACTTTTCTGTTCCTCGGGCCGACCGGCGTGGGCAAGACCGAGCTCGCCAAGGCGCTGGCCGAGTCCATCTATGGCGATGAAGGTGCGCTGCTGCGTATCGACATGTCCGAGTACGGGGAACGCCATACCGTGGCACGCCTGGTGGGCGCGCCTCCGGGTTATGTGGGCTATGACGAGGGCGGCCAGCTCACCGAGAAGGTGCGTCGCAAGCCCTACAGCGTGTTGCTGCTGGACGAGATCGAGAAGGCTCACCCCGACGTCTACAACATCCTGCTGCAGGTGTTCGACGACGGGCGGCTCACCGACGGCAAGGGCCGGGTGGTGGATTTCACCAATACCATCATCATCGCCACCTCGAACTTGGGCTCGGACATCATCCAGCGTCGGCTGAAGGCCGGTGGCGCCGCCGGCGAGGAATACGAGAAGACCAAGTCCGAGGTGATGGACGTGCTGCGCGGGCATTTCCGCCCCGAGTTCCTCAACCGCATCGACGAGATCATCGTTTTCCATGCGCTGGGCAAGGAGGAGATCCGCCATATCGTCGGCCTGCAGCTCGATCGTGTGGCCCGCAACGCCGCCAGCCAGGGTGTGACGCTGACCTTCGATCAGACCTTGATCGACCACTTCGCGGAGGAAGGCTACAAGCCCGAGTTCGGCGCGCGGGAGCTCAAGCGGCTGATCCGCAGCGAGCTGGAAACGGCTCTGGCGCGCGAGATACTGGGTGGCGGTATCGGCAAGGGCGATCACGCCAGCGCCCGCTGGGACGACAAGGCCGAACGGGTGGTCTTCGAGCGCCAGGAGCCACCCGCGAAGCCGGCCGAGCCTGAAAAGCCCGATGCCGCGAACGTGGCCGAGGCACCGCCTAGCGACGCGAGCAAGCCTGTGCGCAAGAAGAAGTCAGCGGGCGGCGAATCTTGAGCGATGGGAGGCTGGCGTGTCCGACCCCAATGGGCTGACATGGGCAGCCACCCTCGTGTCGCTGGCGGTCGCTATCCCCACAGCGGGGCACGCGGTCATCTACAAGCGTGACCCTCGATCGGCCACGCTGTGGGTACTGCTGATCGCCTTGTTGCCGCTGGGCGGTTCGCTGTTGTATGGGCTGTTCGGCATCAACCGTTACCAGCGGCGGGCGCGGCGGCTCTTCTCGGGGGCAGATCCTGCTGCTCGGCAGGACCTCTCGCCCACGATGCCCGAGGCTGTATCGCCGCCGCTTGCCGGTCTGGCCCACCTAGTGGGACGCGCCACCGGCCAGTCGCTGACCGGCGGCAACCGCATCGAGCCGCTTGTCGATGGCGAGCAGGCCTACCCGGCCATGCTCGCCGCCATCGAATCGGCGCGGTACAGCGTCGCCTTGACCTCGTACATCTTCGACAGCCAAGGCATCGGGGCGCAGTTCGTCGATGCGCTGCGCCGGGCTCATGAGCGCGGCGTGCAAGTACGGGTGCTGATCGACGACGTGTATGCCCGCTGGACGCCCCGCAGCGCCTACCGCGCCTTGCAGCGCGCCGGCGTTCCGGTGGCGACGTTCAACCCGACATTGATTCCCGCGCGCCTGCATGCCGCGCATCTGCGCAATCACCGCAAGCTGCTGGTGATCGATGGCGAGACGGGTTTCACCGGCGGCATGAACATCTTCGGTCCGTATTGGCGGCCCGATGCGCCGGAGCAGGCCTGTCACGATTTGCACTTTCGTCTGCGCGGGCCGGTGGTAGAGCATCTGATGCGGAGCTTCACCGATGATTGGTGCGATACCACGGGCGAGCGGCTCAGCAAGGGTTACTGGGGCGAACCGCACGCAACGGCTGATGAGCCGGGAACCAGTTGGGCGCGCGGCATCGAGGCCGGTCCCGACGAGGCCCTGGACCGGATGCGCTGGACCTTCATGGGCGCTTTGAGCGCGGCGAAGCATTCGGTGCGCATCTGGACACCTTACTTCGTGCCCGATCAGCCGATGATCGCGGCGCTAAGCACGGCCGCGTTGCGCGGCGTGCGTGTCGACGTGCTGACGCCTGCGAACGGTGACCATCCCATGGTGCAATGGGCCGCGCGCGCCCACTACTGGCAGGTGCTGGAGCACGGTGTGCGCATCTTCGAACGGCCTGGCCCGTTCGACCATAGCAAGCTGATGCTGGTAGACGGAGCGTGGTGCTGCCTGGGTTCGGCCAATTGGGATGCACGCAGCCTGCGTCTGAACTTCGAGTTCAATGTGGAGGTGTACGACACCGCGTTGTCTACGCGGCTGTCATCCCTTTTTGATGCCGCCCGTGATGCGGCGGACGAGATATCGGCGATGGCGTTGCGCGCCCGCCCGCTGGCCATCCGCTTGCGCGACGGGGTGGCCCGTCTGTTCACCCCCATTCTCTAGCGACACGACTTGCGAGGAACATTGCCCATGGAAAAGAAAGATCAATGGAATATCGGTTACTGGATCGTCGCGATCCTCTTGTTGCTCATGTTGCAGAACTACTGGCAGGCGGCTCAGACGGTCGAGCCCGTGCCATACAGCGAATTCGAGAAGGCGCTGGCGGAGGGGCGCGTTGCCGAAGTACTGGTGTCGGACCGCACGGTCACCGGGCGCCTGAAATCGCCTGATAGCCGTGGCAAGACGACGATCGTGGCCACCCGGGTCGAACCCGACCTCGCAGATCGCCTGTCGAAATATGAAGTGCCCTATGCCCGTGTGGTGGAAAGCACCTGGCTGCGCGACATCCTGTCGTGGATTCTGCCGGCCATAGCCTTCTTTGGGGTCTGGTTCTTCCTGTTCCGACGCTTCGCTGAGAAACAGGGCATGGGCGGCTTCCTGAGCATTGGCAAGAGCCGCGCCAAGGTATTCATGGAGAAGAATACCGGTGTGACCTTTGCCGATGTCGCTGGCGTTGATGAAGCCAAGGCGGAGTTGGTTGAGATCGTCGACTTCCTCAAGAATCCGCAGGAGTATGGACGGCTCGGGGCGCGCATTCCCAAGGGCGTGTTGCTGGTTGGCCCACCGGGCACGGGCAAGACACTGCTGGCCAAGGCCGTGGCCGGCGAGGCGGCGGTGCCCTTCTTCTCCATCTCCGGATCAGAGTTCGTCGAGATGTTTGTCGGCGTGGGAGCGGCCCGTGTGCGCGACCTGTTCGAACAGGCGCGTGCGCAGGCACCGGCGATCATCTTCATCGATGAGCTGGATGCCCTGGGCCGTGCACGCGGTGTCGGAGGACCGAACGGTGGACACGACGAGCGTGAGCAGACGCTGAACCAGTTGCTCACCGAAATGGACGGCTTTGACAGCTCGGTCGGACTGATCATCCTCGCAGCCACCAACCGGCCGGAGATCCTGGATCAGGCCTTGCTGCGCGCCGGTCGCTTCGACCGTCAGGTGCTGGTAGATCGCCCCGACAAGAAGGGGCGCCTGGATGTCCTGAAGGTCCATGTCAAGAAGATCACCCTGGCCCACGATGTCGATCTGGAACAGGTGGCGGCGCTGACCACTGGCTTTTCCGGCGCCGATCTGGCCAATCTCGTCAACGAGGCAGCGTTGGCCGCGACCCGGCGCAAGGCTCAGGCCGTGGAACTGCAGGACTTCACTGCCGCCATCGAGCGCATCGTGGCTGGTCTGGAGAAGAAGAACCGCGTGCTCAATCCAAAGGAGCGGGAAACCGTCGCCTATCACGAGATGGGACACGCGCTGGTGGCGCTGGCGCTGCCCGGCACCGACCCAGTACACAAGGTTTCAATCGTTCCGCGTGGCATCGGTGCACTCGGCTACACCCTGCAGCGGCCCACCGAAGACCGGTTTCTGATGACACGTGCCGACCTGGAGCACAAGATCGCCGTGCTCCTGGGCGGGCGTGCGGCCGAGAAACTCGTGTTTGGCGAGCTGTCCACAGGGGCTTCAGACGATCTCGCGCGGGCCACCGACATCGCCCGCGACATGATTACCCGCTTCGGCATGGATGAGGGCTTGGGGTACGTTGCTTTTGAGGCACAGAGGCCGCCTTTTCTTGATGCGCCTGAACTGGCACAGGGTGGCTGCCGAGTAGCCGAATCGACTCAGGCACGCATCGACCAAGCCATCCGTGACATCGTGATGGGTGTGTTTGATCGTGCATACCGAATTCTCGAAATTAACCGAGAAGTACTGGAGCGGTGCGCGCGCGAACTGCTCGCACAGGAAACGCTGGATGAATACAGCATCCGGCAACTGACGCAAGGGCTACAGCTCGAATCCCCATGTCACAGCGGCCCAACTGCCGGAGCCATTACTTCCCCTGTGTCCCAAGGAGCCACCTCATGAGTGACAGCATTCATATCGTCTGTCCACACTGCCAATCCATCAATCGCGTGCCAGCCAACAAGTTGGCAGAGAAGCCCAATTGCGGGCGGTGCCAGCACCCGCTGTTCACCGGAGAACCCATTGATCTGACCACAGCGACCTTCGCCCGTCATCTGGAGCGCAGTGAGCTGCCGGTGCTGGTTGACTTTTGGGCGCCGTGGTGCGGACCGTGCAAGATGATGGCGCCGCAGTTCGAGCAGGCCGCTAAACAGCTAGAGCCACGCGTGCGACTGGTAAAGCTCAATACCGAAGCCGAACAGGGGCCGGCTGCGAGGCATGGCATTCGCAGCATCCCCACCATGGTCCTGTTTCACGGTGGCCGTGAGATCGCTCGACAGAGTGGCGCTATGGGTGCGCAGGACATCGTGCGCTGGGTGGTTTCGCAACTGCCCCAATGATTCAGGCGCAATCGAGTAGCCTTCTCGGACATTAAAGTTGCACTGAAAGAGAGCGCGCAACGCTTATGAGTAAAGAATCTGACCATATGGCCCTTGACGAGATACGCTCCCAGTGGCGGTTGATGACGGTTTACGAGCGTTTCGAGCAGTTCGTTGCCATCATGGCGCTGCTGATCGCGATCCTGGTACTGGCCCGCAAGTTCATCATCCTCGAACCCGACGTTGATCCTGCCAAAGTGGCCGCGCTGGCGGGGACGGTACTGGCGTTGGGGCTGACTTATTGGCTCATGCGTGAACGCGACGACCGGAAGAGCGGGTAATTGGACCATGGCTCTATCTGGTCTAGCCGGCCGACACGATGCCAGGTCGAGGCACCGCTGGCTCAATCGCTTTCAAACCGTACTGCTGGTTTTGACCCTGGTGGGGATCGCGGCTACCGCTGGCAGTCTGCTGTTCGGCGAGATTGGCCTCTGGCTAGCACTGGCAACCTGCGCATTGACTCTGCTGATCGAACCTGTCGCCGCCTCCGCGATGACCTTGCGCCTCTATGGCGCCCGTCTCTTGCATTACCAGGAAGCCCCCGCAATCTGGTCGCTGTTGCGGGAGTTGGCCGCGCGCGCCGGATTGCCGAATACGCCGGTTCCCCACTATGTGCCCAGCGGTATCGTCAACGCTTTTGCTACTGGTTCGCGATGCCATGCCTCCATTGCCCTCACTGATGGCCTGCTCCGCAGCCTGAGTATCCGGGAACTGCAAGCCGTGCTGGCGCATGAGGTCGCACACATCGCTCAAGACGATCTGCGTGTCATGGGCCTGGCTGATTCGATCAGCCGGCTCACGAGCCTGCTGGCATTGCTGGGTCAGATTACGCTCCTGATCAGTATGCCGGCGCTGTTGGCCGGTGCCGTAGAAATTAACTGGCTTGGCTTACTGCTGTTGGCCGCTTCGCCGCAACTGGCACTGCTCGCGCAGTTGGGCCTGTCACGCGTGCGAGAGTTCGATGCCGACCGGATGGCCGTAGAGCTGACGGGGGATCCGCACGGGCTCGCCTCGGCGCTGGCGAAGATCGAGCGGGTGAGCCGCTCGTGGCGCGCCTGGATGTTGCCCGGTTGGGGCAATCCCGAACCGTCCTGGTTGCGCACGCATCCGACGACAGAGGATCGTATCGCGCGCCTGATGGCGTTGGCGCCTCAGCCATCGCAGACCCTGCCGTTCCAAACGGAATATCTCGCGCCAAGGTCGTTCGCCCCGATGCGCCCACCACGCCGGGGCCTGAGCGGCCTTTGGCGCTAAGTCACTCGAAAGGAACCCCCGTCATGGCTTACCCCGATCCTTACCCACAACGCCCATCTCCGGATCAATTCGTCCGGCGGTGGCTCTTCATCACCGCGTGCGTTGCCGCACTCATGCTGTTCTGGCAGTTCCTGCCCGCCATCGAGGCCTGGTTCAGTCCGCGCGAAGCCGCCGAGCGCACCGTCACGCCGCGTGGCGATCTGGCCGCTGATGAAAAGGCCACCATCGAACTGTTCGAGAAATCCCGAGCATCGGTGGTCTACATCACGACGTCCCAACTGGTGCGCGATGCCTGGACGCGCAACGTCTTTTCCGTGCCGCGCGGGACGGGTTCGGGTTTTATCTGGGATGACGCCGGTCACGTCGTTACCAACTTTCATGTGATCCAGGGGGCGTCGGAGGCCACGGTCAAACTGGCCGACGGCCGCGATTACCAAGCCGCGCTGGTCGGCGTGAGTCCGGCCCACGATATCGCGGTGCTCAAAATCGGCGTTGGCTTCCAGCGCCCGCCCGCCGTTCCGGTCGGCACCAGCGCAGACCTCAAGGTGGGGCAAAAGGTGTTCGCCATCGGCAACCCCTTCGGCCTGGATTGGACACTCACCAAAGGCATCGTGTCCGCGCTCGATCGATCGCTACCCGGGGAATCTGGCGGAGTGACCATCGAACACCTGATTCAAACCGATGCCGCCATCAACCCCGGCAACTCGGGTGGGCCGTTGCTCGATTCGGCCGGCCGCCTGATCGGCATCAACACAGCGATCTACAGCCCTTCCGGCGCATCGGCTGGGATCGGCTTCGCCGTGCCGGTGGACACGGTCATGCGTGTGGTGCCACAACTCATCAAGACCGGCAAATACATCCGCCCGGCGCTTGGGATCGAGCTAGACGAGCAGCTCAACCGCCGATTGCAGGCGCTGACCGGCACCCGAGGCGTGTTTGTGCTCCGCGTCGCCCCTGGCTCAGCGGCGCAAAAGGCGGGACTGAGCGGTATCACCTTTGGCCCCGAAGGCATCGTGCCGGGAGACCGCATCACAGGCATGGATGGCGTTCCCGTCGACGATGTCGCCAAACTGCTCGCACGGCTTGACGACCGAAAGGTAGGAGATGTGGTGGTCTTGTCAGTTGAGAGGGCCGGTAAGCTACGGGAGGTGCGCGTGGAGTTGCAACCTGGCATCTGATCTGGAGTTGAGGACATTTGGGGGTTGGCAAAGAATGACGATGGGATGCATGAAGTATTCGCGCCGCAGAAATTTCTGCCAGAGGCTAGGCGGGAGCAGGACGCCCGGTCGGCTGCGCAGGACACAGCTTTAATGCGGGCATTCGGACTGGCGCACCACTGGCAACGCCTCTTGGACGAGCAGCGGGCTGCGTCAATGGCCGAGATCGCGGAGGCCGAAGGTATGGACGTGACGCAGGTGCGTCGGGTCATTCGGCTGACGTTATTGGCGCCCTGCACAATTGAGCGCCTTGCCTCCTCTGCTGCCGTTTCATTAGACGCAGTCCTGCGATGCGAAAAGCGGGGGTTGACAGGCGAATCTGCGGACATTCAAGCAGGTTTTTCGGCCTGGTTGGTGGCCGGAAGGGCCGCTCAACCTCGCCTGTTTTCCGGGGCCAGTTCAACTCCCGAAACGGGAATCGAACCCGCGGCCGTCATCCTGACCAAAAGCGCACCCATTTACACCCATTCCCGGAAATGCGGCCGCCATGCGGCGAATGGTGTCCTCTATCGCCGCACTAACTGCGGCGAATAACTTGCGCATGCGGAGATTGCGGATCATAATCTCCGCATGAATAGCGGCGATTACAAATATATCTGGCAGGCCGGCGACTGGCCGGACTGGCGTTTCGACCTGGCGGTGTTGGCCGGGCCCATGGCCGAGGTCAGTCGTGCCCAGGGGCTGTTGCTGGGGCGACTGGCTGACGTCGGCATGGCGCTGCGCGCTCAGGCGAGCCTCGCGGCGCTCACCGAGGACGTGATCAAGACCAGCGAGATCGAGGGCGAGCAGCTCAATGTCGAATCGGTGCGCTCGTCCATCGCGCGCAGGCTGGGCGTGGACATCGGTGCGCTTGCGCCGGTCGATCGGCACGTCGAGGGCGTGGTCGAGATGGTGTTGGATGCCACGGCCAACTGCCAGGCTCCGGTAACACGGGAGCGTCTGTTCGGTTGGCATGCCGCACTGTTTCCCACCGGTTACTCCGGACTCTCCAAGATCAAGGTCGGCGGCTGGCGCGACGATGCCAGCGGGCCCATGCAGGTGGTGTCCGGCCCCATCGGCCGCCAGCGGGTGCATTTCGAAGCACCACCGGCCGATCGCCTCGAGGCCGAAACCAGCTGCTTCCATGACTGGCTCAATGGTGTCTCGAACGAGCCGCCCCTCATCAAGGCCGGTCTCGGTCATTTATGGTTCGTCACTCTGCACCCCTTCGATGACGGGAACGGCCGTATCGCACGGGCCATCGGCGATCTGCTCCTGGCGCGCGCCGATGGCAGCCCGCAACGCTTCTACAGTTTGTCGGCGCAGATCCAGCGCGAACGCAAGGCTTACTACGACATCCTCGAGCGGACGCAGAAGCAGTCGATGGACGTCACCGAGTGGCTCGCCTGGTTCCTCGACACGCTCCATCGCGCTGTCGGTCAGGCGCAGCACACCCTCGACTCCGTATTGGCCAAGGCGCGGTTCTGGCAGCGCTGGGCAACCACGCCACTGAACGAGCGACAGGTGAAGTTGCTGAACAAGCTGCTCGACGGCTTTGAAGGCAAGCTCACCAGCAGCAAGTGGGCGGCCATTGCCAAGTGCTCGTCCGACACAGCCCTGCGTGACATCAACGATCTGCTTGCACGGGGTGTACTGCGGAAATCGGATGCAGGCGGGCGCAGTACAAGCTATGTGTTGGACGATGCTCCAACGGGGGAGCGCGCATGAAGAAGGACGCAGACGACGCGGAAACTGCCATCATCAGCTCATCCGAGAAGGTTGTTCTGGATTTCCTCGAGCGGGACATCGCCGCGCAGCCCGAACGGTTGCAGCCTGTCACTGCCGAGCAGGTGCGCCGTATTCAGTCGCTGGTTGGAGACGTTTCGGTAGAGCTCGACACTCCACTGCCGCCAGACGATGCGTAACTCAGATCAACAGAAGAATCGCTTGGCTCGTCGGCCGAACAGCGCCTTCATGGACTCCTGCGGTAATCCCCCCGGAACTAGGGGCGCTCAAAAGTAGAGTTAAGCGGCCATGGCCAGCCGCTGTTTGGGGTTGAGTCCGTCCCGTCTCGCATCCGGCGCCAGGAACCGCCTGAAGGCCGTTTTCTTTGGTCGCTCGGCCCTCGGTCGTCCCATCCATGCAGTGACCAACCACAACCCATCGACCCGAAACCCGCATAAAACCAGGGGGAAGCCTCGCGAACGCTCGCGAGGTCAGTAGAGAAAAACAGAGAACAGAGAGGCGGGAGAGGGCGAAAACGGGGCTGCGAAACCATCCACCGCTCTCGAGGCCATGCCCAGAAACCGCGCCAATACTGGCGTTCCAGGCAAAAAAAATCCCAACCGATAAGGGTTGGGATTTGGTAACTTGGTGGACTACCCACCAATTACACATTGCCTGCAACCGGCCTGCACAATTGCGTCAATCTACCTCAAGGTCAGATTCGACAGGTAGAGTCGATGCGGCCAGCTCCTTTTCATCCTGGCCAAAGACCTTTGCGGCAGCAGGCTGCAGGTCGTGCGCCAGTCCCTTGTAAGTCTGCCTGTCCACTCTTTCCGGCAGCTTCTCTGCATCGTCGGTGAACACCGTCACCTCATGCCGTTCCCGCGAGATGCTGACGTAGTAGGTGTCCTGGGCGGTGGTGCGGCTGAAGCTCTCGGCGTTGTAAAGCACCCGGTCGCAGGTCAGCCCCTGAGCGCTGTGCGCGGTGGTGGCATAGGCGTAGTCCATGTTCAAGGGCCGGTCTGTGGGTAGCTGGACATGACGGCCCTGGGTTTCCAGTGTGACGATGCTTGCGTCAATGGCTACGACTTTCGCCTGCTGCCCGTTGACCAGGTCATGCTCGGCATTGTTGCGTGTGATGCGGACATGGTCGCCCACGGATAATTCAGCCTCGTTCAAGTGATAGACCGACAGTTTGCTCATGGTCTTGGGGATGATCTCTGTGGGCTGTACGTTGGCAGCTTCCGCCTGGACAGGCGTGACGCTGATGCGGTCATGGCAGGTGTTGCCGGTCACACGGTAAAGTTCGCCGCGTTTCAGGCCGCATTTGTAGTCACGCTCAGGAATGACAATGTCGCCTACCGTGTAAAAACGGGCGACGCTGCGTTCAGCGCGCGTGGTGTCATGTCGTGTCAACATTTGGCATGGGTGGCCCTTGCCTTCCAGGCCGAGTGAAGCGTGGATGCATTGATTGATCTCATTCCTTGATGCGTTGGTGCCGGTCACGACAATGGTGTTGGCCTGTTCGGCGGCGCTCAACCCTGTGTAAGTCTTGGCGATGGCCTCATAACGGGCCGAGCTGTCGCGGGTCTTCCTGCCATGCTCGTCCGTGGTGAACTCGTCTGGAATCACGCGGATGGCATTCAGCAGCGGCAGTGACCGGCTGGCTTGGCCTGTAGCAGCGAATTCAACCGCCTGGCGCAACCGTGCCGTACGTTGGCGTTGGATGTCTCCCATCAATACGGTCTTCATTCCATGCTCCTGCAGCATGGCGAAGGCGCGGCCTGCCTCAATGGCTTTAGTCTGAGCCGTGTCGCCCAACAGCACGACTTTGGCGCCTGTCGGTTGGATGAGGGCCAGTAGCTTGTCCATCTGCCGCACAGGCACCACCCCTGCTTCGTCGATGACCACGACGGATGCTGGCCCCAGGGAATCCAGGAACGGGCGCTTGTCGGTAGCGGCCAGGACAGATGCAACGGTGTTGGCCGGAATGCCGTCATCGCGCAGGTTGCGAACCATGTTTCCGTAGGGCGCGAGCGCTGTCATGCTGTGACCTTGTTCACGCAGAATGGTTTGGGCGTTTTGCAGGGCGAAGGACTTCCCGGTGCCGGCTAAACCTTGGATGCCAGCTACTTGATCGCTGCCGGTGGTAACCAGCATGACCGCTTCGCGCTGGCCGGGTGTCAGAAGAGCGTCCAGGGCATTTTCTGCGTTGGCGGCGTTGATCGTGGAATGCCAGGCCCCCCGGCCAGCCTGTTCAACTGCCAATATCCTGGATTCCGCTTCATGGGCATTGCGGGTGGCGTAGCGGGGGCTTTCCATCAACAGGCGGCCCTGGGCAATGGCGTCATCAACCAGCTGCAGGGCAGCGTCCTGGTTCAAGCCAGCCAGCCGGGTGACTTCTGCCGCCCACCCTTCGCGGTTCATGGGCTGGGCTTCCTTGTCCTGTGTGCTGCTGTAGTGTGGCGCTTCCTGAATCAGCGCGCCAGATTCGACACGGCCCTGGATAGCCGCCTGAATGGCCGTGATATCGGTATGACCGCCGGCATGGCGGATGGCGCTGTGCAGAAGATCGGCCAGGGGCATGACCGATTCCCGTTCAGCCAGATGTTGAATAGCCCAATCCAGCGAAGCCTGCGCGACAAGATCGGCAGACGCTTTCTGTGCTTCGGGCGCTTGTCGTTCCGTGTCGTGGCGAGCCTCGTCAAACTGCATCCCGATAGCAGCAGCGGCTTCCCGCCACTGCTGGTGCAGTTCCGTGCGGCTGAAAGCCTGGGATTTCTCTTGGCGGTGCGCCAGATTGATGCCCTGGCGCAGTGCATGAGGCGCATTGTCGCGGGTTGTGCCGCGTGCAGTCAGTTCAGCCGTGATGCCGGCGCTGCGCTTACTGAAGAACTCGATCTGTTCACGAGTGATATGGGCTAGCTCGATATGGTTCTTTTCATGGCGGACGGCATACCCCAGAGCGCGAACATTACGTTCCAGTTCAGCTTGATAGATGGCATCGGTCACCCGCAGCAGCTTGAAAATGGCCTCGTTCGAGAGCGACACCCAGTTGCCGTCCGCACGCTGAGTCACGTTCATCAGCAGGGCGTGGACATGCAGGTGAGGGTCAGGCGCTGCATCTTCCGTAGGGCGCGCAGTCTCATGGCGGAACTTGGCAATGATGAGATTGTCGGTCTGTTCAACCCGAGACTTGCCGTTTTCCTTGCGTCGTCCCATAGTCAGATGCTGTTCAACATAGGCCAGGGCAGCAGCCACCGCCTGATCGTTGGCATAAATCAGGCGTTCATCGCCACCGATCAGCGCCTGCAGCGTGATGCTCTTGGGCGCACCAAAGGTCAGATCAAGGGCGGCACGGCCTTTGGCATCCTTGCGGATTGACCGGCCAGCCGTCACTCTCCGGCCAAAGTCGCCCTGCAACATAGCTTTGAATCGGGCAGGGTCGATCTCACCGACCGCGCCCAGGCGCCGGGCGCCTTTGCCTTGCCAGGTCGCGGCGCTACCGTCGCGGCTGTAGTAGTCGTCGGCCTGGTCAGCGTAGTAGTGGGTGGCAAGGGACGCGCGGGCGCGATAGATCTGGCTGTGGGAGATCATCGTGGCTCCAGAAAGGAAACTGATAGGGTGGACCGATTGATTAAGTGAAAGCCTACATATTGAAAAACTTAGTAATATCCTTCTTGCGCACGGGTGATTCGAAGCTGATCAGCCTGTCGCGGCTGGCCCCTAACATGGCGGTCATTCTCTAGCTTTTTGTCTCATAGATTTGGCGCATATTCGCCCGAATGGCTAGAGACCGGTTTAGCTTCATTATTTTTCGGTTAGGGGGAACCTGTGGGATATCACGATGTTCAGCAAGTCTGTATGAATGGTCATCAGATCACCGATTCGTACCATCGGTCGCCTGAATTTCGGAGGAAACATTGTTCTAAATGCGGGGCGGAAACAATCCATCAATGCCAAGCTTGCGGGTTTGACATACGTGGCGACTATCACGTAGAGGGAGTGTTCGCAGTGGGATTCAGGACTCCTGTTCCGACACACTGCGAAAATTGTGGGAAACCATTTCCATGGTTAGAGAAGAAGAAGCAACTTGCTGAAGCTGTCGATACTACTGTGGACGGCTTCAAGCTCCTGGAACACATTTGCAGCCGGTTTCATTTAGTCGCGAAACAACTACGGACAAGGTATAGTGACCGGCCTTCGTTATTGGTGAATGATGAATATGATGTCCAGGATCTGTTGCACGCGCTATTGAGAGTCCATTTCGAGGATATTCGACCTGAAGAATGGACACCCAGCTATGCTGGTGCTAGTTCAAGAGTCGACTTCCTTTTGAAGGACGAGCAGATTATTGTCGAAGTTAAAAAAACACGGGCGACGTTAAAGGCGAAGGATGTTGGAGAGCAACTGATCGTCGATATACAACGCTATCGCGCGCACCCTGACTGCAAAAAGCTAATCTGTTTTGTTTACGATCCGGAAGGATGGGTTGCGAATCCGCGTGGTTTAGAAAACGATCTGACGCGCAGCGAGGGTGATCTTGAGGTAAAGGTTCTTATTGTCCCGAAGGGGCACTAGGCCGAACTGATATCTTGACGGGTCTGGTCGTGGCAATGCTTGACGGCCGGTTGGCGTTACTCCAATCCTCAAAAGTCTTCGTTGCTGTTGTATACGCACTGAACGGCAAATTGACCTTTGTAATCGGGTAATTGCCTGCCAAGGCAATATATCCAGTTAATGCCGGCAGCGCTTGTATCTGCGCTGCCGTCACCACGTCTTCCGTCACCCGTTCCATGTTGTCCGATGTATTGCGATTGTCCGCACTGCGACTGATGCTGAACTTGGGGCGTTCCACTTCATGCTTGCCGAGGCTTTCGCTCATGTCCTTGGCCGTTTGCGGGTCGGTGCGGGAGCCGCCGAGCACGGCCAGGTTGCGGAAGCTGGCTCGGATGGTGGTTGCCATGGTGCGCCCGTATATGTGCTCCAGCTGTGATGTGCTTTGCAGGCCCGCCACGATACGCAGACCGTTCTTGCGGCCTTTGGTCAGGCCGGCTTCCAGTGAAGGCAGCGCTTCCAGGCTGGCCAGTTCATCAATGAACAGCCACCAGCGTCGGTAGGCGCTTTCAGGCATGGACAGAATGGAGGTGATGAACACGTCGGCCCAGGATGACACCAGGGGTTTCATGGAACTCATCATGTCTTCGCGCCAGTTGATATACAGGTTGCCGCCGTCTGGCTTTGCCAGCCAGTCACGGATGGAGAATCTGCCGGGTTTCATGCCGGTATGTTCCGAGAGCTTGTTCGACAACACGAATCGGGCTGAGGACAGCGCCTTGCTGGCTTCGCTGGAACCGACAAACAGGGATTCGGCCAGGGTGCCTTCCAGAAACTGCTTCAGCACCTTGGGATCTTCGATGGTGCAAAGCCGAAACAAGTCCATGATGCTGGCTTCTTCGCCCTGCAGCTCATAAAGTTTCTTTGCCGTTTCACGTAGCAGCAGGCGACCGAAATCGTTCCATTCCTCCGCATTGCGGTCCTGGCTCATGGGGACCATGGAACGGGCCAGCCGCTTCCAGTCGTAATCGGCTCGCACTTCGTTGAAGAAAGACCAGCCCTGGCTGCGGGCATCGTAGGGATTGAGGATGACATCGTTGGGCTGCCAGAATTTGCTCAGCAGATCGCCATTGGGGTCAATGACGATCATGCGGTCATTGCGTGTTGGCGTCTGGCCGGGTAGATGCCTGACCATGTCATGCTGTGAGCGTTTGAGCACCGATGCCGCCATGTTTCGCAGCAGCACAGATTTACCGGAACCTGTCGCCCCGCTGATAAGCAGGTGCAGATTCTCATTGGCGGTCGGCATGGGGATGCCGCCCACGTCTATCTGCATCTTGCCGCGCTCTTCACACTGGCGTGCCAGATTTTTAGCGCTGGTGGTGCGGGTGCCGCGCACAAAGCGTTTGTAGGCCGCGCCTTCGAAGCCTTCTGTCCTGGCAGTGCGTCCTATGAAAAGAATCAACATCAGGGAAAGAACCAGGCCGACACCTAGCGCACCGTAGAGCAGAGGGTACTGCGGTGTGAGCATCACAAAATACCGGAAGGTGCGGGCGTTCCAGTCGCGCCATTGCATCTGGCTGGCCCAGGTGGCTGCTGCCATCCAAGTGGCCGTTGGAAACAGCACCAACGAGAAGGCGGCAATACGCCGCCGGGTGATGGGTGAGATCAGGGTGGACATGGGGCATGAACCTCAAGAAATCAGAAGCTGACCCAGGGCAAGCCCGGCCAGTAGCCCACCCAGCACACCGGCTGCGCCGCCCACTGCCAGGGCGATGATGGCCATGCGGCGCGCTGATCGGTGGGCAATGCGGGCGTATTGCGCGGATTCCTGGCTCAGCTGATCCAGCCGGGTGCCGGTGTCGGTGAGCATGGCCTGCAGGGTGTGCTGAAGTTGCTGGTTTACTGGCTTCGCAGCCGTTTCCAGGGTGGCGCTCAGGTGGCGGCTGAGTTGTTGCGGCAGCATCTGCTGGGTTTCGCTCATAGACTGAATCTGCTGCTGGGCGACGTCCAAGGTACGGGTGACGGCTTCCAGCCTGTCCACCAGGCCGGCGACTTCGCCCAGGACTTCGTGGTACAGCAAATCCAGTTTTGAACGGGGGCCGCTGGGCGGGGTGTGGGCGTCCATGACGGATTACGAGAACAAGGCAGCGAAGGCTGCATTCATCTGCCTGTCCACCGGCTTGGCCAGGGCGCGCAGGGCGTGGCGGTTACTCAGCTGCGAGATGCGGGCATGGTCGTCAGGGTCGGCGCTGCGCAGCAGGGCGCGATAGTCGGTCTGGTCGGCTAGGACATCGGCAATGGTGGTGCGCTGGTCGGCCAGCAGTTCGAAGACTTCGTTTTCGTAGACGGCGGCCTGGGGGTTGGCCTGAACTTCGCCTGACTTGGCGGCATAGGCCAGGATGGAGGGAAACTCTTCCTCGACGCTGCTAGCAACCCGGTTGAAAAGGATCCGCACCCGATCCGGGTCTACACCCAGTTCAGCCAGCGCAGCCACGGTTTTGATGGTTTCTCGCTGAGCTTTGCCCGTATTGATGACCGGCAGCACGAAGTAGCTCATTTCTTCGTGCGCGCCTTCGTAGCGCATCATGTGGGTCAGAAAATCTTCGATGTTGCTGGCCCCCACATCGACAATGGCGTCATCCCGGGTGAGCAGTTCACGGAACAGGCGGCCAAAGTGCTCACCGCGCAGTTGATCGACGTTCAAGCCCAGGTCGGCCCCGGTTTCGTTCGTGGATTCCACCGCAAAAATCTGCGCCCCGTTCATGCGGGGTGCGAGCAGGTGGGAAGCAACAACCGTCTTGCCAACGGAGCCGGTGTAGTTGAGAACGGCGACTTTCATGGTTTATTCCTTGTGGTGGTGCTGTCAGTGGAGAGAGAGGGCTTATCCTGGCCTTCACGGCGCAGGGCTTCCAGGTCGATACGCATGTCGCGAATCTTTCGCAGGTCGCCGGGTGTCTGGATGTTGCGGGGCCGGCCCTGGATGGCATCAAGGGCCGGTGCGGTTGCGGGTGGCGCTTTGGGTGGCGTGGCGGGCGCAGCATGTGGTGTCGTAGAAGCTGCTGGCCCGGTTGCAGCAGATCGCTGGGCCTTGCGCCAGCGGTACAGCGTGATGGCGTAGGTGCTGTACTGGACCGACAGGCCCGCTGCGGCCAGATCATCCAGCACGGCTGCATGGGGAACGCCTGAGGCGAGCTCAGCTTCGATCAGAGGGAAGAGCGCGCGCAGCTGGGCGGCGATGCTGATGCGGGGGTCCAGCTCAGCGAGCGCGGCCCGGTAGCGTGCGACGGGAGCGGATTCAGTCATAGGGTTCCAGGGGGGATTGATGCCGCTTATCGCGACAATTCAGGAAAGACGGCAGCCTGCTTGGCAACCAGCCAGGAGCGGCCCGTGGCCAGCGCTTCGTCGTAGGCGGATTGTTCGTCTGTGAACAGGGCAGTCTTGCCGTGGGTGGAAAATTGACCTCCGCCGACTTCCTGGCCGTTTTCCAGCAGGCGCAGGGTGAAGCAACCCGTATCGGCGGGGTGGGGAAGAATCTCGAAATTGAAGCGCAGCCTGGCCTGGGTGACTTCGTCGTAGAACTGTTTTTCGACTTCGCGAAGCCGGGCGGTCCACTCCGGGCCGATGCGGTCCAGGGCTTCCGCGATGCTGTAGTCGCATTCGCGCAACCAGTCGCAGCGGTTCAGGATGAGCGCCGCAGTGAGCGCTTCGCCCAGGCTCATGGTGCCGATGCCATGAAGGGCGGCTTCCTGTGCGATGTTGAGCATGCGGGTGTCGATGGTCGAGTGCATGGAATCTCCTTTGCCCTGTGACTTGACGGGCAGTGCTTGGGATGAAAGGAAGGGGTGGCCCGGGTGGGCGAGTGCTGGCTTCGTTGCTGACCGACAGCCGTTGTGCGGCTGTGCAGCGTAGCGATGCAAGATGGCTTCGCGTGAACAGGTTCGGTGCCGCGCGTCAGGCTGGCTGACGGTGTGACTTGTTCACAGGCCGGTTTGGTAGAAGAAAGGTAGAAATAAGGTAGAAGGCGCTGCGATGGCTGGAAAGCCAGTATTCATGCGGGTTTCAAAAAATCTTGCGCGATGCTGTGACGATAAAGCGCGATGTTCTGACGAAAGGCCGCGATCTTATGACGCGCCTGCCGCGATGCTATGACGACACCAAAAGCCACTTATCCACAGGCTGAAATAGTGTCTGAAATGGCTGTTTGCAGGCATGAAGCGCGATGCTATGACGATGAAAATTACCGTTCAAGGCGCGTCCAGACCGCCTGTTCATGGCCCCGAATCGCGGCTTCAATCCTGGGTTCTGCAATCACCTTCAGGGCTTCCAGTTCGTCCAGGCTGCGCTCCAGCGTGACCCGGAAATCCCGCATGCGCCCGGTGTATTGAGCGCGTTGCTTAAGGATGTCCAGGCTGTATTTCTGCTGGATATCGGCAGAGGTGCCAATCAGCCGCTGCAGACTTTTTGAGAGGTCATGACGCATCTGCAGACGCTTGGCCCAGTCCACCAGGGCATATTCCCGGTTGCCGAAAATGTGCGCCCAGCGCGGGTCGGCATATAGGGTGTAGCTACCCGTGGGTTCGTGGTAATCGAAGCCCCCGATCATGGCAATGACGCGGGTGGAGGGGTGGCGACCATAGCTGTATTTCACAGAACCGTCTTTTCTGCGTGCCTCGATGCTCAGAGTAAAGCGCGCTAGGTCTTTCATGCCTTCATGCAGCCATTCGTAGGCGCTGCCGCCTGTGGGCCGGCCCATGCCGCGCAGGAAGTCGGCACGGTTGATAACCGGCGCTTCGCCCAGCAAGGCCGTGGTCTGCAGATACATGGCGTGCATCCAGATGTCGGCATGGTCTTCGCTCAGCTGCTTGCCCGAACCCTTGAGCAGAATGTGGCTCCCCTCCAGAAACACGGTTTCATCGTGCAGAGGTCGCCAGCCGCGACGCACCGGGGCAAAGATGGCGCTGCGGGCAATGTAGTTCGGGATGGCACGTACCGTTTCGTTCATGCCGGGCAGCATGAAGGGTGTTGGGGTGGTGGCCTGTTTTTCTGCAGCGTCAGCCATGGCCTGGGCGGCTTTCTGCATGGCGCGCTGCATGGCAGCTGACAACCGCTGCAGGTTGGCATCCTTGTGAAAAGGCGTGCGGGTGGGCGTGGTCATTGAGAATGCTCCGGGCGAACTCATGTAAGGGCTGCCCGGAATGTGTGCAGCGCCTCACACGGGTTCGGGGTAGATGGACCCGGCATGCTGTCGGGTCGAATGGGCTGGGTGTAGCGCTGTTGCGTAAACTCAGGCAACGACGTGTCGCCGGGGTTCAAACCAGATTTCTTTCACACGGAACTGCTCGACATGAACAACGATGTCCACGGTCTGCTGCAGAAAGGTCTGGATGGTCGGTAAGTCTAGGTTGCCACCGGTAGGGGACTGCTTGATAAGAATGGCCAGCCGGTCGAAGGCGTCGATTGCGCTGTTGGCGTGCGTCGTGGTGACGGATCCCGGGTGGCCGGTGTTCAGGGCAGCCAGATAATCCCAGGTTTCAGGGCCGCGTAGCTCAGCCAGAAAAATCCTGTCGGGCGACAGGCGCATGCATGCCGCCAGGCAGTCAGTGGCCGACACGCGGCCTCGTGTGCCGCCGTACATCATGTGAATGCGGTTGTCATGCGATGGCAGGATCAGTTCATGCACGTCTTCAATGGTGATAAGGCGTTCATGGACGGGTATTTCATTCATGAGGGATCGGGCAAAGGTCGTTTTTCCCGACCCTGTTGCGCCAGAAATCACCACGTTCTTGCGCGCGCGGACGGCGTTCACCAGGAACTCGAAATAATCGGCCCTGTCCTTGAGCATCAGTAGCCGCTGATCGAGTTTAGACAGTCCGTCAGCACTATATTTGGCGCTGGCATCCATGGTGCCATTGAACGCCCCGCCTGACGCCAACTGCTTCAGGTGGGAAGTTTCCGTGGCGTGTTTGCGGATGTTGATGGCGCTGGTGTCGTCTATGCAGGCCGGTGGCAGAATGATCTGGCCGCGCTCCCCATCAGGCAGGATCACGGACATGATGGGGCTGCGTGCCATGTGGTTGTAGGCCGCCAGTGCCGTCGCGAGCGCTTCCAGGTGCTGGTAACTTAGTTCCTCGCATTCGTGCGACACCCAGTGTCCGTCCGTGCGGGCGTACAGATGGCCCTCGCGCACGATGGCGATTTCCGTGACTTTCGGATCCTGCAGATGCTGGGCCAGGGGCCGTAGAAAGGTGCGTACCGAAATGGCGCGATCAAAAGGGACCACTTCAAGGGGTAAGTTCAAGGTCGTAGACATGGCTGAAGTCCAAATCACGGGCGACCATGATGCCGATGCGTTCGCCCTGGTTTTTATAGAGGGTGGGGGGTATGTCCAAAGATCGTTCCAGAATCTTGGCGATTGCTTCCTGTCCGCCCTGGGCGGTATTGTCGAAGCGGATGTTGTTATCGCCGGACTGGCCTTGATTCGATGCCCAGTTACCGAAGTCCCCAACCAGGGACAGCAGGATGGCGTTGCCGAAGCGTTCCCAGAAATGGTTATCGACATGACCATCCAGCCCGGCTTCGCCCAGAGGTCCGGTGCCGGGTGAGGCCAGTTCCACGATGACACCAGTGGGCGTTTCCAGGCGGTTCCAGGTGACAAAGGCGCGGGCCTGACCCTGCTGGATGCCCCCGGACTGATAGCCGGTGAACCTGGTGCCGGCGTCGATCAGCTTGACCTTGCCGTTGGCGCTCATGACATCGTAGGTGGCCAGGCAGGTGAGCAACCCTGGTTGGGTGCTGACCAATTTGGTCTGTAGCGTGCAGTCGATCATGGTGCCTTGTGTGAGCAGGAAGTTGCGATCTCCCAGCAGCCCGGCCACAGAGGGCGCCAGCTCCAGAGGCCGTAGCCTGTCGGCCAGCGGGCCGGCATCACTGTAGGGGCCGCTTGGGGCGCTGGCTTGGCTGCTGCCTGCGCTTCCCCCTTCTGCGCCGCCCGCCTGTAGTGGGCTGGCCAGCCGCCGCTGCGCAACTTCATCGACAGGCGGCGGTGCTGCGGGCGTGGGTGGGGGAAGGGCATAGGCGGGCGCAGGGACCGGCTCAGGTGCCGTGGGTGGCAAGGGCTTGGGTGGCGCTGGTCGCTCGACCCTGGGCGGCTTCAGCCGGTTGGTAATTCCACTCTGATCGGCTTCCAGGCTGCTGTCGCTGGCAGGCACCGGTTCCCGGCTCCAGGCTTTCAGCAGCACACCGATGGCGACGGCAATGGCCACCAGAATGGTGAGCCACAGAAAAGCGCGTGCGCCGCGTGGGGCGCTGCGCCCGGCGGTTTCCAGGCTCAGGGTTTCGCGCTCCAGGCTGGCCGTGGTGGTCTCGTCCCGGTGCGGATCGGTGTCGTTCATGGGCTGTTCCTTCATGGCGTGATCTCCCGAACCCGCAGCGTCGGTACAGGCGCTGCCGCGCCTTTCACTGTGCGCCGGACGGTGGGGGAGGCTGTGCCGGTGTGGGCAGGTACAGGGGTCAGGCCAAAGGCTTCGTTATGGATGGCCAGTACCTGGTTGCCCAGGCGCAGATGCCAGCGTGGTGAGGTGCGATGCAGCACCATCGTGCGCTCATCGGCCATGTGATAGTTGGTGATGACTTCCTGGCCGTCAGGCGTCACGCGGTACACCGTGGGCATGTCGGTTTCCGGGGGGAACTGCAGCCAGGTATGGCGGCCATCATCCCAGGCGTGAACGGGGGCAATACTGGCGTTGCCACTTCGGGTGTATGCCTGCCAGTTCATCGTGCCGGCAGATGCTTGCAACGAGCGCTCAATCGCTGCCTTTTGTGCCGCCTGTGCCTTCATGCGAGCCTCTACTTCCGGGTAGCGCATCACCAGTTTGTAAAGGGCTGGGGCGTTGCGGTCGTGGCTGTAGGACAGTCGGAAGCTGTATTCCCGCCGGTCGGTGATGACAATGAGGTTGGTGTCGGCGTCTTCGGCGGTGGGCTTGAAGAACAGATGGTGGTTCTTGTACGTGAAGGCGTAAGCCTGGCTGTCGCCAAAGACGTGATACTGATAGGTTTCGCCGGGTTCCAGCATGATGTGGGTCGCGACGCCGATCACCGCATCCAGCTGAATCACGTTGGCCGGGTCATAGTTGACATAGCGCACCCGATGGTCGAGCCGTGATGAGCGGGGCGTCTCCAGCGCCCAGGCGCTGGCTGGCAGGGCCAGGCACAGCAATAGCGCCACAGCTCGCCCGCGTGGGAAGAGTTCAAACATGGGGATTCCTTCTGCTCCAGGGCGGGTCAGCGCGAAAGGTCGGCGGCCAGGTCGTAGCGCACAACCTGAAAGCCCAGCGGGTTGCGCCGGGCGACGGCTTCTGTGAGGGGTACGTCGGCGTACTGGTAGGCCATGGTGGCGATCAGGTGCCGCGTTCTGGTGACGTTGCCGGTGGAGACTTCACGTTCCGTCCTGGTGAAGCGGACAATGGCTGCCTGATTGGCGCCCAGGGTGATGGAATGAACCTGAACATCCACCGTACCCAGGGTGCCAAGCCGCGTGGTCACAGCATCCAGCCCTTCAAACCGCTTGCCGTACTGCACCTGAATGGGCGGGGAAGACAGCAAGGCGCAGGTGTCGAATTGCTCCTGGATGGTCTGCCAGCTGTAGCCTTCGCAGTTCAGCACATAGGTGTTCAGGAAATACTTGGCGATGCGCTGGCCGTAGTCTTCCATCGGTTCGCCCAGGGTGCTGACATGCTCGATGCTGCCGGTGGCGTTGTCCACGCGCACCACATACATTTCGGGTGGCTGTTTCAGGGGCGTCAGGCCAGCCACGGCGGCGACGGCGGCAAAGGCGATCAGACCCGCGCCCATGGCAACCTGCCAGGCGCGCTTGCGGCTGGTGACCAGTTCGCCCAGGTGGTCGCGCTCCAGGCCGCGCGATTGTTCCAGCCAGGCAGCTACGTCTTCAGACTTGAGGGGTTCTGCCACGGTTCAGGCTCCTTTGAAAATCGGTGCGCTGGCGTTCACCGGCACACGCGGCCCGTCAGCAGGCTGCGGCGGTTGGGGCGCATGAAAGGCGCAGCCGGCCAGCAGCCCGGCCAGCGCCAGGGCGGCAATGAGTTTGTGCATGGGAAGGGCTCCTGTCCTGCCGCGCGGGCAGAAGGAAGGGGGTGATGGCCCCGCTGGGCAGCGGGTAGGGAGGGGTTTACTTGGCGCGCAGGCGCAACATGCTACGCAGACGCAGAACAGAGAACGCGCCCCGGGCGGCGGAACCGACACCGAGCTGAGCACCGAAGCCGTTGGAGAGGCCGGCGGCAAGGCCGGGAATCAGAATCATGATGACGAGACTGGCAGCACCGACAAGCACCTGAGCGCCGAACAGTGAAAGCACGTCGGCCATCCCTGTTTCTATCTGGTCAGCGATCATGCGGATCAGCTGAATGTTGAGTTGCAGGATAAGGCCGAAGACCAGGCCTGCAAGCAAGGCCAGGAAGACAAAGTTCAATGCCTGCGAAACCCAGTTATTGAAGAGAGGTTTTGTTGGCTCGAACAATGTCGCGGAGATAAAGAGTGGCCCTGCAGCAACCACAAGTGCCATGCCGACTTTGCAGACCACCACAATGACCATGATGATGCTGCCTACGACGGCCGCATTGATTCGCAACAGCGTCGCCAGGATGCTGACCAGCACTTCCCTGGTGGAAGGCATGAAGTTGTACCAGGGCCGGTCGCTGGAACCCAGCATGGCATTGGATGCCTCACTGGTCTCGTTCTGCAGCTTATCGACTTCTGCCGCCACGTTGCCCGTGCCGAGCGCGAGCTGTGTGACATTGTCAGGCAGTGCGATCATGGTTTTGGCGATGTCGTTCTGATACAGGCCGCCTGCCCCAAAGATCATAGACACAATCGCCACGAGAATGGCCTTGCGGAAGAACTCGGTGACAGTCATATTGCTCTGACCGTGCATGAGTGCAAACGCATACACAACGAATTGCAGAGTCAGGCCCACCACGATGACAGGCATGAGTGCTTCGAACAGTGCCTGCATCGGCCCGTTGATGGCATCGCTGAGGATGCCTTCGGTTTGCGTCATGACCCACTCAGCGATGTTGCTTGGCGTAGTGGGTGCCGCGACGGATGGAGTTAGGCTGGCCATGGCGTGCCAGCCTATTCAGCTGCGCCGGGGGATGAGTCTGACGCTGGCTTGTTCCCAAACCATCCTCCATAGACACGTTCAGCCCGGGCTTGCAGCAGTTGTCGTTCCGCATCCAGTTGCTGTGCAGCAAGCTGAATGCGGGTCTGTTCGGCTGAGATATTCGCTTGCTCAATCTGAATCCGCGCCTGCAGTTCAGCAATTTCCTTGGGGTTGGTCGTTTGATTGATCTGATCCTGCAGGGCATCAACATTGGCCAGCCGCTGAGTCATCGAATCGTAGGCCCGCTCACTCATGGCTTTTGCGGTTGCCTCTATGTTCAGTGACCGTTTTGACAGCTCCTGTCTGTCTTCGGTGAAGTTCACCGGGGCCATGACATCGTCTGTGATGCGGGAAACATCTCCGTTCAAGCCTGAGCTACCGGATCGGTTCAGCAAGTCCTGAGCGTTGGAGGGCAGCGCAGCGCGAAGCTGATCTCGGATGACGTAATCATTGGGAATGACACCATAGCCGCTGGATTGCGTGAATGCGGCAAGCTGCTCCTTGGCTGTCGCCAGTTGATCCGTCAGGTTCTTCAGCTGGTCGCGGGCGGTCAGCAGCTGTTCTTGCAGTTGGGCAATGGTGGCAGCATCGACCGTAGGGATGCCGCTGGCGCGGGCAGGATTCATGAAAACAGCGGCCAGGGCAATGCCCGCCGCAAGATGCTTGTAGCGTGTCATGGGAGAACTCCGGGGGTAAAGGGGGTGGCGAGCTAATTCGCCAGATGAGGTACAGGGCTCTGTCTAGAACGGGCGGGGGTCCGTACCCTCTGAGATTGTTAGAGAGGATCCTTCTTTCGTTACTATGCATGCCACGAGGAGAATCACCGAATGGCACTTACATCCACCCAGATTGGAGCAATTGGCGAAAACTTGCTTATCAACGCCGTGATGAAGGCAAGCGACGGCAGGCTGTCACCATTTCAGCCTCTGGCTGATGACGATGGTCTCGACGTGCTTTTCTACGATAAGCAGACCGGCAACTCTGCCGCCATCCAACTGAAGTGTCGAACGACAACATTGCGTAGAGCCGGCTCTGAAGAGCGCGGACACACGGTTCACTTCGAAGTGCGTCACACTACTTTCAACGAAGCGCGGCGTGCTTATCTCGTTGGTGCCCTGTGCAACGAGGATTTGACAGACTTCGTCGCCACATGGCTCATACCGATGTTTGAACTGCCACAGATCGCGCGCAACATCTCAGGAAAATGGGTCATAAGACCCAGCATGGCCAACGACAGTAAAGATCGCTTTATCTCATATCGGTGTGACACGGCCATCCAGCTAGCAGCTCGAATAATTGCTATTTGCGAGGCTGACGGGCCGAACGGGCAGCCTGGGATGGGGCCGCCGGCTAGGGAGTTTTAACGGAGCTCAGAAGCACCATCATCATCTAACCATGCTCAACCAGCTTAACAGTCCGCTTCTGGCTGTTCTCTGTCTTCCAGCAGTTGATAATGTTTTCAGATTAGGTCTAAGCACGTACAAATTACTGCTTGGAAGCGGCTGCCTGGTATTCGGCTTCCGTTATGCGGCGGGCCTTCAGGCTGTCCGAGACAATTTCATCGTCAGCCTCTTTGTAGGCAATGTGTTTACTGTCGCCGACGACCAGGATATTGTCTGCGCCGTTGAGTGTGGCTGGCACGGTATTGGACCGGTATCCAACTTTGCCGAGGTTGTTCCATGCGGTTTCTGTGAACAGGAACGTGTCGTCGTTCCGTTCAATGTGGACCAGGGTCGGAGGGTAGCGACCGTTATCCGAGAACCAATGACCGATAAACTTCTCGCCCTTCGGTTCCGTCTTGCATCCCGCCAGGATGCTCAGTAGGGCGGTGGCTCCGGCAGCGGCGATGAAATGTCTTCGTTTCATTGGGTGTTCCTATGGTGGTCGGTTGTCAGTAAGCCCCTGGCTGCGTTTGTACGCTGCCCAGGCGTCGGCCACGCTGCAAGCGTGTCCGGCAGTTGTAAGCCAGCAAACACGTTCAATAGGTTTCAGATTGTTCCACCAGGCCATGCCGGCTATCTCATCGGCAGTGGGCTGAGTCTGGAGGTAGGGACGGGTTAAAGGCACAGGTCTGGTCCCTCCTGTTCATGCTGTGGCGACAGCCTTATCGCATGATCGAAGCGTGCGCCGATGAGGTCGGCTACACGCTGATAATCCTCCGGCGTGGGGCGCTGCCCATTCACTTCATGGACATGCAGGCTGTAATACTTTTGCACGCCTTGCTCAAAATAGGCACGATTCTGGCGCGGGTGGGTGGACGAAAACCAGATGTCAGGACTTATGCGTGGGTCGCTGCATGACGGATCGGATACGCCGAAATCCTGGCTGTGTCGTTCGAGGTCGTCAGCGTCCACCGTCACCCGGTCAAGCTCGATGTCACGGGTATTGGTTTCACCAGCCTCCAGGTCTTCATGCGTCCAGTGTTCGCTATAGACCGAGATCAGGAAAGTGTCTTCTGGGCGGTCGGCGTCCGGGTCGTGCAGACCCAGCCGCGTATAGAAATCCTGATCTTTCGTTGCCTGCAGATCATCACGAGCCTGTGTCTGGCGTCGATCTTCATCCAGCGCCTGCTGCTTCTCACGCTCGTTGGCATTGTGTTTCATGGGTTATTCCTATGAAGAGGCCGGGACAATACGGCCTTGGCGAACCGCATCCAGGTACAACGGCAACCAGTGTGCTGGGTCAGGCCCGGCCTGGGCGACTGCCTGTTCTGCAATCTCTGCCATATCGGGGCTGCCGGAGAACACCAGTAGTTCGTCTTCGCAGTCGGAGAGGTCCAGTTGGGCTACCGTGACGCTGGAGCCTTGCTTGACGAGAAACTTCCGGCTGGCTTCGCCCAGCGTTTTCAGCAACTCAAACTCGGCGGGGGTCAGGCCGAATCCTTCGATGTAATCGCGGGCTTTGGCCCTGGGGTTGGGCAGCAGAATCAGGGTGGCCGTCTGCTGAACCAGTGAAGGGCCGACCGGGTTTTGGGTGATGGCGCCCGGTTCCTGTGTAGCGAAGGCGAGCACACCGTTTTTCTTGCGGATGGTGCGGCTGGCGTCCTGCATGTCATCCTGGAAATGCTTGTCTTTTAGCGGGTGCTGGCATTCGTCGTATAGGTTGATGATGCGCCGTCCGTCATGCAGGGCGTCGATGCGGTGCTTCAAATACATGGTGGCCGCGCCGCGTACCGCGTCATCGTCCAGCAGTTCGGTAAGGTCAAAGCCAAAGATAGCGGGTGTGCCGTCATCCGTTGCCAGGCTCAGCTGATCTGCCGGATTGTCGAACACCCAGCCGTATTCACCGCCCCGGCACCACGGTGCCAGGCGTGCGTGAATGGTACTGGTGCTGTCATCCTCGCTATAAGGGTTGGGCAGTAGGGTGTTCAGGGTGGACAGCGTGCGGGCTTCGCGGTCGATGAGCGTGGTCAGCTGCTGTACGGCCCGGGTAATGTCGGCATGTTGTCGGGTGGTGACTGTTTCACCCCTGCGTTCCGCCAGGAATACAACCAGTCGCACCATGAAGGCGACGTTCCCCTTGGTGGGTTCCATCTGAAATGGGTTCCAACCGGTCGCTTCGCCAAGGCGGATATTGAAGTACCGCCCTCCCAGCGCCATGATGAGTACCTGCATACCCTGGTCTTTGTCCCACACTACACACGTTGCCCCAAACTTCTGTGCCTGGGTGAGCAGCATGCCCTGCAGCACGGTTTTGCCGGTGCCGGTCATGCCAATAATCATGGTGTTGCCCGGGCGTCGCTTGCCGGTTTCGTCCAGGTCTTCCACTGAAGCGTGGAAGTTGAAGAAGAATGGACTGCCGGTTTGCGTCTTGAGCATGGTGACGGCTGGCCCCCAGGGGTTGCCAGCGGGCTTGCCGGTCAGTTGGTTATGCAGACTGGAGAAGCACAGGAAATTGAGCGACGTGACGGGCACCGGGCGCGGACGCCAGTGCCAGTTGCCGGGCAACTGCGCCCAGAAGCCAGCCTCCAGGGCTTTTTCCAATGGCCTGAAGCCGATGGCTTCTTCGGCCAAGGCGGTGGCTGTATGCGCCAGCGCCTGGCGCACGCCTTCCGCCGTGTCGCCATAGATAAGCAAGGTAGCGTGGTGGTCGCCCAGGCCAAGACGACCAGAAGTGAGGTCATCCATGGCCTGGGTCAGTTGGGCCACCTGGCTGCCGGCGTCGTCGCCGGAATCTACCAGCAGCTTCTGATGGCGCTTCACCAGTTTCTTTGCAGCGGCCCCGGTGTGGCTGCCCCAGGATTGGGTCAGTACAAACTCATGCGGCAGGCCCAGCAACCGGTCCAGATGGCCGGGCTTGCTGGCTTCCGGGTAGTCGCGCAGCTCCATCATGCCGAAGATGCGTGAGTCTGCCACGGTACGCAGTTCGCCAAGCTCGCCATGTTTGCCGAAGATGGGCCGGGCATAGGGCAGGGTGTCGCGTAGCCGTTCCCGCGAAACCGGTACAGGCCGTTGCCGCCCCGACAGCAGGAAACCCAGAAACTCAGCGGTTTCACTGAAAGAAAAACCGTTGCGATCCACAATCCCCAGCGTCTGCGGGTCGTAGCGGTACAGGCCCGCTTTGAGGGTACGCAGTATGTCGCTGAGGCGAGCGATGGATTCCGCCTGCCAGTGCGCGATGCGCTGGCTGTCGGCCTTTTCCAGACTGGCGAAGGTGCCAAGTATCGGATCCTCGACCGGGTGAACCAGCACTGACAGGTACAGGTCATTCATCATCAGACCGCTTGCGTCGAAGGTGGTGCGATAGGCCGCGTCGAACCGGGAGGCGAAGGGTTGGCTGAAGGTGCTTTCCGGGTATTCGGTAACGCGGCGGCGGATGATGTGGGAATAGAAGCCGACCGAACCCATGGGCAGGCCGCGCAGCACGTTATGCAGGGCTTCAATCCATTCCTTCAGTTCCTCCTGAGCGTAGGCGTCGGGCGCGCGCCCTGCCACCTTGATGACGGCCAGGTACTCGTGGTTGTCGCAGGCGATGATCTGATCTGTGACATGGTGGGAATAGGGCAGATAGCGCGAAACCCGCCGTTCATCCACGGCGAGAGTGGCTGCAGCAGTCATGGTGGCGTCCTTTATCGGATGAGTGCGCGCCAGGGGCGGCGCCGGTGGTAGCCGTGCAGGGCGTAGCTGGAACCCTTCCAGAAGCGCTGATTACGGTTGCGTTTGCGAGTTTTGAACTCAAGCCAGAGCACGTCCAGGGCTTTGTCGTCGTCGCGGGTGAGGATGGCCAGGGTAGGCATGACCACGAATACGAGTCCCCACCAGGCCAGGCCCGCCGTCATGGCGATCATTGCGACAACGGCGAAGGCACCCAACAACAGCCGTGTGGGAACACCCATGAACGTGGCCTTGCGGCCCAGCCCCTTGAATACGGGGTAGGTGTGATCGTTCATGGCTTACTTCCAGAGCAGCACGACCAGCTCAGCGGCTGACCCGGCGAGCAGCACGCCGATGCCCCAGCGGATGGCGTCATCCTTGCGCATGACCTCTGCGGAATACAGCACAAAGATGATGATGCCGATGATGATGGCGGCAATCGGCAAAATGACATCCAGGTTGTCGCGCAGGGTCTGCAGTGTGGTCTGCGCCCTGGAAAGCCCGCCGATGGATTGGGCCGATGCCGCCTGAGTAATGCCGAACAGCAGCAGGGCTGTCATCCATCTGTTGAGACTGTGCAGGCGTTGCGTAGCATTTCTGATGCGGTGCAGTAGTGACATGGAAAGACTCCTGCCCCAGACGCCGGGCGGCGCAGGGGAATAATGGTTTTCGTGTGAGCTTCCTCTGATACAGTCGAAGAATTCGACATTGACCATTGAGGCAGAAAACTTATGACGGCAACTAAAAAGGCTGCCGATGGACTGGCGTTATTGAAGGAGTCCATCATTGAAAAGGTGGCTTCCTTTCCAGATGGCGTGGGAAATAGTGAGATTGCACGCTTACTTCAGTTGGAAAGTGATTTCCAGGGTAAGCAGAGGAACTATCTGACTTGGTCTGTGATCGGCCTCCTAGTTAATGAAGGTCGGTTGGTACAGGAAAAGCGGGGTCGGAATGTCTTCTACAAACTTCCAGATGCTGGCTGATCGGTTGCAGGCCTCTGAAATCCGTCAGTAGCCGGGTTCGAGGTGAAACCGTCGGGTGCGCCGCGTGGCGCTTCAGGCTGAGGTTTCTGCTTGGGCTTCTCTGAGGGCTGGGCCGGTGTGTCAGCTGCTGCCTGTGGTGCTGTCGCGTCGGCAAGCGGCACCAGGGCAGGAACCTTGATACCTGCCTGGGTCAGTACCTTCCCCACATAGCCGTTGGTAAAGCCACGGTTGAAGTTGCCGGTGTTGTAGCAGGACAGTGCGGCGCGCAGCGCCTGCTGTGGGTCTTCGTGCGTGGGTAAGGCACGGGCGTAGCACTCAGCCAGCACGGTCTGTGCGGCAGTGAGGTTCTTGCAGGGGTCAAACACGGTCGTGGCATCCAGCTTCAGCCATGCCCAGTTACGCACATTGATCTGGCCCAGCCCGGCATCGAAGTCGATACCCTGGTCAATCAGCCTCTGCGCTGCCGCCGTGGCTTCTTCCAGGCTGCGGGGTTGACGCTTGAGTTGGTGACCCTTGCGATTGACGCCGATGGCGTACTGCTGCGCCCTGGACTCATGCTTGACCACGGCATGCAGTGTGACCGGGTGAATATCGGGCGCGCAGGCAAGGGCCAGAGTGGCGAGTTCGGCAAACATGACGGCGTCCTTAGTTATCGCTGAGATGCCTGGGGTCGGTCAGAGAGAAGTTCCAGCCGCTGGCCCACTGGCCCGTGTGTTCAGCTTCCCACTTGGCCTGAGCCGCTTCGTAGTCTTCAGACTTGATCCAGTAGCCACCCATGGCCGGTCTGCCCACGTACCGGATAGACAGTTCATAGGTCCAGGCGTGATCGTTGTAGACCACACAATAGGCGGGCAGCTGTGTGAGCGTGACGGTGCGAAGCGAATGCACCTCGTAGACGGGTTCCGCGCTGTCGCCGCCGTAGTTGTATCCGCGTTCGCGCCATTTGTAGGCGGTGCCGGAATAGCTGCTGTTCAGATATTCCGCATCACACTTGCCTGCACCCTGTGAAATCGCGTCGATGCGCTGTGCCATGCCCGGTTCGCCGGAAGCGGGACATTCAGACAGGAAAGCGCGTCTGGCCGCGACCGTCGCAGACCAGTCCAGGCCACGCCTGTTGAACTTCTTGATGGCGAAATAATGATCCAGCGAAGGGCTGCACTCACCAGGACGCAGACTGGACGACAGGCATAGCGTCGCTTCGCAGGCCAGTCGGGGGGTGCCGGTTAGTAGCTTAATGGTGCCGTTTGCATGGGCAGCAGGAGCCAGGACGCAGGCAAGCGCTAGCGCCCCAGCCCGCAGTGCGGGAAGGGTGTGCATAAGAAAGTCTCCGGGAAGGGGTAGAGCGTGCGGCCTGTCGGCCTGGGGGATCAGCGCTGCTGCAGCAGCGTCTGCTGTGCGATGGCGAGATGTTCAGGTTTTGCCATGGCCCGCAGCAGGTGGGCGCTTTCGATGGCAGCCAGGCGGGTATCGCGCAGCTGGCCCAGATCAGCCACGACCTTGCGCAGCAGCGTCAGTTCTTCCTGCTGCGTATCGTCGGCGGAAAGCCGTCGCCTTATATAGTTAGAGAGGGATAGCCCGGACAGGGCAGCAGCTTCGCCCAGGCGCGCAGCATGAGACGGGGTCACCCGGATACGGATGACCTCGGAAAGAGGTTCGTTCATACAAGTTCCTTGCTGCCGTGAGTGCAGTTGCTCGCGTAGAATAGTTAGACAATCAGGCGCAACCATGAAGCCAGGCTGTTTTAGCGCACATCGCGTGCTGGCCTTATGTTTAGGGGCGTAATGGCCACTGATCTCGAGTTTTTCTTTTTGGGTACCTGTTTGGGTACTTTTTTAATTCAGATGGCTTGAAGACCGCATAGATGCTGACTATTCGAGTCTCGCCGTCGCACCAGGATTCAAAATCAGGCCGCCGCACAACGCCTGATGAAGTACCGGAAACCCGCATGAACACTGATTCACGCGGGTTTTTTGCATTCATGGCGCAGCAAGGCGCCAAAGGGTTGCGGTCGTTCCGATACCGGCATTCGCATAGTGGGTATGGCAGGTATCGCATGGCCCCTCTGATAAGCTCCCGACAGAGTCTTGGTGGTCCTCCCGCCTGGAGAGCCACGCCATGAAGGCTCGCGCCACAGTAAAACGTGAATAGGGAGATGAAGATGAACACAGCAATCAGCCATCAAAAAAACATGCGCGCCTGTACGAGCATGCTGTTCAGCCTGGCGGCCGCCCTGGCAATCATGCTGGCCGCATCAGGTATCGCCCTTGCGGACGACAAGCCCGCAATCAAAGGCCCGCCGGTACCCAGCCTGATCACCGGCACGCCCGAAGAGGGGTTTGCCCTGGCGGTCAAGCTGTCGCAGAAAGGGGTGGTGTTCACGCAGGCGGACGCCAAGGTCCGCAGCGGTTTGCGCGGGCAATACGCGAATGATCCCAACAGCCTGATCGCCGTTTCACATGTGGTTGCGGTTCACTTCCAGACGGTGGCGGCCGCCAACAACTACTGGCGCAAGTAAACAAGCCGTCGCCACGCCATTCTTCTTCGCAGCCGCGCCGCTGGCGTGGCCGCGCGCTTTTCCAGCTTCGGACGGGGAGCCCCGCGGTCCTGCGACGCAGGGCCACCCGACTGACAGCAAGCAGGCCGTCCAAGAATCCACACAATCCGCAGCGCAACAAATCAACAATCCCCCCCTTAAAGGCCCCGGAGGAACTATTCCCCTCCGGGGTCGTCTATATTCAGCCTACAGTCAGTCCAGCCACAACTCCACAGGGGGAAGAAAACCATGCAAGCACCCGCCACATTCTGTGATTCGCAATCCCGCTACGGGCTCGTCAGCCGCTTCCTGCACTGGGTGATGGCGGTGCTGCTGGCCTGGCAGTTCACCTCCGTCGGCGCAAGAGTCCTGGCCAAGGACTCGCCGTTCGACCAATTCATGTGGGCGACCCACAAGCCGATGGGCGTATTGCTCCTGAACCTGATCGTCCTGCGCATCCTGTGGGCCGTCTTCAACTTGTCGAAACGGCCGGCGCCAGTCAGCGCCGCGGCCAGCATCGGCCACAAATTGATGTACCTGCTGATGTTCGCCGTGCCGGTCATTGGCCTGATTCGCCAGTATGGCTCGGGCAAGCCTTTCGAACCCTTCGGCATGCCCTTGATGGCCGGTTTCGAGGGCGAGCGCATCCAATGGATGGTGGACCTGGGCGGCAATTTCCATGGCCTGCTTGGCATGCTGCTGCTGCTCTCCATCATCGGGCACATCGTCGCGGCGCTCTGGCATGCGCGGTCCAGCGCGACCACGGTGATGCCGCGCATGCTGGGCTGACGCCCGGCCCTCCGGCCCGTGCTCACGGCTGCGCGAGCAGCCCTTGTTTCAGCCTGGCCGGCGCGCCCGGCGGCGTTTCCTGCCGGGCCAGCCTTTCATAATTGTTCGTCAGGATGACGCCGGCATAGTAGACGTGCTCGCGCATCAGCGCTTCGGCGCGCGCGGCGTCCCGCTTGATGATGGCCTCGACGATGCGATGGTGGTCGCCGTGCGACCGGTAGATGGTCTCGTAGTCGTCCCAGAGCATGATGCGATCCGAGGCGAAAGGCGTCGTTTGCGCCTGGGTGGCGAAGCGCGTCACCCAGGAATTGTCGGCGGCATGCAAGATGGCGTTGTGGATGCGCACGTTGACTTGCTGGTAGGGCGCGTGGTCTTCGGGCCGCAGGCGGCCGCAGGCCAGGATGGCGTCGCCCTGCGCAAGACAGGCCAGCAGCTCGTCCTGGGTGGATTCGTCCAGCCCGCGCTGGGCGGCGCGCCGGCATGCCAGGCCTTCGAGCACCGACCTGACTTCATAAGCGCCCATGACTTCTTCGAACTTGTAGACGCGCACCGTGTAGCCGCGTTTGGGCTGATGTTCGAGCAGGCCGTCGTTGCCCAGCAGGGCCAGCGCGGCGCGCACGGGCGTGCGCGACACGCCCAGTTTTTTCGCCAAGGGGATTTCCTCGAGCCGTTCGCCGGGGGCGAGCATGCCCTGGAGTATCCATTCACGCAAAGTTTCTGTAACTGAATGTGATAGTGTATCCATGACCAAGATTGTATACATGGAAGTCCGTGTTTAGCCATCTTATCTGGCGCCCAAAACACGAAATCCTAGGGTTAACCTTAATTTTTGCCTGGCAATCATGTATTCATAATTGCCACCTCCAGCGCGATAAATCAAATATCTTTGATTTGTATCAATGAATAGGAAGGGATCGCGCATCGCATGTATACATATGAGGCAAAAACATGGAGCAGCACAAGGGAGCCGGGGAAGGCGGGCTGGCGCTGGTGACGGGGGCGGCGGGCGGCATCGGGTCGGAAATCTGCCGGCGGTTGGCGGCCAGGGGCTTGACGGTGGCCGTGGCGGACCTCGATCCGCAGCGTGCGCGGACGGTGGCTGAAGGACTGGGCCCCGCGCATGTTTCCCTGGCGTTCGACGTGGCGGACGAGGCGTCGGTGGATGCCTCGTTCGAGCGGCTGGAATCCGATCATGGGCCCGTGCGCGTGGTCGTGTGCGCGGCGGGCCTGCTGCAGTTCGGGCCGGGCGGGGAACGCCCGCTGATCCAGTCCACGGAACTCGATCTATGGAATCGAAGCATGGCCGTCAACGCCACGGGCGTCTTTCTGTGCGCCCGCGCCTACGTCAGGCACCGCGTGGCGGCGCCCGTCGCGCACGGCCGCTTCATCACTTTCGCTTCGGTGGCCGCGCAGTTGGGCGGCTACCGGTCCAGCGCTTCCTATATAGCCGCCAAATCAGCAGTGCTCGGCTTCACCAAGGCGCTGGCGCGCGAAGTGGCGCCCATGGGCATCACCGTCAACAGTGTTTCGCCGGGTCTGATCGACACCGACATGCTGCGCAGCACGGTGGCAAGCAGCGGGGCGATGGAGGCTGCGGCGGCCGCCATCCCCCTGGGTCGCATCGGCACCGTGGCCGACGTGGCCTCGGCCGTGGATTATCTCGTGTCCGAAGAGGCGGGATACATCACCGGCAGCGTGATGGACGTGAACGGCGGCTATCGCATGCAATGACCTGACCATAAATAATATTCTGGAGACATCGACATGAAGACATTCAAACGCTTGGCCGTGGCGGCCCTGGTCCTCGGCATGGGGGCGATGCAGCCCGCGCTCGCGCAGACCGATCCGGGCATCACCGACAAGACGATACGGATAGGCCTGTTCTCGCCGCTGTCCGGGCCGGGCATGGCCTATGGCTTCGACGTGGTCAACGCGGCGAAGATGTGGTACGACAAGACCAACAAGGAAGGCGGCATCCATGGCCGCCAGATCGAGCTCGTCATTGAAGACACGCGCTGCAACGCGAACGACCTGCTGGCGGCCGTGAAGAAGCTGGTGGAGCAGGACAAGGTCTTCCTGCTGAACGGCGGCTCCTGCTCGGCGGCGGTGGTGGCGGCCCGGGAATACGTCGAGCGCGCCAAGGTTCCCTTCCTGATGCTGAACGCGTCGGGCGACGGCGCGCTGTATCCGCCGTCCAAGTACATCTATGGGGCGTTCTCCATTTCGCAGTACGCGCTGGGCGGGTCGGCCGTGCAGTTCGCGGCGGAGCATCTCAAGGCCAAGAAGATCGGCTACATCAATCATGACGACGCCTACGGCACCTGGAACCTGGAAGCAGCCCAGACCCAGGCCAAGCACCTGGGCGACGTCACCCTGAACGTGCAGTCCATCAACGCGAACATCAACGACGTGACCGCACCCATGCTGAAGATCCGGGCCGCGAACCCCGACGTGCTGGTGCTCACCACCTATGCGCGGCCGGCGGCACTGATCATCAAGAAGGCGCGCGAACTGGGCTGGACCAAGCCCATCGTGCTGACGGTTACCGGCACGGCCGACCTGACTCAACTGGTCGAGAACGTGGGCGGGCCGGACGCCTTGAAGAACTTCTACATCCAGGACGTGCTGGCCGCGCTGCCGTCCGACCCCAAGCTGGCCTGGGTGTACGACATGTACAAGCAATACTATCCGGAACTGGCGGCCAAGCCGGGGCATCCGCAAAGCTACATGCCCTATGGGCTGCCTTCCGCGATGTCGGTCGTGAAGGCCCTGCAGGAAGCCGGGCCCGAGCCCACGCGTGAAAAAGTGCTGAGCATCCTCGAGAACCTGAAGCTGGAAACCAAGGTCATGGCGGCGCCGGTCGAATTCACGCCCACCGATCACGCCGCGCTGAAATCGGCCATCTACATCAAGTTCGACGGCGTCAACAAAGAACTGATTCCAGGCACCTTCAAGAGCGTCTGGAAGTACGTTCCCAAGCAATAGAAGAAAGACGATGACGCTCACCGAAGTTTGGCTGTTCCTGCAGCAGGGCGTGCTTTCGGGCCTGGTCACGGGCAGCGTCTACGCGCTGCTGGCCGTGGCCTTCGTCACGGTGTTCAAGACGACCGACGTGCCCAATTTCGCCCAGGGCGAGATCTTCATGGTGGGGGGCTACGCCGCTCTGGGCATGGTGCTCGTCCAGCAATGGCCGTCCTGGGCGGTCATTCCGCTGACCTTGCTGTTCGTGGCCGCCATCACGGCCGTCTTCCAGCGCGTCGTCATGGAAAAGGTGATCCGCTCGAAAGGCGCCGGGGTCCAGCTCGTCATCGCGACCCTGGGGCTGGCCTACGTGCTCAAGGGCGCGGTGCGCCAGACCGGGCTGGGCGATTCGCCCCGGTCCTTGCCGCCGTTGGTGTCCACCGACACCGTCATGATCGGGGACGCCTTCCTGACCAAGCTCGACCTCATGATCTTCGCCGTCGCGGTGGGCACCATGGCGGCCCTGTTCCTGATGTTCAACTTCACCCGGGTCGGCAAGGCGATGAGGGCGGTCGGCATGAATCCGCGCGCGGCGCAGATCGTCGGGGTCAGCCTGCTGCGCATCCGGATGGCGGTCTGGGCGTTGGCCGGCCTGATCTCCGCCGTGACGGCGCTGCTCATCGCGCCCAAGATCCTGATCACGCCGGACATCGGGCACATCGCCATCCTGGCCTTCGCCGCCGCCATCGTCGGGGGGATCTCCAGCATTCCGGGGGCCGTCGTAGGCGGCTTCATCATCGGCGTCGCGGAAAACCTGGTGGGGCTGTTCATCTCGACCAACGCCATCGTCGTCGCGCCTTTCCTGGCCATCATGATCGTTCTGATCGTCCGTCCCCAAGGCATTCTGGGCGGCAAGCTGCAGGTTAAGAAAGTATGAAAATCGATCTCGACAGGGGGCTGCTGCTCGCCTGCGCCGCGATACTGGCGGTCCTGCCCTTCGTGGCCAGCGGCTATGTGCTCTTCATCGTCAACCTCTTGATGGTCTACATCGTCCTGGCGCTGGGGCTGCACATCGTGCTGGGCGAGACCGGGCAGTTCGCGCTGGCGCACATCGCCTTCTACGGCATAGGCATTTACACCGCCGGCATCATCAACAACGCCTGGCATCCCAATTTCCTCGTCTCCATCCTCGTCAGCGCCGTGGTGGCGGGAGCCCTGGGATATGTGCTGGGCGCGCTCGCCATCCGCATGCGCGACATCTACCTGGCCCTGTCCACCTTCGCCTTCGGGGAGGCCATGCAGTGGGTCTTCCTGAACTGGGTGTCCGTCACCAACGGCTCCAACGGCTATCGGATGTCGCCCGCCCAGTTCTTCGGCTACGAACTGGTTTCGGACATACGCGCCTATCCCTTCGTCGTGCTGGCGGCGGCCGCCATGCTGTGGCTGACCGTCTACCTGTCCCGTTCGCAGCTGGGCTCGGCCTTTCGGGCCGTGCGGGAAAGCGACGTGGCCGCGCAAGCCATGGGCGTGAACGTCAACCGCGTCAAGCGCATCGCCTTCATGATTTCCGCCGCCTATGCGGGGTTGGCGGGCGGACTGTTCACCACCTTTTCCTCTTTCATCCACCCGGACAGCCTGGGCTTCCAGGCGACGGTGCTGATCCTCATCATGATCGTGGTCGGCGGCATCGGCTCCGTCCGCGGCGCGATCGCCGGCGCCGTCATCTTCGGGCTGATCTCCGAATTGCTGCGCCAGGTCCTGTCGTTCCAGGAAATCATCTACGGCGTCATCCTCATCGTGTTCATGATGTTTCTTCCCAAAGGCCTGTTCAGCGGGCGCGACGCCCGGCAACCAGTCGCCGCGGGCGCTCGGCGCCCCAGCGGCACGGCGCCTGAAGCGAAGGAGGCCGGATCATGAGCCGGCCGGGCAAACTATTGTCGCTGCAGGGGCTGACGGTGCAGTTCGGCGGCCTCACCGCCATCAAGGATCTTTCCTTCGAGGTCGAGCGCGGCACCGTGCATGCGCTGATCGGGCCGAACGGCGCCGGCAAGTCGACCACCTTCAACTGCATTTCCCGATACTACGACCCCACGCGCGGCAGCATCCGGTTCGACGGGGCGGACATCACGCACAGGCGGGCGGATGAAATGGCCGCCATGGGCGTGGCGCGCACCTTCCAGAACCTGGAGCTCTTCAACGAGCTGTCCGTGCTCGAGAATGTGCTGCTGGGCACCTATTCCCACGGCGCGCGGGGTTTGCGCCGGGCGCTGAAGCCGGCCGTCGCCGAAACCCGCGAATTCGCCGAACATCTCCTGCAGCGGGTGGGGCTGATCGATTACCGGCGCCAGCCGGCAAGAGGCCTGGATTTCGGCCGTCAGAAAATGCTGGAGCTTGCCCGCGCCATGGCGATCCGGCCCAAGCTCTTGCTGCTGGACGAACCCGCCGCCGGGCTGCGCAACCGCGAGATCGACGCGCTGGACAACATCCTGCGCGAGCTCGCCGGGGAAGGCGTGACCATCCTGCTGGTGGAGCACGTCATGCAACTGGTCATGTCCATTTCGGAGCGCATTACGGTCATGTCCTTCGGCGAGAAAATCGCCGAAGGCAGCCCGCAGGAGATCCGCAGCAACGAGAAAGTCATTGAAGCCTATCTGGGCAAGGGAGGCGCCGATGAGTGAGCCATTGCTGCGCGTGGAGTCGATTTCCGCATCGTATGGAAACATTTCCGCCCTGGAGAACGTGTCGCTGCAAGTGCCCAGGGGCGAGATCGTCGCCTTGCTGGGCGCCAACGGCGCGGGCAAGTCGACGACGCTCAATGTGATCTCGCGCATCGTGCGTCCCACGGCGGGTTCGGTCTGGTTCGACGGCCAGCGCATACACGAGCTTCCGACCGACGAAATCGTGCGCCGAGGCATCGTGCAGGTGCCGGAAGGGCGCGAAGTCTTCCGCGACATGAGCGTGCGCGAAAACCTGGAAATGGGAGCGTACGCGCGGCGCGACCGTTCGGGCGTGGCGGACGACTTCGAGCAGGTGTTCCGGACCTTCCCTCGGCTGCGAGAACGCGCGTCCCAGAAGGCGGCCACGCTGTCGGGCGGCGAGCAGCAGATGCTCGCGACCGGACGCGCCATGATGGCCAGGCCGCGCATGATCCTGCTGGACGAGCCCTCCATGGGCCTCGCGCCGCTGATCATCGAACAGATCTTCGACACCATCTTGACCTTGAATCGGGAGCAGGGCATGACCATCTTGCTGGTCGAACAGAACGTGAAGCTGGCGCTGTCGGTGTCGAGCTACGCCTACATTCTGGAAAACGGCGAAGTCGCCCTGGAAGGCAAGTCCGCCGACCTGCGCAACGACGAAGGCGTGCGGCGCGCCTATCTGGGGGCTTGAACGCATATGGAACAGACAGCCTTGGTGACCGGCGGCGCCGGCGGAATGGGCAAGGCGATCGCGCGCCGGCTGGCCGAGGACGGCTTTCGCGTCGTGCTCGTCGACCGCGACGCGCAACCCTTGCAGGACGTGGTGGATCTCTATCGCGGCGAGGGGCTGCATGTACAGGGGCGCGTGCTGGACTTGACCGACGCGGCGGCGGTGCGCGCGCTGGCGGCGGAGCTTCCCGGCCTCGGCGTCCTGGTCAACAATGCGGGCCTTTTCGACGAGCGCGGATTCTTCGACGCCGGCCCCCAGGATTTCCGGCGCATGTACGAAGTCAACCTCGTTGCCGTGGCCACCCTGACCCAGGCGGTCGCGGCGGGCATGCGGCCGGGCGCCAAGGTCGTCAACATCGCCTCCCGGGCATACCTGGGTGCCAAGAACCACATTCATTACGTGGCATCGAAAGCCGCGCTGGTGGGCTACACCCGGGCCTGCGCCATGGAGCTCGCGCCGCGCGGCATTCTGGTGAACGCGGTGGCTCCCGGCCTGATCGATACGCCCATGCTGCGCGCCCTGACCCCGGAACGCCTGGCGGCGCAATTGGCGCTGCAGCCCACCGGCCGGGCCGGCAGGCCGGAAGACGTCGCCAACGCCGTGTCCTTCCTGGCGGATCCGGGCATGGAATTCATTACCGGCCAAGTCATTTTCGTGGACGGCGGGAAATCCCTGGGCGGTTCGGGAGCATAGCGATCATGATGGACGCCATACGCTGGGACTTCTCCTTCGACGTGGTCGTCGCCGGCTCCGGCGCCGCCGGCATGTCGGCCGCGCTGACCTCGCACTTCGAAGGGCTGGAGGTGCTGATCGTCGAGAAGGCGGCCAGGATGGGCGGGTCGACCGCCGTATCGGGCGGCGCGGTCTGGATTCCGCTCAACGCCGATTCCGCGGGGGCCGGCCACCCCGACAGCCACGAAGAGGTCTGGGAATATTTGTCCGGCACGGTGGGCGAGGCGTCGCCCGCTGACATGAAGCGCGCCTTCCTGCGCGCCGGGCCGGCCATGTACGACTACATGGCGTCGCGCGAAGCCTTCAAGCTGGCGGCGCGAACCTATTCCCCCGACTATTACCCGGACCTGCCCGGCGCCGCGATGGGCGGGCGCGCCTTGGATCCAGTGGAATTCGATGGCAGGAAGCTGGGCAAGCGGTTTCGCGAACTGCGCGATCCGCTGCGGGAATTCCTGGTGCTGGGCGGCATGATGGTCAACATCACCGACGTCCATCATCTGCTGGGGGCGGGCCGTTCGCCGAAGTCTTTCCTGCACGGCGCGCGCCTGGTGCTGCGCTACTGGGCAGACCGGCTGCGCGGCTATCATCGCGGCACGCGCCTGCTGCTGGGCAATTCCCTGGCAGCCCAGCTGTTCCACTCGGTCGTCCGGCAGGGCGTGCCTTACTGGCTGGAGTCTCCCATCCGCGCCATACACCAGGACGGCTGGGGGCGGGTCCTGGGCGTGGCGGTGGAGCGCCGGGGCGCTGTCGTCAACATCCAGGCGCGCAGGGGCGTGGTCATCGCGACCGGGGGCTTTCCCTGGAACGAAGCCTTGCGCGGCCAGCACTACCCCAAGCCGACCGGCCCATGGTCCATGGCGCCGCGCGACAACGAGGGCCAGGGCATAGAGCTCGCCCTGGCGGCGGGCGCGGCCATGGGCACGGGCCACGTGTCGCCCGCTTTCTGGGCGCCGGTTTCCATACTCGAACGCAGGGAAGGCGGCCCGCTGCGCTATCCCCACCTGGTCTGGGACAGGGCGAAACCGGGATTGATCGCGGTCGATGCATCGGGCAAGCGCTTCGTCAACGAATCGGCCTCCTACCATGAATTCGTGAAGGCGATGTATGGCGCCGACCCGGCGCCCGCCATTCCCGCCTACCTGGTCTGCGACCACGATTTCATCGAAAAATGGGGGCTGGGGCTGGCGTTGCCGGGTGGAAGGCCACGGCGGCACTTGATCGACGCAGGCTACCTGATACGCGGCGACAGCCTGGAAGACCTGGCGCGGCGGCTCGGCCTGGATGCGGCGGCCTTGTCGGCGACCGTGAAGCGCTACAACGACATGGCGAAGGACGGGGTGGACTGGGATTTCGGCAAGGGCGGCACCGCCTACAACCGCTACCTGGGCGCGCCGGGCCACCTGCCCAATCCCTGCCTGGGCCCGCTTGCGAAGCCGCCCTTCTATGCGGTCCGGGTGTACGCCGGCGATATCGGCACGGCCTGCGGCATTTCCGTCAATGAACACGCTCAGGCATTGACGGCCGAGGGCGCGACGATTCCCGGCCTGTATGTGGTCGGCAACGACATGCAATCGGTCATGGGTGGCGCCTACCCGGGCCCAGGTATTACATTAGGGCCTGGACTCACATTCGGGTGGGTCGCGGGCCGGCATCTGGCCCGCGCTTACAGCCAACAACATCAACAGGAAAACCAGTCATGAAGATTTATTTTTCACCCGCATCGCCTTTCGTCCGCAAATGCATGGTGGTCGCCGCCGAACTGGGCCTGGCCGGCCAGATCGAAAAACTGCCGAGCGCGGCGAACCCGGTCACCCGCGACCAGACCATCGTGGCCACCAACCCCTTGGGGCAGGTGCCGACCCTTCTTACCGAAACCGGCCAGGCCCTGTACGACAGCCGCGTCATTTGCGAGTATTTGAACCACCGCGGAAACGGGGAGATCTTCCCGTCCGACCCCGCGCGCCGCTGGCAGGCGCTGACGGAACAATCGCTGGCCGACGGCATCCTGGACGCCGCGCTGCTCACTCGCTATGAAAAGGCCGCACGTCCGGCGGAATTCCAATGGGAAGGCTGGACCAAGGGCCAGATGGAGAAAATCGCCAGCGGGCTCGGCTATTTCGAGAAAACCATCGCGGGCAAGGCCGGCGTCGTGGACATCAGCACGATATCGCTGGCCTGCGCGCTCGGCTACCTGGACTTCCGTTTCCCGGACTACGACTGGCGCGCCTCGCACCCCGCATTGGCCAAATGGGAAGCCGATTTCACTCAGCGTCCCTCCTTGCGCGACTCGGCGCCGCACGCTTGAGCATCCGCGCCGCGCGGGTCAGGGTGGCGGCGGCCTTCGCATAGCCCATCCAGGGCGTATTGCCTTCGCCCAGGCGCTCGCGTATGTTTTCCAGGCGCCAGTGCTGCGGGCCTTCCAGGCTTGCCACTTCGTCCCAGCGTATGGGAACCGAAACGCCCATGCCGGGCCGGGCCCGCAGCGACCAGGCGCTGACGGTGGTCGCACCGAAGCCGTTGCGCAGGTAGTCGATGAAGATCTTCCCGACGCGGTTGCGCGGCCCGCTGCGCGCGCTGAAGTGGCGGGGCAGGGTGCGGGCAAGGTGCGCGACCACATCGCGCGAGAAGGACTTGACCGTGTCCCAGTCGTGGCGCCGCTGCAGCGGCACCACGACGTGCAGTCCCTTGCCGCCGCTGGTCTTGATGAAGCCGGTCAGCTCGAGCTCGTTCAGGAAGGCGCGCAGTATCAGCGCCGCTTCCTGAACGGCCGGCCAGGCCACGCCCTTGCCCGGATCCAGGTCGAAAGTCATGCGGTCGGGCTTCGCGATCAGGGTCTTGCGCGCATTCCAGGTGTGAAATTCGATCACATTCATCTGCGCGGCCGACAGCAGGCCCTCCGGCCCGGGGATCTCCATCAGCGGGTCGTGCCCGGGGTCGAGTTCCCGGGCAAGCTCGCGCACACCGGGGATCTTGGCGGGCCCCAGGTGCTTTTGAAAAAACATCTGGCCCGTGACGCCGTCCGGCGCGCGCAGCAGCGACACCGGCCGGTCTTTCAGGTGCTCGATCAGCAAGGGGGCGGCGTCGGCGTAGTAATCGACGACGTCGATCTTGCGGGTGCCGGTCGTCGCGTCCACGATGCGTTCGGGGTGGCTCACTCGGGCGGACCGAGACGTGGTCTTCTTGGCAGGCATGCTGGTTTCCCTGGAAATGGAGCGCGGGGGCTTGTCGTTGCGCAGCCCGTGGAAGACGGCGTGGCGTATGCGGCCGGAGCCGGTCCATTGCGCGAAAGACACTTCCGCCATCAGGTCCGGCCGCACCCATAGGGCGCCTTTTTCGGTCCCCGCCGTGGAGGCGAGCGCGCTGCGCGGAGCCCGGACCGCTTCCAGCCGCTTGCGCAGCGCGGGCAGGGATGCGGCGCGGAAACCGCTGCCGACCTTGCCGGCATAGCGCAGCTTTCCGTTCTCGTCGTGCACCGCCAGCAGCAGGGCGCCCACGCCGATGCGGGTTCCGCGCGGCTCGGTATAGCCCACGACGACGAATTCCTGGCGGTGGCCGCACTTGAGCTTGATCCAGTCCAGCGACCGGCCCGGGACGTAGAAGGAGTCCTTGCGCTTGCCGATCAGGCCTTCCAGACCCAGCCGGCAGGCCGAATCCAGAAGATCGGCGGCCGGGACGTTGAAGCTTTCGCTGAAGCGGATGCGGGTATCGGCCGGCGCGCCCGATCGGTCCAGCAGCTCCGCCAGGCGTTCGCGGCGCCAGACCAGGGGGCGGCGGCGCTGATCCCGGCCCTGGGAATAGGGCAGGTCGAACAGGTAGTAGACGACGGATTCCGGCGAGCCGTTGTCGAAGGAGCCTTGCAGCGCCTGGAAGTCCGGGACGCCGTCCGCGTTCAGGACGACGATTTCGCCGTCGTACCAGCCGTCGGGCAGGCGGCCGGCGGCTTGCGCCAGCGGCTTCAAGCGCCGTGTCCAGTCCAGCCCGCTGCGGGTATACAGCCTGGCCACGCCGCCCGCCACGCGCGCCAGCACGCGATAGCCGTCGAACTTGGCTTCGAACAGCCATTGGTCCGCGTCGGCCGGCGGGGCATCGACCAGCGTGGCGAGCTGGGGCTGCAGCGTGGCGGGCAGGCTCGCGTCCGGCGCGGCTTGCGGCCCGGCCACGCTGTCCGGCATTTCGTCGACGATGCTGAAGTCGCCGGACGGGCGGGCGTGCGCATCGTTTTCCTTGATCAGCAGCCAGGGCGGGTTTTTCTCGCTTTTGCCGCGCATTCTTACCAGCGTCCAGCCGCCGCGCAGCTTGCTGCCTTCCAGCGTGAATTTCAGCTTGCCTTCCCGGTATCCGCGCGCCGCGTCGCCCTTGGCTTTCCATACGCCCTGGTCCCAGATGATGACTTTGCCCGCGCCGTATTGCCTGGGCGGAATCGTTCCTTCAAAGTCCTTGTAGGCAATGGGGTGGTCCTCGACGTGCACGGCCATGCGCTTGTCGGCCGGATCCAGGCTGGGGCCCTTGGGCACGGCCCAGCTCTTCAGGCTGCCGTCCAGCTCCAGGCGAAAATCGTAGTGCAGCCGGGTCGCCCAGTGCTTCTGCACGACGAAGACGGGCGCTTCCGTACCGGCGACGCCGCCCGCGCTGGGTTCGGCGGTCCGCGAGAAATCGCGCATCGAACGGTATTGGCGCAGCGGATCCTTCTTCGGCATGGCGGTCACGCCGCTTTCGCGCCGTTCCTGTGCGCCGCGCCGCGAGGCTTGGCGGCCGTTTTCCCGGCGGCGGATTTGCCCGTGGGCTTGGCGGTGGATTTTGCGGCGGATTTGGCGGACGGTTTGGCGGCGGACTTGGTGGAAGCTTTGGCGGCTGACTTGGTGGAAGCTCTGGCAGCGGACCTGGCGGCCGATTTGCCGGCGGGCTTGCCCGCGCCTTGGGCGGCTTTCGCGGCCCCTGCCGGCCGCCGGGCGGCGGTTTTTGCCCCCGTCCTCGGCGCCGCCTTGACGGAGGCCGGCTCGCGTTCCGCGGCGGCTCTGCGTTGCGTTTGCTTGCGGGCGCCGCCCGGGCCTTTGTTGAGGCTGCGCTGCAGCATCTCCGTCAGGTCATAGATGCGGGCGCTGGGCGCGGCTTCTTCCATCGCCTCGGCGCCGGCGACGGCATGCAGCTCGCCGGCTTCGGCCTTCTCCTTGACCAGCAGAATGATCTGTTCGCGGAAGGAGTCGGAGAATCCGGCGGGTTCCCAGGCGCCGCTCATGCTGTCGACCAGTTGTTCGGCCATGCCCAGCTCCTTGGCGCTCAGTCCGTTGGCTTTGATGCCTTTCTCGGGAAGGTTCAGGTCCTCGGTGCCGCGCAGCTCGCTTTCCCAGCGCATCAGGTTGAGGATCAGCGCGCGCCCGCAGGCCATGACGACGGCCAGGTGCTGGCGGGTGTGGATCACGACTTTGGCGATCCCCGCCTTGTCGTTCTTGGCCAGCACTTCGCGCAGCAGCGCATACACTTTCGCGCCCTTGTTGACCGGCGCCAGGTAATACGGGCGTTCCAGATAGGCGAAGGGGATGTCGTCGATCGGCACGAAGGTTTCGATCTCCACCGTCTGCGTGGTCTTGGGGTAAGCGGCGGCGATTTCGTCCGGCGACAGCACCACGTACTGCCCATCCTCGTACTCGATGCCCTTGACGATATGCTCCTTCTTGACCTCTTTGCCGGTCACCTTGTTGACCCGCTTGTATCCGACGGGCTCCATGCTGCGCTCGTCCAGCCAGTCGAAATCCAGGTCCTGGCTTTCCGTCGCCGAATACAGGGCGACGGGGATATGGACCAGACCGAAAGAAATCGCGCCTTTCCAGAGGGCGCGCCTGCCGCCAGCAGCCATATGCCGTTCCTTGCCGAGAGTGTGCGGTCACGCAGCAAGTTCCATGCCGGCGGCCCGCGGATCCGCCCGGCGGGGCTTTTGTTAATGAAAAGCGTTTACAATTGCGCTTTGCTTCCGTGTCAGGGGAAAATCATGCGCAAATGGCTGTTGACCAGCGGTCTGGGGATCGCAATGTTCGGCATGGCCGCCCACGCCGACGTCACGCCGTCCGCCGTGCTCGAAACCTATGCCGACATCGCCCTGGCGGAATACGAAGACGCATTGTCCACCGCCAAGACCTTGCAGGCGGCCGTGCAGGAATTGGTGGCCAAGCCCAGCGCCGCCTCGATGGCCGCCGCGCGCAAGGCCTGGCTGGACGCGCGCGTCCCCTACCAGCAGACCGAAGCCTATCGTTTCGGCAATCCCATCGTCGACGACTGGGAGGGCAGGGTCAACGCCTGGCCGCTGGATGAAGGCCTGATCGACTACGTCGACGCGTCCTACGGCACGGATTCCGACGCCAACGCCTATTACGTCGTGAACGTCATTGCCAACAGGCAGCTGAAAGTCGGCGGAAAATCGGTGGACGCCGGCCGCATCGACGCCAGGCTGCTGCGCGAAGTCCTGCACGAGGCCGACGGCAACGAAGCCAATGTGGCGACCGGCTACCACGCGATCGAATTCCTGCTGTGGGGCCAGGACTTGAACGGCACGGGCCCCGCGCCGGACGGCCGCCGGGGCACGCCGCAGGAGCGGCATGCGGGCAACCGGCCTCATACGGACTACGACGTGCGCCATTGCACGGGCGGACATTGCGACCGGCGCGGCCAATACCTGCAGGTGGCGACCGACATGCTCGTGTCCGACCTCGAGGAAATGGTGGCCAACTGGAAGGGCGGCGGCGAAGCGCGCCAGACCGTCCAGGAAGACGCCCAGGCGGGCCTGGTCGCCATGCTGACCGGCCTGGGCAGCCTTTCCTACGGCGAGCTGGCGGGCGAGCGCATCAAGCTGGGGCTCATGCTGCATGATCCCGAAGAAGAACACGATTGCTTTTCCGACAACACCCACAACTCGCATTTCTACAACCAGGTCGGCATGATGAACGTCTATCTGGGTGAATACCAGCGGGTGGACGGCACCCGGGTGCGGGGGCCGTCGCTGTCGGATCTGGTCCGCGGGCGCGACCCGGCGCTGGACCAGGAAATGCGCGCCCGCCTGGACGAGACGCTGTCCGCCATGCGAGCCATGAAGAACAGGGCGGAGCAGGTCGAAACCTACGATCAGATGATCGCCCAGGGCAATGCCGAGGGCAACGCCGTGGTGCAGGCCGTCATCGACGCGCTGGTGGCGCAGACGCGCAGCATAGAGCGCGTCGTGACAGCGCTGGACCTGGGCCGGATCCAGCTGGAAGGCTCGGACAGCCTGGACAACCCGTCCGCCGTCTTCCAGTAGGCGCCCCCGGCGGCGAACAGCGTGCACCCCTCCGCCTTTCTCGCCTGCCTGCTGGCCGCCTGCGCGGGCTGGGCCGCGGCGGCCGAGCCGCCGCGCGCCGACCTGTCCGACGAAGACCGCTCGCGCGTCCGGCGCGTCACGGCGCCCGCCACGCAATTCGAGCGGGCGGAGTCTTTCGAGGCCATGCAGGGCGGCGCGGGCACGGTCCGCAAGCTGATCAACCCCGATATTTTCTCGCATCCCGCCGCCAACCTCGATTTCGCGGGCCGCCAGGACTTCATGGTCGGCAACGGCCTGTTCCGCAAGGATTGGGTTTCCTCGCCGTCCTCCACCCAGGCGTCGGACGGCCTTGGGCCCTTGTTCAACGCGCGGTCGTGCCAGGCTTGTCATGTGAAGGACGGCCGCGGCTCCGTTCCGGGCTTCGATCCCCTGCAGCAGGCCGACGCCGTGGCCCTGCTGCTGCGGCTGTCGCTGCCGGACACCGCCCAAGAGGCCCGAGAGCGGTTGAAAAACGCCGGCAGGCGGATGATTCCCGATCCGGTGTACGGCCATCAGTTCCAGCCCTTCGCCGTGGCCGGCTTGCCGGCGGAAGGGGAGATCCGCATCTCGTATCGCGAGATCCCGGTCGACTTGAACGGCGAAGCGCCGGCATCGCTGATGGCGCCCAGCTATGAGCTGGGGAAGCTGGGCTATGGGCCCATGCACCCCGACGTGCGCATCTCCCCGCGCCTGGCGCCGCCCATGCCGGGCTTGGGGCTGCTGGAAGCCATTCACCCGGACGATATCCTGGCCAATGCCGCGGCGGAGCGCGGAGACGGCATTTCGGGCAGGCCCAATTGGGCGGTCGATCCCGGCACGGGCGGGCGGATCTTGGGCCGCTTCAACTGGAAGGCGGCGGAGCCCTCGGTGGCGCGCCAGTCGGCCAAGGCTTTTTCGGGCGACATGGGTTTGTCCTCGCCGCTGTTCCCTGACCATTACGGCGATTGCACGCCGCTGCAGCAAGCCTGCCGCGCCATGCCTCACGGGGCGCAGCCGCATCTGGGCGAGCACGAAGTGCCGGGGCGCTTGATGGACCTGGTGGCCATCTATGCGCTCAATCTGGCCGTGCCGCAGCGCAGGGAGGTCGACGACGCGCGCGTGCTCGCCGGGAAAAAGCTGTTCTACGAGGCCAATTGCATCGGCTGCCACGTGCCCAAGTACGTGACGCGGCGCGATGCGGACCGGCCCGAGCACCGCTTCCAGCTGATCTGGCCCTATACCGACCTGCTGCTGCACGACATGGGCCCGGGCCTGGCCGACGGCGTGGAGGAGGGCGAGGCTTCCGGGCGCGAATGGCGCACCCCGCCTTTGTGGGGCATAGGCCTGACGAAAGTGGTGAATCCGGCCGCGACGTGGCTGCATGACGGGCGGGCGCGCAGCTTGCTGGAAGCCATACTCTGGCATGGGGGCGAGGCGCAGGCGGCCCGTGACCGCGTCCGCGCCATGACGCCCGCGCAGCGGGCGGACTTGATACGGTTTCTGGAGTCCTTATGAGCCCGTGGAAAATATGCTGCGGCGTGGGGCGATGGGCGGCGGCAGCGGGCGGCTTGGCGGCGCGCGCGATGGCGGCGGCGCCGGCGATGCAGGCGGCGGTGAAACCGGCCGTGGCGCTGGCGGTGTCGTTGGCATCGTGGGCGCTGCCGCTTGCCGCGCCGGCGGTCCGGGCCGCCACGCTGCCTCCCGATCTGGGCGAACGTCTGCTGCAAGCCTATATACAACCCGCCATGCGCGAATTTCACGATTCCACCCGCGCTCTGCAAGAGGCGCTGGATGCGCACTGCGCCCGGCCGGCCGCGACGACCAGCCAGGCCGTGGGCCGCGAGTTCGCCGCCGTGGTGCGCGCCTGGTCGTACATCGAGTTCCTGCGCTTCGGCCCGCTGATGGAACAGAACCGCTACGAGCGCGTTCATTTCTGGCCGGATCCCCGAGGCGTCGTCTTGCGGCAAGTGCGCCAGCTCGTCGACGGCACGGGTGAAATGCCCGACGTCGCGGCGTTGGCCACGCAAAGCGTGGCGCTGCAGGGCTTGCCCGCGCTGGAATACCTGCTCTATAGAGAGCACGGCCTGCTGTCGCAGCCGGCCGCCGCCCCGCGGCGCAGCTGCGGCCATGCCCAGGCCGTGGCCGGCAACCTCGCCGCCATCGGCGCCGAACTGGCGGCCGAGTGGCGCGCGGACAGCGAATTCGGGCGTCAATTCGTGCAGCCCGCGCCCGGCCGGGCGCTGTATCGCGATCAGCGCGAAGTCGCGTCCGAGGCCTTCAAGGCCTTGTCGACCGGATTGCAATTCGCGCGTACCGTCAAGCTGCAGCCGGTCCTGGGCGCAAGCGCCCAGGACGCCAGGCCGCGCCGGGCTCCGTTCTGGCGCAGCGGGCTGGCGGCCAGGTCGCAGCAATGGGGAATCGACGGCCTGTACCGATTTTACGTTGCCGGCGCCTATGCATACCGGCGGGACGAGCAATGGATGGACGAAGGCGTGCGCGGCGAGCTGCTGCGCGCGGCGCAGGGCTTCGAGGCGTTTCCCGCCTGGGAGGAAGGCTTGCACTCCGCTGAAGGCCATCGGCGCCTGCAGCTGGCTTCATTGGTCTTGAAGAATGCAAAAGACATCATCGACGAACACGTGGCGCCGGCTTTCGGCGTGAGGATAGGCTTCAATGCGCTCGATGGGGATTGAACGGCGCCGCTTGCTGTCGGCCCTTGCGCTGGGCGGCCTGTGCGCGGGCCTTGGGCCGCGGGCGTCGGCCCAAGGCCGGCCGCGGGACGGCGCGCTTTATCTTGCCGCAAGAAAGAACGGCGGCCATTACGAAATGGCGCTGTTCGACGGGCGGGCGCGCGACCGCCTGGCCGTGGCCCTGCCCGGCAGGGGGCATAGCTTCGCCATAGACGGCGAGCGGCGGCGCTGCGTCGTCTTTGGCCGCCAGCCGGGCTATTTCGCGATGGCGGTGGATCTCTACCGCGAACGCGAGCCGCTGGTCCTGGACGTCGCGCCGGGGCGCCACTTCTACGGGCATGGCGTGTATGCCCCGGACGGCCGGCGCTTGTACGCGACGGAAAACGACTATGAAGCAGGGCGGGGCGTGGTGGGCGTATACGATTGCGCGGCCGGCGGGGGCTACCGGCGCCTGGGCGAATACCCCACGGGCGGCGTCGGCCCGCACGAAGCCGTGCTGTTGCCCGACGGGCGCACGCTGTGCGTGGCCAACGGCGGCATCCTGACGCATCCCGATTACGGCAAGCTGCAGCTCAATGCCGACACCATGCGGCCTTCCCTGGCTTATCTGGATCTTGCCACGGGCGAACTGGCGGAGCAGGTCTTCCTGGACGACGCGCTGAACCGCCTTTCCATCCGGCACCTGGTGGTGGACGGCGCCGGCCACGTGTGGTTCGCCTGCCAGTACACGGGGCCCGGAACCCGCCAGCCCCCGCTGCTGGGGCGGCACCGGCGCGGACGGGCCGCCGAACTGTACGCGGCGCCGGGCGATACGCAGCGCGCCATGAGGAACTATATAGGCTCGCTTGCCTATGACCCGCATAGCGGGCTGGTGGCGGCGACCAGCCCGGTGGGCGGCGTGACGGTGTTCTGGGACGCGGCCGGCGGCCGCTGCGTGGGCGCTTGCGCCGTGTTCGACGGCTGCGGCGTCGCGGCGGCGCCGGGTGGCGGCTTCCTGATCAGCAGCGGCGACGGCCGCCTGGCAAGAGCCGCGCCGGACAATGGCTTCGCGCTTGCCGATCCGGTCACGCGCGGCGTGGCCTGGGACAACCACCTGCGCCGCGTCTAGGGCCCGGCAGCGTCGACGGGCCACGGCGCGGGCGCCGGTCGCGGCGATCGTTACATTATCCAGGAATGCGTCGCGGCGTACAGGCTCCGGAAAGGTGAATTTTCGCTATTTTTTGCGGATCCAGGCAGGTAAGCCATTGAAAAACGTGCGATTTTTCCATGCCGGGAGGATCCGTAAAAGCATCAATAAAAACAGGTGCTTGCGGCGCATACTTAAAACCGTGCTTAAAGCAAAAACGAGGGCCTGCGCTGTCGTGTCGCCGCCACAAAAAAGCCTCGGGTAATCCCTTACTTTTTGTTTCTCCCGAGGCTGTTCTGTTGTTGTTAGCCAACAGAGACAGCGAAAAACGCATCTTTTGCTGAACCGGTCGTAGCCATGGGGCCGGAATTTTGATGCAATAGCAGCAACTTCCCATCGCGGAGTTAGAAAGAGCAGCAGCACAGTTTGGTAGTCGCTGCTCTAGTTACTCAAATCTACGGAGATTTCTTACATGAAAAAGACTCTGCTCGCTGCTGCTCTAGTCGCCGGCTTCGCTGGCGTTGCTCAAGCAGAAACGTCGGTTACCCTCTACGGTATCCTGGACGGTGGTATTGGCTATCAACAAGTCAAAGGTAACACCAGCTACTCGGCTAGCCGCACTGGCGCGACCGATTCCAAAGCGACCAAGACTGGCATGATCAACGGCGTTCAGTCCGGCAACCGTTGGGGTCTGCGTGGTACCGAAGATCTGGGCAATGGCCTGCAAGCCATTTTCCAAGTGGAAAGCGGCTTTGATCTGGGCACCGGCCAACAGGCTCAGTCCAGCTCCAGCACCAACAGCGATCGCCTGTTCGGCCGTCAAGCCACCCTGGGTCTGCAAAGCGACGCATGGGGCCGTCTGGACGTCGGTCGTCAAACCAACATCGGTTCCAAGTACTTCGGCGCGATCGATCCGTTCGCCCAAGGCTTTGGCCAAGCCAACATCGGTGCCGCCTTCACGGCCGTCAACACCGTTCGTTGGGACAACATGATCATGTATCAAACCCCCAGCTTCTCGGGCTTCCAGTTTGGTGCAGGTTACTCCTTCCGTACCAGCGGCACGCAACAGTTCAAGATCAGCGGCAACGACGATCCCAACAACCGCGGCATCACCACCGGTCTGCGCTACGCCAACGGTCCTCTGACCGCTGCTCTGAGCTACGACCAGACCAAGACTTCCTCGCAAGGCTTCACGGTCCGCGCCTGGAACCTGGGCGCAGCGTACGACTTCGAAGTCGTCAAGCTGCACTTGGCTTATGGCCAAACCCGCAATGGTCTGTTCGCGGCTGAAAGCTTCGGCAGCCAACTGCCCACCGGCCAAATCAACGCCGAAGGCCTGAAGATCAACTCCTACCTGGTTGGTCTGTCCGCTCCCCTGGGCGCTGGCAAGATCCTGGCTTCCTGGCACATGGCTGATCCGCGCAGCAACCCCGATGCATGGAACGGCACCGATCTGGACACCGACAAGCAGCAAACGTACAGCCTGGGCTACACCTACGACCTGTCCAAGCGCACCAACGTGTACGCTCTCGGTTCGTACACCAAGCACGCCCAGTTCCTGCCCGATGCCAAGTCGACCGTCATCGGCGTCGGCCTGCGTCACCGCTTCTAATCGGTTCGCATAGCTCGCTATGCACCGAGTCGGCCCGGTTTTCCGGGCCGATGCAAAAAGCGGCAAGCCAGGCTTGCAGCAAAAAGCCACCCCTCGCGGGTGGCTTTTTGCTGCGCGCTTTTTCCTAGTGAAGAAAGGTTTGCGCGCGGTCATAAACTTGTTTCCGTTCAGGGACTTTCAGCCGAATGACGCGCTCGAAATGCTACAATCCGAGAGTTTATTTATTGTGATTGGACGCCCCGGATGAATCTGCAACAGTACTTTCCCGTTCTGCTGTTTATTATCGTTGCGACGCTGATAGGTTTTGCGCTGCTTGCCGCCGGACGCCTGCTTGGCCCGCATCGGCCCTATGAAGAAAAGCTGTCGCAGTACGAATGCGGCTTCGAAGCCTTCGGCGACTCGCGCATGAAATTCGACGTGCGTTATTACCTGGTTGCGATCCTCTTCATCATGTTCGATCTGGAAATCGCATTTTTGTTCCCATGGGCCATCGCCAACGGAACCGTCGGGCTGGTCGGCTTCTGGACCGTCATGGTGTTTCTTGCCATTCTCACCGTGGGCTTCATCTACGAGTGGAAAAAAGGCGCGCTCGATTGGGAATAACGGCCGGCCCTGAAGCGCAAGGCTTCGGGCCGCTCGCATGGCGGTGACGCCGCTTGTGTTTTTGTCGGTGCGGGTGCCATGCATCCGGCTGACCTACGAGGCAAATATATGGCTATCGACGGCATTATGAAAGAAGGCTTTATCACCACCAGCGCAGACAAGTTCCTGAACTGGGCCAAGACGGGCTCGCTGTGGCCCATGACCTTCGGTCTTGCCTGCTGCGCGGTCGAAATGATGCACGCGGGCGCGGCGCGCTACGACCTGGACCAATTCGGCATTATTTTCCGCCCCAGCCCGCGCCAGTCCGACCTCATGATCGTGGCCGGCACGCTGTGCAACAAGATGGCCCCCGCCCTGCGCAAGGTGTACGACCAGATGGCCGAGCCGCGCTGGGTGGTGTCCATGGGCTCCTGTGCCAACGGCGGCGGCTATTACCATTATTCGTATTCGGTGGTGCGCGGCTGCGATCGCATCGTTCCAGTCGACGTCTACGTGCCCGGCTGTCCTCCCACGGCCGAGGCCCTGGTCTACGGCCTGCTGCAAATGCAGAACAAGATCCGCCTGACCAACACCATCGCGCGCTAAGCCGCCCGGCCGCCGCTCTTAACGTTGAACTTAGAGATATGACTAGGCTCGAAACGCTACAAAACAACCTGCAGGCCGCTTTTGGCGAATCCGCCACGCTCACGCTGGCCCTCGACGAGCTCACGCTCGTGGTGCCGGCCAAGGACTGGGTCGATGCCTGTACCGCCTTGCGCGATACGCCGGCCCTGGGCTTCGATACCTGCATCGACCTTTGCGGCATCGATTATTCCGCCTGGGGGGCGCCCACCCACGTGCCCGACTACAGCGTGCATCCCCATCGCTTCGCGGTGGTCCTGCACCTGCTGTCGGTCAAGAACAACACGCGGCTGCGCGTGCGGGCCTACATCGAAGACGAGGAATTCCCCGTCATCGCCTCCCTGGTCGACGTCTGGCCGGCCGTCAACTGGTACGAGCGCGAAGCCTTCGACCTGTTCGGCATCATTTTCGACGGCCACCCCGACCTGCGCCGCATCCTGACCGACTACGGTTTCATCGGGCACCCCTTCCGCAAAGACTTCCCCTTGTCGGGCAACGTCGAGATGCGCTACGACACCGAGCAGAAGCGGGTCATCTATCAGCCCGTCACGATCGAACCGCGCGAGATCAACCCGCGCGTCGTACGGGAAGAAGGCTACGGAGCGGGGCGTTAAAGCATGGCTGACATCAAGAACTACACACTGAACTTCGGTCCTCAACACCCGGCCGCCCACGGCGTGCTGCGCTTGGTACTGGAACTGGACGGCGAAGTCATCCAGCGCGCCGATCCGCACATCGGCCTGCTGCACCGGGCCACCGAGAAGCTGGCCGAGCACAAGACCTTCCTGCAGGCGCTGCCCTACATGGACCGCCTGGACTACGTCTCCATGATGTGCAACGAGCACGCCTACGTCATGGCGGTCGAGAAACTGCTGGGCATCGAGGTCCCGCTGCGGGCGCAGTACATCCGCGTCATGTTCGACGAAATCACCCGCCTGCTCAACCACCTGATGTCGCTGGGCTCGCACGCGCTCGACGTCGGCGCCATGGCCGTCTTCCTGTACGCCTTCCGCGAACGCGAAGACCTCATGGACTGCTACGAAGCGGTTTCCGGCGCGCGCATGCATGCGGCCTACTACCGGCCGGGCGGCGTGTATCGCGACCTGCCCGACGCCATGCCGCAGTACGGCCAGTCCAGCAAGTACCGCGGCGAAAAGGAATTGCGCGCCATGAACGAGGCGCGCTCCGGCTCGCTGCTCGATTTCATCGAAGACTTCACCAACCGCTTCCCCACCTGCGTCGACGAATACGAAACCCTGCTGACCGACAACCGCATCTGGAAGCAGCGCCTGGTGGGCGTGGGCGTCGTCGACCCGGACCGCGCCAAGGCGCTGGGCTTTACCGGCCCCATGCTGCGCGGTTCCGGCGTCGAATGGGACTTGCGCCGCACCCAGCCCTATGAAGTCTACGACCGCCTGGAATTCGACATCCCCGTCGGCGTGAACGGCGACTGCTATGACCGCTACCTGGTGCGCGTGGCCGAAATGCGCGAAAGCAACCGGATCATCCGGCAGTGCGTGGAATGGCTGCGCAACAACCCCGGCCCGGTCATCGTGGACAACCACAAGGTCGCTCCGCCTCCGCGCGAAAAAATGAAGACGGGCATGGAAGACCTCATCCACCACTTCAAGCTCTTCACCGAAGGCATGCACGTGCCGGCCGGCGAAGTCTATGCGGGCGTCGAGCACCCGAAGGGCGAGTTCGGCATCTACATGGTGTCCGACGGCGCCAACAAGCCTTACCGCATGAAGATACGCGCGCCCGGCTTCGCCCACCTGCAGTCCATGGACGAAATGGCGCGCGGGCACATGATCGCCGACGCCGTCACCATCATCGGCACGCAAGACATCGTGTTTGGCGAAATCGACCGTTAACGGCGCGAGCCAAGGTAAAAACCGGATTCAAAATATGCTGCTTTCCGAACAAGCCTATCAGAAAATCGACCGGGAGCTCACCAAGTTCCCCCAGGACCAGCAACAGTCCGCCATCATGGCGGCGCTGACCATCGCACAGGAAGAGAAAGGCTGGGTATCCACTGAAGTCATCGAAGACGTCGCCGCCTATCTGCGCGTGCCTTCCATAGCGGTACAGGAAGTCGCCACCTTCTACAACATGTTCAACACGCATCCCGTGGGCCGCTTCAAGATCACGGTATGCACGAACCTGCCCTGTGCCTTGCGCGACGGCGTGAAGGCGGCCGATTACCTGAAGCAGAAGCTGGGCATCGATTTCCACGAGACCACGCCCGACGGCCTCTTCACCCTGATGGAAGGCGAGTGCATGGGCGCTTGCGGCGATTCGCCGGTCATGCTCATGAACAACCACCACATGTGCGTACGCATGTCTCCGGAAAGGATAGATGCCATGATCCAGGAACTCAAACAGCACGGGGAGTCGGCATGAGCGCGCCCGGTCTGTTGCAGCGGTTTTCGGAAGGACTCACGCCCAACCCGGGCGACGACCTGTCCACCAGCATGATCTTCCACGGCCGCCACATCAACCCCCAGATCGTCGCGGGGCTGGACGGCTCGAACTGGGGCATTGAAGACTACGTCAAGCGCGGCGGCTACGAGGCCCTGCGCAAGATCCTGACCACGGGCATGACGCCCGACGACGTCATCGCCGAAGTCAAGGCCTCCAGCCTGCGCGGCCGCGGCGGCGCGGGCTTTCCCACCGGCCTGAAATGGAGCTTCATGCCGCGCACGCTGCCGGGGCAGAAGTACCTGGTGTGCAACTCCGACGAAGGCGAGCCGGGCACCTTCAAGGACCGCGACATCCTGCGCTTCAATCCGCACATCGTGATCGAAGGCATGGCGATCGCCGCCTACGCCATGGGCATCACCGTGGGCTACAACTACATCCACGGCGAAATCTTCGAAATCTACGAGCGCTTCGAACGCGCCCTGGAACAGGCGCGCGAAGCCGGCTTCCTGGGCGACAACATCCTGGGCTCGGGCTTCAACTTCCAGCTGCATGCCTTCCACGGCTATGGGGCCTACATCTGCGGCGAAGAAACCGCCCTGCTGGAATCGCTCGAAGGCAAGAAGGGGCAGCCGCGCTTCAAGCCGCCGTTCCCCGCCAGCTTCGGCCTGTACGGCAAGCCCACCACCATCAACAACACGGAAACCTTCGCGGCCGTGCCCTGGATCTTCCGCAACAGCGCCCAGGAATACCTCGACATCGGCGTGCCCAACGCCGGCGGCACCAAGCTGTTCTCGGTTTCCGGCGACGTCGAACTGCCCGGCAACTACGAAATCCCCCTGGGCACGCCGTTCAGCAAGCTGCTCGAGCTCGCCGGCGGCATGCGCGGCGGCCGCAAGCTCAAGGCGGTGATTCCGGGCGGCTCCAGCGCGCCCGTGCTGCCGGCCGACATCATGATGCAAACCAACATGGACTACGATTCCATCGCGAAGGCCGGTTCCATGCTGGGTTCGGGCGCCGTCATCGTCATGGACGAAACCCGCTGCATGGTGAAATCCCTGCTGCGCCTGTCCTATTTCTATTACGAGGAAAGCTGCGGCCAGTGCACGCCCTGCCGCGAAGGCACGGGCTGGCTCTATCGCATGCTGGCGCGCGTCGAAAACGGCCAGGGCCGCCCCGAGGACCTCGACGTCCTCGACAACGTCGCCCACAACATCATGGGCCGCACGATCTGTGCGCTGGGCGATGCCGCGGCCATGCCGGTACGCAGCTTCATCAAGCATTTCCGCGACGAGTTCGCACACCACATCGAGCACAAGCGCTGTGTGGTGCCCAAATATCTGTAGGGTCAGGACACGCTAATGGTTGAACTCACCATCGACGGCATCAAAGTAGAGGCCCCCGAGGGCAGCATGGTTATCCAGGCTGCGCACAAGCTCGGGGTGTTCGTGCCGCATTTCTGCTATCACAAAAAACTTTCCGTGGCGGCCAACTGCCGCATGTGCCTGGTCGACGTCGAAAAGGCGCCCAAGGCCCTGCCCGCCTGTGCCACTCCGGTCACCAACGGCATGATCGTGCACACGCGCTCGCCCAAGGCCATCGCGGCCCAGAAGAGCGTCATGGAATTCCTGCTGATCAACCACCCGCTCGATTGCCCGGTCTGCGACCAGGGCGGCGAATGCCAGTTGCAGGACCTGGCCGTCGGGTACGGCGCGTCGGCATCGCGCTATCAAGAAGAAAAGCGCGTGGTCGTGGCCAAGAGCATGGGGCCGCTCATTTCCACCGACGGCATGCAGCGCTGCATCCATTGCACCCGCTGCATCCGCTTCGGCCAGGAAATCGGCGGCATCATGGAAATCGGCATGGTCAACCGCGGCGAGCACTCCGAAATCACCACCTTCGTCGGCAAGGCGGTCGAGTCCGAGCTCTCCGGCAACATGATAGACATCTGCCCGGTGGGCGCCTTGCTTTCCAAGCCGTTCAAGTTTTCCGCGCGCACCTGGGAAATGGCCCGGCGCCGCTCGGTCAGCCCGCACGACAGCCTGGGCGCCAACCTGGTCGTGCAGACCAAGCTCGACCGCGTGCTGCGGGTCGTGCCCTTCGAGAACGAAGACGTCAACGAATGCTGGATCAGCGACCGCGACCGCTACTCCTATGAAGGCCTGTACACCCCGGACCGCCTCGCCCACCCCATGGTGAAGGGCGAGGACGGCCAATGGCGCGAAGCCTCCTGGACCGACGCGCTGCAAGTCGTCGCCCAGGGCCTGAACACCGTGCGCGAACAGTTCGGCGGCAACCAGATCGGCGGCATCGGCAGCCCCATGGCCACCACCGAAGAACTCGCGCTGCTGGCTCGCCTGATGCGCGCCATCGGCTCCGAGAACGTCGATTTCCGCCTGCGCGCCACCGATCCGGCGCTCGACCAGGCCATCCCCGGCGTGCCCTGGCTGGGCATGTCGGTGGCCGAATTCGGCGAGCTCGACCGCGTCCTGGTGGTCGGTTCCATCCTGCGCAAGGAACAGCCTCTGCTGGCCCAGCGCCTGCGCCAGGCGGCCAAGCGCGGCACGCAGATCTTCTTCATCGACTCGGCGGCCGAAGACCCCTTGTTCCCGGTCGCGGGCCGCATCACCGTGGCCCCCAGCCAGCTGCCCAACGCGCTGGCCGAAGTGCTGGTCGCCCTGTCCCAGGGCGGCGCCGAAGGCCGGGTTCCGGAAGGCTTCTCCAATGTCCAGGCCTCCGAAGCCGCCCGCCGGATCGCGGCCGGCCTGGCCTCCGGGCAGCGCGTCGGCGTCTTCCTGGGCGACATGGCCATGGCCTCGAACCAGGCCGGCCTGATCGCCGCCAACGCATCGGAAGTCGCCAAGGCCGCCCGGGCGACGCTGGGCTTCCTCAGCTCCGGCGGCAATACCGTGGGCGGCTACCTGGCGGGGGCCGTGCCGGCCCGCGGCGGCCTCACCGCCGACCAGATGCTCCAGCAGCCGCTGAAAGCCTATGTGGTGCTGCACGCCGAACCCGCCCTCGATGCCGACAACGGCGCCCGCGCGCTGCAGGTGCTCAAGTCGGCCTCGTTCAAGGTCGCGCTGACTTCCTTCCGCTCGGCGGCGGAAGACTGGGCCGACGTCATGCTGCCCATCTCGCCTTTCACGGAAACCTCCGGCACCTTCGTCAACATCGAGGGCCGGGTGCAGAGCTTCAAGGGGGTTGCCGCGCCGCACGCGGACACCCGTCCCGCCTGGAAGGTGCTGCGCGTGCTGGGCAACCTGCTCGATCTCCAGGGCTTCGACGACGAAACCTCCGAATCGGTGCGCGATTCCGTGATGGTCGGCGGGGTCGAGGCGCGCCTGTCCAACCAGGTCGCGGCCCAGCCCGGCCTGGCCGCGCCCGCGTCGGGCCTGGAAAGGGTGGCCGACGTGCCCATCTATCGCAGCGACGCCCTCGTGCGCCGTTCCGAGCCCTTGCAACAGACTTCCGCGTCGCAGCCGCCCAGGGCCCGCATGTCGGCCGGCACGCTGGCCGGCCTGGGCATCGGCCCCGACGCCGCCGTGCGCGTGCGCAGCGCCCAGGGCGAGGCCGTTCTGCCCGTGCTGCAGGACGACACGGTCGCCCCGGGCTGCGTGCGCATCGCCACGGCCTTCAATGAAACCTTGGCGCTGGGCGGCGGTTCCGGCCAACTCACGGTGGAGCGAGTCTAATGGAGTGGCTTACAGTTCTTGAAAACTATGGCGTGGGCCTGCTGGGCCCGACCGCCTGGCTGGTCGTCTGGACGCTCGTCAAGATCGTCGTCATCGCCGTGCCCATCATTCTGTGCGTCGCCTACCTCACCTACTGGGAGCGCAAGATGATCGGCGCCATGCACGTCCGCCTGGGCCCCACCCGGGTGGGCTACCGCGGGCTGCTGCAGCCGTTCGCCGACGTCTTCAAGCTTCTCACCAAGGAAGTCATCGTGCCCAGCAAGGCCAACAAGGTCTTGTACGTGCTGGCGCCGGTCGTCACCCTCATGCCCGCCCTGGCGGCCTGGGCGGTCATTCCCTTCGGCCCCGAAGTCGTGCTGGCCGACGTGAACGCCGGCCTGCTGTACGTGCTGGCCATCACGTCCCTGGGCGTCTACGGCGTCATCGTCGCGGGCTGGGCGTCCAACTCCAAGTACGCCTTCCTGGGGGCGCTGCGCGCCGCCGCCCAGATGGTGTCCTACGAGCTGGCCATCGGCTTCGTGTTCATCACCGTGCTGCTGGTGTCGGGCACCTTGAACCTCAGCGGCATCGTGGAAGGGCAGGGAGCCGGCTGGTTCGCCTCCAAGGGCATCACCTTCATGTCCTGGAACTGGCTGCCGCTGCTGCCGCTGTTCGTCATCTACGTGGTGTCGGCGGTGGCCGAAACCAACCGCCACCCCTTCGACGTGGTCGAAGGCGAATCCGAAATCGTGGCCGGCCACATGGTCGAATACTCGGGCATGGGCTTCGCGCTGTTCTTCCTGGGGGAATACGCGAACATGATCCTGCTCTCGGCCATGGCGTCCATCATGTTCCTGGGCGGTTGGATGCCGCCCCTGGACATCGCGCCGCTCACCTGGATTCCGGGCTGGCTCTGGCTGGGCGTCAAGACCTTCGTCGTGGTTTCGATGTTCATATGGTTCCGTGCGACGTTCCCGCGCTACCGCTACGACCAGATCATGCGTCTGGGCTGGAAAGTGTTCATCCCCCTGACAGGCATCTGGCTGCTTGTCGTGGCGATCTGGATGCAGACGCCCTGGAACATATGGCAATAGGACACAGGGGCTAGAAGATTATGGAAGCAATCAAAGATTTCTTCGGCAGTTTGATGCTGTCCGAAATGCTCAAGGGCATGCGCCTGACCGGCAAGTATTTCTTCAAGCGCAAGGTCACCTTGCGGTATCCGCAGGAAAAGACGCCCGCGTCGCCGCGGTTCCGCGGGCTGCACGCCTTGCGGCGCTACCCGAACGGGGAAGAGCGCTGCATCGCGTGCAAGCTGTGCGAAGCCGTCTGCCCCGCGCTGGCGATCTCGATCGAATCCGAGGAGCGCGAGGACGGCACCCGCCGCACCACGCGCTACGACATCGATCTGACCAAATGCATATTCTGCGGTTTCTGTGAAGAGAGCTGTCCGGTGGACTCCATCGTCGAGACGCACATCTCCGAATACCACGGCGAGAAGCGCGGCGACCTGTACTTCACCAAGGACATGCTACTGGCCGTCGGGGACCGCTATGAACCCGAGATCGCGCGCCGTCGCTCAGAAGACGCCCCTTATCGTTGATGCCGGACCAGACACCTATGATTTTTTCCACTGTCCTGTTTTATCTGCTGGCGCTGGTCCTCGTGATCGCCGCGTTTCGCGTCGTCACCGCCACCAGTCCCGTCACCGGCGTGCTGCATCTCATCCTGGTGTTCTTCACGGCTTCCATGATCTGGATGCTCCTGGGCGCCGAGTTCCTGTCGCTGCTGCTCGTCGTCGTCTACGTCGGCGCCGTCATGGTGATGTTCCTGTTCGTCGTGATGATGCTGGACGTGCGCATGGACACCCTGCGCGCCGGCTTCAAGGCCTATCTGCCCGCCGGCCTGCTGATCGGGCTGATCATGGTGCTGGAGATGGCCTTCGTGCTGGCCAGCACCTGGCTCGACGCCGGCCCCGCGGCGCCGGTGGCCGATGACTACAACAATACGCACGCGCTGGGCGTGGCCATGTACACGGACTACGTCCTGGCCGTGCAGGTGGGCGGCATCGTGCTGCTGGTGGGCATGATATCGGCCATTGCCCTGACGCTGCGGCGGCGCAGCGACGTCAAGCGCACCAATCCTTCGCAGCAGGTCAAGGTGCGCGCCCAGGACCGCGTGCGCCTGGTCAGCATGCCTTCACAGGCCGAAATACCCGCCGCAGGCGCTGCGGAAAAAGCCCAAGGGGATACCAAATGACATTGACACTTGCCCATTACCTGATACTAGGCGCAATACTCTTCGCCATCGGCATCTTCGGCTTCTTCCTGAATCGCCGCAATCTCATCATCCTGTTGATGTCCATCGAGCTCATGCTGCTTGCCGCAAACATGAATTTCGTGGCGTTCTCCACTTGGTTCGGCGACACCGCCGGCCAGGTGTTCGTGTTCTTCGTGCTGACGGTGGCGGCCGCTGAAGCCGCCATCGGGCTGGCGATCCTGGTGTTGCTGTTCCGCAACCTGAATACGATCAATGTTGACGCGCTTGACCAGCTCAAGGGTTGATGGGATTGCACAAATCATGAATTCACCAAATCTCTACTTGTTGATCGCGCTGGCGCCGCTGGCGGGCGCCATACTGGCCGGCCTGTTCGGCACCGGCTTCCTGGGCCGCTGGGTGAGCCGCCGCGGTTCGCACATGCTCACCATCGCCTTGGTGGCGGTATCGTTCATCGGTTCGGTCATGGTGCTGTTCCAGGTGCTCGACGGGCATACCTACGACGGCACGCTATATACCTGGTCGATCATCGGCACGACCAAGCTGGAGCTCGGCTTCCTGATCGACCCGCTGTCCGCGCTCATGATGGTCGTGGTCACCTCGGTTTCGCTGATGGTGCACATCTACACCATCGGCTACATGGCCGACGACCCGGGCTACCAGCGGTTCTTCGCCTACATCTCGCTCTTCACCTTCTCCATGCTGATGCTGGTCATGTCCAACAACATGGTGCAGCTGTTCTTCGGCTGGGAAGCGGTGGGCCTGGTGTCCTACCTGCTGATCGGCTTCTGGTACACGCGGCCCACGGCCATCTTCGCCAACATGAAGGCCTTCCTGGTCAACCGCGTGGGCGACTTCGGCTTCATCCTGGGCATCGGGCTGCTGTTCGCCTACGCGGGCAGCATGCACTACGGCGACATCTTCGCCCAAAGCGACAAGCTGGCCGGCCTGGCCTTCCCGGGCACCGACTGGCAGCTGCTGACGGTGGCGTGCATATCGCTCTTCGTGGGCGCCATGGGCAAATCGGCCCAGGTGCCGCTGCACACTTGGCTGCCGGACTCCATGGAAGGCCCCACGCCGATTTCCGCGCTGATCCACGCCGCCACCATGGTGACGGCGGGCATCTTCATGGTCGCGCGCTTCTCGCCGCTGTTCGAGCAATCCGGCACGGCCCTGTCGGTCATGATCGTGATCGGCGCCATCGGCGCGCTGTTCCTGGGCATACTGGGCATCGTCCAGAACGACATCAAGCGCGTCGTGGCGTATTCCACGCTGTCCCAGCTGGGCTACATGACGGTCGCGCTGGGCGCGTCGGCCTACTCCGCGGCCATCTTCCACCTGATGACGCACGCCTTCTTCAAGGCGCTGCTGTTCCTTGGGGCCGGCTCGGTCATCATCGGCATGCACCACGACCAGGACATCCGCAACATGGGCGGTCTGCGCAAGTACATGCCCATCACCTGGATCACCTTCCTGATCGGCACGCTGTCGCTGGTCGGCACGCCGTTCTTCGCCGGCTTCTACTCCAAGGAGCACATCATCGAAGCGGCGGGCGCGGCCAACGTCTGGGGCGCGGGCTTCGGCTACTACGCGACGCTGATCGGCGTCTTCGTGACCTCGCTGTATTCCTTCAGGCTGTACTTCCTGGTCTTCCACGGCAAGGAACGCTTCGACGTCCACGGGCATGCGGGCCATGGGCACGGCGATCACGGGCACCACGGCGGCGCGCCGCACGAATCCCCGTGGGTCGTCACGCTGCCGCTGGCGCTGCTGGCCATCCCGTCGGTCGTCGCCGGCGCGTGGTTCATCGATCCGCTGCTGTTCGGCAAGTTCTTCGACGGCGCCATCGCCGTCCTGCCCGCGCACCCCGCCATGGCGGAGCTGGCCTCGCACTGGCACGGCTGGGTGGCTTACGCGCTGCACGGCTTCGTCACCGTGCCGTTCTGGCTGATGATCGCCGGCTTCGTGGTCGCCTGGTATTGCTACATGGTCAATCCCAAGGTGCCGGCCGCCATCCATCGCAACCTGTCCGGGATCAACCGCATCCTGGACAACAAGTATTACGCCGACTGGTTCAATGAACAGGTGGTGGCGCGCCTGGCGCGCTGCCTGGGCCACGGCTTCTGGAAGGCCGGCGACCGCGGCCTGATCGACGGCCTGGTCGTCAACGGAAGCGCCCGCGTGGTGGGCTGGGTGGCGGCGGTCAGCCGGCACCTGCAGTCCGGCTACATCTATCACTACGCCTTTGCGATGATCATCGGGATCATGGCTTTATTAACCTTTTTTGTGCTGACGGTTCACTGATGGCAAGCGATATGGCGTCTTCTACTTTCCCCTGGTTAACGCTCGCGATTTTCGTTCCCATTGTTGCGGGCCTGCTGGTGCTGCTGCTGGGCAGCGACGACCGTCCCGGCTTCACGCGCAGGATCTCGCTGGTCGGAGCCGTCGCGGGCTTCCTGGTGACCTTGCCGCTGTACACGGGCTTCAATCCCGATACGGCCGACATGCAGTTCGTCGAAAAGGCATCCTGGATCGACACCTTCGCGGTCAACTACCACCTCGGCATCGACGGCATCTCGCTCTGGTTCGTCCTGCTCACGGCCTTCATCACCGTCATCGTGGTGCTGGCCGGCTGGGAAGTCATCACCAGCCGGATTTCGCAGTACATGGCCGCCTTCCTGATTCTGTCGGGGCTGATGGTCGGCGTGTTCGCGGCGCTGGACGGCATGCTGTTCTATGTGTTCTTCGAAGCGACCCTCATTCCGATGTACCTGATCATCGGGGTGTGGGGCGGCCCGAACCGGGTGTACGCGGCGTTCAAGTTCTTCCTGTACACCTTGCTGGGTTCGCTGCTCACGCTGGTCGCCTTCATCTACCTGTGGCATGCGGCCGACGGCTCCTTCGACATCCTGACCTGGCACGCGCTCAAGCTGGACTACACGCCCCAGGTCCTGATCTTCCTCGCGCTGCTGGCGGCTTTCGCCGTCAAGGTCCCGATGTGGCCGGTGCACACCTGGCTGCCGGACGCCCACGTCGAGGCCCCCACCGGCGGTTCGGTGGTGCTGGCCGCCATCATGCTGAAGCTGGGCGCCTACGGCTTCCTGCGCTTCTCGCTGCCGATCACGCCCGACGCCTCGCAAGGCCTGGCCGGGCTGATGATCGCCCTGTCGCTCATCGCGGTCATCTACATCGGCCTGGTGGCCATCGTCCAGGACGACATGAAGAAGCTGGTGGCCTATTCATCGGTCGCCCACATGGGTTTCGTGACGCTCGGCTTCTTCGTGTTCAACACGGCCGGCCTCGAAGGCGCGATCGTGCAGATGATCTCCCACGGCTTCGTGTCGGGCGCCATGTTCCTGTGCATCGGCGTGCTGTACGACCGCCTGCACACGCGCCGCATCGACGCCTATGGCGGCGTCATCAACGTCATGCCGCGCTTCGTCACGTATTTCGTCCTGTTCTCCATGGCCAACGCCGGCCTGCCGGCCACCAGCGGCTTCGTGGGCGAATTCACGGTCATCATGGGCGCGGTGGAATACAACTACTGGATAGGCCTGCTGGCGGCGACCTCGCTGATCCTGGGCGCATCCTATTCGCTCTGGATGCTCAAGCGCGTGGCCTTCGGCGACATCGGCAACGACCAGGTGCGCGGCATGAGCGACCTCAGCCCGCGCGAATTCTTCATCCTGGGCGTCATGGCCATCGCGGTGCTTTACATGGGTATCCATCCGAAACCGTTTACAGATGTCATGCATGTGTCGGTGCAGGCCTTGTTGCAGCACGTCTCAATCTCGAAACTGTAGACCTGAAATACTATGCAAAATCCATTTGACTTCGCTTTGGCTACGCCCGAGATTTCGCTGTTGATCATGGCCTGCGCCATATTGCTGGTCGACGCCTTCAACAAGACCGAGTCCCGCCACACGACCTTCACGCTGAGCATAGGCGCCATGCTGGTGCTCACGGTGATCTCCCTGTGGCAATGGAGCGCCGGCGTGCGGGGCAATTCCTTCGGCGGGCTGTACGTCGTCGACGACCTGGCGCATTTCCTGAAGGTGCTTTCCTACATCGCGGTCGCGGCCACCATGATCTACGGCCGCGAATACTCCGAACGCCGCGACATGGTCAAGCACGGCGGCGAACTCTATTGCCTGGCGCTCTTCGCCCTGCTGGGGCAGATGATCATGATCTCCGCCGGCAGCATGATCACGGTCTACCTGGGCGTGGAACTCATGTCCTTCGCCCTGTACGCCCTGGTCGCGCTGCGCCGCGACCACATCAAGGCCACCGAGGCCGCCATGAAGTACTTCGTGCTGGGCGCGCTGGCCTCGGGCGTGCTGCTGTACGGCATGTCCATGATCTACGGCGCGACCGGCCAGCTCGACATGCGCCTGATCGCCCAGGTCATCGGCAGCGGCAACGCCGAGCGCCTGCCGCTGGTCTTCGGCGTGGTGTTCATCGTGTCCGGGCTGGCGTTCAAGCTAACGGCCGCCCCGTTCCACATGTGGACGCCCGACGTCTACCAGGGCGCTCCGACCTCGGTCACGCTGATCGTCGGCGCGGCGCCCAAGTTCGCGGCGTTCGCGATCACGCTGCGCCTGCTGATCGAAGGCCTGCACGGCATCGCCATCGACTGGCAGCCCATGCTGCTCCTGATGGCCGTCCTGTCGCTGGCCATCGGCAACCTGGCCGCCATCATGCAGACCAACTTCAAGCGCATGCTGGCTTATTCCACGATCTCGCACATGGGCTTCGTATTCCTGGGCCTGCTGTCGGGCGTCGTGGAAGGGCAGGCCGCCGTGGCGGGCTGGGCCTACGGCTCGGCGCTGTTCTACGTGGTCATCTACGTGCTGACCACGCTGGTCACCTTCGGCCTGATCCTGCTCCTGAGCCGCGAGGGCTTCGAATGCGAGGAAATCGCCGACCTGAAAGGCCTGAACCGCCGCAACCCGGTGCTGGCCGGGCTGCTGCTGCTGGCCATGTTCTCGCTGACCGGCATTCCGCCCATGGCGGGCTTCTATGCGAAGCTGGCGGTGCTGCAGGCGCTGGTCGGCGCGGGCTACGTCACCATGGCCGTGATCGCGGTGCTGTTCTCGCTCATCGGGGCCTTCTACTATCTGCGCGTGGTCAAGGTCGCCTACTTCGACGAGCCCGAAGGCGAGCTGGTCCCGGTCAACACCGGCGTCGTCACCAACGGGCTGATGTCCCTGAACGGCGCCCTGATCCTGGTGCTGGGCATATTGCCGGGCGGCCTCATGACGCTGTGCGTCCAGGTCATCGAGAGCTCCTTGAAGTTCTGACCGCATGACACAGGAGTTCGCGGTCTGGTTTCTCATCGGCCTGTCGCTCGTCACGGCCAACCTGCCTTTCGTGCTGCGGCGCCCCTTGCTGGCGCTGCCCTGGGCGCAGCGGGCCGGCGAGCCGCCGCGCCCCGCCTGGCGCCGGCTGCTGGAGTCCGCGCTGTTCTTCGCCGCCCTGGCGGCCCTGGCCTACGGCGGCTATTGGGCGCTTGCGGGCGCATTCTTCATGGCTTCGGACGCCGCGTCGGTCGCCTTGTTCATGGTCAAGCTCCTGGCGGTCTTCGGCATCGCGGTCGCGCTGCTCGCCTATCCGGGCCGGCGCCGCGGTGGCGGGGCTTCCCAGGCCGACAAGCCGTTTTTCTCCAGCCTGCTCGAGGTGCTGGTATTCTACGTGCTGGTGGGCGCCATCGGCTTCGGCTTCGAGGCCAACATGGGCAATCTCTTTCCCAAGACCTGGGAGTTCTTCGCCATTACACTCAGCCTGTTCCTGGTGCTGGGCTATCCCGGATTCGTATTCCGCTATCTGATGCGCCGGCGCAAATCCGGCAAGGCCGCGGCCGCAACACTCTGACATGACACACCTCATTTTGCAGGCGCCCAATCTGGTCGCCTCCAACATCGAAAAAATCGCCGCCATCGCCAGCGCGGGCGGCGTGCAGGAGCTGGGCAACACGGCGGTGCGCCTGCTGGACGTGGACCCGGACGCCCGGCCGGAAGTGCAGGCATGCTGTGACGAATTCGGCATGGACTACGCCTTCTTCGACCAGATCGCGCGCTTGCGCGACTGCAGGATACTGGCGATGGACATGGATTCCACGCTGGTGAACATCGAATGCATAGACGAGATCGCCGACATGGCCGGACGCAAGGCCGAGGTCGCGGCCATCACCGAAGCCGCCATGCGCGGCGAGATCAAGGACTTCGCTGAAAGCCTCAGACGGCGCGTGGCGCTGCTCGAGGGCGTCGAGGCCGCCGCGCTGGAAAGCGTCTATGAACAGCGGCTGCGCCTGAACCCGGGCGCGGAAAACCTGATCGGGACGGCGCGCCGCTACGGCCTGAAGACCTTGCTGGTGTCGGGCGGGTTCACCTTCTTCACCGAAAGGCTGAAGGCCAGGCTGGGCCTGGACGCCTGCCATGCGAACGTGCTGGACGTCAGCGGCGGCAAGCTTACCGGGCGCGTGCAGGGCGACATCGTCGACGCCCAGGGCAAGGCGGCGCGCCTGGCGTCGCTGGCGCAAGAGCTGGCGGCGGCGCCCGAGCAGATCATCGCCGTGGGCGACGGCGCCAACGACCTGAAAATGCTGGCGCTGGCCAAGTATTCGGTGGCTTACCGCGCCAAGCCGGTGGTGCGCGCGCAAGCCAATTACGCGCTCAACGTCAGCCCCCTCGACGCCATCCTGAACTGGTTCCGGATGTAAAAGGGCCCCGCACGGGGTTCTGCTCGGCCCCTGGACTCAGGCGCTTCCCGATTTGAGCGCCCGCAGCACCCCGCGCACGGCCTCGATGCGCGCGGCAACCTGCCGCCCCTGCTTGATCTCGATTTTCAGCTTGTCCTGGCCGGCCAGTTTCACGTCCCTGCGCTTCTGCACCAATTCGATGATGCGCAGCGGATCCACGCTGGGCTTGGCCGAGAAATGGAGCACGGCCTGGCTTTCGCTCGCGTCGATCTTGACGACGCCCAGAGGCTCGGCGCTCAGGCGCAAGCGGTGGGTCGCGAGCAGGGTTTGCGCGGCCTCCGGCAATTTCCCGTAGCGGTCTATCAGCTCTTCCTGGATGGCGATCATGTCGTCTTCGTGGCGCGCGTGGGCGAGCTTCTTGTACAGGCCCAGGCGGGCGTGGACGTCGGGGCAGTAATCGGGGGGCAGCAGCGCCGAGGCATGCAGGTTGACTTCGCACAGCGAGGAGAAGGGCGAGTCCAGATCGGGCTCTTCCCCCGACTTGAGCGCCCGCACCGCGGCGTTGAGCATGTCGGAATACATGGAGAAACCGATTTCCTGGATGTTGCCGGACTGGGATTCGCCCAGCACTTCGCCGGTGCCGCGGATCTCCAGGTCGTGCATGGCGAGGAAGAAGCCGGCGCCCAGTTCCTCCATCGCCTGGATGGCCTCCAGGCGCTTCTTGGCGTTCGCCGTCATCGCGTCTTCGCCGGGCGTGAGCAGGTAGGCATAGGCCTGGTGGTGCGAGCGGCCCACGCGGCCGCGCAATTGATGCAGCTGGGCCAGGCCGAGCTTGTCCGCGCGGTGGATGACGATGGTGTTCGCGGTGGGGACGTCGATGCCGGTTTCGATGATGGTCGTGCACAGCAGCACGTTGGAGCGCTGCTGGTAGAAGCCCTTCATGACTTCTTCCAGCTCGCGCTCCGGCATCTGCCCGTGGGCCACCGCGATGCGGGCCTCGGGCACGAGCTCCTCCAGCTTGGCGCGCCGGTTGTGGATGGTCTCGACCTCGTTGTGCAGGAAGTAGACCTGGCCGCCGCGCTTGAGCTCGCGCAGCAGCGCCTCGCGGATGGTGCCGCCGTCCTCGCGCCGGACGAAGGTCTTGATCGCCAGGCGCTTTTGCGGCGCGGTGGCGATCACCGAGAAATCGCGTATGCCTTCCAGCGACATGCCCAGCGTGCGGGGAATGGGCGTGGCCGTCAGCGTGAGCACGTCCACTTCGGCGCGCAGCGTCTTGAGCGCTTCCTTCTGGCGGACGCCGAAACGGTGCTCCTCATCGATGATGACCAGGCCCAGCTCCTTGAACTTGACGTCCTTGGACAGGATTTTGTGCGTCCCGATGACGATGTCGACGCTGCCGTCGGCCAGGCCCGCCACCGCAGCATTGATTTCCCGCCCCGAGCGGAAGCGCGACAATTCCACGACTTTGACCGGCCAGTCGGCGAAGCGGTCCGAGAAGGTCTGAGCATGCTGCTCGGCCAGCAGGGTGGTGGGGCACAGCAGGGCCACCTGCTTGCCGTTCAGCACGGCGATGAAGGCGGCGCGCAGGGCCACTTCGGTCTTGCCGAAGCCCACGTCGCCGCACACCAGCCGGTCCATGGGCCGGCCGGACGTCATGTCGCCGATGACGGCCTCGATGGCCGCCGCCTGGTCCGGCGTTTCCTCGAAGCCGAAGCCTTCGGCGAAAGCCTGATAATCGTTGGGCGCGACTTTATAGCGATAGCCGTCCCGCGCCGCGCGCTGGGCGTACAGCGCCAGCAGCTCCGCCGCGGCGTCGCGCACCTGCCTGGCCGCCTTGCGGCGCGCCCTGTCCCACTGGCCGGAGCCCAGCTGGTGCAGCGGCGCGCTTTCCGGATCCGCGCCGCTGTAGCGGGCGATGACGTGCAGCTGGGCCACCGGAACGTACAAGGTGCTGCCGGTCGCGTATTCGAGGTGCAGGAACTCCATGGGCCCTTCGCCCAGGTCCATTTCGACCAGGCCGCGGTATCGGCCTATGCCGTGCTGGGCATGGACCACCGGGTCGCCCTCGCGCAGTTCCGACAGGTCGCGCACCATGGCTTCGACGTCGCTGCCGGCCTGCTGGGCCCGCTTGCCGCGCCGCGGCGTGCGGGCTTGCGTGGGATAAAGATTGTTCTCGGTCAGCAGCACCAGGCGCTGCCTGCCGAGCCCGAAACCATTGGTCAGGGGCGCCGTGACGAGCGCGAAGCGGGCCGTGGACGCCAGGGCCTCTTGCAGCGATTCGCTCGGGGAATCGGGCCGGATGCCGAACTCCGCCAGCATCTGCGTCAGCGTCTCGCGCCGTCCCGCGGAGTCGGCGCACAGGACGACTCTTGCCTGGTCGCCCTCCAGCAGCCTGCGCAGGCCGGCGAGCGGGTCTTCGGCGCGCCGGGCGACGGCCACCTCCGGCGCATCGAAGAAGTCCGGATGGGGCTCGCCCGGGGTGAGCGCGAGCCGGGGGAAGGATTTGAGGTGGACGAAGAGGCCTTCTTCGTCCAGGAATAGCTGTTCCGGCGGCAGCACCGGCCGCTCCCGGTCGCTTTTGAGGAACTGGTAGCGGCTGTGCGTATCGGCCGCGAATCGCTGCACGGCGTGATTGACGTCACCCAGCGTCACGGTGACGGCCTGCTCGGGCAGGTAGTCGAACAGCGTGGCGGTGTGGTCGAAGAACAAGGGCAGGTAGTATTCGACGCCCGCGAAGGCGATGCCGTTGCCGATGTCCTTGTAGGGCAGCGCGCGCGAAGGATCGCCCTCGAAGACCTCCCGGAAGCGCGCGCGGAAGCGGTTGCGCGCCGCTTCGTCCATCGGGAACTCGCGCCCCGGCAGCAGCTGGATATCCTTGACTGGATACAGGCTGCGCTGGGTGTCCACGTCGAAGCTCCGTATGGATTCGATCTCGTCGTCGAACAGGTCCAGCCGGTAGGGCAGGGCCGAGCCCATGGGAAAGAGGTCGATCAGCCCGCCGCGTATGCAGAACTCCCCCGGCGCGGTCACCTGGGTGACGTGGGTGTAGTTGGCCAGGGTGAGCTGGCGGCGCAGGCCTTCCTCGTCCAGCTTGTCGCCCTGCCGGAACGAGAAGGTGTAGGCGGCGAGGAAGTCGGGCGGCGCCAGCCGGTACAAGGCCGTGGTGACCGGCACCGTCAGGACGTCGACCGCATTGCGCAGCAACGCATGCAGGGTGCGCAGGCGCTCCGAGATCAGGTCCTGGTGCGGCGAGAAGCTGTCGTAGGGCAGGGTCTCCCAGTCGGGCATCTGCCGCACGCGCAAATCGGGCGCGAACATCACGATTTCGTCGGCCAGTCTTTGCGCGGTGAGCGGGTCGGCGCAAAGCACCACGACGGTCTGGCGGGCCTGGCCGGCGAGGTCGGCGAGCAGCCAGGCGTCGCCGGAGCCGGGCGGAAGGGCCTGGGCGTGCCTTTGCCCGGGCCGCAGCGCGGCCAGCAGGGTTTTGGTCGAGGGAAGGGTCAAAAGAGGGGAGGATTCTGTAGCCATGTAGCCTGGCATTATAAAATGCCTTTCCTATGGAAAAGAAACTGATTGCGATCGTTCCCGCCGCGGGCATAGGCGCCCGGGCCGCCGGGCCGGGCGCGCCGCTGCCCTTGCCCAAGCAATATCGTCCGCTCAAGGGCGAGCCCATGCTGCGCCGGGCGGTGAAGGCCTTGCTCGGCGAACCGCGCATCGGCCAGGTCAGGGTGGCGGTGGCGCCCGGGGACGCATGGGTGGAGGCCGCCCTGTCGGGCCTGTCGCGCACCGTCTGGAGCGCCTGCGGCGGGCCCAGCCGGGCCGACACGGTCAGGGCCGCCATCGAGGATGCCGGGCTGGGCCCCGGCGACTGGGTATTGGTCCACGACGCCGCGCGGCCGGGGCTGCCGGCCGAGGCCCTGGCCCGCTTGATCGATCAGTGCCTGGCGCTGGATGCCGGAGGCCTGCTGGCTTTGCCCGTGGCGGATACGGTCAAGCGGGCGGCCGCGGCGGGTCCGCAAGCCGCGTCCGGCGGGGCGGCCGCGCCGCGAGTCGGGGAATCCGTGCCGCGCGACGGCCTGTGGCTGGCCCAGACTCCGCAGATGTTTCCCGCCGGGCCCCTGCTGGACGCCCTGCGCCGGGCGGCGGCGGAATCCGCCGAGATCACCGACGAGGCCTCCGCGCTGGAACGCCTGGGCGTCCGGCCCCTGCTGGTGCCGGGTTCCGCGCGGAACTTCAAAGTGACCTGGCCCGAAGATTTCGATTTGATGGAAAAATGGCTGTAGGGCCCGGTATCGACGGGTCCGGGCGGGCCGCTTGAACAAGGAAGCTGTGATGGATTTCCCATTTCGTGTCGGGCAGGGGTTCGACGTGCACGCGCTGGTCCAGGGCCGGCCCCTGATCATCGGCGGCGTGCGCATTCCGCATGACCGGGGCCTGCAGGGGCATTCCGACGCGGACGTGCTGCTGCACGCCGTCACCGACGCCATACTCGGGGCGGCCGGCCTGGGCGACATCGGGCGCCATTTTCCCGATACCGACGAAGCCTACAAGGGCGCCGACAGCCGGGTGCTGCTGAGGACGGCGATGGGCAAGCTGCGCGAGGCCGGCTGGAGGGTGGTGAACGTGGATGCGACCATCCATGCGCAAGCGCCCAAGATCGCCCCGCACGCGCCCGCCATGGCGGCCAATATCTCGGCCGACCTGGGCATGGACCCCACGGCGGTGAACATCAAGGGCAAGACGAACGAAGGGCTGGGCTACCTGGGGCGCAAGGAAGGAATCGCGGCGACCGTGGTGGCCTTGCTGGCGCGCGCCGACGGGGCGGCGGGCGCGGGCTGAGGCCCGCGGGGGCCGAAGCGGCGGCGCAAGCGGCCGCCGGCGCGGCGCCCGAGGTGCCTTCGAGCTTCAACGCCGCGGCCGGCGTGGGGATTTGCTTTACAGGGTGTCGCCGCCCACGCGCCGGTTGCAGGGGCAGAGTTCGTCGGTTTGCAGGCCGTCGAGGATGCGCAGGATTTCTTCGGGGTTGCGCCCGACGTTAAGATTGTTGACCGATACATGCTGGATGATGTTGTCCGGGTCCACGATGAAGGTGGCCCGCAGCGCCACGCCTTCGGTCTTTTCGCGTATGCCCAGCTGGTCCACCAGCGAGCCGGTGGTGTCGCCGAACTGGTAATGCCCCAGTTTGCTGAGTTCGGGGTGTTCGCGCCGCCAGGCGAGCTTCACGTATTCGTTGTCGACCGAGCCGCCCATCAGCACGGTGTCACGGTCTTCGAAATCCTGGACGAGGTTGTTGAAGCCCACGATTTCGGTCGGGCAGACGAAGGTGAAGTCCTTGGGGTAGAAGTAGATGACTTTCCATTTTCCCGGGAAGGAGCTTTCAGTGATGTCTTCAAAGGCCGAGACGGCGTTTTCCTCGTGGTGATTGAATCCGGGCTTGACGCCGGCCACTTTGAAGGGTTCAAGCTTGTCGCCAACTGTTTTCATCTGATCTCCTGTATTCTGGGAATGACAGCCATATGGTCGCACATGGCGGCGCAAAATTCCATGCGTCGAGGCGGGGATGGGCCCGATGCCCGCCAGGCGGCTAGCCCGGCCCTACGAAGCCATCCGACTGCGTATTGCGAATCCGCACTTTCGGGATCTCGATGCGCGCCAGGAGGCCGCCCGGAGGCTCCGAGATGAGCTCCAGCTGCCCCCCCACCTGGCCAAGCAGGCGCTCCACGATCGCCAGCCCCAGCCCCGCCCCGCTGACCCCCGTGCGGGCGGACTCGCCGCGTGAAAAAGGGCGTAGCAGGCGGTGCACGTCGGTCGAGGCGATGCCGGTGCCCTGGTCCTTCACCTCGATGGCCAGAATATTGCCCTGCTGCCTGGCCGACAGAGCGATCCTCGCCTTGCCGTCCGACGGGCTGCGGCCATAGCGCCGGGCGTTCTCGATCAGGTTTCCGACGATGCGCTTTAGGTCGTGGGCGTTGATCTTGGCATAGAGATTGGGCTCGATGGACGCGGTGAGTTCGCCTCCGAGCGACTCCGTATGGCTGCGTTCCCGCTCGTACAGATCCTGCAGCACCGAAGAAATGTCCGTGCCCTGTTCCGGCACCACGCCGGCCGGCCTTGCGTATTCCATCAGCTGGCCGATGCTGTGATCGATCTGCGCCAGGTCCTCGTCGATCGCCTGGCGCGTCTCCTCCGAGACGTCGCTCATCTCGATCTCCAGGCGCATGCGCGCCAGCGGCGTGCGCAGGTCGTGGGAGATGCCGGCCAGCATGATCTCGCGGTCGGCCTCGGTCTGGCGGATGTCGCGCGCCATGCGGTTGAAAGCGATGTTCATGTCGCGGATCTCGGCCGGCCCCTTTTCGGGCAGGGGCGAGGGCGTTTCCCCGCGGGCCAGCTGTTGCGCGACCTTGGCCAGCTGGGCGAGGGGGCGGTTGACGAAGCGCACGCTGACGGCCGCGCCGATCAGGGCCAGCAGCAGCGCCGTGGCCCCCCAGCCCAGCCATTCGGCGCCGGCGGTCAGGCCCAGCTGCTCGCGGTCGAACACCAGCCAGTACTGGTCGTTGTTGATTTCGAAGCTGACCCAGACGCCCGGGGTCTGATTGACCGACCACATGACCAGGGTATCCTGGCCCAGCCTGTCTTTGATGTCGCGCGCGACGTGCTTCCAGTAATTGGAACTGGGCAAGCCTTCCAGGACGTCGGTGGGTTCGTGGGGCTGGACCCTGAGGCTTTCCTTGGTGGCCAGGTCCAGGAGCAGGGCGGGACGCACGCTGGTCGGCGCGTAGATCAGGGCGGACCGCGTGATGCTGACGGCGGTCGTGACACGCTGCGCCATCTGCGCGGCGCGCGGGCCTTCTTCCATGCTGAAAAAAACCTGCAGCCAGGCGCCCAGGCTCACCAGCATCAGCCCCGCCAGAAGCAGGAACGAACGGCTGAACAGGCCTAAGCGGAGACGCGACGTTTTTTTATTGCGAGCCTTCTGCGCGGGGGACATATCCGATCTGAGGTATCACGCCCGCTGTGCACCAGTGAGCGCTGTCTGTCAGTGACCGCCGTCAGGGACGAACACATAGCCCAGCCCCCAGACGGTCTGGATGAAGACCGGTTTGGAGGGATTGGGTTCCACCAGCTTGCGCAAACGGGAGATCTGCACGTCCAGGCTGCGGTCGAAGGCTTCGTATTCCCGCCCGCGCGCGAGTTCCATCAGCTTGTCGCGGGACAGGGGAATTTTGGGATGGCGGGCGAACACCTTCAGGACCGAGAATTCGCCGGTCGTGATGGGAACCTGCTCGTTGTTCTTGGTCAGCGTGCGGGTGGACAGATTGAGCACATAGGGGCCGAACTCTATGGACTCGTTCTCCTGGCTGGGCGCGCCCGGGTGTTCTTCGGTGCCGCGGCGGCGCAGGATGGCGTTGACGCGCGCCAGAAGTTCGCGCGGATTGAACGGCTTGGAGAGATAGTCGTCGGCGCCCATTTCCAGGCCGACGATGCGGTCGATTTCCTCGGCTTTGGCCGTGAGGATGATGATCGGGGTGTTGTCGTGTCCGCCGCGCAGGCGGCGACAGATAGAAAGGCCGTCCTCGCCGGGTAGCATGAGATCCAGCACCAGCAGGTCGAAGTGCTCGCGCTGCCACAATTTGCCCATTTCCTTGGCATCTTCGGCTACAAAAACGTTAAAACCCTGTTCCGAAAGATAGCGTCGCAGCAAATCGCGTAAGCGAGGATCGTCGTCGACGACGAGAATTTTGCGAGATAGGGATTGGTTTTGTGTATTCATGGGGAAAATGTAACAGGGTGGAGTTAAGCCGTACAGGGGTCTGTAGCAAGATATTACACATTAAGTGTATGGTAGAAACTGCAATTACATTCTCCAGGTTCATTTTATCCCCTTGGAGGCTCGAGCGATACTAATTTTAAGACGCGGCCCGGGGGTTGTCCGTCCGGCATTCGCCTTAGACAGTTAAAATGGGCGCCTATGACAGTCCATATCCTCGCGCTAGAAACCTCCTCGAGCGTCTGCGGGGTCGCCCTGCTCGCCTGCGGCGACGGCCCGCCGCAGGTGTTCATCCAAGAGCACGACGCCACCGGCGAGCATGCCGAGCGCCTATTGCCCATGGCCGACGACGTCATGCGCGAAGCCGGCATCGGCCGGGCCGAGCTGTCGGCGGTGGCCTTCGGCCAGGGCCCGGGCGGCTTCACCGGCCTGCGGGTGGCCTGCGGGGTGGCGCAAGGCATCGGCTACGCCCTGGGCATACCGGTGATGCCGGTCGTTTCCTTGCTGGCGGTCGCCGAGCGCGACCGGGCCGCCGGCGCGTCTCCCGGCCTGGTGCGCGTCGTCGTCCAGGATGCCCGCATGGGCGAGGTGTACCTGGGCGCTTATCACATGCGCGGATCCGGCCAGGCCGCCCGCTGGGAAACGCTGCAGGCGCCCCTGCTGCTGGACGCGGCCCGCGTGGAGCGCTGGCTGGCCAATGCATGGGCGGACTGGGCGCTCGCCGGGCGCGAACTCCCCGGGCTGAGGCTGGTCGGCGACGCGCTGGACGCCCATCCCGATCTTAGGCGCATCCAACTGGACGGAGCCGTCACCGAAACCGGCGACCCGCTGCGCGCCGACGCCGCCGCCATCGCCTGTCTGGCGCTGCAGGCCTGGCGCGACGGCGCGACGCTCGAGCCGGAACACGCCATGCCTTTGTACGTGCGCGACAAGGTGGCCTACACGACGCGCGAGCGCGAACTGGGCGCCGGCGGCAACCCGCGCGTCGAGGGGCCGCCGGTCCGGATCGAACCCATGCTGCCGGAACACCTGGACGACGTCGCTGAAATCGAAAGCCTGGTGCAGTCCTTTCCCTGGAGCCGCCGCAATTTCCAGGACGGCCTGGAAGCCGGCTACGCCGCGTACGTGGCCAGGAGGGAAGGGCGGACGCTGGGCTTCTACATGTCTCTGTACGCGCCCGACGTCGCGCACCTGCTGGTCATCGCGGTGGCGCCCGGCGAGCAGAAGAAGGGCGTCGGCGGGCGCTTGCTGAGGCATTGCGAAGCCGAAGCGCGCGCGAAGCGGCTGCCCGCGATCATTCTCGAAGTCCGGCCTTCCAATCGCAATGCGCTGGCCTTCTATCAGCATGAAGGCTACCGGCAGCTTGCCACGAGGCGAAACTATTATCCCGCGCCGGGCGGCGGGCGCGAAGACGCCTGTGTGATGCAAAAGACGCTATGAACGCCCCCGAGCTGACTCCTGTGCAGATCGCCTGGCTGCAGGAGATCGGCATCGATCGGCGCATGCTGGCGCACTATGTGGCGCAGGGCGAGTTCGGCGATCCCGGCGAGCCGGGCGCGCGGCCCGGGGCGGCGGCCGCGGTTCAGGCTCGCGCGGCTTCGGGCGCTGCGGAGCGTTCGGTTCCGGCCGCCGCCGCGGTTGCCGCGACCGCTGTGGGGGACCC
>NZ_JACCEM010000016.1 GCF_013416525.1 Parapusillimonas granuli
GCGTGTAGTCCAGTTTCTCGGCGGTGTCCTCACCGATACGTTGCAGCTGATAGCCGCAGGTGCACGTCGTGGAGTCGGGTTCGTGGCGAACCTCAATACGGGGTAGCTCCGCAGGCAAGGCCTGGCGTTTGGGCTGGGAGACCGCGCGTTGGGCGATCTGTGGCCCGCCCAGGTCGATGAGCTCTTGCTCAATGGCGGCAATGTCGGCGTCCACCGCGTCTTCCAGCAGCAGACCCTGCACACCGCCCAGTTGTTCGCTCTTCTTGCCGAAGCGATACCGACGCAGGATGGCGATCTCGTGCGTCAGTTGCCGGATGCGAGTTTCCTTGAACTGGATGTCGTGTGCCTGACGCCCAACCACTGTGCGCGTCTCGTGCAGCACCTGGTCGCGCTCCTGGATCTCGCCCATCAAGTGGCGCGCCAGCGCCCGCAGGGCGGCGGCATCCAGTTCATCGAGGTTAGGCACAGACGTTTCAGACATGGCCGACATCATGCCATGATCGGTGTGCGCTGCACCATTCGCGCAGCCCCGGATTGCCAATCCGTCGTCAGAGGATACTGATGGTGTCGAACTGCCCGAGTCGTTGCCAAGACAAACCGATCACCAGGGCTTGGGCCTGCTCAGCCGTCAGCTCCATGCACATGTCGCCAGGCCGCGGCCAGTGCATGCTGCCTTGGTGCAGCCGACGCACAGCCAGCCACACGCCGAAGCCGTCGCAGACCAGGACCTTCAACCGGGTACCGCGACGGTTGGCAAACAGGTAGGCGTGATACGGCTGCGAAGCACCGAACACCTCGACCACTCGCGCGAGCAGCCGGTCTATGCCTGATCGCATGTCCACCGGCTCGACAGCCAGCCAGATCTGGTCGATCCGGATCAACGCAGCCACTCGCCAAGGAGCTCCGCACACAGCGCCGCCGCGCTCACCGGCCAGGAGATGTTCACCGTGGTGGTGCCTCGCTTCAGTTCCAGGCGGATGGCCTCGTTGCCCGCGTGTGACGGGCCGGAGCTAAGAGGTACAGGGATAAATGGCGGGGAGGTCCTCGGACTCTGAACCGTCAGGGCGCTTGAGCGACATTCCGGCTGATCATCGTCGCCTAGCGCGTGATGGCCGTATCGCTCATTCTCCATCACCCAGCGGCGCAGCAGATTAGCATTCAAGCCGTGGCTCAATGCCACGGCGGCAACCGATATGCCCGGATGCTGGCAGGCTGCAACGACTTCCGCCTTGAATACCGGGTCAAAGGTGCGCCGGCGCCGTCGGCCTGAATGGCTCTGATCGTTCATGTACACGTGTCCACGCTCATTGTGGCGCGTCAATCAGGATGAGACGAGCGCGACAATCAAGATGAGATTCTATGTCGCAGCGGCGTCGAGATTATCATGCTGATTGTCGCTGTCAATATCATTGAGCTCTTGCGTCTGTCGCGGCGCGTCAATCAACGACGTATTGTGGATTGTTGCGAAGGAAGCGGGCCGGCCTCTGTGCCGTTTGCTCTCTAGGGCGGAACGGCGCCGGTAACTCTCGACGTTCATCTCGAAGATTGTGGCGTGGTGAACAAGTCGATCAACGGCGGCAAGCGTCATGGCGGGGTCAGGGAAGACCCGGTTCCATTCACCGAAGGGTTGGTTGGCGGTGATCATGAGGGAGCGGCGCTCATATCTGGCCGAGATGAGCTCGAACAAGACGCTAGTTTCAGCCTGGTCTTTGGTTACGTAGGCCAAATCGTCGAGGATCAGTAAGTCGAACTTATCGAGCTTTGCGATGGTTGCCTCGAGCTGAAGATCGCGGCGGGCGACCTGTAACTTCTGCACGAGGTCGGTGGTCCTGGTGAACAGCACACGCCACCCGTTCTCGATCAGCGCTAGACCAATGGCGCCAGCCAAATGCGTCTTGCCCCCGCCGGGTGGGCCAAAGAGAAGGACGTTAGCCCCTTTAGCCAGCCAGCTGTCGCCCGCAGTCATGGCAGTCACCTGGGCCTTGGAGAGCATGGGCACCGCCTCGAACGCGAAATTATCCAGTGTCTTACCGGCGGGCAGGTGGGCTTCGGCCAGATGTCGCGCGATCCGGCGATGTGCGCGTTCGGCAAGCTCATGCTCGGCAATGGCCGCAAGAAAGCGCGCGGCGGGCCAGCCATCCTGATCGGCCTGTTTGGCGAACTGAGGCCAGAAGGCCTTGATGGTGGGCAGCCGCAATTCGTTGAGCATGATGCCCAGACGTGCCTCGTCGATGGTGTAGGGTGCGGCGCTCATGCGTGCGCCTCCAGCGTGTGGGCGTTATCGATCAGCGCTTCATAGCTGCCCAACTGAACGGGCGTGACGGTGATGACAGGCAGCTGAGCCGGATCGGGCGAGAAACGCATGCGAAGGGCGGCCAACTGCGGCAATTCACCCTTTTGCAAGGTTTGCTCCAGTTCTGCGGCGAGCTCGGCTTCGCAGCCGCGATCGTGCGCCAGCGCCAGAAGTTCAACAATGGTCTTGCACGCTTGCCGTTCGGGCAACGCCGCGCAAAGGGCCTCGTAGGCACGACGAAACGCGGGTCGTGGAAAGAGCTTGTCCCGATAGACGAGGTTCAGCAGCGCCATGGGTTTCTTGCGCAGGGCGTGGATGACGTGGTGATAGCTCACCACCTGATCATGCTTGCCGTTGGCTTGCGCACGGCCGCGCGGCAAGGTCAACAGGGGCGACCCACCGATGAAGACTTCCAGCCGATCATCGAACAGACGCACTCGTAATCGATGCCCGATCAGACGCGACGGCACGGTGTAAAAGACCTTACGCAAGGTGAAGCCGCCGGAGCTGGTCACGGTGACGATGATCTCTTCAAAGTCCGTAGTGCGCTGCCAGGGCAGCTCTCGAAGATGGCTGCGTTCGGCCTCGATGGCCTTGCCACGAGAGGCGTTGCGGCGTCCAACGATCTCGTCAATAAAGGTGCGGTAGCGGCTCAGATCGTCGAAGTCCGTGCTGGCGCGCATCAGCAGCGCGTCGCGAATGGCGGCCTTCAGATGACCATGGGCGCTCTCAATGGCCCCGTTCTCGTGGGCAACGCCCTTATTGTTCCGTGTGGGCGTCATGCGGTAATGCGCACAAAGCGCCTCGTAGCGTGTTGTCAGGTCTGTGCGGGCCTGGGCGTCGAGATTACGGAACGCAGCCGAGAGGCTGTCAGTCCGGTGAGAGGCCGGGGAGCCCCCTGCCGACCAAAGGGCATTCTGCAAGCCTTCGGCCAAGGCGACGAAGCTCTCGCCACCCAGGATAACGTGAGCATGCTCAAACCCCGACCACGGCAGTCGGAAGTGATAAAGGAGGTGCTCAAGTGGCTGCCTGGCGATCGTTACATCGAGGGCGCCCATATCGGTGAAATCCGATAGGCCCAGGCGACCCGGGGCGTGCACCTGACGGAAGATTACGTCTTGCTCTTGGCCGTGCATCGCTCGCCATGCGCGGATGCGTCGCTCCAGCGTGCGGCGCACTCCGGACTGGAGCTCAGGATGACGGCGCAGCATCTCCTCGAACACCGCGACCGGCCGTAAACCGGGTGCAGATCGCAGCAACGGGACGACTTCCGTCTCAAATATCTGTCCCAACGGGTCGGGTCGCCGTCGACCTCGGGGCTCTTTATCTTGCGACGGTAAACGGGGAGCGCTTGCAATCCGGTAGCCTGTGGCTCGGCTCATTCCTGCCTTTGCGGCGGCCGTTTCGATGGAATGGTTCTGTCTAAGCTTCATGAAAAGCCTCATCTGTTGATCGGTTACATGGCGACCCGGCACGACGGAGGTTCTCCATCTAGGAAAACCACTACCGTACCGGGCCGACCGCGATCACAGAACCTGGAAGAAACCAGGCAGTGCGGTGAGTGCGGATCTGCGTTCGGGCTACGCCCTCCCGACGATCAGCAGCCGACGCGCCGTCTCACCTTGATTGACGCTGAGTCTCACCTTGTTTGTCGTGCCACACGCTCATATTTAATGGACACGTATGCTCTATCGGATCTCGCTGGCCTTCAATGTGGGTTTACCGGACGCATACAGACAACCACCGCTTCGGGCCGTTTTTGCCATTGCTGACGGTCCGCTTTGGGTCGGATTCGGTCATCGACCTTTGGCTACAATCTGCCAATTACAGATATTCACCATATGCATTATAAAAAATGTTTAGGAGAGTGAGGTGAGTTATATCGCTACTACGTTCAACGTAATGATTGCTTCGCCCGGTGATGTGGCGTCAGAACGAGCTATCGTTCGTGATGTAGTGTACGAATGGAACGCTGTGCATTCTGGAGCGAGGAAGATCGTCTTACTCCCCATTGGCTGGGAAACGCATTCATCTCCAGAGATGGGATTGCCCGCACAGCAGATCATCAACCGTCAGGTATTAAATAAATGTGATCTTCTGGTAGGTGTTTTCTGGACCAGGATCGGAACACCTACTGAAAAGCATTTGAGCGGTACAGTGGAGGAGATTGAAGAACACATTGTGTCTGGAAAGCCAGCTATGCTGTATTTTTCAAGTCAACCCGTTGCCATGGACACGGTCGATCTCGAGCAAATTCAGCAGTTGAAGGAATTTAGGCAATCGTGCCAAGGGCGAGGTCTCTATGAGAGCTATGACAGTCTTGCTAATTTCAAGGACAAGTTCTACCGTCATCTGCAGCTGAAAGTAAATGAGCATCCGCTGTTTAAAGTTGAAGAGAATGGTCAGAATGAAACGGCCGTCGTCGACTCTCACACTAATCTCCCGAATCTATCGCAAGAAGCAAAAGTCTTGCTAAAAGAAGCAAGTAAAGATGCGGATGGAACGATCCTTCATATCCGCCATTTAGACGGCACTGCCATTCAAGCCAATGGCAAAAACTTGATTTTGTTCAATGATCGGCGAGAAGTCGCAAAATGGGAAGAGGCGCTCCAGAAACTTAGGTTTCACGAGCTTGTTGCTGATCGTGGTCACAAGGGTGAAGTATTCCAGATCACAAATCTCGGATATCAAGTCGCCGACATGATCGCTCTATGACTTACATGAGATTTCGTTCAAGCAGGCCTACTTTTATAACCATTGAGTCCAGGAGTTAGTCGATCGGCGGCTTTGGTCGTTTCTGGACTCTCCCTAAGTTTTTCGAGAAAAATGCCCCTTACTCACAGTTTGAGTAGGGGGCAGAGAACACTCGCTTAGTCCTGAAAAACAATACGCCTCGACTCCCACCATGCCTGCGAGGCTCGGAACAGGTCGGCCTGCTGCGTTTGTTGATACAGCAAGACAATGAGCATCTTCACAGGTACAGGCAATGTTGCTAGATCACTTTCCTGGATCTGAGCTTCTGCTGCCGATGGCGATGCGCACACCGTACTCAGCGCCTTTGCCAGTCTTTCCTTCAATGGAGGGATCTCCTCAAGGAAGTCCGACGCATCGAGCCTGCCGGCAAGCACGAAGCCGGCCACTGGAGGGACGCCCAGATAAGCAGCGAATGCTCTCAGGTGCCTATCACTGACATGTTCCATTGGTTTATCACCCCTCATGAGCTCTGACAGATAGCTCTGGCTGATGCCCACGTGGTTCGCGACATATGAAGTGCTGTGCGATCTCTGATACATGGCCGCACGTAGCGCCAGCCGCAGTTGATGACCCTTCTTTTCTATTCCCTTTCTCATGTTCATGACCTATTTTGTAATCGGGCACATGCCCAATCACGTATAGGTCGCGTCGACACTTGATCTGCGGACACCAAGCGCGTGAGTCTGTCGCTGCGGGCGATAGCTTCTCAGGACTAGGCTCAAAACAATACGCTCCAGTCTTTTTGACCTAGAGCGTCTGATGGATTGTTTTCACCCAACGCGTTTGATACCGACTGCTTGAGCGAGCCAGCAAAGCGCATTCTTCGTACTAGACGCTTACCTGCAAATGCCGAATTCACCGTATCAAGTGATGGCCGGGACGGTAATTGCAGGAGCACTGGTAACGGGTATCAAGTCCGACTTGCCGGGCGATGTGATTGCGACAGTCACGGAGCCCGTCTATGACTCGGCGACGGGCCAGTTTCTGCTGATTCCGCAAGGCTCACGCATCCTTGGTAAGTACAACAGCCAGGTCAGCTATGGGCAGAGCCATGTTCAAGTCGTCTGGAATCGAGTCATCCTGCCGGATACCTCGTCGCTGACACTCGACAGCCTGGCCGGTACTGATCCATCCGGCTATGCCGGGCTGGAAGATGATGTGGACTGGCATTGGGATCGTATCGTCGCCGGTGCCGTATTAACCACTTTGTTGGGTGTCGCCGCTGAGCTGGCCGCGCCGGAGAACCGCCAGGATGGTGATCGCGTCATCATCGCTGGTCGGGATAGCGCGCAGGACAGTATCAATCAGGTCGGCCAGGAAATGACCCGGCGCAACATGAACATCCAGCCCACATTGACTGAGCGGCCAGGTCTGCCAGTTCGCATCATCGTTAATCGGGATTTGGTGTTGCGGCCGTATCAGCCGCTTTTCTTTAATAGAGGAATGTCGCGATGACTACCACGCGAAAGTTGCGTCTTGGGCCACTGCCCAAGACTGAAAACGTCAAGCTGACGTTTACTTGCCCAGCCAGCTTGAAGGCTGATCTTGATCGTTACGCTGCACTACACGCGCAGACTTATGGGGGAGACAGTAGAAGCGGTAACTCTGATCCCTCATATGCTAGAGGCGTTTATGGCGGGGGATCGAGGATTCAAACGAAGCTCTACTTCCGATTCTATTGATGCCGGAAGTTAAACTTGCCTAGCAGGCAAAAAAATTGACATCATTTTGAGGCTGTGATCTAATTCAATCAGGGTGGGCGTTTCGCTCATGTGTTCTTTAAGAAATTACTCCATTCGTTTGAGATGAGACCGTTTCACGCTGGCGCGAGCCGGCGCTAGATGGACCAACATCTGGCTAATACGTGGGCACGGGTCGCCGTGGTCGCGGGACGAGGCATCGAACTTCCTGCTTAGTAGCAGGCGGCAGGTCGCAACCAAAAAGTTCTCCCTGAACAGTAGGTGGCAACCAGCAGCCAGTCATCGTGCAGAAAGGGCGGCTTAGCCTCTTTCGTCGGTGGTGGGTCTTGAGGTGTTGAGCGACTCCTTTCCGGTCATTGCTCTTGGGCGGCAGGCATGTGCCTGAAATGGAGAACGCTAATGCGTAAATTAAAGAACCAACTTCAAGAGCTCGACGAGCTCTTGGATTTGACTCACGGTCAGCTCAGCACCGAAGTGCACGCAGCTATGAAATTCAAGATCGACGAACTCAAAAGGCAAGTTGATCAGGCAGATGCCCCAAGGCAGGGGCAAATAGCGTCAGAGGCCTTGCAGCTTTTGTCGTCACTGCTGAGTGTTGTCACGAGTGTGATGACACTTTTGAAGTAAGTGGATGCGAAGCACACAAGGCCCACACTTTTGTTGTATTCATATTATGAAAATTGGAAAAACCCTCAAGCTTTGCCGCACGGCAAAAGACCTGTCCCTAGAGACGGTGTCTGAGCGGGCGGGAATTTCCACGTCTTATTTGTCTCGCTTGGAGAATGACAAGCGCGAGCCTACTTTGGCTTTAATAAATAAGGTCGCAGAGGCGTTGGAAGTGCCTGTGCCTGTGATCATCTTCCTTGCTTCTGATGAGAAGGATTTGAAACACATGGATAAGAAAATGGAGCAGCGTTTCTCGGAGCTTGCTCTTGGGCTAATTCGGCAGAAATGAATTCCCCCAAGTACCCTCATGATAGGGTTCAGTCGATAGAGTCGCTTCGGTATCCGTTAGGAATGGAGCCTAATGAGCTTCTTAGGTTGGCGAAGCGAGCTTCGCGCATGTACTTTGTGGCGAAGACTGTTCCTAAAGACGACGGTACTCAACGTATCTTATATGACACCCGTAAGCCGCTAAAGACTGTCTTGCATCGTATTAACGAGCACTTTCTTAGGCGAGTTATTTATCCAGACTACTTAACAGGTGGAGTGCCGGGTAAAGACTATACCGATAGCGTAAAAATTCACGTGCATGCGGAGTCGGTAATTAAGGAAGATATTTCCAAGTTCTATCCGAGCGTGAGCTTCGATGTTGTGTACGACATTTGGTCATCTTTTTTCAGCTTCTCCAATGAAGTAGCAGAATTACTAACGATGCTGACTACGCGAGATGGGCATCTGGAGCAAGGGGCTCCCACAAGTGGCTATCTAGCCAATTTGGCGCTATGGGACATTGAGGCACCGCTTGTTGCAAAACTTGCGTCAATCGGAGTGACGCGCTATTCCCGCCATGTAGACGATATTACGTTGTCTAGTCCTGATCATCTGAGCGCATCTCGTGTTGATTGGGTCGTGAGAACTGTTGCCACAGCGTTGGCCAGTAAAAGCCTGCTTGTGCACCCAGGTAAGCACGAGGTTATGCATGCGGGCCGTCGTGCGATCGAGGTTCTGAAATTAGTAGGCAATACCAAACCATCATTGCCGTCGAAAGAGCGCTCACGGGTTCGTGCGCTTGTCCATACCTTTTGCCGTCGTGTTGAGGCTGGCGACTCTGGTGAAGAGTTGGAGAGGTTGTTGCCCCGTGTTCGGGGGCAGGCCTACAAGGTCAAAAGGTTTCATCAGCGTATAGGTGAGCAACTCGTTTTGCAGGTGGATCAAGCAGCCAAGTTGCTTCGTGACAGTCCAAGCGACGTTGGGTCGAGGTAGGCACTTTGCAAAGCAGGAAGCTACAGCAAAAAGGGTATTGTGCCGATAACCAAAGTGACCTTCCAATGCTGTGGATAAGCAGTGAGCTTGATCTGGCTAAAGGCAGGAGTCGACCCTTAACAGCCAACTTACAGAGACAACTATAGGCCTGCAAGAATCGTTTGCCGTGCTGCTTGAATTCGATTTAATGATTGTTACATTGCGGACACAATCATAGTCAGGAGTAAACAATGTCTTTTGATGATTTCATGACGGATGATATCAGTGTGCGAAAGCAAAACGGTGATTTGCTCGAAGGCTTAAAAGCTAGCGTACAGCACAACAAAATTTTTTTAAATCGCTCGGATGTTCTTATTGAGCCAAGGGATCTAATTGAGCGGCGTGCATCCAATGGCGCCGTTGAAACTTTCGAGGTAATTGATCCTGGTTTTCAGGAAGCCTTTCACGGGATCGAGGCACACTATCAGATGTCAGTGCGAAAGTTGGGTCTTCCTGAAGCCAAACAGCGTATAGAGAGTATTACTTACAATATCACAGGCCATAACGCTCGAATCAACAATCACTCAGTCGATCAATCGACGAATACCATGAACATCGGCCCTGACCTGCGAGAATACGTCGATGGCCTACGCCAAGTCGTACAGAGCCTGACCGATGCTCAGCAAAAACGGGATGCGCTGGAAGTCGTCGATGCAGTAGAAGCGCAGCTTGCATCGTCGAAACCTAGCAAGGTGGTCGTATCAACCTTGTTGAAGGCATTGCCCCACGTGGCAAGTATTGCCACGCTAGCTTCTGCCATTATCTCCGGGCTTTAACTGACATCGAAATTGATGGGTTGCGGATCGCATGGCCAGTGTCGGTAGCTAGTGAGCGAGCACCTGCCTTAACCCAAGGATCGTTTCAGGTCGGCTATGGCTTTTGCATCCCTCTCTAAAGCAGTCGCGAGGCTTCGGCCTCGGAAGTGATGCTCTAGTAGTCGCTTCCCAAAAGATGTTCAAATTGGTTTTTATCCTCTCTTATGGCAAGAAAATTTATTCAGCAGCGGCGACAGACGAAGGATGAGATGTTCGACGCAGTCGTCAAGAATGCGATCGATTTCATCGATTCATCGCTCGATAATTTAGGCAAAAGACCGAAGAATGGGATTGTCGATTTCTATACCGCGATAGAGCTATTCCTCAAAGCGAGGCTCATGGCAGAACATTGGACTCTCATCGTGAGTAAGTCAGACTCAGCCAGTTTGTCCAGCTTTAGCGTGGGAGATTTCCATTCGGTTTATTTAGAGGATGCCGCCAAGAGGCTCAAGGACGTTGTCGGCGAAGCAATTGAAGATGAAGCACTGAATAATTTCAAAGCGCTTGCGGAGCATCGAAATCAAATCGTGCACTTTGCCCACACTGATTACGCTGATGTGGGTGGTATCAAAGCAGGCGTTGTCATGGAACAGTGGCGATCGTGGCATTACCTTCATGAACTGTTGACCATGAAATGGAAAGATACCTTTAATGCTTATATCCCGGAGTTTGAACGTCTCCATACAAGAATCCTTGCCGAGAAGGACTTCATCCAGTCTAGATTTCAAGACCTTCAACCTGTCATCCAGCAGAAGCAGCGGGAAGGAGGGGTATTCGTCGAGTGCGGTAGCTGTCACACCCTCGCAGGGCTGATCAGCGAGACGAATCCATGGGGCTCAAACTATGTCTGCATGGTCTGTCAAAAGGCGGGGGTGAAGATAAGATCCACAGCTGAGAAGGTTGCCTGCGACAAATGCGGCCATGAATTTGAGTTTTTCCACTCTACGGTGAGCTCATGTCCGTATTGTGCTCAGCCTATCGATACAGATAAGCTAATTTCTCTGTGCAAAATAAAATACACGACAGGAGACGATTGGTGGGAAGAGGGGGGGCCGTGCGTGGCTTACTGCCATGAATGTCAGTATCCGAAACCATCAGTCTTTTACATCGATGGTTTGTGGAGTTGTGTCTCCTGTTTTGATAGAGGCTGGCAAGCCATTGCATGCCCTCACTGCGATGCGTTTGTGACAGGGGATGCAGAAAGGATTGAATACTTTGCTTGCCACAAGTGTGAGGATGAGATGACGCAGAAAATGATGAACAAGATGAATCTGTAAGGGGAAAGGCTCCTTTGCAGTTATCTACGCAATATCCAAATAAAAAGGCCGTCCCTGATAAACAGAGACGGCCTTCCGAAATTGGTGCCCGGGGCCGGAATCGAACCGGCACGCCTTGCGGCGGGGGATTTTGAGTCGGTGATTTACAGTGTTTCTACAGGGAAATGAGGCGAATTCTAGCGTAGGTTGAAATAGGTAAAACCAGTTTCAAATCAGTAGGTTAGCGTATTTTAGCTGAATTGGTGAAAACTGGTCTCTGTACCTGGACTGTACCGAAATTTCGGTACAGTTTCAGATGAGCGGCCGCGCGTAATTACTGCTGCCAACCGGCAGCAGACTGTTACTAGCGCGGATTCGACGGCGGAAACTGTCGTTCGTCTCATGCTGGCCGCTCGAATGCGTACAGCGCGCACTATTGCTAGATTCCTCGACGCAATGTCTGTCGCTTCGCGCTGCGTAGAACTCGACTTTTCTCACTTTCGAAGGTCGCTCTAATTTTGGCAGTGAACATTTCCTCGACCGGCATTCCCAGTGAATAGAGTTCGCGTTCTCGGGATTCATCGCTTTCCAAGTACTTTATGAATTCCTCGACTCGTGCGAGTCGAACTTTCACTCGTTCAACGCGCTCCCCTCTTAAGAATAGTGAATATTCCTCCTTCGCCGCCTCCGTTAGGTAATTGCTTATCTGTTCGTCATATATGCCGCAATCGGTACAAATGAGATCGAGATATGTAAAATTCCAAGCAAGCTCCTCGATCATGTAAGTGCCGTATCTAGTAATTTTTATGCTATCTACGGAAGATGAATATTCATCTAGACGGTTGTTCGCCTCGATAAAGCCATGTTTTAGAAGAATGTCTGTATTTTTTTCGAAATCATCCAGCATGCCGAATGTTTCTGAAAAATAAGCTCTCAATTCCGCTATGTCAAAATACGAGGGTGATCCCTTATCCAGCCCTTTGCTCAATTTTCTAAGGATACGTAGCGCCGTGAAATGAGAGGACAGTCTAGTCGTTCTTAATTGAAAAATATTAGGAATTCTACTCAATGATTCGTCGTAAAAATAACGATCAGGAATCATTACTGGCTTAATGACCTGATGAATCTGGAAATTCCAATGTCCATTTTCTATCATCTCGTCCACATTCGTGTACCCGGAAAGAAGAAATGCACGGAAGAGGTCTAGCGATAGTCTGATATCACCATGTGCGCAAGCAGTTAGAAACCCATTAAGCGGTGACGTATCATTTGAAAATTCACGAGCAAGAATGGAAAAGTACTTCGAAGTCGCTCCTGAAGTCTTCGAATCAAAGCCGGCAAGTAGGGGGGCAGGGAGATTTTCGTTTTTTAGCAGCCGAACCGAATAGTCAAGTCGCTTGCGAAAAACTTCGGCAGGACGTGGGGAACTGATATGGAACCCAGAGTTCTGATAAGCATCCAAGACGCCATGTATTTTTGAATCATAGAAGCGCTCTTCACGCATCGAGATCAAGACCACGCATCCGAGCGTACTGGCTATTTCTTGAGCTAGCGTAAAACAAAAATCTTGCACCTTCGATATGTATTGATCGGTATTGTCCACAACGACGATGGCGCCACGGCCCTTACTTTTCCAATACGCAACGAGTCGTTCTGCGCAATACACGCGGTCAGATTTCCATGAGCTGATCAGCGCGTTAAGTTTGGTGTTGTATGCCTCTGATTTTGGGCTGAGACCGGCCAGATCCTGTTTCTCGGCAACTTGAAATCTGTCGTTGAACAAATGACGTGTGAGTTGATCTCTTGCTTCCTGCAACAAACCTTCAGTGTCCAAGGCAGCAACCAGGCGAGTCCATGTTGTATCTCGGATGACGGCCGGATCCTCGGGTACATTCAGAAGATCAATAATGCAAGTCCGTGCGTTCTCCAACAACCATCGCGGCGAATTGTGGTGGAGGAGACGCTTGATAAATGTCGACTTCCCCGCCCCTTTTCCGCCAAAAAGTACGAGCACCTCGCCTTTGATGTTATTTTTTAGATTCTTAGTTAGTCGACCGCCGAGCCGCCCTCCCTTTCCCGTATCATCAAGCTGTTGGACACCATACCCCTCAAAATAGGGCGAAATTGAATCATGAATCAGCGAGCGCATGCCGTCGGTAGTATCTTGGTATTCGCGCTGAGATACATAGCAACGTTCCATGAAATCGCTATCCTCGTCGCTTATTACGCCAAAATAATAATTAACGGCTGGTCTAATTCTGGCGGCGAGCCAATTTGATTTTATGGTGTGGGAATAAGAATTTATCTTTTCTCTTGGGTAATAAATGCTCCGATCTTTGGGAAGGGCTGTGCTAAGAGTCTCCGGTAGTGACGCGTGATCTATGATTGCGGTGAAAGAAAATGAATTGCGTGCTTTTGTGTATTCTTTTCGAAAAAACTCTAGGCTCCGTACGACAAAAGCGTTTTGCAGATTCCATCTTTTTCCTTTCTCGAATGTTTTAAAAAAAACCCATTCGTGGCCATTGGTAATGCCGGCATATTCGCACCCAGTATCAATACAATATGACCTTACTTGCGTCATTGCGCTTTTAATGTTTTCATTCGTTAAAAGCTTTGCTATGCCGATAAAACAGGAAGTCTCACCGTTTGCATGAGGGATGGGTAGCTCGAAATATATACCCTCCCTCTTCGCCTCGATGAAAAGAAGATGGGACCCGTCTTGCTTGGTTAGAACATAGTCGGCGAAGCCAGGAGCGATATAATCTTCGACCTTCACTCTGTTGCGGGGCCACGACAAAACATCATGCAAAATAAAATCGATTATTTTATGCCTCGTCTCGGCTTCGTTGCTCGAGCGAGCCTTAGTCTCGTCAATTAGACTCGACAAATTGTCTAACGTGTCGTGTGTCACTCTTAACTCTCTTCTGATCAGGTAAAAGCTAAGCTGGCGAGTCGGCCAAGCATAAAGTACGCATCAACATTGTTGGGCTACGTGGATTTTTTAAATAGATCTATTTTTCACGGGAAGCGCCCTGTCATAAAACCGATGTGCGGCAAGCAATTTGATTTTGGGACATTTGGGGTCGATTCGGCGTGTTGATATTTGATATATTGCAAGTCTAGTTTTTTCTCTGAGTGTTCACCTGTTGCCACTCGTCCGCAATCGTTGTCCAATCTACCGTGCGTTCGACTGTCTTTCCATTATCATCCTTGCCCGACCACACTGCCCAGAAATCCGGATCGTTCGATTTCGGCTGGTGCTCCTTGGCCAGCGCTTTCATTTGAACTAGCGTGGGTAACTCCGATGCCCAGCCAAGCAGAATGGCATGGCGAGAAGCTAGCGACGGCAAGTCGCGTAGCAGGCCGCGTAGGTTGTCGGGTACCAGCTTGTGGACTAGTTCTTGATCGCGGTCATTGCTGATACGGTGTAACAGGAAGCTGTTGCACTGAGACAGCACCGTGGGCGACAGCTCGCTGGGGCGCTGCGATGACAGCACCAAGCCGAGCCCGAACTTGCGGCCTTCGCGGGCAATTTTCTCGAACACCTGGCAGCAGATGGCGGCTGAGTTCTGATTTTCCGCCTCGTCGTGGTAACGCTTGATGAAGGTGTGTGCTTCTTCCATAACCAATACGGTGGGCAAGGTTTCGCCTCTGTGCAGCTTTCGGTAGCGTTGCAGCGCTTCCAGCGTCATGCATGCTATCACAGCCGTGATTAGGTGTACCACCTCGGCAGGCACCAGTGAGAGGTCGATGATGGTGACCGTTCCGTTGGATGCTTGGCTGGCGCCGATGTGATTTGTAAGCCAGTCAGCCAGGGAGGTCTCACCATTGCCCGTGACAATTCGCTTTACTCGGCTATCCGATAGCATCGTTCGGATACGCATGATCAGAAAATCAAAAAACTGCGCGTTTGATTCTTGGCTCGCTAGCGCTTCAAGATGATCAGCGAACTGGGCGCCATCAAACTTTAACGGCGCATCCTCGTTCGGTCCTTCTTGATAAACAGCACCGCCAATGGATGAAAGAAATCCCTCAAAATGGCAAACTACTTCTTCCACCGCAGTTGCGGGGAAGTCGTTGTATCCAGTTTGTCCATTCTGTTTGCGGTAGGTTTGTTGTGGTCGATCGAGTATCGACTGTAATTGGGTGGCAAGAAACTCTAAGCTCTCACGGTGCTCAGGGAAGTCCCGTACAAATGCCTCGAGATCCTCAATAAATACCGGCAGCTTAGGGCCAAATTTCCAGCCTTCATAAGTTTCTCCATTACGGATCTGCGCTTTCAAGGTAATGAGAATGGAGCTGACTTTTCGCCGCAGGGTAAACACAGTGTCTTCGGACGCCTCTGCGCTGCCGCGCATCTCGCGAAGAGCCCTACGCAGTAGCGGGCGTTGTGCGCGCTCGCTCGCTTGGGTGAATGCGCTCCACTCGGTGCTATTCCAGAACCAGAGAGGTACTTGTAGTTGCTGCATGCCTTCGCTCGGCTCTACAGCATACACACGTACATCGCCTAACCCGTCAAAAGCTCTTGCATACTCACCGTTCGGATCGAGCACAATAAAGCGTGAGTTAGGTTTCGTATCTAGCTTTTTTGACGCAGCTTCCAAAGACCAACGGATCAAGCCAGCCACTGAGCAGGACTTGCCACTACCGGTATTGCCAAGTACTGCCAGATGGCGACCGAACAGACGGTCCGGGTTAATCTTGACTTCGGCGTTAGCGGCTAGTGGACTGGTGCCGATAAGCACATGGCGACTGTCGCCGGACTCGACGATAGCGCACAGCTGGGTTTGTGTGGGCAGTAGCACCGCATCGCCCACAGTGGGGTAGCTTTCGACGCCACGCCGGAAACGATAGATATCTCTGCCATTTGCGTCTTTGCTTTCATACGCCAGCACGCCCAGCGGGTTGAGGCTCATCTTGCGCAAGGGGTATGGTAAGTCCACAAGGCCGAAGTCCTGCATGCCTTTGCGCTTGGGGTATTGCGAGCGTTCGATGGTAATCCACTCGACTTGGGCAACCAGATGTCCCTCGTCGCTAGGAATCAGCACGTAGCCATTAATGCGCGGAAAAGGTCGCGGCGTGCCTGTATTAAATGCCACGCCATCGGGAGCCTCAATGTCGAGCTGCACCTTGATCTCATCGGGCGAGACAAAGTCGATGATGCCTATACGCAGCGAGTCGGCATAGGCTAGGGGTGACATACTCATAACTCATCGCTCCCGCCAAAGCCGTCTGCTTCAGGGGGCAACTCCCGGACAGGGTATGGCTCCGCTCCCATGCGCTGCTTGATCAATTCGCTCATGCGGAAGGTGGCCTTATCGATGGCAGGTTTGGGTAGGTAATGCTCGGTCAGGGTAGTCAGATCTGCTAACTCGGGACCAATCAATAGGCTGATTTGTGAAGGCCGACCCAATTCCTGATAAGTCTGCATGATGCGATTCAATGGGTCATCATAGGAAATCACGACCAGATGCGTTGATGGGATGGACAGCATGTCGCGGATGACACGGTTGATGTGTTCATCGCCAAAGCTGTAGCCGTAGGTGACCACTGTGCTGTTCGGACGGCACACCGCAGCTGCAAGGTCGCGGAATACCTCTACATAAGGGTAGTCAGCAGTTTCCCTATCCTTGGCAGCGTTCGGGTAGATCATTAGCTCATGCGCTGTAGTCTCGGAAAGGCCAGGCGCCTGCAAATACGGTTCGACGCTGGTAGCGCCAAACGGCAATCCGATGCGGCGTATGTCTTTGCCCGTCTGCACCCAATCCACCGAGCCGTGCAGCTTGGTGTAGCGCGCTACACCTTCCAGATAACGTGGCTCGCCCCGGATGCCGGGCGGGTTGTAGTGCATGTCCAGATCCAGGCGTGACGATCGGAAAATCGGCATGAGCTTGCCCACAAAGCGGTCAAGTAGATGTAGTCCAGCTAACTCGGCACCGGCTTCGATCAGCCGGTCATAGTTGGTTGTAAAGATGTTTAGACGGTCTCGCACCCCCGTGCGGCTGGCGAAGCTCATCAGGAAGGTGACAAGGATGTTGAAGGCTTGCTCGCGTTTCTCTTGGTCTGCCGTGGCAATCCTTGCTTCGCTTGTTAGGATCGATTGAGCAAAAGCCAGCATGCCAGCTTGCAACTCCTGGGCAAGGGCTTGGGCCTCCCTGCTTTTTTTCAAGATATCCAGGCCACGCAACAGCTCATTGGCGACGCGCAGTTGGTCTTCCAGATTGCCCTTCTGCCGGCCAGCTGTAGCTGCCGCTTGTTCGGCTGCCTCAGTGATCTCATCCTTGTAATGGCCAACTGCCAAAGCGTCCATGCCGGCAGCGCCTTCACCGGCAGCCAGGAAATGCACGGCATGGGTCAGACCCGAGCCGACCAGCAACGAGAGATGCTCTGATTGAAATAGGGACGTAAGCCAAGGCTCAATACGGTTACGCAATTCCCTGCGGCCGAATTCACCACCGCTTGTCCAAGTGGCTTGCGAGCCGGCTTGGAGCTTGAACGAAGCACCATCCGCCATGAAGGCCAATGGTTGGGGGTCGTCGCGAGTCTTGAGCGTATTGATCGGCACATCATCTCCTTTTGAATTATTCTGTTTGTCCAACTCAAAGCTATTTTTGACGAGGGTCGTGCATGATCAAAGACAGCCGGCTGGGAACGGTTCCTTTCCGAATAATGAGGCTACTCGTACTTCCAAGATAACCCTCTCCCCTTAGCACCACATATTGTCAGTTCGACCCGCCAAGGCGAGTTCGTAATACAAATCCCGGCGACAGCCTATCCTGCACTAGTCCCCAAATCCTAAATTCCTTCGTCATGACGAAGACTTTGGGAGCGTTAACGCGTCAGCGCGCGGCTGCACAAACTCTTGCAGGCTGATCTGACCATCTATGAAAAGCTGGGCGTGGGCCTCATCTGCTTCACTGAGCGAGAAACCTTCTAGACCGACGGAGGCCCGCGCGTAGTTAACAGCCGATTGGCGTCGACCGCGTTCGGCATCTGATGTGGTTTTGTGGGGCTGTAACCCGTATTTACCTTCGCCAGCCATGGTGTCCCCTTGCTGTAGGTAACTCGATTTTACAAGAGGTACGAGTATTTTGGTTTAGGTACACGCAACCTCCAGGGCGGTACGCTGAAATTGTCTTGTTTTACTTGCTATGGAGCGCCTGTATTGGCCGCGTACTCGCCTGCATCGTAGTTTCCAAAGAGGCTTTGCCTCTCTGGACTCTCCACCCTCGCCGGCGGGAGCCTCGGGAGCAGGGGTTGCGGGCCTTTGGCCCGGAACTCCTGCCCCCGGGGCATAGCGTGGGGCGCTCCTGCCGCGTCAAGGGGCCGTGTCCTCGCCCTGTGGGCTGCGGGCCGCACCAACCCCTTGACCCGTCATCCGCTTGACAGCACCATTACTGACGCCGTTTGGCCGGAAGAGGCGTCAAGGGCGGGACCGGAAGCCGCAGCCCGAAGCGCAGCGCAGGGAACGGGTGAGGATTCCGGGCGAAGCCTTCACCCTTGATGCCTCTGGAAGCCATGCAGCCTGTCGGCCGGGGGGAGGAACAAGGCGAAGCCGCTGGGCCTGCCCCCGCGGTCAGTCCGGCAAGAACGGACGCGGGATGCAACCGAAGGGGTTGCCCAAGCGTAGCGCGGAGATTTGCCGCTAGAAAAGAAAGGGCCTCACCGGAAGCGAGGCCAATGCAGGGGCAGATGGTAGGCTATTCGCCTTTGACTGAGCCGCCTGTAGCCGGCCCCCAGTTTTTGCCCATGTTCTGCAAGACGTGTTGCCGGTACGCTGGGTTCCACATTGTGTTGCCTGCTGCGAGATGATTGAGCCGGCCCCCGGTGACCATCATGCCGCTTTGCATGTCGCGGCGGGTTGTTTGACGGTTGAGAACTTGAGTAACGGGGGATGCGGCGGCCTGGCTGACTTGCCTAAGCGTGATACCCGCCGAGGACACGCCTCCAGCCAGGTGCGATGCCGCCTCATATGCGCGTTGCAGCAAGAACAGGGTGACGCCCGTGACGATCAGGATTTCAAGCATTGTGGCAATAGGATGGTCAGTGGTGACGGCCAATACTTTGGCCGTAAGTGCACTGAAAAACTTCATGCCCATGCCGAGAACCGTTGTCACCAAGGCGATTTGCATGATGTAGGTCATCACTTGGCCAAACCAGCTATCAAACCATTTCGCGGTGACGGGGAACATCAGCATGGCGATGAAGAACGGCCCGATGCCAAGCATGAGGGTGAGCATGATTTTGGCAACGATCACCATTGCCCCCGCCGGAATGGCAATGATGAGCGTGGCGGCGTAGATGATTAGGGCGTTAAGCAGGTCCCAAAACACCATGCCAATCTCATACCAGCGCCGTTTTCCCATCTTGTCGAGCATATCGCCGCCGATTTGAAAGCCATCGGACACCGCCTTATCGAGCACCTGATAAACCGAGGTTGCGGACGTACTGCTGCCGGATGCCGAGAAGGCGTCAGCGACGCCCGTTTCCAGGCCGCGCAATGCCTCGACAACCCATGACAGGTACGTAGGGGAGCTCATTGCCAAACCGCCAATGACGATGAACTTCCCGCAAGTCTTCATGAAGTTTGAGGCAGGGGCTTCGACATATCCGAAGATGATGGCGAATCCCATCATCACGAGCGTTAGCGTGCCACCGTAGATGAAGATGTCAGTGAACATGAAAATGACATTGCCCGACGTCACCTGAACAAACGCGTTCAGCGTCATGTCGATGCTTTCGCCCATCCATTCAAAGATGTTAGATTCAATAGCCACTATTTGCCCCCTTCGAGCACATTGATTGGCTCATGCTTTGTGTATCCGCGCTTCTCAACCGTCAGATGGTTCTGGGCGGTGACGGCATTTATGCAGTTCGGTGATGCATCCGACTCGCCAGGGTTATTCCGGCACTTGGAAACCATCGCAGTGCGCTCGGCATCGTGCGCTTTGTACCAATCCACGGTTTGGACCGTCGTGGCCTGATCGCAGCCGGCGAGCGCTGTCGCGACAAATAGAGAGAGAACGGTCCTTTTCATTTCCGCATCTCCTGTGCGTTGACTTCGATGGTTCGGCCGCCGGTGTCTCGGCCCTCATGCTGTTGCAATACGCCTAGCGCATGGGCGAGCTCGGCCGCGTCAATGATGCGTAGCGCCGCAACTGTCCGCAGCGCGCTTTCACGCGTGCCCGCCCAGCTACCTGCGAATCGCCTGTCCGAGTCGCGCAGAACGAACACGCAGCCACCGAGGCAGGACAGTGAGAGCAGGACGGCCATCCATGACGACGTCGGCACTGATTGGCCGGGCAGGACAACCCCGGACCAGTCCACCGCCGCGATCAGGAAGGGGAGGATGGCGAACGTTGCAGCCAGAATGTCACCTTGAACAAGCGAAGGCGCGCGACGGCCGACTTCACGCGTGAACCCAAGGCGGTCAATGCATTGCCACCACCGCCGCATGAATAGGAGTGTGAAAAAGCAAATTGCCAAAACAGGGACGTGAATGTAGGAAATCATGGGCTTGTCTCCTCTTATTTATCCAACAGGTTGAAAGGCTGGTGCTTCGTGTATTCACGATTCGCCAGCACCTTCGCGTTGATCTCACGCTGCCGCTGTTCCTGCAATCGGTCTTCGGCTGCCGCGACCATCTGGTACATCTGTAGCTTGGTCTGCTCGTTCTGAATCATGGCCTGCTCGGCCGCGATGCGACCTTGCAGTTCGGCAATGGCTTTCGGGTCCTGTGTCTGGTTTATCTGCTGCATCAACTGGTCGATTTGGCTAAGGCGGTTTTTCGCCGCATCGTAGGCGCCGAGCGCGAAGGCTTTGTCTTGCGCACCTTTGACAGCTTGGGCTTCGCAGTTTGTGCGCTGCTCCGTCGAGGCAAAGTCGGTGCAGGCGTCATACACCTTGTTGTTGTCGTAGATGGATTCTGCGCGCCCGCTCAGGCCGGCATAGCCGCCTGATTTCACGCTGTCATAGACGCCTTGCCAGTCTTGCGGCAGGTAGTCCCGTAGTTGCGGGTTGTTGAACAGTTCGCCCATGCCGCGGGCACCAGTGACCGCAGCGTATTGCTGTTTCATCTGGTCGATTTGACTGACCATCTGGTCATACTGCAACTTCCACTTCGCCATCGTTTCGATCTGGTTTTCGACGCTCTTGGCGATGGAAGCGCCATCCGTCACGGGGATTTGTGCGAAGCCGGCCGACGACGCGGCAATGCCGACGGTCAGAATGCAAGAGGCTGAGAGTTTCTTCATGTTCGCCACTCCTGAGAGGTTGAGGGCGAACGTAGGACCGTGCTGTCCGGTCTGTCGGTCTGTTCAGGGACCGCGCCCAGTACGACAAAGCGTTCTTGGGGCGACTAAGCGGCCGATCTGCTCTCGGCGGTCGGAACCCTTCTTCTCGGGTCGGCACCCGGTACGCTAGGCGTCCTTGGGGCGGTGCAACGTCCGTTGTGGTTAAAGGTAAAACCGAAGTTGATTGTACTTACGGTTAATGCAAAGTAGTTTCCCGATTACGACCACCACATGCGACGGTCGATGATGATGCGGTCCGACAGGTACGAGATGTTCGCCAATTCCGCCAAGGCCATTTCTACTGTTCGGAATCGGTACGGTCGGCCTTTGTCGTCCATGACGGGGTGCTCCGTAGTGCCGTCCTGAACGGCCAAGGCAAAGCCCTTCCAGTAGTGCGCATACAGAATGACCTGCACGTCACCAGTGCGCGCTGGATCATCGCAGTAGTCTTGCAGGGCGTCGTAGCGTAAAGCCATCTTATGGTCCTTCTTGCGCAATCAATCAACGGCTCAGGTCGCCAGTGTCTGGATGGTTGGTCCCATCCAGTCGATGGGCGTCCTTGGTCACTTCTGTGCTGCGCTGACGACGCTGTGTGACCTGTAGCGTTCTGTCCTGCGAGGGATCAAGGAACCGGACAATTTCCAGGGCGAGCGATTTGTCCTCTATGTCACCAGCGGACAAGGCTTTCGCAATGTGCTCGTAGCCATTCCTGATGGCACGTGAAACGCCGGAAAGCCCGGGTTGTTCCCGCTCGGCCGCTTTGGTGCTCTTGCCACGCTTGGCGGCATGTCGCGTCGCCTGCTTGACCGTAGTGTGCGTGTTAGACCGAGCCCTACGCGGTGTGGCGTTGGCTTCGATGCCTTGTTCACGCAGTGCCTCGGCGAAGCGCTCCCGCCAGCGTTGCAGGTCCGCTTTTCGTGGGTTGAGCCGGCTGCCGTCGAGACCCAGCGCCTTAACGCAAAGGTGGCCGTGGGGATGGGCTTCATCGTCATGGATGGCGAAGACATACGCGTGGTTGGCACCGAACTCCGTTTTCGCGAATGCACGGATAGCGTCATTGACTGCGCGTCGGTCGGTGCCGGGCGGCATGGACAGCACGATATTGAACGTTTCGCGGCGGGAGCCGTTATCAGGCAACCCGTACTGGCCGCTTTTCCATTCGTCGCGCACGTCCTGCACTGCCTCACGGCCAAGGATGATTTCACCGTCTTCGTTCTCCAACGCTACCAGGCCGTTGCGCGATATGTAGTCGAGATGTGCTTTCACCTGCGCGATGCCTTTGCCGCCGCCGGAGATCTTCACCATGACTTCGGGGGCTTTGCGAGTGGTCAGCATCAACTTGTCGCGGACCCGAGCGCTGCCAGTCAACAACAGGGGCTTAGAGGGCGGCGAAGTGCGTGATCGCGTCACCGTGCGCTTTATGCCTTGGCTGGTTACGGGCTTGGTATAGATACGTTCGCCCCAGTCCTTCAAAATTCCATCAACGACCAGACTCATTCCAGCCTCCAGCGGTCAATGTTGGCGCGCATGATGTCTGCCACCCGCGCGGTGTGGGCTTTGATATGACGGGTCAGTGTGTCGATACGCTCAGCGGTTACCACCGTCTCCAGCGCGCATCCTCCGTTCATATGCCGGGCGATCTGGTTCAGGTTGCGACCGATGGCCAGCAGCCGTGAATTCGATTCGCCCAGCGTCCGTAGTTCTGTCATGCCGAACTGTGGTTCACCGCTGAGATTGGCCCGTATCAGGTGGATGACCCAGCGATTGGCGCGGCCGTGATTTTGCGGTGGGTGACATCCATGGTCATTTTGGTCGGCTTGAGGTCGCGTTGGCTGCCGCAAAGTTCTCGCCAGAAAAGAAAAGGACCGATTGTTTTCCGTAGGGGACCTTGTGGATCGAGGCCCTGAATCGGCCGATGTTCTGAAATGGTTGGAGCGCCCGTGGTTTCACGCGATCTGTGGGAATCACGACCTGATGGCATGGCGACGGGCGATGGGCGATCCGATTCCGAACGTCGATCATCGCGTCCACGGCGGTGGATGGTTGGATGCTTGCGTTGGTGAGGTTCGTGAACGCATTGCGGCCAGCTTGAGCGCCTTGCCGCTGGCTATCGAGGTGGAAACGCCGAGTGGCATGGTCGCTATGGTTCACGCCGACTTTCCCTATGACGATTGGCAGGCTATTCACGGCGCTACCTTCAGTCCAGAGGACGAAGACGCCTGCCTATGGTCCGTAGATCGTTATCGAATGCAGCATTCCCAGCCTGTCCGCAATGTACGTGCGGTGGTCCATGGACATATGACGCTACGCAAGCCTGCGCAGCTTGGTAATGTTTACTACATCGATACAGGGGGGTGGCAGGATGGGGGAAGGTTTACGTTGCTGGACTTGCATACGCTTAAGTCGTGGCCGCGCTAATTCCATTCTCCTACCTCTGAATACACGGTGCAGCCTTTAAAGGCCCGACATACGGCCAGATGAGAGAAGTGATCGGACAGGGAAAAAGAAAAGGTTCGTCGCCGACTTCTGGGGAAGGTTTCTCGCGTGACGTTTTCGAAATTACGCAATAGCAACCAGCGCAAGGACCTGATGATCTTGCGCGCCACTCCGTCGCCGCGTAGGTGGGGATGATTGGCTCAGGAAGGCCGAGTTCGGCCAGACGCGGACAGTCTGCCTATCCGAAAAGTTTAGGTTTACCTATACTTACACAAGCTGCTTCTTCCGACTGAGTAGGATTAAATTAGATTTGGTTAAGGCAACAAATCTTAGCCTGCGTTATGTCACCTATTTGTAGTTAGACACCGTATGAGCGATCCTTCATTGACACCATCCCCGGAAACACACGTAAGCGTCGGCGGCGATTTCGCAAGGGTGTTTGACACTCAAGACTATCTGATCATGTTCAATTCACTCGACGAGGTGAGCGTGGTTCTTCGGGCACACATGATTTTGGAAGAGTTCTTGAATATTTGGTGCAGTCGAGTTACCAGTACAGAAGACCTATTCGCTGGTACTTTTGTGCCGTTCAAAACCAAGCTAATCGTTGCGCGAAATTTGGGCCTCGCTTCGGAGTATGAAGATATCCTTGATCGGTTCAATGAAATAAGAAACCGTTACTCGCATAGGCGCAAATACGCGCTTGAAGAATCCAGGTTGAATAGCATTAAAGACAAAGTTAACGTTCTCCACTCTGAGCCACCCATGCTGCCGTGCGAGGAATATCACATATATGCTCAGGGTCATGATCAGTTCGGTCGTCCGCAGGAGATCCGCCACGAGTGGTCTTCAACTGATATGAAGAAAAGGGTCCTCTTGGTTGTCGTGCAACTCGTCATGAAACTTGTCCAGTGGATGCAAGTTGAGTTCAACCGCAGAGGTATTCAGTACAGCTTAGTGGCCTGGCCCGCTTCAGCACCGGAAAGTGGCAGCGGCGCAGATTAATCCCTGTCCCCATTAATGAAAAGATTGAATGTTCAACTGACGGATCTGGGTCGGAAGCGTGATATTTACTTACAATCTGCCAGGACAGCAACCTGCCTGACGAGCTGATGATCTTGCATACCAACGCTGCTGATCGCAACGCAACATAAGGACGTAATAGATGAAAGCTGGACTGCTGAGGTGGGTAGCATATGCGGGATGATTTGGATAGCGTTCCGCCAGCTATACCGCTTCTCGTCATTGAGGTGCTGGGAAAATCAAATAGTCCGAAAGACGCCTATGATCGGTTGAAAAATCTCTGGCCAGAGATTCAATCGCAAAGTCGCTTTCATATGGAGAATTTTTCGTTGGCCGCACCGAAGAATCGTCGGCCCGACGAATTAAACATTTATTTGGACGGAGGGCTCAATCTATTTGATGCCCGCGTCGGCTGTGCTGACATCGACTGCCGCCTTGAGGCGGCAAGACATCTTGCACGCAGCCTCGCATTGGTGGGCGATACGCTATGGATTACCGATTATCTGACAGAGCAATTTTTAGAGCACGGTAAAGTCGCTGATGAGAAGCTCTATCGAATCCTGACTGACACTCTTGTTTTATCTGAATTATTTCCTCTAATCGCGGCAGGTATTATCAAGTTTCGATCGCCGTGGCGGAGTGTTTGCGAGTCCTGCAACAACGCGTTCGATACGCAAGTGGAAGAAATGGTGGAGGATTCCCTTAAGGAGTATTCCTCAGAGTTCGATATCGAGAAAATGTGCGGTGGTGGTTATGCGCTGCACACGGGCGGCACATATCATCCATCCATGGTTTTGAGGGTATATCCGACCAAATGGCTAGGCGCTCAGCGTACGCCTACAGCCGAGGAGGCAAAGCGAAATGTCGCGCGTACCGCAATCCGATCTGCGCTATGGACCTGTGACGAGGCAAGTAAGGGTAATGGCGTCTTATTCTCTAATTCCGCTATTGGCATGGCGGCATTTGTTAAGCGGGAGCAAAAACTAGAGGGACGTTCAAGCTTACGGGCATTTGACGAGCGGCGCAGCGTTCAAATTCCATGGGTAACTGAATTAAATGCCTCACAAATTGTCGAGCTAAGAAGTGAGGCCTCCAAGGCTCTTCCTGCGCTGCGAGAGCTGTTGGCCCGCCATCTTACAGTCGCAAAAACGGAGGACAAGAACCCTGGTGCATTGATTGATGAGCTTAGGTGGCAGGCGGTGGAGACGCGCAATGAATTGGAAAACGTTCAAGGGCATGCAGGACGATATTGGAAAGCCGCTTATGCAACTGTGGGGCTAAGCATCTCTGCTTATGGGCTTGGTACCGACGGTGTGATTCCATCGCTTGGTGGGCTTTTGCCCATATTGCATTTGCTTATAGAGCACAAAGGGGGAAGCAAAAAAGAAGTTGATAGGCTGCAACGCAGGCCTGGCTATGTGCTTGTTAAAGCCCAGGATATCTTGAAACATGCTCATTCTTGACTCTTTTGACCACATCGTTTATTGCCCCCTGCAAATCTCGAACGTTATTGATATAAGGATCGAGGTTTTCCTATCGCCTTTCCTTCTTGTTCAATACTCACTTGAGATTTAACGTACGAATAAAGACTCCTCCCATCAAATAACAACGTCAGCTTTGGGTTGTTCCGCGACCCTCAACCACGTCGCAGATCGGCGCAGAACCAAAGAAAAGGCCCTTCAATCATTGGTGAAAGGCCTTTCGTTTTGGAGCTGGGGTGTTATCCGCGCTTGAACAGGCGCTCGTGCATCCATCCATCGTTGGTCAGGATGACAGCCGCCTTACCCTGTATATCTCCCTGAGTCTGTTCCGCAAAATTCTTGTAGTTGGCACGCATGCTTTCCGATTTGGCCCAATCATCTGCACCCTCTACTTTGTAGCGGTAGTTCACCTGCGACAGCTTTACTCCCATCATGTCGCTGGGCTCAGTGAAGTTGCTCACTTCCACAACGGTGTACTTGCCGGTGCAGAAGGCTTCTTGTCCAGCCATCGTATTGGCCCCATTGGCGACGAGGAATTTCTTGCCGGTGTCAGTGATTTGGTACTCGGTGGCCGGCTCCATCTTGTTGCCAAACATGGCTTTGACTTCGGTGTCTCGCTTCGTCAGCAGCCCGGCATCGACCAGCGCGTCGGCGCGCTTCTTGCTCTGACCGCCCAGCATGTCTTGATTCGCCAGGGTGAACGGCAAGCCCTTTCCAGGAATCGCAGCGCACAGGCCCTTCTGAGTGTCCAGGTATGCCTGTATGGCCTTGCTGAAGTTGCTCTTGTTGGCGTCCTTGGCGCTGCCGCACGCGGCAAGGGTAAGAGCAAGGCTGCTGATGGCGACGATCTTGATAGCGGTATGCAAAACTAGCTTCCTCTGTAGGTTAAGACAATCGGTTGTTCATTATGGCAACGCGATGGAGCGATTATGCGTTGTTCTCTGTTTGGGAGTCGGCTTCACCTCGTTGTTTAGAAGCGGACGGCGCGCGCCGCGCAATGCGGTCCAGCTTCTGCACCAGGTCTTCGGCGCGAAGATGCGTATAGCGCTTGAGCATCTGCATCGATTTGTGGCCGCTGATGGCCGATACCTCCTGATCGCTCAAGCCGGCTTCCACGAACCGGCTGACAGCCTCGTGCCGCAGGTCGTGAAAGCGGAAGTCTTCAAGGCCCGCTGCTCGCTTGGCATCGGTCCACGCTTTGTCGAACAGGTAGGGGCGTCGTATGCCATCCCTGCCGGGTTCGCCGAAGAACACCAGTTCGGTTTCGGCAGGTCGCAAGGGGTTGGCCAGTGCCTCGGTGAACACGCGCGTTGCCTCTGCAGTCAGTGGGACGGTGCGAGGCGACGAGTTCTTGGTATGCTCCAGCCGAACGACGCGCCGCTCGATGTCCACTTGCCGAATGCGTAGCGTGGCAATTTCAGACAGCCTCATGCCGGTCTGAACGGCAATGCGGACAATCCAACCGAACATCGGGTTCGAGTGCTTATCCACGGCTTGCAGCAAGCGGTTCTGTTCTTCCGGGGTCAATCGCCGGTTGCGGCCCGAGCCGGGGGCCGGGCGGCGGATGTTGGACACGGGATTGAAGGGCAGGCCGATGCCCCATTCCTTGATGGCGACGGTAAACAGGTGGCCCAGCAGTGCGAATTCCAAGCGTACCGTGTTGTTACTGCGAGGCCGTAGCTTGCCGTTTTTGTCCGGGTCGCCGGCCAGTCGCATGTCACGGAACTGCGCCACGATCTCGGCGTTCAGGGCGGCCAGCGAGTACTTGCCAAGATGCCGGATGATGACTTGAGCTTTCTTGTGTTCGCCGGCTTGGGTCGAGGCCCGCTTGGTGGGCGTGACTTCCTTGAGGTAGCGGGTCAGTGCCGCTTCGACGGTTATGCGCTCGGCCGGCGCTCGCTGGATGTATACGCCGCGTACCATTTCGTCTTCGGTACGGCGCGCCCAGTCTTCGGCATCCCGCTTGGTGCGAAACGTCTTGGCCGTGGCCGGCCAGCCTGTCTTGCGAATAAGGGCTTTCCAAGTGCCCGAGGAAGTCTTAACGATCGTAGCCATGAGTACTCCGTATGGGGCTAGCGCCGCATCACTGTACCGAAACTGTACCTGACCACAATTTTAGGAAAATCCCCCGGTGCGGGGCTTGTGCTGCGAAATCTTCTAACGGCTTGAATTAGCAGAAGATTTTTAGATGGTGCCCGGGGCCGGAATCGAACCGGCACGCCTTGCGGCGGGGGATTTTGAGTCCCCTGCGTCTACCAATTTCACCACCCGGGCATTGCAAGTAGTCGCCCCGAAGAACTCGGGGCGTGGCAGGAAGGCGTAATTATACGCAGACTCCCGAAATTTTGCATTGCCTCCGCCAGCAATCACCCCCAAGCCGCCCTACCGCGACACCAGCCTTTTCATCCAGTCCAGCAGCACCACCGGCAAGGCCTCCGGCCGGCTCAGCAGGGCGTATTGCCTTTCCCCAAAAACCCTCGGCAGGTACGCCGCCGCCTGTCTGTCTATCGTCAGGCAGAAGGGAAATATTCCTTGCGCCTTCGCTTCATGCACCGCGCTGCGCATGTCTTCGACCCCGTATCGGCCCTCGTAGTGGTCTTCGTCGTTGGGCTTGCCATCCGACAGCAACAGCAGCAGGCGGTGCTGGACTTGCTGTTTCATGAGCTCGGCGGTGGCGTGGCGCAGGGCGCCGCCGGCGCGGGTGTAGTATTGCGGCTCCAGGCCGGCGATGCGGCGGGCGATGTCGTTGTCGTAGGCTTCGGTGAAGGATTTGATGGGGTAGATGCTGACGTTGGGGGCGCCTGGGCCGGAGAAGGCCAGGATGCTGTAGGGTTCGCCCATGCTTTCCAGGGCGATGGCGACCAGCAGCAGGGCTTCGCGCTCGACGTCGATGATGCGCTTGCTGGTGGCGAGCCATGAATCGGTGGATCCGCTGATGTCGACGAGCAGGGTGATGGCCATGTCGCGGGTCTGTGGGCTTTGCCGGCGGTACAGGGCCTGGGGCATGGGCAGGCCGGCGCGGGCTTCGGCGGCGGCGTCCGTGCAGGCGTCCAGGTCTATGTCGTCGCCGTCGAACTGGCGACGCAGCCATCGGCGTTCGGCGCGCAGGATCTCGAAGCGTTTGCGTATGGTGTCCAGCATGCTGCGGTAGCCGGCCAGTGTGGCGTCTATCCAGGCCTGTGGGCCGGGTTCGGCCGTCAGCAGGTGCACCAGGGCGCCGGGGTGCCGGTAGCCGTTCAGGCGGTAGTCCCATTCGGGGTAGGTCAGCAATTGCCGCAAGGCCGGGGTTTTGGCCGGCGGAAGTTTGGCGCGCTGGTCGGGCGGGTCGTCCGAGATCAGCACTTCTTTGGGTTTGCCCGGGGTGGCGACCAGCCTGGCTTCGGGCAGTTCCGAGAGCGCGTCGGCGAATTCGTCGGCGGGAGTTTGTTCGTCGCGGTCGGCGGGGCGTTGCATGCCCATGGGGTCTTCCGCTTGTTCCAGCGGGGCGTTGGTCTGCACCATCCATACGCCGGGTTTGTCGTCGTCTTCGTCTTCCTTGGCCTGGCGCTGCTTGGGGCGACGGAGCATGCGCGCGCTGCGGGGGCGTCTGTCCCGGTTTTCGTCCTGCTCGTGGCCGGCCGGCCCGCCGGGGGCTGCGGGCGCCGTTGCCTCATGGTCGATCAGTTCGCCGGTCCACCAGTCCTTGACCAGCGCGTGGGTATGGGGCGGTTTGTCGGCTTGGCTGTCGCTCCATTCTGCGACCAGCTGCCGGGCCAGGTCGAGCGCTTCTTTGGGGTTGGAGCAGGCGGGCAGGCCTTGGGCGGGGGCGGCGTTCGGCGCGCTATGCACCGGCACGGCCAATGTGCGCTGCAGCCATTGTTCCAGCTGGCGGCAGGCCGCGGGGTGGTGGCGCGGGTCGGGGCGGGCGCGCAGGGCGCGGCGCTTCAGCTCGTTCAGCGATGCCGCCATGCCGGGCAGGATGCGCGCCAGTTCCTGGTCGCAGGCCTGGGCTTCCAGGATCAGGTACAGGGCGCGCACGCGCGGGTCGGGATCATGGGCGGCCAGCGCCGGGCTGCCGCGTTCGGCGCGCATGGCTTGCCGCAGGGCCTGGCAGCGGTAGCGGTCGGCGGCGATGCCGTGATCGGTGGTTTGCGGGTCCGCCGGCAGCCAGATGGAAATGCCGTCGGTGGCGGGCAGCGCCTCGCGCGAGGGGGTGACGTCCTGGCGCCGGAAGATCTTGAGCAGCAGGCTGGGAATGGCGGGGGGCTGGGCGGTTCTGAGCGGGTAGTGTTTGCCGAAGACGGCGGCGATCAGCAGGTCCAGGCGGTGGGCCAGGTCGGCCAGGGTGGAGGCCTGGGGGCCGGCGGCTTTGCCGCGGTGGCGCTGCCACAGGTCGCGGGCGTAGATGGTGGCGTGCCGGGCCGCATCGGTGATGACGTCTTCCGCTTCCGCCATGCCGCCGCCTTGCGTCAGGGAAAGGTCAGTTCGACCAGGTCGTTCATGGCGGCCAGCAGCGATGCGTCGTCCGACAAGGGCGAGACCAGCGCGACCTGGCAGGCGCGTTTGACGGGGATGCCGCGGGCGGCCAGGTGGGCGGTCGCGACCAGCAGGCGGGTGCTGGGCGCTTCGGCGAGGCCGCGGTCCCGCAGGGCGCGCAGCTTGTGCGCAAGCTCGACGAGCGCCCGGGCGGTGGTGTCGGGCACCCCGCTTTCCTGGGCGACGATCTGCGCTTCGCGGTCCGGGGGCGGGAAGTCGAAGTCCAGCGCAACGAAGCGTTGCCGGGTGCTGGGCTTCAGGTCTTTCAGCATGCGCTGATAGCCGGGGTTGTAGGATACGACCAGCTGGAACCCGGGCGCGGCGTCGATGATTTCGCCGGTCTTGTCTATGGGCAGCTGGCGGCGGTAGTCGGTAAGGGGGTGCAGGACGACGATGGTGTCCTGGCGGGCTTCGACCACTTCGTCCAGGTAGCAGATGGCGCCGCTGCGCACGGCGGTAGTCAGCGGGCCGTCCTGCCATACCGTGCCGTCGTGCCGGATCAGGAAGCGGCCGATGAGGTCGCTGGCGCTCAGGTCGTCGTGGCAGGAAATGGTGATCAGCGGGCGCCGGAGCCGCCAGGCCATGTGTTCCACGAAGCGGGTCTTGCCGCAGCCGGTGGGCCCTTTGAGCATGACCGCCAGCTTGTTGTGGTGGCACTGTTCGAACAGCGCCACTTCGTCGGCCGCGGGCAGGTAGTAGGGCGGGGCTTGGTGGTGGTCGCCCCGCCTGTCCAGCCGGGCCACGGCGTTGGACTGCTCCGCCATGTCAGGCGCTTCTGCCACTGGCCAGGCCGCTCTGCGGGTGGTGGTGCGCGGGCGTCTCTACTTCTTCTATGGGTTCCAGGCGCGGCGCATGGCGGAAGAAGTCATAGATGAACAGGCCGACACCGACGGCGAAGAGCGAAGCCGTGGCGACCAGCATCAGGAAATGCACCTGTATTTTCAGTTGCACGTCCAGGTAGCCTATGCCCAGCACCCGTTCCAGGTAGACTTGGCCGATGCCCGCGGTGGCGAAGGACAGCGTCATGCCGAACATGCCGGCGATCTGCAGCCAGAAGGCCCAGTAGCCGACGGGCGAGCCCTGGTCGCTGCGGCCCACGGTGAGGCTGGGCTGGGCGTAGCTGATGACGGCCATGACGATCATGGCGTAGGCGCCGTAGAAGGCGGCGTGCCCATGCATGGCGGTGATCAGGGTGCCGTGCGTCCATTTGTTGATGTCGGGGAAGGTGTGCGCCAGGCCCAGCAGGCCGGCGCCGAACAAGGTGAACACGGCGCTGCCTATGGTCCAGTGCAGGGCCAGCCCGTTAGGGTGGCGGACGCCGGTGCGCCGGATGGCGAAGTAGGCATACATGGCCATGCCGACCAGGGCGACGGGTTCCAGTGCGCTGAAGAATCCGCCCAGCGGCAGCCAGTACGAAGGCACGCCGACCCAGTAGTAGTGGTGGGCGGTGCCCAATATGCCGGCGATGAAGACCAGCCCGACGATGACGTACAGCCATTTTTCCAGCACTTCGCGGTCGGCGCCCGACAGGCGGATGAGCAGGTAGGCCAGGAAGGAGCCCTGGATCATTTCCCATACGCCTTCGACCCACAGGTGTATGGTCCACCAGCGGTAGTAGATGGAGACGATGTAGTTCTCGTAGTGCAGCAGGGCGGGCAGGTAGAGTACGGCGGAGCTGCCCAGGCCCAGCAGCAGCACGCCTTCGGTGGTGGTGAAGCGCCCGGATTTCTTGATGGTCATGCCGATGTTGTACAGGAAGATCAGCATGCACACGACGATGACCAGCTTGTGGGGCAGGGGCTGTTCCAGCAGCTTGTTGCCCGTGCCGTAGCGGAAGAAATAGCCGATGATGGCGCTGACGCCCATGATGGCCCACAGTATGAGCTGTATGTAGGCGAGCTTGACGCTGTGCAGTTCGGAACGGGACTCGTCGGCGATGATCCAGTATGTGGCGCCCATGAAGCCCGTCAGCACCCATACGATCAGCAGGTTGGTGTGTATGGTCTTGGTGACGTCGAACGGCATGATGTTGAGCAGCGGGTCGGGCCCCAGGTACTTGGCGGCCGACAGCAGCCCGAAAACGAGTTGCAGCCCAAAGAGGATCAGTGCTAGCGCGAAATACCAGTATGCGACGGATTGAGAACGGTAACGCATGGCGACTCCTGTTTTGCGTGAGGCGGTGCTGGTGTGTGGCCTTCGTTTATTTGAAGGAGGCCAGGTACGCAACCAGTTGATCGATCTGTTCCGGTGTCAGGTCCTTGCCGTAAGTGGTGGGCATGAAGGAGACCCCGTTGGCGGAATACATGGGCCCCGGGTGCAGGTAGGCGCTGGGTTCCATGATGGATTCGCGTATGAACTCTTCGACCGTTTTCGCCTTGCCTTTGTAGTCGGGCGACGCCAGGGTTTTTTCCGCGTTGGAGGCGATGTTGGCCAGGGTCGGCCCGGCCAGATTCACCCCGGGCGCCGTGGAGTGGCAGGCCGCACAGGTGGGCACGGCGGACCGGAACAGGGCTTCGCCCAAGGCGATGGGGTCGTTGGCGGTGGTGACGGGGCGCGCGGCCGGAGGCTGCCCGGTGGCGGTATCGCCGCCGGCGCGCTGCTGCGCCAGGCTCAAGTCCGTACCGGGTATGGAGCTGCCGGTGACCAGTATGGGCCGGGGCGGCCAGCCCTGGTTGTCCACCTTGCTGACCCAGTCCATGAAGGCGATCAGGTCTTCGATTTCCTGGTCGCTCAGATTCTGGTTGGGCATGAGCCGCCGGTGGGTCTGTTCGTCGTAGAACTGCGAGGGGTTCTTCAGGAAGGCGGTCAGGTAGGGCGCGCCGCGGTGCTGGGTGATCTTGGTGAGGTCGGGCGCATAGTAGGCGCCTTCGCCCAGGATGGTGTGGCAGTTGATGCAGTTGTTGCGGTGCCAGACGTTCTGGCCGCGTACGACGGCGTCCGTGATCTTGTCGGCGTTGGTCAGGGTGGGAAACTGCCTGTGGCTGTCTACGGTGAGCACCAGGAAGATCAGCGATGCGATGGCGGTCGATGCAATGGCGAATATGCGTGTTTGACGTTTATTCATCGTGCTCTCCGCGGTCAGACGCCAATGCCGGACCAGTACGCGACACCGATGGTACAGGCGTACCCGATGGCGACGACCATCAGTACCAGAACCACACGGCTCACTATTTTCAGGATGTTGAAAAGCGTATGCGCCTGCATGATGGAGCTCCTTGCTACGGGCGATATAACCAGTGAACAAAGACGGACTTATTCTCATGTACTGTCAGTCGTAGCGTAAACCGTACACGTTCTCTTTCTGATTTGTTGTAACGGTATGTATATATATTAGCGCGCTTCCCCTTGAAAACAAGGCGCCCCGCCCCCATTGTCGGGAAACTCCCTTGTGGAAACGGGCGGCGCGCGCGACGAGCGGCCGTCTTGTCTGAACTTTTTCTTCATCAGGTTGCGACAATGACTCAAACAGAAACACCTCCACAGTCGGAAACTCTGGGCTTTCAGGCGGAAGTGAAGCAATTGCTTCATTTGATGATCCATTCGCTGTACAGCAACAAAGAGATCTTCCTGCGCGAACTGGTCTCGAACGCATCGGACGCCTGCGACAAGCTTCGGTTCGAAGCCATCGACAGCCCCGACCTGTACGAAGGTGACGGCGAATTGCGCATACGGGTCGAGTACGACGCCGACAAGAAGACCATTACCGTGTCCGACAACGGCATCGGCATGACGCGCGACGAGGCGGTGGCGAACCTGGGCACGATCGCGCGTTCGGGCACCAAGGAATTCTTTTCCCAACTGACGGGCGACAAGCAGAAAGACGCCCAACTGATCGGCCAGTTCGGCGTGGGTTTTTATTCTTCTTTCATCGTGGCGAAGAAGGTTTCGGTGCTGAGCCGCCGCGCCGGCGCGCCCGAAACCGAAGCGGTCATGTGGGAATCCGATGGCCAGGGCGAGTTCTCGGTCACCCCGGTGGAAAAGGCGGACCGCGGCACGGCGATCACGCTATACCTGCGCGACGACGAAGAAGAATTCGCAAGCGGCTGGAAGCTGCGCGAAGTGCTGCGCCGCTACTCCGATCATATTTCCCTGCCCATCCAGATGCTCAAGGAAGAGTGGGACAATGAAAAATCGGAGCTGGCCAAGAAAAGCGAATGGGAGACCATCAACCAGGCGAGCGCCTTGTGGACACGGGCCAAGTCGGACATCACCGACGAGCAATACCGGGAATTCTACAAGCACGTGGCGCATGATTTCGACGACCCGCTCGCCTGGACGCACAACCGGGTCGAGGGCCGCAGCGAATACACGCAGCTGCTGTACATCCCCAAGCGCGCGCCGCTGGATCTCTGGGACCGCGAGGGCCGGCGCGGCGTGAAGCTGTACGTCAAGCGCGTCTTCATCATGGACGACGCCGAACAGCTGCTGCCGGCCTACCTGCGCTTCGTGCGGGGCGTGATCGATTCGGCCGACCTGCCGCTCAACGTATCGCGCGAGATCCTCCAGGAAAGCCGCGATGTGCGCGTGATCCGCGAGGGCTCCGCCAAGCGCGTGCTGTCCATGCTCGAAGACCTGGCGGAGAACAAGCCCGAGGACTATGCGGCCTTCTGGGAACAGTTCGGCCAAGTGCTGAAGGAAGGCACGGGCGAGGACCCGTCCAACCGCGAGCGCATCGCCAAGCTGTTGCGCTTTGCCTCCACGCATGGCGATACCTCCGCCCAGACCGTATCGCTGGCCGACTATGTGTCGCGCATGAAAGAAGGTCAGGACAAGATCTACTACGTCAGCGCTGAAACCTACGCCGCCGCCAGCAACAGCCCGCACCTGGAAATCTTCCGCAAGAAGGGTCTGGAAGTTTTGCTGCTCTCCGACCGCGTGGACGAATGGATGCTGTCCTATCTGCGCGAGTTCGAAGGCAAGCCCCTGGCTTCCATCGCCAAGGGCGGGCTGGACCTCGACGCGCTGGCGGACGAGGAAGAAAAGAAGCACCAGGCCGAAGTCGCCGAAACCTTCAAGCCGCTGGTCGAGCGCCTGAAGACGGCGCTGGAGGGCAAGGTGAAGGATGTCCGCGTCACCGGCCGCCTGGTGGATTCCCCCGCTTGCGTGGTGGTGGACGAGCACGAGCTCAGCCCGCATCTCTTGCGCATGCTGCAGGCCGCCGGCCAGGCCGCGCCCGAAGTCAAGCCCATACTCGAGATCAACCCGGAGCACGGGCTGATCGCCAAGGTGCAGGCCGCGTCGGACGACACCTTCGGTGAATGGGCCCAGGTGCTGCTGGATCAGGCCATGCTGGCGGAAGGCGGCGGCCTGGCCGACCCGGCCGCTTTCGTGAAGCGCATGAACAAGCTGCTGCTTGGCTAGAAGGCAAGGAATCGGGCCCTATCGGGTCCGATTCCGGGGAAGCCTCGGCTTATTTCGCGTAGGCGTTGGTGTATGTGCCGTTCGCGATGGCCGCCAGCATGTCGGCTTCCTTCTTTTCCTGGGCGCGGACGGCTACCAGCAATTCTTTGGCACCTTCCACGGGGAAGGCGACGATGCCGTCGCCGTCGCCCACGACGATGTCGCCGGGGTTGACGATCATGCCGCCCACGGATACCGGCACATTGATTTCACCGGGGCCGTTCTTGTAGGGGCCGCGGTGGATGGCCGCCTTGGCGAAGACGGGGAAAGTATTTGCCGCAATGACGTCCACGTCGCGGATGGCGCCGTCGATGACGAAGCCGACAGCGCCGCGCGACTTGGCGATGGCGGCCATGATCTCGCCGATCACGGCGCGGCTCAGGTCGCCGCCGCCGTCCACGATGATGAAGTCGCCCGGCTGGATCAGGTCCAGCGCCTTGTGCACGGTGGCGTTGTCGCCGGCACGGGTGCGCACGGTCAGCGCGCGCCCGGCCACGGCGCCGGTGCAGTGGTGGAAGGGGCGTATGCCGACGGCGCCCGGCTCGCGCGCCAGGTTGTCGCTGATGATGGCCGTGGACGAGCTCGCATAGGCTGCGATGAGTTCGCTCAATTCGTTCTGTGTGGTCGACATGGGGTTGTATCCGTCCTTGGTTTGAATGATGTGCCGCTAATTCTATGAAGGCTGCTAGTTTCTAAAAAGCGATAAATAAGCATGGTGCTCGATCGCTTTCCGGAATGCCGGGCGCGTGAGTTTCATGGAACCGGTGGAAGCTGCCTGCGCAGCCAGCCGCCTTCCCGGCCATAGCGGGCCCAGTCGAAGGCCGGGCCGGGGTCGGTTTTGCGGCCGGGGGCGATGTGTTCGTGGCCGCGCACGGCGTTCAATGGATGCCGGGCGCGCAACGCGGCCGTCAGCCGCCTTGCGGCACCGTATTGTTCATGGGTGTAGGGCAGGGTGTCGGTGCCTTCCATTTCTATGCCGATCGAAAAGTCATTGCAGCGTTCGCGGCCCTGGAAGGACGACACGCCGGTATGCCAGGCGCGCAGGTCGGTGGCGACGAACTGCACGATCCGGCCGTCCCGGCGCACAAGGAAGTGGGCCGACACCCGCAGCCCGCGCAGCCGCGGCAGCCAGGGATGCGAGTCGTAGTCCAGCCGGTTCAGGAAAAGATCGATGACCTCCGTGCCGCCGAACCGGCCGGGCGGCAGGCTGATGTTGTGCATGACCAGCAGGGTGGCATCCTGGCCGGGCGGGCGCTCGTCATGATTGGGCGAGGGCGCCAGGGCGACGCCGGCGGACGGCCGCAGCCAGCCGTGGCGGTCCAGCTGCAGTGTGCTCAGCATGGCCTAGTAGGGCCTTTTGACGTTGGCGGGCCCAAGGCGGGCGTGTTCCTGGCTGCACCAGGTGTGGCCGTCGATCAGCACGGCCTCGGACCGCGGCAGGTGTATGCCGCAATGTTCGCAGCGGACCATGGATTCCGGCTTGGCGCCGGGCCGGGGTGCGTCAGGGGCGTTTTCGTTCAGGCGGCTTCTTTCATTGTGGCGGGCCAGCACGCGGGCGGCCATCAAGGCGGCGAGAATGAGTATGATCCAGAATAATATTTTTCCCACTTCAGCCCCGGTGCAGTATCACGTCGATGACGAAACGGCTGCCGCTGTACGACAGCAATATGAAGGCGAAGCCGACCAGGGTCCAGCGCAAGGCGATGCGCCCGCGCCAGCCGCGCGTATAGCGGCCCACCAGCAGGCCGCCGAAGGTGAACCAGGACAGCAGCGTGAATATGGTTTTGTGGTCCATGGGCACCAGGTTGGTGGTCAGGCGTATGGACACGATGGCGCCGGTGATGACGGTGAGCGTCAGAATGGCGAAGCCGAACCAGATCAGCCTGAACAGCAGGACTTCCTGCACCAGGAGCGGCGGCATGGAGTCCAGGGCGCGCCCCATGATGCTGCGCATGGCCGCGGATTCCACCGGCCGGTGCAGCTGGCGGTCGAGGGCCGCCATGAGCACGGCCTGCAGCGCCGCCACGGTGATCAGGCCGTAGGCGGTGAGTGCGATGAGCAGATGCAGGCGCAGCCATTCGCCGGCCTGGGCGATCAGGTGCCCGCCGGGAAACAGGCCGGCCACCAGCGTCGCCGCCGCGGACGCCGGCAGCAGGATGAGCAGCAGGCCGTCGATGCGCATGGCGAAGCTTTCCAGCCAGAACACGACCATGCCCAGCCAGATGGCGGCGGACAGGGCCAGCGCCCAGCCCAGGTAGATGCCATGGCTGCCCGGCAATATCGTTTGCGCGAGGCCCGCGCCGTGCAGGGCGATGGCGCCCGCCAGGCAGACGCGCCGGACTTTTCCGGCCGATACGCCGCCTTCCTTGCCGGCTCGGTTCGACCACAATGGCTTCCATAGCGAACCGGCCAAAATGGCGTATGCCGCGGCGGCCAGCAAGTGAAATACAATGCCTGAAGACATAGTCCCTTAACGTTCTGGTTGTCGGACTATTTTAGTCCGGATACAGACAGATCATTTAGCAAGTTTAAGCGAAACCATTGTTATGCTCGACAATCTGACCCAACGGCTTTCGCGCGTCGTCAAGACCATGCGCGGCGAGGCGCGGCTCACCGAAGCCAATACGCAAGACATGTTGCGCGAGGTCCGCATGGCCTTGCTCGAGGCCGACGTGGCGCTGCCCGTGGTGCGCGATTTCGTCGCGCGGGTGAAGGAACGCGCCCTCGGCCAGGACGTGGTCGGCAGCCTGAACCCCGGCCAGGCGCTGGTCGGCATCGTGCACAAAGAGCTCACCGCGCTCATGGGCGGCGACCTGGGCGAAGCCGCCAGCGAGCTTTCCCTGGCCACGCAGCCGCCCGCCGTGATCCTGATGGCGGGCCTGCAAGGGGCGGGCAAGACCACCACCACCGGCAAGCTGGCCAAGTGGCTGGCCGAAGGCAATCACACCCACAACGGCCGCAAGACCGGCAAGAAGAAGGTGCTGGTGGTCAGCGCCGACGTCTACCGCCCCGCCGCCATCGAGCAATTGAAGACGGTGGCCGCCCAGGTCAAGGTGGATTTCCTGCCTTCCGACGCCACGCAGAAGCCCGAGCACATCGCGCAGGCTGCGCTGGACCACGCCAGGCGCCATCACTACGACATCCTCATCGTCGATACGGCGGGCCGGCTGGGCATAGACGAAGCCATGATGCGCGAGATCCGCGCCCTGCATGATCTTCTCAAGCCCATCGAAACCCTGTTCGTGGTCGACGCCATGCAGGGCCAGGACGCCGTCAACGTGGCGCGCGCTTTCGCAGACGCCTTGCCGCTGACCGGGGTGGTGCTGACCAAGCTGGACGGCGATGCGCGCGGGGGCGCCGCGCTGTCGGTGCGCCATGTCACCGGCAAGCCGCTCAAGTTCGTGGGCCTGTCGGAAAAGCTCGACGGGCTCGAGCCCTTCCACCCTGAACGCATGGCGCAGCGCGTGCTGGGCATGGGCGACATCGTGTCGCTGGTCGAGCAGGCGCAGCGCAACATCGACGTGGCCGAGGCCGAAAAGCTGGCGGCCAAGATCAAATCGGGCGATCGCTTCGACCTGAACGATTTCCGCGAACAGCTCATGCAGGTCAAGAAAATGGGCGACATGGGCTCGCTGCTGGAAAAGCTGCCCGCGCAGTTTGCGCAGGCGGCCGGCCAGCTGCAAGGCGGCCAGGCCGAGAAACAGCTGCGCCGCAGCGAAGGCATACTCAATTCCATGACGCCGGCCGAGCGCGCCAAGCCCGAGCTCCTGAAGGCGTCGCGCAAGCGCCGCATCGCGGCGGGCGCCGGCGTGCCGGTGCAAGAGGTCAACCGCCTGCTGTCCCAGTTCGATCAGATGCAGGGCATGATGAAGCAGATGAAGAAGGGTGGCATGGCCAAGATGATGCGCGCCATGGGTGGGCTCAAGGGCATGGGCAAGGGCGGCTTCCCGGGCTTCGGCCGCCGCTGACGCATTCGGTGCGCGGCGCTCGCGCCGCGTTATTCCCGCCCGCCGTCAGCCCCCGCCCACCGCCACCACGATCTCGATTTCGTCGTTGTCGGCGATGGGGGTGGATGCATGTTGGCTCTTGGGGACGATGTCGCCGTTGCGCTCTACCGCGATGCGCTTGTCCTGGTAGCCCAGGTGCCGCACGAGACCCGCGATGGTGTCGATCTGGTCAAGCTGCAATGGTTTGCCATTGAGGGTGACGTTCATGGTCTGGAATCCTGCGTGATCAAGGTTGTTGGCTATCAAAATTGTTGGCTGAATTTATCGGTCGCGGCGATCAGGCGCGGCAAGATGCCGGGCTCGTCGAACGCATGGCCAGCGTCTTCCACCAAGTGGAACTCCGCCTGCGGCCATGCCTGGTGCAATTCCCACGCCGTCCTGACCGGCGTGCAGGCATCGTAGCGGCCCTGGACGATGACGCCCGGGATGTCCCGCAAGCGCTGCGCGTCTCTTAGCAACCGGCCTTCTTCCAGAAAACCCTGGTTCACGAAATAATGGCTTTCGATGCGGGCGAAGGCCAGGGCGTCTTCATCGGCGGCGTAGGCCTGCTGATGCATGAGGTTGGGCAGCAGGGTGATGGTGTTGCTTTCCCATTGCGTCCAGGCGTGTGCGGCTTCCATCTGGCTGCGCCGGTCAGCGCCCGTGAGCCGCTTGTGATAGGCGGTGATCAGGTCGTGCCGCTCGGCGGGCGGAATGGGCGCGAGGAAACTTTGCCAGTGGTCGGGGAACAGCCAGGACGCCCCTTCCTGATAAAACCATTGTAGCTCCTGCCGCCGGACGGTGAAGACCCCGCGCAAGATCAGTTCGCTCACGCGCTCCGGATGCTGCTGCGCATAGGCCAGCGCCAGCGTCGAACCCCATGATCCGCCGAAAACCAGCATGCGTTCGGCGGCCAGGATTTCGCTGCGCAGGCGTTCCATGTCGGCAGTCAGATGCCAGGTGGTGTTGTTGTCCAGGCAGGCATGCGGCGCCGACCGCCCGCAGCCGCGCTGGTCGAACAGCAAGACCTTGTAGCGCTGCGGATTGAACAGCCGCCGATGCACCGGCGAACAGCCGCTGCCGGGTCCGCCGTGCAGGAAGATCGCAGGCTTGCCCCGGGGGTTGCCGCACAACTCCCAGTAAACGCTGTGACCGTCTTCCGTATTCAGGAAGCCGTGGGCATAGGGCTGTATTTCCGGGTACACGAGAGAAGCTTCCCTTCAGGGTGACGATGAAACCGGCAGGCGGCGGCCCGCCTACTTGCGCTTGAAAATCAGGTCCCACACGCCATGGCCGAGCCGCAGGCCGCGGGTTTCGAACTTGGTCTGTGGGCGGAAGTCCGGGCGGGGCGCATAGCCGTCGCAGGTGTTTTCAAGCAGGGGTTCGCCGCCGAGCACCGCCAGCATCTGCTCGGCGTAGTTTTCCCAGTCGGTCGCGCAGTGGATGTAGCCGCCCGGGCGGATGCGGCTGGCCAGCAGCGCAATGAACGGGGGCTGGATCAGGCGGCGCTTGTGGTGGCGCTTCTTGGGCCAGGGATCCGGGAAATAGATGTGCACGCCCGCCAGTGTATCGGGGGCGATCATGTCGCGCGCGACTTCCACCGCATCGTGCTGGATGATGCGTATGTTGCGGACGCCGGATTCATCGATGCGCTTGAGCAGCGCCCCGACGCCGGCGTTGAAGACCTCCACGCCAAGGAAGTTGTCGTCGGGACGGGCTTCAGCGATTTTCTGCGTGGTTTCGCCCATGCCGAACCCGATTTCCAGGATGGTGGGCGCATTGCGCCCGAAAGCCTTGTCCAAGTCCAGGACGGCGGGGCGATAGGGAATGGCCCATTGCGGCATCAGGCGGTCCAGCGCGGTCTTCTGCCCCGGCGTAATGTGCGAGCGCCGATGCACGAAGCTGCGTATGTGGCCGAATTTCGATTCGGGAGTTTCGGTGCTTGTATTCATAGGCTGGATTGTAGTGATTGCCGGAGTTTATTTCATGAATTCGGCATACGGATGCATGGTCTTGCGCACGAAACCGCGGTCGGCGCTATAATGCAAAGCCTTTGACGAGGCGCTCGCCTCGTCGCATGCGGGTGTAGCTCAATGGTAGAGCAGAAGCTTCCCAAGCTTAAGACGAGGGTTCGATTCCCTTCACCCGCTCCAGGATTCAAGCAAGGCCTAGGCTTCGGTTTGGGCCTTTTGTATTTGGCGCAGCAGTTCCGTGCGCTCGGGCGAACCACTCGTCCACCGGACGCCTGCCCGGCATTGAAGTACTCTTCAGCTATCTCAATGCCGGCACGATAAGCATGCAAGACGATCTTTTTGGAGATGCGGCGCCCCAGCCGCCAGCCAAGTCCCTGGCCAATGCAGCGCCTCGTGTGCCTTCGGCGTCCTCTGCCGGCCAGAACGCGGCCAAAGTGCGTCCCGCCCCCACTGTGCAGGCTTGGTGCGAGCTGGCGCGGCAGTTGCCGGCACAGTTGCGTTTCGGTGTCTCCACATGGTCCTATCCGGGCTGGGAAGGCCTGGTCTGGGACGGCGTCTACGATGCGAGCACCCTGTCGAAGAACGGCCTTGACGCCTACCACCGGCATCCGCTGTTGCGTACGGTCTGCGTGGACCGCACGTTCTGGCGCCCTTTGACGGCAAGCCAATATGCCGCGTATGCGGGCCAGGTCGATGATGACTTCCGTTTCGTCGTCAAATGCCCGGCGAGCATCACGGACGCCCAGATACGCAGCGCCGAAGGCAAGGGGCGCGAGCCCAATCCCGGCTTTCTCGAACCGAGCCTCGCCATCGAACACTTTGTGCAACCGACGCTCCAAGGACTGGGCGCCAAGCTCGGCGTTCTCGTCTTCCAGCTGAGTCCTTTGCCGTGGAGCCTGCTCAGCCGGCCCATGTTAGTGCTGGACAGGTTGGATCGTATGCTGGTCGCCGTCCGGCAAGCCTTGCATGCACACGCCTCTGTGATCGTCGCCGTGGAAGTCCGAGATCCCGAGCTGCTGGGCAAGGCGCTGGTTGACACACTCAAGGCGCATGGCGCCACCTTCTGCCTGGGCCTGCATGCCAAGATGCCGCCGATCGAAGAGCAGCTGCCCATGCTGCGTGCGCTCTGGCCGGGTCCGCTGGTCTGCCGGTGGAACCTGAATCGCATCTTTGGCGCGTATGGCTATGCCGACGCGCAGAAGAAGCACGATCCGTTCAACGCCATCCTCAGCGAGGATCCCCACACGCGCGCCGTGCTGGCGCGCACCATCCGCGGCATCACGGGCGCAGGCCAACCGGCCTACGTGACCATCAGCAACGATGCCGAAGGCTGCGCGCCGCTCTCTATTCAGAAGCTCGCGCAGGCTGTTGTGGCGTAGGGGCTGTCTGGCTGTAGAGTATGCTGGAGATCGGCTGCAACATGAATGTTGGTCGTCGCGGAGCTCGGTAGACAAGCCTGCGACCCATCTGCAGGAAGCGTCAGTCTTGTAGTGGAATGCGCGAGCCCGGAGCGTACAGTGGATTTCCAGTAGCGGCTCGTGCGAATTCAACTAATTGAAACCAAAAGATTTTTCCCGAGGACTGTGACATTCTTTGCTGACGCTTGGCTACGATGTAGAAGTTCGCGGAGAAGAGGAGTTGCCGCCTGTGGGGGCAGTAAGTTACAAAGCGTAAGTCGCACCCTTTGCGGATGCGCGGATTGAAACGGGTGTGGGGTACATCATCGTGGTCATGGACGGCTGTCGCACTCCGCGCAGGCGTGTGTGGGTTGTAACAACATCCCGGACTCGTGGCACAGAATCTGCGGCCGTTACGCCCTTCGCGGGCGTGTGGATTGAAACCTAATAGACGGGCTTTGGTTCCTAATGGACGGAAAGTCACCTTCGCGGGTGCGTGGGTTGAAACGAAAGATCACGATCGCGTGGGAACGACGCCAGCCAGAGCACACCGTGTGTGAGTACATGGTGTGAAACTCGATGTCGAGGTGGTAGCAGTCCATCTTGTCTTCGGGTACCCGCGGCGGCGAGGGCTCAAAGCTAGACTCTGTGCTCTCGACCTTGTTCAAGTCTCACAGTTGGGGGGATGGTTTTCTTAGCAAAGCAAGAAGCTGGAAACTTAGGCTGGCTACTAAATGATACATTCAGATAAAAAATATATATGAATTCCTTGGCTGTCAGAAAGAGCGTTGTTCAGATGTCCCCAACCCATTTAGCAGTCGCCCACTATCGCACACTCGATAGCCAAGTCCATACTTTACGCCAGCATTTGCGAGGTACGGGGATTCTTACCCGTCGTTTTGCCAGAAAGATCGGACTGTCCAATCTGGGGGAGTTAATGGGACTACTCCATGATCTTGGCAAATACGGTATTGCGTTTCAAACATATCTGATGTCGGCGTTAGGCATCCGCGATCCTGATCTTGATGCCGACGACTCTCCCCGTGCTAATAAGGTGCGCGGCGGAGTCGATCACTCTACTGCCGGCGCGCAATGGATCTGGAAGTTGCTGTCATCATCTGGTAATCCTGAATTGACATTTGCAGGCCAATGGATGGCATTGTGTATTGCCTCCCATCACTCGGGGCTAATCGACTGTCTGACCCCAGACGGCGTAGATCGTTTCTCCGAGCGTATGCGCAAAGCCGACGCAGATACCCACCTGGAAGAAGCTTGGAGCAAGGCAGATGCCGATGTCCGTCAGCGCATCGAACGCCTGGCGCAATCTCCGGCATTGAAGATCGAAATTCTGCAGTTAATCCATCGCATCCAAGGCGTTGGGACGCCAGGCAAGGACGGCTTTCTAGCCCGTCGCATGCGACTAGGATTGGCAGCCCGCTTTGCCTTCAGCTGTCTAATCGCGGGCGACCGCATCGACACCGCACATTTCAGCGATCCCGCCGGCGTACGCTGGCGGCAAGGCGGGCCTTATCATCATTGGCCGAAGCTCGTTGATCGATTGGAGCGTCACTTGGCTGCGTTTCCCTGCCGAAGTCCCATCGATAGCATACGTCAGTCCATTTCTACTGCATGCTTTGAGGCCGCTGCGCGGCCTGCCGGCATCTATACCCTGAGTGTCCCAACTGGAGGTGGCAAGACGTTGGCCAGCTTACGTTTTGCCTTGCACCATGCTGCCACGCATCGGCGTGACCGCATTATCTATGTCACGCCTTTCACCTCCATCATCGAGCAGAACGCAGAGGTGGTGCGTCAAGTGTTGGAAACTGATGGCCAGGTGAGGCATGGACGGCGCATCGTGCTGGAGCATCACAGTAATCTCGGGGCTGAGCGCCAAACCTATGCTGATAAGCTCTTGCATGAGGACTGGGATGCACCGGTAGTATTTACCACCATGGTGCAGTTTCTAGAAGCATTGTTTGGCACTGGTACGCGCGGTGTGCGGCGTCTGCACCAGCTCGCCAATGCGGTATTGGTGTTTGACGAAATACAGACGCTTCCGATCCGTTGTGTGCACTTGTTCAACCATGCTATCAACTTCTTGGTACAGGAGGGTGGCAGTACGGTGGTGCTCTGCACGGCCACGCAACCTTTGCTGCATCGAGTCGATGAGAAAAAGGGAGCGTTGGCGCTAGCGTTCCAGGCTGAATTGATGCCGGATGCTGATGGTTTGTTCGGGTCGCTGCGACGAGTGCAGGTGTGCGACCTGCGCCGGGACGGCGGCTGGGATAATTCCGCGATCGCTGGTCTCGCCGTCGAGGCGGTAGAGACTCAAGGCAACTGCCTAGTGATCGTCAATACCAAGCGGGCGGCTCGAGATTTATTTCAACACTTGGCGGCACGAAGGGGAAAGGAAGGAGTCTTCCATCTCAGTACCGATATGTGTCCAGCGCATCGCCGTCAAGTGTTGCGGAATGTGAAAGAACGTCTGCGGCGTGGCTTGCAAGTGGCGTGTGTCAGCACGCAGCTGATTGAGGCAGGGGTTGATGTTGACTTCCGGGTTGTGGTCCGATTCTTGGCGGGTTTAGACTCGATTGCGCAGGCGGCGGGCCGTTGCAACCGCAATGGCAGGCCCGAGCCGGGATTGGTCTACATCGTCAATCCGGCGGAAGAGAACCTCGCCATGCTGCCGGACGTTGCGGAGGGGCGTATCCACGCGGGCGCAATTCTTGATCGATTTCGCCTCGACCCTGCGCGCTACAACCACGACTGCTTGGGCCGTCAGGCAATGGCTGAGTACTACGAGCATTACTTCTTCCAGCGTCAGCACGATATGGATTATCCGCTGCCGCGTGCAGCTTTCTACGGCGCTTCGTTGCTTGAATTGCTGTCTGACCAGAAAGGGGCGTGCGAAACCTACCAACGTCAGCAGCAGCGCGCGTATCCGCACGAGTTGCGTCAGGCGTTTCAGACGGCGGCGCGCGAGTTCCGCTCCATCGACACCCAGACCGATTCGGTGATCGTACCCTACGCGGAAGAAGGTAAGGCACTGGTCCTAGACTTCTTCGCGCAGTTTGAGCGTCACCACATGGGTCCGCGAGATCCGGCTGTAGCTGCCATGCTAATGCGCCAGGCACAGGGATATACGGTCAACGTCTATCCACACATACTCCGCAGGTTGAAGGAACGGAGTGCCCTGACTTTATTAGGCGGTAGCAGCCTTTATTGTCTCAATGTCGATTTCTACGACGCAGATTTTGGCCTTGCGATAGAGGCAGTCAATTCTCGGGAGGTGTTTATATGGGACAACCTGTGAGAAAGAATACGATCGAGTTTCGGGTGTGGAGCCAGCATGCGTTGTTCACCGATCCCCTCACCAGGATTGGCGGGGAAAAATGCTCCTACCATATTCCAACGTATGAAGCGATCAAAGGCGTAGTTAAATCCATCTACTGGAAGCCGACGTTTGTTTGGATAATTGACGAATTGCGGGTAATGAAACGCATTCGTACACAGGCAAAGGGTGTGAAACCGCTGAAGTACGGTGGTGGCAACACGCTGGCGCTTTACACGTATCTAACGGATGTAGAGTACCAGGTACGTGCGCATTTCGAATGGAATGAACATCGACCAGAACTCGCCACTGATCGTATCGATGGCAAGCACTATGCCTTGGCTCGACGTATGCTCGAGCGCGGTGGTCGTCAAGACGTGTTCCTGGGTACGCGAGAATGCCAGGGTTATGTCGAGCCGTGCGAGTTTGGCAGCGGGCCGGGGGAACTCGATGAGGATGGGAAGCTAAGCTTTGGGCTGATGTTTCATGGCTTCGACTATCCCGACGAGACTGGCCGTCCCGAGTTGCATGCCCGCTTCTGGAGGCCGGTATTGTGTGGCGGCCGTTTGGTTTTCTCTCGCCCAGAGGATTGCAGTGAGCGCAAATTCGTACGCGCTATGACGTCCAAAGCCTTCGGTGCGGGCAGCAATTTGAAAGCCGTGACCGACGAGTCCGGCAACATGGAGGGACCGAGATGAGCTGGCTGAGCGAACTGCACGATGTCTACCAACGCACGCAGGCGCAAGCGGCGGATCGGCCGCAGCCCATCGCTCACACCAACCAGCAGGTCCATGTGGAGATCGTATTGGATGCGCAAGGCAGACTGCTACACGCGGAGGTCGTGCCCAAGGAGCGGGCAATCACGCTGATTCCCTGCACTGAGGCCTCAGGCGGACGTGCCGGCAGCAAACCTACAGCACACCCGTTGTGCGACAAACTGCAGTACGTGGCCGGCGACTTCACGGCACGCGGCGGAATTGTGACGTCAGGCTTTGCGAGCGACGTCACCGAGCCTCACCGCATCTATCTAGAGTTGCTCTCAGATTGGGCGCGGTCGGCATACACGCATGCCAAGCTGCAAGCAATTTTGGCCTATGTACGGCGAGGGCAAGTGGTGACCGATCTGATCGCCGCTCGAGTGCTGCCTGCCGATGGGCAGGGGCAACTGCTATCGACATGGAACGGTGATCGGGACGAGACGCCGGCGATCTTCAAAGTATTGGCGGGAAACGGCGAACCTCAGGACGCCATGGTGCGATGGCGAGTGGACACCGGCGGCGTACAACACGGTTGCTGGGAGGACGAAGCCCTGATCGAAGCCTGGGTGAGGCACTATGTCAGCCTGCAAACTCAAATTGGGTTCTGCATGGTGCAGGGGGGCGATACGCCACTGGCTGAGCAGCATCCGGCTAAGTTGCGTCATGCGGCTGATCAAGCCAAGCTGATCTCCAGCAACGACACCAGCGGGTTTACATTTCGGGGCCGATTTCTGACGGCTGGCCAAGCTTCAGGCGTGGGGTTTGAGGTCACGCAGCGGGCTCACAACGCATTGCGCTGGCTAATCGAACGGCGCGGCTCACGTCGAGGAGGCTTGGTGATCGTGAGCTGGGCGCAACGTACTATTCTGGCCCCCAATCCTGATGTCGGCAGTCGTGGGTTGTTTGGCGACGAGCTCGATGACGTATCCTTGAACGACGAACGCGTAGGCGAAGCTTATGCGCAGCGGTTGCGTCATGCGTTGGCGGGATACCGGGCACGCTTCGACGATGCCGAGGGCGTGATCGTCATGGCGCTGTATTCTGCCACGCTTGGGCGCATGGCTATTGTGTACTACCGTCAGTTGCCGAATTCCGAGTTTTTGCAGCACCTGGAGCGTTGGCATCTGGCCTTCGCATGGCCACAGAATTACGGCAAATCACTGCGCTTTGTTGGGGCGCCGTCACCCGTCGATATTGCTCAGGCCGCGTACGGCGCTCGGGTGGATGAGAAACTGGAGGGCGCCACGCGCGCGCGCCTTTTACCTTGCATTGTGGATGGATCTCCCTTTCCTTTGGACCTTGTGCGAAACGCCTGTCAGCGAGCGGCGAACCGCGCCGGTCTGGATTGGTGGGACTGGGAAAAGACATTGGGCATTGCTTGCGCTCTCTATCGGGGCGCTCATCCAGAGAGGAACTACACCATGGCATTGGATCGTACCCGGATCAGCCGGGACTATCTGTTCGGACGGCTCCTAGCCGTAGCGGACAATCTGGAACAACGGGCATTGAGCTTGGCTGGTGAGAACCGCGAGACCAATGCGGCACGCTATATGGCGCAGTTTGCCAGCCACCCGTTGTCGACTTGGAAGCGTCTGGACAGCGAGCAATTGGCGCCGTATCGGCGCCGCCTTCTCGCGCGGGAACCCGGATTTCTCATAGCGCGCGACAGGGAAATTCGCGAGATCTGCGACTTGTTCAACCCCGACGAGTTCACCGACACAGCGTTGAGCGGCGAGTTTCTATTGGGTTTTCACTGCCAGCGTAGTGCTCTATGGGCCAAGGGGGAGCGCGCTTCCAAAGCCCAGGACTACGCGGTAGCGGCCGATATTGGCAACGACACTTCCAACATATGATCAAGCTTGAGGACCACACCATGACCACGCTTCAGAACAAGATCGACTTTGCCATTGTGTTTTCTGTGCACCATGCCAATCCGAATGGCGATCCGCTCAACGGCAATCGGCCACGGACGGACTATGAGGGTATTGGAGAGATGACTGACGTATGCCTTAGACGCAAGTTGCGTGACCGTCTTGCTGAGAATGGTCACGCTATTTTCGTGCAATCGGATGATCGCAAGACAGATGGCGAAGCGAGTCTACGGAGCCGTGCCGAGAGCGTGCTGGGCAAGGCGGCCTTTGGCAAGTCGGCGAGCCGCGACGAGACAGCACGCAAGGCTTGCGAGGCCTGGCTTGACGTACGTGCTTTTGGACAGGTATTTGCCTTTGGAAAGGGAGGCGAGGCCAGCGGTGTTTCGATCCCCGTCCGCGGTCCTGTAACGCTCCAGTCGGCCTTCAGCTTGGAACCCGTAATCGTGACAAGCACGCAGATCACCAAAAGTGCTAGCGGTGAGGGTGATGGCAGCAAACGAGGTTCAGACACCATGGGAATGAAATATCGAGTAGACCATGGTGTGTACCAGACCTATGGCAGCATCAACCCGCAACTGGCGGAGCGCACAGGGTTCAGCGATGCCGACGCTGAGGCCATCCGTCAGTCTCTGCCCCGCTTGTTCGAAAACGACGCTTCTTCAGCTAGGCCAGAGGGCAGCATGCAAGTGCTCAAGATCATCTGGTGGCGGCACAATTCCAAGGTAGGCCAATTCTCCTCGGCCAAAGTGCATGAGTCCTTGCGTGCTCTTTTGCAGCCCGACGGCGCATTCGATGAGAGTGCACTCAAGTCGGCGTTGCCTGGCTTGGAGCCGGAGATCATCAACGGCTTCTGATCAACACCTGGGGAGCTCCAACGTGGATGGGAGTCCGATACTGCTGTCGGCACTCCAGCATTATCTCTATGCGGTATTTGGGAAATGCGGGGGTCAGGGTAATCCCCCGCGATGATTTGAGTCGCCCTGGGGCGCCATCAGGATGCCTAGAAACCACGCTGGCGGAGGTTCGTCGCGTATCGCATTGATCCGCCTACATCATTAATCTTATGGTGTATTGTGCGAACCCGCAGTGTTCAATAGATTCCCAGTTAAGGTTCGCGTCAACTCAAGCGGTTGAAATAAAGAGACTTTTATCCGAGGGTAGAATGGTTTGTGCAGACGCTCGGGCGATAATGTGATGGTTCGCAGTGAAAAAGATTTTTTCGCCTGTAGTTGCAATAGGTCTGTAGGTGCAATAGGTTGCAGAGACTAGGCCGCACCCCGTACGGGCGTGTGGATTGAAACGAGCGCGGCAGCCGCACCGTCGGCTTTGCCGTCTAGTCATACCCTGTACGGGTGCGTGGATTGAAACCGGGAGTTCGCCTGGCGGTTCGTCAACGTAATGGTCACCACACCCTAGATGGGTATGTGGATTGAAATTGCGCCGGTTTGGCCGGCGCTTTTAAAAAAGGCTACATCCTCGCTCGAGCTGTTGCCGGGCTTTATGCGTGATGCCTTGTACTGCGATCGGCGGTTTCGGACCCTGAACGTGATTGGCGATACGAATCGGTAGTGCCCGTGCATCGAAATCGGCACATCGATCCCTTCGACACGCTTGATTCGTACCTTGTGAGCCACCAGATCGACTGCTCCGGCCCGCCGGACGCCATCCGCTTGGACGGCGGTCCGAAGATGGCCTCACGGGGTTCACCGAGCAGGAGATAGGCAAGGAGTTGCTGTTCGATATATCCAGCCATGAAAGCCAAACCAGAACGCCTTCATCGAACGGTTCATCCGGATCCCCGAACCGAAGTGTTATCCCTGCAGCAGCTCAGCAACTGCATCCGTCTGCCCATGCTCGAAAGCTGCCGCGAAATCATCCAGTTCGTTCGTGCGGAGCCCGACCTCTGCGCCGAGAGCGATTTGCCGCCAGTTCACTACCGCTGCATGAACCTCGGCCAGTACGGCCATCGCCTGTTCCCTATCCAATGCGAAGTAAGGCGCGCGAGCCAGCAACATATGCACATCGGTGATCGGTCCATCTTCCTCGGACAGCCAGGTCTTGGATTCCCGCTCTTTGTCCGGAAATGGATTGATATCGAAGGCTGGCGCAAGGCGCCACAGTCCGTGCTCCACATGTAGGAAGCCGTGATTCTGCAAGTGATCGTCCACGTTGGTGATCAGCAGGTTGAATGCGAGACGGCGCCAGAGCTGCTGTAAATCCCGAGTAGGCGCATGGCAATAGGAGCGGATGGCGTCCGCGATTTCCGTGTAGCTGCGATCCTCTTCGCGCGGCGCCTGCAGCATCGAGGCCGCCGATTGATAGGGGATGCGGCCATCGGATTGGTCGCGATCGAATCGACGGATGACGGCGACTGGCACGTCGGCGAGTGAAACGATGCGCGCGGGTGCGGCGTCGATGCCTGCGAGCGCCGCCAGTTTCAATGCCAACACTTCGCCACGCGTCACGCTGCGCGTGTCATCCACGCTCGGGAGCTTCCCGATGGCCAGCCGGCCGTCCTCGTCCACCAGCGTGCACTTGGGCCGCATGCCGCCCAGCGACGTCCCTTTACCCTGCAGGTAGCGCAAGTCCTCGGACGTTTCTTGGCCGCGCTCGACAGCCCGGCTTGCCTGATAGATGCGCTCCAGTTCGATCAATGGCGGAGTACTGCGCTGTCCCTGAGGCACTGTTCGATGCCAATTCCCTTCCGGACCGATCAGGCGCAAAGCGCCCACTCGGCTGAAGTCGTCTACCGCCAGCAGGTAGTCCAGTTCGGTGAGCGGCGCCAATCGCGGCTCGACTTTGCGGCGCTTGGCATGGTCGCGGGCGATGATGCGTCGGCCCCAGGCATCCGGCGCGGTGTCCGCAATCGCGCCATGAAACACGGAGTCGTGTGTCGATGCGGCCTTGTGCGACTGGTAGCCAGGCATCAGTTGTCAAGGGTCATCCAAATTTCCCCATCCATGGTCATTCAATTTTCCCCACCCTAGTTCCCGTCATTCGACGGAGGGGGTTTCAGCGGGTCTGACCAGGCCCGCTTTGAGCTTGTCTTTCAGGCGGT
>NZ_JACCEM010000017.1 GCF_013416525.1 Parapusillimonas granuli
AGATCCGGCCGCATTCGAGCCTGAATTACCAAACCCCACACGAGTTTGTGGGAAACCTGACCAACGAATTAACATCCGAGGCCAGAATCTCTAGTCCTTACTGGTAGGAAATTCCCGGACAGGTCAATCTCGCTCTTGCTGGTTTTAGCAAGGGGTCTTCAGTCAATGCAGATGGCAGCTATACCTACTCAAAAAATATCGCAAATACTCGGGCTACTGCAGCCAATCTCCACAGCGCATTGAAAGAGAACGATACAGTTACTTATACGGGCACCAACACGGGGCTCGGAGTAGCTGCGACTGCAGGTACGTACACTGCGGACGGAAAAGGCTCCTTTACGTTTAATGTTGCCGCGGGTGCTAGCGCTGCAGGGCTCCAGTCCTATCTGACGCCTAGTGCAGGTGATACTGTTGAAGCCAAAATTGAGATTGGCGGTAAGTCTATCGACGTGATCATCGCTTCAAGCGGAGCCATTACTACCAAAGGTGGGGACGAGCTTTACTTGGATTCAACAGGAAACCTGACGCAAAATGGCGCAGGAACCCCTCCAGTAGCGACGTTGGCAGGTTTGATTAGCAACAAATCAGGTGTAGCAACTGCCGTTGCTTCCAAAATTACTGTTGGTGATACCGAAATCAATCTGACCGGGAGTGCCGACAATGGTGCTACCGCTGGAACAATGGCGGTAACAGGGGCTCGAATCTCGGCGACGGCGCTAGGTAGTGCGATCGGTACAACGAACCATTCAGTGAGTATCGATGAGGCCGGTACGCCGGTAACGTACACCGTTACCAGTGGAGTAGTCGAAACTGGCGGCGATTCTGTGTACGTCGGCTCTAATGGCGCTCTGACTACAGAGACTCAGGAGACTATAAACTACTTTGCGCATGAAAATGGCAACGTTACCAATAACACGGGCAGCTTAGTCTATGCAACGGAAGACGGTGAGTTGACTCTAGAAGCAACGACCCACGCCGACCGGACGGAAGACCCATTGGCTGCACTGGATGCTGCTTTGGCAAAGGTCGACTCGCTGCGTGGTGAGCTTGGTGCTGTTCAAAACCGCTTCCAATCCACCATCGCCAACCTGAACAACACAGTCACCAACCTGTCCGCAGCCCGCTCGCGTATTGAAGACGCCGACTACGCCGTCGAAGTCTCCAACATGACCCGCGCGCAGATCCTGCAACAGGCCGGTACCTCGGTTCTGGCGCAAGCCAACCAAGTTCCGCAGACCGTGCTGTCGCTGCTGCGTTAATTCGTGGTCCAGAAGGTAATGCTACAGCCCTTGAGAAGGCCGGCAAGCCGGTATCTTGAGCGATTGGAGCAGCGGTTTCCGGCACAGCTAGCGCTGGTCGGATAGCCGGAATCGTCACCCCTTTGGCCAGATGGTCATAGGGGTGCATTTTTTTGTCTGGCAAAAAACATATCAAAACAAAAAATCATAAACAGGATTGACTATGCAGAGAACCCAGGACGGTGTCGCCGAACAACTGAAAGCAGCGATTCAACAGGCGGTCGCAGATGGGACGATTCCCAGAAAGCAGCTGGAAATGGTGCTTGAAAAAATCCGCAATACCAAAATTCACATTCTGCTGGTGGGGGCCACCGGAGCCGGGAAAAGTTCGACCATCAACGCTCTGTTCGCAACCGAGAAAGCCGTTGTGGGGACCGGCGTGAACCCGGAGACGATAGAGATCGCGCAATATCATCTGGACAACGTGGTGCTTTGGGACAGTCCTGGGCTGGGAGACTCCCCGGAAAAAGATCAGCAGCACATCCGGAAAATTCGTGAGAAGCTCCAGGAAACGGATGTGAACCGGGAACCGCTCATTGATCTTGTGCTGCTGATTGTTGACGGTTCCAGCCGCGACATGGGGGCGACCTTTTCGCTTCTGGAAGTCATTCTTCCGGAACTGCACAACAAAACCGACCGGCTGCTGATCGGCATCAATCAGGCCGACTTGGCTATGAAGGGCCAGGGATGGGACAGCGAAAATCACAGGCCGGGGCCGGAACTGGAAAAGCTACTGGAAGACAAAGTGGCATCTATCCGGAACCGTATCGCCGAGGTGGCGCCTGTGGTCATCGAACCCATCTATTACTCGGCCGGTTTCAAAGGGAAGGATGGCAGCGATGACTTTTCGCCCTACAACCTGGAGAAACTGCTGGCATTGTTGATGACGCATGTAAAGGCTAAAAAGCGCATCGCCTTCGTGGAAGATATTAACCGCGACAGGGAAAATTTCCGTTACAACGATGGCCAAAAAAACTACGAAGAAGAAATTGCAACTGAGGCGGCCAAATCCTGGATTGACAACCTGCTAGATTCAACCAGTGGTTTGCTTGGCGAAGTCAAGAAAATCGTGGGAGACGTATTGGCATCGCCTCAAATCAGGCAAGCTGCGATTGAGTTGGTGCTTAAGTTAATGAAAGCAAGGTAAAGGGCTCACAGATGGCGTATCGTGAAGATGAGGGCTTGGCGTTCCTCCAATACATGCAAGACCAGGAGTTAGACAATTTGGTCAGTCTGCTGATCTATGACAAGGATGGAAAGAAATGGATCTCAGAAAGCCTTTCCCGAAAGAATGGCTATAAGCAACATAATCCAAAGCATTCCTTGTACTGGCAGGACATTGCCGAGGAAATCCAGCGCTATGGTGCTAACGGCATCATTACCCAACTGCGCGGCGGCAAGGGCGTACTTTATAAGGAAGTGCTGACTGATGTCTGCGACAGATTGAAGGTAAATTACAATCCGAAGGCGGAAACCGGCGCCATCGAAAATAATCTTCTCATGAAAATTCTGACAGATTCGATCGAGAAAATGTCCTCGGATGACGTCCGAAAAATCATGGACGATTTAGGTATCAAGAATCTAAATACATTGTCTGGAGAAGCTTTGGTCAGCGCGTTTCAGGCCATGTTCATTGCTGGAGGCTTCAAGTCCTATCAATTGACGCTGATCGTCGTCAATGCTATTTCCCGGGCCATGCTGGGCCGTGGCCTGACATTCGCCGGCAATGCCGCACTGACACGCGCGGCATCCATCTTTGCCGGCCCCATCGGATGGGCCGTTACGGGTGTCTGGACGGCATTTGACTTGGCCGGCCCCGCTTATCGCGTAACGATCCCTGCGGTGATTCATGTCGCCATGCTGAGGAAGCGTTCTCTGCTAGAGAAAGATGGCGTGGGCGCGGAGTTGGCAAAGGAAATGGGAATTTGATTTTAATGAGCGGTCAGGTCGATCGATTTCATCAATACCTGAGCGGTACGGTGATGTTGATCGTTGCGCTACACCGAACCGTACATCATCGGCTTGGCGCGCAATAAGCGCCTCCGGGCGATGTTGCTGCAGGCGCTGTACTCGGTGCGTTCGGAGCAGTTGCTGATCGAGCAGGTGCAATATAACCTCACCCGCATCAAGCCACGAAGCCGCTACCGCAACAAGGCCTGCCGCCTCAACAATTCCAGCAGCTTGCCCACCATCTTGTCGGCGACCGCATCAAGATTGCGCTGTCCTTTCAATGATTTTCCATCCGTGCCGGATACCGTGCCGCGATTCAATGCGTCGCGCAGCAGCGTGGCCAATTGCTTGCGGCTATTGCGGCCGTCTATTTGCGGCAGAATGAAAGCCTCCGCTTCCTTCAATTGAATGTTGATGGAATCGTGCCATAGGTTGAACATGCCCACGCCAAAAGCCGGATCCTTCTTTTGCTGGAACAGATACGCCACGCCTGGAATGAGCGCGGGATTGGCGTCTTTCTGATCGCCGTCCGCGGCTTCGTAGGGCGTCGGTTCGAATGCATAACGCAGGCTGTTCAGGCGGAACAATGTCTGCAGTACTTCCAGCGTCTTCTTGCGCGCCGTATCGCCTTCCATCGGCGCCAGGCGGCTCTGCACGCCAGCCAGCAGAGTGTCGAAATCAAGGCTGGTGGGCCACGCTTCGCTAAGCGTCTGTATGACCGCGATCACGGTTTCATCGCTGCTGTATAGCGGCTGGTTCTTGTAGCCCCGGAAAGCCCTTCTGTTTTTAGGGGCGTTCTCTTCCTGCGCGGTTTCAGTAAAGTGGCCCGCCCAACGCAAGTCCGCCAGCCGTTCCATGTTCGGGCTGATCAATACTTGATCAGCCCGGTTCTTATGGACCAGCATGCTTTTACGAAAATTGCGCCCCACGGCAAAATCCAGGTACTGCTGGCGCATTTCGCGCGGTTGCCCCAACGCCACCAGGCTATGGTTCAGTTGCACGTTCTGGCCGAACGTAACGGACATTTCCACATGGGGATCCGCGTCGCCCACGTGGGTGAGTTCGTGCTGGTCAGCCAGGTTGACGAATTCCAGCAAGTAGCAGGGGTTGTTGAAGATTTCCAGATACTCGTGCGCGATGTAGTAATCGGAATGCTTGCGCAACTGCGCAACCGCGGCCCGCAGAGACGGCGCCAAGGGGTTGCTGGCCGCGATGCCGTCGGACAGCAGGTTCAGGACCGCCTTGGCGCTGGCCAATCTGTCTTCTTCGGAGGCTGCGCCATGGCTGTGCAACATCATGGCATCCCGCACGATATCGCCCGCCTTCCAGCCGGGGTAAGTGTTGTAGCTGATGTAGCCAATGCCATTGGGCGACAAGTTTTCACGCAGGATGCGCAGCATGGCTTCGCGCACTTCCGGCGGCACCCAGCTGAACACCCCATGCGCAATGATGTAATCGAACTGGCCGAACTCGGGCGTGATGTCCGTGAGGCTCATGGCATGCAGATGCAGGTTCTGCACGCCCAGGGCCTGCACCACTTCCTGCCCCTGCTTCACCTGTACCGGCGAAAGATCCACGCCCACCACATGCGCCTGGGGATAGGCCAGCGCGAAAGGCAGCAGGTTGCCGCCGCCCGCGCAGCCCAGCTCCAGGACACGGGCGTTTTTCAGCGGCACGGACTCCAGGCCGTACAAATGGGCGGCGGCGCGCAAATGCCCGGGCGAGGAAAACGGAAAGGCGTTGGACGTGTAGACCTGCCGATCATAGGTTTCCGTAATTTCCTGATTGAGCAGCTGCGTGGCGTCATCGAGGTTTGCGGTGGAAGCGTTGTCTGCGGTCAATTCAGGCTCCTGCTGGAAAACGGGTGTCAAAGACTGGAAATGCGGAAAAGAGGGGCGCGGAGCAGCGCTTGCGGCGAGCTCCGACCGAACCATAGGGTAACGGATTTGCCTGGCATCAAAAATGAGGAACAGGGTGGTTTTTTCGGGGCATACCGCTGGCAGGTGGCGCCGTTGACGGGCGCGGGCCGGCGAGTGGATTAGGTTCTTAGCGGGGGGGCCGAGTTCCCGATGTTACGGAACTTGATTGCTCCGGTGGGACTGGGCAAGTCGATTGGGAGATGCTTCGCTTTATGCGCCTGAACTAGCATGGACGGGCTGTCCGGGCGGTCGCGTCGAATCTCCATATCGGACAAAACCGTTCACTCGCGCTGCGCAGGTAGGCCGGCGCTGCCTATAGTGGTTCCTTCGCCACTTTGCCGCTGGTTCAGCCCTTCATGCCCAACGCTTCCGATTACGACAGCGCCTGGAAAGATGCGCTGGAAAGCTATTTTCCAGAGTTCATCGCCCTGCTGTGGCCGGCCCTGCATGCCCAGATCGACTGGCGTCATCCGCCCGTTTTCCGCGACAAGGAACTGCAAGCGCTCGTGCGCAGCGCCAAGCGCGGCCGGCGCCACGTCGACAAGCTGGTGTCGGTGCTGCTGTTGAACGGCCAAAACAGCCTGCTATTGATTCATGTCGAAATCCAGGCTGGGCGCGAGACGGTGTTTCCGTACCGCATGTATACCTACTACGCGCGTTTGCACGAAAAACATCCGGGCGAGCCCATCGTCAGCCTGGCGGTGCTGACCGATGCGCCCGCGCGCAACGAAACGCCCCGAATGTCTTATCAGGCTCGATTCTGGAACTGCAGCCTGCGCTTTACCTTTCCTGTCGTGCATCTGGAAAACTGGCGCGCCCGCATGGGCGAGCTGGCCCGCCAGGCTCCCGCCAACCCGTTCGCCGTGGTGATGCTGGCCCAACTGGAGGCCAATGCCACCCGAGCCGACCGGCAGCGCCTTGTGCGCAAGACTGAGCTGGTGCGGCAGTTGTATCACTGGGGCTATCAACGCGATAATGTCATCATGCTGTTTCGCATCATCGATGCCATGATGGCGCTGCCCGAAGCCCTGGAACCGGCCTTCGAAGACGCAATCCGGCAAATTGAGGAGGAAACCCAGATGAGCTACGTCACCAGTGTCGAGCGCGTGCGCCTCAAGCGTGAGCGGGAAGAAGGAAAGGTTGAGGGTCGAGCAGAAGGGAAGGTTGAAGGGAAGGCTGAAGGTAAGGTTGAAGGGAAGGCTGAAGGGAAGGCTGAAGGAAAAACCGAAGGCTTCGCTGCTCTTTTGTCCACCCTAATCGCCCGCAAATTCGGAGTGTTGCCGGACTGGGCCAAAGTGCGGCTGGTTGCGGCCGACGACGTCACCCTGAACCGCTGGGCCGAACAGATACTCGATGCCCAGTGCATCGAAGACGTGTTCAAGTAGCGGGTTGCGGCGCCGAAATCCTCAATTGCCTGAAGGGAAGCAGGAAAATGCAGTCGGCCGGAAAATGCAGGCTGCCCCTACCTGTACGCTTGCATAGTAGGTCGTTTGCTTGCGGCAGTCCCATATTGGGACTAAAATGAATCCATGAGAGTGATCGCCGTCAGCAGCTTGCGCAACTTCTGGGAAAAACACCCAGCTGCAGAGCAGCCGCTCAAAGCCTGGTTTGATGAAACCTCCAAGGCCACGTGGGAACAGCCCTCGGACATCAAGACGCAGTACCGCAGCGCCAGCGTCCTGAAGAATCGGCGCGTCGTATTCAACATCAAGGGCAATGACTATCGACTGATCGTTGCTATCGCATACCGGCTCGGCATCGTCTATGTGAAATTCATCGGCACCCACGCTGAGTACGACAAGATCGACGCCGAAACCGTAGAAATGGAGTGAATCATGGAAATCCGCCCTATCCGAACCGAAGCTGACTACAAGGCCGCTCTAAAGGAAATCTCCCGGTTGATGGAAAGCGACCCCGGCATCGACACGCCCGACGGCGACCGCCTGGACGTGCTGGCCACCCTTGTTCAAGCCTACGAGGCGAAGCATTTCCCCATCAACCTCCCCGATCCCGTCGAGGCCATCAAATTCCGCATGGAGCAAGCCGGCCTTACGCCGAAAGACCTGGAGCCCATGATCGGCCGCCGCAACCGGGTTTACGAAGTCCTGAATCGCAAACGCTCCCTGACCCTGCCCATGATTTGGAAGCTACATAAGGAGTTGGGTATCCCTGCTGAGAACCTGATTCAGCCACCGGCTCGCGCCTGACATTATGAGTGTCATCCAATCAGCGAGGCTGAACGGCCATGATCCGTTGGCCATCGGGCAACCATAGAATCCCAGCTGCCAACGTCGTTGCCGTGAGTGCATAAGCCGCGTTCCGCCGGTTTCAAGTTTCAAGCTACACCACTTCCTGAAATTTCCATATCGGACAAAACCGTTCACTCGCGCTGCGCAGGTAGGCCGGCGCTGCCTATAGTGGTTCCTTCGCCACTTTGCCGCTGGTTCAGCCTTCCATGCCCAACGCTTCCGATTACGACAGCGCCTGGAAAGATGCGCTGGAAAGCTATTTTCCAGAGTTCATCGCCCTGCTGTGGCCGGCCCTGCATGCCCAGATCGACTGGCGTGATCCGCCCGTTTTCCGCGACAAGGAACTGCAGGCGCTCGTGCGCAGCGCCAAGCGCGGCCGGCGCCACGTCGACAAGCTGGTGTCGGTGCTGCTGTTGAACGGCCAAAACAGCCTGCTATTGATTCATGTCGAAATCCAGGCTGGGCGCGAGACGGTGTTTCCGTACCGCATGTATACCTACTACGCGCGTTTGCACGAAAAGCATCCGGGCGAGCCCATCGTCAGCCTGGCGGTGCTGACCGATGCGCCCGCGCGCAACGAAACGCCCCGCATGTCTTACCAGGCTCGATTCTGGAACTGCAGCCTGCGCTTTACCTTCCCTGTCGTGCATCTGGAAAGCTGGCGCGCCCGCATGGGCGAGCTGGCCCGCCTGGCTCCCGCCAACCCGTTCGCCGTGGTGATGCTGGCCCAACTGGAGGCCAATGCCACCCGAGCCGACCGGCAGCGCCTTGTGCGCAAGACCGAGCTGGTGCGGCAGTTGTATCACTGGGGCTATCAACGCGATAATGTCATCATGCTGTTTCGCATCATCGATGCCATGATGGCGCTGCCCGAAGCCCTGGAACCGGCCTTCGAAGACGCAATCCGGCAAATTGAGGAGGAAACCCAGATGAGCTACGTCACCAGTGTCGAGCGCGTGCGCCTCAAGCGTGAGCGGGAAGAAGGAAAGGTTGAGGGTCGAGCAGAAGGGAAGGTTGAAGGGAAGGCTGAAGGAAAAACCGAAGGCTTCGCTGCTCTTTTGTCCACCCTAATCGCCCGCAAATTCGGAGTGTTGCCGGACTGGGCCAAGGTGCGGCTGGTTGCTGCCGACGACGTCACCCTGAACCGCTGGGCCGAACAGATACTCGATGCCCAGTGCATCGAAGACGTGTTCAAGTAGCGAATTGCGCGCGGAAAGTGGCAAGGTCGTAGACTAAAGTAAAAGATTACAGCCGCGGATTGCACGGCAGCAGTTCGTCGATACGCCGCCCGAAGCCCTGGAACCGGCCTTCGAAGACGCAATCCGGCAAATTGAGGAGGAAACCCAGATGAGCTACGTCACCAGCGTCGAGCGCGTGCGCCTCAAGCGTGAGCGGGAGGAAGGAAAGGTTGAGGGTCGAGCAGAAGGGAAGGCTGAAGGAAAAACCGAAGGCTTCGCTGCCCTTTTGTCCACCCTAATCGCCCGCAAGTTCGGAGTGTTGCCGGACTGGGCCAAGGTGCGGCTGGTTGCTGCCGACGACGTCACCCTGAATCGCTGGGCCGAGCAGATACTCGATGCTCAGTGCATCGAAGATGTGTTCAAGTAGCGAGTCGCGGCGCTGAGATTATCAATTACCTGCCGGGAAGCAAGAAATGCTGCCGGCCGAAAAAATCCAAGACTGCCGCTTGGTTCACAGGATGAGTGATGATGTGCTTATTGTTCTGGTGTCGGCGATCGAAAAGCGCGAAGACCCGCCCGCTTATCACCTGGCTATCGAACGCCTGTTGACGTTGCGAGGCTAGCGCTTTGTGCGTGGACAGACGGCCTTACGTAGCCATGCCGACGTAGTGCGGCAGAGATTCAGGATGGCTGTTCGAGTGGCCATACCTCAACGACACCGTGCGCGACCGCACACGGTGTTCGTGACACCATGTCGATGGCTTCGGCTAAATCGGCGGCTTCGATGATGGCGAATCCGGCCACGGGCAAGGGCGACTGCATGAACGGCCCGTTCATTGTTTCGAGCCGAATTGCGTCGTGATTGCGCACCTGCACCGGGCGGCCGGCAATGCCCATCAATGTTCCTGCTTTTTGTAGTTTGGCGTCGTGTGCGTGGGCTGCGTCTCGAATGGCGACGGCGGTACGGTCGTATCCTTCCTGGTCTCCATATCCGATTGTCACAAACTTGGGCATGGATGGTCTCCTTCAACTTGTCGAGATAAGGCCCATCCACCGTAGGGTACATGGTAGCGTGGGACAGAAGGGCAATGTGCCGCCGCATGGCCGCAAGAAAATTGCCAGCCTTCAATGTCGAAAACCAGCAAAGTTCGTTCCTTTGCTATGGCTAGACACGTTGAAACCGCTCGTTCTTCGTCACCGAGCGGCGCAGCGGGCTGGCGTTCAATCCATGGCTCTATGCCACAGCGGCAACGGATACGCCAGGATGCCGGCAGACTGAGATGAGTTCCGCCTTCAATGTGGATGTGGATTCACCAGACGGGCACCATACGCGGGCGGATCATGTGGTGTACGGTGCAGAGTGGGAGCCATAAAAACCGCCAGCCTTGTTTCCAAGGGCTGGCGGTTTGGTCAGACCCACTTCCCGGAAAAATCATGGGAAGTGGCTGCGTTGGCTGCGGATTAACGCAGCAGCGACAGCACGGTCTGCGGAACCTGGTTGGCTTGCGCCAGAACCGAGGTACCGGCTTGTTGCAGAATCTGCGCGCGGGTCATGTTGGAGACTTCGACGGCGTAGTCGGCGTCTTCGATACGCGAGCGGGCTGCGGACAGGTTGGTGACAGTGTTGCTCAGGTTGGCGATGGTGGATTGGAAGCGGTTCTGAACAGCACCCAGTTCCGAACGCAGGTTGTCCACATTTTGCAGCGCACGGTCGAGCATCGCGAGAGGATCGACCGTGGCAGCGACTTCCGCACCGCTCGTATCCTTATTCACGGTTACGGTGGAAACACCAGAAGCGTCAGCAGTCCCTGCCGTTACGTAAACATACTCGGGCACTTCATTTGTGCCACGATTCATGACCGTATGCGTAGCGCCTTTATCGTCCTCGTACGTGAACAGCTTATTGGCTGCGATAGCGTTACCGTCACTGTCCTCGTAGGACACGTTGATCGTGTCACCGCTGGCCCACTGTGTCTGAGCGGTATAGCCGGTACCGTCAACCTTGTTGCTAAGATCGAACACTACGTCGGCTACAGCGCCGTTTTTAGTTATGGTTGCCGAATAGTAATTATTGTCGCTGGCCTTGATGGCAAATGAGGTACCATCGGCAGATCTGAAGACCTGCGTATTGGACCCCGTCGGGTTCGACGCCACGTTATGGTTGGCAATATCATTGCCATCTGCTTGGGGCGGCGTTGTTTTCCCCATGCGAATGCCGGTTGCACCAGCAGTATCCAGGTTGGAAGAGGAGATGACAGTGTTGCTAACCGTTACCTTAAAGGTTGCGGTGGCCTCGTCGGAACTACTAGGATCAATATCGACCACATAGTAGAGGCCATCATCACCCTTGATCGCGTATTCTCCAACGACATCATCGCCCAGAGCTTGGTTACCAGCGGCAACGTCAGTGCGCAGATAGAGCGTAGTGTCGCTGAACGTTGGCGCAGCTGACATTCCGGTGGCGTCAACGTCAGTCACGACTGCGCCAGCGGACATAACCGGAGAACTTGCGGACTTGGTCGGGGTGGCGCCGACCAGAGCGTTTACGTTACCTGCACCGGAATCCCAGATGAATTCGCCGTTGACCGGGTTTTCGAAGAGGGCGTAATAGTTATTGTCGCTAGCCTTGACTGCGTAGTTGGTTTCGATAGCGACGGTAACCGTATCGCTATCAGCGATCGTTGTTACGGCTGCTCGAGCCGCAGTTTGATCTACACCGGTTAAGTCTGCGGCATCTACGGCAAACGTCCCATTTGCCAAATCGAGAGTGAGCCCTCTGACATCAGCATTCGCCATATCAGTGCTGTCGGATACCAGAGCGTACTTTGTAATCCCATCCTGCACATAGCTACGGATTTCAGCATTCGTCCCTGCATAAGCTGCACCCGCAGCTGTTTTTGCATCAGCCGTCGCTGTTGCCGAGATATCCACATTGCTAACAACGGTAACTGTGGAGCTCAGGTCGTAGACTTCGTCAGCGGCAATGGCGGTAGTCTTCGCGCCGACGGGCAGAGCACCCGTCGTTGTGACTGCGCCAAAAGACAGCTTCTCTGCGACGGTGCCGCTACTCAACTTTGTTAGATCATCCGACTTGATCATATTAGTCACGTCGAGCGAACCCAGCTTGAGTGTGCTGGAGCTGATCTCACGCAGATTGATTTCGATCATTTCGCTGTCGCGAGAGCCGACCTGTACCTTCAACGTACCCGCTTCAGCGCTCAACACCTTCTTACCGTTGAACTGAGTCTGCTGCGAAACACGGTCGATTTCTTCCAGGCGCTGCGTGATTTCAGCCTGAATGGAGGCAAGGTCGGTATCTGAGTTGGAGCCGTTGGCTGCCTGCACCGACAACTCACGAATACGCTGCAAGTTGTTGTTAATTTCGTTCAACGCGCCTTCGGTCGTCTGCGCAATAGAGATACCGTCGTTGGCGTTGCGCGAAGCCTGGTTCAGACCCTTGATATTGGCCGTGAAGCGGTTGGCAATGGCTTGACCAGCAGCGTCGTCCTTCGCGCTGTTGATGCGCAGGCCGGACGACAGGCGCTCAATGGCCGTGCCCAACGCGCCCTGCGACTTTTGCAGGTTATTCTGCGAGACCTGAGCCAGGTAGTTGGTGTTAATGACAGACATGGATTTACTCCTGTGAGTGAAAAGACAGCGATCTCTGCTGCCGGTTGACCAGGAAAACCCGTTGCCGGGTGGAATCCTGGCCCTCCACCGATGTGTTGGGCAGGCCCGGTATTTCCTGTACAGCCTGGTTTACGGTACTTGTCAGCCAAAATTTAGAGCGAGCCGGTCAAATCCCTGGGGTACCCTACGCGTTTGCACTAATTGACGATGTTTCCGAAAGAGCGCCGACGCGGTTTGCTACCCTGTTGCTCCGTTTACGGCCGCGGCGCGCGATTCTTTAGCGGCTTCCCGGCCTTGGCCTGCGATCTCGCCGTCTCGCCATCCTCAAGCCTCTCCGGGCCGGCCGGCGACGGCGCCTCGGGCGGCATTACACGTTTACACTGATTGATGATCTTTCCCCTCAAGAACCCCGACATTATTTGATACCCTGTTGTTCCGTTTACGGCCGCGGCCAACCAACTCTTCAGCAAATCCAGGTTCTGACTCCAGTATTTGATGCAACTCATGTTCTTTGCAAAACTGCGCCGGCCGGCCGGCGTTGGCACACTGGGCGGCGTCGTCGCGCTGTGCATGGCCGCGTGGGCGCTGCCGGCCAATTCCGCGGCGGTATGCGATGGGGCGCAGAATGTCCGCTTGCTGCGGCCGGTGGAGGTCAGCGCCGAGCAGCGGGCCCGGTTCCAGGCCATGCCGCCCTTGAAGGTGGTGGCGGTCAGCGCGCCGCCCATGGCGCGCTACGATGAAGACCGGCAGACCTACAGCGGCATCGGCATCGACGTTTTCTGCTTCATCACGCGGGAGCTGGGCTTGAGCTTCGAGCTGCGCCCGGACCGGGACGAGACCGTGGCGGACAAGATCCGCCGGGTGCAGGAAGACCGGGCGGACGTATTCATTCCGCTCAGCCATTCGGCGCAGCGCGAACAGCGCGGGCTGTTCACCCTGCCCTATTATGAAAGCCATTACGCGGTCATCGCGCGCCATGGGCGGCGGGTGTTCATACGCGGTCTCGAGGACCTGGCCAATTACCGAGTCGGCATCGTGCAAGGGGTGTCGTTCCAGCCGCTGGTGCAGAAAATCGTGCCGGCGGAGCGGATTCACATGTTCAACGAGACGACCAGCGACGCGCTGTTCCAGGCGGTCCGCGACGGGACGATCGACGTCGCGGTGTTCAACAAGAATATTTTCATCGAGAAGCGCTACCGCCAGGAGTTTTTCGACCTGGACATCATCCATACCCTGCACGAGCTGCCGCGCGCCTATCGCTATTATTTCAGCCGCTCGCCCGGGCATGAATCCCTCGTCCGGGTCTTCGACCGCTATCTGGCGGCCATCGATGTATCGGCGTCGATCATGGAGCACGAGGAAGGGGAGCGCTATTTCTTCGAGCGCTACATCGCGCAGCGCGACCAGCGGGTGCTGCTGCAGGCCGCCAGCGTGGCGGCGGTGATGCTGGCCCTGCTGTCCGGCCTGGCGCTGCTGCGCTATCGCCGCCTGACCAAGCTGCTGGCCGAGCGCAATACCCATATCCAGCGGCAGCAAGAGGCGCTGCAGGAGGCCTACAAGAAGCTCCAGACGCTGAGCCGGACCGACGGCTTGACCTGGCTATCGAACCGCCGGCATTTCGACCAGATGCTGGCGCATGAATATGCGCGCTACCAGCGCACGGGCGAGCCGCTCAGCCTGTTGATCGTCGATGTGGATCATTTCAAGAATGTCAACGACCAATACGGCCATGCCGTGGGCGACGACTACCTGCGCGCCGTCGCCGACGTGCTCAGGAACAGCGTGACCCGCTCCACCGACCAGGTCGCCCGCTACGGCGGCGAGGAGTTCACCTGCCTGCTGCCCGACACCGGCGCGGACAACGCCCGCGCGATCGCCGAGCGCATCCACCGCGGCGTTGCCGCCCTGGACCTGCCCAATGCGTCGGTGGAGCCGCCCCGCCTGACGGCGAGCATAGGGGTGGCGACCATCATCCACGGCGACCCGGGGGCGCAGGCGCTGGTCGCGCAGGCGGACGCCCAGCTGTATGCCGCGAAGCAGGCGGGGCGCAACCGGATATGCGCCACGGTGATCGGGTAGGCGAAGCCGGCCGCCGCCGTGGCGGCGCGCTCCGCGAGCCCGCGCCGACCGCCGGCCGGCGCGCGCGGCATGCCTATGCGGGACGCAGCTCCGCCAGCATGGCCTCCACCATGCCGCGCACATAGGGCTGGACGCCGGCCGCGGTGGCGGGCAGGTAATCGAACGGCAATGATTCCTGCATGTAGCTGCTTTGCGTCATTTCCAGCTGGATGGCGTGTATGTTCTGCGCCGGGCGGCCGTAGTGCCGGGTGATGTAGCCGCCCGTGAAACGCCCGTTCAGGACGGCGGTGTAGCCGCCCTGCTCCGCCGTTTTGGCCACCTCGAAGACCGCCCGCACGATTCTTTCGTCGCAGCTGGAGCCTTTGCCGGTTCCAAGGTTCAGGTCGGGCAGCTTGCCTTCGAAGAAGCGCGGCAGCACGGAGCGTATGGAATGCGCATCCCACAGCGCTGCGACGCCGTGCTTGGCCCTGATCCGCATCAGTTCGCGCTCCAGCGCCTCGTGGTAGGGGCGCCAGTATGCTTCGCGGCGAGCCTGGACTTCTTCGTCGCCGGGCTCCTGGCCGGGAAGATAGACTGGGGTGTCGTCGAAGGTGTCGACGGGGCACAAGCCCGTGACGCTCTGGCCCGGGTACAGGCTGGACCCGTCAGGCGGCCGGTTCAGGTCGACCACGTAGCGCGAGTGGGTGGCGATCAGCACGGAAGCGCCGAGTTCGGCGGCGAAGTCGTACAGGGTTTCCAGGTGCCAGTCGGTGTCCGGCACGTGGCGGGCTTCGTCCGTCACGCGCGCGGCGATGGCGGCCGGCAGGTGCGTGCCGACGTGCGGCATGGAAATCAGCAGGGGCGCCGTGCCTTCGCGCAGGATGAAGGGCGGTTTTTCCAGGGTGATGGGAGTATTCATGACAGATAGTTCATTGGACATGGATGAGATCGCTGCGCGCCGCGAGGAAGCCGGCGGCGGCGTCGTGGCGCAGCGCGTGGCGGCCGTCGTCCACCCGGCGGGTTCCGGCCTGCCAGACCTGGCGGACGGCCGAACCCCGGGCACTGGCGAACACATGGGCCGATAGCATATCCTGCGGATCCAAACCGCACAATGCGATATGCCGGGTGTCCAGCACGACGAAGTCGGCCGACTGGCCGGTGGCCAGCCCGGCCACGGGCCGGCCCGCCGCCTGCGCGCCGCCCGCGACCGCCGCCAGCAGGGTCGCGGCCGCCACCCCCGGCTGCGCGTCATCGGCGAGCACGTTGCGCCGGCGGGTGGCCAGGCGCTGCGTATATTCCAGCAGCATCAATTCTTCGGCGGCATTGACGCATACGTGGCTGTCGGAACCGATGCCCCAGCGCCCTTGCGCCTGGCGCCACTGCGCCAGGTCGAAGATGCCGTCGCCCAGGTTGGCCTCGGTGGTGGGGCACAGGCCGGCCACCGCGCCGCTGCGGGCGGCCGCAAGCGCTTCGTCGCGGGTCATGTGGGTGGCGTGCACCAGGCACCACCGTTCGTCCACCGGCGCGGCGTCCAGCAGCCATTGCACGGGTCGCCGGCCGCTCCAGGCGAGGCAGTCGTCCACTTCCTTGGTCTGTTCGGCGATATGGATGTGGATGGGCGCGCGGGGATCGATGGCGTCCAGCCCGGCAAGCGAATCGCGCAGGGACGCCGGCGTCACGGCGCGCAGGGAATGGGGCGCGAGCCCCAGCCGCGCGCCCTGCGCGCGGCATTCGGGCTGCAGGCGTTCCAACAGCCGCAGCATGTCTTCGGTGCCGTGGACGAAGCGGCGCTGGCCCTCGGTGGGAGGCTGGCCGCCGAAATTGCTGTGCTGGTAAAGCACGGGCAGCAGAGTCATGCCGATGCCGGCGCGGCGCGCCGCCCGCAGCAGCGCCAGGCTGAGGGTGTGCGGTTCGGCATAGGGCCGGCCGGACGGGTCGTGATGCAGGTAGTGGAATTCGCAGACCGAGGTATAGCCGGCTTCCAGCATCTCCACATAAAGCCAGGTGGCGATGGCTTCCAGCTGCGCGGGCTGGATGCGGGCGGCAAAGCGGTACATCAGGTCGCGCCAGCTCCAGAAGCTGTCGGCGTCTTGCGCCCTGAATTCGGTCAGGCCGGCGAAGCCGCGCTGGAAGGCGTGCGAGTGCAGATTGGGCAGGCCCGGGATCACGGGCCCGGGCAGCACGGTGCAGCCGGCGGGCGCATCGCAATCGGCCCGCACCCGCGCCAGGGTTCCGTCCGGCCCCCACTCCAGCAGCACGCGCCGGGCCCAGCCGGCAGGCAGCAAGGCGGCCTCCGCCCATGCCTGGGTAGTCATGAGGCCTCCTGGCAGAGACTGCGGATTCTGCCCTGGCGGACGATGGCCCGCACGGGCCGCTGGCCGAACCAGTATGCGAGCTCGGCGGGTTCCTGCAGGCGCCAGAGCACGAAGTTGGCGGGCAGCCCGACGGCGATCGCGCCGTGGCTGTCCTGCAGGCCCAGCGCCAGCGCGGCGTGCCGGGTGACGCCCGCCACGGCCTCCGGAACGGTGAGCCGGAACAGCGTGCACGCCATGTTGACCATCAGCAGCAGGCTCAGGGCCGGCGAGGTGCCGGGGTTGTGGTCGGTGGACACGGCCATGGGCACGCCCGCCTGGCGCAAGGCCTGCACCGGCGGCGGCTGGGTGTCCCGCAGCGTGTAGTAGGCGCCCGGCAGCAGGACGGCCACGGTGCCCGCCTGGCGCATGGCTGCTATGCCCTGGGCGGAAAGATGCTCGACGTGGTCGCAGGACAGCGCCCCGTAGCGCGCGGCCAGGGCGGCGCCGCCCATGTCGGACAGCTGCTCGGCATGCAGCTTGACGGGCAGCCCCAGGCCTTGCGCCGCGCGGAAGACCTGCTCGGTCTCGTCGAGGCTGAAGGCGATTTTCTCGCAGAACACGTCGACGGCGTCGACCAGCCCTTCCTGCGCCAGCGCGGGCAGCATGGCCTCGCACACCTCGCGTATGTACTCGGCGCTGCGGCCGGCGTATTCGGGCGGCAAGGCGTGCGCGCCCAGGAAGGTCGTCTTGACGGTTAGCCCATGGGCGTCCGCCAGGCGGCGCGCCACGCGCAGCTGCTTGCGCTCGTGCTCCAGGGCCAGGCCGTAGCCGGATTTCACTTCGATGGCGCAGACGCCCTCGGCCAGCAAGGCCTGAAGGCGCCGGGACGCGGACTCGAAGAGCTGGTCCTCGGACGCCTCGCGCGTGGCCCGCACGGTGGAGACGATGCCGCCCCCCGCGCGCGCCACGTCCTCATAGCTGGCGCCCGCCAGCCGCATGGCGAATTCATTGGCCCGCCGGCCGCCATACACCAGGTGGGTATGGCAGTCGACCAGGCCCGGGGTGGCCAGCGCCCCGCCGCCGTCATGCCTGGGCAGCCCGGCGTGGCGCTCGGGCACGTCGGACGCGGCGCCGGTCCAGGCGATGCGCCCGTCCCGCACGACGATGGCGGCGTCGTCGAGCACGTCCAGCGCGCCCGCGCCGGGGTGCGACAGCAGGCGCAGGGAATGCCAGACGCCGTCTGCGCTGGGCGGGCTGGCATCAGGCTGCATCATGGACATGCGTCGTCTCCTTGCAATTCAATGGCGGCCCACAGCAGGGCCGACCCCGGCTCCTGCGGCGCCAGGCGAAACACGGCGCCCGGCCGCCCGCCCTGCCACCATGCGCCGTGGCCGGCGCCGATCTCGCGGGAAAAACCGCCGCCGTCCTCGATGCGCCATCGGCCCGCGGCGGCCAGCGCCAGGCCGTGGGGCGGCAGGGGCACGGCGGCGGCCTGGCGCAAGCCCTGGATCCGCGCCCTGGCGCGGCCGCGCCGGACCATGATGTTGAAATCCCTGGAAACCGCCCCGCCGGTGTGGCAATGGACGGCGGCCTCGCCGGGGAATGCGTAGGCGGCCAGGGGCTGGTCGAGGGCGTGGTCGATGCCGGCATCGGCGGCGCTGAGGCGCACGCCCGGCCCTTCCAGCAAGGCGATGATCCGGTCCACGTTTTCATAGGTGGAGAATGGGCCGTCGCTTGCGATGGTGGCGATGCTGGCGCGCCAGACGAAGTCGTCCAGCGTGGCGTCCAGCGGCCAGCGGGCGAGCTCTTTGGTGCTGCCGCCGCCGTTCTTCCAGGGCATGTCGGGCAGGCCGGCGCAGTTGAAATCGTGCCAATTCATGTCGGGATGCCGTTATTTCACCATGGGCAGGTTCAAGCCGTGCTTCTTGGCGGTGGCCACCGCGATGTCGTAGCCCGCGTCCGCATGCCGCATGACGCCGGATGCCGGGTCGTTCCAGAGCACGCGGGCGATGCGCTTGGCCGCGGCTTCCGTGCCGTCGCAAACGATGACCACGCCGGCGTGCTGGGAATAGCCCATGCCCACGCCGCCGCCGTGATGCAGGCTGACCCAGGTCGCCCCGCCCGCCGTGTTCAGCAAGGCGTTGAGCAGGGGCCAGTCGGACACCGCGTCGGTGCCGTCCTTCATGGACTCGGTTTCGCGGTTGGGGCTGGCGACGGAACCCGTATCCAGGTGATCCCGGCCGATGACGATGGGGCCCTTCAGCTCGCCGTTCTTGACCATTTCGTTGAACGCCAGGCCGGCCAGGTGCCGTTCGCCCAGCCCCAGCCAGCAGATGCGCGCCGGCAGGCCCTGGAATGCGATCCGCTCGCGGGCCATGTCCAGCCAGCGGTGGGTGTGCTTGTTCTCGGGGAACAATTCCTTGATTTTCGCGTCGGTCTTGTAGATGTCTTCGGGGTCGCCGGACAAGGCCACCCAGCGGAACGGCCCCTTGCCCTCGCAGAACAGCGGCCGGATGTAGGCCGGAACGAAGCCCGGGAAATTGAACGCGTCCCGCACGCCTTCGTCGAAGGCGACCTGGCGGATGTTGTTGCCGTAGTCCACCGTCGGTATGCCCATGGCCTGGAAATCCAGCATGGCCCGCACGTGCACTGCGCAGCTGCGCGCCGCGGCCGCCTTCAGCTCCGCGTGCCGCGCGGGGTCGGACGCCGCCGCGCGCCATTGCGCCACGGTCCAGCCCGAAGGCAGGTAGCCGTTGATCAGGTCATGGGCCGAGGTCTGGTCGGTGACCAGGTCGGGCTTCGGCCCCCCCGCCCTGGCGCGCTCGACCAGTTCGGGCAGGACGTCGGCCGCGTTGCCCAGCAGGCCGATGGACACGGCTTCGCCTCGCGCCGTATGCTGCCGTATGAGCTCCAGCGCGTGGTCGATGTCCCTGGCCTGCTTGTCCAGGTAGGCGGTGCGCAGCCGGAAATCCAGGCTGCTCTGCTGGCACTCGATGGCCAGCACGCAAGCGCCCGCCAAGACGCCGGCCAGCGGCTGCGCGCCGCCCATGCCGCCCAGGCCGGCGGTGAGTATCCACCGCCCCTTGAGATCATTGCCATAGTGCTGGCGGCCGGCTTCGACGAAGGTTTCGAAGGTGCCCTGGACGATGCCCTGGGCCCCGATGTAGATCCAGCTGCCGGCCGTCATCTGCCCGTACATGAAGAGGCCTTTCCGGTCCAGCTCGTTGAAGTGTTCCCAGGTCGCCCATTTCGGCACCAGATTGGAATTGGCGATCAGGACCCGGGGCGCATCCGCGTGGGTCTTGAACACCCCCACCGGCTTGCCGGACTGGACCAGCAGCGTTTCGTCGTCTTCCAGCGTCTTGAGCGTGGCCAGTATCTGGTCGAAGCATGCCCAGTCGCGCGCCGCCCTGCCGATGCCGCCGTAGACCACCAGGTCTTGCGGCCGTTCGGCCACGTCCGGATGCAGGTTGTTCTGGATCATGCGGAACGGCGCTTCGGTCAGCCAGCTCTTGCAGTTGAGGGTGCCGCCGGTGGGCGCGGCGATGCGGCGCCGCGGATCATGGCGGGGGTCGGCGGCTTGGTTCGCTTCGGTATCAAGGCTTGTCATTTCAGTATCCTGTTCTTGCTAATCAATCATCTAATTTCGGGGTAGCCGGCGCGCAGCGCCTGATCCGCCGCGTCCAGCGTCACCCGGTAGGCGTCGACGTCCGGCGGAATGAATCTTTCCACGTGCGCGCGCCGCAGCAGCGCCGCGCCGGCGGGGTCCCTGTGCATGCCGGTCAATGCCTCGGCCAGCGCCGCGGCCGCATGGCGGTCGACGTCGGGCGAGCACACCAGCAGCGGGTTGGGCGTCCAGGGGGTGTGGGCGAGCGTGCGCAGGCCGCTCAGGGCCGGCGGGTCATGGGCGCGCAGCAGGTCCAGGTACCAGCCGTCGATCGCCGTCAGGTCGATTTCCCGCTGCCGCAGCGCGCGGATGAGGCCGCGCGGGTTTCCATAGGGGCCCTTGGACTCGCTGAACAAGCCGGCCGCGCGGCCCGCGGCATGGTCTTTCAGCACACCGCGGGGCGCGTTCCAGCCGGACTGCGAATCGCGCACCATCCAGCCGTAGCGCGACCCGAAGGCGTCTTCCAGCGTGGCCCAGGGCGCGTCGTCGCGCACCAGGAATTCGCTGCGATAGCGGGCGAGGCCGCCGTATTCCGGCCAGTCGGGCACGACGCTCGCCACGGCCTGGAAGTTCCTGCCCGCGCGCAGGGCCTGGGCGAAGGGCCAGCCGCACATGAAGGCGCCGCACAGCCCCGGCCGTTCCCAGAGCTCGCCCACGGGGGTCGGCCAGGCGTGCGCAATGAACTCCACCCGCAATCCGGCCTGGAGGTATGCCGCGTTCAAGAGCGCCGTCCAGGCGTCCCGCGCCGAGGGCGTGGCGTCGTACAGGCGGGTAGAGGTGATCAGCATGTCAGTACCGGGCGAAGTTCAGCGTCTGGCCCAGCCCCATGCCGCGCGCCTTGTCCAGCATGGCCTGGCCCAGCGCGATGTCGGTGATCGACAGCCCGCGGTGCCAGAACAATATGTTTTCCTCATCGTTCTCGCGCCCCGGCTTCAGGCCCGCGACGATCTGGCCGAGCTCGGCATGCAGGTTTTCCTGGGTCACGCGGTCGCTGTCCACGTGGGCCCGGAGCGCGCCGAACGGCAGGCCCTTGCGGCATTGGCTCCAGTCGTCCACGACCACCTTGCTCATGATGTCCGTCAGCGACAGCTCGACCGCGCTCATCGTGCCGTAGGGCATGACCAGCGCGCCCGGCTTGATCCATTCGGTCTTGAGCAGCGGGGCGGGCTCGGGCAGGCGCGAGGCCTCCACCACGATGTCGGCGCCGCGCACGCAGGATTCCCAGTCGTCCACGACCTTGATGGTTTTGCCCAGATCGCGCGCCAGGCGCTCGCCGAAGGCGTTGCGGCTTTCGGGGCGCCGCGAGTGCACGCGGATCTCATCGAAGTCGAACAGGCTGTCCAGCAGCCGCACGTTCCAGTACGAGGTGCCGCGCGCGCCGATGTGGCCCAGCACTTTGCTGTTCTTGCGCGCCAGGTGCTTGGCGCCCAGGGCGGTCATGGCGCCGGTGCGCATGTCGGTGATCGAGGTGGCGTCGACGATGGCCAGCGGCTTGCCGGTCTCGGGGTCGAACAGATTCAGGATGGCCATTTCCGACGGCAGCCCCTGCTTGTAGTTGTCGACGAAGTCGCTCACCACCTTCACGCCGGCCACGCCCAGGGGCTCGATGTAGCCGCGCAGGACGTTGAAGTGGCCTTTGTCCGAGGATTCGGGCACCAGGTGCACGCGGGGTTCCACGACCGTCTTGCCGCGGCCCTGGGCGTCCAGCACTTTCTCCACCGCCGCCAGGATTTCCTGGTCGGTGATGCCCAGGGCGGCGATATCCGGCCCATTGAGGTAGGTGATGTCAATAGACTGCATGTTGCTGATTCTCCTTCACGGCGTAGCGTGCTTATTGAATGGGCTTGATGTTGGCCTTGCGGACGATGTCCGACCACTTTTCGGTCTCGTCCCGGATCAGCGCCGCGAACGCGTCGGGCGCGATGCCCGAGGGCGTGACGCCGAGCTGGGCGAATTTCTGGTGGATGTCCTGGTCTTTCAGGACCTCGCCGATGTCCGCCGCGAGCTTCTGGATGGCGGCCTCGGGCGTGCCCGCGGGGGCCACCAGCCCATACCAGGACGTCACGTCGAAGCCCGGGTACCCGCTTTCGGACACCGTGGGCACGTCGGGCAGCACGGGCAGGCGCTGCGGCCCCGCGATGGCGATGGCGCGCAGTTTCCCGCTCTGGATATGGGGCACGACGGTCGATACGCCCGCGAACATCACGTTCACGACGCCGCCGGCCAGGTCGTTGACGGCGGGCGCCATGCCGCCGTAGGGCACGTGCAGCATGGCGAGGCCGGCCTGCTGGTTGAACAGCTCACCGGCCAGGTGGGCGCCGCTGCCCACGCCGGGGGACGCGTAGCTGAGGCTGTCGGGGTGCTTCTTGCCATGGTCCACCAGTTCCTTGACCGTATGCACGTCCAGCTTGCTGTTGACCACCAGCACGTTGGGCGAGGTGGCCAGCAAGGTGACGGGGGTGAAGTCTTTTTGCGTGTCGAACGGCAGGTTGGTGAACAGCAAGGGGTTGACGGTCAGGTTGCCGGCCGGCGCCAGGGCGAGCGTATAGCCGTCGGGCTTCGCCTTGGCCACGCTGTCCATGCCGATGTTGCCGGACGCGCCCACCGTGTTCTTGATGATCACGGGCACGCCCCATTTCTTGCCCAGCTTTTCTCCGACCATGCGCGGCAGGGCGTCGGCGACGCCGCCGGCCTGGTAGGGCACGACGATGGTCACGGCCCGATTCGGATAGGCGGCCGCCTGTGCCTGCGCGGCGGCGGCAATGCCCGGCGCGGCCATTGCGAAGGCGGCGACCAGGGTGGGAATGATCTTCATGGCATTTCCTCGTAAGTTTGCCTGGCGGACCAGGCTGTGATGCCGCCCGCGTCAGGCCACGGAAAATTTTCCAATGATGCGGTAGCAGTTACCGGGGTGGTAAAGGTTGGCGAGCGACGCGACCTTGTCTTGCGAAATGGTCCGGCGCGATATCTTCAGCAGGGCGGCATTCACCTCGATGCCCAGATGGGCCGCCATCGCCTCGTCGGCGTTGACCGCTTCGACCACCTGCTCGGCGGCGGTCAGCGGCGCGTGCTTGAAGAGATAGCTGGACGGCGTCTGCTTGCCCAGGTCCAGGCTCATGAACTCGGGCACCACTTCGGGATTGACGAAGCGTTCCTCGAACTGGACGGGCGTTCCGTTCTCGTAGTGGATCAGCTTGCAGTGGAATACGGGCGAGTTGTGCTCGATGTCCATGGCCGCCGCGACGGCGGCGGTCGCGCGCAGGGTCTTGCGCGACAGCAGCACGCTGTGATGCACGTGGCCGCGGCCCGCGATCTCTTCGTGGATGTCCTTGATGGACAGGATGTTGGACATGGGCTGCAGGTCGGCGACATAAGAGCCCGACCCATGCCGGCGCGCGATCAGCCCTTCGGTTTGTAGCTCCTGCAGGGCGCGGCGCACGGTCATGCGCGCGCACTGGAAGCGCTCGGCCAGCTCGCGCTCGGAGGGCAGCTTGAAGCCCGGCTTCCAGCCGCCGTTCTCGATCGCGCGGCGCAATTCCGACTCGACGTCTTCATAGATGGCTTTCTGCTTTTCATGCTCGCTCATTGCTGTCCGTCCTGGTCAGGTTGGCCTTCAGTGTCTGGATGGTGATGTGGCCCACGTCCCCGCCCGCCGCGTCCCGCACGCTCAGCGCGTCGCCGCCGGATTCGAGCAGCATGGACAGCGCCGTGCCGGCCGAGCCGCCGGCTGCGATCACGGGGCTGCCGGCCGGCGCCGGGCCCGGGGCGCATACGTCTTGCGCGCGCAGCAGGGCCAGGCGCTTGAGCGCGCGCCCGCCGCCCAGGAACGAGGCCACGAATTCGTTGGCGGGCGAGTTCAGCAAGGCGCCCGGCGTGGCGGACTGCAGCACCTTGCCTTCATGCAGGATGGCGATGCGATCGCCCATCTTCAGGGCCTCGTCGATATCGTGGGTGACGAGGACGATGGTCTTCTTCAGCTTGCGCAGGATGTTCAGGAACTCGTCCTGCAGGTTGACGCGGTTGATCGGATCGATGGCGCCGAAGGGCTCGTCCATGAGCATGACGGGCGGGTCCGCCGCCAGGGCCCGGGCGACGCCCACGCGCTGGCGCTGGCCGCCGGAAAGCTCCCGCGGGTAGCGGTTCCGGTACTGGGCGGGCTCCAGGCCCACCAGCGTCAGGAGTTCGTCGATGCGTTCCTGGACGCGCGCGGGCTTCCAGCCCAGCAGCCGGGGCACCGTGGCGATGTTGTCGGCAATGCGCTGATGGGGGAACAGGCCGACCTGCTGTATGACATAGCCGATATGCCTGCGCAGCTCGACGGGATCCTGCCGCCTGACGTCGCGGCCGGACACCTCGATGCGGCCGGCGTCCGCCTCGATCATGCGGTTGATCATCCGCAGCGTGGTCGTCTTGCCGCAGCCCGACGAACCGATCAGCACGCAGAGCTCGCCTTCCTGGATGTCGAGGTCCAGGCCGTCGACGACCGGACGCGCCGAGCCCGCGAACTGCTTCCTCAAGCCTTCGATGCGTATCATGAAGTTCTGATTCCTTTGGGTGTCATGGCTTTCTGCAAGACGCCGAACAGCGCGTCGACCGCGATGGCCAGGATGGTGGCCGGCACGGCGCCCACGAGCAGCATGGGCATGGCCATCATGGCCACCCCGCTGGTGATGAATTCCCCGAATCCGCCGCCGCCGATGTAGGCCGCCAGGACGGCGCCCGAAATGACCTGCACCGCCGCCGTCCGCAGTCCGGCGAACACCATCGGCAGGGCCAGGGGCAGGCGCACCTGCCGGGTGATCTGCGATTCGCGCATGCCGACGCCGCGCGCGGCGTCTATCGTGTCGGCGTCCACACCGTTGAAGCCCACGTAGGTGTTGATGAGGATGGGCGGAACCGCCAGCAGCGCCAGGGCGAGGAGCGAGGGCGTGAAGCCCGTGCCGAGCAGCGGCATCGCCAGGGCCAGAATCGCCAGGGACGGGACCGTGCGCCCCACATTGGCGATGTTGATGACCAGCAGCGTGTAGCGGCCGGAAAGCGCCAGCCATATGCCGGCGGGAATGGCGAACAGCGAGGCGAGCACCAAGGCGGAAAACGACAGGTTGACGTGCCGGATCCCGGCGTCGATGACCCGATCGCCGTTGTTCTGCACGAATTGCAGTGTTTCGAGCAGGAGGTTCATAGCGCGCGCCTCCCGAGGCGGGTTTCGACATGCGCGAGCGAGACGTCGACCGCGACCGACAGCAGGCAGGCCGTCAGCGCCCCCACCCAGATCTTGGGCGCGTGATCGCTGGCCATGCCTTCGAAAATCAGCGTGCCCAGGCCGCCGGCGTTGACGTAGGCCGCCACCACCGTGACGCTGATGACCGTCACGGCGGCCACCCGCAGGCCCGCGACGATGGCCGGCATGGCGAGCGGCAGCTCCACCTTGGCCAGCACCTGCCACGAAGTCATGCCCGTGCCTTTGGCGGCGTCCACGATGTCGGGCGCGACCCCTTGTATGCCCGCCATGATGTTGCGCGTGAGCACCAGCAGCGAGAACAGCACCATGGCGATGATGGCGTTGGTGCGGCCGAGTCCGACGATGGGAATGAGCAGGGCCAGCAGCGCCATGGTCGGAATGGTGTACAAGGTGCTGGTGACGCCCAGGATCACGCCGCGCGCCCGGGGATGGCGCGCCGCGAGCACGCCCAGGGGGAAAGCCACCACCAGCGAGATCAGCAGCGCCGAGCCGGATATCGCGATGTGCTGCCACAAGGCCACGGCCACGCTTTCCCAGTTGCGCATCAGCCAGTTCATGGCGCCGCCTCCTCGGGCGGATCGAAGGGGCGCTCGCGCAGCATGCCTATGATTGCGTCCATGTCGGGCCCAAGGGGGCGGTCGCCGTCCAGCACGGGCGCCGTCGCGCGGATGCGCGCATAGGTGTCGCGGGTGCCGGCGCCCCGGGGCGAGACTTGCGCCAGGTCCACGGCCTGGGCGGCGCTCAGCATTTCGATGGCCGCGATCATCGTCACGCGCTCGGCCAGCCGCGCGGTTTTTGCGGCCACGCCGGGCGCCATGAGGGCGTGGTCCTCCGCCCCTTCCGAGACCGGAAAGAAATCCAGGCAGGCGGGGTTGGCGAGATGGCGCACTTCGCTCCAGAGCGCGGTCAGGGTCTTCTGGACGGTTGCGAAGCCCGAATGCTCCGGACCGTGCTGCGTGAGCTGCATGGGCAGCCCGCTGGCGCCCGGGGAATACAGGCGCAGGCAGCGCTGCACCGCAGCCGAGGCCGCCTGCGCCAGCGAGACGCCGAGCGCTTCGAGGCTGAGCGCCAGGCCGGGAATGTGGAAATTGCTGCTGGACAGCAGTTCGTCCGGCTCCTGGACCACCAGGGGGCTGTCGCCGGAACCGTTCAGTTCGCATTCGATGTGCTCGCGCAGCCCCTGCCGCGCCCACAGCACGGCGCCATGGATCTGGGCGACGCAGCGTATCGAGAGAGGATCCTGCACCCGCCGGGCCGCGCCTTTTTCCCACAGGCCGCTGCCGTCCAGCAAGGCCCGGATGTGCGCCGCGGCGGCCGCTTGGCCGGGCGTCGGCCGCGCCGCCTGCACGCGCGCGTCCAGCGGCGACAGATTGGCGCGGAACCCTTCCATGGTGAGCGTGGCGGCGCGGCTCAGATTGGCCAGCGCCTGGCCGGCCTGGTCGAAGGCGTGGATGGCGCAGCTGACCGACCAGGCGTTGGAACTGATCAGCGCCAGCCCGTCCTTGGGGCCCAGGGCGACCGGCGCCAGGCCGGCATCCGCCAGCGCTTGCGCGCCGTCGACTTCCTTGCCGCCGACGCGCGCCCTGCCCTGCCCCATCAAGACCAGCATGGCGTGCGACATGGCGGGCAGGTCGGCGACGCCGATGGACCCGACCCGCGGAATGAGCGGGCAGATGCCCGCGTTGAGCAGGGCCAGCAACGCGTCGAACACTTCGGGAGAGATGCCGGACCCGCCCGTGCTCAGGCCGGCGAGCCGGGTGAACAGCACGCCGCGCACGAGCTCGTCGCTCGCGGCCTCGCCGATGCCGACGCTGCGGGCCTGTATGGCGCGGGACTGGTAAGCCTGGAGCTCGGACGGGGCGATGGCCTTGCCCACATTGGCGCCCAGCGCGGTCGTCAGGCCATAGACGGGCGCGCCGGAGCCGAGATGCTGCTCCACCACGCGGCGCGCTTGCTGCAGCCTGCGCAGCACGGCGGGTTCGGCGGCGACCGGCGGCCGCTCGCGCATGACGCGCAGCACGTCTTCGATGCGCAGCCCGCCGCCGCTCAGCACGATGGAGGGCCGTTCCGGCATGAGCTCTGCGCGGCGCGGCGGAGTGCTGGTTCCAGGCATGTTATTTCGCCATTCCCTTGGACTTCAGGAAGTCCCTGGCGACGTCCGCCGGCTCCTGTTTTTCGCCGTCGACCAGATAGTTCAGGCGCGACATGACTTCGTCGCTCAGCATCGCGCTGACTTTGTTGGCGACGGTTGCGACCTTGGGGTTCTGGTCGATGACTTCCCGGCGGACGACCGGCGCCACGAAATAAGGCGGCCAGAGCTGCTTGTCGTCTTTCAGGCGCACCAGCCCCATGGCGCTGATCATGCCGTCGGTGGCATAGCCGTTGACGACCTGGACCTGGTTGTCTTTCAGGGCGCGGTAGCGCAAGCCTATGGCAAGCTGCTGATCGGACTTGAAGTTCATGCCGTATTTTTGTTTCAGGCCGGGAATCCCGTCTTCGCGATCGCGGAATTCGGGCCCCGCGCCCAGCGTCCATTTCTGCGCGTGGGTGGCCAGGTCGGACAGCGTGGCAACGCCGTTCTTCTTGGAGAGCCCGGGCATCATGACCAGCACATAGGTGTTGTTGACGGGCGCCTGGTCCAGCACGGCGATGCCCTGCTTGGCGTAGGCTTGCTTCACCCGCTCGTACACGGCGCCGGGGTCGGTCATGACTTTTTCCTTCAGCACCGCCAGCAGCATGGTGCCGGTGTATTCGGGGTAGAAGTCGATCTGGTTTTCAAGCAGGGCCTTGTGGGCGATGAGCGTGCCGCCCAGGTTCAGCTTGCGCGCCACCTTGATGCCCTCGGCCTCGAAGGCCTGGGCGTAGATTTCGGCCAGCACGTATTGCTCGGTGAAATTCTTGGACCCCACTCTGACGGTGTCGGCCGCCGCCGATGCGCTGCCCAGCGTGCCCGCCAGGCCCATTAACAACAAAGCCATGCCGCGACGTATATCGGTTGTTGGAAAAGCCATGATGTGGTTCCTATGTGTTGGCTGCCGGTTTGATGGAAGTGCGACGCTTCAAAACTCAACTGGTACATACCACTTTGAATCGTATCGTAAAGGCAAAGAACGCCGTGATCCAGACCGTAGAAACCCTTAGATGCGAGGAAGCGCGGCGGGCTCGTTTCGTTTTCTTACACCCGGAAGCGGGACAGCCGCCGCGACAATGCTATGATTCGCAAGGAAAAGCGCGGCGCCAGGCGCCGTTTGTCAATACTGAAATGCATCCAACCGCGTTCGGCTTCAAGCGGGCGAACGCAGGTCCTTTCATGTGTCCATGGCCAATTCGATTGGCAAGGCCGGGTTACCGGGTAACCTTCGGCGGACACGGACTGGGCGCCGGATGCCATGGATCGATGATAGTCAAAACCGCCTCAACCACCTTTCTGAAGTTCGCCCACGACACAGCGTTCAGCACTCGAAAATACCTGACCATCACGGGACTATGCGCGAGCGTGTGCCTGCTTGCGCCCGTGGGCGCCCACGCCGGGGGGCTTTCCGCCGGCATCCAGGTGGCTCCCGCCGCCCAAATGGCCTTGCAAGAATGGCCGGACCCCACGGCGCTGCCGGACGCCAAGCCAGACCAGCCCGGCGAACGGGAACTGCAATCCCTCACTGAAGAAGCCAGCAAACAGGCCCAGGTCCGCTACCTCGCGGCGAAATGGGGGCGATCCCCGAAGACGCTGCGGGAATATGTGAACCTGGCCTGGGAAGAAGCCGGCAAGCGCGAGGGCCTGGACCCCGAACTGCTCATCGCCATCATGCAAAAGGAAAGCTCGCTGAGCGCCAGGGTGCAGAGCCGCCAGGGCGCCCAGGGGCTGATGCAGGTGATTCGCCGCTGGCACAGCGACAAGCTGCATCCTTCCGAGTCGCTGTTCGACCCCAGGGTGAACATCCGGGTGGGCGCGGACATTCTCGAAGAGTACCTGGAACTTGCGGGCGGCAGCCTGCACCAGGCCCTGGAAAAGTACTCGGGAAATGCGCGCGGCTATGCCAACACCATACTCAAGGAATCGCGCAAGCTGGCCCGCGTCGCCGACCGGGCCGCGGCGGCCGCCGCGGTGGCGATGACGCAGGGCTAGGGCGGGTTGACGTCGGCCGGCCCCGGGGCCGGTCGGCATCGACGGGCCCTGGAACCTCGGGTTCCGGTCAGAATTCTTCCCATTCCTCTTCGCGCACGGGCTCCTGCTTGCCCATGGTCAGGGAACGCTTCGGCGGAACCGGTTTCAGGCCGGCCGCGGACTGGGCCGCCGGCGCCCTCGCTGCCGTCTGGGCGTGAATCGCCCTGCCCGAGGATCGCGCGTCCTGCGGTCTGGCGGACGCGGCCGCCACGCCCTGCGCCGACCGCTGCAGTTCGTGCTCCTGCCCCAGCCTGAAGACGCTCACCACTTCCACCAGGGCGCCCGCCTGTTCGTTCAGGCTGCCCGAGGCCGAGGCGGACTCTTCCACCAGCGCGGCGTTCTGCTGCGTGACGTCGCTCAGCTGCAGCACGGCTTCGTTGACCTGGGCGATGCCGGTCGTCTGTTCCCTCGTGGCGGCGCTGATTTCGCTGATCAGGTCCGTCACGCGCTGGACTTGCTGGACGATCTCGCGCATGGCTTCGCCCGCCGCATCGACCATCTGGCTGCCCGCCTCCACCTTGGCGACGCTGTCGTCGATCAGGGACTTGATGTCCTTGGCCGCCGCCGCGCTTTTTTGCGCCAGCGTGCGCACTTCGCTGGCCACCACCGCGAAGCCCCGGCCCTGTTCGCCGGCGCGCGCCGCTTCCACGGCCGCGTTCAGCGCGAGAATATTGGTCTGGAAGGCGATGCTGTCGATCACGCCGATGATGTCGACGATGCGTCGCGAGGCCGCGTTGATGTCTTCCATGGTGTGCACCACGTCGCTCACCACGCTGCCGCCCCGGTGCGCGGCGCCGCTGGCCGACTGGGCCATTTGCGCCGCCTGCTGGGCGACGTCCGAATTGCTCTTGACGGTGCCGGCGAGCTCTTCCATGGCGGAGGCGGTTTCGGTCAGGTTGGCCGCCTGCTCTTCGGTCCGCTGCGACAAGTCGGTGCTGCCGGCCGCGATCTGCGACGAGCCGCCGGCGATGTTGATGCTGCCGGAGCGCACGGCCGCCACGACCTCGCGCAGGGAGGACTGCATCCGCGCGATGGCCTGGACGATGCTGCCGTCCACCGCCTGGCTCTGGTCTATTTCGTTCGTCAGGTCGCCCTTGGCGATGGCGGTGGCGATGCGCGCGACGTCCGCCGGTTCGCCGCCCAGCTGGCGCGTCAGGCCGCGCGTCAGCAGCCAGCCCAGCGCGATGGCCAGCAGCACGCCGGCCGCCGTCAGCGACAGGGACAGCACCCGCATGTCGCGGTAAAGCTGGGTGATTTCCTCGTCGAGCGCCTTGGCGTTCTGCTGCTTGCGGTCCACCAGCTGGTGCATTTCGGTTTCCACCCGCGCCATCAGGTCCAGCGCCTTCTGGACCTGTTGCGCGGCCTGGGCGGACGACGTATCCCGGTCCAGGGCCACGGCCTGCAAGGCGGCGCGCTCGAATTCCTGGATGCTGGCCCGCGCCTGGCGCACGGCGGCCTTTCCGGTGTCGGTCACGAACAGGCCGTCCAGCGGCTCCAGGTTGGCATAGGCGTTGGCGAAGCGCCGTTTCAGGAGCTCGATGCCGGCCTGGCTCTCGGCTTCGGTCTTGGCGAGCATGACGGCGCGCACCGCGCCGCCCGCCCCGATGACCTGGCCGCGGGTGTCGGCCGCATACCGCAAGCCCACGATTTCGCGCTCATACATCTGGATGGCCAGATTGTCCACCCTGCCCAGGGCGAACAGGCCGACGGCCCCGATCAGGGCGGCCACGGCGGCGACGACAAGAAAACCGCCAATCAATTTGGCTTTAACAGTCAGGCTTTTGACCCGCTTCATGCGACATACTCTCAAGGTGAAGGGATGGAATGCCCCATGCAGGACGGATCTCGTCTTGCGACAGGCAATCCTAGGGAAAATACCAGATTGATTTTATTTCTATTATTAGCTAGATGATTTGAAGAAATGGCGGCATAGAGGCCGCCAATTGGATGCTTCGCTCATTCCGCCCTCTCGATGGCCGGGTAGAACTCGGTGTTTTCTCGTTGCATGCGGGCATGCAGCGCTTTCAGGACGGAGTTGGCTTCGTTGCGGAAGTCCTCGGGCGCCTTGGCGAGCGCGGCGGCCAGGCCCCATTTGCGCGAAAACGATATGTAGGCGTGGGCGATGCCTTTCATGTCTTCCTGGTATGCCTTGCCCATGGCCGCGAGCTGCGCGTCGCCGCCCTTCTGCAGGCTGGGATACAGGATGCGGTCTTCGATCGCCAGGTGCAGCTGCACCAGCGAGCTCAAGGCGCCGAGTTCCCGCGCGATGTCCCTGGCGTGATCGACGACCCCGCCATGGGCGAGGCGGCGCAGGGTGGCGATGCCTTTCAATATGTCTACATGGTGCTGTTTGAATCGGTCGATGTCCATGGCGTCCACGCTTGATCGTATAAAGATACATTTATTATATATCTTTTTGAGAAATGTGAGTGGATGTGTGTTTTGGTCTCAAGAATATGGTGGGACGTGGTGCGTTGCAGGCCGCTAAAGCAGCAAATGCATCGCCTCTTCGCCGGGGCTGTCCTGCCAATGGCTATCCGCCAGCGCCGCCCGGATACGCGCCACGGCCTGCGACCGGATCTGCGACACCCGGCCTTCCGTCACGCCCAGCACCGCCGCGATCTCCTTCTGGTTCAGATCCTGCTCGAACTGCAGCGACAACAGCAACTTTTCGCGCTCGGGCAGGTTCCCGATGGCGGCCACCAGCGCGGAACGCAAAGCCTGGGACATCAGCCGGTCCAGAGGATTGGACCACCGCGGCGCCTGCGCATCGGCGTCCTGCGCCACCCTGCCCTCCAGCGGATCGGCCCCGTCGCCGGTCTGGCGCACCAGATCCTCATAGTGAATGACCTGGACGCCGCGCGCCTCCTCCAGCAAAGCCTGGTATTCCGCCAGCGTCATCCCCAGCTCCTCGGCGATCTCGGCCTCGGTCGCCGGGCGCAGCAGACGGTGGCTGAGCGCATGGATGGCCTGCTCGATGCTCTTGGACTTGCTGCGCACGCTGCGCGGCAGCCAGTCCTGGCTGCGCAGCTCGTCCAGCATCGCGCCCCGGATGCGCGTGATCGCATACGTCTCGAACTGGGCTTCGGCCGTTTCCTGGTACCGGCGCACGGCGTCCAGCAAGCCCATCATGCCGGCCTGCAGCAAATCGTCGACCTCGACGCTGGCCGGCAACCGTGCGACGAGCTGCAGCGCCAGGCGGCGAACCAGAGGGGCGTACTGTCCGACAAGGCGGTCTTCGGTACTGGGCGTACGGGGCATGCGCAAAGAAAAACTAGAGTTCAGGGGAATATTGTCCGCCGGAAGCGCCGGCCGCGTTATTGGAATCAGTGCAAAGATTCATCGCCTATTCCCCGGATTAAAGTTTTTGGGCCGCCTGCCGTTACCTTCGCAATAGCCGGGGTCGGACCCCATACGGGGTCGGGCCCCATCCCTTGATCAGGAGCTTCAGCATGGTGAATCCAATTGGTTCCAGCCTGCCAGCGGCGCAGTTCGGACAAATGGCCGCCGAAATGGAACGGCCACCGTCGCTTCCCGAACCGGCGGTGCAGGTAACGCCCGGCAGCGAGGCGCAGGGCAGCGGCACGGCAACCACATCGCAGCAAAACGGCCAGGGCGCCGGCGCCGAAAACCCGTCTCTGGAAAAAGCGCTCGAAGCGTTGAACGATAGCATGAAAGCCTGGGCGACCGGCATGCGCTTCGACATGGACGACGAGGCGCAGCGCCTGGTGGTGTCCATCGTCGACAGCGAAACCGGCGACGTGATCCGCACGGTGCCCAGCGACGCCGTCATCCGCGTGGCCAAGATGATCGTGCAGCTGCAGGGCAGCCTGGTGGACACCAAAGCCTGAGCCCCCGAAAGCGCAACCCCGCCGGCGGGCCAGGGTAAACGCTCAAACTGACAAGTCTAAAGCCCGCTAACATAGGCATTGGGTCGGCAGGCCTTGCGGCACAATGCCTACAACTGGAGTTTCTATATGGCTATTTCATCAATAGGCGTCGGTTCGGGTCTACCCGTGGACCAGCTGCTCGAGGACCTGCGCAAAGTCGAAAACGCGCCTTTGGCCCTGCTGGAATCCAAGGCGACCACCTACCAGAGCCGCCTCACGGCCTATGGGACCATCAAAAGCTCCATCGAGGCCCTGAAAACGGCATCCGACGCCCTGGGCAAGTCGGAGACCTTCGGCGCCCTGAAAACCAGCGTGAACACCGACGCCTTCACCGCCACGGCGTCCAACAAGGCGATCGCGGGCCAGTACAGCGTCAACATCACCCAGCTGGCCACGTCGCAGACGCTTACCAGCGGCGGCTACGCCGACCGCAAGGAACAGCTGGCCGACGGCTCGGTCAAGATCACCGTCACCCTGCAAAACAACGAGTCCAAGGAATTCACCCTGTCGCGCGACCAGGCCACCATGGAAGGCCTGGTCAAGGCCATCAATGCGGATGCCAAGCTGGGCGTGTCGGCCACCATGGTGAACGACGGCTCGGGCACGCCCCACCGCCTGCTGATCACCGCCAAGGACACCGGCACGCAGGCGGCGGTCAAGGACATCACCGTGGCCGCGGGCGACACCGGCGGCGCAACGGACTTCTCCAAGCTGCAGAACCTCATCGGCTTCGGCGCGGGCGCCCCGGCCGGCGGTTCGGGGCTGGCCGTCACCGCCGCGAACAATGCGCAGCTGTCCATCAACGGCATAGACATCACCAGCCAGAGCAACACGATCGAAGACGCCATCGAAGGCGTCACCCTCACGCTCGGCAAGGAAACCGAAGCCGGCAAGACCAACACGCTGTCGATCACCCGCGACGACACCGTGACGTCCAAGGCCATCACCACCTTCGTCAACGCCTACAACAATCTGCAGGGCATCATCAAGACCCTGACGTCTTACGACGTGGACTCGCAGCAAGGCTCCGCCCTGACCGGCGACAGCCTGGCCCGGCGCGTGCAGACGCAGATACGCTCGGCGCTGAATCCGGTGGCCGCCTCGGGCGCCATCGCCAACCTGTCGCAGCTGGGCATCACCACCGACCCGGCCAGCGGCAACCTCAAGATCGACGACAAGAAGCTCGCCGCCGCGCTGAAAGACAACATGGCCGACGTCGAAAAGCTGTTCTCCGGCGAAAACGGCATCAGCTCGCGCATGGCCGCGGTCGCCACCGAATTCACCAAGAGCGGCGGCATCATCGCCAACGCCTCCGACAGCATCTCGCAAACGCTCAAGGACCTCGGCAAGCAGTACGACGCGGCCACGCTGCGCATCGACGCCAAGATGGAATCCTACCGCAAGCAGTTCTCCGCGCTGGACACCATGATGGCGCAAATGAACTCGGTCAGCAGCTACCTGACGCAGCAGCTGGCCATGCTCAACAATCTAAGCTCCAGCAGCAACGACAAATGACCTACTCATCCATTGCACGCGGCCCGAAGCGCCGGCATTCCGTCCAGGCCTATGCCAACATAGGCCTGGAAACCGAAGTGCTCAGCGCCAGCCCGGAACACCTGATCACCCTTTTGTTCAATGGCGCCCAGGCAGCCATACTGAAGGCCAGGCTGCACATGGAAAACAACAACATCGAAGGCCGCGGCATGGCGATTTCCAAGGCCATCGACATCGTCGATTCGGGCTTGAAGGCGTCGGTCGACCTGGAAGCGGGCGGCGAGGTCGCCAAGTACCTGGTTGCCAGCTACGAGCTGATCATACGCAACCTGATGCTGGCCAACCTGCACGTGGACCCCGCCAAGCTGGACCTGGCGGAACAAATGCTGAAGGACATCGGCTCCGCCTGGCGCAGCGCCGTGGACCCGGCCAAGACCGAAGGAGCGGCCTGATTCCGCCTGCATCCGCCATGTGTCCTATAGCATATTTTCCAGAATTCCCTATGCTTGCATGTATCGCGCAATCCAACAATCGGCGGCTCGGTCCGGCGACATCACCATGAGCAAAATCTCGTCCGTTCTTCATTATTACGAAGCCATCGCCGACATTTCCAGCCAGATGCTGCGCGAAGCTCGTGCCAGCCACTGGGACGAAGTCGTCGCGCTGGGCGAACGCTACCAGGCGGCCGTGGAATCGCTGCGCAAGCTGGACCACCTGGACGACAGCGATCGCCAGGCCCGGCGCGAACTGCTCACCCGGATACTGAACGACGACGCCACCATACGCAGCCTGGCGGCGCCCGAACTCAGCCGCCTCGGCGCGCTCATCGGCAACATGAAGCGCCAGCACGCCGTGCTGCAAACCTATTGCGCCCCGGCCCTTAATCTGCACTCATGAGCGTAGGCGGCCCCTCGGGCCTTGGCACCTTGCTGGTGCAGCGGCTGGACGCCGTCCTGGGCACCACCCTGTCGCAACAGGCCAATCTGGCCACCGGCGCCCGGCCGGATGCCGTCACCCAAGCCGCCAATCCCGAACAAGCCCATGCGGCGCGCAATGAAACCCTGAGGCACCCGCGCGAAGCCGTCGATCGCGCCGCCTCGCAGGCCGGCCAGCAAGGCCGCCAATCCGTCGACAAGGCCAAGCTCGACGCCCGCGCCGCCGAACTGCTGCAGGCGCGCAACGCTCCCAACACCGCTTTCACGCCCTCCGCGCCCACCACACTGGGACGGGCGGCCCGCACGATCCTGGCATTGCTGACGCTGTATGGCGACCAGCCAGCCGCCGTCCAGGGCAGGCGCCCGCTGCTGGGCGGCCAGGGCCAGGCCGGGGCGGGAACGGACCCCGCGGGCGCGGCGCGGCAGAACGAGATCGCGTCGGCCAGCAGAGCCCAGGCCGGCGCGCCGGGCGGCGCCGAGGCGGGCTCGGCCAAAGGCGCGGGCCCGGGC
>NZ_JACCEM010000018.1 GCF_013416525.1 Parapusillimonas granuli
GAACGCCGGCCCGGCGTCCCCGGCGCCCGAGCCGCCGCAAGCCGCGCGGGGCGCCGGGAACGCCCGGCCGGCCGGCAAGGGCGGGAACATCTGGTTCTGGCGGCTCAGCACCGTGGTCTTCGCGGGGATCGCGCTGGTGCTCGGGCTGGCGCCCGCCAAGCCGTCGGCGCCGCCCGTGACCATACTCGAGGTCGCGCCCACCCAGGCCGCCGTCCTGCAGGCGCCCGGGCAAAGCTCCACGCCCGCCTGGGTGCTCACCATCGATCATCAGCAGAACGTCCACATGATGCCCCAGGTGAACACCGACGTGCCGCCCGACGCTTCCGTGCAGCTCTGGACCCATACGGCGGGCATGCCGCAGCCCCGCTCCCTGGGGCTCATCGACCCGAACCGCCCGGTCACGGTGCCGGCCGAGCTATTGGGCTCCGTGAGCGTGGGGCAGATCTTCGAAATGACGCTGGAACCCCAAGGCGGGTCGCGCAGCGCCGACCCGTCCGGGCCCGTGCTCTACATAGGCCGGGTCGTGGCGCTGGGCACCGCGCCGGCGGCCGTCAACACACCACCACGTTGACCGCCAGCCCGCCGCGCGAGGTTTCCTTGTACTTGCTGCGCATGTCGGCGCCGGTCTGCCGCATGGTTTCGATGACCGCGTCCAGGGAAACGTGGTGTATGCCGTCGCCCTGCAGCGCCAGGCGGGCGGCATTGATCGCCTTGACGGCGCCCATGGCGTTGCGCTCGATACAGGGTATCTGCACCAGCCCGCCTATCGGATCGCAGGTCAGCCCCAGGTTGTGCTCCATGCCGATCTCGGCCGCGTTCTCGACCTGGCGCGGCGTGCCGCCCAGGACGGCGGCCAGCCCCGCCGCGGCCATCGAACAGGCCACGCCGACCTCCCCCTGGCAGCCGACTTCGGCGCCGGAGATCGAGGCGTTTTCCTTGTAGAGGAAACCGACGGCCGCGGCGGTGAGCAGGTAGTCGACCACGCCGGCCTCGCTCCATGATGGAATGAAGGTCTGGTAGTAGCGCAGCACCGCGGGCACGAGGCCGGCGGCGCCGTTGGTCGGGGCCGTGACCACGCGCCCGCCCGCGGCGTTTTCTTCATTGACCGCCATGGCGTACAGATTGACCCACTCCATGGCGCGCAGGCCGTCGTTGCTGTCGTCCCGGCGCTGCAGTTCGCGAAACAGCGAAGGCGCCCGCCGCCGGACTTTCAGTCCGCCGGGCAGCAAGGCATCGGCCTGGTCGTTGCCCAGGCCGATGCCTCGGTCCACGCATGCGTTCATGACACTCGCGATCGCCAGCAGGCGCGCTTCGACCTGTTCGATGGGCGCCAGCACGGCCTCGTTCGCCCGCATGATCTGAGCGATCGACAGCCCGGTGCCGGCGCACAGGTCCAGCAGGCCCTGGCCGGTGGAAAAGGGGTAAGGCATGGGATCATGCTGCGGCGTGCTTTCATCGGTCTCGATGGAATCGAGCGCCCGGATGAAGCCCCCGCCTATGGACACGTAGCGCTCCGCGCTGAGCTCGCGGCCGTCGCCGGCGAAAGCGCGGAACCGCATGCCGTTCGGGTGTTCGGACAGCGGCCGGATGCGGTAGGAGAACGCGCGCTCGGGGTCGAAGGCGATGGGATGCGTGCCCGCGATGGACAGGCCGCCGCTTTGCCGGACGCCGGCGATGAGCGGGCCGATGCGATCCGGCTCGATGGTGTCGGGCGCATGGCCCATCAGGCCCAGCATGATGCCGACGTCGGTGGCGTGGCCCCTGCCCGTCTCGGCCAGCGAACCATACAGATCGACCGACAGCGCCCCGGTCCGGTCGAGCAGGCCTCTGTCCCGCAGGTTGCGGACGAAATTGCGCGCCGCCCGCATCGGCCCGACCGTATGCGAGCTGGACGGGCCGATACCGACCTTGAATATGTCAAATACCGAGAGTGTCATGTCGAAGCACCTTTGGTTCGTCTTGCGCGCGGCCGCGCACGGCACCGGTTCTCATGGGCATGATTCTACCCCCGGCGCGGGCTCAAGGCCTGGACGACGTCCAGCGCACGGCCCCCTGCATGGACGTCAGCGCCTCCAGCGGGGCGTTGTCGCGGAACTCGCTGGGCCAGACGCCCACGTATTCGCGAAAGGCGTTCGAGAAGTTCGCCGCGCAGGAAAAACCCACCTGCCGGGCGATGGCTTCCAGGCCCAGGGAAGTCTGGGCCAGCAGGCGCTGCGCCCGGCGCATGCGCTCCTCACGCAGGAAACCCGCCACGGTGGTGCCGAGCGAGCTCTTGAAGACCTCCGTCAGGCGATATTTGGACACGCCGAACACGGCGGCGACCTCTTCCAGCTTGGGAGGATCCGACAACCTGGACGCCAGGAACTGTTTTGCGTACACCAGCAACATCTGATCGTTCAAACAGTCGCCGGACGCTTGGGTACGGTATACGAGACACATATACCGTGAACTCTAGGTACCCCGCCCTGGTTTGTCCAAGCGTTTTTGCGCGCCTTGACAATTGTTGACGTTGTCGGCGGCGCGGGCCGAAAGCGTGTATCAGGAAAGCTGCAGTCCGCCTTGAGCCTCCGCGCCGTCGCGGGGCTCGAGCGCGTCGTCGAGCATGTCGCGCAGCTGCGCGAGGTCGTTGCGCAAGCCCTGCAATTCGGCCGCGCTCAGGCGAACGGCGGCGTCCTGGTCGCGCGGCACGTCGTTCAGGTCGCCCAGGCGGTTCCTGGCTCCGCTGATGGTGAAGCCCTGTTCGTAAAGAAGGTCGCGGATGCGGCGGATGAGCAGCACTTCGTGGTGCTGGTAGTAGCGGCGGTTGCCCCGGCGCTTGACCGGCTTGAGCTGCGTGAACTCCTGCTCCCAGTAGCGCAGAACGTGGGGCTTGACGCCGCACAGCTCACTGACTTCGCCGATGGTGAAATAGCGTTTGGCGGGTATGGGAGGCAAGGTGACCGAAGTTTCGCTAGTACTCATGTGCAGATTGTATGCCGTTTAGAAGACCACAATGTAAGGGGGCCGGCCGGCGGCCGCCCTGCCCGGCTTTTGCTCATTCCGCGTCGGGCGCGGCTTTGCCGGCCGTTTCCACCACGCTCTTGAGCTTCTGGCTGGCATGGAAGGTCACGACGCGGCGCGCCGCGATGGGAATGACCTCGCCCGTCTTGGGATTGCGTCCCGGCCGGGGGGGTTTGTCGCGCACCTGGAAATTGCCGAAGCCGGACAACTTGACTTCGACGCCGCGCGCCAGGGATTCCCGGATTTCCTCGAAGAAGGTGTCCACGATGTCCTTGGCTTCGCGCTTGTTCAGGCCCACGCGGTCGAACAGAAGCTCGGCCAGTTCCGCTTTGGTCAGGGTGCGATCCGGATTCATGATAGATAGGGCTCCTTAAGTGCGCGGGCGTACGCCGTGGGCGCCCACCAGCGCTTCAAGCAGCATTGAAAGGCATTGCTCGACGGTGGCGTCGTCCAGCGTGGCTTCGCGATCCTGGAGCCAGAAGCGGAAAGCCATGCTTTTCTCTGGGTTTTGGGCGGATTTGTCACGCCAGACGTCGAACAATCTGATGTCTCTGACGATGCCAAGATTAGCATTAGTTTGAATCTTGCGGGCGAGTGTGTCCAACAAATCCTGGCAGGAGACGCCGTCGGGCGCCCACACCGCCAGGTCCCGGATCACCACCGGCTGGCGCGACACCTCCGACGGCACCGGCAGCGGCACGGCCGAGACGGCGTCGGCGTCGATTTCGAACACGACCGGCGCATGCGGCAAGTCGTTCTGCTGGGCCCAGCGCGGGTGCAGCTCGCCCAGCCAGCCTATGGGCCGGCCGTCGATCTCCAGGCGCGCCGACCGCCCCGGATGAAGGGCGGGATGCGGGGCCGGGATGCAGCGCAAGCGCGACGCCAGCACGCCCAGCAGGTTTTCCAGGTCGCGCTTGACGTCGAAGAAATCCACCGGCCGGGTGTCGGCGCCCCATTGCTCGTCGACCGCCGGGCCCCAGGCGGCGGCGGCGAGGTGCTGCGGCTGGCTCACGCCGGCCACCGCCAGGTCGCCGTCGGCGACGGACGCATCGCGCGTGAACACGCGGCCGAGCTCGAAGACCCGCACGCGGCTTTGCTTGCGGTTGGCATTGTGGATGACGTTGGCCACCAGGCCGCCGATCAGGCTGGAACGCATGACCGCCAGCTGGCTGGCGATGGGGTTGATCAGCCGGATGGGGTCGGCGTTGCCGGCGTAGTCGCGTTCCCAGGCCTCTTCGACGAAGGAGAAGTTGATCACTTCCTGGTAGTCCTGCGCCGCCATGCGGGCCCGCAGGGCGTGCGGGCCGCGCAGGGTCTCGGGTTCGACCCGCATTTTCGCGCGCGCACGGGGGGGCACGTCGGGAATGCGCTCGAAGCCGTAGATGCGGGCGACCTCTTCGATCAGGTCTTCCTCGATGAAGAGGTCGAAACGGTACGAGGGCGGCGTGACCACGAACACGTCGCCGTCTTCGATCTGGAACGGCAGGCCCAGGCTGGTGAAGATGCCGGCGACCTCGTCCCTGGATACGGGCACGCCCAGGACGCGGTGACAGCGATCCAGGCGCATGCGGACCGGCTCGCGCGGCGGCGTATTGACGAGCTGGTCGTCCAGCGGGCCGGCCTGGCCGCCGCAGATGTCGATCAGCAGCCGGGTGGTGAACTCCAGGTGTTCGGGGATCGAGGCGAAATCGACGCCGCGCTCGAAGCGGTGGCTGGCTTCGGAGCTGACTTTGTAGCGGCGCGGCCGGCCCATGATGGCCTCGGCCCACCAGAAAGCGCCTTCCAGGTAGATGTCGGTCGTGTCCAGCGTGACGGCGGTGGCCTCGCCGCCCATGATGCCCGCCATGCTTTCGACGACCTCGCCCGCCGCGATGACGCCGACGTCGGGCGTCAGATCGACGATCTGGCCGTTCAGCAGTTCCAGGCGCTCGCCGGCGCGCGCCCAGCGAACCGTCAGCCCGCCCTGGATGCGCCGCAGGTCGAACACGTGCGTGGGGCGGCCCAGTTCGAGCATGACGTAGTTGGAGATGTCGACCAGCGCGGAGACCGAGCGCTGGCCGGCCCGCTCGAGGCGCGACTTCATCCAGGCCGGCGTCTGCGCCCTGGCGTTCACGCCACGGATCACGCGCCCGCAGAAGCGCCCGCACAGATCGGGCGCCTGGACCTCGACCGGGAGGCGGTCCTGCAAGGTGACGGGAACGGGGTCGAAGCGCGGCAAGGACAGCGACGCGCCGGTCAGGGCGGATACTTCGCGCGCAACGCCCAGGATGGAAAGGCAGTCGGCGCGGTTCGGCGTGAGCTTGAGCTCGAACACCGTATCGTCGAGATCCAGGACATCGCGCAGCGAGGCGCCCACGGGCGCGTCCTCATCGAGCTCCAGCAGGCCGGCATGGTCTTGCGACAGGCCCAGCTCGCGCGCCGAACACAGCATGCCCGAGGACTCCACGCCGCGCATCTTGGCCTTGCCGATCTTCATGCCGCCGGGCAGTTCGGCGCCCACGCGCGCCAGCGGCACCTTGATGCCCGCCGCGGCGTTGGGCGCGCCGCATACGATCTGCAGCATGGCGCCGGAACCGTCGTCCACCTGGCAGACCCTGAGCTTGTCGGCATTGGGGTGCGGGGCGATTTCTTGGATGCGGGCCACCACGACGCCGCTGAACGGCGGCGCCGCGGGCGCCGTGCCCTCGACCTCCAGGCCCGCCATGGTGAGACGATGCGCCAGGGCGTCGGTGTCGAGGTCCGGATTGACAAAAGCGCGCAGCCACGATTCTGGAAATAGCATAGGTTTACTCGTCGGATTCGGTGTCGGGTCTTAGCGATTGAACTGGCGCAGGAAGCGCAGATCGCCCTCGAAAAACTGGCGCAGGTCGTTCACGCCGTAGCGCAGCATGGTCAACCGCTCCAGACCGGAGCCGAAGGCAAAGCCGATGTAGCGTTCCGGGTCCAACCCGAAATTGCGCACGACCTGGGGATGCACCTGCCCGGAGCCGGAGATTTCCAGCCAGCGCCCCTGGTTGGGTCCGGAGGTGAACATCATGTCGATCTCGGCCGAGGGTTCGGTGAAGGGGAAGAAAGACGGCCGGAAACGCACCGACAGATCGTCCGTTTCGAAGAACTCGCGCAGGAAGTCGGTGTAGACGCCCTTGAGGTCGGCGAACGAGATGTCTTCGGCGATCCACAGGCCTTCGACCTGGTGGAACATGGGCGAATGGGTGGCGTCGCTGTCGACGCGATAGGTGCGCCCCGGAGCGATGACCTTGATGGGCGGCTGGTGCATGCGCGCATAGCGCACCTGCATCGGGCTGGTATGAGTGCGCAGCAGCAGCGGCAGCCCCTGGGCGTCCTGCATGTCGACGTAGAAGGTGTCCTGCATGGAGCGCGCCGGATGGTTTTCCGGGTTGTTCAGCGCGGTGAAGTTGGTCCAGTCGTTTTCGATCTCGGGGCCGTCGGCCACATCGAAGCCGATGGACCGGAAAATGGCCTCGACGCGCTGCCAGGTCTGGATGACCGGGTGTATCCCGCCCACGCCGCGCCCGCGCCCCGGCAGGGTGACGTCGATGGTTTCGGACGCCAGGCGGCGATCGAGCTGGGCCTGCGCCAATTCGGCGCGGCGCTCGTTGAGCAGGGTTTCGACTTGCTGCTTCAGTTGGTTGATCCGGGCGCCTTCCGCCTTTTTCTGCTCTGGCGGCAGCTGGGCCAGGCTTTTCATCATCGCCGTCAAGGCGCCCTGCTTTCCGAGAAAGCGGGCCTTGGCGTTTTCTAGGGCGGCCGCATCGCCGGCCTGGGCGAACTGTTCTTTTGCCTGAACGATCAGGTCATCCACTGAAGAAGTCATATATCGCTTTTCCAAATGCAAACGGAGCCCGACTGAGCCCCGTTCACAATGATACAGAATCGAAATCGATCAGGCTGCCAAAGCGGACTTGGCTTGCTGGACTACGGCTGCGAAGCCTGCCTTATCGTTGACGGCCATGTCGGCCAGCACTTTGCGATCCAGTTCGATCGAGGCTTTCTTGGTGCCTGCGATGAATGCGCTGTATGTGATGCCCAGCTCGCGGCATGCCGCGTTGATGCGGGTGATCCACAAGGCGCGGAAGGTGCGCTTTTTGTTGCGGCGATCGCGGTAGGCGTATTGGCCTGCGCGCATGACCGCCTGTTTGGCGATGCGAAAGACATTACCGCGGCGGCCGCGGTAGCCTTTGGCGGCTTTGATGACTTTTTTGTGACGGGCGCGTGCAGTGACGCCGCGTTTTACGCGTGGCATAGTAGATCTCCGTTAATCAAGCGAAAGGCAACATTGCCTTGACCGATGCGACGTCCGAGTCGTGCACCGCGGCGGAACCGCGCAGTTGGCGCTTGTTCTTGGTCGTCTTTTTGGTGAGGATGTGGCGCTTGAACGCCTGGCCCCGCTTGATGGAACCACTACCACGAACCTTAAAGCGCTTTGCGGCGCCTTTTTTGGTTTTCATCTTAGGCATGATGTAACTCGGTGATTGGTGAATCCGGGTGGCCGCCAAAACTTGCTGGCTGCGCTTGCATGACCCAAAACCCACTTATTGGTTGTGCCCGCGGGCCCCCTGTTTTGCAAAACCGGGACCCCCAAGGCTGCGGCTTTTCCCCTACCGTTCCGTAAACACGCAACGTTTCTAGGAAAAGCCCTTGATTATATGATGGAATTTTGGGTTTTGTCTAATGGGGACTGGGGCGCAAGCAACCACGGCGCATGCGCGCCAGCTCTCAATCGGCCCATGGCTGCCGATACTGGGCCGCCTCGGCCACATGCACCGCCAGGATCTCGTCCTGCTCGGCCAAATCCGCCAACGTGCGGGCCACCCTGAGCACCCGGTGGACCACCCTGGCCGACCACACCCAGCGCTGCATGCCTTCGCGCAGCAAACGCTCCGCCGCCGGATCCGGCCTGCAATGCGCCTGCAGCTGCGCCACCCCGAGCTTGGCATTGACGCAGCCCTGCCGCGCGTGCTGGCGCTCCCGGCACCGATGCACCCGCCGCCTGACCCCGCTCGACGCCTCGCCCGGCGGTTCATCCATCCAGTCGCCGGTAGCCGCGGGCAGGCTGATCTGCAGATCGATGCGATCCAGCAGCGGCCCCGACAAACGGCTTCGATAGGAGGAGAGCTGATCCGGGGTGCAGCCGCAATGCTTGCGGGGGTGGCCCAGCCAGCCGCAGGGACAAGGATTCATGGCGGCCACCAGGTGGAAGTCGGCCGGGAACACCAGCGTGCGCGCCGCCCGGGCGATGGCCACCCGGCCTGTTTCCAGCGGTTCGCGCAAAGTTTCGAGAACCCGCCGCTGGAATTCGGGCAGCTCATCCAGAAATAGAACGCCGCGATGGGCCAGGCTGATTTCGCCGGGCCGGGGATGGGCCCCGCCCCCGACCAGCGCGGGCGCGGAAGCGGAGTGATGCGGCGCGCGGAAAGGCGGATGATTGCTCAAGGGCTTGCGCTCGCCGCCAAGGCTGGCGAGCGCGGACGCTTCGAGGGCGTGCTCGATGGCCAGCCGGGGAAGCAGCCCGGGCAGCCGGTACGCCAGCATGCTCTTGCCGGTGCCCGGCGGCCCGCACAGCAGCAAACTGTGGCCGCCGGCCGCCGCGACTTCCAGGGCGCGGCGAGCCTGCGCCTGCCCGCGCAGCTCCGAAAGGCAGAGCTCCGCTTCGGGCTCGTCCGGCCACGGCGCCGGCCGGGCGGCCTCGAGCCCGCCGCCCCCGCTGAAATACGCGCCGAGCTCCGCCAGCGTGGACACGCCCAGCACCCGCAAACCGGGCACCCGCGCCGCCATTTGCGCACACCCCTGCGGCAGGACCAGGACGGCTTCCGGCGAATCGCGGGCGACTTCCAGGGCGATGGCGAGCGGCGCGTTCACGGGAACGATGGCGCCCGTGAGCGAGAGCTCGCCCGCGAACACGTGCGCGCGCAGATCGGGCGAGCCGCCGGGCATGGGAACCTGCCCGGATGCCAGCAGCACGCCCAAGGCGATGGGCAGGTCGAACCGGCCGGATTCTTTGGGGAGGTCGGCGGGCGCCAGGTTCGCGGTGATGCGGCCCGGGGGGAATTCGTAGCCGCTGTTGATGATGGCGGAACGGACGCGTTCGCGGCTTTCACGCACGCCCGCGCTGGGCAGCCCCACCAGATGGAAGGCGGGCAGGCCCGGCCCGACGTGGACTTCCACCCGCACGGGCGGAGCCTGCATGCCGTATAGCGCCCGGCTGGCCAATATGGCGATGGACATGGATGACCTCATGCGATGCGCCTGGGATTCGGCGCCATGCATGAGATTATGGGATGCGCAAGAGCCTTGCGGCTTGCGTTTGCCGCGCATCGGTCCATGCGTAGAGGCACGGAGCCGCGCCGGCCGCCGTCCAGCGGCCGGGGCCCAGGGCCGCGCAGCCCCGGACCCGCCGAAACCTCACTCGGTTCCGGTGGCCGTGGGGCCGGCCTGCAACGGCGTGTCGGGACGGCCTTCAAGCGCCTGGACGCGGGACTCCAACGCCGTGATCCGGGCCAGCGCACGCTCGAGCAACTGCGCCTGCACGTCGAATTCTTCCCGCGTGACCAGGTCGAGACGGGAGAATGTCTGCGCCATCATGGCCTTGATGTTGCGCTCGATGTCGGCGGCCGGGCTCTTGGCGATGAGCTCAGAGATGTTCTTCTGAAAGTCTTCCATCCAGTCGGTGCGATGAATCATGGCATTCTCCAGTTCGTTCAAATCGGCGAATCAATCGCACGAGACTGTAAGTGTAATGAAAAAACGGAGCATTGCCGAAGAATCAAGGCTTGGTCTGGCCGGACGACGCGGCGTTGCCGGAGGCATAGGTGTTGCCGTTGCCGATCGACTCCTGGATGGCACGGTCGGCCTTGGCGGCGCCCTGCCGGATCGCATCGCCGACTTCCCCGGCCTTCTGGGCGGCGCTGTCCTTCAATTCGCCCGCCTTGGCGGCCACCGTGCCGGCCGCCTGCTTGGCCGATTCCTTCATGCGCTCGCCGGCGGTGGGCCCTTCGGAGGGCGCCATGCCCGACGACGGCGGCGGCACGTCCGAAGGCGTGGGCCCCGGCGCGGGGCTGGGCGCGGGCGCCGGGCTGGGGGCCGGCGGGGGGGCGGTTTCCGGCGCGGGCGCCGGCGCAGGCGTTTCGACCGGAGGCGCGGTGTTCATCGGAGCCTCGGCGTCTTCGCCCTTGGAGCATGCGGCCAGCAGACTCATGGACGCGGCCATCGCGATCAGGGTCAAATGTGTACGAGTTCTTTCCATGGTTTCCTCACTGTTCAACGTCGCTCGCCATTGCGCGCTATCCCGTTGCGACGAGCGGTTCAGCGGCTGCGCAGCAGCGTGCGCGTTACAAATGGCTTAGTAACAATTCTAGCGACGCGTTGCGGGGTCAAGCGCCAGGCCGTGTAAATCCTGATTTCAGGCGGGCGCGCCCGATTTCCGCAATTGCGCCCCAAACCTATGCCAGGCGGGGCTTTCCAGCGCTCCGCGGGCGATCCGGACCATCACAGCAAGATACAAAAGCCGCTCCACCCTCTCGTCTGGTTACAGTTTTGTGCACGCTGCGAGCGCCCTGTTTCGGTGCGGGCGGCGCCTGGATGCACCAGTTCAGCGCTCCATCCACGTCGCGGCCCGCGGAGCGGCCCGCGACAAAAGTTGGCACAGGTATTGCGTTGACCCTCTCATCAGTTCATGACCATGAGGAAACGCAATGAAGCTCATTACCGCCATCATCAAGCCGTTCAAGCTGGACGAGGTCCGGGAGGCGCTGTCCGAAATCGGCATCCAGGGAATGACGGTCACGGAAGTCAAAGGCTTCGGCCGCCAGAAGGGGCACACCGAGCTGTACCGGGGCGCGGAATACACCGTCGATTTTCTGCCCAAGCTGCGACTGGAAATGGCCGTGGCCGACGGCATCGTGGAACGGGCCATCGAGACGCTATGCGCCGCCGCGCACACCGGCAAGATCGGCGACGGCAAGATTTTCGTCACACCCATCGATCAAGCGGTCCGGATCCGGACGGGAGAATCCGGCGAAAGCGCGCTGTGAACCGCAACCATGAACCCGTTGATACCGCGGTCCGGGCACTGGCCGACAGGCCCGTCCGCATACAGGAGTTGAATAATGGATAAAGCCGATTTGGCGTGGGTCAGCGTCTCGACCCTGCTGGTACTGTTGATGGCCGTGCCCGGCCTGGCCCTTTTCTATGGCGGCCTGGTCCGCGCAAAGAATGTCCTGTCCGTACTGGTCCAGGTGACCACCGTCTTCGCGCTGGCGATCGTCTTGTGGTTCGTGTACGGCTATTCGCTCGCCTTCACCGAAGGCAATGCCATCGTGGGCGGGTTCTCCCGCCTGCTGTTCAGCGGCATGCTGGACCTGGCCTCGGGCGGGTTCGCCTTGTCGGGCACGGTGCCCGAGCTCAGCTTCGCGTCGTTCCAGGCGACCTTCGCCGGCATCACCTGCGCGCTGATCGTGGGCGGCTTCGCCGAACGCGCGCGCTATGCGGCGGTATTGGTGTTCACCGCGATCTGGATGACGCTTTGCTATGTGCCGATCGCGCACATGGTCTGGGGCCCGGGCGGCTGGCTGCTGGAACGCGGCGCGCTCGACTTCGCGGGCGGCACCGTCGTCCACATCAATTCGGGGGTCGCCGCTCTGGTGGGAGCCTACTTCATCGGCAAGCGCATCGGCTACGGCCGCGAAGGCATGCAGCCCCACAACCTGCCCATGGCCATGATAGGCGCCGCCCTGCTCTGGGTCGGCTGGTTCGGTTTCAACGCCGGATCGGCGCTGAGCGCGAACGAAACCGCTGCGCTGGCTTTCTTCAACACCTTGATCGCCACCGCCGGGGGCATTCTTTCCTGGGCGGTCGTGGAGTGGATCCACAAGGGCAATCCGTCCTTGCTGGGCGGCATCTCCGGAGCCGTGGCGGGCCTCGTCGGCATCACCCCCGGCGCCGGGCTGGTGGGCCCCGGCGGCGCGCTGGTCATCGGCGTGGCGACGGCGGCGGCCTGCGTTTGGGGCGTGAACGGCTTGAAGCGCATGCTCGATGCGGACGACACGCTGGACGTGTTCGGCATCCACGGCGTGGGCGGCATCGTGGGCGCGCTGCTGACCGGAGTGTTCAACGCCCAGGCCCTGGGCGGCCCCGGCCTGGACAGCATGGCGGCCATACCCGGCCAGCTATGGCTGCAGCTGGAAGGCGTGCTGATCACCGTGGTCTGGTCCGCGGCCGTCGCCTGGCTGGCTTATTTCATCGCCGACCAGGCTGTCGGCTTGCGGGTCGGCGGCGATGCCGAGCGTGAAGGGCTGGACATCCATTCGCACGGCGAGACCGCCTACCACCGCTGAGCGTCAGGGCAAGGCCGCGAGATCGATGCGCTCCGCCCGATTCAGCGCCGATGCGACCTTCACCCGCAAGGCGTTCGTATGGGCCTGCCGGATTTCCTTCTTGACATCGAGCAACTGCTGCGGATGCATGGAAAATTCGGTCAGGCCCAGCCCCAGCAGCATTTTGGTCATGCGCGCGTCCCCCGCCATTTCGCCGCACACCGCCACGGGCTTGCCGGCGCGCTCTCCGGCATTGATCGTGTGGGCGATCAGGCGCAGCACGGCGGGATGCATGGGGTCGTACAGGTCGGCCACGTCGGTGTCGCCGCGGTCGATGGCCAGGGTGTACTGGATCAGGTCGTTGGTGCCGATGGACAGGAAGTCCAGCGATTCGACGAAGGGCTCGATGGCGATGGCGATGGCCGGTATCTCGACCATGGCGCCCAGGGAATAGTCGCGCCCGTAGGGCACGCCCCGTTCGTCGAGCTCGCGGCGCGCCGATTCGATCGCCTGGCGCGTGGCGCGCACTTCATGCATGTGCGAGATCATCGGGATCAGGATGCGCACGTGCCCGTGCTGGGACGCGCGCAGCAAGGCGCGCAGCTGGGTGGCGAAGATTTCGGGGTTGGCCAGGCAGTAGCGGATCGCCCGCAGGCCCAGCGCCGGATTGGTGGCGACCGTGACGTCGCCGTCGAGCGTCTTGTCGGAACCGAGGTCCAGGGTGCGGATGGTGACCGGCCGCCCGCCCATGGTCTTCACGACCGAGGCATACGCCTGGTATTGCTCTTCCTCGGTGGGCAGGTCGGGGCGGCCCATGAAGAGGAATTCGCTGCGGAACAGGCCTATGCCGTCGGCGCCCGCCTCGACGGCGGCGACGGCCTCGTCGGGCAATTCGATGTTGGCTTCGAGCTTGATCGCGATGCCGTCCAGCGTCATGGCCGGCGCATCGCGCAGCAAGGCCAGCTCCGCCCGCTCGGCAGCGTAGTCGGCCTGCCGCCGGCGGTATTCCGCCAGCACCCGCTCGGGCGGATTGACCAGGACCGCGCCCGAGAAGCCATCGACGATCAGCGTGTCGCCGTCCCGTATCAGGGCGCGGAAATGGCCCAGGCCGACGACGGCCGGCACGTTCATGCTGCGCGCGACGATGGCCGTGTGGGAGGTCGGCCCGCCCAGGTCGGTCAGGAAGCCACCGAACCGGCCGCCGCGCAGCCGGAGCATGTCGGCGGGCGAGATGTCCCGGGCCACGACGATGAAAGGCTCGTTGGACGCGTCGCCGTCGAGATTGGCCAGTAGCGCCGTCGAGCCCGACAGCACGCGCAGCACCCGCTCTATGACCTGCCGGATGTCCGCCGCGCGCTCGCGCAGGTATTCGTCGTCCATCAGGGAAAACTGTTCGACCAGGAGCTGGCCCTGGCTGGTCAGGGCCCATTCGGCGTTGTATAGGCGCTCTTGGATGAGCCCGCAAGTCTGCTGGTACAGCATGGGGTCGTCCAGCAGCAGGCTGTGCACGGTCAGCAAGGGACCCAGCTCGCGGGGCGCGTCGTCCGGCAGCGTGGCGGCCATGTGCTGCAATTCGTCGCGCGCGACGATGATTGCGGACTTCAGGCGCTCGCATTCGGCTTCGGCGTCCTCGGGCGCGATGCGATAGTGCGCGACTTCCAGGGCGGCCGCGCTCATGACCGCCGCCTTGCCGATGGCATAGCCCTTTACGACGCCCTGCCCGTGCATGCACAGCATGGCGCAGAAGCTCGGCTGCCGATATGTAGTGGTGGCGGTCATTGCGGCACGATGGGATCGCGAGGCGCTATTCCTGTTCGCCGAACTTGTTGGCGAACAAGGCCTGGATGTCCTGCAGGGCCTGTTCCGCGTCGTCTCCGGTGGCGTCGACCTTGACGGTCACGCCCAGGCCGGCCGCCAGCATCATGACGCCCATGATGCTCTTTGCGTTGACTCGCTGCGCGCCACGGGCGATATAGATTTCACTGCTGTATCGGCTGGCCAGCTGCGTGAGCTTGGCGGCGGCGCGCGCGTGGAGGCCGAGCTTGTTGCTGATGACGATGTCGACGGTTGCCATAGGACTCTTGTTGCTTTTGGCTCAGTTGAACTGGTCTGCGTCGACGATGCCGCGCAGCGCGCCGAGGCGCACGGTCTCACTGAGCTGTTCGGGGTTTTCCTGCTGTTCGGTCAGGGCCTTGAGCACCATGCACAGGTTGGTGCCCGTGATGAGGTGCGCGACCATGCCGCGTTCGGTTGCCAGTTTAAGCGCCCGCTTGGCGATATTGAAAGGCGTTGCGCCAAATATATCGCAAAGAATGAGCGTCGGGTCGGCCGCATGGTCGAGCAGGATGCGGGCCAGCCGCACGGAAAGCTCGTCCGGATCGGCATCGGGCGGCACGTCGAACACGGTCAGTTCGGGTTCCTGCCCGAGCACGTGCTGGGCACAGGCCTTGAATGCCGCGCCCAGCGGCTCGTGCATGACGAGCGCGATGCGGGCCATGTCAGAGGCCTACCGCGTGCTCGAGCGCCGCCGCGAAATGGGCGGCCACGTCGTAGCCGGTCTGCTCGGTGATTTCGACGAAGCAGGTCGGGCTGGTGACGTTGACCTCGGTGACGTAATCGCCAATGATGTCCAGGCCGACCAGCAGCAGCCCCCTGCCGACCAGCTTGGGGCCGATGGCCTGCGCGATTTCAAGGTCGCGGGCGGTGGGCTCGCGCGCCACGCCGCGGCCGCCCGCCGCCAGATTGCCGCGGGTTTCGCCGGCCAGGGGAATGCGGGCCAGCACGTAGGGCACCGGCTGCCCGGCGATCAGCAGCAAGCGTTTGTCGCCGTCGGTGATCTCGGGGATATAGCGCTGCGCCATGATGGTGCGCGTGCCGAAGCCGGTGAGCATTTCCAGGATGGAGCTCAGGTTGTGCTCGTCGGGCTGCAAGCGGAAGATGCCGGTGCCGCCCATGCCGTCCAGCGGCTTGACGACGACGTCGCGGTGCTTGGCATGGAAAGCGCGCAGGCGGACGACGTTGCGGGTGACCAGCGTGGGCGCCGTGAACTCGGCGAATTCGGTGATCGCCAGCTTCTCGGGGTGGTTGCGCAGCGCCGCGCCCGAATTGAACACGCGCGCGCCCTGGGCCTCCGCGTATTCCAGCAGGTGCGTGGCGTACACGTATTCCATGTCGAAGGGGGGATCCTTGCGCATGAGGACCGCGCTGAACTCGGACAGCCGGGTTTCCTGCACATTGCCCCGGGGCCGCCACCATGCATGTTCGTGCAAGTCCGCGCCCTGGACGAGATCGATGCCCATGGCCTCGGCCATGACCACCCCCTCGTCGATGTACAGGCCGCCCTGGTACGCCACGCTGATCGTGTGGCCGCGCGCCGCCAGCGCGCGCATCATGGCGACCGACGTATCCTTGTAGGCCTTGAGCGACGGTAGAGGATCGATAATGAACAATACATGCATGAGGGACACCTGCGTGCATTCCCGCGCCGTACACGCGCCGGCGCGGGACATGTTGAAGAATTCAGGATCAGGAGACGGTTTCGCCCGCTTTGCCGGCCGTCGCCTTCTTGCGCGGAGCCAGCACCATGACCATTTGCCGGCCTTCCAGCTTGGGCATGGCTTCCACCTGGCAGAGCTCGGCCAAGTCGTCGCGAACGCGTTCGAGCACTCGCATGCCGAGTTCCTGGTGGGCCATTTCACGGCCGCGGAAGCGCAGCGTGACCTTCGCCTTGTCGCCTTCCTCGATGAAGCGGCGCAGATTGCGCAGCTTGACCTGGTAGTCGCCTTCGTCGGTTCCGGGGCGGAATTTGACTTCCTTGACCTGGATGATTTTTTGCTTGGCGCGCGCTTCCTGCTGGCGCTTTTGTTCTTGGTACTTGAATTTGCCGTAATCCATCAGCCGGCAGACCGGCGGCGACGCATTGGGCGCAATTTCAACCAGGTCGACTTCGTGCTGTTCCGACAGATGAAGGGCTTCGGAGGTTTTCAATACCCCCAATTGCTCTCCATCCACTCCTATGAGACGCACCTCGGGGACACGAATTTCACCATTGATGCGATGTGCTTTTTCGGTTGCGATGTCTAAGACTCCTAAAAGTTATAAAAAAGCGTTTTTACCTTGGGGCGCCCCGGCGGTAAAAATCAGGCTTGCCCGCTGTGGCGGACTTCGATTTCCGTTTGAAGGCGACGGGCGAAATCTTCCCGGGACATGACCCCCAGGTCTATTCCGCCTCGGCCACGCACCGCCACCTTGCCGCCTTCGCGCTCTTTTTCGCCGACGACGAGAATGTACGGCACCTTCTGCATGCTGTGTTCACGGATTTTACGGGTGATTTTTTCACCGCGCAAATCCGAACTGACTCTAAACCCTTGTTTTTTCAGGCTTAGGGCGACTTCCGCGGCATAATCGGCCGACGCTTCGGAAATGCAGCATACCACCGCATGCTCCGGCGACAGCCAAACGGGCATGGCGCCCGCGTGATTCTCGATCAGCATGCCGATGAAGCGCTCGAACGAACCCAGTATGGCGCGATGCAACATCACCGGCGTCTTGCGCTGGTCGGAGGCGTCCACGTACTCGGCGCCCAGCCGCTGCGGCATGGAGAAATCCACCTGTATGGTGCCGCATTGCCAATGGCGCCCGATGGCGTCCTTGAGCGTGTATTCGATCTTGGGGCCGTAGAAGGCGCCCTCGCCCGGCGATACCTCGTATTCGCAATTCGTGCGGTCCAGGCTGTCCATCAGGGCTTTTTCGGCCTTGTCCCAGACTTCGTCGGAGCCGATGCGCTTTTCGGGCCGGGTCGCCACCTTGTACAGGATCTCGGTGAACCCGAAATCGGCGTACACCTTCTTGAGCAGCGCGGTGAAGTTCACGCATTCGTCCTGCAACTGGTCTTCCGTGCAGAAGATGTGGCCGTCGTCCTGGGTGAAGCCCCGTACCCGCATCATGCCGTGCAGCGAGCCTGAGGGTTCGTTGCGGTGGCATTGGCCGAATTCGCCGTAGCGTATGGGCAGCTCGCGGTACGAATGCAGGCCGGCGTTGAAGATCTGCACGTGCCCGGGACAGTTCATGGGCTTGAGCCCGTACACCCGGTTCTCGGACTCGGTCGTGAACATGTTTTCGGCATAGTTGTCCCAGTGCCCGGTCTTCTTCCACAAGGAGAGATCCAGGATCTGCGGCGCCTTGACTTCCTGGTAGCCGTTGTCCCGGTAGACCGCGCGCATGTACTGCTCGACCTCCTGCCACAGGATCCAGCCCTTGGGGTGCCAGAAGATGAGGCCCGGCGCTTCTTCCTGGAAGTGGAAGAGATCCAGTTCGCGGCCCAGCTTGCGGTGGTCGCGGCGTTCGGCCTCCTCCAGCATGGTGAGATAGGCCGCCTGCTCTTCCTTGGTGGCCCAGGCGGTGCCGTAGATGCGCTGCAGCATCTCGTTGTTGCTGTCGCCCCGCCAGTAGGCGCCCGCCACCTTCATCAGCTTGAACACTTTCAGCTTGCCCGTGGACGGCACGTGCGGGCCGCGGCACAAGTCGATGAAATCGCCTTCGCGATACAGGCTGATGGGCTCGTTCGACGGAATCGACGCGATGATCTCGGCCTTGTAGTGTTCCCCTATGCTCTTGAAGAAGGCCACGGCGTCGTCGCGCAGCCATTCTTCACGCGTCACGGTCTCGTCCTTCTTGGCCAGTTCCGCCATCTTCTTTTCGATGGCCTCCAGGTCTTCGGGCGTGAAAGGACGCTTATAGGAGAAATCGTAATAGAAGCCGTTGTCGATGACCGGGCCGATGGTCACTTGCGCATCCGGAAAGAGCGACTTGACGGCATAGGCCAGCAAGTGGGCCGTGGAATGGCGGATCAGGTCCAGGCCTTCCGGATCCTTGGCGGTGACGATGGCAAGCTGCGCGTCTTTGTCGAGCACGAAGCTGGTGTCGACCAGCCGTGGTTCCCGCCCATCCATGGCGACGCGGCCGGCAAGCGCGGAGCGGCCCAGGCCGGCACCAATGGAATGCGCAACGTCGGCGACCGAGACGGGACCCGGAAACTCGCGCTGCGAGCCGTCGGGCAAGGTGATTTGAACCATAAGTCGTCCTGAAAATGCAAAAACGCGGCACTCGCCGCGTTTTGGGTGTATCGTTGTTTATTGCTAGCAAGCGGGTAAACAGGAACGCGGTGACAGCTAGAAATGCCGGGTCGTAGTTCGCGTCGTGTTCATGCTGTATGGGGGCAAGCGTGCAAATTTCAAAACACCAGTGTAACACCACGCCCCGCCGCCCATGCCGCATGCGGGCGTGAATCCCGCCATCCGGGCCGGTTTTTGTGCCAATCCGTTGCAAAAATGCTCTTTCATGCACGGCGCCTGCGGGCCTGGCCGCGCCAGGCTGGCCGCTATTTGACAGCGATGAAAAATCTGGTTTAGAATGCTGTTCTTCTTAGGCGGTTAGCTCAGTTGGTTAGAGCGCTACGTTGACATCGTAGAGGTCGCTGGTTCGAATCCAGTACTGCCTACCAGACATATGCTTTGCATGGGCGTCGATAACTGCCCATGAAGCCCAAAAACCCGCATGAACATTGGTTCTGCGGGTTTTTTATTGCCCGCTCGGCCCGGCATGGCCATGATGCGAGCGCGGAAGGCCCGGCATGGAAATTGCTGATGTCGACGAACCGCCATCCCGACCCGTGCAATGACTCATGAATCCTTTACCAGACCATGCCCTTCCCTCCCGATCGCTGGCGCGAGTCCATGCCCACGAGGCCTACCGCGCCGTGCGCTCCCATACGCTTCGGCTTGCCGCGCCGCTGTCGCCGGAGGACCAGTGCCTGCAATCCATGACCGAAGCGAGCCCTTGCAAATGGCATCTCGCGCATACCAGCTGGTTTTTTGAAGCCCTGCTGCTGCTTCCCTTCCTGCCCGGCTACCGCCCTTACGACGAACAGTATCTCTTTCTGTTCAATTCCTATTACGAAGCCCTGGGCCCGCGGCTGGCGCGGCCGTCGCGCGGGCTGATTTCGCGTCCCGGCCTGGAGGACGTCCATCGCTATCGCCAGCACATCGACGCAGCCATGCACAGGCTGGTGGACGAATGCCCCGAGCATAGATGGGACGAGGCCTGGCGCCTGCTGCGGCTGGGGCTCAACCATGAGCAGCAGCACCAGGAGCTGATTCTCACCGACATTCTGCACGCCTTCTGGTGCAACCCGCTGAAGCCGGCTTACGACGTCCACTACCCCTATCCCGATGCGGACGGACTCGATCCCGCCCGGGCCGGGGCCACGAACGGCCCGGCCGAATGGGTCGGTTTCGCCGGCGGGCGCGCCTCGGTGGGCTGCCCGGCCTTCGGCCAGCCCGGCGCCGCGTTCTGCTACGACAATGAAACACCGCGGCACGACGTTCTTCTGCCGCCCTACCAGCTTGGCGCCCGCCTGGTCAGCTGCGGCGATTTCGCCGCCTTCATCGACGACGGCGGCTACCGCAAGCCGGAACTCTGGCTTTCGGACGGCTGGGCCGCCGTCCAGGCCCATGGTTGGCGCCATCCCGCCTATTGGATTCCGGACGGCGCCTCGGGCTGGAAAGTATTCGGCCTGCGCGGCGTCCAGCCATGGGCGGAAACCGAGCCGGTCATGCAGCTGTCCTTCTATGAAGCCGCCGCCTATGCGCAATGGGCGGACGCCAGGCTGCCCACGGAATTCGAATGGGAAGCCGCCGCCCGGGATGCGCGCCTGGAGCAGCTGACCGGACATGCGTGGCAATGGACCCGGTCGTCCTACGACCCGTATCCCGGCTTCCGGCCGATGGAAGGGGCGCCCGCCGAGTACAACGGCAAGTTCATGGTTGGCCAGCTGGTGCTGCGCGGCGGCAGCCACGCCACGCCGTCCGGGCATGTCCGTCCGACGTATCGAAACTTTTTCCCGCCCGGGGCGCGCTGGCAGTTCTCCGGATTGCGGCTCGCCAGGGACCTGTCATGCTGAAACAAGAATTTGGCGGCGAAACGCTGGCCGACATGCCTTTCGCCGCGGAGACCGCCATGCCCGAGCCTTTCCTGAGCGACATGGTCCGCGCGCTCGCGGCGGCTCCGCACAGCCTGTCGCCAAAATATTTTTATGACGAACAGGGCTCCCGGCTGTTCGATCGCATCTGCGAACTGCCGGAGTATTATCCGACGCGCTGCGAAATGTCGGTGCTCCGGGCCTGCGCGCCCGACATTGCAAGACATATCGGCTGCGACGCCGAAATCGTGGAATACGGAGCCGGTTCGCTGCACAAGATCAGGCCCATTCTGGACGCGCTGGACGGCCCCGCCCGCTATCTGCCCATCGACATATCGGGCGAGCATCTGGGCGCCAGCGCGCGGGCGCTGCAAGAGGCCTATCCGGAGGAAGTCCTGGTCATTCCCATCGTCGGCGACTACACCGAGGATCTGGCGCTGCCTGCATGTCCGCCGCGGGTGAAAAGGCGGATCGGCTTTTTTCCCGGCTCGACGCTCGGGAACATGCACCCCGCGGAGGCGCTGCGTTTTCTGCGCATGCTGCGCGGCCAGCTGCGCGGCGGGGCGCTGTTGCTGGGCGTGGACCTGATCAAGGATCCGGCCATCTTGCATGCCGCCTACAACGACAGCCAGGGAGTGACGGCCGCATTCAATTTGAACGTGCTGGCTCGGGCCAATCGCGAGCTGGGCACTGATTTCGACCTGGACGCCTACGCTCACTGCGCGTTCTACAATGCGCCGGAGCATCGGGTCGAAATGCATTTGATGTGCCGCAGGCCCCAGGAGATTCACCTGGACGGCCGCTGTTTCCGGATGTCGCAGGGGGATACGCTGCATACGGAAAACTCTTATAAATTCACGATCGGCGGGCTGCGCACGCTTGCCTCGGAGGCGGGGTTCGTTCCCGCCACGGTGTGGACCGATCCGGACCGGATGTTCAGCCTGCATTGGCTCGAGGCGCGGGGTTGATCTCGTTCAGGCTTTGAAAACGGTTTGCCTGGCGCCGCGCCATTCATCGTGCCATTGAAAGCGGTCTGCTCATGCGAGGCTACCGCACTTGTCCGCGATCATGCTGGAAAAAACGTCGATGGCCGCAGGCGTGGCGCGGCCCGCTTTGGTGACACAGAAGAAGTCCAGCTTGGGAGAAGTCTGCCTTGGGTGATAGCAAGGCCAACCCGCCGGTGAAAACTCTGCGGCGCACCAGCCCAAACTTGGAATCGAAGAACAAACCGTAAGCCGCATCCAGATCGCCGCTTTCCACCATGGGCTGCAACACCTCGCGATCGGCGTCGACGATTTCCAGAGTGATCTGTGGCTGAGCCTGCATGAACTGCCGGCAAAGCGCCGGCAGCACGGTGGAGGCGACCAGCGGAGTAAGGCCTATGCGCAACCGGCGCTGCCCCTGATCGATCAGGAAGCCAAGGTGCCGTTCGGCCTCGTCCAGATTATGCAAAGCGGTTCTGGCATAGGGCAGCAAACTGACGCCGGCCTCGGTAATGTCGACTTTGCGTGTCGTGCGGACGAACAGCTGGGCGCCCACCTGCGATTCAAGTTCATCATCCCGAACCTCGCCTACGATCCACTGACGAGCTTCACCCCGATTTCGATGCTGTATCGCAATACCCTGGTGCTTGCGGTGAACAACGACTTCCGTATCGACTCCCTTCCCGCGCTGGTCGATGATGCCAACAAGAATCCCGGAAAGCTGACTTTCGGCACACCCGGCGTGGGAACTCCGCATCAACTGGTGGGCGAACTGATCAAAGAAAAAGCCGGTATCGACATGATGCATGTTCCCTATAAAGGCAGCGGCCAGATCATGACCGATCTCGTGGGCGGCCATATCAATCTGGCGGTCTCCGCCCAGGCCGCCGCCCTTGAAATGTATCGCGCGGGCAAGGTCAAGATTCTCGCCACTGCCGACAAGGAGCGCTCCCGGCAATTGCCGGAAGTCCCCGCCGTATCCGAGACTTTCCCGGATTTCGATGTGGCCGGCTGGGGCGGGAAAGCAATGGGCGAGAGAACACTATAAAGGCATAGACAACTTGCTATTGCCATCGTACAAACCCAACATGCGTGAACTGGATGAGGACGGCATACGACACGACGTGCGCCAGTCCGTCAGGCATGGGTTTTTTTCCACAAGCGCCGTGGCGCCCTTGTGCGAACCCCTGGAATATCGACGAGTGCTCGAACTTGCTTGCGACGAAGGCAGGGGCGAGATACTGGTCGGTGCGTATGTAGGCGAGGCGGCTCTGGAAGCCAACCGGGAATTGCTGGCCCATGCCGAGAAAGCGGGCTGCAGCCGTGCCGTGCCGGTGCCCCGCTACCTGGACCCGGCATCGGAAGACGAGGTGTTCGACTGGTACAAGACGCTCATCGATTCCACGCGCCTGCCTATCGTGCTGTATGCCCAAAACAACCCGAGACTGCGGCACCTGCATCCCAGCGGCATTGCGCTGGGCGCTTTTGAAAGGCTGGCTGAGCTGCCCTCTGTCGTAGCCGTGAAGCTGACCCAGGCAATCAACCTCGTTCGTGCCATGGAGTGCGCCGAGCGCCTCGGCGACAAGATACTGCTGGGGCCGGTGCACCTCGATATGATGCCATTGCTGTCGCAAGCCTGCACCATACAGTGGAGCGTCCAATGGAATGCCGAGTGCGCGACATCGGCAAGCCGCGTGATCAAGTGCCGATCCTGTCCGCCGAAGCCCGTGACCGGATCCGGCAAAGCTACAGAAGCATAGGCATAGAGCCGAACGGCGGCGATGAGAAGGAATTCGTGGTCGGCGTTGCGAACTTCGCCAGAGGCGTCAGGAAAGCCGATATGGCAAACCTGCCGTTGTTCGAGTAAGGGCGGCGCGCGCGGATCGAATCCGCGCACCGCGCCTCGCGCCAATGCCCTCAGGTCACGGCGTCGCGTGCCCGGTCCAGGTCGTAATCGCCTTCGTCCAGGATGCGCGCCAGGGTTTCCACGGCGTCGTAGACGTCCACGAAACGGATGTAGAGGGGGGTGAAGCCGAAGCGCATGATGCCGGGTTCGCGATAGTCGCCGATCACGCCTTTGTCGATCAGTGATTGCACCACGGCGTAGCCATGGGGATGGGTGAAGCTGACCTGGCTGCCGCGCAGCGCGTGTTCGCGGGGAGTCACGAGTTCCAGCGGGTGCGCGGCGCAGCGCTGTTCCACCAGCTCGATGAACAGGTCGGTCAGGGCCAGGGACTTCTGGCGCAGCGAGTGGATGTCGGTCTTGGCGAAGACGTCCAGCCCGCATTCGACGAGCGCCAGCGAAACCGTGGGCTGTGTGCCGCACAGGGCCGAGCGTATGGTCGTGCTGGGAACGAATTCGCTTTGCATGGCGAAGGGGTTCGCGTGGCCCCACCATCCCGTCAGCGGTTGGCGGAAGCGGTCCAGGTAGCGCGGCGCCACCCATATGAAGGCCGGCGCGCCGGGGCCGCCGTTGAGGTATTTGTAGGTGCATCCCACGGCGAAGTCGGCCGAGCTTGCGTTGAGGTCCACCGGCAAGGCGCCGGCCGAGTGCGCGAGGTCCCAGACCATCAAGGCGCCCTGATCGTGCGCATGGCGAGTCAGCCCGGCCATGTCGAGCAGGCGGCCGGTGCGGTAGTTGACGTGGGTGAGCATGACGACGGCCACGTCCGCGCCGATGGCGGCCGGCAGGTCTTCGGGCCGGTCCACCAGGCGCAGCTGATAGCCCTGGCCCAGCCACTGCGCCAGGCCCTGGGCGATATAGACGTCGGTGGGGAAGTTGCCGCGTTCTGTGACGATGACCCGCCGGTCCGCCCGGGCGGGGTCCGCCGCCTGCAGATGCAGGGCGGCCGCCAGCGCCTTGAAGAGGTTGATGGAGGTGGTGTCGGTGACGGCCGCCTCGCCCGGGCCCGCGCCGATCAAGGGGGCCAGCTTGTCGCCCAGCGCCAGGGGCAGTTCGAACCACCCTGCCTTGTTCCAGCTGCGGATGAGGTCCGTGCCCCATTCGTGCTCCACCACTTCGCGCGCTCTTTGCAGGGCGGCGCGCGGGCGGGCGCCCAGGGAGTTTCCGTCCAGGTATATCACGCCGGCGGGCAGCGAGAATTCGTCGCGCAAGCCGGCCAGGGCGTCTTTCCTGTCCAGTTCCAGGCAATCTTCACGGGTTGTCATAGGGGTCTCCGAGTACGGCGCGGGCCGCCAAGAATACTATAGGCTTCAAGCATTTTGCCACAGCGCGGAACGGATGGCCAAGCGGCCCGCCGCCGTGGCGGATCAAGCGTCAACCTCGACCAGCCCTAGGCGCTTTGCACCGCTCGTATGAAGGCCTGGATCTTTTCGGCCGACTTGATGCCCGGTTCGATTTCCACGCCGCTGCTGACGTCGACCGCGTAGGGGCGAAGGCGGCGTATGCGCTGGACCACGGTGTCGGCGTTCAGGCCGCCCGCGAGAACCAGGGGGCGACGGTCCTGCGCCGCGGCGACCACGTCGAGCAAGCCGGCGTCGAAGCCCCGGCCGCTGCCGCCGTAGCCGGCGCTGTCGCTGTCGAACAGCCAGCCATGCGCGTGCATGTAGGCGCGGCATGCGTCGCCCACGCATTCGGGGCTGTCCATGCCCGGGCCTCCGACGCGGAAGGCGCGCAGATAGGGATGGCGGAACTGCGCGCAGAAATCGGCGGTTTCGTCGCCGTGGAACTGCAGGAGATCGGGGCGCAGCTGGTCGATGACCTCGTTCACCGCGTCCGGCGCCGGGTTGACGAACAGGGCGACGACGCTGACGAAAGGCGGCACGGCGGCGCGCAGCCGCCGCGCCTGGTCCAGGGACACCGCCCGGCGGCTGTGCGGGTAGAACACCAGGCCGATGGCGTCGGCGCCGGCCCGCGCCGCGCTGTCGATGTCTTCGGCCCGGGTCAGGCCGCAGATCTTGACGCGCGTGCGGGGATGCGTGCTGTTGCCGTCTTGCATGCCGCCCTACTTGAAGCCGGCGCCGGCGTCATCCGCGCCGCCGTAGCTGTCGGAGCCGTAGACGTTCTCGGTGCCGAAGTTGATGGTCGAAGGATCCACCATTTCGACGTCGTCCTTGTAATGGGTGACCATGGAAGGAAACACCATGACCGCCGCGACCATGAGGATTTGTATGCAGATGAACGGCACCGAGCCCCAGTAGATGTCGCCGGTGCTGACGCGCGGAATGAGCTTGCCGGTGACCCGGTCGTGGTAGTCGTCCTTGGGCGCGACCGAGCGCAGGTAGAACAGGGCGAACCCGAAGGGCGGATGCATGAAGGAGGTCTGCATGTTCACCGCCAGCAGGACGCCGAACCAGATCAGGTCTATGCCCATTTTGTCGGCCACCGGGCCGATCAGGGGCACGATGATGAAGGCCAGTTCGAAGAAGTCCAGGAAGAAGGCCAGGAAGAAGGTCAGCAGGCTGACCACGATCAGGAAGCCCCATTCGCCGCCGGGCAGGCCGCGCAGCAGGTGCTCGACCCAGATGTCGCCGTTGATGCCGCGAAAGCTCAGGCTGAACACGGTGGAGCCGACCAGGATGAAGACCACGAAGCAGGAAAGCTTGGTGGTGGTGTCCATGGCCTGGCGCAGCAGCGCCCACGAGAAGCGCCCGCGCGACACGGCCATGACCAGGGCGCCCACCGCGCCCATGGCCCCGCCTTCGGTGGGGGTGGCGACGCCGATGAAGATGGTGCCCAGCACCAGGAAAATGAGGAATAGCGGCGGCATCATCACGAAGGTGACGCGCTCGGCGATTTCCGACAGCAGGCCCAGGCCCAGCAGCTTGTTCGCAAGCGCGATGGCCAGCGCCGTCAGGCCCCAGGCCATGAGGCTGATCACCACTTTTTCATCGACGGGGATTTGCGTGTGCTCGCTGAAATAGTAGCGCGTTGCGAAATACGAGACCACGGAAGCGATGATGGTCAGGACCAGCAGCGAGCGCAGGCCCCTGCTGCCGTCTTCCTTGACGTAGATGCGGGCTTCCTCGGGCAGCGCGGGCGCGCAGGACGGCCGGATCATCGTCATGATCACGATATAGACGATGTAGGCGCCCGCCAGCAGCAGGCCAGGGATCATCGCGCCCCGGTACATGTCGCCGATGGAGCGCCCCAGCTGGTCGGCCAGGATGATCAGCACCAGCGAGGGCGGGATGATTTGCGACAGCGTGCCCGAGGCGGCGATGACGCCGGTGGCCAGCCGCCTGTCATAGCCGTAGCGCAGCATGATCGGCAGCGAGATCAGGCCCATGGAGATCACCGACGCCGACACCACGCCGGTGGTGGCCGCCAGCATCGCGCCGACCACGACCACCGCGATGGCCAGCCCGCCCCGTATGGGGCCGAACAGCTGCCCCACGGTTTCCAGCAGGTCTTCCGCCATGCCGGAGCGTTCCAGGATGAGCCCCATGAGCGTGAAGAACGGCACCGCGAGCAGGGTGTCGTTGGACACGATGCCGAAGACGCGCTGCGGCAGCGCCTGGAACAGCGCCGGCTGCATCAGGCCCAGGTCGATGGCCACCAGGCCGTAAAGAATGCCGTTGGCCGCAAGGGAAAACGCAACGGGAAAGCCCAGCAGCAGGAACACGATCAGGTTGATGAACATGATCGGCGCCAGGTTGTCTACAAAGAACTCCATGTTCAGCTGCCCTTGGCGTTTGTTGTTTTGGAAGTCGTGGAGTCGGCCTGGTCGGCCAGGGCCTGCCTGCGGATTTCATCGGCGAGCTCTTCTTCGGCGGACTTGCCCACGGGCCGCGCCGTCGGGTCCGGGCATTTGCCCATCAGGAAGCCCACGCATTTGATGAGATGGGACAGCCCCGCGAGGATCAGCAGCAAAAAGCCCACCGGTATCAGCAGCTTGGCCGGCCACCGGATCAGCCCGCCGGTATTGGACGATTGCTCGTTCAATACGAAGGACTCGTGGAAGAATGGTATGGACAGCCAGAAGATCAGCACGCAGGCCGGCAGCAGAAAGAAGAGCACGCCGAAGATCTCGATCTTGATCTGGGTGCGCCGCGAGAACTTCTGCGACAGGACGTCGACCCGCACGTGTTCGTTGCGAAGAAAGGTATAGCCCGCGGCCAGAAGGAAAATGGCCCCGAACAGATACCACTGGAGTTCGAGCCAGGCGTTCGAACTGACGTTGAACACTTTGCGGACGACCGCATTGCTTGCGCTGACGAGCACCACGATGAGGGTCAGCCAGATCACGGCCTGCCCCACCCGGGTGTTGACCGCGTCTATGATCCTGGATAATGACAAAAGGAATTTCATGAGTCCAAAGGTTTCCGCTGCACGGTAGCGCATTCTAGTCGATCCGCAGGACATTTACCCTCGGTATATGCCCCGACTCAACAGGCGCCGGCCGCCAGGCCCAGGTGGGATTGCACCAGATCCTCCAGGCGGTTTTCAGGCAGGCCGAATGCGGAAGGGTAATCGGCCCGCACGAAATACAGGCCGTCGGGCGCAAAAGTGGGCGCCGCCCGCGTGCGGTCGCGCTGCGCCAGCAGCTCGTCCATCCAGTCGGGCGGCCGCCGCCCCAGCCCGACATACAGCAGCGCCCCCATCAGGTTGCGGACCATGTGATGCAGGAAGGCATTGGCCCGGAACGTGAACAGGAAATATTCGCCGTATTGCTCCACCTCGAGCGCGTGCAGGGTCCTGACCGGGCCGGCCGCCTGGCATTGCGAGGAGCGGAAGCTGCTGAAATCGTGCTCCCCCAGCAGGCGCCGCGCGGCGTCCTTCATGGGCGCGAGCGCCAATGGGTGATAGACCCAGCCGACGCGGCCGTGCTGCAAAGGCGAGCGCACGCGGCTGTTGCGCAGCACATAGACGTAGCTGCGCGCCCGCGCCGAAAACCGCGCATGGAAATCGTCCGGCACGGCTTGCGCCCATTGAACCGCGATGCTGGAAGGCAGCAAGGCATTGAGCCCGCGCACCCAGGATTCCGGACGGCGCTGGGCGTGGCTGTCCAGGTGGACCACTTGTTCGAGGGCGTGCACGCCGGTGTCGGTGCGCCCGGCGCAAATGGTGGCCACCCGGGGCTCGGCAAGAAACTGCGCCAGCGCGGCTTCGAGCGCATCCTGCACCGTGCGGCCGCCCGGCTGGGTCTGCCAACCCAGCCAGTGCGATCCGTCATAGGCGATTCCTAATGCCACACGGGGCATTCGAACCTCAACGCTGCCCGGGTGTGCTGCCGCTCGGGGAATTCCGGTCCAGATCGAGATCGATCTGGGAGAGCTTTTCCCTGACCATCGCTTCGGTGATGAGGCCGCTGCTGTCGTCGCGGCCCTCGTTGCGCGCCGAATTGGCACGGCGCAGCAGCCATGCAACGACCAGCACTATCAATGCCAGCAAGCCGGTGATGACACCCAGCATATGCTCTTGAAACCAGGACACAGTTTTTTCCGTCTTTGTTGAAATGGTATCGGCCGAACCGCCGGCCTTCCCCTTGGCCGCGGGGGTGGAACCCCGCTCGCCGGCGCCCGGCGAACCCGCCGCGCCGCTGGATGCCCCCGGGCCGGCCGACGGCGCAGCACCATTGGCTGCGCCCGCGCCCGATGGCGGCGCAGTGCCGCCGGACCCCGCCTGCCCCGCCGGCTGCGTGGCGCGATTGGCCGCTCCGGCGCCGGTCGATGAGGTTGCGCCATTGGCCGCAGCCGCGCCGGCTGACGGCGTAGCGCCGCCGGAACCTGCAGCGCCTGCTTGCGGTGCAGCGCCACCGGCCGCTCCCGATCCGGGCAATGCGCCGGCCGCCGGGGCGACGCCCGCCGCGGACGACGCGCCGTTGGCGGCGGCGCCCGGCGTGGAGGATGTGCCGCCATGGGCCGCCGTGGCGGCCGATGACGACGCGGCGCCGCCGGCGGCGGCCGTGTCGGCGGCCGGCGAGCTTCCCGGCGTGCCCGGCGCACTTCCTCCCGCCGCGGCATTTCCGGCTGCGGCGGGCTGACCGGCGGCGCCCGGCGCCGCCTGCTGCGCGCCGTCCGCCGGCCCGGTGGCCTGGGCGATGGACTCGCTGAGCCCTTTCGCCCCTTCCACCACCAGCTCGCCGATGACGCTGCCCTGCGCGCGCAGGGCTTCGTTCAGATTCTTTACGTTGTCTTCCAGCTGGGAGACGCGCTGTTCCGCGTCGGCGACGCCCTTGCGCAGCGCGAGCTGGTCGTCGGCCCGCACATCGGCATCGTGGGCCGAGCCGGGCGTTGCTGGCGCGCCGGCCGCTGCGGGCGAACCCGGCGTGGCCGATGCGCCGGACGCAGCCGGCGAGCCCGGCGTTGCGGCGGCGCGT
>NZ_JACCEM010000019.1 GCF_013416525.1 Parapusillimonas granuli
CCTATCGGCTTCGCGCAGGATCCGGACTATCTGCTCGTCGCTGTATCGCGTCTTCTTCATATGCCTCTCACTCTCTGAGAGGCCATTGTCTCAAGTTACCTTGGATCGAAAAAGCCGGGACAGGTCATGTTCGCTTACCGATCTTCAAATAGGTGGCCATCTCATCGAGCGTCAGGATCAATAGATGGTCGGCTTTCATCGCACCTTCTCCACGCTCCTTCATCTGTGCGAGATTGCGGAAATCTTGCAAACCTTTACAAGAGATTGGTCCGGACAACAAAAAATTCAAGGGCACAAGGCATAGATGTTCTTCCCGTTCACACGGATACATGCCAGACGGCCGAGTGATTGGCTGGAGTTCGATTTGGGTTCAGAACAGTGAAGTTGGCCAAATCATCGAATCCACGCCCTGAACGCCAAGGGGTTACTATCTGGTTCTGAAAGCGGACGCGGGTTCGGTTCCGTGTTCCGCCAGTTGCAGCCATGCTGCAGCTGGCATGCCCTCAGCAAGTCATGAAAGTGTATAAAGCCAGCCGTCGAGATGTAGTGGCACAACTGCGGAAAGAATTTATTCCACCGTCTACGCCCCGGAAGGCTACACCCGTGGCCTTTCCTTCCTCCTTCCAATCAACGGCTTACGCAATTCTGCAGCCCTGTTTGTCCTGCATCGGAGGCCACAACGCTTTCCCGCTAGGCATTTGAAAACACAACCCTTTCCCCACCCCGCTAGGGGTGCGTCATGTGTGGGACCTTTAAGGCCACAAATGAGCGAAGGCGAATTTGAGGCCTTAAAGGTCCCAGCCAGACCGGGAACCGGGCTGGCATCGTCACCGGACAGGGTCCCAGGCTCAGCCTGGGAACTGCACGGCACCAGCAGCACAAGCTGCTCTGACATGCTCCCCCAACAGCAAACCGCCTGCAGAGAACAGCAAACCCAACATTGCACGCCCGCAGCAAACACGCGAGAATTTCCCTATGTGCAATCGCTACGTAACACCCGATCAGGCGGCTGTTGAACGCTACTGGCATGTAGGACGCCAGAACCCGCCAAGGCTCTGGGGGCCACAGGTGCATCCCCGGGGCATGGGGCCGTTTATTCGTGCGGGCAATCAGGGGCGTGAACTTGCCGTGGGCCAGTGGGCGCTGATTCCACCATTCGCCAAGGATGCCAAATTGCCCTATCCCACCAATAACGCACGCGCTGAAGAACTGGCGCAAAAGCCCACCTTCCGGCAAGCCTGGGCGCGGGGGCAACGCTGCGTCATTCCAGCGGAATCCTTTGATGAACCCTGTTGGGAAAGTGGTAGCAATGTGTGGTGGCGGTTCCGACGCGCCGATGGTGCGCCTTGGGGGCTGGCCGGTTTGTGGAATACCTGGGTCAACCGGGAAACCGGCGAAGTAGTGGAAAGCTACACCATGCTCACGCTGAATGCAGACTCGCACCTGCTAATGAACAGGATGCACAAGCCGGATCCTTCCAAGCCTGCCGGCGCACAGGATAAGCGCTCGGTCATTCCGATTGAACTGGCCGATGTCGATCAATGGTTAAACGGCAGCCAGGACGACGCGCAAGCCCTGTTCACACTGCCGCCCCCTACAGCGTTTGATGCCCTGCCGCTAGAGCTGCCGCGGCAGTCCAGCCTGATTTAATGGTGCGTGCGCGTCAGCGCGGGGATTGCGGTGCCACACGCGACAAGGCCCGGCATAGCCGGGCCAGTGGTGTTTTTTTACCAGGCCGGTGTTCCCGGCCTGTGGTGGGCTGTCGATCAGAATGGAATATCTGATGGTTCGACTTCCTCAGGCGCTGCAGCGGGTGCCTTAGCCTTGCTGTTGCGGCCTTTCGGGCGGGCAGCAGGTGCAGGCTGTGCGGTGTCAGCCTGTGCCGTTTCCCTGCCACCCAACATCTGCATTTGGTCTGCAATGATTTCTGTGGCGTAGCGGTCTGTTCCGGTGTCGGCGTCCTGCCATTTGCGGGTTTTCAGGCGGCCTTCCACAAATACGGTGCGGCCTTTGCGCAGATACTCGCCTGCAATTTCAGCCAGTCGGCCATAGAAAACGACGCGGTGCCATTCGGTTTCTTCGCGGCGCTCGCCTGTGGCCTTGTCCTTCCATTGGTTAGTCGTGGCAATCGACACTGAGCACACGGCTGCACCTTCTGCGGTGTAGCGGACTTCGGGGTCTTTGCCAAGGTTGCCGATCAGAGTGGCTCGGTTCAATGATGCCATGGTGACTTCTCCATTATGTCAGTCAGAGTGAAGGCCTGGGCGACCCTTCGCCCAGGTGGAAAGGCTTATTGCTGTCGCTGGGCGAGTTCCAGGGCGCGCATGAAATCCATCGCGGCCCATTGGGCGTTGCCGGTCAGTTGTCGCACCCAGGCGCTTCGTGTGGGACTCCAGCGGAAGCCGTGGCGCTTGAGCAAGTCGCGGGTTTCCTTGGCGGGTTTGCCGTCAAACAGGAACATGGCACGGTTTTCCTGCGGATCCTCGCGGTAGGTGTAGCCGGGGCCGCTGCGCTCAAACTTGGGCCGGTCGGCTACTTTCTCCAAGTCTTTGATGCGCTGGGCAATGCGGCGAATGTTGGCGTTGTTGTTCTGCAGCTGATACGGTGCGAAACCGATGCGGCCCATAAAGTCGGGCTTGATGAGGTCGCGGGCGCGGGAGTCATCCACCAGGCCGGTGGCTACCAGGGCGCTGATGCGGGTTTCCGGGTCGGCCTTGGCTTGGCGGCGAAGAATGCCATTCAGTTTCTTCATGGTGTCCTGCCATGCCTGCAACGATGCCAGTTTGGCCTTCAGCTTTTCGATGGCGTCGGGGTCATCGCTGGAAATACCGCCTTTCCCTACCGCTGCGGCCTTGTCTGCGTAGTGTTCGGCCTTCTTCTGCAATTCAAAGGATTTTTCATAGCCCTGCTGGATGCGCACCCGATAGCGGCGGTCGCCACGTTCGGAGTGATGACCCACCAGAATCGGCTGACCAAAGGGAATGGCCTGCGCCATCTCATGCGCCTGGGCGTGTGCCGCGTCTGCCTGTCGTTCGACCTGTGCGGCCTTGGCCTGATACCCTGCTTTCCGTGCTGCCTGCTTCGCTTCATAGGTGTTCATGGTCTGATCTCCAAATGAGGTTTCGGGTTTTCAGCTGACCGGATCCGAAGATTCTTGAGCCGGAACGTAAATCCGCCGTGTGGGGTTTACGCTGGCTCTCCGGTCTTGCCGCCGTCTTCCGTGAGTTCCGTCGCCGTGCCGATCTGGATCATGTAGCGCCGACCGGAAAGGGGCGGGAACGGAAGCCGCAGCCCGAAGCGAAGCGGAGGGACCGGGTGAGTACCCGGCGAAGCGAACCCCTTGTAGGGAGAAGCGCAGTGATACAGTCGGCGGTTTTGGCGACGGAACTCACGGAAGACGGAACAGCGGCCCGCCCGAGCGATGACCCCGCACGGCAGCCGCGCGGCGAGCGCCCCCAGCCGCGCCGGGCGCGGCTCTCATTTGGGCCAACAGCCCAGAGCAAGCACAGCGCGCAGCGCCGACAGGCGCGAAGACGTGAGGGATGGAAGCCCGAAGGGGCAAGACGCCGCAGGCGGCTTGATGCGAAGCACGACAGCCCGGCCCGCAGCCGTCAGGCGGAGGGACACGCCCAGTAAGCAAGGCAGTGCAATATGAGGGACACCAGACACAAACCAGCGCACAGAATGGGGTACTGAACCATCACCGTAGCCGTGTAAGTTTTGGCTCTGAACAAGTAGGTGTGTCGGGTTGATGACATACCGGCTTCCCATTGTCCATGCCCACTTGTGCGGCACAAACCACAAGGTTCTCACAATGGAAAAACAGGTACCAGATAACCGCCCCACTCATCAGGCAGCCTGTCACTGCGGCACGGTACGCTTCACCGTAAAGCTGACAGACGATCTTCGCACCGCCCGCCGATGCAATTGTTCACCCTGCCGTCTGCGCGGCGCGGTGGCCGCGTCTGCGAATCTGAATGGCCTCGCCGTGCTCCAGGGTGCAGACGCGCTGACGCTGTACCAGTTCAATACCGGCGTGGCCAAGCACTATTTCTGCGCAAAATGCGGCATCTATCCTTTTCATCAACGCCGATCCTCACCCCATGAGTACGGCATCAATGTCGCCTGCATAGAAGGCATGAGTCCTTTCGACTTCGAGGAAGTCCCCGTTAATGAAGGGCAGACTCACCCCAAGGATCGCCCTAGTGGCGGCTCAGTGATTGCCGGTTGGGTTCGATATGAGTCGAACGCCGACACAAGTAGCAGAACGTCTGCATGCAGACGCACCGCTAAGAAAAACAGCGATACAGCCTCTAGGAGTGCTGCAAGCCCAGGCAGGGCGGAACGCCCTGCCTGATTTTCAGGCCATCACATTTCTCCACGCTCGGCCAAGGAAATTGTTTCCGTTGCTGTCACGATGATATGGTCCAGAAACCGTACATCAATCAACGCCAGCGCTTTCTTGAGATGCTGTGTCAGATTCAGGTCGGCGGTGCTCGGTTCAGAAAATCCCGAAGGGTGGTTGTGCGACATGATGAGTGCGGCGGCATTGAGCCGTAATGCGGTTTTCGCGATCTCGCGCGGGTAAACGCTGGCCTGATTGATCGTACCCATGCCCTGCTCTATGTACTGAATGGGCTTAAACCCGCTGTCCAGATACAGGAAGGCTGCACACTCATGTCCCAGGCCAGACAGCTTGGACTGGAAGAACCTGCGTACCTTGGTCGGGTTATCGACCGGCTGCGCCTGCGGCACCAGGCTTTCAGCGGCCATGCGACCAGCGGCAAGAATTTCGTCATCGCTTGCCAGTTTGTAGCGACCGCTGGGGCCGCGTACATACAGGGCGGGCATCGCGTTCATGTTGTCATAGCTCAGCGCGGCGGTTTGGTTTTCCATGGTTGCGTTCTCCTTTCGGGGTTAACTGGCACCGGGGCCGAAGATTCCGAGCCTTCTGTAGGTTTTGCGGTGTCCGCAGTACTACGTCTGGCCCGGAGTGCCACCGTTGCCGTGAGTTCGTCGCCTTGCCGCGCTGGATCAAGGAAGGACGAATGGAAAGGGGCGGGAACGGAAGCCGCAGCCCGCAGGAGAACGAAGAGAACCGGAGGGATCGGGTGAGTACCCGGCGAAGCGCACCCCTTGCAGGGCGGAGTGGAGTGATACAGTCGGCGTTTTAGGCGGCGCACTCACGGTAATGGTGGCCTGTTCCGATGGAGAGATGACTGCTGACACAGGCCGCGCGGCGAGCGCCTTTGCCGCTGCGGCGGCCTGACTTTCTATGGAATTATGATGTCTTTGAAAAAACCGCTGACGCGGTCAGGCACGAACCCAACCCCTGATCGTACGGACGACCGCTTCAGCAACCAGCACATGCCTGGAGACACCCTGAACTATGTCAGCTTACGTTCGCTCAGCCTCTTTTTCATGAGCCATGGCTGCCTCTGCAAGGCGCACTGCTTCAGCTTCTGCAGCCTTACGCTCGCTATAGCGGTCAACAAGGTAATCTGCACGGCCCCGCACCAGCAGCGTGAATTCCATTAACTCCTCCATCACATCCACGACTCTGTCGTAGTAGGACGATGGTTTCATGCGGCCTGCCTCGTGAACTCCTGAAACGCCTTGGCGACCGACGAGTGGTTCGGAATGGTCACCATGCGCATCCAGCGGCACAGAACTCTCATAGCATTCACTGCGTTGAAGGATTGCGAGCCGCCGCTTACTTGCATAACTGCGAGCGTGCGCCCCTACGTGGGCCGGACAGCACCCACTTCAAGCGGCAACCAGTCGATCTGGCTCTTGAAAATGCCGGTGATCGTACCGTGGCGCTTGGGGCTGCACCACACCCGCCCTTCCGACCACTGTGACAACTCCTGTAACTCGGCCACTTTGGGATGGTCGGCCGGCTGTCAGGCTGCGGCAAACCGTAAGGGTCGTAGATAACCGCCTTCACAGGTGTGATCTCGAAAGCCGCGTCAGCAAAGCTGTACTGCCACAAGGCCGATCAGAACGAGTTCCATGATGCCTACCTTTTCTTTATCGTATTTCGTTATCGAAACTCGATTATTATAGTCCAATGAATCCAGAAATTAAGATGCGACCATGACCGATACCACGAAGTCCGACCACAGCCCGTGGGCGGTTTTTCTCATCTTTCTCCGATTGGGCCTGACCTCTTTCGGAGGCCCGATTGCCCATTTGGGCTATTTTCACGATGAGTTTGTGACGCGGCGGCAGTGGCTGACCGAGCGCAGCTATGCGGATTTGGTCGCCCTTTGCCAATTCCTGCCGGGGCCGGCCAGCAGTCAGGTCGGCATCGCAATTGGGCTGTCCCGATCCGGCTATGCCGGGGCGTTGGCTGCGTGGGCGGGTTTCACGCTGCCTTCAGCGATTGCGCTGATCCTGTTTGCGCTGGGGATGGCCAATTACGGGGATGCGATGCCCGCTGGCGTACTACACGGATTAAAGGTGGTGGCCGTGGCGGTAGTCGCGCAAGCCGTATGGGGGATGGCTCGCAATCTCTGTCCAGACGCACCACGCATCACCGTCATGGCGGCGGCAACCTGCTTTGTGCTTTTGGTGCCATCCGCTTGGGGGCAGGTGGGAGTCATCGCCATTGCGGGGGGCATTGGCCTGTTGCTGTTCAAACCTCAGCAGGGGGCAGCGCATGACCCGTTGCCGATTGCCATGCGGCGTCGCGTTGGCTTGTTCTGGCTGACACTGTTCTTTGCGCTGCTGATCGGGTTGCCGTTGTTGACAGCCATGTTCCCGAATCAGACGCTGGCTATGGTCGATGCCTTCTACCGGGCCGGATCACTGGTCTTTGGTGGCGGGCATGTCGTGCTGCCGTTGCTGCAAGCCGAGGTCGTGCCTTCCGGCTGGGTCAGCAATGATGCATTTCTGGCAGGCTACGGTGCCGCGCAGGCCGTCCCTGGTCCTCTGTTCACCTTCGCGGCGTTTCTCGGCGCTTCGATGAATCAGACACCTTCCGGCTGGTTGGGTGGCTTGGTCTGCATGCTGGCGATCTTCGCGCCGTCCTTCCTGCTGGTCGTGGGTGCCTTGCCGTTCTGGGAACGTCTGCGCCGCAACACCCGCACGCAAGCAGCGTTGCTGGGCATCAATGCAGCCGTGGTTGGCCTGCTGCTGGCCGCCCTCTATCAACCAGTATGGACGAGCGCGGTTCATGCGCCGCAAGACTTCGGCTTGGCTCTTGTGGCGCTGGTTTCCCTAATGTTCTGGAAGCTGCCGCCGTGGCTGGTCGTGGTTGGCAGTGGTATCGCGGGCTGGTTGTTAAGTGTGACCCTGTGAGGTTCCGAGCATGACCGACAAAGACCTTTACGGCGGGTTGATCCGTTTGCACATCCTGCATCACGCAGCCGAAGAACCCATCTTCGGCCTCGGCATCATTGAGGAATTGCGACACCACGGTTACGAGATCAGCGCGGGCACCTTGTATCCAATGCTGCACGGATTGGAAAAGAAGGGTTATCTCACTTCACGGCATGAGCGCACCGGTCGACGGGGTCGGCGGGTGTATGAGATCACCGAGCAAGGCCGCGTGGCGCTGACCGATGCCAAAGCCAAGGTCAAGGAGCTATTCGGCGAACTGATTGAAGGCAAATGATGTGTTCATAGTTGTACTGCAGTTGACTTCTACTCGTCCGTGCAGCCGTCTTCGGAAAACGACAACTTGATCGTTGGCCGCAGACGCTATTGGCGCGCCCCCATGCTTATCGCTTAAGCCATTGCCCCCTTGGGGTTAGCAATAGTGCTGAGCGACCTCGGGCGGGCAATGTTGCTGGGTACTCTCACCGCCTTGTCATTCTTAGGTGTTGCAGCTAGATGGCGCCTGCTCATATCAACCTAAATCCCTGTCACCACAGCCTAGTATTTGATATTTCTGCTATTATCGAAACATGGAAACGAAAGACATTGTGCGACTACTCGCGGCTATCGCTCACGAAAAAAGGCTCGAGGCGTATCGTCATCTTGTGCAGGCGGGTCCTGCAGGCTTACACGCGGGGCGATTAGCAGAATTGCTCGATATACCTCCCTCATCGCTCACCTTTCATCTCAAAGAGCTCGTCCACGCAGGCTTGCTGTCATCCCACCAGGAAGGCCGCTTCGTGTCCTATTCGGTGCAGTATGCCGCCATGAATTCCCTTCTGGCCTATCTCACGGAAAACTGTTGCGGCGGTAACCCATGCTTGCCGGTCAACTTGGAAGTCTGTTCTCCCGCCGAACAAAATCGCGGGTAACCCTATTAGGTCATCGCCACCCTGGCGCTGCAGTTCAAAGGAAATTTGTTCGCCATGTCAGACAAACCATACAACACCCTGTTTCTATGCACCGGAAATTCCGCGCGCAGCATCATGGCCGAAGTGTTGCTCAATCAACTGGGTAATGGTCGGTTCCGTGCATACAGCGCTGGCAGCCACCCCGGCACCGAAGTGAACCCGCTGACGCTGGAGCTTCTTACGTCAGTCCAACTGCCGACCGACAATGTGCGCAGCAAAAGCTGGGATGAATTCGCCGATGCACCACAAATGGATTTCGTTATTACGCTGTGCGACAGTGCAGCTGGCGAACAGTGTCCCGTATGGCCGGGTCAACCCATCACGGCACACTGGGGGTTTGAAGACCCCTCAGCGAGCGAAGGAACGCCCGAAGAAAAGCGTGACCGTTTCGACAAGATTTTTCGACAGATCGCAAATCGGATCAAGATTTTTACCAGCTTGCCGCTGACGACGCTCGACCGCGTCGCCATCAAACGTGAACTCGATACTTTAGGTACCAACCACAAATGAACGTCCTGTTTCTCTGTACCGGTAATTCCTGCCGTTCGATTTTGGCCGAAGCCACCTTCAATCATTTTGCTCCCAGCGGTTGGAAGGCGGTGAGCGCCGGCAGCCGGCCCACCGGAGAAGTACACCCACGTTCGCTCCTGATTCTAAATCGCGAAGGCATTTCAACGGCGGGCTGCGCTAGCAAGTCCTGGGATGATCTGCCGGTGAAACCCGATATCGTTATCACCGTGTGCGCCAGCGCGGCAGGCGAGGAGTGTCCGGCGTATCTTGGGAAGGTTATGCGCGCCCACTGGGGCGTGGAAGACCCCGCACATGCCACCGGAACAGACAGCGAGATTGATGCGGCCTTTGAGACGGCTTATCGCATACTTAGAGCGCGCATTGAAGCCTTCCTCGCCTTGCCATTAAGCGAACTGCAGAGCAATCCCTTGGAACTGAAAAAAGCGCTCGACCAGATCAGTGCTATCACTCCTTCTGTGTAGCCTGCACAGCTACACATACTGCTGCGCCGCCGTCACACGACGGCGTTTTTCTATTCCCGAAACATTGAGGTTTCCCTGTGGTCGTCGCACTACTTATCTTCCTGCTCACCATCGTGCTGGTCATCTGGCAACCACGCGGACTCAATATCGGCTGGAGCGCCACGCTAGGCGCCGTGCTCGCACTGGTCTTTGGCGCCGTCAGCTTCGGTGACATCCCTGTCGTGTGGGGTATCGTCTGGAACGCCACCGCCACCTTCATTGCCATCATCATCATCAGCCTGTTGTTGGATGAAGCAGGCTTTTTCGAATGGGCGGCTTTGCACGTGGGACGCTGGGGCGGCGGACGCGGCCGGTTACTGTTTGCCTTAATCATCCTGCTGGGTGCAGCTGTGTCAGCCTTCTTCGCGAATGACGGGGCCGCCCTCATCCTGACGCCCATCGTGATGGCCATGCTGCTCGCGCTCGGTTTCACACCGGCGGCCACACTGGCTTTTGTCATGGCGGCTGGCTTTATCGCGGATACGGCAAGCCTTCCCTTCATCGTGTCGAATCTGGTCAACATCGTCTCGGCTGACTTCTTCGATATCAGCTTCGCGCGATACGCTGCAGTCATGGTGCCGGTCAACTTCGTCTCCGTTGCGGTGACCTTGGTGGTGCTTCTGATCTACTTTCGAAAAAGTATCCCGGTGAATTACGATGCCAGCCAACTGAAAGCACCTGCTGACGCTATTCGCGACCCGGCCACATTCCGGGCGGGCTGGTATGTGCTCATTCTGCTGCTAGTCAGCTTCTTCCTCTTGGAAGGCTTCGGCATTCCGGTCAGCGCCCTTGCTGCATCGGGTGCGGCCATTCTGCTGCTGGTTGCGGGTCGCGGTCACGTAATAAGCATCCGCAAGGTCGTCCGCGAGGCACCTTGGCCGATTGTGGTGTTTTCGCTTGGCATGTATCTGGTTGTCTACGGCCTGCGGAATGCTGGGCTGACCGATATGATCGCGGGATGGCTCGATGCAATGGCGAACCAAGGATTGTGGGTGGCTACATTGGGAACCGGCCTACTCACGGCCTTATTGTCTTCGATCATGAATAACATGCCGACAGTCTTGGTCGGCGCGCTGTCCATCGATGCAAGCCAGGCAACGGGCTCCATCAGGGAAGCCATGATTTATGCAAACATCATCGGCAGCGATCTCGGACCGAAGATAACGCCTATTGGAAGTCTGGCGACACTTCTATGGCTACATGTGCTGGCACGCAAAGGCGTGAAGATCACATGGGGTTATTATTTCAAGGTCGGGGTCGTGCTCACCATTCCCGTGCTGCTCTTCACCTTGGCGGCACTGGTTGTACGACTTAACGCTTTCTAAATATCAAACTAAAAACCGCAAATCATCACGCCGTGGCGTCTCGGTGTAAGACAAGTTTTCATCCCCACCTCAAGGCATAGTCTTGAGGGTGGGGAAAAAGCAAACGTATGGCATTGTCAGGACGTTCGCCTATCCTCTTTCATAGGTTTACTTGACCAACCTATCAGGCCCGCCTGCAATCGCCTTCCTGTCCTGATGACGTCAGCTTGGGCCGCTCCGAACGGCCACTAATGAAGAATCACGCTTGGACACCTTCAATAAGCTATACCGCCTGTTTGAAAACACCGGCGTCATTTTCTTTCCCGCAACAACGTAAACAGCCTCCGGCCCCGTTTTAGGAGCTGCCAAATAGAAGGTTTTGTCCTGTTGCGCGATTTGTTGAAGCTCTGCTTCTTTTATCGCCCTAGCACGTCCTGATGAATAGAACCGGGCCGAAAAGGGCAGCTCCGACAGATAGAACAGAGGGCTCGAAGGACCCGGCTGACGCATTACGTATCGCACGAGCTCCCGTTCGGTATTGCGCAGATCTGGATTAATCCACACCACCACACTTCCTGCCAGAACCACCAGGGGAACCAGTGCCACCGCTGTAAACAGTTTGACCCGGGGTATCGAATATCGAGCTCTCACTTCCTGCGCGAGCATCGCGGCCAGGATACTAAAGCCAGCGAGCGATGGAAGCACATAAGTCCAAAGGATATTGGCAGAGAAGGTAAAGAAAACGGGGGTGAACAGTGCGGCAGTCACCCAGTAAAAGAATAGTGGATCTCTGTAGACAGCTTGCGCAGCCGACCGCATGCGCGGGCTAAAAACCGCACCCCCCAGAGCGGCCAGTACTAATAGCCCCCAAGGAAACGAGGCCTCTAGCCAATAGACCCATATCATTCCATAGGTTGTCCTATGAGCACTCCCATAGAGATCACCGGCCCATCCCGGATCCAAGAACCGCCGAAAATGCTCGCCTACGATGAAGTAGTCAAGAAACCCAGGGGTTTTGATTTCGGCCGCGATATACCAGGGCAGTGTCAAGAGAGCCGTTAGCAACAGGCCGCTTCGCCATGGCAACAACGCGGTATGGGATTTCGTCTTTCGCGTAAGCGACCACCATACCGTGATCGGGGCAAAGATTATGAGTGCGGCCAAAGGGCCCTTCGCCAAGAGACCGATCGTCAGTCCCAAGAAGAATCCATATTGCCACCACCGAATGTCGGCATTTCGGAGATTTACAGACCTGTCCGGTTGTTGGTCGAGTGACCCGACTAAAAGGCGGTCGCCACTACCTATCACCCTCGCAAAGGAAACTAACGAGAGCGTGGTGCCAAGTGCGAGAAACGGGTCGGTAAGCACGGCACCAGAGCTGATGTAGACGAGGGTACAGGTGCTGTAAATGATGGCGGCCCAGAGCGCGACGCCAATGCCCCGCACCGATTTGAACCCCGTCAAAAATAGGATATTGGTCAGGATGAGGCATAGCCACGACGGAAAACGCCCAGCAAATTCAGTGACGCCCAGTACCTTCATTGAGAGGGCCTGTGCCCAGAAGGACAGCGGAGGCTTGCCCCAAAACGGGACATCGACGTCAAACCACGGAGTGATCCAATCCTCGCTTTGCGCCATGACTCTGGCAATCTCCGCATAGCGAGGTTCGCTAGTGTCATAAAACGGGACAAGCTCCATGGACACTAGCGGCAGCGAAAGGACTATCACCAGCGTTAGCCAAGCTACTGCGTTACTACGCTGCTGCATGATAGCTCTCTTGCTCCGCTATCCCGTCGACCCGACCGGCATTCTCACCCGCCGCCCTGCCATGACGCATGACATCGCGGACGATATAAACTGGACGTTGTTTGGTCTCGGAATATGTTTTCCCGACATACTCCCCAACCAGCCCGATTGACAACAGCTGTACACCGCCGAGGATCGTGATCATCGCAATAAGCGAGGGGTAGCCTTGCACTGGATCCCCCAACACCAGCGCTTTGGCCACAATCCACAGCGCAAACAGAAGGCCTAGAAACGCTGTAATCACTCCACCGGCCGTCGCAACTCTCAGCGGGGCGACAGAAAAAGAAGTAATTCCCTGGAATGCCAGGTTGAACAGGCTCAAGTAATCCCATTTCGTCACGCCCGCAACACGCGGCAGACGGTCGTACTCGATGATCGCTGTTGGAAGACCAATCCAGGCAAACAGTCCTTTCATATACCGGTTGCGTTCATTCAGCTGCTGCAAAGCATAGACCGCCTTGCGGCTTAACAGCCGAAAGTCTCCGGTATCGGGCGGTATCTCGACATCACTGATGGCGTTAAGAAGTCGGTAAAAATGGTGCGCACTACGGCGCTTGAACCAGGATTCGCCTCTGCGAGACCGGCGACGCATGCAAACGACGTCTGCGCCCTTCTTCCATTCCTGCATCATCTGCGGAATGAGCTCGGGCGGATCTTGCAGATCGGCATCCATTATGACGACCGCAGCGCCAGCGGCATGCGCCAGGCCCGCCGTAAGCGCCGCTTCTTTTCCGAAATTTCGACTGAGGAAAACCGCGGTTATTGCCTTGTCCTTTTCAGCGAGCGCCTTAATTACGTTGGGCGTACCATCCCGGCTGCCGTCGTCCACCAGAACCAGCTCGTAAGGCGCGTTTAAACGAGCCAGCACAGTAGTGATCCGCTCATACATGGCCGGAATAACTTCATGCTCGTTGTACATAGGAATTACAACTGACAGCTCAGTCGGGCCCCCGGGGGGTTCAGGCGGCCACTTCTTAACCAACGCGTTCATGGAACACGATCCTTTTGTAAAAAATGAAATTCATCGCTGCAACGGCGATAGTCGTGGAAACTTGGGCGACCGCAACGCCCATTTCGGTGAATGACGTCAGCACGTAGTAAAAGCCGGCATTGGCGACCCATGCCAGTGCCACCGTGCATACGTAAATAGGGATCGCCTTGTCATGGCGACCCACGCCATCGAAAGTCCAAAAAAACTGAAAGGCGTAGTTGAAGACGGAACCGACCACCGCCCCCATTGAGGTGGCTACAATCGGAGTCAAGCCTATAGTGACAAGCGACCACATCACAGCCCAATGGATGGCCGTGGACGCACCGCCGAATACCAAAAACCGCACAACCTGCCTGCCATGGGTCGACACGAACGCCTGGCCATGCTTCAAAAGATGGGTTCTGGAGTGCAAAAGGTCTGGAATAGATAACAACGCTTAGCCCGGCTTGTAGTAAAGCAACAGGGCTAGAATACGAGTTCCAACGACAATAATTCGTCAACCAAAGATCAAGAATCTATCAAAAGAGACCCGACCTTATTTCTGCAGTTCCGGCAGGGTGTAATAGTTATTTTTATATACCCAGGACGGCCATAAAACATGGCTCAGCGATTCCTTCAATAGATAAGGATCCACGCCCTCTTGCGTATACGCATCCGGGGCCGCATAACGATACTGGGTGGGTGATCGATGCGGCTGGAGAACCAATAAAGAGCCCCCTTTCAGATACCCGTAATTATCCCCGTACTGCATCATTGCCCGCCCGCCGCCCTCCTGCGTGAGATCGTGTCCAATCATGGGATGATCCCCCTGAATTCCAGCTAGGGATAGCAAGGTAGTGGGCAGATCGATTTGGCTAATTACCCGATCGTCATGTCGAGGCTGAATGTCCGCGCCCAGGATGAGAGCCGGAATGTGAAAATGCCGCAACGGGACGAGATTGGCGCCGTGCACCCTCGAGTCGTGGTCAGCTACCACGAGAAACACGGTATCCTGCCAATACGACGAGGATTTGGCCGTTTCAAAAAACTGCCCCAAAGCCCAGTCAGCGTACCGGACCGTATTCTCTGTGGTGGCCGGATCACCATCTACCGCGATACGCCCGGCGGGATACTCCCATGGCGAGTGATTGCTCACCGTAAATGCCAGGGTGAATGTAGGATGTTCCGGCGCGCTTCTCAATAGCGTGTCGAGCTTGTTGAACATATCTTCGTCAGAGGCTCCCCATGTCCCAACAAAGTTAGGGGCCTCGAAGGTATGGATATCGTGAAGTTCGTCAAAACCGTTTCCGAGGAAAAAGCCTTTCATGTTATCAAAGTGGGCTTCGCCTCCGTAGATGAATCGAGAGCGGTAGCCATGCTGCTTAAGCAACTGCGCCAAGGTGAAAAAATTACGTTGCGCGCCAGATAGGCGCAGCACAGCGTCTGAAATAGTCGGCGGAAATCCCGCAACAATAGCCTCGAGGCCCCGCACTGATCTCGTTCCAGTTGCGTAGGTTCGGGTAAAATTCCAACCCTGTCCTGATAGCCTGTCGATATTCGGCGCCAGATCAGCGCCACCGAGGATGCTCACGTACTGCGCCCCCAGGCTCTCTTCCACTATGATCACAATATTGAGCGGCTTCGCCCTCTTGCAAGTCGGCTCGTGACGATGAAGAGTGGGTATTTCAGTGCTCATTGGGGTGATGCCGGCATGACCTGTCCGGGAATTTCCTACCAGTAAGGACTAGAGATTCTGGCCTCGGATGTTAATTCGTTGGTCAGGTTTCCCACAAACTCGTGTGGGGTTTGGTAATTCAGGCTCGAATGCGGCCGGATCTC
>NZ_JACCEM010000001.1 GCF_013416525.1 Parapusillimonas granuli
CGGGGACCGGGTGATAGCCACCGCGATTCTGGACCGGGTCCTGCACCATGCCATCACTATGAACATACGAGGAAATTCTTACCGCCTGAAAGACAAGCTCAAAGCGGGCCTGGTCAGACCCGCTGAACCCCCCTCCGTCGAATGACGGGAACTAGGGTGGGGAAAATTGAATGACCATGGATGGGGAAATTTGGATGACCCTTGACAGGCGGATCGTCGTTACCGGCTACGAACTCGTGCAGGTGCCACGCCAGGGCATCGAGCACCCGGCCTGGACGTGGCGGATGAGCAGTGAGACATATGAAGCGTGGCGAGAGCGAGTCTTGCGCAGTGCCCGGCGAAGCCCTGAAGCTCTGTCGGGGCAGCTCGCAGAGTTGGCCCGTACCCCTGGTTTTGCTGGGTGCCGGTCTCAAGTCCGCAAACTGCTGCAGCTTGCCCGCTCTGAGGCCCGGCGCCGCCTTGGCGCAACCGCCACTACGGTTAGCTACCCGGCACGCATCGGGTATGTGCAGCGCCTGCCGCAGTCTGGAATCACGCTATCTGCGTGGGTGTGCCAGCAACGCACTATAGACACGGGCGACGTCACTACACAGGAATGAAGACCTCTTGTACTGCCAAACAAATACTAGAGAGACGGAGGCCTGCCACTGACAAGTACTGGAGAGGCTGCCACCTCTCAGCTGCACAAGACGCCGACGTCGGATGACGTCACACCCCCGCTCGCCAAGCGGGTTCAGACTGCGGTAGCCGCGTGCGCGTAATTGCGCTGGCGCGGCCGCACCGGGGCGCTGCGGACTGCAATGTCCGCTTCGACCCCACAGGCTCCTATATGCCGGAAAAAGAGTGGCCTCTATATGCCGAAATTTCTCTGGCTCCTAAATGCCGAAAAATCGGTGGCTTGTATATGCCGGAAACAGAATGGCTCTTATATGCCGGAAGATGACAACAAGAAAGAGGCCTAGGACGCGCACCAGCAAGCCCGCAAGCGTGTGGACGCATATCGTGGCGTTTGGGGTATCAATGCCGGACAGCTTTTCGGTGTGTCAAAATGCTTAACGACGTGGGATGAACTGCGCCGACTGACTACGGCTCCCCGGCACCCGCAGCTGCACAAGCTTTGGGTGCTTGCCCGAGGCACGGACAAAGAAGGGTATATTGCAGGAGCAGACGAGATACAGGGCGACGCGAAAGGTTTCCTGACGCTCCTGGGCGGCCTTGCCGCGTGTCGTGCTCAGACCAAAGCAGCACCAGTTCTGAGCATCGGACGCCTGACCGACGAGAAGGTTAATCGATATGGTGAAACCGTCGAGGGTACACGCGGTGTGACCCTGGTCGAGCGTGAGCGTAAGAAGATACAGGTGGGTCAACGTATCGTGAAGCAGACCGGTGAAGTGCTGGCCAAGATGGCCTTGCGCACGGTGAAAAGGGTCATGGCGGCGGTGAAGACGCGCCTGTATGAGTGGGAGCTCGTGCCGGTGCCAAAGCCCAAGAAAAAAGAAAAATCGCCGGAAGGAACACCGACGTCCTTTACGCCGTTGGTAATCTTCGGGCCCATGCCCAAACGGCAACCCGCGTCCCGGCCTTGGGTGCGGATTCTAAGCGGTACAACGCTTCCGCTGCTCTAAGAGAAACCATCGGCCCAATAGCAAAAGCCCCGCAGAACGGGGCTTTTGGTGCTGGAGCAGCGTCGCTATTCCATTCGCACTGAGACTCAGAATGCCTGTTCGGGCTTCGTTCGCCAGTGCTGCAGAACCAATTTCGGCTACTTCAGCCTTTTTTCACTAAGTGTTTACCGCTTTTTAACCCGGTCTACCCCCCTTGCGGGGGATAGACCGGCGGAAAACTTTTCTTAGTTATCCTAGTTATCTAACCTTACACCACGTAGTTCACAAAATCAGTATTTGTGAACGACTGCACACCGGCCAAGTCGATGATATTATCAAAAGTGGCCAGCTGAACACGCGTACCAGCATCCGACCAGTCTGTATCATGCCAGAGCTCACCTTTACCGGTAGTGCTGTTGAACACGAGTACCAATGCATTCGCTGCAGCGGCACCAACTTGCGACGTAATTTGTGCAGTTGTCAGTGAAGTCTGCAGTTCTACAACCTTGGCTGCGTCGCCAGCTGTAATGCCAGTAATGTCATTACGTGAGGCTTCGTAGTCAGTCGCGGCAATGGTAGCACCCGCTTGGGTACCCGCAGTACCTGCAAAGTTAGTAATGGCATCAATGATACCGACCTTATCTGTACCCACGGTGAAGTCCTTCAAGACATCCACTCCGTCGCCGGTAGTCAAGAAGCGGAACTGATCAGCTCCGGCATTGCCGGTTAGCTCATCATTACCTGCACCACCGTAAATTATATCCGCACCCTTGCCGCCAATGATAACGTCGGCGGAAGCGGACCCAGCGATGCGCAGTACACCTGTAAGCTCTGAAGCGTCAAACGTAACGGCGTTTGTAAAGCCCAGCGGTGCAGCCAGCCCGGCGACTGCGCCAATGGTCAGGCCTGCGTCACCTTTAGCGATGAAAGAAGATGCCGTTGCATTATCAATAGCGGCAACGGTTGTAGCCGCAGTGATAGTATTGACAGCAGCAGCCGTTGCCAAGTTGCCGACGTTGCTAGAGGTGATTGTGACCTCGGTGATGCCGTTATCGACGGTCAATGCGTTACCAGCTGCAGTTGCTGTAATGTCAACACCTCCAGTCAGTTCCACGCCTACTTTCTGACCGGCCACTGCGCCGGACAAAGTAACGACGTCGCCTGCACGGGTGCTGTCAACCGTATATGCAACAGAGTCACCAGTACGAAGACCTGTGACAGCATTACCTGCCGCTTGTGCCCCACTGAAAACAAAACTGTCGATTTTCGTAAAGTCACTTGCATTGAGTGCTGTAACGTTGGCTGCGGTTGCTTCCAAAACTTCGAAGCCAGTAGCGGCATTAATCGTTTGAACCAACACCGCTGCACCGGCTGCGGTAAAAGTGGTATTCGTGTTGACGGCCAGCACGTCTTTCGAACCTTCTCCGCCGTTAAGCGACATCGTGTTCGCTGCAGCAGCAACCCCACCATTCACGACCACTCGATCGTTCGACGCACTGCCTGTAAACTTCAAAGTGCTTTGCGTGCTGGCCCCAGCGTCAATGCTCAAACCACCGGTGCCGTTCATTCCGCTAGCGTCAATGGTGCGAATGTTGGTAGCCGTTGCGCCCGTATCGGTCAAGCTCAAACCGTAACCTTGAATTCCACCGGCGACGGCCACTCCAATATCGGCCGTACCAGACACATTAACCACGCGAAAACTCGCATTGCCCAATGTCGTGTTAACAAACGATGCTGCACCGGATGTGAGGATATTTACATTCTCGAATGTAGCGTCTGCTACTGCTCCAGCACCCGCACCGTCAGTAATACGGAAAGTGGCTGCCGTTGTAGCACTGCCGCTACCGTTAGCAATCTCTACCGACACAGCGTCCGATGTGCCGGTACGCGTAGCTGCACCAGCAAAGTTGAAGTCACTGGTTTGGTCGGCATTATCGAGACGAACAGTAACGCCAGTTGCTGCAATATTAGTGACTTCAGTAACCGAGCCTGCACCTGATTGATTCGTGGAAGCCACACGCTCCACGCCCGAGGCGCTTGCCAGGTTGAGCGTGTAGAGACCTCCGGACAGGTTCGAGATATTGATGTTCTCAATGTTCTTGATTTCAGGCGTCGCGGTCGCAGCAGCAGTTGCGCGAACATTCAGCGTATCGTTTCCACCTTGCCCATCGAGGGAGTCAGCAGAGTTGAGCGTAGTATCAACGGCGTTGTAAACGTCGTCACCACTGGTGCCAAGAGTGTTGACCGCAGGCGCCACCGCACCCGGAGCGTCCGCATTGACAGTGAGCGTGCGTTGGTCATCACTCTAACCTGCTAATAATAAAAAGATTTATTTCATTGCAGGGTCGGTGCAAGCAGCCAAACAAGTACAGCGCCACGCTTACCACTCGCTTCCTACCATGACACCTCTCGTACAAGCGTACAAGCGTTTTCCATAATAGGCTGGATAGTAGGCCAGCATCTGGCCGAAAACGGGGTGCTGATAGACATACTATCTAATTGCATCTACAATAAAGCCATGAACATCGAATTCGACGCAGCCAAGAGCGAGCGAAACGCTCAGGAACGCGGGCTACCATTCGATATGGCTGAGCGGTTCGATTTCGACACAGCAGTCATCAGGCCCGATACCCGCCGCAACTACGGGGAACCTCGATACCAGGCGTTCGGTCTCATTGACAACAGGCTCTATTTTTTGGCCTTTTCTTTACGTGGCAATGCCGTGCGGGTTATCAGCCTGCGCAAGGCCAACGCCAGAGAGGTGCGTTTTTATGAACAAGAAACCCGACCCAACCCGCATTGATGACGACGCCCCAGAGTGGGGCGCGGAAGACTTCAAATCAGCCAAGAGGCTGTCCGATATGCCGGCTGATTTTCAGCAAGCTATACGCCGTGCACGTGGCCCGCAGCAATCACCCCGAAAGGTACAGACTGCCGTACGGTACGACGCTGACATCCTTGAAGCGTTCAAGGCCGACGGCCCTGGTTGGCAAACGCGTATGAATGATGCGTTGCGTGATTGGCTACGATCCCACCATCGGGCGTAGGTGTAAAAAAGCTCGCCGAAGCGAGCTAAAGATCAGATTGTGCAGCAACTCAAGCAAAGAGCCCTGTCGCCGTAGCGGCGGCATTTGCATTTCGACGTTTCCGGCCCTCGGTCAAATGCAGGTAGCCAGCCGTTGTCTTAAGCTGCGTATGGCCAAGGGCTTGCTGCACATCCACAATATCAGAGCCACTATCGAGCATCATTGACGCGTAAGTGTGGCGCAGGTCGTGCATGCGCAAGCCGGGCAACCCAGCCCTTTCGCGTGCCGTCACCCAGGCATTCCTGCACGAGTGATAGGGCAGTCCGGTTTTGGGATTCGGAAACACCCACTCAGACTCGGACTCGTCCAGGCGCCGACGCAAAATGCCCAGTACGCCGGAAGACAGATGCAGGACAAAACCTTTTTTCGCCTTGTCTGCCTCAGCCGGCACGCCGAGGGTGGCGCGTTCACTGTCAAACCATGCCCACCGCATCGCCAGTACATTTTCCCGGCGCAAGCCCGTCGCCGCCATCACCTTGATAATTTCTGGCAAGTCTGTGTTGTCGGATTGCCCGGCGGCTTGTAGCAAAGAAGCCAGTTGCTGACGCGTGAGAAACTTGCCGACGATTTTTCGTACTGTGGTTAGCTGAATGGCGTGGGTAGGGTTCTCTGTCACATGGTTGCCTTTGTCCCGCATCGCCTCGTTGAAGATATGACGGACAAGAATAAGAATCCGCTTGACCGTTCCTTCAGCGAGGCGCTTGGTACATGTTTTGTCCCAACGCCCGCCCAAGACAGGTTTTTCACGAAGCATGCCTGCGTATGCCACGATCTCGTCACCGTCAATCTCATTGAGCCTGCGGGCTCCGAATACCGACTGAACGTGATTTCGGTAAATGGAGGAGTGCGTTTCGTATGACCTGCTTTGCAGCTTGACCTTGGGCAAAAAGGTTTTGAAGAAGAACTCGTCCATGGTCGGAGCAACCATGGGGCGGCCACGAGGAAGACCTTTCTTCTGTTCCTCTATGCTTGCCACACGAGCGCGGGCTAAGGCCCGGGCGGCATTGGTTGAAATCTCCCCTACCTTGCCCAATTTCTCTTGCCGTTGCTTTTTCAGCTCGTTGCGGTACATGACGATGTAGCTCATGTTGCCGGTTCGGGTTTTCTGGACAGCAAATCCTATTTGTTCCATGTCGAATATAAGCACATGCTTCGTGCCCTCAGGAACGCTGATTTCTTTGACGGCTTTCTCGGTAATGTGGAGCTTCATTTTCAAGTGTCCTGTGCCGCACACCTAGCCGATATGGCTGTCCCGAGGTGCTCCTCGAGGCGGGCTCAGCGGTGCGAAGCGCTGGAACTTGATACCTCTGGTGACGCAGTCCAAAATTTAAGATTTTGCGCAAGCAAAATTTCTGATTTCGCGTGCTTAGTCGTAAAAAAACCACTCCCAAGCGACGTGGCGTCGCGTGCGCTTGTAGGCTAGTGGCTTCAGAACCCCGGTCGCGACTAATAAAGGCGGTCGCTGGTTGTTCATGTTTGGTTTTTCCAAGAATGAACGCGCCAACATCAGCGACCCAGAAAAAGAAGGTGACGTTGGAGTTGAATTGAGCGCGTTTTTTGTGCAGAACGCTTCGGCACGAACCAAACTGGGCGAAACGACCGCTACACGCGCTTTTCAGCGTGTAGCGACCACCCCTTCGCGCGCGATCGCGCGCAAACAAATAAAGATTCCAAGTTTTGTCGACAAAACTGCTTTCGGCACATGACCCCGGGCAACGAGACACGCCTCGCGAACGCAGGCGCGTGGGCTCGGCCAAGTGCGACAAGCGCGTGGTGACTACACAGAGAGGAAGGCAAAGCAAAGCCTTCATTTCAGGAAACTTCTTATGAGGACACCACGATGAACGACATCAGAAAAGGCTCACTGCCGGATGAGGAAGCTCAGAACCCTGTGCAGGGCAGTACGCGACCAAGGCTCGTTTGGTTGCTGCATCGCAAAGCTGACGAACGGGGTCAAACGCGTCACGAGCTCGCGAGAGAGCTAGGTATCACGTACTACCTCCAATAGCCATTTGGCTACTTTCCGGAAAGTTACAAAGGGCGGATTTTTCGATACCCAGGAGTGACGCTAAGGCCCATGACTTGATGCCCAGGAGTCCGTTTCTGCAAGACGACCTTGTTCTCGGGCCAATCGTTCCCCCGGAATTTTTTGATGCGCCCGATAACGTCAAGGTGCTGCTGGGTTCACTTTATGACGATGCGAAAAATGCGGGGAGAATTCCGCCAAGGCAATTGCCCGCATTGTTGGCTGGTATAGAGCGGGCTGTTGAAAAGATGGAGCACGATGACCATCAAGTGGATGCCGAACGCCTTGCTGACGGGAGGCTGCATTGATGACTCAGGATGACTTGTCCCGGTGGATGCCGTTGCTGGCACTCAATCATGATGTGCTGGGTCAACGGCTGGCCGCACACGCCATGGCTCAGGGTTGGGGGCTGAGAGGCCTCGCATGGACGCTAGAACTGCTTGATGATGAGCTCTGCGATGCCTGGCTGTGCGGTAGCGGCCTTGCTGACTTGCCACGGCGACATATCGAAATCGCTGCGGGCGTCCTGGGCCTTGGCGTCTGGCAGGCCTATTTCTTGAGTGGTGAATTGTCGCTATCGTCTTTTGTGTCCGATGAGTCGCGCAGCGATCTCATCGGACAGGCCCGGAGGCGGTGGCCCGAACTGGCCAACACGTCTGGAGAAGTTGCTTTGTTTGCATTGGTGCTTTCTGGACATCCCCTGACGGCTGAAGATGTATGGCTGAAGCTGATTGAAGTGCCGTCATTTTAGGCTTAAGACTTTGCCGCGACTTTAAGTCTTAAATAATAACCTGATGATTTAATTGATTTTTCCACCCTGACCACCTCGATTTCTAGGTGGTTTTTTTACGACTAAACACCGGAATTCAGAAATTTTGCTTGCGCAAAATTTTAAATTTTGGACTGCATCACTAGACGTTTCAAGTTCGAGCGCTTCGCACCGCTCAGCCCGACCGAGAAGGGTTATCCGAAGGTCAGCCGTACTGGCTAGGTGTGCGGTACAGGACACTTGAAAATGAAACTTCACATTACCGAAAAAGCCGTCAAAGAAGCCGTTGTACCCGAGGGCAAAAAGTCATTTCTGATTTTCGACACTGAGCAGACCGGCTTTGCTGTACAAAAAACAGCCACTGGCAACATGAGCTTTGTTGTGCTTTACAGGAACGAATTCAAGAAGCAGCGGCAGGAAAAGCTGGGGGGTGTCGGTGAGATTTCTTCCAATGCGGCTCGTGCCCTGGCTCGAGCCTTCCTGGCGAACCTGAAGGAAAAAAACCAAGGCTTGCCCCGGGGCCGCATGGTACAGGCTCCGACAATGGACGAGTTTTTCTTCAAGACCTTTCTTCCAAAAGTGAAAATTGAAAGCCGTTCGTACGAGACCCATGCTTCGATTTACCGGAACCACATCCAGGCTGAATTCGGCCAACGCCGCATGAACGAGGTGGACGGTGACGAGATCGTGGATTTTGCCGGTCGGTTGCGCGAGAAGCAGGTGTCGGGTGGTCGCTGGGCGAAATCGTCAACGCGCACACTGTCCGAGGGCACAGTCAAGCGCATCCTCATTCTTGTTCGCCACATATTCAACGAAGCCATCCGTACCAAGAGCACGAACGTGAAAGAAAACCCCACTCATGCCATCCAGCTGACAACGGTACGTAAAATCGTGGGCAAGTTCCTGACGCGGGGGCAACTGAAGGCGCTACTCAAGGCAGCAGAAGAGTCGCAGAATGCTGACCTTCCCGATATCATCCGCGTCATGGGTGCTACCGGTCTTCGCCGGGACAACGTATTGGCGATGCGCTGGTCGTGGTTTGACGAGGCTCGAGCGACACTGAGCGTTCCGGCGGAAGAAGATAAGGCCAAGAAGGGCTTCGTCCTGCATCTATCAGCTGGCGTGCTCGCCATTTTGCGAGGTCGGTTGGAAGCCAGCGAGTCGGAGTGGGTCTTCCCGAACCCCAAAACTGGCAAGCCTTATCATTCCTGTCGCAACGCTTGGGTGACGGCCCGTGAAGCCGCTGGCTTGCCGAGTTTGAGGATGCACGACCTGCGGCATACGTATGCGTCCATGATGCTCGACAGCGGCTCCGATATCGTTGACGTTCAGCATGCCCTGGGCCATACGCAGCTGAAAACCACTGCAGGCTATCTACACCTGACCGAAGGCCGGAAAAGGCACAACGCCAATGCCGCCGCCCAGGCCACTGGCTTGTTCGCCTGATAAGCATGTACCCCATGATTCATAGCCTGCTTCGGCGGGCCTTTTTATTGAAAAACAATACACTAAGTGGTACCATTGCGACATGAATCGGGTTTTCAAATTGCGACATTTTGTCCGCTGGATGCGCAAGACTGAGCTGACAGATGCCATGCTGTGTCAGGCCGTCCATGAAATGTCACAAGGGCTAATCGATGCTGACCTGGGCGCTGGCGTGGTCAAGAAGAGGATTGCGACCCCTGGCCGAGGCAAGAGCGGCGGGATGAGAACCCTGGTGGCAACAAACAAAGGTGACCGCTGGTTCTTCATGTTTGGGTTTCCAAAAAACGAACGCGCCAATATCAGCGATGCCGAGAAAGAAGCCTTGCAGGAATTGGCGCATGACTATCTGAGCAAAACAGCGGTCGAATTGACCGCCCTTGTTTCTGATGGTGCTTTACAGGAGATTTGTCATGAGCACGACCCAAAAAACACCAGCACGTAGCCCCATCATGGAAGCCGTGCACGAAGCGGCCGCTGATCTGCACAGGCATGGGTTTATTGACCAGCGCAGGATGCGCAAATACGACTTGATGTGCCTGGAGCCTGTTACTGACTATGATGCCCAGAAAATCCGCTCTTTGCGCGAGCGTTACCAGCTAAGCCAGTCCGTTCTTGCGTCCCTGCTGAATACCAGCCTCTCTGCGGTTCGTCAGTGGGAGGCGGGCGACAAACGGCCCGGTGGTCCGTCGCAAAAGCTGCTCAGCATCCTCGACCACAAGGGCATTGATGCCTTTGTTTAAGCCATACCCGTGCCAGTTGCTGATATGCTGATACGAGCATGCACCCCGTAAAAACGGGGGCAATGAGGCGGCTGTGCTTTTTTATGTGCTGATATGGTTGGGTGGGATATGAAAAAATATTTATATTCAGTATGTTAGGTTTATGAGCATCTTACGCTCACTGCGAATATTGATAACCTGACTGGCACGACCGGTGACGACACATTTATCGGTGACAATACTGGTTCTGCATTGACTGCTACAGTTGGTGATCAGATTAATGGTGGCGCGGGTAACGACACGTTGAAGCTTTACGCAGCGGTCGCAGCTACTTCCTTGTCCTTGCCTCAGCTGACGAGCGTTGAGAACTTGTATGTTAAGGGCGGCGCTGCAATTACAGACAACGTTTCGACGATTGCTGACCTGAAAAGCATCGAGCTTGATGGTCAGACCGCACTCGGGACTCTGACTTTGAAAGCAGCTCAGGATCTGAAGATTTCCAATACTACTTTTGGTCAGAACTTGATCTATGGTGCTACTGATGCCGCCGCTAGTGTTACTCTGAATAACGTTACTGCCGGTACCGTGGACGTCCGTGGCGCCGCTCTTGCTACGTTAAATCTGAATGCCAATGGCGCTAACAGCGCCATTACGCTAGCTAATTCGGTTGGTACTAAGCTTGCTACTTTAAATATTTCTGGTGATAAAAACCTGACTGTTACCGAGGGTCTTGCAGCGCTGACGAAAGTTGATGCCTCCGGTGCTACTGGTAATATCACATTGAATGCCACTACTGCAGCGAATAATATTACTGTTACTGGCGGTAAGGGCAATGACACGATTAACCTTGGCGCTCTGTTTACCAAAGCTGACAAAGTTGATGGTGGCGATGGTACTGACACACTGGAACTAACGCAGGCGAGCATCACTACTGTTAATGGTTACACGGCGACAGAGAAAGCTGAAGTCAACGCAAATCTGGCTAATTTGGAAGTTCTCAAAGTCACCGACGCCCTGACAAGCAATGTCGATGCCAGCCGTTTCGACAATATCAATAGCTTCGTATTCGCCGGTGGAAATAACGCTGCTGGTACAGCAACACTGTCTCAAGTGACGTCTGGCGTATCTGTTGAGATTAATGCCGACGCTGGTGCTGCGACTAACGTCCTAGCTGTTCAAATTATTGACGCAACTCTGGCGGGCCATGATTCCGATGAGTTGAATCTGAAGTTGAATGATACAGTTGCGGGTGGCGGTGCTGCTGTAACCGACTATGGGGTGCTGAATGCCGTCTGTGTTGATTTTCTCAATATCAATAGCACCAAATCGGCTACCAGTACAGCAACAGGCAACGAAATTGACATTGCAAACACTTCGACCGCTTTGAACAAGATTGTTGTGACGGGTAACTTGGCGTTGGATATTGATGGCGTAGCCTTGACCAATACTATTCGTGAGGTAGACGCTTCAGGATTGGTGTTGTCTGCAACAACTGCAGCCGGTTTGAGCGTTGCAATCGCTGCAGGCGGAACCACTGGTGTTAAGATTACCGGCTCTAACGGCGTTGATACTATTCAAGGTAGTGCTGCCTCTGATATTATCGACGGTGGCGCAGGCAACGACTTGATTTCTGGTGCTGGGGCAACGATCGCTGCTGGGGCTTTTACTGCGCTAGCCGCTAATACTGCTGCAGACATTCTAACCGGCGGAGCGGGTAACGACTCTTTTGGTTTCGGCCTTGGTGCGACCACAACGAGCTTTAACACCATCACTGACCTTAATTTGGGTACTGCAGTGGTTGCCGGTCAAGTTGATACGCTTACATTCGACGTTTCTGCTGCAGCGGTTACTGCAGGGCCAGCTATCGTTTCTTTGAGCGAGGCTCAACAGGCTACAGTTGCTGCTGCTGCTGACTTGGCTGCAGCTGCTGATGTTGTCTTGGGCATCGCGAATGCAGCTGGTAACGTGGCGCAGTTTTCCTACGGTGCTAACACCTATCTGTTGGTCAATGGTGTGACAGCAACTGCTGCATTTACAGCAGGCGAAGATCACTTAGTTAAGATCACTGGCGTAACAGGTACGCTGGACGCAAGCGATATCGCATTTATCTAAGGCGAGATCTTGGGTAACTAAGTAAAGTTTTCCGTGACAAGAACCTGAGCTCTTTCCCGCAAGGGGAAGGGTCCAGGGGAAAACAGCAGAAAACCGCTTAGAAACAAGGCTGAAGTAGCCGATTTTGTTCTGCAGCGCTGTCGAATGAAGCCGATTTCGGCATTCTGAGTCTCAGCACGAATGGAATAACGACGTTGCTCCGTAAGCGTCCGGGCATCCCACATTGATTCGGCCGCGTAAGCGGCCGATATCTTTTAGGCGGTGGTGAGCGGTGCCCAGTTATGCGGCAAGAGCTCTTCGATCCGGTTATTTGGATGCGTCGGCAGGCGCGTGAGCACATCCTTCAGATAGGCATACGGAGTAACGGCCCGGCTATTACCGTCTTGACGACAGCATGCTGAGTCTTTTGCGCTTTACAGCTTGACGTTCCAGGGCAGAAGTTCGTCGACCCGATTGACGGGATGGTCGGCAATACGCTCCAGGACGTGCCCGAGATACGCCTCGGGATTGACGCCGTTGAGCTTTGCCGTGCCCAGCAGGCTGTACATCGTGGCGGCGCGCTCACCACCGGCATCCGAGCCCAAGAATAAAAAATGTCCGCTGTCAAGTCGTTAGTGCGGACATGCAACGGTACGAAAGGTCTTGTGGGGCAATAGGTTAGGCCAGATTTCGGCCTCGGTGTGCTCTTACCGCGTTTTGAGCTAGGTGCCGCATAGGCGCTTCGCGGTAGCAAGCCTAGGAGCGGCGGAGCGGGCAAGGTCGCACCGCCATCATAGCCCGGCCTATCGCAAGCCACCGCTCAAAGCGAAAGCGCAGCCCTTGGGCTGCGCTTTCATCGTGGGCGGATGGTAGAGGCGTCCGCATCGTCAACTCGGCTTCGGAGGGGCGGCCTTGCCTGCCCCTCCTTTTCTGAATCCCCGATCCCCCGCCATGAACGCTTCCAGCATGTGCGGGATCAGCGTCGCCACATCGACTGCCTCGCCATACGCCTGCGCGTGCAGCGCGGCGTAGCGGTCGAGGTCGGTTTTAAGACTGGCCGGGCAGGCAAAGGTGAGCTTGACGCTTTCAGTCTTGGGCAGCGGCCCCAGCCGCAGCTTCTTGGTTGTGCTCATCGTGAAGTCCCCCGATTGAAGAATAGCGGCTGGTACGGCCGTAACACCAAGTCGCGGTTGACGATGATCCGCACCGGCAGGCCGGGCCGTTGGGTCAAGGTGGGCTGGATGTTGAGGTTGCGCCGGGTCACTTCCTGGCCGATTTGATTCACCGTGTCCTGTAAGCTGTCACGCCCGGCAATGATGACGCGATCGCCATCTTGTCGATTCTCCGGCGCGGCCAGCTCGGCGCCAACGCCCAGCAGGGTCGTCAGCGCCGCACCGGCAAAGATGCGGCCCCAGTGGTAGTCCACATCGTCTTCCAGGCCGGCATAGCCGGCCGGATCTGCGCCGGCCAGATTGTCGAGCGTCAACGAAGACGTGTCCGGCAGAATGATCCGATTCCAGACGACTTGAACGCGGCTCTGCCCGTAACTGACCTGGCTGTTGTATTTGCCCAGGATGCGCGAACCCTGCGGGATCAGCAGGAAACGCCCGGTGGCCGTGTCATAGACCGGCTCTGTCACAGTGGCGATCACGTCGCCGGGCAAGTCCGACTTGATGCCCGTCACCAGCGCTCCGGCGACCACCGTTCCGGCCATGACCTGATACGGCGAAGCCGGCAGGGTCAGGTTGCCGGAATTGCGGGTTTCCGTAGAGCCGCCTTTCAGGAAAGCCTCCTTCTGGTCTTGCCGGTTCTGCACGGCGGTCGGATCGGCAGGCTGGGCCGCCGTTGAGGCCGGCCCGGCGGCCATCGGGTCGAACGCCGCATTGGCGGCGAAGCCCGGCGCGGTGGCGGCCTGCGACTGCGCGACCGGCGCGGCCGCCTGCGCACCCGAGCGGAAGAACACGGACGATGCTGCGGCAGCTTCGGCTTCCTTGCGCAGCGCATCGTTCGGGTCGTGGCCGGGAGCCGCGTAGGCGGCTGTCACCGGCTGCTGCGACTTCACGATGGCCGGGCCGAGATCGCCCGGCAGCGGCGGCCCCAGCTCGGGTACATCGTGCGGCAAGGCTGGCGGCAGCTTCGAGTAGTCCGTCGGTAGCGCATCCAGCCCTTCGGACTTCGAGACGCGATCGACGTTGTAAAGCTCTGTTTGCTCGCCCGTACCGCGCCGCTGCGGTTGCAGCGACCAGATCGTGGCCCCAAGCACGGCGACCGACAGGCCGCCGGCGAGGATGGCCAGCGTGCGCCGGTTCAGGCGCGTGACCGGACGCGGCTGGGCGCGCAGCGCCACCGCCTCGGGCGCGACCTTGCCCGCCTGCGGCGTGGCGAGGTCGGGGGTGTCGTCCTGGCTCATTGTCAGTTCCTCCGTGCCACGCCATCCGTGCGCTCGATCCGCACCACGTCGCCCTTGTCACCGCCCAGGCGCAGCTCGGCCGCGCCAAAAAGGCGATCCACGATGTAGTACGGCGAGCGGAAGCGATAGTTCACCAGTTGCCCGTCACCTTCGGCCCCGATCACGAACAGCGGCGGCAGGTCGCCTTGCGCGATGCCGGCGGGAAACTGGATATAGACCTTCGCGCCATCGTCGAAGGCGCGCAGCGGCTTCCACGGCGGATTGCTGCCGCTGATCGCGTAGCGGAAGCGCAGGTTCTCCAGCGACAGGCCGCTATCGACCGGCGCGGCGGCGCTGGCCGCCTGCGCCTGGCGCTGCAAGGCCAGCATCCGGTCGCGCGGGTACTCCCAGGACACCGACGCCATCCATGTCTTGTCCGTGGAAGTCAATTCCAGCAGGTACGTCCTGCGGCTGGTGGTGATGACCAGATTGGTTTTCAGGCCCGAGCGGATGGGCTTCACCAGCACGTTCACGCGCAAGTCGGCACCGCTGCCGCTGGACGTGTCACCCACGATCCAGCGCACGGTATCGCCGGCGGCCACCGTCACCAGCTCCTCGCCGGGCTGGAGCGACACCACGGTCACGCGGCCCACGGCCGCATAGACCTGATAGAGCGCGCCATCGGTGAAGGGCCACACCTGAATCGCGTTGACGTAGCCCTCGCGCGTCGGCGCGACGCGGGCCTCGGCATTGGCCCGCGAGACGCGCACCTTCTCGTCGGCCGGCTCGGGCGCGGGCTTGGCGTCCTCGGCTTCCGGCACCGGCATCAACTGCGCCGGCATCGGCAGCACTTCGGGCACGGCCACGACTTCCACCGGCGCGGGCGGCTCCGGTAGCGGCTGGGCCTGCACCGGCTCATCGAGCGAGATGGTCGGCGGCGGCTTGCCCTGCGTGGCGCAGCCCGCCAGGGCAACAAGCATCAACGGCAAAGCGTGAAAGCGGAAAGACAGGTTCATGGTTTTGCTCCTTCGGAAGAATCCAGTTCGCGGCTCCACGACAGGCCGTTGACGTAGATGCCCAGCGGGTTCTTGCGCAGGCGTTCTTCGGTGCGCGGCGGTTGAAGCACGATGGACACCACCGCCGTCCACCGCTCCAAGCCCGCCGCGGCACCGTTGACGTAGCGGCGTTCCGTCCAGCGCACGTTGAAAGACGTGTCGCTGGCGCGCACGACGCTGGTGATCTGCACCGTCACCGACTCCTTGCCGATGCGCGCGAACGGGTCGTTGACCCGCGCGTAATCGTTGAGCACGGCTGCGCCTTTGTCGGTCGTGTAGTCGTAGGCGTCCAGCCAGTTTTGGCGGACGACGATGGGGTCGATGGACAGCGAGCGCACCAGCGTCACGAAGCGCGCGATGTGGTGCGCCGTCTGCGCATCGTTGGGCCGATATGGCGTAGCGGCTTCGCCGACGGCGCGCACCTGGCCCGCGTTGTCCACCTCCACGACGTAGGGTGTGACGATGGACTGCGCCGAGCGCCACACCAGGCCGCCGGCCATCAGCAGCGCGAGCGTCAGGCACCCAAACGCCATCAAGCGCCAGTTCTTCGCCTGCACGCGCGGCGAGCCGATACGGTCGTCCCACACCTGGCCGGCGGCTTGGTACGGCGTGGCAGGCTGCGGCGTGTCGGCGTAGCGCACCTGCGGCTTCTTGAATCGCATGGTCAGTTCTCCTTATGAATCGGAATCGCGCAGGCTCGGCCCCTGGCCGGAGCCACCGCCATCGCCACCGCGCAGCGTGTGGGCGGTGGTGGTCGCGGCGTGGGTGAGTTGCTGGCGGCGTTGCAGCCGCTTGGCCCAGGCAGGCTGCTCGGGGGGCTGTGCAGCGGCAGCGCCTGCGGGGGCTTCGCTGGTGGCGGTCTGACCGGCTGACGCGCCGGCGTCGCCGTTCCAGCCGGCGCGGAACGGTGCGGCCATGCGCTGCCCAGCAGCGGAAGCGCGGGATGCGGCAGCGCGTCCGGCAGACTGCGCGCCGGTCTTGGCGACGTTGCCCAAGCCGGCCATCGCACCCTTGGCACCGCCGCCTGCTGCGGCGGAACCCGCTTGGAACGCCGACTTCGCGCTGCCAGCCGCCGACGTGGCGGCACGCGCGCCGCTGCCGGCCAGCTTGGCGGCGGCCGGGGCCATGCGGGCACCAGCGGCCACCGCACCGCCGACGCCAGTAGCCGCCGCACCCACAGCCACCGCCGTTCCGGCTGCGCCGACAGCGGCACCAGCCATCGCGCCCGCGCCGAGCTGGGGCGCACCGGACACGAGGCCCGTGGCGATGCCAGGGCCGAAGATCCCCAGCGCCAGCAAGGTGAGCGAGGCCAGCATGATGACCAGCGCGTGGTCGATGTTCGGCTCGGCGGGATGGACTTGGAACTGCGAGAACAGGCCCGAGCCGATGCCGACGATCACGGCCAGCACCAGCACCTTGATGCCGGCGGCCACGACATTGCCCAGCACCTTCTCGGCGAGAAAGCTGGTCTTGTTCCACAGCGCGAACGGCACCAGCACGAACCCTGCGAGCGTGGTCAGTTTGAACTCGATCAGCGTGATGAAAAGCTGGATCGCCAGCACGAAGAAGCACAGCACCACGACCAGCCACGCGAGGAACATCACCACGATTGGATCGAGATTGGCGAACACTTCGGGGAAGCCCGCCATCTCGCCGATCTGTTCCAGAATCGGCGCTCCGGCGTCGATGCCGGTCTTGGCAAGCCGGCCCGGCTGCAAGAAGTTCTCCATCGTGATGGCCGAGCCGGTGGCGGTGATGCCCAATCCCGCAAACGAGCGGAACACGATGCTGGCCAGCCAGTTGAAGTTGTTGAGGATGTAGGCGAAGGCACCGACGTAGAGCACCTTGCGCAGCAGCTTGGCGATCACGTCCTCGCCCTGGCCGGTGGCGTGGCTCATGGCCCAATACAGGCCGGCGATCGTCATGTCGATGACGATGAGCGTGGCCGTGAGGAACGCCACTTCGCCGCGCAGCAGCCCGAAACCCGAGTCGATGTAGGTGGCGAAGGTGTTGAGGAACTGGTCGATGATGGTCACGTCATTCATGGCGTGCCCTCCGGTTCCTCGAAGCTGGGCGGGATCGGCGGCAGGTCGGCCAGCGTCTGGTATTCATCTGGCCCGGCCTCGCCGGAAAAGAAGCGCCGCCGGAAGGCTTCGGCGGCGGCGCGGCAAGCGTCCTCGCCCGTGGCCTGCCGGTCGGCCGCGCATTGCGCGCGCAATGCCTTGAGCCGCACGGGATCGGCGGCCAAGGCATCGGCAAGGTTGTCGGCCGGCTGCTCGCCGCAAGCGGCCAGCAGCACGGCACCAAGGACGAGGACGCATCGCATGTCGGCCCCCGTCAGTCGCGGTAGAAGTTGACGGACTGCGGCGTGTACGGCGTGCCTTCCCCGAGGAAGCGCCGCCGCACTTCGCGGGCGCGCTCGGTGGCCGCCGCCTGCCGCGCCAGTTCCAGCGAGGCGGCCCGGTCTTGCGTGATCTGGAGCCGCTGCGACTGGATCGACTGCTTGGCCTGCAAGGCGAGCAACTGATTCATGGCCTGCATCGCCTGCAACGCGCCTTGCGCCGACTGGCTCTTGCCGACCAGATCGGCCAGCACGCTTTCGTCTTCGCCCAGGTTCTGCGACACCTGCGCCTGCATCTGCATGGTGGTCTGCAAGCCGTTGAGCGTGTTCTTCCACCGCTCCTGGGCATCGCGGTACATCTGGTCGCCACTGACGGTGGCGGCGTACTGCTCCGGGTACAGGCGGGCGAACTCCCGATCCAGATTCGTCACGTCGTAGGCCAATCCTCGGGCCTGAGCGATCAGCCGCTCGGTCGTTGCCAGGTTGGCGCGCAACTGGCCGACCACGCTGGACGGCAAGCTGGCGAGGTTGCGCGCCTGGTTCATGAGCATTTGCGCTTCGTTCTGGAGCTGGCGAATCTGGTTGTTGATCTGCTCCAACGTGCGGATCGCGGTCATCGTGTTCTGCACGAGGTTCGTAGGGTCGATCACGACCCATTGCGCATGGGCGGTGGCGGTGCAAAGCATGGCCGCGATGGCAGCGGCGACAAGGCGCTTCTTCATGGCAGGTTCTCCAGGGGTTGGTCAGCGAGGGAACCCGGCGCGAGGCCGGGGAACGAGGGCAGCAGGTCAGCCGCCCAATCGAGGCCGCGATGGCGCAGCCAGGCGCCCGCGAAGCCGGGCGTGCCGGCGTCCAGCAGCACGCGGCCAAGAACTTCATCAATGGCGCGCTGGTCTTGCGGCGTGGAAGCGCCCGCAAAGGCCAGCGTCGCCGGCCCCAGGTCGAGGTCGAACAGGCGGTTGCCGAGGCGGGATTGGTAGTAGTAGTCGCGCTTGGGCTGCGCGGTGGCGACGATCTCGATCTGCCGCCTGTTGAGGCCGAAGCCCTCGTAGATCGTGCGAATCTGCGGCTCGGTCGCCTGTGGGTTGGCGAGGAAGATGCGGCTTGCGCAGCTTTCGATGATCGCGGGCGCGATACTCGAATCCTTGATGTCCGCAAGCGACTGCGTGGCGAAGATGACGCTGACGTTCTTCTTGCGCAGCGTCTTGAGCCACTGGCGGATGCGCGCGGCAAACACCGGGTCATCAAGGAACAGCCACGCTTCATCGAGGATCAGCAGCGTGGGCGCACCGTCAAAGCGTTCATCGAAGCGCGCAAAGAGGTAGTGCAGCACGGCCATGACGGCGGCCTTGCTGTGCATCAGCTCCTCCATCTCGAAGCACTGCACGTCAGCCATGCCCAGCCGGTCGTGATCGGCGTCCAGCAGCTTGCCGTGCGCGCCGCCGAGCACATAAGGCGCGAGCGCTTGGCGCAGCGCATTGCTCTGCAACAGCACGGACAGCCCGGTCATCGTGCGCTGCTCCACCGGCGCACCGGCAAGGCTTTGCAGCGCCGACCAGATGGCCGCCTTCTCGTCCGGGCCGACCGCCACGCCTTCGTGCAGCAAGCGCCCCTCGATCCATTCGGCGGCCCAGGTGCGGTAGCCCTCGCGGTCGATGCGGGCCAAGGGCTGGAAGGCGATTTCTCCATCCATGCCCAGGTCGTAGTGCTCGCCCCCCAGCCCGAGGATGGTGGCGCGCATCGAACGCCCCATGTCGAACGCGAAGATGCGCGAGCCGCGATAGCGGCGAAACTGCATCGCCAGCGTGGCGAGCAAAACCGACTTGCCCATGCCGGTCGGGCCGGCGACCAGCGTGTGGCCCACGTCGCCGATGTGCGTCACCAGCCGGAACGGCGTCGCGCCATCGGTGCGGGTGACGATCAGCGGCGGGCCGTCGAGGTGGGCATTGCGCTCGGGGCCAGCCCACACGGCGGACACCGGCATCATGTGCGCCAGATTGAGGGTCGAGATGATCGGCTGCCGGACATTCGCATAGGCGTTGCCCGGAAGCGAGGACAGCCACGCATCCACGGCATTGAGCGTTTCGGGGATGGTGACGAAGCCGCGCCCCTGAATGACGCGCTCCACCATGCGCAGCTTCTCGTCGGCTGCGCCGGCGTCCTCGTCCATGACGGTGACGGTCGCCGTCAGGTAGCCGAAGGCGACTTGATCGCTGCCCAGCTCCTGCAAGGCGGCATCGGCATCGGCGGCCTTGTTGTTGGCGTCGGTATCCACCAGCGGGCTTTCCTGCTGGAAGATCGTTTCGCGCAGCAGCGCGATGACGTTCTTGCGCTTGGCGAACCACTGGCGGCGCAGACGCCCCAATTCCCGTTCCGCCTCGGATTTGTCGAGGCACAGAAAGCGCGTACTCCAGCGATACCCAAATCCCAGGCGGTTGAGGTCGTCCAGAATCCCCGGCCAGGTCGAGGTCGGAAAGCCCCGCACCGACACCACGCGCAGGTGCTGGTCGCCCAGCATGGGCGCGAGGCCACCGACCAGCGGCGAGTCGGTCAGCAGTGCGTCGATGTGGAACGGCACTTCAGGCACGCCGATGCGGTAGTGTCGCGTCGAGATGGTCGAGTGCAGATAGGTCAGTGTCTGGCTGTCGTCCAGCCAGGAGACTTCCGGCATCACGCCATCGAGCAGATCAAAGACCCGATCCGTTTCCGCAACGAAGGATTGCAGCCGTTCGCGCCAGTCCACGCCATTCGTCGGCGTGTTCTCGTAGAGCATCTTGGCGGCCCGGGCGCGCGACTCCTCCGGCGGCAGGTATTGCAGCGTGAAGTGGTAGATGCTCTCGAAATGGCTGTCCGACTCCTCGAACGCCGCACGTCGCTCCTCGTCCACCAGCCAGGACAGCGGCTCGGGAAACGAGGACTGCGGATAGCGCGATGCCCGCATCCGCTCGGCGTCGATATAGAAGGCCCAGCCAGAGCCGGTGCGGCGAAGCGCGTTGTTCTGCCGCGCCGCTGTGGCGATCAATTCGCCCTGTGTCGCACTGTCCAAGTCGGGGCCGCGGAACTGGAACGATCGTTGAAATGAGCCGTCTTTGTTCAGCACGACGCCCGGCGCGACCAGTCCGGCCCAGGGCAGCCAGTCGGCGAGCAAGGCCGGACGCTGGCGGTATTCGGCGAGGTTCAGCATGGCGGCATCCCCTCACACGTCCAGCAGCGGGCGGTGCTTGATGTGCCGGGCGAACACGGCCATGAACTGCGGATCGACGCGCGCACCCCATACCGCCAGCGAATGGCCGACGATCCAAAGCACGACGCCCGGAATCCACAGTTGCAGGCCCAGCCCGACGGCGGCGGCCAGCGTGCCGTTGGCGATCGCCACGGTACGCGGCGCGCCGCCCAGCAGGATCGGCTCGGTGAGCGAGCGGTGCAAAGGCACCTCGAACCCGGCCGCGAAGCTATCCGGGCCGCTCATACGACAGCCCCGCCCGAGAACGAAAAGAACGACAGGAAGAAGCTCGAAGCTGCGAACGCGATGGACAGGCCGAACACGATCTGAATCAGCTTTCGGAAGCCGCCCGACGTGTCGCCGAAGGCCAGCGCGAGGCCTGTGGCGATGATGATGATGACGGCCACGATGCGCGCCACCGGCCCCTGGATGGATTCGAGGATGGATTGCAGCGGGCCTTCCCAGGGCATCGAGGAACCGGCGGCCTGCGCGGTTCCGGCCAGGAACAGCAGCAACGCGGCCAGCATCAGCCCTTGCGCCGCAGGACGGGCCAGGCTGTGCAGCCGCGAGAGGCCATCGGGGCCGGACAGGCTGAAATGCGGATTTACGGAAACACGGAAAGCATGGGCGTGCGTCGTCATGGAAGTTCTCCAGAAAGGTCGAGGGATGGTGAAGTCGCCGCAGCGGGTGCGGCGTTGGGAAATGGCGGCAGTTCGGGAAACGGCGTCTCCAGCGCGTCCGCCAGTTGGTAGCCCACGCCGTCAAAGCCGACGACGCGGGCGATGCTCTCGATGCGGCGCTTGCGCCCGCGTCCGGCGATGTGGATCACCACGTTGACCGCCTCGGCGATCAGCGCACGCGGCGGGTTCACCGCCACTTCGAGAATCAGTTGCTCGATGCGCAGCAGTGCGCCCAGCGCGGAACCCGCGTGGATCGTGGCGATGCCGCCGGGGTGGCCCGTGCCCCACACCTTGATGAGATCCAGCGCCTCGGCACCGCGCACTTCGCCGACGACGACGCGATCCGGCCGCAGGCGCATGGACGAGCGCACCAGTTCGGTCATGGACACCACGCCTGCGCGCGTGCGCAGCGGCACGTGGTCGCGGGCCGCGCATTGCAGCTCTACCGTGTCTTCGAGCACCAGCACGCGGTCGCCGGTGGCGGCGATTTCGGCGAGCAAGGCATTGGCGAGCGTGGTCTTGCCGCTGCTGGTGGCCCCGGCGATCAGGACGTTCTGGTGCTCGCGCACGGCGCGCACCAGAAAGCCCGCCTGGGCGGCGGTCATCATTCCGTCCACGACGTACCGCTCCAGCGGGATCACGCCGATGGCGCGCTTGCGCAGCGCGAAGGCCGGCCCCGGCGCAGCGGGCGGCAAGATGCCCTCGAAGCGTTCGCCGGTTTCGGGCAGTTCGGCGGATAGCAGCGGCTGGCCGCGATGCACCTCCGCGCCGACGTGGGCGGCGACCAGGCGGATGATTCGCTCGCCATCGGCCTCGGGCAGCTCTACGTCCATAGGCGCGCGGCCCGACGACAGGCGATCCAGCCAAAGGGTGCGATCAGGGTTGAGCATGATTTCCACCACGTCGGGGTCTTCGAGCGCGGTGGCGATCAGCGGCCCCATTGCCGTGCGCAGCATCTGGATGCGCCGGTCGAGCGAAGCCGCAGCGGATGAGCGTGGCTCGGGCGGGAGTTGCGGAACGGCGCTCATGACGCACGCTCCCGCGCCTGGGCTGCTGCCGCCGCGTCTTCCATCCGCACCGGGTCGGGGTGCAGTTCCTCCACCACGTCGCGCACCAGGCTGCGCCCGCGCAGCAGGTGGCGGCCAAGCTGCTCCACGAACTGCTCGAAGCGCGCCTTGCCCTGAGCGCGGGCCGCCTCTTGGTGCGCCTCGGGAACCGGCGTGCTGACGGTCAGGTAGTAGCGGACGAACAGCGCGAGCGTTTCGATGGCGATGCTCTGGTCACGCTCCATGCGCTCGGCCTGGCGCGACAGTCGATCCAGCCGCTTGGCGATCGCCGCCTCACGTTGGTCGGCCGCGTCCGGCGACAGCCAGGACGCCAAGGCAGCGGCGACGATGCTGGACTTGGACACGCCTTTCTTGGCGGCCAGTTCATCGAGCCGCTTGGCGTGCTCGGGCTGGATAAAGAGATTCAGGCGGTAGGTCATAGGTCGATGCCGTCGTTGGGATCGAGGGACGCCAGCCGGGCCACGCGCTGCATGGCCGGATCAAGCTGGCGAGGAAGGGGAAGCGGCAGGTCGTCGTCGTCATCGAGCAACGCCAGGTCGGCCGCGGGCGCGGCCAGCTCGGGGGCGTAGGCGACGGCCTCCGTTAGCTCGGGCTGACGGCGCGGGCCGCCGTCGTCGGCCGACGCGCCGAAGCCTTCGGCGGCATCGGCCGCAGGCGCGGCGGGCACGGCAGGAATCGCCAGCCCGCTCCAGTCGTCCGGGCGCAGCGGCGGCGCGTCGGCGTACTGTCCGCCCGCAAGCGCCGGCGGCGGCAGCACGCGCCGCTTGAAATTGGCGTCGGCGTAATAGCGCAGCTTCCGGGCCTTGATCGGGGCCACGCTGGACACCATGACCACGGCCTCGTCCGGCGGTAGCTGCATCACCTCGCCCGGCGTCAGCAGCGGGCGGGCCGTCTCCTGGCGCGACACCATGAGGTGCCCCAGCCACGGCGCGAGCCGGTGGCCCGCGTAGTTGCGCTGTGCGCGCAGTTCGGTGGCGGTGCCCAGCGTCTCGGAAATACGTTTGGCCGTGCGTTCGTCATTGGTCGCAAACGTCACGCGGACGTGGCAGTTGTCCAGAATCGAATGGTTCTGGCCGTAGGCTTTGTCGATCTGGTTGAGCGACTGCGCGATGAGGAAGCTGCGGATGCCGTAGCCCGCCATGAAGGCCAAGGCCGTCTCGAAGAAGTCGAGCCGGCCCAGGGCCGGGAACTCGTCGAGCATCAGCAGCAGCTTGTGGCGGCGCTCGATGCCGTCGCTCCCGTCGAGCGATTCGGTGAGGCGTCGCCCGATCTGGTTGAGGATCAACCGGATCAAGGGCTTCGTGCGGCTAATGTCCGAAGGCGGCACCACCAGGTACAGCGACACCGGATGCGCGGCTGAAATGAGGTCGGCAATGCGCCAGTCACAGCGCGACGTGACTTCGGCCACCGTGGGATCGCGGTACAGGCCGAGGAACGACATGGCGGTGCTCAACACGCCGGAACGCTCGTTGTCCGATTTGTTGAGCACTTCGCGCGCGGCCGAAGCGACGACCGGATGCGGGCCACCACCTTCCTCGTTCACGAGGTGTGGCGTGGTCATCATCCGGTGCAAGGTCAGCTCGAACGGGCTGGCCGGGTCGCTGAGGAAGTTGGCGACGCCGCGCAGCGTCTTGTCTTCGCCCGCGTAGAGCACATGCAGGATGGCGCCGACCAGCAGCGCGTGGCTGGTCTTTTCCCAATGGTTGCGCTTCTCCAGCGCGCCTTCGGGATCAACCAGAATGTCCGCGATGTTCTGCACGTCGCGCACTTCATGCGCGCCGCGCCGCACCTCCAGCAGCGGGTTGTAGGCCGCCGACTTCGCATCCGTGGGGTTGAACAGCAGACAGTGGCTGAAACGGCTGCGCCAGCCAGCGGTGATCTGCCAGTTCTCGCCCTTGATGTCGTGGATGACCGCCGAAGCCGGCCAGCTCAACAACGTGGGCACCACTAGGCCGACGCCCTTGCCGCTGCGCGTGGGCGCGAACGTCAGGACATGCTCTGGCCCTTCATGGCGCAGGTACTGGCGGTCGTGCTGACCGAGGAACACGCCGGCCGGCTGCGTGAGTCCCGCCTTGCGAATGTCCTGCGCGTTCGCCCAGCGGGCCGATCCGTAGGTCGTGACAAGGCGTGCCTGCCGCGAGCGCCAGACCGACATAGCAATGGCGACGGCCACGGCGACCATGCCACTGCTGCCAGCGATGGCTCCGCCGGTGTCGAAGATTTCCGGGGTATAGGCGCCGTAAGAAAACCACCACTCAAACAGCTTCCACGGGTGATAGATCGGCGTGCCAAGAAGATCGAACCAGGGCGAGCCAAGGCGTACTTGATAACCAAGGGCGGCTGCTGTCCATTGTGTGGCGCCCCACACTCCGGCGATCACGATGCCGAATACCACGGCGATCTGACCGAACAGCACGTTCGTCCCTTGCATGACCTGGCCTCCGATTTCTCCTGCGCTGATTCCTCATGGAAAAAGCGGCACAAGGACGTGCCGCAGGCGTCAGGATCGGTGCCGGGTCAGTGCCGGTCAAAGACCGTTTTAAGCAGAAAGATCGAGGAAAAAGAAAGAATTAGCGCGGTAGCGAGCCAACGAAAAACGCCGCAAGCGCGGGCGCGCTGCGGCGTGTCGGGCAGAAAAATGAAGGTGATGCGGCGAACCGCCAACAATCAGAACTTGGGCGCTTCTTTCGGCGGTGTGTACGGGGTTTCGCCGTCGCCATAGAACCGCTTGCGCGTGGCCTCGGCCACCCGGTTGCACAGCACGTCGCCCAGCTTGGGGCGCTCGGTCTTGCACTGCTGGCGCAGTTCCTTGAGCCGCTCGGGGTTAGCCGCGAGTTCTTCCACCGTCGGGATGTTGGCTGCGGAATCAGCGGGCTTCTGTGGCGTTTCAGACTGGCCGCAGGCAGTCAACGCGGCCACCAGCAAGAACGAGACGATCTTCTTCATGGCGTTAGTTCCTCCGATTGATCGGGATTGCGACCTCGTATGGGCCTGGGAGGCTCCAGCGATTCGATGGTCTGCACGCGCTCAATGAACCGCGCCAGTTCGTCGGACGGATCGCCGTCAAGGTGGAGCAAGTAGGTCGTCAACGGCGGCACGCGCAACGCCAGCGGTCGGGCCACGACACCTGGCTCACGGCTGGCGGCAATGTGCGCAGCGCCAGCCAGCCCGAGCGCGAACCCGGCCGACACCAAGGCCATCATCAGATCGCAGGACGCGACGCGCTCTGCGATCAGAGGTTCCATTTCGGTACGGCGCAGCACCCGTTCGACATGCTTGGCATGGCCTTCGCATACTTGCGGATCGCACAAGACGAGCGGATAGCGCAGCAGTTCGTCTAATGGAATGCGCTTGTGGGCCAGCAGCGGATGCCTGGCAGGCACCGCCACCATCAGCGCATCGCTCCAGGCAGGCATGGCGACGATGCCATCGCCAACCTCGTTGGATTGGGCAAATCCCACGTCGTACAGATCGTTATGAAGCCCTTTGATCTGCTGCGATAGCGGCACTTCGAAGAAGCGGATTTCTACTTCGGGCTCTTCCTGGCGACAAAGCGCGAGCAAGGCAGATAGGCGCGACGGCGTGATGCCATCGGACAGCGCCACACGCAACTGCCCATGAAAGCCGTTGGCCGCTGCCTTCACGCTGTCTCGTGCTTGTTCCAAGGCCGCCAGCACGCGGCGCACGTGCTCCAAGAACAGTGTTCCGGCATGAGTTAGTCGTGTGCTGCGCGTGGTTCGAGCAAACAACAACACACCGAGTTCTTCTTCCAATTCCTTGATGGCTCGCGACAGCGGCGATTGCTCAATATGTAGCTTCTCCGCTGCACGAGCAAAACGGAGTTCTTCGGCCACAGCCAGGAAGTATCGAAGGTGACGAAGCTCCATAGTGATTCATACCCCGTGTCGCGCTAAGAAGCCGAATCAATCATTTCCTTGGCTGTCGGTTGTTCCCGCTTTGAGCTCTTTCACGAACTGATATAGGTGCGGCAGAAATGAAGAGAACAGCGGGTTGTCCTTGTTATCTAGCAGGACGCCTCCAAGCAGTTTCAGCCCGACACCAAGGGCCGCTGCTGATTCCTTGTCGCTGAAATCTCCTCTTTCACGAAGCCACGTTACGACGGCGATGATGTCGTCGTGGTTCATGACTTCAAATTGCAGCGGCTTGTTGTGAACAGGGCCACCTCTGGAATCGGAAATATGCTCCACGGTCAAGCGATAGCGATGTCTCTTCATGTCATGTAGTCCCATCTGTTAGCAATTGAAGCTGGGTTTCATAGGCCGACATGGCAGACCCTTGGTTTCCGCTCTCCATGGGTGCCTCGGACCCGGGTGCGCACTTGCACACCCGTTTCTTGAATTACAGTTGCAACCTCACCGGCATCAAGGCTCATTCACAACATAGGTGCCGTCTTGGCGCGCTTGCTCAAGTTCGCGCAACACTTCGGCACGTGTTTTCCCCGGACCCGTATCACGCTGAAATTTGCCCGGATATTCGCCCTCATGGAGATACAGCAAGCCCTGCTCACGAGCTTCCTGAAGCTCTTGCAGCACCTCTGCGCGCGTTTTGCTGCGGCCTGTTTTCGGTATCTCGACCGGATAAACATCACCTTCCATCAGCAGACCTTGGCGGCGTGCCTCCTCCAGTTCAGCCCTCACTTGTTCGCGGGTTAGTGACTGACCTCCTGTGGTTTGGTTGCTGGAACCTGCCCAACATAGGGACGAACTTGCCAGAATGACAAAACCGATTAGCGCTGTTTGTGCTTTCATGATTCAACCTCCGTGTAAATGCACAGACAAATATCGATTCGCTTTCAGGCTCGCTGAAAGTTGGGGTCTGATAGCAAGTCGATCTTCCATATTTCGTTCGATGATTACGGCATTCATTTAGATGCGATATGACCACCCCCTATTTCTATCGTTGGAGTTACCGACATTCCGACACGCAATTTCTCGGCGTCAGGCTGATCTGGGTCGATGCGAATACGCACGGGCAGGCGCTGGACAATCTTGGTGAAGTTGCCCGTAGCGTTGTGCGGCGCGACGGCCGAATAGCTGACGCCACTGGCGGGCCCCAGGCTTTCCACGGTCCCCTTCAGTACGGCACCCGGCAAGGCGTCCACCTTGATGTCCACCGATTGCCCTGGCTGCACACGCGCCAATTGCGTTTCGCGGAAGTTGGCCGTGATGTAAACCGCGTCGAGCGGGATCACCGCCACCAATGGCTTGCCGGCATTCACGAATGCGCCGACGCGCACCGACTTCTGACCGATCACGCCGTTGATGGGCGCCGTGATTTGGGTATAGGAGAGCTTCAACTCCGCAGCGGCTTGCGCCGCCTGCGCCTGGGAAAGTGCAGCCTTGGCCTTTTCAAGATCGGCTTTCAGGATGTCCGTCTGCTGTCGCGCCGCTTGCAGGCCCGCGCGGTTCTTGTCGCGGCTGGCCAGCCGAATGGCCAACTGCGCCTCGGCCTGCTGCTGTGCCTGGATCGAGCCTGATCCGTCTGAAGCGAGGTTCCGGTAGCGTTTTTGGTTGGCCTCTGCCAGCTTGAGTTCTGCGTCGTCCACCGCGACGGCCGCCTGCGCCTGACGTATCGCTGTTTCCTGCTGCGCCACACGTGCGGCAAGCCCCGCGACGCTGGCCTCGGCGGCAGCGACTTGCGCCTTTGCCGCATCCACCGCAACGATGAAATCCCGATCGTCGATCGCGGCGATCAGATCGCCAGCCTTCACTGGCTGGTTTTCTTCGACCAGCACCTTGCCGATTACGCCCGACACCTGGGGTGCGACGAGGGTGAAGTCGGCCTGTACATAGGCGTCGTCCGTGGATTGGGTCGATGCGCTGGATTCGGGGCGATTCAGATAAATGACACAGCCCACTGCCACTGCGAGCAGTAGCAGGGCACTGGTGATCTTGGCTTTCTTCGGCATGGCCATGGTGGAACTATCCTTGGGACGACGATGTGGAATGAGGGGCAGCGGGCTGCAAATCGGGGGCGGGAATGTAGGTCAGCCGCAATACGAAGGGGACCATCACCAGCGCCAGAACGCCCAGCACGCGGTAGGCATCCGCGACCGACAGCACCAATGCCTGCTGGCCGATGATTCCCATCAGTTGAGCGGGCTCCGGGACAAGCGGAACGGAGTTGCCTACGGACGCGGCGTGATCCAGCAGCATTTCCGCGTGGAACCGTTGCCTTACGGTCACGAGCTGCCCGACCATTGCGCCGCCGAATACCGAGCCCAGGGCGCGCAGCGTGTTGATGTTTCCCGACACATACGGGCCTTCGCTGGGGTGCACGACGCTGGTACACAGGAACAGCAGCGAGACGACAGCCATGGGCTGGCCGAAGGCTTGCAGCGTCTGCGTCAGCACGAACTGGTCGCGGTTCCAGTCAGAAGTCAGTTGTGCGCCAAAGAAGCACGCCAGGGCGATCAGCAATAGGCCGCCCGCGAACACGAATCGGGCATCGACCCATTTCCGGTACAGGAATAGCGCCACCACGGAACCCAGGATCAGTTGAGGCAGCGCGACGACCAGACCGATCGGTGCCATCTGAAGTGGTCGGTAGCTCTGTAGCGGCCCGAGAAAGGTCATCGGCAACATCACGCCAGAGGTCAGCACAACCAGAAGGCAGATGAACAGGGTGAAACCCAGCGCCAGGTTGCGGCGGCTGAGCATCTGCAACTTGATGAACGGCGCCGGGTGATACCACTCCGTCAGCAGATAGGCCCCCAGAAGCGTCAGCCCAGCCACCAGCGAGACGACGATGAGGGGTGAATTGAACCAGTCCAGCCGCACGCCCTGATCCAAGGCGACGGTAATCAGGGCGAATGCCGGCACGCCGAAAGCCATACCGGGCCAGTTGGCCTGCGGGAAACGGTCTGTCTGGATCGGGTCTTTCGGCAGACCCCACCCGATCAGCAAGGCAGCAATGGCGGCCAGAGGAAGAATCTGCCAGTACACCCAGCGCCAATCGAACAGGCCATCGGTCCATTGCCCCGCCAGCCAGATCGAAAGGTTCGGCGCGAAGGTGGCCGTCAGCGCATACAGCGCCAGTCCGTGCAGCCGGATGTGAGGCGGCAGGAATTTCAATGCCGCCATCATCAGCACGGGAATCATCGTGCCGCTGGCGATGCCTTGCAGGAAGCGCATGGCCAGCAGCAGATCGAGGTCATGGATGAAGGGGATGCACACCGCCAGCAAGGTGCATACACCGATCATCCACAGCTCGAATCGGCGCACCGAGAGGGTGATGGCGAACCATGCCGAGAACGGCATGGCGATCACTTCACCCGCGCTATAGACGGTGGTGAGCCAGGAGGCATCGTCCAGACCGAAACCCAGCGCGCCGCGCACGTCCGCCAGGGCCAATGCGCCCACGCGGTTGTTCAGTCCGGCCATCATGGCGGCGATGAGGATGCCGACCAGCCCGGCAATCGCCCGCTTCGGCGGGGCTGCCGCAGCAGCAGGTGCGGGCGGCGCCGCTGTCGGCTGTAACGCTGCGGCACTCATTGCTCAACCTTGGGTTGCGAGATGGCCGACGATGCGGCGGTCGTCAGGGGCGCATCGCCGCCGGCCTGCCGCTCGGATGTGAGTGCGTCGGGGTCCCAGCCACCGCCCAGCGACTTGTAGAGATTGACCAGGGTGAGCGCGGCGTTGGTGGCGCTGGCATTGAGGCTGGTCTGGCTGGCAAGAACGCCACGCTGCGCGGCCAGGACATTCAGGTAGTCGGCAGCACCTTCCTGATAGCCGCGCTCGGCAGCATGCAGCGCCTGCTTGTTCTGTTCATACGAAACCAGCAGTTCAGTATGGCGGTTCTGCTGGGCAGCCCAGGCGTCCAGGGCGTTGTCCACTTCATGCCAGGCTTGCAGCACTGTCTGCCGGTAGGCGATGGCGGCAGTTCTTTGCCGTGCCTCGTTCAGCGCAAGGCGCTGCTTCAGACGCCCGCCCTGGAAGATAGGAAGATAGACCGTCGGGCCGACGGAGAAGAACCGGGAATCCCAACTGTCGAGGTCGTTGAACTCGAAGGCTTCGACGCCGACCCTGCCTTTCAGGCCGATTCGTGGGTAGAAATCGGCTTTGGCGACGCCGATGGCCGCCGTCGCAGCGTGCAGTTGGGCTTCGGCGCGCTGTATGTCCGGTCGCCTGTGCGCCAATTCGGAAGGCAGGCCCACCGGCACATTGGAAGGAAGCGACGGCAGGGGCATCGCTTCAAGCAACTGCGCATCGAGGGCGCGCGGCTGCTCCCCCAGCAGCAGTGCCAAGGCGTTCATCAGCGTGTTGCGGCGCTGGACCAGTTCGGGCACCAGCGCCTCGACCGTTGCCAGTTGCGCGCGCGCCGAGGCGGTTTCAAAGCGCGTGGCGACACCATTGCGCTCACGGCTTTCGGCAAGGCGGAGGGTGCGATCGGCGACATCCAGGTTCTGCCGGGTGATGTCCAGTTGCGCTTGCGTACCGCGCAACTGGAGATACGCGCGGGCCACCTCGGCGGACAGGGCCACCCGTGCCGCCTCGCGCTCATACACCGTGGCCTCGAAGGCGGCCGCAGCACCTTCGCGCGATCGCCGCGCACGGCCCCATAGGTCAAGTTCCCAACTGGCGTCGAACCCCAACTGCCAGAAGTCGCTCGCACTCGTCGGTGCGCCCAGCGCGGCAAACTTGCCGTGCTCGCTGAGGGCCTCGCGGGAATAGCCCGCCGAGGCACCCACGCTGGGCAGCAGCAGCGAGGAGGCAATCCCCAACTGCGCCCGGCTTTGCTCGATGCGCTCGGAAGCCATCTGCAGGTTCAGGTTGCCCGCCTGCGCACGGACTTGCAGATCCGCCAGCACGTCATCGTTGAACAACGTCCACCATGAAGATGGGAAGCTCGCGGCGGATGTTTCCTGAGCCTGCGTGTAGTCCGCCCTGGGCGACAGTTGGACGGCTGCGAGCCTGTCGTCGGGTTTCACGAAGTCAGGACCAACCGCGCAGCCGACCAGGGAGATCGTGCAGAGCGCCGTGCCTGCTTGTCGCAGCAGTTGTGAGAGCAGCGGTTGTGACGTCATGAAGGCTCATCCAATATGCGAATAGTACCGAACCGCTCGGTTTACTACGACAACAAAATTTAGGCCACCAACTCACAGGGGATTTCAGTAACTGCTAAGCGCAGCTACCCATGAGATGGTTGGCTAAGTTGATTCGTACCGAGCGGTTTGGTACTATACCGAAATCAAGCCACCGTGTCAAAACTTCCAGGCCAAGCAGATGCCACGCACCAACCAAGCCATGACCGCCCCGACGCCGAGCAGCAACGAGCTGAACGCCAAGGCTCTCACCGTCCTGCGCGCTGCGCGCAACGTCTTCCTGACCCATGGGTTCAGCGCAGCAACCACCGACATGATCCAGCGCGAGGCTGGGGTGTCCAAGTCCACGGTGTACGCGCACTACGCAAACAAGGAGGCCCTCTTCACCGCGGTGATCGAGGCCGAATGTGCGTCATTCACGAACACGGTGCATGGCATCGAGTTCCGCCCCGGAAAGCTGCGGGAGACGTTGACCATGCTCGCCAAGGCCTATCTGGACATTGTGCTTTCCCCTGGCGGGCTGGCCTTATTCCGCGTCGTCATCGCCGAAGGGCAGCGCTTCCCTAGGCTGGCACGGACGTTCTACCTGGCCGGCCCGCAGGTCATGACGACGATGGTGGCCGAACAACTGGCCAATGCGGCGGCATCCGGTGAGGTCGATCTTGGCGAGATTGGCCGCGAGACGGCCGCCAATCTGTTCATCAACCTGGTTCGGGGCGAGCCTCAGCTTCAGTGCCTGACTCATCCGGATGCCGCGCCTTCCTCGGCGCAGATTGACCAGTGGGCGAACGCAGCCGTGGTGACATTCATGCGTGCCTACGGCCGAGGCGAGGAAGCGACCAGTAAACGTTCCCGATCATGATGCCGAATCGGTCAACCGAAACGGGGAAAGCAAGCGATGCCCTTCGGGTGATGGAGCTTTCTACAGCCATCACGCGGCTTTCCACGGCCAGGAATCAAGTGCTGAATCGCATGGCTGCTCCGTTTGGTTTGACCGCCGTGCAGATGATGGCACTACACCATGTGTCAGTCACTCCAGCATCTACGCCCAGCAATTTGGCTCGCAATCTGGCAGTCGATTCGGCTTCGGTGACCAGGCTGTTGGACCGTCTCGACAACAAGGGCATGATTCAAAGAGCGACACAGGAGCGTGTGGATCGCACGCAAGATCGTAGAGTTATCGAAATTGTCTTGACTGAACGTGGGATCAACGTGATGCGTGAGTTGAATCCACATTGGCAATCCGCACTCTCGGAACTGACGGAGGCGTTCAAACAAAGCGAAATACATGGGTTGGCACTAACTGATTGATAGACCGCGCTGCCGCCCAATCTCCCACGACACCCCGCCACCGCGTACCGTGGCGGCGATCTGCTGCCCCAGCCGCTGCTCGATCACCGGCTTCCACGGCACCAGCGAGAAACCCATGCCGTCATCGAGCATCGCGTAGCGCCCGCTGGCGAGCATGACGCTGCGGCGGTAGATGCCAGCCACACGCTGGCCGTCGGCCACCGGGCGATGCTCCAGGCCGGTATCGGCGGCTATGTCCTTCGCGGCTTGCGCCAGTTCCCGATTGCGCAGCGTGCCCAGCAGGTTGCGCGCCAGAATCACGCGCTGACCACGCCGCTCGGCCAGCCCCTGTTCGGCGAGAAAGTCGGCGCGCTGCTGCATCGCCTGCTTGGCCTCGCCACCAAAGCCCAGGTCGCCCAGGCCCGAGCCACCGCCGATCAACTGCTGGTCGAGCCAGGTGGCCCCGATCACGCGGGCCTGCCGCTCGATAGGCAGGTGCGATTTCAGCTCCACGGCCACGCCGCCCAGGCGCTGCGCGTCGTAGCGGCGGCCCTGCTCGGGCAGGTCGCCCGGCACCTTCCATAGCCCTTCGGCCACGCGCTCAACGATGCCGGCACGGCGCAGGGCCTCCAGCCGGCGGACATGGGCGGCCACGACCTCCTGCGGGTCGCGTCCGGGGACGGCCTGGCCCTGTGCCACGGCCAGGTGGTGGTCGGTGCGGTACAGGCCATCGCTCGCCAGCGCGGCGATGTTCTTGTCGGCTGCGCGCACGTCGGCCGAGCCTTTCACCTCCACTACGGCACCAGTCGGGTAGTTCGCCAGCTCATCGTGGGCGTTGAGCGCGACGTAATGGGCCTTGCCGTCCACGCCGTCGATGACCAGATAGCCCCGGTCGCGCAGCTCGTCGGCCAGCCCCTTCGCGGCCACGCGGCCGAGGATGGTTCGGCCATCGTCCCCCGGCTCGAACACGGCCAGCTCGCGCGGCTCGCCGCGCATGGCCCGCTGCATCGTGCGGATGATGTCGCCACGCTCGCCCAGGGCGCGCAGGGTCTTTTCCGCATCGGCATGGATGGCCCAGGTGCCCGGCTGCGTCTCGTCGGCCAGGCCCAGGCGCTGCAAGCGTTGCAGGCGGCCGATCAGCAGCAGGCGCTGGCGTTGCAGCCGGGGTTCGTTGAGCCGTTTGACATGCACCAGGCCATCGCCGCCGGCCTCGCCTATCTCACGTTTGAGGGTGCGATCCAGGCTCGTCCACCGCTCTTGCTCCACCTCGCGCCCCAAGGTCTGCTGGATCTCCAGTTCGGTGCGCGGCCCCAGCCATTCGGTCGCCAGTTCGGAGGCCCGGTGCCGGAAGCCATCGGCGATGTAGTCGCCCGCGATGATGAGGTCTTTGCCGGTGTCGTCGCGCCCGCGCACGACGATGTGCGTGTGCGGGTTGTCGGTGTTCCAGTGGTTGACCGCCACCCAATCGAGGCCGGTACCCAGGTCGGCCTCCATGCGGCCCATGAGGTGCCGCGTGTAGGTGCGCAGATCTTCCAGCTCCGCGCCATCCTCGGGCGAGAGGATGAAGCGGAAATGGTGCCGGTCGTCGGCGCAGTGCTCCTTGAAGGCGTCGAGGTCGGCGGTGTCGGTCTGTGGCCCATAGGCTTGGCCCGGCTCGCCGTCGCGGCCCACGCCGTCGCGCTCGATGTAGCGCAGGTGCTTGGCGAGCGATTGCGAGCTGGCCCGCTGGTGATTGACCAGCAGCGTCTTGATGGTCACGCGCCGCGACATGGGCGTCAGCTTCGCCCCGGCAAAGCGCGCCGCCGTATGGCCGCGCCCCAAGCGCGATCCGGGCCGCTGGCCGGTGCCACCCGTCGCGCCAGGACGGCGCACCGTGGACTTGCCGCTGCCGGCCTTGCCCGCCTGCTTGAGCACCTTGGAAACGAAGCTCTGCCCCTGGCCCTTGCCCCGGTTCTTCGGGGCGCTGGGGCGCACGCGGAAATCGTCGTCGCGGCGGCCGCTCATGGCTGCGCTTCCTGCAAGCTCTGGCGTGTCCTGTCGTGCGAAGCACGCGGACATGCCTGCATTGGCGCGGGCCTCGCGCCCCACGCGGCACGGCGGCGAAGCCGCTGCGTGCCGCGCCAACCCCACGTGCAGACTGGCTTTCGACGCGGCCCGGTGCCGCGTCCTTTTGTCTTGCCTTCCGCCTTTGCCCCTCGCTGGCGCTCCGGGCAGCGGCGGCCCGGCGGCGCTGCTGCGCGAGCAGCCAGCGCGCCGGCGAACGCGGCGACGGCCATAGGTCGGGCGCGTTCGAGGCAAGACGCCTGCACATGGGAATGCAGCGCGAAATGCGGCGCCCGATACGAAGGATCGGCGCTTGCACTGCACGCGCGACGACATGCGGAAAGCCACGGGATCGGCACGCCCGATGGCACGACAAGATGCACGGCAACGTGCAGCGAGTCGGCGGCCATCATGGGCGGGCCTCCAGCCAGATCGGGCGCGCGACGCCGATCACGGCGGATGCGCTGACCGGCCCGAAATACCGGCTGTCGAACGACGCCGGATTGGTCACACTGAGCAGGAACAGTTCACCAGGCCGAAGCTGCCGACACTGCGGCCAGGATGCCAGCGGGCGGCCCAGCCGGTCGGCGGGCCGAACGGCAGCCACCGGCACGCCGTCGATCCACACCAGCGCATCGAAAACGCAAACGTGCTGTGGCGCGACTGCACCCACGCGCTTGAGCAATGGCACGCGCGCCGGCAGGTAGCCGCGCTGCGCGGCCAGCGCGGCGGTGTCTGGCGGCAGCGTGGTCAGGACGATGCTGTCCACGGACAACGGACGTGGCAGCGAGCCGGGCCGATGGTGCAGCGGATCGACGCGATACCAGCCTACGGGAACGCTGTCGGACGGGTTGTAGATCAGGCGCGGCAGCGGCTGCACGAAGGACGCCCAGGCCAGCGCAGCGAGGCCGCAGGCGGCGAGGCCCGCGAGCACGATGCGAGCGCGCAAGCGTGAGCGGGCGTGCGAGCGAGGACGCGGCGCGGTGCCGCCAGTGGAAACGGCGGTCATGGCAGCGCCCTCCCGGTCAGCCAGGCGGCGTGCCGCTCGGCGGTGTATTCGGGCAGCGGCAGGCGCGCGGCGAGCCGGTTGGCGAGCGTGCGCCAGTACGCGGGCGAAACGGCGACAGGCGCGATGCCCAGCGCCTCGATGGCGTCGATGCGCTCCAGCACGGCGCGCACTTGCCCGTCGCCCTCGGCGTGCAGCAGCAGGCGCGCGCCGGGCTGCACGCCGGGGATGCGCTGCGCCGCGTCCAGCGGTGTGCAGGCTTGCATCACCATGAGCTGCCAGCGCACGGTGCCGAAATCGTTGGACTGCCAGCGCACGCGGCAGAACACCGCGCCCGGCAGGAACACCGCGCTGCGCCGCCAGCGGTCGAGCTGGTGCGTGCGCGCGGGTTCGCCGAAGCGCAGGTAGAGCTTGAAACGGGCCTCGATGTAGGCCAGCGCCACGCGCGTCAGCGGCGCGCTGGCGGGCTGGCCGACAGGCGCAGCCAGCGCAGCCGTGGCCGCGACGGCGGCAGGCGAAGCGGATGCGGTCATGGTGTGTTCTCCCTGTGGTTCTCGGGAAACTCCCGCTCCAGCAGGCCGCGCAGCAGGTCGGCCACGGTCACGCCTTGCGTGAAGGCCGATACCTTGATGCGTGCCCGCATGGCGGGCGTGATGTCGAGGGTGAGGCGGGCCGTGTAGAGGTCGCCCTTGCCCAGCGCATCGGCATCGCCTTGCCGAATCCACGCCTCGGCGTGCGGATTCGCGGGCGGACGCGCGCCGATGCCGACGCGCTTTGCCGCACGTTTGCTGTTCGGTGGTGGCTTCGCTGTCATGTCGTCAACCGCAGCAGTTCATCCACAAGGGCGGTGATTTCCCGTGCGGCGGCGCTGTCCGGCGCCGTCTCGCGTGCAAGCCGGCCAGCGGCCACGCTGTCGGCGAACACGATGCGCTGATGCACTTCCGCGCGCAGCGCAGGAAGTGGCTGGTCAGCGAGCGCCTGGCGCGCTTCGCGCCCGATCACGGTGGTACTGACGCGCCGGTTGATGACGAAGGCCGCGCGCAGCGCAGGCCGAAAGACTTGCGCCTCGCGGATCAGTGCGACCATCTCGGCGCTGGCCCACAGGTCATACGGGCTGGGTTGCACCGGGATCAGTACGCGCTCGGCCGCCAGCAGCGCGGAGCGCGCCAAGGCGGCGATGCGCGGCGGCCCGTCGATGACGACGTGATCGGCCCGCCTGGCGAGTTCTGGCGCTTCCTGATGCAGCGTTTCGCGTGCGAGGCCCACGGCGCTGAAAAGCCGTGGCAAGCCCTGCTGGCTTCTGCGTTGCGTCCAGTCCAGCGATGAACCCTGCGGGTCGGCGTCCAGCAGCACGACGTGCTGGCCGCGCATCGCCAGCTCGCCGGCGATGTGGGTGGCGAGCGTGGTCTTGCCCACGCCGCCCTTTTGATTGAGCAGCGCGACGATCATGGCCTGGCCCTCCTTGCTGGAAAGCCCGGCTGTCGCTGCTGCGTTGGTGGCCGCGCGGCGGTTATCCACCGCAGCGGCGTTTCCCTACTAAAAGTTAGAGAATTTAAGTTAGGGAAGTTAGAGGGCGCGGAAACCCAGTGCTGGCGCGGGTTTGCGGCCGATTTTGTTGCCTGATAGCACGATAGTTCGTTGCCTGATAGCACGATACTTCTGTTGCCCGATAGCACGAGTCCGTCCACAGGCTCTCCCGCAGTTATCCCCGTGCCGTGGACGGCACGGGCCGGAACGTGAGCAGCGGCGACGAAAGCCCGGAGACGTGCTCGATGCCCAAGTGGTAGCCGGGCAAGGACTGCCGCCCGACCAATGCCCGCAGGTCGGCGGCGAAGTCGTAGTAGCGCGCCACGCTGCCCGATTTGCGGTACAGGTGCTGAAAGTCGAACTGCCAGCCGTGTTCCTGCTTGCCGCCGTGCTTGCGCACCAGGCGGTACAGCCACCGCTCTATGCCACCGGTCAATCGGAAATACGCCGGGTCGATGGTCAGCACCAGGGCGGCGTCGATCACGCCCGCATAGAACCAGTCCGGCAGGATCAGTTCGATGCCCAGCGGCGTGCCGCTGGCATCGGCCAGTTCCTTCCATTCGTTGATCCATGAGAAGCGATGCAGGCGCCGCCCGGTCGTCTCGCGGATGGATGTGGCTACCGTCGTCGATTGCAGGCGATCCAGGGCCGCTTTGAGGCGCTGGTAGTCGCGCAGCGACGTGCCGCGGCCGATGAAACGCAGGATCTCGTAGGGCGTGGCCTGCATCAGCCGCGACGGGCGCAGGCCCGCGTCGCGGGCTTCCACGATCTGCGAGGCTGCCCATATCAGCACGTCCGCGTCCCAAATCGTGGCGATGCCGTGCTCGGCTGTGCCCTCCACGCGGATCGTGACGTTGCCGGCCCGGAAGTCGATTGGCGCAACGCGCCGAGACTTCGCCAGCGAGAAGAACGGAAAGGCCATCAAGTCCTGGCTGTCGCGCGGCGCCATGTCGCCCGGCAAGGCGCGGAACAGGTCGAGCTGTTCGCGCTCTTGCATCGGCCGCTGCCGCACGGGCAGCGCGGGGCTGGACATGGCGATGGCCTGACGCGCGCCAGCGATCAGCGCGCACGGCTGTCCGCCGAGTGGTGCTCGGCGTACTCGGGATCGGAAGTCGTCTCGAAGCTGCGGTCGGCGGCCCAAGCATCAAGGTCGGCCACGGCGTACATGACGCGCCGGCCGAACTTGCGAAAGCGTGGGCCGCCGCCGATCACGCGCTGCTTTTCCAGCGTGCGCGGCGACAGGCGCAGGTACTCGGCGGCTTCGTCGTTGGTGAGGTAACGCTGCGGCTGCGCGGCAGCGGTCGAGACAGTGGCGGCAGGCCGCAAGGGAGCGGGACGCATGGTGTGAACCTCCATCGTTTGAAAACGCCCGGCCACACAGCGCGACCGGATAGAGGCAGTCTCAAGAAACGAGGGGTTTTCGATCAGGGACGTTTTGCGTCGGCTGCAAAACGTCCCTTCTCAAGCGGCGCAAGCTGTGCTAGGCGGCGATAGCCGCCGCGCATCAGCGCATCGCCGCGCCGTACCAGACGGCGCACGCGGGCGCGCAGATCACCGTCGGCGTGCCAGTCGGCCGCCACGGCATCGGCGCCGAACAGCCCTTCGGCGATTTCGCGCAAGGACGCGCCCGCCAGGGCTGCGTCGAGCGCCTGCAAGGTGTGCAGTTCCAGCAGCGCGGCGAGTGTCGGCCGGGGCTTGGCATCGGCCAGGTCTGAGCTGGGCACATACCCGCGTGCAAGCGCAGTAGCGCCGCCGCGGTGGGCATAGGCGACAGCCATGCCGTCCTCCAGGCCAGGCGCCAGCGCGAAGCGCGCGCATCGGCCAGGGCTGCGCGCGATCAGCGCCAGCCCTTTACCGTCATGCAGCAGTTGCTTGTGCCCAGGGATGTGCCAGAAGGCAAAGACCGCCGCATCGAGCGGCGGGTCGGCGTCGGGATAGAGCTGCACCACGGCAGCGTGGCCGGGCAGCCAGGCTGGATGCGCGTCGCGCGCATCCAGCACCGGGTCTTCCAGAAGGCGCAAGCCCCAGCGATGTGCCGCGTCCTGTGCCGCCTGCGGCCGGCGATGACGGCGCAGCCAGTCGAGCCGGTAGTCGGGGTGCCTGCGCAGGTATTCCCAGGCGAGCGCAAGGTCGTCCAAGTGCAGCGCGTACAGGTACGCGGCAGTCGGATACCAAGGCTCGGCGCTGCGATCGACCATGACGCAACCTCCCTGCGAACAGGACGGGCCGCCACGGAAGAACTACGCGCTACATCGGTATCGTCAGAACGTCATGGGTTAAAAAGATGGATGGGGCTGTCAAGACCGATTGGCTCCGATGCGTTGCGGTAGTCGTCTCAATGGCGGGGCAGCAGCGCCCCGGCCGTGGGACGCCGTACCGTCCAGCCTGCCGCAGCCCGCGCGGGGCATCATGTCTATTTGGATCAGACTGGCGCGGCTATGCCGCAAGAATCCCGATTGAGACTTGCCCGGTATGACACCAGACTGAAATAGTCACAGTGCGCGGGGTTCAGTCCGGGATGGCCCCGTCCTGCTCGGCCAAGCGGGTGTATTCCGACAGCGTGCGCTTGGGCCGGAAATAGAGGTCACGCAGTACGGGCCGCTTGAGCGGCCCGACGATGGATGCCAGGTCGGACAGTTTGACGGTGCCTTGTGCCGGCATCCCTAACCCCAAGTCAATGAGGCCCCAGGCGGTGTCGCCGTCGGCGGGGTCGAGCGCGGCCAGCAGCCAGGTCACATGCGCGTCCGGCGTGAACAGCCGCACCACGGGCACCGGGTCGATGGCCCGGCCAGCGGCACGGGCCTCGCCGTTGGCGAGCAGTTGCGCGCGCTCCGGGGCGGTGGTGAGTGGCTGGGGCATGGTCGGCAATCCCACAAATCCAATGTTGCACGAACACGGTTTCACGGCGAAGCGCAGAACCGCCAAACCGGATTTGCGCCTTCGTGCGCAAGCACGGATGCGGTTCCGTGGCTTTACTGGAACCCGCCGATGCGGATTTCCGTAAAGGCACGAAAACGGAGAACAACACCAAATGAACACTATAGATTGTAGTCCTATAGGGCGCAATGGGCTGTCATCTTGGTTTTTGAAGGGAAACCATAGGTGGCGGCTGGGTATTCATTGGCAAAGGCGTTAAAGACGATCAGAAAGGCGCGTGGCTTGAGCCAGGAAGCCTTCTCTGACGTGTCCAGCCGCACCTATATGAGTACCCTCGAACGCGATCTGAAAAGCCCGACCTTCCACAAGCTGGCGGAGTTGTGCGAGGTGATGGAGATCCACCCGCTCACGCTGCTGACGCTGGCCTATGCGGGCAACAGCCCGAGCAAGGCCGACGAGCTGCTGGCGCAGGTGCGCCAGGAGCTAGAGGCGGTGTTGAGCGAACGCGACGCGGCGAAGCCGCGTGCGTGATGCGGTGATGTGCTGCGATCAGCAGCACAGCGCCCCGCCGCGATGGGCGGGGCGCTGCGGCGGTCACGCCGCCTGGGGCTTGCTGCGCGACCAGATCAGGTCGTGCGTGCCGTCCTCGCCTTCGATCAGGCGGGCATAGACTGGCGCCGGGAACGAAGGATCGTCAATGCTCACGGACTTGTAATCCCGCCCGGCCTCGCTTTTCTTGTTCCATGCCGCGCCGATGTCGTGACCGGCGGCCTGGAGCCGGAAGTCGGGAGCGTTCTCGCTGCTGCCCTTGTCGTTGGGAACCAGCTTGACCTTGACATTGAGCGTCAGGGTGCGAAGCGTGCCGGTGAAGCCGTCTTTGTCTGCGGTGAAGGTGCCGATGTTGGCCATGATGTTTTCTCCTTTCGGTTGAACAAGGTTCGCGCCCATCGCGTCCTTGTTGTGATCCGGTCGGCGGGGGACGGGCTGGCTGCACCGCTTGCGGTCGAAACGCAGTGGAGAACCGGAAGGTGAAAAGAGTTTGCTGCGCGAGGAAGCCGCGCAGCGGCGGGGAAATTGTTTTCGCCGGACGCTTGCAGTCATGAAGCCCGAGGCGCAGCTGCGCCCCCGCCAGGATTCACAACGAGACAAGGACGCCTTGGGCCGAACCGCTCCGAAAGGAGATGGGGCCGGCTCGGCATCCCCGCATGAAGGCTGCTCCGGCTCGCCCGCTGACGCGGGCCAGGTCAACCACCCGACGACAGGAGAGAACGCCCCTGCCGCACCTTGCGGTGCCGGTCTTGAGGCGTGGCGTGGAAGCTCCATAGCGATGCCGGGCGGGTTGTCCGTGAACCGTCCTTCGTGACGTGACAGGCAGGAACCGCCAGCGTTGAGGGCGGCACGCATTTGCACAACCTGCCGCAGCAAGCGCCAGCGTGTTCGCCAGCGCGCCGTCTATTGCGGCGGGGCGCTGGCCGGGCCGATCCGGCGCAGCCGGTTCGGCTGCATCAAGTGGTGCCAAGCTGTGCGCGGCGGGGATAGGCCGCAGGGCTTTCCCCTGGATGCAAGCGCAGCGCGCAGCGCCGCAGGCGCGAAGGGGTGAGGGATTGAAGCCGAATGGCCGTGACGGCAAAGACGGCACGGGGCGAAGCCCGAAAGCCCGGCGGCGCATCGCACCGACACGCCCAGGCCATTTCCAAGCTGAGGGCCATGCACGCGGCACACTCGAAACTGACGCCGTTGCCACGCATTGCGCGCATGACGTTGCCGGGCCAGATACCCGGCTGCATCAACGCCGCCGCCTGAGCCAGTGCGAAGGCGGCGACGTTCTGGTGCGGCTGTTGGCCTTGAACACCGGGCGCGGCCACTGCCGCGCCCGGATTTGCGTTTCACCGCGCCCAGGACGGAACGGCCTGGGCGCGGTGCTGTTCGGGTTATTCCTTCGTCTCGATGAGCCACCACACGGCACGCGGCAAGGCGCGGCCCGTGATGGGGTGAATGTCGGTTAGGTCGGCGCGGGCTGACCAGCCCGAGGGCGGGCGGTAGCCGCGCACGTCGCCGTCGCCGTGCCAGCGGCGGGCGCGTACCGCGCCGGGGGCGTAGATCGCCGCCATGCGTGGGCGGCTGGTGGTCGTGCGGGTCATGGGGTGTTCTCCTTCCAGCGAAGCGCCCCGGTCGAGGCCGGGGCGCTTGCCTTCGGCGCGAGTCAAGCGGCCAGCGCCTCGGCGGGTTCATCCGCCATTGCCTCGGCATCCTCCGGGGCGTCGTCCTGCTCCTGCGGTTCTGCCTGCGTGGCTTCCGGCGTTTCGGCCTTGAAGATGGCGGGCATCCAGCCCGTGCCATCGGCCAGCCGTTCCGCTTCGCTGGCAATGTCGGCCTTCTTCAACTTCGCCAGCCGGGCGGTTTGCGTCGGGGCGAACTGCTCCACGGCTTCCAGAATCGCGGCCTTCGGTACATGCCGGAAATACCCCTCGGCGGTGGGCTGCCACCACGCGGCCATGTCGAGGCCCACGGCCCGCGCCAGTTCCGCGCCGGGCTGGTGCGGCGTGGCGCGGGGCGTCACCACGTCCACCGTGGAAGCCACGCACACGGCCAGCAGCTTGACCAGTTCGTCTTGCGACTTCGCCAGCAGTGCGGCGAACAGTTCGGCGCTGTCCTGCGGCAAGCCAGCACCTGCCACCTGTTGCAGTTCGCGCAGCGCCACGGCGGCGGACGATTCCGGCCAATCCGGGGCCATGCCTTCCAGCCGGTCTTGCACGCTGAGGCGCACGCCGAGCGGCAGGTCGTCGCCGTAGGCGTCGGGCTGCAAAACCTTCTGCACCATGCCATGCACCAGCGCGGCCAGCGCCGCTTGCGGATGCCGTGCCACTTCGATTTGCAGCGCCGCCGTGCGGTGGGCGCTCAACCGCTGCGCCAGCCGGTCGGACAGGCTCGCGGCCTTGGGCGCGTCGTCGGCGTCGTGGCCTTCGTCGTTGTCGGCTTCGCCTTCCGCGTTGCCGAAACCGCGCCGCAGCTTTTCCAGCGTGCGCAGTGCCTTGGCCTCGGCCTCGCGCAGCAGGCCGCGATGAATGACGGCCTCGCCGTTGCGGTCGATGGTGACGATGGCACCGGCCACCTCGCGCACCTCGGGCGCATAGCCTTGTAAGGCGTCCTCCGCGTCTTGCAGTTCCCCGACCACCTGATCGCGCCGCTGTTCCAGCTTCTCGGCCTTGACCTCGTCCTCGGCGTCGCAGGCTTCTTCCAGTTCGGCGTCGATCTTTTCGAGGCGGTTTTCCAGCGAGGCGATGCGGCGGGCCTCGCGGGCGGTCGGCTCGCGGCGATGGCGCGGGGCGTTCTGGAACGCCTGCCGTTCCTCGTAGGCCAGATGCGGCACGGCCTCCACCCATGCCCAGCCCTCGGCGCGCACGTCCTCGGCCAGCGTTGCCAGCTTCTCGCGCACCAGCGTTTCCAGCACTGCGGCGTCGGTGAGGTAGGTTCCGGCATCGCCTTCGGCGAACAGGTCGCGGCGGATGCCGCCGCCTGCCTGCCGGTAGGTGTCCAGCCCGACGAAGCGCACCAGCGCGTGCGTGGCGTCGATTTCGCGCTCGGTGAGGCGTGCGCGCAGCGCGGATGGGCCGCGCTGCCATTCCGGCGCACCATAGAACGCGGCTTCCTGCGCGGCGTGGTCGTCGGTGATGGTCAGGGCCATCAACTGTTCCAGCGTGACGGTTCCGGCGCGGTAGTCGGCCATCAAGCGCGGCGCGATGTGGGCCAGCTTCAAGCGCCGTTGCACCACCAGCGGGGACACGCCGAAGTCGGCGGCAATGTCCTCGATGGGTCGGCCTTCCTTGACCAGCGCAGCGAACGCCTCGAACTGGTCGGCGGGGTGCATCTGTTCGCGCATCAGGTTTTCCGCGAGGCTGACGGTGCGGGCGCTGCCATCGGCCACCAGCAGGCACGGCACTTCGTAGTCGGCGGGGATGCGGTGCTTCTTCGCCAGCAGCTTCAAGGCGGTCAAGCGGCGATCACCGGCCACCACCTCGTAATGCTCGCCATTGGCGGATGCGATCACGATCAGGTTTTGCAGCAGGCCGATACGGGCGATGCTCGCGGCCAGTTCGGGGATGGACAGGCGCGGCATCTTGCGGGCGTTGCGCTTGGAGCGGCGCGGCAGCAACTGCGAGAGGGAAACCAAGATCAGATTCTTGGACGGGTCGGCCATTTCCAGCGGTGCGACGGTTTCGATGGCGCGGGCTTCGGTTTGGGCTACGGCGTTCATGGTGATAACTCCTAACGATTCAGGGATGCAGCAGAGAGGGATGCGGCAAGGGCTGCTGCCTGCCCCTGCCGCGTGGGGATTCAGGCTTTCAACTGGCGCAGGCCATCGGCCAGCATCCAGAGGGCGCGATTGAGGCGCACATCGGAATCAATGCCCTGCACGGGGCGGGTACGTTGGCGGCGTCCGTTGGCGCTGCGGCCATGCAATCCGCCTTTGGTCAGGTTTTCTTGCGTGCGGTTGAACACGCTCCACAAGTCCGGGCGGCGGTCATCGAACCGGCGCGGCATCAGGATTTGCGATTCGGTGATGGGCGCGGGCTTGTTGTCGGTGGGGTCGTACTTGAGGGCCAGCGCGGCGCGGGCAAATACTTCGGCTTCGCCATCGTCCAGCGTGATGCCGCGCATCAGGTCGCGGGATTCCTTCACGCGCTCGAAGCCGCTCAACACCTCGAAAGCGCCTTCGATGACGGAACCGGCCACGTCGCCTTTGTGGGGCACGCGCACATCGGCCACGGTGTCGCCGCACACAAGGCCATTGCTGCAAACGAACCGGAACATTCCGGCGAGCATCTGATAGCTGCTCGTGCCATCGTGCGAGTTCAGCAGCACGATTTCATTGGCTTCCGCGCCGTTGATCTGGCTGGCGTGGCGCAGGCGGATCATGTGCTTGGTGTGCTCGCGGCGGCCTTCATCGCGCACGCGGGTCTGCGTCACCATAAAGGGTTGAAACCCCTCCTTGCGAAGCTCGGTCAGCACCGTGGCGGTGGGGATGTAGCTGTACCGCTCGGAACGGCTCTCATGCGGGGCATCCGCGAAGATGGACGGGGCCACCCTGCGAATCTGGTCATCGGACAGCGGGTAGTCGCTGCGCAGTGCTGGGGAATGGGAAGCGAAACGGGATGCGAGTTGCATGGTCTTTCTCCTGACGAAAAGGGTTTGCTGTTCAAACCGCACACCGGATTCCTAGATTCGGAGCCCAGCCTTTCGGTTGTTCGGTGCGGTCGGCACGAGGAACCCGGTTGGCCCTGTTGCCACCGTCTTTCCTGAGTTCATCGCCCGCGACGGTCAGGAGCACGCGAACGGGTGCCGTCAAGGAGGCAAGCGCAGGGTTGGTGCGGCCCGCAGGCGAAGCCGAGGACACGGCCCTGCGCGCCTTGACGGCGCACGGGCGCGGGCTACAGTCGCGGACAAGGTGATGAAGTCAGGGGAGACGGCTCGACAAGGCAACGGCCTTCCCTGTGTGCCGAACCGCACGGCAAGCGAAGCGCGCAGGCCCGAAGCTGGAAGCCGGGCCGGAGGCGTCAGCCGAGCGGAGCGAGGGAACGATGGAAGCCCGTCAGGGGCGAAACCCCGCAGGGGGTTCGATGCGCAGCACGACAGCGCGACCGGCCATGTTTCTTGGCCGGGGACGCCCGGATTTCAAAGCTCGATGCACAAGCTCATTCGCCAAGCATCGGGAAGCAGAGCCAGTTGTGCCGGTGATTGCTTCGGTCTGGCCGATCCCGCGTAGCCGGTTCGGCGGTCTTTGAGGGGCGCTAAGCATCGCGCGGCGGGGGTGGCCCGCAGGGCTTTCCCCTGGAGGCAAGCGCAGCGCCCCGTCAGGGGCGCGAAGGCATCACGCCGAGTCGTCAGGACACAGGCTGGATTCCGCAACCGGCATCCACGGCGAAGTCGAGTTCAGGTAGTAGCGCCTACCACGCGCATACAACCCCGAAGGCTCGGTGGGCTGGTAGAACCCGGTGACGCGGCGCCAGAACTGCACACCAAACTCGTTGGTGTAGATCACCGCGTCGCCGATCTTGAAGCACAGCGGCTGCCCGTTCTCCGGCGCGAACGGTTTGAGCGCATCGTGCTGCGCCGTGATTTCGATGATCTAGTCGTGATGGCTACTCATGGCATGGATCTCCTGCAAAGGTTGAGAAAGCACAAGGAGCGCCTTGCGGCGCTCCCAGGGCCGAGTCAGACAGCGATCCGCCCGGCCAGCCGCGCATCGCGTGCGTAGGCGCTCAACCGCTTCTCGGCGCGGAAAGACAGGTCGCGCTCGATCGGCAAGCCCAGCCCGCCGCGCACCGTCGCCAGCTCGCCCAGGCTGACCCAGCCGATTTCCGGCATCCCCAGGCCCAGGTCGCAAAGACCAAAGGCGTGGTCGTGGTCGTCGGGATCAATCTCGGTTAGCAGCCAGGTCGCGCCGCTATCCGGCGTGAACAGCTTGACCACGGGCGCCGGATCGAAGTCCGGGTTCTCCAGCGATTCGCGGCCGTTGGCCAGCAGCACGATGCGCTGCTCGTCAGTGATGAGTGCGTTGTTCATGGTGAACTCCTGAAGGGTTGCCGGGCGGAATTGCCCGACCCTTCCGTGGCACGGCGCAGCGCAAGCAGTCAGGGGTCAACGACGGCCGCCAGGACGCAAGCGCCATCGGCGCGCAGCCCTTGACGGCGAGCACGCCGTGGCACGATGAAGGGAACAGCAAGACCGCCTCCCTTGCACCTCCATATGCGTCGGTTTTAGGCGAGCAGAGCACCCAGGTCGGAGGCGCCAGGGGGCATAGCCGGATGGCCGTGATTCGACACGAAGCGCGGGACACAGCCCGCGAACCCGACGGCGGCACGCCGGGGCGCTACGAGGTTCTGTTTGCTGGTTTCTTGCGCAATGATTCAATAAATGTTGTATTATCGAACTATGAACGAAGATCAAGCTGTTTCCGCCCTCGGCGCCCTGGCCCACACCCAACGCCTGCGCGTGTTCCGCGCCCTGGTCGTCGCAGGCCCCGAGGGGCTGACGCCCAGCGTCTTGGCCGACCAGCTCGACGTGGCCCGCAACTCTCTGTCCTTCCATCTGAAGGAGCTGGCTCACGCTGGCCTCGTCACCATCGAACAGCAAGGGCGCAACCTGATCTATCGCGCTGACTTCGCGCAGATGAACAGTCTGCTTGGCTACATGACCGAGCACTGCTGCCAGGGCGGCGTATGCGAAGTCACTGAATCTCCCTCCACCTGTGCCTCCTGCTGAAAGGAACTCTCCATGAAGCGCTTCCACGTCCACCTGCACGTCGATGACTTGAACCGCAGCATCGGCTTCTATTCCCAACTATTCGCGGCGCAGCCTGCGCGCGTCGAAGGCGACTACGCGAAGTGGATGCTCGAAGACCCGCCGGTCAACTTCGCCATCTCCACGCGCGGCAGCAAGCCGGGCATCGACCACCTGGGTATCCAGACCGACGACGCCGAGGAACTGGCCGCCCTGAAACTCCGCGCACAAGCCGCCGACATGGCGTTGCTCGACGAAGGCACGACCACCTGCTGCTACGCACGCAGCGAGAAGCATTGGGTCACCGACCCGCAGGGTATTGCCTGGGAGCACTTCCACACGTTAGGCAGCATCCCGGTCTTCCATGAAGCGGCTTCAGTCACGACACCGATCACCGCACCGGCTTGCTGCACAGCAAGCCCCCGTTCTTCCTGCTGTTGAGAAAGCACACCATGACCACAGAGGCCGCATACAACGCACTGTTCATCTGCACGGGCAATTCCGCACGTTCCATCCTCGCCGAAGGCATCCTCAACAAACTGGGCCAAGGGCGCTTTCGGGCGTACTCGGCAGGTAGCCAGCCCAAGGGCGAAGTGCATCCGCTGGCGCTCGCCACGCTGGAGCGGCTGCACATGCCAACGACTGGCTACCGCAGCAAAAGCTGGGATGAGTTCGTAGCGCCGGGGGCGCCGGTGTTCGACTTCATTTTTACCGTCTGCGACAACGCCGCCGGCGAGGCTTGCCCGTTTTGGCCGGGCAAGCCGGTATCGGCTCACTGGGGCGTGCCCGATCCGGCAGCCGTCGAAGGTAGCGAAGAACAACGACTCAAAGCGTTCAAGGATGCCGCGCTGATTTTGCGCCGCCGCATCGAGCTGTTTCTCTCGCTGCCACTGCAACGCCTGGACGCCATGTCGCTGCAACGCGAGTTGCGAAACATCGGCCAAGAGTGAAGAGCGTCACTTCATCAACAACCAATTTGAAAGGACACCCCATGCCAAGCATCCAGATTTTCGACCCGGCGCTATGTTGTAGCACCGGCGTATGTGGCGTTGAAGTGGATCAAAACTTGGTGAACTTCGCCGCCGATGTGGATTGGGCCAAGCAACACGGTGCTCAGGTCGAACGCTTCAACCTGGCACAGCAACCCCTCGCTTTCGCCGAAAACCCGACAGTGAAAGGCTTTTTACAACGCTCGGGCCAAGAGGCGCTGCCCCTGGTTCTGGTCGATGGTGAGGTGGCCTTGGCCGGTCGCTACCCCAGCCGAAGCGAATTGACCCGCTGGGCTGGCATCGAGGCGCCCGAAGCCTCGCCAGCCCAAAACGCCTGCTGCTCTGGCGGCCGCTGCTGCTGAACAAGGAGATCCCATGCACTTCCTGACCCAGCCGCCTCGCTTCCTGTTTTTCACCGGCAAAGGGGGCGTCGGCAAGACCTCCATCGCCTGCGCAACGGCCGTGCAACTGGCGACCCAGGGCAAGCGTGTGCTGCTCGTCAGTACCGACCCGGCTTCCAACGTGGGGCAGGTTTTCGGCGAACGCATCGGAAACCACATCACGATGATTGCCGCCGTGCCGAATCTATGGGCACTGGAAATCGACCCGCAGGCAGCCGCGCAAGCGTACCGTGACCGCATAGTCGGCCCAGTGCGAGGCGTGTTGCCCGATGCGGTAGTGGATGGCATCGAAGAATCCCTGTCGGGTGCCTGCACCACGGAAATCGCCGCCTTCGATGAGTTCACGGCCCTGCTGACCGATGCGGCGCTGACGCAGGATTACGCGCACATCATTTTCGACACAGCCCCTACCGGCCACACCATCCGCCTGCTGCAACTGCCGGGCGCATGGAGTGGCTTTCTGGAAGCAGGCAAAGGCGATGCGTCGTGCCTGGGGCCGCTGGCGGGCCTGGAAAAACAGCGCAGTCAGTACAAGGCTGCGGTAGAGGCGTTGGCCGATCCCTTGCGCACTCGTCTAGTGCTGGTTGCCCGTGCGCAGCGCCCCACGCTGCGCGAGGCGGCCCGCACCCATGAAGAACTGGCCGCTATCGGCCTGTCACAGCAACACCTGGTCATCAACGGCGTATTTCCTGCCAGCGAGGCCGAAACCGATACGCTTGCCGCTGCCATCTACGAAAAAGAGCAGGCTACGCTGGCCGCCATTCCGTCTGTCCTCCAGGCGTTGCCTCGGGATCAGATCGCGCTCAAGCCGTTCAACCTCGTGGGCCTCGACGCTCTGCGCCATCTGCTGGTCGATACCGACGCCACATATGGCGCCGATGCCATCGAGCTGCCCGACCAGATCAATGCGCCGGACTTATCCGCCCTGGTCGATGAAGTCGCTGCCGATGGGCACGGTCTGGTCATGGTGATGGGCAAAGGCGGCGTGGGCAAGACCACGCTGGCCGCTGCCATTGCCGTGGAGCTGGCGGGCCGGGGCCTGCCCGTGCATCTGACCACCTCCGACCCGGCTGCGCATCTGGCCGACACGCTGGAAGGTTCGCTTCCCAATCTGGCTCTCAGCCGCATCGACCCCCAGGAAGCCACGGCACGCTATCGCCAGCATGTGATGGACACCAAGGGCGCGCAGCTCGATGCCGAAGGCCGCGCCTTGCTGGAAGAAGACCTGCGCTCGCCCTGCACCGAGGAAATCGCGGTGTTCCAGGCATTCTCCCGTGCCATCCGCGAAGGGGGCAGAAAGTTCGTGGTGATGGACACCGCGCCCACAGGCCACACCTTGCTGCTGCTCGACGCCACCGGCGCATACCACCGCGACATCGCCCGGCAGATGGGTGAGACGGGCGTTCATTTCACGACGCCGATGATGCAGTTGCAAGATCCGAAGCAGACCAAGGTGCTCATTGTCACCCTGGCCGAAACCACGCCCGTGCTGGAAGCGGCCAACCTGCAAGACGACCTGCGCCGCGCGGGCATCGAGCCGTGGGCCTGGATCGTTAACAACAGCGTGGCGGCCGCACATCCGCATTCCCCGCTGCTGCGCCAGCGTGCACGCAACGAGTTGCGGGAAATCGACGCCGTGGCCACACAACATGCCCGACGCCATGCTGTCGTGCCGCTTCTGACCGAAGAGCCGGTGGGAGTGGAGCGTCTGCGGGCTTTGGCAAACAGGAAAACCTCATGAATCACGACAGCCCCCAAAGCGGGCATTCGATGCTGAACACGCCATCGCGCCTGTCCTTCCTAGATCGCTATCTCACCGTCTGGATTTTCGCCGCGATGGCGCTGGGTGTTGCATTGGGTACGTTCTTCGACGGTTTGCCCGATGCGCTCAATGCGCTCTCGATCGGCACGACCAACGTCCCGATCGCCATCGGCCTGATCCTGATGATGTACCCGCCGCTGGCCAAGGTGCGCTACGAGACGCTACACGAGGTCTTCGCCGACCGGCGCGTGCTGTTGCTGTCACTGGTGCAAAACTGGATCATCGGGCCGGTGCTGATGTTCGTGCTGGCGGTGATTTTCCTACGCGACCAGCCGGAATACATGACCGGCCTGATCCTGATTGGACTGGCACGCTGCATCGCTATGGTGCTTGTGTGGAACCAGTTGGCGCGTGGTGATAACCAGTATGTCGCGGGCCTGGTCGCCTTCAATTCGATCTTCCAGATCCTGTTCTTCTCGACCTATGCCTGGTTCTTCCTGTCGGTGCTGCCGCCTGTGTTCGGCCTGCAAGGCAGCGTCATTGACGTGGGCTTTTGGACGATCACCGAGGCGGTACTGATTTACCTGGGCATCCCGTTCCTGGCCGGCTACCTGACCCGGCGCTCGCTGATTCGACGCAAGGGCCAGGACTGGTACGAGCGTGCATTCCTGCCGCGGATCAGTCCCATCACGCTGGCGGCGCTACTGTTCACCATCGTGGCCATGTTTAGCCTCAAAGGTGCCGACGTGGTGCGCCTGCCGATGGACGCGCTAAAGATTGCCGTGCCGCTGACACTCTACTTCGTGATCCAGTTCCTCATCAGTTTCTTTATGGGCCGGCTGATCCAGGCCGACTACCCACGCACCACCGCCATCGCCTTCACTGCCGCAGGCAACAACTTCGAGCTGGCCATCGCCGTGGCTATTGCGTCGTTCGGCCTGGCTTCGCCTGTCGCCTTCACCACGGTGATCGGGCCGCTGGTGGAAGTGCCGGTGCTCATCCTGCTGGTGCATGTCGCCTTGCGGTTGGGCCGCCGGTGGCGGCTCAAGGGCGCCAGCATGTATTCCGCCAACCCCACGAATCCCTGAACCGAGGCAATGGCATGAGCCAGATCAACATCTATCACAACCCCGACTGCGGTACGTCGCGCAACGTGCTGGGCTTGATTCGCAACAGCGGCGAAGAGCCGACCATCATCGAATACTTGAAAACACCGCCCGACCGCGAGACGCTGAAAACGCTGAAAACGCTGATCGCTGCGATGGGTGTGCCAGTGCGTGCGGTGCTGCGCGAGAAAGGCACACCTTATGCGGAATTGGGCCTGGATGACTCCAAATGGAGCGACGAACATTTAATCGACTTCATGCTCCAGCACCCCATCCTCATCAACCGCCCCATCGTGGTCACGCCGCTGGGCACACTGCTGTGCAGACCTTCGGAAGCGGTGCTGGGCATCCTGCCCCAGCCGCAGCGCGGTGCATTCAGCAAGGAAGACGGCGAAGCCGTCGTGAATGCGGAAGGCCACCGTGTCTGAATCCAGAATCGACCTACCCAATATCGACACCGCGCTGTTCCAGCAACCCGATGCCCAGCGGTTGATGGCACCTGAGCGTGCCACCCACGCGCCGCGCTTCCTGCTGCTTTACGGCTCGCTGCGCGAACGCTCGTTCAGCCGCCTGGCTGCCGAAGAAGCGGCACGCATCCTGAGCGCGCTCGGCGGTGAGACACGGATGTTCAACCCCTCGGGCCTGCCGTTGGTGGATGACGCGCCTCACGATCACCCAAAGGTCAGGGAACTGCACGAACTGGTGCAATGGGCCGAAAGCATGGTGTGGAGTTCGCCCGAGCGCCACGGTGCCATGACCGGCTTGATGAAGACCCAAATCGACTGGATTCCTCTGTCGGTCGGCGCGATGCGCCCGACACAGGGCAAGACGTTGGCGGTGATGCAGGTGTCGGGTGGATCGCAGTCCTTCAACGCCGTTAACCAGATGCGCGTGTTGGGCCGCTGGATGCGGATGCTGACCGTCCCAAATCAGTCTTCGGTCGCCAAGGCATACCAGGAGTTCGATGAAGCGGGACGCATGAAGCCCTCGGCCTATTACGACCGCATCGTGGATGTGATGGAAGAGCTGATGAAGTTCACGCTGCTCACGCGCGACGTGGCGCCATATCTGGTAGATCGCTACAGCGAACGCAAGGAAAGCGCCGAAGCCCTGAGCCGGCGCGTCAATCAAGCAGCGATCTGAGAGCCGCCATCGCAGCAAAAAGGGGGCCGAAGCCCCCTCGGTCAAATCAGACCGCGTTCGGCGAAGGATATGGTGCTGCCACCCGCCACGATGATGTGATCCAGCGTGCGGACATCCACCAGCGCCAGCGCCTCCCTGAGCCGCTGGGTCAGTACCTTGTCGGCGCCGCTCGGTTCGGGGTTGCCGCTCGGATGGTTGTGCGAAACGATGACCGCTGCCGCATTGAGCCGCAGCGCCTCCTTGACCAGCTCGCGTGGATACACCGATGCACTGTCGATGGTGCCTCGGAAAAGCTCGCTGTATTCGATCAGGCGATGCTGCGTATCCAAGAACAGCACAGCGAAGACTTCATGCTCGAAACCAGCCAACTTGGCGCTCAGGTACTCCTTGACCGCCACCGGCGAACTGAACGACGCACCGCGCTGCATCTTGTACTCGATGGCCTGGCGTGCGGCCTCCAGAATTTGGTCGGCTGTCGCCAGCAGGTAGCGGCCCTGTGCATCGCGCACCATCAGCGAGGCATCGAACGAGGAAAAGGACAGTTGCGACATAGTCGTGCTCCGGTTGCTCGGGCGGAATTGCCCGGAACCGTGGCCAGCACGGCGCAGCGCAAGCAGTCAGGGGTCGCAGACGGCCGCCAGGACGCAAGCGTGCATGGCACGCGCCGCCCTTGACGGCGAGAACGCCGTGATACGGTGAAGGTAACAGCAAGACCGCCCACACCCGCCCACTGCACACAGTCGGCTTTTGGGGCAAGCGGAGCACGCAGGCCCGAGAGGGCCGGAGGCGTCAGGGGTCAAAGCCGGATGGCCGCGATTCGGCACGAAGCGCGGGGCGCAGCCCGCGAACCCGACGGCGGCACGCCGGGACGCCCGACTGCTTGGGGCAGGACTACTCGTTGTCGGTCTTGCGCTGCTCGATCTGCAACTGCGCCCGCTGCGTTGCCTGTTGCAGCCGCTCCACCAGCACGCCCCTCGGCGGCAAGGCGGTCAGGTACTCGGCGACGTGGATGCCCGACTTGTCCAGCTCCAGCAATTCGATCTGCTCGCGCTTCTTGCCGGTGCAAAGGATGATCCCGAGCGGCGAGGCTTCCTCCGGCTCCCGTTCGTGCTTGTCGAGCCACCGAAGGTAAAGCTCCATCTGCCCTTTGTAGGCCGCCTTGAAGTCACCTACCTTCAACTCCACCGCCACCAGCCGCCGCAGCTTGCGGTTGTAAAACAGCAGGTCAAGGTGGAAATCATCGTCGTCAATCGGGATGCGCTTCTGTCGGGCCACGAAGCTGAAACCCGCGCCCAGCTCCAGCAGGAAGGATTCCATTTCGCGGATGATCGCCGCCTCCAAGTCGCCTTCCTGCCATGTGTCCCGCAGTCCCAGGAAGTCGAGGATGTATGGGTCGCGCATGACCAGGGCGGGCGACATGCGCTGCGCATCGCGCATCGTCGCCAGCTCCTGCGCGATCGTCTCGCCCGGCTTTTGGGACAGTACCGTGCGCTCGTACAGCATCGAGTCGATGCGCTCGCGCAGCGTGCGCACGCTCCAGCGCTCGGCGCTCGCCATCTGCGCGTAGTAGTCCCGCTGGAGCGGGTCTTTCAGCGGGATCAGGGCAATGAAGTGCGTCCAGCTCAATTCTCGTATCAGTGATACGAGAATCTGCTCGTCGGGGAAGGTGGTGGCGAACTGCACCATGCGGCGCAGGTTTTGCTCGGCAAAGCTGCTGCCGTACTCCTTCACCAACTGCGCCGCCAGGGTAGGCAAGACTTCCTTGCCATAAGCGCCCCGGCGCCCGTCCAAGACCTGCGTGTGGATGCGCTGGCCGATGCGCCAGTAGAGCATCGTCAGCTCGCTATTCACCGTCGAGGCGGCGTGCTTACGCGCCGCCTCGATCAGTGCCCGAATGTCGCCCAGCAGCGCCGACGGCGCTGCGGGCGATGCCACAGATGACCGGCGCCTGGTCATGCTGTCGCCTCCGCAGGAGGCTGCTTGGCGCCGGTAATCGCCTTGCGCCGGTTCGCCACCAGTTCGGCCGCCTCGCGCACTGGATCGTCCTCGGTGTGGACATAGCGCATGAACATCACGACGGTCTTGTGCGCCGTCAGCGCCATGCCGACCTTGACCGGGATACCTGAATTGGCAATGTCGGTCGCAGAGCGATGGCGGATGCCATGCGTCCCCACGTGCGTCGCACCCGCCGCCTTGAGCACGCGGCACCAGCCGCCGTAATATTCGCCTGTGGTCAGGTGCTGCGCCGGATGGCGTGGCGACGGCAGCACATAGGGATTGCCTTCCTGTCTCGGTGCCGTCGAAAGCAGCCGGTAGGCTTCCTCGCTCATGGGCTTGGACATGCCGCCGGTCTTGCTGTCGGGCCAGACGACGCGCCGATTCTCCAGATCGACCCATTCCCATTCGAGCGTGACGATTTCGGAGCGGCGGGCGGCGAACTCGAATTGCAGGCGAATCGCCAGAGGGATGACGTAGTTCTCAAGCCCTTCGACCTCGATCTTGTCGAGCTGCCGGAACAGCTTGCCCATGTCGTCGTCGCTGATGAGATGGGTGGACTTGCCGGCAGGGAACATCGGGACATGGCGGCAAGGATTGGTGCCGTCTGGCCGATAGCCCCACACCTCCGCCATGTTGAACATCTTGCGCAGGATGCTGAACGCCTTGTTCGCCTCGGTCTGCTTGTATGAAAGTTTCTCCATCAGCCCGGCAACGTCCGGCCGCTTCACGTCGTGAACCTTCTTGCGGCCCAGCAGCGGGATGATGCAGCGGTCGATGACGCCTTGATAGCCGACTCGGGTGCTGGGCTTGTTGCGCTTCTTGGAGTAGTCCTCCATGAACTTCTTGCACAATTCCTCAACGGTGGGTGCCTGGCGTGCCTCGGCCTTGTCCGCTGCCGGATCGCCGCCCCGGCGCACCTGGGCCAGCCATTCCTGCGCCAGCGAGCGGGCCTGTTCAACGGTCAGCTCGCCGAACAGGCCCAGGGCCGGCTTGCGTCGCTCGCCGGCGTTCGTTCGGTACTGGAGCATGAACACCTTGCGACCGACCGGCGTAATCTTGCACAGGAAGCCGGGAACAAGGGTGTCGCGCAGCTCGATGGCTTGCGCTTGGGGTTGTGCCGCATCTACTGCGGACTTGGTGAGCTTGATCTTAGCCATGATGACTCCTCGGAAAGACCCGATTCCCAGGAGCCTCGTAGGAGCCAGTAGAAGGGAAGCCGGGTCAAGTTTCAGAAAGCACCGGCATATGTTGAACTCGCCTAAGCCCTTGATAAACCTGCTGTATATGGCTGCGGCGTAGTCCAGCAAAGTGCGGTACTGGAGTCATCCTGAAATAAAAAATTCTTGCGACCCACACTGATCGCCCTGAGAGCGCGCTCGGCGACATTATTGTCTGCCTCGATGCGGCCATCGTCGAGCAAGCGCGTCAGGGCCTACCACTGGTTCAAGGCATAGTTGATCGCATCCGCGGTGACGGATTTCTTCGCAACGGTGGCCAACTGCTCTTTCAGCCAGGCATGCAGTGCGTGGACGATGGGTGCGGATTGCACTTGGCGAACCGCACGTCTTTCATCGGGCGGTTTTCCGCGGATCTCGCCTTCGATACGATAGAGTTCGGCAATGGTCTCAAGCGCGTGCGTCGTGATCGCCGAGGGGCGCTTCTCGTGGATATCGTAAAAATGCCGACGGGCGTGCGCCCAGCAGCCGGCTTCGAGCACCCGGCCAGTTTCGTAGACCGCGTTGTAGCCTGCGAACGCGTCGGCTTGCAGAATGCCGCTGTAGTCCTTCAGATGCGTCTGGGGATGGATGCCCTTGCGATCGGGCGAGTAGCGATACCAGGCTGCCGGCGGCAGGACGCCACCATGGGGGCGGTCATCGCGCACATAGGTCCACAGGCGCGCCTGGCGCGTCTTGCCGGTCCCCGGCGAGAGGACCGCGATGGGGGTATCGTCGGTGTGGATCTTCTGGGCGGCGAACACGTGCCGCCTCAAGGCATCGGTGAGCGGGCGTAGCAGTTCGTGCATGGCGCCGATCCAGTCGCCCAGGGTGCTTTCGCTGATCGGCACGCCTTCGCGGGCATAGGCTTGGGCTTGCCGGTACAGAGGCGCGTGATCCAGATATTTGGCTGTTGCGATGTGTGCCAGGAGCGCCGGGCCGGCGTAGCTGCGCGCAATCGGGCGGCTGCCCGCCGGCGCCTGCATGATGCGATCGCAACAGGCGCAGGCCAGACGTGGGCGTACGTGGCGCACGACATGGAAGCGCACCCGCACCAGATCCAGCACTTCGCTGACATCTTCACTCAGTCGCTTCCAGGTGCCGCCACAGTCGGGGCATTGAGTATCGGCGGGCAAGTGCTCTTTGGTTGCGCGCGGCAGGTGATCCGGCAGAGGCTGGCGAGGCGGCCTGGGGCTGGGTTTCGCTGCGGGCTGAGCTTCCCGCTTTTCCTCGCGCTCGCCCTCACTGATGTAGGCCTCTTCCAGTTCGAGTTCCAACTGCTCGATCTGGCGCAGCAGCTTCTCAGACTTGCGACCAAACAGCATGCGCTTGAGCTTTTCCAGCAGGAGCGTCAGCCGTTCGATTTCCAGCTTGTCGCCGTGCTTTTCCTGGCGCAGCGCATCACGCTCGGCGCGGGTGGCCTCCAGTTCTTCCAGCAGCGTCTGAAGCAGGGCCGTTTGGCCGCCCGTCGACGCAATTGCAGCGCGCAATGTGTCGAGTTTGGTGGGGCGGGAAACAGGGTTTTGCATGCCCGGCATTTTACCAAGTACAGGGCGGTCCCGGGCTGGACTGATCTTCGTAAACTCAACGTTTATGCGGGTTCACGCGCGATTTTGTACTGCTAGACCTGCGTGGGGCGATGGGTGCGTTTAGGGCGGCGCCAATCAATGCCCTCCAGCAGCATCGACAGCTGCGCGGAGGTCAAATGCACAGCGCCCGACGCTGCCACTGGCCAGACAAATCGGCCCTCTTCCAGCCGTTTTGTAAACAGACACATGCCATCGCCACTCCACCACAGCACCTTGATCCGGTCACCACGCCGGCCACGGAAGGCGAACACGTGACCGCTGAAGGGATCCTCCTGCAATTTGTCCTGCACGATAGCTGCGAGGCCATCGAATCCCCGGCGCATATCCGTGACCCCGGCAGCCAGCCACACCCGAGTGCCCGTAGGCAGCCCGATCACCGCAGTGCCTCAATGAGCAATCCGAGCGTTTCGGGCTCGACCTCTTCCAGGTGGATTTGGCCCTTTGGGAGGATGACCCTCAGTCGACCCAGCCGCTTCGTTACAACGGGCATATCCAGGCACTTCGGTGTTGCGGCGGTCGCTATCGCGACACAAGGCTCGGCATCCGTATCGACCAGCGCCACCGGCAACCGTGTCGGCACGGATGGCGTGGCTGCGATCACCGCACCATACTCACCACGGAAATATTCATTCCGCCAACGGCACAGCTGGTTAGGGTGCAGATCGTAGGCCCGCGCCACTTCGGCAACCGTTGCAGCCTGCTCCAGCAGGATCTCGACGACTTCGCGCTTGAAATGACGGTTGAAGCGTCGGCGAGGATGATTCCGGTAACTGATTTCGGGTGATGACATAGGTTCCAACGTATTTTTGATTGGAACCTATTTTCGCTATCTGGCGCTCATGCCTTCAAGACGGTGCAGACCGGGCTGTTACTGTCTACCTGCTGGGATGGAAAGGCTAGTTCCGACTGGCGCAAACGCCTGGGGTCTGGCGCACGCTGGACGAATGGCTGGGTCATCGGTTGCGGGCGATCCAACTCAAGCAATGGAAGCGCGGCAAGACCATGTTCCGGGAGTTGCGCGCACTGGGAGCGAGTGTCGCGGTGGCTCGTCGCGTGGCGGCCAATAGCCGTCGGTGGTGGCGCAACAGCAGCAAGCTCTTGAACAGCATCCTGGACCTGGCTTGGTTCGATGCCCTGGGTTTACCTCGGATCTCTTGACCTCAACTTCTCGAACCGCCCGGTGCGGATCCGCATGCCGGGTGGTGTGGCTGCGGTTATGCGAAGCTCCACATAACCGCAAAAACTGGTTGTTCGCCGGGTCGCTACGCGCCGGTAAGCGGGCTGCTGCAGTTATGACGCTCGTGCAATCAGCCCGCCTAAACGGCCATGATCCGTATGCCTATCTGAAAGACGTGCTCACCCGCTTGCCCACGCAACCGGCCAGTCGGATCGGCGAATTGTTGCCGCATAACTGGGCGCCACAAACTACCGATTAAAGACAACGGCCGCTAATGCGGCCGTGTCAATGTGGGATATCCGTACGCTTACAAATAATGGACACATATGCCCTATCGGGCCTGGTTTGCCTTCGATGTGAGTTTACCGGACGCATACTTTCGGAGCCTGAACTGCCCACTTTAGTGGGCAGTTCAGGATGATGCTCTAGAAACCCTTACTTGGCCACCGAAGTGCCCGGACGACGGGAGGTTGCGGTGGCCTGCTGTCATGTAAGGTTTTCTATACGAATAGACACTTAACGCCCACCATGAGTGGATGTTAAGTATCGGCAAGGCCAGAATTACGGACTTTCTGGTACCGTAATTCCAAGCCAAGCTTCTTTAACTTGCAAATTACACGATAGTGAGAATTTCGGTTGCAAGAGTCGAAGCACTGAGATCAACCGCGCCAGCCAGCTTAATGACAGCGTCGGTCGCCGCGAAAGTGGCACCAGCGGTGTTATCCAAGACAACGTAGGTGTCAGAACCGAATTGGAACCATGTCACCAGAGCGTTCGTACCACCGTTGCCTGCAGCAGCTGCGTCCAAGTACTGATCCAAAGTCGCACCAGCTCCCAGTGCGACCTTGGCACCCAACGTTGCATCAGCAATAGTACCAGTAGAAACACCAGCGAAGTCGATTCTATCGGCTTTGGTTGCGTCAGCGATCGTGAGGAACGAGGTCTTGGTGCCAAGAGCATTAAGGTCGAAAGTGTCCACTCCAGCGCCACCGGTGAAGACATCAGAGCCGCCTGTGTAGACTAGGGTATCCGCGCCGTCGCCGCCAAAAATGCTGTCGTTAGCCGTTGCGCTGCCCGTGAGCGAATCATTGCCAGAGCCGCCTTTGATGGTTACGTTCTCACCAACGGTGGTATTGGCAGAGACAAACGTAACAGCCAGCGCAGCTGCGTTAGCAGCATCACCGGTCACACCACTTGCGTCAAAGTTAGTAATAGCCGTATTGCCAGTGTTAGTAAGATTAAGACCAGCATTACCAGTTACCACTACAGATTTAGCAGCCGTAGCAGCCAATGTCAGCGTGTTAGCATTAACGCCATTGGTGGTGAGAGTATCGGTGTTGGTGATGTTGACGGTCTCAACGCCGGCCAAAGTCACTGCGCCAGCGTTAAGGTTACCCGCGGAACTCAGAGTCAGATCGAAAGAGTCCGCAGCACCGGTGGCGTTCGCCAGCGTCACTGTGGTGGTACCCGTCGGACCAGCGAGAACCGTCAGACCTACGCCAGCAGCAACGTTTGTGAAAGTAACTGCACCTTTGGTTGCACCAATTTCCAGTTCGCTGAAGCCATTGGCATTGTGACTTCCTTCAGCAGAGCTGCCCGCCACACGCAGGACTTCAAAGTTGCTAAAAGCTGGGTCAGCGATGAAGGATGAACCGTTGGTGTTTGCTACAAGAGTGTCCTTACCATCGCCGCCGTTCAGTGTGCCGCCAGCTCCTAGAGAAGCAGACGACAACGTTACGACGTCATTACCGGCACCCATGTTGATCGCCTTGGTGGTTGCACCGATCGAGATGGCATCAGCACCGGCGCCTCCAACAAACAGCACATCGTTAGCCAGAGCAGTGCCCAACGACGCACCAGCGCTGTTGGTTACGGTGATGGTCTTGGTGTTGGCTAGAGTTTGAGCCGTTAAGGTAACCTTCGCGTCGCCAGAGATGTTCAGAGTGGTCGCGTCAGCCGCAACCAGATCGGCGATCGTGGAGGCAGTGCCGTTGGACGCAAGATTGATGGTGGTGAAGCCATCATCAGCAGCAGCTTCTTGGTCAGTGATCGCGCCAGCAGTCAGGCCGCTGACATTCAGGTTCAGCGTATTTTCCGTCGGGGTAGCGGTAAGCGCACCGCGGCCAATGCCCAGGGTGCCGCCAGTGCCGGACAGGTTGACAGTCGTCAACGCGCTGGAATCGATAGTGGAATTGCCGTAGCTGTTCAGAGTTACCGTAGCGATCGTGCCAGCAGCGGTTGCCGACGCAGCATTAACGTCGGCGATAATCACTGTGCCGGCTGTTTTACCAACGACCGTTGCAGCAGCAGCCACTGTAGCATTTTGGTTGACTGTCACGTCGGTGGTGTTGGCGTTACCGTTTACGGTAACGGCCGACTGGACAACAGTGGTGTTGACGGCGTTAGCTGCAGCAGAGTTGACCGTTACGGTCTTGCCGCCAGTCACGGTAACAGCACCCGTTGTGGTGCCGCCGGTGGAGTTCGTAACGTTAACAACGACATCGCCGGCAGCGGCGGCTACAGCACCGACAGTCGTGGTACCGGTGGTCACACCGGTTGCATTGACGGTGACATCGTTACCACCGTTGAAGCCAGTATTGTTAGCAGCCTGCAGAGCAACGTTGGCCGTAATATTTTGGGTAGCAGCGGCGGTGATCGTCTGCGCTGCGCCAGATGTATTGGTATTCAGGTCAACAAGACCTTCAAAGTTACCAGCAGTGTTCAGCGCGATTGCCCCGCCGGACGTTACGTTGAGGATTTCTACATTTTTAACCACTGCTCCGGTCGGAACAGCCGCAATGGCGGCTGTCTGGATCCAGTTCATGGTATCTACACCGCCACCACCGTCGACTTGGTCGCCAACGGTGAAGGTGGCCAAGCCGTTGGCTTCGCCCGCAGTTACTGTGTCATTACTTGCTGTGCCCGTGATGTTGTCCGTGCCAGTAGTGAGCGTGAAAGTCTCGCCAGGATTCGTATCGGTGTCAAAAGGCGAGCCCGCGCGATCTTCTGCGTAGCCATACTGATAGAAGTGGCTGGTCAGCGCGTCTTTTTGCGCGTCGGTCAGATTGGCCGTGTCGGTGATGCCGAAGGCGGTGCGGAGGTCTTCATTGGCGTCAGCGTAGGCTTTCAGCTTGGCGTCCGTAACCGTCAGGCCGTTGGCAGGCGAACGCTGCTCGAACTGACCGTAGGTGGTGAAGTGCCAGAAAGCGTTGTCAGCACCGATGCCGTTGGCCAGCAGGTCGGGATTGCTAGTCAGGTAGAACTGAATGTCGAACCAGGGTGCGGGTTTGCGAGCGGTGTTCGCGCCCGACAGCGCTTCGGCAGCGCCGTATTGCAGGTAGTGCTGTTCTGCGGTTTCCACTGTGTATCCAGCGGCCAGCACATCCAGGTTGGTTGCCAAGTAATAGGCAGCGTTGAAGTACGGATTAGCCATAATGATAGTCGTCCTATTTTGTTGCGGGTCACACCCATCGATGGATGTTAGCTGTCGTAGGCGAATCGACGCAACGTCGTAAAACCTAGCATCCAGTAACATCGGCGAAGTCTAAACAGAATGCCAACGGCTGTCAATCAAGGGTAACTGCAGTGCGGTCCAACGTATCACCACCCTTTTGGCGCCGAGGTTGAGCAAAGATTACCCCTAAAACCAGAGTTAAAGTAATTTCTCAACACAAATGTTGTGCATCTACAACAATACCGCTTGCCAAACCTTTGTATTGCACCATTAAACGTAACATACCGACAAGCGGCTGATATATCGTAGTAGAGGCCGAATCCGTAGGCTTTTCACAACATTGAAAGTTGTAACGGGACTTATTTGCCGCCATCTGCGCTGCGAAATGGGCTCAGCGGGTCCCCTCTATAATAGAGGATCTTTTCCCGTGGTTGGCTCCCTCTGAATGGCAAATCCCCTGACGCAGTCATCCCTGCCCGTCGCCCTATGGCGCCACCGGCACCTGATCGCCACCATGACCTGGCGCGAAGTGCTCGGCCGCTACCGAGGGTCCGCCGGCGGCCTGGTGTGGTCGCTGCTGACTCCTATATTGATGCTGTCGGTCTATACCGCCGTGTTCAGCGGCATATTCCAGGCGCGCTGGTCGCAGGAGTCGTCCAGCCCGTTGGATTACGCCCTTCAGCTGTTCGTGGGGCTGATCATCCACGGGCTGGCGGCGGAATGCCTGAACCGGTCCCCCGGGCTGATGGTGGGCAACGTCAGCTATGTGAAGCGGGTGGTGTTTCCTCTGGAAACATTGCCGGTGGTGAACCTGCTGTCCGCGGTGTTCCATTTCCTGATCAGCCTGGCCGTGCTGCTGGTGTTCTATTTTGCGGTGCACCGCCACCTGCACGCGACCGCCTTCTGGCTGCCGGTGGTGGTGGCGCCCTATGTGGTCATGCTGGCGGGCGTGGGCTGGTTCCTGGCCGGGCTGGGGGTGTACCTGCGCGACATCGCCCAGTTGACCGGGCTGCTGACCATGATACTGATGTTCCTGTCGCCGGTGTTCTATCCGGCTTCCGCCCTGCCGGCGAAGTTCCAGACCATTTTCCAGCTCAATCCGCTGACCATCATCATCGAGCAGGGCCGGGCGGTGCTGCTGGACGGCAAGGCTCCCGATCTTTTATCGCTCTCTATATATATGGTGGCGGCGCTCGTCGTGGCTTTTTTCGGCTACCGTTCCTTCCAGGTCATGAAGAAGGGGTTCGCCGATGTCCTCTGAAATCGCCATCTCGGTCGAGCAGGTCGGCAAGACCTTCCGCCTGTACAAGCGGCCGCAGGACCGCCTGCTGCAGCGCTTCTTTCCGCGGCGCCAATACTTCCGGGAATTCCACGCGCTGTCCGACATCAGCTTCCACGTGAACCGCGGTGAGACGGTGGGCATCATCGGGCGCAATGGCTCGGGCAAGTCCACCCTGCTGCAGTTGATCTGCGGCACGCTGACCCCCACGCAGGGGCGGATCACGGTCCATGGCCGGGTGGCCGCCCTGCTGGAGCTGGGCGCGGGGTTCAACCCCGAGTTCACCGGCCGCGAAAACGTATACTTGAACGCGACGATACTGGGGCTGACCCGCAAGCAGATCGACCAGCGGCTGGACGATATCTTCGCTTTTGCGGAAATCGGCGATTTCGTGGACCAGCCGGTCAAGACCTATTCTTCGGGCATGTACGTGCGCCTGGCGTTCGCGGTGATCGCACACGTAGACGCCGACATCCTGATCATCGACGAGGCCCTGGCGGTGGGCGACGCGCTGTTCACGCAGAAGTGCATGCGCTATTTGCGCAAGTTCCGCGAAACGGGAACCATACTGTTCGTTAGCCATGACAGCGCGGCGGTGACCAATCTTTGCCAGCGGGCCATCTGGCTGCGCGAAGGGCAGATCGTCGAACAGGGCGAGGCCAAGGGTGTGTGCGAGGCCTACCTGGCATCGCTTTTTGAAAGCAAAAACGGCAATGGCGCCGTGCGCAAGTCCGACGCCGTGCGCGCCAAGCCCGAGCAGTGGGTGGACCAGCGGCGCGACTTCATCAACGCCAGCCCTTTGCGCAACGACCTGGAGATCTTCCGCTTCGACCCCGACAAGGCGGGCTTCGGGCAGGGCCGCGCCGCCATCACCGACGTGCACCTGGCGGACGCCGAGGGGAACCGCATGGCCTGGGTGGTGGGCGGGGAAGTCACCACGCTGACGGTCACGGTGCAGGCCGAGCAGCGGCTGGACCGCCCCATCATCGGCTTCTACGTGAAGGACCGCCTGGGGCAGACGCTGTTCGGCGACAATACTTATCTGACCTACTCGGACCAGCCCCAGCCCGTGGAAGCGGGCGGCGTGCTGACGGCGCGCTTCCGCTTTCCCATGCCCTTGCTGCCGGTGGGCGATTATTCGATCGCCGTGGCGGTTGCCGACGGCACGCAGGCGGACCACGTGCAGCACCACTGGATACACGACGCGGTGCTGTTCCGCTCGCACAGCAGCGCCGCCGCCACGGGGCTGGTGGGCATACCCATGCTCGACGTCCGGCTGGACGCATCGAGCCCCGAAGCGGCGTAACGCCCACAGGAGCCCGGCATGAGCGAACCGGCGTCGCGCTACGACTATCAGTTCGACCCTTCCGGCGACAGCACGGCGGCCCGCGTATGCCGCCTGGTGGGCAGCGGCCATGCGGTGCTGGAACTGGGCTGCGCGGCCGGCGCCATGTCGGCGGTCATGAGCGGCCACTACGGCTGCCGCGTGACGGGCATCGAATTCGAAGGGCCCGCGGCGGAAAGCGCAAGGCGCTTCTGCGTGCGGGTGGAGCAAGCCGACCTGGACCAGCCCGGCTGGGCCGGCGGCTTCCAGCAAGGCGGCTTCGACCGCATCGTCGCGGCCGACGTGCTGGAGCACCTGCGCGACCCTCTGGGCTGCGCCAGGCAGCTGCGCGGCCTGCTGGCGCCCGAAGGGCGGCTCATCGTCTCCGTGCCCAACATCGCGCATGGCGGCGTGCTGGCGGCCTTGCTGCTGGGGGACTTCACCTACCGCGAGACCGGCCTGCTGGACCGCACCCACATCCATTTCTTCACGGCATCCACCTTGTGCCGCCTGCTGGGCGAGGCCGGCTTTGCGGTGGACCACCTGGAGACGGTGGACACGGGGCCCTGGCACCCTGAATTCAGCGCCTATTGGGACCAGCTTCCTCCCGAGGTGCGCGACGCCCTGGCGCAAAACCCCATGGGCCGCGCCTACCAGGTGATCGTGTGCGCGCGGGCGGCATCCGGCGCTGTGCCGGAAGATGCCGACCCGACGGCCGGCATGCGGGCCCGCCAGGCCGAATGGCTGGAGGCCTGGGCGCAGGCATTGCGCGGGGCGGCCGAATCGGCCGCCGCGCTGGAAGCCTTGCGGGCGGAGCTGGACGGCAGCCGCCAGGCGCTGGCGGCCATGCAGGCCTCGCAAAGCTGGAAGCTGACCGCGCCCTTGCGCTATCTGGCCAGAAAACTAAAATCCCGCCCATGACGACAGCCCCTTCCAATGCGCCGCGCGTGAGCGTGGTCATCCCTTCCTACAACCACGAGCGCTATCTGGCCGAGACCATGGGCAGCGTGCTGGGCCAGCGCGGCGTGGACCTGGAGCTGGTCGTCGTCGACGACGGCTCGCGCGACGGGTCCTGGGCGCTGATCCAGGAGTTCGCGGAACGCGACGGCCGCCTGCGCCCCTTCCGCCAGGAGAACCAGGGCGCGCACGCCGCCATCAACGCCGGGCTGCGCGCCTGTCGCGGGGAGTTCCTGGCCATCCTGAATTCCGACGACCGCTACCACCCGGACCGCCTGGCAACGCTGGTGGACCTGGCCGAGGCCGGCGCGGGGCTGGATTTCATCGCCACCGGCCTGCGGCTGATCGACGATGATTCGCAGCCCATCACCGAGAACGTGTGGCTGCAGGAATATCAGCGCATGCGGGCGGGCGCCCATGCGAACGGCCTGTGGGCGACCCTGCTGGAACGCAACTTCACGGTTTCCACGTCCAACTTCTTTTTCCGGCGCGAGCTATTCCAGGCGCTGGGCCCCATCCGGCCCCTGCGCTACAACATGGACTGGGACTATGCCCTGCGCGCCTATCTGCGCGCCCCGGACCGGTTCGCATGGCGCGACGACCTGGAGCTCTGGGACTACCGCCTGCACGGCAGCAATACGATCACGGGCGGGCTGCCCGTGTCCGCCATCGAGGCCAACCACCTGCTCTATCGGGCGATCAAGCAGGGCTACCGGGTGCCGGGCACCGCGCTGGCCGGCCTGCGGCGTCATTACAAGCTGATCCGCCGCCAGCAGGTGGCGGCCGTGGCCTCGGCCCGCGACACGCACTGGGAAGCCGAACTGCACAAAGCCCATGAAGGCTGGGCGGCGACCCGCGACGCGCACGACAAGGCGCACGAAGACCTGGGCCGGACGCTGACGGAGCTGGGCCAGACCCGGGAGGAGCTGAGCCGGACGCGGGAAGCGCGCAACGCCCTGCAGCACGAGCTGGCGCTGGTGTATGCGTCGCGCAGCTACAAGCTGGGGCGGAAGCTGACGGCCCCCCTGCGCTGGCTGCGCGAACGCAGGCGAGGCGCGCCCGCGGTTCCGGTTGCGCCCGACATTCCGGCGGCGGCGTCCGCTGCGGCCCCCGACAGCGCCCCCGCCCCGGCGCCCGCCACAACCGGAACCGCGCGCCCGCCCTACCGGCGCGTGGCGCTGCCCGCGCCGCTGGAATCGGCGCCGCCGCGGGTGGCTGTGCACGTGCACAGCCACTACACGGAACTGCTGGACGAGCTGCTGGACGCGGTCGCCGCGCTGCCGGGCGCGCCGGACGTGTTCGTGACGACCACCCAGCCCGCCGACACCATACAGGCGCGCGTGCGGGCGCGCATTCCGCAAGCCGTGGTCTGGCAGACGCCCAACCAGGGCAAGGACATCGGCCCCTTCATCGATGCGCTGAACCGGCACAGGCTGGACCAGTACGACCTGGTGCTGAAGCTGCACGGCAAGAAGAGCCGCAACCAGCCCAGCTACCTGGCGGCGGTCCGCGGCCTGTTCGGCGCCGACATCCGCGACGGCGACGACTGGCGGCGCCGGCTGATCCGGCCCATCGCGGGCAGCCGCGAACGGGTGCTGCGCATCTACCGGGCCTTCCACGACGACCCGGCGCTGGCCATGGCGGGCGCGGCGCGCTTCATCTGCGAGGCGCCCGACGCCGATCCTGAAGGCTATCGCCGCCTGTGCGCGCGCCTGAGCGTGACGCAAGGCATACGCTTCTTCGGCGGGACCATGTTCTGGATACGCGGCCGGGCGCTGGCGCCCTTGCTGGAGGCCGGCATGACGCAGGACGACTTCGACCCGGCGCGGGCCGGCGACGTGGAAAGCACGCTGGAACATGGCTGCGAACGCGTGTTCGGCGGCCTGGCGGCCAAGGACGGCGGCTATCTGGCCGGTTTGGACGACTTGGAGCCCTAAAGTACAATCCGGGCAGATCGCGGGCTGCGCCGCGCGCCCTTTCTTTATGAACTATTTCCATACACCCGTATTCCTGATCGCCTACAACCGGCTGGACGCCCTGCGCAAGCTGGTCGGCTGGCTGGAGGGCGCCGGCTACACCAACATCCACATCATCGACAACGCGTCGACCTATCCGCCGCTGCTGGCCTGGCTGGACGCCAGCCCGCACCACGTGCACCGCATGGACAAGAACTACGGCCACCTGGTGCTGTGGGAATCGGGCAAGTTCAAGGACGTGATCGACCGCCGGAATTTCGTGCTGAGCGATTGCGACGTGCTGCCGGACGAGCAATGCCCCGACGACGTGGTGGCGCGCCTGGCGGCGGTGCTGGAGCGCTACCCGAACTTCACCAAGGCGGGGCTGTCGCTGCGCATAGACGACCTGCCTGACCACTATTCGCTGAAGGCCCAGGTGCTGGAATGGGAAGCGCCGTTCTGGGAACACGCGCTGGAAAACGGCGCCCTGTACGAAGCGGCGGTGGACACCACGTTTGCCTATTACCGCCCGGGCATCGGGCCCAAGGATCCGCGCTGGTGGCGCTCGCTGCGCACCGCGGCGCCCATGACGGCGCGGCACCTGCCGTGGTATGCGGACACCGGCAAGCCCACCGAGGAAGACATTTACTACCAGTCCCACCTGAAGGAAATGTCTTCGCAATGGAGCACGACCGACCCCGTGATCCTGAAAGAACAGAACATCAAGCTGCAGGCTGAGGTGCATGCCTTGCGCAAGGAACTCGCCTTGCTCAAGGAAGACCCCTGGGGCCATTGGCGCATGTCGGTGCGGCGCCGCATCGTGGCGGCCATAGACCGCGCCGGCCTTGGCCGCCTTGCCCGCAAGCTGCACCGGCGGCTGTTCCGATGACCCCCACTAAACGACGACCGACATGAAATACTTCTTTACCTCTATCAACAACGCCTATATTCCCAAAGCCATCACCCTGGCCGAGTCGCTGCGGCGCGTCTATGGTAAGGAAGCGCACGTCACCTGCATGCTGTCGGACGCCAAGCGCGACGACGTCGATTATTCCGCCTTCGACGACGTGCTGACCATAGACCAGCTCGGCCTGCCGGTGCCGTCGGTCGAGGCCTGGATCTTCAAGCACACGGTGGTGGAGCTGTGCACGGCCGTGAAGCCCTGGGCGTTCAAGAAGATATTCGAGCGCTACGGCGCCGAAAACGTGCTGTACATGGACCCCGACACGGTGGCCTACTCGCCTTTGGACGAGATCTACGACGCCCTGCCGCAGCACCCGGTCATTCTCACCCCGCACGTCAGCAACCCCGCCCAGGACGAGGACGATCTGCTGGACGGCGAAATGCTGGGCTGCCTGCGCCACGGGGTCTTCAACCTGGGGTTCCTGGCCCTGGCGAATCATGGCGAGGGCGTCAAGTTCCTGGACTGGTGGGCGGCGCGCTGCCTGGACTGGTGCTACGACGAATCGCCCAAGGGCCTGTTCACCGACCAGCGCTGGGTGGACCTGGCGCCCTGCTTCTTCCCGACCTTGCTGGTGCTGCGCCACCCAGGCTACAACATGGCGACCTGGAACCTCTATTACCGCAGCCTCAGCAAGGACGCCGACGGCAACATCATGGTGAACGGCAACCTGCCGCTGCGCTTCTTCCATTTCTCGGGCTTCGACATCGGCACCCACGAGCTGATGCTGCGCAAGCATGCGGCCGACGACGCGCTGCTGCATTCGATGAGCGACTGGTATGTGTCGGAGCAGCTGCGCCACGGGCAGGAGCGCCTGGGCCGGCGCCCCGGCGTGTACGATTTTTTTGCGGACGGGCAGAAGATCGAGCGGGAATGGCGCTTCACCTACCGGAACGAGGCCGATCTGCCCAAGCGCTTTCCCACGCCGTATTCCGATAACGCCTTCCAGCAATGGCTGCACCGCAACCAGGAGACGGTGGCGGCGCAACAGCCGGCCGCCGTCGAGCACCCGCCCACGGCCCTGGGCAAGATTGCGAACCGGGTCAAGCGCAACCCGCGGCTGATGCTCTGGCTGAACCGCAACCTGTCGCCGGAGCTGAAGGCCAAGATCAAGCGCTTGCTGTAGGGCTCAGGGGGTCGGGGCCTGCTGCCTCACGTACCTTACGCGGTATTCCAGGAACGGCGCTTCGATCAGGTAATAGGTGAGGCTGGCCAGCCCTATCGTCAGCGGCAGCGCGACCAGGGCGCCGGTCATGACGGTGTTGAAGACGTCATGGCCAGCCCGGAAAGGCACGGCGCCCACGTGCTTCAGCAGGAAGAAGATCACCAGGTTGTGCATGACGTACAAAGAAAAGCTGATCTGCCCCAGCCATGCCAGCGCCTGGTCCATGATGCGCGGCACGCGGATGCGGCAATTCACGTAGGCGAGCACGATGCCGCCCCACAGCAGGCCCTCCAGCGTCGGCAGCACCACCCAGTACGCCGCCTGGCTGGGGTAGCTGACGCCGTAGAACCCGCCCACATTGTTGAACCACTGGACGCCGCCCAGCAGTAGGGCGATGAACGCAAGCAGGTACAGCGGGTGGGACAAGACGCCCGGCCGGGTGCGATAGGCCGCCCCCAGCATCATGCCGATCAGGAATTGGTCCAGGCGGCCGAATATGGTCCAGTAGGACAAGTCCTGGATGGTGCCGTACACGCCGTAGACCAGGGCGCGGCAAAGCACCAGCAAGCCCAGCAGCCCCAGCAGGTAGGACAGCCCGCGCCGCTGGTGGAACGCGCAGAGGAACGGAAAAATCAGGTAGAACTGGAATTCGACGGCAATGGTCCACAGCTGGTCGAAGCTGTTCACCGACGGCGGGTTGCGCAGGTTCAGGAAGGGCGCCAGGGCGCCCAGCACGTCCATGAATCCGTAGTTCTGCCGGCCGATGTATACCGACAGCAGCAGCGCGAAAAGATACAAGGGGTAGATGCGTATGAAGCGGTTGCGCAGGAAGGCGCCGTAGTCGATATCCTTGCCGTAGGCGATGACCGCGAAAATGAAGCCGCTCATGACCATGAACAGGGCAACGCCGGTATGGCCTTCGTCGATCAGCGAAAGCAGCGGGTTGGCGGTGCCGATGGCGCCGACCTGGCGTATGCTGAAGTGATACACGATCACCAGCGCCGCCGCCACGAAGCGCAGATGATCCAGGCGCGACAAATACGAAGAGGCGTTGCTGCTTCTCATGCGTCATCCACTGCCGCTGCAGTCCGTTATTGAACGTTCATGGGCCCCCAGGGCCTGGGCCGAAGCGCTGACTATACGCGAAAATCAGCCGGCTGTGCTCAGGCTGCGCGCCGGGTCCGGCGCGGTGAAGAACACCTGGCTGACCGCATCGAACTCGCCGGCTTGAAGGTCGCCCACGGCGGCGGCCAGGCTCAGGCGCGCCAGAATGTATTCCAGCCGGGCGCGCGACAAATCGCTGAGCGCCTGGAATAGCTTGTCCTGCACTTTCAGCACGTCCACATTGCTGGCGACGCCGTATTCATAGCCTTTGCGGGCGGCTTCCAGGCTCAGGCGGCTGGATTCGGCCGCGGCTTCCAGCGCGCGGATGCGCTGTTCGCCCGACAGCACGGCCGAGTACTGGCGCGTGGTCTCCGCCTGGGCGCGCTCGGTGGCGGCGCGGAGTTCCTGTTCCAGGCGCGAGCGGTCGGCCCGCGCGCGGGCGGTGTTGGCGGTGTTGTAGCCGCCCGTGAAAATGGGAATATTGACGCTGATGCCGACCAGGAAGGTGTTGGTGCGCTGGCTGAGGGTGGACAGGTTTTCGCTTTCGGCCTTGCTCAGGCTGGCCACTAGGTCCATGCTGGGAAAATAGCGGCTGGCGGCACGGCTGACTTCCGTGTCCGCCACCTTGACGGCTTCCCGGGCGGACTTCACCTCGGCGTTGTTCGCGCGGGCGCGCTCCAGCCAGACGCCCAGGTCGGCGGGCACCAGGGGCGGCAGGGGGAAATCGGGCTTGGCCGGCGCCAATTGCAGCGGGGCCGCGCCCAGCAAGGCCTGCAGTTCGCGGTTGACGGTGCGCAGCTGGTCTTGCGCGGCGATCACGTCGGCCCGGGTGCGGGCCAGCCTGGCGCGGGTCTCCTGGGCGTCCGTGCGCGTGCCTTCGTTTTGCACGTACAGGGATTCCTGGGCGCGGGCCTGTTCGTCCAGGGATTTTTCCAGTTCGCGCTGCAAGGCCAGGCGGTCGCCGGCCAGCAGCACGTTCAGGTAGGCGGTGGCCAGGCGCAGGCCGGCTTCCTGCTGCTTGACGGCGAACGCCGCCAGCCCCTGGCCCGCGCGCGCCTGGCCGCGCTGGTAGTCCGCGTAGCGGCTGTAGTTCAGCAGCGGCTGCTGCAGCTGCACGTAGGCGCTGCTGGAATCGTAGCGCACGTCGGAACTGACGCGCTGGCCCAGGAAGCCCGGCTGTTCTATGGTGCCCGAGATGCGGCTGCGGGAATAGCCCGCCTGCACCTGGGGCAGCAGCGCGGCCCGCCCCTGGGCGCGTTCGGTGTCGGCGGCGGCCTGTTCGCTGATCGCCGCCTGGTAGCTGGGGTCGTGCTCCAGCGCCAGGCGCCAGGCCCGGGCCAGGTCGACCACGCCTTCCAGGGCGGGGGCGCGGGCCGAGGGCGACATCAGCGCCAGACTCGCGCCGGCGGGCGCTGCGCCCTGGCCGCGCAGGGATTCCAGCGTTTCCAGGTTCCAGCCCGGCCGCGCCGGTTTTTCAGGCTGCTTGTCGCCTTGCGCCCAGGCCGCGTGCGCGCATGCGCCGCCCAGCAGCAAGGCGGCCGCCAGGCGCGGCAGGCGGTTCGAAGCGGGCGGGAAGCGGACCGGAAAAGACATGAATACCTTATGCGCCGCCTATGTACCCAGGGGCGCCGATTTGAAGACAAACGGGCATTTTACTCCGGCCCTTCCGGCCCCGGCGCGCGGGCGGCGGGGGCGTCCCAATATCGCCGGTGCATGCTGAATCGCCTGCGCCAGGCGAGCGGCAGCGCGGGGTAGCGCTGGCCGAGCGCATAGCCGGCCATCTTCAAGGCGTTGTGCAGGCAGGCGCGGGGTATCCACAGCGGGGCGTGGCGCGCCAGGTAGCGCAATTCCGACAGAATGTAGCGTTTACCCTCGCCGCCCGCGCCGCCGAAGGCCTGCCGGATCCAGGCTTGGTCGCGCTGGAAAACGCCGATGTCGAAATAGCGCCGGAATTCCTCCAGCGGGCCGTAGTTGTGGGAATGGCGGACCGCCGCGTCGGCCACGTAGGCGATCTTGTGGCCGGCCAGGGCGGCCCGCGCCGCGAAGTACATGTCTTCGCTGACGATGCTTTTTTCCGGGAAGCCGCCCAGTTCGCGAAAGACGGCATGGCGATAGGCGGCGAAGGAATTGGACGCGAACACCGCCTTGATGCCCAAGACGTCGCGGTCGGCGGCGCCCGCCACGTGGGAGCGCGCCGGGTAATTGAACGTGCGCGCATGGGCGGCCAGCGGGTTGGCGTCCCGGTGGGGCAGCTGGCGTCCGTAGGCGACCGCCACGCCGTCGTCGTCGAAGGCCCGCAGCAGGCCGTCCAGGGCGTGCGGCGTGTCCAGCACGGCGTCCTGGGTCAGGAAGACCAGGATGTCGGGCTCGGGCCCGATGCGGGCCGCCAGGTTGCGCGTGCCGCCGTGGTCGAAGGCGGCGGGGTCGACGCCACGGACCTCGAACCCGTGCCGGGCCGCCACGCCGGCGGTGTCGTCCGCCGAGGCGGAGTCCATGACCAGGACGTCGACGCGGGCGCGGCCGGCGGCCACCGCGTCGGCGATGGCCCGGGCGCAGGATTTCCAGATTTCCCCGCCGTTGCGCGTGGGCACGATGAGCCTGACCCGCGCGGCGCGCGGCCCCTCGGCGACGTGTTCAGGGCTGGCCATTGATGAAGCCCTTGTAGATCGTCATGGCGATGATCTTCAGGTCCAGGCCCAGCGACCAGTTGTCTATGTACCAAAGGTCGTGCTCCACCCGCCGCACCATTTTTTCCAGCGTGTCGGTCTCGCCGCGATAGCCGTTGACCTGGGCCCAGCCCGTGATGCCGGGCTTGACCTTGTGGCGCTGCATGTAGGATTCGACCATGTCCTTGTAGTATTCGTTGTGGGCCAGGGCGTGCGGGCGCGGCCCCACGATGGACATGCGCCCCTGCAGCACGTTGAAGAACTGGGGCAGTTCGTCCAGGCTGGTGCGCCGCAGGAAGGCGCCCAGGCGGGTGATGCGCGGGTCGCCGTAGTGCGCCTGGGTGACCTGGCCGGTGGCTTCTTCGTGGACTTCCATGGAGCGGAATTTATACACCTTGAAGCGCCGACCGTTGATGCCCATGCGGTATTGCTTGAAAATGACCGGCCCGCGCGAGGTCAGCTTGATGGCGATGGCGATGAACAGGCAGACCGGCAGCACGAAGACGGAAATGATGCTGCCCAGCACCAGGTCTTCCAGCCGCTTGACCAGGCGCGCCGGGCCTTCCATGGGGCTGCGGCTGATGTCCAGCGTATACAGGCCGGCGATGGTGCTGACGCGATGGTTCAGCAGCGGCAGGTCGCCCAGGTCGGGCAGGTAGCGGATGTCCACCGTCTGGTGGCGCAGCGCGTGCACCACGTTCTTGATGGCCTCGCCTTCGTTCAGGGGCAGGCACAGCCACAACTCATGGGCGCCGCAGGAAGTCACTTCGGTGACCAGATGCCGTTCCCATTCCGTGCCCCGGCCCAGGCGCAGGACCTTGACGACGTCGTAGCCCTGTTCGGGCAGCTCCGCCTCGCGCTCGCGCAGCATGATGGCCGCGTCCCCGGATTCGACGACGAGCACTTTCTTCAGGTTCTTGCCCCTGGCCCGCAGGCTGCGCAGCAGCACATAGACCGAGACCCGGAAGCTGGTGACCAGCGCCAGCGAAATGACCAGCGATGCGCCCAGCCAGATGCGGGAATAGTCCTCGGCCACCTTGAGCAGGACGGCCAGGCTGGCGATGACGGCGAGCGCCAGCAGCCAGCCGGTGTACATGCGGTTGAGCTGCTGGATGAGATGGCGGCCACGCCAGGACAGATAGGTGCCCAGCAGCAGCTGGCACATGACGACGGTGCCGGCAATGACCAGTGTGGCGGTCAGGTAGTGCTGGGACATGTACCAGAACCCGAAGCGCAGGTAATGCGCGGCGTAGCTGCCCAGCACGATCAGCAAAAAATCCATCACGCCGGCCAGGAACGCCACCGGGTAGCGCTCCGCGAGGGTCGGCACGTAATGTATTTGAGGCTTCATGCTGGAATTGTATCCTGCGCGGGTCAGGCGCCGTAGCCTCCCAGCCGTTTGCGCACGCCGTGCCACAGGCCCAGCAGCATCATTTTCAGGCCGGCCAGCTTGTGCCGGTCGATGAACACATTGCTGAGGAAACGCACCGGCAGGCCCGCAGCCAGGCGCTTGCGCCAGGCCGGCGACACATAGGGCTGGCGGATGAAGTAGATGGTGTTGCGGAAGTAGTAGTAGCGGCGCAGCGGCGGGTAGCACAGCAGGTTGACGCCGAACACCCGCACGGGGGGCGCGTCCGACATCGCGTGGCCCATTTCCTGGTCCAGGCAGACGAACAGGCGGTAGCCGGCGGCGCGCGCGCGAAAGCACCAGTCGGTGTCGGTGTAGTCGACGAACAGGCCTTCGTCGTAGCGCAGGCCTTCCCGCCAGGCCCGCAGGTTCACCAGCATGCCCGAGGTGATCAGCACGTCGACCTCTTGCAGGCCGGCGGCGGAATCGGCGCCTGCGCCGTCGGCGGCAATGACCTTGATGGCCCCGTCCTGTTCGCGGTACATGGGGAATTTCTTGACGGTGCCTTCCCGCCTGTCGTAGAAGCGGGGCCCCACGGCCGCGCAGCGTACGCCCTGGCCTCGCAGCGACAGATGCGCCTGCAGCAGCCGCGGAATGAGCCCCGGCGGCAGTTCGCTGTCTTGATCGAAGGTGGCCACGTGCGTACAGCCCTGGCTAGCCGCGAATTCCATGCCGGCGTTCAGCGCCGCGCCCAGCCCCGCATTGCCGCCCATGGCTATGTAGTGGATGCGCGCGCGCTGATCGGGATCATGGCCGAGGATGCCTTCCGCGCCGCCGTTGTCGACGAAGACGACCGTATCCGCCTGGGCCGGCAGGCCGGCGAGCAAGGCGTCCAAAACCGGCATGTCGGGCATATACCCGACGACCAGCGCCGCGACGCGCGGCGTATCATGCGTCATAGAAGGCTCACAGAGACCAGATATGCCAATGTTACAATATTGGCCTTCCAATGCGGCGCAACAGACCACCACGATATGAAGATATTGTTATTCGGCAAGAACGGGCAACTGGGCTGGGAACTGCAGCGCAGCCTGGCGCCTTTGGGCGAACTGGTGGCGCTGTGCCGCCACAGCACGGAGTTCTGCGGCGACCTGCAGCGCCCCGACGCCCTGGCCGATACGGTCGAGCGCATCGCGCCCGACGTCATCGTCAATGCCGCCGCCTATACAGCCGTGGACCAGGCCGAGGCCGAACCCGAAATCGCCCGCGCCGTGAATGCGCGGGCGCCCGCCCTGCTGGCCCGCCTGGCCAGTGAACGCAAGGCCTGGCTGGTGCACTATTCGACCGACTACGTCTTCAACGGCGGCGGCGACACGCCCTGGCGGGAAAGCTGCCCGACCGCGCCCATCAACGTCTACGGCCAGACCAAGCTGGAGGGCGAAGCCGCCATCCAGGACTCGGGCTGCCGGCACCTGATCTTTCGCACCAGCTGGGTGTACGCGGCCAGGGGCGGGAATTTCGCCAAGACCATGCTGCGCCTGGGCCAGGAGCGCGATACGCTGACCGTGATCGACGACCAGGTGGGCGCGCCCACCGGGGCTGACCTGCTGGCCGACGTTACCGCGCACGCGCTGCGCGCCGCCGTGCGGGAACCGGCGCTGGCCGGCCTGTACCACCTGGCGGCGGGCGGCGAAACCTCGTGGCACGGGTATGCCGCCTTCGTGCTGGAACAGGCCCGCGCCGCGGGCGTGGAGCTCAAGACCGCGCCCGGCGCCGTCTTGCCGGTGGACAGCAGCGGCTTCCCGACGGCGGCCCGGCGGCCATTGAACTCGCGGCTGGACACGCGCAAGCTGCAGGAAGCTTTCGGCCTGCACCTGCCCGACTGGCGGGTGGGCGTGACCCGCCTTTTAACCGAAATCCTGGACAAAACATGACACAACGCAAAGGCATTATCCTGGCCGGTGGATCCGGCACCAGGCTGCACCCGGCAACGCTGTCCATCAGCAAGCAGTTGCTGCCGGTGTACGACAAGCCCATGATCTACTACCCGCTGTCCACCCTGATGCTGGCCGGCATACGCGACGTCCTGATCATTTCCACCCCGCAGGACACGCCGCGCTTCCAACAGCTGCTGGGCGACGGCAGCCAGTGGGGACTGAACCTGCAATACGCCGTGCAGGAAAGCCCGGACGGCCTGGCGCAGGCCTTCATCATTGGCGCGGACTTCGTCGGGAATGATTTGTCCGCCCTGGTGCTGGGGGACAATATCTATTATGGGCACGATTTCCACAAGCTGCTGGGCAGCGCCATGCAGCGCACGGAAGGCGCGTCGGTGTTCGCCTACCACGTGCATGACCCGGAGCGCTACGGCGTGGCCGAATTCGATACCGAAGGCAAGGTCATCTCGCTGGAAGAAAAGCCGGCGCGGCCCAAGTCCAATTATGCCGTCACAGGGCTGTACTTCTATGACCAGCAGGTGGTCGACATGGCGCGCAGCCTGAAGCCCTCGCCGCGCGGGGAGCTGGAAATCACCGACCTGAACCGCCTGTACCTGCAGCAAGGGCAGCTGAACGTGGAGCTCATGGGCCGCGGCTACGCCTGGCTGGACACCGGCACGCACGAGTCCCTGCTGGAAGCCGGGCAGTTCATCGCCACCCTGGAAAACCGCCAGGGGCTGAAGGTGGCCTGTCCGGAGGAAATCGCCTTCCGCCGCAAATGGATAGACGCGGCGCAACTGGAACGGCTGGCCCAGCCGCTGACCAAGAACGGCTACGGCCAATACCTGCTGCGCATCTTGAACGAATACGTGCTATGAACGCCCAACGACTCGACATCCCCGACGTGATCCTGCTGGAGCCCAAGGTTTTCGGCGACGACCGCGGCTTCTTCTTTGAAAGCTTCAACCAGGCGCAGTTCGACGCGGCCGTGGGCCGCAAGGTGGGGTTCGTGCAGGACAACCACTCGCGCTCCGCGCGCAATGTGCTGCGCGGCCTGCATTACCAGATCCAGCAGCCGCAGGGCAAGCTGGTGCGCGTGGTGGCGGGCGAAGTCTTCGACGTGGCGGTGGACTTGCGCAAGAGTTCGCCCACCTTCGGCAAATGGGTGGGCGCGGTGCTGAGCGCGGAAAACAAGCGCCAGCTATGGGTGCCCGAAGGTTTCGGCCATGGCTTCGTGGTGCTCAGCGAGCACGCCGAATTCCTGTACAAGACCACCGACTACTACGCGCCCGCGCATGAGCGCTGCATCGCCTGGAACGACCCGGACCTGGCCATAGACTGGCCCATGCGCGGCGAGCCGATATTGTCCGCCAAGGACGCGCAAGGCCTGCCGTTGGCCAAGGCGGAGGTATTCGCCTGACAGGCCTTCATGGGGTGGCCGCCGCCACGGCGAACGCCCGGATCACGACAAAACGCTTCAACTTACTGCAAGATAGTATCTAATTTCGTCAACTTGTACGATACTCCGGCTTGTCACAACTACTGAGTGACATAATTCCCTATACGGAGGCACTATGTTGACACGTTGCACATTGTTGTTCCCGTCGTTCTTCTCCTTTGTTGCCGTCCTGCTGTTCAGCGTCTTCTGCCAGCGGGCGCTGGCGGGCCAGCATACCGGCCCGCCACCAGGGCCGGAACCCGGCAACCCCTTGAACTGGATCACCGACGAGGCGCAATTGGGCTTACCCGATGCGCCTCTTGTCTTTTCGGGCGAGCCTTTGCGCGTCGGCGCAAGCTTCAGCACGGCGCGCCTCGTCGCCATAGACCGCGACGCCCACATCGAAGTGGCCGGCGGCGCCCGGCTGGAACTGGCCGGCACCGTGTCCAGCCTGGACGGCTCGGAAGGCCGGCTGGTGAAAACCGGCGCCGGCACGCTGGCGCTTTCCGCCGACAACAACTACCTGGGCCATACCCGGCTGATGGCCGGGCGGCTGCAGATACAGGGCCACAACGCGCTGGGCGGCGGGCTCTCGTCTTTGTGGATGCGCCCGGGCACCACGCTCAGCTATGCCGCCGGCACGGTGCTGAGCAAAAGCATACAGCTCGATCCCGGGCAAGCGCCGGACGACCCGGCTCCGCAGGCGGCGCTGCTGCACGTGCCGCAAGGGGTGGCGACCCAGGCCGGCGCCATCGTCGGCCCCCTGCCCCTGGTCAAGCAAGGGTCGGGCACCCTGGTGCTGGCGGGCTCCGCGCACGCGGCGGCGGGCCTGGACGTGGAGGCCGGCACGCTGCGCAACCTGATGATGATCAACGGCCCCGTCACCGTGCGCAGCGGCGCGCGCCTGGAAGGCGGCGGCTCCATGGGCGCCACCACGGTGCAGGGCGGCGCCACCCTGGCTCCCGGCGCGCCGGCGGCATCGGGCCGCCCCGGTGCGATCGGCACCCTGGCGGTGGCGGGCCGGCTGCACCTGCTGCCCGGCGCGGAACTGGCGGTCAAGGTCCTGCCCGACGGCGGCTCCGACCAGGTCATGGTGGTGGGCAAGGCCTTGCTGGACGGCCGGCTGTCGGCCCTGGCCGGTGAAGGCGACTGGCGGCCCAGCACCCGATATACCGTCGTGCATGCCCTGGGCGGCTTCGAGGGCACGCGTTTCGAGTCCGCCGGCAGCAATCTGGCCTTCCTGGACCCGGAGCTGAGCTATAGCGACGACGATACCCGCGCTTTCCTGACCCTGGTGCGCAACGACACCCGGCTGGACGAGGTGGGCGACACCGAAACCGAGGACGAAGTGGCGGTTGTGATCGACCCGGTGAAACCGGTGACGCCGGTGCGGCCGGTGGAGCCCTTGCCGCCGATCGAGCCGGTGGCGCCCGCGGCCCCGCCGGACGCGACGGAGACGGATGTGGATATTCCTGTGGATGACCCTGTGGTCATCGTTGTGGACAGCGAGCCCGAGGCCATACTGCATGACGAAATCCTCGTCATGACCGCGCCCGAGGCGAAAACGGCCTTGCGCCAATTGTCCGGCAGTTGGCATGCGTCGCTGCGGTCCGGCATGCTGGAGGACAGCCGCCACATCCGCGAAGCGGCGCTGCGCCATCTGGGCCGGGGCGAGGGCCATTGGCTGCAAGGCTGGCATTCCAACGGATGGCGCGGCGCGGCACACGGCACGCCCGCCGACTGGCGCGACCTGCACGGGATGGCGCTGGGGTCGACGCGCAACCTGGCCGCCCACTGGCGGGCGACCGTCTTCCTGGGCGCCCAGCGCGGGGATTGGCGGCGCCATCCCGCCACGGCCCATGCGCGCATCGACGGCGTCCACGCCGGCATCGCCCTGCTGAAGGAACTGACGGTCACGGACCTTGCCGTGGGCGTGGCCAAGACCTGGAACCGCGTCCAGGCATCGCGGTCGGTGTCGGCGGGCGGCATGCATTATGCGCTGGCCGGCGTGGGCCACGGGTATACCTTGCAGGTTTTCACGGAACTGGCGGCGCCGCTGCGGCGGCTGGCGAAGCTGCACCGGCATCCGGCGCTGAAGGGACTGACCCCGTTCATACGCGCGGCCTGGGTGCGCGACAGCCTGCACGGCTACGACGAGCGCGGCGGCGCGGCCGCACTGACCATGCTGCGCGACCGGCGTTCCGTCGTGTTTACCACCCTGGGCGTGCAAGCCGACTATGCCTTGCAAGGCCCGAAGGGCGCAATGCGCCTGCAAGGCGAGCTGGCATGGCGCCACGCCGGCGGCGACACGCACGCGCGCTCGCAACAGTATTTCAGGGACGGCACCCGCAGGCGCGTGTTCGCCTCCGAAGGGCAGGCCATTGCGCGCCAGGCATGGTCGTTGAAGCTGGGCCTGGAGGGCGATTTGGGGCGTGATCTGCGGCTGAGCGTCGGCTATGCCGGGCAGTACGCGCGGCGGCAGAAGGATCATGGGTTGCGGGTTGCGGTGGCGTGGGTGTTTTAAGGAAGGGTTGGTGAAGAGGCTCTACGCGATTGTGGGTGCGGCCAGAGCCTGATTCCTCTTGCGGATTCTCCTGCTCTTCATACCGATGCGTTGCCTTTGCCAGGGAGAATAGATACAATTCCACAATTTAAGTAACAAAACGATCATTTATGTTGTTTGTAGCAACAATTATTGCGCCCCAACTGCTTCATCCCATAACCATGCGGGTAGCGGGCGATAGGCATCATTAAATCGATCCGGTAGGATACAGAATCATGGCAACTCTGCCTGCATCCGTTCTTTTCAACCCGGTTTGGTATCTAAACCGGAACCCCGACGTAGCCGCGGCGGTGCGCCTGGGGCACACTACCGCCGAACTGCATTTCGAACTTCATGGAAAAGCCGAAGGCCGCGCGCCTGGCCCGCTATTCAATCCGCAAGAGTACCTGGCAAAAAACCCGGACGTAGCCGCCGCTGTCAAAGCGGGCGAGATCTCCGCCTTTGACCACTTCGTCCTGTATGGCGCGGCCGAGGGCCGTTCGCCATCGAGCATATTCGACATCAGCTTCTACCTGTCGCAGAACCCTGACGTGGCCGCCGCCGTGGCGGCGGGGTACATCTCCGCCATCCAGCATATTTTGCTGTACGGGTTGGCCGAAGGGCGGCAACTGCTGCCTTTCCTGAACCTTAAGGGCTACCTGGATGCAAACCCCGACGTCGCCGAAGCCGTCCGGAACGGCCAGACCGATCCGCTTACCCACCTGCTGCAATACGGCATCGCCGAAGGACGCCCGCTGAGCAACGGCGTGAGCCTGTCCCTGTTTGCCGCGGACCCCGCCTTCAAGGCGGCGATCACCGAAGGCCGCTACGAAGATGCGGTGGCCATCGTCGGCAAGGTCGCGCCCTTCCTGCCGACCTTCACGCCGCCCACTGGTTGGGTTCCCGCCGCCAATACCCCGATCCCCATCGACTTCGTCCCGCCCAAAGGCGTCAAGCTGATCGTGCCGCCTTCGGTGACCGTGCCTCCGGATGTCGTTTTGCCCGATACCGTCGAGCATGAAACGCCCCCTGCACCCGGGCCCACGATCACGTTCACGGTGACCGAAAGCGGTTCTGCGCCAACTGTGGCAGTCGCCTTCGAGCATGCGAGCTCCACGATCAGTGTTGTGGAAGAAGGCGGCAAGCTCAAATTCACCAGCGGCTCGACTTCGATCAGCACCACCGCCGACGCAGCGGGTATCGGCATTATTCATGTGCCTGCTGGCACGACGATGTCCGGCGCGGTCGGTGTACTCGGTGGCAAAGCAATTTCCGGCGGCGGCAACTTGACGCTCGTCGGCCCGTCCACCGTGGCACAGGTCGCGGGTGTTGACTTCAGCGGTGTTGCAGGCGTGGTGATTTACAGCATCACTGACACCTGGGCCCATGTCCAACCTGAGCTGGACGACGATCTGATCACGGATGCTGCCGCCGTCAGCGTCACCGATGCTGTTACGCTGGATATCGCCGGCTTTAACAATCTGCCCCCCACTCTCACCTTCACCGGCGGCTACCGCATCAGCGACACCATCGACGCCGCTCATAATAAGAACTTCAGCGATGCCGTTTGGGCAGGCATCAAGGGTGTCACGCTGGCTGGCAGTGCCGGTGATCAAACCGTCACGGGTTCCGCGTTTGTCGACCAGATCGCCGGCGGTGATGGCGCCGACACGCTGTCTGGTGGCGATGGAAACGACACGCTGTTTGGCGGTGCGGGCAACGACATCCTGATCGGCGGCAATGGGATTGATAAATTCCTCTTCATCGCAGGTGCTGACGCCACCGCTGCAGCCGTCGCGGCAGCCAACGGTGCCGACACCATCACCGATTTCAAGTCGAGCGATGGCGACATCCTGGATGTGGCTCAGTTGCTTACTGGAGTGAGAAACTTCATCAAAGGTGATTTTTCAACGCTCTCCGGAAGCATTGGCAATTACAACATGGCCGTCATCACGGATGCCCAGAACGTATCGGGTAATGCGCTTGCCGCAGCTGATGTGGACCATTTGGCATACTCGGTGAGTAATCACGCGGGTTCCGGCATCCTGGTGTTCAACAACAACGGCGCCGTCCAGATTTGGTACGACTCCGCGATGGGTGCGCACCGCGGGGGGAGCGACGTAGTCCTCATCGGCACGATCACGACGGCGAACGCCGCCGCCGACCTGGCGGCGCTGACCGCCTTCAACTTCGGCTGATCCTTCCCCGGAGACGCCGCCTGCCAGCACTGCCGGGCGGCAAGTGCCTGAATCCGGCGCAACGCCGGATTCAGGCGTTTTTGGGCACGCAGACACCTCTAATACAAAAACCCGGCTGCGCTATGGAGCAAACACCTGCTCGATGGAATCGGCATCGATAAAGTTCAGAGACCAAACCTCCAGTTCGGAAGCGCTGCCTGTGTGGATGCGCTGAACCAAAGTGTCAGGCAAGGGGCCGAATTTGTGGATCAATTGACGCTCCAGCAGCGCTGCTTGGCCAGACAGCTCGCCTTGCCGCAACCCCTCCAGGATCCCCTCGCGCTTCCACTGCCGGGCCCACATGCCCGGCTTCTCACTGATCAACATGACAAGCTCCTGCAAACTCGTGACCTGGGGCACCGCCTCTTGCGGCTGGGCCCGCGACAGCACCAGGTGCTGGATATAGGCGGCAAGGCTGCGGTTCAACTCCTCAAACCCCTCCCCTTGCACCGCGTCCATCAAAGTGTGCAGTATTTCCGGGATTTGCTCAATGGCCGTGCTGTGCTCCAGCCGAAAAAGCAGCCCCGCCAGGTTCGCATCGGGCAGGCCGCCCGCGCGCAGCAGCGCGCCTTCGTCGATCAGCACGTAGCGACTGCAACTGGTAGTTGGACAAGTCAGGCGCCGTCGCCCACGCGCCGCTGCAGGCGCTCGGCCACGTACTGCGTGTTGACCTCGCGCAGGCCCGCCCAGTCCAGGTCCCGCAGCCAATCGGCCTCCAGCACGCAGGCCAGCAGGTCGCGCAGCATCTGGTGGTGATGGAACACGCGCCGGTAGGCGGCATCGCGCTCGCTCATGGCGGCCTCCCTGAAGTGAATGTCAGGAGACCATCATGGCTTGGATCACAGCGCGGGAGTGGCTGCGGCGGATGGAATGGCCACTGCGGGAACTACCCGGTCGTAGCAAGCTCTAGCCGTGTCAGGCCGCGCCATGCCACGGCCCTGAAGCCAAAACCACGCCCGCAAGAGCATCAAGAATCAAGCCCCAACGCCCAGCCGCTCGCGCTGATAGCTGCCGTCCTGCACGCGGCGGCTCCATTCCATATTGTCCAGATACCATTGCACGGTCTTGCGCAAGCCGGACTCGAACGTTTCCCAAGGCGCCCAGCCCAGCTCGCGCTGGATCTTGCCGGCATCGATGGCGTAGCGCAGGTCGTGGCCGGGGCGGTCTTTGACGTGGGTGATGAGGTCGGCGTAGCGCGCGACGCCCGCTGGCTTGGCGGGGGCCAATTCTTCCAGCAGCGCACAGATGGCGTGCACCACGTCTATGTTCTTCTTCTCATTATGCCCGCCCACGTTGTAGGTTTCGCCTACCTTGCCCTGTGTAACCACCGTGTACAGCGCGCGGGCGTGGTCTTCCACATAGAGCCAGTCGCGCACCTGGTTGCCCGCGCCGTATACCGGCAGGGGCTTGCCTTCCAGGGCGTTCAGGATCATCAGCGGGATGAGTTTCTCGGGGAAATGGTAGGGACCGTAGTTGTTCGAGCAGTTTGTGACCAGCGTGGGCAGGCCGTAGGTGCGCAGCCAGGCGCGCACCAGGTGGTCGGAGCCGGCCTTGCTGGCGGAATACGGCGAGCTGGGCGCGTAGGGGGTGGTTTCCGTGAACAGGTCTTCGGGGCCTTCCAGGTCGCCGTAGACTTCGTCGGTGGAAATGTGATGGAAGCGGAACCGCGCCTTGGCATCGTCGTCCAGCCCTTGCCAGTACTGCCTGGCGGCTTCCAGCAGCACATAGGTGCCGACGATGTTGGTTTCTATGAAGGCGGCGGGGCCGTCGATCGAGCGGTCGACGTGGGATTCGGCCGCCAGGTGCATCACCGCCTGCGGCTGATGCTGCCGGAAGACGCGGTCCAGCTCCGCACGGTTGCAGATGTCCACGTGTTCGAAGGCGTAGCGGTCGCTGCCCGCGATTTCCGCCAGGGATTCGAGATTGCCGGCATAGGTCAGCTTGTCGACGTTGACGACCGAGTCGCCGGTGTTGCGAATGATGTGGCGAACCAGGGCCGACCCGATGAAGCCGGCGCCGCCGGTAACGAGGATTTTCATGGACGCGTTCCGATGTGATTTGCTTTGAAGGGATTATAAAGAGTAAAGCCGCCCGATCGGCGCAGCGGGCACGCCGCGCGCTGAACCGCGCCCGCCCGCCGGTACGCCGGCTTCATTTCCTGAACAGCAGATAGCGCGCCGTCAGGAAATTGACCGACATGCCCGCCAGGCTGCCGGCCGCGACGCCCAGGACCAGGTGCTGGCGCACCACGGGCTGCCACAGGACCAGGGCGCTGTAGACGCCATAGTTGACCAGCCCGCCGGCCAGCATCAGGACCAGGTAGGACAGGAACTCGCTCTTGCGCGAAAGCGCCGAGGCACGGCCGCGGAAAGCCAGGTTGCGGTTGATGAGCCAGGTGGCCAGCACGGCCGCCAGGAAGGAAAGCGCGCGGGCGTAGAAGGGGCCCATGATGCCCTGCAGCGCGTAAAGCACGGCGGTATCCACCATGAAGCCCACGGTCCCCGCCACGCCGAAGAGTATCGTTTCGCGCAGCAGCTTCACTACAGTTGGCAACACACTATGTCGTTCATGGGCGGTATTTTAGCGGCGCCGCCGCTACAATGGCGCGGTGCCGCAGCCATCACCATCATCGACCATGCAAAACCGACGCTTGCCGCAATTGACGGCGGTTTCCATTGAAACGCTGGGCGTGTTCCTGTTCTTTGCCCTGACCTTCGCCCTGCCCTCCGGGTACTCGTATGGCGCTTCCGTGCTGCTGCTGGGCGGGCTGGCGTTCGTCGCGCAGCGGCCGGCCATGTCCCTGTCCGCCGAGGACAAGGCCGTCGCCTGGGTGCTGGCCGTCTATTTCCTCGTTTCGCTGCTGAGCATCCTGTACCTGGACAACAGCACCAAGTCGCTGGATCAATCGCTGCGCTGCCTGCTCGCGATTCCCATATTGCTGTGGATGCTGCACGTGCCCTTTCAACTGGCCGCGCTGTGGGCGGGAACGGTGCTGGGTGTCGTGAGCTCGGTGGGCATCGCCGTCTGGCAGCTTTACGGCCTGGGCTACGACCGCGCCGAGGGGTATTTGAACATCATCCATTTCGGCAACATCGCCCTGGTGTTCGGCGTGTTCTGCCTGGGCGGCATGTTCTGGGCGGGCACGCAGGGCCGCAAGGCCTGGTGGTGGCGCGCGGCCTTCGTGCTGGGCATCGCCTGTAGCCTGTACAGCGTGGTGGCGTCGGGCAGCCGCGGCAGCTGGGTGGCCATGCCGGCGATCGCGCTGCTGTTCTGCGTGGCCTTCATCGATCGCCGCAACGCCTGGCGGGCCGGCATCGCCGGCGCCGTCGCGGCGGTGGTGGTGGCCGGGCTGTTCGCGATGCCCGACAGCCGGCTGAAGGCGCGTTACGATGCGGCCGTGTCGGACATCGTGCTGTTCATGCAGAAGGACGAGGCCGATACATCCATCGGGGCGCGTTTCGTGATGTGGGACGGTGCCGTCGAGAACATCTCGAAGCGGCCCTGGCTGGGCTGGAACGAGCAGGAATACGCCAACGAATTGCAACGCATGGTGGACGCGGGCGTGCTGGACGACGTGGCGCTGAAGTTCAGCGACAACCTGCACAACAATTATCTTCAGGCCTGGGCTTTCCAGGGCCTGCCCGGGCTGCTGGCGCTGCTGGCCTTGTACGCGGTGCCGCTGGCCGGTTTCTGCAGGCGCCTGCGCCACGCCGACATCACCGTCCGCACGCTGGCGTTTTGCGGTTCTTCGCTGGTGGCGGGCTATGTGTTCTTTGGCCTGACGCAGGTGATTCTACGGCGGAACAACGGGATCATGTTCCTGGTGCTGTCTTTGGTGATTTTATGGGCCGCCATGCGGCGCGCGGAAAAGGGCGGATCGCCCGGCGTTTGACCGCGACCGCATCAAACCCGGGCTTCAAGGAGCCGCGCCACGAATTCCATCAAGGGCATCCCCGCCCTGGCCCCCAGCGACAGGGCGAGCGGGTTGGCGCAGCTGATGATGCCGTCCCGGTAGGTGGATCGGGCGTCGCCGATGCGGGCGCTTTCGGCCGCGACGGTGACGCCCGCCACGCCCTGCCGTTCCAGCGCGGGCAGGCGGGTGGCGCCGGCGCCGTCCACGCCGATGCCGGCATCGTTGTAGGCGGCGGCGAATACGGCGTGGCCGCCTATGGCGGTGGCGGGGTCGCCGCCCTGCAGCCCGCCATGCGAGCCGGTGACGACGACGGCGCCGGCGTCTTCTTCATGGGCCAGCGACACCGAATCGATCAGGACCAGCCTGCGCCGGGCGCCCGGCGGCTGCAGCACGGCCCGCGCCTCGGCGGGCAGCGGGGGCGGCCGCGTGGGCGTGTTGCCGCCCGCGACCATGAGGCGGGCGGCGTCCATGGCGCTCATTCCGGGCTGCACGCCCGCCTTGCCCGCCGTGTGGTTGACGGCGGAAATGCGGCCGCGCCAGGCGGCGTCCTTGCCGTCGCCGATTCTGGCGGATAGGTGCGAAATCACGGCGCCCGCGATCCCGCAGTCGTCCAGCAAGGCCAGGCCCGATACGCCCGCCCGGTCGCGGCCGACGCCGGCATCGTTCAGCACGATGCCTTTGACGCCGGCCAGCGCCGCCAGGTAGGCGGCATAGCGGCCGCCATGGGAAGCGGCGATCACGATGGCGCCCCAGACGGGGCCTTGAGAGGGATGCATACCTTCCGGCAGCAAGGTCGTGACGCTGTCGTAAACGTGTATGCCAGGGACTTTCATGGCGATTTCCCGGTTTCATCCATGACCCAGGTGTCGCGCCCTTTGGCGCGCCGGTTCGACAAGGCCATGCGGTATTCGAATCGGGCCGGATTGTAGGCCGCGATCAGGTATTCCAGCGGCGTGCCGTCGGCATCGCGCACCACGCGCTTGATGCAAAGCAGCGGCGAGCCCACGCCGACATCCAGCGCCTCGGCGTGATGGACATCCGCCAGGATGGCGGTGAAGCTTTGCTCGGCCGAGGTGGGCTTCAGGCCCAGGCGGCGGAAGATGCGCTGCAAGGCATTCTGACCGAGATCGGCTTCGGTGTAGCGGCGCCCCACCGATTCGGGGACATAGGTCAGCAGATAGGAAAAAGGCTGGTCGTGGTAGTAGCGCACGCGCAATGCCTTCTGCACTTTGGCATGGGCCGGCAGTTCCAGCCGGGTGCGGACGTCCGGGCCGGCGGCTTCATAGCCGAAGGACAGCAGCCTGGCCTGGGTATTCGCGCCCATGTCCGACAAGTGGGCCATGAGCTTGTTGATGTCGGCCGGCAATGCGGCGGACGGTGCGCTGGGCGGGCACGGAAACGTACCCGCCCCTTGGCGGCGTTCCACCAGGCCTTCCTGCTGCAGGAGATCCAGCGAGCGCCGGATGGTCAGTCGCGACACGCCATACTGCCCGGCAAGCGCGTTCTCGCCGGGCAGCGCGCGGCCGGCATCGAATTGCTGGCCTTCGATGGCCTGCTTGAGCAGCCGGTAGATCCGGTAGTAGCGAGGCGTGGGATTGGCGATCATGGCCGCGTGCGCCGATGGGGGTGGTGGTCAGTCGGCCGAGGCCCCCGTGAACTTGACGACTTCGGCGTAGTGGGCGATGTCTTTCTTGATGAATTCCGCGAACTCCGCCGGCGTGTTGGTGACGACCTGGCCGCCGCCGTGCGTCATCAGGCTGATGAAGGACGGGCGCTTGGCGCCTTCGACCACGGCTTTGTTCAGTTCGGCGAGACGCTCGGGGCTCAGGCCCGCGGGACCGAACATGCCGAACCAGGCCTGGGAGGTGAACCCGGGCACGGTGTCGGACACGGGGCGAAGGCCGGGGAACTGCTTCAGCGGCTTGTCGCTGGTGACCGCCAGGAACTTGATGCGGCCCGAGTCCAGCAGCGGCAGCACGTTTTCGACGCTGGCGAACATGAGGTCGACCTGCCCGCCGACCAGGTCCTGCAGGGCGGGCGAAGTGCCTTTATACGGCACGTTCAGGCCTTCGATGCCCGTGACCATCTGGAAGCTGGCGGTGGCCATGTGCAGCGACGAACCGATGCCGCCCAGCGCGAAGCTGAGTTCCTTGGGCTTGCTCTTGCCCAGCTTGATGAGCTCTTCGACGTTGTTGGCGGGGAAGTCCTTGCGGGCGACCAGCACGCTGGGCACCTGGGCGAGAATGCTGATGGGGGTGAAGTCTTTTTGCGGATCGAAAGGCAGCTTTTTGTACAGGCTGGCGTTGACCGTGAAGCTGGTGAAGCTGACCAGCAGGGTGTTGCCGTCCTTGGCGGAGCGGGCGACCTGATCGGCCGCGATGTTGCCGCCGGCGCCGGGCTTGTTCTCGACGATCACGGTGGTGCCCAGGATGTCGGACATTTCCTGGGCGATGCCCCGCGCCACGCGGTCGGTCGTGCCGCCGGGCGATGCGCCGACGATCAGCGTAATGGGTTTGGGGGCCTGGGCGTATGTGGCGGCGAGGGGCAGCAGGCTGAAAAGGCCGGCAAGCAGGCAGCGGCCGAGTACGTTCTTGTGCACGGTGGGTCTCCTGGAATGGAATATCGGGTTCTCGATGGCGTGAATCAGTCTAACTCATATAGTTGTATTGTCAACAATACAACCTATGGAAACTGGGTTTATGCCGACCCCTTGGCCAGGTGGCTCAACGGCGCGTGCCGAGATAAGTGCCGAGCAATATAGCGACCAGGCCCACGGCATGCCAGGCCGAGAACGGCTCGTCCAGCAGCAGGATGGCGAACAAGACCCCGAACACGGGAATCCAGTATTGGTACATGGCGCTGCGCGCGGCGCCGATTTCGATCAGCGCCCGGTTCCACACCATGTTGCCGATGGCGGTGGCCACGACGCCCGAGAACAAGAGCAGCATGACGAGCCACCAGCCCGGGAAAGCCATGCCGGGGATCTGGCCGGCGATTTCGCTGAACGCCAGGTGCACGCACAGGATGACCGTGCCGATGGTGTAGATGATGCCGCTGATGACCAGCGCACCGAACTGCTTGGCCATCGACTGGATCAGCACGCCGCCCGACACGAAGCTGAGCAGCGCCGAAAACACCTGCAGGTCCCCCCACCCCGCGCCCTCGACGGCCGCGCCGCTGCGGTTGAGCACCACGGCCGCCACGCCGCCGAAGCCGATGACGATGCCGACGAGCCGCCGCCGGGTCAGGGTTTCGCGGAACATGGCCGCCACCAGCAGCGACGCCATGAGCGGACTGAGCGCTGAAATCAGGGCGGCGTTGGTGGCGCTGGCGCTGCGCATCCCGGCGGTGAACAACACCTGGTTGCCATACACCATGAGCAGCGCACAGAGCAGGAAGCGCAGCCATTGCTTGCGCGTGATGCCGCGCAGCTTCAGCGGCTGCCTGGCGAGGAAAAGCGTGAGGTTGATGACGGCGACCGCCAGCACCATGCGCAGACAGGCCACCAGGAGAGGGTCCAGCTGTGTCGTCAGTACTTTGACCGCGGATATATTCACGCCCCAGATGGCCATCACGCCGATCAGGAGCACCTGCATACTGACGGGATTCATGCGTCTTCGTAGGGCTGTCTGGATGGCGAAAGCATATCAGGTAAGGCGGGGTTTGTGGGCTCCGCAACCCCGGCTTTATGGCGCCTTCAGCCTCTTTCCAACGCCCTCGAGGCCGCTTCGGCGATTCCTTGCGCATCCACCCCGAAATAGCGCCGGAGCTCGGCCCGGGTATCGCTGCGGCCGAAGCCGTCCGTACCCAGGCAGCGATAAGAGCGTCCTTCGGGCAGATACGCCCTGACCGACTCCGGCACCAGGCGCACATAGTCCGTGGCCGCGATGATGGGGCCTTGCGTGCCGTCCAGCACCCGCCGCAAGTGCGGAACCTCCGCGCCGTCCTCGCAGCGGGCGCCGTCGCGCGCCAGTTCGCTCCAGCTGGTGACGCTGATGACGTCGCTGGCGACGCCCCGGCGGGCGAGTTCCCGGGCCGCCTGGATGACTTCCGTGAGGATGGCGCCCGAGCCCATGAGCGTCACGCGCGGCGCCCGTTCCGGCGCGGCGCCCTCGGCGGCGTATGCGCCGTGGCGATACGCGCCCTGGACGATGTCGGCTTCGACGTCCGCCGGCAGATCGGGCTGGGCGTAGTTCTCGTTCATCACCGTGATGTAGTAGAACTCGTCCTGCTGCTCCACCATCATGCGCCGCATGCCGTGCGCCACGATCACGGCCAGCTCGCCGGCGAACGCCGGATCGTAGGCCCTGCAGTTCGGCACGGCGGCGGCCCACAGGTGGCTGGAGCCGTCCTGGTGCTGCAGGCCCTCTCCGGCGAGGGTCGTGCGGCCCGAGGTGGCGCCGATCAGGAAGCCGCGCGGGCGCTGGTCGGCGGCGGCCCAGATCAGGTCGCCCACGCGCTGGAAGCCGAACATGGAGTAATAGATATAGAAAGGCAGCATGGCCAGCCCATGCACGCTGTAGCTGGTGGCCGCGGCGACCCAGCTGGAGATGGCGCCGGCTTCGCTGATGCCCTCTTCCAGGATCTGGCCGTCGATGGCTTCACGGTAGCTGAGTATGGAACCGATATCCTCGGGCTCGTATTTTTGCCCGACGCAGGAATAGATGCCGACCTGCTTGAACAGATTGGCCATGCCGAAGGTGCGCGCCTCGTCGGCGACGATGGGCACGATGCGCGGCCCCAGTTCCTTGTCGCGCAACAGCGTGCCCAGCATGCGGACGAAAGCCATGGTGGTGGACATTTCGCGGCCGCCGCCCTGGAGGGCGAAGCGGGCGTAGGATTCGGCGGGCGGCACGGCGACCGGGTCGCAGTCCGTGTGGCGCGCGGGCAGGTGGCCGCCCAGCGACCGGCGCCGCGCCTGCAGGTATTGCAGCTCGGCGCTGCCTTCTTCGGGCTTGTAGAAGTCCAGCCGCCTGGCCTGTTCGTCGGTGAGCGGCAGGCCGAAGCGGTCGCGGAACTGCAGCAGGTCGGTGTCCTCGAATTTCTTTTGCGAATGCGTGGTCATGCGGCCCTGGCCGGCGCTGCCCATGCCGTAGCCTTTCTTGGTGTGCGCGAGGATGACGGTGGGCCGGCCCGTGGTCGCCATGGCGGCGGCATAGGCCGCGTGGATCTTGACCAGGTCGTGCCCGCCGCGGCGCAGGCTGTCGATTTCCTCGTCGCTCAGCCCTTCCACCAGGCGGGCGAGCTCTTGGTTCTGGCCGAAGAAGTGGTCCCGGTTGTAGCGGCCGTCGTTGGCGGCGAAGGTCTGCATCTGGCCGTCGACCGTGTTGGACAGGGCCCGTGCCAGCGCCCCGGTGCGGTCCTGGGCGAACAGGCCGTCCCAGTCGCTGCCCCACAAGACCTTGATGACGTTCCAGCCGGCGCCCAGGAAGAGTTTTTCCAGCTCGTCGATGACCCGGAAGTTGCCGCGCACGGGGCCGTCCAGCCGCTGCAGGTTGCAGTTCACCACCCAGATCAGGTTGTCCAGCCGTTCGCGGGCGGCCAGCGTCAGCGCGCTCATGGATTCGGGCTCGTCCATTTCGCCGTCGCCGAACACGCCCCACACCTTGCGGCCGCCGCAATCGAGCAGGCCGCGATGCGTCAGGTAGTGCATGAAGCGCGCCTGGTAGATGGAACTGATGGGGCCGATGCCCATGGAACCGGTGGGAAACTGCCAGAAATCGGGCATGAGGTAGGGATGCGGGTAGCTGCACAGCCCGCGCGCGCCTCCCCGGGGGCCGCGGATCTCCTGCCGGTAATGGGCCAGGTCGTGTTCGGTCAGCCGCCCTTCCAGGTAAGCGCGCGCGTAGACGCCCGGCGCGCTGTGCGGCTGCAGGAACACCAGGTCGCCCTTGTGACCGCCGGGCTGGCGCTCGCGCGCGCGAAAGAAGTGATTGAAGCCGACCTCGAACAGGTCGGCCGCGCTGGCATAGCTGGCGATGTGCCCGCCCAGTTCGCCATAGGCGGCGTTGGCGCGCACCACCATGGCCAGGGCGTTCCAGCGGATGATGGCGCCCAGCCGTTGCTCCATGGCCAGGTCGCCCGGGAAAGCCGGCTGCCGGTCGGCGGGTATGCTGTTGACGTAGGGCGTGCCCAGGGGCGGCCGCCAGGCGAGCTTGCCGCCGAGCGCCAGGCGGGAGAGCTCGTCCATCATGAAGGCGGCTCGCTGCGGGCCATGCGTTTCGATGAGGGACCGGAAGGACTCATGCCATTCGGCGGTTTCCTCGGGATCGATATCGTGGGCCGCGCCGGGGCCGGCGTCCGGCCCGCTCTGGGCATCGGCAAAGGCGGGATCCTGCATCCAGGCTTGCATGGGAAGTGGTGAGTTCATGGCGGTCATCCGAAATAATGCTGCATACCGATATTCTGCCCCCGCCGACGCGGCATTTGCTGTCGAAGAAAGTGGCTCTTATCGCACTTTGCAGCATAAAATGCCAGGTGAAACATCAGGGAAAGCACATGAAGCTGGACGCCACGGATTTACGGATACTGGACGAGCTGCAACGCGACGGCTCGCTCAGCAACGTGGAGCTCGCGCGCCGGGTGCATCTTTCGCCCTCGCCTTGCCTGGCGCGCGTCAAGGCGCTGGAGGCGGCGGGCATCATCGCGCGCTACGTGGCGCTGGCCAATGCCGCCGCGCTGGGCCTGGGGCTCAACGTGTTCATCTCGATCAGCCTGAAGTCGCAGGACAAGGCCGCCCTGAACCATTTCGAGCAGCGCATCGCCGAGCATGACGAGGTCATGGAGTGCTATTTGATGACCGGCGATTCCGACTATCTGATCCGCGTGGCCGTGAAGGACATCGCGGCGCTGGAACGGTTCATCCTTGAACAGCTGACGCCCATACCGGGCATAGACAAGATCCGGTCCAGCTTCGCGCTGAAGCAGGTCTTGTATAAGACCGCGCTGCCATTGGGAAGGTAGCGGCGTGGCGCAGCCGCCGCTACCTTCCCTCAAAGAATTTCCAGGTCTATTTCGGCGAGCGCGCCGTAGACGGCTTTGAATGCGTCGCCCTGCCGGGCGCGCGCCAGGATGTTGCAGCTGCCGGAACTGACGATTTGCCCCCGGGCTATTTCCCTACCCATCCCATTGAGCTTGTTCGCCAGCCAGACAATAGGGGCGACCGGGTGTCCCATGACGTCGGAGGCGCGCCCCCGGGCCTTGGGCTTGCCGTTCTTGTAGAGCGTAACCTCGATATCGCGCGCGAAGGCTTCCCGCCACGCGTCGACTTGCCGGCCCATGACATACCAGCCGGAAGCAAAGCCATCGGCAATGATGAATTCCTTGGACGGAAGCCTGTCCTCGGGGTAGCGGCACTCCGCGATTTCGATGCCGACATGCACGCGTTCGATCGCTGCCATGACGTCGTCAAAGGCGTATGGCCGGCCGCGGCTTGGCAGGGCGCGGCCCATGACGAAGAAGAATTCGCATTCCACGATGGGGCTCAAAAGACGCTGCTGCGGAAGCGCCGCGGGCGCGCTCAGGAAATGCTCGTGAAATGTGGGACCGAATACCGGGGAGTCCGTGCGCAACTGCGCTTGCATCTGTTCGTTGGTCGCGGCGATTTTCCAGCCAGCCTGCCGCCAGCCCAGCGCGCTCGACACCGCGAACATGGTTTCGTAGGCCTCCTCTTCCGACTCCAGGCGCCATGCCGCGTCCATCCGCGCCAGCGGCCGGACCTCCCGGCGCGCGTTCCGCAGCGCTTCGACCAAGCTCGCATCAACCGCCATCGCCGTTCCTTTTCATGCCGGCTCCCCAGGCGGTGGCCCGTTGGGCCTGATCATGGTCCGGGCGATGTCTATCATGGACCGGACATGGTCCACTTTGCCCGACAGCGCATGAATGCACTGCAGATGCGAAACGATCTCCGTTTGCACGCGGTGGAACCGCACGCCGTTCAAGCCGGTTTGCGCCAGGCATTCCGGTACCAGCGCAACGCCCATGCCCTTGGAAACCATGGCGACCGCCGTCAGCCACTGCTTGGCATGGTGCTCCATGCGCGGCGAAAAGCCCGCCTGGATGCAGATGGACGTGATCGTGTCGAAATAATGGGGCGAGGCGTCGCGGTCGAAGATGATGAAATTCTCGTCCTTGAAGCGCGCCAGGTCCACGTCGGCTTCGGTCACCCGGTAGTAATCCGGGACGCACAGCAGAAACCTTTCCGTGAACAGGTTGATGCATCCCACCGCCCGGCTGCTGATGGACGCCAGCGAATGCGTGAAACCGATGTCCAGGTCGCCCGCAAGGACGGCGTCGAACTGCGCTTTGGAAGACATCTCATACAGGGAAACCGGTACGTTCGGGACTTCCGACTTGAACCTGCGTATGGTGTCGGGCAGCCCCCGGAAGATCATGGACGCATGGAACCCGACGCTGATGCCGCGCGACAAGCCTATGGCGAAATTCTGGATGTCGCTGAACGCCTGATTCGCATGGCCCGTCACCTGCAAAGCGTAGGTGTAGAATTCGCGCCCCGCCTCGGTCAATTCGACATTGCGGCTGGACCGGATGACCAGTTGGATTTCCAGATAGGATTCGAGCTGCTGGATCGCGACGCTGAAGGGCGGCTGCGAAACATGGCATCGCATCGCCGCCCGGCTGAAGTTCAGTTCTTCGGCCAGCGCGATGAAATACTTCAAATGCCTCAGCTCGATCGCGTCGATGCGCATCTAGCACCCTTTACCGGCAACGAGCTTGAAAACTCCGTTCGCCATCGCGATTTTCTCGCCTCGTTCGTTGAACACGATGCCTGTCGCGAAGCACATGCTGCGGCCACGGCTTTCGCACCGGCAATCGGCATAGAGATCCGAATCGGCCGGCTTGATGAATTTGATGGAAAGATCGATCGTCAGGACGGTATGGGCAAGCGGCGCATGGGCGCGCGCGCTCGCGGCCATCGCGAAATCCAGCAAAGCCATTATGGCGGGACCGCTGACTGTGCCATGGACATTGCAGTTCTCTTCAAGAAAGGGAAGAATGGCGGACGCCGTATTTCCATCGCTCATTGAATTCGGCTTGATCCCGAATCGGTCGATCATGGGCGCGCGGATGCCGAAAAAAGAGCCGTCTTCGAATCTCATGACGACTGCCCGTATCCATAGTAGGCCAGCACTTCGCTTTGCCGATCCGGTCCGGGCTCGAAGAGCTCCAGCAGGATGTTGTCGGGCGCTTCCAGCATGAAATAGCCGCCGCCGTCTATGCTTCGTATCGGGTTTCTCAATGCCATCCCCGCTTCTTGCATCCGGCGATACAGGTCCTCCAGGCCGACCACCTGGATGCCCAGGTGGTGCAGCGCATTGCGCGGGGCGGTATCCACTTTCTTTTCATACAAATGCATGGCGCCGATGCCGATTTTCAGGAAGACGTTGCGCGTCCCGGCATAGTCCCCGTCCCATACGACTTCCGCGTCGAACCAGCGGCGATAGAAGTCGATGGTCGCCTCGATGTCGGCGCACAGGATATGCGGGTGGTGTAGATGGTACCGTTTGCCGGAGCCATAGGGAAATCGCAGCGGCTGGGTCATGCCTCTTCCTTTTCGATTGCCGCCAGCGCCGGCGGCGCGTGGCGATACGTGGCCGGTGTCCGGCTCAGGCTGATGGGCGACGCGAGACCTTTATACTCGTCCTCCAGCTCGACCACCAGCCCCGCATGGCGGGTATGCGGGTCGCACAAGGCGTCTTCCACCGTATTCACGGGCGCGCACGGCACGCCGATCCGCATCAGTTCCAGCGCCAGGCTCCGTCCGTCCTCGGGTTTCAGCGCCGCTTCCAGCAGCGCCTTCAATGCCGCGCGGTTCACCGAGCGGGAAGGATTGGTGGAGAAGCGCGGGTCGGAAGGAAGTTCGTCCAGGCCCAGACGGCGGCAAAACAAGCCGAATTGCGCATCGTTGCCCACGGCCAGGTAAATGTGCCCATTGGCGGTGGGATAGCTGTCGTACGGATAGATGTTGGGATGCGCGTTGCCCGTCGGAGCGGGGCAGCGGCCCGTCGCAAAATAATTGGGGGCATGGGGGTGCAGCATGGACAAGGCATTGGCATACAAAGTGGTTTCCACCAGCTGCCCCATGCCTGTGCGCTCCCGGTTCTGAAGCGCCAGCAGGACGCCGATGACCGCATTCAGGCCGGTGGTCATGTCCACGATGGGCAAGCCCACCCTCAAGGGTCCCGTCGAGTGGTCGCCGTTCACGCTCATCAGGCCGCACAGCGCCTGCATTGCCGTGTCATAGGCGGGCAAGCCCCCATAAGGGCCGGTCGAGCCGAAGCCCGACACCCTGCAATGCACCAGGCGGGGAAATCTTTCCGTGAAGCCGGAAACGTCGATTCCCCATTTTTTCAGCGTCGATTCCTTGAAGTTCTCTATGAGCACGTCGGCCGTCTCGAGCATCGCAAAGAAGCGGCTTCGCCCGGTTTCGGATGCGAGGTCCAGCGTCACGCCCTTTTTGTTCCGGTTCGCGCCCGAGAAATATGCCGAGTTCCTGCCCAGATAGGGAGGCCCCCACTGCCGAGTGTCGTCACCCGCCGGGCCTTCGACCTTGATGACCTCGGCCCCGTGGTCGCCCAGGATCTGGCCCGCGATCGGCCCGCCGAGTACCCTCGAGGCGTCGATCACGCGGATGCCGCTCAATGCCCCGCCGCTTTCTGTCTTCAACATGCTTTCCTTCTGAATCAATTGGCGAACCGATGCCGTCGGACCACCTCACGCCGACAAGTGTAGGAAAACATATCCCCGCGATGATTCAAATTAAATATCGCGCTATTGGTTTATCAGATAAATCCCGCGTGAGCCCGCTGCTAAGATCCGCCGGGCCAACATACAGGAGACTGACAATGACATTCCGATCCTTCGTCGCCGCCGGCCTGGCGGCGCTCACTCTCGGTTTAACAGGCGCAGCGCATGCCACCGACGAATTTCCATCCCGGCCCATCACCTTCGTGGTGCCTTATGCGCCCGGCGGCCCGGCCGACCTGATCGCGCGCATGATCGCGAACAAGATGAGCGAGTTCACCAAAGAGCCGATCATCGTTGAAAACCGGGCCGGCGCCGGCGGCAATATCGCGGGAGACTATATCGCAAGGGCCAAGAAGGACGGCTATACGCTTCTGTTCGGCTCGTCGCCCGTGCTGGTGATCAATCCCGCCTTGTACAACAACCTGAAGTTCGATCCGCTGAAGGATTTCGAACCGATAGCGGAATTCGGCAGCCTGCCCAACGCCGTCCTCGTCACCAGCAACTTGCCAGTGTCCAATACGAAAGAGCTCATCGACTACGCGAAGAAGAACATGGCGACCTATGCGTCCGCCGGCAGCGGGGGCACCACGCATCTGTCGGGACTGATGTTCGCCAAGTCAGCCGGCGTGGAATTGACGCACATCCCGTTCAAAGGATCGGGCCCCGCCCTGCAGTCCCTGCTTGGGGACCAGGTGACCATGACATTCACCGACGTCTTCACCGCGCATCCCTTCATCGAAGCGGGCAAGCTGAAGATACTCGGCGTGACGTCGTCGGTGCGCTCAGAGCTGTTTCCGGACGTCAAGACCTTGCAGGAGCAAGGCATGAAAGACATCGACATCAACGTCTTCTTTGCCCTGCTGGCGCCGGCGGGCATTCCGGACGCCGTGAAAAGCAAGCTTGCGGAATTTTCCGGCCGGGTGCTTGCCGATGCGGAAGTTCAGCAGAAGCTCAAGGCGCGCGGGCTCATCCTGCCGCCCAGCGCATCGCCTGAATACCTGCGCAAGAAGATGGAAACGGAAACGCCTCTGTGGGCGCAGCTCATCAAAGAAACCAACGCCAAGATCGATTAAGGCCTGTCAACGCTAAACCGGCGCCACGCCCAGCGTGGTGCCGCCGCAGATATAGATCATCTGCCCGGTGATGAAGCCGTTTTCGGGCGCGACCAGGAAGGAGACCAGGCGCGCGACGTCTTCGGGCGTGCCCAGGCGCTTGACGGCGATGCTGTCGATGATGCGCTGGGTGGACGGAGCGCCCGCCGGGTTGCTGACGCGGAACAATTCGGTGTCGATCGGGCCGGGCCCGATGGCGTTGGCCGTCACGCCGTATTGGCCGAGTTCCATCGCCAGGGTGCGCATCATGCCCACCATGCCGGCCTTGGTCGTGGAATAGACCAGGCGGTCGTGCTTGCCCAGCGCGGCGCGCGAGGAAATGTTGACTATCCGGCCTTGGCCGCAGTTCTTGATGGTCGGCAGGAAGTGCTGGACCAGTTTCAGCGGGGTTTCGATGTGCAGCGCGGTGACGATGCGCAGGTCTTCCGCGTTGGCGGACTCCACGCTGCCGGGCCGCGTGGCGCCCACGTTGTTGACGAGCGCCGTCACCTGGAAGCGGGCGGCGACCTCGCCGGCGACGCGCGCCGTGTCGGCCGCATCGGTCAAGTCGGCCTGGTAGTGGTGGACCTTGTCCAGGGTCCAGTCGGGAATCGACCTGTCGATATTGACGACGGTGGCGCCCTTGGCGGCCAGGTCTTGCACGATGGCGCGGCCGATGCCGTTGCTGCCGCCCGTGACGACGCAGGTGACGGTACTGTAGGCTTGGTTCATGGGTGCTGGATTCTTGTGTGGTGTCGTAGCCTGTGAATATACCAGTTGAAAGGCCGGGCCCCGCACGAGACCCGGCCTTGGACTATCAGGTTCCGAACATCTTGCCGGGCAGCCAAAGCACCAGGTCCGGGAAGAACACGGTCAGCAGCAGGCCGAGCAGTTGCAGCAGCACGAAGGGAACGATGCCCAGGTAGATCATGCGGGTGGAGACGCTGGGCGGGGCGATGCCCTTTATATAGAACAAGGCATAGCCGAAGGGCGGCGTCAGGAACGAGGTCTGCAGATTGACCGCGAACAGGATGGCGAACCACAGCATGGCCTGTTCGGACGGCATGCCGAAGTCCAGCCCCGCGATGATGGGGGCCACGATGGGGATGACGATGAAGGTGATCTCGACCCAGTCCAGGAACATGCCCAGGATGAACACGAAGAACATGATCAGGAACATGACCCAATACGGGTCGGCTTCGCCGCTGCTCACGCCCAGCATGTCTTCGATCATCACGTCGCCGCCCAGCTTGCGGAAGATCACGCTGAAGATGGTGGCGCCCACCATCACGAACATGATCATGGCGGTGGTCTTGGTGGTGTCCCGGATCACGTCGACGAATTGCCGGAAGGCCAGCTGGCGCGAGAACAGCGCCAGCAGGAAGGCGCCCAGCGCCCCGAGCGCCGCCGCTTCGGTGGGCGTGGCCACGCCCGCGATGATGGAGCCCAGCACGGCGATGATCAGCAGCAGCGGCGCCAGCAGGTCGCGGCACAGCCGCATGAGGGCCGCCGAGACATCGATGTGCTCGGACTTGGGCAGGGGCGGCATGACCTGGGGCCGGAAGATCGCCAGCACGATCAGGTAGGCGATGTACAGGCCGCCCAGCAGCAGCCCGGGGAACAGCGCCCCCGCGAACAGGTCGCCCACCGAGATGCGCATGGTGTCGCCCAGGATGACGAGCATGATGCTGGGCGGGATCAGTATCCCCAGCGTGCCGGTGGCGGCGATCACGCCGGTGGCCAGGCGCGGATCGTAGCGGCTTTCCAGCATGATGGGCAGCGCCAGCACGCCCATGAGCACGACGGAGGCGCCGATGATGCCGGTGGAGGCGGCCATGACGATGCCGATGATGGTGACGGCGAAGGCGTAGCCGCCGGGCAGCGGGCCGAGTATGCCCGCCAGCGAACGCAGCAGGCGCTGGGCGATGCCGGATTTTTCCAGCATGAGGCCCATGAACACGAACAGCGGCACGGCGATCAGCAGCCAGTTGCTGAGCACGCCGGAAAAGATGCGCGATACGCCGGTCGACAGGAACAGCATGGGGACGTCGGCCAGCACGGCCACCGCGACGCCTATGCCCGCCAGGACGAAGGCGACGGGGTAGCCGGTGAAGATGCCGGCCAGCAGGGCGACGCACATGAGCAGAGGCCAGAAGTACGTCATTCTTGCTCCTTTGGCGGCGCCTCGGCCGGCAGCGTGGAGGTGGCCAGCTGGATGCCCAGGCGCAGCACCCGCGCGACGCCGAACACCACCAGCAGCCCGAAGCCCAGGGGCAGGAACGCCTTGATGATCCAGCGGTCCGACAGCCCGCCGTAGGACGAGCCTTCGCCGGAATGGAAGGCGGCCATCATGTAGTCCCATGCGTACACGGTCATGATGACCGTGAAGGGCAGCAGCAGGAAGAGATCGCCCAGCAGGGTGACGATGGCGCGGGTGCGCGGGCTGAAGCGGCAGGCCAGGAAATCGACGCAGACGTGGCTGTCGTCGTGCAGTGCGTAGACACCGCCCAGCATGGTCATGACAGCGAACAGATGCCACTGCAGTTCGGTCAGGTTGCTGAGGCTGAGGTGCTCGCCGAACAGCGGCAGCCGCGCATCCCATTCCACCAGCACGTTCATGCGCAAATGCACCATGAGGATGGTCAGGCAGGTGCCGAGCACCAGCAGCGGCACCGTCCAGGCCGCCGCCTTGCCGAACCGCGCGCAGCCGCTTTCGACGGCCTTCAGGTAGCGGACCATGATCAGTTCAGGCGCGGCAGGGATTGCAGGTCGGTCCAGCGGCCCACGCGCTTGATGTAGGCCGTGAGCGACTCATAGGCTTCCTTGAAGAGCGGGTCTTTCTCGGCCTCCTGCTGCATGACTTGCTGGGCGGTTTCCTGCAGGGCCTTCAAGACCGGTTCGGGGAAGCGCTCGATTTTCACGCCCGCTTTTTCGATGGCTTCGATGGCGTCGATCTGGGCGCCCATCTGGTCATAGTTGTTGTAGGTGATGTTGGCGTAGCAGGCTTCGGTCATGGCCTTCTGCTGTTTCTCGGTGAAGGAATCCCATACTTTCTTGTTGATGATGATGCTGTCCCAGCTGGACGGCTGGTGCCAGCCCGGGAAATAGTAGTATTTGGCGATCTTCTGCAGGCCCAGGCCGAGGTCCAGCTGCGGCGTGGCGAACTCGGCCGCGTCGATGCGGCCGCGCTCGAGCGAGACGAAGATTTCGCCGGCGGGCACCAACTGCACGGTCGCGCCCAGCCGTTCCATGGTCTTGGCCCCCAGCCCGGCGATGCGCATCTTCAGGCCTTTCAGGTCCTCGACGGACTTGATTTCCTTGTTGAACCAGCCGCCGGCCTCGGGCGCCACCAGGTGGCAGGGCAGGATCTTGACGTTGTGCGGATCGTAGGCCTTCTGGATGATTTCCAGGCCGCCGCCCTTGAACATCCAGCCCAGGAACAGGGTGGGATCCGGCCCGAAGGGCATGGAGCCGATCAGGTTCGCCACGGGTATCGTGCCGGACCAGTAGCCGATCCAGTCGAAGCCCATGGGAATGGAGCCGTTGGAGACCGCGCCGAATACTTCGAAGGGCGGCACGAATTCGCCGGCGCCATGCACCTTGATCTGGATTTCATTATTGGTCATGAGCGCCACGCGTTCGGCCCACTTGACCGGGCTGGAGCCGATGGACGGCACCTGCAGCGAAAACACGCTTTGCAGGTCCAGGCGCTTGACCTGGGCGCCCGCCGGCGCCGACAGGGCCAGGGCGGCCAGGCTCAGCGCCCCCGCCAGCACGGTTTTATTGAACGCGGACTTCAATTTGAACGCTGACATTTTCGTCTCCTGGAATAGTAGTTGTGGTCATGGGTTCTGCTGAGCGAGGTGCTTGCCGGCGATGTAGCCGAAAGTCAGTGCCGGGCCGAGCGTGATGCCGGCCCCGGGGTAGTTGCCGCCCATGATGCTGGCGATGTCGTTGCCGACGGCGTACAGGCCCGGGATGGGCCGGCGCTGCCCGTCGAGCACGCGCGACAGCCCGTCCGTCGCCAGCCCGGCAAAGGTGCCGATGTCGCCCACCACGAGCTTGATGGCGTAGTACGGCCCGCGGCCCAGCGGGGCGAGGCATGGATTGGGCAGGCGGGTGGCGTCGCCCTGGTAGCGGTTGTAGGCCTTGGAGCCCTTGCCGAACAGCGGGTCTTTGCCTTCGGCGGCGTGGCGGTCGTATTCTTCGACGGTCGCCTGCAGCGCGGCCGCGTCCACGCCGATTCTGGCGGCGAGCTCGGCCAGCGTGGCGCCGCGCTTCAGGTAGCCGTTGCGCAAGTATTTGCCGTAGGGCACGGGGAAGGGCGCGACGCAGCCCAGGCCGTAGCGCCGCAGGGTCTTGTGGCTGCATAGCAGCCATGCGCCGACCTCGGACCGGCCGGCGGCCCGGCAGGCGGCGACCATGTCCTGCACGAAATCGTGGTAGGAGTTCCCTTCGTTGGTGAAACGCCTGCCCTGCGCGGTCACGGCGATCACGCCGGGCTTGGCCCGGTCGATGAAATGCGGCATCACCCCTTGCGTGCCGTCGTCGCGCTCGACCACCGAGGTCGGCACCCAGGCGGCGGCTTGCGGAATGGTCGCATCCACCCAGCCGCCCACGGCTTCGGCCATGCGCAGGCCGTCGCCGGTATTGCCGGGCGGCGACGGCGTATGGTGTTCCCGCCCGGTGGGGGCATGCGGGAACAAGGCCTTGCGCCGCTCGATGTCGTGGGGAAAGCCGCCGCAGGCCAGCACGACGCCGCGCCGCGCCCGCAGCGTGCTTTGCGCGCCGCCGCGTTCGATGCGCACGCCCACGACCCTGCCCTGCTCGGTGACCAGCGACAGCGCGCGGGTCGACAGCCACAAGGGGATGCCCAGGTCCATGGCCGCCCGCCGCAGCCGCCCCGCCAGGGCGTTGCCGTTGGTCAGCGTCATGCCGCGGCCGTGGCGCCGGACGTCCAGCAGGTGCCGGCCCAGCCGGCGGCATACGAACAGGAACGAAGGCAGCGAACGGAAGGCCCGCATGAAATGCAGGATTTCTTTGCCCGAACCCAGCATCATGCCGAACACGGTGAGTTCCGGCAGAGGCGGCGCCAGGTGCTTGATTTCGTCGCCGAGCTCGCGGCCGTCGAAGGGGCGCGTGACCATGGAGCGGCCGCCGGGCTGCCCGCCGGGCGCTTCGGCATGGTAGTCGGGGAAGACCGCGGGCATGTCGAATTGCACGACGGTTTCGCGGGTGAAGAAATCCACGGCTTCGGGGCCGTACTTCAGGAAGGCGCCGACTCTTTCCGGGTCGAAATGCGCGCCGGCTTCGTGCCGCAGATAGCCCAGCGCGGCGCCGTCCGGCTCGATGATGGCCTGTTCCTTGGCCAGGCGCGTGCCCGGTATCCAGAGCCAGCCGCCCGAGCGCGCGGTGGTGCCGCCGAATTGCGCTTCTTTTTCGATCACGAGGACGTCCAGGCCGTTCGCCGCGGCGGTCACGGCCGCCGCCATGCCCGATGCGCCCGAACCGATGACCACGACATCGTAATCCGCTGCCTGTTGCACGGGTTTTGCCTCCTTGCTGGTGCCGCTGCGCGGCGTTTTCTTGATATTAGTTAATAACAGATATGTTCGTTGTTTGCATCGGTCGCCGTAAAGAGGGCCGGCCACTGGGAATAACGCCTATTGAAAAAAGCTCGACCTGATAGTAGATGCGTGATATCATCGACCTGCTGAACACAGGCCCTCGCCCGCATTTCGCGGCCCAGCCACTTCTTGTCACCAGCATGCGCATGAACCATGCGCCGCCGGTTGCTCCATACACGCTTCCTTCCAGAAGCGCAGCAAAACGCCCACTTGGCGTCACGAAGCACCCAACGCCCCTGACCGCAACGCGGTTTCCCGGATGCCTGCGCGCAGCCGGCCCGGTGCTTTTTATGTTTTTTATGAGGAAAAATCCATGGCCAAAGAAGAATTGATTGAAATGTCAGGACTCGTTACCGAAGTGTTGCCCGATTCCCGCTTTCGCGTCACGCTCGATAACGGCCATCCCGTCGTCGCGTACACCGGCGGCAAAATGCGCAAGCACCATATCCGCATCCTCGCCGGCGACAAGGTCTCGCTGGAAATGTCCCCCTACGACCTCAGCAAGGCCCGCATCACCTTCCGCCATATCGCCGGTCGCCCCGCCGCCGCTGTTACGCGTCGTCGCCGTTAAGCGGCCGGGCTGGCCGTACAATCGATCACAACGTTCACTTTCAAAAAGGAATGCCTGTGGTCAGTCCATCGTTGCCCGGCGTCGCCGCCGGCTCTCCGGAATCACGGCCTTTGTCCGAACTGCCTGAGTGGGCCGCATTCTGCGGCGCCGCCAAAGCTTCATCCATCGATACGCGCAAACTGCGGCTGATCGACGCCGCCGGCATCCAGATGGACATCAGCGGGCAGGTCTGCTCCGGCGAGCTCGCTGCGGCCGCCCGCGCCCTGCTCGATGCCCGCGGCTTTTCCGACATGCGCCGGCGCCTGCTGGACGGCGGCATCGCCAACGTGACCGAGAACCGCGCGGCCTGGCACACCAGCTTGCGCATCCCCGCCCCCATTGAAGAAATCGCCGCCGAGCGCCGGCGGCTCAACGAGTTCGTGCGGCTGGCCGATTCCGAGCGCCGCTGGCGCAACATCGTGCACATCGGCATCGGCGGCAGCGACTGGGGCGTGCGGCTGGCGGTGGGCGCCTTCGGCTATGCGGGAACCTGGCGCAACGTGCATTTCGTGGCCAACATCGACGGCCATGCGATCCAGGGCGGGCTGGCCGGTCTGGACCCTCACGACACGCTGATCGTGCTCGCCTCCAAGTCCTTCACGACCGCCGAAACGCTGCAGAACGGGCGCCGCGCCCTGGAATGGCTGCAGGCGTCGGGCGTGGCCAATCCCTACGACCAGGTCGTCGCGATCACCGCGCGCCCGGAGGTGGCGCGCGCCTGGGGCATCGCCGACGCCCATATCTTCAAGCTCTGGGACTGGGTCGGCGGCCGGTTTTCCGTGTGGTCGGCGGTCAGCCTGACGACGGCGCTGGCCGTGAACGTGGACGTGGTGGCCGGCATGCTGGCGGGCGCCGCCGCGATGGACGCCCATTTCCAGCAAGCGCCGCTGGAGGAAAACGCGCCGATCCAAATGGCGCTGGCCGGCATCGTCAACCGCAGCGTGCTGGGCTATGGGTCGCTGAACATCGCCCCCTACGACTTCCGCCTGTTCAACCTTGTGCCCTACATCCAGCAGCTGGAAATGGAATCGCTGGGCAAGTCGGTCAACCTGGCGGGCCAGCCCGTGGGCGTGCCCACCGGGCCGGCGGTGTGGGGCATGCCGGGCACCGACGCCCAGCATACCTTCTTCCAGTGGCTGCACCAGGGCAGCGAAGGCGCGCCGGTGGATTTCATCGTGTGCCAGCATGCCGACCACGGCTGGCCCGACCACCATCGCAGCCTGCTGGCGAACTGCCTGGCGCAGCGCGAAGCCCTGCTCAAGGGCAAGTCCTACGACGACGCCCTGGCGGAATGCCTGGCGGGCGGCATGGACGCCGACGAGGCCAAATGGCTTGCGCGCCATCGCGTGCACCCCGGCGGGCGGCCTTCCACCCTGATCGTCCTGCCGCGGCTGTCGCCCTATACGCTGGGCGCCCTGCTGGCCTTGTACGAGCACAAGATCTTCGTGCAAGGGGTGGTATGGGGCATCAACCCCTTCGACCAATGGGGCGTGGAATACGGCAAAGTGCTGGCCAAGGGCATTACCGCCGAACTCGCGGGCGAGGCGGCGGTGGATGCCCGGCACGACGCCTCGACCGCTTATTGGGTCGGGGCTTTTGGGTCGAATCAGGCGTCCAGTTCCTGAATCATCGCATCCGGTACTTCGATGCCGTTTGCGGCGGAGCGCACGGCGATCTGGGCGCGGCGCGCTCCGGGTATGCGGACCTGTTCATCGGCCAGCATGGCTTCCATCAGGGTTTCGACGCGTTCGAAGTAGACGTCGTTGCCGGCCAGGGCCGACGGGTCGATGGCCAGGAACACATGGCCCACGTGCGGACGGTTGCCCTGGGCGCTGAAGAATGAATCGGCCTCGAAGGCGAAGGCCGCGCCGGTCAGCGCCACGCACAGCAACTCCACCATGAGGGCGAGCATCGCCCCTTTCACGCCGCCGGCCGGGCACATCATGCCGTCCAGCCCGGCCTTGGGGTCGGTGGTGGGTTTGCCGTGCTTGTCCAGCGCCCAGCCCAGCGGGATCTCCCGGCCTTCGCGCGCGGCCACCATGAGCTTGCCGCGCGCCACCTCGGACAGCGACAGATCGATGCTGACGGCGCTGCCGTCGCGGCGCGGAAAGACGGCCGCTATCGGGTTGGTGCCGAACAGCGCGCGCGTGCCGCCCGGCGCCGGCATGGCCGCGGGCGAATTGCTGAATGCGAACGCCACCATGCCCGCCTGGGCGGCGGCTTCCAGGTGCAGGGCCGCGACGCCGAAGTGGTGGCTGCGGGTGACGCCGGCGAAGCCGATGGCGTATTGCCGCGCGCGGGCGATGGCTTCCCGGACGGCGAATTCGCAGGCGGGAAAGGCCAGGCCCTCGTCCGCATCGACCAGCACGCCCGCGCCCCGCTCGGCGCGGATGGCGGGAACGGCGGCGCCGTTGACGCGCCCGCTGCGCAAGTGCGAAGCATACTGACCCACCCGGGACAGGCCGTGCGAGCCCATGCCCTGCGCTTCGGCGGCGACCAGCGCCCGCGCGGTGCTGAGCGCCATGTCATGTGAGGCGCCGGCCTTTTCCAGCGCATTGGTCACCCGCTGGACGAGTGAATCGATAGTGTGCAACGCCATGCTGTTTGCCTTTTTTTCGGTTGATTGGCTTGGAGGGTGTCGATGCCTGGCCCGGGAAGCTAGGCTTTCAGGAATCGCGCGACTTCGTCGGCGATCATCTGGCTGACCCGCTGGTTGGACTCGGCGGTGACGCCGGCGATGTGCGGCGTCAGGATCAGATTGGGCGCGTCGGCAAACGCGTTGCCCGCCTTGAGCGGTTCCTGCGCGAAGACGTCGAGCGCCGCGCCGCCCAGCCGGCCCGCCCGGAGCGCGTCGGCCAGGGCGGATTCATCGACGATGCCGCCGCGCGCGGTGTTGATGAGGATGGCGCCCGGGCGCATCTTGGCCAGGGTATCGGCATCGAACAGATTGCGCGTGCTTTCTATCAGGGGCACGTGCAGGCTGACGACGTCGGACTGGGCCAGCAGCTCGTCCAGCGGCAGTTGCCGGACACCGGTTTCCGCCCATACCGGCGCGCTGCCCGGAATGCCCGGGTCGTAAGCGATGACGGTGAACCCCAGGCCCTGCGCCAGGCCGGCCGCAAGCCTGCCGATACCGCCGAAGCCCACCAGGCCCAGCGTCTTCCCGCCCGATTCGCGCCCTTCGGACAGGCGCGTGCGGGGCCAGTCGCCGCGCAGCACATCGGCGCTGGCAAGAAAGCCGCCGCGCAGCAGCATCATGGCCGAGGCAATGACGTATTCGGCCACCGCCCGGGAATTGGCGCCGGTGGCCGGGATCACTTTGATGCCCCGGTCGGTGCAGACTTTCGTGTCGATGTTGTCCAGCCCAACGCCCAGCCGTCCCACCACCTTCAAGCCGCCCGCGGCCGCCAGCAGTTCGCCGCCGACCTGGGTGCGATTGCGCACGATCAGGCCTTGCGCGCCGGCCACCGCGGCGCGCAAGTCGTCGGGCCTGTCGACCAGCGCAGGGTCGTAGACGACCTCGAAGCCGCTGCGCAGCTGGTCGACGGCGGCGGTGTCCATAAATTCGGAAATGATGATTTTCATGTCGGCTCCTGTGATGAGCCAGATCGTATCCGCGTCCTGATGGCAGTGTCAACTAAATGATCTATATGACATGAGATGGCCGAAGGCGGGAAGCCGTGGGCGTGGGGCTCATGAGGCGCCGTCCCCGCCGGCGCGCGGCACGGCGCTTGCTCGTCCGGCTGCACCAAACGGCATGATCGCCACCCGATACACCGAGCAGGAGCGCCAATGAACGCCAAGCAAGACAACGATGCCAAGGCCGCCGCCGGCAAGCAAAGACGCATCCAGGACCAGCAAGACGAGCTGGACCAAAGCAAGCCAAAATCAGGCGGCGACGGCAAGGGCAAGCCGGCGCAAACCGGCGCGCGCCCGCATCCCGAGCCGCCCCTGCCCGGACAGCACCTGGAAAAGCCCGGCCTGGAACAAGACCTCGAGCTGCAACCCCAGTTCGAAGCCCCCCTGTACCAGGGCAGCGGCAAGCTGCGGGGCCTTACCGCGCTCATTACGGGCGGGGATTCCGGCATCGGCAGAGCGGTCGCGGTATTGTTTGCGCGCGAAGGCGCCGACGTGGCGATCGTCCATCTGGACGAAACGCCGGACGCCGAGGAAACCCGCCGCCACGTCGCCGCGGAAGGTCGGCAATGCCTGGTGATCAAGGGCGACGTCAAGGATCCGGCCTTCTGCGAAAAAGCGGTGAGCACGACCGTCGACACCTTCGGCAAGCTCGACATCCTGGTCAACAACGCCGCCTTCCAGGAACATGCCGACTCTCTGCTGGACATCACCGACGAGCGGTTCGACGAAACCATGCGCACGAATGTCTATGGATACTTCCATATGGCTCGCGCCGCGCTGCCGCATCTGAAACCCGGATCCTCCATCATCAACACCGGTTCGGTGACCGGCTTGCGGGGCCAGCCGCAGTTGCTCGATTATTCGACGACCAAGGGCGCAATACACGCTTTCACGATGTCGCTGGCCGGCAACCTGGCGGAAAAAGGGATACGGGTGAACGCCGTGGCTCCGGGCCCGGTCTGGACGCCCTTGAATCCCGCCGACCAGCCTCCGGAAAAAATAAAATCCTTCGGCGCCAAGACCGCGCTGGGCCGGCCGGCCCAGCCCGAAGAAATTTCACCCGCCTATGTATTTCTTGCATCGCCGGTGTGTTCCAGCTATATCACCGGCATCGTCCTGCCGATCACCGGCAGCCCGGGCGGCTAGGACCTGTTGACGCTACAAGGCAGGCGGCACCGGCCCCTGTGCCGCCTGGTAGCGCTCAGGGGCGCCGGTCGAAGAAATGGATGTCTTCCAGCGCCATTTTCAGGATGGAAAGAGCGTTCAGCGCGCCGAACGGCAGCGATACGTGCTTGGTGGAGCGCGGCAGCTCGGATTCAAAAGGGTTGATGCGTATCAGCGGCGCCCGCTGGCGCTCGCTGAACTGCCGCACGACCGGCAGGCTCGAGCCCGCGCCGATTTCGACGACGATGGGATTGGCCGCATTCCATAGCCAGGTATTGAGCCTCATGCGCTGGATCATGCTGCGCGTTTCGATCCAGTCCAGGTCCTCGAACATCAGGATATTGGGCCTGGCCAGCCCGCCGCACTGGGGGCAGCTTGGCGGCTTGTTCAAAAGCAGGCAGTTCTCGTCGTCCACCTCGGGCTCGAAGCCTTCCGCCGACCAGACGTTCTGGTTGCAGTTGTTCAGGCACTGCAGATAATGGATGGAGCCGTGGCATTCGACGACGCGCCCTTCGGGGAACCCCGTCTTCTGGAAATGCCCATCGACATTGCTGGTGAACACGAAGGCGTCATGGTTCAGCCGCGCAGCGATCTCGCGCAGGATGTGGAAGCCCCCATGGGGCTGCATGCGCCGGTACAGATTCAAGCGGTGGCCGTAGAACCCCCAGGCCAGTTCGGGCCGCGTCCGGAAGTGCCGGGGGGTCGCCATTTCTTCAAAAACGATGCCGGACGCCTGGAGCGCCGGGTAGCTTTTCCAGAATCCTTGCCGGCCTCGGAAATCCGCCAGCCCGGAGTCGACGCCCATGCCGGCCCCCGCGGTGATCAATAACGCATCGGCATGGCTGATGAGCTGGGCAGCCTTGACGAATGCGTAATCGTGGATTTCCATAACCCGGCCTTCATTCTGATTTTTTAAACATAAACATATATGAGCAACTCGTAAAACTCAATCACCAATCATCAAAGAATTCTCCGGCGATTCGGTGTATTTTGACCGGCGGCCGCAACGGCATGCTCGGGGCGGGCCGGCGCCGAGCCTTGGGGTCCCGCCAACGCTGAAAGGCGGGCGGCACTGGCCCTGGAATCTAGAACAAGGTGAGCTGGCGGGAGGCGGCCTCCGCCGGACGGGTGAATTGCGTGACGTCGAGCTCGACCCGGCGCGCGTTCAACCCGAATCTGGCGCAGGCTTTCTGGAATCGCTGCCTGAGCAGGTCCGCGAACACGCCGGTGCCGCGCATGCGCACGCTGAACTCGGACTCGTAGATCTTGCCGCCATGCATCTGCCGCAGCTGGTTCATGACGTGCGCCTCTTTCAAGGGGTGATGGGCGCGCAGCCATTCAACGAACAGGCCGGCGACCTCACGCGGCAGGCGCAGCAAGGCATACCATGCGTCCAGCGCGCCCGCCTCGGCCGCCTGGCCCAGGATGCGCTCCATGTCGTGGTCGGTCAGCGCGGGAACGACGGGCGCCACCAGCACGCCGGTGGGTATGCCTTGCCGGCTCAAGGCGCGCACGGCTTCCATGCGGGCGGCGGGCGTGCTGGCGCGCGGTTCCAGGGTGCGCGCGATGTGCCTGTCGAGCGTTCCGATAGACATGAATACGCGCAGCAGGCGCCTGGACGCCATGTCCGCCAGCAGGTCCAGGTCTCTGGTGATGGACGCGGACTTGGTCGTGATTCCCACCGGGTGGCCGAATTCGCTCAGCACCTGCAAGATCGCGCGGGTGATGCCCAGACGCCGCTCGATGGGCTGGTAGGGGTCGGTATTGCTGCCCAGCACGATCACCCGTGGCCGATAGGAGGGCCTGGAAAGTTCGCCACGCAAGACTTCCGCGGCATTTTCCTTGGCGTAAAGCCGGGTTTCGAAGTCCAGGCCGGGGGACAGGTTCAGGTAGGCGTGGCTGGGCCGGGCATAGCAGTATATGCAGCCGTGTTCGCAGCCGCGATAGGGGTTGATGGATTGCTCGAAGGGGATATCGGGCGAGGCGTTCCGTGTGATGATGGAACGGGCCCTTTCGGCGGTGACGGTGGTGGCGGGACGCCATGGCGGTTCTTCCTGCGCGGCCGGCCAGTCGTCGTCGAAAGCTACGCGGGTGTGGGCGTCGAAGCGTGAGTTCTGGTTGGACAGGCTACCCCTGCCCTTGATGGGGGTGGCGGGCATGATGAGCTCCTTGAATACTGTTCAAATATACAGTATTCAAGGAGCTCATGGGCGTCGCGTGGGCCGTTTCTTGGCAGCCGGCCGGCCTGCTCGCCGGCCGGCTACGGCCCCCCGTTTCAATCACGCGAAAACGGCCGCCCGTTGAAATCCAGGGTAACCAGGTTGCCGTCCAGCCGCCCCATGCCCGGCGCATTCAAAGGCATGCCCGGCGCCGCAACGCCCCTGACCGCGGGCGCCGCCAAAAGCTTGCGCACCGCCGCAGCGGGCACATGCCCTTCTACAATCTGCCCCGTGCCATCGAAGACCGCCGTATGGCAGGACGCCAGCTCGCCGGGGACGCCGAGCTTCTGCTTGACGGCCGCCATCTGAGTCGTCTTGACCGCCTTGACGTCAAAACCCGAATCGCGCATGTGATCCACCCACCCCGAACAACAGCCGCAATTGGGATCCTGGTAGACGGTAAGGGAACCGCCCTGCGCGTGGACGACCGACGCGGCCGCCGTCAAGGCAAGGGCAAGAAGGCCTGCTTTCATTTGATGATCCTGGAAATGACCGCGGCGCGCACACGACGCCGCCGTTGCTGGTTATCGCATTCTGGGATTCGGCTCGAATCACGGTTTGAGAAACACCTTGATGCATCCGTCCAGTTTATCCCGAAATGCCGCTCCTCCAAAGCTGGCGTCCATCGCCGATGGGCTGGACTCAAGCGCCGCACACCTTCACCCACGCCAGGGGCAGGCCGGTGACGATGGTCGCGGCGCATGCGAAGACATCGAGCATGAAAGTAACGCGCCACATGAATCGCGCATTCGCCCGGGCCTCGTCGGCATCCGCATGGGCCGGCGCCAGGGCGGCCAAGCTGCGCCATGACATGCGGGCCAACAGAAGCACATGCGCCAGCCAGAGCATGATCAAGGTCCACCCGGCGATGTCGGCCCCGCTCGTATCCGGGCTGACATAAAGACAGGCCAGGGCATGGCCGGCATACAGGACGACGAACGCCAGCGCCCACACGACAAAACCGGCAAAGAGCCGGGAAAGCGACGGACGCGTCGCAGAGGGCGTGGCGAGCCTGTGCGTCTTCCCGATCATGCGCCGCCTCTCAAGGAAAGTATCAATACCATCAGGGCCGCTCCTCCAGCCGCCGAATGAAGCGTCCACATTCCGAAGATCCGCGTTTCTTCGCTGAAGGGTGCAGCACCGCCATGGCGGATACGTCGCAGGGCAATGAACGCGGCCATGACGAGCACCAGGGCCAGGTGCACCGCCATGTAGGCAAGCGCCACCATCATGCAAGCCCAGTAGGCATGGCTGGCAGGATCCTCCAGCCTGCCGATTATGGCGGCCACCGGAACAAGCGCCAACACGGTGGAGCCGGCACAGCCGTACAGCCATCCGCCGCCGGCGCGTGGCCGGTTCCCGCGCCAGACGCACAGTGCCATGCCACCATAAGCAAGGAATATCCACGCCGCTTGCAGAGGCGGAACACCCAGCCATTGCCCGGGCGGCCAATTCGGCGCGTAGAGCCTGAGGAACACAATGCCGAAAACCAGCGACGCAAGAAAGGTGCCGTTCGCCAGTAGCGTACATGCCATGCCCCACCACCCTGGAGAACTCCGGCAGTCCGTATGCACGGGCAGCCACACGCCCGGCTTCGCCTCGATCGCTTCCTGCGATCCGCGCGGTGACTCCATCCAGACCCAGACCATGAACAGCAACGCGACCACGCCTGCGAACAGCAAGGCCACGGCATATGCTTTGAACAGCAGGCCAAGGAAGAAGACGCCGGTTGCCAGGCCGCAATAAAGAGGAAGCCAGCTCGATCCGGGTAAATTGACCACGCTTTGGGGATTTCCAGTCAATGCATCCACGCTCATGGTCTGGCGGTGGGCGGGCGGGTATCCGCCCAGCCAATGCCTGCCGCCGGCAAGCTCGGCCCCTAACGCCGAGTTCCGCCACAATGGATACCGGTGCTCGACGTCCGGCTGAGTCGCAAAGTTGTAGGAAGCGGGCGGCGTGGGCATTGCCCACTCGAGCGTGCCCGCCGTCCAGGGGTTGCGCGGCGCGGGCGTGCCCCTGCGGGCATGCAGCCCCACATCGAGCAGGAACACGGCAAACCCGATCGCCTGTATGAACCCGCCCATGCTGGACGTCAGATTCAGCAAATCCCAGCCCATGTCGGCCGCGTAGGCATCGATGCGTCTCGGCATGCCCAATAGCCCTGTCAAGTGCATGGGGAGAAACGTGATGTTGAAGCCGCCGAATATCAGCCAGAACCCGGCGGTTCCAAGGCTGCCCGAAGGCATGCGGCCGGTAAAGTGAGGCAGCCAGTAATAGCTTGCCGCCAACAGGGGAAACACCATGCCGCCCGTCAGGACATAATGCAGATGCGCCACCACGAAATGGGTATCGTGCACCTGCACGTTGAAGGGCACGAGCGCCACCATGACGCCCGTCAGGCCGCCGATCACGAAGATGAACAGAAAGCCGCCCAGGTATAGGACCGGCAGCCGAAGAGCAACCTGACCGGCCCACAATGTGGCGATCCAGGCAAAGAACTGGATCGCGGTCGGTATCGCCACCAGCATGCTCGCCACCGAAAAGAACGCCAGGCTGAGCTGCGGGATCCCGACTGAAAACATGTGGTGAACCCATAGGCCGAAGCTCAGGAAACCCATTGCGACGACGCTATTGACCACCCAGGAATAACCCAGCAAGGGGTGCCGGGCAAATGTCGGGATCATGGTCGACACCAGCCCCGCCGCAGGCAGGAAGATGATGTAGACCTCGGGGTGTCCGAACATCCAGAACAGGTGTTGCCACAACAGATTGTCTCCGCCCAGGGCAACCGAAAAGAAGGGCAAACCGAAAGCCCGCTCCAGCTCGAGCAATATGCTGCCGAGGATCAATGGCGGGAATCCCACCAGTATCATTCCGGCGGTCACCAGCATGTACCAGGCAAAAATAGGAAGCTGCCGCAAACTCATGCCCGGCGCGCGTATCTTGAGTATGGTGGCGATGAGTTCCACGGCCCCGCACAAGGCGGAGATCTCCGCGAACGTGATGCCGATCAGCCAGATATCGCTGTTGATGCCGGGGGTGAACTGCTTGCCCGACAAGGGGGTATACATGAACCACCCCTTGTCGGGCGCCACGCCCAGAAGCATGGCGACGATGAGTATCAATCCCCCGAAAAGGTAGCACCACCACGCATAGGCGCCGAGCCGCGGATAAGCCAGGTCGCGCGAACCCAGCATCTTGGGCAGCAGATAAAAGGCAAACCCCTCCAGCATCGGGATGGCGAACAAGAACATCATCACCGTGCCATGCATCGTAAAAATCTGCGCATACAGATCGCTGTCGAGGAACGCGCTGCCCGAGGTGGCCAACTGAGCACGCATCAGCATCGCAAGCACGCCGCCCACCAGGAAGAAGCACAAGGCGGCGATGATGAAGCGCATTCCCATCGTGCCGTGGTTCACGGCCGAAAGGCTGCGCCAGCCCTTTGGAGAGGCCCATTGGCGCTCCAGGGCATGATGCAGCGCTATAGGATGCGGTCGCTCGTCGTTCACGGTCGCACTCCTTCTGTGGTGGGCAGGCGCGACAGGAGTCCATCGAGCACGTCTGGCGGATGCGCGATGACACGCAGCTGCATGACTGCGTGTCCGGTCCCGCAATATTCGGCGCAGGTTCCCAGGTAGACGCCCGGTTCCGGCGCGACATAAACAATGCGGTTGGTCCGCCCAGGTATCGCATCCATCTTTCCGCCCAGCTTGGGCACCCAGAAGCCGTGGATCACATCCGCGGAACGCAGCTCGATGCCCACTGCCACGCCTGCCGGGACATGCAGTTCATTCAGAGAATAGCGTGCGCCGCCAGGCGCGTCCGGATAACGGACTTCCCACCACCATCGGTGCGCCGTCACCTGCACATGGTAAGCCGCCTCATCCTGCGGCGGCGCCTTCGCATAGGCATAGACCAGCAAGGCCGCCATGACGCCGACCGGAAACAGCACGCCGCCTGCGACCAGCAGCCAATGGCCTCGACGGGCTGACACACCCGCGTCGCCGTCCTTCGACCTGCGTACCGCCACAGCCGTCAGCGCCAGCATCAGCAAAAAGATGCCGACGCCGCCCCAAGCCATGGCGTACCATACGTCCGCCACATGCCGAGCGCCGGCGCTGGCGGCGTCGATCGCGGACAAGGGCGCATCGCGACAGCCCGCAAGCGCGCCCGCAAGCAAGACAGCGGCCTTTCCTGCGCCGCGGCATGGTGCTTGCTGAGTGCCGGCCTGACGACTAGAAGCGGCCGGGCCAATGGAAGATCTTTCTCGACAGCACTTGCAGGAATCACGGCCTGAAGGCTCTCCGAGCGCGGTGGCCTTGGGCAGCCATCCCATCCATCCTATGCTGGTGCCCTTCCCCATCGCCTTCCTCATCACGGCCACCGCCAGCGACATCGGTTTTCTCTTGACCCTGGATTCGTTCTGGGCTCGCGTCTCGCTGTGGCTGCTGGGCGGCGGCGCAGCCATGGGCTTGGTCGCGGGCATCGTCGGCACGGCCGAGCTTCTGATCATCGGCTCCATCCGTCGCCGCGCCGCTGCATGGAGCCATTCCGTCGTGGCCGTGATGCTGTTGGCAGTGGCCTTTTTCAATTGGTTCATGCGACTTTCCGACCCTGTGTCGACCATATACCCCGCGGGTATTCTGCTGTCGGCGCTGGGCTTGCTCCTGGTGTCGGCGGCGGGCTGGCTAGGGGGAAAGCTGGTGTTCGAAGAACGGGTAGGGGTGAAGGAGGCGTGAGCGCGGCATCGATGTAGTCGATTCTGGGCTTTGCCAGCACCAGCCATAGCACACAGGGAATCAGAGCCAGCGGCGTCAGAATGCGCATCACCCTGATTCCGGCATTCGCCCGCTCGGCTTCATGAGTCTGCTTGGCCAGGATAATGCCGCAACGCGCATGGACGACCGACATCAAGGCCACGATCGCCAGTTTCACGGCAAACCACGGTTCAGTCACATCGCGCAGGGCCACGAGCGCCGTGCCCGACAAAATCGCGATGATCGCAGCCGGCGAGGCCAATACGACAAAAATCGTCCGGGACATTGCGTGGACCCGCAAATACTCCGGCTCGGAAAGCTTTGCGCTGTGCGTCGCCATGATCATGGGCAGATAGATCAGCGCGGCACTCCATATCAGTATGGCAACGACGTGCACAGCTTTCACCCATACCATGCGCGCTCCTATCGTTGTTCGTTCGTCGGCGTCGCAACGCCTAGCAAATCCCGTGCCCGCGGCCTCTTGCTGACAAGTAGCTGAACACGGCATAAGTCTTGCTGCACCGCGCCTTTCAGGGGGATTACGTCCATGACAAGACCAGATCAGAAAGCAAGACGCGCCGGCCCGCATGCGGGCCTTCACAACCAGCGCCCAAGTCCGTATGCGGGTCCTGCCGGCGGATGGGGTTCCGCCCGTTCGGTTGCAGGCATCATTTCCCGGACAGGCGCCTACGAAGCCGCCGCACGCGTGCTGCCACGCCAGAACAAGCCTGCCGGCTTCGCATGCGTCAGTTGTGCCTGGGCCAAGCCTGCGGAACCTCACGCCCTGGAGTTCTGTGAGAACGGCGCCAAAGCCACCGCGTGGGAAGGCATGAGCAAACGAGCCGGGCCGGACTTTTTCTACCGGCACACCGTGGCCGAATTGCGGAATTGGTCCGATCATGATCTGGAAAGCGCGGGCCGCCTGACCGAGCCGCTGGCCTGGGACGCCGGACAGGACCGCTATGTGCCCATCAGCTGGGAAACGGCACTGTCGGAGATCGGCGCCAAGCTCGAGCGGATGGCGCCGGATAAAGTCGCTTTCTATACGTCCGGCAGGGCGTCTCTTGAAGCCTCCTACATGTATCAGTTGATGGCCCGCGTATATGGCACCAACAATCTTCCCGACAGTTCCAACATGTGCCATGAATCCACCTCGGTGGGTTTGCAAGAAAGCCTGGGGCTGGGGGTGGGCACGGTCCGGCTCGAGGACTTCCAGCAGGCGGAAGCCATCTTCTTCTTTGGCCAGAACGTCGGCAGCAACAGCCCGCGCATGCTTCACGAGTTGCAAAAGGCCAGCGAGCGCGGCGTTCCCATCGTCACATTCAATCCTCTGCGTGAAAAAGGATTGGAGCAATTCAAGAATCCCCAGCGCCCCGCGCAAATGCTCGGCGCGCCGAGTACGCCGATCAGTTCGCACTATCACCAAGTGGTCCCAGGCGGCGACATCGCGGCGCTTGCGGGCATGTGCAAGTCGCTGCTGGATGTTGACGAGCGTGCCCGCGCGCAAGGACAGGTTCCTCTCCTGGACTGGGATTTCATTCGCGAGCACACCGCTGGATTCGAGGATTTTGCAGGGTTCCTGCGGGCCACGAGCTGGGACGACATACATCAGCTTAGCGGCCTCGGCAGGGAAGCGCTCGAAGACGCCGCCTGGATCTATGCCCGCGCCGATGCCGTGCTGCTGGTATACGGCATGGGCCTGACTCAACACCTGGGCGGGGTCGACAACGTTCAAATGCTCGTCAACTTCGCTCTCATGCGAGGTAATGTGGGCAAGGCCGGCGCTGGTATCTGTCCCGTTCGCGGACACTCCAACGTACAGGGCCAGCGCACCGTGGGCATCACGGAAAAGCCCGAGCTCGCGCCCCTGGATCGCCTTGCCGAACTATATGCGTTCGAACCGCCCCGTAAAAAAGGCCTGGACACGATAGGAACCTGCGAAAGCGCGCTGAAGGGCGACCTGCAAGGCTTCGTCGCGCTTGGCGGCAACTTCGTCCGGGCCGCGCCCGACACGGCGGCGCTGGAACCGGCCTGGAGCCGTCTGGACCTGACTGTCCATATCAGCACTACGCTGAATCGCAGCCACCTCTTCCCCGGCAAAAGCGCCTACGTGCTGCCGTGCTTGGGCCGCAGTGAAATCGACCGGCAGGCGGGCGGCGTGCAATTCGTTTCCATAGAAGACAGTACTTCCTGCGTCCATGGCTCCATCGGCCGCAAAACCCCGGCCGGCACTCAACTGCGTTCGGAGCCCGCGATCATTGCCGGCATTGCACTGGCGATTCCGCGTCTTGGCCAGGCAAACGTGCCTTGGCAGGCATGGATGGACAATTACGCGCTCATAAGGGAAGCCATCGAAGCGACTTACCTACAGCGTTTTTCCCGGTATAACGAACGCGTCTGGAATCCCGGCGGCTTTCCACTTGCCAATGCGCCGCGCGAACGCATATGGAACACGGAGACCCGAAAGGCGAACTTCAAGATACCGCAGGACCTTACCGCAAGATTGCGGCAGGAATCGGATGAGGAAGCGGTCCTGCAGCTCATGACCTTGCGCAGCAACGACCAGTTCAACACCACCGTCTATGGGTATGAGGATAGATTCCGCGGCATATCCGGCACACGGCAAGTGGTATTGATGAATGCCGATGACATCCGGGCACATGGGCTAACTGAAGGCGAGCGCGTCACGCTGCGCACCGCTGTCGATCTCGCCAATCCTCGCAGCATCGGCGACCTGCGGGTAGTCGCCTACGATATACCGCGAGGCTCCTGCGCCGCATACTACCCGGAATGCAATGTCTTGCTGCCGGTGTGGCACCATGCCAGGGAAAGCCATGTCCCCGCCGCCAAATCCATACCCGTGCGCATTGCGCCTGCCTCGGCCGGGCCGCGGCCTACCCCGGATCCTGCCGGTTGACCTCTCTTTGCATCTCCAGGATCTCCGGCGGCCAGGTGCTTTTTATATAGGTCAGGACCGCGATGATGTCCTCGTCGGACAAGACGGCGCCATAGGCCGGCATGTCGCTTTCATAGCCCGCCGGCGCCGTGCGTCCCGGCACCAAGCCGTTCTTAGTGATGTCGATCAGTACGGAATCGGGATGGTGCCAGGTGTGTCCGGTTTCGTCATGCGGCGGCGCCGGCAAACGCCCGTTACCCATCCGTTCGCGCCAATTCGGCTGGCCGCTGAGGTCGGCCGCGTGGCAGGCGGCGCAATATGCGTCGTATACCCTCTTTCCGCGCACAGCCATCACACTGTCCGAGGGATCGATGAACGCAGGTTCGCGCGCCTTCCAGAGCGCGAATGCCGCCGTTGCCAGGCCCATGGCGAATATGGCAATGACGATGGCGTTTGCTCCATTTTTCAACATGGTTTGGTGGCCGAGCTTATGCGCCGGACAATATGATCGATTTACCGTTATAACAGGATCGAGGCCAGACCCCGTACGGGGCCTGACCCCTTTCTTCGCTCCAGAGAATAATCTTCTGAACCACCTCGGAGACCACACAAGTGAAACGTTATCAACTGAAGATCGGAGGCAAATCGGTCGACCCGGCGTCAGGCGACTGGTTCCAGACGCAGAATCCCTTTACCGGCGAGGCCTGGGCCGAGATCCCACGCGGCACATCCGCCGATGTCGATATTGCAGTCAATGCTGCGCACGATGCGTTCATTTCCGGCCCTTGGCATGAAATGACCGCATCCCAGCGCGGGCTGCTGCTGCACCGCCTGGGCGATCTCATCGCCCGCGACGCCCGCAAGCTCGCGGAAACCGAGGTACGCGACAATGGCAAGCTGATCGCGGAAATGCAGGGCCAGCTGAACTACCTTCCGCAATGGTTCTATTACTACGGCGGCCTGGCGGACAAGATTCACGGCGCGACACTGCCGCTCGACAAGAAAGGATACTTTTGCTTTACCCGCCACGAACCGCTTGGCGTCGTTGCAGCGATCACGCCATGGAACTCGCCATTGATGCTGCTGGGCTGGAAGGTGGCTCCGGCATTGGCAGGGGGCTGCACTGTCGTGATCAAACCCTCGGAGTTCACCTCCGCTTCCACTCTCGAGCTCGCCGACCTTTTCGACGAGGCGGGCTTCCCGCCCGGCGTCTTCAACGTGGTCACGGGCTATGGGAAGGACGTCGGGCCCGCGCTGGTAGAGCATCCTCTGGTACAAAAAATCACTTTCACGGGCTCTGACCAGACCGGCCGCGTGATCAATGAACAAGCGGCGCGTCACTTGAAACACAGCTCTCTGGAGCTGGGCGGCAAATCGCCCAACATCGTCTTCGAAAGCGCCGATCTGGAGCAAGCCGTCTTCGGCGCCATATCCGGAATCTTCGCTGCCACGGGACAGACATGCATCGCTGGATCGCGACTGCTTCTGCAGGACAGCATCTATGACGAATTCGTGGAAAAGCTCTTGGCGCTTGCGGCCACCGCCCGGATGGGCGACCCCATGGATCCCGACACCCAAGTCGGCCCCGTCACCACTCCCCCACAGTATCAGAAGGTGCTGGAATACATCGATATCGCGAAGCAAGAAGGCGCTCGCCTGCTGCTGGGCGGCAAGCCCGCCGACAGGCCGGAATGCGGCAGCGGCGGCTGGTTTGTCGAGCCCACCATCTTCGGGGACGTCGACAACAGCATGCGGATCGCTCAGGAAGAAGTGTTCGGCCCGGTGCTGTCCATCATTCGCTTCAAGGACGAGGCGGACGCCGTGCAGATCGCCAATGACGTCCGGTTCGGCTTGGCGGCAGCGGTTTGGACCAGCGACATGGCCCAGGCATTGCGCATGACGGAAAAGCTCAGGGCCGGCACGGTGTGGGTCAATACGTATCGAGCCGTCAGTTTCATGGCGCCCTTTGGCGGCTATAAGGATTCGGGCCTCGGACGCGAGAACGGCATGGACGCCATCAAGGAATTTCTTCAGACCAAGAGCGTCTGGCTCAACAGCGGCGCGGTGTCCGGAAATCCGTTCGTCATGCGCTAAGCCCTACTGAAAGGAACGACGCCCGCGCCAGCAAGGCGCCGGCGCCGTCAGGCAGCGCTTTTCAAGACTTCCTTGGTATGGTCCACGTGCTGCTCCAGCAACTTGACCGCAAGGTCGACGTCGCGCGCCATGCACGCCTTCAGGATTTCCCTATGCTCGGACTGCGGCGACTTCCGCCCCACCCGGTAGCTTTGCAGCGCCCGCAGATGCATGGCGATGCCGCGCACCATCTCTTCTATCATCTTCAGCAAGCGCGGCAGCCCGCAGGGCCGGTACAGGCACAGGTGGAATTCCAGATTGAGCTCGGCCCATTCCCTGGGCAGATCGCTTTGGTCGTACTTGGCGAGAATTTCCTCGGCGGCGCGAAAATCCGATTCCTGCATGTTGGGGATCGCCAGTTTCAGCGCGCGCGTTTCCAGGCCGATGCGGATGTCCAGCGTCTCCAGAAGCTGCGGTATGGTCTGCCCGGCGACGATCGAACCCTGATGGGGCGTATGCTCCACCAAGCCCTCCACTTGCAGGCGCTTCAATGCTTCGCGCACGGGTATGCGGCTGACCCCGAAGCGTTTGGCCAGCGCTTCCTGCTTCAGCTGCACGCCTATGGGAAAACCGCCGGACAGAATCATGGCACGCAATTCAGTCGTGATCGCATCGGCGGACAAAGCCCGGCCCACTTCTTCATTCATCGATGATTCCTTCATGGCAAACGGTTCCGAAGAATGAAATGATAAATTGAATCCGACACGGGATCCAACTCCTCCCAGACGCTCGAACGGGAAAGGCCTGGCTCCGCATGGGGTTTGATTCCATTTCCGGCGAAGCGTTGACAAATGGATCCAATAACGGATACGATCTTCATGCATCCAACCACTGGCCGGAGAGACATGAATACCACCCAGAAAAAATTCGACGTCGCCGTCATCGGCGGCGGCGTGATCGGATCGGCGGTCGCCTATTTCCTGTTGAAGCAAGACCCGCAGCTGTCGGTTTGCGTCATGGAACCCGATCCCACTTATGAATACGCTTCGGCGCTGCGGTCCTCCGGCGGTTGCCGGGTGCAGTTCACCGGCGAAGAAAACATCGCGATGTCGCTCTTCAGCATCGATTTCATCAAGAATTTCGAGCGCACCATGTCGACCGGCAAGCATCCGGCCCACGTGGACTGGGTCGAAGGCGGCTATTTGTTCATCGTCCCGCCGGAACACGCGGCCCAGCTCGAAAAGAACGCCGCCTTCCAGCGGTCCCAAGGCGCAACGGTCGAACTGCTTTCGCCTTCGGAATTGAAAGACCGCTTTCCCGCGATGCATGTGGGCGACCTGGGCGCCGGCGCCCATACCCCGCATGACGGGTGGTGCGACCCGAACGGCCTGCTGTGGGGCTTTCGCCACAAGGCCGTCGACCTCGGCGCCGTCTATATCGCGGCGCGCGTCGTCGGCGCCGAAACCAGCGGCGTGAAGGCCGTGTCCGTCCGGCTGGACGATGGCGCGACCGTACGCGCCGACGCCTTCGTCAACGCGACCGGCGCCTGGTCCGGCGACGTCGCCAAGATGTTCGGCATGAACCTTCCCGTATCCCCCATGCGCCGCTTCGAGCACTACTTCACCCCCGGCACCAAGGTCGGCCACCTGCCCTATGTCAAAGACCTCTCGCGCCTGGCTTTCCGCTCGGAAGGCCAAGGCTATTCGGGCGGCCTGGTCGACGGCAGCGCCGCGCGCGGCTACAACTTCGAAGTGGACCACGATTATTTCGAAAACGTCGTCTGGCCGGCCGTGGCACACCGCTTCCCCGCCTTCGAGGCCGCCAAGTGCCATCGCACCTGGTCGGGGCTCTATGAAGTCAACGAACTGGACGGCAACGCGGTCATCGGCGCCTGGAACTCCAGGCTGCCCAATCTGTATACGGTCGCCGGCTTCTCCGGGCATGGAATGATGCACGCCCCGGCCGCCGGTCTGGCCATCGCCGAACTCATCGTCAAGGGCCGCTACGAAACCCTCGATCTCACGCGACTCGGCTACGAACGGGTCGAAAACAACCGGCCCTATCCTGAGCTGGGCATACTTTGAACGCGAACGGGACGCCGCATCCATGAACAATGCTTTTATTCTGAAGAACGGCAAGCTGCTGGACCCGCGCCAGGGGCGCCTGCTCGACGGCTACGAAATCGCCGTCAGGGACGGGTACGTCCAGGACGTCCGGCAAGGCGCCACGGAATGCCAGGGCGCGCAAGTCATCGACCTGCAAGGCAGGACGGTTATGCCGGGCCTCATCGACGCGCATGTGCACATCTACATGAACGAGGCGAACATCGCCGGGCTGGGCCAAGTCAGTCCCACATACATGGCGGCCAAGTCGACCGTCGTGCTGCGGGGCATGCTGCAGCGCGGTTTCACCACGGTGCGCGACGTCGCCGGCGGCGACTACGGCATGCGCGACGCCATCGAGGCGCAGTACGTGGAAGCCCCGCGGCTCTTCATGGGCGGGCGCGCGGTCAGCCAGACGGGCGGCCACGGCGATTTCCGCAATCGCGCCGAAAGCGGCTACGGCTGCGCCTGCTGCACCGGGCTGTCCCTGTTCAGCGTCATGGCCGACGGCGTCCCGGAAGTCGTCAAGGCGGTCCGCGAAGAACTGCGCAAAGGCGCGGACCACATCAAGATCATGCTCAGCGGCGGTGTCGCCTCTCCCAATGATCCGCTGTACAGCCTCCAGTACAGGGAAGACGAAATCGATGCCGCGGTCCAGGAGGCCACGCGCTGGGGATCCTATGTATGCGCCCACGCCTATTCAGACGAAGCCGTCCGGCGCGGCATCGAACTGGGCGTCAGGACCATCGAGCACGGCAATTTCCTGACGCCCGAAACGGCCGCCATCATGGCGGAAAAAGAAGCTTTTCTCGTGCCCACCCTGATCGTCTATGAGGTGAACAAACGCCTGGGCCCGGCATCGGGCAAATCGCCGGACAGCCTCGCCAAGAACGAGCAGGTCCACGCAGCCGGCCTGAAGTCGCTGGGCATCTGCGAAAAAGCGGGCGTTCGCATCGGCTTCGGAACGGACCTGTCCATGCACACCCAGCACTATCAATGCGAAGGCCTTGCGATCCAGGCCGGCGCCCTGTCCAACGAGGCCGTCATCCGGTCTGCGACCCTGGTCAATGCCGCCATCCTGAGGCAGGAAGGCAAGCTGGGCGAGCTGGTGCCCGGCGCCTATGCGGACTTGCTGGTCGTGGACGGGAATCCCTACGACGACATCACCGTGTTCGACGCCGAAGGCACCAATTTGCGCGTCATCATGAAACAAGGCCGCCTGTACAAATTCGATCTTTAAACAAATCCAGGAGACAAAACCGTGAAACGAATCACTTCCATACTGCTCGCCCTTCTGCTATGCGGAGGCCTCGCACATGCCGATTATCCGGACCGCCCCGTGAAGATGGTCGTCGGCTTCGGCGCCGGCAGCGCCACCGACACCCTGGCCCGCATCATTGCCGCCGACTTGAAAGATGAGCTGAACCAAAGCATAGTGGTCGAGACCAAGCCCGGCGCGGGCACGGCGGTGGCGGCGGGCCATGTTGCCAACAGCACGCCGGACGGCTACACCTTGCTGGTGGGATCCAATGCGACGTTCGCCGTCAATCCCGTGCTGCACGACAAGCTTCCATACGACGCCAAGAAAGACTTCGCCTTCATCGGCCACATCGGCGACATGCCGAGCTTCCTGATCGTATCGGCAGAATCACGCTTCAAATCGCTGGCGGACTTCATCGATCATGCCAAGCAGCATCCCGGCGCCTTGACCTATGCCTCGTCCGGCGTGGGGTCGACGGGGCACCTGGTGGGCGAAATGCTTGCCCATGAAGCCGGCGTCAAGCTGCTGCACGTGCCGTACAAGAACGGGCCCGACGGCTTGCGCGCCGTGGTCGCCGGCGACGTGGACGCGATTTTCTATACGTCCACCGCGGCGGCGTCCATGATCGATAGCGGCAAAGTGAAGCCGCTCGCCGTCAGCACCAGCTACCGGACCAAAGACCTGCCCCGGATACCCACGGTCGCCGAATCGGGCTATCCCGATTTCAATTTCGTGGGATGGATCGTGGTGGCCGCCCCGGCCAAGACGCCCGAGGCCGTGGTCGAACACCTGCGCAGCGCCCTGCGGCGGACCACGTCCAAGCCGGCCATCATCCAGAAACTGGAAGAGATCGGGATTCCCATGCCGCAGCGCACGCATGAAGAGTTCATGCGGTTCGTCGAACGCGACCAGCAGAAAATGGTTGAGCTGGGCAAGGCCGCCGGGCTATCGGCAAAATAGTGCCGCGCCAAGAAGAACCATCATAAAACGGCAAGGGAGGAATCTTATGCCAACAGCGGCAAGCAATGAAGCAATCAACGGCATCGTGGACCGCCTGCGCGGCTGCGTGGGTTCGGACACCTGCCGGCTGAGCCCGGAGGGCCTGCTGGGCCTGATCACCGAGATCTTCGTCCGCGCCGGCGTCCCGGCCGGTCCGGCGCGGATTCTGGCCAGAACCTGCGTGCATGCCGAAAGAGACGGCGCGCACAGCCATGGGCTGCATCGCATGCCGGCCTATCTGGCCACCCTGGCCACCGATTGGGTCACGCCCGGCGCCCGTCCCCGGGTCCAGGAATCCGCAAGCGGCACCGTGCTCGTCGACGCCAATAACGGCTTCGCCCAGCCCGCGCTGGCGCAAGCCATGCCCCTGCTCACGCGCAAGGCGAGCGAGGCCGGGGTGGCCGTCATGCTGATGAAGAATTCGCATCACTTCGGCGCCCTGTGGCTGGACGTCGAGCCTCTGGCCGAACAAGGCTTCGTCGCCTTGACGATGGTGAACTCCAGCAGCCACATGGCGCCCGTGGGCGGCACCAAACCCGTGTACGGCACCAATCCCATGGCGTTCGCCTGCCCGCGCGACGGGCGCCCGCCCATCGTCTTCGACCAGGCGACGAGCGTCATGGCGAAGGGCGACATCCAGCTCGCCGCCAAGAGCGGCAGGCCGGTTCCGCCCGGCACCGGCCTGGACAAGTTCGGCAAGCCCACGGAGGATCCGGCCGAAATCCTGGACGGCGGCACCTTGCTGCCCTTCGGCGGCCACAAAGGCTCGTCGATCGCCATGATGGTGGAAATCCTGGCCGCGGCGCTGACCGGCGGGAATTTCTCATGGGAAATCGACAAGTCGGGCTATACCAACGCCCATACCTCCAGGGCCGGGCAATTCCTGCTGTGCATCGATCCCCGCCTGTCCGGCGAGAACGCGTTCGCGCAGCGCATCGAGGCGCTGGCCCGCACCCTAATGGAAAGCGGCCAGTCGCGGCTGCCCGGCGACCGCCGCCACGCCAATCGAAAGCGCGCCGAAGACGAGGGCATCGCGGTGAACCCCGCGCTGCTGCTGTCCTGGTATGACGCGCCCCGCCCCGGCCCCGCCTGATACGGCTTGCGCCGGCGCCCCCTCAACAAACATGAAGGAGACATCATGAACCCATCCCTATTCCGCGCCCTGCGGCGCTGCGGCGGCATCATGGCGCTGGCCGTGGCCATGCCCGCCGCTCAGGCGGCAAGCGACGCCGGTTTCCCCAGCCGGGTCATCAGCATCGTGGTGCCGTTCTCGGCGGGCGGCGGCAGCGACACCGTGGCCCGCATTCTTGCGGACGGCCTCAGCAAGCAATTGAACAACCCCGTCATCGTGGAAAACAAGACCGGCGCCAGCGGCAACATCGGCGCCGAATACGTAGCCCGCGCCAGGCCGGACGGGCACACCCTGCTGTTCGGCAGCATGGGGCTGATGACGGTCAACCGCCATCTCTACAAGAACATGCCCTTCGATCCATTGAAGGACTTCACCGCGGTCGCCCGCCTGTACGACACCCCGCACGTCATCGTCGCCAACGCCAAGCTGCCCATCGCCTCCTTGCAAGATCTGATAGACCAGGCCAAGGCGCGGCCCGGCCAGATCAGCTTCGGCTCCGCCGGCGCCGGCACCTCCACCCACCTGGTCGGCGAACTGTTCATGCACGAGACCCAGGCCAAGCTGCTGCACGTGCCCTACAAGGGCAACGGCCCGGCGCTTACCGACGTCGTCGCCGGCCACATCGATGTCATGTTCGACCAGGCGACCAATTCGGTCGGCCACATCAAGGCGGGCAACCTGCGCGCGCTTGCCGTGACGTCCGGAACCCGCGTCGGCAACCTGCCCGACGTGCCCACGGTCGCCGAACTGAAGTACCCCGGGCTCGAAACGACGTCATGGACGGTGCTCGCCGCGCCGGCCGGCACGCCCGCGGCCGTCGTGCAGAAACTGGCCGAGGCCGTGAAGGCCGTGCTTGCCGATGAGAAAATCCAGGCGAAGATCTTGGAGTCCGGCGGCGTCGCTAACTTCGAAGGGCCGCAAGCCGCCACGAAGCTGGTCGAGGCCGACGACAAACGCTGGGGGTCGTTGATAAAAGCGGCCGGGATCGGGGCGAATTAAGAGCGCCGGGAACCGCAACGCGGCCTGCATCCCTCATCCAGCAAACCGTCCACCGGCCTGGCGCCGGCCCGAACCATCAATGCACGATTTCGGACAAGAATTTCTTCGCGCGCTCGTGCCGCGGGTGCACGAAGAATTCTTCCGGCGGCGCATCTTCCAGGATTTCGCCCCGGTCCATGAACCACACCCGGTCCGCCACCTCGCGGGCAAAATTCATTTCGTGCGTCACGCAGATCATGGTCATGCCGTCGGCCGCCAAGGTCTTCATCACATTCAGCACTTCGCCCACCATTTCAGGATCCAGCGCGCTGGTCGGCTCGTCGAAAAGAATCAAGGGCGGCTTCTGGGCAAGCGCGCGAGCGATGGCGACGCGCTGCTGCTGGCCTCCGGACAGGTTTGACGGCATGGCGTTCAACTTCTCTTCCAAGCCTACTTTGCGCAGCAATTCCTCAGCGAGTTCATAGGCTTCCTTGCGCGCCATGCCGCCCACTTTGATCGGCGAAAGCGCGATATTGTCTTTTACCGACAAGTGAGGAAACAGATTGAACTGCTGAAAAACGAAACCGATGCCGGCACGCAGACGGTTGATGTCGAGCTTTTCGTCGGTAATGTCCTTGCCTTGCACCCTTATGGTTCCGCGCTGGATTTCTTCCAGCCTGTTGATGGTGCGGATCATGGTGGACTTTCCGGAACCCGACGGGCCGCACACCACCAAGACCTCGCCGTCATGCACTTCACCACAGATATTGTTCAGCGCCTGGTATTTTTTATACCACTTGCTTACGCCTTCGAACTGAATCATCTCCCGTCTCCCGTCAACTCGCTTGCGCGATGATGCCCATCTGCTTGTCTTTCAAATGGTTCTCCAGCGCTTTGGCCAGCCTGGACAACACAAGGCATAAAAAGAAATAGAACAATGCAAGGATCAGATAGGTTCGAAGCGCGCCCGTGAGCTCGATGCTATTGATTTGCTGCGCGGCAAATGCGGCTTCCTGCACACCGATGATGTAGACGATGGAAGTCGCCTTGATGGTCGATACGAACTGATTCAGCAAGGAAGGAATCATGTTGCTCAGCGCCTGCGGAAGTTGCACGCTCGCCAATGTCTGCACCGTATTGAGGCCGACCGCCCTTGCGGCTTCGACCTGGCCCTGCGGGACGGACTGTATCCCGGCCCGGATGATCTCCGCCAGGAATGCCGATTCATAAACAACGATCGCCGCCAAGGCGATCCAGAACGGCGGCAGCTCCGTTCCCAACAAGACGGGCAGTAGAAAATAGGCCCAGAACACTATCATGATCAAGGGTATCGACCTGAAGGTGTACACCCATATCGTGGAAGCCATTCTCGTTACGCCGGTGCCCGTGCGGGCGATGCCGATAAGCATGGCGAAGGGAAACGCGCCGGCGAGGCCCAGAGCCGCCAGGAGTATCGTGCCCGCGAAGCCGCCGATCGGCCCGTTCGGCCAGGACCCCACCAGGAACATCAAGCCATAGGTATGAAGAAACTCGATCACGACGGCACCTTGAAGTCCGGAGGGTACTTTCTTGACAGCCGGGCCCCCAGCATGGCGATCAGCAGCGACATGCACAGATAGATCACCGTGCCGATCAAGAAAATTTCAAACGTCTGGAACGTGATGTTCTCTATTTTTTTCGTTTGATAAGTCAGTTCCGTCACGCCGATCACCATGGCCAGGCTGGTGTCCTTGAACAGGATGATGGAGCGGTTGATGAGCGGAGGCACCGCGTACCTGGCCGCCTGCGGCAGCACGACATAGACCAGGGCCTGCACCGCCCCCAGCCCGATGGACCTGGCGGCTTCAACCTGCGTCGAAACGATGGCCCGGATGCCGGAACGCAGATCTTCGTAGTAATAGGCGCTGACATTCAGGGACAGGGCCACCAGCGCGAAAGAGAATTCGGTATTGCCCTGATTCACCCAAACCCGGATCGGTTCCGGCAGGATTTCCGGCATGCCGAAATACCACACCATGATCTGCACGACCGTGGGCACGTTCCGGTGGTATTCCACGTACAGGGACACCAGGCCGCGCACCAGCCGAGACGGTATGAGATTGACGCCCGACAGCAGCAGGGCGACCGCGAATCCGCCCAGCAGCGCGCCGACAAAAAGCCTCAGGGTAATCGCCGTGCCCTTGCCTATCATCCGCAGCACATCGGGATCCGACAGCAATGAAAAAGAAATGTCCATGCAAAGATGCCAGGGCGGCGCCCGCCCCGTTCTCCCGTTCTACTTGGAAGCGTCCTTCTTGGAGGCCGCCGCAACGTCCTCCACGGCGAAGTCGCGCGTCATCTTGTAAATGGATTGCGAGCCCATCCATTTGTCGTAGATCTTCGTCAGTTCGCCCGACTTGTCCAGTGATTCTATGGCGGCATTGACGGCGGCCAGCAGTTCAGGCTGGTCTTTCTTGACGATGATGCCTATATGCTCGGTATAGGTGGGCTGGTCCAGCAGTTTCATTGGCGTGCCGGCCTTCTCGGCGTCGTTCAGGAAACGGCGCAACACCAGTTCGCCCGCGGTCATGGCTTCGACCTTGCCGCTTTGCACGCCCAGATAGCACTGTGAAATGGTCTGGAACGTAAGCACCTGGGCGTCGGGCAAGACCTTTTCCGCTATCGCCGCCGAACTGGAACCGGAGGATGCGCAGACTTTCTTTCCGGCCAGGTCCTTCAGCGAGGATATCGCCGCGTCCCCTTTGACCAGCACCTTGATGTAACCCTGGAGATACTGCTTGCTGAAATCCACTTGCTCGGCGCGCTGCGGCATCCAGGCGACCGACCCGGCCACCATGTCGACGCGGTCCATTCGCACTTCCGGTATCCGGGCTTCGGTGGAAAGCGGCTTGTGCTCGACTTTCAAGCCCATTTCCTTGCCGATGGCCATGCAGACGTCCACGTCGTACCCCACGTACTTCCGGGTATCGGGATCCTGGAAGCCGTAGGGGCTGCTGGCATTCTGCGTTCCGCAGACAATGGTTCCCCGCGCCTTGATGTCGTCCAGCCGGTTGGCGGCCGCATTGCTTCCCCAGGCAACGGCGAGCGCCGCCGCGCACAGCGCCAGACTCTTTTTGGTTTGATGTTTCATGCTTGTCTCCTTTAAGTTGTGTCAATGATCAATGGCGAATGTGTCGCGCTCGCGCTCGTCGATCTGGGATACCAGGTTGGTTTCCCACTCCAGGTACTTTCTTGCGGCTTCCTTGTTTCCGTCGTGCCGATCATGCACGAAAAACAGGTAGTCGATGCAGGCCTCGTCAGGCATGTGCTCATGGGTCTCGACCGGCAGGCCGGCCGAGTGCGGGAAGCCTTCTCCCACCAGACAAATATGGACGTCCGCAAACCCGTTGGCTTCCAACTCCTGGGCGAGCAAAGACAAGCGGTCTTTCCCATGGCCCAGCAGCACCGCCGGATGGTCCGCATGCCCCGCGAGCGCCATGGACACGTTCGGCCGCGTCGTCCAGCGTGCGCCTGAAATGCTGGCCTCGCGGAACTTCAGGCTGGGCCGGGCGTCCAGCAACAGCGCATCGGGATTCCGCTTCAGGAATTCGGACAGGCCGGCAAGCGGAAGGTCCTGTGTGTGCCGCAGCGCCGGCTCGTAGCGCTTCGGCTCCGGCAGGTCCCGCAAGCCGTCCGCATCCTCCAGCAGGAATACGTTCCATCCCAGCTGCTTCAGCCAGCTGGCGACGACGGGCGCCCGGATGCCATCGGTATCGCACAATACGATCCGGGCCTTGCGCACGCCCACGTACTGATCGGTCGCCTGGATCAGCTGACCGCCCGGGGTATGCTGGACCGCCGCCGGCAGATCCCTTCGGCCATGTTCTTCATCGGTGCGCACGTCGCACAGGAATACGGACGCCGTCTCGTCCCGGACCCAGCTCCTGACGGTCTCCGCGTCGACGATCGGGATCTCGAAGCGGCGGCTCAAGGCCTGGGAACGCGCCCGCAACGCGTCTCGGTCCTGCGCGCTGACATCCTTGGGATACAAGCGATTGGATTTATGCTCCAGCGGCAGATCGGCGAGATACCACCCTTGCGTCCCGTTCTCCAGGGCATATACCTTGTTGGGCACGCCAAGATTGATCAAGGTCTGGGCGCCGATGATGCTGCGCGTGCGGCCCGCGCAGTTCACGACGATGGTGGTGTCGGGGTCGGGCGCCAGCTCGCCGATACGCAAGGCCAGCTCGCCGTTGGGGCAGCAGACCGCGCCCGGTATGTTCATTTTCCGATACTCCGGCACGGGGCGGCCGTCCACGACCAGAACTTTCCGCGCGCCATCCTTCAGCAGCGCATGCAGGTCGCCCGCTGATATGCGAGGCGTGCCGTATATGTGTTCAGCGATCTCGCCGAATGTCTTGCTCGGCAGGTTCACGCCCGCAAAGCTCGCAAACCCGGCGTCCTTCCATGCCTCGATCCCGCCCCTCAGCACATGAACATTGGAATAGCCCAGGCCTTCCATGGCCCGTGCCGCGGCCGCCACCACATGTTCCGTGCGCCGATCGCCGTAGAGCGCCACCCTTACCGCCGGCCGGGGCACCAGCCGTCCAAGATGCAGCTCCAGTTCGCTGTAGGGCAGGGAGACCGCAAAAAACAGATGGTCCTCTCCATACTGCCCGTGTTCGCGCACGTCCAGCAACGCCACCTCATCGTCGTCGTGAATCCACTCTTTCAGCTGGCGCGCGTCCACATAGCGCAAGGTCGAATACGTCATGTTCCAATCACTCGGTTGCTCAGTGCGCCAACGCGCCCAATAATTTGCTCAAATCGTTTTTGAGGTCTTGCGGATCTTCCAGCCCGATATGCAGGCGGAGCAGGTAGCCCGGCGGCACGGCCGCGTCGCGATAGCGTGTGCGCCGCACGTCGACGGGCAGCACCAGGCTTTCGTACCCGCCCCAGGATGCGCCGATGCCGAAAAGCCGCAAAGCGCCAATGGCCTGTTCTATGCGCCCATGATCCAGGCCCGGATCGAACTCGACCGTGACCAGCCCATTGCTGCCGTGCGCATCGCGCCGCCACAGGGAATGATTGGGATCGCTTTCCAGCGCCGGATGGAAAACCGTCCTGATCGCCGGCTGCGATGCCAGCCACGCGGCGATCTCCAGGGCGCTGTCGGCATGACGGCGCAAGCGAAGATCGAGCGTGCGCATGCCCCGCAGCACCAGGAACGCGTCCTCGGCCGACACCGTCTGCCCCAGATTGACACTGGCCTTCTCCAGCTCCGCGAAACACGCCTGCCGGGCCGTGACCGACCCCATCATCACGTCGGAATGGCCTCCCAGGTACTTCGTCGCGGCCATCACGGAAACGTCGCAGCCCAGTTCCAGCGGGCGGTATATCAGCGACGAGCCCCAGGTGTTGTCGGCGCACAGCAATATCCCCCTGGGCCGGCACACCTCGGCGATCGCCGGCAGGTCGAACATGTCGTATAGCAGCGATGAGGGCGACTCCACATAGACCATCCGCGTTTCGGGCATCAACGCTTTCCTCCACTCCGGATCGCGCGGGTCGAAGAAACTGAAGCGCATGCCGTAATTGGACAGCTGCGATTCGCACAGCTGCCGGGCGGGCTGGTATACCCCTTGGGAAATCAGGACGTGGTCGCCCGCCTTCAGGTAGGCCAGGAACGCCGCGGCAATCGCGGCCAGCCCCGTGGGAAACAGTTTGCTGCGGTAGCCGCCCTCCAGCGCCGTGATGGCGTCCTCCAACGCAAAGACCGTTTCGTTGCCGCGAGCGCCATAGGACAGGACGCGCTGCGCGTCGCGCTGTTCGCGGGCGGCGCGCCATTGCGCCAAGTCCTCGAACAGATAGGTGCTGCCCTTCACGATGGGCGTGTTGGCCCAGCCATGGCTCGGGCGTCCCAGGCGCGCAAGCAAGGTGGCGAGTGCATCCTCGGCCATCAGCTGCCGCTCCGCCGCGTCTTGACGCCCACGTCCATGATCTTGCAGGTATGGTTCTCGAGGTCGAACGCCAGACGCCGATCGAGTTTTTCGAGGGCGAGGCCATACATGTGAAGGTGTCTGATGCTGGCGTCCTCGATGCGCACCGCGTGGATGTCGTCCGCCATCAGCGCTATGCCCTGTCCGGGCCCGACCGGCTGCATGCCGACCTCTTTCAGCGTGGCGTGCCCCGCCGTGCCGCCGTCGTCCGTGCGCTCGTACAGATAATTGCTTTCGGTGCCTTCGACCGCCGCAATGCAAGCCCAGGTGGTGTGGTTGTGCGGCACGATCTTCTTGCCCGGCTTCATCACGTTCAGGTACAGGGCATACGTGCTGTCGGGTTCTTGATGAATCAAGTACCGCGCCTGCAGTTCGCCGCCTTCCGGAGCCGGATATTCCTCGCCGTTCCACCAATCCTTTTGCGAGGCGAGGCCGACCAGCGCTTCCTTGATCACATCCAGGCTTTCGCGCGTGACGCCCGCGCCCCCATGTCGCTTTGCCAGATCGATGAAATCGGCGACGGCCGATTGCTTTGCATTAGATGCTTGCATGTCTTCCTCCATAATTCCAAGAAAATATAGAGGGCGCAGCAGCCGTCCACAAATTAATTGTTATAAGATACATATAAGCAGTGCTTATTGTTTCCCTATGAGCGGCGGCCTTCCGGAAAACTGGACACTAGGGTAAACCCCATGATGAATTTGGACCTCGACCTGCTGCGGACCCTGCTAACCATTGAGAAAACTAATACGTTTTCCGGCGCAGCCGGCGCGTTGTTCCGCACCCAATCCGCGGTCACGCAGCAGATGCAGCGCCTGGAAGCGCAAATGGGCTGCCCGCTGTTTCAAAAGAAGGGCCGCAACAGAGTATTGACGCCCCAGGGCCAGCAACTCGCGGAATATGCGCGAAAAATGCTGGCCATCAACGACGAGGCAGTGCGCAGCATCGGCAGGAAGCAGATGGAAGGGGAGATCCGCCTGGGCGCTCCGCTGGACGTGGCGGACACCATCCTGCCGCCCGTGCTCACGCATATCGCCCGCCATGCGCCCCGCGTCCGCCTGGAGATACGCGTGGACCGCAGCCCCTTCCTGATGGATGCGCTGGAATCGGGCGACATCGACCTGACGATCTCCACGAGGCAAGCCCCCGACTTGCGCGGCTTCGCGCTCAGGACCTCTCCCACCGCATGGATCTGCGCAGCGGACTTCGTCTACAACAAGCGGGTGCCGCTGCCTCTGATCCTGGCGGACGAGCTGAGCATTTTCCGCAGGATAGCGCTAGAGGCCTTGAGCCATACCCAGCGTACCTGGCACATCAATTGCGCCCACTCTGGTGGGCATCAAGGCCGCCGTGCGCGCCGGCCTGGGCGTAACGGCACGCTCCGTCGAATTCCTGGGCCCGGACATGAGGGTGCTGGGAGACGCCGAAGGCCTTCCACCCCTGCCGCCGGTGACCTACACGCTATGGACGCGCCCCGACACCATCAGCCCGCTGACCTTGGCCATCTACGAAATGCTGAAGGGGCAATTCGAGCAGAAGTCCGCCGAAGCCAATTGAAAACGGCGGCCGCCGCGGCTCCGCGCCATGCCTACAGCGTGGCGGCCATTCTCCGCAAGAACCGCTCGCATTCTTCCAGCTGTTCGATGTCGATGAATTCATTGGCCTTGTGCTCGCTTGCCGAGTCGGACTTCACATGGTACGCGCGCATGATGGGAATAGGCATTCGTATTTTTTCCCTTAAAACCGGGAAAATTGGAATTTTATTCTGGATATGTCTCTTTAGAATGATGCGTCATACCAAGTCGACAGCAAATCAGACCATGTCCGTGCAAAAGCAGATCGAAAGCATCTTGAACCCCCGCTCGGTGGCCGTCATCGGCGCTTCCAACGACACAAACAAGTGGGGCGGCAGCGTGCTTGCCCTGCTGCGCAAATTCGGCTTCAAGGGCGAGCTGTTCCCCATCAATCCCAAGGCCGACATGGTCCAGGGCCTGAAAGCCTACGGCTCGGTCTCCCAGGTTGGGCAAGCGGGCGTCGGCGCCGTCCTGGTCATGACGGCCCAGTTCGCGGAATCCGGCCCCGAAGGCATGGCCTTGCAGCAGGAAGTCGAAGACATCGTCTCGCGGGCGGGCATGCGCATGATCGGCCCCAATTGCATGGGGTATTTCAGCAGCGCCTCGGATCTGTGCCTGCTGAACGCGCAGGCCTTCATCCGCAATGACACGATGCACAAAGGCCATATCGCGCTCATCAGCCAAAGCGGCGCGCTGGCGGGCGCCATGCTGGCGCGCTCCTATGACATCGGCGCGGCCTTCAGCTTTTGCGTATCGCTCGGCAACCAGGCGGACCTGGAAATATGCGACTTCCTGGAATATGCCATCGCCGACGCCAACACCCGGGTCATCGCGCTATACGTGGAAGGCCTGAAGAATCCCGGCCGCTTCACCGCCCTGCTCGAAGCCGCCAGGCAAGCCGGCAAGCCCGTGCTGGTCACCAAGGCGGGGCGCAGCTCTTCCGGAACCAAGGCCGTGCAGTCGCACACCGCCAGCATGGCGGGCGCCTATCAAACATTCCGCGCTGGCGGTCGACGCCCTGGAATTCGCCGAAAAGCTCACACGCTTGTCGCCCACGGTGCTGAAAACCATCAAGCGCGCCGTCGCCCGCACGCTTCCGCGCTCGCCAGCGGAAACCGCCTACCCCGACATGGGCGAGCTGAACGATCTGATGACCGGGCCGGACGCCATCGAAGGGGTGGCCGCGTTCAAGGAAAAGCGCGAGCCCAGATTCGGAAACCCCTGATCCGCCTTTCCAGCCGAGGCAACCATGATTGAAATCGACAAAATCGACAGAGCGATCCTGAAGATCCTGCAAGAAGACGCGACGATCTCGATTTCCGCGCTCGCGGAACGCGTGAACCTGTCCAGCACACCCTGCTGGCGCCGCATTCAGCGGCTGGAAAAAGAAGGTGTCATCAAAAAACGGGTAACCTTGCTGGATCCCGAAAAAATCAACGTCGGCGTCACGGTGTTCGTGGCCATCAAGGCGCAGCAGCACAATGAGAAATGGCTCAGGAAATTCAACGACGTCGTCACGTCCATGTCGGAAGTGGTCGAGTTCTACCGCATGAGCGGCGAAACCGACTACCTGCTGCGCATCGTCGTTCCCGACATCAAGTCCTATGATGCCGTATACAAGAGACTCATACGCGACATGGATTACCTGGACATCAATTCCAGCTTCGCCATGGAACAGATCAAGCTGACCACCGCCCTTCCGCTGGACTACACTTGAAAACCGCCATGCTTCAAGAAAAAGAAATTCTGCACAGCTCCCACTGGGGCGCTTTCTACGCCCGTCCGGGCCGGGACGGGCTGCAGGTCCGCCCTTATGAAGACGACCCCAATCCGAGCCCGGTCATCGGAAACTTCACCGACGCCCTGAACCACCCGGCCCGCATCAGGCAACCCATGGTGCGCAAAGGCTGGCTGGAACGCGGTCCGACCCGGGGCGCGGACCGCAACGGCGACACCTTCGTGGCCGTCAGCTGGGAGCGCGCGTTCGATCTCGTCGCCCGGGAACTGCGCAGGGTGCGCGACGAATTCGGCGCCGGGCAAATCTTCGGCGGCTCGTACGGCTGGGCCAGCGCCGGGCGCTTTCATCATACGCAGAGCCAGATCCATCGGTTCCTGAACACCTGCACGGACGGCTACGTCCGCTCCGTCAACAGCTACAGCGCGGGCGCATCGACGGTCCTCCTGCCGCACGTGGCCGGGCCTTTCGACGATGTCTCGCGCCGCGGCGTCACCTGGCGGCAGATCGAGCAATACACCGACTGCGTCATCGCCTTCGGCGGGATGGCCACCAAGAACTCCATGGTCGCCAGCGGCGGCATCAGCCACCACATCGAAGAGCCGTCCATGGCCGCCGCCCGCCGGCGGGGATGCCATTTCATCAACGTAAGCCCGCTGCGCACCGACCTGCCTGAGGGGGCGGACGCGGAATGGGTGCCCATACGTCCGGGAACCGACGTTGCGCTGATGCTGGCGCTGGTGCACGAGCTCGTCGCCATGGGGCGCCATGACCGGGCCTTTCTGTCCCGGTATTGCGTGGGCTGGGACCGGTTCCAGGACTACGTGCTGGGCACCGCCGACCGGCAGCCCAAGGATCCCCGCTGGGCGGCAGGGATCACCGGCATCGACGCGGGCACCATACGCGCACTGGCGGCGCGCCTGACGCAAGGCCGGGTGCTGGTGACGGTGTCCCACTCTTTGCAGCGTTCCGAACATGGCGAACAGCCGGTCTGGATGGGGCTGGTGCTGGCGGCGGCGCTGGGGCAGATCGGCCTGCCCGGAGGCGGCTACAGCTATGCCCTGGGCACCATCGCCCACTACGGGCGGCTCGACAACCGCATCCGCTTCGCCTCGCTGCCGCAAGGCCGCAACCCCGTGCAGGCCTTCATTCCCGTCGCCAGGATCAGCGACATGCTGCTCAATCCCGGCCAGGAATTCGACTACGACGGCGCCGTGCACCGCTATCCTGAAATCAGGCTGGTGTACTGGGCGGGCGGCAATCCGTTCCACCACCATCAGCAGCTGGCCAGGCTGCGCGACGCCTTTCGCCGTCCTGAAACCATCATCGTCCACGAGGTCGCCTGGACGGCCACCGCCCGCCATGCGGACATCGTCCTGCCATGCACCATGACCCTGGAGCGCGACGACCTGGGCGTCACCCAGACCGATTCCATGCTGATCGCCATGAAGCGCGTGGCGGCCCCATACGCCCAGGCGCGCGACGACTATGACATCTTCGCCGAACTGGCCAAGCGCCTGGAACGCCACGAGGCATTCACGGAAGGCCGCGACACCATGGGCTGGCTGCGCTGGATCTACTCGGAAACGCAGCGGCGCAATGCGTCCTCGGGCCAGGCCCTGCCCGACTTCGATACCTTCTGGGAACAAGGCCGGCTGGAACTCCAGAAAGCGCCCGACGACGGCGGCATGTTCAGGCGCTTCCGCGAAGACCCCGCGGCGCATCCGCTGCCCACGCCCAGCGGCCGCATAGAAATCGTGTCGGAACGCATCGCGGGCTTCCGGTACGAGGACTGCCCCGGCCACCCGGCGTGGCTGGCCAAACGCGAAACGCCCACCGAGCGCTATCCCCTGTGGCTCATCGCCAACCAGCCCGCCACCCGCCTGCACAGCCAGCTGGACTTCGCCCGATACAGCCAATCGAACAAGCGCCATGGCCGCGAAGTCTGCACCATGCATCCGGCCGATGCCGCCGCCCGCGGAATATCCGACGGCGGCCTCGTGCGGCTGTACAACGAGCGGGGCGGCTGCCAGGCGGCGGTACGGCTGTCGGAAGACGTCATGCCCGGGGTGGCGCAGCTGCCCACCGGCGCCTGGTACGACCCCATAGACCCGTCCGCCGCGCGGCCCGAGTGCCGTCATGGCAATCCCAATGTCCTGACCGGCGATCTCCCGACCTCGGCGCTGTCGCAAGGCTGCAGCGGGCAGCTGGCGCGCGTCGAGATCGAACGGCTGGACGCCGAACCCGAACCCGTCCGGGCGTTCGTGCCGCCCCCTTTCATCAGCGAGCCGGAACCCGGCCGTCGCTGACGCCCGACCCACCCTTCATCGAGGAGCCATCTTGTTCAGCAGAATTTCATCCGCGACACGCGCTTTCGCAGGGATTGCGATGTGCGCGGTCCTTGGGGCTCCCGCGCAGGCGGCCAGCCCGTCGTGGTGGAAAACCACAGCGGCGGCGGGGGCTCGATAGCGGCGCAGGCCACCGCCGCCGCGAAGCCCGACGGCTATACCGTGCTGGTCGCGCCCATCGCCGTGGGCGCCATCACGCCGCACCTGCGCAAGCTGCCTTATGCGCCCTTGACCGAATTCGCGCCCGTGGCGCAGCTGAGCCGGTTCGACGCGGTGGTCAGTTCATCCAGCCGGCATGCCGGAAGTCGACGCCGGCACCTGGTTCGGCGCCTTCGCGCCCATGGGCACGCCCCCGGACCGCATCGCCGCCCTGGGCAAGCTGATCAAGGAACTCAACATCAAGCTCGATTAAGCGCCGCACCCGCTTCGAAAAAAATTATTCTAGCCTTTAAGGAATTCGAAGCGGATGATTCCCATCCGGGCACCTGGATGGGGGGAATTTTGACAGAATTTTCGCTGTTCACGCTCCTATACTGAACCTGTACTTTTCAATGCGCGGCGGGCCCCGCACCGCCGCGCCAAACAGGCAGGTATCCCATGAAAGAAAGCACTCGGCTCGTCAGCGCCGGCCGCAATCCAGAGCGATTCGAAGGGGTCGTCAACACACCCATTGTGCGCGGCTCGACGCTGCTGAGCCCCAATATGGCGCACTGGGCGGACAAGAACCGCAGGCACGCCGACGATGAATTCGGCGTCAGCATCTATGGGCGCTACGGCACGGCCACGCATCACGCGCTGCAGGACGCCATCACGGAAATCAGCGGCGGGCACCGGACCATGCTGTACCCGTCCGGGCTTGCGGCCATCGCCAGCGTTGTGACCGCGCTGGTGTCCACGGGCGATCATGTGCTGCTGACCGACAGCGTGTATTCCGCCACCACGCAGTTCCTGGCGCGCACCCTGAAACGCTTCGGCGTCGCCGTCACCCGCTACGACCCGCGCGTGGGCGGCGGCATCGCCCGGTTGATACAGGACAACACCCGCGTGGTCTTCGTCGAATCGCCCGGTTCCGAAACCTTCGAGATGCAGGACATCCCCGCCATCGCGCGGGCCGCCCATGCGCGCGGCGCCTACGTCGTCATGGACAACACCTGGGCGACGCCCTTGTTCTTCAAGGCATTCGACCATGGCGTCGACGTCTCGATCCAGGCCGCGACCAAATACATCGTCGGGCACTCGGACGCCATGCTGGGCGTGGCCACCTGCAACGAAGCCAGCTGGAACGCCGTCCGGGAAACCTCGCAGGATTTCGGCCAGACCTGCAGCCCCGATGACGCCTTCCTGGCGCTGCGCGGCCTGCGCACGATGAGCGTGCGGCTGCGCCAGCATTGGGCGTCGGGAGTCCAGGTGGCCCAGTGGCTGGAAAGCCGTCCCGAGGTCGACAGCGTTCTTCACCCCGCCCTGCCCAGCCACCCCGGCCACGCCCTATGGAAGCGCGACTACACGGGCGCCTGCGGCCTGTTCGCCATCGCCTTGAAGCCCGTGCCCGAACCCGCCCTGCACGCCTTCATCGACAGCCTGAAGCTGTTCGGCCTGGGTTTGTCGTGGGGCGGCTACGAAAGCCTGGCGCTGCCGTTCTCGCCGGCGGGGCGCGGCAGCACCCAATGGCCTTACGCCGGCCCGGGCGTCAGGCTGCATATCGGCCTGGAAGACCCGGCCGACCTGACGGCGGATCTGGAACAGGGCTTCCAGGCCATGAGCCGGACGCTGCGCGGCATAAGAGGGGGGCTGGCCGCCTGAGCGGCCGGCCATGCGCGGTCACTCGATGGAAATCTTGGACTCCTCGATCACTTTTTTCCATCTGGCGGCCGCGGTGTCGACCACTTTTTGCATTTCCTCCGGAGTGCTGCCGACCATGTTCATACCCATATCCGCGTATTTTTTCTTGAATGCCGGCTCATTCAACGCCGCGGAAATGTCAGTCTGCAGTTTCTGAATGACCTCTTGCGGCGTTCCCTTCGGCACGGCGAGGCCGAACCACATATCGGTCACCAGATCCGGATAGCCTTCTTCCACCACGGTCGGAAGATTCGGATACTGGGGCAGGCGCTGGGACGTCATCGCGACCAGGGGCTTCAGGCGCCCGTCCTGCAAGTTCCCATAATTGGATGCGAGAATGTCGATCATCAATTGCACGCGATTCGTAGCCAAGTCGCCCACCGCCTGCTGGGAGCCCGGATAGGGCACGTGGATGAAATCGGTTCCGGTCACGCGCTTGAACAGTTCGGTTTGCAGATGAATGATTCCCCCGACGCCGGCCGACGCATAAGACAATTGCCCGGGTTTTTCCTTCGCCAGCCGGATCAGGTCCGACAGGCTGGAAACCGGCAGCGCGCTGCTTACCATCAGGATGTTCGGCGCCGTGCTGACCAGCGTGACGGGCACCAGGTCTTTCAGGGGATCGAATCGCAAGTTCTTGTACAGGAAAGGCGCGACGGACAGGGTGCTGGACGACGCCATCAAGAGGGTATAGCCGTCCGGCTTCGACCTGGCAACGTATTCCGCCCCGATCATGCTCGCCGCGCCGGGCTTGTTCTCGACGACGACCGGCTGCCCCCATTTCTTGCTGAGCACCGTCGCGACCTCCCGTGGAATGATGTCGATCATCGCTCCGGTTCCAAACGGAACGATGATTCTCACCGGCTTGTCCGGAAAGGCCGCCACAGCCGTGCCGCCGGCCAATGACATTGCAACGCCCGCCAGGAACGGCAAAACTATCGATTTCATTTTCATCATGTGTCTCCTCGACGATATTGGAAAAACCACACAGACTGCTTACAGCATCAACGATGGGAATAAAGAAGAGCGCCCCGCGCCGGAAGCGTCGCCTTGAGAATCGCTCCGCTTTCGCTTTCGGTGATATACAGCTGGTCCGGCGCCTCGGGGTCGAAAGCGACATTCGTCGTTCTGATTCCGGCTTTGGACCTGATGCGGGCCCGAAGCTCGCCAAGTTCGTCAAACCACCATACGGCCCCAAGCCCTGAATGGGCCACGACAAAAGAGCCGTCTTCGCAAAACGCCATTCCGTCAGGTCCGGCCAATCCTCCGCTAAGTTGCACGAACAATCCCAGGTTGCATGCCTTTGCTCCCCTCCATTGCGCACGGAGCACTTGCAAGGCGCGCGTGACGGTGAAACACAAGGCGTCCTGCCCCGGGGCCAGAGCCAGGCCGTTCGGATAAGCGAGGTTCTCGGCGATCGCTTCGAACCCGCCGTCCGGCCGTTGAACCAGCACCCGCCCCGACGGATCGGCCAGGCTGCTGGCGCCCGGATCCGTGACGAGCAGCGTGCCGTCGCTGGAGAAGTGCAGGTCGTTGACCCCTCGAAAGGGCGCGTCCACGGGGCCATGCCAGGCGGAATCAACGGAACCCGTCGACGGATCGAAGACCAGGATTCCGCGCTGCGCATCGGCGACGAATATCCTGCCGTCGCGATGAATCTTCAAGCCATTCGGCTGGCCGCCGTAATCGGCAAACACCTCCCAATTGCCCCGCCTGTCGATGCGGAAAATCCGACCATGGCAGACATCGGTGCAGTAGAAGTTGCCGGCGCGGTCAAATGACGGCCCTTCAAGAAAAGAGTGCAGCGGCCCGCCTCCGCGGGCGTCGCTCCATGGTGTGCGCGCGCCGCGACGCAAAGAATCCGGCAGGCGATAAAGAACTTCCGCTTCCAATTGCATGACGTTCATCGAAACTCCTCCTTCCGTGTTTTCAGCCGCAAACCGCGGCGCCGGCGCTCAATCGATGCTGATGTTTCCGTTCTTGATGACAGCCGCCCATTTCCGGATCTCTTCCTCCTGGAATCTTGCAAGCTCTTCAGGCGTGCTTGCCACGATATCCACGCCCAGCGCCTTCATGCGGTCGATCACATCCGGACGCTTGAATATTTCCCGTATCGAAGCGCTCAGCCGGTCGCGTATTGCGCCATCCAGCCCAGCGGGCGCAAAAATCGCTTGCCAGGAGACGACTTGATAGCCGGGCACTCCCGACTCCTGCATGGTGGGCAAGTCGGGAAACGAAGACTCCCGTTTCGACGACGTCACGGCCAGCGCCCTGACCGCCCCGCTTTTTATTTGCGGGCTGGCGACGATCAGGTTCTCGAAGCTGAACGGAACTTCTCCCGCCATGACTGCCGACAGCGCGGGGCCGGCGCCCTTGTATGGGACATGCAGCAACTTCACGCCCTCGGTCTGCGCGAACAGCTCGGCCGACAGGTGCTGAGAAGTTCCGGCCCCCGCCGACGCGAACGGCATCGGCTCCGCCGATTTCCGTATGGCGCCGATCAAATCCTTGACGCTGTGATACGGCGTCTTGGGATTGACGATGAGCACGTTCGGCGTCGTTCCCACCAGACTGATGGGCGTGAAGTCCTTTTTCGGATCGAAGCCGATTTGCTTGTACAGGCTGGTATTGATCGCGTGAGTCGCGATCGACGCGCCGCCGATGGTGTAGCCGTCCGGCGCCGAACGCGCGACATGCTCGGTGCCGATATTGCCGCCCGCGCCGGGCTTGTTGGTGACGACGACCGGCGTTCCCAGCATGGCGCCCAGCTTGTCCGCGACCACTCTGGCGATGATGTCCGTGCCGCCGCCGGGAGAGAACGGCACGATATAGTTGATGGGCTTGTCCGCAGGCCATGCCGCATATGACGGCCCGCACACGGACAGCATGAGGCTCGTAAAGATCAAGCCCGCGGTGGATCGTAATTTCATTGACAGTCTCCTTTCTTTCAAATGAACAACCCGGGATCAGGCGTCTGCGCCGTCCTCCATTTCAAATCACTGAAATTGCAATCGCTTGCAAAAATTTTCGAACGAACAGGCCTTGCCTCCGCGGCCCGTCGATAATCTATAAAGGAAGCGTGGTGGCGCGAATGACGGCCCGTACGGGGGTCACCACCCGCCGTGGCGTGGCGGCGCCCGATTCGATATGCTCCAGCAGAATTGCCACGGTCGCCCGGGTCATGAGTTCGGAGTCCTGCTCTATGGTCGTCAGTTGGTATCCGCCCCAGGCAGCCTGCGGGACGTCGTCGAAGCCCACCACCTGGACGTCCTGCGGCACGTTCAGGCCCAGGTCGATGCGCAGCGCATCCATTACGGCGAAAGCCATGTGGTCATTGGCGACGAACAAGGCGTCCGGCCGTTTTTTCTGGCTGAACAGTTCCCGTGTCGCGGCTCTTGCCACGCCGAAGTCATACTCGCCGGATATGCGTGCGAAAAGCGTTTTACGGTGCCGGGCCAGCTCTTCCATGAAGCCTTTCTCGCGATCCTGTGACGTCGATGAATCTTCCAGGCCGCTGATGAAGCCTATGCGGCGCGCCCCGCGTTCCAGCAGGACCTGGGCGGCGAGGCGCCCGCCTTCGATGTTGTCGGAAGTCACCATGCTGGCCTCCTCGACGGGCGCCACCCGGTTGAACAGCACGACGGGTATCCCCACCGACTGGCAGTGCGCCGCCAGTCGGGACGACATCACCGTGCTGGCGAGCACTATTCCATCGACCTGGTACTGAAGAATGTCCAGCACCAACGAGTCCATTCCGTCGTCGCTGGAGTTCGAATCGCTGCTGATGAACAACAGCACATGGTAGCCGTGGGCCTGCAGCAGCTGCGACAGCCGTTCGATGACGGCGGGGTAGAACTGGTTGTGCAGATATGAGACCACCACGCCGATGATGCGGGATTTCCGGGTGGATAAGGTGCGGGCGATGGCGTTGGGGCGATAGCCGAGCTTCTTGGCCGCTTCCAGGACTCGGGCCCGGGTTTTTTTCGCTACGCTGGCGCCAGGGGTAAACGTACGGCTCACGGCCGACGTGCTTACACCGGCAAGAGCGGCCACGTCGGCCAGTGTCGATTGCCCCAAGCCCGTGGGCGCCGGTTTCACGGATTCAGTCATAGTTCGCAGCCTCAAACGCAGCGCCGGCCCGGGTTTTGAGCAAAGCCGCCGTGACCTCCGAAAGGCTCGCGCAACCCAGCAAAGCCATGTCTCTATCCAGCTCGGTGGCCAGAATGGACAGCACGCGCCGCGCCCCGGCTTCTCCGGCCACTGCGGCGCCGTACAACGTTGCCCGCCCCACGAATACCAATTTGGCCCCCAAAGCAATGGCTTTCAAGACGTCGGTGCCGCGCCGGAACCCGCCATCGATCATGACCGGAAGCCTTTCGGACACAGTATCGATGATCGCGGGCAAGGCGGCAAGCGGCGCTATCGTCCCGTCCAGCTGGCGGCCGCCGTGATTGGATACGATTATCCCGTCCGCGCCTATCTGCTCGGCCTTTTCGGCATCCAGAGGGTGCATTACGCCCTTCAACACCAGCCGTCCTTTCCATTGCTCACGCAACCACACCATATCGTCCCAGCCAAGCCTGTCCCGACCCGTACGGAAACCGTGGGCGGGTTCCTGCGTGATGGGCGGCCCGATTTCTTCGTACAGATTGGCGAATCTGGGAATCCCGTTCGCATACAAGGTTTTCAGGAAAACGCCCACGCTCCAACGGGGATGCAGCATACCATCAAGCAGCAGCCTAGGCGTCATTCGGAATGGAATGATGAAATCCATCCGGGCGTTGTTTTCCCGGTTGGCCGCCACGCAAGTGTCTATCGTGACGACCAGCACGTCGATCTTCGCGGCGCGCAGCCGGTCGAGAATGCGGGACATCCGTGCGCGGTCCCCGGGGAAATAGGCCTGGTACCAGTTGTCCCTGTCCTCTTCCTGCAGCTTTTCCAGGGGAACGCTGGAAGACCCGCTGATAATGAAGGGAACGCGGGCCTGTTGCGCCGCGCGCGCAAGGTCCAGGTCGCACTCATGCCGCAGCAGTCCCGCAAGGCCGGTGGGCGCGATGCCCAACGGCATGGCGTACCGGCGGCCCCACAATTCCGTCGAAAGCTCCCGTTTGTCGACGACGTTCAAGCCGCGGGGCAAGAATCCAAGCTCGTCAAACGCCTGGCGGTTGGCCCGCAGAGACCGCTCGTCTTCGGTCCCTCCGCGCACGTAGCCGTATACGCAACGCGGAAGGAATTTCTTGGCTGCTCGTTCGAAGTCGGAAACCGACAGCAGACGATCCAGCTTCATGTCGCCAATACCTGCTTGTTGACGACCATGCCCGGGTCGAGCGTGCCGTCGAAGCAATCGATGACGTTCTGCGCCGCTTCGAGCGACATGCGGCGCAAGCCGCCGTCCGTCAGGGCCGAGATGTGTGGAGACAGCACGACGTTGTCCACCCGGCACAACGGGTGGTCCGCCGCAAGAGGCTCGGTCTCGAACACATCGAGGCCGGCGCCCAATATATGCCCGCTCTTCAGGGCGTCGATCAGGCCGCCTTCGTCTATCACGCCGCCTCGCGCGGTATTGATCAGTATGGCGCCTTGCTTCATGCGGCGCGGATCGATCGAGTTGCGCGTATCCGGCGTCAGCGGCATGTGCAGGCTGACGACATCGGCGCGCGCCAGGGCTTCATCCAGGTCCGGCACGCGCTCGATGCCGTCGCCGACGGCCGAGCCGGCGGGCAAGGCCGGGTCGTAGGCCGCGACATGCATGCCGAACGCCCGCAGCCGTTGCGCCACGGCTTTGCCAATGCGCCCGGCTCCGACGATGAGCGCGCGCTTTTCATACAGCTCGAAGATCGGAACCGACGCGTTCCTGGACCAAAGCCCCGCCCGGACGTCTTTGTCGAACGACACCGACCGCCGCGCCACCGCCAACAACAACGACAGCGCATGCTCCGCCACGGCGACCGCGTTGGCTCCCGCGGTGATCGTCAGGGGAATGCCGCGCTTGTCCAGCTCGGCGACGTCCACTGAATCGTAGCCCACGCCATGGCGCGACACGACCTTCAGCTTCGGCGCGCCGGCAATGTCGGCGGCCCTGAGCGGCTGGAAAAACAGGATGACGCCATCCGCATCGGCCAGTCTGCCGGTGAAGTCGCCCGGCCCCGGGTTTTCGAGCACGTCGACCGTAAAGCCTTCCCGGGCGCGCAGCAGCGCGATGCCGGGATCGGCGATCTTCTTCGAAACGAGTATGTGCGGCATGGTGCGCCTCAGTGAATTTCGGGGTCCGGGATCGGTTCCGTTCCCATCAGGAAATCGAAATCGCAGCCTTTATCGGCCTGTTGTATGTGGGCCATGACGAGCTTCCCATAGCCACGCGGGAATCGCTCGGCCGGCCTCGTCCAGTTCTTGCGCCGCTCGGCCAATGCTTCGTCCGGCAACAGGACCTCCAAGGTCTTCGCGTGCGCATCGAGCCTGATGGTGTCGCCGGTCTGTATCAGCGCCAGCGGCCCTCCCACCCAGCTTTCGGGCGCGACGTGCAATACACAGGTGCCGTAGCTGGTGCCGGACATGCGCGCATCCGATATGCGGACCATGTCCCGTATGCCCTGTTTCAACAGTTTGCGGGGAATGGGCATCATGCCCCACTCGGGCATGCCCGGGCCGCCGAGCGGGCCGGCGTTGCGCAGGACGAGAACGGAGTCGCCGTCGACGTCCAGATCGTCGCGATCGATGAGGTCCATCATGTGGTCGTAGCTGTCGAACACGACGGCGCGGCCGGTATGCTGAAGGAAGCGCTGGTCCATGGCGCCGGTCTTGAGCACCGCGCCATCGGGCGCCAGGTTCCCGCGCAGCACCACCAGGCCGCCGTCCGCTTTCACGGGATTGTCGCGGCGGCGGATCACGTCGTCATTCCAGATCTTCGCGTGGGAGATGTTCTCGCCCAGCGTCTTGCCATTGCAGTTCAATGCATCCAGGTGCAGCAGGTCTTGTATTTCCCGCAGCAAGGCCGGCAGCCCCCCGGCATAGTGGAAGTCTTCCATCAAGTATTTGTCCCCGACCGGACGGATGTTCGCCAGGACCGGCGTGCGAGCGCTGATCGCGTTGAAATCATCCAGGCCGAGGTTCACGCCCGCGCGGCCCGCCATGGCGACGAGATGGATGACGGCGTTGGTCGACCCGCCGTTGGTCATCAGCGTGGTCGCGGCGTTGTGGAATGCCTCGGGCGTGAGGATGTCCCGTATCTTGAGGTCTTCCCATACCATTTCCACGATGCGCTTGCCGCACTGGGCGGCCATGCGGCCGTGCCCCGAGTCGGGCGCCGGAATGGAGCTCGCCCCCGCGAGCGAAACACCCAGCGCTTCACAGATCGCCGCCATGGTGGACGCGGTTCCCATGGTCATGCAGGTGCCGGGAGACCGGGCGATGCTGGCTTCCACCTCCCGGTGTTCTTCTTCGGTGATGTTCCCCATGCGCCGCTCGTCCCAGTACTTCCATTGGTCCGACCCGGATCCCAAGGTCTGCCCTCTCCAGCGCGCCGTCAGCATCGGGCCGGCGGGCAGAAAAATCGTCGGCAGGTTCATGCTGGTCGCTCCCATGACCAGCGCGGGCGTCGTCTTGTCGCAACCGCCGAGCAGCACGACGCCGTCGATGGGATACGACCGCAGCAGCTCTTCGGTCTCCATCGCCAGCAGGTTGCGGTACATCATGGTCGTGGGCTTCTGTATCGTCTCGGCCAGCGTGATCGCCGGCAGTTCGACGGGAAAGCCCCCCGCCTGCCATACGCCTCTTTTCACGTTGTCGGCGCGCGCCCTCAGGTGCGTATGGCAGGGATTGATCTCCGACCACGTATTGACGATGCCGATCACCGGCTTGCCGACGAAATCCTCGCGGTCGAGCTCCATCTGCATGGTGCGCGACCGATGGCCGAATGCCCTGAGGTCTTGCGCGCCGTACCACCTGTGGCTGCGCAAGGTCTCCGGGGTTTTCTTGCGTTTCTTGATGTCGTTCATGATCAGAGCTTGATGTTCAGTTTCTTGATGATGTCGCCCCACTTCCTCTCGTCGTGACGCAGATTGTCCGTCACTTCCTGGGGTTTGGAGACATGCAGGCGTACGCCGAGGGCATCCGTTTTCTGGCGCAGCTGCGGATCATTGCCCAGCTCCTGCAGTGCGAGCGACAGCTTCGACTGGATGTCCGCGGGCAGGTTCTTGGGCGCCACCAGCGCCATCCAGAAGACGGCTTCGAAATCCTTCAAGCCGGCGGCTTCGTTCATGGTGGGCACGTCCGGCAGCATGGCCAAGCGTTCCGAAGTGGTCACGGCAAGGCCTTTGGTCCTGCCGGCGGCCATCATCGGGGCGGCCTCGTTCGCGGCGGAGAACATCATCTGGATCTGCCCGCCCACCAAGTCCTTGGCCGCGGGCGAGCCGCCTTTGTAATGGGCGACGATCATGTCCAGCCCGAACTCATTGATGAAGTATTCGGCGGCCAGATGGTTGATGGAGCCGACCCCCGACGTCCCGATCGCGAACTTCCCGGGACGCGCCTTGATGAGGTCGATCAACTCCTTCACGTTGCTCACCCCGAGGTCTTTGTTCACTTGAAGGACGAAGGGCGAGTACAGCAGCATGGATATCGGCGTGAAGTCTTCATACGGCTTGTAGCCGACCTCGGGCTGCAGGATGGGATTCAGCACCAGCGATACCGGCGCCGCGTACAAGGTGTAGCCGTCCGCCTTCTGATGCACCATCCAGTTGCTGGCCACCGTCGATGCGGCTCCCGGGCGATTCTCGACGATGATGTTGCCGTTGAGCTTCTTCGAAAGCGCTTCGGCGATCGTCCTGGCGGATACGTCGCTCATGCCGCCCGCCGGATACGGCATGATGAGCTTGATCGGCTCCGCAGGGTAATTACTGGCCGCGGCCGTCGCCGTAGCCGTGACGCCGGCCAGGCCGAGCATGGCGGCGCCCAAGGTCAGCAATGCGCGCGAAAAAAGGTTTTTCTTCATGGTGTCGTCTCTCCAATAAATGCCTATTGAATTAGGCTAAGTTCCACCGGTGTACAAGTTTCCGGTCAATGAATGTCGTCGGCTTCCTTCATGGCCCTCTTCAGGTCTTCCACCGAGAAGCCCGGGCGCTTTGCGGCCTCTATCAGGGGCCGTTCCTTGGCCGTGATGACTTCTATGCCATGCGGCAACGTTGCCAGCCCTTCGGGCGGAATGACCACGGCTCCGTGCCTGTCGGCGTGAATCAGGTCGCCGTCTTCGATGGTCAGGCCGTGAATTTGGACGGGCTGGCCGATCGTGACGATTTGCGCGTAGCCATGGCTGGGCGAAATGGTCGCGGCCAGAATCTGAAAACCTTCCGCCAGCATGCCGAAGTCGCGCATGGCGCCGTTCGTCAGCACTCCGGCGACCCCGAGGCCCTTCAGGACGTTGCTGTGCACTTCCCCCCAGAAAGCGCCCAGTCCAGGCTCGTCGTCGATGTCCTCCATCACGCAGAACGTGGGGACGCCCTTGCCTTCCAGGTGCTCGTACCAGGCGATGCGTCTGGCCTTTATGGCGTCCAGCGGTTCGGTATAGGGATGGGCGGTGCGCAGCGTGGCCGTGCGCGCGAAACCCATCACGGGCTTCATGCCGGGATGCGCCGCATGAAACGCCCCCCGGGTGAAACCCTTGTTCGTGCGGGTGCCGGTGGCGACCTCGAGCGCGTTGCATATGGTCGGCGTATCCACCGAAGTAAGCACTTCAATCAGCTCCGGCGTCAGCAGCGCGGGATCGATTTTCTTTGACATACAGGACTCTCTCGTAAGGTTCAGTTTGTTGATTCGTACTGCCCGCCTCGATGGCCTCAGGCGGCCGTCCATCCCCCGTCGATCATGATTGCCGAGCCGGTAATCATTGCGGACGCATCGCCGGCAAGGAAAACGACGGCGCCCATGATGTCTTCAAGGCGGCCCATCCTGCCCAGCGCGATCTTGGACTCGACGAACTCCTTGAAAGAAGGATCATTCAGCATGTCCTTGGTCATTTCGGTTTCTATGAACGTCGGGCAGATCGTATTGACGCGAATGGACGCCGGCCCCAGCTCCAGGGCCAGCGCCTTTGAAAAGCCCTCGATGGCGTGCTTGGTCGCGCAATAGACCGTACGCTTCGGCCCACCGACATGCCCCATCTGCGAAGACACATTGATGATGCTGCCGCGCAGGCTGTTCTCCCGCATCAGGCGGACCGCCTCGCGCGTCACATAGAATGCCGCCTTGACGTTGAGATCGATGACGTCATCCAGATCGGCGTCCGCGACATCCGAAATCAGGGCCGGCCGGTTGGTCCCCGCGTTGTTCACGACAACGTGGAACGGGCCATGCTCGGCCATGCCCCGCCTGACCGCGGACGAGTCGGTAACGTCGACCGTCCAGAGCGTTACCTGGGCGCCGGGCTGATCCGCCTCTATCCGCTGCCTGGCGGCCTTCAAGTCGTTTTCGGTTCTGGCGGCCAGCACCACTTGGGCTCCCGCCTGCGCCAGCGCGGCCGCGGCGGCCAGGCCGATTCCGCGGCTGCCCCCCGTGACCAGGGCTCTTCTCCCATCCAGACGGAAACTCGGTGTTCGCATGGCGTTCCCCTTTTCAGTTTGCGGGCATTGCTCAGGCCGCTTTCGGAGGGACGGGCTCATACCACGGCACGTCGGCCCGGTCGCCATACCGGCGGACGCGCAGATTGGCCTGCTCGGCGTGCCCCGCGAAGTTCTCCATGTGGCACAGCCGCGAACCATATTCTCCGATGAGCGCCGATGCCTCGTCGCTGGTGACTTTCTGATAGGTGCACGTCTTGATGAACTTGCCGACCCACAGCCCGCCCGTGTAGCGCGCCGCGCGCTTGGTGGGAAGCGTGTGGTTCGTGCCGATCACCTTGTCCCCGAAAGACACGTTGGTGCGGGGCCCCAGGAACAAAGCGCCGTAGTTGGTCAAATGCTTGAGGAAGAAGTCGGGGTCTTTCGTCAGGACTTGCACGTGCTCGTAGGCGAGATCGTCCGCCACCTCGATCATTTCTTCGTCGGTATCGCAAAGTATGACCTGGCCATAATCCGCCCATGAAATGCGCGCGACATCCGCGGTGGGCAGGATGCGCAGCTGCCGGTCGATTTCCGCCAGCGTCTCGCGCGCAAGGGTTTCGTCCGTGGTCAGCAGGATGGCGGGCGAAGTGGGGCCGTGCTCGGCCTGCCCCAGCAGGTCCACCGCGCACATCTCGGCATCGGCCGTGCTGTCCGCGATCACCAGGGTCTCGGTCGGCCCCGCGAACAGATCGATGCCGACCCGCCCGAACAGCTGGCGCTTGGCCTCCGCCACATACATGTTGCCGGGGCCGACCAGCATGTCGACCGCGGCGATGCTGCCGGTTCCAAGCGCCATCGCGCCAATCGCCTGAACGCCGCCCAGCACGAGAATTTCATCCGCGCCGGCAAAATGCATGGCGGCGACAATGGCCGGATGAGGCGCCCCCTGGAAAGGCGGCGCGGTGGACACGACGCGCCGGACGCCCGCGACCTTGGCGGTGAGCACGCTCATGTGGGCGGAGGCGATCATCGGGTATTTGCCGCCGGGTATGTAGCATCCCACCGCGTTGACCGGTATGTGCTTATGCCCGAGCACCACCCCGGGCATGGTTTCCACCTCGACGTCCTTCATCGATGCGCGCTGTATCGTCGCGAACCCGCCGATCTGCTTCTGGGCAAACTTGATGTCTTCGATCTGCAAAGGCGACAGCTGTTTCACCGCTGCTTCGATCTCCGCCTGCCCCAGATGAAAGTCCCGCGGCGCCCAGTTGTCGAACTTCTTCGACAAGTCGCGCACGGCGTCATCGCCCCGCTTTTCTATGTCTGCGAGTATCGTTTCAACTATGGCCCGAACCTTTGCATCACTTTCGGCGATCGCCTGGTCGTCCTTGCCTTTCTTCAAATATCTGACGGTCATTTCATATTCCTGATAATTTTTGCAAGCGGTTGCAAAATTGACTGCAAAAGTCCAAATGAAGCAGCCTTCGGAGGCACTATAAACCTCATTGCAAGCGATTGCAAATATTTTTTTGTGTCCCCGCCGCACGTTCGCCCGCCTGCGCGCGGGCCATCCTGGGCAAGGCCGCCAAGGCAAGCCGTATAAAATCCCGGTGATCCCGTCAACAGGCGTCACGGCGCAGGTGGCCGGCGCCCTCATCAACCTTCGATAGTGTTGCCCACATGAAACTAAAAGGAAAAGTCGCGATCATCACCGGCGCAGGCCAAGGCATCGGGGAAGCGACAGCGCTCAAATTCGCGCGTGAAGGCGCCGCCCTGGTCATATGCGACATGAACGACGCCTCGGTCGCAAAGACCGTCGCCTCATGCAAGGAACTGGGCGCGGAAGCGATCGGGTTCTCGCTCAACGTCACCGACCGGGACGCGCTGGACTCGATGGTCGAAGACGTGGTGCGGCGGCTCGGCAGGATAGACGTCCTGGTCAACAACGCCGGCATCACGCGCGACGCCCGTGTCGAGAAAATGAGCGTCGACGAATTCGATGCGGTGATAGACGTCAACCTGAAAGGCGTCTTCAACGTGACGCAGTCCGTCCTTCCCACCATGGTGGCGCAACGCAGCGGCGTGATCCTCAACGCAAGCTCGGTCGTCGGCATCTATGGCAATTTCGGCCAGACGAACTACGCCGCCGCCAAGTTCGGCGTGATCGGCTTCACCAAGACCTGGGCCCGCGAGCTCGGCCCCAAGGGCATCCGCGTCAATGCCGTGGCGCCCGGCTTCATCGAAACCTCCATGCTTTCCAGCGTGCCCGACAACGTGCTGACCCGGATGTGCGAACAAGTGCCGCTGAAGCGGCTCGGCAGGCCCGAAGAGATCGCCAACGTGTACGCCTTCCTTGCCAGCGACGACGCCAGCTACGTCAACGGCACGGTGATCGAGGCCAGCGGCGGCCTGACGCTCTAGCCTGGCGGCCGGCTGGACGGGGCGGGCGCCTGCTAGGCGGTCAGGGCCTGCATGACGCGGTACAGGTCCGCCTTCCCCTCGAAGCCTATGCCGGGCAATTCGGGCATGGCGATGTAGCTGTCCTCCACTTTCACGCCATCGGGAAAACCGCCAGCTTGCCGTGGTCCCGTCCGGGATAGTAGTAGCCGCCGGCGGCGTAGACGAAAACCTTTTTTATTGGGCCGGCCATCGCCATAGCGTTCGGCCAACAGCCGGGCGAGGCCGGGCCCGCTTCCAGCACGCGCGGAATGATGCGGCCGCGCATCAGCGCGCCCTGCCCATAGCGCCCGTTGGAGTTGAACCCGGAGCCGATGACGGGCTTGCCGCCGCGAATGACGCCGGTGCCGATGCGCCAAGCCGTTCGAACGTCAGGCCCGCCACATTCTTCAGCCACGGATGCGTCTGCCAATGCCTTGCGGCGAACGCTTCTATCGCCTCGCGGTGCGCCAGGGAAGCGCCGATCAGGTCCTGGCCCTGGATGAACATGCCGCGATGGCGCGGAGACAGATCGAAGGCGATTTCCCGTTTGCCGCTGCGCACCCGCATCGTTTTCAAGTCTATCGCGATATGGCCGCGCTCCGGAACCGACACGTCGTCCATGAGCGCCCGGACGTCCGGTTCGGAAGCCATCACCAGCAACAGCCGGTTGTTCATGGCGTTGGAATAGAAGATTTCACCGAAGCTTGGGGCGATGATGGCTCGTATGCCGAACTGCTGCAGGCCCCACACGGCATGTTCCCGGCTGGAGCCGCAGCCGAAGTTGGGCCCCGCCAGCAGGATGCGAGTCCGCGCATAGTCCGGGCGGTTCAGGATGAAGGTCTCGCGCGGCCTGCCCGCCTCATCGAAGCGCATGTCATACAGCAGGCCCTTGTCCAGCCCGGCCTTGTCGATGCCCCGCAGAAACTGCTTCGGCATGATCTGGTCGGTGTCGAGATTGGCCAGGGGAATCGACGCCGCCAGGCCTTCGATAACTTGGTGCTTGTCGTGCATCATTGCGCTCCCGCTTGCGTGCCCGCCAGGTATCGCCTGACGTCGGTGATTCGACCCGTGACGGCGGCGGCCGCGGCCATCGCCGGGCTCATGAGGTGGGTGATGGCACCCCTGCCCTGCCGCCCCTCGAAGTTGCGGTTCGTCGTCGATGCGCAGCGCTGGCCAGGCTGGAGGACGTCGTCGTTCATCGCCAGGCACATCGAGCATCCGGGCTTGCGCCATTCGAAGCCCGCCTCGATGAGCACGCCGTCCAGGCCTTCACGCTCGGCCTGGCGCCTGACCGCGCCGGAACCCGGCACGACCATGGCCCTGACCCCCTCGGCCACCTTGCGGCCACGCACGATGCCGGCAACCGCCCGCAGGTCCTCGATGCGGCCGTTGGTACAGGAGCCGATGAACACGTGCTGGATGGGTAGCCCCAGCAGGGTGTCGCCGCTGCTCAGGCCGACATAGCGCAATGCGCGCTGCATCGAGGCGTCGGGCCTGCCCGCGGCATCGGCGGGGATGTCGGGTATCGTGCCGTCCACTGGAATCGCCTGGTCGGGGCTGGTGCCCCAGGTGACGTACGGCGCCGCCTGGCCGGCGTCGAAATAATGCTCCACGTCGAACACCGCGCCTTCGTCGCTCCGCAGCCCACGCCAGTGAGCGACCGCGCGCTCGCGCGTGTGCCCCTCGATGTCAGCCGCGCGCTCCAGCACATAGTCGATGGCCAGGCTGTCGGGGGCGATCAGCGCGCCGCGGGCGCCGGCTTCCACCGCCATGTTGCACAGGGTGAAACGCGCCTCCACCGACAGCGCGGCGATGGCGGACCCGCGGAACTCCACCACATAGCCGCGCGCGCCCTGGGCGCCGATGCGGCGAATGATCATCAGGATGAGGTCCTTGGCGGTCGTGCCCGGCGGCAATTCCCCATCGACGCTGATCCGCATGTCGCGGGCGACACGGTAGACGAGCGTTTGCGTCGCCAGCACGTGTTCGACCTCCGAGGTGCCGATGCCGAAGCCCAGCGCCCCCAGGGCGCCATAGGTGGTGGTGTGGCTGTCGCCGCAGATCACCACCATGCCGGGCCGTATCATCCCATGCTCCGGCGCCACCACGTGCTCGATACCCTGCAGCGCGTCGTTGGTGTCGAACAGCGGAATGCCGTGCCGCAGACAGTTCCGCTTGAGGTTGCTTGCCTGCAGCGCCGAGGCCGGGTCGGCGATGACGCGCAAGGCTTCGGGCCGGGTGGGAATGATATGGCTGACGACGGCCACATTCTGGCCGGGCAGGGGTACGCCCCGGTCCTGCTCATGCAGTCCGGCGAAGGCTTGCGGGCTTGTGTACTCGTTCATCAAATGCAAGTCCGCAAAAAGCAGGACATTCTCGTCGTCCAGCCGTGTCACGGTATGCGACTCGACGAGCTTCTGGTATAGCGTGCGGAGGCTCATCCTGTAGTCATCCCAATCAAGTTGCTTCATCCGGCGGGATCAGTTGGCCTTGATGCCCGCCGCCGAGATCACTGTGTTCCATTTCTTCATGTCGCCTGCGAGCAGCTTCCGCGCCTGCTCTATCGAGGAAGGCGCCGGGTCGTAGCCTTCGCGCGTCATCCTTTCCTTGAGCGCAGGGGAATCGAGCGTCTGGTTCAGGGTGGCGTTCAGCTTTTCGAGCACGGGCGCCGGCGTTCCAGCCGGCGCGAACACCATGAACCATGTCTCAAAGCTGTAGCCGGGCAGGCCCGCCTCGCCGATCGTGGGCACGTCCGGCATCAGGGCGGAACGCTTGGGGCCGGTCACGCCCAGGGCGCGCAGCTTGCCGCCCTGCACCTGCGGCAAGGCGGCCGACAGCACGGGAAAGGACATTTGCACGTGCCCGCCAATGGTGTCCAGCATGGCCGGCCCGCCGCCCCGGTACGGAATGTGCATGATGTCGGTCTTCGAGACCGACTTGAACAGCTCGGCAGCCATGTGGAAGGTGCTGCCGCTGCCGGCCGAGCCGTAGAGCAGCTGGCCCGGCGCAGCCTTCGCGGCGGCGATGAGCTCGGCCACCGACCGGGCCTTCAGGTCGTTATTGACCACCAGCACGTGCTGGGAAGTGGCCACCATGCCGATGGGCGCCAAGTCCTTCAGTGTGTCGTAGGGCATGTTGTCGTATAGCGAAGGATTGATCGCCAGCGACACCGTCTGCAGGCCGATGGTGTAGCCGTCGTTCTTGGCCTTCGAGACGATGTCCACGCCGATGTTTCCGCCGGCGCCCGAGCGGTTTTCGATCACGATGGGCTGGCCCAGCGCCTTGCCCCAGTCGTCGGCGATCAGGCGCGCGGCGATGTCGGCGCTTCCGCCGGGCGCGTAGGGCACCACCAGCTTGACGGGCCGTTCCGGGTAGGATTGCGCGGCCGCCAGGATGGGCAGCGCAAGCAGCGCACAGCAGGCCAAGCGGCGCACGAAAGGAAGCTTGTACATGAATGTCTCCCGATGAATTGTTGTATGAGGGGGAAGCCTTGGGCTCCCATGCCGGTCAGGAAAACCGGCAAGACCAATGCTAATATGTCCTGAGTTCAGCATAATGTCGATTCTTCTAATACATTATTTCTTTGTACGACATAATAAAATCGCAGCTCGCCATGGACGCCATCTCCGATCTTCGCTTTTTCGTCACGCTGGCCAAGCACGCCGCGCTGTCCCGCGCGGCCCAGGAATTCGGCGTTACGCCGCCCACGGTAAGCAAGCGCCTCGCCGGCCTGGAACAGCGGCTCGGCGTGCGGCTGATGAATCGCACGACACGGCGCATCAGCCTGACGCTCGAAGGGGAAGCCTATCTCGCCCAGGGGGAAAGACTGCTCGAGGAAATCGACGCGCTCGAACAGACCGTGGCCGGCGGCAGGGCGGCGCCGCGCGGCTTGCTGAGGGTGCATGCCACACTGGGATTCGGGCGGCGGCACATCGCGCCCGCCGTTTCGCGCTTCCTGCAGCGCTATCCCGACATCGACGTACAGCTGCACCTGAGCCATACGCCGGCGAACCTCGTGGACTCCGGCTTCGACGCGATCATCCGCTTTGGCGACGCCCCCGACTCGCGCCTGACCGCCCGCACGCTCGCCATCAACCGACGGCTGCTGTGCGCATCGCCCGCCTATCTCGCCAGGGCGGGCGAGCCGGCCGCGCCCGCCGACCTGCAAGCGCACCAGTGCATCGTCATCCGGGAAAGCGACGAAACCTACGGCGCCTGGCATCTGTCGCGGCACAACCGCGTGCAGACGGTCAAGGTGGCGGGCCGAGCCAGCAGCAACGATGGAGAAGCCGCGGTGGAATGGGCGCTCGATGGGCTGGGCATCCTCATGCGCTCGGAATGGGACATCGCCCGCTACCTGAACTCGGGCAGGCTGCGGCAGGTCCTGCCGGAGTGGTCCCTGCCGTCAGCCAACGTGGTGGCGGTCTACCCCCGGCGGCAGCATGTGTCGGCGCGCACGCGCGCCTTCCTGGACTTCCTCATGGACTGGTTCGCCGACCAGCGCAAGCCGACCAGCGACTCCCACAGCCGCTGGTAGCATCCACGCTGGCGCAGCCCCCGAGCTGGAGACCTGGGCCCTGAATTTCATCGATGCCGATTCCATCGAACAGGTATTTTCTTCATGATCCCAGGCCGGCGCCGCGGACTCTAAAGCTCCGTCAGCCCCCGGCTCGCCCCGTCGTCGGGCGGCGGCCCGCCCGCCCAGCGCCGTACGATGCGCTGAAAGATCAGTGCGTTGGGAATCTGCAGCAGCGCGCCGCCCTGCCCGGGCTGGCTGTCCTGCAAGGTCACGTAAAGCAGGCTGATCGCGATCACCTCGCCTTTCGCGCCGGGTTTTTCAGCCGTATCCAGAATCTCGACGTAGTCGCCCACCCGCAAAGGCCGGGCCGTGAAGATCAGCAGCGCGCAAAAAATGTTGGACAGCACGCTCCAGGCGGCAAAGAAAGCCACCGCCGCGACCGCGGCGAAACTGGTGAAGGCCGTCCAGAGCACCGTGCCGGATACGCCTATCCTGCCCATGATCAGCATGGCCGCGGCTATCGTGATGATCCACCGCGTCAGCCACATCGAAGAACTGGTGAGGTGCCTGGGCAAGTCGTAGACGGCGCCGGCCTTCAGGATCAGCTTGCGCAGCGTGCGCTGCAGCAGCCAGGCGCCGGCGGCGATCAATAGCACTTGCGCCGCGAGCAAGCCCGGGCCCGACCATGCGTACAGCCAGACAGGAAGAGAAGAATGAAAGTCCACGGTCACACGGGAAAATGAATTCCGCCGATTTTACCGAAGTCGCGGGGATCGTGGCCCGCAATGCCGCCGCGGGGGCCCGTCAACGCAAAAAGACGGGCGGCACCGGCCCTAGCGAGCCTCTGCCAGCAATTCGTCGCGGAGCTGGGCCAGTGTTGCGCAAAACATCGCCGCCGGCAGCGAGGTCACGGCGGGCTCGGGCCCATGCCCGGTATCGTGAACCAGCGTCATTCCCTTTGTGGACATCAGCACCGTGCGCAAGCCCAGGGATTGCGTGATGCGCGCGCGGACGGCCCGCGCGACCAGCCGATGATGCTCAATGGAGCCGAATGGAATCGACTGCCCCGACCAGTACACGGCGCTACGGCCCGCCTGCTCGCCGGCCCGTTTCGCATCCCAGGCGCTGGAATGAAAGGCCTGCGCTCTGCGGGGATCGTCTTCGGGGAACTTGATGCCCTGGATGAAGCCTTCCACCGAAGCCAGCAGTGTGTCGTCCAGGACGAAAGGCGAAAGCGTGAAGTTCGAAAGCGCCACGCCGCGCCAGTCGGTCGACGTGTAGGCTACGTTCAAGCTGCTGGGGGTCGCCGGCATGGCATCACCTCGGGATTGTGGGGTTCACCGTATCCGGGTGATTTTACATAGTCGCGAGGACCGGCAGCGACGCGGACCGCGCCCGTCACGCGGCGCCATCGCCGATGAGCTTGCGGACCCAGTCTCCCAATACGCGCGCGACCGCCTCGGGCTGTTCGGGAATCAGCGCGTGACCGGCGTTATCGATGACTTCGACTGTCACCCGGTCGCCCAAAGCCTGTTTCAGGACGTGTGAGAACCGCCGCGGCGCGACGGTGTCTTGCGCCGCCTGCAGGTCCAGCAGCGGCGCCGAGCCCGCGGCAAAATAGTCGTCGATCGGCGTGGCTCGCCATGCGGCGGTCTGGACGGCTTTCAATTCGGGATACCAGCCCGTCAGCCATGCGCTCGGATCGTTGCCCGGAGCAAAAAAAGCCTTCCGCAGATGGAGGAGGCGCTCTTCGTCGGGAAGCGACGGATTGCCGCTTTCATACACCGACTCGAGCACATCGGCCGGAATGCTGTCCTGGCCTTCGGGCGCCTTGCCGGCGGATCCCGCAAGCAGCGCCACCCCGCGCACCAGCGCCGGGAAATCGGCGGCGGTGGTGCGCGCAATGAAGTTCCCGAGCGCATGGCCCGCGATGACCGCATCCGGATCCCCTTCCCGCCGGATGACGGCGGCTACGTCGCGGGCGTAATCATGCAGCGTCAGCTTGCCGGATGCGGCCCGCGAAGCGGCGTCGTGCAGGCCCCTGGGCACCGGCCGCAGGACTTTGAAACCCCGCAGCGCCAGCAGCCCGGCAAGCTCGTCGTAGTCGGCCGGGCCTCTTCCCAGAGAAGGAAGGATGACGATGGGGTAGCCCGTCCCCTGCGCGGTGTATTGGATGGTCGCTTCGCTGTGGCTGGCGGCTCGCTGGTGCATCATCGGCATTCCTCGTCTATCTGCATGGCGCCCGAAGGCGCGGGGCCCGCGTCCTATTCCAAAGAGATGCCGGCATCGCGAATGATTTTGCCATGGGCTTCCAGCTGGGCACGCAGCACGACCGCCAGCCCCTCGGGCGTCGACGGCGTCACTTCAGTGCGCATGCCCTTCAAGCGCTTCAGCACCGCGGGGTCGTTCAAGGCGTCCGTCATGGCAACATTCAGTTTGGTGACGACATCGGGGGGCATGCCGGCGGGGCCGAACATGCCGAACCAGGACTGAATGGGGAAATCCTGAAACCCGGCCTCGGATATCAAAGGAACATCCGGGATTTCCGCATTGCGTTCACCGGCGATCACCGCCAGGATGCGCAGCTTGCCGGCCTCCACCATCGGCAGGCCGGTGCCGAGCGTCGCCACGATCGCCTGGACGCGCCCGCCTATCATGTCGTTCATCGCGTTGGTTTCCCCCTTGTAGGGAATATGGGCCATGTCCAGGCCGGCCTTCATGGCCATGTAGGCGAAGGACAGTTGTCCGGTAAGGTTTCCGGACGCGTAGTTCAGCATGCCGGGGTTGGCCTTGGCGTATTCGATGAATTCGGGCAATGTCTTTGCCGGGACCTCCGCCGCCACGTACACGGCGAAGGTGGCACGGCCAATATCGGATATCGGCGTCAAGTCCTTCAGAACGTCATAGGGCGGGTTTTTCTTCAGATTGGGCACCGCCGACAAAGGGCCGTTCGTCACCACCAGCAAGGTGTGGCCGTCCGGCGCCGCCTTGACCACGTCCATCACGCCAATGACGCCGTCCGCACCGGCCTTGTTGTCCACGATGACCGGCTTGCCCAGCCGGGCGGTCAAGGCGTCTGCGACGGTGCGGGCGACGATATCCGTCGTCACGCCCGCCGGGAAGGGCGCAACGATACGTATCGGCTTCGAGGGGAAATCGGCGGCCATGGCTTGCGGCGCCGCAAGGCCCATGACGGCTGCCGAGGCCAACGAAAGGGCTTTGAATAGAATCGATTTCACGGATGTCTCCTGGATGGTTATATGCGAGTGAAGCGTGTGGCGCCGCGCCGGCGAAAATGAATCCTAGGGCCTGTCAACGCTAAAGGGTAGGTGTCACTGGCCCTAGCGCAGCGGCCCATTCCGGCCGTGGCGGTTGCCCGGCGCATCAAGAAATTCCTGGATCGCCCGCACGGAGCGGCCGGCGTCCCGCGCCACCGCCGCCAACGCATGCGCCACGAAGCGCGGACTGTTGACCTGCATGAAATGGCCCGTCGGGGCGAAAATGCACGCTGCGTGGGCACACAGGCCGGCCAGGCGGCGGATCTCGGCTTCGGGGCGCAGCGCATCATAGGTGCCGCCCACCAGAAGGGTGGCCTTGGGCAGGGCCGCCACGTCCGCATCGAGATCCTGCGTCGCCAGCATGCGATAGATGGCCGCCAGCGAATGCGGATCGGCCGATAGCCAGGCCGAACGGTAGGACTCGTAGCGGGCCGGATCGGTCCGCAAGGCCTCGGGGTAGGCGGTCTCGAACAGGCGCGCCCCTTCGCTTCGAAGCCCGTTGCCGGCAATGCGCTGGGCCATTTCCATGGCCGCCGCCCGACGTTCGGGCGCCACGCCGCAGGCCGGCGCGAGCGCCAGCAAACCGCCGACCCGCTCGGGGTGCCGGGCGGCAAAGGCCATCGCAATGCCCGCCCCCACCGCCACGCCCGACAGCACCACGGGTTGCGTGATGCCCAGCGCATCCAGCAGCGCCAGCAGGTCGGCGACGTGCTGCTCCATCGTCATGGGGCTCCTGACCTTTTCCGACAGGCCGAAGCCTCGCTGGTCATACAGCAGCACGCCGGCATCGGGCGGCAAGCGTGCGGCGGCCTCTTCCCAGCTCTCGATGGAGCCGCCCATTTCGTGCAACAGCACATAGGTCGCATCGGTCCCTCGGCGATAGGCGTAACGCAGCGCAATCCCGTTGGCTTCGATCCACGTCTTTTCATTCATGCTCGTCTCCTGGCGTTCACGCGCTCAGCGAAAGGCGCCGATGCCGGTCAGTTCGCGCCCGTGTATGAGAGCCAGTATGCCCATGGTGCCGTCCGGCACCTGGAACATCCGGGCATCGCGCCACATGCGCTCCAGCGGCAATTCCTGCGTGATGCCCATCGCCCCATGCAGCTGCATGGCCAGGTTGATGGCGCGCTCGCATGCATGGGTGGCGTAGCGCTTGGCCATGGCGGACGTTCCATTGGCCCGCAGCCCGCGGTCCATGCAGCTCAATGCGTAGTAGCACATCAGCCTTGCGCTCATGACCCGGGTCTCGATGTCGGACAGGTCCTGCTGCACCAGCTGGTGCGCGCCCAGGGTCTTGCCGAACTGCTTGCGCAGGCCCACGTACTCGCGCGTCATGTCCAGGGCGCGCTGCGCGAGGTGCACGGTCATCAGGCCCAGCAACGGGCGGTTGGCGTTCCAGGCCAGCGTCAGGTATTTGCCGGCATCGCCGGGCTCGCCCAGCACATGGCTCAGCGGAACGCGGCTGCGGTCGAACTCGATTTCGCTCAGATGGCCTTGCTGCAATCCGGTGACGGGGGTTTCGCGCACCTCGAAGTCGGACTGCGAGCGGTCCACCAGCACTCGGCGGGTGAGCGGCTTGCCGCCGGGGCCGGCACCGGCGGTGCAGGACACATTGACCACATCGCAGATGGAGGCGTTGGTGATCCACATTTTGCGCCCGGTGATGTAGGCATGATCCCCGTCGATTTCCAGCCTGGTCTTGACCGCGTTGGAATCCGAACCCGCGTCCGCCTCGCTGTTCGCGGTGCAGGCGATCTTGCGCCCCGCAATCAGATCCGGGAGATACGCATCCCGGATCTCCCGCGGGCAGCCGGCATGGATGCGCGATATCGTGCCTTCATGCGAGATCAGCGACAAAGCCACCACCGGCGGCAGCTGCTCGATCAGCATGCCGTAGTCGAGCATCTTGAGCCCGCCTCCGCCCGCTTCTTCGGGCAGCCGGGGCGCGGTGATCCCGAGTTCCGCCAAATGCGCATAGATGCGCAGCATCGCCTCTTTGGGCAAGGGCGCCGATACGGGGTGGCTTGCCATGATGGGCTCGATGGCGTCCCGGCTCACGCGCTGCACGGCCGAGACCATGGCTTCCTGGTCTTGCGTCAATTCAAAATTCACTTGCTGCCTCTCGTCATTGCCAACCGGCTCGCCCATGCATGGACGGCCTCTCGTTCATTCCTCGGCACCGGCCGTTCATTCACCCGTGTATCGCGGCGTACGGCGCTCGGCGAAGGCCTGGCGCCCTTCCAGGCGGTCACGCGAATCGCGCAGCAGGCCCCATTGCAGATTGGACTGCGCGATGAAATCGCGCGGCGCCATGTGGCTGGTTTCCTGCGCCAGGCGCTTGACGGCCTGAACCGCCAGCGGGCCGTTCGCCGCGATGCGCTCGGCGATGGCGCGCGCGCTCGCGGCAAGCTCGGCCTGGGGCACGACCTGCGACACGAGCCCGATGCGCAGCGCGTGATCGGCGTCGATCCGGTCCCCCGTCAGGGCGAGGCTCAACGCATTGGATGAGCCGACCGCGCGCATCAGGTGCTGCACGCCGCCGACGGCGGGCACGCTGGCGACCTTGACCTCGGGCAGGGCGAAGGTGGCGTTGTCGCTTGCGATGCGGATGTCGCATTGCAATGCCAGCTCCAGGCCTCCGCCCAGGCAATATCCGTTGATGGCGCCGATGATGGGTTTCCAGATGTCCAGATCGCTTATGTCGATGAGCCGGGTGTATCCGCCGCCGCCCGCCTCGGCCCGCCGGCTCTTGAAAGCGCCTTGGGCGAAACCCGCGGCCGGCGGCATCGTCTTCTTCAGATTCGCGCCGGTACAGAAAGCCTTTTCGCCGGCGCCGGTCAGAACGATGGCCCGGACGGCATCGTCGTCTTGCAGGGACACGAGCAAATCGCGCATCGCCGCGAGGTCTTCGACGGTGAGCGCATTGAGCGCCGCCTGCGCATCGAGCACGATGGTGGCGACGTGCCGGTCAATGGAATGATGGATCGTCATGGTGTTTCCCAGAAGACCGCTCAGGCGATGCGCTCGAATACGGCCGCCATGCCCTGCCCGCCGCCGATGCACATGGTTTCGAGCCCATAGCGCGCCTTGCGGCGCTCCATTTCATGGAGCAGCGTGGTCATGATGCGCATGCCCGTGGCGCCGATGGGATGCCCCAGCGAAATCCCCGAGCCATTCGGATTCACGCGCGGATCGTCGACCATGCCCCATTCCTTCAGCACGGCCAGGATCTGGGCGGCAAAGGCCTCGTTCACCTCGACCACGTCCATGTCGTCCAGCGACAAGCCGATGCGGGGCATGAGGCGGGCGACCGCGGGCACCGGGCCGATGCCCATGCGCAGCGGATCGCAGCCCGCGGCCGACCACCCCAGCAAGCGGGCCATCGGCTCGATGCCGGTACGCTGCAGGAAGGACTCGGAAACCACCAGGCAGCCGGCCGCCGCGTCGTTCTGCTGGCTGGCATTGCCGGCGGTGACCGTGCCGCCCCGGATGATGGGCTTGAGCTTCGCCAGATCGTCCAGGCTTATGTCGGCGCGTATGCCCTGGTCCTCGCGGAACAGAACGGGGTCGCCGCGGCGCTGCGGCACCGGCACCGGCACCACTTCCTTGTCGAAGCGCCCCTCGCGCCAGGCCGCGGCGGCCTTGCGGTGGCTGTGGCAGGCGTAGCGGTCGGCCTCTTCGCGGCTGATGCCATAGTCTTGCGCGAGGTTCTCGGCGGTCTCGATGGGGCCGGAACATTCGCCGAAGCGGCTGGCGGGCTGCGAGCGCACCCGGCCGCTTTCAAGACGGTCATGCAAGACGACCGAACCCAGGCGCTTGCCCCAGCGCATGTCCGTGGAGTAGTACTCGATATTGCTCATGCTTTCCACGCCCACCACCATGGCGCAGTCGAGCACGCCCGTCTGGACCTGCATGGCCGCGTCGGCAATCGCCTGCACGCCCGACCCGCAGCGCCTGTCCACCGTGTAACCGGGCACTTCGATGGGCAGTCCGGCCAGGTTCGCCGCGTAACGCCCCATGCATGGCGCCTCCGAAGACTGATAGGACTGCGAAACGATCACTTCTTCGATCAGGCCCGGCTCCACCCCGGCATACCTGACGATTTCGTTGATCATGAACGCCGCCAGCTCATCGGCCTTCAAGGGCATCAGCCCGCCGCCGAACTTGCCTATGCCCGTCCGCAACGGTGAAACAATGTATGCGTCGGTCTTTTTCATGTGTTTGCTCCTGCAATCGTGATCGTGCGTGGTCCCGAAGAATCCTTCAGAACATTCCCATCAATTTGCCTTCGTCCGCCAGGTCGCCCGGCACGCCCTCGAAGATCAGCTCGCCGGATTTCATGACCACGACCCGGTCGGACACGCTGAAGGCCTCGCCCACCTGCTGCTCCACGAGCAGCACCGACATGGCGCGCTTCTGCTGGTATTCGCGGATGGGGACCAGCAGGTCCTGGAACAGCTTGGGCGCCAGGCCGATGGAGGGCTCGTCCAGCAACAGGATGGACGGCTCGGCCAGCATGGCGCGCCCTATGGACACCATCTGCTGCTGCCCCCCGGAAAGCTGGCCGGCCCGCCGCTGCCAGAACTCCTTGATGCGCGGCAGCACCTCCAGCACTTCACCGATGCGCCGCTCGGCGTCCTGGCCTTGGATCTTCGCCGACCACAGGGCGAGCGCGAAGTTTTCCTTCACGGTCAGGCCGGGAAAGACGCCCCGGCCCTCGGGCACGTAAGAAACGCCATGGCCGGCCATCTCGCTGGGCGTGGGTTTGATCTCCCGGCCATGGAAGCGGATGACGCCCGCGTTATGCGGCAGCAGGCCGAACAGCACCTTCAACAGCGTCGACTTGCCCGCACCGTTGTGGCCGATCAGGCACAGCACCTCGTTCGTGTAGAGCTTGAGGCTCAACCCTTCAAACACGTTCCGGCCCTTGTAGCCGGCGGCCAATTGCTCGACCGCCATGGCGGGGGCGAGCCCGACTTCGACATTCGTCATTTTCATTACCTGCTCTTGCCAAAGTAGATGGAGATCAGTTCAGGATCGCGCAGCACCTTTTCAGGCACGTCTTCCGCGAGTTTCCTGCCCCGGTCCAGGAATGCGATCCGGTCCGCGATTTCCGTCATGACGTCCAGATTGTGTTCAATCAGGCAGATCGTGACGCCGCGGCGGGTGGCATCGCGCAGCAGCGAGATGAAGCGCGTCCGGGAGTTGACGTCCAGTCCCGAAGCGGGCTCGTCCAGCAGCCAGATGCGCGAACCCGTGGCGATGATGCGCGCGAGCGACAGGAACTTGGTTTCCGCGTAAGAGAGGTCGATGGCCCTGCTGTCGGCCATGCCCGCCAGGCCCGTCTGCTCCAGCGCCTCGTCCACCCTGCGCATCCGTTCGCGCTGCGCGGCCCTGCCGCCCGGCTGCCAGAGCCACGAGGACGGCTCGATCGCCACCAGCACGTTGTCGCGCACCGTCATGTGCGTGAACAGGCGCAGGTCCTGGAAGCTGCGGGCGATGCCCATGCCGGCGATCTGATGCGGCCGCAGGCCGAGTATGGATTTCCCCCGCAGGGAAATCTGCCCGCTGGACGCCGGCAGGTTGCCCGTGATCAGGTTGAACAGCGTGGTCTTGCCCGCGCCGTTCGGCCCCGCCAGCGCGGTCACGATGCCTTCCTGAAGATCCATGTCCACCGACTGAACCGCGGCCAGGCCGCCAAAACTGATGCTCACTCCACGCATCGACAGCAATACGTTCGACATGCGTCGCTCCTCACAGTTTTCCGGCGATGCCGGAGGGGCGGAAGATCATCAGCAAGGTCATCAACGCACCGTAGATGAACTGCTGGACCGTCCCGATTTCCGTCGGCGGGATGAAGGGGATGAACGAGAGCAGGGCCGGCAGCGAAAGCAGCACGATGGCGCCGATCAGCGGTCCCGACAGCGTGCCCACGCCTCCGATCACGACCATGGCCAGCATCAGGATCGACTGCTCGAACGTGAAACTCTCCACGTTGACGAACATCAGGTTGAAAGCGAACAGCGTCCCCGCGACGCCCGCGAAAGCGCAGCCCACGAACATGGCCAGGGTCTTCAGCTTGGGCACGTTCTTGCCGAAGCTTTCCGCCGCGGTTTCGTTGTCCCGGATGGACATCAACGCACGCCCGAAGCTCAGCCGCATGAGCCGGCGAATCGCATACAGGACCAGCGCCAGCATGAGGGCGCACACCAGCAGGAATGCGCCGGGCGAGGACACGTCCATGCCGAAGAGCGTGGCGGGCGGAATGCCGACCAGGCCGCCGTGGCCGCCGGTAAGCGCATGGGCCTCGCTGAACACGGTAACGCCCACCATCTGCAAGCCCAGGGCGGCAGCCACGAAGTACTCGCCCCGGACACGCAGGGCGGGCACGGCGAGCAGCAGGGAAAAGACGCCGGACGTGGCGGCCGCCGCCAGGCAGGCCAGGACGACGTCCGGGCTCACCAGCAGGGCGAACTGCGCGCCGGTGTACGCGCCTATGCCGAAGAATATGGCATGCGCCACGCTGAAGATGCCCGCGTAGCCGACCAGCACGTTCAGGCTGGACGCCGCGATGCCGTAGATGGTGACGAGAGTCAGGATGCTGAATAGGTAATTGATCATTTTTTTACCGCCATGCCGAAGATGCCGTGAGGACGGAACATGATGAAAGCGAACAGGACCAGGAAGCTGACGGCCTCGCTCCATTGAGTGTCGACCACCGTGATGACCAGGTTCTCGACCACCCCCAGGAGCAAGCCCGCCAGGGCGGCGCCTCGCAGGCTGCCGATACCGCCCACGATGGTGGCCGCGAGGCTGATGAGCATGACGCGGTGGCCGGAAGCCGGCTGGATGCCGATGGAGACCGCCGTGAAGATGGCCGCCGGCACCACCAGGGCCGAGCCGATCACGAACGCCAGGATGGTCAGGCGCCTGGAGTCCAGGCCGAACGACTCGAGCAGGGCCGGATTCTCGGACAGCGCGCGCAGCCCCAGGCCCGCGTTCCGGCGGTCCAGGAACAGGACCACGCAAGCGAACACGACGGCCGCCACGACGATGGACACCGCCAGAATGGGCGCCAGATACAGATCGGGCAGCGTTTCCCTGGCCATGGTGAGCGGCGTGCTGACCGTGACCGATCCGCGCCCGAAGAAGTACTGGACCAGGCTCTGCACCGAAATGCTCACGCCGAAGGCGGCCACGAACACCGTGAAGAACGAGCCTTCGCTGCGTTGGATGGGCCGATAGACGTACAGGGCCATGGCCACGCCGAACGCGATCGCGGTCGCGAACGCGGCGAGCGTCGCCCAGGGCCACCACACCCCCAGCTGATGCAGCTCGTAATACGTATAGCCGGCAATGATGAAGGTCGCCCCGTGCGCGACGTGAAATATCTTGGTCGCGCCGAAGATCAGCGCAAAGCCCGCCGCGGTCAGCGCATACAGGATTCCCGTCTGGATTCCCGATGCCAGAAGTTGAAGAAACAGCATAATGAATTCGACCCAAATGATGGAACAGAAATTGGGCTGCGCATCGGCGCAGCCGATGGCGGCCGGCCGGTTGCCTACTTGATCTTTTCCGTCACGCCGTTCTTGATGCGGTTGATCTGCATGGCCGTGGTCACCGTGCTGTCGCGGAATCGCGCTTCGCCGCCCGCCAGGGAATACTTGCCCACGCGCTCCAGCTCTTCAAGCAGATTCGCCCCCGTCGCCGGCTTGCCGGCCTGCTCCAGGCCGCGCAGCAGATAGCCATACAGCAGCGCGCCGTTGTAGTAGTTCAAGCCATAGGTCGTCGGTTCGGTGCCGTAGGCTTTGCGCCAGTCGTCCACGAAGCGCTTCATCGTGGGCTCCGAAGACGCCCAGTCGGCGGCCTGGCTGGTGAATATCAGGCCATCGCTTTCCGGCAGCTTCGAAATGGACGGAAAGTTGGCCACGCCGTACGTGATGAGCTGGGTGTTCAGGCCTCCGTCGCGCACTTGCTTGATGATGTGCGAAATCTGGGTGATGTTGGGGCTCGCGATGTAGATGACTTCCGGGTTGTCGTTGCGCAGGCGCGCGATGATGGGCGAGAACTGCTGCAGGTCGGGCGTCACGCTATATGAGGACACCAGCTCGCCGCCCACGCCCGGCAGGCCTTTCTTCAATTCGCTCAAGATGCCCTGGCCCAGCGGGTCGTCGACGTAGATAGTCGCTATCCTTTTGATCTTCTGTTCGCCCAGCCATGGAATCAGGAACTCGACCTCCTGGTTCGCCAGCGGAATGATGTTCCAGAAGTACCTGGACAATGACGCCAGGTCGGGCCCCACCGCGCCGCCGTTCACCATCAGCACCTTGGCGCGGTCGCCGATGGGCGCCGCCGCCTTCGATACGCCCGTGAAGCCGACGAGTGCGTAGGGCACTTTCTCCACGTTCACCAACCGGGACATGCCCACCGCGCCTCCCTGCGGCGTGCCGAGGCTGTCGGTGGGCTTGACGCTTATTTTTCCTTTCAGCCATTTGTCGTCCTCCAGGTGCTTCAGCGCGAGGTCCACGGCGTTGGAATAGATGGCCCCGGCCTCGGCGTTCGGGCCGGACATCGGGAACAGCGTTCCCAATGTATAGCTCTGCGCCCAGGCGGCCGCGGGCGCCGCCACCGCCAGGACCAGTCCCGCGAGCGCGGCGGCGACTCCGCGCCTGGAAGCATGCCGCTTGCCGTCCATCGTATATTGCCATGTCGTTTTCATTGTCAGTCTCCTTGAGTTGGTGGATGTCACTGCTTGCGATCAGTCAAACCGCAGCTCGGCTTCGGTTTGACTGATCAGATGGTCCTGCGTTACGCCAGGCGCCATGTCTATCACCCGGAAATGGGTTTGGCGCACGTCCAGCACGGCCAGGTTGGTGTATACGCGATCCACCGACCCGAATGCGGTCAGCGGATAGCGGCACTCGTTCACCAGCCGCGGCTGGCCCTGCTTGTTCACATGCTCCATGAGCACCCAAAGGCGCTTCGCCCCGACCGCGAGGTCCATGGCGCCGCCCACGGCGGGCGCCGTGTCGTCCCGGGACAAGGCCCAGTTCGCGATGTCGCCGCGAGCGCTCACGTCGTAGGCGCCGAGTACGCAGAGGTCCAGGTGCCCGCCCCGTATCATCGAGAAGCTGTCCGCATGATGCACGAAGCAGCCGCCCGGCCGCAGCGTCACGTATTGCTTCCCGGCGTTGATGAGCCAGGGCTCGATGCGTTCCGGATCGGGCGCCGGGCCCACCCCGACCACGCCGTTCTCGGCGTGAAAGATGACTTCCTTGCCGGCGGGCACGTGATTGGCGATGAGCGTGGGAATACCGATGCCCAGGTTCACGAACCAGCCCTCCTGGATGTCCCGCGCGGCGCGCCGGGCCATCTGGTCGCGCGTCCAGGGCTGAACTTGCGCTGCTATCGTCGACATAATGATTCCGCTTCCTGTCAGTTCTAGAGTTGAGGGGCGCCATAAGGCAGATGAACCACGCGGTCCACGAAGACGCCCGGCGTCACCACCGCTTCGGGATCCATCTCGCCCAGCTCCGCCACATGCTGCGTCTGGGCGATCGTCAGCGTGGCCGCCATCGCGCATACCGGGTTGAAATTCCGACCGGACTGCTTGTAGGTCAGGTTGCCCCATCGGTCGGCCCGCCAGGCCTCGATCAGGGCGACGTCGCCATGCAAGGCCTCTTCCAGCACATATCGGCGTCCGTTGAATACGCGCACCTCCTTTTCGGCCGACAACATGGTGTCCACGCCGGTGGGCGTGAAGAACGCCGGGATGCCCGCGCCCGCCGCCCGCATCCGCTCGGCGAGCGTACCTTGCGGAACGAGCTCCAGCTCGATTTCGCGATTCTTGTATAGGGTCTCGAATATCGTCGACCCGGCTATCCGCGGGAAGCTGCATATCAGGCGGCGCACGCGCCGCTCTTCCAGCAGGCGGGCCAGGCCCACGCGGCCGTAGCCGGCGTTGTTCGCCACCACGGTCAGGTCGCGCGCGCCTTGTTCGATCAAGCCTTCGATCAGATGAACCGATTGGCCCACCGCGCCAAACCCGCCCAGAAGCACGGTGGATCCATCCTGGATTCCCGCCAATGCCTCCGCGACGGAACTCACAAACTTTGAAATCATTATTTATCCGCCAGAAAGTCCGTAATACGGACATTTGTCCGATATGTTGAAAAAATAAAAAGCGCTCAGATGCCTGTTCCCGGTGCCCGCATACGGTGTCATTCGAACACGGAGGACGCAGGCCGGGTGCCGGTGTAACCCTCCGACAAAGGGCTGTAAAAATAAAACGTGATCTTGCGCGACTTGAATTTCCATTGGCCCGCCTCGCGCACGCACACGTCATCGTAGTGGCCCGCGGACACGTACGAAACGCCATCGGTCACCGAAATGTATTCCATGGAGATCCGGCCGGTGGCGATGTCTCCATCGATGTCGATGGTGCCGTTGGTGCAAAAATGCCAGAAACGCTGGGCGACGCGCGGCACATCCTGCGAGAAGAATGCCATCAGGGCGTCCCTGCCCTGGACTTTGTTCAGCCCTTCGAAAACGCCGTCTTCGGTAAAGAGCCCGACAAAGGCTTCCCATTCCATGTCGTCCAGCAGATGGCAATAGCGCGCCCGCAGTTGCCCGATGGCCAGTTCGTCTTCGATCCGTTGTATGCGTTGTTCAATGCCTGGACTCATGCTTCATCTCCCGATACTTGCGTTCGCCGTCCGATCAGCCTACGACCTTCATTTCACGCGCCACGACCTGGTTGATCTGGATCGGCATGGTGGACGTGCCGTTGTCGTTGAACGCAATGTCGCCGCCCGCCAGCTTGAAGGTCCGGATGCGCAGCATGGCCGCCCGCATGGTGTCGCCGTTCACATCCTGCCCGGTCTTTTCGAGCTCGGCCAGCAGCTGCGCATACAGCATGGCGCCGTTGTAATAGTTCTGCGCATAGCTGCTCGGATCGCGCTTGTATTTCTCGCGCCAGGCGGAGATGAATCGCGATGTGATCGGGTCGGAGCGCGTCAGGTCGTTCAGCTGCGTGGTGAAGATCAGCCCTTCGGATTCGGGCAGGTTGATGACCGAGGGAAGGCTGCCGATCGAGTAGGTCAACAGCTGTTGATTCAGGCCGGCGTCGCGCAGCTGCTTGATGATCTGCAGCTGCTGCGAACCGTAGCTGGCAAAATAGATCGCATCGGCATTGGTTTGCCGGATCTGGGCGGCAATGGCCGAAAACTGCTCCATGCCCGGCGGCACGCTATAGGATCCGACCAGTTCGCCGCCCACCTTCGGCAGCCCCGACTTCAGCTGGCGCAGCACGGCGGCGCCCAGGGGATCGTCCACGTACACCAGCGCCACACGCGTCTTGCCCTGCTTCTTCAACCACTGCAGCGCGGGCGGGATCTCCTGGTCGGCCAGCGGGATCAGGTTCCAGAAGTACGGAGACATTTCGGCCAGCTCGGGGCTGACCCCGCCGCCGTTGACCATGACGACCTTCTTCCTGGCCCCGATGGGCGCGGCCGCCTTGGACACGCCCGTGACGCCCACCAGCACGAACGGCGCGTTGTCCACGTTCACCAGGCGCGACATGCCCACCGCGCCGCCCTGGGGCGTGGCCAGGCTGTCCTGTGCCTTGAGCACCATGGGCCGGGACAGCATCTTGTCTGCGGCGATGTGCTCGAGCGCGAGCGTGACGCCGTTGGTGAATACCGTGCCGAGCTCGGCCACCGAGCCCGACATGGGAAACAGCGTGCCCAGCACGTAGCTGCCGCCGGCCTGGGCCTTGACGTTGAATGACGACAGGGCGGCAAGGCCTGCCGCCGCCTTGATGAGGGATCTGCGCGTATTGTCCATTTTATCTCCTTGGGCCATGGGCCTCTCAATCGCGTTCCAGGGCGTACCCTATTTTTTTGGCTTTTTCCTGCAGTATCGGCAGGTAACGCTCGATCATCATCTCGCCGGACATCTTGCCGGCGAATGAAACCACGTTGATGGCGGCGATCACCGCCGAATGCTTGTCTCGTATGGGAACGGACAGCGAACGCACGCCGAGCTCCAGCGCGCCGTCGCTGAGCGCATAGCCGTCCTTGCGGGCGGCCTGCACGATTTTCTTCAGCTTGCGCTTGTCCGAGATGGTGTTCGGCGTGTATTTGACCAATTCGTTGCGCGCCAGCCAGGCGTCCAGTTCCGCGTCGGTGTATCCGCTGAGCAGCACCAGGCCCATCGAAGTGGAATGGGCCGGCAAGCGGGTACCGATTTCGATGCGATTGGAATAGATGCGGTACTTTTCCACCCGGGCCACATAGACGATCTCGCTGTCGTCGAGCACCGCCATGGAAGAGGTTTCGTCCAATGCGTCCGTCAGTGCCTGGATGTGCGAATAAGCGGCCTCGCCCAAACCGAAAGTAGCCAGGTAGTTGCTGCTGAACTTCAGCACTTTGTGCGTCAGCCAGTAGTGCTTTTCGTCCGTCGCAATGTAGCCGAGCTTGCATAGCGTCAACAGGAACCGCCTCGCGGTGCCGCGGGTCAGGTCGGTGCGCTGCGCCACTTCGGTCAGCGTCATCTTTTCGTGGCCTTTTCCAAAGCAGCTCATCACAGCCAGGCCTCTTGCCAGCGAATTGACGAAATCCGGGTCGCTCATTTTTTGTTCTCCGTGTATGGAATCGGCGGCAAAGTTACTACTCTTTGGTTTCCGGCGCACGATACCACTTGGGAAAATGCTCGCGCACGAGCGTCCCCGAGTCTCGGTATGCATGGCAGGCGCCCAGCTGCAACGGTTTGTCGGTCTCCTTCGCAGGCAACAGGCCCGCCGTCGTCTGCACCGCGACGGTGGCCAGGTTGCCGACCAGCTCGGTGATGTGCGTACAGCCCCTGGCGCCCCCCACCACCTTTGCCAGCTCGCCCCGGAAGCCGGCCTGGATCCGAAGGCCCACCAGGCCCGCATAGACCGGCGCGACGGACCCGCAGTCGGGGTTGTAGGGCGCCGCCAGCGTGACGGCCTCGGCCGCGCGGATGGTCAGCGTGTCGTCCACGGTGATGCGCAGCTTCATGCTGTGGATGGGGGTGTGGGCCGGATGCACGTGGGTTTTCAACACATGGTCGACCGCTTTGACGTCCTGGATCTCGCCTTCGATGTCCCATAGGCCGTCGCTGCGCCGATACCCGTCGATGACGATGGTGCGCCTGTGTATTTTCTTGCGGCTCACGCCGGGCTCCGCGCTCTTCTGCGCGAGGCCGGGCGGCAGGGGCGCTGCTTCTTTCATGGGTGCATCCCCGCTCATTCAGGCGCCCCAGCTCGCGGGCTCGAAACGGAAGCCATCGCCTTCGGCGCGTATGTAGCCGAAATACGGGTCCCCGAAATGCACGGGCAGCATCAAGGCGCCGCTCTTGGCCGTCTGCTTCAGGAATTCATAGCGCGTATTGCGGGCCTGATCGGGATACAGACAGTAGCCGGAATTGATTTCCGGCTTCACGATCTGGATCGGGCTATGGAATATGTCGCCGCTGAATACCGCCTCTTCGCCTTGCGAGCGCACGCGGAACGCCACCTGGCCGGGGCTGTGGCCGGCCGCGTCGACCACTTGCAGGCAATCGGCGATTTCCATGCCGGGGCGCATCATCACCGCCAGCCCTTCTTTCACGATGGGCATGACGCTGTCATCGAACGACGCGCCAAAGACGTCCATGCCTTCGACTTTGTTGCGCCCCGATTCACAGAACCGGAAGTCGGCTTCCGGAATGTAGTACTTGGCATTGGGAAAGGTGGGCGCCCAGCGGTTGTCGACCCAGTGCGTATTCCAGCCCACGTGGTCGGCGTGCAGGTGGGTCAGCGCCACGTGCGTCACCTTTTCCGGCGGCGCGCCCGCGGCCTCCAGCCATTCGAGAATCAGGTTGTTGAGCATGTGCATACGGGGGATATCCGTACGCTGCTTGAAGTTGCCGACCCCGGTGTCCACCACGATGATGTCGTTGCCCGCATGCACGACCCAAAGCTGGATCGTGACCACCAGCTTGTTCATGTGCGGGATCCAATGCCGGGGCGCCATCAGGCTTTGGTTTTCTTCCAGGGCGGCGCGGTCCAGGTCCGGAAATAGGAAGGACGGCGCATGCGTGGGGCCGGAATATTCCTGGATGCGCGTGATGGTGACATCGCCGATTTTCTTTACTTGCATAGCAATCTACCTGTTGATGTGCCGGTGGCTTCATGCCCTATTTGATCGAGCTGGGGTGCTTGGCCAGCGGCACGACCTTGAGCGAGAAGTACGGAAACATGGGCAGGGAAGTCAAAAGCTCGTGCAGTTCGTCGTTGCTTTCGCAGTCGAAGATCGAGATATTCGCCATGCGGCCGGCGACGCGCCAAAGGTGCACGAACTTGCCGGACTCCTGCAGCTCGATCGCGCGCAGGCGTTCGACTTCCTTCAGCTTGGCGAGCTCGGCCGAGTCCATATCGGCCGGCAGATTGACGTCTATCATCACGCAGTACAACATTTCCGCCCCTCCGGGATTGAATTATTCGCTTGGTTGAATTTGTCCGTATACCGGACTTTTGTCCGTATAAAAGACATGAAAGGAATTATAGGCACGCACATGCGGCTGTCAATCGCTATATCGTTTTATTGGCGGAAACATGGTGGAAACCCCTAGCCCCGGCTCCGCCCATGCCGCCCGCCTCGCTCGTCAAGTCGACAGAATCGTCACCAGCGCCACGGCCGAATCGCCGGCCAGTTGGCCGCCGTTGTTCTCGGCCAGGGCCACGCGGGCGCCCGGCCGCTGACGCTCGCCCGCCTGCCCGCGCAGCTGCCAGGTCAGCTCGACGATTTGCGCCGCGCCCGTGGCGCCCAGCGGGTGGCCACGGCTCAACAAGCCGCCGCTGGGATTCACCGAGATTCGCCCGCCGATGTCCGTATCGCCGGAACGGATCAGCTTCGCGGCGTCGCCCGCCGCGCAAAAGCCCAGGTTTTCGTAGTGGATGAGTTCGGCCGGCGCCGAGGCGTCATGCAATTCGGCCACCTGTATGTCTTCCGGCCCGATGCCGGCCTGCTCGTAGGCGGCACGCCCCGCGCGCACGGCCACCACTTCCGGATTGCCGGGCTGGGCCGACACAATGCTGCTGGCACGAATGAATACCGGCTGGTTGGGCAGCTTGCGCGCGTATGCTTCAGAGCACAGGAAGATGGCGGCCGCGCCGTCGCCGATGGACGAACACATGAACAGCGTCAGCGGATCGCTTACCATGCGGCTATTCAGGACCTCGTCGATGGTGGTTTCCTTGCGGAACTGCGCATAGGGATTCATCGACGCGGCCTTGCGGCTCTTCACCACGACCCGCGCGAAATCGCTTGCATCGGCGCCGCATGCGTTCATCCATTTACGGGCTTTCGCCGCGTAGATGTCCATGAAAATGGAACCGCTGCCCGACCCGACACCCTCGGGCATTTGCTCCTCCACGTCCACCGCGCCGGCGAATGCGCCGAATGAGACGGCCTTGTCTTCATGGGAAAGCTTTTCCGCGCCCACCACCAGCGCGGTCTCATGTCGGCCCGACGCAACGGCGACCCACGCCAGATGCAAGGCGGAGCTGCTGGATGCGCAGGCATTTTCCACGTTGAACATGGGCTTGCCGGCGAGGCCCGTATTGCGCAACGCGGCTTGCGAACGGATCATCTCCTGGCCATTGACCGTGCCGCCCGCGGCATTGCCGAAGTACACGGCGCCGACGTCGTCGGCCGTCACGCCCGCATCCGCAAGCGCGGACCTGACCGCTGCTTCGCACAGCGATTTGACGTTGCGCTGCAGAAACTTTCCGAAGGGGGTCATCCCCACGCCACTGATTACAACCTTATTCATGATTCAACTCCGTATGACTGTAGAAGCCGCGCTCAGACGCTGGGGCTGGACAGCGACCGCCCGCCACATACATACAGCGTCTGCCCCGTGACGTACGAGGCTTGCTCGCCCGCGAAAAAGAGCGCCGCGTGCGCCACGTCGGCCGGGTCGCCCATGCGCCGCGCGGGTACCGTTTTTGCCAGCTTGTCGCGTGTTTCCTGACTGTAGCTGCGCAGCAGCGGCGTATCGATGATGCCCGGCGCGATGGCGTTCACCGTGATGCCGTCCTTGGCCAGCTCGATGGCCAGGCTGCGCGTCAGGCTCACCACACCGCCCTTGGACGCCGAGTAATTGGCCTGGCCGAAGCCGCCCAGCCAGGCGCGCGAGGAAATATTGACGATGCGGCCGTGCTTGGCGGCGATCATGTCGGGCACGACTTCCTTGCAGCACAGGAACTGCGACTTTAAGTTGACGCCGATGACCAAGTCCCAATCGGCTTCCGACATGTTCACCAGGCGGTTGTCGCGCGAGATGCCGGCATTGTTGACCAGCACATCGACCTTGCCCGCATGCCGGCGGATTTGCTGAAAGGCCGCCTGCACCGCGGCCGCGTCGGTCACGTCCGCCACCACCGCGAAGCAGTCGGCGCCGCCCCCGGACAATGCCGTGCGCGCCTCTTCCAGCGCCGCGGCGTCGCGATCCAGCATCGCGACGCCATACCCGCTCTTCAGAAACAGGGTGCTGATTTCCAGGCCGATGCCGCTGGCGCCGCCCGTGACCACTGCGAATCTTCTACCGCTCACTGCCGTCTCCCGATGCAATCGATGAGCAGGATGTTAGGGAGCGGCCCCATCGCGGTCAAACGACATTTACTATATGAGCATCAACCAAAAGTTAATCGAGCGCAGCCATGACACCAACCGCCGAACGGCTTCCCCCGCTGAACGCCTTGCGGGTCTTCGAAACAACCGCCCGCCTGCTCAGCATGCAGGAGGCCGCCTTGGCCCTGCACGTGACGCCGGCGGCGGTCAGCAAGCAGATCCAGCTTCTGGAACAGCACCTGAACACGCAGCTGTTCATACGCAGCCATCGCAAGCTGGCCCTGACCCCGGCCGGCGAAAAATACTATGCCCACGTCAGCTCGGCGCTCAACTCCATCCGGCACGCCACGCATGAGGTCGCGTCCCGCTCCGTATCGAGAAGCCTGAAAATCAGGGCGTACACCACGTTCTCGATGTACTGGCTGATTCCCCGCCTCACCTCTTTCCACGGCCTGTTTCCCGACATCAACATCGAACTCACGACGTCTCTGAAGTGGATGGATTTCGACACCGAGGACGTGGACGCCGCCATTCGCCTGGGCGACGGCGACTGGCCGGGCCTGGTCGCCCTGCCCCTGATCCCCAACATACTCGCCGCCGTCTGCAGCCCCGCGCTGAAGAAGTCGCTGCACACGCTCGACGATCTCAAGAAAACCGTCTTGCTGCATACGCTCGCCCGGCCGGACGACTGGAGCCAATGGCTGGCGTCGCAAGGCTACACGGACCTGGACGGCATGCACCATCGCAACTACGAAAGCTCGGTGCTGGTGTACCAGGCGGCGATGCGGGGACAAGGCGTGGGAATCGCGCAAAAGGCGCTGGCGGTGCCGCTCATTGAAAGCGGCGATCTGGTCTACGCGTTTCCGCACGAGCTCGACATGCACGCATATACCTATTATTTCGTCATGCCGGGAAACCGCCCGATCCGACCGGAACTGAAGGTGTTCCACGACTGGCTGATGAATCGCGCCGAGATGGACGGATAGCCGGGCCGGCGCCTGGCGCGGGGTACGGGGTGCCGGGCGCGTGGCGGCCGACGGCGACCGGCTCCGGCAAACTCGACGCGCCGCCCGGTGCCGCGTGCGCCGGCTTATGCGCTTTTCTTCAATTGCATCCAGGTCGACGTTGCGAAGGCGACGGTTGCGCCCTCCTCGTCGGTCATCGTCGACTTCAGAAAAGAGATGCCGCGGCCGCGGCGCACGAATTCGCCGCAGCAACGGATTTTCCCGTGGCGCACCGCCTTCACATACTGGGTCTTCATTTCCAGCGTCGTGCCCGGCCCCTGCAAGTGATTGAGCAGATGCCCCATCGAGATGTCGAGCACCGTGGCGATGATGCCGCCATGCAAGGAGCCTTGCGGGTTGAACATGAAGTCCTTCGGCTCGAAGGTGACGACGCAGCGCTCGTCGGTGTAATCGAATTCCAAGCCTAGGAAGCGCGCCAGGAAAAACTGCTCGAATTCCGGCTTTTGGGTTTCTATCGCAAGATTGAACGCTGATGCCGCCGCACGCTCATCCATGAGGTTGCTCTCCTGAAGTTGCCGATGGCGGAATTTTCAATACGCCTTTTGCGTGCAAGGCGGCCAATCGGTCTGGTGGCAATCCGATATTATCGGCCAGAATTTCTGAAGTATGCTCGCCCAGCAAAGGGGGCGGCATATGATTCCTGATTTCCTGGTCGTCGAAACGGAAGGGGCTCGTAGTCAGTTCAGTTCGGCGAACGCAGGGGGGGGCAGCCGTCCGGAAAAGGAACGGCCGCGCTTTTACTTTCAAACAGGTACCGTGCCCACGTTATATGTAAACAGCTACTGAGCCGGTTTCTACCGGGTCATTACAAGTCGAACAAAAAGCAGACGTGGTGACCTGTTCAGGCTCTTTAAACCTATCAGGCAAATTCGTTGTGCCACTACAGCGATCCGCAGGTGCGATCACTGTGTATCTACCGAGCGATCACTTTTCAGCCGGTTCCAGTACGCCAGCGAGCTTATAGACGTTTGCAGCTGTCCACGAGAACAGCGACGCAATCTCGTATTGTCCCGCGCCAACCGTCAATCGCTTGAACGCGTTCCACAGCGTCGTGTATGAGAAGCTACCTTTGTCAACTGGAAAATTGCTTTCGAACATGCACCGCTGTGCGCCAAATAGATCAATGCACGCGTCGGTGTAGGGGCGAATCGCATCTGCAATCTGCAACGAAGTTGGCGGTTTCGGTTGGCGGTGAAACTCGAATCCAAGCAAGGGCATCCCGAATCCTCCCAACTTAATGTACACGTTGGGACAGGTCGCAAGCTCTGCGAGATTGGTGCGCCAAGTGCGAAACACTTCATCATCTTTTCCCAGGTACGGCCCAATTCTCAGCGGCCCTCCCAAGTGGTTTAGAACGATAACCGTATCGGGGTATTCATGCGCCAAATCGCACAGTTCGGGAATTTGAGGATGGACAAGCCAGGTATCGAAGCTGAGTCCCATGCGGGACAAATGCCCGAAGCCGCGACGAAAGTTTGCGTCGGCAAGTCTGCCAGCATGCAAGGGGCTGGATGTCGAAATACGCATACCATCGTGCCATGCAACGATATTCCTCACGCCGCGCAACAAGCCACCACCGGCAACTATGCCCGCTTCCAGTACAGGCGCTACGGCGTCCCCTAGCGACAAATCAAAGTGACCAACGATCGCTGCGCAGATGTCCGTTTTGCTGCCTCGCTCAAGAGATTCGATCCGCTGTTGCCGTGCGAACTCGATTTCTCCGATTGAGCGAAAGACGGGTTCACCATCACTCTTGTAGTTTGTCTTGCACTGCATGAAAACCGTCGCCACGACATTATGTTGCTTGATGTCGTGGAGAAAATCGGCATTATCGTAGTGCTTGCCCGGCATACCGAACAAGTGATGGTGCGCATCGATTATTGGCAGCTCTGCAAAGAGAACCTCCTCCCTGTCCTGGGCAAGCCAGTCCTCCCGAATGGGGGCATGGGGCGACCATGCCCCTGGTGTCGCCGCCGAACTCACCTGTTTCCCTTTAATGCGCAGGTCAGTACCATTTTTCTACCGTCCTTCATGTCGATTCCTTGCATAACGACTAGCTCAAAGAAGCTCAGTCGACTTTTGAGCCCGATATCTTGACGGCTTCAGCCCAGCGAGCATGCTCTCTTTCAAGATGATTTTTTGCATCGCTTGATGAGCCTCCAAGAATAGAGCGACCGTTGCGGTTGTATTCAGCGACAAGCTCAGGATCCTTCAAAACTTCGTTGATGACAATGTTGAGTTTCTCAATGATAGGAGCGGGCGTGCCTTTGGGTGCGAGGATGGCCGTCCAGGGGACGACCTCCAACTTTGGTAGACCTTGCTCCGCCAGAGTAGTAAGCTCCGGGAAGCCAGGGTGGCGTGTCAAGGTGCCAATTCCGAGAAACTTCACGAGGCCGCTTTCCTGCATGGCTATTAAGGTGCTGATCGGTTCGAATCCGACAATGACATCCCCACCGATCACGCCGTTCACCATAGCTGGTGAACCCTTGTAGGGAATGTGCAGCATATCGATGTCGGTTTCCTTCTTCAATAACTCCATCGCAATGTGGCCGGTTGTCCCGCTTCCTGCGGAACCATAGGCGACAATACCAGGATTAGCCTTGGCGTAAGCGACCAGCTCCTTCAGATTATTAATGGGCGACTTTCCAGATACGAACAGCACGTGCGGCGTCGCAGTGGCCAACACGATCGGTTCAAAATCTTCCAACGGATCATAGGGAAGATTGCTGTAGAGCGATGGATTGATGGCGAGCGTGCCCGTCGAGCCCATCACGAGCGTGTAGCCGTCGGGAGCTGCGATTTTGACTGTGCGGTGCGAAATGCCACCTCCAGCGCCCGGCTGATTGAGGACTATGACGCTCTCCTTTAGGATGTCGGACATTCCTTTGGCGATCTGCCGGGCAGCCAGGTCAGTGCTCTGCCCTCCAGGGAATCCGACCACCATTTGGATCGTCCGCTCGGGAAAGGAGGTAGCAGTGGCGCTCCCCCAACCGACCAGCAGCAACCCGGCAATAAATGAGCGGGCAACAATCGCCGTGTAAGAGTGTTTCATTGTATTGTCTCCACTAATTGAAAAATAAATTGCAAACGTAGGGTTGCGGCCCAATGGTGCTATGCATCGTCCATAGTCAAGAATTTACAAGGACAAAATGCATGCAACAACCTTATTGCAAGTTATATTTTTAATTCCTATTGGTTATTAATTTTGACGGATCCTGCCTGCAGCTGACGACCTTGAAATTGGCTTCAAAGTTGCGCGTCGTGGTCATCGTCGGGAGGACTGGATCGTGATTTCGCCGCCGACGCTCCTAACCGGAAGTGGGCGGCAAATTTCACTTACGCCTGGACGGCTGAGGGTTGGCTGTATGTTGCCGCCGTGATGGATCTGTACTAGGCCTTGTTGACACTATCGTAGGATTTCAGCGATAAGGACGATAGTGACGAATGCGGCGAACATGGCGTCAAGCTTGTCGTATCGGGTGAACACGCGCCGCCAGGCTTTGATTCCCCTGAACAGACGCTCGATGCGGTTTCGCTGGCGGTAGCGCCGCTTGTCGTATTCCCAGGGCAGTCGGCGTTGGGGATTAGGCGGCACGATGGGAACGATCCCCAGTGCGCAGGCCAGCGCCCGGGTTGCGTCATCCTGGTAAGCGCTATCCATGAGTAGCGCCATGCGCCCGTGGTGGGGGCCGAGTTGTTCAATCAAGCGCCTGCCCTCGGGAGCATCCCCCGCCTGCCCGGGCGTCAGACTCCAAGTCACGACGTTGCGATCATCCGCGGCAACCAGATGCAGTTTGGTGCTCCACCCGCCGCGGCTGCGCCCGATGCTTTGGGGGCTGTTTTTTTGCGCGCTCCCGTGCCGTCCGGATGCACCTTCATGATGCTCGAATCCAGACACAGCGCCTCTATGCGCACCCGCATCAGGCGCTCACGCTGCAAATGCTCAAACACCCGATCCAGCACTCCGGCTCGGCTCCAGCGCATCATCCGTGTGTAGACCGTATTCCACTTGCCGTATTTCTCCGGCAGTGCGCGCCACTTGCAGCCATTGGCTGCCACATACAGGATCGCGTTGATCACTTGCAAATTGCCCAGCCGAACGTTGCCACGCTGGCGCGGCAACAAGTCCGCTATTCGCTCAAATTGGGCTTCTGTCAGTTGCATAAACACAAGCATCCAATTTTTCTAAGATAGTGTCAACTGGCCCTAGCGGCGTATCGTCGGCTGGTCGATGCAAGCGACGATGGGCTCCCAGCTGGCGACCGATGCATTGATGATGGCATTACATCGTCAAGACCGTCCCCGCGAAGCCCCGTATCATTCGAATCAGAGCAGCCAATACACCAGTGAGCAGTTCCAGATGCTGTTAACGTGGCACGGCCAGACTTTATTCACGCTCTTCAGAGCGCTCAAGCATAGTTCAATGACTATTCCACCGTCACGCTCTTAGCCAGATTCCTTGGCTTGTCCACATCCGTGCCTCTTGCGCATGCCGTGTGATAGGCCAGCAGCTGCAAAGGAATGGTGTGCAGGATGGGCGACAGCTTGCCGTAGTTCTCGGGCATGCGGATCACGTGGATGCCGTCGCTGTTCATGATTTTCGTGTCCGCATCGGCGAATACGTATAGCTCGCCGCCGCGCGCGTGGACTTCCTGCATGTTGGACTTGAGTTTTTCCAACAGCTCGTCGCGCGGCGCGATGGTGACGACCGGCATGGCGTCGGTGACCAGAGCCAGGGGGCCGTGCTTGAGTTCCCCGGCCGGATAGGCCTCGGCGTGGATGTAGCTGATTTCCTTGAGCTTGAGCGCGCCTTCCAGGGCGATGGGGTAGTGCATGCCGCGCCCCAGGAAGAGCGCGTTTTCCTTGCTGGCGAAGCGGTCGGCCCAGGCCATGATCTGCGGCTCCAGGGCAAGCACCGCGGCGATGGCGACGGGCAGGTGGCGCAGCGACTTGAGCATTTCTTCTTCGCGCGCGGGACTCAGCACGCCCTTGGTTTGCGCAAGCGCGAGCGTCAGCAGGAACAGCGCCGTCAGCTGTGTCGTGAACGCCTTGGTGGAAGCCACGCCTATTTCGACGCCGGCGCGCGTGATGTAGCTGAGCTTGCATTCGCGCACCATGGCGCTGGTCGCCACGTTGCAGATGGTCAGGGTGTGTTCCATGCCCAGGCTGCGCGCGTGTTTCAGCGCGGCCAGGGTGTCGGCGGTTTCGCCGGATTGCGAGATGGTGACCACCAGGGTGGTGGGGCTGGGCACGGTGTCGCGATAGCGGTATTCGCTGGCGATCTCGACGTTCACGGGCACCTTGGCCAGGGATTCTATCCAGTAGCGCGCCGTCAGGCCCGCGTAGTAGCTGGTGCCGCAAGCCAGGATCAACACGTTATCGATCTCTTTGAAGACCCGGTAGGCGCCGTCGCCGAACAGTTCGGGCGTGATGCTTTCGATGTCCTGCAGGGTGTCCGCCACGGCGCGAGGCTGTTCGAAGATTTCCTTCTGCATGTAGTGGCGGTATGGCCCCAGTTCCGCCGCCCCCGTATGCACGTGCACGGTGTGCACGGGGCGTTCCACCGGGCGCCCGGCGTGGTCGACCACCCAGATGCGCGCCAGTTGCAGATCGACGACGTCGCCGTCTTCGAGGTAGATGATTTGGTCGGTGGTGCCGGCCAGCGCGAGCGCATCGGAGGCCAGGAAGTTTTCGCTTTTGCCCAGCCCGACGACCAGGGGCGAGCCCTGGCGCGCGCCCACCACGCGGTGCGGTTCGTCGCGGCAGAATACGGCTATGGCATAGGCGCCTTCCAGGCGCCGCGTTGCCTGCTGGACGGCCTCGAACAGGTCGCCGTTGTAGAGGTGGTCGACCAGGTGCGCGATGACTTCGGTGTCGGTCTGGCTTTCGAATGCGTAGCCCGCGGCCTGGAGTTCGGCGCGCAGTTCGTCGTGGTTTTCGATGATGCCGTTATGCACCAGGGCGATGCGCGCCGAGCCTTTGCCGTGCCCGGAAAAATGCGGGTGCGCGTTATGCGTGGCCGGCGCGCCGTGGGTTGCCCAGCGGGTGTGCGCGATGCCGGTGAAGCCGGCGATGTGTTCTTTGGCGACTTGCTCTTGCAGCTGCGCCACGCGTTCCGTGCTACGCGCGCGCTTCAGTGCGCCGTCGGCGTGCACCGCCACGCCGCAGGAATCATAGCCGCGGTATTCGAGGCGCTTGAGGCCTTCCAGAAGGATGGGGGTGATATCGCGCTGGGCGACCGCGCCGACAATGCCGCACATGAGAGACTCCAGGGAATGATTTGTATTGCCGTTATTGTGCGCAATAATGAAAGAAATTAGATTTCTATATTCTATTGATTATGGTATTTTATTTCTGTATCTTTTCATGTCGGAATTTTCTTTCATATATTTACTATGCAAGAAATAAAAACAGAACCGATTGTTCTGGATGAGCTGGATCTGCGCATCCTGGAGCAGCTTCAAGCGGACAATTCCTTGACGAATCACGAGCTGGCCCGGCGCGTGCATGCGTCGGCGCCCACTTGCCTGCGGCGCGTGCGGCGTTTGCTGGACGGGGGCGTCATCGAAAGGCAGGTCGCCATTCTGGATCCGTCGAAGCTGGGCAGCAGCCTGACGGCGATCATCGAGATCACGCTGGATGTGCAGACGGCCGAGGCCTTGCAGGCTTTCGAGGCGCATGTTGCGCGGGAGCCGGCCATCTTGCAGTGCTATCGGGTGTCGCCGGGGCCGGATTTCATCATCATGGCGCAGGTGACGGACATGCCGGCCTATCATGCCATGGCGCATCGGGTCTTCACGTCACAGGCGAACGTGCGCAACGTACGCTGTTTCTTTTCCATTCACCGCAGCAAGTTCGAAACCCGTATTCCGCTAGGGGGCAGCGGCGGGCAGGAGCCTGCGTCGTCGCCTTAGCCCGGGGGCCGCGTGCGCCGGCCGTCCGCCAGATCTTCGTAAATAGCCAGGTAACGGCGCCCCATCGTCCCGGCGTCATGTTCCCGCTGGACATAGGCCAGCGCCTTCTCGACCGTCGCGGCGCGCAGCCCCCGGTCGGACAGGAGCCGGTCCATGGCCTCCGCCATGGCGGCATGATCGCCCACCGGGCACAGCAGGCCCCGTCCGTCCGCCAGGATCTCGGCCAGGCCACCGGTATCGGTCCCCACCACCGGCACGGAATACAGGAAGGCGTCCAGCACGCTCGTGCCCAGGGCCTCGTGCCGTGAACTGATCACGAAGACGTCCATCAAGCGGTATAGATCCTCGATCGCGGTACGGAATCCGGCGAAGAGGAAATGGCTTTCCAGCCCCAGTTCCTTGACCAGGTCCTTGGCTCCGCCCTCGGCATCCCCGCCCGCGCCCAAATGCACGAACACGAAATCGTCGCGGCGCCGGCGCAGCTCGTGCACGGCCCGCACCAGTGTGCAGGGGTCTTTTTCGGAGCTCAGGGCGGCGGCGGTGCCCAGCACGTGCTTGCCGGCCAGATGGAATTCCTGGGTGAACGCGCGCACGTGCGCAGCGTCGACCGGCTTGGGGACGATGGCGCTGGGGATGATGGCGGCCTTCAGGCCCAGGCGCAGGGGCTCGGCCGCCGCCGCCCGGCTGATGGCTACCAGGGCGTCGACGCGCCGCCATTTCCACAAGGTGCGCCGCTCGCGGCGCGCGGGCACGGGAAAAGCGGTGCGTCGGGTGAACACCACTTTTGCGCCCAGCCAGGGTTTCAGCGCGGCCAGCCAGGTGAGCATGTTGGCGGTCTGGGCATGCAGGATGTCGAAGCCGCGCCCCTGGCGCAGCAGATACGCCGCCACGCCGAACAGGCTTGCGGGCTCGTGCACCGCGAAGCCCTCCCGGCGCGCCCTTTGCGCCAGTTCCGAGCCTTTGCGCGCCAGCAGCCGGGCTTCGTGCCCGGCATCGCGGAACTGCCGCATGCAAAGCAGGGTCTGCCTTTCGCCTCCGCGCCAGCCGCGCTCGAAATTCAATTGCAGGATCTTCATGCGTCAAGGGCTTCCGTGCTCATGTCGCCGGCCTTGCGGCGTTAACGGGGGCTAGAGTTCCAGGTCCGGTATAGGGCTGAAATAGCGCGCGATGTTGATGCCCAGGGCGATCAGCGCGCAAAGACTGCCCGCCGCAATGGCCAGCACCGGCCCGTGCTGATGGCTGAGGTTGAATGATACCGCCACCAGGGCCGTGCCGAAGCTCTGGCCGAATACGCGCGTGGTCGCCTGCAGGCCGCCGGCCGCCCCGCTGCGCCGGCGCGGGGCGCCGGCAAGCAGGGCGCGGTTGTTCGGCGTCTGGAAGAAGCCGAAGCCGACGCCGGCCACCAGCATGCCCAGGACCAGCCACAGGAAATCGGGCCCCATGGGCAGCACGATGAGGGACAGCATGCCCAGCGCCATGCTCAAGGCCCCGATCCCGCACAGCACCGCCACGGGATACCGGCCCGACAGATACCCCGCCAGAGGCGCCATGGCGGCGCCGCCGATGGACCAGGCGCCCAGCAGCAGCCCGACGTCGGCGTAGGAATAGTCGAGGACGTGGCGGAAATAGAAAGGCAGGGCGACGAAGGCGGACATCTGCGCGGCGAACGAAAAGCCGGACGCCGCCACGGCGAACGCCAGCGGCTTGATGCGCAAAAGGTCTATGGGCACCAGGGGCGCGGCCTGGTCGCGCGAGCGGCGCACCAGGGCCCAGCCGGCCAGCCCGGCCAGCACGAAGCACAATGCGGCCAGCGCGGGGTTCTTGACCAGCGCGTCCAGCCCCAGGATGGACAGGCCGAAGAAAGGCGCGCTCAGGGCGCAAGCCATCCAGTCGAACCGGCCGCTGTTGCGGGGGACGTCCGGGAGGAAGCGCAGGCCGAAGAAGATCAGCATGCCCACCGGGATGGTGATCAGGAATATCCATTGCCAGGACCCGACCTCCAGGATGAAGGCCCCGAGCGTCGGCCCGAGTACCGCCATCAGGCCGACGGTGGCCGCGTTCAGGCTCAGCCCCAGGCCCAGCTTGCGGTTCGGATAGATGTTGCGCACCAGCCCGCCGAACAGACACATGATCATCGACGAGCCGAAGCCCTGGCCGATGCGCGCGAGCGTGATCTGCCAGAAGGTGCCCGACAGCGCGGCCGCCACCGACATGACGATGAACAGCGCCACCCCCAGCCCCAGCATGCGCCGAAAGCCCATGCGCTCGGCGACCGCCGACAGCGGCAGGATGGACGACACCACGGTGAGGTTGTAGGCGATGGCGACCAGCACGACATCGCCCGGGTTGATGTCCAGGTCGCGGGCGATGGCGGGCAGCGCCACGTTCGCCATGCTGGAATCGAGGACGGAAACGGTGATCGTCAGCAACAGGACCGCGGTGGCCCAGTACATGCGGGGCGGTTCGAGCCCATCGGGTATGGCTGACGATTTGCCTCGCGCTGCTTCCGCACTATTGCTCATGCCTGCGATTTCTTGACGGGCCGCTTCCAGGATTCTATGGTTTTCTGGCTGCTGCGGGAAAGCGTGAGCCGGTTGGCCGGCGCATCCCGCGTCAGGGTCGTGCCGGCGCCCAGGGTGGCGCCTTTGCCGACCCGCACCGGAGCCACGAGCTGGGAGTCCGACCCGATGAAGGCGTCGTCCTCGATCACGGTCTGGTGCTTGTTGACGCCGTCGTAGTTGCAGGTGATGGTGCCGGCGCCGATGTTCACGCGGGCGCCGACCTGCGCGTCGCCGATATAGGCCAGGTGGTTGGCCTTGGAGCCGGGGCCCAGTACGCTTTTCTTGATTTCGACGAAATTGCCGACGTGCGCCTCGCCGCCGATGTCCGCGCCCGGACGCAGGCGGGCGTAGGGCCCGATGCGGGCGTCGTTCGCCACCTGCGCCTCCTGGATGTGGCTGTAGGCTTCGATCTGGGTATTGGGCCCGATGACGGCGTCGCGGATCACGCAATGCGGCCCGACGCGCACGCCGTCGGCGAGTTCGACCCTGCCTTCGAAGACGCAGCCGACGTCGATGAAGACGTCGCGCCCGCAGGACAGCGTGCCGCGCAGATCGAAGCGGGCCGGATCCGCCAGGGCCACGCCCTGTTCCAGCAGCAGCCGGGCCTGCCGCGCCTGCCAGTGGCGTTCCAGTTGGGCCTGCTGCAAACGACTGTTGACGCCCAGCGTTTCCCAGGATGCCGACGGATGGGCCGCATGGACGGGCAGCCCATCGGCGACGCACAGCCCGATGGCGTCGGTGAGATAGTATTCGCCCTGGGCGTTGTCGTTGCCGATGCGGCCCAGCCAGGCCTTCAGCCGGACCGTGGGCGCGACCAGGATGCCGGTGTTGACTTCGGTGATGGCCTGCTCAGCCGCCCCGGCATCCTTGTGCTCGACGATGCGCTGGATTTCGCCGCGCTCGTTGCGCACGATGCGGCCGTAGCCCGACGGGTCGTCGAGGCGTTCGGTAAGAATCGCCATGCCGTCTGCGCGCGCGTCCAGCAGGCGCTGCAGCGTATCGGCCTGCACGAGCGGCACGTCGCCATACAGCACCAGCGTGGCGCTGCCGGGCGTGCCGTCGTCCAGCAACAGGGGCGCGGCCTGCCGGACCGCATGGCCGGTGCCCTGCTGGGGGTTTTGCAGGGCGAACTCCAGGCCGGGCTGGCCCTGGAAGGCGGCCTCGACCTGGTCGGCCCCATGCCCGACCACGACGATGATGCGCGCCGGGTTCAGCTTGCGGGCATTGTCCAGCACATGCGCCAGCATGGGCTTCCCGGCGATGGGATGCAGGACCTTGGGCAGATTGGACTGCATGCGCTTGCCCAGGCCCGCGGCCAGAATGACGATATTCAGCATAAATGGTTTCTTGTCCGGCTTTTTACTTGGATGGCCCCGAGCCGCGGCGCTTGCCGGCCGCGGCCTTGGCTTGCGAGCCCGTCGCGTCGCCGGCCTTGGCGGCGGAACGCGTGGCGCGCTTGGCCGCCGGCGGCGCCTTGGATTCGCCCGCCATGCCTTGCTGGGCCGCCGCGCGCATCGCCTCGGCCCCTTGCAGGGTTGCGCTGGTGGCGGTCGCCAGGGCGTCGAACTGCTGCTGCAGCATGTCCCACCAGCCCTGGGCCGCGGCGGTTGCCTGGGCCGCATAGGAATCCGCCCCTTCGGCCTGCGACACGGCCGCCTGGCCGGCGGCGGGCGCGGCGGCAGCGGCGGCGGCCGCCATGCCGGCGCCCGCGCCCGACACGAAGGACTTGAGCGTGGCGATGGTGGCCCGCTGCACTTCCAGGCCCTGGATGGTGCTGGACAGCATGGACAGGTTCATGCGCAGCCAGTTTTCCACGGCCCGCAGATCGCTGATGCGCCGGTCGAATTCCTCCAGGGACATGGAAGGCGTGATCTTGGCGGCGTCGAAGCCGCCCGCGCCGGCCAGCCCTTCCCAGGCCTGCCGCATCATTTCCATGCTGGCCATGAGCGGATTCTGTGAGAGGTCGCCGCTTTGGCCGAAACCGGGCAGCACGAAGGGATTATGTGATTGAGTCGCCATGTGTCGTCCTTTTTATGAAATGCGGCCTTCCTGCATGCGCCGTTCCAGGCCTTCGAGTATGACCAGTTCCGCCTCGCGCGTGAACTCCCCCGCTTCCACCATGGACCACAGGTCGTCCAGCGGAACGAGCCGGATTTCGCTGACTTCGCCGTCGAGGTTGCGGGGCGCGACCGTTTCGGCAAGCACGACGTCGCTCACCAGCACGTCTTCGACCTGATAGCCTTCGGGCAGGCGCCTGTGCATGCGCAGGATGGTGCGCAGCGGGGTGCGCGAGCCGATGTCGGTGGGCTCCAGCCCGGCCTCCTCGTTGCTTTCACGCAACAGCGAGGCATCAAGGTTTTCCCCTGCCCCGGCCAGCCCGCCGACCAGGGTGTCCCACATGCCGGGGTCGGTGGATTTGGTCAGCGAGCGCCTTGCCACCCAGAGCCCGCCGTCGGGCGACCAGGCGTTGAGGTGAACGGCCTTGGTCAGCAGGCCCAGCGGCCGCACGGCGGCGCGTTCGATCACCGACAGCCGTTTGCCTTCGCCGTAGACGTCCAGGAGTTCGTCGCGCCAGCCGCGCAGGCAGCCGGCGTCGCGCAGCGCGAGCGCCAGCCGCTCGAAGACACGGGGCAAGGACATGCGCTGCTGGGGAAAAGCGGTGACGTGCACGGCTTCGTCTTCGATGTGGATGCCGGGCAGGCCGTCGGCGTGGCGGGTGGCCGTTTGCGTGATCCAGCCCGCGACCCGCCCCGATACCGTCAGTGGCCGCGACCCGGTGGGCGGCAATTGCTGGATGTGTTTCGCAAGCTGGTTCTTGCGCCTGGACAGCCGAGGCGCGAGCGCGGAAGCAAGGGCGTCTTTCATGCCGACAATTGTAGTGCAAAGCCCGCCGGCCCCGGATGCGGAATTGGAGAAAGGAAAAGGAGTAGCGCCAATGGCGCCATGGGCATTAAACCCACGGTCAGCTCTTGTTCGCTATAATTCCGCGGGACACTATAGTAAATGAGCAGGCAGTCCCACGCGTTAACATTTTAAGCCTGCCTCCCAATAATTTTGTGCCCGCCCAACGTTATTTCGCCATGGTTGTTTGACGATAATCAACGTTTGGTGACTGGGCAACGCATTTAGAGGTCAGCATGAAGAAGGTGAGAGGGATTCTGGGTACCGGCGCCCTGCTGTTCGCAGGCGCGGCAAGTGCCCAGGTGAAGGATATGCCAGGGGGCCCACGGGTCAACCAACTCAATCTTACAGAGGGGGTGACCAAGATCGCGCAGGACATCATGTGGATACACTGGATGATGCTCATTATCTGTGCGGTCATTTTCGTCGGCGTGTTCGGGGTGATGTTCTACTCCATTCTCATGCACCGGAAATCGCGCGGCGCGGTCGCCGCCAAGTTCCACGAGCACGTCGGCGTGGAAATCGCCTGGACCGTCATCCCCTTCCTCATCGTCATCGGCATGGCCCTGCCCGCAACCCGCACCGTCGTGGCCATGAAAGACACCTCCAGCTCCGACCTGACCGTCAAGGTCACCGGCTACCAATGGAAATGGGGCTACGAATACATCGACGGCCCCGCGCAGGGCGTCAAGTTCCTCTCCAATCTGGCCACCCCCCGCGAACAAGTCACCGGCCAGGCACCGCGCTCCGACCTCTACCTCATGGAAGTCGACAAGCCGCTGGTGGTGCCCGTCAATAAAAAAGTGCGCATCGTCCTGACCGCCAACGACGTCATCCACTCCTGGATGGTGCCCGACTTCGGCGTCAAGCAGGACGCCATGCCCGGCTTCCTGCGCGACACCTGGTTCCGCGCCGAAAAGATCGGAACCTACCGCGGCCAGTGCGCCGAGCTCTGTGGCAAGGACCACGCCTTCATGCCCATCGTGGTCGACGTCGTCTCGCAGGAAGACTACGACAAGTGGGCGGCCGACCAGAAGAAAGCGCTGGCCGCCGCGGCCGACGACCCCAACAAGGAATGGACCAAGGACGAGCTCTTCGCACGCGGCGAAAAGGTGTATGCTGCCAATTGCGTGGCCTGCCACCAGGCCAACGGCAAGGGCCTGCCCAATACCTTCCCTGCCCTGGACGGCAGCGACAAGTATGTCCTGGGCCCCAAGAAAGACCAGATTCTCACCGTGCTCAACGGCCACCCGGGCACCGCGATGGCGGCTTTCCGCGATCAGCTGAACGATGTCGAGATCGCAGCGGTCATCACCTATACCCGCAATGCCTGGAGCAACGCCGGCAAGGGCCAGGATCCGGTCGTTCAACCCGCTGACGTCAAAGCACTGCGCTGATACCCACGAAAAGCGCAAGTCAACCCACTAAGTGTTTTTCCGGGCTGCCTGCCAGGCAGTCCGGTCGAGTAGGAAGGAGTCCATCATGAGCAGTGTTACTGCCGACCACGTCCCTGCCAGTCACGGGCACGAACACCACGATCACAAGCCGCACGGCTGGCGCCGCTGGCTATTCGCCACCAACCATAAAGATATCGGTACCATGTACCTGATATTTTCCTTCTGCATGCTGCTCGAAGGCGGTGTGCTGGCGCTGCTGATCCGCACCGAACTGTTTTCGCCGGGCTTGCAGTTCTTCCAGCCCGAGCTGTTCAACCAGTTCACCACCATGCACGGGCTCATCATGATCTTCGGCGCGATCATGCCGGCTTTCGTGGGCTTCGCCAACTGGATGATCCCGCTGCAGATCGGCGCATCCGACATGGCCTTCGCGCGCATGAACAACTTCAGCTTCTGGCTGCTGCCCATCGGCGCCATCCTGTTCACGGTCTCGTTCTTCGTGCCCGGCGGCGCCAACGCCGCGGGCTGGACCATGTACGCGCCGCTGTCGCTGCAAATGGGCCCGGGCATGGACTTCAACATCTTCGCGGTGCACATCCTGGGCGCGTCGTCCATCATGGGGGCCATCAACATCATCGTGACGGTGCTGAACATGCGCGCCCCCGGCATGACGCTGATGAAAATGCCGCTGTTCTGCTGGACCTGGCTGATCACCGCCTACCTGCTGCTGGCCATCATGCCGGTCCTGGCGGCGGCGGTCACCATGCTGCTCACCGACCGCCACTTCGGCACCAGCTTCTTCAATGCAGCCGCCGGCGGCGACCCGGTCCTGTACCAGCACGTGTTCTGGTTCTTCGGCCACCCCGAAGTCTACGTGATGATCCTCCCGGCCTTCGGTATCATCTCGGCCGTGGTGCCCGCCTTCTCGCGCAAGCAGCTGTTCGGCTATGCATCGATGGTCTACGCCACCGCCGCCATCGCCATTCTTTCCTTCCTGGTCTGGGCGCACCACATGTTCGCCACGGGCATGCCCGTCACCGGGCAGCTGTACTTCATGTACGCCACCATGCTGATCTCCATCCCCACCGGCGTGAAGGTCTTCAACTGGGTGGCCACCATGTGGCGCGGTTCCCTGACCTTCGAAACCCCCATGCTGTTCGCCATCGGCTTCATCTTCGTGTTCACGATAGGCGGCTTCACCGGCCTGATCCTGGCCGTGGCTCCCATCGACATCGCCGTCCATGACACCTACTACGTGATCGCCCACTTCCACTACGTGATGGTGGCGGGCTCGCTGTTCGGCATGTACGCGGGCGCCTACTACTGGCTGCCCAAATGGACGGGCCGCATGTACGACGAAAAGCTGGGCAAGTGGCACTTCTGGACCAGCATCATCTCGTTCAACATCACCTTCTTCCCCATGCACTTCCTGGGCCTGGCCGGCATGCCGCGCCGCTATGCCGACTATGCCGCGCAGTTCACCGACTTCAACGAAATCGCCAGTATCGGCGCCTTCGTCTTCGGGTTCTCGCAGCTGATCTTCCTGTACCTGGCCCTCAAGGCCTGGAACGGACGCGGCGAACCGGCCCCGGCCAAGCCCTGGGAAGGCGCCACCGGCCTCGAATGGACGGTTCCGTCGCCCGCGCCCTTCCATACGTTCGTCGAACCCCCCGTTGTCAAGTAAGCAGCAAGGCGGAACCCAAATGACCCCCGAGCAACGCCGCAAGAACCGCAACACCGCCCTGGCGCTCGTCATCGCCGTCATCGCGGTGATCGCCTGGGCATTCTGGCGCGCCGGGGCGCTTGGGGGCTGACCCATGACGAAAGACATCCAGGAACTCGCCAACCGCAAGCTGAATTTTTTCCAGACCATGAAGGCCGTTGCGTGGGGGTTCTTTGGCGTGCGCAAGGGCCGGGGCTACACGGAAGACATCTCCAGCCTCAATCCGGTCCACCTGATCATCGCCGGCGTCATCGCCGCGATCGTGTTCGTGGCGGGGCTGGTGCTGGTCGCCCGCGGGCTGGTTGGCTATTTGACCTAATTATTACTAATTCGATAAATCGATAAATCGCAGGAGAACACCATGAGTGCAAGTCACGTAGCTCAGGGTAAAGAGGCACCCTACTATTACGTGCCCGCCGACTCGGTACACCCGGTACGCGCCAGCGCGTCCCTGTTGATCACGCTGCTGGGCGCGGCGCTGTGGATCAATTCCTACACCGTCGGGTTCTACATGTTCCTGGTCGGCATACTCGGCCTGTTCGTCGTGCTGTACGGCTGGTTCGGCGATGCCATACGCGAATCGGAAGCCGGCATCAACAGCCAGCGCGTCGACCACTCCTACCGCTGGAGCATGGCTTGGTTCATTTTCTCGGAAGTCATGTTCTTCAGCGCCTTCTTCGGCTCGCTGTGGTATGCCCGCGAAATCACCACGCCCATGCTCAGCAACCTCGAGCACCAGACCCTGCTGTGGCCGAACTTCAGCGGCACCTGGCCCAACTTCGGGCCGGCCGGCGTCGTGCCCGAATTCAAGACCGTCGGCCCCTTCTGGCTGCCCACGATCAACACCGCCCTGCTGCTGAGCTCCGGCCTGACCCTGACCATCTCGCACCATGCCCTGCGCGCCAACCAGCGCGGCAAGGCCATATTCTGGCTGGCCGCGACCGTCATCCTGGGCTTCGCCTTCGTGGGCTGCCAGGCCTACGAATACATGCACGCCTACCAGGACCTGAACCTGCGCTTCGATTCGGGCGCATACGGCGCGCTGTTCTACATGCTCACCGGCTTCCACGGCTTTCACGTGATTCTGGGCGCCACTTTCCTTACGGTGATCCTGTTCCGCCTCATGAAAGGCCACTTCACCTCCACCCACCACTTCGGCTTCGAAGGCGCCGCATGGTACTGGCACTTCGTCGACGTGGTGTGGCTCGGCCTGTATCTGTTCGTATACTGGTTCTGACCTTCCCGCAAGCCCGCCGAAAAAGCGCTCCCTGCAAGGGGGGCTTGCCGCCCCCTGACGGGGGCGATTTTTTGCTTACCGGGCGATAATGCCGGTGCTTTGTATCCAGCCCATGTGGTGCGCGAACAGCACGAACAGAAACAGGGCGATGGACAAGCCGATACGCACAGTCAATGCATTGACCGTCCGGTTGGTGCCGCCTTTGTCGCGCATCAGGTAAACGAGGGCGGAGGCCAGGCTACCGATGATACCCAAGAAAGCCAGGATAACGACTATACGCATGAAAGCCTCCGTTCAAACCTAAATTATTGCAGACATGGCACGCCCGCACACCTCTTATCGCACGTTTACCGCCCTGATACTCATGGCGCTGCTGGCGGTCGTGTTCGGGCGGCTCGGCTACTGGCAGCTGGACCGCGCCTCGGAGCGCGACGCCCTGAAACAGGCGATGGACGCCGGGCGGGCGCAGCCCCCGCTCGAACTGCGGGCGGGCACGCCCGCGGCCGCGCTGCGGCCCTGGCGCCCGGCCCAGGCCACGGGCGCCTGGCGGCATGAGCTCACCGTGCTGCTGGAAAACCGGAACTTCCAGGGCCGGCCCGGCTACTGGGTGGCCACACCGCTGCTGCTGGCCGGGCCGCCGCCGCAGGCCGCGGTGCTGGTCCTGCGGGGCTGGCTGCCGCGCCCGATGCGCCCCGGCGAAAGCCTGGCGCCCATCCCCGCCCCGCCGGACACACAGACGATACGGGGCGAACTTCTCGACAGGGTGCCCCGCCTGTTCGAGCTTTGGTCGTGGTCGGATCACGCCACCCGTCTGCCGGCGCGGCTGCCCGACCCGGGCGCGCCCTTGCCCAGGCTGCAGAACCTGGACCTGGCCGACTACGCCGCCGCCACGGGCCTGGCCCTGCTGCCCGCCGTGCTGGCCCAGACCGAACCCGCCGCCGGCGCGGAAGCGGCGGCCGACCCGCTGCGGCGCGAATGGCCCGACCCGCTACTGGATTCCGACAAGAATCGGGGATACGCTTTACAGTGGTTCGGTTTCATGACCATCGCCATCGTCGTCTGCATCGCGCTGGCCTGGAATCTGTTGCGCCGCCGCCCGCGGCAGACCCGCAAGTAAACAAGGAAGCATATTTTGCCTAGCCACACCTCTCCTTCACCCGGCCCGAACGCCCGTCCGCGCTCCACATGGCCGCTGTACCTGATCCTGGCCCTGTGCCTGGCGCCCGTCGTCTTCGCCGTTCTGGCCTATTACGTCCCGTCGCTCGGCCTGCGGCCCGAAGGCACCAGCAATTATGGGGCCCTGGTGGAGCCCCAGCGGCCCATGCCGCCGGCCGAAGCGCTGCCGCTCGCCACGCTGGACGGCTCGCCCTTCGACCTGGCGTCGCTGCGCGGGCATTGGCTGCTGGTCAGCGCCGACAGCGGCGCCTGCCCGGAATCCTGCGTCAAGAAACTGTTCATCCTGCGCAACTCGCACGCCAGCCAGGGCAAGAACGTGGAGCGCCTGGCGCGCGTCTGGTTCATCACCGACGACGCCCCGGTGCCCGCGCAAGTGCTGGAGGCCTACAAAGGCACCCACATGCTGCGGGTCGATCCCGCCAAGCTCGCGGCGTTCCTGGCGCCCGACGCGGCGCCGGGCCAGCTCGAGGCCGCACTGCAGGCCCCGATGTGGATCATCGACCCGCTAGGGAATCTGATGCTGCGGTTTCCCGCCGACGCGGATCCCATCTCGGTGCGCGACGACATCACGAAACTGCTCAAGAACTCGCGCATCGGGTAGGCCTCATGATCGATCGAATCCGCAACCGCTACAGAAAGCTGGTGTTCGCCACCTGGTTCCTGACTCTGGACCTGATCATGTTCGGGGCTTTCGTCCGCTTGACGGATTCGGGGCTGGGCTGCCCCGATTGGCCGGGCTGCTACGGGAAGATCACCCCCATCGGCGCCAGCGGCCACATCGAGCAGGCGCTCCAGGAAATGCCCTACGGCGCGGTCAGCTTTTCCAAGGCCTGGATAGAAATGATCCACCGCTACGTCGGCTCCATCCTGGGCATGATGATCATCGGCATCGTGTATTTTGCCTGGCGCTACCGGCGCGAGCTGGGCCACAGCCCGCGCCTGGCCATCGCGACCCTCGTTGCGGTGTGCGTGCAGGGCGCCTTCGGCGCCTGGACGGTCACGCATCAGCTGATGCCCATCGTGGTGACGGCCCATCTGCTGGGCGGCATGCTGCTGCTGGCGCTCATGACCTGGCTCGCCGCGCGCGAAAAGCTGCATCCGCCCCTGCTGCCCGATGCGCGGCGCCGGCTGGGCTGGACGGCGGCCGGTGTTGCGCTGCTTTTCATGCAGATCGCCCTGGGCGGGTGGGTCAGCACCAATTACGCCGCCCTGGCCTGCATGGATTTCCCCTTGTGCCATGGCGAGCTGGCGCCCGAAATGGATTTCCAGGGCGGCTTTTCGCTGCTGCGGGGGCTGGGCGTGCTGCCTTCGGGCGAAATGATCTCGCAGCATGCGCTTACCGCCATCCATTGGGTGCACCGCAATTTCGCCTTCGTGGTCTTCGCCTATCTGGGCGTGCTGGCCTGGAAGATGCGGGCCGACCCGGGCCTGCGCGGCCCCGCCCAGCTGGTGCTGGCCTTGTTGCTGGCCCAGCTGCTCACCGGCCTGACCACCATTTTCTTCCAGTGGCCGCTGCTCATCGCCGTGCTGCACAACGGCGGCGCGGCGGGGCTGGTGCTGGCGAGCGTCACCCTGCTGGTGCGCCTTTCCAATGACGATAACGCTAGAATAGTGCCATGACTACCGCATCCGCCCCCTCGCAAACCCTGTTCCGGCAGTACCTGGTCCTGACCAAGCCGCGCGTCACGCAGCTGGCGGTGTTCTGCGCCGTGATCGGCATGTTTCTTGCCAGTCCGGGCCTGCCCGACCTGGGCACCGTGGTGGCGGCCACCGTGGGCATCTGGCTGCTGGCGGCGGCGGCGTTCGCGGTGAATTGCCTGATCGAACACGAAATCGACGCCCGCATGCTGCGCACGGCCCGCCGCGCCACCGCCCGCGGCACCATCAGCAATACCCAGGTCATCCTGTTTTCCGGCATGCTGGGCGGCCTGGGCATGCTGGTGCTGTATCACCTGGTCAACCCGCTTACCATGTGGCTGACTTTCGCCACCTTCGTCGGCTATGCCATCATCTACACCATGGTGCTCAAGCCGCTCACGCCGCAGAACATCGTGATCGGCGGGCTGTCGGGCGCGATGCCGCCCGCCCTGGGCTGGGCCGCCGTGGCCAACGCCGTCCCGGCCGAAGCCTGGATCCTGGTGCTGATCATTTTCATCTGGACGCCGCCCCACTTCTGGGCGCTCGCCCTGTACCGCAACAACGACTACGCCAAGTCCGGCCTGCCCATGCTGCCCGTGACCCATGGCAAGCAGTTCACCCGCCTGCACATTCTCTTGTACAGCCTAGTGCTGTTCGCGACCACGCTGCTGCCGTTCAGCATCCGCATGAGCGGCCCGCTGTACCTGGCTTGCGCCGTCGTGCTCAGCGGCTTGTTCGTGATCAACGCATGGAAGCTCTATAAAGAGTATTCTGATGAACAGTCTCGAAAGCTGTTCCGCTATTCGATCCTGTATCTGGCCCTGCTGTTCGCAGCCCTGCTGCTCGACCATTGGGTCGGCCTGATTTGATGCCTCCATCCGGATATCTTATGTTTGCTTTTTCCACCAAGCGCCGCGCCCTCGTCGGGCTGGCGGCCGCCACCGCCCTGGCCCCCGTCCTTTCCGCCTGCGGCAAGAAAGAAGTGTCCTTCCTCGGGTCCGACATCACCGGCACCAAGCTGGGCCGCGAAATGGCCGTGAAGGACGCCAGCGGCGCGGTCCGCACGCTGGCCGACTACAAGGGCAAGGTCTGCGTGGTCTTCTTCGGCTATACCCAGTGCCCCGACATCTGCCCGACGTCGATGGCGGAACTGTCCCAAGTCATGGAACTGCTGGGCAAGGACGCCGACAAGGTCCAGGTGCTGATGATCAGCGTCGACCCGGACCGCGACACGCCCGAAATCCTTTCGGCCTATGTCCAGGCCTTCCACCCCAGCTTCATCGGCCTGACCGGCACGCCCGAACAGGTCGCCACCACGGCCAAGTCGTTCAAAGCCTTCTATGCCAAGGCCGCCGGCCCGACCCCCGGGCAATACACCATGGACCACGCCTCGTCCTTCTATATCATCGACAAGCAGGGTGAAGCGCGCGTGCTGGTGTCGGGCAAGGCCGGCGCCGAAGACATCGCCAGCGACATCCGCCAGCTGCTGTAGCACGCCGGCCGCTCGAACTCAGGATTGCCCCGGCAGGCCTTGCGGGCCGATCGGGAAACCCAGGTCGGGCAGCGGCTCGTGCTGCCGTTCGCCCGCCTGGAATTCGCGCCACACCTGCAGGGCCCGGCGCCGCTGCGCCACCACCGCCTCGATTCTTTCCCTGAGCGCGGCATCGCGGTCCAGCAGCTTCCTGAAGTCGCTTTCATGCAGCATCAGCAGGCGGCTATAGCCCAGTGAGCGGACGTCGGCCTCGAACGCCTCGCCGCCCATCAAGGCCATTTCCCCGAAGATCTCGCCCGTGCCCAGCTCCACGCTCGTACCGTCGGGCAGCTGCACGACGACCGCGCCCGATGCCACCACGTACATGGCGCGGCTGCGCCCGAAGCGCATGCGTATGTGCTGGTTCGGGACGGCCAGGCGCGGCTTGAGCACCTTGCAGATGGCCGCCCGCGCGCCGGGGTCCAGGCCTTCGAACATGGGCACTCTTTGGATGAGATCGCTCGCGCTCATGGAGATGTCCAGCGCGGGCGGCTTCTTGACGTGGCTCCAGCGGTATTCGGCCTGCTTGATCAGGTCGGCGTACATTTCGCCGGTGATCAGGAACTGGGCCAGCATGTCGCGGTAGCGCAGGCGCTCCAGGGCGCGCGCCATGCGCCCCAGGTAGGATTCCTGCAGCCACTGCGCGAACAGGGGGTATTGCAGCGCCATGGCCTGCAGCGCGTTGTTCAGCAGCGCCAGCCGGTGCCGGTGCGCTTCGATGATCACGTCGGTGGCGTCCTTGCCGAGCAAGGGCTGCAGATCGGTTTCCGCGAACTTGATGAGCTCCTGCGCGACGCCGCGCTTGGCCATCAGGTTGGTGAAGCGCTTGGCCAGCTCCACCGCCAGCCAGCCCTGGAAGCCGAACAGGTAGTGCAGGCGCAGCGCCATCCGGAAGCCGAAGGAATACCTGAGGTCGGCGCTGATCGCTGCCTCGAAGCCCTTGAGCCCGCCCGCGCGGACGGCGTCGCTCATGCGTTCGGCCCGTGCCAGCAGCGATTCGGCGGCGCGCCAGTCCACGACCTGCGCCTTCAAGGTGTCGAAGAAGAGTTTTTCTTCACGCGCCGCGATCGTCGCCAGGCCGATGGACACTTTCTGGTCCAGGGAAAGCGTGGCCAGCTCCCCGCCGTCCAGGCTGGCCTGCGTGGCGTCGAACACGGCCAGCACCCGTTCGCGCGCCTCGCTGCCGATGTGCTCGCTGCCGGCGATGTCCTGGGTCTGGTCGCGCAGGTCGTCCAGGGCGACGATGACGGCCTGGTTGCGCAGGCTGCGCTCGAAGGGCGTGAGCTCGTTCAAGCGCAAGCGGCGTATCAGCCAGCGCAGGCTGATGCCGTTGCAGAACAGGGTCACCAGCACGAAGCCCGTCGTGGCCACCGCGATGAACTGGCGTGCCTCGTAGGGCACGTTGTGCTGCTCGGTGACCGCCAGCGCAAGGGCCAGGGACACCGCCCCGCGCAAGCCGCCCCACCACATGACCACCCGATACGCGCGGCTGACTTTCGTGCCGAAGCGGGTCAGGCCCAGCAGCGGCAGGACGCCGAAGACCATGAGGCCGCGCGCCAGCAGCGTCACCGCGAACAGCAGGGCGATCAGCATGACTTGCGTCCAGGTGATGTCGGCCATCATCCGCGGGATCAGCATGGCCGCGAACACGAAGATCAGGGAGTTGGCCCAGAACCCGAATTGCGACCAGGCGCCCGCCAGCTGCTCGAACGTGGCCGGCGACATGCGGGTGCGGCCCGTGGAACCCACCACGAGGCCGGCGATCACGGTCGCCACGACGCCGGACACCCCGAAATAGTGCTCCGATACGTAGAAGGTCAGGTAGGCCAGCGCCACGGTCAAGGTGATTTCGGCCGTGGGCCAGCCGCGCAGCCAGATGAACAGGCCGCTTGCCAGGCGGCCCATCAGGAAGCCCGCGACGCCGCCGCCCAGGAAGCTGAAGGTGAAGCTGTAGAACAGTTTGCCGGCCGACAGTTCGCCGCCGCCGTACATGACGGTGAGCAGCACGGAATACAAGGCGATCGACGCCGCGTCATTGAACAGCGATTCGCCCTCGACCAGGGTCGTCAGCCGCTTGGGCGCGCCCACTTCCCGAAACACCCCCACCACCGCGATCGGATCGGTCGTCGCCACGATGGCGCCCAGCATCAGGCAGACCGTCAGGCCGTAGCCCGATGCGGCATCGAGCGAAAAACCCACGAACACCGTGCAGACGATCACGGCCACGATGGCCATCATCAGTATCGGCCCGATGTCGTCGAGCAACCGCCGCACGTTCAGGGACAAGGCCGTCTCGAAAAGCAGCACCGGCAGGAAAATGAAAAGAAAGGCCTCGGACGAGATCTCGAAATTCTGCAGGGAATCGAGAAAGTCGGACATGACCAGCGGCGCCCAGCTATGGACGTGGATGACCAGGCCGAGCACGAAGCCGACGATGGCCAGCAGGACGGAATGAGGCAGGCGCAAGCGGCCTGCGAGCGGAGGCATGAAAGACACCAGGGCCAGCAGACCGGCCAGCCCGAAAACGACATGCCCTATTTGCATGGATCGCTATTTCGCCGGTAGCACCGATTTGACAGGCCCTAGGATAGCGCGTTTTCGATAAAAAATGGGACACCTGCCGGTGTCCCATAAACATCCGCTTCAAAAGGGAGGGGAAGAGGAGAAGCCGAAGCGGATGGGATCAACGGCCCCCGCATCACTGTGCAAAGGCGTCGATCATGAGGTTTAGTCAGGCGCGATGTGAATAAGTTCTGTTCGCGCCCGCCCAAATTGCAACTTTTTACTTCAGCATTCAGTGCGCCAGGGCCAGGCGCAGTTTCTTGAAGGCGGCGGCTTCGATCTGCCGGACGCGCTCGGCGGACACGCCGAATTCGCCCGCCAGCTCGTGCAGCGTGGCGCCGCCGTCGTCGCGCAGCCAGCGCGCCTGGACGATGCGGCGCGAGCGGTCGTCCAGCCCCTCCAGGGCCTCGGCCAGGCCTTCGCCCTGCAGGGCGTCGTAGGCGCGGCGTTCCAGCACCTGCGAGGGCTCCTGCCGCCCTTCGTCGGAAAGATACGAGATGGGGGCGTAGCTGTTGTCGTCGTCGTCGGACGGGCTTTCCAGGGCCATTTCGCGGCCGGACATGCGCACTTCCATTTCGCTGACGTCTTCGGGGCGCACGTTCAGTTCGCGCGCAATGGTGTTGACCTGCTCGGTATCCAGGGTCTGGCCGTCGGGGCGCATGCGGCGCAGGTTGAAGAACAGCTTGCGCTGCGCCTTGGTGGTCGCCACTTTGACCAGGCGCCAGTTCCGCACGATGTATTCATGGATTTCGGCCTTGATCCAGTGCACGGCGAAAGAGACCAGACGCACGCCGCGGTCCGGGTCGAAGCGCTTGACGGCCTTCATGAGGCCGACGTTGCCTTCCTGGATGAGGTCGGCATGGGCCAGCCCGTAGCCCAGATACTGGCGGGAAATGGACACCACCAGCCGCAGGTGCGAGGTGATGAGCTGCCGGGCGGCGTCGAGGTCGGATTCGTCGCGCAGGCGCCTGCCCAATGCGGTTTCCTGCTCTTGCGTCAGCAAGGGCAGGCGATTGACGGCGCTGATGTAGGCTTCGATGGTGCCCAGCGCGCCGGGGTTGGAAATGGCGAGGGCCAACTGATTGTTGGACAAAGTCAGGGAATTCGAGCTTTGTGTCATCGGATTGGCGATCCTATCGGTATAACTGCGTTGTTCAAATGTTAGCACTCTATGGCAGCGAGTGCTAATAAAATTTCCGTCTGCTCATTCGACTCCCGGAAGCAAGGAAAGTTCTTGATTCCACAAGGGTTTAGATCAAACGATGGAGGCCAGCGCGGCCTCGATGTCCGCCGTTTTGCGGGGGCGCACCAGGCGCGCCGTTTCGCGCCCGTCCTTCAGGAAAACCAGGGTGGGCCAGAGCTTCACGCCGAACGACCGGCCCAGCGGGCGGCCGCTGCCGTCTTCGATCTTCAGGTGGCGGACCCCGGGATGCCGTTCGAACGCGCGCTCGATCAAGGGCTGGGCCGACTGGCAGTAGCCGCACCAGGGCGTCCCGAATTCCAGCACCAGCGGCCCCGGGGCGACGTCGACCGCGTCCCGCGCGGGTTCTTTGCTTTCATACTGCCGAGACATTGCCATGGAAGCACCTCTCTTGGAAAAGTCTTGATTTCGACCGGCAAACCATATGCCTGGTTCAGCGGCCGCCCAGGACCAGTGCCGCCTGCCTGTCAGCGCCGATAGGCCCCAAGGGGCGGCCGGTCACGGTTGCGGGCCGTCGGCCCCCGCGGGCGCCCCGGCCTGCGCGATGATGGCGCGCAGCATTTCCACCAGCCGGTCGGCATGGTCGGCATCCAGCGCCGCCAGGACCCGTCGCTGATGCGCCATGGCCTCGTCGCACAGGCCGCCGATGAGTCTTTCGCCTTTCGGGGTGATGCTGACCACCGTCTGGCGCCGGTCGGAGCGCGCGGTCTTCAGGCGGATGTAGCCCTGCGCCTCGAGGCCGGGCAGCACCTTGCTGAGCGTGGGCTGCTTGGTGACCGCGAGCTGGGCCAGCACGCCCACGGTCTCCCCTTCGCCGCCGATGAGGCTGGCCAGCACCCGCCATTCGGTGACCGTGAGCCCCGCCTTCCGGACTTCGACGTGGAATTCGGCGGAAATCCGGTGGCTGGCCTGCGCCAGCACGGAAGCCAGATAGCGATGCACGAAACGAGGGGTGTCCGCCGACATGGAGACTAGGCCTGCCTATCGTAAAGGTAAGCGGAAATAGTAGCGCAAAATTCGGAAAAAGAAGACCGAGGCACGCCGGATAATGGAAAGTACTCATATCCAAGCGACTGTTATCGCACTTAAATTTCTCTTTTATATGAATTTTCATATTTATATTGACCGACCGCAACTTGAAGCTTAAAGTATTTCGCGGGAGACAAGAACATGGCAGAACGCTCATTCAAGAAAGAGGTGCGGCAGCTTCGCATCGGCGCCGGGCAGGAGTTCCGCGGCGAAGGCATATTGGCCGTCACCAAGGGACTGCTGCAATCCGGCGTCGGGTATGTCGCGGGCTATCAGGGCTCGCCCATTTCCCATTTGATGGACGTGCTGGCCGATGCGCAAGACATCATGCAAGAGCTGGGCGTGCACTTCGAGGCCTCCGCGTCCGAAGCCACCGCGGCCGCCACCCTGTCGGCGTCGGTCATGTATCCGATCCGAGGGGCCGTCACCTGGAAATCCACGGTGGGCACCAATGTGGCGTCGGACGCGCTGGCCAACCTGGCCTCGGGCGGCGTCACCGGCGGCGCCCTGGTCATCGTCGGCGAGGACTACGGCGAAGGGTCGTCCATCATGCAGGAACGCACCCACGCCTTCGCCATGAAATCGCAGATCTGGCTGCTGGACCCGCGCCCCAACCTGGAAAGCATGGTCAAGGCCGTGGAAGACGGCTTCCAGCTGTCCGAGGCCAGCAGCACCCCCGTCATCCTTCAATTGCGCATACGCAGCTGCCACGTGCACGGCCGCTTCATCGCGAAGGACAACCAGCGCCCGGCGTTCAGCCTGGCGCAGGCGCTGGAGCAGCCGGCGCGCGACGTCAACCGCATCGTGCTGCCTCCGGCATCCTTCCTGCACGAGCACGAGAAAGTGCGCGACCGCTGGCCGGCCGCCGTGGCCTTCATCCGGGAAAACGGCCTGAACGAGCGCTTCGACGGCGAGGTCGAGGACATCGGCCTGATCCTGCAAGGCGGACTGTACAACGGCGTGATCCGGGCCCTGCAGCTGCTGGGCCTGGCCGACAGCTTCGGCAACAGCCGGCTGCCTTTGTACGTGATGAACGTGACCTACCCGGTCATCGGCGAAGAAGTCCTGGACTTTTGCGCGGGCAAGCAGGCGGTGCTGCTGTTCGAAGAGGGCCAGCCGGACTATATCGAGCAAAACCTGCACGCCATCCTGCGCAAGGCCGGCAGCGCCACCCGCCTGGTCGGCAAGAACCCGCTGCCCATGGCCGGCGAATACACCACGGCCGTGATGCGTGACGGCCTGCAGGCTTTTCTTGCCCGGCACGCGCCGCAATGCCTGCCCGACCTGGAACCCCATGCGCCCGGGGGCGTCTCGCCGCAGCCCGCGGCGACCGTGCCCGCCGCGGCTGCGCCTGCATTGAAAGAGCAGGTGGTGTCCTTCCGGCGCAAAGTCCCGCCTGCGGTCATCGATGAACTCGGCAAGGTGGTGCCGCCGCGCCCCGCCGGCTTCTGTACGGGCTGCCCGGAGCGCCCGGTCTTCTCGGCGCTGACCCTGGCCCAGGAAAAGCTCGGCCAGCATCACATCGCCTGCGACATCGGCTGCCATCTGTTCTCCATACTGCCGCCGTTCAATCTGGGCGCCACCACCATGGGCTATGGCCTGGGCGCGTCCAGCGCCGCCGCCTTCAACGTGCCGGCGGCCAAGCGCCCCATCGCCATCATGGGCGACGGGGGATTCTGGCACAACGGCCTGGCATCCGGGCTGGGCAACGCCGTGTTCAACAAGCACGACGGCGTCATCATCATCGTGGACAACTTCTATTCCGCCGCCACCGGCGGGCAGGACATTCTTTCCTCCCGGGCGGCCAACAAGCATCGCTCGACCAACAATCCCATCGAAAAAGCGGTCCGCGGCGTGGGCGTCAAATGGGTCAGGACGCTGGACCGCACGTATGACGTCGCGCGCATGCGCGCCACCATAGAAGAAGCCCTGACCACGCCCGAGCCGGGCCCCAAGGTCATCATCGCCCAGTCGGAATGCATGCTGAACAAACAGCGCCGCATCAAGCCCCTGTTCAGGCAGGCGGTCAAGAGCGGGCAGCGGGCGGTGCAGCAGCGTTTCGGGGTGGACCCCGACGTCTGCACGGGCGATCACGCCTGTATCCGGCTGTCGGGCTGCCCGTCGCTGAGCGTGAAGGACAGCGGCGATCCCTTGAAAGAAGACCCGGTCGCCTACGTGGACAACAGTTGCGTGGGCTGTGGCAATTGCGGCGAAGTATCGCACGCCGCCGTGCTGTGCCCGTCGTTCTACCGGGCCGACATCGTGCACAATCCGGGCCGCTGGGACAGATGGGCCGACGGCCTGCGCCGCCGGGTCATCGGTTTCCTGCAGGCGCGGCGCACGGCGCGGCTGCAGCGGCACAGTCTTTGAACGCGAGGGGCATGCGCATGACTTCCACCGCGTTTTCCGCAGGCACGCCGATCAAGATCGCCATCCTGGCCATGGGTGGCCAGGGCGGCGGCGTGCTGGCCGACTGGATCGTCGACATGGCCGAGCACGCCGGCTGGTGGGCGCAGACGACGTCGGTGCCCGGCGTCGCGCAGCGCACCGGCGCCACCATCTACTACCTGGAAATGATTCCGGAAGCCGCGGTGGCCGAGGCCGGACGCGCGCCGGTGCTGGCCATGATGCCCACCCCCGGCGACGTGGACGTGGTCGTCGCCGCGGAACTGATGGAAGGCGGCCGCGCCATCCAGCGCGGGCTGGTCACCCCCGACCGCACGCTGCTGATCGCGTCCTCGCACCGCAGCTACGCCATCGCCGAGAAGGCCGCGCACGGGAACGGCATCGCCGACCCGAACACCGTCATTTCCGCCGGGCGGCAGGCCGCCCGCAAGTTCTATTGCTTCGACCTCCAGGCGCTGGCCGACCAGGCCGGCAGCGTCATCAGCGCCAGCCTGTTCGGCGCCCTGGCGGGCAGCGGGGCGCTGCCCTTCCCGCGGGACGCCTACGAGGCCACCATCAGCCGGGGCGGAGTGGGCGTGGAGGCCAGCTTGCGCGCATTCCGGCTGGGGCTGGAAGCGGCCGAGCGCGCGCCGCGGGAACCGGCCTTGCTGGACCTTGCGCGCCCCCAGGCCGAAATCCCGGCGGCATCGGGCAACCCGCGCACACGGGCCCTGCTCGACGAGCTGCGAGGCTTTCCGGCCGAAGCGCAGCCCATGCTCATGGCGGGCCTGCAACGGGTCCTGGAATTCCAGGACGCGGCCTATGCCGAAGAATATCTTGCGCACATGCGCGACATCCGCAATCTGGACGGCCAGTTCGGCGGCCCGGCCCGGCATTGGGCCCTGACCACGGCCGCGGCGCGCTACGTGGCGGTCGCCATGGCCTACGACGACGTGATCCGCGTCGCCGACCTGAAGACCCGCCAGTCCCGCGAGGAACGGGTGCGTACCGAAACCGGCGTGGCGAACGGCCAGATCCTGCACACCACCGAATACATGCATCCCAGGCTGGAAGAAATCTGCGGCACGCTGCCGGCATCATGGGGGCGCGCCATCGAAGGCTCGCCGCGCCTCGTCCGCGCGCTGCAGCCGCTGTTCCGGAAGGGGCGCTTCGTGCGCAGCAGCGGCCTGACCGGCTTCCTGCTGCTGTACGGCCTGGCGGGCATGCGGCGCTTCCGCCGCCGCACGCTGCGCCACCAGCACGAACGGGCGAGCCTCGCGCAATGGCTCAAGCTCATTTCCGACACCGTCCATCATGATTACGATCTCGCCGTCGAGGTCGTCAACATCCGCCGCCTGGTGAAAGGCTACAGCGACACCCATCAGCGCGGCACGAGCAAATACCAAAGGCTGAGCCTGGCCGCCAGCCAGCTGCTGGGCCGCGCCGACGCCGCCGAGCAGTTGCGGGCGCTGCGCGACGCCGCGCTGGCCGACGACCACGGCAGCCGGCTGGACCGGATGCTGGACGGCCTGCTGGGCCGGCCGGGACCCATCAATACCGAACCAAGAGACGCATCGTGACGACGCTGGCCCTTTCCATTACCGACATACGGGTCGAGACCCCGCTGATCAAGACCTTCCTGCTGACCGCGGCCGACGGCGGGGCGCTGCCGCCCTTCACCCCGGGAGCCCACCTGAAGGTGAGCATTCCCGGCCAGCAAGACCCCAGGTGCTATTCCCTGGTCAGCCTGGACGCCGGCGCCGACGAATTCGGGGAGCCCCGGCACTACCGGCTGGGCGTCCGGCTGGAAGAGCCCGGCACGGGCGGCTCGCGGCACATGCACGGCCTGCAGGTGGGCGACAGCCTGCGGGCCGAAGGGCCTTGCAACGACTTTCCGCTGCACGCCCCGCCGTCCGACGAGGCCGAAACCGTGCTGATCGCGGGCGGCATAGGCATCACGCCCATCGCCGCCATGGCGACCGCGCTGAAACGCGCGGGCCGGCCCTACGCCCTGCACTATTACGGCCGCAGCCGCGCGCAAATGGCTTTTCTTGCGCCGCTCGCCGGCCTGCACGGGCCGGCCTTGCAGGTGCACGCCGACGACGAGCCCGGCACGGCGCAGCCCTTGAACCAGCTGCTGGAGCGCACGGAACGCGACCGGCACGTCTATGTATGCGGCCCCAAGGGCATGATAGACGCCGTGCGCGCCCAGACGCTGGCGCTGGGCTGGCCGGAATCCCATGTGCATTTCGAATTGTTCGTGAACGCCGCCCCCCAGGCCGGCGACCGCGCCTTCGAGGTGGAGCTCAGGCAGTCCGGCCTGGTCCTACAGGTGCCGGCCGACAAGACCATACTCGAAGTGCTGGAGGAAGCCGGCTGCGATCCGCTGTACGACTGCAAGCGGGGCGAGTGCGGCGTCTGCCAGGCGGACGTCCTGGAAGGCACGCCCGATCACCGCGACTACTACTTATCCGACGCTGAACGAAAGGAAGGAAAGGTCATGCAGATATGCATTTCGCGCAGCCTTTCCGACCGGCTCGTACTCGACCTCTGACCGACAGGAACCCTGCCATGAGCTATCGCAACAATCCCGCCGCGGTATCCGCGCTCGTGCGGCCCACGGAAGTGCACAAGGACCTATTCATCAACGAAGAAATCTTCGACCTGGAGATGGAGCATCTGTTCGCCAACACCTGGGTCTACGTGGGCCATGCCAGCCAGGTGCCCAACCCGGGCGACTTCTACACCACCACGGTGGGGAACCAGCCCGTGATCATGGTGCGCCATACCGACAAGACCGTCCGCGTGCTGCACAACCGCTGCCCGCACAAGGGCGTGATGGTGGCCAGCGACGCATGCGGCAATACCGGCAAATTCTTTCGCTGCCCCTACCACGCCTGGACTTTCAAGACCGACGGGCAGCTGCTGTCGATCCCGCTCAAGAAAGGCTATGACGCCGAACAGCTCAAGAGCTGCGAGGCCAGCGGCGGCATGGCGGCGGTCGAGAACGTCAAGGACTATCGCGGCTTCGTGTTCTGCCGCCTGAACCCGGAAGGCCAGTCGTTCGAGGCATTCTTCGGCGAATCCCTTTCCACCATAGACAACATGGTGGACCGCTCGCCCCAGGGCCGGCTGGAAGTGGCGGGCGGCGTCCTGCGCTACCTGCACGACTGCAACTGGAAAATGCTGGTGGACAACCAGACGGACACCTGCCACCCCATGGTCGCGCACGAGTCGTCGGCCGGCACCGCCGTGCGGGTCTGGGAAGAAGCGCCCGCGGGCACGCCCAAGCCCATGGCGGTCGAGCAGTTCGCCCCCTTCATCTCTCCCTATGAGTTCTTCGAGGACATGGGCATCAGGGTGTGGGAAAACGGCCACGGGCATACGGGCGTGAGCAATTCCATCCATGCCGCGTATTCCTCGGTGCCGGGCTACCTGGAAGCCATGGAGGAAGCCTACGGCAAGGAACGGGCCCACGCCATTTTGGCCGACACCCGGCACAACACCTGTTATTTTCCCAACATCATGATCAAGGGGCCGATCCAGACGCTGCGGGTCTTCAAGCCGCTGGCGGCCGACAAGACCCTGGTCGAGTCCTGGACCTTCCGGCTGGTGGGCGCCCCCGACAAGCTGCTGGAGCGCACCCTGATGTACAACCGCCTGATCAACGCCCCGACCTCGGTCGTGGGCCACGACGACCATGAAGTCTATGAACGCTCCCAGCATGGGCTGCACAGCCGCGGGCGCGACTGGGTCAATGTCGGGCGCCTGTACGAACCCGGCGAGGAAGACCGGAAGAACACCATCGTCAACGGCACCAGCGAAGCGCAGATGCGCAATCAATACCGGGCCTGGGCCGACTATATGACTGCCACCATGAAGGAGCCGGCATGACCGACATGACGCCACAGGCGCTGATCGACTTCGTTTACGCGGAAGCGCGCATGCTGGACGAACAGCGCTTCGACGCCTGGCTGGATCTCTTCACGGAAGACGGCCATTACTGGATGCCGCTGAGCCACGGCCAGACCGACCCCCTGCTGCAGGGTTCCCTGATGTACGAAGACAAGCTGCTGCTGCGCGTGCGCATCGAACGGCTGAGCGGGCAGCGCACGTATTCGCAGCAGCCCCGCAGCCGTTCCCACCACCTGCTGCAGCAGCCCACCATCGAGGCCGGCCACCCCTGGCACGATCCCGGCGCGGGCAGGCACGTGCTGCGCGCGGCCTTTCTTTACACCGAAAGCCGCCGCGACCAGCAGACGCACTATGCGGGATGGTCGACCTTCCAGCTGCAAGTGCTGGACGGCGCCTTGCGCATCCACCAGAAGCGCGTGGACCTCGTCAATTGCGACTCGGCGCTGCGCAGCCTGCAGCTCTTCGTATGAGGGGCGCGAAGGTGTCCACCACGGTCCATCTTGCCTTCTCCGAAGCGGCCCGCCTCTGGCCGGATCATCCTTTTCTGTGCGTGGTTCCCGAAACCGCCGAACACTACGGCATCGAGGCGGGGGAACTGAGCTATGCCGAGGCAAGCGCCAGGATAGAGCGCCTGAAAGACGGCTATCGCGCGGCGGGCTACGGGCATGGCCACCGCGCCGGCCTGCTGCTCGAGAACCGCCCGGACTTCATCCTGCACTGGTTCGCCCTGAACGCACTGGGCGTGTCGGTCGTTCCGATCAATGCCGAGCTGCGGGCGGCCGAGCTCGAATACCTGATCGGCCATTCCGAGATCCTGCTGGCCGTCGCCCTGCCGGAACGGCATGCGAGCCTGGCGCAGGCGGCGCGCGCCGCCGGCCGGCCGCTGGCGCTGATGCGTCCCGGCGACACGCCGCCCGGCGCCCTGGCCGAGCCGCCGGGCGCGCCGGACGGCGTCGGCGAGGCGACGGAATGCGCCCTGCTCTATACGTCCGGCACCACGGGGCGGCCCAAGGGCTGCATCCTGCCCAATGAATATTTCCTGCATGCGGGCGCATGGTACCGCGACATCGGCGGGCTGGCCCGGCTGCATGCCGGGCGGGAGCGCATGCTCACGCCCCTGCCCCTGGTGCACATGAACGCCATGGCCTATTCCGTGATGGCCATGGTCTGCACCGGCGGCTGCCTCATCGCGATCGACCGCTTCCACCCCCGGACCTGGTGGGAGACCGTCAGGTCGTCGCGGGCCACCGTGATTCATTACCTGGGCGTCATGCCCGCCATTCTCATGAAGGCGCCGCCCGCGCCCGACGACAAGGCGCACCAGGTCCGCTTCGGCTTCGGCGCCGGCATAGACCGCTCGCTGCATGCGCCGTTCGAGGCGCGCTTCGGCTTTCCGCTGCTCGAGGCCTGGGCCATGACCGAGACCGGCGCCGGCGCGGTGATCATCGCCAACCGCGAACCCCGGCACATCGGCAGCAGTTGCTTCGGCAAAGAAGAAGCCGACGTGCAGGTGCGGCTGGTCGACGACGCCGGCCGGGAAGCGGGGCCGGGCGAGAACGGGGAACTGCTGGTCCGGCATGCGGGCGACCGGCCGCGTTTCGGCTTCTTCGCCGGCTATCTGAAGGACGACGCCGCCACGCAAGAGGCCTGGAAGGACGGCTGGTTCCATACGGGCGACATCGTCAGGCGCGAGGCCGACGGCTATCTGCGCTTCGTGGACCGCAAGAAGAACGTGATACGCCGCAGCGGCGAGAACATCGCCGCCGTGGAAGTGGAAAGCGTGCTGCTGCAGCACCCTGCGGTCAAGGCCGTTGCGGTCGCCGCCGTGCCGGACGCGGTGCGCGGCGACGAGGTGCTGGCCTGCCTGGTGTGCCATGAGCCGCCGGCGCCCGGCGCCGCCGAGGCCCTGGCCCGCGACATCGTCGCCTGGGCGTTGACGCGGCTCGCCTACTACAAGGCGCCCGGCTACGTGGCCTTCCTGGACGCCCTGCCGCTCACGGCCACCAACAAGATACAGCGCGGCGAGCTGAAGGCGCTGGCCGCCGGCCTGCCCGGCAGCGGCCGCTGCACCGACACCCGGGCGATGAAGAAACGCCAGGAGCCGGTGACGTGAAGCGGCTGTCCTATGAGGGCGTGGTCGCCGCCGCGCCCGTCACCGTGCCTTATGTGCGCTATTCGATCGAGAGCGCGCACTGGTGGCTGGGCCGCGCGCTGGGCGGCCTGGTGCGCGGCGCGGGCGTGGCCAAGCACGAGATCGACGGCATGTGCGTGTCCAGCTTCACGCTCGCGCCGGACACGGCCGTCGGGCTGACGCAGCACCTGGGCATGTCTCCGCGCTGGCTGGACCACATTCCCATGGGCGGCGCGAGCGGCGTGATCGGCCTGCGCCGGGCCGCGCGCGCGGTGCAGGCCGGGGATGCGGAGATCGTCGCCTGCCTGGCCGGGGACACCAATCACGTGGATTCCTTCCGCCACACCGTGAGCCAGTTTTCCCGCTTCGCCCAGGACGGCGTGTATCCGTATGGCGCGGGCGGCCCCAACGCCAGCTTCGCCCTGCTTACCCGCAACTACATGCGCGCCAGCGGCGCAACGCGCGAGGACTTCGGCAAGCTGTGCGTGGCGCAACGCGCCAACGCTCTGCACAACCCCCATGCGCTGATGAAGAAGCCGCTCAGCCTGGAGCAATACCTCGACGCCCGCGAAATCACCGAGCCGATCCACCTGTTCGATTGCGTCATGCCCTGCGCGGGCGCCGACGCCTTCCTGGTCATGCGCGAACAGCGGGCGCGGGCGCTGGGCCTGCCGTACGCGCGCATCCTGTCCACCATCGAACGCCACAACGCCTGGCCGGACGACCCCATGCAGATCCGCGGCGGCTGGGCCATGGACCTGCAGGAATTCTACGAACATGCCGGGCTGGCGCCGCGGGACGTCGATTTCGTGCAGGCCTACGACGACTACCCGGTGATCAACATGATGCAGCTGGAAGACCTCGGCTTTTGCGGCAAGGGCCAGGCGCCCGAATTCGTCCGCCGGCACAGCTTCACGTTCGACGGCAGCTTCCCGTTCAACACCAACGGCGGCCAGCTTTCCGCCGGGCAGGCCGGCGCCGCCGGCGGCTACCTGGGCATGGTCGAAGCGCTGCGCCAGCTGACGGGCCAGGCCCATGCGCAGGTGCGGAACGCGCGCGTCGGCCTGGTCAGCGGCTTCGGCATGATCAACTACGACCGCGGCCTGTGCACCGCCGCCGCGCTGCTGGCAAGGAGCGACGCATGACCCGGCCGCTGGCCCGCCCCCCCAAGAAGAACCCCGTCGCCCGGACCCGGCAGCCGACGCTGCCCCCGGCCGCAAGAAGCCGGCGCGCGCTGGGGCTGACGGCCGCCGCCGCCGCCGGGCGCTTCGAGCTCCAGGTCTGCCGCGAATGCGCCACCGTGCAATACCCCCCGCGCGAGGTCTGCGTCCACTGCCTGTCCGAACACCTGCCCTGGCGGCCAGTGGACCCGCGAGGCCGCCTGCTGGCCGTCACGACCCTGCACCACAGCAACGACCTGTATTTCCGCGAACGCCTGCCGTGGCGCATCGGCACCGTCCACATGGCCGCGGGCCCGTCCGTCGTGGCGCACGTGCACGGCGACTGCCGGGAAGGCGACGCCGTCCGCCTGGCGCTGAAGCTCGATCGCAGCGGACAAGCCGTCATGATCGCCCTACCCACCGAGGCATGCCCCAATATGGAAGACGACAAGACCTTGCGGGAAACTTCCTGCGATCCCAAGTTCCGGCGCGTGCTGGTCACCGACGGCAAGTCCGCCGTCGGCCAGGCCGCCATCCAGGCCCTGCTGGAGGCCGGCGCCGCCGCGGTCTTCGCCGGCGACCCGGAGCCCTGGCGCGCCTCATCGGCCTTCGACGCCCTGTGCCAGGACGGCCGCGTGCAGCCGCAAGCCCTGAACCTCACCGACACGGACTCGGTGGAGCGCGTCTCGCGGTCCATAGGCGGCAAGGTCGACATCCTGGTCAACACCGCCGGCTACGAGCGCGACGGGGGCGTGCTGCGCAACCGCGACATGAACAAGGCGCGCGATGCGCTGGACATCCATTGCCTGGGCCTGATGCGCCTGGCGCAGCACTTCGGCCCCGGCATGGCCGCCCGCGCCGCCGACGGCGTCAACAGCGCCGTGGCGTGGGTGAACCTGCTGTCCATCTACGCCCACATGAACCTGCCCTCGCGCGGGATATGGTCCGCCTCCCAGGCGGCGGCGCTGTCGGTGGCGCAGTGCCTGCGCAACGAATTCCTGCAATCGGGGGTGCGGGTCGTGAACGTGTTCTCGGGCCCCATCGACCACGAATGGGAACAGCTCACGCCGCCGCCGCGCGTCAGCCCCAAGGCCTTGGCGCAAGCCGCCGTGCGGGCGCTGCGCGAAGGCATCGAGGACGTGTACGTGGGCGACGTCGCCCAGGAATTCCTGGCGCGCCTGCGCGACAACCCCAAGGGACTGGAAAGAGAATTGGGTGCATCCTAGCCTCAGCGCCCCCATGGCGCGGGCGGGCGAACCCACCACTGGAGACAACATGAGCACATCGGCACTATCCCTTTTCATGGCGGAGCTTGCGTCGGGCAAGATCCGCATGGTCGACCTGACCGAAACCCTGACGCCGGAATTTCCGACCATCGTCCTGCCTCCGGAATTCGGCCAGGCCTGGCCGTTCCGCATCGAAGAAATCTCGCGCTACGACGAGCGCGGCCCCGCATGGTACTGGAACAATTTTTCCATGTCGGAGCATACCGGCACCCATTTCGACGCCCCCGTGCATTGGGTCAGCGGCAAAGACCTGCCCGACAACACCGTCGACACCATTCCCTTGTCCGCCTTCATCGCCGAGGCTTGCGTCATCGACTGTTCGGCCGAGTCCGCGGCGGACCCGGACTTCCTGCTCAGCATCGATTTCGTCCAGCGGTGGGAGGCCGTCCATGGGCGGATACCGCCCAGGTCCTGGGTCTTCATGCGCACCGACTGGTCCAAGCGCGAAAAGCCGGCCGAATACCTGAACATGCGGAAAGACGGCGCGCACTCCCCCGGGCCGGACGCCGCCGTCGTGCCCTGGCTGATCAAGGAGCGCGACGTGCATGGCTTCGGAACCGAGTCCGTGGGCACCGATACCGGCCAGGCCCAGCACCTGGATCCCCCCTTCCCCTGCCACTATTTCATGCATGGCAACAACCGCTACGGCCTGCAGTGCATGACCAACCTGGACCAGCTGCCGCCCAAGGGCGCCGTGATCTTCGCGGCCCCCCTGAAGATACGCCGCGGCTCGGGCAGCCCGCTGCGCGTGATCGCCCTGGCGCCGGCCCAGGCCGCATGAGGAACACGGCCATGAGCGCTCACCCCCACACCGCGGTCGTGACCGGCGGCAGCGCCGGAATCGGTGCGGAGATCTGCCGCCAGATGCTGGATGCCGGCTATCAGGTCGTTTCCATGGCAAGGCGCGCGCCGGACTTCAGCCATCCGCGGCTGAGCCACGTGCTGGTCGATCTGCTCGACGCCGGCGCCACCGCCCAGGCCGCCCGCGAGATCGCGGCCGAACATCCGGTCAGCCACGTCGTCCACAACGCCGGCGTGATCCGGCCCGACCTCCTGCCCGACGTGCGCCTGGAAGACCTGCATGGGCTCACCCAGATACACCTGGGGGCCGCCATCTCGCTCGTCCAGGCCGCGCTGCCGGGCATGGAGGCGCGCGGCTTCGGGCGCATCGTGCTGATGTCTTCGCGCGGCGCGCTGGGCCTGCCCACCCGCACCGCGTATTCGGCCACCAAGGCGGGCATGGTGGGCATGGCGCGCACCTGGTCGCTGGAGCTCGCCGCCAAAGGCATCACCGTCAACGTCGTCGCGCCCGGGCCGATCCAGACCGACATGTTCCACGAGGTGATTCCGCCCGGCAGCGAACGGGAGCGCAACATCGCCCGGGGCATACCGGTGCAGCGCCTCGGCCGGCCCGACGACGTGGCCCGCGCCGTCATGTTTTTCGCGGATCCGGCGAACGGCTTCATTACCGGCCAGACCCTGTACGTATGCGGGGGCGCCAGCGTGAGCTCGATCAGCATCTGAGCGATCGTTCCACTCGGGCGCGAGGATTTATCATACGTCTGTTTACAAGCACTCCGGCTACCCGTATATTTAGTTTAAACATCAAATATCATGAAGGAGACACACCCATGCTGTTAAAAATGCTCGCAGTTTCCGCGGCCCTGCTGGCCGCCGGCGCCGTCCATGCCCAGGTCAAGGTCGGCGTCGTGACCTCGTCCACCGGCCCCACCGCCCTCATCGGCATTCCGCAAAAGAACACCGTCGCCCTGCTGCCCAAGAAAGCCGGCGACCTCACCATCGAATACATCTCGCTGGACGACGCGAGCGACCCCACCCAATCGGTCACCGCCTTCAAGAAGCTCATCACCGAACAGAAGGTCGATGCGCTGATCGGGCCGTCGGGCTCGCCCAACGCCATGGGCGTCATCCAGTTCGCCGCCGAATCGGGCACGCCCATGCTGGCGCCCACGGGTTCCGCCGCGGTGGTGCTGCCCATGACGCCGGAAAAGAAATGGGTGTTCAAGACCACCCAGAACGACGACATCATCGCCAAGGCGCTGGTCGGCCACATGGTCAAGTCCAATATCAAGACCGTCGCTTTCTTCGGCCTGAACGACGCCTTCGGCGAAAACTGGCTGAAGGTGTTTTCCGATCTCGCCAAGCAGAACGGCATCAAGATCGTGGCGGTGGAACGCTATCAGCGCTCGGACAGCTCCGTCACCGGCCAGGCGCTCAAGGTGCTGTCGGCCAAGCCGGAGGCCGTGCTGGTGGCCGGCACCGGCTCGGCCGCCGTGCTGCCGCAGGCCACCCTGGCCAAGCAGGGCTACAAGGGCAAGTTCTACCAGACCCACGGCGCCGCGCTGCCCGCTTTCCTCAGCCTGGGCGGCAAGGAAGTCGAAGGCACCATATTGGCGGCCAGCCTGATGCTGGTGCTGCCCGAAATCGACGACGGCAATCCGTCCAAGAAGATGGCGGTCGACTACATCGAGCAATACCAGAAGCGCTTCGGCGAAAAGCCCGCCACCTTCGGCGCCAATGTGTACGATGCGGGCCTGCTGCTGGAAAAAGCCCTCCCCACCGCCGCCAAGACGGCCAAGCCGGGCACGAAGGAATTCCGCAGCGCCCTGCGCGACGCTCTGGAGCAAACCCGCGAACTGGTGGCCACGCAAGGCGTCTACAACATGACGCCCGAAGACCACAGCGGCTTCGACGACCGCGGCCGCGAGCTCATCACCGTGCAGAACGGGGCCTGGAAGCTGGTCAAATAAGCGAACGCGGGGGCGTCCCGGCCTTGCCTCGAGGCCGGAGCCCCTGGCTCAGGCCGCCTCGAAGGCCACGCCGCAAGGATCCAGCCGCAAGCCGGCCGGCAGGTTCTTCCAGGGCAGCTGCCTCAGCACCATCGGCATGGAGCCGGGCGCCGCGGCAACGATGATCTCGCGCGCGATCGGCGTGAAGTCCGCCCGGAAATGCACGGCGCTCTTCACCACGAGGATGTCCTGCTCGGTGGGCTCTACGCCCACGTAGCGGAACATCGACTGGTCCGCCATCTGCACCTTGACGGACGCCACCACCACCCTGACGCCGCCGATGCGCAAGCACGCGGAAGGCCCCAGCTGCAGGCTGAAGCCGTGATAGAAGGGCCCGGTCGCGTCGACCCTGCCGTCGGACACGGCTTCTATGTAGAAATCGGCCTCGAAGGGCTCGTCGCCGGCAATGCCGGACTTGCCGCCCAGCGCCAGGCGTATGGTGGCGCCCTGGCCCGCGGCGTGTATGCGGGCGGCCGCCGCCGGGTCCACGATCAGGCCGATGGCCGCGCGCTCGGCCTTGTTGCGCAGCAGGGCGCGCAGCATGCCGGTGGTGTCGGAATTGCTGCCGGCGCCGGGGTTGTCCTGCGCATCGGCAATGACGATGGGCTTGCCGCCGTGGCGGGCCGCCTGCATGGCGTAGCGCACGGCCTCGTCGGGGTCATACAGTTTGCCCGCGAAGCCGGCCTCGGCGGCGATCGCGGCCGAGGCCAGCCGGTCGACCGCCGCCTCCGCCTGGGCCGCGTCGTCGCCGTAGGCCCAGATCACCGGAGAGCACTCCGGGAAGTCCGCCGCCGGAAACCCCGTGGCGAAGGACACGTGCAGGGCGCTTTCCTCGACCTCTTCGAGCAGCCGGTACAGGCTGCGGGCCGGCTCGATGTCCGTGCACTGCCAGCAGATCGGGATCAGGAAGGGCAGGCGCCGCGAGGCCATCGCCGGCCGCTTGCCGGCGGCCAGGCGCGCCTTCAGCAGGCGATGCGCGCGCGCTCCGGTTTCCGCCATGTCCACATGCGGATAGGTACGGTAGGCCGCCAGGATGTCCGCCTGCGCCAGCATCTGCGCCGTCACGTTGGCATGGAGGTCCAGGCTGGCGACCACCGGAACGTCCGGCCCCACCAGCGCCCGGACGCGGCGCAGCAGCTCGCCTTCGCCGTCGTCGTAGCCTTGGGCCACCATGGCGCCATGCAGATCCAGGTATACGGCGTCCACCGGCATGGCCGCCCGTATCCCGTCCACGATCATGCCGGCGATTCTTTCATAGGTGCCGGCCTCGACATGGGCGGACGGGCTGGCGGCGGCCCAGGCGGTGGCCACGACCGTATCGCCCGCGTCGAGCGCGCTTTGCACGAAGCCGGCGGCCGGTATGTTGGCGCCCCGTATCGCCGGCCACACGGCGTCGCCGGAGCATACGCCCGGCCAGCCTCCGCCCGCCAGGAAGGCGTCCCAGTCCGCGAGGTCCGGGGCAAAAGTATTGGTCTCATGCTGAAAACCGCCATATACGATACGTGACATAGTTGCTAACCTAGATGAGTGCCGGCAGCCACGGCGGCCGCCGTCGAGGGAAGTGGACCAGGGCCCGCCGACATCGGCGGGCCCGAACGCTCAGGCCGCGCTCGGCGCCGGCCTGAAATTCTGGAAATCCCAGTCGCGGCCGGGCGCGGCGTCGATCAATGCCTTGGTGTAGTCCTGCCGGGGCCGGCTGAGCACTTCCAGCGCCGCGCCCGACTCGACCACCCGGCCGTGCTGCATGACGACGATGGTGTCGCAGATCTGGGCGGCGACGCGCAAGTCGTGGGTGATGAACAGGACGCCCACGCCCACCCGCTGCCTGACCTCTTCCAGCAGCTTGAGCACCTGCGCCTGGACGGACACGTCGAGCGCCGAAACCGCTTCGTCGGCGACCAGCACGTCGGGCTCCATGACCAGGGCGCGCGCAATGCAGATGCGCTGGCGCTGCCCTCCGGAAAACTGGTGCGGATAGCGGTCGAGGACGTCGGCGCTCAGCCCCACGAGCTCCATGGCGCGCACCGCCTGCTTCAAGGCGTCCGCGTGCGAGACGCCGAAGTTCAGCAAGCCCTCGATGATGGAATCCCCCACGCGCCGGCGCGGATTCAGGCTGCGATAGGGATCCTGGAAAATGATCTGGATCTTCTTTCGCATGGCCAGCATGCCGCCGCGCCCCAGTCCGGTGATGTCGCGGTCCAGCAGACGGACTTCGCCGGATGACGGGTCGATCAGCCGGACCACGCAGCGGGCCACGGTCGACTTTCCCGAACCCGATTCGCCCACGATGCCCAGGATCTCGCCCCGCCGCAGCGTCAGGGAGACGTCGCTGGCCGCCGCCACCGACTCCTGCTTGCGGAACGGCTTCTTGGCTTTGTAGTAGAGCTTGTTCAGCGACCGTACCTGCAGGACGACCTCGCCCTGCAGGGCCGGGCGAGGCTGCGGTATCAGGCTGGGCACGGACGAGACCAGCATGCGCGTGTAGTCTTGCGCCGGCGCGGCCAGGATCTGGTCGCGCGTGCCGGTTTCCACGACCTCGCCGCGGTTCATCACGAGGATGCGGTCGGCGATCTCGGCCACCACGCCGAAATCGTGGGTGATGAAGACCACCGCCGTGCCATGCCGGGTCTGCAGTTCGCGGATCAGGCCGAGAATCTGTTTCTGGGTGGTCACGTCCAGCGCGGTGGTGGGCTCGTCCGCGATGAGCAGCCTGGGCTTCAGGATCAGCGCCATGGCGATCACGATGCGCTGGCGCTGCCCGCCGGACAGCTGGTGCGGATAGGATTCGTATACGCGCTCGATGTCCGGCAGGTGCACGGAATCGAGCATGTCCAGCACCCGCTTGCGCCGCTCGGCCGCCGCCAGCCTGGTGTGCAGCTTCAACACCTCCTCGACCTGCCTGCCCACCGGCTGGACCGGATTGAGCGCCGTCATGGGCTCCTGGAACACCATGGCCATCCGGGAGGCCCGCAGTTCGCGTATGCGCTTGGGCCCTGCCTGGAGGATGTCCTCGCCGTCGACGATGATGCGGCCCGCCACCGGCGCCAGCGCGTTCCTGGGCAGCAGGCCCATCACCGCCAGCGAGGTGACCGACTTGCCCGAACCCGACTCGCCGACGATGCACAGGGTTTCGCCGGCATGCACGGCCAGGTTCATGCCGCGCACGACCACGCGCCCCGGAACGCCGTCGCGCGCGGGCGTCCGGACCTCCAGGCCTTCTATCGTCAACACCGGTGCTTCCGCCGACGCCCGGTTTCCATCATTGTGGTAGTGATTCATGGCTTGCCTCCTGCAATCATGGATGCCGTCAAACGCGCTGCGACATGCGCGGGTCCAGGGCGTCGCGCAGCGCGTCGCCAAGCACGTTCACGCTGAGCACGGTCAGGGACAAGAGGATGCCGGGATACAGCACCAGCCCGGGCAGCAGCTGGAAGTAGGCGCGGCCTTCCGCCATGATGTTGCCCCACGACGAGACCTCGGGCGGCACGCCGGCGCCCAGAAAGCTCAGGATGGCCTCGGTCAGGATCGCGGAGGCGAATACATAAGTGCCCTGCACCAGCAAGGGCGCCAGCGTGTTGGGCATGAGATGGCGCCGCATCAGGGTGAAGGTCGGCGTGCCCAGGGACACGGCGGCCTCGACATAGGGCTCGTTGCGCACGCTGAGGATCACGCTGCGCACCAGCCGCACCACCCTGGGGATTTCCGGCACCGTGATGGCCACCAGCACGGTCACCAGGCTGGCGCCGGACAGCGACACCAGCGCGATGGCCAGCAGGATGCCCGGAATGGCCATCAGGCCGTCCATCACGCGCATCACGATGGCGTCCATCCAGCGGAAGTACCCGGCCGCCAAGCCGATGGCCAGGCCGAGCGCGACGCTCAGCAGGGCCGCGCCCAGGCCCACGACCAGCGACACGCGGGCGCCGTACAGCACCCGGGAAAAGACGTCGCGGCCATAGGCGTCGGTGCCCAGCCAATAGTCGGGCGAAACGGGCTTGAGGCGCGCGGCCGGGTTCAGGGCGGTCGGGTCGACCGTATGCAGCCAGGGCGCGAAAACGGCCACCAGCACCAGGAGGACGAGAATGGCGATGGCCGTCATCACCGGCCAGCTCCGGATGGTGGTCCAGAAGACGGACCTGGGCTGCGCGGGCGGAGCGGATCCGATCGCGCCGTCAGGCGTGGCGGTAGTCGTGTTGCTCATGGCGGCCTCAGTAGCGGATGCGGGGATCGAAGACGGTGTACAAGGCGTCCACGATCAGGTTGATGAATACATAGATGAAGGCGAACAGCAGGATCAAGGCTTGTATGACCGGATAGTCGCGCGCCAGCACGGCCTCGACCACCAGCCGGCCCAGGCCCGGCAGGTTGAAGACGGATTCCGTCACGACCACGCCGCTGATGAGCATGGCGATGCCCACCCCGATGATGGTCACGATGGGCACCGCCGCGTTGCGCAAGGCATGCCCGAAGAGGACGCCGCCCTCGCGCAGCCCCTTGGCGCGCGCGGTGCGGATGAAGTCCTCTCCCATGACCTCGATGATGCTGGTGCGCGTGATGCGCGCAATCAGCGCGACGTATATCGTGCTCAAGGCCAGCGTGGGCAGCGCGAGCGACTTCACGAAGGGCAGGAGCCCGGCGTCCAGGGGCTTGTAGCCCTGGACCGGGAACCAGCGCAGTTCGAGCGAGAAGAACAGGATCAGCACATAGGCGGTCACGAACACCGGTACGGAAAAGCCCAGCACCGAGCCCGCCATGACCATGCGGTCCAGCAGCCGGCCCTGGCGCCAGGCCGCCAGGATGCCCAGCGGCACCGCGATCAGCACGGAAAGCGTGATGGTGCTCAGGCACAGGGCCAGGGACGGCCCCATGCGCTGCGCGATCATTTCCGTGACCGGCACCCCCGACAGCAGCGAGGTGCCCAGGTCGCCCTGCAGCAGGCGCCAGATCCACATGAAGAACTGCGTGTAGAGCGGCTGGTCCAACCCCATCATCCGGCGTATTTCGCCCAGCTGCTCGGGAGTCGCCGAATCGCCGGCGATGATCGCGGCCGGATCGCCCGGAGTAAGCCGCAGTATGGCGAAGACCACTGCCGCCACGACGGCCATTACGGGTATCGAAGCCGCCGCGCGCCGAAGGATAAAGTTAAACATCGCTCACCTGCTCTCAGCCAGCGGATTTCTTGATGTTCCAGAAAACCGGCACGGGGGACGGCATGACGCCGCTCAGCTTCTTGCTGAACGCGGCGGGGACGAAGTACTGGCCCATCGGCAGCAGCACGCCTTCTTCAACGACCAGGGCCTGGATCTTGTGCGCCAGGTCCTTGCGCTGGGCCTCGTCGGTCGCCCGGGCGAATTCGAGGCGCAGCTTCTCGATCGCCGGCACGTCGGGCCAGCCGAACCAGGCCTTGGGCCCGTTGGCCACCACGCCGAAGGCGCGCAGGGGGTCGAGCGCCTCGATCATGGTGTTGTTGGTGGCGAAGATGTTCCAGCCGCCTTGCGAGGGCGGGGCCTGGACCGCGCGGCGGGTCACGACGGTCTGCCAGTCCATGGCCTGCATGTCGACTTTGAAGCCGGCCGCGCGCAAGGCCTGCGCGATGACGACGGGCTGGGAGTTCACGGAAGGCGTGTCGGTGGGCTGCAGGATGACGACCGGCGTGCCGTCGTAGCCGCCCTGCTTGAGCAGCTCTTTCGCCTTGTCGATATTGCCTTTCACGGAGATCTCTTCGGCCGCCTTGCTTTCATAGGGCAGGCCGCAGCCGAACAGCGCGGGGCAGGTCTGGTAGTACTTCGGGTTGCCGATCTGCGCCTGCAGGATGCTTTCCTGGTTGACGGCGTACATGGCCGCCTGGCGGATGAGCTTGTTGTCGAAGGGCTTGTGCAGGTGGTTCATGCGCATCACGGTCTGGTAGCCCATGGGGTCGAGCACTTCCACCTTGATGCCGTCGTTGCTTTCGACGATGGGCGCCAGGTCGTAGGGCAGTTGCTCCAGGTAGTCGATTTCGCCATTGACCAGGGCGTTGACCGACGTCATGGCGTCCGGGGTGGCGATCCATTTCACCCGGTCGACGTAAACATGCTTGCCGCCGGCGGTGGCGCTGGGCGCCTCTTTGCGCGGAACATAGTCCTGGTTCTTTTCGTACACCACTTGCAGCCCGGGGCGAAACTCGGACTCGACCATCTTGAAGGGACCGGAACCGACGTATTCCTTGATGGCCTGTGTGGCGGGCGTTTCGGCGATCCGCTTGGGCATCATGAAAGGCGCGATGCCGCTGGGCTTGGCCAGGGCGCGCAGCACGAGGTCGCCGGGCTCGGAGAAGGACATCGTGAAGCTCTTGGCGTCCACCGCCTTCATCTCGGTCAGCATCTCGGCCATCATCTGGCCCATTTTGTCCTGTTGCGCCCAACGCTTGATGGAGGCCACGCAGTCGTCGGCCGTCACGGGCTGGCCGTCGTGCCATTTCAGGCCGTCGCGCAGCGTGAAGGTGTAGGTTTTCCCGTCATCGGACACCTTCCAGCCTTCCACCATCTGCGGCTGGATCTTGTTGTCGTGGTCGGTCGCCAGCAAGGTGTCGTAGATCATGTAGCCATGATTGCGCGTGATGTGCGCCGTGGTGATGATGGGATCGAGCACGCGCAGGCTGGAGTGCATCACGGCGGTAATCGTTTGGCCCTGCGCGGCGGTGGCCATCAGGGCCGCGCCGAGCGCGGTGGCGGCGAAAAACCGGCGGGTGGAAAAAAGCGACAAATTCGACATGTGTCTCCTCACGTAGTCAAATGAACGCGCCAACTTCTGGCACGGTGAAAAAGAACGGGACTTGATGGCGGCGCACGCTACGAAGCTTCGCGCGCGCGCCTGCCCCGCTCCATGAATCGGTCGAACTCATCGTCCGGCACGAACAGGCCGCCCGTCGTCCAGACGATGTGGTTGGAATCGGCCATGCGATCCAGCAGGCCGCGCGAGCGCAAATAGCCCTGCCCGGCCGCGCTTTGCAGCAACATGCGCGGGCCGCTGAGGGCGGCCGCCGCCGAGGGCTCGACCCGCATGCCGGCCTGCTCGCGCAGCCAATGCAGGTCGGCGAACATGGAATCGTCCGAGGTGGTGATGATGCCGGACAGCAATGGGCGCATTTCCCGGATGGCGAGCTCGGACGCCGCCGGCACGGCCAGGCCGTCGGCTTCGGTTTTATTGTCCTGGCCCACGTCGTAGACTGTGATGCCGGGCGCGTCCGGATTCTGCATCCGCACCAGGAAGCAGGGCGAGGCCACCGGCTCGACGAAGAAACAATGCGCCGCGGCGCCGTACAGATGCTTGAGCCCGTAGGTGATGCCGGCGGGCGCGCCGCCCACCCCGCAAGGGATGTAGACGAACAGCGGATGCGCGGCGTCCACCGCCACGCCGAGCTCGCGCAGCTGGGCCTCCAGCCTGAAAGCGGCGACGCCGTACCCGGCGAACAAGGAAACCGACTGCTCGTCGTCGACGAAGTAACAGTGGGGATCGGCTCCGGCCTTGGCCCTGCCGGCGTCGACCGCCCGGGCGTAATCCCCCTGGTGCTCGACCACTTGTACGCCGTTGCGGCGCAGGCGGTCCTTCTTCCATTGCTTGGCCTCGGCCGACATGTGCACGGTTGCGCGGAACCCCAGCGCGGACGAGATCAGGCCTATGCTCAGCCCCAGATTGCCGGTCGAGCCGACGCAGATTTCGTATTGGCTGAAAAGCGCGCGCGCCGCCGTCCCCGACAGAACGGTGTAGTCGCCCCCTTCGGACAGGATGCCGTGGCGGATCGCCAGGCCTTCGGCGAATTCCAGCACTTCGTGTATGCCGCCGCGGGCCTTGACGGAGCCCGCGATGGGCAAGGAGTGGTCGGCCTTGACCCAGCAGCGGCCGTGCGATGGCCCCGCGCCCTCCATGCCGCGCAGCGCCGGCAGCGGCGCCAGGTCGGATTCGATCAGGCCCTGCCGGGATGCGAGCTCGGGAAACAGCGTCAGCAGCAAGGGCGCAAACCGGTCCAGGCGCGCCCGGGCCTGATGAATATGATTAATAGTAATGGGCGAGGAAGCCGCAGGCGAATTCGCAGCCGGCGCGCCGGGATTCACCCACAATTGCTGCGTTGCATAATTTCGCCCAACATTCCGGGAACTCATAGGTATTTACCCCAGTACTGCTTTTTTCTGATGGATCGATACCCTGCATTCTGTTTGATGGAGTAAATTGTGACAAACCATTTGTATTGAGCTTATCATTAGCATTACTAATGAAAGAATATTTGTCTCCTTCCGTGCTGACCTGGCTGCGCTGTTTCGACGCCGCCGCCCGCCACAGCAATTTCACCAAGGCCGCCGCCGAACTCCACGTCACGCAAGGCTCCGTCAGCCAGCAGGTCAAAAAACTGGAAGAATGGCTGGATACGCCGCTCTTTCACCGGGCGGCGCGCAATCTGGCGCTGACGGAAGAAGGCGCCCGCCTGGCCGACGCCGTGAAGCAATCGTTCGAAAACCTGGGCCTGGCGCTGGCCGATCTGCGCCAAAGGCACCGCAGCCACATCACCAGCCTCAGCTGCTCGCCGTCCTTCGCGCTGATGTGGCTCACGCCGCGCATAGGCGGCCTGCTACGGGAAAACCCCGACCTGACCCTGCGCGTGCGCGGCGAATTCCATTCGCTCGACCGCTATCGCATGGAGCAGGAACAGATACAGGCCGCGATACGCTTCGATCCGGGCGGCTACGGCGACCTGCGCGCGGTGAGCTTTCTGGATGAATGGCTGATCCCCGTCGCCAGTCCCGGCTTTGTTGCGGCGCACCCGGAAATCACGGACGCGCGCCGCCTTCCGGCCGCCTTGATGCTGCACGACGCCATGCCGTGGGAAAACGCGCCCGAGCACGTCGAATGGAATACCTGGCTGGACGGGGCCGGCGTGCCGGCGCCCGCGGCGCATACCGGCCTGCAGTTCAATCTGTCCCAGCTTGCCCTGGCCGCCGCGCTGAGCGGCCAGGGCGTCGCCATGGGGCGCGCCGCGCTGGTGCTGGACGACCTGAAATCGGGCCGCCTGGCGCAGGTGTTTCCGCAAGTGGTGAAATCCAGGGCGTCTTATCAGTTCGTGACGCCGCGGCAAACCACCGCCCCGCTGATCCGCATCGGCGATTGGCTGCAGGCCCAGGGCAGGCTTTTCCGGCAATCGCGCGACCAATGGCTGGAGGGCAAGGCCCTCAAGCCCGCAGCCGCTCGGCATGGAAGTCGACGTGGTCCTGGATGAAGGTGGAAATGAAATAGTAGCTGTGATCGTAGCCTTCGTGGCGCCGGAGGACCAGCGGCTGCTGCGCCTGGGCGCAGGCCGCTTCGAAGGCCTTGGGGTTCAGCTGCTGCTCCAGGAAGCCGTCGGCCAGGCCTTGGTCGACCAATATGCCTTGCGGAAAAGGGCATTGCGATTGCTCCATCAGCAGGGACGCATCGTAGCCGGCCCAGGCCTGGCGGTCGGGACCCAGGTAGGCCGAGAACGCTTTTTCGCCCCAGGGGCAGCGCGACGGCGCCGCGATGGGCGCGAAGGCGGACACCGACTTGAACTTGCCGGGGTGGCGCTGGGCGAGCACCAGCGCGCCGTGCCCGCCCATGGAATGCCCGAAGACGCCCACCCGCCCGGCATCGCCGGGCAGGGCGCTGGTGGCCAGGCCGTAGAGCTCGTCGGCCACATAGGTTTCCATGCGGTAGTGCTTGCTCCAGGGCGCCTGGGTGGCGTCCAGGTAGAAGCCCGCGCCGGTGCCGAAATCCCAGTCGTCGTCCTCGCCGGGCAGGCCGGCGCCGCGCGGACTGGTGTCGGGCGCGACGAGCATCAGGCCGTGCTGCGCGGCGTAGCGCTGCGCGCCGGCCTTGATCATGAAGGTTTCCTCGGTGCAGGTGAGCCCGGCCAGGAAGAACAGGACCGGAACCCTGCCGTCGGCCGCCTGGGGCGGCACGTAGGCCGAAAACCGCATGGGCAGGCCCACGGCCGTGGAATCATGGCGGTAGAAACGCTGCGCGCCGTCGAAACAGCGCTGTTCGCTGATGAGTTCCAGCTTATCCGATGACATGTCGAACCTCCCGGGACAAAGACCTAATACACCACTACCGAACGAATGGATTCGCCGCGCTTCATGAGCTCGAAGCCTTCGTTGATGCGCTCCAGCGGCAGGGTGTGGGTGATCAGGTCGTCGATGTTGATCTTGCCGTCCATGTACCAGTCGACGATCTTGGGCACGTCGGTGCGGCCGCGCGCGCCGCCGAAGGCTGAGCCCTTCCATACGCGGCCGGTGACCAGCTGGAAGGGCCGCGTGGAGATCTCGGCGCCGGCCTCGGCCACGCCGATGATGACGGACTGGCCCCAGCCGCGATGGCAGCATTCCAGCGCCTGGCGCATGACCTTGGTATTGCCGATGCACTCGAAGGAATAGTCCGCGCCGCCGTCGGTCATCTGGATGAGGGTGTCGACCACATTGTCGACCTCGTTGGGATTGACGAAGTGCGTCATGCCGAACTTTCTTGCCATGGCTTCGCGGGCCGGGTTGAGGTCCACGCCGATGATCTTGTCGGCGCCCACCATTTTGGCGCCCTGGATGACGTTCAGGCCGATGCCGCCCAGGCCGAACACGACCACGTTGGCGCCGGCCTCGACCTTGGCCGTGAACAGGACGGCGCCCAGGCCGGTGGTGACGCCGCAGCCTATGTAGCACACCTTGTCGAACGGCGCGTCGTCGCGGATCTTGGCCAGCGCGATCTCGGGCACCACGATGTGGTTGGAAAAGGTGGACGTGCCCATGTAGTGATGGACCGGCTTGCCGCCCACGGTGAAGCGCGAGGTGCCGTCGGGCATCAGGCCCTTGCCTTGCGTGGCGCGGATGGCCGTGCACAGATTGGTCTTGCGCGACAGGCAGGATTTGCACTGGCGGCATTCGGGCGTATAGAGCGGGATGACGTGGTCGCCCGCCTTGAGCGAGGACACGCCGGGGCCGGTTTCGAGCACGACGCCCGCGCCCTCGTGGCCCAGGATGGCGGGAAAGATGCCTTCGGGATCCGCGCCCGACAGGGTGTAGTAGTCGGTATGGCAGATACCCGTGGCCTTGATCTCGACCAGCACCTCTCCGGCCTTCGGGCCCGCCAGCTCGACGTCCTCGATGCTCAGGGGTGCGCCCGCCTTCCAGGCAATTGCCGCTTTCGTTTTCATACCGTGCTCCTGATTGCTGATTGAACAGGGGGGATGTTAAACGATAAACGGCGGCGTCAGTATTCCGAGGACTTTCCGGTGATCGCCACGCCGACCCGCAGCATGAAATAGGAAAACGCGTCTATCCAGCGGCCCACGCGCCCACGGCGCTGCAAGTCTTCCTCGCGCACCCGGCGCGAGTTCTGGCGCATTTCCAGCTCCAGCGCCTCGGTGAGCTCCCGGGCGAACGACGCATCCTGCACGTACACATTGCCCTCGCGCGCCAGCAGCAAGCTGAAGGGATCGAGGTTGGACGAACCGACCATGGAGCAACTGTCCATGACCGCCACCTTGGCGTGCAGATAGCTGGCCATGTATTCGTACAGCTCTATGCCGTCATCGATGAGCTTGCAGTACATATAGCGGCAGGCCCGGTACTGCAGGGGGTATTCGGACCGCCCCTGCAGCAGCAGCCGCACCCGCACGCCGCGGTGGGCGGCCTCTTCCAGGGCTTTGCGCAGGCGCCGGCCCGGAAAGAAATAGGCATTGGCGATCAGGATGTCGTGCCGGGCGCCGGCCAAGGTGGCAAGGTATACGTTCTCGATGGTCTGCCGGTACCGGACGTTGTCGCGCAGCAGGAAGGCGGCGCGCCTGCCGGGTTCGAACCGCGCCATGGGGCGCGCGACCCGCGCCCTGCGCCATTCGCCCCAGTTCCGCAGCCGCTGGTAGAAGGCCGCCCAGTCGTCCCGGCGCCGCCACGCCATGCGCAGCCACAGGGAACGCTGCGCCCGCGCGACGTCGGCCACGATGGGGCCTTCCAGCCTGACGGCGAAATCGAAGCGGGGACGCGGGCCGGCGCCGTCGTCCGGCACTTCTTCATAGTCGTCCAGGATGTTGATGCCGCCCACGAAGGCGATTTCGTTGTCCACCACCGCCGTCTTGCGGTGCAGGCGGCGCAGGCGCCTGGGGTCGACCCGCATGGCGCGCAGGCCCTGGGGCTCGGGCCGGTAGATGCGATACCGCGCGCCCATGTCGGCCAGCATGCCGGCGATGTCGCGCGCGTGGTCGGCGCTGCCGAAGCCGTCGATGACCACCCTGACCTTGATGCCGCGCTTGCACGCCTCGCTCAGGTGGTCGAGCACTTTCAGCCCCGTGCGATCGAGGCGGAAGATGTAGGTTTCCAGATGGACGCTGCGCCGGGCCTGGTCTATGGCGGCGCACAGCGACGGAAAGAATTCGCCGCCGTTGCGCAGCAAGTCTATCTTGTTGCCTTCACGCCAATTCAAGCGCTGGTCTTTGGGGGCCATGCCTTCCCTTCCTTGCGGGCGCGCCCGGAACGGATCCGCACACGGAGCGGGCCGGACCCGCCATCACGGGAGCTCCAGCTCCGCGAACAGCGGGGCGTGGTCGGAAATCTGCCGCCAGGGCGTGCCGTGCAGGACCCGGGCCTTGCGCACCGCGAAACCGCGCTGGTAGATACGGTCCAGGCGCAGCCATGGGAAGGCGGCGGGAAAGGTGCGCGGCGGGGGCGTCGCGCGGGCCGCGCCGTTGTTGCCGAGCTCGCGTATGCTTTGCGCCAGCTGTTCCGGCTTGGTGCCGTAGCGCAGCGTGTCGCGCAGCCGATTCACCTTGCCCAGCAGGCGCCGGGGCGCGTCGGAGTCCTGCGGCGCGATGGCAAAGACCTCGTACAGGCCCAGCTGCTGCACGAACAGCGGGGCGAGGCGGTTGTTCCAGTCGTTGAAGTCGCCGGCGATGAGCATGGGCTCTTCTTCCGGCACCAGGCGCTTGATGCGTTCCACCAGGGCCCCGACCTGCCGGGACCGCCCGCCGGCGAAAAGCCCCAGGTGCACGACCAGGCAATGCACAGGCACGCCCTGGATTTCGATCACGGCATGCAGCAGGCCGCGCTGTTCCAGCTTGTGGTCGGAGATGTCCTGGTTTTCGTGCTGCAGTATGGGAAAGCGCGACAGCAGGGCATTGCCGTGATCCGTCAGCTGGCGCACGGCGTTGCAGCCGTAGCAGGCTTCCATGTCGAGCGCGGCGCTCAGGAATTCGTGCTGCGCATCCAGGCTCATGCGCTGCTCGTTGCGCCCCTGGACCTCCTGCAGGAACAGCAGGTCGGGGCGCAGTCCGTACAAGCCCAGCCGCAAGTCAGCCAACGATTCGCGGCTGCCCATGGCTGAACGGCCTTTGTGAATGTTGTAGCTTACGACCCGTATGACGGACACTGCGCCCTCCCTGCCTGCTTATCTATTTACTTTACCTCGGTATTGCGCAGGCGGATATGCAATTCGCGCAGCTGCTTTTCATCGACCGGGGACGGCGCCTGCGTGAGCAGGCACTGCGCGCGCTGCGTCTTGGGGAACGCGATGACGTCGCGGATGGATTCCGCGCCCGCCATCATGGTCACCAGGCGATCCAGGCCGAAGGCCACGCCGCCATGGGGCGGCGCGCCGTATTGCAGGGCGTCCAGCAGGAAGCCGAACTTGTTGCGCGCCTCTTCCTCGCCGATGTTCAGCGCGCTGAAGACCTTGCTCTGGATGTCGGCGCGATGGATCCGCACCGAGCCGCCGCCGACTTCCCAGCCGTTGAGCACCAGGTCGTAGGCCTTGGCCAGCGCGGCGGCGGGGTCGGTGCCCAGCAGGTCTTCGTGGCCGTCCTTGGGGCTGGTGAACGGGTGGTGGGCGGCGAAATAACGGCCTTCGTCCTCGTCGTACTCGAACATGGGGAAGTCGATGACCCACAGGGGCTTCCAGCCGGGTTCGAACAAGCCGTTTGCCTTGCCGAATTCGCTGTGGCCGATCTTGACGCGCAGTGCGCCGATGGCGTCGTTCACGACCTTGGCCTTGTCCGCGCCGAAGAAGATCAGGTCGCCGTTCTGCGCGCCCGTGCGTTCGATCAGCTTGGTCAGGGCGTCGACGTGGATGTTCTTGACGATGGGCGACTGCAGGCCGTCGGGGATGGCCGAGGCGTCGTTCACCTTGATGTACGCCAGGCCCTTGGCGCCGTATATGCCCACGAACTTGGTGTAGGCGTCGATTTCGCTGCGGGGCATGCTGCCGCCGCCGGGTATGCGCAGGGCGACCACGCGGCTGGCCGGATCATTGGCCGGCGCCGAGAACACCTTGAAATCGACGTCCTGCATGAGGTCGCCGACGTCGACGAATTCGAGCTTGACGCGCAGGTCGGGCTTGTCGGACCCGTAGCGTTGCATGGCCTCGCCCCAGGTCATGGTGGGAAAGACCTTGGGCAGCTCGACGTTCTGGACCGTCGAGAACACGTGGCGGATCATGCCTTCGAAGATCTCGCGGATCTGCTCTTCGTTGAGGAAGGAGGTTTCGCAGTCGATCTGGGTGAATTCGGGCTGGCGGTCGGCGCGCAGGTCTTCGTCGCGGAAGCACTTGGTGATCTGGTAGTAGCGGTCGAAGCCGGCCACCATGAGCATCTGCTTGAACAGCTGCGGCGACTGGGGCAGGGCGAAGAACTGGCCCTCGTTCACGCGGGACGGAACCAGGTAGTCGCGCGCGCCTTCGGGCGTGCTCTTGGTCAGCATGGGGGTTTCGATGTCGATGAAGCCCAGCTGGTCGAGGTATTTGCGCACTTCTATGGAGACCCGGTAGCGCAGCATGAGGTTGTGCTGCATCTGCGGCCGGCGCAGGTCCAGGACGCGGTGCGTCAGGCGGGTGGTTTCCGACAGATTGTCGTCGTCGAGCTGGAACGGAGGCGTGACGGACGGGTTCAGCACCTGGATTTCACGGCACAGGATCTCGACGTCGCCGGACTTGAGCTCGGGGTTGCTGGTGCCTTCGGGGCGCAGGCGCACCAGGCCGGTGATGCGCACGCAATACTCGTTGCGTATGCCTTCGGCCGTCTCGAATGCCTTGATGTTGTCCGGATCGACCACGATCTGGGCCAGGCCGGCCCGGTCGCGCAGATCGATGAAAATCACACCGCCGTGGTCGCGGCGACGATGGACCCAGCCAAACAAGGTCACTGTCTGGTCAAGATGTTCTTTACTGACCTCGCCGGTATAGCAGGTACGCATCAAGGATCACTCCGTATAGAAAAAATGCCGAAAGTCTGGAATCAAAAAAAGCTCGCCACAGGGGCTCAGCGCCCGTTTGCCTCGTCGTCCGGACGACGCGGCGAGACCTCGTCGATGCGATGGGCCGCATCGACGATGGACACCGCTTCGTGCCCGGCTTCGAGCCCTTTGACGGAAACGGGCGCCACGACGCCCATGGATACTATGTACTTCAGTGCCGCGTCCACGCTCATGTCGAGCAACTGGACGTCGTCCCGGGGCAGCATGAGGAAAAAACCGGATGTCGGGTTGGGCGTGGTCGGCACATACACGCTGACGTAATCGCCCCCCAGCCTGTCGGCGACCTCGCCGCTGGGCGCGCCGGTGAGGAAGGCGATGGTCCAGGCGCCCGGGCGGGGGTATTGGATCAGGACGGCTTCGCGGAACGCCTGCCCGCCCGGCGCAAGCACCGTATCGCTGACTTGCTTGACGGAATTATAAATCGATCGCACCAGCGGGATGCGGCCCAGCAGCCGCTCCCAGCGCTCGACGATGGCGGCGCCGATGAAGTTGGCGCCCAGCAAGCCGGTCAGCAGCACCACCCCGACGACCAGCAGCAGCTGGAAGCCCGGGATGCGGAAGCCGAACAGGGACTGCGAAGTGAGAAACGGCGGCACCACGCTTTCAAGCGTGCTGATCAACAGCGCGATCACCCACACGGTGATGATCAGGGGTATCCAGATCAGCAGCCCGGTGATGAAATATCGCTTGAAAAAACGCATGCGCGGCTTGTCGTCAGGCGGACGCCGGGCTGGCCGGGGCGGGGTCCGCCGGCTTGGCCGCGGCGCCTTCGCCGGCGACCGCGCCGCCCGAAGCGCCGCCCGACGCCGCGCCCGAGCCGGCGGAACCGCCGCCGTTCCGGAAATCGGTTACGTACCAGCCGGAGCCCTTGAGCTGGAAGCCGGCCGCCGTGACCTGCTTGGCAAAGGCATCCTGGCCGCACTCAGGACAAGTGGTAAGCAGGGGGTCGGATATTTTCTGCAGGACGTCCTGCGCGTGTCCGCAAGCGCTGCACTTGTAAGCGTAAATAGGCACGACAAAATTCCACGAAAAAGTACGACAAAACCGCTTAATTTTAGCCGTTTTTGCCGATAGATACCCATAACGCGCCGGGGCCGGCGCGGCCTTTCACGGCGCCGCCGCCCCCGTTCGTGCGATTCGAGCGCCCGAAGCAGCCGGGCCGCGCGGCGCGCCGGCCCTAAAAAGAGGGCAGCATGAACATCCCCGCCGCCACCAGCGTGGGCAGGGAGGCCGCGAACAGCAGCTTCAGGGGCGAGATCGCGCCGTCCGGGAAGCAGCCCTTCAGGATGGCGAAGCCGGCCGGGTTCGGCGCGTTGGCGATGACGGTGAGCCCCCCGCCGGTGACCGCCCCCGCCACCAGCATGTAGCGCCAGACTTCGCTGGTGCCTTCCACCAGCGATCCCAGATAGGTCAGCGCCGCGTTGTCGGTGACCGCCGTCAGGGCGGTGGCGCCCCAATACAGGACCATGGGCGAGAGCCCGCCCAGGAGATCCTGCAGCCACCATTTCTGCAGGCCGCCCAACACCACCAGGCCCGCCAGGAAGAAGCCCACCATCAGGCCTTCGCGTATCAGCAGCGGATTCTGGTGGCGCTGATAGGCGTGCGCATAGCCGATGAACAGCATGAGGAAGCCCAGGAAGATGATCGGGTGATGGGCCGACAGCACGACGCCGACCAGGAAGACGGTATGGATGGCGATGACGATCCATGGCACGGGCGGGCGCCGGTCGGCCGCTTCCTGGGCCGGCCCGGCGCCTATGGTGCCGTCGAGCAGGTGTTTGGCGCTGACCATGGTCAGCACGCCCGCGTTGATGAATACGGCGGCGGCGGCGCGCCAACCGAAATGCGTCGCCATGTAGGCGGTATCCCAGCCGAAGGTTTGCGCCACCATCAGGACGGGCGGCGCGGCATAGGCGGTGAGCACGCCGCCGATGGAGATGTTCACGAACAGCACGCCTATGGTCATGTACTTGAAGCCGGCCTGCTCGCTGCGGCCGAAATAGGCGTCGCGCAGCAGCAGGGCCGCGAGCGTCATGGCGGCCGGTTCCGTGATGAACGAGCCCGCCAGCGGCACCACCGACATGATGACGAAGTACATGGCCAGTTCCCGCCTCATGGGCAGCAGGCGCGCGAGCACGCGCACCAGCTTGCCGACGAGTTCGAGTATGGGCCGGCTGGCGGCCACCACCATGATCGCGAACACGAATGCCGGTTCGGTGAAGTTGCGCGTGTCGATGTAGGTGACGGTGTCGCCCACCCCCGACAGCAGGGCCATCACGGCCAGCATCACGCAGGCCCAGACGCCGAATACCGCCTCGACTTCCGACAGCAGGTGCCAGAGCCCGGCGTGCGTGCCGCCGCGATTGGCGAGCCGCGCGAACACGGGAACGGAAAAGGTGTGGATGATGGCGATCGCAAAAAGAGCCGTTGCCAGATATTCCAGGAAGCTGGTCATTCAGTCCGCCTTGTCGAGGAAACGGCGTTGATTGTCGCACGCTGGGCGGAAAAAGAGGAGAGGCCGCCGCCCCGGCCGCCTCCTATGGCAGCACGGTGCCGGCCAGGGCGGCGGCCAGCAGCAGCACGCCCACCGCCATGTTGGCGCGGAACAGCATGAAGTTGCGGTCGGGGTGCGCCAGGCTGAAGACCGTCATTTGCCAGACGAAATGGCCGGCGATGGCGGCGATCACGACGTAATACGGCCAGTCCATGCCCATGGACCACCCGCCCCACGCCCAAAGCGCGATCGTCGCGGCGTAGAACCCGCTGATCCAGGCCTTGCCCTTGTCGGCAAAGCGCATGGCGGTGGAATGCAGGCCCAGCTTGAGGTCATCGCGCACATCGACGTAGGCATAGATGGAGTCGTACCCCACTTGCCACAGCACCGCGCCCAGCCACATGGCCACCGCCCCCAGGGGGACAGTGTTCTGCGTGTCCGACCAGGCCATGAGCATGCCCCAGTTGAAGCCTATGCCCAGCACCACTTGGGGCCAGTAAGTGAAGCGCTTGCACAAGGGATAGACGATGACGATGGGCAGCAGCGCAACGGCCAGCCACCGGCTGTATTCGTTCAGCGCGAGCAGCAGCAGCGCGCAAACCGCCAGCTGCGCCAGCACGAACCACAAGGCCTGGCGCAGGCTGATCTGCCCGCTGGTCAGCGGCCGGAAGCGCGTGCGCTCCACCTGCTTGTCGATGTCGCGGTCGAAGATGTCGTTGAAGCAGCACCCGATGCCGCGCATCAGCAGCGCGCCCAGCGAGAATATGAACAGCCGGAACAAGGTCGGCCAGCCGTCCGCGGCCTGCACCAGCGCGGCCAGGCAGGGCAGCAGCGTCAGCCAGGTGCCCACCGGGCGGTCCAGGCGGCACAGGCGCGCATAAGGCCCCCAGGAACGGGGCAGCCAGCGCTCCACCCAGTCGTCGGGCCGCATGTCGGCCAGGTCAGGGGTGCCGGGCGCCGCCGGCTCCAGGAGCTTGCCCAGGTGTTCGGGCCGCGGGGATCCGGGTTTGGGCGATGCCATCTGGGATCAGCTTTCCTTGATCAATTGCCCCAGTATGGCGATGCCGGCGCGGATCTTGTCTTCGGGCACGGTGACGAAGCTGAGGCGCAGGGTGTTGGCCTTGGCGCCGGCGCCCGCATAGAAGGGCTCGCCCGGCACGAAGGCCACGTTGCGTTCGATGGCGCGCGCCAGCAGCTTGGTGCCGTCGATGTGCTCCGGCAGCGTCACCCAGATGAACATGCCGCCTTCGGGGCGCGTCCAGCTTGCGGTGGCGGGGAAATGCTGGGCCATTGCGTCCAGCATGTAGCCGCATTGCTGCTTGTACAAGTCGCGCACCATGGGCAGATGCTGGGTCAGGAAGCCGCCCTTGATGGTTTCATACACCGCCATCTGGGTCAGGGTGGCGGTGTGCAGGTCGGTGGCCTGCTTGATCTGCACCAGCTTGGCGATGATGTGGCGCGGCGCGGCGATATAGCCCAGGCGCAGGCCCGGCGCCAGCACCTTGGAGAAGGTGCCCAGGCGCACCACGGTGGCGCCGGCCGCGCGCCCGATGCCCAGCAAGCCGGGCAAGGCCTCGCCGGCGTAACGCAATTCGCCGTAGGGGTCGTCTTCGACGATGGGGATCTGCAGCGCCGCGCAGCGCTCCGCCAGGGCGTGCCGGCGTTCCAGGCTGAGCGTCAGGCCGGTGGGGTTCTGGAAATTGGGCAGGGCGTAGATGAAGCGGGCGCCGGCCGCGCTGTCGGCCGTCAGGCCCTCGGGTATCAGGCCGCCGCCGTCGGTGGGCACGGCCACGTAGGTGGGTTCGAACAGGGAAAAGGACTGCAGGGCGCCCAGATAGCTGGGCGCTTCCACCAGCACCTTGCTGCCGGGATCGATGAACAGCTTGCCCAGCATGTCGAGCGCCTGCTGGGAGCCCGACACGATGAGGATTTCGTCGGGCGAGACGTCGGCCCCGACTCGTTTCAGGTCTTCCGCCACCCAGGCGCGCAGGGGCGCATAGCCTTCCGTGGGGCCGTACTGCAGGGCCGACCGGCCGTTCTGGGCCAGGACACGCCCGAACGCTTCATTGATCACGTCTACCGGAAAACCCTGAGGGGCGGGCAGGCCGCCGGCAAAGGAAATGATTTCGGGCCGCTCGGTGACTTTCAGGATTTCCCGGATCGTCGAACTGGTCAGCTGCTGCGCGCGTTGCGAAAAAGTATAAGGATGGGTGTACGAATCCATGGTTCCTGAAAATTCCCCGATAAAGAGCAAAGAGTGACAACTCTTTAGGTTACCGCAAATTAGTCCTTGCGGCGCTGATCGCGCCGCACGTTGCGTATCAGCCACCAAAACAGGGAAAAGGAACACGCCAAGCCCACGCCGAATATGCCCAGGACGATCCATTCGCCAGTCGTCATCTCCACCTCACTGTTCTCTGTTGCAGCCATACGGAAATTCTTTATAATTTTACCCCCACTTTTTTGCCGTTAGCCGGCCGCAGGACCTGTATGGACCAAGCCCGAAGCAGGACCCGAACCACGAGCCGGGCAAAGCTCGGCCCATGCCCCAAGCAGGGCCCACGCCCCGGGCTGCCCCGGTGGAGCGCATGATGGCGCCCTATGAGCAGCTTTTGGAGCGCCTGGCGGACCAGGGCTGGGCCGTCGCCGACGACCTGATGGACGCGCGGCTGTGCGAGCAGCTGCGCAGCGAGTGCCGGCAGGCCTGGGCGCAAGGCCTTTTCCGGCAGGCGGGCATTGGGCGCGGCGCACAGGCCGCCACGCACACCGGCATACGGGGCGACGCCATATGCTGGCTGGAGCCCGAACAGGCCCATGGCGCAACAGCCCGCTTCCTGGAATTTGCCGAAGCATTGCGCGGGGAATTGAACCGGAATTTTTTCCTGGGCCTGAACAACGCCGAATTCCACTTCGCGCGCTACCCGGCGGGCCAGGGCTATAAAACGCACGTGGACCAGCATCGGGGCCAGCCGCATCGGAAGATTTCGTTCGTGCTTTACTTGAATTCGGAATGGGCCGCGGACGACGAAGGCGAGCTGTGCCTGTATCCGGCGCAAGACGGCGGCGCCGCGGCGCGCATCCTGCCCCTGCCGGGCCGGGTGGCGCTGTTCAGGAGCGATACCATTCCGCATGAAGTCCGGCCCTGCAAGCGCACCCGCTGGAGCCTGACGGGCTGGTTCCGCAGCGACCCGCGGCCCTATCCCTAGGCGTGTCGGCGCTGAAAGCGCCCTGGCGGCCTTCCCGGCGCGCCGCCTGGCCGGGCAAAGCGCCCTCCCGTGGCGCCGGCGCGCTAATGGTGCAGTATCTTCGATAGAAATTGCCGGGCGCGCGGCGAGCGTTCTTCCAGCCGCCCGAAGAAGGCTTCGCTGTCGCAGTCTTCGACGATCTTGCCGGCGTCCATGAACACGACGCGGTCCGCCACTTTGCGGGCGAAGCCCATTTCGTGGGTGACGACCATCATGGTCATGCCCTCGCGCGCCAGGTCGACCATGACGTCGAGCACTTCGTTGACCATTTCCGGATCCAGCGCCGAGGTGGGTTCGTCGAACAGCATGGCGATCGGGTCCATGGCCAGGGCGCGCGCGATCGCCACGCGCTGCTGCTGCCCGCCGGACAGCTGGCCGGGGAATTTGTCTTTGTGGGCCAGCAGGCCCACGCGTTCCAGCAGGGCGCCGGCCCGGGCGGCGGCTTCTTCCTGGCTGCGGCCCAGGACCTTGGTCTGGGCCAGGGTGAGATTCTGCGTCACCGTCAGGTGAGGAAACAGCTCGAAACTCTGGAAGACCATGCCGATGCGGGCGCGCAGCTTGGGCAGGTTGGTGTCGGGCGCCCCCACCGACACGCCGTCGACCAGGATCTCGCCCTTCTGGAAGGGTTCCAGGCCGTTGACCGTCTTGATCAGCGTCGATTTGCCCGAACCGGACGGACCGCACACGACCACCACCTCGCCGTTCGACACCTGGGTCGTGCAGTCGTCCAGCACCTGGGTCGCGCCATACCATTTGCTGACATGCTTTATTTCTATCATTCAGGCTCCTGCTAGTCTTTCGGATCTTATCGCGCCATGCTCGTGCGCTCGCGCAGCCGGCGCACGAGCAGCGAAGCGGAATAGCTCATGATGAAGTACACCACGGCCACGAACAAGTACATTTCTATCAGCCTGCCGTCGCGCTGCGCGACCTTGGTGGCGGCGCCCAGGAAGTCGGTCAGGGACAGCACGTAGACCAGCGAAGTGTCCTGGAACAGCACGATGGTCTGCGTCAGCAGGATAGGCGTCATGTTGCGGAAGGCCTGCGGCAGCACGACCTTGCCCATGACCTGCCAATAGGTCATGCCCAGCGCATAGCCGGCGGCCAGCTGCCCGCGCGGCACCGACTGTATGCCCGCCCTCATGATTTCGCAGAAATAGGCCGCCTCGAACAAGGTGAAGGTGACCAGCGCCGACGTGAACCCGCCCACCGAAATGGGCCGGCTGGCGCCGGTCAGCCACGCGCCGATATAAGGCACCAGGAAATAGAACCAGAAGATGACCAGGATGAGCGGCAGCGCCCGCAGCAGGTTCACGTAGAGGCCGGCCACCCAGGCCAGCGGCTTGATGCCGGACAGGCGGCACATGGCCAGCAAGGTGCCCAGCACCAGCCCGCCGAACGCGGAAAACACCGTCAGCTTGATCGTGAAGACCATGCCGTCCCGGAAGAGATAGACCCAGGAACGCTGGATGACATCGAAATCGAAGCCGTTCATGCCGCGCCCTCCTTCGTGGAGGTATCGGGCCCGAAGAAGCCCGGCACCGCCATCCGCCGCTCGATCAGGCTCATGCCCCTGACTACGATGAGGTTCAGGATGAGATAGAACAGGGTCGCCATGGCGAAGGTTTCAAAGACCTGGAAACTGAATTCCTGCATGGATCTCGCCGCGCCGACGAGTTCGAACAGGCCGATGGTGAACGCCACGGACGTATTCTTGATGAGGTTCAGCAGCTCGGACGTCAAGGGCGGCAGGATGATCCTGAACGAACTCGGCAGCAGGATGTACCGATAGACCTGGATGGGTTCCATGCCCAGGGCCGTCCCCGCCATGCGCTGCCCCACGGGCAGCGATTCGATGCCGGCCCGGACTTGTTCGGCCACGCGCGAAGACGTATAGAACCCGAGGCACAGGACGGCCGGCAGGAAGATGCCCCAAGGCGGCGGGATCTGCTTGATGGCGTCGCCCAACGCGCGCGGCACCAATTCGGGGATGACGAAATACCACAGGAACATCTGGACCAGCAGGGGGATGTTGCGCAGCAATTCGACGTAGGCGGTGCCCAGCCGCCGGGCCCAGCCGATTTGCGTGGTGCGCGCCACCCCCACCACCGTGCCCATGGACAGGGCCAGCACCCAGGAAAGGCATGCCGTGCCCACCGTCCAGGCCAGACCCCACAGCAAGGTCTCCATGTAGGTGACGCCGCCCGGCGCCTCGTTGAAAAACACCAACCAATTCCAGTTGTAATTCATGCTGTGCTCCGGTACGGCTCATGACACCAAACGCCCGCCGCGCGGGCTTGCAGCGCGGCGGGCAAGGCGCGCGAAGCGCGCGCCCGAAACGGCGACGGCTATTTATAGACGTTGGGGTCGGCCGAATCGGTCGGGTTGGCGATCGCCTTCTTGAGCTGTGCGCTCATGGGCAGATTCAGGTTCACGTTCTTGGGCGGAATGGGCGACTCGAACCACTTCTTGTAGAGCTGCGCCAGCGAGCCGTCCTTCATCATGCCCTTGATGGTGTCGTCGACGATCTTCTTGAATTCGGGGTCGTCCTTGGGGATCATGAGCGCATAGGGTTCGATGGTGTAGGCGTCCTTGCTGATCATCCATTCGGAGGGATCGCGCGAGGTGGCCACCAGCCCGGCCAGCAGGATGTCGTCCATGAAGAAGGCCGCCGCCCGGCCGCTGGCCACCGTGAGCTGGGCTTCGGCGTGGTCTTTGGCGGCGATGATGTTCAGGTTGAGCTTTTGCTCTTCGTTGGCGCTGGTCAGCCAGCGGATATTGCTGGTGCCGGCCGTGGACACCACGGTCTTGCCCTTGAAGTCTTCGAGCTTGTTCAGGTTGGACGATTTCTTGGCCAGGAAGCGCGTGGCCGTGACGAAGGTGGTGGGCGCGAACCACACCTGGGCCTGCCGTTCTATGGTGTTGGTGGACGAGCCGCAGTTCATGTCCACCGTGCCGTTGGCAAGCAGGGGGATGCGGGTGGACGAGGTGACCGGCACCAGCTTGATGTTGATCTTGTCGACGCCGATTTTCGCTTTCACGGCATCGATGATCTTGTAGCAGATGTCGAGCGAATATCCGATGGGCTTCTGTTTGTCGTCCAGATAGGAAAACGGGATGGAAGAATCGCGGTGGCCCAGGGCGATTTCGCCCGAGGACTTGATTTTTTCCAGCCTGCCGTCCGCATACACCGGCGCCGCCGCCATCACCGCGAAAGCCGTCAAACAAGTCAATGCACTTTTTTTCATGTCTAGAACTCCTTGGTATGCTTAAAAAATCTGGCGATAGCCATAAAGGCCGACTGCCCCGCCAGTGTGCACAAACACCACGTTCTCCCCCTTCTTGAAATGGCCGGCGCGGATCAGAGCGATCAGCCCCGCCATGCCCTTGCCCGAATACACCGGATCCAGCAAGACGGCCTCGTGCTCGGCCGTCAGGCGTATTGCCTCTATCATCGCCTCGGTGGGCACGCCGTAGCCGGCGCCCACATAGTCGGAATTCGCCACGACGTCGCTGCGCTTCGCCGCGGCAGCCGGCAAGCCCATGAAGTCAAGCGTATTCTGCACGAGCCGCCACACATTGTCCTCCTGGATATCCCTTTGTGCACGCACGCTGATGCCGTATACGGGTATTCCGCTATTGCCGGCCGCCAACCCCACGACCAGGCCCGCCTGGGTGCCCGTGCTGCCCGTGGCATGCACGACGTGGTCGATGCGCACGCCCTGTTCGAAGGACTGGTTCAGCAGTTCCTGGGCGCAGGCCACATACCCCAACGCGCCCACCGGGTTCGATCCGCCGCCGGGAATCACATAGGGCTTGCGCCCGTCGCCGCGCAACGCGTCGGCCAGCTTTTCCATCTCGGCCTGCATGTTGGTGCCGGCCGGGTAGCGGGCGACGATCTCGCCGCCCAGGAGGCGGTCCAGCAGCACGTTGCCGGACTCGTCGTACTCGGGGCCGGCGCCGCTGACCCGCTCTTCGAGAAGGATTTTGCAGCGCAGGCCCAGCTTCGCGGCGGCGGCCACCGTCTGGCGCGCATGGTTGGATTGCACCGCGCCCTGGGTGATCAGCGTGTCGGCGCCCCGCGCCAAGGCGTCGGCGACCAGGAATTCGAGCTTGCGGGTCTTGTTTCCGCCGGTCGCCAGCCCGGTGCAGTCATCGCGCTTGATATAAAGATTCGGCCCGCCCAGATGCGCGCTCAAGCGAGGCATGAATTCCAGCGGCGTCGGGAAATGGCCGAGCCGGACACGGGGATAGGCGGCAAGATGCATGGCACACAACTCCTGTTACAAGTATGCCAGCCATGGTACTGAGCGCTAGGTGATTTGCCTAATACAAATTTCTTGTTTCAGCATGCATTATTTGCATAATGTCGGAGGGCAAGCGATGAAAATGGTCTGGATCGAAGATCTGATCGCCCTTGCGGAAGCGGGCACATTTTCGCGGGCGGCGGTCCTGCGCAACGTGTCGCAGCCTGCTTTTTCACGGCGCATACAGCTGTTCGAAGCCTGGCTGAACGCCGAGCTCATCGACCGGCGCAGCCAGCCCATCCGCCTTACCCCTATAGGCGAACGGCATATCGCGGCCTTCCGCTCGCTGCTGCACGACATGAACCAGCTGCGCAACCGCATACAGTCCGAAAGCGCCTACCAGACCCGGGTCACGCTGGCGACCCAGCATTCCCTGACCATCACCCTGCTGCCGGGCCTGCTGCAGCAACTGAACGACCACGGCATCGCGCACATAGACTTCAACGTGCGCTCCGAGAACCGCGACGAATGCGTGGCGGCCTTCATGCTGGGCCAGGCCGACCTGCTGCTTTGCATGGAAGAAAAGCACGACTTGCTGAGCGACCGCATGCCCGCCGCCTGCCGCCATTCCATGGGAGTGGAGACCCTGATCCCGGTGTCCGCGCGCACGGCCGGCGGCGCCCCGCTGCACATGCCGCGCGCGGGCCAGGCGCTGAAGCTGCTGGGCTTCCCGCAAGACAGCTTCCTGGGGCGGGTGGTGCAGCGCACCTGCCTGGGCACGCTATCCCTGCAGCATCCCATCGAAATCGTGCATGAATCCATTTTCCTGGCCGGGGTGAAGGAAATGGTCAAGTCCGGCTTCGGCATGGCATGGCTGCCCCGCAGCCTGGTGCGGCGGGAACTCGAATCCGGCGAGCTGCTGTCCCTGGCCGACTCCCCCGGGCTGAAAACCGTGGAATTCGAGCTGGGCCTCTACCGCAACCCGTTGGCCGCCCACGCGGACGCCACGCGCCAGGTCTGGGACATCCTGGCGTCGGAGCCGGAAACCCGCCCCGCCTACGGCCCGCCGCCACCCGGCGAGCCGCGCGGGAGCGCGCCGGCCCGGGCGCGGGCCGGCGCCCGCTCATGAATCGGACTTGTGCTCCGGCTTGCCTTTCCGCTTGGTGGAAGCCAGTTCATCGAGCTCCTTCTCGGACATCGATTCATACATGGACCTGGACGCGCCCTTCAGGTCCTTGACCTTGGTGTCGCCGCGCTTGGCGGACAGCGCCGCGCCCGCCGCTTTTTGCTGGGCCTGGGATTTCGCCGGCATGATCTTGCTCCTGTAGGAAGAAGGGGGCCGGCCCGGTGCCGGGTCCGGCTCACCCATTATTCTTCCGCCCGCGCGCCGGGATCAAGCCACCGGATATGGCTTGTGTAACAGATCTTCAGGCGGCGGCGATGCGCGCCGCAATGTGCGCCAGGGCTTCTTCGACCTGGTCGATCAGGATCAGGCACAGGTCGCCCGGTTGCAGTCGCTCCAGCGCCGTATCGATGGCCAGGAACTCGCCATGCAGCTCCTGCACGTGGGTCGCCCGGCGCGCGTTCGTCAGCCCCGCCCGCAACAACGCCAGGACTTCGCCGTCGGCCCGCCCGCGCTGGCACATGTCTTCGTACAGGATCACATCGTCGAAGGCGTCGCCCAGGATTTCGGTCTGCCGGCGTATGTCGACGTCGCGCCGGTCGCCCGCGCCGCTGATGACCACGCTGCGCCGATGCGCCGGCATGGCATTGACGGCCTGCACCAGCGCCGCGATGGCGTCGGGGTTGTGGCCGTAATCCGCGATCAGCGTGGCCCCGCGATACGAAAAGACATTGAACCGGCCCGGCGCGGTGCCGGCGTCGTTCACGAAGGACGCGATGCCCGCGCGCACGCCGGCCCAGTCCAGCCCCAGCGCCCACGCCGCGGCCAGGGCCGCCATGGCGTTCTCGACCTGGAAGCCGATGAGGCCGTTGCGCACCAGCGGTATGGCGCTCAGATCGATGCGGTGCTCGAAGCCGCCTTCGGCCATGACCACCGCGCCGCCTTCCACGTACACCGACCGCCGGCCCTGGGCGCGATGCGTGGCCAGCACCGGATGGTTGCGGTCCTGCGCGAAATAGATGACGGAGCCGGGGCAGTTGTCGGCCATGGCCGCGACGATGGGGTCGGCGGCATTCAGCACGGCATAGCCGTCGGGCGCCACGTTCTCGACGATCACCCGCTTGACGATGGCCAGGTCCTCGACGGTGGTGATGAAGTTCAGGCCCAGGTGATCGCCCGTGCCCACGTTCGTGACCACGGCCACGTCGCAGCGGTCGAAGCCCAGGCCCTCGCGCAGCACCCCGCCCCGCGCGGTCTCGAACACCGCCGCATCGACGTCCGGATGCAGCAGCACGTTGCGCGCGCTGCGCGGCCCGCTGCAGTCGCCGGTATCGATGCGGTTCCGGCCGATGTAGACGCCGTCGGAATTGGTCATGCCGACGCGCAAGCCGGTCGTGGCGACGAGATGCGCGATCAGGCGGACGGTCGTGGTCTTGCCGTTGGTGCCGGCCACGGCCACGACGGGGATCCGGCCGTTGGCCCCGTCGGGAAACATGTTGTCGATGACGGCGTCGCCGACGGCCCTGCCCTTGCCGAAGGACGGGTTCAGGTGCATGCGCAGACCCGGCGCGGCATTGACTTCCACGATGCAGCCGGCCTGCTTGTCCAGCGGGTCATACACGTTTTCGCTGACCAGGTCGATGCCGCAGATGTCCAGGCCGACCATTTGCGCCGCCGCGACCGCGGTGGCGGCCAGCTCGGGATGCACGTGGTCGGTGACGTCGGTCGCCGTGCCGCCGGTGCTCAGGTTGGCGTTGTTGCGCAGGGTGACCAGCACGCCTTTTTCAGGCACGGAATCGGCGTGGTAGTTCTGCGCCGCCATGGTCGCCAGGGCGATGTCGTCCAGCCGGATCTTGGTGAGCGAGCTGCCGTGGCCCTCGCCCCGCAGGGGGTCGGCGTTGATCTGCGCGACCAGCTGCGCAATGCTGCGCTCGCCGTCGCCGATGACCTGGGGCGGGTCCCGGCGGGCGGCCGCCACCAGCTTGTCGCCGACCACCAGCAGGCGGAAGTCATGCCCGGGGTAGTAGCGTTCCACGATGACGTCCGGCGTGATCTCCGCCGCCAGGGCATAGGCCGCCATGACTTGTTCGCGGGTCTGGATGTTGACCGTCACGCCCCGGCCCTGGCTGCCGTCGCGCGGCTTGAGCACGACGGGGCCGCCGATTTCGGATGCGGCACGCCAGGCGTCTTCGGCGCTGTCCACGCAGCGCCCCGCCGGCACCGGCACTCCGGCGGCGGCCAGCAGCCGTTTCGTCAATTCCTTGTCCTGCGCGATTTCCTCGGCAATGGCGCTGCTGCTGTCGGTCTCGGCAGCCTGTATCCGGCGCTGCCGGCTGCCCCAGCCGAACTGCACGAGGCTGCCTTCGGTGAGCCGCCGGTAGGGAATGCCGCGCCGGACCGCGGCCTGCACGATGGCGCCGGTGCTGGGCCCCAGGCGGATGTCCTCGTTCAATTCACGCAGCTTCGACAGGCCTTCGGTGATGTCGAACGGCAGGTTCTGCATGGCCGCGACGCACAGCTGCTGGGCAAGGTCGAAAGCCTGTCGGCCCACCGCTTCTTCGCTGTATTCGACGATCACCTGGTATACGCCCGGCTCGATGGTGGGCGCGGCGCGGCTGAACGCCACGGGGCAGCCCGCCTGCGACTGCAGTCGCAGCGCCGCGTAGGCCAGCGCATGGGCCAGCGAGTTCGCGGGTTCCTGGCTGGTGGAGCGCAAGATGTCGACGTCCGGGAAGCGCGCTCGCAGGCGGATCTCGAAGGCATCGACATCGCTGATCGCGCGCTCGGCCTCAGTGCATGAAACGATTGCTTCGATGACGGTTTGCCGGCACCAGAGGTTGGGGCCGCGCAGCGCGCGTACACGGGAAACTTCCATCAGATGATTGTCCTTGTTGCCAAGATGATCGATATGCCTGCGCGCTCAGGCGGACGCGCCGACGGCGGACGCCTGGGCGGCATCGGGCGATGCCGCGGCGTCCACGCCGAAAGTTTCCACGCCGATCCGTATCACGTCCCGGCCTATGCCCAGCGCCCAGGCGGCGGCCACCGCCGCCAGCATGTTGCTCAGCGCATAGCCCCGCTCGCAGGCGGCGAGCGATGGAATGGATGCCAGGTCGGTGACGACGGTTTCGTTCAGGCCCTGGGCCATCACGACCTGGCCGTGGCGGACCGACACGGTGCGCCCCCCCGACTGCCGGTGCGCGGCGATGATGCCGTCGTCCGGGCGCAGGCCGAAGAATATGACCGAGCCGTCGCAGAGCCCGGCCAGGTCGGCCACCGCCGCGTCGTCCGCGTTCAGTATGGCCGCGCCGTCGGGCAGGACCACGTCGACCTGGGTCCGGTAGACCTTGACCATCTGGTCGGGGTCGCCCATGTACAGCTCCGGGAACACGTCCGCGGGATCGATGTTGGTCACGATGCCGATCTGGCAGCGATCGTAGGCCAGGCCTTCGCCGAGTATCGTGCGCGCGCCGTTCTCGATGACGCCCGCCTGCACCGCGCGGTTCAGCAGCACCCTGCGGGCGGCGTCCCAGTTGGCCCCGTCGTTCTTCTGCACGTGCCGGCGGCCGAAATACAGGCCGTGGCTGCAGGCCAGCCCGGTGTATGCGCCGGAGAGCTGCGTCAGCCACGCCACGATGCGCGCCACGCTCGTCTTGCCCTTGCTGCCGCTGATGCCGACGATGGGAATGTGGCCCGTGTCCCCTTCGGGGAAAAGATGATCGACGATGGCGCGGCCGACGGGCCGGGGCTTGCCGGCCGCCGGCTTCAAATGCATGAGCAGGCCGGGACCGGCGTTGACTTCGACGATGGCGCCGCGCTGTTCGTCCAGCGGCCGGGAGATGTCCTCCGCCACCAGGTCCACACCCGCGATGTCCAGGCCCACGACCCGCGCGGCCAGTTCCACCGCCGCCGCCACGCTGGGGTGCACGTTGTCGGTGATGTCTATGGATACGTTGCCGTTGCGCTGTATGAGCACCGTCACGCCCGGCGCGGGCACCGACGTCGCACTGAGGTTCTGGCGCGCGAGCTCGAGCCGCGCCGCGGAATCCAGGCGGATGGGATTGAGCGGGTGGTCTTCGTCGCGGCCGCGGCGCGGGTCGGAGTTCAGCTGGATCTCGATGAGCGCCTCGACCGTGTTGACGCCGTCGCCCACCACCACCGCCGCGTCGCCCCGGGCCGCGGCGACCATGCGGCCGCCGACCACCAGCAGGCGGTGCTCGTCGCCCAGCACGAAGCGCTCGACGACCACGCCGCTGCCTTCATCGACGGCGACGGCGTAGGCCGTCTCGATTTCTTCCCGCGTGGTCAGGTTGGTGAACACGCCCCGGCCGTGGTTGCCGTCGCTGGGCTTGACGACGACGGGCAGGCCGATGTCCTGCGCGGCCTCCCAGGCTTCTTCGACGCTGCCGACCAAGCGCCCTTCCGGCACGGGCACGCCGCAGGCATGGAGCAGGCTCTTGGTCAGGTCCTTGTTGCGCGAAATGCTTTCGGCGATGGCGCTGGTGCGGTCCGTTTCCGCCGTCCAGATGCGGCGCTGGCGCGCGCCGTAGCCCAGCTGCACGAGATTGGCCTCGCTCAGGCGTATGGTCGGGATGTCGCGGTCGTCGGCCGCTTCCACGATGCAGCCGGTGCTCGGCCCCAGGCGCAATTCTTCCGCCAGTTCGCGCAGCCTTTCGATGCAGCCCGGCACGTCGTAGGGTTCGTCGCGTATGGCGGCCATGACGAGGTCGCGGGCGCAATACAGGGCCTCGCGCGTCAATTCTTCATGCCAGGCGCGGACGATGACCTTGTACACGCCGCGCACCGGGGTTTCGCGCGCGCGGCCCAGGCCGCCCGGCATGCCGGCCAGGCCCTGCAATTCCAGGCTGACGTGTTCCAGGATGTGGGCGGGCCAGGTGCCCTGGCGCAGGCGCTGCAGGAAGCCGCCGCGCTCGCCGACGCTGCAGCGATGTTCCACCAGGCTGGGCAGCCATGCGACCAGGCGCTCGTAGAAGCCCGGTATGAGATTGGATGGATAATCTTCCAGTTCCCCGATATCGACCCATGCTTCCATCACCGGGCGGTACGCCCAGATGTTGGGGCCGCGCAACATCACCATATTGGTGAATTCAATGTTTTTCGTCTGCATCTTGAAAGGGGAAACCAGAAGAGGAACAAGAATCGCAATAGCGATTGGAGAGTATTTAACGGCAAATGCCCCCGAATGTGTTTGCCAAGCGGGTCGCCGGGGGCGAAAATCGATGTCTCAGAGGCAAAAAAACCACAATGGACGGCGCCGACTCAACCCCTGGGGCGCATTCAACGTGACAATAGCGCACCTGAATCACGCGTGACCCCATGAGTACGAAATCTAGCAATAGCGGCGCCAGCCATACCGCCGGGCTGCCCGGCAACTGGCGCAGCGCCCTATCCGATCAGCTGGCGGAGGATGAAACCATCGTCGCGTGGCTTGCCACCGATTTGAGCGCGCAATTGCGGTATGCCGACGGCCTGATCGTCCTGACGAACCGGCGCCTGCTCGCGAAAGAGGCGGCGGACGCCGACTGGCGCTCCTGGCCGCTGGATCCGGGGCTGAAAATGCAGCACCACGACCATGCCGGCGTCGGCACGCTGGAACTGCACGACGCGCAAGCCCGGCGCGGCATATGGCGCTACACCCTGAAGCACAACGCCGCCGCCGTCCATCTGCAGGAAACGTTCAACCGCCTGCGCAAGCAGCGCCCGGGAACGGCGCTTGCCGTGGCGCCCCCGCCGGACGGCGCCGCCGCGGGCTCCGCCGCCCAGGACAAGCCGCCGTCCACCTGGGCGCTGCTGCGCCTGTGGCAGTTCGCCAGGCCGTATCGCGGCGCCCTGTTCGCGGGCTTCCTGCTGACCATCGCCTCCACGGCCGCCGCCCTGGTCGCGCCCTATCTGACCATGCCGCTGATGGACGAGGTCCTGATCCCCTTCCAGAACGGCGCGCCCATCGATTACCGCCTCGTCAAGCTGTATCTGGGCGGCTTGCTGCTGTCTTCGCTGCTGGCCTGGCTGCTGGGCTGGGGCCGCACCTACATACTGGCCTGGGTCAGCGAACGCATAGGCGCGGATCTGCGCACCGCCACCTACCGCCATCTGCAGTCCCTGCCGCTGCAATTCTTCGGCGGCAAGCGCACGGGCGACCTGATCTCGCGCATCGGCTCCGAGTCCGACCGCATCTGCGTGTTCCTGTCCCTGCACCTGCTGGACTTCGCCACCGACGTGCTGATGATCGCCATGACGGCCGTCATCCTGTTCGCCATCAACCCCTGGCTCGCCGCCGCCACGCTGATCCCGCTGCCCATCATCGTCTGGATGATCCACCTGGTCAGGGACCGGCTGCGCCATGGCTTCGAACGGGTGGACCGGATCTGGTCGGAAATCACCAACGTGCTGGCCGACACCATACCCGGCATACGGGTGGTCAAGGCCTTCGCCCAGGAAAAGCGCGAAGTGGCCCGCTTCCGCGAGGCCAACAACCGCAATCTCGCGGTCAACGACCGGGTCAACACGCTGTGGTCGCTGTTCGCCCCAACCGTCACCCTGCTGACGGAAATCGGCCTGCTGGTCGTCTGGGCCTTCGGCATCTGGCTGGTGGCGCAGAAATCCATCACGGTCGGCGTGCTGACGGCCTTCCTGGCCTATATCGGCCGCTTCTACGTGCGCCTGGACTCCATGAGCCGCATCGTGTCCTTCACCCAGAAGGCGGCGGCGGGGGCGAAGCGCATCTTCGACATCCTGGACCAGGTGTCCAGCGTGCCCGAGCCCTCCAAGCCCGCCCACATCGAGAAAGTCCAGGGCCGCATAGAACTGCGCAACGTGGGCTTCCGCTACGGCAACCGCTCGGTCATACGCCACATCGACCTGGACATCGCCCCGGGTGAAATGATCGGTCTGGTCGGCCACAGCGGCGCCGGCAAAAGCACGCTGGTCAACCTGATCTGCCGTTTCTACGATGTGTCCCAGGGCCAGATCCGCCTGGACGGGCACGACATCCGTTCGCTCTCGATCGCCGACTACCGCCGCAACATCGGCCTGGTCCTGCAGGAGCCCTTTCTGTTCTTCGGCACCATCGCCGACAACATCGCCTACGGCAAGCCCGACGCCAGCCGGAGCGAAATCATCGCCGCGGCCCGCGCCGCCAATGCGCACGAATTCATCCTGCGCCTGCCGCACGGCTATGATTCGCTGGTCGGCGAGCGCGGCCAGGCGCTGTCGGGCGGCGAGCGCCAGCGCATCTCCATCGCCCGGGCCCTGCTCATCGATCCGCCCATCCTGATACTGGACGAAGCCACGTCTTCGGTGGACACCAGCACCGAAAAGGAAATCCAGAAAGCGCTGGACAACCTGGTGCGGGGCCGCACGACCATCTCCATCGCCCACCGGCTGAGCACGCTGCGGCAGGCGGACAGGCTGGTCGTGCTCGACAAGGGCGAGGTCGTGGAGATCGGCAGCCACGACGAACTGATGACGCGCAACGGCGCCTATTTCCGCCTGCACCAGGCCCAGGCGGCAACGCCCGAGGCCGCTTCGGCGGCCGAAGGCTGGCAGGTCGGCGCAGCAAAGGAAGCACCGTGACGGAACACCACACCACATCCGGCGGCCGGCTGAGCCGCGACGCATTCGGGCGGCTGCAGCTGGACCGGGACGGCTCCGTCGTGACGGGCCTGGTCCCGGTGCGCAGTTTCCCGATCACCGCGCCCCAGGAAGGCATCTCGCTGGTCGATCAGGAAGGCAAGGAGCATCTTTGGGTGGAACGGCTGGACGCACTGCCCGCCGACATGCGGGCGGTGATCGAGGAAGAGCTGGCGAGCCGCGAGTTCATTCCGGAGATCCAGCGGATCCGCGGGGTGTCCAGCTTCGCCACGCCCAGCCGCTGGCAGGTCAGCACCGACCGCGGCGACACGGTGCTTTTGCTGAAGGCCGAAGAAGACATACGGCGCCTGTCGACCACGACGCTGCTGATCGCCGACGGCCACGGCATACAGTTCCTGATACGCAATCTGTCGGCGCTGGACAAAAGCAGCCGCAAGCTGCTGGACCACTTCCTGTGACCCTATGACGCGCGGGCGAGCGCCGCGCCGCCTCCTTCGGGAAACACCAGCTCCGAGGTGCCGGGCCGCAGCAGGCGCACGCATTCCCGGCTGGTGTCGATGCAGCCGCCGTCGCCGTACACGCCGCCCGGATCCCGCAGGCGCAGCATGCGATCCCGGATGGACGCCACTTCGCCGGGATCGCTCAGCGATTTCGCCACCAGCGCATCGACCACGTCGTCATCGACCTGCAGCTTGCCCTGGTCGTCGCGATAGGTGGCGTTGCGCCAATGGAAGAGCTCCACGCATTTCGTGGTGACCGTGAAGGGCTGGTCCCGCTTCCAGAAATTGGTGAACAGGCCGTTGCCCAGGTAGAAGACCCAGGAGCCTTCGTAGCCTTCGGCATTGGATGAATGGCCGTCGGGGTTGCGGAACCACAGGCGGTCGCCCGGCACGTAGTACATGGGCGGCAGGGGGGCGTCCATCGAGCCGTATTCGCGCAGGAAGACCTCGTGGAACTGGCCCGACATGATGGCCCGGGTCTCCCATTGGCGCTGCAGCTGCTCGAACAGCGGGGGGTTGCTGGCCTGCAGCTCTTGCGCCACGGCCAGGAGAATCACGTACTCGGTCGCCCGGTAGCATGAGAACGAATACAGCCGCTTGCTGCGGTCGGGCTGGGTGGTCAAGCGCAGCGCTTCGATCAGGTTCGCGCCTTCTTTGAGCGTGAAGCCGCTGGATTCCGCATAGCGCCAGAACGCTTCGGGCCGCTCGGCGTGTTCCGTGTCGAACGCCAGGGCTGTGCGCCGCGCGGCCTGCACGATGTTGCCGCGCACGCGCAGGGCGGACTCGAACTCGTCGAACGATGGGTAGTCGAAGGGCACCGGGCTGGCCAGCATGGCCGTCAGGATTTCTTTTTCCAGGTCCCGTGGGCTGTCCTGGGTGTCCAGGCCCAGCGTGGCGCACAGCCCGGTCGTATCGTGATCGGGCGTGAGGCCCGCGAAGCTGTCCGGCCGCAGGCAATAGCGATGCTGCGATCCGTCGCCGCCGGGAGCCGCCTGCACGCAATCCGCCAGTTGCAGGCCGTCCAGGAGCTCCATGAACCGGTGGTGCCCATGCCGAGCCGCGTCGGGCCCGTTGCCGCGGATCCCGATCCCCGGCAAAGGCCTGCTGGACGGTGGGTAATTGCTTGCGCTCATTTTGATCGTGTCTCCCCCTAGGAGTGCGCCCGGCGGGCGGAATGAAGGTTTGCCGTTTCGGGATTTTCCGTGGTATCGGGGCGGGCGCGCAAGCCCCGCGGGCGGAAATCTGCTGCTAAACTACACAGGACGACGGATCCGTTCCGCGGGCATGCAACCCCCAGGGCATGCGTACAGGAGATTCACAGGATGCCCAAAAGAGCGTCGGCCGTAGCCCCGTTCCGACACGCCACTTTCCGCTCTCTCTGGACAGCGACGCTGGCTTCGAACCTAGGCGGGCTGATACAGGCCGTCGGCGCCGGCTGGCTCATGGCCACCATCTCCGCATCCAACGACATGGTCGCGCTGGTACAAGCCGCAACCACCCTCCCCATCATGATTTTCTCGCTGGCCTCGGGCGCGCTGGCGGACAACTTCGATCGCCGCTCCATCATGCTGGTGGCGCAAAGCCTCATGATGCTGGTGTCCCTGGCGCTGGCCGTCTTCGCCTTCACCGGCCTGCTGTCGCCCTGGCTGCTGCTGGCGTTCACCTTCCTCATCGGCTGCGGAACCGCGCTGCACAACCCCTCGTGGCAGGCGTCCATGGGCGACATCGTCCCCCGGGAGGACCTGCCCGCGGCGGTCACGCTGAACAGCATGGGCTTCAACCTCATGCGCAGCGTGGGCCCGGCGGTCGGGGGGATGATCGTCGCCGTCGCGGGCGCGGCCGCGGCCTTCGCCGTGAACGCGGTCAGCTATATCGCCCTGATCCGCGCGCTGGCGGTCTGGAAGCCCGAAAAGGCCCCGCGCATGCTGCCGCGCGAACCCTTCGGCACCGCCATTTCCGCCGGCCTGCGCTATGTCGCCATGTCGCCGAACCTGCTGAAGGTGCTGTTCCGCAGCTTCATGTTCGGCCTCGCGGGCATTTCGGTGCTGGCCCTGCTGCCGCTGGTGGCCCGCGACCTGGTCGAAGGCGGCGCCTTCACCTACGGCATCCTGCTGGGCAGCTTCGGCGTGGGCGCCATCGGCGGCGCCTTGCTGAACGGGCACATCCGCGAAAGCTGGCGCAATGAAGCGATCGTGCGCGCCTCTTTCCTGGGGTTCGCCGTCAGCGTGGCGCTGCTGGGCATCAGCCGCAATTTCTGGTTCAGCTGCCTGGCCCTGCTGCCGGCGGGCGCCTGCTGGGTCATGGCGCTTTCGCTGTTCAACGTCACGGTGCAGCTGTCCACCCCGCGCTGGGTGGTGGGCCGCGCCCTGGCCCTGTACCAGACGGCCACTTTCGGCGGCATGGCGGCGGGCAGCTGGCTCTGGGGCGTGGTGGCCGAGGCCTACGGAACGGACCAGGGGCTGATCGTCTCCGGCATCGTGCTGGTGGTCGGCGCCCTGATCGGCCTGCGCTATGCCTTGCCTGAATTCGGCACGCTCAATCTGGACCCGCTCGATCGCTTCAGCGAACCCGCGCTGCGGCTCGACCTGCGGTCACGCAGCGGCCCCATCATGATCATGATCGACTACGAGATCGCGCAACAAGACGTCGGCACCTTCCTCGAAGCCATGGCCGACCGGCGCCGCATCCGCATCCGCGACGGCGCCCGGCAGTGGTCGCTGCTGCGCAACCTGGAAAACCCGCGCATCTGGACGGAAACCTATCACGTCCCGACCTGGGTGGAGTATGTCCGCCACCACCAGCGCCGCACCAAGGCGGACGCCGCCGTGGTGGACAGGCTGCAAGCCCTGCACCGGGGGCCGGAGCCGCCGCGCGTGCATCGCATGATAGAACGGCAGACCGTGCCGGTGCGGGACGACATGCCGCTGAAAGACATCCCGGAAATGCACTAGGGCCTGGCGCCTGTCAGGCTTCCAGCACGCGCAGCGGCTCGCCCGCCAGCCATTGCCGGATGTCTTCGATGGCGTCCCCGTAGTAGGTCTGGTAGTTCTGCCAGGACACATACCCGACGTGCGGGCTCAACAGCACGTTCGGCGCCTTCAATATTTCCGCATCCGCCGGCAGCGGCTCCTGGTCGAAGACGTCCAGCGCGGCGCCCGCGATGCGGCCGTCGTGCAAGGCCTCGCACAAGGCCTGTTCGTCGACCAGGGGGCCGCGCGAAGTGTTCACCAGATAGGCCGTCTTCTTCATCCAGCCCAGTTCGTCCCGGCCCACCAGATGGCGGGTGCCGGCGCTCAGCACCATGTGGATGCTCACCACGTCGGCGCGCTCGAAGAGCTGCCGTTTGCCGACGCATTCGACGTCGAAGGGCTCGCAGCGTTCAGGAGTGAGGTTGGGGCTCCAGGCGATGACTTCCATTCCGAAGAGCTTGCCGAACTGCGCCATGCGCTGCCCCAGCTTGCCCAGGCCCAGCAGCCCCAGCGTCGTGCCTTTCAGGGACTGGCCGATGACGGGCTGCCAACGGCCGGCGCGGACGTCCGCGTCATTGCCGGCGACGCGCTTGTAGAGCGCCATGACGAGCGCCCACGCCAGCTCGGCCGCGAGCAAGGGGTCGCTGCGCGTGCCGCAGACCGGAATGCCCAGCTCGCGGCACGCCGGAACGTCGATCGCGCGGTTGCGCGAACCCGTGGTCACCAGCAGGCGCAAGTTCGGCAGCTGCCGCAGCAGCGCCCCGGGGAAGGGCGTGCGTTCGCGCATGGCGACGATGACGTCGTAGGGCTTCAGGCGCAGCGGAAGCTCGTCCGCCGGAATGGGCCGCGTGATGAAGTCCACCGACGCATCCGGGCCGAGAGCCGCCCAGTCGCCGCACTGCCTGGCCACCGCCTGATAATCGTCAAGAACCGCTATTTTCATTTGCTCACCTCGAACCATCCATGTTGAACGCGCCCATCACGGCAGGTCGAGTATAGCGAGGCGGATCGAGTGCCGGCGCATGCAAAACCGCATTCCAGCCTTGCATGGACGGTCATGTCGTCGTCAGGCGTCCTCCGCCTTGAAGCGCCGCAAGCCCTTGAAGATCAGGGGGGCCACAAGGGCAAACAAGGCAAGCCCCAGCATGATCGCGGAGCCTGGGTGCTTGAAAAACACCATGCCGTCATTCAGGCTGATCTGCAACGCCCGGCGGAACTGGCTTTCGGCCATGGGGCCCAGGATCAGGCCCACGATCATCGGCGCGACAGGGTAATCCCAGCAGCGCATGGCATAGCCGCACAGCCCGAAAACCAGCAGCAGCCACAGTTCCGCCGCGGAGGGATTGGCCGCCAGCGTGCCCAGCGCGGCGAACACGAGTATGCCGGCGTACAGCCACGCCGGCGGTATGGCCAGCAGCTTGACCCAGACGCCCACCAGCGGCAGGTTCAGCACCAGCAGCATGAGGTTGCCGATCAGGAAGCTGGCGATCAGCCCCCAGACCAGATCGGCGTTCGTGACGAACAGCAGCGGCCCCGGCACCAGGCCGAATTGCTGGAAGCCGGCCAGCATCATCGCGGCCGTGGCCGACGTCGGCAAGCCCAGAGCCAGGAGCGGCACCAGCGTGCCGGTCGCTGCCGCGTTGTTGGCCGCCTCGGGCCCGGCCACGCCCTCAATGGCGCCATGGCCGAATTCTTCGGGATGGCGGGCGACCTTGCGTTCCAGGGTGTACGACAGCAGTGTCGGGACTTCGGCGCCTCCCGCCGGGAGCGCACCGATGGGAAAACCCAGCCCGAATCCACGCAGCCAGCTCTTCCAGGAGCGCGCCCAATCCCGGCGCGTCATCCACAAAGAGCCGCGCACGGGCTCGATTTCTTCCGCGGCGCCATGGAATCGTGATGCCATGTAGAGCGTCTCGCCCACCGCGAACAGGCCCACGACCAATGTCGTGATCGAAATGCCGTCCAGAAGGATGGGCAGGCCGAAATCCAGCCTGGCCTGCCCCGTGAGCTTGTCTATGCCGACGAGCCCGAGCGTCAGGCCCAGCGCAAGGCTGGTCAGGCCGCGCAGGACGGAACTGCCGAAGGTTGCCGACACCGTGACGAAAGCCAGCGTCATCAGCGCGAAGTAGTCCCAGGGGCCGAAACGCACGGCGAACTTGACCAATACCGGCGCCAGCAAGGCCAGGCCCAGCGTCGCCAGCGTGCCCGCCACGAAGGACCCGATGGCCGCCGTGGAGAGCGCAGGCCCGCCGCGGCCGGCCCGGGCCATTTTATGGCCTTCTATGGCGGTGGCGATCGAGGCCGCTTCGCCGGGCGTGTTCAATAGAATGGCCGTGGTGGAGCTTCCGTACATGCCGCCGAAATAGATGCCCGCGAACATGATGATCGAACCGGTGGGGTCGAGCTGGAACGTGACGGGCAGCAGCAGGGCCACGGTCAGGGACGGGCCGATGCCTGGCAGGATGCCCACCAGCGTTCCCAAGAGCACGCCGATGGCCGCAAACAGCAGATTGCCCGGCTCCAGCGCGATCCAGAGCCCGTAGGCTAGATGGGTGAATGTTTCCGTCATCTCAAGAGCCCGGATATAGAAGGCTTTCCACCGGCCCGGCAGGCAGGGACAGCGTGAGCGCCAAGGTGAAGAACAAGGAGGCGGTGATGGCCAGGATCAGCCCGATTCCCAAAGAAGCCATGCCCAAGGGTTTGCCGAAAGCGCGCGCGGTGGCCATGAACAGCGTCGTCGACGCAAGGACGAAGCCGCCGCCGGCGGCGACCAGCACGGTCGTGGCGACCAGGCCGCCGATGGCCCAGGCCAGGGCCGCCTTGTCGGCGCCGCCGGACGGCGCGAGCGCGCCGCGCGAACGCCAGGCGACAAGAAAGTGCGCCACGGACAGCGCCAGCAGCAAGCCCGACACCAGCCTGAGGGCGGCGGACGGCCCCACCCCCATGCCGCCCGCCGGAGGGAGCTGATTCGCGTTCATCCACAACGCGGCGGCAGCGAACATCAAGGCCACGCCTACCGCCGCCGACGCGCGGGCGGACGGGCCGCCGGCGGAATCCCGATCCGGACCGGCATCGGGCGTGAAGGACGTTTCGGGAGCGCTCACTTGATCAGCCCAACCGACGTCAATGCGTTGCGGACGCGTTCCTGGTCCTCGGCCAGGAATTTTTCGAAGGCGGCGCCGTCGAGATAGGCGTCATCCCAGCCGCGCGCCTGCCGGATCTTTTCCCATTCGGGCGAGGACAGCGCCTGCTGTATGGCCTTGGACAGGGCCGCGCGCTGCGCTTCCGTGATGTCTTTCCCTGCCATGACGCCGCGCCAGTTGGTGAAGGTGACGTCGTAGCCTTGCTCTTTGAGCGTCGGCACGTCCACGCCGGGCACGCGTTTTTCAGTGGATACGGCCAGCGCGCGCAAGTTGCCTTCCTTGATCTGGCTTTCGAATTCGTTGTAGCCCGATATGCCCGCCGCGACACGCCCGCCGAGCATCTCCGCGAGCGCTTCCCCGCCGCCCGAGAACGGCACGTAATTGAGCCTGGACGCATCGCCGCCGGCGGCCTTGGCCATCAGGCCCGCCAGAATATGATCGGCGCCGCCCGCCGAACCGCCCGCCCACACCACGCGCGCCGCATCGGCTTTGAGGTCGGCCGCCAGATCGGACACCGTCTTGTATTTGGATTCCTTGGGCACGACGATGACCAACGGATCCGCGGTCAGGCGGGCGATGGGAGTGACGGCATCGAGGCCCACCGGCGCTTTGTTGGTCATGACCGCGCCGACCATGGTGACGCCCATCATCAGCATCTGGCGCGGGTCCTTGCGGGCGCCGTTCGCAAACTGCGCCAGGCCCACCGTGCCGCCCGCGCCCGGGATGTTCACGACTTGCACCGACGGCACGATCTTGCCCGACATGAGGACTTGCTGCAGGGCGCGCGAGGCGCTGTCCCAGCCGCCGCCCGGCCCTGCGGGCGCCGTGATCTTGAGTTGTGCGAGCACGGGCTCGGCCGCATGCGCCGGCGCCAACGCGGCGCAAAGCGCCAGGGCGGCAAACCACCCGCGAGGCCTGGCGGCGAAGCGCATGGGAGTCGTGGCGGGCGAAAGAAGGAAGGACATGCTGTTCTCCAAGAAGGTGTTCCGAGTCGAATTTTAATTGCATTTTATGATTTAAATATGCAATCTAGTACCTATGGAAAACACCTAACTCGTTCGGATGCGGTTGGCGCCCGCGAGTAAAATCGTTGAAACTGCCACCGTAGGCCCGCAGCTCACTCCCTTCCAAGATGTCCTCATGAAATCCCAAAGCGCGATCGTCCCAAAAATCATCGACATGGTCCGGCAGCAACAGCTGCCGGTCGGCACGCACCTGGCCGCGCAGCGGATCGCCGATGAGATCCGGGTTTCACGTTCGCCCGTCAACGAGGCCTTGCAGCTGCTTTGCGACAACGGCATCGTCGTGCGGCGGAAGAACCGGGGCTATTTTCTGGCCAAGGACTTGTCCAAAGACAGCCTGAGTCCCAAGAAGCTCAAGCAGCTGGCGGGCGAGGACGTCGTCTCGAAGGCCTATTTCGCGCTCGCGGACGATTTGCTGACGGGCGCGATTCCGGCGGAGTGCAGCGAAACCCTGATCAAGACCCGGTATGCGTTGACCGCCTCGCAGGCCCAGTCGCTGCTTCGGCGCATCGCCAATGAAGGCTGGGCGCGCCGCAAGCCGGGCTATGGCTGGGAGTTCTCGTCCATGATGACCACGCCGGAAAGCCTGCTGCAGTCGTACCGGCTGAGGCTGGCGCTGGAGCCGGCGGCGCTGCTCGAACCCACCTATCACATCGAGCCCGCGGTGATTCAAAGATGCCGCGAAGCGGAGCATCATTTGCTGAATGGCGGGATAGACACGGATACGGCCGACCAGCTGCATGATCGCGGGGTCAGGTTCCATGAATCGCTGGTGGAGGCGTCGGGGAATCCTTATTTCATTGAAACGATAAAGCGGGTCAACCAGGTCCGCCGCCTGCTTTCGTACCGGTCGATGCGGGACCGCGAGCGGTATCGCGAGCATTGCGAGCAGCATCTGGCGATTCTCGATCTTTTGGAGCAGGGCAGGAACAAGGAAGCCTCGGACGCGTTGAAAGCGCATCTGCAGGCCACGCTGAAGAATCTCTCCAGCATTCGCGGGCTGCTTGGCGATGGGCGGGCGTCGGCGGCGAAGCGGGGCGAGGGGCGGCGCGCCCGCTGTTCGGGTTCTTAGGGCCTGTCAACGCTGCAAGGTGGGCGGCACCGGCCGGCCTGGCCAGGCCTCATGGCGATGAGGGCGAGAACACCATGCACACCGGGCTGCCCGTGCGCAGGACCTCTCCGTTCGCAACGGGCATGCCGGTATCCGCATCGAGATCGAAACACACAATAGTGTCGTCATCCTCGTTCAGCGCATACAAACGCCCGCCCCCGGGACCGATCGCCAAGAACCGGGGCGTGCGCCCGCCCGACGGCACGCACCCGCGCCAGGACAGCAGCCCGCTGCCCGGATCGATCGCGAACACCGCGATGCTGTCGTGACCGCGATTCGAGGCATAGACATGGCGGCCCGTGGCATCCACGGCGACCTCCGCCGCCCGGCTGTTGCCGGTGTAGGTGGACGGCAGCGTGGAGAGTATCTGGCGCGGCGCCAGCCGGCCCGACGCCGAGTCGAACTCGTACGTGGTCACCGTCGAATCCAGCTCATTGACGCAATAGCCGTATCCGCCGCCCGCATGGAAGGCGATGTGGCGCGGACCGGACGCTTCCCGGGCCGGCGTGAAGACCGCATCGGACGATACCAGCCTGCCGTCCTGGAACCGATAGCTGAAGATCCCGTCCAGGCCCTTGTCGGGCACCACGACATGGCCGCCGTCGGGACTGAAAGGGTTGTGATGCGGCTTGGCGTGCGGCTGTTCGACCCGGTGCGGGCCCGGCTTGCCTTCCAGCTCGACCAGCTGGACGACCTCGCCCAGGGAGCCGTCCGACTCGATGGGCAAGACGGCCAGGCTGGCGCCGATGTGGTTGGACACCACGACATGCCGGCCGCCGGGATCGATGGCCAGGTGCACGGGGTTCTTGCCCAGCGTGTCCCGGGTGTTCAGCGGCGCCAGCGTCCCGTCCCGCCGGTCGACGGCGTAGGCGCTGATGTGGTGCAGGTCTCCGTGCACCGAATAAAGCCTGTCGCCCGATGCGTTCAAGGCAAGAAAAGACGGGTTGTCCAGGCCCGCCACCTGCTGCACCGGCTCGAGCCGGCCTGAATGGAGGTCGACGCGCAGCACACTGATCCCCGGCCCCCGGGCATTGCGCGCCCGGGTGGTACGGCTTCCGACATAGGCGAACATAAGGCCCCCCTTCATGTTGCGGCGACCCGGGCGCCGCGCCCAGGACGCCATGGCGTCAACCGTCAACCGTGATGTTGGCGTCTTCGATGATCTTGCGATATTGCACGCTTTCTTTCTGTATGAAGTCGGCGAATTCCTTGGGCGTCATCGGGGCGGGCTCCCCGCCCTGGTCGCGCAGCCGCTGGACCAGTTCCGGGTCCCGCAACACCTCGGTTGCGGCCTGGTTCAGGCGCTCGACGACGGCGGGCGGCGTGCCGGCCGGCACGAAAAGGCCGAACCAGTTCTCCAGGTTGTAGCCCGACAGGCCTTCGAATTCAGCGAGCGCGGGAATGTCTTTGGCGAAGCTTGCGCGCTTGGGCGAAGTGACCGCCAGCGCCCTGACGCGGCCGTCCTGTATGAACGAGGCGGCGCCGGCGTAGCTGACGAAGGTCAGGTCGACGCTGCCGCCGGCGACGTCCGCCAGTTGCGCCGAAGCGCCTTTGTAGGGCACGTGCAGCATCTTGATGCCGGCCATGGATTCCAGCAGCTCGCCGTTCAGGTGCTGGGGATTGCCCACGCCGCTGGTGGCGTAGCTGACTGCGTCCGGATGGGCTTTTGCGTACTGGATCAGTTCCCCAACGTTGGCGGCTTGCAGCGAAGGACCCGCGACCAGCACGTTCGGAACCCGGGTGACCAGGGTCACCGGCGCCAGGTCTTTGCTGGGCGAATAGCGCATGCTCTTCTTGTAGACATAGGCGTTGATCGACGTTTCGCCCGCCGAGCCCAGCAGCAGGGTGTAGCCGTCCGGCTTGGCGTCGGCCACGTACTGGGCGCCCAGCATACCGCTGGCGCCGGGCTTGTTCTGCACGATCACGCTCTGGCCCAGCGCCGGGCGCATTTTTTCCGCCATCAGGCGGGCCATGGTGTCGACGCCGCCGCCGGGCGCAAAAGGCACGATGATGGTGACCGGCCGGTCGGGGTAGGTTTGCGCCTGCGCATGGGCGGGGAAGGCGCACAGCGCGGCGCCGGCGAAGGCCAGCACGGCCATGAATCTGGATTGAATCGGTTGCATGAATTGTCTCCGGTGAAGTTGCTGAGCGTATATTGCACTTTGGCATTGAAAAATGCAATAATTATTGTATGAAAAATATTCCCGCCGCCCCAACCGCCACGCTCACCGTCGGCCACAGCCGCTATCGCATCGTCGATCTCGCCGCTTGCGCGGGCGGCGCCCTGCACCGCCTGCCGGTGGTGCTGCGACTGTTGCTCGAAAACGTCTTGCGCAATATGCGCGGGCAGGAAAAAGAAGCGGCGGTCGAAGCGCTGGTGCAATGGCTGGAAAGCGGCACGAGCGAAGCCGAGATCCCATTCCAGCCGGGGCGCGTGCTGATGCACGACACGACCAGCACGCCGGCGCTGGTCGACATCGCGGGCATGCGCGACGCCCTGGCCGAAGCCGGATTCGATCCCGCCATATTGAATCCGCGCTTGCCGGTCGACGTGTCGATCGACCATTCCCTGGCGGTGGAAGCGTTCGCCCGCGGCGATGCCGCCGAGCAGAACATGCGCCACGAAATACGCCGGAACCAGGAACGCTATCGTTTCCTGCGCTGGGCCTCGCGCTCGCTGGAAGGCGTTCGCATCAATCCGCCCGGCACCGGCATCATGCACACCATCAATCTGGAACAGCTCGCCACGGTCGTGACCAGCCAGGAGATCGACGGCGAGCCGTGGGCGATGCCCGACATGATGATAGGCACGGACAGTCACACGCCCATGATCAACGGCATCGGGGTGCTGGGCTGGGGCGTGGGCGGGCTCGAAGCCCAGTCCGTCATGTTCGGCATGCCCACCATGCTGCGCATCCCGGACGTCATCGGGGTCAGGCTGACCGGCGCGCTGCGGCCCGGCGTGCTGGCGACCGATCTGGCGCTCACCGTCACGCAGCGCCTGCGCGCCATCGGCGTGTCGGGCGAATTCGTGGAGTTCTTCGGACCCGGCGTCTCCACCCTCACGGCCGGCGAACGCGCGGTGGTCGCGAACATGGCGCCGGAATACGGCGCCACGACCGGATACTTCCCCGTGGACGGCAATACCCTCGATTACCTGCGCCAGACCGGCCGCGACGCAGCCGCCATCGAGCTGGTGCGCGCATACCTGCAGCAGGCGGGGCTTTGGTTCGACCCCGCCGCCCAACCTCGCTACACACGTGGCATCGACATCGATCTCGATGCGATAGGCATGCACGTGGCCGGCCCCCGGCGTCCCCAGGATTTGCTGCGCCACACCGACGTGCCCGCCGCGCTGCGCAAGCTGGACAAGGCCCCGCCCCCGAGCGGCGGCGCCATGCCCCGCTACCCGGTCGCCATTGCCGCCATCACCAGCTGCACCAATACCTCGGACCCGGGCCTGCTCGTCGCCGCCGCCCTGGTGGCGCGCAAGGCCCGCAAGCTAGGCTTGCGCGTCCCGTCCTGGGTCAAGACCTCGCTCGGGCCGGGCTCCCCCGCGGCGGCCGCCTACCTGCAGCGCGCCGGCCTGCTCGAAGACCTGTCCGCGGTGGGCTTCGACATCGTGGGCTACGGCTGCACGACCTGCATCGGCAACTCCGGGCCCCTGCCCGGCGTCATCGCCGAAGCCGCCGGCGCGGGCGGCATACGCCCGGTCGCCATGCTGTCGGGCAACCGGAATTTTTCGGGACGCATCCACCCGGACCTCGACCTGGCCTTCCTGATGTCGCCCCCCTTGGTGGTGGCATACGCCCTGGCCGGCGATGCCGAGCGCAATCTGGGCACCGAGCCGGTGGGCGGCACGCCCGACGGCAAACCCGTGTACCTGGACGAATTATGGCCGTCGCGCGCCGAGATCACGGCATGCCTGGACCAGGGCCTGAGGCCCGAGGACTTTCCGCGGGAGTTCAGGCGAGCCTCGCGCAATCCGCTATGGGGCGCGCTCGACGCGCCCAAGTCGGCCTTGTTCCCCTGGGATCCCGCCTCGACCACGCTGCGCCGCCCGCCGTTCGCCTCGGCCCAGGCCGGCAGCCTGCTGGGAAAATACGCGGCCTACCCTTTATTGGTCCTGGGCGACGACATCACCACCGATCACATCTCCCCCGCCAGCGCCATTCCGCCGGACAGCCTGGTCGCCGACTTCCTGGTCGAGCGGGGCGAAGACCGCCACGACCTGAACGTATTCGCCTCGCGGCGCGGCAACTGGGAGGTCATGCTGCGCGGCGCGTTCCATAGCAAAACCCTGGTCAACCTCTTGTCACCCGAAGCGCCGGTGGCGCATACTTTGCATGTGCCCAGCGGCTCGGTCCTGCCGCTCTGGGAAGCCGCGCAGCGCTACCACGCGGCGGGCGAAGCCGTGGTGCTGGTCGCGGGCGAGCGCTACGGCATGGGCTCATCGCGCGACTGGGCGGCGAAAGTGCAGCGTTTGCTGGGCGTGCGCGCCGTGCTGGCCCTCAGCTTCGAACGCATCCACCGCTCCAACCTGATCGGCATGGGGATCCTGCCGGTCCGCCTGCCGGCCGACAGAAGCCCGCAAGCGCTGGGCCTGCGGCCGGGCGACCGCATCGAAATCGATGCCGGAGCCGAATCGGTCCGGCCGCGGGGGGCGGTGGCCGTCCGCGTGCTGCGCGCCGACGGCACGGTAGAAGAATTCACGGCCCGGGCCGCCGTGGAAACCCAACTGGAGGTCAAATTGCTGAACCATGGCGGCGTCATTCCCACCATATTGAACCAATCCGCCGCCGCAAGCCTGCGGCAGGCCTTCGCGCCCACGGGCGCGATGCGCGCGTCCATCAACCTGGGCAATCCCATTCTGGCAAACCAGGACCCATCCACCGGCGAGCCTCGCGGCGTCTCGGTGGACCTGGCCCGCGCGCTGGCCGAGCGGCTGGACGTGGAACTGGAATTGGTGGTGTTCGATGCGGCCGGCAAATCGGTGCAGGCGGTGGCCGACCAGAAGGCGGACATCGGCTTCTTCGCCATCGACCCGGTGCGGGGCCGTGACATCGCGTTCACCCCGGCCTATGTGCACATCGAAGGCGCTTACCTGGTGGCCGAGGCATCGCCCCTGCGGGAAAACGGCGAGGTCGACCGCCCGGGCACGCGAGTGGTCGTCGGCAAAGGCAGCGCCTACGATCTTTACCTGACCCGCGAATTGAAGCATGCCGAGCTAGTCCGCGCGCCCACTTCGCCGGCCGTCGTCGACACCTTTCTGGAACAGGGCATGGACGTGGCCGCGGGCGTGAAGCAGCAACTGGAGGCGGATGCGCAACGGGCGGGCGGCCTGCGCCTGCTGCCCGGGCGCTTCATGGTGATCCAGCAGGCGATGGGGCTGCCCAAGGCGCGCGGCGAGACGGCGGCGCGCTTTCTTTCGGCTTTCGTGGAAGAAATGAAGGCGTCGGGCTTCGTGGCCGACGCGCTGGAGCGCCACGGCATCCAGGGCGCCTCGGTGGCGCCGGCGGCCTAGTCCGTGTTGACAGACCCTAGGCCGCCGAGGGGGGTTCAGCCGCCGCAGCCTCCGCAGCAGGCGCCGTCTTCGCCGTGGACTGGCTTGGCGATGGCATAGCCGGCGTCTTCGACCGCCACTTTCAGGCGCTGCGTGGAAACCAGCGCTTCGTCGAAGGTGACGGTGGCTTTGCCGTTCTGGAAGGACACGTCGGCCTGTTCCACGCCTTTGATCGATTTGAGCGCATCGGCGACCTTGATTGCACACTGGTCGCTCTTCAGGCCAGCGAGTTTAAGCATTCCTACCTGCATCTTTCGTCCTTGAATAGGGGATTGGGGGCTGGCGAAGGGGTTTTCGCCATTAAAGAAACATATTAAATGTATCTTTAATGGCGTGCAAGTGCCGGAGTGCACCAATGTTGGTGCAACGCAAGAATGTCCGGTCCGGACATTTCCATTCAGCGTTGACAGTGCAGAAGTGCGCCAGTCGGGCCGTGTTCCACGGCCCGATTGTTGAGATCACGCGGCGAGGGGACCGCCTAGAACGGAATATCGTCGTCCATGTCCGCCAGGTTGGCCGCGGGAGCCGACGGCGCCGCGGGACGGGACTGCTGCGGCGGACGCTGCTGGCGCTGCGGCGCCGGCGCCTGATTGAAGTCGCCGCCGCCCATGCCGACATCGCCGCCTTCGCGCCCGCCCAGCATCTGCATCTGGTCGGCAACGATATCCGTGCTGTAGCGGTCGGCGCCGGTGTCCTTGTCTTGCCACTTGCGCGTCTTCAGACGGCCCTCGACATATACCGAACGGCCCTTCTTGAGATACTCGCCCGCGATTTCGGCCAGGCGGTTGTAGAACACCACGCGATGCCACTCCGTTTCCTCGCGCTTTTCGCCCGTGACCTTGTCCTTCCATTGCGACGTGGTGGCAATGGAAACATTGCAGATGGCGGCGCCGTCAGGGCTGTAGCGCACTTCCGGGTCTCGTCCCAGATTGCCGACGAGAATGACTTTATTGACTGAGGCCATGACTAGTACCCTTAACTTAAAAAATTTCAGACTGACGTCAATTATCGACGAACGGCGGACACCTTGCCAGGGTTTGCCGTAGTTGCACGGCAGCGCGGAATTGTCCGGCTCAGTAGCGGTCCCGGAACCCGCGCGCCGTCAGGAACCACGCAAAACCCATTATCGCCGACAGCAGGAACACCGTGGAAGGACGCCCCAGAGATGTCAGCACGCCGCCGGCCGCGCCGCCCAGGAACACCCCCAGCGACTGGGCCGTATTGTAGAAACCCAGGGCCAGGCCCTTGTATTCCGGCGGCGCGACGCGCGAGACCAGCGACGGCTGCAAGGCCTCCAGGATGTTGAACGCGATGAAGAACCCCACCAGCAGGACGACCACCGCGATGAAGCTCTGGCTGGCCAGCGGCATGACGGCCAGGACGACCACCAGCCCCGCCACCGCGACCTCCAGCGCCACCTTGTGCACCCGGCGCGTTTCCGTATAGAACACGGCCGGCACCATCAGGACGAAAGACAGCAGGATCACGGGCAGGTAGACCTGCCACAGGCTGGCCGCGTCGTATCCGCCCAGCCTGGACAGCATGCCGGGCGCGACGATGAACAGCGCCATCAGGATGAAGTGCAGGCAGAACACGCCGAAATTCAGCCTGAGCAGGTCGGCGTGGGCCAGGACGTCGCGCGGGCGGGCCTGGATGATGGGCGTCTTGGCCGGCGGCACCACGGGCACCACGAAGCTTGCGATCAGCAGGCAGACGAAGCCCAGCAGGCTGATCGCCCAGAACAGGCCCGACAAGCCGAATTCGCCCACCAGGACCGGCGACAGCACCAGCGACACCGCAAACGAAATGCCGATGGAGCCGCCCACCATGGCCATGGCGCGCGTGCGCACCTCGGGGCGGGTGGCGTCGGCCACCCAGGCGGTGATGGCCGCCGATACCGCGCCCAGGCCCTGGATCACGCGGCCGGCGATGATCCAGTCGACGTTTTCGGCGAGCGCGCAGATGACGCCGCCCACGATGAACAGCGCCATGCCGAACACGATCACGGGGCGCCTGCCGTAGCGGTCGGAGGCCATGCCCAGGGGGATCTGCATGAAGGCCTGCGTCAGGCCGTAGGCGCCCAGCGCCAGGCCCACGCGGGTGGCGTCGTCGCCGCCCGGAATGGCCCGCGCCGCCACCGCGAAGATGGGCGTCAGCAGGAACAGGCCCAGCATCCGGGAGGCGAACAGCAGGGCGAGCGTAATGCTGGCGCGCCGTTCGATCGGTGTCAGCTTGAGCCGGGTTTTCGGGGAATGGCTGGGACGGGCGGCGGGAGTGCTCATAAAAATTCGCGAAATGGTTTCCTGGTCTGGCGCCACGACTGCATTGGACCATAGAAGTCGCCGGCACACGGAATCCGGCAGCGCGTTATAGTAACAAGTTGGCCTTTAAAAGACGCAAACCACCCAAGCTTATGGAAGCGATACGCATCCGGGGCGCCCGTACGCACAACCTGAAGAACATTTCGGTGGACCTGCCACGCCATCAGCTCGTCGTCATCACCGGGCTGTCGGGGTCGGGCAAGTCTTCGCTGGCCTTCGATACGCTGTACGCGGAAGGCCAGCGGCGCTACGTCGAAAGCCTGTCGGCCTATGCGCGCCAGTTCCTGCAGCTGATGGACAAGCCGGACGTCGACCTCATCGAAGGCCTGTCGCCCGCGATTTCCATCGAACAGAAGTCCGCCGGCCATAATCCGCGCTCGACCGTGGGCACGATCACCGAAATCCACGACTACCTCCGGCTATTGTACGCGCGCGTCGGCACGCCTTATTGCCCGGAACACGGCCTGCCCCTGCAGGCCCAGAGCGTCAGCCAGATGGTCGACAAGGTGCTCGCCTGGGCGCCCGACACCCGCCTGGCCATCCTGGCCCCGCTTGCCCGGTCGCGCAAAGGCAGCTTCGAGGACGAATGCGCCGCCCTGCAGGCGCAGGGCTTCGTGCGGGTGCGCGTGAACGGCGAAATGATGGCGCTCGACGACCTGGCGCCGCTCAAGAAAACCGGCAAGCACGATTTCGACGTCGTCGTCGACCGCCTGCGCATCAAGCCGGAAAGCCAGCAAAGGCTGGCGGAAAGCTTCGAAACCGCCCTGATGCTGGCCGAGGGCCGGGCCATCGCGCTGAACATGGACACCGGCGAAGAGCATCCCTTCTCCAGCCGCTACGCCTGTCCCGTCTGCCATCACAGCCTGACCGAGCTCGAACCCCGGCTGTTCAGCTTCAACAACCCCGTAGGGGCCTGCCCAAGCTGCGACGGCCTGGGCCAGGTCGACTTCTTCGACCCCAAGCGGGTCGTGGCCTTTCCGGAACTGAGCCTGACCAGCGGCGCGATCGCCGGCTGGGACAAGCGCAACGCGTTCACGCACACCCTGCTGACCAGCCTGGCGGCGCATTACGGCTTCGACATCGATACGCCCTTCGAAGAGCTCTCCCCCGAGGTCCGCGACCGCGTCCTGTTCGGCTCAGGCGACGAGGAGATCCCGTTCTTATACCTGAATGAAAAAGGGCGCAGCTCCGTCAAGAAGCACCCCTTCGAAGGCGTCATCCCCAACCTGGAGCGCCGCTGGCGCGAAACGGATTCCAGCGCCGTGCGCGAAGAACTGGGCAAGTACCGGCACACCAAGGTCTGCCCCGACTGCCATGGGTCGCGCCTGCGCCCCGAGGCCCGGCACGTCCTGATCGGCAACGAAGTGCGCGAGGGGGAACGCCGCGGCTGCGCCATCTACGAGGTCGAGTCGCTGTCGCTGTCCGCCTGCCTGGACTGGTTCCGGGCGCTGGAATTGACCGGCGCGAGAAAGGAAATCGCCGAGCGCATCGTGCGTGAGATCGAAGCCCGGCTGGAGTTCCTGAACAACGTCGGATTGAGCTATTTGTCGCTGGACCGCAGCGCCGACACCATCTCGGGCGGCGAAGCGCAGCGCATACGCCTTGCCAGCCAGATCGGGTCCGGCCTGACCGGCGTGATGTACGTCCTGGACGAGCCGTCGATCGGCCTGCACCAGCGCGACAACGACCGCCTGATCCAGACTCTGCGGCATCTGCGCGACCTGGGCAACAGCGTGATCGTCGTCGAGCACGATGAGGACATGATACGCGCCGCCGATTTCGTGCTGGACATGGGGCCCGGCGCCGGTGAACACGGCGGGCGCATCGTGGCCCAGGGCTCGCCCCGGCAACTGGCCGACGACGAAAACTCCCTGACCGGCCTGTACCTGAGCGGCAAGCGGCGCATCGTGATCCCGGACCGCCGGCCGGTGGCGCCGGACATGCCCTGGCTGAAGCTGACCGGCTGCCGGGGCAACAACCTGAAGAACGTGGACCTGGCCATTCCCGCGGGCCGCCTGGTGTGCGTCACCGGTGTTTCGGGCTCGGGCAAATCCACTCTGATCAACGACACGCTGGCGGCGGCGGTGGCGCAGCAGCTGCACAGGGCTCAAACCGAACCGGCCCCCTTCGACACGCTCGACGGCCTGTCGCAGTTCGACAAGATCATCAACGTCGACCAGAGCCCCATCGGGCGCACGCCGCGCAGCAACCCGGCCACCTACACCGGCATGTTCACGCCCATACGCGAACTGTTCGCGGGCGTGCCCGAAGCGCGGACGCGCGGCTACGATCCCGGGCGCTTCTCCTTCAACGTCAAGGGCGGCCGCTGCGAAGCCTGCCAGGGCGACGGCGTCGTCAAGGTCGAGATGCACTTCCTGCCGGACATGTATGTGCCTTGCGACGTCTGCGCCGGCAAGCGCTACAACCGCGAAACCCTGGAGATCCGCTACCGCGGCAAGAACATCAGCCAAGTCCTGGACCTGACGGTCGAACAGGCGCTGACCTATTTCGAGGCCGTGCCCACCATTGCGCGCAAGCTGCAGACGCTGATCGACGTCGGCCTGTCGTACCTGCGGCTGGGGCAGGCGGCCACGACGCTGTCCGGCGGCGAAGCGCAGCGCGTAAAGCTGTCGCTGGAGCTGTCCAAGCGCAGCACCGGCCGCACGCTCTACATCCTGGACGAACCCACGACCGGCCTGCATTTCCAGGACATCGCCCTGCTGCTGGACGTGCTGCGCAAGCTGGTCGACGGCGGCAACACCGTGGTGATCATCGAACACAATCTGGACGTCATCAAGACCGCGGACTGGGTCATCGACATGGGCCCGGAAGGCGGCAGCGGCGGCGGCCGCATCGTCGCGCAGGGAACGCCCGAAGACATCGCCGCGTGCGCCGAAAGCCATACCGGCGGCTATCTCAGGCCGTTGCTGGGGCCGGGGAAATCGGGCCCGGCCTGAAGGGGCCAACGCGCTCAAGCGTCCATGCGGAAGATCTGGCCGTGCTCGCGCATGGCGTAGCGGTCCGTCATGCCGGCGATGTAGTCGGCGATGGCGCGCGCCTGGGCGTCGGGATCGTCGCGCCGGTGGTCCTTGGCCAGCAGGCGCGGGTCGTTCAGGAAGGCGACGAACAATTCCCTGACGATGCGGCGCGCCTTGCCGGTCATGCGCATGACGCGGTAATGGCGGTACAGGTTCTCGAACAGAAAGCGCTTGAGCGCGTCCGCCTGCCGGCGCATGCCGGCGGAGAACGCCGCCAGCGGCGGGCAGGCGCGGACCGCGTCGGCGCTGTCCGGCTGGTAGCGGCGGATGTTCTCGAGCGTGGTTTCGGTCAGGTCGATCACCAGGGTGTTGATCATCGCCCGGATGATCTCGGCCACCAGGCGCCGCTTCTCCAGCGACGGATACCGGCGCTTCACCTGGGCGTGGTGCGTGGCGAAGATCTCCAGCATCTGCAGCTGATCCACCGTGATCAGCCCCGAGCGCAGGCCGTCGTCGATGTCGTGATTGTTGTAGGCGATTTCGTCCGCCAGGTTGGCGATCTGGGCCTCCAGGGACGGCTGCGTGCGCGCCAGGAAGCGCTCGCCCACGTCGCCCAGCCGCTTGGCGTGCTTGGCCGAGCAATGCTTGAGTATGCCTTCACGCGTCTCGAAGCACAGGTTCAGCCCATTGAAGGCGGCATAGCGCTCTTCGAGCTCGTCGACGACGCGCAGGCTTTGCAGGTTGTGCTCGAACCCGCCCGCCTCCGGCGCGAATTCCAGCATGCAGGCGTTGAGCTCGTCCTGGCCGGCATGCCCGAAAGGCGTGTGGCCCAGGTCGTGGGCCAGCGATATGGCTTCGGTCAGATCTTCGTGCAGGCCCAGATTGCGCGCCAGGCTGCGGGCGATCTGGGCGACCTCGATGCTATGGGTCAGCCGGGTGCGGAAGAGATCGCCTTCGTGGTTGATGAAGACCTGCGTCTTGTATTCCAGCAGGCGAAAGGCATTGCAGTGGATGATGCGGTCGCGGTCGCGCTGGAACTGGTTGCGGCCGGTCGGCGGCGCTTCGTCGTACCGGCGGCCGCGCGTCTGTTCGGCGCGGGAGGCGTAAGGTGCAAGCGGGTTCATCGCCGTTCCCTGGTCGGCACCGGCCGGTCTAGCCCACGGCGGCCGAGGCCGCCCCGGCCAGGACCTGCTTGAGGGCGTCCAGCGGCGCCGGCTCGAAGCAGGCCCGCCCGATTTCCGGCAGCAGGATGAAGCGCAAGGTCCCGCCCTCGGTTTTCTTGTCGACCTGCATCAGGTCTATCCACCGGTCGACGCCCAGGTCGGGCGGCTGGACGGGGCAGCCTATGGCCGCGACCAGGGCGCGCACGCGCCGCGCGCTTTCCGCGGGCAGGCCGTGCGTCAGCACCGACAGTTCGGCCGCCTGCACCATGCCGCAGCCGACGGCTTCCCCGTGCAGCCATTGGCCATACCCGAGCCCCGCCTCGATCGCGTGGCCGAAGGTGTGGCCGAAGTTCAGTATGGCCCGCAAGCCGGACTCGCGTTCGTCCTGCGACACCACCTGGGACTTGAGCTCGCAGGAGCGCCGGATGGCATGGCTGATGGCCTCCGGATCCAGGGCGCGCATTTTCGCGGCATTCCGTTCGCACCAATCGAAGAATTCCGCGTCGATGATCAGGCCGTATTTGACGACTTCCGCCAGGCCCGCGGAAATTTCACGCGGCGGCAGCGTCCGGAGGACGTCGGTGTCGATCTCCACCGCCACCGGCTGATGGAAGGCCCCGATCATGTTCTTGCCCAGGGGGTGGTTGATGGCGGTTTTGCCGCCCACCGAGGAATCCACTTGCGCCAGCAGCGTGGTGGGCACCTGAAGAAACCGTATGCCGCGCATGTAGCTGGCCGCCGCAAAACCGCACATGTCGCCGATGACGCCCCCGCCCAGCGCCACCAGCACGCTCTTGCGGTCGCAGCGGTTGCGCAGCAGGCCGTCGAAAATGAGGTTCAGCGTTTGCCAGTCCTTGTGCGCCTCGCCGTCCGGCAGCGTGATCCTGATGACGGGCTTGCCGCTGCGGGCCAGCGCCTTTTCCACGCGCTCGCCGTACAAGGCGGCGACCGTGGGGTTGGTGACGAGCGCGATGGCGGTGGCGTCGGCGGGGATGCTTTCCGCCAGGCGGTCCAGACGGCCCGGCGCGACGTGGATGGGATACCGCCCCCCCGGCGTATCCACCTGCACTATACTCATGGGTTCACCTCGTGTCGTTGAAGCAAGGGCAACAAGGCGCGCAGCACTTGCGGCACGGGCATGGTGCCGGTTTCGAATGTGATGTGCGCCACGCTTTCGTACAAGGGCTCGCGTTCGGCCAGCAGGCTGCGCAGGCGGGCTTCCGGGTCGGCGGTTTGCAGCAAGGGGCGGTTGCGGTCCCGCGCCACGCGCCGGTAGAGCTCGTCGGCGCTGGCGCGCAGGTACACCACCACGCCCCGTTCCTTCAGGTAGCGGCGGTTTTCGGGGGCCAGCACCGCGCCGCCCCCGGTCGCCAGCACGATGCCGCGCCTTTGCGAGCACTCGTCCAAGGCGGCGGTTTCACGCTTGCGGAACCCTTCCTCGCCCTCGATGTCGAAGATCAGCGCGACCCTGACGCCGCAGCGAGCCTCCAGTTCGTGGTCCAGGTCGACGAAATCGCGCCCCAGAAGGCGCGCCAGCTGGCGCCCGATGGTCGTTTTGCCGGCGCCCATCATGCCGACCAGGAACACGGGCGCATCGTAGGGCAGCGAGGCCTGCGGCGCATCGGGCGGCGAGCCCGGACCGTGCCCGGTTTCGGCGGGCGGTAAAGGTAAAGAATCAATCATTTGTGTATTATCCCACTTGCAAGCCGGATGCACGCCGCTACACTGCATTACTCGGTTACATAAACCTGAAGCGCAAATCATAGTCCCACCCGGCTTGGACTTAAAATCGCACCTAATGAGTTCCTCTGACAAATCCCCCAAAAGCAACTCCGGCGCATCCGGTTGGATAGGCCGCTTCCTGTTCAAGGCGGCCGTCTTCACGGCGGGCCTGGGGCTGTGCGGCGTCCTGCTGGGCTCGCTCGCGCTTGCGCTGGCCTGGCCCAATCTGCCCGACCTCAGCGCCATGATCGACTACCGCCCGCGGGTGCCGTTGCGCATCTATACGGCGGACAAGGTGCTCATTGGGGAGTTCGGCGAAGAACGCCGCAACGTGCTGCGCTTCGACGAAATACCCGACGTCATGAAATCGGCCATTCTATCAGCCGAGGACGACCGCTTTTACCAGCACGGCGGCATAGACTGGACGGGCGTGGCCCGCGCCGTGGTCGCCAACCTGACGCAGCTTTCCAAGTCGCAGGGCGCCAGCACCATCACCATGCAGGTGGCGCGCAACTTCTATCTGTCGTCGGAAAAAACCTATACGCGCAAGTTCTACGAACTGCTGCTCACCTTCAAGATCGAGGCCACGCTGACCAAGAATCAGATCCTCGATCTCTACATGAACCAGATCTACCTGGGCCATCGCGCCTACGGCTTCGCCGCGGCCTCGCGCACCTACTTCGGCAAGCCGCTGGGCGAAGTCACGCCCGCCGAAGCCGCCATGCTGGCGGGCATTCCCAAGGCGCCGTCGCGCTTCAACCCCATCGCCAATTTCGAACGCGCCAAAACGCGGCAGCTCTATGTGTTGAACCGCATGAAGAACCTGGGCTATCTGACCGAAGCGGAATACCAGGAAGCCATCAACCAGAAGATCGTGCTGAAATCCGCGCCCGGCACGCCGGCGGGCGGCTACGCCATCCACGGCGAATACGTGGCGGAACTGGCGCGGCAGCTGCTTTACGGCGTCTACCAGGACAACATCTATTCGCGCGGCTTCAACGTCTACACCACGGTGCACTCGAAAGACCAGGAAGCGGCCTACCAGGCGGTGCGCGAAGGCATACTCGACTACACCCGGCGCGCGCCCTATCCCGGCCCGGAAGAAACGCTCGACCTGCCCGCCGGCATCGAAAAGGATCCGGCGCGGCTCGACGCCCTGCTGGACGGGCTCCAGGAAAAATATCCCGACAACGTCGACGTGCTGACGGCCGTCGTGCTCTCGGCCTCGCCGGAAAAAATCACGGTCGCCCGGTCCTCATCGGAGATCATCGACGTCACCGACAAGGGCGCGCTGCGCATCGTCGCGCGCGGCCTGGCCAAGAACGCCAAGGACAACGTGCGCATACGGCGCGGCTCCGTGGTCTACGTGCACAAGAACGGCGACCACTGGGAAGTCATCAACATGCCGACCGTCCAGGCCGCCTTCGTTTCGCTGCGCGCCCAGGACGGCGCCGTCCAGTCCATGGTGGGCGGCTTCGATTTCGAGGAAGGGAAATTCAATCGCGTCACCCAGGCGTGGCGGCAGCCGGGCTCGGCGTTCAAGCCCTTCATCTATGCCTCCTCGCTGGAACGCGGCCTGACGCCCGCCACGCAGATTTCCGACGAGCCCTTCGTCCTGACCGCGGCCCAGACCGGCTCCAAGGCCTGGGCGCCCAAGAACTATGGCGGCAAGTACGAGCCCATGCTGACCATGCGCGAGGCGCTGTACAAGTCCAAGAACATGGTCTCCATCCGCATCATGCAGGCGGTCGGCCCCAAATACGTGCAAGACTACCTGACACGCTTCGGCTTCGACCGCGAACGCCAGCCCGCGGTGCTGCCGCTGGCGCTGGGCGCGGGCAGCGTCACCCCATTGCAGCTGGCCGGCGCCTACGCCGTCTTCGCCAACGGCGGCTATCGCGTGCCTCCCTACCTGATCGACTATGTCACCGACAGCGCCGGCAAGGTCATCATGCAGTCCAAGCCCGCCGTGGCCGGCGACTCCGCCGCGCGGGCCATCGACCCGCGCACCGTCTACGTCATGAACGACATGATGCGCGGCGTGGCCACGTACGGCACGGGCGCGCGCGTCCACCGCGAACTCAAGCGCAACGACATCGGCGGCAAGACCGGCACCACCAACGACTCCCACGACGCCTGGTTCGCCGGCTTCACGCCCAAGCTGGTCGGCGTCGCCTGGATGGGCTTCGACCAGCCCCGCTCCCTGGGCTCCACCGAAACCGGCGGCGGCGCGTCGCTGCCCATCTGGCTCAACTACATGCGCCAGGCGCTGAAGAGCCAGCCGCAGATCCCGCCCGGCCCGCTGCCCAGCGGCCTGACCCTGGTCGACGGCGAATACTATTTCTCGGAATTCCCGCCGGGCCAGGCGGTCGCCCGGGTCGGCCTGCCCTCGGCGCAAGACATCCCCGTGGACGGCGGCGGGTCCGACGGCATCGGCAATCTGCTCAATCAACTGACCGGCGGCCGCTCGCAAGGCTTCCCGCAAGAGTCCATTCCGTTCTAACCGGCGGCCCGGCCCATGCGCTATCATTGGCAAGGGCAGCCGCTCATGTTTCACCCACCGGAGCTTCTCATGCAAGCGCCTTACAAACAGACTGCCGTCCATCGGGTTTGGCGCAAGGCCGCCGCCGGCCTGTCCCTGCTCGCCCTGATCGCCGGCTGCGGCTACAAGGGCCCGCTGTACATGCCCCCGCCGCCCGCACCCGACGAATCCCTGGTCGCGCCGCCCACGTCGGGCACCCTTCCCACAACCCCACTCGAAAAGAAAGAATGACCGTAGCTCCGCACTTTCAGCACAAGAACGGCGTCCTGCATGCCGAAGACGTCGCGCTCCCCCTGTTGGCCCAAAAACACGGCACGCCTCTTTACGTCTATTCGCGCCAGGCCCTGCGCGACGCGTGGGAATCCTACCGGTCGGCCATCGGCGACCGGAAAGTGCTGGTCTGCTATGGCATGAAAGCCAATTCGAACCTGGCGGTGCTGCATGAATTCAAGACCCTGGGCGCCGGCTTCGACATCGTGTCGGGGGGCGAGCTGGCCCGCGTGCTGGCCATAGGCGGCGACCCGTCGCGCATCGTGTTCTCGGGCGTGGGCAAGCAGGCCTGGGAAATGAAAGCCGCGCTGGATGCCGGCGTCAAGTGCTTCAACGTCGAATCCGAAGCGGAACTGCTGCAGCTGTCCGCCGTGGCCGATGCCGAAGGCAAGACGGCGCCCATATCGCTGCGGGTCAATCCCGACGTCGACGCCAAGACCCACCCCTACATCTCCACCGGGCTCAAGGACAACAAGTTCGGCATCGCCATCGGCCATGCCCTGACCGTCTATCAGCGCGCCCAGTCGCTGCCCGGCCTGCGCATCGTCGGCGTGGACTGCCACATCGGTTCGCAGATCACGGAAGTCGGTCCCTATCTCGACGCCCTGGACAAGCTCATCAAGCTCATCAAGACCCTGGCGGAACACGGCATACGCCTCGCGCATCTCGACCTGGGCGGCGGCATAGGCATCCGCTACACGGATGAAACCCCCTTGTCGCCCGCGACCCTGCTCGACAACGTGTTCCAGGCCCTGAAGGACAACGGCCTGGAACACCTGGAACTGGTGCTCGAACCCGGGCGCTCGCTGGTGGGCAACGCCGGGGTGCTGCTGACCAAGGTCGAATACCTCAAGCACGGCGAAACCAAGAATTTCGCCATCGTCGACGCGGCCATGAACGACCTCATCCGCCCCACGCTCTACAGCGCCTGGCACGGGGTCGTGCCCGTCGTCCCTCGCGGCGGCGCCGAAGCGCCGCACTACGACGTCGTCGGCCCGGTGTGCGAAAGCGGCGACTGGCTCGCGCGCGACCGCCAGCTGAACATCCAGCAGGGCGACCTGCTGGCGGTCATGTCGGCGGGCGCCTACGCCTTCACCATGGCCAGCCAATACAATACGCGGCCGCGGCCGGCTGAGATCATCGTCGACGGCAAGGCCGACCACGTCGTCCGGCCGCGCGAAAGAATCCAGGACCTTTTCGCCACCGAGACCACGCTGCCAACGGCCTAGGTTCCGCCGGCGCCGAAACACAACGGTTCCATGCAGGCCGGCATGCGATCGATCGCCCTTCCGACGCCGCGGCATAAAGAAATTCAGCCTCCTGCCGTTAAGCAGATGTGGGGCAATCCCTGGCCGTTTTCAAACGAACGGCGGCTGAATCATCGCATAAGAAAAGGGCTGGCCCTATAGATCATGACGGTCTCGACTACAACTCGCAGGAAGCTGGGCAAGAGGGTCGCACACCTCAGAAGCCGCCTGGTTTATTACTTCTCGCTGTATCTGGTTCCTGCGATCATTGTGTTGTGTTCCGTGCTGGCCGTCATGTTCCTTCCGGAACGCTATCCGTCGGCCAACGCTCAGCGGCTCGAGTTCAGGCACGTCCCCGATCCGGCCGCCGCACTGACGCCCGATGACGCGCTGGCGGAGCTGAAAGGCCGCGCGCCGAATCCGGCCCTGCCCGTCGGCTCGCCTGGCTGGCTGCTCATCGGCGCACCCGGCGAGGCCGGCATCACCCACCCCGCGCTGGAAATCCCCACGCGCCTGATCCAGTCCCTGTCCTGCTGGAATGCGCAAGGCATGGAGGCGCTGGGCAGCAGCGCCGAGCCGCGCGGCCCGCAAGGCTCCGTCCGCAACTCCAAGCAAGGCTACTCGGTCGCCCTCGACGGCATCGCCCTGCCGGCCTCGATTCTCTGCCGGGTCACCTTGTCGGAACCCGGCGTGCTTTCCGTCAACCTCTGGAATACGTCCGAGCTGGTCAAGTCCAATCACCGCTATGAGCGCGGCACGGGTCTGCTGGAAGGCGGCCTGCTGACCATGGCGCTTTTCATCGTGGTCATCGCGCTGACGACCAAGACCTGGACCTATCTGCTCCTGGCCGCCTGGCTGGTGGGCAACCTGCGGCTGGGCGCCTACGCCATGGGCTGGGACAACCATTGGCTGGGGCACAGCATTCCCATGGAATGGATGCCCCTCATCCGCCAGGTCACCGTGGCCGCCTATTTCCTGCTGACCTACACCCTGTTCACGCAGTTGTTCCGGAGCGCGCACAACGCCAGCCATCCCCGCCTGCTGCGCGCCGCGCAATGGTCGGGCCTGGTCTTGCTGGCCGGCTCCTTCCTCCTGCCCTACGAATGGTTCGAGCCGCTGATGTGGGCCACTTGCGGCTTCGGCATCCTGATCGCGGCATTCCTGCTGGCGATCAACCTCTACCGCAGCCCGTCCCGGTTCCGGATGTGGCATATCGTGGCCCTGAGCATGGCGCTGTGCGTGATGTTTTCAGGCACGCTCATCGTGCTGTTCGGCCGCACGGAATTCACCGACATCTTCAACGGCGTCGTGGCGCTGCTGCTGTCCAGCGTCACGGTGGCACTGGCGGTGGCGGAACGCATGCGCGAGGACACCCTGGAGCGCATGCGCGCCCAGACGGAGCTGATCAGCAATTATGCGATGACGCCCATGGGCATGTTCACCCTCGACTCCTCCGGCGTCTTCCTGCGGATGACCCACTCCCTGGAGCAGATGCTGGGCATCTCGATGCGCCACAGCCAGGGCGGGCGCTGGACCGACTACTTCGAGCCGCAGGACTGGATCGCCGTCGCCAGCGCCACGAAAGCCGGCCACGAAGTCGAAATCAAGCTGCTGGATTCCGCCGCCCGGCCGGGCCGGCCGCAACACTTCGTCCTGCAGGCGACCCTGTCGGGCGGCCACATCGACGGCTCGCTGCTGGACGTCACGGCACGCACGCAGACCATACAGCGCTTGCGTTCGCTGGCCGACAACGACCCGCTCACCGAGGTGCTGAACCGGCGCGGCATCGAGAAAGCGGTGGGGCAGGCGCTGGACGACGTCGCCAAGGGCGTGCCCTGCTCCCTGGCCTACCTGGACCTGGAACACTTCAAGCGTATCAACGGCCTGTTCGGGCACACGGCGGGCGATGAAGTCCTGAAGCTGGTCTGCGAACGCATCCAGGCCTGCCTGACCGAACAGCAGAAAGTCGGGCGGATCGGCGGCGACGAATTCGTGATCCTGTTTAGCGGGTCCACCGCCGCCGAAGCCAAGGAACTGGCCACCCGGGTCAGCGCCAGCATCAACACGGCAACCTACAACATCGGGGCGCGGGCCTTCCAGATCGCCACCGCCATGGGGGTCGTGGCGCTGCACATGGGCATGACGGTCAAGGACGCCATCTCGGCCGCCGCCCATGCCTGCCGGGACGCCCGCAAGCGCCGCCGGGACGTGATGGTGTACGAGGAGAACTCCCTGGAACTGCAGGAGCACGCGGAAGAGCTCCGACTGTTCGACCAGCTGGAAGGCGGCCATTCGCCGCGCGGCCTGTACCTGGACATGCAGCCCATCATGTCGCTGCACAGCCCCATGGAGTCGCTCAACTTCGAGGCCCTGCTGCGGGTGCGCGACTCCACCGGCTCGCTCATCCCGTCGGGCAAATTCATCGCTTCGGCGGAAGAGAACGGCACCATCACGCTGATCGACAAGTGGGTGTTCACCGCCACGCTGGAGTGGCTGGCCAAGCACGAGAACCGCCTGAAGAACACGCGCTTCGTCAATGTGAACCTCAGCGGCGTTTCCTTGAACGACGAGAAGTTCATCAATTCGCTGTTCAACGTCCTGGAGCGCTACGAGGCCCTGTGCAAGCTGCTCTATGTCGAGATCACCGAAGGCGTCGCCCTGCAGGACCTGGACCGCACGCGGCAGTTCATGCTGCGCCTGCGCCGCATGGGAGCCCATATCGCCCTGGACGACTTCGGCGCCGGCTATTCTTCGTTCTCGTACCTGAAGGAGCTGCCCGCCGACGCCATCAAGATCGACGGCGCCCTGATCAAGGACATGATGGCCCACGAAACCAACAAGGCCATCGTGCGCACCATCAGCGAACTGGCCCGCAACCTGGGCATGAAGAGCATCGCGGAATGGGTGGAGGACTGCGACACGCTGGAAGCCCTGAAGGAAATGGGCATAGACTACGTGCAAGGCTATGCGGTTTCCAAGGCGAAGCCGCCCATCGACATCCTGAACGCCGGCTCGATCCTGGATCTGGTGTCCGATCCGGACACCCGGGCCTTCATCATGCGGCAGAGCCGGGAATAGGCCGGCCGCCTTCGATCAACAGGCCCTGGGCTCGGTCAGCAGGGGGCGGCGGACGCTGCGGGGTACCGCCTTGTTGCGCTTGTAGGCGTACATGCGTTCATCGGCGAGTTCCAGCGCGGCTTCCAGCGTGCCGGCTTCGGACTTCAGCGCCATGCCCAGCGATACGTTGACGTTCACCCGGGCGAGCGCCGATTCGAGCCGGGCGATGAGCAGCTGCGCGATGGCCGGGGTGGTGCTGTAGGTGACCACGCCGAATTCGTCGCCGCCCAGCCTGCCCACGGAGTCGGAACTGCGCAGCGCCGACGATATGGTCTGCGCGGTCAGGCGCAGCAAGTCGTCGCCCGCCGAATGGCCGTGGGTGTCGTTGACGGTCTTGAGGAAATCCAGGTCGAACATGACGATGGCGGCATCGGCGCCGGATTTCATGCATTGGGCTTCGATCTGCTTGAGCCTGCGCATCCACCCCGCCCGGTTCAGCACGCCGGTCAGGGCGTCGATGAAGACATCGCGCTGCATTTCGTTGACCAGTTCGTTGGCCACGACCAGTTCTATGCAAAGATCCAGCGTGAACGCGATGCTGCGGGCGCAGGCCCTGACGCGGCGCCAGTCTTCGTGGGTGGCGCCGTCCACCACCGCCTGCTGGGCGACGCCCAGTATGCAGCCGGTGATTTCCTGGCGCTCGTTGTAGAGGTCGAACTTCAGCAGGCAGTCGCCCGCCTGCACTTCCTGCAGATGACCCGTGAAGAACCGCAGGTGTTCGGCGGGATTCAAGGTGCGCGTAAAAAGATGCGCGAGCGCTTTGGATTCCTGCCAGTTGCCGCCCGACAGGGCGCCAAGGGCGTCGACCGAAGGGTTGCCGAATACGCCGGTGCCCACGGCAAGCGGCTGGGCCCCCAGCGCGCCGGACATGCAGGCCCAACCCTGCACGGGAAGAAATTCATTCAGCAGGCGCAGGCTGGCATCGAGTGCATCGATGATCAGGCTGTCTGCGCGGGCTTGTGTATTCGATGCTTTCGGGGCTGCCAACATGGTTATTGGTTTTTATTGCTGCATATCTGGATAGGCCTTCAGAGCCCGCGCGCTACCATGACATTGTATGTCGGCGAGCATCTATCTGTAAATTCTACAATATCCAGATATATATGCCAGCAAAGAATGAGGGCAGCCGGGCCCCATGCGGAACCCGGCGCCGTCCAGCCCAAGACGGCTTACAGTTCGCCGTAAGAATGCAGCCCGGAAAGAAACATGTTGACGCCCAGGAAGGCGAAGCTGGTGACCAGCAGGCCGGCGAGCGCCCAATAGGCGGCCATGGTGCCGCGCAAGCCCTTCATGAGCCGCATGTGCAGCCAAGCCGCATAGTTCAGCCACACGATGAGGGCCCAGGTTTCCTTGGGGTCCCACTGCCAATAGGTGCCCCAGGCGTCGGCGGCCCACAAGGCCCCGAGTATCGTGGCCACCGTGAAGAACGCAAACCCCACGGCGATGGCGCGGTACATGATGTCGTCCAGGATCTCGAGCGACGGCAGCTTGGCGGCGATGGGGCGGCGGAAGGCCAGAATGATGCCGACGATGATGGCGCCCAGGCCGAAATAAAGCATCCAGGTGGCGGACAGCTTGCCCGAGCTGAACACCAGGGGCTCGGCGCACAGGACGGCGCCCAGCACGAAGAGCGGCGCCAGCTTGCCCAGGGACCGGGTTTCGCCGTGTTCCTTGACCAGGTAGGCGAAGCCGACCATGGCGGCCAGCGAGAAGGTGCCATAGCCGATGAAGTTGGCCGGCACGTGCAGCTTCATCCACCAGCTTTTCAGGGCCGGCACCAGCGGCTGGATCTGGAAGGCGTCGCGGGTGAAGGAATACCACAGCAGGAAGACCACGGCCGAGCTGATGACCATGAGCACGAAACCGCCCAGCGCGCGCGTGGCGTAGCGGCGTTCGTAGTACAGGTAGAACAGCGCGGTGATCAGCGCGAACAAGACGAAGACTTCATAGAGGTTGCTGACGGGAATGTGGCCGATGTCGGGCCCCAGCAGATGCCCTTCGCGCCAGCGCACCAGCATGCCGGTCGTGCCGGCGTAGACGCCGCCCCAGGTCAGCACCGTGCCCAGCCAGGCGGCCGTCCGGCTGAAGAACCCCGCCCAGTAACAGACCGTGGCCAGCACGAACAGCGCGCACATCCAGAGGATGGCCGACTGCGAAGAGAACAGGTATTTCAGGAAGAAGACGCTTTCCGCGCGCGTGATGTCGCCCTGGGCCAGGCCCGCGCCGCCGCTGTACAGCCAGATGGCGAAGAGCGCGCTGGCCCCGCATGCGATCATGATGGTGCGCAGCGGGCGCCATAGCCAGGCCATCCAGCTCAGGCCCGCGACCGCGCCGCAGAGTATGGCCTTCTCGTAGTAGTCCATGTTGGCGCTGTACGCGCTGAGCGCATAAGCCGCAGCGGCGGTAAGCAAGAGGAAAAAGGCGATGTCGGTCCAGTCGGGCTTGCCGCGCCGGCCACGCGAATCGCCGCTTGCCGTCATGGACGGCTGCCAGCCGGCGGCGTTCGATTGGATGATGGTTTCGGACATAGGAACCTCGTTAAGTGGTGAAGCGCTTGAACGACTCTTTGAAACGCTCGAACTCGTGCGTGAAGTCCAGTGTGCGTTTCTGCGAGGTCATGGCGGCCATGACTTCGCTGCCCCGTTCATGCGGCTTGATCCATACCCAGATGCGGCGATCGCGTATGTAAAACATGGAGAACACGCCGATCACCAGAAACAGGCAGCCCAGGTAGACCGTGTTCTTGCCCGGACTGCGCGCCACCTGGAAGACGCTGGCCTCGACCTGCTCGAACGACTTGAGCGTCATGAACACCGGCGCGGGGTAGTCGGGCAGGTTGGCCAGCCCCAGCAGCGCCATCTGCATCCATTGGTCGGCCGCCTTGCCCTGGGGCCCGTCATAGTCGACTGCCGGACGGCCCGAACGTTCGCGCATCACGTTGCGCAATTCGATGAGCGACAGCTGTATCATGGGCACCGCAAAGCCCAGCACGTTTTCACGGTCACGCTCGGGCACATGTTCAATGATACCGTTGAAACCGGCGCGGCGGAATGTGTGCAGGGCGTTTTCGGCGGCCTTCAGCAGCAGGTCTTCGGGCAGCTCGTTGCCGCGGTTCTTCTGCACGAAACGCTGCACCGCCAGGCGCACCATGGCCGGGTCGGCCAATGCCGCGCGCAAGTCCATGAATTCGGTGACGGAATTTTTCTCGTCCACGGGTATGCGGATGTAGCGATACGGCACGGAGGCCGATTCCCGCACGCCGGCCAGGAACACCGGGACGCCGTCGAGCACGATGGGCAGCATGTAGTTGGTGAACTCATGGGCCTGGCCGTCGCTGCCGATGACGCGGTATTGCACACTGGGTCCGACGTTGGTGAGATGTTCGTTGCGCGCCCCGGCCGCGCTGCCGGTGACCGCCGCCACATGCTCGATGATGGCCTTGGGCTGGGGTTCGGCATTGCCGGACAGATCCTCGACGTTGATGACGCGCAGCCCCGAGAATTCGATCTTGAGGGGGATGCCCCGCCCGTCGCCGGCGACCGTCAGTTCGGCGTCTTTGCCCACCACCCCGTCCAGGTCGAAGGGGCGGCTTGCGGCGCCCACCAGCGGATAGCCGACCATCTGCAGCTTGCTGCCGCCGTCGTCGAAGCTGGACTGGTAGACGGTGACGCCCTTGTAGCGCAGCGGCTCGTTGACTTCTATGGTTCGGGAGAACGAAGCGCCGGTGTCGGGATCGGTGACCTCGACCTCGCTCTTGAAGCTGCTGGGCATGCCGGTGGAGTAGTAGTCCACGACGAACTTGTTGAGCTTGAGCGTGAAGGGCAGCGGCTGCACCAGCACGCCGTTCTCGACGCTGATGATGCCGCTGCTGCTGCTGGTGCCCTCCGGGACCAGCATGTTGGCCCGGAAGCTGGGATTCGCAAGGGAGAGCCGCCCGGTCTCGGGGACGTCGGAGATCAGCATGTTTTCGGTGAGCGGAACCTTGCCGCCCAGCCATACTTGCAGGCGCACGGGCAGTTCGCTGTCCAGCAGGCCGCCCACGCAGACCACGACGATGGCCGCATGGGCGAAGATGTACCCCAGCCGGTTGGCGCCGCCCTTCTTGGCCGCCAGCATGACGCCGTCGCCGTCATGGCGCAGCTTGTATTTGTAGCCCTGGCCCCGCATCCATTCCTGCACGGCCTCCAGGGTGTCCTGCGCCGGCAGGGCGGAGACCGCCTCGACCCGGTGATGAAAGGCGCGCAGGCTGCCGGCGCGCACGTACTCGCGGAACGAGCGCGCGTCCTTGATCATCTTGGGCGCATTGCGCAGCAGGCAGATGGTGGTGGACACGACGAGGAAGCCCATGACCACCAGGAACCACCAGCTGTTGTAGATGTGCCAGATGGAAAACTTGTCGAACAGGGCGAACCAGAAGGGGCCGAAGCGGTCGATGTAGGCGTTGGCCGACTGGTTCTGCTGCAGCACCGTGCCGATGAGACTGGCTACACAGATGAACACCAGCAGGCTGACGGCGAAGCGCATCGAGCCGAGCAGTTCGAAGATGTCCGCGCCAAGGCGGCGCCTGGAGATGGCAGTGTTCACGGATGCAGTGTTCATGAAAAAGAGGGGACGCCGAATGAGCCTCCCCTCTTATTTTAGACCGGTTGCGGAAAGATGCCGCAACGGCGAGACGATGATGTTTTAACGCAGGCCGGCGGCGTAGTCGGCCACCGCGGCGATGTCCGCATCGGACATGCGGTCGGCGATATCGTGCATGATGGTGTTGTTGGCGCGGTCTCCGCTGCGGAACAGCTTGAGCTGTTCGGCGATGTAGGCCGGGAACTGGCCCGACAAGCGCGGATAGGCGCCCGGTATGCCCGCGCCGTTGGGCGAGTGGCAGCCCGCACAGGCCGGCACCTTGCGGTCGGGCAGGCCGCCGCGCCAGATGTGCTGGCCGCGTTCCATGGTGGCTTCATTGGTGGCGTTGGCGGCGGTTTCGGGCTTGAGCTGTTGCGTGGCCAGGTATAGCGCGACGTTCTGGCGGTCTTCGGCCGTGAGGGCGGTTGCGAACGCGGTCATGACGGAATTGGCGCCGCCGGGGCCGCGGCGCGCGGGCGGGGTCTTGTCGTCTTTGGGGGTGAAGTCGATCAGTTGCTTGACGATGTATTCATGAGGCTGGCCCGACAGGTTCGGGTTGGCCGGAATGGTGCTGTTGCCGGCTTCGCCGTGGCAGCTGGCACAGGCCAGGATTCCGCGGGCGAGATCACCGTTGAGATAGAGTTGTTCACCCTTGGCGGCATCGGGCTTGGCGCCTGCCGCGTCGGCGGCATGGACAAGTGAAACTACGGAGGAGCCCAGCAGCACGCCGCTGGCAACTACGATTCTGGAAAGCACACGCTTCATGAAGACCTCGACGATCGCTATTCGATCCGGTGCCGTAGACACCATGATGACAATGCCACTTCCATGCAAAGAATCCCGAAATGGAAATGACGCAACTGTTTCAAACCTGCGATTATACAATAGCGCATAAATTAACCGATCTAGGCAGACCCGTGTCCATTTTGCATCGCGCCGTTTTCACCACCTCCGCCGCCCGGCTGGATCAACTGCCGGCCCCCACCACGGCGGAAGTCTGTTTCGTCGGCCGGTCCAATTCGGGCAAGTCCTCGGCCATCAACGCGCTGACCAATCAGCGCCGGCTGGCCTTTTCCAGCAAAACGCCCGGCCGCACGCGGCTGATCAACATGTTCGGCATACCCGATCCGGTCGAGCCGGGCGCCTTCCTGGGCTTTCTGGTGGACCTGCCCGGCTACGGCTACGCGTCGGTCGCCCAGCAGGCCCGGGAAGAATGGGCCGACGTCCTGGGCGCCTACCTGCGCGAACGCAGCTCGCTCGCCGGCATCGTCCTGCTCATCGACATACGCCGCGGGGTCACTGAACTCGATCGCCGCCTGGCCGACTGGGTCGCGCCCACCCGCATTCCGGTGCTGGCGCTGCTCACCAAGGCCGACAAGCTGCCTTACGGGCAACGGGTGCGCGCCGCCGCCTCGGTCAAGAAGGAACTCGCCGATCTCGGCGCGCTCACCGCGCTGCCGTTTTCGGCCACCCACCGCATTGGCCTCGAAGAAGCCGGTGCCCACATCGAAAACTGGATCTCTCCCAAGGTCGTGCCATGACATCTTTCATTCTTCCCCCCGACTTTCCCGCCGCCCGCCCGCGCCGCAACCGCCGCGATGAATTCTCGCGCCGCCTGGTCCGCGAAAACGTGCTCACCACGAACGACCTGATCTACCCCGTGTTCGTGCGCGAAGGCGAAGGCGTGCGGGAGCCGGTGCCGTCCATGCCGGGCATCGTGCGCTACTCGCCCGACACCCTGCTCGCCGTGGCGCAGGAATGCGTCGAACTGGGCATACCGGTCCTGGCGCTGTTCCCGGTCATCGATCCGCAGCTGAAGACGCCGGACGGCATCGAAGCCGCCAATCCCGACGGCCTGGTGCCGCGCGCCGTGGCCTCCCTGAAGCGGCACTTCCCCGAGCTCGGGGTGCTGACCGACGTCGCGCTGGATCCCTACACCAGCCACGGCCAGGACGGCGTGATCGACGAGAACGGCTATGTGCTGAACGAACCCACGGTCGAGATCCTGACCCGCCAGGCGCTGGTCCAGGCCCAGGCGGGCGTCGACATCGTCGCGCCGTCCGACATGATGGACGGCCGCATCGGCGCCATCCGGCAGGCGCTGGAAGCCGGGCAGCACATCTACACGAGAATCATGGCCTATTCGGCCAAGTACGCCAGCGCCTTCTACGGCCCCTTCCGCGACGCCGTCGGGTCCGCCGGCAACCTGGGCAAATCCAACAAGTTCACCTACCAGATGGACCCGGCGAACCGCAACGAAGCCCTGCGCGAAGTCGCCATGGACATCCGCGAGGGGGCCGACATGGTCATGGTCAAGCCCGGGCTGCCTTACCTGGATATCCTGCGCGACGTCAAAACCGCTTTCGGCATGCCGACCTACGCCTACCAGGTCAGCGGCGAATACGCCATGATCAAGGCGGCGGCCGCCAATGGCTGGCTGGAACACGACAAGGTCATGATGGAATCCCTGATCGCCTTCAAGCGCGCCGGCGGCGACGGCATTCTGACCTACTTCGCGATCGAAGCGGCCAAGCTCATGCGCGCAAGCGCTTGAAGACACCGGTTTTTGGCGCCGGCGGCTTCGCCGCTATGGACTTTCCCGGCAACTACGGTTATGGTGTCGGAGTCTTGGGCGCTGGCAACAGCCGCCCGAGTTTGTTGCGGTAGCATTTGCGCCAGTACAGCCAGTCCTGTACTGGCGTTTTTTCTTGCGCGCCCGCTTGCAGGCGCATCGCCTGCAAGCGGCGGCCCGCCTTCAGCCGCCCAGCGCCCTGGACAGCACCGCCGTGAATTCCCTGGCGTTCTTGAAGCCCACGACCCGCGCATCGGCAAGCTCCGCGCCCTGGCGGTCGAAGAAGATGATGCCCGGCGGGCCGAACAGCCGGAAGCGCTTGAGCAGCTCCCGGTCCTCGGGCGTATTCCGGGTGACGTCCGCCTGCACCAGCACGAAGCGCTCCATCAAGGCGGCGACGCCCGGGTCGCTGAACGTGAATTTTTCCATTTCTATGCAGGAGACGCACCAGTCGGCGTAGAAATCCAGCATCACGGGCTTGCCGGCATTAGCCAGGATACTGTCGAGTTCCCGCAGCGAAGACACTCGCGTGAACGCCGGCGGCGCGGCTTGCGCGCCGGATCCGGCCGCAACCCCCGCCGGCGCCGTGAACGGCGCCAGCGGCCGGAACAGTTCGCGCCCGCCGGCCGCCACCCCGACCACCACGGCGGCGGCCCACAGCGCGAGCAGCAGGCCCAGGGCCCTGCCCAGGTGCCGGGCCGGGCCGGCTTCGGCCGCGGCGGCGCTGAAAGCGCCCATCAGGGCCGCCGCCCACAAAGCCAGCAGCGCCCATCCCAGCAGGTATAGCCAGGCAGGCAAAATGGAGTTGACCATCCACCACGCCGTGGCGATCAGCAGGACGCCGAACAAATGCTTGACGCTGTTCATCCAGGGGCCGGCCCTGGGCAGCAGCAGGCCCGACGACGCCCCCACGGCCAGCAGCAACAGCCCTTCGCCCCAGGCCAGCGCGAACAGCGCGGCGCCGCCCAGCACCAGGTCGCCGGTCTGGGAAATGAAGAGCAGCACGCCCGCCAGGGGGGCGGCAATGCAGGGCCCGACGATGAAGGCCGAAATCATGCCCATCAGGAACACGCCGCCATGGCGCCCGCCGGGAATCGCGGACAAGCGGCGGTTCAGGGCCGTCTGCATGCCGGCCGGCACCTGCAGGGTGAAGACGTCGAACATGGCCAGGGCCAGGGCCGTCAGCAACAGGGCGAACAGCGCGAGCACCCAGGGCGTCTGCAGCCAGGCGGCTAGGCTCGCGCCGACCAGCCCGGCCGCGATGCCCAGCGCCGTGTACACCAGCGACATGCCCAGGACGAACACCGCCGCCAGCGACAGCCCTTTCCAGCGGGACGCCGGCCTGGCGCCCGCCGCGTCGCCCGCCAGGATCGCCAGCAGGATGGGCACCATGGGCAGCACGCAGGGCGTGAAAGACAGCAGCAGGCCCAGGAGCAGGCACAGCAGCACCACTTGCAGCCATCCCGCTTGCGCGAGATAGTCGGCGAAGCCCGTGTCCCCCAGCTTCAGGGCGCCCGCCAGCCCCTGCGCCTCGGGCGCGCCGGCAGGCGGGGCAAAGGCGGACGCCGGCAGCTGCGCCACCACCCCGGCGCCTTCGGCCTGGTAGCCGCCCGCGACCGGCGTCAGCGTGAACTCCTGGGTCATGGGCGGATAGCAGAGCCCCGCGTCCGCGCAGCCCTGGCTCGTGACGGCCAGCGTGAAGGGCCGCGCCTCGCCGGGCGCCAAGGGCAGGCTTACCAGCACCTGGCCATAATAGACCTCGAGATCCTGTTCGAAGGTGGGGTCGTACTTGACGATGCCTTGCGGGTAGCGTGGCTGCCCCAGCGACTGGGCGGCGGCCTCGGGCTGGGTGGCAAAGGCGAAGCGCTCGCGGTACATGTAGTACTTGGGCGCGATCCGGAAATGCAGCGCGAGCTCGGTGGGCGATACATTGGCCACCGACAGCACGAAGGCCTTTTCGGGGGGCAGGAAGTCCTCTTCGGCGTGCGCCGCACCGGGCGCCAGAACGGCCAGCACCGGCAACAGCAGCAGCCATGCCAGAAGTAGCGCCAACCGCCGCGGATACTGCAACATTCGACTTTCCTTGTTTGGTTGGGCCCAAACCTAAGCCTGGGGCCCGGGCGCCTGGGCGCGCACCCAGTCCAGATAGCTTCTGGTGCCGCCCACGACCGGCAGCACCAGGACTTCAGGGACTTCGTAGGGGTGCAGCCCCAGCAGACGTTCGACCATGCGCGGCACCTGGGCGCCCGTCGTCTTGATGGTGATCGGGACCTCGTCGGCGCCTTCCAGCGCGCCCTGCCACATATACATGGACAAGCCGGATTGTCCCAAGTTCACGCAGGCGGCGAGTTGTTCTTCGACAAGAATATGTGCGATCCGCTTGGCCAGGAGCATGTCCGGCGCATTGGTGAGCACGACCACGACGTCGTGGCCGGCCAGGGCGGAGAAATCGGCGGCTTGCGGGGCCGGGGTGCCGGCCGAAGGCGATTCGTCGGGGCTCATGCTTCATTCCAGAACAGACCAGGGCTCCGCCATTGTAACCGCCCATAAAAAAACGGGCCTTGCAGGCCCGCTTTCATGCACCGCGCTTATTCGGCGTCGGCGGCTTCGACTTCGGGGCGATCCACCAGCTCCATGAACGCCATGGGGGCGTTGTCGCCTTGGCGGAAGCCCATTTTCAGGACGCGGGTGTAGCCGCCATTGCGCTCTTTGTAGCGCGGGCCGATTTCGGCGAACAGCTTGACCACGGCGTCGCGGTCGCGCAGGCGGGCGAAGGCCAGGCGCTTGTTGGCCAGGGTGGGCTCTTTGCCCAGCGTGATCAGCGGTTCGACCACGCGGCGCAATTCCTTGGCCTTGGGCAGGGTGGTCTTGATCGCTTCGTGCGTGATCAGGGAGACGGCCATGTTGCGGAACATGGCAAGGCGATGACTGCTGGTGCGATTCAGCTTACGCAGGCCACTACGGTGACGCATGATGATTTCCTTTGAATCTGATTGAACGGATATTTTTCCGTCGGTTGACCGGATCTTCTATCAGCCAGGCTGCGGTCCGGTGAGGCGGGACTTTACCACAAAAAAAAACATGGATCAGGGGCGTTCCAGGCCCAGCGGCGGCCAGTTCTCGAGCTTCATGCCCAGAGTCAGGCCGCGCGCGGCAAGGACTTCCTTGATTTCGTTGAGCGACTTGCGGCCCAGGTTCGGGGTCTTGAGCAGCTCGTTCTCGGTGCGCTGGATCAAATCGCCGATGTAGTAGATGTTCTCGGCTTTCAGGCAGTTCGCCGAACGGACGGTGAGCTCCAGGTCGTCGACCGGACGCAGCAGGACCGGATCGATCTGGGGCGTGCCGCGCGACGGGACGCTGTCGTAGGAATCGCCGGCGCCTTCGAGCGCGGCGAACACCGAGATCTGGTCCATCAGGATGCGTGCCGATTGACGCACGGCTTCCTCGGGGGAGATGACGCCGTTGGTCTGGATGTCGAGAACCAGCTTGTCCAGGTCGGTGCGCTGTTCGACGCGGGCGCTTTCGACCGCATAGCTGACGCGGCGGACCGGGCTGTACGAGGCATCGAGCAGAATGCGGCCGATGGTGTGCGTGCGATCGTCGGACAGGGCGCGCACGTTGCCGGGCACATACCCGCGCCCCTGTTCCACCTTGATCTGCATTTCCAGCTTGCCGGCTTCGGTCAGCGTGGCGATCACGTGGTCGGGGTTGATGATTTCCACGTCGTGAGGCAGTTCGATGTCGCTGGCCACCACCACGCCGGGACCTTGCTTGCGCAGGACGAGCGTGACTTCTTCGCGGTTGTGCAGCTTGAACACCACCCCTTTCAGGTTCAGCAGGATGTCCACCACGTCTTCGCGCACACCGGCGATCGTGGAGTATTCATGCACGACACCGGTCATCTGGACTTCGGTGGGCGCATAGCCGGTCATGGAGGACAGCAGGATGCGGCGCAGGGCGTTGCCCAGCGTGTGGCCGTAACCGCGTTCGAAGGGCTCCATGATGACCTTGGCGTGATTCTTGCCAACGGGCTCGACTTCGATGGAACGGGGTTTCAGAAAACCTTGAGACGACATGGATGTGTTCCTTTTCAATACCCTCGGCTCGTTACACCGATAAGGCTGACGGACAGACCGGAATACCCGGCGATTTCCACCGCAAAGCCCACCCCCGGCTCTGTGCCGGGCAAGTGGGCTTAGGCGGCGCTATGCGGTACTGCTTACTGCTTGCGTCGATTAGCGCGAATACAATTCGACGACCATCGATTCGTTGATGTCGCGGGCGACGTCGGCGCGATCCGGAGCCTGCTTGAAGACGCCGGTCAGCTTGCCGGCATCGACTTCGACCCACTGGGGCAGGCCGTTGCCGGTCGCCAGGTCGAGCGATTCCTTGATGCGCGCTTGCGACTTGGCCTTCTCGCGGACCGAGATCACGTCGCCGGCCTTGACCAGCATGGAGGCGATGTCGGCGGTGCGGCCGTTGATCTCGATGGCGCGGTGGGTGACCAGCTGGCGCGCTTCGGCGCGCGTGGAGCCGAAGCCCATGCGGTACACGACGTTGTCCAGGCGCGATTCCAGCAGCTGAATCAGGGTCTCGCCGGTGTTGCCACGGCGACGCTCGGCTTCAGTGAAGTAGCGGCGGAACTGCTTTTCCAGGACGCCGTACATGCGCTTGAGCTTCTGCTTTTCACGCATTTGCAGGCCGAAGTCGGACGTACGGGCGCCCGAGGTGCGGCCGTGCTGGCCCGGCTTGGATTCGATCTTGCATTTCGAATCGAGCGAGCGGCGCGCGCTCTTCAAGAACAGGTCGGTGCCCTCGCGGCGCGAGAGCTTGCATTTAGGTCCAATATAACGTGCCAAGATGCTTCCCCTTAGATACGACGGCGCTTGGGCGGACGGCAGCCATTGTGCGGCACCGGCGTGATGTCTGAAATGCTGGCGATCTTGATGCCCAGCGCATTCAGCGCGCGCACGGAGGACTCGCGGCCGGGGCCCGGGCCCTTGATGCGGACTTCGAGCGTCTTGATGCCGTATTCCAGGGCGACGCGGCCGGCCGATTCGGCTGCGACCTGCGCGGCGAACGGCGTGGACTTGCGCGAACCCTTGAAGCCGGCGCCACCGGACGTGGCCCAGGACAGCGCATTGCCCTGACGGTCGGTAATGGTGATGATCGTGTTGTTGAAGGACGCATGGACGTGCGCGATGCCGTCCGATACGCTCTTCTTGATTTTCTTGCGTACGCGAGACGCGCCGCTGTTGGAAGCTTTCGCCATCTTCTAATCCTCGATTATTTCTTCAGAGAAGCAGCAGCGCGACGCGGCCCTTTACGGGTGCGGGCGTTGGTACGGGTGCGTTGACCGCGTACAGGCAGGCCACGCTTGTGGCGCATGCCACGGTAAGTTCCCAGGTCGATCAGACGCTTGATCGAGAGCTGGACTTCGCGACGCAAATCGCCTTCGACCGTGAACACGCCGACGTGTTCGCGGATGCGTTCGAGTTCAGCGTCGGTCAGGTCTTTCACTTTCTTGGAATATTCGATGCCCGACGCTTCGCAGATCTTGCGAGCACGGGTACGACCAATGCCAAAAATCGCGGTAAGACCGATTTCGGCGTGCTGATGCGGCGGAATGTTGATGCCGGCAATACGGGCCATGACTGTTCCTTGTTAAATCCGTTGCGTGCGGGCGATTAGCCTTGACGCTGCTTATGACGTGGGTCGGTGCAGATGACACGCACCACGCCGTGACGTTTGATGATCTTGCAGTTGCGGCAGATCCGCTTTACCGATGCCATTACCTTCATGGTTGACTCCTAGTTTCCTGTAACCGGCCGCTGCTATTTAGAGCGGAAAACAATTCTGGCACGAGAAAGATCATAGGGCGTGAGCTCCACTGTGACCTTGTCGCCCGGCAGAATCCGGATGTAATGCATGCGCATCTTGCCCGATATGTGGCCGAGCACTACGTGGCCATTTTCCAGCTTGACGCGAAAAGTTGCGTTGGGAAGGTTCTCGAGAACCTCGCCCTGCATTTGTATGACGTCGTCTTTAGCCATTCTTCTTTTACCGCATTGGCAGGCCCGCGCCCTTGAAGTTCGCCTTCTTGAGCAACGAGTCGTACTGGTGGGACATCATGTAGGCCTGGGCCTGCGCCATGAAATCCATTGCCACCACCACAATAATTAATAAAGAGGTGCCGCCAAAGTAAAACGGTACGTTCCAGCGAGCCTGCATCAGCTCGGGCAGCAAGCACACCAAGGTGATGTAGATGGCCCCGGCCAGCGTCAATCGCATGAGGATCTTGTCGATGTAACGCGAGGTCTGCTCACCCGGCCGGATACCCGGAACGAACGCGCCGCTTTTTTTCAGGTTGTCTGCGGTTTCACGGCTGTTGAACACCAGGGCCGTGTAGAAGAAGCAAAAGAAAATGATCAACGCTGCATACAACGTGATGTAAAGAGGCTGGCCGGGCGACAGGGCAGCCGCCAGATCGCCGAGCCAGCGCATGTTCGGGTTACTGGAGAACCAGCTGGTCACGGTGGCCGGCAACAGAATGATGGACGAAGCGAAGATGGGCGGGATGACCCCGGACATGTTCAGCTTCAGGGGCAAGTGCGAGCTTTGCCCACCATAGATCTTGTTCCCGACCTGGCGCTTGGCATAGTTGACCGTGATGCGGCGCTGGCCGCGTTCCACGAACACCACGAAGTAGGTCACCGCAATGACCAGCACGAAGATGAACAGCGCCGACAGCACGGACATGGAGTCGGTACGGACCAGATCGAGCATGCCGGCAAGCGCGCTGGGAAGCCCCGCCACGATGCCTGCGAAGATCAGTATGGAGATACCGTTGCCCATGCCTCGTTCGGTGATCTGCTCACCCAGCCACATGATGAACATCGTGCCGGTCACCAGCGTGACGACCGTGGTAAAGCGGAACAGCATGCCCGGGTCGATCACCAGGCCCGGCTGCGATTCGAGCGCAACCGAAATGCCCACCGCCTGCACCAGAGCAAGAAACACCGTGCCGTAGCGCGTGTACTGGGTGATCTTGCGCCGGCCCGATTCGCCTTCCTTCTTGATGGCTTCGAGCGTGGGCACCACGACCGACATCAACTGCATGATGATGGACGCGGAGATGTAGGGCATGATGCCGAGCGCGAACACCGAGAAGCGCTCCAGCGCGCCGCCCGAGAACATGTTGAACAGGCCCAGGATGCCGCCCTGGTTCTGCTGGAACATGTCGGCCAGCGCGTCGGGGTTGATTCCCGGCACGGGTATGTGCGTGCCTAGGCGATAGACCACCAGGGCGAGCACCAGGAACACGATGCGGCGCTTGAGATCGCCGTATCGGGAACCCGGTTTACTCTGTGCCTGAGCTTTAGCCACCGTTGCCCCTTAAGCCAGCGAACCGCCGGCAGCTTCGATCGCAGCGCGGGCGCCCGCCGTGGCGGCAACCCCTTTCAGGACGACCTTGCGGGACAGTTCGCCGGACTTGATGACCTTGGCGTAACGCACCGTCTGGCCGACGACGCCCGCCTGCTTGAGCACCTGGACGTCGATTTCCTCGACGGGCAGGCGTTCCAGGTCGGACAGGCGCACTTCGGCGAACAGGTGCTTGCCCAGCGGCGTGAAGCCACGCTTGGGAAGGCGGCGCTGCAAAGGCATTTGACCGCCCTCGAAGCCGACTTTGTGGAAGCCGCCCGCGCGCGATTTCTGGCCTTTGTGGCCGCGGCCGGCGGTTTTGCCCAGGCCCGAGCCGATGCCGCGGCCCACGCGGCGCTTGGCGTGCTTGGCGCCGGCTGCGGGCTTCAGCGTATTGAGTTGAGTTTCTGACATCTCGATTCCTTTCAGGCTTCCGAGACGGTGACGAGGTAATCCACTTTACGGATCATCCCACGCACCTCGGGCGTATCGACCAACACGCGGCTGCTGTTGACGCGGCGCAGGCCCAGGCCGCGAACGGTGTCGCGGTGAGACTGCTTGGTGCCGATAACAGAGCGCACGAGAGTAACTTTGATTTGCTTCTGTGCCATGACTTACCCCAGGATTTCTTCTACTGTCTTGCCACGCTTGGCGGCAACTTCAGCAGGAGTCGAGCAGGCACGCAAGCCGTTCAGGGTTGCGCGGACCAGGTTGTACGGATTGCTGGAACCGAGGCTCTTGGCAACCACGTTGCGCACGCCCATCACTTCGAAGATGGCGCGCATCGGGCCGCCGGCGATCACGCCGGTACCTTCCGCCGCGGGCGAAATGAGTACGGTGGACGCGCCGTGCTTGCCGACCACGGTGTGGTGCAGGGTGCCGTTCTTCAGGGCGACCTTGACCAGGCCGCGGCGAGCCTGCTCCATTGCCTTTTGAACGGCGACGGGCACTTCACGGGCTTTTCCCTTGCCCATGCCGATGCGGCCATCGCCGTCGCCGACCACGGTCAACGCAGCAAAGCTCATGGTGCGACCACCCTTGACCACTTTGCTGACGCGATTGACCGCGATCATCTTTTCACGCAGGCCGTCGTCGTTTTCCTTCTCGGCGGATTGCCTGCCTTGTGCTTTAGCCATTTGACAATTCCTTCCTTAGAATTTCAAGCCGGCTTCACGCGCGGCGTCGGCCAACGCTTTCACGCGGCCATGGTAACGGAAGCCCGAACGATCAAATGCAACCAGCTCGATACCGGCAGCCTTTGCTTTTTCGGCTACGCGCTTGCCGACCAGGCCCGCTGCGGCAGTATTGCCACCGTTGCCCTGTTGAGCGGCGAGCTCTTTGCGCACTTCGGGTTCGAGCGTGGAAGCGCTGACGAGCACGCGGTCGCCTTCCGGCGAAATGATGTTTGCGTAAATGTGCAGATTCGAGCGGTAGATCGACAGGCGATGTACGCGCAATTCGGAGATTTTCCGACGAGTCGCCACAGCACGACGCAAACGAGAGAGTTTCTTGTCCATAATTCGTCCTTGCCTGCGCGATTACTTCTTCTTGGTTTCTTTGATGATGACGCGTTCATCGGCATAGCGCACGCCCTTGCCCTTGTAGGGCTCGGGTTCGCGGTACGCGCGGATTTCAGCGGCAACCTGTCCAACGACCTGCTTGTTGGCGCCCTTGACGATGATTTCCGTCTGGGTGGGGCACTCGGCCTTGACGCCGGGAGGCATGTTGTGGACGATGTCGTGAGAATAACCAAGCTGCAGCTTCAGCGCGTCGCCCTGGACCTGGGCGCGGAAGCCCACGCCCACGAGGTTCAGGCGGCGTTCGAAGCCCTTGCTGACGCCGGTGACCATGTTGGCGACCAGCGCGCGCAGCGTGCCCGACATGGCCTTGGCCTGGCGGGAATCGTTGGCAACGGTAAAAGTCAGTTGGCCGTCTTCCTGGCGGATGACGACGTCCCCGGTCAGATCCTGGGTCAGGGTGCCCAAGGGGCCCTTGACGGAGATCTGGCCGGCGCTGATGGTGGCTTCCACGCCCGCGGGCACGGCGACTGGGTACTTAGCAATACGTGACATGTGATTCTCCTTATGCCACGTAGCACAGCACTTCGCCGCCCACGCCCGTGGCGCGTGCCTTGCGATCGGTCATCACGCCGCGCGGGGTCGACACGATGGCCACGCCCAAGCCGTTCATGACCTGGGGAATGGTCTTGCTGCCCTTGTAGATGCGCAGCCCGGGGCGCGACACGCGGTCGATACGCTCGATGACCGGACGGCCGGCGTAATATTTGAGGGTGATCTCCAGGACAGGCTTGGCCTTGTCACCGGTGATCTGGAAACCGTCGATGTAGCCTTCGTCTTTCAGCACGGCAGCAATGGCTGCCTTCAGCTTCGAGGAGGGCATGCTGACCGACGTCTTGCTGACTTGCTGCGCATTGCGCACGCGGGTCAACATGTCGGCGATGGGATCGCTCATGCTCATGTGTATTTCTCCTACCAGCTGGCTTTGGTCATGCCCGGGACTTCGCCACGCAGCGCCATTTCACGCAGCTTGTGACGAGTCAAACCGAACTTGCTGAAAACGCCGCGCGGACGGCCGGTGACGACGCAACGATTGCGTTGACGGGTCGGGTTGGCGTTGCGCGGCAGTTGTTGCAACTGCAGGCGGGCCTGGTAGCGCTCTTCGTCGGTCTTGGACTGATCGTCGATGATCGCCTTCAGGGCCGCGCGCTTGGCCGCGTATTTTTCAGCCAGCTTGGCGCGTTTGATATCGCGATTGATGAGGGAAAGTTTAGCCACGTCATCGCCCCTTAATTGCGGAACGGGAAGCTGAAGGCGCTGAGCAGGGCCTTGGCTTCGTCGTCGGTCTTGGCCGTGGTGGTGATGCTGATGTTCATACCACGTACGGCGTCGATTTTGTCGTATTCGATTTCAGGGAAAATGATCTGCTCTTTAACCCCGATGTTGTAGTTGCCACGGCCATCGAATGCGCGGCCGGACACACCCCGGAAGTCGCGGACGCGCGGCAGGGCCACGGCGACCAGGCGGTCCAGAAATTCGTACATGCGGCGGCCACGCAGGGTGACCATGCAGCCGATGGGGTAGTCTTCGCGGATCTTGAAACCGGCGATGGCCTTGCGGGTCTTGGTGACCACCGGCTTCTGGCCTGCGATCTTGGTCAGGTCGGACACGGCGTGCTCGATGACCTTCTTGTCGGCGACCGCTTCGGACACACCCATGTTCAGGGTGATCTTGGTGATGCGCGGCACTTCCATGATGCTTTTGTAGCCGAATTTGGCTTGCAGGTCGGCCACGACCTTGCTGCGGTAAAACTCTTGTAAACGAGCCATGTTCTTCGCCCCTTAAGCCTTGGCGCCAACGACTGCGCCGCTGGAACGGAATACACGGACCTTGCTGCCGTCGACTTCCTTGATCCCGACGCGATCGGCCTTGCCGGTGGCGGGATTGAAGATCGCCACATTGGAAATGTGGATGGGCATGGTCTTGTCGATGATGCCGCCAGGCGTGCCGGCCATGGGATTGCCCTTGGCGTGCTTCTTGACGACGTTGATGCCTTCGACCAGGACGTGGTCGGCGTCGACGCGCTTGAGCACGGTGCCGCGGCGTTTTTTGTCGCGACCGGTCAGTACGATGACCTCGTCGCCTTTACGGATTTTTTCCATTTCGTCGCTCCTTACAGCACTTCCGGAGCCAGGGACACGATCTTCATGAACTTTTCCGTACGCAATTCGCGCGTGACAGGTCCGAAGATGCGGGTACCGATGGGTTCCAGCTTGGCATTGAGCAATACTGCGGCATTGCCGCCGAATTTAATCAGCGAACCGTCCTTGCGGCGAACGCCCTTGGCGGTACGAACCACCACGGCGTTGTAAATTTCGCCCTTTTTGACGCGCCCGCGAGGAGCCGCATCCTTGACACTCACTTTGATGATGTCACCGATGGCGGCATAACGGCGCTTCGAGCCGCCCAGCACCTTGATGCACATGATGGAACGTGCACCTGTGTTGTCGGCCACGTCTAGCGTGGTCTGCATTTGGATCATGATTTTTCCTGTTCCAACTTAGCCGCGACAGCGCTGCCAAATGCTTGGCGGCGCAACACGACCAGTTTTGGTCCCGTCAGGCTCTGGCCTGCAAATAAATGCAAAACCGAACCCTAGGTTGAAATCTTGCGAAAACAAAGCGTTGCTTTTACCTGTGTTTACCTGCTTTTCATGGCTAAAGGCGCGTGTTTGGCGCCCCCACCCACTCTCTAATGGCCCGCGCAAAAGGCATGCGCGCGCTTTAAAGACAAGTAAGTCGATGATTCTACAATAGCAAGGCGCGTAAAGCAAGCACTATTTGAAATCGGCGTAGGGCGCAAGCCCGGCGGGGGCGAGCTTCAGGTTGCCCTGCCAGGGTTCGAAGGTATAGCGCAAATACAACATGACGCGGCTGGGCGTGTAGTCCTGGCCATGCTGCAGGTCGAAGCCCGCGCCCACCACCCAATGATTGCTCAGCCGGCGCTCGGCCATGCCGCGCAGGGTGTATCCGAAGCCGCTGCCCTTGGACGCCGCGATCTCGTTGGCGGCCAGGAAGCCGCCAGGCGTCACGCCCATACGGCCCAGTTCCCCCAGCGGGCCGGCCAGCAGGCCGGGCAAGGGATAGTAATTGGACCCCGAGCTGCGCGACACCGAACGGGACACCGAGCCTTCCAGCAGGAAGGACCAGTCGCCCCGGCGGCGGGCGTAGCTGACCGGCAGAGAAATCGAACTGTAGCGCTGCGGGCTGTAATAGCCGCCGTGGCCCAGGGTGTATTCGCCCAGGTCCTTCTGGTAGCGCCAGTGCATGACGTTCACGCCGACCGACAGGCTTTCGTCGGGCTGGTTGATCAGGCGCCGGTAATAGCCGGCCATGAGGCGCGTGCGGTGGTTGTCCGCCACGTTCTTGCCGGTCAGGCGATGGTGGCTGAGGTCGGCCCATACGCCGTCGGCGCCCCCCTGGTCCCAGCTCAGGCCCAGGCTCGCGCCCGTGGCCATGACGCCGCCCCAGGTGATCCCGGTGCGCGGGTCGCGCGCGCCCGCGAACGAAAGCAGGGAATTCGACATCGGCCGGCGCGACGCGGTCAGGCTCCAGCCCAGCTGCTTCAGGTCGCCTTTGTAGGTCACGCCGCCCGTCCAGTTGGTGACGGCGAAGCCCTGGGGCGTCCGGCCCAGGTCGAACGACAGCCGCTCGCCCTGCCAGCCGACGGCGAAACTGGTGCCGCTCGCCTTCTGGCGGAAGCCCGAAGCGCACGCCGGCAGCGCTTGCAGCTCGCCCTGGCCGTCCCGCCCTTCGAAGATGCAGGTCCCGAACCGTTCGTCGACGAGGCCGGCCTCGTTGGTGTCGAAGGCGCCCGCGTTCATGCGGACGTGATCCGCCCGAAGATAGCCTTTGCCGCCCGCCACGGGATGGTCCAGCTGGAGTATCGTGGTGTTGGCATTCAGGCGCGACAGCCCGGGCGTGCCGTCCCGGCGCAGCCCGGTGTCGTGGCTGAGGGTCAGCGTGGGATTCTCGCGCTGGTACAAGGCCTCGGCATCGCGGCGTATGCTGAGCGCGAGCCAGTCGTCGCCGGGCCGTTCCCGGGTGGCGCGCGTGAACGCGGCCCGGTCGCCCGCGGCGGCTTCGACGGGCAGCAAGGCCCCTTCGCGCATGGCCCTTTCATATAGCTGCAGCGCGGCCTGGGGCCGGGCCGGCGCCGTCGCCCTGGCGTAGTCCCTGAGCAGCCACGGCTGGGGGCCTTTTGCGTCGGCGACCGCGGCGTCCAGTTCGCGGCGCTGCCTGTCCGGGTCGCCGGCCGCGCCCCACAGGGCCGCCAGGCGCCGCCGGCCGTTGGCGTCGTCCGGGGCGAGCGCGGGCACGCCGGCGTCCATGATGCGCCGCAATTCCGCCGTCTGCCCGCGCGCCGCCATGGTTTCCAGCCGGCCCAGCCGGGCGTCGGTGTTGTCCGGGTCTTCACGCAGTATGGCCATGTAGCCGGCCATGGCCTTGTCGCTGTCGCCCTGCTCCAGATACCAGGCGGCCAGCTGCAACCGGATGGCCGGAGTCGGGGACTGCGACTCGAGGAACGCAATGGCTTCCCTGGGCTTGCCCGCCTGGTAGAGGGCGTCGGCATGCAGGATCCGCTGCCGGGCCGCCAGCCGCTGATCCAGGTCCTGCATTTCGGGCGACCAGGCCGCGCGCGGGATGCGGGCCAGGGAATCGCGCGCGTCCTGCAGCCGGTCGGCCGATTCCAGCAGCAGCGCGTGCGCATAGCGGCTGGGCGCCGCCGCCGCATGCAGGCGCAAGTGCCGCTCGTAGGCGGCCAGCGCCTCCGGCCCGCGTCCGCCGCTGCGCAGCGCGGTGGCCAGGCGATAGCTGAGCCAGGGGTCGTCCATGTTCAATTGCTGGGCCTGCGCCAGGGCGTCGGCCGCCTGCGTCCAGTCCGACCTTGCCATGGCGCGCGCCGCCCGTTCTTCCAGCAGGGCCAGCCGCGCGTCGCGCCGCAAGCCGGCCAGCCTGGGCTGCTGCGCGGCGGGCATCCGGTCCAGCAGGGCCAGCGCCCGCTCGGGCGGCTCGCCGGCGAGATATCGCCCGAGCGCGCGCACGGTGGACTCGTCCGCCGGCGCCGCCTTGAACGCGCGCAGAAAATAATCCCGGGCCGCCTCGCGCCGCCCGAACGCCAAGGCCGCGTCGCCCAGCCCGATCAGCGCAAAGATGTCGGCGGGGTCCTGGCGATGGGCCTGTTCGTACAGGCGCTGGGCCGTCGCCCAGTCTGCCCGTTCCGCCGCCGCGGACGCGTTCTGCAGCAGCAGCCAGTAGCGCGTCGATTCGATCAGGCTCACCCAGCGGGACGCATTGTCCACCCTGTCTTCCTTGTTCTTGGCCAGCTCGAACTGCTGCAGCGCGCGCGTCCGGTCGCCCATGCGCAGATAGGCCAGGCCCAGGGCGCCGTGCAGCTCCGCATCGTCGGGATACGCCTGGAGCGCCGTCCGCAGCCGCGCCACGGCGGCGGCGCCCGCGCCCTGCTCGACCAGCCGCAAGGCTTCCCGCCCGCCGCGCCAGGCGGGATCGGCGAGCAGCGCGGCTTGATGGCTCAGCCTGTCCCGCGCCCTGCCGGCCACGGCCAGGTCCGGATAGCGCTCGATGAACGACCGCAGCGCCGCCACGCTCTCCGCCCCGGTGGGCAGCGTGGACAAATATTCATACTCCCTGTTGGCGGCCGTTTCGCGCTGGGCCGGCTGCCGGGCCAGGCGCCGCAGGTACTCCAGGCCGCGCTCGGGATCCCCGTCGTTGAAGCTGTGGCCGGCCAGCGCCGAGAGCAGCCCGGCATGGCGCGGGTAAGCCCGCAGCAGCGCCGTCAGGGCCTGGACGGCGGCGGGCCGGCCGCCGGCCTCGCGCGCGCGCAGCTGCCAATACTCCAGCGCCAGGTCGGCGGTGGGATACACGCCCTGGAATACCTCGTCATAAGCCTTGCGAGCCTCGTCGACCCGCCCCGCGGCCGAATACAGCCGCGCGCGCGTCAGGGTTTCGGCGGCGGGTCCCGAGGACAGCCGCAACAGGGCCTCGCCCTGGCGATAGGCATCGGATTCCGGGGCGGCCGCCTTCAGCCGCGCCAGCAGCGCCTGGGCCTGGTCCATCCGGCCCCGCTGCACGGCCAGGCGCAGTTCCGCCGCCAGCCCTTCGGGATGCTCGGGCGCAATGCGGTACAGCCGCCGGACCGCGTCCTGGATGAGGTCGTCGCGATAGATCGATTCGCCCATGTGGATCTGTTCGACCAGCTGGCCGGCCGCCCGGTCCTGCGCTTCCGACGAGGCATGGGCGGGCAGGTGCAGGGCGCCGCCCGCCAAGACGGCCAGCACGGACAATCGCAGTCTTTTCATTGGCAGGTCTCCCATCGCGGGATCAGGCGGCCGTCCGCGCCGAACCGGTAGCGGCCCTGGTCCCAGCCTTCCCCGAACAGAGTCAGCATCTGGTTGTAATAGCCCATGTCCCTGCCCGCCGCGCCTTCCAGGCGGGCGCGCAGTGCGCCGGCTTCGGGCTCGCCGCTGAACAAAGGCAGCAGGGCGGCCGAAAAGCCCGGAGGCCCTTCGCCCTGCGCGACGCCCCGATGGACGTCGATTTTCTCGGGCGGCGTCCCGTCGGCGGACAGGTGGGCGCGCAGCGCCTTGAAATGCCGCTTGAGCTCCGCGGCCCGCGGCGCCTGGTCGTCCAGCATGCCCACCCACAGGTAGACCCGGATCGCATCATAGCTGCCCACGTTCTCGTCTTCCGCCAGGGACTCGAAGCCCTTGGACGTCCAGCTGATCCAGTCCGGGGCCAGGCCCTTGGGCGCGCTCCCGGTCAGGAAGCGATAGGCGCCGGACGCCAGCGCGTCCCAGGGCGAGCCGGGCAGCACCGCCGCCGCCCGGCTCGCCAGTTGCGGCGGCAGGTAGCTTGGGTTCAGCTTCCAGCGCCCTTCGTGGACGAAACCCTGGGCGCCGGGCAGCAGGACCGGGCCCAAGCCGGGCGGATCGGCCGCCTCTTCGAGCGCCATTCTTTGCAAAAGCAGCGTGCCCAGCACGGTGTAGCTGCGCTCCTGCCAGAGGCGACCGGCCTCCAGCAGGGAGTAGGCGATCCATAAATCGGAGTCGGCGGCGGAATTCTCGTCGAGCACGCCCCATTCCCCGGACGGCCGCCTGCCCCATAGCCAGGACGGCAGATTCGAGGTGAAATCCCCGCCCGCCAGATTTTTTTCGGTCCAGCGCGCCAGCCGCCGGAACAGCGCCCGGTCGTTGTCGACCAGGGCGAAGAACAGCGCATAGCTCTGGCCTTCCGAGGTGGTGATCAGCCTGTCGTCGGAATGGTCGATGACCCGGCCTTCGGGGCTGATCATCCGCTCGCCGATGTGCTTCCAGCGCTCCCAGCCGCCGGGAGCGCCGCAGGCGGCGGACCCGGCCGCCGGCAGGGCCAGGGCGACGAGCGCGCAGGCCACGGCGAGCAGCTTATGCATCTTTGGCCAGCCGCCGCCTTGCCACCCAGCGCAGCGACTTCCAGAGCAGGAAGGCGACCAGCACGACGGCCAGCACCGCGATCCCGGAAAGCAGGATGGGCCGGTCGGACAGGTGGAACCAGATCAATTGCCACCAGCCGAGCCGTCCGGTGAAGTAGCGCGGCCCCACGGTCGCGCCGGACACCCCCGATTCGCGCACGATGACGACCGAACCTTGCATGGCGTCGCGCTTGCCCGAATCCGTGATGGCGTTGCCCAGCAAGGCGTAGTCGTCGTCGGTGGCGGCCATCAGGCCGACCAGGCTGCGTTGCGGAAACCGGTTCGATTGCATGCCGACGATGGCGGCGATGGGCGCGCTTGCGCGAACCCCCACTTGCGACACGGGGTCGGCGTCGCCGCGGCCGGCGTATTGGCGGCTCGGGTAGGTTTCCCCGCCGCCCCAGCCGGAACGGCGGGGCACGCGCAGCCGGGACATCGTGTCTTCCAGCAAGAGGTTGGCATCGGGCCGGCGCCTGAAGCCCTCGGGCGCCCGGCCGATCCAGAGAAGGTCGGCATCGATCTGGCCGGCCGCCTGCCAGTCGTCCATGATGCGCAGCTTGTATGCCGGATAGCCCACCTGCGAACCGATATGGGCGACGGTCTCCAGCAGGACGGCGGCCTGGGCCGGCGTGGGCTCCGGCGGCATCACGGCCACGGTCTCGGACAGGTCCGCCATGCGGCTGAACGGAAACCCGCTACTGGCGAAAGCGCCCAGGTTGGGCATTTCGAGATAATGCTCATATCCCGAGAAATCGATGATGGAATCGCCGTCGATCGCCGCGCGCGCATCCACCGGCAGCATGGTCTTGCACATGCCCTGCTGCGACGCCCCCAGCGTGCTGGCATAGGAGAAATCGAAACGGATCTCGTTGTGCGTGCCGATCTTGAGCGCGGGAATGATCAGGCTCTCATCGCTGGTCGCGGCGTCGTTGCCGAGCACCGGCAGGCGGATGCGCGCCAGTCCCGTGTGCGCGGCCTCGGGCGCCAGCGGGTAGCTGTCCACATAACGCCCGTTGAGGCTGAGGGTCAGCCGGGAATCGTCTTCCGTCCGGGGCGCCGTGTAGCGGTAGCGGATGTCCATGGGGATGCCGTTGTTGCGCCACACGAAAAGATCGGGCGGAAGATTCAGCCGCAGCGTGATGGGCGGCGGGCGCAGCCCTTCGGCTTCGAACTGGTTGGGGTATTCCCGCAGTTCCGAGAACTGCACGGGGCGATCGGTGGGCATCCAGTTGGGCGCGTCATAGGGCTTGCGCGGCGCCAGGGTGGCCACCTCGTCGACCCGCACGCTCTGGCCCCGGAACAGCGGCCCGCCCAGCGCCAGCCCGGCGACCGCCGTGCTCAAGTCTTCATCGTCGCGGCCCAGCACCAGCAGCAGCTTCTGATGAGGGTTGTCCGGCGCGCTGATCATCTCCACCGTCGGCCCGTCCACGTCGGGATAGGACCGCAGGACTTCCGGGCGTTGGCCGTTGACGGCGAGAATGACCGCGTGGCCCGACGGCAGCGCGCCATAGGACACCGGGAAGCGCAGCGATTTCCATTTGGCCTGGCTGCCGAAATACGAGGCGAGGACCGATGCCGCCTGCAGGCGCGCCATGGAAGGCGTGCCCGCGAAGACGAAGGGCAGCTCCTGGGCGGCCATGTCGTTCTTGTCGAAGAAAGGCTCGGGGAAATAGGCGAGGTCATTGGCCAGCGGCAGGGCCTGCTGGTCGATCACGCTGTTCGTCTGGCGGCTGATGTCCAGCCACAGCGAGCTGTGCGCCAGGTCCTCGCAGATATCGGTGTAGTGGCCGACGAACTCCAGGCTGACCCGGTTGAACGACGCCAGGAATTGCGGATCCAGGGCCAGCGTATGCCGCTGCTGGCGGCCGGCCAGGGCCTCGTCGACCGGCACCACGCCCATCAGTTCGTCGTTCAGGTAGACGCGCAAGTGCGACAGCTTGGGCAGCAGGGCGGGCGAGGGCGTGAACACCAGGTTCAGGTCGGCCTGGGTCACCAGCTGGTCGCTGCGCAGGGTGAATTCAAGCACCTGGCGATTGCGTATGCCGTACAGCTTGAACTCCGAGCCCTGCGCCAGCCGGGGCAGGTCCAGGGTGAGGGATTTTCCGGGTTTCAGTTCCTGGGCCCGCAACGGCGCGTGCGCCAGCGCCAGGACGGCCAGCAAGGCAAGAAACCATGAACAGGAAGCGCGCGGGAAAGAAAGCATAGACTCAAACCATATGGTTAAGAGAATGGGTGGCCGGCCGCCGGCGCGGCAGGAACGAGATCGTCCAGTTCACCAGCTCGATGGCGCCATTCAATACGGCACTCAAAGGAAAGGGCAAGTGCTCGGCAAGGCGCTTGTAGCCGCCGAAGCCCATGATCACGATATCGCGCAGGCCATGCAGCGGCCGATCCGGGGTGAACCGGTCCTGCCAGGCCAGCCAGGAATCGGCTCGCGCGAACGTGCATTGCACGAAGTCGATCTGCTGCTTCTGCGTCATCGGGTCGAACTCGATTCCAATGCTGTTCCCGATGCTGCGCCCGACCTTGCCGGGAAAGCTGAAGCGCTGCTCGCCGCGGGCGAGCAGCAGGTTCACGGCGTCGCCCCGGCCGATGCGCCGATGGCTTTTCAGGGTGAGCCCGGCGCCGCCGCCGGAAAAGTCCGTCAGGACGGCGGGAAACACATGCCCGTCGGCCAGCTGCAGATGGGCCGGCAAAGAAGCCGGCACACGATGGCTTTGCCGTATCTGCCTGACTTCCGCGGCAACGGCGATGGCGCCGCCCAGTATCACCAGGTTGTAGAGCACCCAGGCCATGGTGATCAGCACGGTCAGGATCTCGTGCGTGGGCCCGGTGGCCAGCCGCCAGACGCCGAAGCCCAGCCCCGCGAGGTTGGCCAGCGCCAGCCAGACATAGGGATGGGAGATCGACCAGTCGAAGTACTGCTGCTCCACCAGGCCGCCCTTGGCCGTCACGTTGAACGAGCCCTTGCGTGGCGCGAACAGCGCCACCGTGGTGGGGCGGGCGATATACCACGCCAGCACGGTCTCATAGATTTCCCCCCAGAAGGTCCGGCGGTAGGGACCCTGGGTATGCGCATTGGTCAGGCCGGCATGCACCATGTGGGGCACGACATTGAGCAATATGGCGACCGCGGGCGCGTAGACGATGTAGGCATGCGCCAGCAGGAAGGCCAGCGGGGCGGTCAGGTAGATGATGCGGGGGATGCCGGACAGGAAATGCAGCATGGCGTTCACGTAGCACAGCCGCTGGAACAGGCTCAGCCCCTTGCCGAACATCGGATTGTCGGTGCGGAAGATCTGCACCATCCCGCGGGCCCAGCGTATGCGCTGGCCGATGTGGGCGGATAGGCTTTCGGTGGCCAGGCCGGCCGCCTGCGGTATGCGCAGATAGGCCGAGTTGTAGCCGTGGCGATGCAGGCGCAGCGCGGTGTGCGCGTCCTCCGTGACGGTTTCGACGGCGAACCCGCCTATGGACTCCAGCGCCGTGCGGCGCAGCACCGCGCAGGAGCCGCAGAAGAAAGCGGCGTTCCACAAATCGTTGCCGTCCTGGACCAGGCCGTAGAACAAGGTGTTCTCGTTCGGCTGCGTGCCGAAATGCCCCAGGTTGCGCTCGAACGGATCGGGCGAGAAGAAGTGGTGGGGCGTCTGCACCAACGCCAGCTTGGGGTCCCGCAGGAACCAGCCCACGGTCATCTGCAGGAAGGAGCGGGTGGGAATGTGATCGCAATCGAAAATGGCGATGAGTTCGCCGTCCGTCTTGCCCAGGGCATGGTTCAGGTTGCCCGCCTTGGCATGGCGACCGTCGGGCCGAATGATGTAATGGATGCCGACCTCTTCGGCGAAAGCGCGGAACGCCTCGCGCCGGCCGTCGTCCAGCAGGTGGATGCGCAGCTTGTCCTTGGGCCAGTCCATGCCCAGCGCCGCATACACCGTGGGCGCCACCACGCTCAGGTCTTCGTTGTAGGTCGGGATCATCAGGTCGACCGTCGGCCAGGACGCGGTGTCCTTGGGCAGCTCGGCGGGCGGGCGCTTGAGCGGCATGGCGGTCTGCACATAGCCCAGAACCAGCACTATCCATGAATAGGTTTCGGCCGCCAGCAGCAATGCGCCGAACACCAGGTCCATGGTGTCGCGCATGTTCAGCGTCGACGTGTAGCGCCACCATATGTAGCGGCAGGACACCGTCAGCGACAGCACGATGAGCATGAAGGTCGAGAACTGGCCGGGAATCCGGCGCACGGCCATCGCCAGGCCCCACAACAGCACCACGAACAGAAATTGCGCAAACAGAGTGAAGGGCTGCGTGACCAGCAAGACGGTCAGCGCCGCCGCCAGGCAGGCCAGGGCGGCGTACAGCACCCGGCGTGCATTCCCGCTCATGCTTCCCAGCGTCTTTTCGGCATTGCGCGCCAGCGGCGTTTCGCGCAGCTCCTCGGGCGCCTGCCGCAGCTGGGCGATGAAGCGGCCGCGCAGCGCCAGCAGTCTTGCGGCGCAGCCGCGCCAGGCGGCCCGCGCGCTCAGCCGCCAGAACGGGGCGCCCTGCTCATGAGGCGGCACGGTGAACAGCACCCATGCCGCCTGCAGCACATAGCGCAGCGGATCCGCGGGTTTATAGGGACGGCTGGAAAGGTGATGGAACCAGGGGCCGTATTCCACGCGCACACGCCGCCAGGCCGGGCCCTCGAGCCTCAGGAAGACGCGCGCCAGGATCACCAGCACGGTGTAGGCGGATGCCGTCCAGGCGCCCATTTTCCGCTCGTCGCAGGCCTCGCGATGGATGGCCGCCAGGCCCTGGACGGCCCTGGACGTCAGGAAAAAGGACGCCATGCCGCTCATGCGCCGGCCCCCCGCCAAGCCAGGCACCAGGTCGCCAGGGCGCGGGCATCGCCGGCGGCCGCGCTGTCCGGGAAGCGCGCATGCGCGTTGGTCTTTTGCGCCAGCGCTTCGTGGACCGCTTCATCCTTGTGCATGAGCACGGGCAGCAGGCGCGGCCCGTAGCGGTGCCGCCAGTCCAGCAAGAGGTCCCGGCAGAGCTGGCGGCTGGGATCGAAGGCGCTGACGAACATGCGCGTCGCCGGCGCCAAGCCGGCCTGCGCCAGCAGGACATGGCAGCCCGCGTCCGCGGTGCTCACCAGCAGGTCCAGGTCGGACCGCGCGCGCAATCGGGGAAACTCGCCGCCGCCCGCGGGCAGATCCAACAATACCCAGGAGAATCGCGCCGCCAGCCTGTCGACCGCCGAGCACCAGAACGCGTCGGCGTCCGGCGGCGGGCCGCCATGCCGGGCATCCCCGCCGTGCGGAAGCACCCACAAGCCTTCTTCAAGAAAATAGGCCTGCTCGTTCCAGGGTCGCTGCGCAAGGCGGGCGGCGGCCCAGCCGTGGCGGTCCGAGAACGGGATGTTGAAATGCAGGCGCAGCATGTCGGAGCGGTTCAAATCGACCAGCAGCACCCGCTCGCCCATGGCGTGCAGCGCATCGCCGAGCATGGCGAGCACGCTCGTGTTGCCCACGCCGCCACGCAAGCCCCAGGCGCTGATCACTTTCAAGGCCGCTCTCCGTTTGCGCCGCCGGTCGGCGCGTCCGCCGGCGCGGACGCCGCGTCGGCCGGCGGCGGCTCCCAGGCGTGCGTTTCCGCCAGCAGGGGCCAGCGGCTCAGCGCCTCCTGGTGCGTCCGCGCGGCGGCCACGTCCACATAATCGAACCGGCCTTCGGCCAGGTGCTTCTTGAGCGAGGCGATGTCGTCGGCCTGCAACCCAAGCGGCGAGAGATCGGGCGTGTCGTTCATGATGAGCCGGCCCCTATCGTGGGTATTCGATCCAGTTGCGATTGCCCAGGCGCACGTAAGGCACGTTGCCATAAGGCATCAGGACGGTCCCTTCGTTCTCGGAAACCGGCTTGGTCTGAGGCAGGTCGGCGGTGAGCGCCCCCCAGTCTATTTTTTCCTGGGCGTACACGTCCTGGGCGATCATGCGCGCCAGCAGCTCCGACACGGCCATATAGCTGGTCGGCCCCTGTATGCGCCGGGGTTCCCGAGCCTCGCCCCGCCCTTTCGCGCCGATCACGCGCACGCCCACCGGCACGTGCGTGATGTCGGGGGTGGGAATCTCGCGCATGCCGGCGATCTGCATCCGGTCGCCCTTGAGCGCGGCCCCGTGCTCCGGGACGAACACCAGCACGACCGGCCGGCCGGTTTTCTCCAGCTGGCCGATGAAGGTGTCGAGTTCGTCCAGCAGCCTCTGGGCGCGGTTGTGGAAGGGGGACGACCGGCCGCCGCCGTCGGCGGTCGCCTCGCGGTTGCCGTCGTGCAGGCTGATCGTGTTGTACAGCAGCGCGGTGCGCTCGGCGCCCGAGGCTTCGCGCGCCTTCCACCAGCGCCCCAGGGTATCCAGATCGTCCCAGATGGGCGAGCCGTCGAAGCCGGTCATGGAAGGGCGCATTTCCGTGGGAATGTAGGGCTTGGGGAAGCGCCCGCCGGCGGTGATTTCATCCAGGAAGCCCTGGAATTCGCCATTGTGGTTGAGCGCCGTCTTGGTCTCGAAGCCGAGCCGCCACAGATTCTCCATCAGATAGCACTGTTCGGGCGCCGGCTGGTACAGCGCCGAGTGCGCCGGCTGGCCGCAACTGGCGCGCATCAGCCTCAGCACGGCCGGGCCGCTATAGGCCGTGGCGGTGTTGAAATCGTCGAAAATCAGATCCATGTTGGTGAACAGCGGATGCGATTCCAGCCCGCTCTGCTTCAGGTCGTCCCAGGACAAGGAACAGATGTTGATCAGCAGCACGTCGAAGGGCGCCGCCGTATTCGATGCCGGGAACTCCGTGCGCCTGGGTTTTTCCTCGTCGTAGAAGGCCTGCAGCGCCAGATTGAGCTGCTCATTGGTCGGCTTGCCCGCCGGCGCGGCGGCGGAGCCGGCCGGAATGCGCCCCGCGTCCGCGCCCGGCGCCGGCTGCGCCTGCGCTTGCGCCGCTTGCGGCACCTGGGGCCGGTCCCAGGGCAGGGCCGGCAGCGTGACGATGCCCGACAGCGCGACCAGCACCAGCGCACCCATGCTGAACACGGTGAGCCGCAGCCATTGGTTCAGGAACAGGTAGGCGACCAGCAGGATGAAGCCCCCGCCGACCATGTCCCAGTTGATGAATCGCCCCATCAATTCCAGCAAGTAGGCGGGGGAAAAATTCAGCACCTCCGGCTGCGCCAGCAGGCGGCTGAACGGCGGCAGCCAGGAGTCGTAGTAGAGCAGGGCCACGCCGAAGGGTATGGCCACGATGTGGCGGAGCCGGTGCAGCCACAGCGGCGGCAGCGGCGCCAGCAGGACCGACGCCAGCAGCAGGTTGTAGAAGGCGTGGAAATTCAGCGCGCCCGTCCAGTAAAGCAGGAGCTTGCCGGCAAAATACAGGTTCCACAGCCCCAGGCCCCGCCATGAGCCGGTCGCCCCGGCAGCCGCGGCGGGCGTGACTCGTTCTCTTCTTAACATCCAATATCCCGATGGCTATCGTTGACCGGACGCCCGGCGGCGCACGCCGCACTTTTTCAGGTGGCGGGCGGGCAGGACCCACAAATCCAGCCAAGCGATGACGTCCCGCATGAACAGACGCAGCACGATGCCCAGCGCCGCCCCGAAGAGGACGGCCAGCGCCACATACTTCCACCAAACCAGATCACCTATCATGAGCTCCACTCATCCAAAGGCAACGCCATCAGGCGAGGCTTGCGCCCGCCGCCTTCCATGGCGGCGGGCAAATCTTTCGTTGTCGGTTCCGAGGCCTCGGCGCTGGCCGCGGCATCCGCGTCCAGCGCCGGCGCCCGGGTTTCACGCGCCGCGAGCAGGCGCACCATGTGCCAGCGCTCGGCGTCGAGCTGGTCGACGGTCACGTAGGCCGCGTGATCGGAAAAAATCTCGCCGTAGGGCAGGCCGAACACATTGCCCAGCGCCACCTCGACCAAATTCGGATGGCAGCCGAACAGGAACAGGTAGACCATGCCGCCCAGTTCGCAGGCGACATCGCCGAAGCGCCTGAGCTGCAGCTGCCCCATGGCCAGCGCCGGGGTCAGGCCCGGCACCGGGACCAGCGCCACCAGGACACCGGTGGCGGAGGCCGCCTCGCGCTGTTCCAGCATATGTCCGAGATAATCCAGGAACAGGTCAGCCCCGATGATTCCGCGCAATCTCGTGGCGCGGCTGCGTTCGATCAGCGCTTCGGGGTCCTCGGCCAGCTCCCGCGCGTACAGCTTGCCCTGCACGCTTTCGAGCAAGCTGAGGAAGCGCGGCAAGGGCGTGTCGGCGGGCACGATGAGCGTCGCGCCACAGGACAGCAGCAGTTGCTCGTCCTGGTAGCGCAACGTCCTGGCCATTTCCCGGACGACCAGCTTGAGCGCCGGACCGCGCTGCTTGCGCAGGACGTGCAAGGCCCTGGCTAGGGCGGGCAGGTCGGCGCCCGACTTCAGGCCGAAGACCACCGTGGCGGCCGTGGCCCGCCCCGCCTGGTCCGCCAGTTCGGCGGCGCTGTCGAAGACGTGCCAGTCGTCGGCCATGAAAATGGGGGCGCCTTCCAGCACCACGCGCTCGAACAGGAAGCGGGCGCGGTCGTTGCCGGCCGCCGGGGACGGCGCCCTTTGCTGCGATACCGCGTAGCCTTGGGGGCTCCACGCCAGTTGCAGCTCCGTCAGGCCGACGGCATCCAGGCTGTTGCGCCAGTGCAACACCGTATAGGCATATCCGGAACCCGACGGCTGCAGCGTGGCCAGGCCGGACAGCACGTTGCTAAGCCGCAACAACCCCCTCACCGCTTTCATGGCCTGTTCGCCATAAGTCATGACCAGCAGCACACAGCCGTTGCCTTGCAGCCACGCGCGCCAGCGTTCCAGCAGGGCTTCCAGTTGTCCGTCCACCGCGGAAAAATAGTCGATCGACAACCGCATGATGATGACGCGGTCGCGCGGACGCAGGCTGCGGTCCAGGTCTTTGGTCAGGGCGCGCAGGGCGCGCTGCGGCTCGCCCGACAGCCGGTAGGTGCGCAGGTCCGCCGGGCCTTGGTCATCCGGCAAGGCGGCAAGCAGGCCGGTGGGATCGGCGGAACAGATCATGGCGGCTCGTGCATCGGGATCGGCGCCGCGCAGGACCTGCATGATCATGGCGGCGCTGTCGGCCTCGCGGGCGAACGCGATCCAGTATGCCTCGCCTTTGCGAAGACGACCGAGCTCTATGGGCAGGTCGGCGATCGCCAGATGGCAGCCGGGGCCCTGTTCCCCTGTATGTATAGCCATATTGTCCGGAAATAACACGCACAGCATGAATGCGGAGGTGCATCATGCGCAGGCTGATTAGGCTGCGTGGCTGGATGACCGCAGTGTTTGATGCAGCGCAATTTTAGCGTTGATCAATGCAAAATGTGCATGATCGGCGACAAAATGTACATTACTTGACAGTACATTCCAAAGCGCCGCCGGCGTCCGGGCCGAGCAGCCCCGCCAGCCAGGCGCATTCTTCGCCCCGCAAGGGCATTTCCAGGACTCTTTCGGGAATTTCCCAGATCAGCACGCGAGGCGGCGTTTCCAGGAACGAGGGACTGGAGAAATAGTATCTGGCCGCCGCCCAGAAGTCGCCGCCGTCACGGGCGAAGCTGGTGACCCGGGTTTCCAGCGCGGCGTCCAGGTACGGCAGGAAAGAAGAAGTGCGGGAGAACGAGGTTCCGATCAAGGCGATATTGGGCAGTCCCTCGTCGCCGAACAAATCCGCCCCGTCGTCCTCTTCAGGTTCTTGCTTCTCTGGCGCCTCTTGCGGCACGCCGGCCGCCATGCCGGATGCGGGCCCCGCCTCTCGCAGCGTCACGCGCGACGCCCACTCCGGCGCGGGCTGCAGTTCGGGCGGCAGCCAGTCCACGCCCGCCAGCCGGACCAGGTCGCCTTCCCGCCGGGACGGCCGGCCGCGCTCCATGCTGTATTGCCGCTGCGGCTGGACCTCCACTCGCAAGCTTGCGACGGCCGCGGCGATGTGCCGCGCCGCCAGTTCCGCGCCCGTTTCGCTCCAGTGCGTGTCGGTCCTGAGGAAGGGCGCGGGCGCATCGGCCTGCCGCGCCTGATGCCCCAGCACGGCCTCGAGATTCAACACGCGCAGCCCGGCCGCGGATGCGTCCTCCGCCCATGAACGCAGGCGTCCGTGGAATGCGGCGGGCCGGTAAAGGCCGCAAAGCTGTTCATGCTGGCTGCGGCTTTTGTCGGGCACCAGCACCAGCAGCAGCTCCACGCCTTGCGCCGCCAGCCGCCGGTTCACGGCGGCCGCGGCGCGCAGCCTCGACCGGCCGTCTTGCCGCGCCCGGGGATGGACCGCCAGCTCATCCGCCAGGAACAGCCACCCGGAGCAGCCCTCGCGCACGCGCGGCCCCAGGTTGCCCATGAGCAGCCAACCCGCGCCGCGCTCCAGCTGCGCCATGAACTTGGGAAACGGCGCTTCCGCCAGCTGCTCCGATACTTCCCGCGCCGTCTCCCCGTCCATGAAGGCGCGCGTCGATGCCGCTTGCGGCAGCGCCACCCGGCCGGACGCCAGGGCGTAGACCAGCGAGGCCGCCCCCACCAGCATGACGAGCAGGAACAGAAGCCCCGGCAGGCGGCCCGCCTTTTCCATTCCGTCCCCTGAAGCCGTGTTCGCCATGACCGTCGCCGTCCTGTTCAGAATTGGAAATAAAGAAAGGGTACGGCGCCCCGGCTGACGATCAGCGCAAAAGACAGCAGGAAACCGGCCAGAGGCCATAGCGAAAACGCCGCCCGCAAGGCTGCCGGCAGCCGTTCGAAAAACCGGCGCGGGAGCGCCGGCGCCAGGATGCAAGCCAGCCCCAGCCATGCCGCCAGGCAGTGCGACGGCTGCAATGCCACGCGCAGGGCGTCGCCCATCTCCAGCCCGCGCATGCCGAGCTGAGCCGCGTACAGGGACAGGGCCGTCTGGAAATCCGGCGCCCGGAACACGACCCAGGCCATGCACACGAAGAGCAGGGTGGCGGCCCTGGAAAGCCAGCCTGGAATCGGCGGCATGGCGCGGGTCCGCCATGCCCGGGCGGCGCACAGCGCCAGCCCGTGGGCGATGCCCCACAGCAGGAAATTCCAGTTGTCGCTGCCATGCCACATGCCCGCGATGGCCATGGTCACCATCAGGTTGAAATAGGTCCGGCCCGTGCCCAGCCGGTTCCCCCCCAGCGGCACGTACAGGTAGTCGCGGATCCAGCCCGACAGGGAAATATGCCAGCGCCGCCAGAAATCCTGGATGCTCGCCGCCAGATAGGGATGATTGAAGTTCTCTGGGAAGTGGAAGCCCAGCATCTGGCCCAGGCCTATCGCCATGGCGCTATATCCCGCGAAATCAAAGAACAGCTGCAGGGAATAGGCGCCGCATCCCATCCACGCATCCAGGAAACCGGGGTCCGGCAAGGAAAAAGCCGTGTCCACGATGGGCGACAGGGTGTCGGCAACCAGCACCTTCATGCTCATGCCCACCATGAAGCGGCGGGCGCCCAGCGAGAAATCGCTCCAGTTCAGGCTGCGGTCGGCCAGCTCGCGCCGCACCCACTCATAGCGCAGGATGGGTCCGGCGATCAGTTGCCCGAACATCGATAGATAAGCGCCGTAATCGATGAAGCTGCGCTGCGGCCGGACTTGCCCGCGATAGACGTCCACCAGGTAGGAAATGGCCTGCAGGATGATGAAGGACAGGCCGATGGGCAGCGCCACCCGCTGCCATTCCAGAGGCATGGCGCCCGCCAGCATGCTCGCGTGGCTATAGGTTTCCACCACCACGTTGGCGTATTTGAACCAGAACAGCACCGAGGCATTGACGGCGATCAGCAGGGCCAGCCAGGCTTTGCTCCAGCGGCGCATGGCCGCCGCCCCAAGGGCCAGCCCGCCCGCCCAGGACAGCACGATCAGGCCGATGAAAAGCAGCAGGTACGCCGGGCTCCACCACCCGTAGAAGATCCAGCTGAACAGCAGCAGCACGCCGTTGCGCCACGAGCGCGGGGCCGCCGCATACACGATAAAGAACAGCGGCAGGAAAAGAGTCAGGAACTCTAAAGAGGTAAAGACCATCTGGATCTAGTTCGCCACTTCGTCCTTGACGGCGAAGAAGCGCGCGGCGGGATCCCCCGGCGCCAGGAAAACGCTGTAGCGTTCGCCGGCCTCCAGCCGCCCCAGCTCCAGGGGGTCGCCCACCGGCGCGCCGCCGCACACCAGCTGTAGCGCCAGCTTCACGGGATTGACCAGCCGCCGCGCCATCGCGTCCGGCGCGACCGATTCAAACAGGAAGACCTTGCGGCCGGCCACCTGCACGGCGGCGGGCGAGCACCCGGCATTCATGTTGTAGAAAGCCACGGAGGCTTTGACCGCCGTGAAGTCCTCGGGCTGCTCGCGCAGGACGGACACGACAATGCCCGGCGCTTGCCCGGCGCCGGCCACCACCGTGATGAATTCCCCCGCGGCGGCCTTCAAGGCGATGTCCTGCCCGGCGCCGTCGGACGCGAGCCTGCCCGTGATGTCGCCGCCGGCTGCCACCGGATAATACGGGGTGGCCTGCTTGGGCGCATCGAGCGCCACCGGCGCGCCGCCGCCCTTGGGCGCGATCTGGAGCCGGTCCGGGCCCGCATTGACGAACCGCACGAAGGCCGCGTCTTCGGCGGGGCCCGTGGGATAGAGGTCGACGGCCCGCCCCTGGCCCGCCAGGCCCAGCCACAGCAGCAGACCGAGGGCGCCGGATGAGCGGAGGCGCTTCATTTCTTTTCCAGCGCCTTGACGGCCGGGGCGGCGGCGATCGCCTTGGTGATCGCCTTGCCCCAGGCCTGGTAGCCCGACGCGGTGAAGTGCTGCCCGTCCGTCGTCGCCCATTCTCCCGGCTTCGAGAACTTGAGGGAATCGATGTAGTCGCAAGGAGCGACGTTGGAAGCCAGGAATGCCGACATCTGCTCGACCCGCGCGAACGTCTTCTTGTATTTGCCTCCTTCCGTTCCCCAGGCCGGGCCGACCCATACGCAAGCCGTTCCGGTCTTGCCTATGGCCTTGGTGAGGCCGCCGATCTGCTGCCAGGCCCAGGCCTTGGGAAATGCCGGCTTGTCGTAGCCCGCCATGGCATCGCCCATGACGATGACCAGCAGGTCGGGCTTTTCCGCGGCCAGCAGGCCGCCGATGGGCCGGGTCGGCCCGTTGCGGCCCAGCAGCTTGGTTTTTTCGGCGCCCACGCGCTCCGCGGCGCCGCAGGTTCCCGGCACGGCCTGCAGCCAGTCCCCCGCGTTCGTCCCGCATACGCCCAGGGTATGCACCTTGGCGCCCTGCTCCACCAGGCCCATGTGCAGGCTCTCGATCAAGTAGTGCGGCGTGGTCAGGTGGCTGTCGCCGATGATCAGTATGGATAGCCCCGCCAGAACGGAAGTCAGCATTTGATTTGCTCCTGATGAGAAAATGGTTCAGCGCCCATGCGGAACGGCGTAGGAAGGACGGCGCGGATCGCTCGCGAAGGGGTTGCCCTGCCCGGCGAGCGGCGCAGCGCCCCCCGCCGGCTTGGCGCCTTTTTCCTGCAGGGCGACCGCCTTCTTGAGCAGGCTGACCGCCTGGCCGTTCTTGCCTTGGGCCCGGTAAATGCGCGCGGCGCCGGCCAGGATGTCGACCTGGTCGGGCGCGAGTTCCACGGCGATGGCGGCTTCCTTTGCCGCATAGCGCGTATCGTCGAGCTGCTGGGCCAGCTGGGCGGCGCTCAGGTGCAGCTGCGCGTCCCCGGGCCTGGCCTCCAGCACCTTTTTATAGAGTTCCAGCGCTTCCTCGTTGCGTCCGGCCGCGGCGTACATCCGGGCCAGCGCCGCCTGGGCGTCGACGTTGTCGGGATAGCGCGCCAGCACGGGGGCGACCAGGTCGTAGGCGGCGGCCAGTTCGCCGCGCGCGCGCAAGGCCTCCGCCTGCCGGATGCTGTACACCGCCTTCAATTCTTCAAACCCCTCTTGCTGCGCGCCGGTCAAGGCCTGGCCGCCAAGCTGCCGCAACACCGCGGCGGCCTCGGCATCTTGCCCCGTGCGCAGCAAAATGCCCGCATACAGCAGGGATGCGTCGGCATTCTGGGCCGCGCCCGCGGGGCGCATGGAACGCAACACGGACAGCGCCTCCGCGGTTTCGCCCATGTCCGCATAGGCCTGGGCGACGGCACCGAGCATGTCGAAGGAGCCCGCCGCGCTTTCCCGCAGCCGCGCCAGGTAGGCCATGGCCTCGGCCTTGCGCCCCTCGCGGCTCGACGCGGCGGCCTGCCGCAGCAAGCGCTTTTGCGTCATCGCCAGGCGCAGGGCGCCGACTTTGCCGGCCTCGTATCCCGCGGGAATGCGCGCCAGGGCGTCCAGCGCCTCCTGGACATGATCGCCCTGGGCGTACAGCGTGGCGCTGGCATACAGCGCGCCCGGATCGTCCGGCTTGGCCGCCAGCACCTCGTCGATCAGGCGGCGCGCCTGTTGCTCCTGCTTCGCCCGCATATGGGACCCGGCCAGTTCCAGCCGTATCCAGGTATTGGACGGATCGTTCCGCAGCGCCTCTTCGAGCGCGGCGCGGGCGTGCGCAGGGTCGCCGATCCGGCCGGCCGCCTTGGCCAGGCCCAGGGCGTATGCCGCCTGCAGGCTCGACAAGCCGTCCGCCCGCCGGATCGCGGCGGGCGAGGCGTTCGCGATCAATTCCTGCGCCTCGGCGGTCCTGCCTTGCCGCGCCAGCACGCCCACCAGCCCGCGCAAGGCGCCGGCGTCGTCCGCGCGCCGCGCCAGCACACGGCGATACAGCGTTTCCGCCATCACGAGCCCGCCCTCTTCGGCCAGCATGTCCGCTTCCATGGCGTCCGCCGCCGTCTCGTCGGGCAGCAGCCGCCGCGCCTGCTTCAGCGATTTCCGCGCGCCGTCGAAATCGGACGCCTGGCGCGACGCTTCGGCCTGCCGGATCAGCAGCCAGTATTCCGCGACACGCAAGGAAGCCTGCCAGGCCTTCGGATTGCCCTTGCGCGCACGGGACAAGAGGTCGCGCGCCTGCTCCCAGTCCTGCTGCTTCAGCCGTATCACGCCCAGGCCGCCCAATGCCTCGCTGTCGTCGGGTCTTTTGGCGAGGACCGCCCTGAACTCCGCCTCCGCCGCAGGCAGGTCGCCTGTTTCCAGCAGCTTCATGGCGGCGTCCGCGCGGGCGCGCAAAGGATCCGGCTTGGCGGCCTTGGCGGTGACGCGCGTCATGTCCCGCCCCTTGGCAAGCTGCTGCCGGATTTCGGAGTCGCCGGGGTTTCTTGCCAGATATTCTTCGAACAAGGGCCAGGCTTCCGACCGGGGCGGCCCCAGCCATGTCAGGGCGTCGCGCCAGCTTTCAGCGGCATCGCTGCCGATGTCGGCCCGCGCCGCCAGGCGGGACAGGCGCCGGATTCCGTCCAGGCGCGTCGCCTCGTTGCGTGCCAAGTGCCTGGCCAGCGCCAGGGCCACCTGGGGGTCGTCGGGCGCCTTCTGTTCCAGCCGGCGCAACCCGTCTATGGCGTCCGGCAGCCCGCCATCGGTGTATCCCAGGTAGGAATAGTATTCGCGCCCGACATCGCCCACCGGGCGCTCGCCGCCCAGGGCGTCCCGGTATTTGGGCAGGGCCTGCTCCAGTTCTCCCGAGGCCGCGAGCAGCCTGGCCTCTTCGAGAACGGCGGCGCGGCCGCCGGTGCCCAGCACGATGTCCTGCTCGAGCTGGTCCACCAGCCGGCTGCCGGGATGGGCCGCCGTCAGCCGTTTCAGATAATCCCTGGCCTGGTCCGGACGGCCGGCCTTGATCGCGATGCCGGCCAGGCCGTACAGGGCATCGGCGTCGCCTGGACTGGCGAGCAAAAGCTTGTTCCATGCCTCGGCTTCGCGCACGGCGTCGCCCTGGGCCCGCCAATACCGGCCCTGCTCCAGCAGCGTGCCGCGCAGCTCCTGCTGCGCGAGCGCGGAAACGGGAATCAGCGCGCTCAGCAGGCAGACGGCCATGAAGCGAAAGATAGCGGGCATGTTTTTCAAATCGGTTTCCTGGATCGTCCCGGTCGTCGTCAGAATATGTCGGCCAGCTCCGGCCAGTACTGCGCCAATTTCCATTGAATGCGCCGCCACAGGCTCAATTCGCCCACCGAGTAGCTATGCTCTTGCGCCAGGATGTTGACCTGCCTGTCGCGGATCACCGCCAGACTGCCCTGGATCGGCTTTTCGTAGCCCGGCTCCTTGAGCAGCGCCTGCTGCGCGAGCGCCAGCCCCTCCGGTTTCGCGCTGGAGATCAGGACTACGCTGCGCCCTTTTTCCACGGGGGATTCGAATCCCATGAAGACCGCGCTGGAGCCATCGCCGGCATACGACAGCGCCGCTCGGCGCTCGCGCTGCGCACTGCGCGGATCCAGCGGCGTCCAGTCCAGCCGTTTGTTCTCGGCGTCGGCCATGCTGACATGCTGGGCGCCGCGGCCTTGCGCGGCCGGCATGTGGGCGCGCCAACCGTCCAGCCAGCGCTGGTCGCCGGACGCGATGACCAGCAAATCCTTGCCGGGCTGCGCCAGGCCCTTCGCGCCGAATGCGACCGTGACCGCCGTGGCCGGATGGCCGGTCGATTCGCCGAACTTGCCCATGGCGGCCAGGTAGGCCGAAATGTCATGGACCGTGGGGTTTTCAGCGAACACGACCGCGGTCTGCGACAGATCGGCCAGGCGCGTGAACGGGAAGCCGCTTTCGCCGAACGCCTCGAGATTGGGCATGGGCATGTAATGCGGATAGCCGGAAAGGTCTATGGTCGAGTCCGGATCGATGCGGCCGTACATGTCATCGAGCAGGATGTCGCGGCACTCGCCTTCCTTCACGTAGTCGAACTCGTAGGTGAACCGGAGATCCGAGCGTGCAAGCAGCAGGGGCAGTGGTATCTCGACATGGGCCTGCTGCTTCACCATGGTACCGGCGGCCGTGTCTCCCGCCATCCGTTCTTCCCGCCCGTCCAGCTCTTGCGCCGGCGGCAGGTTGAAGGACCGCAGAAACCTGTCGTCGTTGCCGACCAGCAGCGTGGATTTCATGCGCGATTCCCGCGGGGTGTACCAGTACCGCAAGTCCATGGGCACGGGCTTGGCGCCCCAGCCGAACAGGTCCGGCGGCACCCGCAGCGGTATCGTGACCGGCCCGCCGGTATGGCCCTTGACGGACAGCTTGCCCTCGGCGATCAATTCCCCGAACCGGACGGGGCCGTCGGTGCGCAGCCATCTTGGCGCGTCGTACGGCCGGCGGGGCGCCGGCGCGTCCATCCGCCCGACCGGGGCCGTGGGCCCCGACAAGGCATCCGCGGACAGCGCCAGGGCCATGGCGGCCTGCTTCAGTTCCGCGTCGTCCCGCCCCATCACCAGCAGCAGCTTGCCTTTCTTGTCGCCGGGATGCGCAACCACGGCCAAGGCCGGGCCGTCCGGCTCCGGGGCGCCGGCGCCCGTGAAGTTCTGGCCGCGCTTGATGAACACCACCGCGTTGCCCCCGGGCGGCAGCACGCCGCGATCGGATACGGGGAAAGCGGCCCCGCGCTCGCCCGCCAGGCTGCCCAGCCAGGAAGCCACCATGCCGGCCGCCTCCAGGGAAGCGGCGGTAGGCCCGGCGAGGAATACGAAAGGCAGGCGCAGCCTGCGCTCGTCGCGCGGATCCACGAACGGCAAGGGCAGCATGGCCAGATCATTGGGCAGGTCCAGCCGCTCCACCGATATGTGCAGTTCGCTCTGGTTGCCGATGTTCGCCCACAAGCTGGAATGCAGCGGATCCTCGCACTCCAGGGTGTAATGCCCGATCAGCTGCAAGCGCAGCTCATTGGAATCCGTCACGAGATAGGGCGGCAGGGGGATTTCGCGCCTGAGATGCTTGCCGGCGTGTTCGCGCTCCAGGGGGATGGACGCGGCGACGCCGTTGTTGAGCAAGATGTTGATGGCGGAAAGATCGCCCAGCAGCGCCGGTGAATAGGCGTACTCCAGCCTCAGCTTCGCTCCGGTCGCCACCTCGTCGGCCCGCAGGTTGAAGGTGACGCTATCGCTGCCGTCCACGCCGCGCAGGGTGAACGGGTGGCGCGCCCCCAGCTGCTCCAGCGTCATCCGGTAATCCGGGGCCTGATCCGCCCGCGCCGGGGCGTGAGCGGCCGCCGGCGCCTGCGCGGCGGCGACCGTCGGCAGGGCCGCGAGGCAGCCGGCCAGCAAGGCCCGAAGCGCGGCGCGGCGTGGACTAGCGGCCATACGTCGCCCCGTACGGAGAGCTGAAGGGCTCGACCGGCAGTTCCATCAGGCGAGTCTGCGGCTCGAAGTAATAGCGCATGTACAGCCCGCCGGCCCACTGGCTGTAGTCGCTGGCGTTGTCCGCGCCTATCGTCGCGCCCATGACCAGCTGCGGCGTGACGCGATATTCCGCCGAGGCGCGCAGGTTGTATCCCAGGCCCGTCTTGCTTTCACCCTTGTATATGCCGCCGCTCAGGCCGCCCAGCTCCGGCGATGCCGCGCTGGCGAGCGCATTCACCGCGCCCGCCTGCAGCCCCGCATCGGTGGGGAACATGTCGGCGTCGCTCTGCTTGAAATGCTGCAGGCCCAGCGCGCCGTCCAGGCGGTAGGTCAGCTTGCCGCTGCGCTGGGCCCAGGTCACGGGCAGGCTCAGCGCATAGAAGCTCTTGGGGCTGAAATAGCCGCCATGGCCGTAGGTGTAGTGCCCCTGGTTCTTGTTGAAGTAGGTGGCATTCAGGTTCACGCCCATCATGAGCTTGGAATCGGGATCGTCCACCACGCGGAAGAAGGTGCCGGCGTTGAATTCCGTCCGGTGGTTGTCTTCCACGTTGTGGCCGCGCAAGCCATGCCAGGCGGCGGAGCCGTAGACTCCCGCGCCGCCCCAGTCTTTCGACAGGGTGGCGCGCGCGCCCGTGGCCGTGACGCCGCCCCACTGCATGCCCGTGCGCGGATCCTCGGTGCCAGCGAAGGAGGTCAGGCTGTCGGTGACGGGCCGCCGCGACACATCCAGCCGGTACGCCACGCTGCGCTGCTCGTCCATGGTCCCGCTCAGCAATACCCCGCCGGTGAAGGTCTTGTACTGGAATCCGAGCGGCGTCGCGCCCGCATCCAGCTTCAAGCCATCGCGCTCATAGCCGATCGACAGGCCGACGCCGGTCGCCTTGTTGCTGCCGGGCCCCGCCGCGGCCATGACGGCGGGTCCGCCGCCGTAGGTCGCGCGCGAATACAGGTCGTATCCCAGCCCGCCCGCGTTGAGGACCACGGGCGTCGCATTGAAGGTGACTTTGCCGTCGCCCGCCGGAAACTTGATTTCCAGCGGCACCTGGGTTTCCGTCAATTTGCCCATGCCCGCATCCCCGGATCTCGTCCGGAACTGGGTGCCGATGGCGGCGGTCGCGCTTTGCTGCTGCTGCAGATCGGCCAGTTCCTGCGCCAGCGTCGATCCCCGGGCCGGCGCCGGCGCCTGCGCGGCGAACTGCGGCGCGGCGAATTGAGGCGCCGGATAAGGTGCCGGGTAGGGCGCCGCAGCGGCCGGATAGGGCGCTGGAGCCGCAGCCGGATAGGGCGCGGGATAGGGAGCGGCGGCCGGCGCCGCGCCGCCCGACAGATAGCTCGCGGCCGGCGGCACGCCCGCCTGGACCGGGATCGGCGGCGGCAGCGGTATGGGTGCGTACCCCGCCGCAGCGGGGGGCGGGCTCGCAACCGGAACGGCGCCGCCCGCGGGAAGGTAGGCCGGCGCGCCGGCCACCAGGGGCGTCGTCGGGACCAAGGTGTTGTACAGCGCCGGCGTATCGAGCGCGGACGCTTTTTTCTGCCCCGGCATGCCCACGAACGGGTTCAGCGAACCGGCCGTGCCGGCGCCCGCCGAGGCCGGCAGCGCGAACGCGCCCGCTGGCCGGCCCTGATAGGCGACCGCGCGCTCCAGCAATTGCGCCGCTTCTTTGGTCTTGCCCTGGCTGCGGTAGATCCGCGCCGCGCCGGCGAGGATTTCCGACTGGTCCGGCGCAAGCGAAACGGCGGTTTCCGCCTCTTTCAGGGCGTAGGCGTATTCCTTGACCTGCTGGGCCGCCTGCGCCGCGTTCAGATGCAGCAGGGCGTCGCTCTGGTTGGACAGCAGCAGCTTTTCGTATAGTTCCAGCGCCTGCCTGCCTTGCCCGGCGGCGGCGTACATCCTGGCCAGCGCCTCGGTCGCCTCGCGGTGCTGCGGGTTTCGTTGCAAGACCGGCGCGATCGCGTCGTAGGCGGACACCAGGTCGCCCCGCTCGCGCAGCGCGTCGGCCTGGCGCACCATGAAGCCGGCGGACAGCTCGTCCAGGCGGCCGCGCTGCTCGGGCGTCAGCGCCTGGCTTTCCAGATGGCGGATGAGCCCGGACGCTTCGACCATCTGGTTGGTCCTGAGCAGCACGCCGGCGTACAACAGCGAACCATCCACGTTCTGGGCCTTGCCGTCCGCTCGCAAGGGACGCAGCAGCGCAAGGGCGCGGCCCGGGTCGCCGATGTCGGCATAGGCTTCGGCCAGTGCGCCGAGCGTATCCAGGTTGCCGCCGCTGTTGGCTTCGACGTGCATGAGCATGCTCACCGCCTCGGCCCGCCGGCCCTGGGCCGCCATGTCCACCGCCTGCCGGATATGGAGGTGCTGCGCGGCTCGCTGGTACAGATCGGCCATGGCCTGGGTGCGCTGCGGCTGGGGCACGCGCGCCAGCGCGTTGTAGGCGGCGGCCCAGTCGCGGCTTTCACCCGCATAGACGGCCGAGGCATACAAGGCCTCGGCGTTGTTGGGATCCGAGACCAGGATGCCTTGCATCAGCCCGTTCGCTTCTTTCTGGTATCCGCTGCGCTGATACAGCCGGGCGAGTTCCAGCCGCACCCAGGGGTTGGACGGATCGCTTTGCAGAGCCTCTTCCAGCGCGGCCTGGGCCGACGCGTAGTTGCCCGCGGCCAGCGCCGCTTTCGCCTGGCCGGCCGCGTACACGCCACGCATGCGGGCCACCCCGCCGGCCTGCTCCAGCGCGGCGGGCGACATGCCCTGCACGATCTTGCGCGCCTCGTCCGGCTTGTTGCCCTGCGCCAGCACGGTGATCAGCCCGCGCGTGGCTTCCGGGTCCCCGGGCCGGCGCCGCAATGCGTTCCGGTAGGCTTTTTCCGCCTGGGCGAACTTGCCTTCGTCGGCCAGCATGTCCGCCAGCAGGGTTTCGGCCGCGACCTCCTTGGGCGCGAGCTTTTCCGCCTGCGCCAGCACCTTGCGCGCGCCCGCGACGTCGCCCGCGCGCCGCATGCTGGAGGCGCGATCCACCGCATGCCAGTATTCCACCATATTGCGCGGGTTGCGCCAGCCCGTCGGATTGGCCTTGCTGGCCCGCGCCAGGAGCTCGTTGGCCTGGGCCCAGTCTTTCTGGCGCATGCGGATCAGACCCAGGCCGCCCAGGGCCTCGCTGTCGTTGGGATGTTCGGCCAGCACCGCCTGCAGCTCCGCCTCGGCCTGCGCCAGCCGCCCGCTTTCGATGAGGCGCATGGCGGCGTCCGTGCGATGCCGCCACGGAGCGGCGGCGCGGGGCGCCCTGGCGGCGGCCAGCGCGACCCCTTTGTCCAGCTGCTCCTTGATGGCCGCATCGCCGGGATTGCGCCTCAGGTAGTCCTGGAACAGCGGCCGAGCTTCCGGCCCCGGAGGGCCGACCCAGACCAGCGCTTCGCGCCAGCTTTTCTTCGCGTCGTTGCCCAGCTCGGGGTGGGCGGACAGTTCGGACAGCTTGCGTATCCCTTCCAGGCGGGTGGGTTCGTTGCGGGCCAGATGACGGGCCAGCGCCAGCGCGGTCTGGGCGTCGTTGGGCGACTCCCGGGCCAGGCGGCGCAGGCCGGCGATGGCTTCGGGCAGCCCGCCCGCCGTATAGCCCAGCATGGTGTAGTATTCACGTCCCAGAGGCCCCTGGGGCGCCGTGCCCTGCAGTACGTCCTGGTATTTTCCGACGGCCGATTCGACCTTGCCGGTGGCGGCCTCCTTGCGGGCCTGCTCGAGCACCACGGCCTTGCCGTCGGTGTGCAGCAACAGTTCCTGTTCGAGCCGCGCCACCAGCGCGCTGTCGGGATGCGCCGCGCGCAGCCTCTGCAGATATGCCCTGGCGCTGTCCAGGCGCTTGGCCCGGATGTCCAGCGTGGCCAGGCCGTACAGCGCGGCCGGATTGTCCGGGCTGATCAGCAGCAGTTTGTTCCAGGCTTCGGTCGCCCGTTGCGTGTCATGGCGCTCCTGCCAGAACTTGCCTTGTTCAATCAATGTCTTGCCGGCGTCCGCCTGCGCCCATCCGGCGGAGTGCAGCGCCGCGGCCAACACGCCCAAAATCAGTTGGCTGGAATATCGAGACATGCCTTCTCCCACGGTAAAGATAAAGTTCCGTCCGGGCGGAAATCATAATATTGATCGACCCAGCCCAGGCCGAAGAGGCTCAGTACAAAATCGTAATAAGGGGGCTGGACGCCTTCCTTCGCCAGGCTTGCGCGCAGCATGGATTCGGCGCGCTGCTTTTGCAGCTGGGCCGGCGCCGGCTCGCCGGACGCTTTGAAATAAGGGACCAGGGCCGCCGAAAAACCGAAGGGGCCTTCTCCCGTCGCGCGGCCGGTCAGAGTGTCGACCTTTTCCGGGGGCGCGCCCTTGTCGCGCGTCAAGAAAGCCATGCCGTCCAGTGAAATCATCATGGCGCGGAACAGGGGATCGGCCATCGGCGTCATGCCCGCCCAAAGGTAGTTGCGTATGGCGTCGTAGCTGCCCTCCGCGCCCTTCGCGGGATCGGGCCCGAACGCGCCGTTGCCGCCGTCCTGGGCGCGATACGCCGTCCAGTCGGGCGCGAGCCCGTAGGGCGTGACCCGCGCCAGCATCTTGGCCGTGTTGCCGGCGATCTCCTTCCAGGGCCCGGCCGGGAATTCGAGCTCCAGGCGGCGCAGCAGGGGAATCGGCAGATAGCTGGGGTTGAAGCGCCATTCCTTGCCGGGCGTGACGAAGCCTTCCTTGCCGGGCAGCAGCATCCGCCCCAGGCCCGGCACGTCCAGGACTTCCTGCGCTTCGATCAGGCGCAGCAGCGCATGGGCGGAGCGTGTGTAGTCGGGCCGGCTCCAGAGGCGGCCGGCTTCGAGCAAGGCGTAAGCGAACCAGAGGTCGCCGTCCGACGCGGAATTGGCATCCAGCACGCGCCAGTTCTTGTCGTCGTCCACCCCCCAGATCCAGGCTGGCAAGCGCTGCGACATGTCGCCGCCCGCCAGGTTGTCCACCGACCAGCGCCAGATCGCGTCGAAGGTCTTGTCATCGCCCGCCACCAGCGCAAAGAACATCCCGTAGGATTGCCCCTCGGACGAGCTGTGCTGCATTTTGGTGCTGGCGTCCAGCACGCGCCCGCTGTCCTGCACGAAATGCTTCTTGAACAGTTCCCACAAGGGCCAGTCCGACGCCTTGCAGGCCGCCGCGGCGGCAGCCGGCAGCGGCGCCAGCAGCGCCAGCGAGCAGAGCCAGACGGACATCAGTCGTTTCATCATCATGCGCCTCATGCGCCTTCAGTACGGCGTTTGCCTTTCAATCGCTTGCGCAGCCATAGCAACAGCGCGACGGCCAGCAGCGCCCCCGCGGCCACGGCCGCATTGCGCAAGGGCGGCACGCCGGGCCAGTACTGGGCGATCGTCCATTCCAGGCGGCGCAGCGGACCCAGGCTGCCCACGGCATAGGTGTACTCGGCCACCAGGGGACTGATGCGCTTTTCGTGCACCACGACCAGACTGCCCTGGATCTTTTGCTCGTAGCCTTCCCCGCCCAGCAAGGCGTCCGCGGCGTATCGCTGCGCTTCGGCATTGCCCGCCGAGATCAGCACGACGCTGCGGCCTTTCCGGAGCGGGGACTCGAAGCCGGCGAATATGGCGTTGAATCCCGCGCTGTCATAGCGCAGGTCCGATTTGACGGGCCGCTCGACGTCGCGCGGATCCGGCGTCATCCAGTCGCGCGCGCGGTATTGGAGGTCGGAGGTGTCGAATCTTTTTCTCGCGCCGTCCAGCATGGCGGGAACCTGTTCGCCGAACTGCGCCAGCCACGATTGATTGCCGGACGAGATCACGACGAGGTCCTTGTCGGCGAATTCCAGGCCCTGCTTGCCGAACGCAACGCTGACGGCGGTGGCGGGATGACCGGTCGATTCGCCGAAGCGCCCCATGAGCGTCAGGTAGGTGGCGATGTCCTGGACCGCCGGCTTGGCCTGGAACACGACGCCCGTTTCCGACAGGTCGGCCATGCGGGTGAAGGGAAAGCCGCTGTCGCTGAACGCGGCGAGGTCCGGCATGGGAAGAAAATGCGGGTAGCCGCGCAAGTCTATGGACGACTCGGGATCGATCCGCCCCCGGACGTTGTCGATCAGGACGTCGCGGCACTCTCCCTCCTTGATGTAGTCGTACATGAACCGGTACTGCAGCTCGGAACGGCGCATCAGGCGCTCGAGCGGAACCTCCACCGGGACGCGCACGGGCAGCAGCTCTTTGAAGACCGACTTTTCGGCCCAGCCGCGTTCGGCGAGCTGGGCCACTGACAGCAGCGGAAAGGACCGCAGGAAGCCCTCATTGACGTCGAACAGCAGCGTCGAATCGACGACGCCCGCCTGCGGGGAATAGCGATAGCGCAGGTCCATGGGCACGGGCGGCGCGCGCCAGCCGAAAAGATCCGGGGGCAGGCGCAGCGGGATGCGTATCGTCTCGGACCGGTAGCCCGGCGCCTCCAGCGTCCGCATGGACACGAGCTCGCCGAACTTCACGGGCCGGTCCGTGCGCAGCCAGTTGGGCGCATCGTACGGCTTGCGGGGCTGCAGCTCATCGAGCTGCGTGATGGCCGCTTCCGGCCCGACGAGCGCATCGTAGCCCAGGCTCAGCGCCCTGGCGGCGCGCTTCAGCTCGCCGCCGTCCCGGCCCTGCACATACAGGATCTTGCCATACGGATCATTGGGATTGGGCGCGATCCTGAGCGTCGGCCCGGGCGTCTTCGCGGGCGACAGGCCGAACGCCACCGCATTGCCCTTTGCCGGCAGCCCGCCGTCCAGGCGCACCGGGAAGCTTGCGCCGCGGTAGCCGGCCAGGGCGCCGAACCAGGAAGCGACGGTACCCGCCGCTTCGAGGGTGGCCGCGTCCACGCCGGAGAACACGAACGGAAGCTCCAGCCGGCGCTGGTCGCGGTGATCGAAAAACGGCAAGGGCAGCATGGACAAGTCGTCGGGCAGGACGATGCGTTCCACCGCCAGTTCCAGCGTGCTCTTGTTGCTGATGTTGGCCCACAGGCTGGAATGGAGCGGGTCTTCGCATTCGAGCGTGTAGTGCCCGATCAGCTGCAGGCGCAGCCGATTCGATTCCGTCACGAGGTGGGCGGGCAGTTCGATGGTCCGCTGCTGGAATTTGCCGGCATCGGCCCGCGGCACGGGCAGGGAGGCGGCCACGACGTCGTTCAGCAGCACGTTGATGTGCGAGAGTTCGCTGATCAACGCGGGCGAATAGGTGTAGCCCAGCTTGAGCCGCGCCTGGGTCACGACCTCGTCGGCCCGGACATCGAAATACGCGCCGGCGCTCGCGTCCACGCCTTTCAGCTGGAAGGGGTATTGCGCCCCCAGCTGCTCCAGGCTGAGCTGATGGCCGGCGCCCGCGGCATGGTCGGCGGCCGGCGCCCATGGCTCGCCCCGGACGCTGCCGTGCATCACGGCGAAGGCGGCAAGGGCCGCCATTACGGTCCGGGCAGGGCGAAAACGCTTCGTGCAATCTCTCATGTGTCGTGATCTCTTTTGGTCAGTCGGTGCCTCGCAAGCGGCGCTCGGCGCGCGCGCGCAGCCCGACGTAGAACAAGGTGCCCACCAGGAGAGCGCCCAGCATGTAGATGAAAACGAGCATCAGCGGATGCCGTGCGAAGAACCACTGCATCGATGCGAAAGGCCCCAAGTCCCCCACGTAATAGGTTTTTTCCTCCGACAGCGGTTCGAACCGATCGCCGTCCAGCATTACGATGCTTCCCTGTATCTTCACCGCCGCGGGGCTGTTTTCCGCGATGAGGCTCGCCGCGCGCAGCAGGCCGGCGTCCGAAGCGCCGTTCATGACGACGACGCTGCGCCCGCGCGTGACAGGCGACTCGAATCCCGCGATCAGCGTGGCGCCGGAATCCGGCGCCGGCTGCACCGCCTTCTGATCGAAGCCCAGCAGCCTGGACAAGCGGTCCAGCACGCCGCCGACGGTCCAGAGCGGCGTATCCGGGTCCAGGGGCCGGGCCGTCGCCACGGGCATGTGCCGCGACCATGCGTCCAGCATGGGGGCCGCAGACCCGCCGCCGATGATCAGCACGTCCTTGTCCTTCAGCATCTCGGGCTCCGGCCGGCTCGTGACGGTGACGCCCACCGCCGGATACGCGGTCGCCTCGCCGATGGCGCCCAGCACGTTGAGATAGGCGGCCACCACGGACTCGCCGGCCTTGGGCGGCAGCAGCACCATCGACTCCGAGAGGTCGGCCATGCGCGAGAACGGAAAGCCGGCGCTGTTGAACACGCCCAGGTCGGGCATGGCCAGGTGGTGGGTCAGCCCGGTGAGATCCAGCGTCGAGTCCGGATCGATCGCGCTGCGCCGGGTGTCCACATAGTTCCCCGAACATGCTCTTTCGGCGGGCGGCAGGTAGCGGAACTTGAACTGCAGGGACGAGTCCGGACTTACGGCATACAGCGGCACCTTGATCTCGTCGCGGACGACGCCGGTGCCGGGCGCGTGCAGCTTCTCGATCACGCTCTTCTTGGGCGCATCCAGCCCGTAGTGCTTGATCAGACGCCCGTTCAGCAGGATGTCCAGACGGGATCCCGCGGGGACCTGGTGGTTCGCATAATGGAAGGTCAAGTTCAAGGGCACGTGGTCCACGCCCCAGGCGGACAGGTCCGGCGGTACCCTCAGCCTGAAATGGATGGGCCATGGGTCGCGCCCGTCGGCGGTGAGCTGCCGCGGCGGCAACAGCTCGCCCAGCCGCAGCGGCCGGTCCACCGGCACCCAGTTCGGCGCATCATAGGGCTTGCGCGGCCGCCGTTCGACCTGGGTCAGCAAGGCGGAAGGCCCCGCCAGCGATTCGCTGCCCAGGACCAGGCCGGCGGCGGCGGTCCTGACTTCCGCGCCGTTCCGCCCGGCGATCACCAGCAGTTTCCCCATCGGGTCGTTCGGGTTGGCCATGATGGAGACGGTCGGCCCATCGATCTTGGCCGGCGCCAGGCCCGGCGGCGTTTCATTTCCGCCCAGTATCAGGACGGCATGGCCGTGTTGCGGCAACTGCCCGGCATGCGCCGAGAACCGGACGCCCCGGTAGTCGGCCAGCGCGCCGAACCACGAGGCCACCACGCCGGCGGCCTGCAGGCTGTCGTCGTTCACGGCCGACAGCACGATGGGCAAGTCCAGGCGGCGCATGTCGCGAGCGTCGAAGAAGGGGGCCGGCAGCAGAGCCAGTTCATTGGGCAGGGCCACCGGATCCACGTCCAGCAACAGGCGGCTGCCCTGGTCTATCCGGGCCCACAGATCGGGGTGCAGGGGGTCCTCGCAGCCCAGCGTGTAATGTGCGACCAGCTGGATGTCGAGCTGGTTGTGGGCGCGCAGGAGCGCCGTCGGAAGTTCCGTCGTGTGCCGCAGCGTGCCGCCCTGTTCGCGCCTGGTCAGGGCGATGGTGTCCACGACTTCGCCATTGAGCAGCACGTTCAAGTGGGACAGCGTTTCCAGCAGGGCCCGCGAATAGGAGTACGAAAGCTCCAGGCGCGCCCGTTTCACCCGTTCGTCGGCTCTCAGGCCGAAATACAGGCCTCGTCTGGCCTCCGCGCCAAGCAGATCGATTTCCGGCGGCGAACCCAGCTGGCGCAACTCGATCGCATGGGACCGTTCCCCCCAAGGCTTGCTCAGCACCGCCTCCCGCCCGTCCGCCGCTCCGTGGCCGGCCGGGCTCGCGCCCAGGCCGGCCGCCGCCAGCAGGACCGCCAGCAGGAAACGCCAACTGCGCCGGGCCGTCACGGCGCCGCCTCTTGCGCCTTGGGCGCGGGCCTGCGCCGTCCTCCGACCAGGGCCCACAGGCTTTCGCGCAGCAGCAGCTTGACGCCGCGGACCGCGACGTGGGTCAGCTGCGCAGCGGCCGCCAGGGGCGTGTCGGGCTCGCCTTCGTTCCAGGGATCGGTCCAGATGTCCGCCCGCGCGAAGGTCATCTGGGAAAGCTCGACTTGTTGCGCCAGGGTGAGCTCGGTGAAGTGCAGCCCCAGGCGCTGGTCGGACACGAAGACCACGGTCACGGGGAAAATGGCTTCCACGGTGTCGCGGAATATCGAGACCTGCAGGCGGTCGCCCACCTGGACCGGCAGGGCGGTCGGCAAGGAAATGCCCAGGCCGTCCTGCGAGAAGTCGCTGGTCTGGCATGCCACGCCATAGCCGCCCGGCAAGTGCAGGGTCGCCGTCAGCGAAGCGCCCACCCGCGGCGAACTGCGGATCTGGCGCCGTTCTCCGGCCACGGCGACGCTGGCGCTGCAGATCACCACGTTGTGCAGCGTCCAGGCCATGTTGATCAGGGCGGTGAACACGATGTCGCTGTCGTTCATGTTGTGCGCCACCTGCCAGGCGCCCACCGCCAGGCCGGCCAGATTGAGCACCAGCAAAATGATGTAGGGGCGGGATAGCCGCCAATCGAAGTAGGACTCCTGGATGGTCCCGCCTTTCGCCGTCACGTTGAAGGTCGCGCTGTCGGGAGCGATCAGGGTCGCCAGCGTGGGACGCGCAATATACCAGGCCAGCACCGATTCATAGACCTCGTTCCAGAACGAATGGCGGAACTTGCCTTGTATGCGCGACCCGGTGACATATGCATGGACGATGTGCGGCAGGACATAGGCCGCGATCATCAAGGCCGAGGCCTGGAATACGTGCGCGCCGAAATACAGATAGGCCAGCGGCGCCGTCAGGAACACGAGCCTGGGCAGGCCATAGAAGAAGTGCAGGGCGGCGCTTGCATAGCAGATGCGCTGGCTCAGCGTCAGGCCCTTGCCGAAGAAAGGATTGTGCCGGCGGAAGATCTGCGCCATGCCGCGCGCCCAGCGTATGCGCTGCCCGATGTGGCGCGACAGGTTCTCGGTGGCCAGGCCGGCCGCCAGCGGAATGGCCAGATAGGCCGTGTTGTAGCCCGCGCGGTTCATCTTCAAGGCCGTGAGCGCGTCCTCGGTCACGCTTTCCACCGCCATGCCGCCCACTTCCATCAGGGGCTCGCGCCGGATCACCGCGCAGGAGCCGCAGAAGAAGGTGGCGTTCCACAAATCATTGCCGTCCTGCGTCAGGCCATAGAACAGGCGGCCCTCATTGGGCACCTTGCCGTAGACGCCCAAATTCTTTTCCAGGGGGTCGGGCGAGAAGAACACGTGAGGGGTCTGCAGCATCGCCAGCTTGCCGTCCTTCAGGAACCAGCCCACGCAGACCTGCAGGAACGAGCGTGTGGGCACGTGGTCGCAGTCGAAGACGGCGATGTATTCGCCCTGCGTCCTGGGCAGCGCGGCGTTGATGTTGCCGGCCTTGGCGTGCCGGTTGCCCGGGCGGGTCAGGTAGCCCACGCCGACGGACGCGCAGAACGCGCGGAATTCCTCGCGCCGGCCGTCGTCCAGCACATAGACGTTCAGCTTGTCCGCGGGCCAGTCCTGGGAAAGCGCCGCGAAGATCGTCTGGCGCACCACGCTCAATGGTTCGTTGTAGGTGGGGATGTAGATGTCGACGGACGGCCAGGACTGGATGTCCGGCGGCATCAGCGCGGGCTTGCGCTGCAGGGGCCAGGCGGACTGGAAATAGCTGAACAGCAGCACCAGCAGCGCATAGATTTCAGCCAGCAGCAGGCCGTAGCCGAAGGCCATGTCCAGCCAGGTCTCGAAACCCAGGGTGGTGGTGATGCGCCAGTACATATAGCGCAGCGACGCCACGACCGAGATGACCACCATCACCAGGGTGGCGAGCCGCCCTTCGGACAGCCGGCCTATCGCCATGGCCAGCGCGAACGAGGTGAGCGCGAACAGCACCTGGAAACCGAGGTCCAGAGGGGTGGTCACCACCGCAATGAACAGCAGGGCGGACAGCAGCAGCGTCAGGATGCGGACGGGCCGGTAATCCCATAAAGACAGGCCCGCCAGCCATTCGGAGAATCTGTTGGCGGGCTTTTCCATCCCGGAGCCTGTGGTGCTGGATGCTTGCGGACTGGCCAAGAGACACCTCTTCAGTCAGGAATCGAGCCGTTGCGCGACCCATTGCGCGCAGGCCGTGAGATCGCGCGCGCTGACGCTGTGCGGGCGATACTGGAAAATGTTCTGGCCGTAGGCCAGGGCTTCGCTCAAGGATTGGTCCAGATGCACCAGCCCCGCCATACGGTCGGGGAACGTGGTGCGCAGCACTTGGGTGATGTCCCTGCCCAGTTGCTGACTCTGGTCCACCTGATTGATGACGAAGCCGCAATCGAAAAAGCCCGGCCGTCCTTCGCAATACGTGGAGATCAGTCCGCTCAGCTGAGGCAGCGTGGCGTAGGAGCCCGCATCCGGCAGCACGACGGCGAGCGCCAGCGACGCCGCGGTCAAGGCCTGGGTCATGTACGCCGACGGGCCCGGCGGGGTGTCGATGACGACGATCACGTCGCGGCCCAGGTCCAGGTCGCGCAGGTGGCCGGCGAGCCAGCCGGCGTCTTCGCGCAGCACCGCCTCGAAAGCCTGTCTTTCGGGTTCGCTGCACTCGCCGTAGGGAATCAGCGCCACGCCCGACGCGGTCGGAAGCATGAGCTCGCGCCAGGCGGATGCGTCTTGCGGCGCCCGCACCAGCCCCGGCGACGACTGCGGCTCCAGCGTGAAGTGATAGCGCAGCCCGTTCTGGGGATCGAGGTCGATGGCGAGCACCTTGTTGCCCTGCTGATGCAGGGCCGCCGCAAGATTGGCGCTTATCGTGCTTTTACCCACGCCTCCTTTTGCGGAAACGACCGATACGACTTTCATGACCGACGCAATCTTTGAAAGATGGATGCCATGCCGGCGGGAGCGGGTTGTTGCCCGCCCGGCGTGTCCGCCGCCTTCTCGGCCGGGGCGGGCTCCGGTTCCTGCCTGAGCCTACGGAAGACGTCCTGCAGCGTGCCGCCCTGTGGCGGCGCCACGGGCTTTTCGGCGGCGGGGGCTTCCCGGAGCGTGATCCGGTGATTCGGTTCGCGCGCCGCCGGCGTCTGCAACGGAATCTGCTCCAGCATGGGCCAGCGCGCGCGCGACGCATCCTGGCGGTCGTGATCGATGATTTCTCGATATTGTTCCGCGGCATTGCCGCCAAAAGATCTGAATAATTTGGCGATATCGCTCGAACCAGTCATTTTCCTATTCCTTTAGCATCGACGGGCATCAACGCCCCAGCCGATAAACAAGTCCGCCGTATGGGTCCGCGGCGCCTTCCTGCCTGACTTGCAGCTCGCTGCCCGCGCCCAGCATCGTGAACCATTCCTGGTACACGCCTTCCAGAAAACCGGCGGCCCAGGCCATGGCCGGTTCGCCCAGCGTGGCCCGCAGCGGCGCCAGGCTGTGCTCGATGGCGATGTGCTCGCTGCGTTCCTGGAACGCGACGATGCCCCAGCCCAGGCGCGACCAATGCTCGTTGGCGGCGTCTTCCATTTGCTGCAGCGAGTCGCAGGCCGGCAAGGGCAGGTCGCGCCCCGCGCGCACGCCGGCGCCGCGGGCCAGGCCGCGCATGTCTTCGCTGCTGACGTGGCTCAACAATTCCTGGGCGAACGGCCTGAGGAAGAAAGCCCACGCCGCATCGTGCAGGCGACCGCTCAGATATTCGGAAAACTTGTCATGCATGCAATACCCCTTCCGTTTATTTAATGCGTGTGATGCGCTCACGCCACCAGACCGTGATACTTGCGCCCGAGTTCCACCGTGGCGCTGAAGAATCCTTCTTTGCTGCCGCAGTCGTAGCGCACGCCGTCGTACTTACAGCCATAGACCGCCTGCCGCGCCAGCAGCCTGGCGATGCCGTCGGTCAGCTGGATTTCCCCGCCCACGCCGGCGGGCGTCGAGCGCAGGCATTCAAAGATTTCCGGCTCGAGGACATAGCGGCCGACCACGGCCTGCGTGCTGGGCGCCTCGGCCGGCGCCGGCTTTTCGACGATCGCGTCCACCCGCATGCAGCGCTTGTCCAGCTCCGAGCCCGACACGATGCCGTATTTGGCCGTGTGTTCGCGCTTGACCGACTGCAAGGCCAGGACGCTGCCGTCGTGGCGATGCGCCGCTTCCACCAGCTGCCGGGTGGCGGAAATGTCCGAATCGATGAGATCGTCGGCCAGCAGCACGGCGAAGGGCTCGTTGCCGACGATGGGCGCCGCGCATAGGATCGCGTGCCCCAGCCCCAGCGGAACCGCCTGCCGGGTATAGACGCACGTGACGGAAGCGGGAATGATGTTCTTCACCGTTTCGAGCAAGGCATGCTTGTCTTTCGCCGCCAATTCGATTTCCAGTTCCGGCAGGCGGTCGAAATGGTCTTCTATGGAACGCTTGTGGCGGCCGGTCACGAAAACCAGTTCGGTAATGCCCGCGGCGACGGCCTCTTCGACCGCGTATTGGATCAAAGGCTTGTCGACGATGGGCAGCATCTCCTTGGGCATGGCCTTGGTAGCCGGTAGAAAACGTGTGCCCAGACCGGCCACGGGGAATACTGCCTTGCGTATTGGCTTCATTGTGATGTTGCTGACAAAGAGTGGCGAAAGTGGCAAAAGCGGCGAACGGCGGGCGCGAGCCATGGCAAGCCGCCGGCGTCGCCGGTGCTGTGGATGATGGTCTAGAACGTACGCCTTGACGGAGGGACTCACGTAAAAGCTCGCTACGGTGTGGCAAGGCGGAGCTACGGGCTTCCGGCCCGTATTCTTGAGGCATAACCTTGCGTCTTGACGGAACGCCTTGGGCCCTGCGGCCCATAGCGATCCTTGAGACGTGAAACTTTCACAGCTCAATTGTTACTGACTTGTTTCACTGCGGCTAATTGTATCGGGAAATTTCAGCATTGGCTACATTTTCACGCGCCTGCAAACTAAACAGATACAACAAATGTCAACAAGCCCATCCACGGGGCGGCATGGAGGCGCCGAAAAAAAGAGGAACGGCGCGCCGGCATGCCGCCTGCCAGCCTACGGCGGCACGGGCGCTCCGTGCTATAAAGGAAGGTGGTTTTCCATCCCTTTCGCCGCAGCGCGCATTCCAATCAGAAGTGATACAAAAATGTACGAGACACTAGCCTTATATATAGATGGTGAATTCCTGTCCGGCGACGGCCGGGATACCGAGGAAGTCACCAACCCCGCGACCCTGGAAGTCCTGGGCCGCCTGCCCCATGCCCGCAAGGCGGACCTGGACCGCGCGCTGGCCGCCGCGAACCGCGCCTTCGAAAGCTGGCGCAAGAGCTCGCCCATGCTGCGCTCCGAAATCCTGCGCAAGGCCGCCCAGCTGTCGCGCGACCGCGCCCAGGAAATCGGGCGCAACATGACCATGGACCAGGGCAAGCCCCTGGCCGAGTCGGTGGGCGAAGTCATGTCTTGCGCCGACCACGCCGATTGGCACGCCGAAGAATGCCGCCGCATCTACGGCCGTGTGATCCCGCCGCGCAGCCCCGAAGTGCGCCAGATGGTGCTGCGCGAGCCCATAGGCGTGTGCGCGGCATTCACGCCCTGGAACTTCCCCTACAACCAGGCCATCCGCAAGATCTGCGCGGCGATCGGCGCGGGCTGCACCATCATCCTGAAAGGCCCCGAAGACGCGCCCAGCGCCGTCATGGCCATCGCCCGCATCTTCCACGATGCCGGCCTGCCTCCCGGCGTGCTCAACATCGTGTGGGGCGTGCCCAGCGAAATCTCAGACTACCTGATCCGCTCGCCCATCGTGCGCAAGGTGTCCTTCACCGGTTCGGTGCCGGTGGGCAAGCAACTGGCCGCGCTGGCCGGCGCCCACATGAAGCGCGTCACCATGGAGCTCGGCGGCCATTCGCCGGTGCTGGTCTTCGACGATGCCGACGTCGATCGCGCCGCCAAGCAATTGGCGCGCTTCAAGGTGCGCAACGCCGGGCAGGTGTGCGTCTCGCCCACCCGCTTCTACGTCCACGAGAAAATCTACGATCAGTTCCTCAGCAGCTTCATCGACACCCTCAAGTCCATCAAAGTCGGCGACGGCCTGGAACCCGACACGCAAATGGGCCCGCTGGCCCATGCGCGGCGGGTGCCCACCATGGAAAAATTCGTGGACAACGCCCGCAGCCTGGGCGGCAAAGTCGTGCTGGGCGGCGAGCGCCTGGGCGAGAAAGGGCATTTCTTCTCGCCCACGGTGGTCACGGACCTGCCTGAAGACTCCATGCTCATGACCGAAGAACCCTTCGGCCCGATCGCGCCCGTGGTCCGGTTCAACGATACCGACGACGTCATCCGCCGGGCCAACTCCCTGCCGTTCGGCCTGTCGTCCTATGTGTTCACCAATTCGCTGCAAACCGCAACGAAGGTGTCCAACGGCATCGAGGCCGGCATGGTCAACATCAACCACTTCGGCAGCGCCCTGCCCGAAACCCCGTTCGGCGGCATCAAGGACAGCGGCATCGGCAGCGAAGGCGGCATGGAGACCTTCGACGGCTACCTCGTCACCAAGTTCGTCACGCATATCTGAGCGCGTGGCGCTTGCGGGGGCCGGGCACGCCCGGCCCCCGGCGCGTTCATGCCGGGCGAATGCTACGATGGGGCGGTAGACACAGGCTCACAGGAGACGACGACCATGGAGCGCATCTGGCTCGATCAATACCCGCCTGGCGTGCCCGCCGACATCACCGAAGACGCGGCCGGCTATGATTCCCTGCTGGCCGTGGTCGAGGAAAGCTGCCAGCGATACGCGCGGAATGTCGCCTACATCAGCATGGGCTCGGAACTGACCTACGCCGAGGTCGACGCCCATTCCCGCAGGTTCGCGGCCTGGCTGCAGTCGGTCGGCGTCGGCAAGGGCGACCGCGTCGCCATCATGATGCCCAATCTGCTGCAGTACCCCATATGCCTGTTCGGCGTCCTGCGCGCCGGCGCGGCGGCGGTGGGCATCAACCCGCTGTTCACGGCCAGCGAGCTCCAACACCAGCTGGCGGATTCGGGCGCCGAAACCATCGTCATCGCCGAGAACTTCGCCCACACCTTGCAGAAGGCGCTGCCGGAACTGTCGCTCCGGCACATCGTCGTCACCAGCGTCGGCGACATGCTCGGCTCCGTCAAGGGCGCCGTCATCGACCTGGTGGTCAGACGTGTCAAGAAGCTGGTGCCGGCATACGAGCTGCCCGGCGCCCTGCGGCTCAGGCAAGCCCTGTCGCTGGGCCGCGACGCCGGCTACACCCGGCCGCGCATGGAGCACGACGATCTTGCGCTGCTGCAATACACTGGCGGCACCACCGGCGTATCGAAAGCCGCCATGCTGTCGCACGGCAACATGGTGTCCAACCTGTGCCAGGCTTACGCCTGGCTGCAGCCCTATGTAAACGGCGAGCAGGAATGCATCGTCACCGCCCTGCCGCTGTACCACATCTTCGCGCTCACGGCCAACTGCCTGGCCTTCTTCAGGCTGGGCGCGCGCAATCTGCTGATCTTGAACGCGCGTGACATCCCCGGCCTGGTCAAGAGCATGTCGCAGACGCGCTTCACGGCGATCACCGGCGTCAACACGCTGTTCAACGCCTTGCTGCACCATCCCGGTTTCGCGAAGCTGGACTTCAGCGCCCTGCACATCTCCCTGGGCGGCGGGATGGCGGTGCAGGAAACTGTGGCGCAACGCTGGCTGGAGGTCACCGGCACACCGCTGGCGCAGGCCTACGGCCTGACGGAGACCTCTCCCGCCGTCTGCATCAACCCGCTGGACAAGCGCAGCTTCACGGGCTCCATCGGCCTGCCGGTGCCTTCCACTGACATCTCCATACGCGACCACGAAGGCCGCGAGGTGCCGCTGGGCGAAAACGGCGAGATCTGCGTGCGCGGCCCCCAGGTCACGCGGGGCTATTGGAAGCGGCCCGACGAAACCCAGGCCGTGCTCGGCGCCGACGGCTTTCTTCGAACGGGCGACATCGGCTGCGTGGACGAGGAAGGCTACCTGTACATACGCGACCGCAAGAAGGACATGATCCTGGTATCGGGCTTCAACGTGTACCCCAACGAAGTCGAGGCCGTGGCGGTGCAGCACCCCGACGTCCTGGAAGCCGCCGCCATCGGCATACCCGACGAGCACTCGGGCGAAGTCGTGAAGCTGTTCGTCATCCGCAAGAACGACCGCGTGACCGAGAAAGAGCTCATCGACTTCTGCCGCGGCAAGCTCACCGGCTACAAAGTGCCGCGCCACGTGGAGTTCCGCAAGGACCTGCCGCGCAGCAACGTGGGCAAGGTGCTGCGCCGGGCGCTGAAGGAAGGATGAAACCCAGGGGCGGGGCCCCATGACGGCAAGCCCGAACGGCACTGGGGCCAGCGCCCTTTTACAGGCCTGGCCCCAGTTTTCCACACCAGCCCAGGCCCCGCGAGGCCTGGACCCATGGCGCGATCAGATCACGCGAGCGGCTTCCAGCAAGCGCACGACGGTCCACGCCTTGTCGCGGGAGATCGGACGACCCTCCGCGATTTCGACCGTGTCGCCTTCGTTGTACTGGTTGTTCTCGTCATGCGCCTTGTACTTGTTGGAGCGCACGATGATCTTGCCGAAAATGGGATGCTTGACGCGGCGCTCGACGCGGACCACGACAGTCTTGTCCATTTTGTTGCTCACAACCTGGCCAATCAGAGTACGCTGGCGCTTTGCCGGTTGAGTGTTTTGAGTTTCGCTCATTTTACTTTCCTGCGTTCTCAGTCATGATGGTGCGGATGCGCGCGATGTCGCGGCGGACCTTGCCGATCTGGCTGGTGTTGGAAAGCTGCTGGGTGGCACGCTGCATGCGCAGGTTGAATTGTGCCTTCAGCAGGCTCTCGAGCTCGGTCTGGAGCTCGGTGGCGTTCTTGGAACGGAGTTCGCTGGCTTTCATGAGGTCTCCTTAAGCACCAATGTGGCGCGACACGAAGGTCGTGGCAATCGGCAACTTAGCGGCGGCCAGGCGGAAAGCTTCGCGCGCGAGCTCTTCGCTCACGCCTTCCATTTCATAGAGCACCTTGCCGGGTTGAATTTCCGCGACCCAGTATTCCGGATTGCCCTTGCCGTTACCCATACGAACTTCGGCAGGCTTCTGCGAAATGGGCTTGTCGGGGAAGATGCGTATCCAGATACGGCCGCCACGTTTGATGTGGCGGTTGATCGCGCGACGAGCGGATTCGATCTGGCGAGCGGTCAGGCGGCCACGGCCCGTGGCCTTCAGACCGAACTCGCCGAACGAGACTTGTGCACCGCGCGTAGCCAGGCCGGTATTGCGGCCCTTGTGCTCTTTGCGGTATTTTCTGCGTGACGGTTGCAGCATGTTTATTCTCCTTCAGGCGCCGGCGCAGCGTTGGCTTGCGCGGCGTCTTTGCGAGGGCCACCACGGCCGCGCCCGCCGGGACGACGGCCGTCGGGGCGTTCGCCACGGGGCGAACGGCGCGGACGGCGCTCTTCGTCGCGAGGAGCGGCGGTCTCGGGGGGCATTTCGCCGTTGGGCAGCATGTCGCCCTTGTAGACCCAGACTTTGATACCGATGATGCCGTAAGTCGTTTGCGCTTCGGAAGTACCGTAATCGATGTTGGCACGCAGGGTATGCAGGGGCACGCGGCCTTCGCGATACCATTCCGTGCGGGCGATTTCGATGCCGTTCAAGCGGCCCGAGCTCATGATCTTGATGCCCTGGGCACCAAGGCGCATCGCGTTCTGCATGGCGCGCTTCATGGCGCGGCGGAACATGATGCGTTTTTCGAGCTGCTGGGCGATCGAGTCGGCGATCAGCTGGGCGTCGGTCTCGGGCTTGCGGATTTCCTCGATGTTGACGTGCACGGGCACGCCCATCAGGCGCTGCAGATCGGACTTCAGGCTTTCGATGTCTTCGCCGCGCTTGCCGATCACGACACCCGGACGAGCCGAGTAGACCGTGATGCGGGCGTTCTTGGCGGGACGCTCGATGACGACGCGGCCGACGGAAGCGCTCTTGAGCTTCTTCTTCAGGTACTCGCGCACGCGGATGTCTTCGGCGAGCATGCCGCCGAATGCCTTGTCGTCAGCGAACCAGCGCGAACTCCAGTTGCGGCTTACCGAGAGGCGGAACCCAATCGGGTGAATTTTCTGTCCCATTGTGACTCCTTACGCGCCGACCTTGACCACGATGTGGCAGGTCTGCTTCTCGATACGGTTACCACGACCTTTTGCACGCGCGGAGAAACGCTTCATCGACTGGCCCTTGTCCACATAGATGGTGGTGACCTTGAGTTCATCGATGTCGGCGCCGTCGTTGTGCTCGGCGTTGGCGATCGCGGACTCAAGAGCCTTCTTGAGGATGCCCGCGGCCTTCTTGGGTGTGAAAGTCAGGATATTCAGGGCCTGGGCAACCGACTTGCCGCGGATGAGATCCGCAACGAGACGGGTTTTCTGGGCCGAGATATGGACTCCACGGATAATTGCAGTAGTTTCCATCACTTACCTCTTGGACTTCTTGTCCGCGGCGTGACCCTTGAACGTACGGGTCAGCGCGAACTCGCCGAGCTTGTGACCGACCATGTTCTCGTTGATGTAAACGGGAACGTGCTGGCGGCCATTGTGCACAGCAATCGTCAGCCCAATGAACTCGGGCAGGATGGTTGAACGGCGCGACCAGGTTTTGATCGGCTTTTTCTCTTTGCCTTCGACGGCCGCATCGACCTTCTTGATCAGATGCGCGTCGACGAATGGGCCTTTTTTGATCGAACGTGACATGTTGTTCGCCCCTTACTTGCGCTTGCGGCGCGAGACAATCATATTGTCTGTGCGCTTGTTACGACGGGTTCTGTAGCCCTTGGCCGGCGTGCCCCATGGGCTGACCGGTTCGCGGCCTTCGCCGGTACGCCCTTCGCCACCACCGTGCGGGTGATCGACCGGGTTCATGGCAACGCCACGGACCGTCGGGCGGACACCGCGCCAGCGCATGGCGCCGGCCTTGCCGATCTGGCGCAGGCTGTGCTCTTCGTTGCCGACTTCGCCTATGGTGGCGCGGCAGTCGATGTGCACGCGGCGGACTTCGCCCGAGCGCAGGCGCACCTGGGCGTAGACGCCTTCACGAGCCAGCAGCACGGCCGAAGCGCCTGCCGAGCGAGCCATTTGCGCACCCTTGCCCGGAAGCATTTCGATGCAATGGATGGTCGCGCCGACCGGGATGTTGCGGATGGGCAGCGTGTTGCCGGCGCGGATGGGAGCATCCAGGCCGGACATCAGCGTGGCGCCGACTTCCAGGCCGCGGGGAGCGATGATGTAACGGCGCTCGCCGTCCGCGTAGCACAGCAATGCAATGTGCGCGGTACGGTTGGGGTCGTATTCAAGGCGCTCGACCTTGGCGGGAATACCGTCTTTGTTGCGGCGGAAATCGACGATGCGATAGTGCTGCTTGTGGCCGCCGCCACGATGACGAACCGTGACGTGGCCGTTGTTGTTACGGCCCGAGCCACGCTTTTTCTTTTCGAGCAGAGCTGCGAACGGTTCGCCCTTGTACAGATCAGGGCTGACGACCTTGATCATGCCGCGGCGACCGGCCGAAGTCGGCTTGACTTTTACGAGTGCCATTTAGTTCACCTCCGTAAAGTCGAGTTCCTGACCGTCTTTGAGCGACACATATGCTTTGCGCTCGTTACGGCGGCGACCCATGAAACGGCCAAAACGCTTTTCCTTGCCTTTGCGGTTCAGGACCTGCACCGACTCGACCTCAACCTTGAACAGCAGTTCGACGGCGGCCTTGATTTCAGGCTTGGTGGCGTCGGCCACGACACGGAAAGCGATTTGCTGATTTTTTTCGGCAACGAACGTGGCCTTTTCGGTCACGACGGGAGCCAGGATAACTTGCATTAGGCGTTCGGCGTTCATCCCAACATCTCCTCGAGTTGAGCGATAGCCGGCTTGGTGATCAGCACTTTCTTGTAGTGGATCAGAGAGAGCGGATCGGCATAACGCGGTTCAACCACGGCAACGTGCGGAAGGTTGCGCGTAGCGAGATAAACGTTTTCGTCGAGCACGTCGGTGATGATGAGCACCGATTCCAGACCCATGTTCTTGAGCTTGTCGGCCGCAAGTTTGGTCTTGGGGGCGTCCAGGGCGAACGTATCGACGACGGCGATGCGGTCTTCGCGGGCCAACTGGGAAAGGATCGCGCGGATACCGGCACGATACATTTTCTTGTTGACCTTCTGCGTGAAGTTCTCGTCGGGCGAGCTGGGGAACGCGCGGCCGCCTCCACGCCAGATGGGCGAGGACGTCATGCCCGAACGGGCGCGGCCGGTGCCTTTCTGGCGCCACGGCTTCTTGGTGCTGTGCTTGACGGTGTCGCGGCCCTTCTGGGCGCGGTTGCCGCTGCGCGCATTGGCCTGGAACGCCACGACGATCTGGTGAACCAGCGCTTCGTTGAAGTCGCGGCCGAAAATCGTATCGGGAGCGGCGTAGGTGGACGCGGACTGACCCTGGTCATTCAGGAGCTTGAGTTCCATAATTAGGCTCCTTTCTTGGCCGACATCTTGATGGCGGGACGCACGACGACGTCTGCATTCTTGTGGCCGGGGACGGCGCCCTTGACCAGCAGCAGACCGCGCTCTGCATCGACACGCACGATGTCGAGGTTTTGAACGGTACGGGTGACGTCGCCCAGATGGCCGGACATCTTCTTACCGGGGAAAATACGGCCGGGATCCTGCGCCTGGCCGATGGAGCCGGGCACGCGGTGCGAGCGCGAGTTGCCATGCGAGGCGCGCTGCGCGCCGAAGTGGTGGCGCTTGATGGTGCCGGCAAAGCCTTTACCGATCGTGGTGCCGGTGACATCAACCTTCTGTCCTGCTTCGAACACGCTTTCGACGGCCACGACGGAGCCGGCTGTGAATTCAGCGGCTTTGGCGGGATCGAGGCGGAATTCCTTCAGGATGCTGCCGGCTTCAACGCCGGCCTTTGCATAGTGCCCAGCCTGGGGCTTGGTGACGCGGGTTGCACGACGTGTGCCGTAGGCAACTTGCACAGCCGCATAACCATCCACTTCCGGCGACTTGACTTGCGTGATGCGGTTGTTCGACACGTCCAGCACGGTCACGGGGATGGACTCGCCATCTTCCGTGAAAATACGGGTCATGCCGACTTTACGCCCCACAAGCCCCAGCCGGTAGGCGGCGGGCGTAGGTGTCGAGTTCGACATCGTTTTCTCCATTCCCGACTGCGATTGGTCGGGGCTAATAACCGCGTGCCATGAAACCGCACGCGCCGTTTTCTACAAGTTTCCCGCAATAGACTCTTGCTAGCGATTCCGCTGCAAATCCTGGCTAGGAAGCTAAAAACCCTTCGCCAAATGATTTTTCGGCGAAGCTTAGCAATTTAACACGTTTCGGCATGGTAAGGCAAACGCAAGTTTGCGGCGCATGCAGGGCGAAGCAGAAACGTGCAAAATTGAAGGAAGCGGCGCAATCCCGCCGCCCTCATGCCGCGCACGCCACGGCCCGCGCATCCAAGCCTACCGGAGTACCCGCCAGTGCAAGCCCGCCCCAACCGCCTCGCCTTGCGCGGCCCCACGCTGACCTTCCGCGCCGACCCCTTCGAAGCCGGAGACGCCGCCGCCATGCACTACGAAACCGACGGCCTGACCCTGGTGGAAAACGGCAGGATCACCGGCTTCGGCAGCTACGATCGGCTGCGCGCGCGGCTCGACGGGCATGAGCTGAAACACTACGGCGACGCGCTCATCCTGCCCGGCTTCATCGACATGCACGCGCATTACCCCCAGCTGCAAATGATGGGCGCCTACGGCAAGCAGCTGCTCGATTGGCTGAACCAATACACCTTCGAGGTCGAGCAGCAGTTTGGCGACGCGGCGCACGCGCGGCGGGTGTCCGATTTTTTTCTGGATCAATGCCTGCGCGCCGGCACGACCACGGCGTCGGTGTACTGCACGGTCCACCCGGCATCGGTCGATGCCTTCTTCGATGCCGCACAGGCCCGCAACATGCGCATGATCGCCGGCAAAGTCCTCATGGACCGCAATGCCCCGGGCGCGCTGTGCGACGACGCGCGCTCGGCCTACGACGAGTCCGAAGCGCTGATCCGCAAATGGCATGGGCGCGGCCGGCTGTCCTATGCCATTACGCCGCGCTTCGCCCCTTCCTGCACCCCGGCGCAGCTGGAGGCGGCCGGCGCCTTGTGGAAGCGCTACCCGGGCACGCACCTGCAAACCCATATTTCCGAGAACCGGCACGAAGTGGACTGGGTGCGCCGGCTGTTTCCTGAACACGCGCACTACCTGGACGTCTACCGGCACTACGGCCTGACGGGGCCCCGGTCGGTCTTCGGCCACGCCGTCCATCTGGCCGAGCCCGAATGGCGGCACTTGACGGAGAGCGGCTCGGCCATTGCGCACTGCCCCACGTCCAATACGTTCCTGGGCAGCGGCCTGTTCGATTATCAACGGGCCTTCCAGCGGCCGGGGGCCGTCCGGGTCGGGCTGGGCAGCGACATCGGCGCGGGCACCTCGCTTTCCATGCTGCAGACCATGGGCGCCGCCTACAAAGTGGCCCAGCTTGGCGACTACTCGCTTTCGGCGCCCCGCGCCTTCTACCTGGCGACGCGCGGCGCCGCGCGGGCGCTGTGCCTGGACGAGCACATAGGCAGCATCGCGCCGGGCATGGAGGCGGACCTGGTGGTGCTGAACCTTGCGTCCACCCCGCTCATCGAGTTCCGCATGCGGCATTGCCGCGGCATCGAGGAAGCGCTTTTCATACAAATGACCATGGCCGATGACCGGGCGACGCTGGCGGTATACATCGCCGGCGAGCCGGCCTATGAGGCCGCGGCCTAGCGCCGCGCCCCCGCTCCAATGAAAAACGCCGGGCGCTGGCCCGGCGTTTTTTGCTTCTGGATCTTACTGCAGTGCGATCTCGACGTCCACGCCCGCGGGCAGGTCCAGGCGCATCAGGGCGTCGACAGTCTTGTCTGTCGGGTCCACGATGTCCATGAGACGCTGGTGGGTGCGCATTTCGAACTGGTCACGCGACGTTTTGTTGACGTGCGGGGAACGCAGCACGTCGTAGCGACGAATACGAGTCGGCAGAGGTACGGGACCGCGCACGACCGCGCCCGTACGTTTGGCTGTTTCAACGATTTCAGCGGCGGACTGGTCGATCAGCTTGTAGTCAAACGCTTTCAAACGGATGCGGATTTTCTGGTTTTTCATGGAAATTCCTAAAGAACGAAAGTGACGGGGAGCGGTCGCCCCCCGTCGGGCAGCATGTGCTGATTACTTCGTGATGCTGGCGACGACGCCCGCGCCCACGGTACGGCCGCCTTCGCGGATGGCAAAGCGCAGGCCCTCTTCCATGGCGATCGGCGCGATCAGGCTCACCTTCATCGACACGTTATCGCCAGGCAGCACCATTTCCTTGTCCGCCGGCAGCTCGATCGTGCCGGTCACGTCCGTCGTGCGGAAGTAGAACTGCGGACGATAGCCCTGGAAGAACGGCGTGTGGCGCCCGCCCTCGTCCTTGGACAGAATGTACACCTCGGCCGTGAAGTCCGTGTGCGGCTTGATCGAGCCGGGCTTGGCCAGCACCTGGCCGCGCTCGACGTCTTCGCGCTTGGTGCCGCGCAGCAAAATACCCACGTTATCGCCCGCCTCGCCCTGATCGAGCAGCTTGCGGAACATTTCCACACCCGTGCACGTGGTCTTGACCGTGTCCTTGATCCCCACGATCTCGATTTCCTCGCCGACCTTGATCACGCCGCGCTCGATACGGCCCGTCACCACCGTGCCGCGGCCCGAGATCGAGAACACGTCTTCCACCGGCATCAGGAACGTACCGTCGACCGCACGCTCGGGCGTGGGGATGTACGAGTCCAGCGCCTCGGCCAGCTTCAGGATCGCTTCCTTGCCCAGCGGACCTTCGTCGCCCTCGAGCGCCAGCTTGGCCGAGCCCTTGATGATCGGCGTGTCGTCGCCCGGAAAGTCGTACTTGGACAGCAGCTCGCGCACTTCCATTTCCACCAGCTCGAGCAGCTCTTCATCGTCGACCATGTCGGCCTTGTTCAGGAACACGATGATGTACGGCACGCCCACCTGGCGCGACAGCAGTATGTGCTCGCGCGTTTGCGGCATCGGGCCGTCGGCGGCCGACACCACCAGGATCGCGCCGTCCATTTGCGCCGCGCCCGTGATCATGTTCTTGACGTAGTCCGCGTGGCCCGGGCAGTCCACGTGCGCGTAGTGGCGCGCCTGCGTTTCGTACTCGACGTGCGAGGTGTTGATCGTGATGCCGCGCGCCTTCTCTTCGGGCGCCGCGTCGATCTGGTCGTAGCCCTTGGCTTCGCCCGAACCGAACGCCTTGGCCAGCACCGTCGTGATCGCCGCCGTCAGGGTCGTCTTGCCGTGGTCAACGTGACCGATCGTGCCTACGTTGACGTGCGGTTTGGTCCGTTCAAACTTACCTTTTGCCATGATTTATCCCATCAATGTTTTCAAGGAAACAAAAAAGTGTCCCGCCCGCATGCGCGGACGGGAATATTGGTTAATTACTTGCTGCGCGCGCTGATGACTTCATCAGCAACGTTCTTGGGAGCCTCGGCATAGTGCTTGAACTCCATCGTGTAGGTCGCGCGACCTTGCGTTTGCGAACGCAGGCTGGTCGAGTAACCGAACATTTCGGCCAGGGGGACCTCGGCCTTGATGATCTTGCCGCCGCCGACGATATCGTCCATGCCCTGGACCATGCCGCGACGAGAGGAAAGATCACCCATCACCGTGCCGGCGTAGTCTTCCGGCGTTTCGACCTCGACGGCCATCATGGGCTCGAGCAGCACGGGACTGGCCTTGCGCATGCCGTCCTTGAACGCCATGGAAGCCGCCATGCGGAACGCGTTTTCGTTCGAGTCCACGTCGTGGTACGAACCGAAGAACAACGTGACCTTGACGTCTACCACCGGATAGCCGGCCACCACGCCCGCGGGCAGGGTTTCCTGGATGCCCTTGTCGACGGCCGGGATGTATTCGCGCGGCACCACGCCGCCCTTGATCGCGTCGACGAACTCGTAGCCGCCGCCGGGAGGCAGGGGCTCGAGCTTGAGCACGACGTGGCCGTACTGGCCGCGACCGCCGGACTGCTTGACGAACTTGCCTTCGACTTCTTCGCAGGTCTTGCGGATGGTCTCGCGGTAAGCCACTTGCGGCTTGCCGACGTTGGCCTCGACGCCGAATTCGCGGCGCATGCGGTCGACCAGGACTTCGAGGTGGAGCTCGCCCATGCCCGAAATGATGGTCTGGCCGGATTCTTCGTCGCTGCGAACGCGGAAGGAAGGATCTTCCTGGGCCAGGCGCGACAGCGCAATACCCATTTTTTCCTGGTCGGCCTTGGTCTTGGGCTCGACCGCCTGGGAAATGACGGGCTCGGGGAATTCCATGCGTTCGAGCAGGATGTGCTGGCCGACGTCGCACAGGGTTTCACCCGTGGTCACGTCTTTCAGGCCCACCACGGCGGCGATGTCGCCCGCCAGAACTTCCTTGATTTCCGCACGGTTGTTCGCGTGCATCTGCAGGATGCGGCCGATGCGCTCTTTCTTGCCCTTGACCGGGTTGTAGACGGTTTCGCCGGCATTCAGGACGCCGGAGTACACGCGCACGAAGGTCAGCTGGCCGACGAAGGGGTCGCTCATGAGCTTGAACGCCAGCGCCGAGAACTTGGCGTCGTCGGAGGCGGGCAGGCTGATGGGATTGCCGTCGTCGTCGACGCCTTCGACCGGGGGGATGTCCACGGGCGAGGGCAGGTAATCGAGCACGGCGTCGAGCATGCGCTGCACGCCCTTGTTCTTGAAGGCGGTACCGCACAGCATGGGCTGGATTTCGCCGGCGATGGTGCGCGTGCGCAGGCCCTTGTTGATTTCTTCCTCGGTCAGCTCGCCCGATTCAAGGTACTTGTCCATGAGCTCTTCGGACGACTCGGCGGCCGCCTCGACGAGCTTCTCGCGCCATTCATTGGCCTGGTCGACCAGTTCGGCCGGGATGTCGACGTATTCGAACTTGGTGCCCTGGCTGGCTTCGTCCCAGATGATGCCCTTCATGCGGATCAGGTCGACCACGCCCTTGAAGGAGTCTTCGGCGCCGATGGGGATGACGATGGGCACGGGGTTGGCTTTCAGGCGCAGCTTGAGCTGGTCGTAGACCTTGAAGAAGTTCGCGCCGGTGCGGTCCATTTTGTTGATGAACGCAAGGCGGGGAACGCCGTACTTGTTGGCCTGGCGCCAAACGGTTTCCGACTGTGGCTGCACGCCGCCCACCGCGCAATACACCATGCAGGCGCCGTCCAGGACGCGCATGGAGCGCTCGACTTCGATGGTGAAGTCGACGTGTCCCGGGGTGTCGATGATGTTGATGCGGTGCTCGGGGCGATCGCCGGCCATGCCGCGCCAGAATGCCGTCGTGGCGGCCGAGGTAATCGTGATGCCGCGCTCTTGCTCCTGCTCCATCCAGTCCATGGTGGCCGAGCCTTCATGGGTTTCGCCAATCTTGTGGTTGACGCCGGTGTAGAACAGGATACGCTCTGTTGTCGTGGTTTTCCCTGCGTCGATGTGGGCAGAGATGCCAATGTTGCGATAGCGCTCGATTGGGGTTTTGCGGGCCATGATAGTGTCCTTAGATTACCAGCGGAAATGGCTGAATGCCTTGTTGGCCTCGGCCATCTTGTGCGTGTCCTCACGCTTCTTCATTGCCCCGCCGCGGCCTTCGGAGGCATCGAGCAGTTCACCGGCCAGGCGCAGTTCCATCGATTTCTCGCCGCGCTTCTTGGCCGCTTCGCGCAGCCAGCGCATGGCAAGGGCCAGGCGGCGCACAGGACGCACTTCAACCGGCACTTGATAGTTCGCGCCACCTACACGGCGGCTCTTTACTTCGACGATAGGCTTGATGTTGTTGATTGCAGTGTTGAACACTTCAATAGGCTCTTTGCCAGTTTTAGCCTGGATCTGGTCGAAAGCGCCGTAAACAATACGTTCGGCAACGGCTTTCTTGCCAGACAACATAACAACGTTCATGAATTTGGCGAGCTCTACGCTGCCGAATTTGGGGTCGGGGAGAATCTCACGCTTGGGAACTTCGCGACGACGAGGCATTTTTAACTTCCTTGTGACAGTTCAGTTGAACCGCTACCGCGGCCACGGCCATTCATCGAAATGGCCACTTACATGCTATGGGCGCCCGCCCATGGCTGCACTGATATACGACCAGATTTACTGGACCGGAAAAATGATTAGGCTTTCTTCGGGCGTTTCGCGCCGTACTTGGAGCGAGCTTGCTTGCGATCCTTGACGCCTTGCAGGTCGAGGGAACCGCGCACGATGTGGTAGCGCACGCCGGGCAAGTCCTTCACGCGGCCGCCACGCACCAGCACGACCGAGTGCTCCTGCAGGTTGTGGCCTTCGCCGCCGATGTACGAAATGACTTCGAATCCGTTGGTGAGGCGCACCTTGGCGACTTTACGCAAAGCCGAGTTCGGCTTCTTGGGGGTGGTGGTGTACACGCGAGTGCAGACACCGCGGCGCTGAGGGCAGTTTTCGAGCGCGGGGCTCTTGCTGTTCGCGCGACTTACTTCGCGCGGCTTGCGCACGAGTTGGCTAATGGTTGGCATGACCTTTACGCATCCTGTGACTTGACCAGGCGCATGCGCGCACTGGTATACGTATTTAATTGAACGCCTGGTGTTTAAGGCGCTTTGCTGCGGTTTCGCGCTGCGTTTGCGCAAGAAGCCGCCAGAACCGAATACGTAAAGAGCGACTTGGGTCTTGCTGTGATCTTGCTGCAAAGCGAGCTGTCTGACTCTAAAATGCTGGCAAGGCACTCTAAAGTAAGCTCGCAATGCTAGCACGGCTACCGGGTGCGAGTCAATCAAAAAATTGGTGCAGGGGTTTGCGCGGCCCCGCCCGGGCGCCCGCCCATGAAAACGCCCGCGGCGTTTCCGGGGAAACGGCGCGGGCGCGTGTTCGGGGCCGGCAGGCGGCCGGCTCAGTTGGAGAGGGTGACGCCCGTGGTGCCGACGATGGTTTCCCAGGCTTTCCGTTCGCTCGCCACGAAAGCGGCGGCGGCCTCGGGGCTCATGAAGACGGAAGGCAGAAAACCTTGCGCCTTCAGGGTTTCTTTGGTGGATTCCAGCGCAAACACTTTGTTCATGGCGCCATTCAGGGTGGCGATGACGGCCGGGTCGGTCCCGGCGGGGGCCACCAGCACGTTCCAGATGGTGATGTTGTAGTCCTTGTAGCCTGCTTCGGCCACGGTGGGGACGTCGGGCAATTGCGGGTAGCGGACGCCGCTGGTGACGGCCAGGTACTTCAGCTTGTCGCTCTTTGCCTGGGCCACCGCCGCCGGGCCGGTGAGTATGCCGATTTCCAGCTGGCCGCCCTGAAGATCGGTGGTCAGCGGCGCATCGCCCTTGTAAGGCACGTGCACGATATCGAGCCCGGCAAGCTTCTTGAGGTATTCGAACGCGAGGTGGCCGGGCGTGCCCGCGCCCGACGTGCCGTAGGACAGCGCCCCCGGCTTGGATTTCGCCAGCGCAACGAGCTCGCCCAGGCTCTTGACCGGAAGATCGCTTTTCACGGCGAACACCAGGGGAAGCGAACCCATGTTGGCGATGGGGACGATGTCTTTTACGGGATCATAGGGCACCTGCATGCCGATGAGCTTTGCGATGATGGTGGCTCCGACCGGGCCCACGCCCAGGGTGTAGCCGTCGGGCGCGGAGCGGAGCGCCGCCGCCATGCCCACCGTGCCTCCCGCGCCGGCGCGGTTTTCCACCACGAAGCTGGCCGACATGGCGTCTTGCAGGCCCTTGGCGATGATGCGCGCCACCGTATCGGTGGAGCCTCCGGCCGGAAACGGCACGATCAGCCTGATGGGCTTGTCCGGGTACGCCGCGGCCATGGCGGGCGCCTGCATGGTCAGCGCCATGGACATCGCCCCGGCGAGCGCGCCCAGGAAACAACGCCTGTTTTTGTTGATCTTCGAGCTGTCCGCTTCCTTACTGTATTGCTGTCCCATATGTGGCATCCCTTTTCATGACAACGAATCTGCGACTCGGCGCGCCTGCGCTTGCGGTGAGTTCCGGTAGCGATGCTAGGGCAATTCACCCTTAAAGTCAATAGGGCGTGTTATTAACCTATATAGGTTACACTTATGGACTATACAGGCCGCAAAGCATATACCCGATCACACGGGATGAGTACAATCGGCGCTGAGGCCGTCCAGGGTACGAACGAGTTTTCCGCGAATATCAGAACGTCACAATGGCTACCAAGCAAAGCAAATCGAACACAGTCATCGACTTCAGCCGCAGCGCGGCGGCCCGTTATGTGCAGCTGGCAAGCCTGTTCCGCCGTCGCGTCGAATCGGGGCAATGGCCCGTGGGGCGGCAAATCCCCACCGTGGACGAGCTTGCCGAGGAATGCAATGTCGCGCGCGCGACGGTCAGGCAGGCGCTCGACCTGCTGGAAGCCGAAAAACTGATCGCCCGCTACCGGGCGAAAGGCACTTTCGTCATCGGCAAGCCTCAAGAGCAGTTCTGGTGCGAGGTCGCCTCCAACTGGGACGGCCAGCTCCTGGCGCCCAAGGGCGTGAGCATCGAAATCCTGTCCGCCGGCGAAAAGCGCGTTCCCACCACCGTCGGCCCGAACATCGGGCGCATCGCCGACAGCTACCAGTACTGGAAGCGCCGCCATTGGCGCAATGACCAGCCCTATTACCTGGGCGAAGCCTATATAGACGAGCAGATCTGCAAGCGCATTCCCCCGAAAGCCTTCAAGACCAAGACGTCCATGCGCATCCTGCGCGAAGTGCCCGGCCTGGAGATCGCCGAGGCGCATCAAACCCTCACCCTGGGTTCGGCGGATCCCGAAATCGCGGAATTGCTGCAGCTGCCCTTGAACGCGCCCGTCGCCCATGTCCATCGCGTCGCGATCGACAAGGACGGCACCATTGTCTTCGTGGGCGACGGCATCTACCGGGGCGACGTCGTTCGCCTGGACATCAAGCTCAAGTAGGCGGCGCCCTCAGATCACCCGCCTTTCTTTCAGCTCCGCGAGCGCCGCCGCGTCCAGGCCCAGCATATCGGACAGGACCTCGTCGGTGTGCTGGCTGAGCGTGGGCGGCGGACGCCGATAGCTGACGGGCGTTTCCGACAGCTTCAAGGGGTTCGCGATCTGGGGAATCGTGCCGACGGTCGAATGGTCCATCCGGATCAGCATTTCGCGGTGCTGGATCTGCGGGTCCTCGAAAACCTGGCTGAGGTCGTTGATGGGCCCGCAGGGCACATTTGCGGCGTCCAGCCGCTCCTGCCAGTACTTGACGCTGCGGCCGCGGAATACGTCGGCCAGCATGGGCACCAGCACCTTCTGGTTGCGGGCGCGCAGCCGATTCAATTCGAAGCGTGGGTCGCCGCCCAGTTCGGGCATGCCCAGAATCTCGCACAGCTGGCGGAACTGCGAGTCGTTGCCCACCGCGATCATCAGATGCCCGTCGCTGCACTCGAAGGCCTGGTACGGGCAGGTGATGGCGGACGCCGTGCCCATGCGCTGCGGGACTTCGCCCGATATCAGGTAATTCATCGCCATGTGCGACAGCGACGCCAACTGCGCGTCGAACAGGGCGATGTCGATGTGCTGGCCCCGGCCCGATACGGCGTCCCGGTGATTGAGCGCCGAGAGGATGCCGATGACGGCATACAAGCCCGCATTGATGTCCGACACGGCGTAACCCACTTTCTGCGGCCCGCCGCCGGGTTCGTCGGGCGGATTGCCCGTCAGGCTCATCAGGCCGGTCATGGACTGGAAGATCGGATCGTAGCCCGGCCGGTGGCTGTATGGGCCCGACTGCCCGAAACCCGTGATGGAGCAATAGACCAGGCGCGGATTGATTTCCTTCAGCGACTCGTAGTCCAGCCCGTAGCGCGCAAGATCGCCCGCCTTGAAGTTTTCGATCAGCACGTCGCAATGTCGAGCCAGCTTCCTGATCAGCTCTTGGCCTTCGGGCGCGGCCATATTGATCGAAATGGAACGCTTGCCCCGGTTCATCGCCAGGAAGGAAGAGGTTTCGGGGGTTTCCAGCCCTTCGGCATTCTTGGCCCGATAGCCTTGCTGGCGAACGTCGTCGCCGCGCCCCGGCCGTTCGACCTTGATTACATCGGCGCCCAGGTCGGCCAGCATCTGGGCGGCCCAGGGTCCCGAAAACACCCGGCTCAGGTCCAGGACACGGATATGGGAAAGGCATTCCGCCATTTATCGTTTACTCCTCTTACATGCTGTGGCTTCAGGTCGGCAGATTCAGGACCGTCTTCGCCAGGATATTGCGCTGGATTTCGTTCGTGCCGCTGAAGATCTTGGCTGCCGCCGCATTGAACAGGGGAAGCTGCACCCCCTCCAGCGCCACTTCCGACCCCTCTTGCCCTGCGAAGGCGACGCGGCCCGCGGACGCGGCGTGTTCCTGCGCGGCATCCAGGAGCAACATGGCGGTGCGTTCGTGGGTTTCCGTGGCCCAGATCTTGAGCAGCGACACATTGGCCGGCAGCGGTTCATTGCGCCGCACGATTTCAGAGAAGGCGGCATAGGCGGCGGACAAATCGGCGACGTCGATATGCAGCTGGGCGTAATCGGCCTCGAAGGCGCCGTCGTCGAACAAGCCGTTGCGCAAAGCGACCTTCTCTATCATGCCCATGGTGTTCTGCGTATGCTTGGGGCTGCCGCTGAACAGGCGCTCGAAGCCCAGCAGCGCCTTGGATATCGCCCACCCCTGGTTCATTTCGCCCACCAGGTTTTCTTTCGGCACCCTGACGTTGTCGAAGAACACTTCGCAATATTCCTCATCGCCGGCAATCGTCTTGATGGGGCGCACCAGCACCCCCGGCGACGACAGATCGACCATGAGAAAGCTGATGCCGGCCTGCTTCTTGACGGTCTTGTCGGTGCGGACCAGCATGAACATATGGGTGGCGTCCTGCGCGAGCGTGGACCATGTCTTCTGGCCATTGACGACGAAATGGTCGCCGTCCAGCACGGCCTCGCAACGCAGGGACGCCAGGTCGGAGCCGGCGTTGGGCTCGGAATACCCCTGCGCCCAGACGTGCTCGCCCGACAGTATGGGCGGCAGGTACCTGGCCTTCTGCCCGGGCGTGCCGAAACGGAAAAGAATGGGCCCGAGCATGACCAGCCCCTGGTCCGGCGGGCGTCCCACACCGTAGCGCTCCTGCTCTTCGATGTAGGCAATCATCTTGTCCGGAGGCAAGGCCATGCCGCCATACTCTTTGGGCCAGGCGGGAGCGATCCAGCCTTGCGCCGACAACGTCTTGTACCAGCCTTCGATCTGGTGCCAGTGCAGCCGGGAAGCCTTATGGCGCAGGTGTTCGGGATAATGGCGAGCGAAGAAGGCGCGCAGCATCCGGCGGAACTCCTGTTCGGGCATGGCGTCCCAGTCCGCATCCTTGGGAAAGCTCGTCCATTCGCCAGGCGCATCGTCATCCGGCTTCGCCTGCCCCGCTTCCTGAGCCGACCGCAGGGACCGGGACAGCTCGCCGGCATAACGCTTCCTGTGCGCCCTGGCATTGCCCAGCTCACTGGACAGGGCGATGGCGCGCTTCAAGGCGAGGCCGATATCCGATTCGTCGGAATATCCCATGCCGCCGTGGATCTGCACGGCAAGACGCGTGACCAGGCTCGCCGCCTGTTCCGCGCGCACCTTCAGGCGGCTGGCCTGCATCGGCAGGCTGCCGGGCGACTGCGCAACCAGCGCCAGGGCTTGCGCAATGGCGTATTCGAGCAGCTGGATCTGGATGTAAGCGTCGACCATGCGATGCTGCAGGCTTTGGAAACTGCCTATGGGCTTTCCGAACTGCACCCGGACATTCATGTATTCCAGGGTGGCATCGAAAGCCCGGCGCGCCACGCCCAGCAGCTGGGCCGCCTGCGCGATGCGCGTGGTGTCCAGCGCGGCGTCGAGCCATTCCAGCACCTCGCCGCCGCGCGCGAGCACTTGCGCCGCGGCTATCCTGCAGGAAGACAGGACGAGCGTGCCCGCCTCGGCACCGTCCAGCCGGCGCTGAGGCTGGATCGAGATCCCCGCCTGCCCCGCCGGCAGCCACACCAGCATCGGCGCGCCGCCATCGTTCGCCAGCGCCAGCCATCCGTCCGCCGACCGGAGAGGCGCAACGCCCATGTATTCGGCCGCCAGCACCCATGCATCGCCGTCCGCGCGCGCGCTGGCGGCCGCCTCGGCACGGATCTGGCCCGGCCGCCGCTGCCACGCCATGCCGACCAGGCGCGAACCGTCGGCAATGCCGCCCAGGAGTTCGTCGCGCAGGGCGCCGCCGGGCAGGCGCCGAAGCAGGCTGACCGCCTGCACCGCCACGGGCAACACGGGTTCCGCAATATATGACCTGCCGATTTCCTCGGCAATGGCGACCGCTTCCGCCAGCCCCAGTCCGAGGCCGCCCTGTTCTTCGGGCACCAGCAGGGCCGGCCACCCGGCGTCGGCGATCCGCCGCCAGAAGTCCCGGTCCACGCCGCCGTCTCCGGCGATCAGCGCCCGTATGCGTTCCCCATGGTCATCCCGCGCCAGGAAATCCCTGGCGCTGTCCCTGAATGCCTGCATTTCGCTCACATCAACGGTCATCCTCAACCTCTCGTCTCTTCGAAGCCATACAGCTCCGCCGGGTTGCGCACCCACACTTTTTCACGCGTCGCATCGTCTCCGAACCATTCATGGGCCAGGTCGATCAGCCGCCCGACGTCGGGCGCGGCATCGCCCATCCGGACATACGGCCAATCCGATCCCCACAGCACCCGGTCCTCGTTCGCGGCCAGCAGGGCATCGTGAAACGGCCGCAAGTCCGCATACAGCGGCGCTTGCTTCGAAACGCGGCACACCGACAGCTTGATCCACGCCTTCCCGCGCCTGAGCAGGCGCAGCACGGCCTGGAACACCGGATCGTCCAGGCCGCGCTCGACCGCCACGCTGGCCATGTGGTCGATCACCACGGGAATATCGAGGTCGGCCAAGGAATCGAGCTTTTGGCGGTAGCTGTCGTATGGGCCCCATACCTGCGCGTGCAGCCCCGCGTGCTTCATGGCGGGCGCCAAGGCTTCGATGGAGTCGAACCCGACGCTGCCGGCGAACAGCTTGCCGGCGGGATCGCGCGCCTCGACGAAGCGCAGCCCCCTTACGCCATTTGCATGGAGCCGCTCCAGTTCGTCCCGGGTCGCATCGGCCGCGGCCACCGCCACGCCGCGCAGACGATCCCTGCGCAGGGCGATGGCGCCGATCAGCGCGGAGGCATCCGTGCCATAGGGCGCCGGCTGCACCAGCACGCCTCTTTCCATGCCCACCGTGTCCAGCATCGCTAGATAGCGCTCCGCCGGAGCGTCCGGCCGCGGATAATTGGGCGGATTCCTCAAGGGATAGCGGTCATACGGCCCGAATACGTGGCAATGGGTGTCGCAGCTGTGCGTCGGCAAGGCCGCGGCCGGCGCCGACGGCATGCGCGGCGGCTCGAGCGCGCCAGGGACGATTCCTTGTTCTTTCATAGTGCGGGCTCCCATTTTCCGGCCCGGCTCATCGCTGTCAGCGCGGGCATGCCGTCATGCATGGGCGTGTCCAGCGGCGGCGGCTGATCATCGGGCATGGGGATCTCGTGCGCATTCAGGGTCATCGACACCATGGTGTAGTAGCCCACCACCGCGGTCAGCTCCACCACGCCCGCAGCGCCCCAAAGCTCCACCGCGCGCGCATAGACGCCGGGCTCGACCGCGCCATGCTGCTGCAGCTGCCGCGCGTACTCGTACACGACGAATTCCGCTTCTTCCTCGAAGGGCGGCTCCTGGGCGGCTTTCAACGCCTCGATCGCCTTCGGGCCGAGCCCCGCCTTGAGCGCGGCGTCCGCGTGGATGTGCCATTCGATCTGGCTATTCCAGCGGCGGGCGGTCACGATGATGGCCAGCTCGTTCAGCTTGGGCGGCAAGGACGTGCCGAACCGCAGGATCTCGCCCAGCTTCTGCCAGCGTTCCGCCAGCTCCGGATTGTGGATCGCCGCCCGGAGCGGCCCGACCAGCCGGCCGCGCGGGCCGCTGATGATGTTTTCATATACCTGACGCTGCGCTGCGCTCATGCTTTCAGGCGTGGGTAGGGGAATACGGCTCATGGTGTCAGGGGCTTTCGTTCGGCTCGGTCGCCAGGACGGATGGACGGCGCACGAAGACATTGCCGTGCCAGTCGGCCAGCATCGGCGCCTTCGCACGCCAGTCGATATCGGGAAAACGGTAATCCATATAGGACAGCGCGCAGCCTATGCTGATGGCGCCAATGTCGAAAGGCGGCTGGGGATCTTTCGCTTGCTGCGCTTCCAGGTGTGCAAGAACGGCGTCGACCTTGGCCGCGAAGGCGTCCAGCCAGGCGGGCGTCCGCCGTTCGGCCGGCTTGTTGCGTTCCTGCCTGAAGAGCAGCAGGACGTCCATGAAGCCGTCGCCCAGCGCTTGCTGGCGCAAGGCCTTGATCCGCAGCCCCGGCTCCGACGGAAACAGCCGGCTCTTGGCGCGCTCGGAGAAATATTCGCAAATCACCCGCGAGTCGTACAAGGCGTAGCCGTCGTCCAATACCAGGGTGGGCAGCTTGATGAGCGGGTTATCGGGAATCAGCGCCAGATTGGGCGTGTCCATCGCGACAGGCGTGCGCACCAGCTCGACCGTGCCGGCCTGGCCAGTCTCGTGCAATACGATCATGACCTTGCGGACGAAGGGCGAGCGAGGCGACCAGTGTAGTTTCATAATTGGACTCATTCGTTGCAAAAACCGCCGAGCGCCAAGGGGCGACGGCGGCATTCATAGGCACTAATGTCATACTTATGGCCTATATAGAATATAACACTAACCTTTGCTCGAAGAAAGCCCAAAGGGCGGCAACGCGCTCGACACCCCGGGATCTGTATCGTAACATTACCGCCACACCCCTGATTTATGAAGGCATTTCACGCTTTATGAACATAGCGTCCCTTGAAGATGAGAGCGTCCAGGCGCGCCTTATACAACAGATATTGTCCGAGGCCGGCCATCAATGCACCATTTATTCAGCGGGACGGGAAATGCTCGCCGCGCTTTCGCGGGGCAACGATTACGACCTGCTGCTGCTCGATTGGGAAGTCCCCGACCTTAGCGGCCTGGACGTCCTGCGCTGGGTGCGCGCGAATCTCGGGCATGCCTTGCCGGTCATGATGCTGACCAGCCGCACGCTGGAAGAAGAACTGGTGACCGGCCTGCAGGCCGGCGCCGACGACTACATGATCAAGCCCATACGCAAAGGCGAGCTGGTGGCGCGCGTCCATGCATTGTTGCGCCGCAACAAGCCCGTGCCCGCGGTCGAGGCGCCCTTTGCCTGTGGCGCCTATGAAATCGACCCGGCCGCCGAAGCCATCCGGCTGGGCGGGCACAAGGTGGAACTGGCGCCCAAGGAATACGAGCTTGCCCTGCTGCTGTTCCGGAATCCGGGCAGGCTGTTTTCCCGCGACGTCCTGAGCAACAGCGTCTGGAACCGGGAAATTCCCGCCACCTCGCGCACCCTGGACACGCACTTGTCGAACATACGCCGCAAGCTGCAGTTGCGCCCCGAACACGGCGTGCGGCTCAATTCCTCGTATGCCCTCGGCTACCGCCTGGAACTGGTCGACGCCGACTCAACCCCGGCATCAGAACAATAATGAAATTTCCGCTTCTCCTCCTCTTGCGGTCCGCCGCCGTTTCCTTGCTGGCCGCCGCCTTCCTCCCCATGGCGGCGCTGGCGCAGCCCGCGGGCGCCGTCGGCGACGATTTCATTTATCGCATCGTCAAAGACGACACGCTCATCGAACTGGCGCAGCGCTATACCGATGCGGCGGGCAACTGGGGCAGGCTGCAAAGCCTGAACGCCATCGGCGATCCCACACGGCTTCCCATCGGCCTGGAACTCCGCATCCCGTTCTCCATGATTCCCGTCCTGCCCGCGCAGGCCACCGTCAGCCACGTCGCGGGGCAGGCCGCGCTCGACGGCGGGCGGCGCCTGGCCGTCGGCGATGCCGTGTCGGAAGGCGACACCGTGACCACCGGCCCGGACGGCTACGCCACCCTCGTCCTATCGGACGGCAGCACGCTCACCGTCCCCGCATCGTCCTCGATGCGCCTCGATCGCCTGCGCGTATTCAAGGGCGCCGGCCTGACCGACACCATTTTCACGATGCGCGAAGGCTCGCTTGAATCGAGCGTGGCGCCCGGGAATACCGGCGTGGGCCGATTCGAGATCCGCACGCCGGTCAGCATCACGGGCGTGCGCGGCACCCGGCTGCGCGTGCACGCCCAGGCGCAAGGCTCGCAAAGCGAAGTGCTGGAAGGCGCCGCGCGCCTGGCCACGGGCGGGGGCCAGACGGCCGGCCTGCGCCCCGGCCAGGGCGCCGCCGTCGATGCCGGCGGCCGGATGCTCGGCGTGCGCCCGCTGCTGCCGGCGCCCGAACTCGGCGCCATGGCGCGCGGCGGCGAAGGCTGGGTGCTGTCTTTCCCGCCCGTGCCGGGCGCCGCGGCATACCTGGTGCGTGTCGCGTCCGACGCGGCCGGCACCCGGCCGCATTCCAGCCGCCGGTTCACCACCCCCGACATCACCTTCAGCGCGCCCGGAGCCGGCACCTACCACGTCCTGGTCCGCGCCATCGACGCCGACGGCGTCATGGGGCGGGACGCCGGCCTGGCCTTCGAGGGGCATGCTCTGCTGAAGAGCGGCGACGGCTCGCCGGTTTCCACGGGCTACGGCGGGCAGGTGCGCCTGGCGGAGTACTGACGCCGCATGACGCCGACCAGCCACGAGCCCGGCGCCGACTTCTGGGGCAACCTGGATCGCCGCATCCAGGCCGAATGGCTGCTCGTCACGCTGGCCCTGCTGTCCCTGACCTTCGCGCTGGCCTGGTATGGCGCGCCCCTGGGGCTGGCCAGGCTGGACCACGCCTTTTACGACAAAACCCTCGCCGCGTCGGTGCGCGGCGTGCATGACGACCGCATCGTCATCGTCGCCATCGACGACGGCAGCATCGAGAAGCTGGGCTATTGGCCCTGGCGGCGCGCGCTGCACGCGCGCCTGCTGGACCGGCTGCGGCATGCCCGGGTGGTGGGGCTGGATATCGTGTTCAGCGATCTCAATCCCTCCTACCCCGACGATGACGATCTTCTGGCGCGAGCCATCGCGCGGCACGGCCGGGTCGTCCTGCCGCTGGTCGTGGACGGGCCCAGGAAAACGGCGGCCCCGCCGCTGCCGCCGCTGTCGCGCGCGGCGGCAGCCAAGGGCTACATCAATGTCTATCCCGATGAAGACGGCGTGATCCGTTCACTGACGCTGCGCCAGGCCTTGGCCGACGGCACGCCGGTCGACCATTTCGTGCCGGCCATGCTCGCCGTCGCCGGGCAGCCCGTGGAATACGGCAAACGGGCGGGCGACCGGCGCCTGATTCCATACGCGGGCGCGCCGGGGCATTTTCGCCTGTACCCGTATTCGGAAGTGCTGTCCGGCGCCATCCCCGAAGAAGTATTCCGGGACAAGCACGTCATCGTGGGGTCCTGGGCCTCCGGCCTGGGCGACGCCTTTCCCACGCCCTTGTCGCATGACGGCGAGGCGATGTCCGGTGTGGAGATACTGGCCAACGGCCTGCAAGCCGCCATGAACGACAGCTGGATCGCCGAGCCCGCGCGCTGGCAGGCGGCGATACTGGCCTGCCTTCCGGTGCTGCTCGCCTGCGCGGCCCTGCGCCGGCTTTCGCCCAGCAAGGCCTTCCTGGCTTCGCTGGCGGTGCTGCTGCTGATCTTCACCGGCAGCTGGCTGGCCCTGCGTTTCGGCCAATTGTGGGTGCCTTTCACCGCCAGCCTGGTCGGCGTCGCGCTGGCCTACCCCGTTTGGGGCTGGCGCAGCCAGGAAGCCGCCCTGCAGCACATCGACCGTGAACTCAACGCCTTGAATCAAGAGCGCAGACGCCTGGACGGCGGCTTGCCGGCGCGGTCCAAGCGTTACGGCCGCACCTTGTCGGCGCGCATCAGCCTGCTGCACGACACGGTCGCGCAATTGCGCCGGGCCCGCAGCAACCGCGAGGAAACCCTGCGCTTTCTTTCGCACGACATGCGGGCGCCGCAAAACTCCATACTCGCCCTCACCGAGCTGCAATCGCATCCCGACAGCGCCTTGCCTCAGGACGAGCTGCTGCGGCGCATCAACAGCTGCGCCCACAAGACGCTCATCCTGGTCGACGGCTTCGTGCAGCTTGCGCGGGCGGAAGCCGCGTCGATGAGCCGGCACCCCGTCAACCTGGTCGAGCTGGTGACCCAGAGCTGCGAAAGCTATTGGGCGTCCGCCAGGAACAAGAACATTTCGATCGAGTTCCACGACACGCCGGACGAAGCATGGACGCGCGGCGACGGCGTGCTGCTGCAAAGAGCCTGGGACAACCTGCTGGACAACGCCTTGAAATACAGTCCGCCGGACACGGCCATACACTGCGGCATACGGGCGAAGGGCGCGTCGTGGGAGCTCAGCATCCGGGACCACGGTCGCGGCATGACCGACGCGCAGCGCCAGGCGCTGTTTCGGCCGTTCATCCGGTTCGACGAGGACAGCGCCGGCAATCCGGCCGGAGCCGGGCTGGGCCTGGCCTTCGTCAAGACCGTCATAGAACGGCACGAGGGCGCCATCGCCGTGGCCGCGGCCGCCGGCGGCGGCACGCTGTTCACCATTACGCTGCCCGGGGATCCAGACGCCCCGGAAGGCCCGGCCGCCCCGGCGTCGGCTTAAGCCGGCTCAGCCCGACACCCGGTTGCGGCCGTCGCTCTTGGCCAGGTAGAGCGCATCGTCCGCCTTGCGCAGCGTACGCATGTAGTCGGGGTGGCCGTCATGCATGGCCATGCCGATGCTCACGGTGACCCGCAAGCTGCGCTCCTGCGGCAAGCGGAACCCTTCCCGCTCGACCGCCTTGCGCAGCTTTTCCGCCACGCGCAGCGCCGCCTCCTCCGTGGTGTCCACCATCAGCAGCAGGAATTCTTCGCCGCCCAGCCGGAAGGCGTAGTCGCCCGCGCGTATCAGGTTGTTGATCAGGGCGGCGAACTGCTGCAGGACGAGGTCGCCCGCCTCGTGGCCGTATTGGTCGTTGATGGACTTGAAGTGGTCGATGTCGATGGCCAGCACCGCAAAGCGCGTGTTGCTGCGGCGGGCATAGGCGACTTCCTTCGCCATGACCACGGACAGGAACTTGCGGCTCAGCAAGCGGGTCAGGGCGTCGCGGCCGGATTCCAGTTCGCTGTGCTGCTCGAACAGCCGTTCCAGATGGAAGCCGATGGTTTTAGCCTGCTCGCGCAGGGCGCGCAGATGCTGCAGCCGGGCCGCGCCGTCCTGCATGGGCGCCGCGCTGCCCAGGGGCAGGAGCACCTCGTCGATATGCTGCATGGCGTTCTGGATGGACGCGGTTTCCGGCGCGCCGCCGAATGCGTGCGAGCCTTTATGGCGGAACCACAGGCCGAATTCCGATGCGCCTATCTTTGGCAGCTGGCTGGCGCTGTGCCCCATCGCCTGCTCGAACATGAGCTGGTTTTCCCAGTCCAGCAAAGCGGCGCGCTGGCGCTCTTTTTCCGCGGCCACGTTCTGCGCCACGGAAAACAGCCGGTAGGATTCCTCGGCCCTGGAATTGCGGTCATGAGACGAGGCATAGGCCGCGCTCATGCTTTCCATGGCCAGGTCCATCATTGCATTGACCAGGGACTGGGCTTCGTAGCGCTCCGCATCGGCCAGGCCGCCGTCGCGCGCGATGACCGCGGCCATTCCCGCCTTCAGCTTGCGCGCGCCGTGCAGGACCACGTGCATGGGGACGTCGACGCGGGCGTGGATGTCGCCGACCCGCGACTGGTAGGCCATCACCGCCCGCCAGTCCCTGTCTTCGCCGTGATGGAACAGGTCGCATATCCAGTCCTGCATGGAGGCGTGCAGGCGAGTCTTCACCTGCTCGTGCGAAAGGAATTGCGCGGCAAGCTTGTCCCGCATCATTTCGCCATAAAAGAAATCGGCGAGCTCGCGCTTGTGCGTCTGCGCCAGCCTGGAGACCTTCTCGCGCAGCGCCGCCGAATACCTCGACGACAACTGCTCCCACTCGGCCGGTACGGCATCCGTCAGGAGTTGGTCCATTGCTCTCTTCCTTCCGTTGGTGATGTGCGCTTCCGCGTCCCGATGTGAAAAACGCCAGGCTCACGCCTGGCGTTTTCTTGGCCGCTCTTGCGGATCAGTCAGCCGAAACGTCGTTCCCGTTGCCGGCAGCGGGGACTTCGTGCGCCTCGGCCGCAGGTTCGGCGGACGGAGTGTCCTCGAACGGATTGGCCATGGCGCGCGCCGCCTGGCGCTCGGCCGCCTCGTGGGCTTCCTTCTCCTTGCGGGCCATGTGGTAGGACATGCCCGTCCCGGCGGGAATCAGGCGCCCGACGATCACGTTTTCCTTCAGGCCGCGCAAGTCGTCGCGTTTGCCCATGATGGCGGCTTCCGTCAGCACGCGGGTGGTTTCCTGGAAGGACGCCGCCGAGATGAACGAATCGGTCGACAAGGACGCCTTGGTGATGCCCAGCAGCACGTTCTCGTACGTGGCCGGTATCTTGCCTTCGGCTTCCATGCGGTCGTTTTCGTTGAGCAGCTCGGAGCGCTCCACCTGTTCACCGGTAATGAAGCTGGTGTCGCCCGGATCGACGATGTTCACGCGGCGCAGCATCTGGCGCACGATCACTTCGATGTGCTTGTCGTTGATCTTCACGCCCTGCAGGCGGTAAACGTCCTGGACTTCGTTGACCACGTAGCTGGCCAGCCGCTCGATGCCCTGCAGGCGCAGGATGTCGTGCGGATCGGCCGGCCCGTCGACGATCATTTCGCCCTTGTTCACCACCTGGCCGTCATGCACCAGCACCTGCTTTTCCTTGGGAATCAGGAATTCGTGGCTGATGCCGTCCATGTCGGTGATGACCAGGCGCTGCTTGCCCTTGGTGTCCTTGCCGAAGGACACCGTGCCGGTGACGTCGGCCAGCATGCCGGCGTCCTTGGGCGAGCGGGCCTCGAAGAGCTCGGCCACGCGCGGCAGACCCCCGGTGATGTCGCGGGTCTTTTGCGATTCTTGCGGAATGCGCGCGAGAATCTCGCCGACCGACACCTGCTGGCCGTCGCGCACGGTGATCAGCGCGCCGACGGGGAAGGAGATGTTCACCGAGTGATCCGTGCCCGCGATCTTGACCTCTTCGCCGGCTTCGTTCACCAGCTTGATCTGGGGGCGCATCATGGTCTTGCCGCTGCGCGACTTGGGCGTGATCACCACCAGGGTCGACAGGCCGGTGATTTCGTCGACCTGCTTGGCGACGGTGACGCCTTCCTCGATGTTCTCGAAGCGGACCTGGCCGGCGTACTCGGACACGATGGGCCGGGTGAGCGGATCCCAGCTTGCCAGGCGCTGGCCGGCCTTGACGACGTCGCCGTCGCCCACGGCGATGGTGGCGCCGTAGGGGATCTTGTGGCGCTCGCGTTCGCGGCGGTTGTCGTCGAAGATGACGATTTCACCCGAGCGGGAGATTGCGATGCGTTCGCCCTTGGCGTTCGTGACGTAGCGCAGGCCGATGGCGAAGCCGATGGTGCCGGCCGACTTGGTCTCGACCGAGCTGGCCATGGCGGCGCGCGACGCGGCCCCCCCGATGTGGAAGGTGCGCATCGTCAGCTGCGTGCCGGGCTCGCCGATGGACTGGGCGGCGATCACGCCCACGGCCTCGCCGCGGTTGACCAGCGTGCCGCGGCCCAGGTCGCGGCCATAGCAGTGGGCGCACAGGCCGTGGCGCGTTTCGCAGGTGAGCGGCGTGCGGATCTTGACCTCGTCGACGCCGATGCTGTCGATGAGTTCGACCAGGTCCTCGTCCAGCAGCGTGCCGCCGGGCACCGCGGTTTCCTGGGTGTCGGGGTTGACGATGTCGACGGCGGTGACGCGGCCGAGAATGCGGTCGCGCAGAGGCTCGATGACCTCGCCGCCTTCGACCAGCGCCTTCATGGAATAGCCGCGCGTCGTGCCGCAGTCTTGCTCCGTGATGACTAGGTCCTGGGTCACGTCGACCAGGCGGCGGGTCAGGTAGCCCGAGTTCGCCGTCTTCAGCGCCGTGTCGGCCAGGCCCTTGCGCGCGCCGTGCGTGGAAATGAAGTACTGCAGTACGTTCAGCCCTTCACGGAAGTTCGCGGTAATGGGCGTCTCGATGATGGAGCCGTCGGGCTTGGCCATCAGGCCGCGCATGCCGGCCAGCTGGCGGATCTGGGCGGCGGAACCGCGCGCGCCGGAGTCGGCCATCATGTAGATGGAGTTGAAGGATTCCTGGCGCACTTCCTCGCCATGGCGATTGATGACGGGCTCGGTGGCGAGCTGTTCCATCATGGCCTTGCCGACCTTGTCGCCGGCCTTGCCCCAGATGTCCACCACGTTGTTGTAGCGTTCCTGCGCCGTCACCAGACCGGACGAATACTGCTTGTCGATCTCTTTGACTTCCTTGCTGGCCTGGGCGAGGATGTCGTCCTTCACCGTCGGGATCAGCATGTCGCTCATGGCGATGGAGATTCCGCCGCGCGTGGCGAGGCGGAAGCCCGACTGCATCAGCTTGTCGGCGAAGATCACCGTGGCGCGCAGGCCGCAGCGGCGGAACGACTGGTTGATCAGGCGGGAGATCTCTTTCTTCTTCAGCGGGCGGTTCAGCACGGAAAACGGCAGCCCCTTGGGCAGGATTTCCGAAAGCAGGGCGCGGCCGACCGTGGTCTCGAAGCGCTTGATCTGCGCGCGCCATTCGCCGTGCTCGTCCTTCTCGTATTCGTTCAGGCGCACGGTGATGCGGGTCTGCAGCTCGACTTCGCCGTTGTCGTAGGCGCGCTGGACTTCCGCCACGTCGGTGAAGAACAGGCCTTCACCCTTGCCGTTGATGCGCTCGCGCGTCGTGTAGTACAGGCCCAGCACGATGTCCTGGGACGGCACGATGGACGGTTCGCCGTTGGCCGGGAACAGCACGTTGTTGGACGCCAGCATGAGGGTGCGGGCCTCCAGCTGCGCTTCCAGCGACAGCGGGACGTGCACGGCCATCTGGTCGCCGTCGAAGTCGGCGTTGAACGCCGCGCAAACGAGGGGATGCAGCTGGATGGCCTTGCCTTCGATCAGCACGGGCTCGAACGCCTGGATGCCCAGGCGGTGCAGCGTGGGCGCCCGGTTCAGCATCACCGGGTGCTCGCGGATGACTTCTTCGAGAATGTCCCAGACCACCGGTTCCTGGCTTTCGACCAGCTTCTTGGCCGCCTTGATGGTGGTGGCCAGGCCCATCATTTCCAGGCGATTGAAAATGAAGGGCTTGAAGAGTTCGAGCGCCATCAGCTTGGGCAGGCCGCACTGATGCAGCTTGAGCTGCGGACCCACCACAATGACCGAACGGCCGGAGTAGTCGACGCGCTTGCCCAGCAGGTTCTGGCGGAAGCGGCCGCTCTTGCCCTTGATCATGTCGGCCAGCGACTTCAGCTGACGCTTGTTGGCGCCCGTCATGGCCTTGCCGCGGCGGCCGTTGTCGAGCAGCGAATCCACCGATTCTTGCAGCATGCGCTTTTCGTTGCGCAGGATGATGTCGGGCGCTTTCAGCTCGAGCAGGCGCTTGAGTCGATTGTTGCGGTTGATGACGCGGCGATACAGATCGTTGAGGTCGGAGGTGGCGAAGCGGCCGCCGTCCAGCGGCACCAGCGGACGCAGGTCCGGCGGCAGCACGGGCAGCACTTCCATGACCATCCACTCGGGCTTGATGCCCGACTTCTGGAAGCCTTCCAGCACCTTGAGGCGCTTGGAGATCTTCTTGATCTTGGCGTCGGAGGCCGTCGCCTTGAGTTCGGCGCGCAAGGCCTCGACGTCGCGGTCGATGTCGATGGTGCGCAGCAGTTCGCGCACGGCTTCCGCGCCCATGAGCGCGTGGAAGTCGTCGCCGTACTCTTCGGTCTTGGTCAGGTAGTCGTCGTCGGACATGATCTGGCCGCGCTTGAGCGGCGTCATGCCCGGTTCGATCACGCACCATGCCTCGAAGTACAGCACGCGTTCGATGTCGCGCAAGGTCATGTCGAGCACCATGCCCAGGCGGGACGGCAGGCTCTTCAGGAACCAGATGTGCGCGACGGGGCTGGCCAGTTCAATGTGGCCCATGCGCTCGCGGCGCACCTTGGCCACCGTGACTTCGACGCCGCACTTCTCGCAAATGACGCCGCGGTGCTTCAGGCGCTTGTATTTGCCGCAAAGGCATTCGTAGTCTTTGATGGGGCCGAAGATCTTCGCGCAGAACAAGCCGTCGCGCTCGGGCTTGAAGGTGCGGTAGTTGATGGTCTCGGGCTTGCGCACTTCGCCGTAGGACCACGACCGCACTTTCTCGGGCGAGGCGATGCCGATCTTGATGGCATCGAATTGTTCGTCTTGCGAGACTTGCTTGAATAGATCGAGTAGCGCTTTCATTATTTACGCTCCAAATCCATGTCCAGGGACAGGGACCTAATTTCTTTCACCAGAACGTTGAACGACTCGGGCATGCCGGCGTCGATGACGTGGTCGCCCTTGACGATGTTCTCGTATACCTTGGTCCGGCCGGAAATGTCGTCGGACTTGACGGTAAGCATTTCCTGCAGCGTGTACGACGCGCCGTAGGCTTCGAGCGCCCAGACTTCCATCTCGCCGAAGCGCTGTCCGCCGAACTGCGCCTTGCCGCCCAGCGGCTGCTGAGTGACCAGGGAATACGGACCAGTAGAACGCGCATGCATCTTGTCGTCAACCAGATGGTGCAACTTGAGGTAGTGCATGTAACCGATGGTGACGGGGCGCTCGAACTGCTCGCCGGTGCGGCCGTCGAACAGCCAGGCCTGCGTGCGGTTCTCGGTCAGGTTCAGGCGCTTGGCGATCTCGTCGGGATAGGCGAGTTCGAGCAGTTGCCCGATTTCCTCTTCCGTCGCGCCGTCGAACACCGGGGTGGCGACGGGCAGGCCGTTCTTCAGGTTGTGAGCCATTTCGATGACCTCGTCATCGGTGAGCCCGTCGATGCGCGCACCGCTGCCGGTGGTGTTGTAGACTTTCTCGAGGTAGGCGCGCACTTCCTTGACCTGCGCCTGCTTTTCTTCGTCGAGCATCTCGGCGATGCGATTGCCCACGCCCTTGGCGGCCCAGCCCAGGTGGACTTCCAGCACCTGGCCCACGTTCATCCGCGAAGGCACGCCCAGCGGGTTCAGGACGATGTCGGCCGGCGTGCCGTCGGCCATGTGCGGCATGTCTTCCACCGGCGTGATGCGGGAAACCACGCCCTTGTTGCCGTGGCGGCCAGCCATCTTGTCGCCGGGCTGCAGGCGCCGCTTGACGGCCAGGTAGACCTTGATCATCTTGAGCACGCCGGGGGGCAGTTCGTCGCCCTGGGTCAGCTTCTTGCGCTTCTCCTCGAAGGCCAGGTCGAACTGATGGCGCTTGTGCTCGAGCGATTCCTTGGCTTGTTCAAGGACGATGGCGTGGGCTTCGTCCGCCAGGCGGATGTCGAACCACTGCCAGCGGTCCATGTCGTCCAGGTAGTCGCGCGCGATGGTCGAGCCCTTGGCCAGCTTGCGCGGGCCGCCGTTCACCGTCTTGCCGACCAGGAACTTGCCGATGCGGTCGAAGGTGTCGTCTTCGACGATGCGCAGCTGGTCGTTCAGGTCCTGGCGGTAGCGGCGCAGTTCGTCATCGATGATGGACTGCGCGCGCTTGTCGCGCTCGATGCCTTCGCGGGTGAACACCTGCACGTCGATCACCGTGCCGACCATGCCCGAGGGCACGCGCAGCGAGGTGTCTTTGACGTCGGAGGCTTTCTCGCCGAAGATTGCGCGCAGCAGCTTTTCTTCGGGCGTCAGCTGGGTTTCGCCCTTGGGCGTGACCTTGCCGACCAGCACGTCGTCGGCGCGGACTTCCGCGCCGATGTAGACGATGCCCGAATCGTCCAGGCGGTTCAGCTGGGTTTCGGCCAGGTTGCTGATGTCGCGCGTGATTTCTTCCGCGCCAAGCTTGGTGTCGCGCGCGACGACGGTGAGCTCCTCGATGTGCACCGAGGTGTAGCGGTCGTCGGCGACGATTTTTTCGGAGATGAGGATGGAGTCCTCGAAGTTGTAGCCGTTCCAGGGCATGAACGCGATCAGCATGTTCTGGCCCAGGGCGAGTTCGCCCAGGTCGGTCGATGCGCCGTCGGCCAGCACGTCGCCGCGGGCGACGCGGTCGCCGCGCTTCACGATGGGCCGCTGGTTGATGTTGGTGTTCTGGTTGGAACGGGTGTACTTGATGAGGTTGTAGATGTCGACGCCGACCTCGCCCGCGACGTTTTCGTCGTCGTTGACGCGGATCACGACGCGCTCGGCGTCGACGTGGTCAACCACGCCGCCCCGGCGCGCCTGCACGGTCGTGCCCGAGTCCACGGCCACCGTGCGCTCGATGCCGGTGCCGACCAGCGGCTTTTCAGGACGCAGGCAAGGCACCGCCTGGCGCTGCATGTTGGCGCCCATGAGGGCCCGGTTCGCGTCGTCGTGTTCGAGGAAGGGAATGAGCGATGCGGCCACCGACACGATCTGCGACGGCGCGACGTCCATGTAGTGCACGTTGCTGGGCGCGGTCAGCATGGTTTCGCCGGCCTGGCGGCAGGCCACCAGGTCGTCGATGAAGCGGCCGGATTCGTCGAGCGCGGCGTTGGCCTGGGCGATCACGTAGTTGCCTTCCTCGATGGCGGACAGGTAGTCGATCTGGTCGCTGACCTTGCCGTCGATGATCTTGCGGTACGGAGTTTCCAGGAAGCCGTATTCGTTCAGCTGCGCGTACAAGGCCATCGAGTTGATCAGGCCGATGTTCGGGCCTTCCGGGGTCTCGATGGGGCAAACGCGGCCGTAGTGGGTCGGGTGCACGTCGCGGACCTCGAAGCCGGCGCGTTCACGCGTCAGGCCGCCCGGGCCCAGGGCCGAGACGCGGCGCTTGTGCGTGATCTCGGACAGCGGGTTGGTCTGGTCCATGAACTGCGACAGCTGGCTGGAACCGAAGAACTCCTTGATGGCCGCGGAAATCGGCTTGGAGTTGATCAGGTCGTGCGGCATCAGGTTTTCGGTTTCGGCCTGGCCCAGGCGTTCCTTGACGGCGCGCTCGACGCGCACCAGGCCGGCGCGGAACTGGTTCTCGGCCAGCTCGCCCACGCAGCGCACGCGCCGGTTGCCCAGGTGATCGATGTCGTCGATCTGGCCGCGGCCGTTGCGCAGCTCGACCAGCACCTTGATGGTTTCAAGGATGTCTTCGTTGGTGAGCGTCATGGGCCCGGTGATGTCTTCACCCCGGCCCAGGCGGCTGTTGACCTTCATGCGGCCCACGCGCGACAGATCGTAGGTTTCGTCGCTGTAGAACAGGCGCTGGAACAGGGCTTCGACGGCGTCTTCGGTGGGCGGCTCGCCGGGACGCATCATGCGGTAGATGGCGACGCGCGCGGCCATCTGGTCCACGGTCTCGTCGGTGCGCAGCGTTTGCGAAATATAGCCGCCGCGATCCAGCTCGTTGATGTAGAGCGTCTGGATTTCGCGGATGTTGGCGACGCGCATGTCGGCCAGCAGGCCTTCCGTGATCTCGTCGTTGGCATTGGCGATGATTTCGCCGGTTTCGGGATTCACCACGGTCTTGGCCAGCACGCGGCCGATCATGAAGTCTTCGGGCACGGACACGTGCTCGATCTTGGCGGCGGCCAGATCACGCAAATGCTTGGCGTTGATGCGCTTGTCCTTTTCGACGATGACCTTGCCGTCGCGGTCGGTGATGTCGAAATGGGCGACCTCGCCCTTCCAGCGCTCGGGAACGAATTCCAGCATCCCGCCTTCGTTGAGGATCTCGAAGTTGTCGAACTCGAAGAAATAGGCCAGGATGGCCTCGGGCGTCATGCCGATGGCCTTGAGCAGGATGGTGACCGGCATCTTGCGGCGGCGGTCCACCCGGAAAAACAGCACGTCTTTGGGGTCGAATTCGAAGTCGAGCCAGGAGCCGCGGTAGGGAATCACGCGAGCCGAGAACAGCAGCTTGCCCGAACTGTGCGTCTTGCCGCGATCGTGCTCAAAAAACACACCGGGCGAGCGATGCAGTTGCGAAACGATCACACGCTCGGTACCATTGATGACGAAGGAACCCGTTTCGGTCATGAGCGGAATTTCGCCCATGTAGACTTCCTGCTCTTTCACTTCCTTGACGGTAGGCTTGCTGACCTCGCGGTCCATCAGCACCAGGCGCACCTTGGCGCGCAGGGGCGAAGCGTAGGTCAAGCCGCGCAGTTGACATTCCTTGACGTCGAACACAGGGTCGCCGAGCACGTAGCTGACAAACTCGAGGCGAGCCATCTGGTTGTGGCTGACAATGGGGAAAACCGAAGTGAAGGCCGCTTGCAGGCCTTCTTCTTTGCGTTTGGAAGGTGTAGTATCCGCCTGCAGAAATGTTTTGAATGATTGCAGTTGAGTCGCCAAAAGGTAAGGGACGTCCTGGACGTCTTCACGCTTGGCGAAGCTCTTGCGTATGCGCTTTTTTTCGGTATACGAATAAGGCATGAGCACTCCGACTCGAGGTTACATGGGCCGTCAACCACGGCCCTGGTTTACGACTCCAGAAAACCCGACTCGCGGCGGCTCTGCGGCGCAAATAGCGGGTTTTCTGGAAACGCAAAAGCCCGGGAAGGCCGAAACCTCCCCGGGCAGGCAGAAAAAGTCTTACTTGAGTTCGACTTTAGCGCCGGCTTCTTCAAGCTTCTTCTGAGCGGCTTCGGCGTCAGCCTTGGCCAGGCCTTCCTTGACGGGCTTCGGTGCGCCGTCCACCAGGTCCTTGGCTTCTTTCAGGCCCAGGCCGGTGATTTCGCGAACCGCCTTGATCACGCTGACCTTGTTGGCGCCGACTTCGGCCAGGACAACGGTGAACTCGGTTTGCTCTTCGACTGCAGCGGCGGCGGCAGCGGCGGGAGCCGCGACGGCCACGGCGGCGGCGGCAGCCGACACACCGAATTTGTCTTCCATTTCCTTGATCAGTTCGGACAGCTCGAGCACGGTCATGCCGGCGATCGCGTCAAGGATTTCAGCTTTGCTTAATGCCATTTTTAAGAACTCCAGATATATGTATAAATGCCAGGGTTGGGTGTCGCTCGATACGACGAAGCCTCGAAGGCGAACCGCTTATGCGGCTTCCTTTTGATCGCGAACGGCAGCAAGGCCGCGAACGAACTTGGTCGGAACTTCGTTGAGCGTACGCACAAATTGCGTGACGGGTGCTTGCATGGTACCCATCAGTTTCGAGAGCAACTCTTCGCGGGAAGGCATCGTGGCCAGGGCCTGGACGCCTTCGGTACCCAGGATGCTGTTGGGCAATGCCCCACCCTTGATTACCAGCTTGTCGTTGGTCTTTGCGAAACCGGCAAGTACTTTGGCTGCCGAGACCGGATCGGCGCTGATGCCATAGATCAGCGGACCGGTCAGCTGAGCGGCGAGCTCCTCGTAGGGAGTTCCCGACACAGCGCGGCGAACCAGCGTGTTCTTGAGAACACGCAGATACACGCCCGACTCACGCGCAGTTTTGCGCAATACGGTAGCGGAGGCGACGTCCAGACCACGGTACTCGGCGATAATGATCGATTGGGCCTTTGCGACTTCCGCGGCGACTTCCTCGATGACTACCGCTTTCTCTTGACGATTGAGACTCACGGTTTGAACACTCCATCAAACGACGCTCGGGAGGCTCCCTTGCGTCAACCGAATGCGGCGCACCTGGTCGAGTTCTTAGACAACAAGAATTCTTCCATGGGCGCCGTCTGCGCTGGAATCAAGTCTTCGCAGGCTTGAAATTAAGCCCTGTTCCGAAACAATTGAACCGTTGTCGGAATGGAGCTCCAGCGGTCTTTGACAGCAGCGCCTGGGAAATTCCAGGCACGGCCCAAAGTTCTTTACTACTCAGGCCTGATCAGGCCTGCAGGGATGCAATCTCAACGCGCGCGCCGCCGCCCATGGTGGACGAAACGGCCAGTTTGCGCAGGTAGATGCCCTTGGCGGCAGCGGGGCGCGCCTTGTTCAGGGCTTCGACCAGCGCAGCCAGGTTGGTTTGCAATTGTTCGACGTTGAACGACGCGCGGCCGATGGTGGCATGAATGATGCCCGCCTTGTCGGTGCGGTACTGGACTTGACCGGCCTTGGCGTTCTTGACGGCCGTGGCGACGTCGGGGGTGACCGTGCCGACCTTGGGATTGGGCATCAGGCCGCGGGGACCGAGCACCTGGCCCAGGGCGCCGACGATGCGCATCGTGTCGGGGGATGCGATCAGGATGTCGAAGTCGATCTGGCCGCCCTTGATGGTTTCGGCCAGGTCTTCCATGCCGACGATGTCGGCGCCGGCGGCCTTGGCCGCTTCCGCCTTCTCGCCCTGGGCGAAGACGGCGACGCGCACGCTCTTGCCGGTGCCGGCGGGCAACACCACCGAACCGCGCACGAGCTGGTCGGACTTCTTGGGATCGATGCCGAGCTGAACCGCGACGTCGATGGATTCGTCGAATTTCGCGGTGGCGGTTTCCTTGACCAGGGCCAGGGCTTCCGCAACCGGGTAGAACTTGCTGCGATCGATCTTGGCGGCAATTGCGGCCGCGCGCTTGGACAACTTAGCCATGCTTATACCCCTTCAACCGTAATGCCCATGCTGCGCGCGCTGCCGGCGATGGTGCGCACGGCGGCATCCAGATCCGCGGCGGTGAGATCCGGCGTCTTGGTCTTGGCGATTTCCTCGGCCTGGGCGCGCGTCAGCGTGCCGACCTTGTCCAGGTTGGGCTTGGCCGAACCCTTCTGCACACCGCTGGCCTTCTTGATCAGAATGGTGGCCGGCGGCGTCTTCATGATGAAGGTGAAGCTCTTGTCCGCGTAGGCGGTGATCACCACGGGGATCGGCAGACCGGGCTCCATGCCCTGCGTCTTGGCGTTGAACGCCTTGCAGAATTCCATGATGTTCAGGCCGCGCTGACCGAGGGCCGGGCCGATGGGGGGTGACGGATTGGCTTTACCAGCTGGCACTTGCAGCTTGATGAAGCCGACGATTTTCTTCGCCATGCTTAGCTCCTTGCGGGTTCAAACGCCGATGACGGCAATGCGTCAGGGGCTCCCCGGGGTTGAGGTTTCAGGTCTTTTCGACCTGACCGAAATCGAGTTCCACGGGTGTCGCGCGGCCGAAGATCGTGACCGATACGCGCACCTTGCTTTTCTCGTAGTTGACGTCTTCAACATTGCCGTTGAAGTCCGCGAAAGGACCTTCTTTGACGCGGACCATTTCGCCCACTTCAAAGAGGATCTTGGGCCTGGGTTTCTCGACGCCTTCTTCCATTTGCGAAAGGATTTTCTCGACTTCGCGGTCGGAGATGGGAGCGGGACGGTTGCCCGAGCCGCCCAGAAAACCGGTGACCCGATTCGTGTTCTTTACCAAGTGCCAGGTTTCGTCGGTGAGGTCCATTTCGACCAGCACGTAACCCGGGAAAATGCGCCGCTCGGTGATCGACTTTTTACCGCCTTTGACTTCGATGACTTCTTCAGAGGGAACCAGGATGCGTCCGAAGGAAGACTGGAGTCCCGCGCGCTCGATACGCTCGAGAAGAGCCTTGTGCACGCTTTTTTCCATTCCGGAATAAACGTGTACGACATACCAACGCTTGCTCATGTGTGTCCTTTATTTCCAGCCGAGCAACAGGCCATAAATGACCCATTCAAGAGCTTTATCAACGACCCACAACAAGATGCCCATCACGACGACGAACGCAAAGACGATGCCCGTCATTTGCGTGGTTTCCTTGCGCGTAGGCCATACGACACGCTTGACTTCGTTGTAGGAGTCGCGACCGAAGCTGAGCGTGCGGCGCCCGGGTTCGCTGAACCAGGCGATGATGGCGGCAAGCACCAGGCTGCCCACGAAAATGCCGACGCGCAAGGCGGTCGGCTGGCCTTCGAGCATGGAATAAGCCACTATGCCGGCCACGATAACAAGCACCGCCAGACCCAGCTTGATGCGATCTGTGCTACTGGTAACGGTTTCTACGTTGCTGTTAGACATATTCCGGCAATTGGCGCCGCGTGCGCGACGCTGATGAGACTGAGTGTGGCAGGGGCAGTAGGAATCGAACCTACAACCTTCGGTTTTGGAGACCGACGCTCTGCCAATTGAGCTATACCCCTAGACCCTGAAAGCAGCCCCCTTGCGGACAGCTGCTTTTTTTACAACCGGGGCGAAAGGGTGGCGCCTCCCTTTCGCCGTACTGCTTATTTTACTTCGTGATGCTGGCGACGACGCCCGCGCCCACGGTACGGCCGCCTTCGCGGATGGCAAAGCGCAGGCCCTCTTCCATGGCGATCGGCGCGATCAGGCTCACCTTCATCGACACGTTATCGCCAGGCAGCACCATTTCCTTGTCCGCCGGCAGCTCGATCGTGCCGGTCACGTCCGTCGTGCGGAAGTAGAACTGCGGACGATAGCCCTGGAAGAACGGCGTGTGGCGCCCGCCCTCGTCCTTGGACAGAATGTACACCTCGGCCGTGAAGTCCGTGTGCGGCTTGATCGAGCCGGGCTTGGCCAGCACCTGGCCGCGCTCGACGTCTTCGCGCTTGGTGCCGCGCAGCAAAATACCCACGTTATCGCCCGCCTCGCCCTGATCGAGCAGCTTGCGGAACATTTCCACACCCGTGCACGTGGTCTTGACCGTGTCCTTGATCCCCACGATCTCGATTTCCTCGCCGACCTTGATCACGCCGCGCTCGATACGGCCCGTCACCACCGTGCCGCGGCCCGAGATCGAGAACACGTCTTCCACCGGCATCAGGAACGTACCGTCGACCGCACGCTCGGGCGTGGGGATGTACGAGTCCAGCGCCTCGGCCAGCTTCAGGATCGCTTCCTTGCCCAGCGGACCTTCGTCGCCCTCGAGCGCCAGCTTGGCCGAGCCCTTGATGATCGGCGTGTCGTCGCCCGGAAAGTCGTACTTGGACAGCAGCTCGCGCACTTCCATTTCCACCAGCTCGAGCAGCTCTTCATCGTCGACCATGTCGGCCTTGTTCAGGAACACGATGATGTACGGCACGCCCACCTGGCGCGACAGCAGTATGTGCTCGCGCGTTTGCGGCATCGGGCCGTCGGCGGCCGACACCACCAGGATCGCGCCGTCCATTTGCGCCGCGCCCGTGATCATGTTCTTGACGTAGTCCGCGTGGCCCGGGCAGTCCACGTGCGCGTAGTGGCGCGCCTGCGTTTCGTACTCGACGTGCGAGGTGTTGATCGTGATGCCGCGCGCCTTCTCTTCGGGCGCCGCGTCGATCTGGTCGTAGCCCTTGGCTTCGCCCGAACCGAACGCCTTGGCCAGCACCGTCGTGATCGCCGCCGTCAGGGTCGTCTTGCCGTGGTCAACGTGACCGATCGTGCCTACGTTGACGTGCGGTTTGGTCCGTTCAAACTTACCTTTTGCCATGGCTGACTCCTGACGATGGAATTGAGCTGTATGTAATCGAATAAATTTTTGGTGCCCATGACGCGGATCGAACGCGTGACCTCTCCCTTACCAAGGGAGTGCTCTACCACTGAGCCACATGGGCAACTTTTGTTGCTTCCCGCCGCTTGCGCGGCGAAATTCAAAAAAACTTTACTGGAGCGGGTGAAGGGAATCGAACCCTCATCATCAGCTTGGAAGGCTGTTGCTCTACCATTGAGCTACACCCGCGAAGGTTCACTTCAACCGCGAAAGCCATGGCGGGCATTTTTGCTTACCGCTTTTGCAAACCGCGCTTCGCAAACAGTTTTCCAAACCGAGCCGCAGCCACGACTGCTGAAATTCTTCGGGCTAAAACCCTTGGGGCCTAAAACCCTTGAGGCTTCTGGTGGTGGGAGTTGGATTCGAACCAACGTAGGCGCAAGGCCAACAGATTTACAGTCTGCCCCCTTTAACCACTCGGGCATCCCACCAAAAGCGAACTCCGAATTATGCAGAGTTTTTTCAGGCTTGTCAAATACTACAAGCAAGCCCCAAGCTTGCGCTGCAATTTGGAGACGGGATTATAGCAGAGGGGCCGAATCCTGCAGCGGGCCTGAGCCGGGGATTCAATTTTCGATCAGCCCCGACAGCCCTTGCCGTTCCAGCAGCGAATTCAGGTGGTCCCAGCCATGGAAATCGATCATCAGCTGGCCCTTGTTCTTGGCGCCGAGCTTCAGGCTGACCCGGGTGCCCAGGTGGTCGGAAAGCGCTTCTTCCAGGCGTTTCGCATCGCCCGACAGCGCCACCGGCCTGCGTTGCGTGCGGGCCGGCTTGCCCTCCGCCTCGTCGAGCGCCCGGCTGACGAGCTTTTCGGTCTCGCGCACGGACAAGCGCTTGGCGATGACCTCGTTGGCCAGCAGGATCTGGTTGGCGGCATCCAGCGACAGCAGCGCGCGGGCGTGGCCCATGTCGATGTCTCCGGCCAGCAGCATGGTCTGGACGGGCTCCGCCAGGTTCAGCAGGCGCAGCAGATTGCTCGTTGCCGAGCGGGACCGCCCGATGGCCTGGGCGGCCTGTTCATGCGTCAGGCCGAATTCGTCCAGCAGGCGGCGCACCCCATGCGCTTCTTCGAGCGGGTTCAGGTCCTCGCGCTGGATGTTTTCGATCAGCGCCATGACGGCGGCGCTTTCGTTGGGGACCTCGCGCACCAGCACGGGCACTTCGGTCAGGCCCGCGATGCGGGCGGCGCGGTATCGGCGCTCGCCGGCGATGATTTCGTATTTTCCCGCGTCCTTGCCCGCCAGCGGGCGGACCAATATGGGCTGCATGATGCCCTGGGACCGGATCGAATCGGCCAGTTCATTCAGCGCGCCCTCGTCCATCCGGGTGCGAGGCTGGTACTGGCCCGCGCGCAAGGCGTCCACCTTGAGCACGGACGGCAAGGCGTCCGCGTCCGTGGACTTGCCCAGGGCCTCGATGGCGGGGCCGTCCGCGCCCAGAAGCGCATCCAGTCCACGGCCCAGGCCTTTTGGTTTTCTCGTTGCCATGATGTGTATTCCTTAAGACTGCCGACGTTCAACGGGAGGACGCGCCTGGTCGCGCAGCGCGTCCTTCTTGACCCGCTTGATCAGCTCATCGCCAAATTCGATATAGGCTTTCGCGCCGCGGGAATTCCTGTCGTACACGATTCCAGGCAAGCCATGGCTGGGAGCCTCGGCCAGGCGTACGTTGCGCGGAACGATGGAATCGAAGACCTTGTCGCCGAAGTGCGCCTCGATCTGTGCCGACACTTGTTGCTGCAGGGTGACTCGCGCGTCGAACATGACCCGCAGCAGGCCGATGAGCTGCAGGCCGGGGTTGATGTTGCGATGCACGCGCTTGATGGTGTTGACGAGGTCGGAAAGCCCTTCCAGCGCGAAATATTCGCATTGCATGGGAATGATCACCCCATGCGCCGATGCCAGGCCGTTCAAGGTCAGCAAGGACAAGGTGGGCGGGCAGTCGATCAGTATGAAATCGTACTCGTGCTCGATCTGGCTGATGGCCTGCTTCAACTGCTGCTCGCGGTCGTCCATCTGGACCAGGTCGATTTCGGCGCCGGAAAGTTCGCGGTTCGACGGCAGCACGTCGTAGCCGCCGGCTTCCGAGCGCAGCCTGGCATCCTGTATGGTCGCTTCCCCGATCAGGACTTGATACAGGTTGCGCTCCGCCTTGTTCTTGTCGATGCCGCTGCCCATGGTGGCGTTGCCTTGGGGATCCAGATCGACGAGCAGCACCCTTTTCCCCAGCGCGGCCAGCGCCGCGGCAAGATTGATCGCCGTCGTCGTCTTGCCAACGCCGCCCTTTTGGTTCGCGATGCAGAAAACCTTTTTTATCGGACTATTTTGGCTCATGGGGTTCCTTCACGACTCATCCAGATCAAGCAGCGCCGGGCATCCAGTTCGGGCACGGACAGCGGCGCCAGGCGTTCTACCCGCCATTCCGTGTTCGAGTGCAATGCTTCGATTTCATCGTCGGGTTTCTGGCCTTTCATTGCCAGCAGATGCCCGGCCGATGCGACATGATGGCCAGCCAGTGTCGCAAAATCAAGTAAAGAAGCAAAAGCCCGGGAAACCACGAGGTCGGCTTCAAACGGCGGCAGGGTTTCGATGCGGCCGTGCATGGCTTTGAGATTGCCCAGGCCAAGCACCCCGGCCGCCTGGCGTACGAAGGCCATCTTTTTCTCGACGGCGTCGACGCAGCGCACGCGCCATTCGGGATGCATGATGGCCAGCACCACCCCCGGCAGCCCGGCACCCGAACCGACGTCGACGATCAGAGGCTCTTTTACTGTGTTTTTATACAGTTCCTGTTCGACTTCCGGCAAAATGGCGAGGCTGTCGAATACATGCTGAACCAGCATTTTATCGGGGTCGCGCAAGGCCGTCAGGTTATAGGTCTTGTTCCAACGCTGCAGCTGCTCCAGGTATTTCAGCAAGGCCGCGCCCTTGGCTTCATCCAGGCCAATATGCAAGCTCGCCGCGGCTGCCTGCAGGCGGTCCTGGAAGCTGTTCGTCGTCGTCATTACGCCACTTTTTTCCTGTGCTGCATGCGTTTCAAATGGATCAGCAACAGCGCAATGGCCGCCGGCGTAATGCCCGATATCCGGCTCGCCTGCCCCACCGTCTCCGGGCGGCTCGCCTTCAATCTTTGCCTTACCTCTATGGACAAGCTGGTGATGGCATCGTAGTCGATGTCTTCAGGAATGGGCTGCTGCTCCTGCGCCGCCTGCTTCTGGACATCTTCTTGCTGCTTTGCAACGTAGCCGGCGTACTTGATCTGGATCTCCACCTGCTCGGCCGCGACGGGATCTTCCAGGCCCGGGCCCGCCAGCAAGCCCGCTTCGCCGTTTTCCACCGCCATCAGGGCGGCATACGTCACCTGCGGGCGCTTCAGCAAATCATGCAGGGAATGCTCTTTTTCCAAAGGCTTGTCCAGCAGCTCGTTCAAGGCATTGGAAGCCACCACTTTGGGGTTCACCCAGGTATTGCGCAGGCGCTGGATTTCAGCTTCCACCGCATCACGCTTGCGATTGAAGGCCGCCCACCGCGCATCGTCCACCAAGCCCAGGCTTCGCCCTATCTCGGTCAAACGCATGTCGGCATTGTCTTCTCGTAAGCTCAACCGGTATTCGGCACGGGACGTGAACATGCGATAAGGCTCGGTTACCCCCCGCGTGATCAGGTCATCCACCAGCACGCCCAGATAGGCTTCATTTCTTTTTGGATACCAGCCATCCAGGCCCCGGGCTTGCCTTGCCGCATTCAGGCCGGCCAGCAGCCCCTGGGCCGCCGCTTCCTCGTAGCCCGTGGTGCCATTGATCTGGCCGGCGAAGAACAAGCCACGGAAAGCCCGGGTTTCCAACGTCGGGCTCAGTTCACGTGGATCAAAATAATCGTACTCTATAGCGTAACCCGGACGCATGATGACGGCATTCTCAAGCCCGGGCAAGGTTCGCAGCATCGCCAGCTGAATATCGAACGGCAGGCTGGTGGACACACCATTGGGGTAGATTTCACGCGTCGAAAGCCCTTCAGGCTCCAGAAAAATCTGATGACTGGCCTTGTCGGCAAAACGATGGATTTTGTCCTCGATGGATGGGCAATAGCGCGGGCCTATGCCTTCTATGGTTCCACTGTCGCTATACATGGGCGAGCGATCCAGGCCCGACCGGATGATGTCGTGAGTCCGCTCATTGGTATGCGTGATCCAGCATGGCAACTGCTCGGGGTGCATGTCCTCCGAGCCCATATAAGAGAATACAGGTATCGGGTCGCTATCCCCAGGCTGAACCTCGGTTTTACTGAAATCGATACTACGCGCGTCCACACGAGGCGGCGTTCCTGTCTTCAAGCGGCCTTGTGGCAGCTTCATTTCCTTGAGCCTCTGCCCCAGCGAAATCGAAGGCGGATCGCCCGCACGCCCGGCCGAATAATGATCCAGCCCCACGTGCACCAAACCATTCAGAAACGTCCCCGCCGTCAGCACCACCGTCTTGCCTCTGAAACGCAAACCTATCTGCGTCACCGCGCCAACCACCCGGTCGCCTTCGACGATCAGATCGTCCACCGCCTGCTGAAAAATCATCAGGTTCGGCTGGTTCTGCAAAATGGTCCGGATGGCCTTGCGATAAAGAGAACGATCGGCCTGAGCACGGGTGGCTCGGACTGCCGGACCCTTGGAACGATTCAAGATACGAAACTGAATGCCCGACTGGTCAGTGGCATAAGCCATGGCGCCGCCCAAGGCGTCGACCTCCTTCACCAAATGCCCCTTGCCTATTCCTCCGATAGAAGGATTGCAGGACATCTGGCCCAGGGTTTCCATGTTATGAGTAAGCAACAGAGTGGAAGCGCCCATGCGAGCGGCGGCAAGAGCCGCCTCCGTTCCAGCATGGCCTCCGCCTACGACGATAACGTCGAATTCATCAGGATAATTCATCTTTTGCTTTGATAAGCAAGCGCGTGTAAAGGGGCATTATAAGGCTTGGGGCTTGGAGTGTTCCACGTGGAACATGTTAGCGGTGTAACTGATTGGGTTATGTTTCACGTGGAACATTGTTGGGATTGGGGTTTGGTTATGCGTTGGCGGTTGTTTTGCTTATTTGGGCGGAAGTTCGGTGGGTAGCATTAGGAGTTCATCGGTGAGTGACGTCTAGGATTTCTTTAGTTGCCTCCGTTGAGGTTTGTGGTTTACTCCGCTCTATGAATGGTGTACTGGCGATACTTATATATAGTTGAGTCTTGGTTGAAACCGGCTGCTCAGCTTGTTGCGTGATTCGGATTGCGCTGTTCATGTCATGGAACATCGCTTGATTGGTGTGTTATTCATCTGTGTGCGGAATACGGCCTATTGATTGACTATTGTCATTTAAATTGTGCCATTGAACGGGCGATGTTTTTGGTGTGTTGTTCATCGGGTCATTTGACATTGGCTGATTGCGTTGTCGCGTAGTTTGTATTGCCCTCGTTCGTGTCACGGAACGCAGTCTGATTGGTTTGTTGTTCATCAGGTCATGGAACACGGTCTGATTGGCGTGTCGTTCATCAGGGCATGGAACACGGTCTGATTGGCGTGTCGTTCATCAGGTTATGGAACACGGTCTGCTTGGCGTATCGGGGCATCGGGCTAGGCGAAGGCGGTTCTGGCCGTTGGCCAGAACTCCCCGGTTTTGGCTCGTCTCCAGGGCGGTCGCGGAACTCGTGCGCTCGGGCCAGTGGCCCGAAAGCGCGCACTCAAACAGCCGCGCCCTTGCATCCCTGGAGCCAAGCCAAAACCGGCGCCTGCGCATAATCGCCCGCTGCCCCGATACGCCAATCAGCCCTGCGCCCATTGTGATTGAACCGATGATGGCAGCGGCATGCCGGGCGGGCTGGTTCTGGTGTGATGGTATTGGTCTCGACGTGATGGTGTTGGGCCTGATGGGGCGGTGCCATTACGCTGGAGGCCCGTTTCATGCCGCGATAGCCACCACACCACGGCCATCGCAGTACCGCCATCTCAGTACCGCCATCGTACTGCCGCCACCGTGATCATGTCCCCTCCATCGCCATGCCACGGCTGCCACAGAGCCACGCTGCTGCTGGCCAAACCCTCTTGCCAAGAACCAGCCCGCCACTGAGGCAAGCAGCGCCCCAATTCTCCTTAGCATGAGGCCTGCCAGGTGCTGCGCGGGTGCTCGGGCGACTTTCGGGGCCCGCCGGCCAAAGCACGCCTGGCGGGGATGCAAGGGCGCAGCTGTTTGAGCCCGCGCTTTCGGGCCACTGGCCCGAGCGGGCGAGTTCTGCGACCGCCCCGACAGGCGTGCTTTGGCCGGGCAGTCCTGCGCAGCAGGACCGGGTCACGGGAGCAAGAGCACCCGCGCAGCACCTGGCAGGCCGCGTCAAGAAACCAATAACGGCGCAACAATCGATAAACCGCCCGCGTCAAGAACTCAAACAACAGCGCGACAACACCATAACCAAGCCACTTAACAAGCCATAAAACAGAGCAGCAATCACAATAAACAGACCGATTAAGAAACAAAGACAGACACCAGCACAACAGCTACACAGCGCAGCAACAAACAAATAAACCCACCTTATCAACCCGTCTTCATAAAACATAAGCCGCACTGTTTCACGTGGAACAATCTACCACGCCATGCCACCTCACTCTAATTCTCAAATAATATTTCCATACCCAACAATCCCATACGCACTTGTGGATAACTTTGTGGGTAACAGGACTGAAAAGCTGTTGAAACACGCTCGTCAGCCAGATGCAGACAAAGCCGGCTGTTCCTTGTCAACCACTCGCCACAAAACTCCCCCAGCATCCCACAACAGCACACCCCTTCCGCTCCTCCGCCGCAAGCCTTTGTTTTAATGGAATTTTAGGCACGACGACCCGAAAATTTTCTATACGTACGAAGCATGCACACAGCCTAGTATAAAAACATCGCAGCAGTATTCCGTTGCCTCAGCTCATTCAACCATCAGCTTATGAACTCATAATCAAACTGTGTATAAGCCGCAAACGACAGGCATAAAAAAACGCCCACATCAATGAATGCAGGCGTTTAATTGATCGCTGCGGAAAGAATCGCGCAGACGCTCCAGAGGGAATTACAAAGGACGAATTCCAGCTGCTTGCGGGCCTTTGGGGCCGTCTTTGACTTCAAATTCCACTTCCTGGCCTTCGTTCAGGCTGCGATAGCCGCGGCCTTCGATTGCGGAGAAATGCGCGAAAACGTCAGCACCGCCTTCATCGGGGGTAATGAAACCGAAACCCTTGTCGGCGTTAAACCATTTGACTTTGCCCTTTTGAGCCATGATGCGTAGCGTCCTTAAAATAAACAAAAATGCAAGCAACCAAGGACGTTGACACGAGCCCAGATTAACCAACGCAAAGGATCAAAAGCTTGATGCCCAGATCATTACCGATTACGCGACCACGAGACTTGCGCACTACTTGATTACAACGCAGGTGTGAGCATAACCACGCCGCAAGCGTTTATCAAATAATAGTTAACCCTATGTGGTATTTTTCCGTCAGCAAGCGCTGCTGCCATATTCATATACTTTATTGCTAAGCTGCTTCATCAACTACACATGACCTACGTGGATACCGAGAAATGAATTTCCAGTCCAAGCTGCCCGATGTCGGCACGACGATCTTTACGATAATGAGTCAGTTGGCAACTGACCACAAAGCAATAAATCTTGGACAAGGCTTCCCGGATTTCAACCCGGACACCGAGCTTCTGGACCTTGTGTCCAACGCCATGCATCAAGGCCATAACCAATACCCGCCCATGGCCGGCGTTCCCGCGCTGCGCGAAGCGATCAGCGGCAAGGTCCAGGCCCTGTACGGCCACCATTACGACAGCAATACGGAAATCACCGTCACCAGCGGCGCAACAGAAGGCTTGATGGCCAGCATCCTGGCGTTCGTGCGCAGCGGCGATGAAGTCGTGCTGATCGAACCGTTCTATGACTCATACATTCCCGCCATTCACCTGGCGGGAGGCATCCCTGTGCCCGTCCCGCTGCAAGCTCCTACCGCGGAACGGCCCTGCTACCAGATCGACTGGGAGCGCATACGGGGCGCGATCAATTCCAAAACCCGAATGCTCATCATCAACTTTCCCCATAATCCGACCGGCATCAACTTGCGGGAAAGCGACCTGGACGAACTGGAGCGCATCGTCGATGAAACCGGCATACTGATTTTGTCGGACGAGGCCTATGAACACATCGTTTTCGATGGGCATCAACATCAAAGCCTGGCACGCCGGCCCGCGCTAGCCGCCAATGCCGTGGTGATCTCGTCTTTTGGCAAGACCTATAGCGCCACCGGATGGAAAATCGGCTATTGCTGCGCGCCCGTGGCGCTGTCCAGCGAAATCCGTAAGGTTCATCAATTCGTCGTTTTTACCGTTTCGTCTCCCATGCAGGTCGCCCTGGCGACCTATATGCAAAACCCGGCGCCTTATCTGGGTTTGTCGGCCTTTTACCAGAAGAAGCGCGACAGATTGTTCGAGGGCCTTAAAAATACCCGCTTGGTGCCCATGCCCAGCCAAGGTACCTTCTTTTTGCTGGCCGACTACAGCGCGGTCTCGGACCTGCCCGAAGCGGAATTCGCACGGTGGCTGACCACGGAACACGGCGTGGGCGTGATCCCGGTATCCGCCTTTTACCGCAACCCGCACGCCGCGGAATCGAACCATGGGCTTGCCCGCTTCTGCTTTGCAAAAAGGGACGAAACCCTGGATGCAGCGATGGAAAGACTAGCCGCCGTTTAGCCTTCGCTTTGCCGAACCCGCCGCCTTGTACAAGGCGGTTTTTTTTTGCGCACTGAATACACGGAGAAGTATAGCTCCACGAAAAAAAGCGGCAAGAAGGCGTTGGCTCCATGGTTTTTGTTCCTATCTTTTTATATACCGATTACTGATGATGGGTCCCTGTGGATAAGCTGTACAAGTCGGTATTTTTATTAAATATCAGGGTGTTATGACGGATTCTCGATGGGCATAACTGCTGTTTTCAAAGAGGACGAATACTGGACAAGTTTTCATCGGGCAAAAAAATTGCATGTTGTTCCGTCATGGTCCACAATCAATCCACACCATCTCGACTTAGTAGTTATCCACAGGGGCGGCCGAACTCCGGCGTGACCGTTTATTTTGAAACGAAAGGTAACTGTGAGAGGAACCATGGTGACGCGATACGACGTGACGGGCGCCCAGGGAATGGCCGAACCTGGTTCTCATGGAGCGGTCTTGGCGAACAAGCTGGGCATCACCAAACAGGCGGACATCGACGAGGCCGAGCTGGTGCTGCTGCAAAAGCTCTACGAATCGGTGCTCGGGGACCATCTGCCGCCGGGCCGGATTTCAATCAACCATCTAAAAACTTGGCATCGACGCTGGCTTGGAAACGTCTATCCCTGGGCGGGCCTGGCCAGAACGGTCAACATGAGCAAGGGCGGGTTTCCATTCGCGCCAGCCGCCCAGGTCCCCCGGCTGATGGCGGACTTCGACCGCTTGTATTTGCACCGATACACCCCTTGCATGGGATTCGATCTGGTGGAATTGACCGAAGCCATCGCCGTCACTCACGTCGAATTCATTCTGATGCATCCATTTCGCGAGGGCAACGGCCGGATCTCCCGGCTGCTCGCCGACGTCATGGCCGTCCAGGCCGGGCACGGGCCATTGGACTACAGCTTATGGGAAAGCAACAAGCAGCAGTACATCACGGCAATCCAGCAAGGGCTGGGAAACGACTACGAGCCGATGAAATACTGGGTGGGAAAAGTGCTTGAGACGGCTTGACGCCGGGCGCCATGCCGGCCGGCAAGGATGTCAGGCCGCGGCGGCGGCGGCAAGGCTGAGCTGCTGGTACTTGCTGGTTTGCGCTTTCAGCAAGGCCTCGAGTTCTTTGATGGGTTGGCCGGTTTCGATTGCCGTGGAGCTCGCTACAGCACGGATGATGCGCGTTTGGGCTGGAGGAGCAAGAAGTGTGGGCGTGGATTTCATTGAATCGCGGCAAATGAGAACTTACGCCAGTATAACCTTTTGTGTCTTCGTCAAAAAGCGGAATGGCTCGTCTCGAGCGGGAAGCGTGATCACAAAGAGCGACAAAGAAAGTTCGGCGCAGCGGCACTGGGAGTGCGATGCTGGTTTTCTATAGACTCTTTTCTTTATATAAAAAGACTGGTAATGATGGGTGTCTGTGGACAACTGGCAAAACTCGTGCTTCGCATTGAAATCCCAGGGCTTTTTCACCATTTTGCGCCAAGGATAAGATGCACTGAACCGGTGGACCGAAACTGCATAAGTTTCACGGCCGCCTTCGCAACCCGGCTTATGCCTTTATTGTCCACAGGCGGTCCACAGGCTTTCCCGCCGGGACTCAGCGGGGAAACTGTAAGAAGCGCGGATGTATGATGTAGCATATGAGTGATACACGTCCATTTCTTATCGTCCACATGGGGCGTCCCCCGCGCAATGTATCCGTCCGTGTGGGAAATCAAGACGATTGGTTCCTGTCGGCTTTGCGAGGCCTGGAACACCCCATCCAGGTCGTCCGGCCATTCGAAGACGAGCCCCTGCCCTCCCCGGCACAATTTCGCGCGGCGGTCATAACCGGTTCATGGTCCATGGTCACCGACCAAGAACCATGGAGCGAGCGAACCGCCGAATGGGTGGCCGATGCCGTCGAGCAAGAGTCGCCGATACTGGGAGTGTGCTATGGCCATCAGCTGATGGCCCGGGCTTTGGGCGGCGAGGTGGGCTTCCACCCGAAAGGCAGGGAAATCGGGATCAAAACCATTGAATTGCTGCCGGATGCCGTGCACGACCCATTGCTGAAAGGGCTGCCCGCGCACTTCCAGGCCAATCTTTCCCACCTGCAGGCGGTTCTTGTACCGCCCACGGGCGCACAAGTCCTGGCCCGCTCCGATCACGACGAAAACCAGATCCTGCGCTATGGGCCGAAAGCCTGGTCCGTGCAGTTCCATCCGGAATTCACGCCGGCCATCATGGCCGCCTGCATCGAGTCCCAGGCAGCCCGGTACGCGGAAGAAGGCTTCGACGTAAGAGGCTTGATGGCGCAATTGGGGCCGACGCCGCAGGCGCTTGCCGTGCTGCGGCGTTTTGCGGGCATGCGGGTGTAAGGTCCCCCTGGGCTTCCCAATACATTGGCGTATCCTTTGAGCTAGCCCTCCTGGGCGCGTAGTGGGCTATCCCTTGTCGCCTGGCCGGATGAAATGGATGTAAATAGGTTGTTAAACGGGAGGCCGGATTAAAACGGCACTGCGCTGCATGGTTGAAGGCGCAGCACCCTGCGTCCGAAAGCATTCCCCGGCGCTTGAGCGCCTTGAGTGCGGTATCTGTGAGAGACATGGACCCTCCTTTGAGCCCCACCTCACTTCCCGATGCAGAAGCGGCGCTTCCTCTGTATCCAATTGATTTTTAATGGAGTTTTTGAGGCAACTCAATGAATTTGGACCTATTCTTGGACCCAAAAACCAAGCGTATCCCTTGGTAGCGGCTGATGGCCCTCCATGGACGCTTCTCGCTCTCCCGTTACCGATGTGATGTGTCAGCGGACGACCTGATCAGAGACAGTGAACCCAGCCATCGACGTCCGCCAAGATCCAGTACGCTGCAACGAGCTCATTTTCCCACCTCCTGATCCGGAAGACCAAGGATGTTGTGCCCTGCTTCAGCTCGAAAAAACGGGAGGAGCGCAGTTCGGATTGTTGGCTGCGACAGCGGTGATGCCGGGGTGAGATGACGGCTCCTTTGGCCAGTTGGCCAATACCGATAGGAGCCTCACCATGTCACACCAAGTTTCAGACATCGTCACCCCGAAAGCCCTGTTGCTCGATGAGCGGCTGGCGCCGCTGGAGCGCAACGCCTGGCTAACTTTCCGTGCGCTGGCCAGCAGCGATGGCACCGTGGTCCTCAGCTATGACGCGCTGCGCAAGTACCTGCCCAGCGCACCGGGCAGCAAGCGGGCTGCCCTTGAAACCGTATCCAGGGCCGTGCTGTGCTTGCGGCGGTCCACTTGGATCGCTTTGGTCGAGTACCGCCGCAACCCGATGACTGGCTTCTCGATGGCCAGCCGCTACGCGGTGCGGACTCAGCCCCTTGCGTTCGACGACGCCTGCATGGAGGACGAAGACTACCTGCCGCTGCTGGAACGGGCGCTCGGCCACTCCAGCGTGACGATCCGCCAACTGGCGCAGTCCATTCTCGATGAGGCCATGCGCCATCCGGACAGGTTGGAAAAGCTGCCCGCAACGATGCAGGAGCGGATCAGGCGCCTACAGCACCGTGGCGACGACCATGGCCCGGGCAGTCCTGGTGGCTCAACTACGCGCGATGCCCTCGTGCCCGAAGCCAGCGGCGGCATTCCGAAACCCGTTCCGGCATCTGCGACAGCAGTACGTACTGTAGAAAAAGAAGTATTAAAAGAAGTACGTACACACCGCTCACAACCCGAAGTGCGAGCATTGGGGCCAGATGTGCCAGCCCGCTTCCGGCAGCTGCCGCAGGATCAGCAACGGGTTCTCACCGCGCGTCTGAGGGGCTTGCCGCCGGAGAAGCGCCTTGCAGTGCTGGCCGAGTGGGACGTGCGCTGCGAATCAGGTGGTGTGCACAACGCCATCGCCTACCTCTACGGTTTGATCAAGAAGGCCGTGGAAGGCGTCTTCAAGCTCTGGGCCGCCCGCAAATCCACTCCGCAGCAGACACCCATGCAGGCCATCAACAACAGCCTGCATGGCTCGCCGCCAGTTCCTTCTCCATCGTCCAGCAGCCAAGCCGCAAAGCCTGCGTCGCGCGAGGTGGCGCAACGGCATCTGGAACAGATCCGGCGCATGCTGAAGACGCCATCGCTGCCCATCGGGCAGATCATCGGGTGCATGGCTGACAGCGGAATGCTGCCAACAGCCCCGGGGAACACGCCCGCTGCTGCAAGGTTGGGGCCACTGGGCTCGGCATGAGACAGATGGGGCCGTCACTGCCCACCGCAGTGACGGCCCGTCGAACTGCAGCATCAACGCGGGTTGGCGCAGTATCGCGTTGATGGCTGCGCACATGACGATGCCCCGGCACACTGGCCCAACAACGACCTACCGGTGGGTATGAACACCGGAACCCTGGCACAGGTTCCTGCAAGCGCCGACCCGGTTCGCCGGATGGAACCATCCCAGGCACACCCAGGCTCGCTTGGTGTGCCGCCCTACCCATGGGCAGAGCCATCCTCATCCTCGGCGTGGTTCGTCTCGCCATCGTCGCAACACACGCCCACCACTCGGGGCACTCGTTGCTGGTCGCCCGTCCTCGCGCGGCCTGCTGCCTCGTTTTCCACCACTCCACAGGAGGTACCTATCCCAGCACATCGCGTTGTTGTCCCTTGCAACTCTTCCGCCCGGCCTTCCCACAGGAAGCAAGGCGGACGCCTCATTAGAGGCCACAGGTGAACTGAGCACCTGGCCCTTGCCCCTCGGGGATCTCGCCTTGACGAGTTGGCAAAAACACTGACCGTTTGCTTCTCAGCCCCGACAACCGATGAAACAACACCGCGATGGACGACCTGACCTATACCCTGCGCCAGCTTTGCCAGCGCAACCGCGACGGCAGCCACGCCACCCAGGCTGACCGGCAACGGTCGCTGAGTCTGGCCGCACGCCAACTGCGCGAGGCGGGCTTTCGCCAGATGCGGGCCACCTCGCTCAAGGGCAAGCATGTCGAAGCCCTGTTGCAGCGCTGGCAAGCCGAAGGCCTGTCGGCCGGTACGCTGAAGAACCGCATGGCGCACCTGCGCTGGTGGGCCGAGAAGGTTGGCAAGGCAGGCATTCTGCCGGCAGACAACACCAAGCTAGGCATTCCTGAGCGGCACCACGTGGCCCATGAAAACAAGGCCAAGGAACTGGATAATAGGCTGGACAGGATCACAGATCCCCACGTCCGCATGAGCCTGCGCCTGCAAGCGGCTTTCGGCCTGCGGCGAGAGGAATCCATCAAGTTCCAGCCCCGTTATGCCGACCGCGGCGACCACATCGCCATCAAGGGATCGTGGGCCAAAGGCGGACGCGAGCGGACGGTACCCGTCACGACGCCGGAACAGCGTGCGGTGCTGGACGAGGCCCATCGGCTGGCCGGCCCAGGTTCGCTGATCCCGGCGCACAAGACCTACATCCAGCAGCGGCATGTTTACGACGGCCAGTGCAAGGCAGCGGGGTTGAGCAACATGCACGGTCTGCGGCATCGATACGCGCAAATGCGGTATGAGGCGCTGACGGGGTGGAAGGCACCGGCGGCGGGTGGTCCTGGCAGAGCCCAACTCAATGCAGACTATCGAATGAGCGACCAACACGCCCGGCAGCAGATCAGCCGCGAACTAGGGCATGAAAGGCTGAAAGTAACATCAATCTACCTAGGAGCCTGAGGATGCCGGCGATGCAGGGCGGCTGGAAGGAACTTGTCGATCTCCTCATCCGAGAACGTCATCTCCTCCTGCGCCTTCAACCCGTCACTGGCAATGCCATACGCCTTGGAATTGGTTCTGGGCGCTGTGGCGTAGATATTGGTGAGTCGTGATTGCAGCTCATCTCTCATAGCGATCCGGTATCGAACTGCGGTTCTTCACGGCCAGATTGCCGCAGAAAGTGCAAAAGTCTTCGCCGACACCCATTTCCGTCTCTCAGGCGCCCGCCTGAGGCGGCGCGGGCGGTGTCGCGCCGGGGTGATAGGTGGAGTCGAACACCATGTCCGCCAGCCAGCGTTTGAAGTTAGCGTTGTCGCTGAACTGCTTGAACAGTTCGGTGTGGTCGTCCAGCAGTTCCAGCACCACGCGGTTGAGCGCTTTGTCGTGTTCCAGCCGCGCGTTCTGCTTGCCGGAGTTGGCCTGCGCGTTCTGATACGCCTTGTCCTGCGCCACGCGCGCGGGGATTTCTTCGATGATGACCTGCTTGATCTTGTCGGCGTCGTGCCACTCGATGTTGCCGAACAGGTCGTTAAACTGCTTGATGACGTTCGAGAGCCTGTCCAGGTCCGGCTCGCTACCGCCGCCACCGCCACCGGGCGGCGGCGGTTCGACGAAGGCGTCCGTGTCGTCCAGCGCCATCTTCATCGCCGCCTGCGCCTGCGCGCGATAGCTGTCCATGTCGATGGCTTCCAGCACGCCCTTGGAAAGGTCTTCTTCTTTCGGAGCAGGGAGCTTCGGAATCAGGAAATTCAAGAAAATCGACAGCTTCTCCCACGCCGGATGGCCGTAGGGCAGGATCGCCGACAGGAAACCATAGCTGCGCACGAACGCCTTGGCCTTGCCCTTGAACTTGACCTGATCGTCCTCGCCGAGCTTGCTGGCGTATTCGGCCACGCAGAGATCAAGAATGGGATCGAGCTTGTCGCGGTCGGCACCGGACAGATACAGCGCCACCAAGTCATCCACCTGCTGGGCGCTGTAAACCTGCTGCGCGTCCAACTCGGCCTTGATGTCGTGCAGCTTGTTCGGGTCGGTTTCGCCGTCCTGAATCGTGGCGCGGTAATACTCCTGAAACGCCGCTTTCACCGCTTCGGCGTTGTCAGCGAAGTCGAGCACGAAGGTGTCCGCCTTCTGCGGGTGCGCTCGGTTCAGGCGCGACAGCGTCTGCACCGCCAGCACGCCGGCCAGTGGTTTGTCCACATACATGGTGTGCAGCAGCGGTTCGTCGAAGCCGGTGACGAACTTGTTGGCGACGATCAGGAAGCGATACGGGTCTTGCTTGAGCTTGGCCGGAATGTCCTTGCTCGGAAAGCCGTTGAGGTCGGCCTCGGTCTTCTTCGACCCGCCGATCTCGAAGTCGCCCGAATATGCGACGATGGCCTTGTAAGGGCTTTTGATTTCGGCGAGGTAGTCCGACACCTCGCGCCAGTAGTCAATGGCGCGCGCAATACCGTTGCAAACGATCATCGCCCGCGCCTTGCCGCCCACCTTCTTCGCGCCGATCACCTGCGCGGTGAAGTGATCGACCATGATCTCCGCCTTGCGGCGAATGGCCTTGTCGTGCGACTCGACGTAGCGCCGGATCTTCTTCAGCGCCTTCAGCTTGTCCACCTGCGGATCGTCTTCGATGGTCTTGGCGACGTGGTAGAAGCTGTCCACCGGCGTATAGTTGGCGATCACGTCGAGGATGAAGCCCTCCTGTATCGCCTGCTTGGTGGTGTAGGTCAGTTCCTCCGGCGAGCGGAACTGCACCTTGTCGCCCACCGTCACCCGTTCGCCGAACAACTCCAGCGTCTTGGTCTTCGGCGTAGCCGTGAAGGCGTAGTAGCTGGCGTTGGCCAGCAGCTTGCGCGAAGCAATGCGCTTTTCGATTTCCGCGTTCACCGCATCCTGCGTGGAATCTTCCTCGAACTCCTCTTCAGTCACACCACCCAGCGCCTGATGCATCTTGGCCGTGGTCTTGCCGCCCTGACTGGAATGCGCCTCGTCGATCAGCAGCGCGAACTTCTTGTCGCCCAAGTCGCCAAGCTCGTCGAGGATGAAGGGGAACTTCTGCACCGTGGTGACGATGATCTTCTTGCCCCGGCGCAAGAAGTCGCGCAGTTCCTGCGCGTTGTCCGAATGGCCGAGGATCGAGGCCACATGGTCGTAGCCCTTGATGGTCTTGTGAATCTGGGTGTCCAGCGCGCGCCGGTCGGTAATGACGATGACCGAATCGAACTGCGCCTGAGTGTCATCCGCCGTCGTCTTCAACTCCACCAACTGGTGCGCCAGCCACGCAATAGTGTTGCTCTTGCCGCTGCCCGCCGAGTGCTGGATCAGGTAACGCTGGCCCACGCCGTCGGCGCGGCTGCGCTGCAGCAGGGCGCGCACCGTGCGCAACTGGTGAAAGCGCGGGAACACCGGCTTGCGGGTTCTGCGCCGCCTGCCGCTGGCGTCTTCCTCCTCGTCCTCCACCACCTGCGCGTAGTTCTCGATGATGTTCGCCAACGAGTCCTTCACCAGCACCTGCTTCCACAGGTAATCGGTCTTGATGCCGTTGAGGTTCGGCGGATTGCCCGCGCCGCTGTTCCAGCCCTGGTTGAACGGCAGGAACCACGACGCCTTGCCCTTCAACTCGGTGCAGAAGCGCACCTCGGCATCGTCCACCGCCATGTGCGCGATGCAACGGCCCGGCTGGAACAGCAATTCCTTCGGGTCGCGCGTGGTCTGGTACTGGACGATGGCGTCCGCCACCGTCTGCTTGGTCAGGGAGTTCTTCAGCTCGAAGGTCAGCACCGGCAGGCCGTTGATGAAGACCACCAAGTCCAGTTCGTTGCCGGAGTCGTTGCTGTAGCGCACCTGCCGGGTGACGCTGAAGATGTTCTGCTTGAACGCCTCGGCAGCAGCGGTGTTGCCCGGCGTGGGCAACAGCTTGTAGAGATCAACCGTCACCGGCCCGTGGCTCACGCCCTTGCGCAGCACATCCACCACGCCGCGTTTGGCTATTTCACCCTGCAGCCGGTGCAGGAACTGCGTGCGCTGGATGCCGTCGGCAGCGAGGTTGAGCGTTTCCACCGCAGTGGGCTGGGTGGCGTGCAGGAACTCCAGCAGCTTGGGCACGTCCAGCGCCACGTCGCGGTTGTAGTCGCTCGCCCGGCCTAGCACATAGCCGCCCGGCGCATACAAGGCCTCCGGTTCACCAACAGTGTTCGGTGTCACCGGCGGGTGCTCGCTGATGCCCGCCAGATGGCGCACGATCAGCCGTTCCAGGCCCAATTCGCTGGTGTCGGTCGGTTTCATATGCTCTCCAGCAGGCGGGCAATGGCTTTGGGCGACGGCAACTGGTCTTTCAGTTCCTTCGGCAGCGTCTTGGTGATTTCGTAGGTCGCCACGCCGATGGGCTTGCGCGCGTCATGCAGGGCGTATTCGACGATGGTGCGGGTTTTCTCCTTGCACAGGATGATGCCGATGGACGGGTTCTCGTCCTCCTGCCGCACTTGCGCATCCAGCGCCGTGAGGTAGAACTGCATCTTGCCGACGAACTCCGGCTCGAACTCGCCGATCTTCAACTCGATGGCAACCAGCGCGCGCAAGCGACGATGGAACAGCAGCAGGTCGATGAAGTATTCCTTGCCTTCCACCTCCAGCCGGTACTGGCTGCCCATGAAGGCGAACATGCCGCCCATCGCGCGCAAGAAGTCCTCGATGCGGGCGATCAGCGCGCGTTCCAGCTCGCGCTCGCTGTGCTGCTCGCCCAGTTCGAGGAAGTCGAAGGCGTATTCGTCCTTCACCGCCAACTTGGCCTGCGCGCGCAGGGCCGGGGTCAGCGTGCGGTCGAAATTGGTCTGGCCGAGCAGTGACTTCTCATAGCTCTGGTTGTCGATCTGGTGGGCGAGCACGTTCTTCGACCAGCCGAACTTGCGCGTCATGCGCAGGTAGAACTCGCGCTCCTGCGCGTCCTTGCAGCGCGACAGGATAAGCAGGTTGTGCGCCCAGCCGATTTCTCCAACCAGTGGTTGGAGTTTTGGTGCGGCGCTGTATTCCTGAAAGAACTGGCGCATGTACCACAGGTTCTGCGTCGAGAACCCGCCCACGCCGGGGAAGGCCGCGCGCAGGTCGTTGGAAAGCTGCTCCACCACGCCCTTGCCCCAGCCCTCGATCTGCTGGCGTTCGACGATCATCCGCCCGATGTCCCAATACAGGCCGACCAGTTCCTTGTTGACCGCACGCAACGCCGCGTATTGGGCGGACTGGATGCGCGCCTTCACCTCGGCCAGCAGGGCCGGGTAGTCCTTTGCCGTGGCGGCCAGCGCCGCGCCGGTCTTGCGAGCCGCTGGTGCGGATGTCTTACGGGCAGTCGGTTTCTTACTCGTTGCCATCGGCTTCCTCCTCGGCGGGGTCGGCGTCATCATCACCCAGCGCGGCAAGGTAGTCGTCGCTGACCGCATCATCCGGGCCGGGCCGCCAGGCGCGCAGGTCCACCTGACCGGTGACGGCATCGGCAATAAGGCGGTCGCGGTATTCGCGGATCAGGGTGATCTCCTTCTCGATCTCACGACGCACCGATTGTTCTTCGTAGAAAAAATCGGAGACTTCGCGTTGCAGATGCAGCGGCGGAACCGGAATCTTCTCTTTCATCAGCGAGCGCGGATTCAGCGGGCGATTGCGCCCTGCCGCGCCGCGTGAATGATGGTTGAGAATCAGGTCGCCTGCCTTGCTCAAGAAGAACGTGTAGAGATACTCCGGCGTGACAACATCAAATTTGCATTTGGCAATCGGGTAGCGATGAGACGCAATGCATCCATCATCTTCGGCATTGGCAACGGCAATCGCTCCTTCCCAAGCGAACTGTCCACTAAATATTAGGTCGCCTTCTTCGATTCGGAAGAAAGTCGAATCCCCAAGGTGTTTCCCCTCGGTAGGCGTCTTGTGGAAGATGCCGCGGCCACGGTTGAACATGCCAATCGGCGTGTATGTCGCCTCCGGCTCTCTGGTGATGGGCGTCGCCAGAAGCGAAACGACCCTGTCGAGTCGAAGGTGTTGAGTTTCCGCAGATGAAATCGCCTGTTCTGCAAGAACGCCACGCTGTTCGGCCATCAACGCGATGAGGTCGCGCTTGGCGTTGATGAAGCGGACGATGTGCGCATCCTGCGCGCGCAGGTAGGCGACGATCTGGTCTTGCTCGGGGCGCGGGGGCTGGAGCAGCGGAATATCGAGAAACTGGTTCGGATACAACCGCAGGCGCGAGGCGCGGATGCCAGTCGAACGCCCGATGTACTCGGTGGTGTAGGCACGGGTACGCAGCAGGTAGTCCAGATATGCCGGGTTGAAGCTGTCGGCGCGGTGCGGACGATACACGCCGTAGGCTGGGCTGACGATACCCGTACGCCTACTCGCACCAAGCGCCGCCATCCAAGCCCAAAGCGTGTTTATAACGATGTCGCCGGGCTGGCACAGCTTGGAACCCACATAGCTCGCCGCCTTGAACATGGTGACGTTTTTCTGGCTGCGCGGAGTGACACCCGTGAGGTGCGAGACGGAGAGCAATTCCTCCTGCCCGGTGCGCGAGCGTTCATCCACCTCGCGGAAGAAGGTCTTGGCGCGTTGCTCGTTCCAGTGCTGCGGCACGGGCGGCAGCCAACGCATTCGTGCAGGGCGGTAGCTCGGATACGCGCTGGTCGGAGCCGGTGGAGCCGCAGGCTCGACGCTGGCAGTGGCATCACCACCGAACAGAGAGCCTTGATCCTGCGTGTCGGCGGTCTGCAGTGCTGACGCACCTGCTGCCACTTCAATCGGTTGGCCGAACAGCAGGAACTGCGGAATGTCGGGCGGTGCAATATCGAGCGCCGCGTCGCGCCCCTGCTGCTTGACCTGCTCGCGCAGTTCCATCAGCAGCCTGCCCAAGACATTCATGCCGACCAGCGTGTCGCCGTCGTCAACGACCTTGGCTCCCCAAAAATCGTCCTTGCGTGATTCCTCGACGATGGGCCGCTCGCCGGTTTTCAGCAGCAGCGCGCTAAAGGTGTTCCAGTTGTTGGCCAGCTTCATGCGCAGGCTCCAGCGCATGATGCGCACGCGCACCTGATCCCAATCGGGGCGCGAGTCCTTGCGGTAGGGCTTGCTCCGCATCTTGGCCGTCATCGGGCTGATCTGGCCGATGATCAGCCTCTGCACATCGGGCAGGTGCGGGAAGCGACAAGCCTGATACAGCGCCTCGGAAGTCAGTATCCGCACGCCGTGCACATGAATCGGGTAGCCCCCGGCCATGTTGGACAGGCCGCCGAACGGCTCGTCGGTCTTGCGGAAGACGACGCTGTCTTTGCGGTTGTAGGTGCGGGTCTGATTTCTTCCGCCCATCAGAGATCGCCTCCCAAATCGGCAAACATCCGTCTCACCGCCGTCTGCGTGTTGGTGGTGCGCGGGAACAGCGGATACCACGGAGCATCCACCCAGAACGCCAGCGGCGCGTTGTTGGGGCAGTTGCGGTAGGTAACGATGAGCGAGCCGAAGCCCAGCGTTTCCAGCGTCATGTGCCCCAACGGGCGCTGCGTGTCGCCGAGGTTGGGGCAAATCTGGCGGATGCGAACGCCGGCCTTCAGGAACTCTTGCTCCAGCAGAATCTTGGCCGCGTCGCTGGAGTACAAGTTCGCCGTGCCGGGGTTGCCTGCGGTTCTGAGCGTGGGCTGATATTTCATCGCCGCCACGTAGGCTTGCACCGCCGGGTCGTTCGGAATCACTGTCGGGCGCAGCACGTCCGCCGTTGTGCTTTTGGCTCGCCTGTCCTCCAGCTCGACGGCTCGCCACCAAGTGATGCCGATGCTTTTACGCGATGCTCTGATGGCGTCTTGAATCTTTCCGCCCGCGTAATACTGCCCGCCGCTGTGCAGGGCGATGCAGATTACATGCACCTTCGCCTGCGCGGGGGCATGGTCACGAATCCAATTCTCCAGATCGCGTCGCACGCGGTTGCCGGTGAAGATGCCGTCATCCAGATAGATGAAAACCTCGTCGCCTTGCCCGCAGTCGTCGATGCCGAATCCATGCTCGTCCTCCAGTTGCTCGGAGAACAAGGCCAGCATGTCGGTCTGGCTGCTGCCGCCACCCTGAATGTCGAGGAAGTTGGCGGATCGCCAGAACCTGTCGGGCCTGTCGCCGGTAAGCTTCGCAGTGCGCATCGCGCCACGGAGAAACTTGGCCACATCCTCTTTCGAGAAGTAGATCTTCTTCAGGACGTGGTCGATTTCTTGCAGGATGGGCAACTGCACGGCAGCGTCGAACTGTTGCACCCAGCGGTCGACGTGCTCGGGGATGGGCTGCGGGAGCGAGCCGTTCCGGTAGTCCTGAATGGTGTTGGCGATAGACGCCAGAAGGTCGATGCGCTGGCTCATGCTGGGACGCCCCCCACGATCTTGTGCAGCAAGCCCTCGGTTTGCTGCTCCAGTTTCAGGATGTCGGCGCGAATTTCTGCCAGCGAGCGCAGCGGCGCGGGCTTGTAGAAGTAGCGGGCGAAGGAGATTTCGTAGCCGATCTGCGTCTTCTCACTGTCCACCCATGCATCGCTTGCGTGCGGCAGAACTTCGCGCCGGAAGAACGCTTCGATGCCGCCTGGTTCCTTCAGCGGCACCTGCTCGGTGTCGCGCAGATCGCTGTCGGGTTCGTACTCGACCATGAAGCGATCCTTGCCAACAATTTCCAGATACGCGCCGTCGAAGCCTGGCTCAAAGTGCTCGTCCTTCTTCAGCTTCGTGCGTTTGGCGACCACTGGCGGCGCTGTGTCGTCGCGCCAGCTCACGGCCTTGAAGATGACCTTTTTGTCCGCCGCGCCGAGCTTCTGGCCGTGCGCCTTCATCGCCGCGTCGAACTTGGCGCGGAAGACGTTGTGGTCGTCGAACACGGCCTCGCCCAAGTCCTTCTGCGCCAGCAGCGCCAGATCGAGCAGCGCCTTGTCGCGCTGCCATGTCGCGGCGTCGAGCAGCTTCTTGCGGCGTTTTTCCGGCACGGCCTTCTTGGCTGGTGCGCTGTCCTCGCCGTCTTCGTCGCTGCAGTCCGATTCATCCTCGCCGTCGCCCTTGAGCCATGCCTCGATTTCAGGCTTCAGTTTGGCGAAGTCGGTGTAGAGCTTGTCGCCATGCTGGGCGTAAATCTCCGCGCGCAAGGCTTCGTCGCCCGACGCGAAGCGCAGGGTTTCGATGGCGGCAGGCTTCAACTGGCTTTTCAGGCGCAGCGGGCGTTCGACGGTGATCTTCCAGTAGCCGAACTCCTGTGTGTCGAACCATTTGGATTGCGCGGTTTCCTGCGTCTCGCCCAAGTAGAGGTCGAGGATGCGCTGAATGTCGGCTTCGGCCAGTTCGCAGTTCTTCTTGCCAAGATTGCGGCGCAGTGGCTGGAACCAGACGCTGGCGTCGATCAACTGCACCTTGCCGCGGCGGTGCGCGGGCTTACGGTTGGCCAGCACCCAGATGTAGGTGGCGATGCCGGTGTTGTAGAAGATGTTGAGCGGCAGCGCGATGATGGCTTCGAGCCAGTCGTTTTCCAGCACCCAGCGGCGGATGTTGCTTTCGCCCTGGCCCGCGTCGCCGGTGAACAGGGCCGAGCCGTTGTGGACGAGGGCGATGCGGCTGCCCACGCCATCGGCAGGCGCGTTGCGCTTCATCTTGGACAGCTTGTTCACGAGGAACATGAGCTGGCCGTCGCTGGAGCGGGTGATGAGCTTGAGTTCTGGGTTGTCGCCGTGGCTGACGATGAAGCGCGGATCATTGAACCCCTGCTTCCCGCCCATGCGCTCCAGATCGGTCTTCCAGCTCTTGCCGTAGGGCGGGTTGGAGATCATGAAGTCGAATTCGCGGCTGCGGAACTGGTCGGCGGACAGCGTGGATTTGTCCGCGCCGCCGACGATGTTCTCCGCCGCCCCGCCTTCGCCCTTGAGCAGCAGGTCGGCCTTGCAGATGGCGTAGGTTTCGTCGCTGATTTCCTGCCCGTAGAGGTGGATGGAGACTTCCTTGCCGTGGTCGTCAGCCAGTTCCTGCAAGGTTTCCTCGGCCACGGTGAGCATGCCGCCGGTGCCGCAGGAGCCGTCGTAGAGCAGATAGGTACCGGACTGGATGCGCTCGGCCACAGGCAGGAACAGCAGCTTGGCCATGAGCTTGACCACGTCGCGCGGCGTGAAGTGTTCGCCCGCCTCCTCGTTGTTCTCCTCGTTGAAGCGGCGGATCAGTTCCTCGAACACGGTGCCCATGCCGTGGTTGTCCAGCGGCGGCAGCTTGACGCGCCCGTCGGCGTCCTTCACCGGCAGCGGCGAGAGGTTGACCTCCGGGTCGAGGAAATCCTCGATCAGGTAGCCGAGGACGTGGGCATCGACGAGCTTCTGGATCTGGTTGCGGAAGTTGAACTTGGTGAGGATTTCCTGCACGTTGGGCGAGAAGCCGTCGAGGTAGGCGATGAAGTCATCACGCAGGCGCTGCCCTTGGCTGCTTCCCTTGAGCTTGGCGAGGGTGAAGTCGGAGACGTTGTAAAAGGCTTGCCCCGCCGCCATGCGCAGCGCGCCGTCCTGCTCAGCCACGTGGTGCGCGTCGAGGAACTTCTTGCGATCCAGAACGTGCTGCTTGGTCGGCTCCAGCACGGCGTCCAAGCGGCGCAGCACGGTGAACGGCAGGATCACGTCGCGGTACTTGCCACGCACATATACGTCGCGCAGGCGGTCGTCAGCGATGTTCCAGATGAAATCGGAAATCCACTTGATCTGGCTTTGGTCTTGGTGTTTCGTCATGCCTTCCCCCCGCGTTGGCCGCCTGTTGTTTGCTGAGCAATCCACTGCTCAAGGTCGGCCTTGCGGAACCGCCAAGTGCCGCCGAGCTTGAACGCCGGAATCTTCTTGTCCGCCGCGAGCCGATAAACCGTGCGCTTGCCGGCCTTCAGATAGGCCGCGACTTCATCCAGCGTCAGGATTTCGTCTTCTGCTTCTGTCATTGCCCACCCTTGCCGACGTTGAAATATGATTGCCAAGTCCTGCCAATTCTCTCATACAACGGCAGATCAGACCAGTGGCAGATCTTCGGTGGAAGTGGTCATCCGGCAAATATTCTAAGAAAATACCCTTTAAGCGAAAGTTTTTTGATGTAGAATCCACGTATGCGAAATCCGATTATGGGGTTGCCAATGGCCCAGCCGACCCAAGAAACGATCCAGGACTTGCTCGTGAGGAACATCCCGCGTGAACTTGTCATGGGTCTCGAAGAAGCCAAGCTGGTCGGTGCCCAGCGTGCCTATGCCGCAGCGCGAGGAATGGATGACGGGCACTTGCCCAGTGTGGTCGGCCAGCTGCGCCACTTCCACATGAACGAGTCTTTTCATCGGGCGCTCGCTGTAGGCGGTGCGTCTCCATCGCCGCTTCGCGGCAACCAGATCATCACGGGCCGGGCGGGAATCTTCACCTTGGCACGCTTCAACACCAAGTACGGAGTCTGGAACAGCGGTCGGCGCAGCGAGACGCGCAAACAGATGTCCTTGGCAAACGCGGCCATTGAGCCGTTGGTTCAGCCAGAACTGTTTTCGGACTATGTGCCGCCATCGGATGCGGTTGTTTTTCTTGTAGCCTGTTTTGCCGGGTCGCTGCACGTTCAACCGGAAACCCCAGTCTCAATCCAAATTGCGGTACCAGACCGGAACATGGAAAGCTGGCTCTTTCGGGAACCTATCGATTTGTTCGTCAAGCGGTACGACCAGAAGCCGACGACAGTGCAGGATGACCTGGCCATGCCGAAGCTGAAGAAGAACATCGGGAAGCAGCAGGACAAATACGGAACGGGATCATGAGCCGGGGCGGAGTACAAGGATTCCAGAAGGATCGGCTTAGCCAGATTCTTGCTGCGCGTCGCCTGACCCAAGTACAGCTGGCGTCGATGGTAGGGGTATCGCCTGCGACTATCAGTAAGTGGCGCGCGGGAACACAGGCTCCAGAACGCGATGCACTCGACCGTCTCGCCGGCGTGGTCAATGTCACGCCGGAATGGTTTACGCGCGCACCCGGAGCGAAGCTGTCGTTGCCGCTTTTCCGCAGCAACGCTTCTGCACACGTCGCGGCGCGAGCAATGCTTGAGGCCCGCCTTGAGTGGGCACAGGACGTGGCCACCGTATTGATGGAGTACGTTGACTACCCCGTAGTCAACTTGCCTTCTCGCAATTACACGGATCCGGAAGAGATCACTGCCGAGGACATCGAGAAAGCTGCCTGTGAATGCCGGGATCTGTGGCGTCTGGGCCGTTCGGCGATTCAAGACTTGGCGCTTGCCGTGGAAGGCGCTGGCGTCATTCTCGTCCGGGAAGAAACCGGCATCGCGCAGATTGAGGGGCTTTCGGCTTGGAGCGTGGTGCTGGGTCGCCCGCTCATCCTCCTGTCTGCCGACAAAGACAATGGATACCGCAGTCGCTTCGATCTTGCCCATGAGGTCGGGCATCTTGTTTTGCATCGTCACATTCAACGCACAACGGACAGTGCTCGTCACAAGCTGATGGAGAAACAGGCACACTATTTTGCAGGCGCTTTTTTGCTGCCTGCCGAAACTTTCGCCACCGAGGTTCGCATACCACCGACGCTGGATGATTTGCTGCTGCTGAAGCGCCGGTGGGGCGTGTCTGCCGCAGCGATCATCATGCGCCTGAAGGCACTCGAGCTGCTGGATGAAGAGGGGGCTTTGATACTTTTCAAGCGCCGCTCTGCGCGTTGGGGGGCGAAATCGGAACCGGGTGACGGCGATCGAAAGCCTGAGCGGCCTCGCCTGCTTCGTCGCACAATTGATCTGCTGGTCGAAGAGAAAGTCATGCCCTTGGAAGCCATCCCGAGGCACATCGGACTGGCTGCGGGGGATGTTGAAGCACTCGCTGGACTGCCCGAAGGCTACTTTCAGGGAAAGACCAATGTCGTTGAGTTTGCGCGACTGAAAGCAACCCAGAAACCGGCTGACGACCATCCGGCTCTAGGTAACAAGGTGGTGCCGTTTCGGCCCGTGTCCAAATCCTGATGTGAAAGGAGCCATGATGTCCAAGAACACGAAACAGACGTCCACGCGAATCGGTAGGCTCGCATCCGAAACGCTGCAAAACAGTGGATCGTCACAAATCGCCAAGAGCCTTGCCGCGTCAGCCCTCGCCCAGCGTAGTGGTGACAAGCAGACCGGGGCGAAGATGGAAGACGTGGCCGCCCGTGTGCTGGTCAGTGGCCATTACGCCAACGACACAAAAGAACTGGCGGCCTCGGTTCTTTCCCAAGCCAACAAGCAGCGCTGAAGCAGAAAGCCGAGCTCTTCATGTCACAGAATCTGCGTTATGCGCAGTTGAAGACTCTCTGGCGTAAGGGAAAACTCATCGGGCAAAGGGAAAATCGATAAGGGAATAGTGCACAAGGGACAACGGCTCTACCCGAAAAAGGAAAAGGCCTCCCTCAAGCCGAAGCAGTGCCGATCACCAGATTCCCCGACGGCACCAGCCCGTCGATGTAGTCCGACCACGCCTGCAACATCTCCCGCCGCTGCTCGGCGTACTCGGCGCGGTTGTAGACACCGCGCACGCCGCCGATGGTGTGGTTCAGCGCCTTTTCCACCACATCCGAAGGCCAGCCCTGCTCGTGCAACAGGGTCGAAGCAGTGCGCCGCAGGTCATGGATGGTGAATGCCGGGATTTCCTGCCCCTGCAATGACACCTTCAGCGCCTGGTTCAGTGCATTGTTGGCGAATGGCTTGGTCAGGGTGCCACGCCCTGGCAGCACCCAGTCGCTGCTGCTGGCTAGCGGCTTGAGTTCCTTGAACAGAGTCTTCGCCTGGGTGGACAGGTAGACGATGTGTGGCTTGCCGGTCTTGGAGTTCTCGACCGGGATGTGCCATTCGCCTTCGTCCAGATGCACGTCTTTCCACTGAGCCAGCATCAGCTCGGACTTGCGCACCAGCGTCATCAGGATCAGTTGGAAGGCGATCTTGAATTGGCGGCGGATGTTGGATGTCTGCATGGCACGCAGGAACTGCCGGATCTCGTCCGGCGTCAGCGCCCGGTCGCGGGCGGCGGCGCGGTAGACGTGGCGCATTGGCAGAGCCATGACCGGGTTGGCCTGGATCAGGCCGCAGGTCAGTGCGTAATCGAACATGCGCTTGAGTAGGCCGCGCACCTGGCCTGCGGCGGCATCGAAACCTTGCTCCTTCTTGCGCCAGATGACGCTGCGCACGTCCTCGGCGGTGATGTCCCGGATCGGCTTGCTGCCGATGTGCGGCAGGATGTCCTTTTCCAGGTAGCGGCGCGGCATGGTCACGTCCTTGCGGTCGCGTGACTGGATGTCCTTGAAGAAGCGCTCGGCGAACTCGGCCAAGGTGGCGTCTTCTGCGCCGGCCACCTTTTCCTGCTGCTTTCTCTTTGCCGGAGACTCTCCCATCGCCACTTGGTGAGCCGCCTCGTCCCGCTTCAAGCGTGCGTTCTTCAGGGTAAGGGCCGGGTACTTACCGAGTGTGAGCTTTTCCCGTTTGCCATCCAGCCGATAGCGGTAACGCCAGACGATGCTGCCACTCGGTAGCACTTCGACGTACAGCCCGCGATCGTCACTGACGATGTAAGAAGCATCCTTTGGTTTGAGCGCTTTGAGTGCGGTATCAGTGAGAGACATGGGCCCTCCTTTGGGTCCATGAAAGTCAATAGTCAGGCTATTCGGTGAAATTGGACCCATATATGGACCCGAATAGCGATGGCTTTGACTGTATCACCGAATCACTCAGCAGACAAAAATCCCTGTATTTATACGGCTTACAGGCACATCATCAGACTTCAATGGACATCCCTGGACCCCATCTCACTTCCCGATGCAAAAACTAGAAAAAATCTCGCCCAATAAATCGTCGCTGGTGAACTGTCCCGTGATGCTGCAAAGCGCTTCATGCGCCAGGCGCAGTTCTTCCGCCAGCAAATCCAGGACGCGGTCGTCGTGGCTGGCGTGTTCCGCCGCCAGGTCCAGGTGATGGCCCGCGGTGCTCAGCGCGGACAGGTGGCGTTCGCGGGCGAGCCAGGGGGACTCGGTTCCGGGGTTCCAGCCGGCGATGTCCAGCAGCCTTTGGCGCAGTTCCGGCAGGCCGGCGCCGGTCTTGGCGGAGATGCCGATCTGGTTGGCGTCCGTTTGGTTTACGAGGAGGTTTTCCAGTTCGGAGGCGGATAGCAGGTCTATCTTGTTCAGCACTCTCAGCACGGGGGTGCGGGCCGGCAGGCGCTGGGTGATGGCGGCGTCGAGTTCGTCCTGGCGGGAGCGCGCGTCCTGCAGGTGGAGGATGACGTTGGCTTTTTCGATTTCGGCCCAGCTGCGGGCGATGCCGATGCTTTCGACGGTGTCATCGGTTTCGCGCAGGCCGGCGGTGTCGACGATGTGCAGGGGCACGCCCTGGATGTGGATTTGCTGCACGACTTTGTCGCGCGTGGTGCCGGCGATGGGGGTGACGATGGCGATGTCGTCGCCGGCCAGGGCGTTGAGCAGGCTGGATTTCCCCACGTTGGGCTGCCCGGCGAGCACGACGTGCAGGCCGTCGCGCAGGATCATGCCTTGTCTTGCCTGGGCGACCATGCCGGCCAGTTCGTTGCGGAGGGTGTCCAGGGCGGCGCGGGCCTGGTATTTTTCCAGGAAGTCGATTTCTTCTTCGGGAAAGTCGAGCGTGGCTTCGATCAGCATGCGCAGGTGGACGATGCGGTCGGACAGGGCGTTGACCTGTCTGGAAAATGTGCCGCTCAGCGAGGCCATGGCGCTGCGCGCGGCGGCTTCCGACGAGGAGTCGATCAGGTCGGCGACGGCTTCGGCTTGTGCGAGGTCCATGCGGTCGTTCAGGAAGGCGCGGTGGGTGAACTCGCCGGGCTCGGCATGGCGCAGCCCGAATTCCCTGCCGGTTTCCAGGCAGTGTTCCAGGATGCGGCGCAGCACGGCGGGGCCGCCGTGGCCCTGGAGTTCGAGTACGTCTTCGCCCGTATAGGAATGGGGGCTTTTGAAGTACAGCGCGATGCCCATGTCGATGGCGTCGCCGTCCTTGTCGTTGAAGGGCAGGTAGTGGGCATGCCGGGGCTTCAACGGTACGGAGAACAGCTTGGCCAGCAGGGCGTCCAGCGAGCCGCCGGAAATGCGTACGACGCCGATGCCGCCGCGTCCGGGCGCGGTGGCGATGGCGATGATGGGATCATGGGAGCGCAAGGTCATGGCGGGCGGCCGATTCGGCGGAAAGCGTAATACTATGCAGGCAGCGACAGTTTATCGTGAACGGGGAATGACCATGCCTTATTTGATAGAAACCTTCGACAAGCCGCATACGCAGGCATTGAGGCAGGCTTTGCGGGACAAGCACCTGGATTATCTGGAAGAGAACAAGGCCTTGCTGCTGGCCTGCGGGGCCAAGCTCGACGACGATGGGCTGGGCGGCAGCGGCAGTGTGTATATCGTCGACGTCGACACCCGCGCCGAAGCGGAGCAGTTCGTCAATGCCGATCCTTTTGCGCAAGGCGGGCTGTTCGAGCGCATGAACATCACGCGCTGGCGTAAAGCCTATCTGGACGGCAAATGCTATCTATAGCGATAGCGTCTAGCGGCAATATGCCGATGCAATAAATAGAAAATGCCCCGTGACGGGGCATGGGTGACGTTTGCCGATACTTCCCCCGCATGCGGGGGAAGTATCGCCGGCTTAGGCAGCCAGGGCCCGGATCGCCGCGGCCACGCCCGCCCCATAGGCGGGGTCCGCCAGGGTGCAATGGTGGATGTGGCGTTCCTGCACGTCTTTGGAGGCGCCCGAGATCGCGCGGGCGGTATTGTCGAACAAAGCCTGCTTCTGTTCGTCAGTCATCAGACGGAACAGGGCGGCGGGCTGCGAGTAGTAGTCCTCGTCCACGCGATGATTCCAGTGGTCGGCGGCGCCTTCGATCGAAAGCGGTGGTTCGCGGTAGTCCGGCTGTTCCTGCCATTCGCCCTGCAGATTGGGTTCGTTGCCGGTCGTGCGGCCGTAGTTTCCGTCGACCCGCATGGCGCCGTCCCGGTGGAAGCTGTGGTAGGGGCATTTGGGCGCGTTCACGGGGATCTGGTGGTGATTGACGCCCAGGCGGTAGCGCTGCGCGTCGCCGTAGGAAAACAGGCGCGCTTGCAGCATGCGGTCGGGCGAAAACCCGATGCCGGGCACCACGTTGGCGGGGGTGAAGGCGGCCTGTTCCACTTCGGCGAAGAAGTTTTCAGGGTTGCGGTTCAATTCCAGCACGCCCACTTCGATCAGCGGATAGTCGCCATGCGGCCATACCTTGGTCAGGTCGAACGGGTTGAGGTGATAGGTGGCCGCATCCTTCTCGGGCATGATCTGCACGTACATGGTCCAGCGGGGGAAGTCCTTGTCCTCGATGGCTTCGAACAGGTCGCGCTGGGAGCTTTCGCGGTCGCGGCCCGCCACTTCACACGCCTCGGCGTCCGTCAGGTTCTTGATGCCCTGCTGGGTCTTGAAGGTGAATTTCACCCAGTAGCGCTGGTTGTCGGCGCTGATGAAGCTGAAAGTGTGGCTGCCGAACAAATGCATGTTGCGGAAGCCCGCGGGGATGCCGCGGTCGCTCATCAGGATGGTGACCTGGTGCAGCGCCTCGGGCAGGCCCGTCCAGAATTCCCAATTGTTCTGGGCGCTGCGCATGCCGGTGCGCGGGTCGCGCTTGACGGCGTGGTTCAGGTCGGGGAACTTGAGCGGATCACGGAAGAAGAACACCGGGGTGTTGTTGCCGACCAGGTCCCAGTTCCCTTCTTCCGTATAGAACTTCATGGCGATACCGCGTATGTCGCGCTCGGCATCGGCGGCGCCGCGCTCGCCGGCGACGGTCGAGAAGCGGGCGAAGACGGGCGTTTGCTTGCCGACTTCCGAGAAGAGCTTGGCCCGGGTGTATTGGGTGATGTCCTTGGTGACGGTGAAGGTGCCGTAGGCGCCCGCGCCCTTGGCGTGCATGCGGCGCTCGGGGATGACTTCGCGGTCGAAGTGGGCGAGCTTTTCGATCAGCCAGACGTCCTGCAGCAGAACCGGGCCGCGCAGGCCGGCCGTCATGGTGTTCTGGTTGTCTACGACTGGCGCCCCGGCGGCAGTGGTGAGCTTTTTCATGCTGAGTCCTTTTTATGTGTTGACGATAGACATGGCATGGCGCGGTTAGCGGAACTGCTTTTCCAGTGCTGGGCGCCAGGCTCTGGAAGCAGTGTACCCAGGCCGGCGTTTTTAGTGAAATTGATTAATCTAAGCGCTGTGATAGGGTATGGCTATTCTGCGAGCCTGGATGATCTTGGCACTCAGCGCCGGAACTCCCGTTCGTGCAGAAAGGCCGCATGCTTGGGCGCGCGCTTGGTCTTGGACCATTCTTCGAGCATGTCCCACTTGACCGCGTCGAGCCGCTTCACCATGGCGGCCTCATCGGGGTCGGGACAAGCCAGTTCGACTCGATGGCCGTTGGGGTCGAAAACATAGATCGAGTGAAAAGCCCCGTGATCGGTGACGCCGAGCACATCCACTCCGTGGGACTCCAGGTGCTCCTTGAATGCCAGCAGCTCCTCGCGGTCCTTGACGCGGAAGGCGATGTGTTGCACCCATTCCGGGGTGTTGGGGTCGCGCCCCATGGGCGGCTTGGTGGGCAACTCGAAGAATGCGAGAACGTTGCCGCCCCCTGCATCGAGGAACACGTGCATGTAGGGGTCGGGTTCTTTGGTCGAAGGGACCTGGTCTTCGGCGATGGCCAGCACGAAGTCCATTTTCAGCATCTGGTTGTACCAGAGCACGGTTTCCTTGGCGTCCTTGCAGCGGTACGCGACATGGTGGATGCGATCGATTTTCATCATGGTCTCCTGATGGGGTGGATGGACATGTACATTGAAGCCCGTTGTGACATATCATTCAAACAGTTTTTTTTCATAGATTGATTGGGTTTTCCCATGAATGTAACTTTGCGGCAGCTGCGCGCCTTTCTGGCGGTCGCCCGTACCGGCAGCTTCACGCTGGCGGCGGAAAGCCTATACATCACGCAATCCGCGTTGAGCGGCCTGATCAAGGAGTTGGAGCAGACGCTGGGAGCGCGCCTGATCGACCGCAGCACCCGCCGCGTGTACCTGACCGAAATCGGGGAACATTTGTATCCAACGCTGGAGGGCGTGCTGCATGACCTGGACGGCGCGCTGCGGCAAGCCGTCGACCAGCGCGACATGAAAACCGGCCTGGTCCGGATAGCGGCCTCTCAACTGCTTGCTTCCACGCTGATGCCGGATCTCATCGCCGCCTTCCAAGCCTTGCACCCCATGATCCAGGTCCGGCTGGTGGATACCCCGGTGGAGGCCGTCATGGCCCGCGTGTTCGCCGGCGAGGTGGAATTGGGGATCGGCCCCGAGCGCGAGCCGAACTCCGACATCACCTCGACACGGTTGTTCGACGGCCCGTTCATGGCCGTCTTCCCGGCCGGCCACGCGCTCGATAGGCACAAGCGCCTGCGCTGGGCCGATCTGGCGAGCCATCCGGTCATCACATTGCAGGGCCAGTTCACCGGGCTGCTGATCCGCGATCTGCGCGCTTCCGCACCGGAGCTGGCGTTCGCGCCGTCCACCGAAGTCGCGTTCATGTCGACGGCGCTGTCAATGGTCAAGTCCGGGCTCGGCGTAGCGCTCTGCATTCCGTACGCCGCGTCGCTGATCGAAGTCTACGGCCTGCGGATGCGGCCTGTGGCGAGTCCTGAGGTATATCGTAGTTTCGAGGTATTCACACGGCGCGGGCGCACGCTGTCCCCCGCGGCACAGAGCTTCCTGGATTTCATCGGGCCGCGGATCCGCGCCATGCCGTATCTGCGCTGAGCAAAGAGACCGGACGCCGTATTCAAAGCGCCAGCACGATCTTCGTGCCCGCGGCGCGTGAGCAGCATGCCATCAGGCGCTGGTTGGCTGCGCGCTCCGCTTTGGTCAACACTTTGTCGCGGTGGTCGACGTCGCCTTCGACGACGTTGACCTCGCAGGTTCCGCACAGCCCCTCGCCGCAATCGCAAGGCACGTCGAAGCCGGCGGCCTGCAGCGCCTGCAGCAGGGTCTGGTCGGGCGCCACCGTCACACTGACGTTGGAGTCCTTGAGCTCCGCGACGAAACCGTGTTCCTTGTCGGGGTCGAGCGCCGAGCTTTCAGCGCTGAAATGCTCGAAGTGCAGCACGTTCTCCGGCCATTGCTCGCTCATGGTCTCGAGCTCGTCGATCAGGCGGTCGGGCCCGCAGGCGTACACGCGCGTCCCGCCATCCACGTCGGCAAGCAGCGCGCGGAGATCCATGCGTCGGCCTTCGGCTTTTACGTACAGGTTCAGCCGCGCGGCGTGATCCTGCTCCAAGCGAGCAAGCAAGGCCATCTGCCGGCGGGACCGGCCCGCATAGTGAATCTCGTACGGCTTGCCCAAGTGTTTGAGGCGGTCGGCCATGGCGAGCATCGGCGTGATGCCGATGCCGCCCGCGATCAGCACGAATCGCCGGCCGGACTCGTCCAGGCGAAACAGGTTCTTGGGACCCGCCAGCTGCAAGGTGCTTCCGGCCGCGATCAGGTCGCAGAAGTGGCGCGACCCACCGCGCCCGTCGGCCTCACGCTGCACGACGACCTGCAGGGTGTGCCGGTCGTCCGCACGGCCACAGAGGGAATACTTGCGGCGAAAGCCGCCGGCGATGAGATCGATATGGGCGCCCGCCGTCCAGGCCGGCAGTGCGCGGCCGCGCGGGTCGGCGAGCACGAAGCGGAACAGGCCGTCGCCTTCGATGTGCTTCTCTTGCAGCCGCACGGTGCGCGCCAGGCCGTCCTTGGACGGCGGGCCGATGTAGAACGCGCCGGCATCGGCCGGAGCGGCGGCGCCCGTGCGCTCGGGGTTGCGCGCGGGATCCCACTCGACCCATAGCTTGTCCGGGCCGCGGAACGAGGTGTTCGGCAGGTAGCGGATCGTCTGATTCTCGACCAGTCCGATGTGTGGCAGGCGGCGCGTGAATTCCTCCAGGAAAACACGCATCTGCATGCGGCCGATGTTCTTGCCCATGCACTGGTGGGCGCCATAGCCGAAGGTCATGTGTTCGACGGCGTTTTCCCGATAGAGGTCGACCTCCTCGGGATTCTCGAAGTGGCGGGAATCGAAATTCGCCGAGACCTGCACGAGCAGCAGCTTGCCGCCCTTCGGGATCGGGACCCCGCCGACCACGGCATCGGCGGTGGCCACGCGGCGCCAGGCGATTATCGAGCCCGACACGCGCAGGCATTCCTCCACGGCGTTGGGAATCAACGCCGGGTTCTCGCAGATGGCGTCCCAGGCTTCGCGCTGCCTCAGCAGCGTCAGGAACGCGTTGGCCGTGGCGTTGGAGGTCGTCTCGTGTGCGGCCGCCAGGATGGCCATCATCATGGAACGAAGATAGGACTCGGGCACGATGTCTGGATGGCGCAGGTGCTGGCGGATGGTCTCGTACATCCAGCCTTCGCCATCGGGACGCTTGCGCATGTCGTCCAGGATGCTCTGCGCGGTCTGCCAGAAGCGGCCCACATTCTCGGCGATCTGGAGTTGTTCCTGTGGCGTGGGACGGCCCCAGGTATTGAGGGTGTGCGCCACGGCGAACTGGCGCAGCTGCTCTGCGCCATCGTCCGGCACGCCGAGAAACTTGAGCGCGATGTTCAACGGGATCTCATAGAACATCTCGCTTACCAGTTCGGCGCGCCCCTTGTCGATGAAGCGGTCCATGTACTGCCGCGCCAGCGCCCGGACCATCGGCTCGTAGGCGACGAGCCGCTCGGGAAGGAAAGCATCCGTGAGCAGGCGCCGGCGCTCCATGTGGTCGGGCTCGTCTTCGTTCACCATCGTCCGGTTCATCGCGTAACCATAGCGCTGAAGGACCTGCGTCACCTCGGGAGTCGCCGGGGTGATCTTTTCGAGTGCGTTCGCGGGCGAAAAGAGGATGTTGTCGCGGAATACCGCCTTCACGTCCTCATAGCGCGTGACGACCCAGTAGCCCAGCTGAGGGCTCCAGAACACGGGCTCCTGCTCGCGCGACCAGCGCAAGTACTCCGCCGGCGCCTCCATGTAGGCGGGTTCGAACGGATTGAACGCGGCGGCGTTGCTGCTGACGGGGCATCCGTTCGGTCCGGGCAGAGTTGCCTGCGCTCGGTGATCGATGGGGCAACGGGACGCGCTCGGGTGCGTGGACGTGTTCATGCTGGGGGTCTCCAAAATCTAATAATGCGTAATTCTATTACGCAAAGCGTAGAAAGTGAAGAAGTCTCACCCGCGCATGGAGGAAACCCGCGTGGTGGTCGATCGAGATCGTCAGCTGGACAAGTAACCCATCGCTGCGCTGATGCTCGCCGCTTCGCCGATGATCTGCGAACAGACTTTGCCGTCAAGCCGGAAGTCAAAGCCGCTGCTCGCCCCCAGCGCGGTCAGGACGGCGCTCACATGGCCGTTCGCGTCGAAGATCGGGGCCGAGACCGCGGAGATTCCACGCAACAGCATGTCGCGCACGATGGCGCAGCCTTGGGCGCGCACCGTGCCGCACAGGGCCGCGATGGCTTGTGGCCCATTGGGTATCAGCGCGCGCTGGTCCGCCGAACCCGCCGCATACTCCTGCCGGGCACGCTGCTGGATGTCCGCGTTATCGGTGAAGGCGAGAAACACTTGGCCGGTTGCCGACCACAGCAGCGGCAGCACCGAACTAGGCCGAATGTTCACGGTCACCGGCAGAGGAGGTTCCTCCATGCGCAGTACGGTGGGGCCGATGTTCCCCATCACGGCGATGAAGCAGGTGGTCTCCAAGGACTCGCGCATGCGCAGCAGCGCGCCTTCGCCCAAGCGCACCGGGTCGCATTGGCGCAATGCGGCCAAACCCAGGCGGATGGATTCGGTGCCCAGATGGTATTGGAGCGTCTGGGGATTTTGAACGACGAAGCCTTCCTGCACGAAACTGGCGAGGTAACGGTGCACCTTGGCGGTGCTTTCCCCCACTTCGTTGCCGATCGCAGTGAGGCTCGCGGCGCCGCCCAGGCGCGTAAGCGCCTTGAGGATGGCCAAGCCGGTTTCAGCAGCCTGAACCCGTTGGCGTCGGTCATTGGCAGGGGAGGTCATAGTTCGCATGGGTGTCGGTCAGTGGGAGGGGCAGTCATAGCATAGTTCGCACGCAATGGCATCAGGGAATGTACGAGATTTTGACTTTACGCATTGCGTAATATGATTTCGATCAAGAATTTGTGCTGAAAATATGAAAATATCCCAGGAGTCCCATGATAAACCGCCGATTCGCAACCCGTTGGCTGGCCGCCGCCCTTGTTCTCACTTGCGCGGGAACCGTTCACGCCCATAGCTATCCCGCCAAGCCGCTACGTTGGGTCGTCCCTTATTCCGCCGGAGGAGGCTCGGATTTCCTGGCGCGGACCATTGGCCAGCAGCTGTCGAAACAGACCGGCCAATCGGTGGTCGTCGAGAACAAGCCAGGCGGCAATACGGCGATCGCAGCCGTGGATGTCGCGCGCTCGCCCGCCGATGGCTACACCTTTCTTTCGGCCGACAACGGAACGATGGTGTTCAACTCGGCGCTGTACGCGAAGCTGACGTACAACCCGGACACAGACCTGGCGCCCGTCACTCTGATGGGCAAGTTCCCGATGATTCTCGCCGTGGGACAGTCGTCGGACATCAAGGATGCCGGGGATCTCATCGCCCGGGCCAAGGCTCAGCCCGGAGAGCTCAACTACGGGTCCGCCGGCGCCGGCAGCCCGCACCACCTGGCAATGGAATTGCTCAAGGTCCACGCGGGCCTGCACATGGTGCATATTCCTTACAAGGGCGCCGCGCCGGCGCTGGCTGACTTGGCGGGTGGCCAGGTGGCGGCCATGATGGTGGACCTTGCGGCCGGCGCCGGCTTCATCAAGGGCGGCAAAGTGCGGCCCCTGGCCGTGGCCAACCCGACTCGGCTGCCGCAGCTGCCCGACGTGCCCACATTCGCCGAGCTGGGATACGGGAACGTCGAAGCCGCCGCGCAAGTTGGCATCGTCGCCCCTGCGGGTACGCCTCCCGAAGCGGTGTCCGCGCTTCAGCAGCAAGTGGCTGCCGCCCTGCAGGAGCCGGACATCCGCCAAAAGTTGGTCGACTTCGGCATCGAACCCGTGGGCAGCACGCCAAAACAGTACGCCGATCTGATTCAGGTGGAAGTGCAGCGCTGGCACAAGCTGATCCGGGACCAGAAGATCTCGCTGGATTGAAGCTTGCGGGATGGCGGGAGGGAACCGCTTCAAGGCCGGCGCCGTGCGGGCCGGCCCCACGGGCCCTCACACGCCCATGTAGGCCTGGAGCTGCCGGCGCTGGGCGCCGAGCTCATGCGAATTTCCTTCCCACACGACCCGCCCCTTTTCCACGATGTAGTGCCTGTCTGCCAGCGGCAGCAGCGAGTTCAGGTTCTTGTCGATGCAGATGATGGCCAGGCCCTGCTGCTTCAGGGTGGCCAGGCAGTTCCAGATTTCAGCCCGGATGATGGGGGCGAGCCCTTCCGTGGCCTCATCCAGGATGAGCAGCTTGGGGTTGGTCATGAGGGCGCGGCCGATGGCCAGCATCTGCTGCTCGCCGCCCGACAGATTGGACCCCAGGTTGCCCGAGCGCTCGGACAGGCGCGGAAACAATTCATAGATTCTTTCGATGGTCCAGGGAGAAGGCGAGCGCTGGCGGTTGTGCGCCGTCGCCACCAGGTTCTCGTGGACGCTCAGGTTGGGGAAGACCTGGCGGCCTTCGGGCACCAGGCCTATGCCCGCCCGGCCGATCTTGTAGGAGGGCAGCCGGATGAGGTCGAGGCCGTCGAAATGGATGGCGCCCCGGCTGGGCCGCATGAGCCCGACGATGCATTTGACGCTGGTGGATTTCCCCATGCCGTTGCGGCCCAGCAGGGTCACGAACTGGCCCGCCTGCACGCTGAAGGCCATGCCGAATAGCGCTTGGCTGGGGCCGTAAAAGGCGTCGATTCCCGACACGTTCAGCAGTGTGTTCGGCATTATTCGTCGTCTCCGAGATAAGCGGTCCGGACGCTGGGATTGTCGCGGATCTCGGCGGGCGTGCCGCTGGCGATGGCGCGCCCGTAGACCAGCACCGTGACGCGGTCGGCCAGCTTGAAGACGGCGTCCATGTCGTGCTCGACCAGGACGATGCCGTAGTCCTGCTTGATGCTCAGGAGAAGCCGGGTCATCTGCAGGGACTCGGCCTGGCTCATGCCGGCCATGGGCTCGTCCAGCAGCAGCAGGCGGGGCTTGCCGGCCAGCACCATGGCCAGTTCGAGCTGGCGTTGTTCGCCATGCGCCATGTCGGAGACGGGGACATGCGCGCGGGATTCCAACCCGACCCGCGCCAGGGCTTCATGCGCCGGGCCGGTGAGCTCGGGCTGCGTGTCGACCGGCGACCACAGCCGGAAGCTGTGCCCTTGATGCGCCTGCACGGCCAGCATGACGTTCTGCAAGGCGCTGAATTCCGGAAATATGGACGTGATCTGATAGGAGCGCGCGATGCCGCGCAAGCTGCGCTGTTCCACGCTCTCGTTCGTGATGTCGCGGCCGTCCAGCAGGATCCGCCCCGCGTCGGGGCGGACCTCGCCCGCGAGCTGGGTGATGAGCGTGCTTTTGCCGGCGCCGTTCGGCCCGATGACGGCGTGGATCTCGCCGTGGCGCACGTCGAAGCTGAAATTGTCGGTGGCCAAGAGGCCGCCATAGCGCTTCACCAGGCCGCTTACCGTCAATAGGCTCATGGCTGTCGCGGCTCCGAAGCAATGGCGGCGGGCCGGCTTGCACGCCGGGCTTCGAGCTTTTGCAGCATGCCGACGATGCCCAGCCTGCTGCCGATGATGACGATCACGATGAGAGGCCCGAAAATCGCCATCCAGTGCTCGGTGATGGATTTCAGCCATTCCTCGGTCAGAATCATGGCGACGGAACCGAACAAGGGCCCGAACAGCGTGCCCATGCCGCCCAGCATGACCATGACGATGAGTTCGCCGGAGGTGGTCCACGACATGTACGAGGGCGAGCCGAATTGGGTGAGATTTCCGTAGAGCAGCCCGGCGATGCCGCAGAGCGCGGCCGACAGTACGTAGACGGCCAGCCGGTAGCGGAAGGTGGGATACCCCAATGCCCGCATGCGGCGCTCATTGCTCTTGCTGGCCCGGATCACCATGCCGAAACGCGAATGGATCAGCCGGTGGCAGCCATAGAGGCTCAGGCAGAGCAGGACGAAGGACACGGCATAAAGAGTGAGCGGATCGGTGAGGATGACGCCGCCGAAGTTGCTGCCCGACGCCAGCCGCAGGCCGTCGTCGCCGCCGTACTGGCTGAGGCTGACGAACAGGAAATAGAACATCTGGGCGAACGCCAGGGTGATCATGATGAAAGAAATGCCGCTGGTGCGCAGCGCGATGCTGCCGGTCAGCAGGCCGACGAGGCAGCAGGCCGCCAGGGTGACCAGCAGCTGCAGCCAGCCGTTGTCGATGCCGTGGAAGCTCAGGATGGCGGCGCTGTACACGCCCAGCCCCAGGAACAGCGCATGGCCGAAGCTGACCAGCCCGCCATAGCCCAGGATCAGGTTGAGGGACAGCGCGGCGATGGCGAAAATCAGGATGCGGGCGATCAGCGTGACGGCGAAGGGGTCGCCGGCCATGCCGGCGTAGAGCGGCACCAGCGCCAGCGCGGCCAGCAGCAGCGCGCTGACGGTGAAGCTGAGGGGCCGGCCGGGATGCTTGGCGGGGGCTCGATTCATGAAGGCTCAGGTGTTGTGTACGGGGAACAGGCCTTTGGGCTTGACGGCCAGCACCAGCGCCATCAGCAGGTAGATCATCATGGATGCCAGGGCGGGGCCGGCGATGTCGGCGCTGCTGCGTTCCAGGAAGCTGCGCAGGATGGCGGGCAGCAGGGTGCGGCCCAGGGTGTCGACGACGCCCACGATCAACGCGGCATAGAAGGCGCCGCGTATGGAGCCGATTCCCCCGATGACGATGACCACCATGGTCAGGATCAGGATGGGTTCGCCCATGCCGGCCTGGACGGACATGATGGGGCCGGCGAGCAGGCCGGCCACCCCGGCGAGCACGGCGCCCAGCGCGAAAAGCAGCGAATTGAGCAGCACGATGTTGACGCCCAGCACCCCCACCATGTCGCGATGGGTGGCGCCCGCGCGGATGAGCATGCCCACCCGCGTGCGGTGGATCAGCAGGTAGCACCCCAGGGCGACCAGCAGGCCGCTGACGATGATGACGAAGCGGTAGGCCGGGTAGCGGACCCCGAAGAGGTCGACCGCGCCGCTGAGCGCTTCCGGCACTTCCATATAGTAGGGCGAGGCGCCCCAGATCATCCTGGCCAGCTCGTTGAAGAACAGGATGAGGCCGAAGGTGGCCAGCACCTGGTCCAGGTGATCGCGCTGGTACAGCTTGCGCAGGGCGATCCATTCGATCGCCAGCCCCAGCGCCAGCATGGCCGGTACGAGCAGCAGGGCGGCAAGCAGGAAGGAGCCGGTGTGGTTGTACAGCGAGGCCGCGAAGAACGCGCCCATCATGTACATGGAGCCGTGCGCCAGATTGACGAAGTTCATGATGCCGAAGACCAGGGTCAGGCCGGCGGCCATCAGGAAAAGCAGGACCCCCAGCTGCAGGCCGTTCAGCGATTGGATGATGAACAATGTCGGGCTCAAGCAGGCCTCCGTGGCGTGTTCGCGGGCCGGCCGCGAGACCGGCCCGCGGAACGGCGGTTTACTTCATGGGGCATTGCGCCGCGAAATTGGCGCGCGTCTTGATGGTGATGGGGCTGATCGCCTTGAGCTCGGCCCCGTCCGCGCCCTCGACGACGTCGACGCGATAGAAGCCGGCGTCCGGGAACTGGTTGGACTCGAACTTGAACGGGCCGCGAACCGATTGGAAGTCGGCGGCTTTGAGGGCGGCGCGGAAGGCTTGCTTGTCGGTGATCTTGCCCTGCACCTTGGACAGCGCCGAGTCGATCAGGTTGGCGGCGTCGTAGGACTGCGCCGCGTACATGGAAGGCTGGCGCTTGTAGGCCTTGACGAAGGCTTCGACGAACTGCTTGTTCTGGGGATTGTCGATGTTGGGAGCGTAAGGCGCGCTGGTGATGGCGCCGACGGCCAGCGACTTGAGCGCCGGCAGGGTGGAGCCGTCGATCGTGGAAACCGAGATCAGCGGCAGCTTGCCCAGCAGGCCAGCCTGGCGGTATTGCTTCACGAAATTGACGCCCATGCCGCCGGGGTAGAAGACATAGACCGCGTCCGGGTTGGCGGCCTGCAGCTGAGCGATTTCGGCCGAGTAGTCGGGCTGGTTGACCTGGGTGTAGACCTCGTCCACGATCTTGCCGGTGTAGTCGCGCTTGAAGCCGGACACGGCGTCGCGCCCGGCCTGGTAGTTGGCCGCCATGACGTACACGTTTTTATAGCCCAGGTCGCTGGTCAGCTGGCCGCCGGCTTCGTGCAGCTGGTCGTTGTCCCAGGACGTGGAAAAGAAGAAGGGCGAGCAGGATTTGCCGGCGATGGGGGCGGGCCCGGCGTTGGAGCCGATGAAGAAGACTTCCGCGTCGGTGATGGGCTTGTGGATGGCCATCATCACGTTCGAGAAGGTCACGCCGGTGACGAGGGCGACGTTGTCGCTTTTCAAGAGCTTGGTGGCGGCCTGCACGCCGATGTCGGGCTTGAGCTGGTCGTCTTCGCGTATGACGGTGACCGGCACGCCGCCCAGCTTGCCGCCTTTCTGCTCGATCGCCAGCATGAAGGCGTCGTACTGGTCCTGGCCCAGGGCTCCGCCGGGGCCGGACAGGGTCCCGATGAAGCCGATCTTGATGGGGTCCTGGGCGAAGCTTGGCGCGGCGGCCAAGGCGCCGCAGACCAGGGCCGCGGCCAGGCCGTGATACAGGACGGAACGCCGCCCGGCGGGCGATGTGGCAGATTTCATGGTGTCTCCTAGCGCTTGTGTTTCAAGCGGTTGTTTTTTGCACGGTGATCGGACATGCGCCGCATGTTGCCGCGACTGTTATCCGGCAACGCCCAGCATAAGGCCAAAATACATGAAGCCTAAAGCACTTTGTATCCGGAATAACCCAAGGAGGAGGGGGTAAAAAAAGCTCCCGGCCGAGGGCCGGGAGCTTCCTGGGACTTGCGCCGGAGGGAAATCAGCGCGCGGCCGCGGCCGTTTCCTTGTCCAGCTTGTGCATGATGTAGCGCTGCTGGGCGATCGACACGGCGTTGTTCACGCACCAGTAGAGCACCAGGCCGGCCGGGAAGAAGAACATCATCCCGCCGAACACCAGCGGCATGATCATCATGATGCGGGCCTGGGTGGGGTCGGGCGGCGTGGGGTTGAGCTTGATCTGCAGGAACATGGTGGCCATCATGAACGCCGGCAGGATGAACCAGGGGTCGCGCGCCGCCAGGTCGTGGATCCAGAGGATCCAGGGGGCGCCGCGCATTTCGACGCTGCCCAGCAGCACCCAGTACAGCGCGATGAACACCGGAATCTGCACCACCATGGGCAGGCAGCCGCCCAGCGGGTTGATTTTTTCGGTCCGGTACATTTCCATCATGGCGGCGTTCATCTTGGCCTTGTCGTCGCCGAATTTCTCGCGCAGGGCCTGCAGCCGCGGGGCCACCTGCTTCATCTTGGCCATGGAGCGATAGCTGGCGGCCGAGAGCGGGTAGAACACCAGCTTGATCAGCAGGGTCAGGGCCACGATGGTCCAGCCCCAGTTGCCGAGCAGCGCGTGCAGCCAGGTCATGATCTTGAACAGCGGCTTGGCGATGATGGTCAGCCAGCCGTAGTCGACCACGAGCTCCAGGCCGGGCGCCAGTTCGCTCATGGCGCGCTGGTCCTGCGGGCCCACCCACAGGTGCGAATCGACCGTGACCTGCTGGCCGGGCTGGATGGTGCCCACGCCCTCGATGGCGCGTATGGCGTACAGGTTGTTGGACAGGCGCAGCGCCTCGTTGTGGCGCGGCTTGCTTTCCGTGGGCACCCAGGCCGTGGCGAAATAGTGCTGGACCATGCCGATCCAGCCGTTGTCCGCCTGCTTGACGTAGTTGGACTTGCCCTTGTCGATGTCGGAGAAGGTGATCTTCTGGAACTTGGCTTCGGCGGAATACAGGGCCGGGCCGGTGAAGGTGCTGTAGAACGCCGACGTGTCGCCCGGGTCGTTGCCGTCGCGCGTGAGCTGCAGATAGAGCGAAGGCGACACCGGCGCGTCGCCCTGGTTCTGGATGGTGTGCTGGACGTCGATATCGTAGCGGCCCTTGTGCAGCGTATAGGTCTTGGTGACCTTCACGCCGCCGGATTCGGATTCGAACACGACCTTGAGGGTGTCGCCGGCCAAGGTATGGTCCGTGGACACCAGCTTGAACGGAGTCAGGTGGGTGGGATAGGACTGGCCGTTGGGCGCGCCCACGACGCCGGTCTGGGCCACATAGACCGAGTTCGCCGAGTTGTCCAGCAAGACCATGCGCTGGTTCTTGTCGTCCGGCGCGGCGTAGTTCAGCAATTCCGCCTTGATCAGCTGCGCGCCCATGGTGTCGAAAGTCAGGTCGTAGACATCCGTCTTGACGTGGACTTTTTCCGAAGCGCTTGCCGGCTGGCCATTGTTGGCCGGCACGGTGCTGTCCGCGGCGATGGGCGCCGGCGTGCCGGCCGCGGGCGCCGCCGCCGTAGGCACGCTGGTGTCGGCGGGTGCCTGGGCGGTCTGGGCGGGGGCGGCCTGCTGGGTCGCCGCGGGGCTGGTGCCGAAAAGCGACGGGTTGCCGTTGTGCACTTGCCAGTTGTTCCACAGCAACAACAGCGAAAAAGATAAGATCATCCAGAGGATGGTGCGTCGGATATCCATAAGGCCTATTTTTCAGGTTAAAGCCGGGCAAAAGCCCAACAGTTTAACGTAGCTCCGCCCGCCACGGGGCGGGCAAATACGGTAGGCGCGGACGAATCCGCGCCTACCGGTGCTTGTGCCGCCGCCCTGGCACGGGGTCGTGGCCGCCGGGGTGCCAGGGATGGCAACGGGAAATACGGCGCAGCGCAAGCCATGAACCCTTGAGCGCCCCATGTGTTTCGATGGCTTCTATCGCGTAGGCGGAACAGCTTGGCGTGTAGCGGCAGTTCATGCCCAGCCACGGACTGATGAAGTAGCGATAGAAGCGGATGGGGGCGGTGAGCAGCGCGCGGATCATCGTTTGCTTTGGTCGAGCAGCGCATCGACTTCGGTGCGGACCCTTTGCTTGAGGTCTGCCAGGGAGCAGGCCTGTACTTTGGCATGCAAGCGGAACACCAGGTCGCGGGGCGGCAGTTCATGGCGCTTCAGCCGGAAGGCTTCGCGGATGACCCGCTTGATCGCGTTGCGGGTGACCGACCGCGCGGCATGGCGTTTTGCAATCACGAGCCCCAGCCGGGCGCATTCGGGGGGCGGGCCGGCGGGGTCGACCCTGGGCGTGGTGACGACGAACAACGCCCCTCTGGCAAGACGCCGGCCTTTCAGGGCTGAGGCGTATTCCGAGGGGCGGTGCAGGCGTGCCTTGGGAGGAAACGTGGCACGCATCGAGGCTGTTGCATCGGCCATGGGCCTGCCAGCCGGCGCTGGGCTCGCGTCGGGCTTAAACAGCCAGTTGCTTGCGGCCCTTGGCGCGGCGTGCATTGATCACGGCGCGCCCGCCACGCGTCTTCATGCGGACGCGAAAACCGTGGGTACGCTTGCGGCGGGTAACTGAGGGTTGGAAAGTGCGTTTCATGGATGATCCAAAGTAAAAGAGCTGCCAAAGGCGGGTCTTGCATGCCCCGGCGTAGAAAATTCGGTGATCAGCCCGCCATTTCATCAAATTTTTTCAGTTTAGTCAAACGGTTAGCGTAAACGCGCGGGCGCACGGCCGCCATGCCTGTGGATAACTACCCCTCCGACAGGGTAGAATCGAGGTTTACTGAAGTGGTGGACATGAACGAATTCTGGCAGACCTGCGTCCAGAGGCTGGAGCAGGAGCTACCTCCTCAACAAATCAGCGCCTGGATACGACCTTTGGTACCGCTGGCCTTCGACGAGGCCCAGGCGGTGCTGCGGGTTTCCGCGCCCAATCGTTTCAAGCTCGACTGGGTGCGCAAGAACTTTTCGCATCAGATCGAGCAACTGGCCAGCGAGTGGTACGACCGCCCCGTGCAGGTCGCATTCGAACTGGCCCATGCCGGCGCGGCGCCGCGCGCGCCCGCGGCGGCCGGGCTGCGCATGCCGGCGGCGCCCCAGGCTTCCGCCGCCGCCCCGGCGCCCGCGGCCGTGGCTCCGGCACCGCCGCCCCCAAGCGCCGCGGCCGCCGCAACAGAGATCGCCCACGACCGCTCCCGGCTCAACACCGAGCTCACCTTCGAAAACTTCGTCACCGGCAAGGCCAACCAGCTGGCGCGCGCGGCGGCGCTGCAGGTGGCCGAGAACCCCGGCGTTTCCTACAACCCGCTTTTCCTGTACGGCGGCGTGGGCCTGGGCAAGACCCACCTGATCCACGCCATCGGCAATGCCCTGCTGGCCAGCGGCAAAGGCACCCGCGTGCGCTACGTGCATGCCGACCAGTACGTGTCCGACGTCGTCAAGGCCTACCAGCGCAAGGCTTTCGACGAGTTCAAGCGCTATTACCACTCGCTGGACCTCCTGCTGATCGACGACATCCAGTTCTTCGCGGGCAAGAACCGCACCCAGGAGGAATTCTTCTACGCGTTCGAAGCCATGGTGGCCCAGCGCAAGCAAATCATCATCACCTCGGACACCTACCCCAAAGAGCTCTCCAACATAGACAGCCGCCTGATCTCGCGTTTCGATTCCGGCCTCACTGTGGCCATCGAGCCGCCGGAGCTGGAAATGCGCGTGGCCATTCTGCTGCACAAGGCGCAGACCGAAGGCGTCGCCATGTCGGAAGAAGTCGCTTTCTTCATCGCCAAGCATTTGCGCAGCAACGTGCGCGAACTCGAGGGCGCCTTGCGCAAGGTGTCGGCCTACGCGCGCTTCCATGGCCGCGACGTGCTCACCGTGGACGTCTGCAAAGACGCCCTGAAAGACCTGCTGTCGGTGTCCAACGGCCAGATCACCGTCGAGAACATCCAGAAGACGGTGGCGGATTTCTACAAGATCAAGGTGGCCGACATGTATTCCAAGCGCCGCCCCGCCAATATCGCCATGCCGCGCCAGGTGGCCATGTACCTGGCCAAAGAGCTCACCCAGAAGAGCCTGCCGGAAATCGGCGACCTGTTCGGCGGGCGCGACCACACCACGGTGCTGCATGCCGTCCGGAAAATCGCGGACGCCAGGTCCAAGCAGACCGAACTGAACCACGCTCTACACGTATTAGAACAAACCTTAAAAGGATAACCATGCAACTCGTACAAGCGACTCGTGATGCATTGCTCAAGCCGTTATCGACGGTGGCGGGTATAGTCGAAAGAAGAAACACCCTGCCCATCCTCGCCAACATACTGCTGCGCAAAGAAGGCAACAACGTGGCGTTCATCGCCACCGACCTCGAAGTCCAGATTACGACGCATGCCGATTTCGGCGTCGGCGACGACAACGACGCCACCACGGTGGCCGCCCGCAAGCTGCTGGACATCTTGCGCGCCCTGCCCGACACGGGCGACGTGCGCCTGTCGCAGGTCGGCGGCAAGCTGACGGTGCAGTCGGGCAAGAGCCGCTTCGCCCTGCAGACCATGCCCGCCGCCGAATTCCCCACCGTGGCGCAGCCGGAAAAATGGGACGTCTCGTTTTCCCTGTCCCAGAAAACCCTGAAGCACCTGTTCAACATGGTGCACTTCGCCATGGCGCAGCAGGACATCCGCTATTACCTGAACGGCCTGCTGTTCGTCTTCGAGCCGGGCTACGTGCGCGCGGTCGCCACCGACGGCCACAGGCTGGCCCACAGCGGCACGCCGGTGGAAGGCATAGAAGCCAAGCACGACGTCATCGTGCCGCGCAAGACCGTGCTGGAAATGCAGCGCCTGCTGTCCGACTCCGACGACCCCGTCGCCATCGACGTCGCCACGGGCCAGATCCGTTTCCGCTTCGGAGACGTCGAATTGGTGTCCAAGCTGGTCGAAGGCAAGTTCCCGGACTTCACCCGCGTCATCCCCAGCAACTACACCCGCCATTTCACGGTGAGCCGCGAGGCGCTGCAGGGCAGCCTGCAGCGGGCGGCCATCCTGACGACCGACAAGCTCAAGGGCGTGCGCCTGCAGCTGTCGGACAACCAGCTGCGTATTTCGTCTTCCAACGCCGAACAGGAAGAAGCCCAGGAAGAGCTCGACATCGACTACGGCCATGAGCCGCTCGACGTGGGCTTCAACGTCAGCTACCTGCTCGACGTCCTGGCCAACGTCAAGACCGAAACCATACGCTGGTCCGTGCAGCCCGACGTCAACGCCTCGGCGCTCATCACATCGCCCGACGACGACCAGTTCAAGTATGTCGTCATGCCGATGCGCATTTAAGCAACGCGCAGCCATGCCCGCAGGAAGCCCGCGGGGCGGATCTCCCGCGCTTCAACAGCCGCAAGGCTCAGAATAGGTTCATAACACTATGTCAGATCAAATCACGAATGTCGACGCGCCCGGCTATGGCGCCGACTCGATCAAGATGCTCAAGGGCCTGGAGGCGGTACGCAAACGCCCGGGCATGTACATTGGCGACACGTCCGACGGCACCGGCCTGCACCACATGGTGTTCGAAGTCGTCGACAACGCCATCGACGAAGCGCTTGCCGGGTATTGCGACGACATCGTCGTGACCATCCACGCCGACAACAGCATTTCCGTCAGCGACAATGGGCGGGGCATCCCCACCGACATCCACAAGGACGACGAATTCCACCGCAGCGCGGCGGAAATCGTCATGACCGAACTGCACGCGGGGGGCAAGTTCGACCACAACTCGTACAAGGTCTCGGGCGGGCTGCACGGCGTGGGGGTCTCCTGCGTGAACGCCTTGTCCGAATGGCTGCGCCTGACCATCTGCCGCAACGGCGAGCGGCACGAGATGGAATTCCGCCGGGGCGAACGGGTCGCGCCGCTGGCCGTCATCGGCGAATCCGGCGCCACCGGCACGCGGGTGCAATTCCTGGCCGACGCGGAAATCTTCGAGAACATCGAATACCACTACGAGATCCTGGCCAAGCGCCTGCGCGAGCTGTCCTTCCTGAACAACGGCGTGAAGATCCGCCTGGTGGACGAGCGCAGCGGCAAGGAAGAAGACTTCGCCTTCCTGGGCGGGGTCAAAGGCTTCGTGGAATTCATCAACCGCAGCAAGACGGTGCTGCATCCCAATGTGTTCTCGGTCAGCACCGAATCCACGGTCGGCGACACCACGGTGGGGGTCGACGTCGCCATGCAATGGAACGACGGCTATACCGAAACCGTGCTGTGCTTCACCAACAACATTCCCCAGCGTGACGGCGGCACCCACCTGACCGGCCTGCGCGCGGCCATGACCCGCGTCCTGAACAAATACATCGCCGACAACGAGCTCGCCAAGAAGGCCAAGGTGGACACCACCGGCGACGACATGCGCGAAGGCCTGGCCTGCGTGCTGTCGGTGAAGGTGCCCGAGCCCAAGTTCAGCAGCCAGACCAAAGACAAGCTCGTATCCAGCGAAGTCCGCCCCGCCGTCGAAGAAGCGGTGGCGCGCACCCTGGAAACCTGGCTGCTGGAAAACCCGATCGACGCCAAGGCCTTGTGCAACAAGATCATCGAGGCCGCCCGCGCCCGCGACGCCGCCCGCCGCGCCCGCGAGATGACGCGCCGCAAGAGCGTCCTGGAAGGCGCCGGCCTGCCGGGCAAGCTGGCCGACTGCCAGGAGAAAGACCCGGCCTTGTGCGAGATCTACATCGTCGAGGGCGATTCCGCCGGCGGGTCGGCCAAGCAGGGCCGCGACCGCAAGTTCCAGGCCATCCTGCCCTTGCGCGGCAAGGTGCTGAACGTCGAAAAAGCGCGCTTCGACCGCTTGATCGCCAGCGAGCAGATCACCACGCTGATCACCGCGCTGGGCACCAGCATCGGTCCCGATTTCAACATCGAGAAGCTGCGCTACCACCGCATCATCATCATGACCGACGCGGACGTTGACGGCGCGCACATCCGCACCCTGCTGCTGACGCTGTTCTACCGGCAGATGCCCGAGCTGGTCGAGCGCGGTCACGTGTACATTGCCCAGCCGCCGCTGTACAAGGTCAAGGTGGGCCGCGACGAGCGCTACTTGAAGGACGACGCCGAGGAAGCCCAGTTCGTGCTGCAGGTGGCGCTGAAAGACGCCTCGCTCACGCCCCGCGAGGGCGCGGAGCCCATATCGGGCGACGCCCTGGCCGAACTGGCGCGCCAGTACATCCTGGCCGACTCCGTCATCAACCGCATGGCCCGCCACCTGGACGGCGCGGCGCTTTCGGCCATGGCCGAGGGCGTGGAAATCAACCTGGACGACGCCGAGCGGGCCGAAGCCTCGGCGCGCCGCCTGCAGGCGGCCATCGAGGACCCGGCCAAGCTGGACGACGTGCGGGTCCGTGCCGAAGCCAATGAAGAAGGCACGTCGTGGCGCCTGGTGCTGAACCGCATGCACCATGGCAACGTGCGCGTCAGCATTTTCGACCGCGGCTTCGTGCGCAGCTCTGACTATGCCGTGCTGTCCAAGGCCGCCCAGACCTTCACCGGCCTGCTCGGGGAAGGCGCCGTGGTCGCGCGCGGCGAAGGCGACAAGCGCAAGGAAAAGATCGTGTCGGATTTCCGGGAAGCGATGCAATGGCTGCGGGCCGAGGCCGAGCGCAACATCAGCAAGCAGCGCTACAAGGGGCTGGGCGAAATGAACCCAGACCAGCTTTGGGAAACGACGATGGACCCCAGCGTGCGCCGTCTATTGCGCGTGCAGGTCGAGGACGCCATCGCCGCCGACGAGATCTTCACCACGCTCATGGGCGACGACGTCGAACCGCGCCGCGCGTTCATCGAGGGGCACGCGCTGCAGGCGGGGAATATCGACGTTTGAGGGTGTAGGATTCGATAGAAAGCTAGATTTTTCCCAATAAATTTAGATTTCGCAAAAAAAGGCTGCTTCTCAAGCAACCTTTTCTTCACAATAACAATAGCTGGGAGGAGACACTATGGGAGCAATTCAAGCGGTAAGGGCCATTACGCTCAGCGTGCTTTTCGCTAGCAGTGCCGCCATGGCGCAGTCATACAGTCAGTTCACCACCCGCATTCCCCAATACTCCGACCTGAATTTCCCCTCCGAGGCGAAGACGCTCGGTTTCTTCAGCAGTGTTTCCAATGCCATCTTCAAACCGGAAGGCGATGGCCCCTTTCCTGCTGTTGTCCTGGTCCACACCTGTGGCGGTATTCAGCCACATATCTCCGACCGCGCAAAGGAATTGATCGCGGCGGGCTTCGTCGTCCTGGTACAAGACTCGTATGGAACACGCGGCCACACGATTTTCTGTACGCCGGCAGGGGTAGGCGCGCCCAGGGTTTACAAGGACTCCTTCGACGCTCTCAAGCATCTCTCCCAGCTCAAAGTCGTCGACCCATCGCGCATCTATCTTGTCGGCCTATCGCTGGGCAGCTTTGCCGCGGCAGCAGTGTCGAGCCCGGAAGTGGCTCGCTGGATCGGCACACAAGACCGCTTCCGCGCCTCGATTGGCTGGTACGGCGCCTGCACCTTTGACGTGGGCCCCTATCCCAAATGGGAGCTGCTCCGGCACGATGTCGACCGCCCCGTCCTGCTCCTGATGGCAAAGAACGACGGCGAGACACCCATTGCCGATTGCTTCCCCTTGCTCGAGAACTTGAAGGCCGAGGGCAAGCCGGTGGCGTGGCATGTGTATGACGATGCGACGCATGGTTGGGACAAGTCCGATGCAAGGCGCGGCTACCAGTACAACGGCGCTGTTACCGCTGACGCCATGAAACGAACGATCGAGTTTCTCAAACAGAATTAAAGGAATACCTATTGCCGTTTATTGGTAACAGCCCGGTCTGCACCGTCTTGAAGGCATGAGCGCCAGATAGCGAAAATAGGTTCCAATCAAAAATACGTTGGAACCTATGTCATCACCCGAAATCAGTTACCGGAATCATCCTCGCCGACGCTTGAACCGTCATTTCAAGCGCGAAGTCGTCGAGATCCTGCTGGAGCAGGCTACAACGCGGTCTACGAACCCGGCCGGGTGCTCGAAGCCGGCTGCTGGGCGCACGCCCGTCGGCATTTTTACGATATCCACGAGAAGCGCCCCTCGACGATCACGACGCACGCGCTTGAGACCATTGCCGAACTCTATCGTATCGAAGGCGAGATTCGCGGAAAACCGCCCGATGAAAGACGTGCGGTTCGCCAAGTGCAATCCGCACCCATCGTCCACGCACTGCATGCCTGGCTGAAAGAGCAGTTGGCCACCGTTGCGAAGAAATCCGTCACCGCGGATGCGATCAACTATGCCTTGAACCAGTGGCAGGCCCTGACGCGCTTGCTCGACGATGGTCGCATCGAGGCAGACAATAATGTCGCCGAGCGCGCTCTCAGGGCGATCAGTGTGGGTCGCAAGAATTTTTTATTCTTGGGCTCGGATGCCGGTGGTGAGCGCGCCGCCACGATGTACAGCCTGCTGGGCACGGCAAAGCTCAACGACGTCAATCCCGAGGCGTATCTCGGGCACGTCCTGGAGCGTATTGCCGACCATCCCGTCAATCGGATCGACGAACTTCTGCCCTGGAACGTCAAGCTGTAAAGCGCAAAAGACTCAGCCTTATTAATCGCTCCAGGCACCATGCTGTTTCTATGAGACCATTTCAATTACATTTACTTTCACCCATCTCATCAAGCATCTATTCGAAAAAGGCTACCCGGGAAAAGTGATCGTTGGCGTGGACAAGATTGACCATAGCGCCTATATCAAGGCCGCAGCGGCAGAAGCGGCAAAATCGGAGAAGTATAAATACCGCATCTATTTCAGTTTTGACGACACGAAAAGGGACAACTTCTTTTCGGATCGGTTGTGGTTATTCAAAAAGAATCCCATGGATGTCGCCATTAATCTGTTGAACGAGTATGCGAAAGGCAAAGCCGTTTACGGAAACGGTATCAGCTCTGATTTGCTCGTTATCGGAGGCTTCACGGGTACGTTCAAGGACAGTGTGGAAGCGGAAAAGCAGGGTAGAGTGCAGCTGAACTATATTTGGACACTGGACAGTCACGACTCAATGCAGGACTTCTTGGCTTTGGGCGTTCGAGGAATAATGACCAACGAACCCATCACCTTGCAGCGAGCGCTGCAGCCTTACCTGGCTAACGGCGCACGCATGGCCCGTCCGGAGGACCCACTACGGATACCGTGATAAAGCACGGGCAATACTCGCTCAAGCATATTCGCATATAAGTGAATATGCTTGACACAGGCGAAGGGGCTCAGGCTCATGTGCCCCATTCTTTCGGTACAGTAGGAGTACACTGCTCAGTGCCAACCGCATTTACGACGCATACAATTTACTGACTTGCCTCAAGCCATCGCTGGACTCACTGCACAGGAGGAACGGTGCACAGCGCAACGCATCGCGACGCAACGGCCTCGCAAGGCCGACGAAAAAAATCTCCGATGTTTTCAAAGTACCGTTTGAAAATAGCGCTGCGCGAGCCGACAGTCGTCGTCGGCATCCTGGCCGCCCTTTTGTTCTCTTACTTGATTGTCGCGCCCATTGTTTCGCTGCTGGGCGATGCGTTTCGAGTCCAGTTCGCCGATTCAATGCGCATCGGCCAGGCAGCCGGCTCGTTTACCTTCTACAACCTGGAGCGGGTATTCCGGTCCATCGTCTCGCCCGCCATTTTGTGGGATCCGCTGGTCAATACACTTAGCGTGTCGTTTGGAGCAATGGCCATCGCGCTGGTGGCCGGCGGCATTCTGGCGTGGCTGATCAGCCGGACCAATATCATGGGCCGCAAGTGGTTCGCGACGGCGCTGATTGTCCCCTATATGCTGCCGTCATGGACGATCGCCCTGGCATGGAGCTCGATCTTCCTGAACCGTACGGTCGGTGGGCAGCCGGGGCTGCTGGAATCCATGGGTTTCGAGCCGCCGGACTGGCTTGCGTATGGCCAGCTTCCCATCACGATTGTGCTCGCGCTGCATTACACGCCCTTCGTCATCCTGCTGTTCGGCAACGCACTGCGTTCTTTTGATTCCCAGCTGGAAGACTCTGCGCGCATGCTGGGCGCCCCGACGTCCGTGGTCGCCCGCCGGATCATCATCCCGCTGATGCGCCCGTCACTGCTCTCCGCCGTTACATTGATCTTTGCCAAGTGCCTGGGCGACTTCGGCGTCGCCTATATTCTGGGGGCGCCGGTCAAGTACGACGTCCTGGCCACGTCCTTGTTCCGCAGTGTCACGGCCAGGCAAGGGGGCGAGGCGGCGGTGCTGGCGGGGGTGATCATTTTAATAGGCACCATTTCCGTGCTCATCGATGCGCGCCTGGTACGCGAAGCGCGCCGCTTCATCACCATCGGCTCGAAGGGCTCCATGAACCGGACGCAGCAGCTCGGGCCTTGGCGCTTGCCCATGACGGCCCTGGCCGGCGCGATGTTCGTGGTCAGTGTGGCGCTGCCCCTGGCGGTGCTGTTCCTGAGCACCGTCATGCGCACGCCCGGCAAGTTCGTTCTGGACAACTTCACCTTGGATTACTGGATAGGCCAAGACCTTCCGACCACGGCGCTGCGCACCGGCATCCTGATCACGCCGGACTTCTGGCATGCGGCCTGGAATTCGTTGTGGATCGTGGGCATTGCGGCGGTGTGTGCCGGGGTGCTCGGCGTGCTGGTCGGTTATGTGGTGGTCCGTTCGCCGCTGAAATCCATCGGCGCGTACCTGCGCTATATCACTTTCCTGCCCTATCTGGTGCCAGGCATCGCGTTTGCGGCGGCGTGCCTGTCCATATTCGCGGTGCCGCACGGGCCGATTCCCGCCCTGTATGGCACCGCCGCGATCCTGATCCTGGCCCTGATGGCGGATCAGATGCCGTTTGCGTCGCGCGCCGGCATCTCCGCCATGATGCAATTGGGCAAGGATCCCGAAGAAGCCGCCCAAGTCGCCGGCGCGGGCTGGTGGAAACGCCTGATCAAAGTGGTGATTCCCATTCAGAAGGGGCCGCTGGCCGCCGGCATTCTGCTGCCGTTCATCTCCGGCCTGAAAGGGCTGAGCCTGGTCATCATGCTGGCGACGCCGGGAACCGACCTGCTGACCACCTATGCGATACGGCTGGTCGACTTTGGCTACAGCCAGGCGGCCAACGCCGTCGTACTGATGCTGTCGGCCATCGCATTTTTTGGAACACTGTTTCTGCAGAAAACGACGAAGACGAGTCTTGCGTCGGGAATGGGGGGCTGAACGTGCCGAGCATCACACTACGCGGGATCGAGAAGCGCTACAGCAGAAGCGCCGCGCCGTCGGTCAGGAATCTGGACCTTGACATTGCCGACGGGGAATTCCTGTGCGTGCTCGGGCCTTCGGGTTGCGGCAAGACGACGACCCTGCGGATGATCGCAGGGCTGGAGCACCCGACCGCGGGCGAGATCCAGGTGGACGGCCGAACGTTCGACTCGGTCGAGAAAGGCGTGTATGTGCCGCCCGAGAAGCGCGGCATGGGCTTTGTCTTTCAAAGCTACGCCCTCTGGCCGCACCTGACCGTCCAGGATAATGTGGAATTCGGCCTGGCCTTGCGCAACATGGATCGCAAGGCCAGACGGGCCGCGTCCGAAGGGGTGATGGAAAAGCTGGGCATCGCAAAGTACCGCGACCGCTATCCGTCCGACCTGTCCGGCGGGCAGCAGCAGCGTGTGGCGCTGGCGCGCATGCTGGTTGTGCAGCCCAGCGTCATCCTAATGGACGAACCCCTGTCCAACCTGGATGCCAAGCTGCGGCTTGAAATGCGGGCCGAGCTCAAAAGAATTCACCTCGAGTCCAAATCCACCGTGATCTTCGTCACGCATGACCAGTGGGAAGCCATGACCCTGGCGAGCATGATCGCCGTCATGAGCGAGGGAACGCTGCAGCAGTTGGACACGCCCGACAATATTTACAACCGTCCTTGCAACCGGTTCGTGGCCGAGTTCGTGGGCAGCCCGCCCATGAACTTCATCGAATTGGGCTCGGGCGGGACCTCGGCGGCGCTCTCGGCGTCGCTGCGCAATCACCTTGATGGCGCCGACCCCAGGGTGTGCCGGGGTTCAGTGGGCATGCGGCCCGAAAGCCTGCGCATCGCTGCGCCCTCCTCCGACGCCATGCCCGCGGCGGCCTATGCGGCGCACGCCACGGTCACCGGGATCATGCCCACCGGCGGCAGCTGGATCGTCGAGCTGACCACGGCGGGGCAAAAGCTCTTCGCCTCGGTCAATGCCCCGCCCCACATACAGCTGGGGGACGAGGCCGTCTTTTGGGTCGATCGCGCAGATCTGCACCTTTTCGACGAGCACGGAGACAGGCTGCCCGATGAGGCGGCGGTTCCCCATCAACGCAAAGAAAAGTAATATCGATGGCAAGCCTCCGGCAACGGGCGTACCGAACCATTAAACGCAAGGAGATGGCAGTGAGAGATTCGAAACGGATTCAGGCAAACAAGGCCTTGTTTGCGGCGTCGACGCTTGCGGCGGCGCTGCTGCTGGCAGGGTACGGCTCCGCCGCGCATGCGGCGTCGGGCGCGCAGGCCGCAGCGTCCAACGGCAGCACGGGCCTGGGCATTGCCGACGCGGAGTACAGCCTGGACAAGCTGATCGAAGCGGCCAAGAAGGAGCCTCCGATCACGGTGGTGGATGCGACCGGCAAGATCAAGGTCATGGCCGAGAAGTTCTCTGAAAAATACGGAATCAAGGCGACCGGCGAGAAAATATCGGCATCCAACCAGGAAGAAATCCTGGTGCGCGAGGCGCAGGCGCGCAATGTGCGACGCGACGTCTTCAACATGAGCAACCTGCCCAACGTCACCGCGCAGTTCCTGCCGCAAGGCATCGCCGTCAGCTGGATGCCGCCCGACCTGAAGGGCGAAACTCCCGCCGAGTATCAGCATCCCGCCATCACCAGCTTGAACGTTTGGGTATGGGTCTACAACCCCGCCGTCTTCGGCGACAAATGCCCGGTGGATAACATGTGGGCGCTGACCGACCAGAAATGGAAGGGCAAGATCAGTATCCCGGATCCTTTGCTGCGCAACGAAACCATGTTCTGGTTCAACCAGATCGCGGACAATTCAGACGCGACCATGAAAAAGGCCTACGAAGCATACTTCGGCAAGCCGCTGGAATCCAAAGAGCCCACGGCCATGGCGGAATGGGTCAAGCGTTTCGCGTCAAACAAGGTGAAAGTTCAAAAAAGCGACACCGACGTCGGCCCTATCGTTGGCGCCAGCACCGCCGAACATCCGGTCATCGGCTTCGTCAGCGCGGCCATCTTCAGCCACGCCAAGCACGAGAACTTTCCCATGGCCGTTTGCAAGGAAATGACGCCATGGGTCGGCCAACTGACGCCGCGCGTCGCCGTCATCGCGGCCGGGACCAAAAGCCCCAATGCCGCCAAGCTGTTCGTGCACTACATGATGTCGGCGGAAGGGATGCTGCCGCAAATGGAAGATGGCAAGGTTTCGACCAACCGCAATGCCAAGATGCCTGAAAGCGACGCGTCCGGCGTGGGCAAACTCACTGAAAAGATGTATGTGAACAACTCGGACACCACGCCCGACGACTTCAAGAAGCTGCAGTACTGGCGCGACCTCTGGACGGTGAGCAGCCGCTGATGTCCGTCCGTTCGGCAGGCCTCGAAGGCCTGCCGACGGGCCCTGACTTCCCTCCGCCAGCAACCTTCCGCCCGAAGGCGTCGAACTCTCATGCATGGCGCGCCAGCGAGGCGGATCAAATGGCCGCGATGGTCTGGACTTCAATGAGGAAAGGTTCTTTGACCAGACGGTCCACCATCAGCATGGTGTTGGGCGGGTAGATGCCGTTGGGAAACATCTTGGGGAATTCACGCTTGCGGAATTCCATCAGCTTCGGGATGTCCTGGGAGTGCACCAGGTAGGTGGTGAACTGGACCACATTCCCCCATGAGGCGCCGGCGGACTCCAGCGCCGCGCCGATGTTGCTGAAGACTTGCTTCGCCTGGGCGTCGAAATCGCCTTCGCCGATGATGTTCCCCGCGGCGTCGCCGGCGAGCATGCCGGCGATGAACAGGAATTCATCCGCCTTGACCCGGGTGACGTGGGTGTATTGGCCCATCGGCGCACCGAGTTTGGAGGGGTTGTAGATATTGATCTGAGCAGTCACGTTATTCTCCATTTGAGTAAAAAAAGGCCCAGGGCCGGACGTCGATCGGCGTTGTTATTGCCGCGCAAAGACATGAATTTTTGTTCTGGGCACGTGCAGGGACAGCGTGTCGCCTTCCGACAAGGACCGGTGGCGTACCATCTCGGAGGCGTCGAAAAGCAGGGGCGCGTCCAGGCCCGCCACGAGCACTTCCGCGGTGGTGGAGGCGCCCTGGAAATAAACGGCCCTGACCGGACCGGTAATGGCCAGCCCGCGGTCCATTTCGCCGACGGGATCCGATGTGACGTCCTCCGGCCTGAAGAACAGCCGCACGTTTTTCGAGCCGGCATCCGGCCCTTTCATGCCCTGGACCTGGCCGATCGGCGTGTCGATGGTGAGCCCCGCGGCGCCGCCGGCGACGGCGGTGCCGTCCAGGAATGTGCCCCGGCCGATGAAGCGGGCGACGAATTCGGTGGCGGGTGATTTGTACAGGTTTTGGGGAGCCGCGCATTGCTCCACTTTGCCGCGGTTCATCACCGCGATGCGGTCCGACATCAGCAAGGCTTCGTCCTGGTCGTGCGTGACGAAGATGGTGGTGATGCCCAGCGAACGCTGCAGGGCGCGCACTTCGCGTTGCAGGTCTTCGCGCAGCTGGCGATCCAGTGCACTGAAGGGTTCATCGAGCAGCAGGATGCTGGGCTCGGTGACGAGGGCGCGGGCCAGCGCGACGCGCTGCTGCTGGCCCCCGCTCAGCTGCCGTGGGTAGCGGTCCGAGAACGCCGTCATGTGGACCAGGTCGAGCAGCTTGCCCGCGCGGGATTTCCGTTCCGCGGCCGGCACCTTGCGCATCTTGAGGCCGTACTCGACGTTCTGCCGCACGGACATGTGGGGAAAGAGCGCATAGGCCTGGAAGACGATCCCTATGTTTCGGCGCTCGGGCAGCAAGTGGTCGATACGGTTGCCCCGCACTTTGACCTGCCCGTCGCTGAGGCCCTCGAAGCCCGCGATCATCATCAAGGTGGTGCTCTTCCCGCAGCCGGATGGGCCGAGCAGCGAGATGAATTCGCCCTTTTCGATGCTGATGTTCAGCCGGTCGACGACCCGGGTGCCGCCGAAATCCTTTACGACGTCCGATAGTTCCAAATCGTATGTATGGTTCATAAGCCTGCTCAAGTCCTGGCTGCGCGTGCCGCGAGGCCGATGAATAGCGTGATGACGATCAGCTGGATGATGGAGAACGCCGCCACGCCGGGGTCGAAGTTGTATTGCATGTAGTTGAAGACCGCCACGGGCATGGTGATGTTGTCGAAGGTGGTGACGAACAGCGACACCGGGATGTTCACGAACGAGATGATGAACGCGAAGGCCGCGCCGGCGCGGATGCCCGCCGACATCAACGGCAGGGTGATGGTGAAGAAGGTCCGCAGCGCGCCGGCCCCCAGGCTGCGCGCGCCGCGCTCGTAGGACGTGGGCATGTCGGCCAGCACCGCGACCGCGGTGCGCAGCACATAGGGGGCGCCGATGACCGTATGGCCGAAAATCAATGTCCATATGGACAGCTGAAGCCCGACGGCGCTCCAAAGGAACAGAAGCGCCACGCCGTACACGATCCAGGGAATCGTCAGCGAAGACAGGCACAGCCCGTAAATGAAATTTCGGCCCGGGAAGTCCCGGCGCGCGATCACGACCGCCGCCGGGACGCCCACCAGCAGCGAAATCGCCGTGGACGCGGTGGCGACGATCAGGCTGTTGATGAACGACAGGACGAAGGTGGGGTTATCGGTCAACGTCAGATACCAGTTCCATTGGAAGCCGCTGGGCGGAAACTTGATGTAGGACGCGGTATCGAACGAAATGAGGAGCACCACCGCCAGCGGAAAGATCAGTATCAGTGAAATCAGGAAGACATACGAATTGAACAGCAGGGTGCCGACCCTGCCCAGCTTGGACGCGCTCATGTCTTGTTGGGCTCCTTCAAGACGTTGAAGTAACGAAGCTGAAGCGCCAGCGCCACCAGGGCGACGAAGGTCAGCATCATCGCCAGCGCGGCGCCGGATGCGCGGTCGTTGGCGACGGTCATTTGCTCCCAGATGGAGACGGGCAGCATGATGGTGCTGGAGCCGCCCAGTAGCAGCGGGATCACGAAGGCGCCGCAACTTTGCATGAATACGATCAGCATGCCGGCGGCCAGGCCTTCCCAGCTCAGCGGCAGAGTCACCGTGAGAAAGGTCCTCCAGCGCGAAGCGCCCAAGCTGCGTGAAGCGAGTTCGAGCGCGGGATTGACGCCGCGCAATACGCTTTCGAGCGGCAGCACCATGAAGGTGAAGCTGATGTGCGCAAGGCCGGCCACCACGGCGCCGATGCCATAGATGAGCGGCAAGGGCTCTTGCGAGAGCCCCAGGCCTTGTATCAGCGCGTTCAAGACGCCGTTCTTTCCGAGCATCACCAGCCAGCCCATCGTCAGCATGTTCATGCCCACGGCCAGCGGGGTGAAGGTGATCAGGAAGCACACGCCGTTCCAGCGCGACCGGGAGCGCGCCAGGAACAAAGCGACCGGGTAGGCAAGAAACGCATTGAGGAGGGCGACGCCGACGCTGACGAGCAGCGTGAAGCCCATCACGCCCCAGAAGTAGGAGGAGCTGAATATCTTCCGGTATTGGTCGATTTCCATCGGGCTTTGGAAGGGCCAGCTGCCGAGCGCCCCGCCGAGGCTGACCGACAGCATCAGCAGCCCCGGCAGGACGTAGCCCGCCAGCATGAGGACCACCATGGGGCCGGCCATGAGCGTATTGGATACCGCCCCCCGGCTCAGTAAAGCGGGCCGGGGCGACCCGGGCTGCCGGCCCGGCCCCGACAGGGTTGTGGCTGTCGTCGCGCCCATCATCTGATCTCGGCGTTCCAGCGTTCAATGATGCCGGGCGTCGCTTTCGTCAGTTCGTCCATGCCGGGCACGGTGCCTTGCGCCACCGGCATGATACGGTGGCGGGTCGCTTCGGGAATGACGACCCTGGTATTGGTGGGCGTGTACTGGATGAGCTTGTAGTACTCCAGCAAAGGTTCGGGATCCAGCAGCGTGTTGACCCATTCGAAAGCGAGGTCGGCGTTCGGACCCTTGACGACTTGCGCCGGCACCAGCGAGAACAGGGAAGAGGGTGCCAGCCGCTTGAAGTCCAGGTTGGCGTCGCCGGAATCCATCATGGCGTAGATGCGGCCGTCCCAAAGCCAGCCGATCTCGGCTTCGCGCGATACGATGAGGCGCTCGGCCTCGATCGCCGTGCCCCAGAATTTCGTGACGTAGGGCTTCATCTTGCGCAAAGCCTGGAAGGCCGGATCCAGGTTGCTCATGCTGCCGCCGAGCGACACGGCCAGGTGCCAGATGAGTTCCGGCGTCCAGGCATAGGAGATGTCCGGGAAGGCGATGTTCTTGCCGAATTCGCCTTTTCCGGCTCTTTCGAGGAATTCCGGCCAGCTGTCCGGCGCTTGCTTGACCTTCCTTTTATCGAACCAGATTCCCGAGGCGCCGTATTGGTAGGACACGCCGTAGGAATCCCAAGGCTCATAGAACTGTTTTGGAATGTCGCGGAGATTGGGCACCTTCTCGGGTGTGAGCTTCAGCACCAGGCCTTTCTTGATGAGGCTCAGGGCCAGGATTTCACTGTTGTCGACGGCATCGAGCGGCGGCCGGTTGGGCTGTGATTCGATTTGCGCCGTCCATTGCGCCGGACCGCCCAGGACGATCTTGACGTCGGCCCCGGTTTTTTTCTTGAAGAACGGCGCGAAGTGGGTACGGATGGATTGTTCCCAGCGTCCTCCCAGTGTCGTCACGGTGATTGAATTGCTTTGCGCAAAGACCAGGCTCGTGCGCTGAGTGGCCGCCAGCGCGGCCGTGCCCGCCATCATGCCCAGCATTTTTCGGCGTGAGATTTCCATGCTGCCTCCTAGTTGTTGGCCGTCGGGGGTCCGTACGGTCCTTTATGGTTGATGAGAATATAGGCTGATTGAATAAAATATGCAATTATTTTGGATACAATCTACATAAAATAGTCGTTTAATATGATTTAAATAATTGATATCTATGAACAAAAATTTTATGAGACAGCGATTTGTCTTTAAATCTACGATTTGATTTTCATCGTTTTTAAGCATAAAGTTCTCCCCTACACACCATTCCGCGCACTGGGCATCGCACTTCTGAAATGGATCGCTCAGCGACGACAACACTTACGACCGCCATGGCAGAACAACAACACACAGACAATCACGTTCAATCCCTTCCTGAAATGGTGTATCAGCGACTGCGCAGCGGTGTCCTGAAAGGGGAATTCCCGCCGGGCCAGATCCTGCGCCAGGAGGAGCTCGCCCAGCGTTTCGGCGCCAGCCGGGTGCCGTTGCGTGAGGCGATGACCCGGCTGGAAACAGAGGGCCTGCTCGAGCTGAGGCCCCGCCGGGGCTATGCGGTCATTTCTCTCGAACCGGAGGAAATACAGGAAATCTTCGCGCTGCGCGCCATCATCGAGGGGCACGCCGGCGCCGCCGCCGCCTTGGCGCGTACGGACAAGGACATCAAGGCGGTGAAGGCCCTGCTGCTCAAGATGGAAAAGGTAAGCATCTCGACACCCGAGAAGGCCAATGCCTGGCTGGAATTGAACTCAGCCTTCCACGACAGGATCTTCCTGAGCGCTGGCCTGCGGCACGTATCGCGCGTGGCGCTCATGCTGCGCGACATGGTGGAGCCCTATATCCGCATCGAAATCGGCCTCACCATGGACGTCGCCGAAGCTCAGGTGGAGCACCGCCAGATATTCGATGCCTTGGTGGCGGGCGATTCGGAGCGCCTCGGCCATTTGAGCAAGATCCATTGCGAACACACCGCCGCGCGGCTGATCAAGGCGTTGTGACGGGCACTCGCGCAGGGCCGGCCACGCGGGCCCGGATCACGGCATGAGCTTCAATCGATCAGCTTGTGCCTGAGCGCATACTGCACCAGCTCGGCATTGTTGCCGAGATTGAGCTTTTGCATGATGCGGCTGCGGTAGGTGCTGACGGTCTTGACGCTGAGGAACAGCTGCGTGCCGATGTCGGTCAGGCGCTGGCCCTTGACGATGAGCATCATGATCTCGAATTCGCGTGAAGACAATCTTGCCTGCGGCGCTTCTTCGGCGTCGTCGGACCGGCTGTGGCGCAGGACCCGGTCCAGGATTTCGGCGGGGAAGTATTTGCCGCCGGCGGCCACCTTGCGGATGCAGGTGATCAATTCGTGGAAGTCCATGTCCTTGGCGATGTAGCCGCTGGCGCCGGCGTCCAGCGCGCGCAGCGCATAGGTTTCGGCGGGATACATGCTCAGGACGATGACGGGCGGCGCGGGCTTTTCGGCCTTGATGGACGGCAGGACGTCCAGCCCGCTCCTGCCTTTCATGTTGATGTCCAGCAGCACCACGTCGATGGGCGTGGTGCGCAGGCACATGAGCGCATCGCCCGCGTCGGCGGTTTCCGCGACGACGGCCATGTCGTTTTCCTCGTGCAGCAGGCGCTTGAGGCCGTCCCGGAAAATCGTGTGGTCGTCGACGAGGAGTATGCGTATCATGGTTTCATGGAAGCTAGCTTGCGCGCGGCACGTCAAGCGCCTTGAGTATACGGGCTTCGCTGTCGACGGACTCCGCCGCGAACCGGCGGAACTGTTCGCCGGTCATGTACTGCGCGGTCATGTCGAATTTCTTCAGGTTCTCCAGGAAGGCGGGCTGTTGCATCGCCTTGTGGAAGCCGTCGTGCAGCGCCTGGACCACTTGCGGCGGCGTCCCCTTGGGCGCGGCAAGCCCCCAGGGCGAGGTCTGCACCATGTCGATGCCGACTTCGCGCAGTGTCGGCACGTTGGGGAAGCGTTCGGCCCGTTTGTCCGACCAGATCACCAGCAGGCGCATCTTGCCGGACTCGACGTACGGCACCCACGACGAAGCGTCCGCGATCGACATTATATGGCCGCCCAGCAGCGCCGGAATGGCATCCGCCACGCCTTTGTAGGGCACGTGCGTCAATTGGATGCCCAGCTGGCGGGAGATCTGCTCCATGGTCAGGTGCTGGGTCGTCAGGCTGCCGACCGTGCCGTAGGTGAGTTCGCCGGGATGTTTTTTGGCGTACTCGACGTATTGCTCGAAGGTCTGGATCGGGGATGATTCCGGCACGACCAGGCCCCAGGTGAAGCCGGTGATGCGGATGACGTATTCCAGGTCGTTGACCGGATCCCAGGTCATCTTGGTGGTGTAGGGCAGCCGATACACGCTCATTGGAATGATGCCGATCGTATAGCCGTCGGGCCGCGCGTTCTGCAGCTGATGCCCGGGAAGGACGCCGCCCGCGCCCGGCTTGTTTTCGACGATCACGGGCTGCCCCATGATTTTCGACGCCTCTTCGGCCAGAGCGCGGACCACCACGTCGGTCACGCCGCCCGCGGTGAATCCGACGAGGATGCGTATGGGTTGCCGCGGAAAGGCCTCGGACGCCGAGGCGGTGCTCAACATGCCGGGTATCGATGAAGTGGCCAAAGCGGCGCCCAGGCCCAGGCTGCTCTTGCTGAGAAAATCGCGTCGGTTCAAAGTGGTCTCCTGCGTGAGAATGGAAGGCGGATTGCCGAGTTTTTATCGCCAAGGATTTATGGATTACTCTATGGCAGTGTAGACAAGGTCCCGCGCCGCACGCAGTCAGAAGGCGCTGAAGACCGAGTCAGTTTATTCCTACACTTCAGGCATCTCCATGATCCCGGTCGACCCTTCCTCTCCCGCTGAACTGGCGAATTACCGCTATCTGTTCGAAGGCCTGATCGAGCAGTCGGTGGCGGGCATCTACCTGCTCCAGAACGACAAGCTCATTTATGTGAACGAGGCGTTTGCAAAAATGTGCGGCACCTCGCGCGACAAGCTCGCGGGAAAATCGCTCGCCGATGTCGCGCCCCGGGATCAGCGCGATGAGCTGCTGCGCCAGTACGCGCGCCGGCTGCGCGGCGAATCGCCCGAGAACACCTTCATCGTCCGGATCAAGCGCCCGAACGAAAGCACGATGCGGGCGATCGAGATCCATGGGCGGCTCATTTCGTATCGCGGCGAACCGGCGGTGATCGGCGTGGGCATCGATGCCACGTCGCGCTTGCTGCGGCATCAGGAGCTGGAAGATTCCAAAGCCAGGCTCAGCGAGCTGCTGACCTACATACAGAAAGTCAGGGACGAAGAGCGCCTGGACATTTCAATGGAGCTGCATGACGCGGTGGGGGGCATGTTGTCGGCTCTGCGCTTCGACCTCATCCGGATCGGCAAGAAGATAGGCAGGCTCACGCCCTTGCAGCACAGCCACGAGGCGAAGGTGCAATTGGGCGAACTGGAAGACACCGCCGAACAGGCCATGCAGCTGGTCCAGGACACCATCAAGGTGGTGCGGCAGATTTCCGAAGACCTGCACCCCAGCGCATTGCCGCACCTGGGCATCGCCGAAGCCATCAAGAACGACTTGGAGAAGTTCGAGTCCCGCTACGGGATACGGGGCGATTTCCATCATGCCGGCGCGCGGGCCGACTTCCCGGACGAGACGGTGCGCGACCTTTACCGCATTTTCCAGGAAGGGCTGAACAATGTGGCCAAGCATGCCCGGGCGACCCGGGTGGCGGTATCCATCCGGCAGGCCGATCAGTGGTTCGTTCTCAGCATGGAGGACGACGGCGTGGGCATGGCCGGCCATGCGCCGCAGCCGGGGAAATACGGCTTGTCGACGATGCGCGAACGCGTGCGCCGGTACGGCGGCACGCTGGACATCGCGCCGGGCGCGCAAGGCGGCGTACGGCTGACGGTCGGCATTCCGGTGGCCGGCATTCCGGTGGCCGGCAGCCCGGTGGCCGGCCAGCGCTAGCGCCCGGTGAAGACCGCCGCGCGCCGTTCGACGAAGGACTGTATGCCTTCCTTGAAATCGTCCGAGGCGAACACCTTGGCCCGGATGTCGGGAATGCATGCCACGGCCGCCTGCTCGGCGGCGTCGATGAATTGCATGGCGGCCTGCTTGGTTGCGCGCAGGCCCAGTGGCGCGCAGGCGCAGATTCTTTCCGCAAGATTCTTCGCGCGGTCCAGATGCTGGCCGAAGGGCACCACCTCTTGCACGAATCCCAGTTCGCGGGCGCGCTGGGCGTCGAACTCTTCGCACAGGAAGAGATGGTACATGGCGTTGCCCCAGCCGGTGCGCGTCAGATAGCGGAAATGCGCGCCCCCCAGCGGAGCGATCCCGCGCTTGGCTTCGAGCTGGCCGAAACGCGCCGTGTCGGCGGCCACCACGATATCGCAGGCCAGCATGATTTCGATGCCCACGGTGTAGGTGATGCCCTGGACGACGGCGATCAGCGGCTTGGTGCAGCGGCGCTTGAGGCCGAAGGGATCCACCCATGCCTCCGGCCGCGGCTTGGCGGTCGCGTTGGGGCCGAAGAACTTGGGCATGTCCAGGCCCGCGGTGGTGTGCTCGCCCGCCGAGCACAGTATCCCCACCCACAGGTCGTCGTTTTCCTCGAAGGCGGTGAGGTGCCGCGCGAGCTGCTCCATCATCTCGGGCGAGTAGGCGTTTTTCTTTCTGACGTTGTCGACGGTGATGATGCAGACATGGCCGTCTATCTCCATCCGCACTTCACCTTGCTGATTGTCCGCTTGCATGATTGCTCCTTGCTTTGCTTGCCGGTTCGGTTCCGTAATACGGGCGATTGCGCTTCACACCACTTTCTTGGCGCGCGCGATGGTGGAATCCAGCCCCTTCCGGAGGTGGGACTGGAACTCCTCGGTGACGTGGGACAGCTGGTGGACGTCGAAATGCGCGGTGATGGCCGAGCGGAAGCCCTGGGCATCCCAGGTGCGGTTCAGGGAGCGCTTGGTGAAACGGATGCCGTAAGGCGGGGCCTGCGCCACCGAATTGGCCAGGGCCAGGGTCGCCTCTTCCAGCTGCGCCACCGGCACGACTTTGTTGATCATGCCGATCTGCAAGGCTTCGTCGGCGGAGATGCGGGCGCCGGTGAAGATCATCTCCTTCGCCTTGCGCATGCTCATCACCCATGGGTGGATCAGCACTTCCAGGCTGGCGGTTCCCATCGAATGGGCGACGGGATCGGAGAAGAAGGCGTTGTCGGCGCAGACGATGAGGTCGCACATATTGGCCACCATGAAGCCGCCGGCGATGCAGGCGCCTTGCACTTGCGCGATGGTGGGCTTCTTCAGGTCATGGATGCGCAGGCAGTATTCCAGGAAATGCTCTTCTTCGTATTCCCAGCGCTGTTCGACGGTGGGATTGGGGCGTTCGACCTTGGCGGATTTCAGGTCGTGGCCCGCCGAAAAATGGTCCCCCGTGGCGCCGATGACGACCACGCGGACGCCGTCGTCGGCCTCGGCCGCGCGCAGGGCGTGATCGAGCTCGCGCAGCAGCGAGCGGTCCTGCGCGTTGCGCACGGCCGGGCGGTTCAGCCGGATGCGGGCGACGGCGCCGAGCCGTTCGCTGGTGATGTTCTGGTATTCCATTTCGATTCTCCAATAAGCGGGTGTTGCGGGTCAGCTCACGTCCGTAATATGTCGATGTCCAGCGGCAGCCCGCTCAGGGCCCGGCGCGCATGCGCCTCGTCGATGTCGCGGGAGTCCAGGTATACACGGGCTTTCAGGCTGCCGGCGGGCCCGTCCAGGGCCTCGGCGCGGAAACCGCCGGCGATGCCCGCGTTGTTCAGGATGAGGCGGATGCCGTCTTCCAGCGCCGACCGGCGCAGCGGCTGACACAGGATCTTTCCCATCGGCGACTTGGGAATTTCATGCGTGATGCGGCAAGCTTTGGGGATGGCCGCGCGCTCGTGAGCGCGCGCCGCGACGAAGTCGAGCAGGTCTTGCGCGCCGGCGCTTGCGCCGCCCTTCAGCTGGACGTAGGCGACCGGCACTTCGCCGGCGTGCGCGTCCGGGCGGCCCACCACCACGGCTTCCACGACGTCGGGGTGCCGATACAGGATTTCTTCGACCGCCTTCGGGTCGATGTTGTGGCCGCCGCGAATGATCACATCCTTGGCCCGGCCCACGATCCATACATAGCCGTCCGCGTCGACACGGGCGATGTCGCCGGTATTGAGCCATTTTCCGGGCTCCAGCCAGATGTCGGCATCCCGCGAGGGATCGGCATAGCCCGGGAACATCGTCGGGCCGCTCGTGGCCAGGATGCCCGCCTCGCCGACGGCGCAGTCGGTGATGGCGCCGTGGCCGTCGCGGCGCACGACGCGGACGGCGTGATAGGGAAAGGGCAGGCCGACCGAGCCCGTCTTCACTCGGCCGTTACGGGGATTCATCATCATGACGGACGTGGTTTCGGTCATGCCGTAGCCTTCCCGGACCTCGAAGCCCGACATCCGGAGGAAGGTCTGGGCGACATGCTCGGACAAGGGCGCGGAGCCCGACAGCACGCCCTTCAGGGATGCGAGGTCGCGGCGATCCAGGGGGCGCTGGACGAGCTGGTTCATGATGGTCGGCACGATCGTGAGATAGGCGATGGACAAGCGCCGCACGATGGACCAGATGTGCTCGACCAGCCCGGGGTGGCGCCAGCCCGCCGACGTCGCCAGTACGAGGCGCCCGCCGCGCGCAAGCGTTGCGAGGCTGCCCGCATAGGCGCCCACCACGTGGAACAGCGGCGTGGCCGACAGCCGCGCTTCCCCCGCCTGGATGCCCGCCACGGCGGCGCTCAGCCAGGCGCTGGCGACCACCCCGTCATGGGTGTGGCGCGCGAGCTTGGGCGCTCCGGTGGTGCCGCCCGTGGGGAACAGCGCCGCGATGGCCGAGCCGCCGGGCAGGCCGCTGCGATCGAGCTCCGCGGAAAAGGTATCGATGACTTCGTCGTATTCGATGAACCGGATGCCTTGCGGAATTGCACCGCCTCGGTCTCCGCCGATCCGTATGACGGTGCGCAGCCGGGGGCAGGACGCAACAATGCCTTCGACCTTTTTCCAGCAGTCGACCAGCGCATCGCCGCCGTGGACGAAAAGCACGGTCGAGCCGGACGCCTTCATGATCTCCGCGATGGCTTCCGGCTCCATCATCCAGTTCACGGGATTGGCGACGCACACCGCCTGCGTTCCCCACAAGGCGAACTGCCCTTCGGGCGTGTTGGCGAGCAACAGGGATACGGCGTCTTGCGGACCGATGCCGAGGGAGCGGATGAGGTTCGCCGTTTGATGGATGCGCTGCAGCAGCAGGCCGTAGCGGATCGAGCGCCTGCTTGCCTCGCAGCGGTCCGGTTCGCTGAAGAAATCGATGGCGGTGGCCTCGGGATCGTGCAGGCAAGCGGCGCGCAGGAACTCATAAGTCGATCTGGGCAAGCCCCAGGCGTCCAGGGCTTTGCGCTCGAACTGTATTTTCCGGTCCATGCTCGACAGATCGGCGTCGAGCCAGTAGCTGGGTGGCGTGGCGGGTTTCACGTTGATTCGAGCCGGGTTCAGCGGCACTCCAGTGCGGCGGGTTCCATGATCGAGTCCGCGGACGCCGACAGGCGGGCGATCCGCATTTCCACTTCGACGAAAAGATGCTCGAAATAGAATCGGGCGGCGGCGAGCTTCTCGGACCGGAACGCGTCGCCGTCCGGCAGTTTCGTGAGGGCCGCGTGCGCCGCCCGGCACCAGAAATAGCCATAGACGAGATGGCCCACGATGCGCAGGAAATCCGTGGCGCAGGAAGAAAAGCGCAGCGGGTCGCGGACCGCCGCATCCAGCAGGCCGGGCAGGAGCGTCTGCGTCCGCTGCGCCAGCGACGACAGCGGCGCCAGGAAGGGAGCCATCGCCGGCATGTCCGCCCAGGCCTGGTCTTGCCGCTCTATCATGGCGAGCAGGCGCTTCAGGCGCGCGCCGTCGTCGGGCAGCACTTTGCGGGCGAGCAGATCGTTTGCCTGCACGCCGTTGGTGCCTTCATAGATGGGCAGGATGCGGACGTCGCGGAAGGTCTGCTCTATGCCGGTATCGGTCACGTATCCGCTGCCCCCGTGAACCTGCATGGCCAGGCTCACGGATTCGACGGCGTTGTCGGAAACGAAGGCCTTGGCCACGGGCGTCAGCAGCGCCAGGAGATCACGGGCCTCGCGACGCAGCCCTTCTTCGTTGCCATGCAGGTCCAGGTCGATCTGGAGCGCGATCCAGTACAGGAACATGCGCGCGCTTTCCGCCCAGACTTTCTGGGTGAGCAGCATGCGGCGCACGTCGGGCTGGCAGACGATGGGGTCCGGCCCGTAGCCTGCGCTTTTGGGTTTGACGGGCGATCGCGATTGCAGGCGCTCCTGGGCATAGGCCAGGGATTTCTGGTATCCCCATTCGTTCAGGCCAAGCGCCTGGGCGCCGGTGCCCAGGCGCGCGGAATTCATCATCACGAACATCGCCGCCAGGCCTTTGTCGGGTTCGCCCAGCAGATAGCCGCGCGCGCCCTCGAAACGCAGGACGCAGGTGGCGTTGCCGTGCAGGCCCAGCTTGTCTTCGATGGCATCGCAAAACACCTGGTTGAACTCGCCCGGCCGCCCCTCGGCGTCGGGCAGGCGCTTGGGCACCAGGAAGAGCGACACGCCGCGGGTGCCGGCCGGCGCGCCCGGCAGACGCGCCAGCACCAGGTGGACGATGTTCTCCGTCAAGTCGTGTTCGCCCGAGGAAATGAAGATCTTCGTCCCGTTGAGCAGATAGCCGCCGTCGCCGGCGGGCGCCGCCTGGGTGCGCAGCAAGCCCAGGTCGGTGCCCGCGCCCGGTTCGGTCAGGCACATGGTGCCCGTCCACTGCCCCGTCGCCAGCTTGGGCGCATAGAGCTTGCGCAGGTCGGCGGGAGCATTGGCCACGATGCACCGGTACGCGCCCTCGGACAGGCGCGGATAGAGGGCCCAGGAGATATTGCTGCCGCTGAGCATTTCGCCGAGGATGGCGGAAGCCATCATGGGCAGGGCCTGCCCGCCGTCCTCTTCTTTGGCGCACAGGCCCGGCCACCCGCTCGCGGCATAGATTTCATATGCCGCCCGGAAGCCGTCCGGGGTGCTGACCTTGCCGTCTTTCAGCACGCAGCCCTGCTGGTCGCCGGTCGCGTTCAAGGGGGCGAGCTCGCCGTGGCAGAATCGGTCGGCGCCTTCGATGATCTGATCCAGGGTTTCGTTGTCGATCGCCGCCGCGGGCGCATGCCGGGCGAGCGTCCGTTCCACCTCCAGCACTTCGCGCAGTACGAACCTAATATCCTTTTGTGGGGCGGAATACAAACCGTCTTTCATGCCTTGGCACCGTCCGTGTCGATAGGGAATATGGCGCCAAGTGTAGGGGGAAGACGCGCGCTTCTCTGTCAGAAGCGCGCCAGAGCTTTTGTAGGATTTATCTGATGCTCGGGCGGATCTTACTGTATCAGTCTGCCGCCATCGACCACCAAGTCGGCGCCATTGATCATGCGCGCGTCTTCGGAAGCCAGGAAGGCCACCGCGGCGGCGACGTCTTCGGGCTCAACCAGCCGCCCCATGGGGTTCATGGCTTTGATGGCGTTCAACGCCCGTTCCTTATCGCCATATTCCTTGATCAGCCTGTCCTGAACGAGCGGCGTCCATATATAGCTGGGATGCACGCAGTTGACGCGGATATCCACGGCAATCGCCCTGAGTCGTTCTCCTTTGACCAGTGGGCCGCTTGACGGGATTGCATCGTACATGAAGTCAACTTCTCCCGACACGACGCTCTGCAGCCCTTCGACGGCGCCACGATACGCGATATGGGGCATGGGCGCGGTCTTCGCGGCGTCTACTACGTCCTGCACGGATTTGTAGCTGCCTTTCTCGTTTACCACCAACAGGATCGGCGAGTCCACGAGTTGGGTGATGGGTGCCAGGTCCATCTTGGAGTTGTAGCTCAGCTTCGAGAACAGCCCCTCATTCAGCGCCAGCGCGGCGATGTCGCCCACAAACAGCGTATAGCCGTCGGCCGGATTCTCTTTGAGCTGAGCCATTGCAAGCTGCGCCGCGCCGGCGAGGTCGGTCCTGGCGTTCTGGCCGAAGGCCAGGGTGCGCAAGTTGTTCGAGGCTCAGTATAAAGATGCGGCGGATCAAGCCTTGTGGCCTTCGATCTGGGAGGAGCTGAAAGCCGTGCGCAAGGCGGGATATTGCGTCAGTTATGGCGATCTGGATTCGGATGTCGTCGGTTTCGGCGCGCCCGTCCTGATCGAGGATGAGGTCATCGGAACTATTTCACTGGTCTGCTCCAAGGAGCGGGCAAAATTTTTGAACGACGCGGCGATCGGTGCGGTACTTATGGCGAAAAGCCATGAGCTCGGTATGGTGCTGGCGGCCAGCGAAGACGGCGCGCATTTTCATCCGAGCTAGGATCTCCCGCGTGATCAGCGCCTCTGCGCGAACTCGAGTCTGGGCGGGCGGATCTTGCCGCATCGGCCTGCCGCCACCTGCCGCTAGGCCGGCGTTTCGTCCACGCTCACGAATCGACCGCGTATCTGCCGTTCGGCCTCCCGCAGCGCGGGAAGAAACTGCGCGACCATGTCTTCCTGGCTGCGGCGGCCGTGGACCAGGCTGATGCTGAGGGCGGCGGGCGCGGCCGAGCGGGGCAGGGCCAAAGGGATCGCGACGCCCGCGAAACCTTCCACCAGCTCATCGCTCGAAACGCTGTAGCCTTGTTTGCGGACGGCCTTGAGCCGGCGCTTCAGCGCCGCCGCGGTCGTCAGGGTGTGCGGCGTCAGGGGTTTGAGCGCCGTGCGGGCGAGGTATTGGTCCAGGGCCTGGCCGTCGAGCTGGCTGAGCAGCGCCTGCCCCATGGAGTGCGCGTAGGCGGGCAGCCGGCTGCCGATCTTGAGGTCCAGCTTGAGCGGCTTGTCGGCCTCTTCCCGGCAAAGGAACACGATGTCCGATCCGTCCAGCACGCCGATGGAGCAGGTTTCGCCGACTTCTTCCGCCATTTTGGACAGCACGGGGCGGACCAGGTCGGGCAGGTCCAGGGAGGCGAAATACGCGAAGCCCAGGTCGAGGACCTTGGGGGTCGGGAGGAAGTCGCGGTGGTTCTGTTTCAGGTACCCGAGCGCGGCCAGCGTGAGCAGGATGCGGCGCGCCGAGGCGCGGGTGATGTCGAGGCGGGCTGCCACCTCCTGGATGGTCAGCGTGGGGGTGTCCCGTGAATACAGGCCAAGCGCCTGCAGGCCCTTGGCCAGGCTTTCCAGATGCTCTTTCGCGTTGGGGGCGCTGTGGTTCTCGGTCATGCGGCGTCTTGCGGTCATGTGCCCATGGATGGCGGTTGAAGAGGCGGTGTTCCGCCACTATATCGCAAGCCGGCGGCCGCCTTGACTTCATCTCGGCGGACCATTAAATTGGATGTAGCGAACAAATGTTCGCAATTTTTTGAAAAGACGGCAATCGGGGCGCGGCGATGCGCCCCCCGGGAGACAGCAATGCAAGTAACGCCGCTTTCCTCCAGCCTCGGCGCAGAGGTTGTGGGCATCGATCTGGAAAGCATCGGGGACGATTCCTTCGCCCAGGTAAACCAGCTGGTGCTGGATCATCAGCTGGTCGTGTTCCGCGATCAATCGCTGTCCCCGGAAGGGCAGCTGCGCCTGAGCCGGCGTTTCGGGCCCTTGGACGTCCATCCACTGACTCAGTACAACCACCCGCAGTATCCGGAGATCTTCGTGCTGTCCAATGAGGTCAAGGACGGCAAGCCGGTCGGCATCACCGACGGCGGCTCGTACTGGCATTCCGACTTCGCCTTTCGGGAAAAGCCCGCCAAGGTCACCATGCTGAACGCGCAGAAGATACCCAGCAGCGGCGGCGCCACCTTGTTCGTGAACATGTACCAAACCTATGACGAACTGGTTGAGGAAGTGAAGCAGGCGGTCCAGGGTCGGCGGGCGATCCATCGCTACAGAAAGAAGGCCAAGCCCAACGGCGAGACGACGCGGGTGGAGATGACCCCTGAACAGCTGGCCGCGACCCCGGACGTGGATCACCCCATCGTCCGCACCCACCCCGAAACCGGGCGCAAGGCCTTGTTTGCGCACCCCGGCATCACGGTCAAGATTCTGGACATGGACGACGAATCCAGCGATGCCTTGCTGGGGCGGGTGTTCGATCATTGCACCCAGGAAAAATACCAGTATGCCTATCAATGGCGCCCCGGCGACGTCGTCATGTGGGACAATCGCTGCGTGATGCACAAGGCCACGACGGGCATCGCCGCCGTCTCCGAACCGCGCACGATCTTCCGTACGACCATCATGGGAGACCGGCCCTTCTAGCCGCGCCGTCAAGCCCAGGGGAAACGCTTGTTCCACGAGACTTTCGCGAGCCTTGCGCTCGCATCCGGCCAGGAGATCGCGCCGGTCCGCATCGCTTGGGCGCAGCACGGGGCGCCCCTTGCCCGCGCGCGCAGGGTGTACTTGCTGCTGCACGGCATTACCAGCAGCCCGCAGGCGTTCCTGGGCGATCCCAAGCCGGCGTTCGATGCGGGCTGGTTCCAGGCGTGGGCGGGCGGCGTGTTCGACGCCGAGCACGACTGCATCCTGATGCCGAATGCACTGGGGTCGTGCTTCGGGTCCAGCTCCCCGCTGCATTATCCGGATCCGGCCGGATTCCCCGCGTTCACCATCGAGGATACCGTTGCCTTCTATGCGCAATGGCTGCGCGCGCTTGCCGTGCCGGCGCTGGACGGCGTGATCGGCTATTCCTACGGCGGCTACCAGGCATTCCAGTGGGCCGTGGCGCCCCCCGTGCCCACGGCAAAGGTGGTCGTGCTGGCGTCCGCGCCCAAGGGCAACGGCTCCGAGGCGGACGTGGACGCGCTGCGCGGCCTTGCCGCGAGGCTGGACGCGAACGATCCGCAGGCCCGGCAGGCATGGCGCGCGCAGCGGCTGGATACCTTGAGGCACTACGGCTATGCCGACTGGCTGGCCGAGACGGGCGAGCCGGTGGCGGCGCGGCTGGACGCCGCCGCCGACCTTTGGCTCGCCGAGTTTTCGGCATGGTCGCTGGCCTGCCTCAGGCGGGCCGCCGTGCGCTTCGACGTGCGCGATCGCCTGCGCGGGAAGATGGGCGGCATTCCCATTCTATGGCTGGTGAACCGCGGCGACCACCTGTTCCCCACCAATGAATTCGGGGCGCCGCCGCAGGCCCGGCTGCAGTGCGGCACGGTGCATGGCCGTTTCGGCCATAGTTCCCCCGTGCTCGAGCCCGAGCTCTGGATGCCCGCCGTGCGCGCATTCCTTTGAGCCGGGCCCAGGCCGCGCAACTACTGGATCTTGATACCCTTTTCCTTGATGATGGGACCCCAGCGCTTGACCTCGGAGTCGAGGAACGCCTGGAACTCTTGCGGCGTGCCGCCGCCGGGGAAAACGCCGGAAGCCGTCAGCTTCTCGACGACCTCGGGGGACCGGATCGCCCAGGTGATGTCCTGGGAAATCTTTTCGATCACTTCCTTGGGTGTGCCGCCCTTGGTGAAGATGCCGAACCATGCGGCCGCCTGGAAGCCCGGGAAGCCTTGCTCGGCGATGGTGGGGACGTCCGGCAGCCAAGGCAGGCGCTTGTCCGACGTCACGCCCAGCGCCACGACGCGGCCGCTCTTGATGAGCTCGAGCGCCCCATTGTCGAACATGACTTTGATGCGGCCCGCAACCAGGTCCTGGTGGGCGGGCGAGCTGCCTTTGTACGGGACGTGCTGGAACTTCACCCCCGACTGGCTGGCGAACAATTCACCGCCCAGGTGGGTGAAAGTCAGCGTGCCGGCGGACCCGAAGGGAATGGGCTCTTCGGCGCCGCCCTTGTATTTCTTGATGAACTCGTCGACCGTCTTCACCTTCATGTCGGGATGGGCGATGAATACGCTGGGCACCGAGGTGAGCAGCGTGACGGGCGCCAGGTCTTTCTTCGTGTCGTACGGCAGGGAGTCCATGACCAGCGGGTTCAGGGCGAAAGGCATCGCCGTCATCAGCAGCGTGTAGCCGTCGGGCGCTGAGTTCGCGACCTGCAAGGTGGCGATGACGGTATTGCCGCCCGGCTTGTTCTCCACGACGACTTGCTGTTTCCAGCGTTCGCTGAGCTTCTGGGCCAGGATGCGCGCCTGCGTGTCGGTGGTGCCGCCGGGCGGATAGGCGACGACCAGGCGCACGGGCCTGGTCGGATAGTCGGCCGCCTGGGCGATGCCGGGCGCGATCATGCAGGTGGCGAAGGCGAGCGCCGATAGCGTTTTGCCGATGAAGTGAGCATGTCTCATATGCTGCGTCCTTTGGTTGTGTGGTTATCGAATTTTCTTTTTGAAAGGCATGCGGCGCGGGCATGGCGCGTTGATTCGCTGCGTGCCCGCGCCCCGTGCCGGCCCTTTTACATGGCCTGGATGTTTGCCTCGCGGATCAGTTTGCTCCACCCCTTGCGCTGGTCGACCAGGAACTGCTGGGCTTGCGCGGTCGTGCGCGGCGGCACCACCAGCGATGCGGTCGCCTCGATGCGCTTCTTGAACTCCGGGTCCTCGAGCAAGGTTGCAAGAGACCGCTGGAGCTTGTCGAGCACGTCTTGCGGCGTGCCGCTGGGCGCGAACAGGCCTTTCCAGGACCACGGCGCGAGCTGGTCGAACTCTTTGTAGCCGAGCTCGGACATGGTGGGCACGTCGGGCAGGAGCGGAAGGCGCTTCTGCGCCACCACGCCCAGCGCGTTCGCCTTGCCGCCGGTCACCAGGGGGGCGGCGGTGATGGCGGTGTCGAACACGGTATCGACCTGGCCGCTGATGACGGCCGTCAGGGCCGGCGAGCTGCCGTTGTAGGGCACGTGGACCATGGTGTCCAGCTTGGCGGCGCGCTTGAAGGTTTCACCGGCCAGGTGGGTGGAGTTGCCCGTGCCGGCCGAAGAGAAGCTGATCTTGTCCGGATTCTTCTTCGCGTAGTCGACGAATTCCTTTACCGTCGTGATGCCGCGGTTCTTGTCCACGAGCATGAGGAAGGGGAACTCCGACACGATGCCGATGGGCGTGAAGGCCTTTTCGGCGTCATACGGCAGGTCTTTGTACAGGAACTGGCTGGCGGCGATGTCCGTGCCGCCGATCAGCAAGGTGTAGCCGTCGGGCTTGGCGCGCGCCACATAGGAATTGCCCACCGTGCCGTTGGCGCCGGGCTTGTTCTCGACCACGACGGACATGCCGAAGTCCTTGTTGAAATGCTGGGCGATCATCCGGCCGATCTGGTCGGTGGAGCCGCCCGGCGCGAACGGAACCACGATGACGATGGGCTTGTCCGGATACGCGGCATGGGCGGGGCCGGCCGCCATGGCCGCCAGGCCGCCGGCCAAGCCGGCCAGCAATAGTTTTTTCAGAAAATTGGCGCTCTTTTTTTGTTGCATGGGTGTCTCCTTCGAGAAGGGTTTATATAGTGTCATGCACTGCGGGCGGTTGCCGGCCGCTACAGCAATACTTCGATCAGATTCGGCCCGCCGCTGCGCAGGCCGTTTTCGAGCGCCTTCGCAAAACCGGCCATGGTGTCGACGCGTGTCGCGGACACGCCGTGCCCCTGGGCGAGATGGACCCAGTCGAGGGCGGGCGCGCCGATGGACAGCATGCGCTGGGCATTGGTGGACGCCGGCGGCCCGCCCATGGCGTCGAGTTCGCCGCTCAGGATTTGATACTTCCGGTTGGCGCAGATGACCACGGTGACGTCCAGGCCTTCGCGGGCCATGGTCCAGAGCGACTGCACCGTGTACATGGCACTGCCGTCGCCGATGATGGCGACCACCTTGCGGTCGGGGCAGGCGACGGCGGCGCCGGTGGCGCAAGGCAGCCCGTAGCCGATGGAGCCCCCCGTGATTTCCAGCCAGTCATGCGGCTTTGCGGCGGCGGCGGACGACTGCAGCTGCCTGCCGGTGGTGATGGCTTCGTCGACCACGATGGCGTTTTCGGGCAGCAGGGCCGCCAGCGCGCGCCCCATGTCCAGGGAATTGGGCATGCCGTCGCTCCAGGCCGGCGACACGCCGTCGCTGACATAGGCCACCTGGCTTGGCACGCCGCCCAGGGCGTCGTTCAATTTGGCCAGGGCCGTTTCCACGTCTTCGTCGCCGGTCGCCAGGGTTTCGACCCGGCAATCGGGATGGACCAGGAAACGCGGCTTGTCGGGATAGGCGAAGAACGCCACGGGCTTGATGGCGTCCACCAGGACGAGCAGGCGGATGTCCTTCAGCGTTTCCAGCGCGCCGTTGATCGGGTAGGGGATCTGCGGGATGTTGACCCGGCCGCTGCCCCGTTCGGAACGCGCATTCTTGGTTTCGGCCAGCAGCTTGCAGCCGGTGCGGGCCGCGATCTGGCCGGCCAGGCGTGGCGACAGGCCGCGCATGGCGCGCCCGCCCAGCAGCAGGGCGACGGAACCGGGCGCATGGTCTTTGGACCGCAGCAGCTGCGCGATGGCGTCGATGACCGTGTCGGCCGGGCAGGGCGCGGGCCGCTGCGGCAGTTTTTGGACGCCGCCCGCCGTGCTGGGGCCCCAGGCGGCGTCCGCCGGCAGGATGAGCGAGGCGACGCGCGCGGGCGGGCCGGAGGCGGCCTGGACGGCCGCCGCGGTGTCGTCCGGCGCGGTCATGGACGAGGCGCAAGTGCGCACCCAGTGCGACACCGGGCGGGCGATGCCTTCGATGTCCGAGGTGAGCGGGGCGTCGTGGGCGATGTGGTCGTGCGCATGCTGCCCGATGATGTTCACGATGCCCGAGCGGGCGCGCCTGGCGTTGTGCAGGTTGGCGAAGCCGTTGCCCAGCCCCGGGCCCAGGTGCAGCAGGGTGGCGGCCGGTTTCTGGGCCATGCGGAAATAGCCGTCGGCCGCGCCGGTGACCACGCCTTCGAACAGGCCCAGCACGCAGCGCATTTGCGGAAGGCGGTCCAGCGCCGAGACGAAGTGCATTTCCGACGTTCCAGGGTTGGCGAAGCATACCGAGACGTCATTGTTGAGCAGGGTATGCACCATGGATTCTGAGCCGTTCATTCCTTGTGTTCCTTCTATGTTCCCTTATTGATGATCGTGCCGCTTGGCCATGACATGCACCGCCTGGGCGCCTGCATTTGCTTGACAGTTCCCATCCTGCGCAAATAACATACTAGCCACATAGTATTCATCATGAAAGGGGAAGTCAAGATGTATTTGGAAGAGTTGGTGAGCCGGGTCAGTGGGTACATCAGGGCCAATCCGAATGAACGCGACTGCTGGCAGAAGGGCCCGGCGCTCACGGGTTTGCTGGCATGGGACATGGAAGAGTTCAGGCCCATGGTCCGCAAATGGATAGACCGCGCCGTGGCCACGCAGAAGTCCGACGGCAACCTGAGCTACGGCGACTGGCATACGTCCAGCGGCGGGCATATCCGTTCTTTCACGCCGCTGGCCAGCGAGACGTCCGCGGTGGGCGCGCCCATGCTGGATCTGTATGCGCGCAATGGCGATCGCCGCTACCTCGACAGCGCGGCCCGCCAGTACCAGGCGCTGCTGGACGCGCCCCGCACGTCCGAAGGCGGCATCTGGTCGCGGGGCGAGGGCCCCGAGCTGTGGATAGACTTCACCTACCTGATGTGCCCGTTCATGGCCAAGTACGGCAAGCTGGCCGGCGACCGGGGCGCCACGGACGAAGCGTTCAAGCAGTTCGAGGTGCACGTGCGCAGGCTGGTGGACGCCGAGTTCAAGCTGGCGCGGCATGCCTGGTGCGAAAAGCCCAACCATTTCCCGCAGTCCACGTTCTGGGCGCGCGGCAATGGCTGGCTGCTGGCCTGCTGCGCCGAGCTGCTGCGCATCGCGCCGGATCACCCCGGGGCGGCTTTCGTGCGCGAGACCTACGCCGACACCCTGGGCGCCATGTCCGCCATGCAGGACGCGTCGGGGTATTTCTTTCACGTGCTGGACGACCCGCTCTCCAACCTGGAGGCGTCGTCGACGCTCATGTATGCCTACGCCGCGGAAGAGGCGGTGCAGCTGGGCATAGAGGTGCCGGGCTATTCGCACGCCGAATTGCGCGACAAGGCGCTGCGCGCGTTCAAGGTGGTGGCGGGCGGCGTGGAAGACTCGGGCAAGGTGCCCGGCGTGGCCATGGTGCCCGGCGGCCCCGGCGTGCCCTTCGACTGGACCTTGTTCGGCCAGGGCTTCTTCCTGCTGGCGGCCCACGTGCTGCGTCCCCACCTGGCCGACCTGGAGGCTTGAACATGAGCGCAACGACACCTGAAGGCAAGGGCGCGCGCGCGCGCCGGCCCCTGGAAGGGATCCGGGTCATCGATATGTCGCGGCTGGCGCCGGGCCCGTACTGCAGCATGCTGCTGGCGGACCTCGGGGCGGAAGTGATCGTGGTGGGCGGCGGCCGGGCGGGCAACCCCATCGTCACGTTCTCGCGCGGGAAGCATTTCATCAAGCTCGACCTGAAGGCGCCTGAGGGCCGCGAGGCCTTGCAGCGCCTGTGCCGCACGGCGGACGTATTCCTGGAAAGCTTCCGGCCGGGCGTATCCGACCGGCTGGGCGCCGGCTACGAGGCGCTGAAGGAAATCAATCCGCGGCTCATCTATTGTTCCTTGACGGGCTACGGCCAGGAGGGGCCGCTGGCGCAGGAAGCCGGCCACGACCTGAGCTACCTGGCCTTGACGGGCGTGATGGGCGCCATCGGTCCGAAGGACGGGCCTCCGTCGGCGCCCCTGAACCTGCTGGCCGACTTCGCTTCGGGCAGCTTCATCGCCGCGCTGGGCATCGTGACCGCCCTGTTCGACCGCACGCGCACCGGAACGGGCCAGTACATCGATACCGCCATGATAGACGGCTGCCTGTCGCTGATGGCCATGCATTGGCCGGTCTGGAAGACGCCCATCCTGCCGGAGCGGGGCGATGGCCTGCTGGCGGGCGGGGCGCCCTATTACCGCTGCTACCGCTGCGCGGACGGCAAGTACATTTCCGTGGGGGCGCTGGAAACCCAGTTCTTCACCAACCTGTGGGCCGTCATGATGGGCACGCCGACGCCCGACCACATGGACATGCGTGTCTGGCCCGACATCCGCAAGGCCTTTGAGGACACCTTCATCCTGAAGCCGCGCGACGAATGGACCCGCCTCTTCGAAGGCAAGGACGCCTGCGTCATGCCCGTGCTGGCGCCGGACGAGGTCTGGTCGCACCCGCACATCGCCCAGCGCCATGCCGACAGCTCGCCGGACAACGTACCCGTCGTGCCCCGCTTCGGCGGCGCGCCTTTCCAGCCGCCCGCGACCGACACCACCGACCGTTCCGATGAAATCCTGGCAAGCGCCGGCCTGACGCCGGAGCAGATCGCGCTGGCCAGCCCCGAATCGGAGCGCAACCGGATTCCCTCCCGGACCTGGCCGCCCAAGATGACCTCGTTCTGACCCATGAACACTCCCTATCGGATCCTCAGGAGAAACGCGTGAAGATTACCCACTACGATGAGATGTACGACTCGTTTCGCGACCAGCTGCGCCGGTTCGCGAAAGAGAAAGTCGCGCCCTACGCGGCCAAAGTCGACGAAGAAGAACGGCCGCCCATGGAGGCCTACGAGGCCAGCCGTGCGCTCGGCTTGCCCGGCCTGCCGTTTGCCGAGGAATTCGGCGGGCAGGAAGGCGACGTGCTGTCGCAAATCATTACCGTGGAAGAGCTGGCGCGCGCTTGCGCGTCGTCGGCGACGACCGTCTCCACCTGCTGGATCATGATGCTGGTGCAGCGCTTCGGTTCGGACGAGCAGAAGCGCGCCATCATTCCGCCGGTGGTCCGCGGCGAACAGCGTTCCGCCTGGGGGTTGACGGAACCCAAGGGCGGTTCGGACCTCATGGGGGTGGTGACCTCGGCGAAGAAGACGGCCGGCGGCTGGCTGCTGAACGGCACGAAGCGCTTCATCACCAATGGCGGCTGGGCCGATTGGTACCTGATCTTCGCGCGCACCGAGGCCGACAAGTTCGGCATCTTCCTGGTCAGCAAGCAGGACCCGGGCGTGTCGTTCGGCGCGCCGGAGCGCAAGATGGGCCTGCGCGGCAGCCCCACGTCGGATGTCATCCTGGAAGACTGCCTGATCCCGCTGGACCGCGTCGTGGGCGACCCGGTGCGCGGCGGCGAATACATCCGCGCCGGGCTCCTGGCCTCCAGGCTGAAGTACGCCGCCCATGGCCTGGGCATTGCGCAAGGCGCGCTCGACGAGGCCGTCGCCTACACCAAGAGCCGCGAGCAGTTCGGCCGGCCGGTGTCCGACTTCCAGATGGTGAAGGGCATGGTGGCGGACATGGCCATGCGGGTCGAGGCCGGGCGCGCGCTGCTGCTGCATGCCGCCACGCTGGTGATGAACAACGATCCGGGCGCCAAGAAGTACGCATCCATGGCCAAGGTCATGTGCACCGACGCCGCCATGTCGGTGGCGACCGATGCGGTGCAGCTGCACGGCGGCTATGGGTACCTGAAGGATTATCCGGTGGAGCGCATGCTGCGCGACGCCAAGGTCACCCAGATCTGGGAAGGCACGAACCAGATCCAGCGCCTGATGATCGCCAAAGACGTCTATGCGGGTTGAACGGAGCGCGACATGTCATCGGTATTGGAAGGAATCAAGGTCCTGGAGCTCTGCGAAGTGTTCCAGGGGCCGCTGGCCGGGCAGATATTGGGCGACTTCGGCGCCGATGTGATCAAGATCGAGAAGCCGGGCAAGGGGGATTCCCTGCGCCACAGCGACACGGTCGCCACGGCCCTGGGGAAAATGGGCGGCTATTTTGCGGCCGTGAACCGCAACAAGCGCTCCATCTGCCTGAACCTGAAGGACGACGGCGATCGCGCCGCCTTCCTCGAGCTGGTGAAGGAGGCCGACGTCCTCATGCACAATTACCGGCCGGGGGTGCTGGAAAAACTCGGGTTCGGCTACGACAGGCTGGAGCCCCTGAACCCGGGCCTGATCTATGCCGCGGCCAGCGGCTTCGGCGAGACCGGCCCGCTGTCCGGCATGGCGGGCCAGGACTTCCTGATCCAGTCCATCAGCGGCCTGGGCAAGAAGACGACCGCCGGCGGCGACCACCCCACCTTCATCAACGTGCCGATCGCCGACTACACCTCGGGCGTGCTGCTGGCGCAGGGCATACTGCTGGCGCTGCTGGAGCGCAACCGGTCGGGGCGGGGCCAGCAGGTGAACGTTTCCCTGTTCAGCGCGCTGATCGCCATGCAGAGCCTCGAGGCGGCGACCCTGCTGAATTACGACTACGAAACCCGATGGTACGAGCGGGCGCTGAACTTCACCGCGGCGGCGAGCGACGGCTGGCTGAGCGTGATCGGCTTCTTCCGCGACAATCCCTTGCAACTGATCTGCCGGGCCCTGGGCATCGAAGACCTATCCCTCAAGCCCGAATGGCGGGACAAGCACGCGCAGGCGCGCCACAAGGAAGAGATCGCGGCCATGCTCAGGCCGCTGTTCAAGGCGATGACGGTCGAGGAAAGCGTGGGCAGGCTGCAGGGGCAAGGGGTGCTGGCGGCGCCGATATTGGGGCTGGACGAAGCGCTGGCCCATGCGCAGACCCGCGAGAACGGCCTGATCGCCGCGGTTCCGGTCGACGGCCAGGAAGACATGCGCCTGGTGGCCAATCCACTCAGGCTTTCCAGGACGCCGGCCACGGTTCGGCGCGGTCCGCCCGCGCTTGGTGCTCATCGGGACGAAATACTCGATAATTGATCCGATTCAACGAGCACGGAGCCGATCAAGGTGCAGGACATGAAAGCGACGCAGGAACAGGGCGGCCAGGCAGCCGGAACGGGGGCCCTGGCGGTGCCCGACGCGCTCGATGCGGGCTGGACGGTGCCGGGGATACTTCGGGAGTCGGTGCGGCGGCATGGTTCCCGGCCTTCGCTCGAGGTCGTGGGCGGCGTGTCGGAAACCTACGACCAGACCTGGGAAAACGTTTCGCATCTGGCCAGGTGCCTGTACCGCCAGGGCGTGCGGCCGCAGCAGCGGGTGCTGATCATGCTGGCCAATACCCATCTTGCCGTGCACGGGTGGCTGGCCGTGAATCTGCTCAATGCGGTGGACGTCAGCATCAACACGGGCTACAAGGGCCAGAGCCTGGAGCACGCGGCCAACCTCAGCGCGGCGCAAATCCTGATGACCACGTCCGACCACCTGCCGGTGATCTTGCGCTCGCAGCCGCGGTTGGCTTGCCTGCGCACCATCATCCTGATGGACGATGCCGATGCCGGCGACCGGCCCGCCGGCGCCCCCTTGAACATCCTGCGCTTCCGCGATCTCGAGGCGGCGCCGGCCGACTGCCTGAACGGCCCGCCCGCCATGCCCTGGGACATCGGCTCGGTGATCTACACCTCCGGGACCAGCGGGCCGGCCAAGGGCGTGATGATGCCTCACGGCCAGATCGCCCTGCTGTCCAGGCTGTCGGCCGCCAAGACCCGCCTGTCTGCCGACGACGTCTTTTTTTCGTTCTATCCCATGTACCACATGGCGGGCAAGTTCATGTCGGTGCTGGCCACTTTGTCCGTCGGCGGCAAGCTCATCCTGGACACGGGCTTCACGCCCGGCGAATGGCTGAACCGGATCCGGGCCTACGGCGCCACCATCACCGCGGCGCACGGCCCCATGCTCGAAATGGTGTTTGCCCAGCCGCCTTCCCCCGCCGACAAAGACCACCGCTTGCGCCTGCTGCGCACGGCGCCGTTTCCGAAACGCATCGCCGCGGCCTTCGAAGAGCGGTTCGGCGTCCGAGGGCAGGAAGTCTGGGGCATGACCGAGACCGGCGTGGCATGCTGGGTGGATCCCGACGAACCCTTGCGGGTGGGTTGCTGCGGCCGGGTGGACGAAAGCTGGTATGAGTTCGCGGTGGTGGACCCCGCCACGGACATGAAGCTGCCCGCCGGAACGGTCGGAGAGTTCGTGCTGCGGCCCAGAATGCCCTGGACCATGATGCAGGGCTATCTGGGCATGCCGGAAAAGACGCTGGACGCCTGGAGGAATTTCTGGTTCCATACGGGCGATTGCGGCTATGTCGACGCCGACGGCTACGTGTATTTCATCGACCGCGTCAAAGAGCGCATCCGGCGGCGCGCCGAAAACATTTCCGCGGGCGACATCGAGGCCGCCGCGCTTGCCCACCCGCTGGTCAAGGAAGCGGCGGCGCTGGGCGTGCCCTCCGGATTCGAAGGCGATGACGATATCTTGTTATGCTTGGTCATGAAGCCTGGAGCCGAGCTGGATCACGTGGAGCTCCTGCGCTTCCTGCTTGGCGAACTGCCGCACTTCATGGTGCCGCGCTATTTATGCCAACTGGACGTCCTGCCCCGGACGCCGACCGGCAAGCTGCAGCGCGCCATGCTGAGCGACGTGGTCGCCAGGCCAGAGGTCTGGGACAGAAAGCGCGCCGACGTGGCGTTGCGCGGCCTGATTGCCTGAGGGCGGGCACGAATCAAAAGGAATGACGTTGTAATGGCGAGCAAGAGAGGCGACAGCGAGGTAAGCATAGAAAAAATCGAAAGCGCGGCTTTGCAGCTTTTTGCAAAAAAGGGCTATTCGAATACCAGCCTGGAGCAGGTGGCGGCGATGGCCGGCTTCACCAAGGGGGCTGTCTACTACTACTTCAAGACCAAGGAAACGCTGCTGCTGCATTTGCTGGCGCGCATCCAGGAACGCTCCATCCTGGCGACCGCCGCGCGCGTCCGCGAGATGCCGGGCGGGGCGATCCAGAAGCTGGAGGCGTTCGTGCAGCTGCAGGCCCAGTGGGCGGCCACCTACCCGAACGACCTGGTGATCCTGGTGCTGACCAGCCTGGAATTCCATGACGCCGACACGCCGGTGCGCGAGGCGATCCGGGACTACTACCGCCACATGGAGGCGCTGCTGACGGAGGTGTTCACGGCGGGCAAGGAAACGGGCGAGATCGGCCAGAAGGTGGACGTAAGCGCCGCCGTGCTGGCCAATATCGCGCGCCATGACGGCAACATGCTGTTGTGGCACCGCAGCGGCTGCGATCCTTCGGTCGGCCGCGTGTTGACGTCGGCGGCGCGCCATGCGGTCAGGCAGTTCGGGGTGGAGGCGGGCCAGGTTGTGGCTTAGAAAGGGGCCGGGCTTTCCTGCGCTGCACGCTAGCGCGCCAGCATGTCCAGTTCCAGCTTGACGAACTTCGTCGGAAACTCCAGCCGCGCATAATAAATGATCACGCCCTCCGAACACGCAAAGCGCGTCACCTCCGCCACGCTCTCGCCCGGCTGCAGCAGCAAGGCATTGGCCGACTGGAAGCTGGCGTCGATGATCGTCAGGCGCTGACGCGATTCCGATATCGTCAGCCCCGGAATGCGCGCAATGACCGAAGCGGCCGCCTGCGCAAGAAACGCCTTCCGGTGCTTGCGGAACAGCGGCTCCGCAATGTAGACCTCGCTGTAGCAATAGGGCACCCCATCGCTGCTGTGCAGCCGGCACAGATGCTGATAAGAAGGCGCCGGCTTGCCGTTGCACGCCATGTTGAAGGGCGGCAGCTGCCTGGCGCCGCCCTCCGATTCAACGTAACGATGGGTGCCCAGCACGTCGCTGAGCGCGACCGCCTCCTGCCAGCTGGTGGGCAGCGACAGCGAATAGGCCGCGCTGCTGCGCCGCTCGACGAACGTTCCCTTCCCCCGGCGCCGGGAGATCAGGCCGTCCGCTTCCAGGACGCCCAGCGCATTGCGCAGCGTCATGCGCGATACCTGGTAGGTTTGCATGAGCTCCTGGAGCGGCGGGATCTGGTGGCCGACCGGCCATGCGCCCGAGTCCAGGCAGCGCTTGAACTCGGTGGCCAGCTGCAGGTATAGCGGCTGCCGGCTGCGGCTCATGGCCGCTTGGTTGGGACTAAGGTCGGACATGGCTGATTTCAGAATGGAGGCGCGCAACCCGGCGCCGCGGGCGGGTCAACCTGCGTTCAAGAGCTCCAGCGCCATTTCCTGCAGCTTGCCCCGCTGGATTTTATTCGAGTTGGCGCTTTCCACGACCGGGAAGGACGCCACGACGCCGACCCGCAGGGGAACCTTGAAGCCCGCCAATTGCGCTTTGCAGGCGGCGATGATGCCGCTTTCCTGCACGGCATGGCCGGGCTTGGCGATGACGAAGGCCACCGGCACCGTCTTGCCCTGATGCGCCACGCCGACCACCTGGCAGTTGTTCACGCCGTCCAGGCTTTCGATGTAGTTTTCGATTTCCAGCGGGTTGACCAGGAAGCCGCTGAGCCGCAGGAAGTCGCCGCGCCGGGCATGGAAGACGAAGCTGCGGTCGTCGACCGTATGGCCCAGGTCGCCCGTGCGGAAATAGCCTTCGGCATCGATGGCTTTCGCCGTGGCGGCTTCGTTGTCCAGATAGCCTTTCATCAGGCTGGGCGTGCGGATTTCGATTTCGCCCACTTCGCCATGGGGCAGGATCTCGTTGGTTTCGATGTCGCGCGCCCGTACGCGGGCCTCGGGCGCGACCAGATGCCCGCCCGCCCGCTGGCGTTCGGACAGCGGCGCATCCGGGGACTGGCCGGCCGTCAGCGCCTGCAGTTCGCTGGAGCCATACAGGCCGACCAGCTTGATGCCGGCCTGTTCCATGCGTTCGGGCAGGTCTTCCAGGGACGGGGCGAAGCTGGCGAAGCCCGCCACCCGCAGCGAAGGGAAGGGCTGGTCCTGGGCGCCGGCCGCGTCGAGGATGCGGTCGAGCAATTCATTGTTGGCGAAGGTGTGCGTGACCCGCCTTTGCTGGATTTGCGCGGCGCATTCGGCCGGATTCAATACGGGCGACGAAACCAGCGCGGCGCCGGCCGCCAGGCCGCCCAGCGCGGACGAGAATCCGAACGCCCCGCATAGCGGCGCGCCCAGCAGCACGGCGTCGCTCGGCCCCATGCCGAAATAGCGCGCGACGTTATGCCCATGGCTGATGAGGGTTTGCTGGTCGTGGACGACCAGCTTGGACTGCGATGTGGTGCCCGAGGTCGTGTAGACCAGGGCGTGGGCGCTGCCCGGCGCCTGGGGCACGCCGTCCAGGGCATCGGCCGGCGCGGCATCCGAATAGTGGAATGAGCCGGCCCCCGCGACCAGCGGTTCTTCGCTCGCTTCGCCCACGACCATGACGGCCTTCAGGCCCCGCAGCTGCCCGGGATCCACGTCGCCGAGGATCTGCCGGAAGGGCAGGCCCTTGAAGGACGGCCACATGGCCAGCCACCGGCATTTGCCCCGGGAGATCAGGTCGCCCACTTCGCGGCTGCGGAAGCGCGTGTTCATGGAGACGACGGTGATGCCCAGGCGGGCGCAGGCCATGAAGGTCGCCAGCCAGGCGGTGCAGTTCGGCAGCCACAGCGCCAGCCGGTCGCCTTGGCGCGCGCCCTGCGCATGCAGCAGGCCGGCGACGCGGATGGACTCGGCCAGCAGTTCGCTGTATTGGACCGGCTGGTCGGCGTCGTAGAAGGCGACGGCGTCCGGGCGCTGGGTGGCGTGGCGTTCGAGTAGCGTGGCGAAGTTCATGGCGTGGCGGTGCGTGATGGAAACGGGTTCAGACGGTGGCGATGGGAGTGACCGGCGAGCCGACGGCGCCGGGCAGGCGCAGGGGCGGGGCGGTCAGCAAGAAGCGGTTGCGCTGGTGGGCGTGCAGCCACTCGGCCAGATCGCGCAGATACCAGAGCTCGGCCAAAGGCAGGCCCAGCTTGAACAGGCAATGGTGGTGCAGGGGCAGCAGCGATTTTTTGGCGCCTTCGGTACGGGCCGGGTAGGCTTCCACCGCGTAGTTGTCGGCGCAGATCGCGGCGATGCCGCTTTCGGTGATCCAGTTCAGCAGCTGGGTGTCCGCGCCGTCGAGCACGGCGCCGGATTCGTGCAGCTTGTCGCCGTCGGGCTTGCCGGCCATTTCCAGGACGGTTTCCGCAAAACCCGTGCGCAGCACCAGCATATCGCCTTTTTCGACCTCGATGCCGTCCGATTCCAGGATGGCGGCAAGTTCCTTGTAGCCGATCAGCGTGCGCCCGTGGCCGAAGTGGCGCACGAAATCGACCATGACGCCGCGGCCCTGCATGCCTTTGACGGCGAAGTTGTCGATGCTCAGCTTCTTGGCGCCGAAGGCGGCGCCGCCATGGCCGCAGCAGCCCTCGCCTTCGTGCCGCTCGGGCGCGTCGGGGATGTCGGCGCCGGCCTGGTAGCCGTTGTAGTAGACCTTGCGCGGCGTGCCGCTGCCGTCGACGTCGAACTGGGCGCCGATGTGGGCCAGGGCGTCCCACTGGGTCGAGTACTGCAGGGACAGCGTGACCTGGTCGTCGCTGAGCACGTCGATGGACGCGGCATCGAGGTTTTCCATGGGGAAGTTCATGTACGGCACGCCGTCGCGCTCGGTGGCCGCCAGGCGCGGCGGCTTGCGGCGCGGGTTCAGCACCATGCCGCCGGGCAGGTCCAGGGGCAGGGACAGGCAGAAGACCTTGCCTTCACGCACTTCGCGCACCCCTTTCAGCACTTGTTCCTGGGTCAGCAAGTTGACGCGCCCGAGTTGATCGTCGGGGCCGAAGTCCCCCCAGTTCGAGCCCTCGGGGCGTTGTGTCCAGCGTGTCATGCGTGTCTCCGTCGTCTCTAGAAAATGGAATGGATGGAATGGCGGGAATGTGTTCAGGCGGCGCCTATGGTGATGCCGCCGCATACGTAATGCGTTTGCCCGGTGACGAAGCCGCAGCGTTCGTCCATGAAGTAGGCCACGGCGTGGGCCACGTCTTCGGGCTGCCCGATGCGGCCGACGGGAATGCCCGCCAGCAGCTTGCGGGTGGCCTCGTTTTGCGCGTCGTTGGCGTCGCGGAAGAATTCCGTGGCGATGGGCCCGGGGGCGATGGCGTTGACGGTGATGCCGTCGGCCGCCAGTTCCAGCGCCCAGGTGCGCGTCATGCCGTTGATGCCGGCCTTGGTGGTGCTGTACAGCGTGCGCGCCGGCTTGCCCAGCGCGGCGCGCGAGCCGATGTTGATGATGCGGCCGCGGCCCAGCGCGCGCATGCCGGGCAGCAGGGCTTGCGCGCACAGGATGTTCACTTCCAGGTTCAGGGCGACGGCCTTGTAGAGTTCGGTGGTGTCCACGTCTTCGAGGCGGCCGGTGGGAACGAAGCCCACGTTGTTGACCAGGCCGTAATAGGGCGCCCGCGCGGCGATTTCGGCCAGCGTCTTCTTGACGGCGTCGCGTTCGGCCAGGTCGACGGTGTAGAACGGCATGGCGTCGGGCCAGTCGGCGGGCCGTGTACGCGCGATGCCGGTGACGGTGTAGCCGTCTTGGGCCAGGCGGTCGCAGATGCTGCGACCGATGCCGCGGCTGGCGCCGGTGACGAGCACGTTCAGTTGAGTTTCCATGTATTCGCGTCAGGGTTATTGTTCTACAAAGCTAGACTTTTAGTTTATTATAAGTTCTTGTGTCGCTCAATCGAAAGGAGACAAATAATGAAGCAGCTCAATTTCACGTTCGCCCGCAAACTGGTGCTGGGCCTCTTGGGCGTCGGTTTCGCCGTGGCGTCGGCGCAGGCGGGCGCTCAGGCCTACCCCACGCGGCCCATCCAGCTGGTCGTGGGCTATGGCGCCGGCGGCGGCACCGACATGTGCTTCCGCGCCCTGGCCCTTACCGCCAGCAAGGAACTCGGCCAATCGGTCGTGGTCGAGAACAAGCCGGGCGCCGGCTCGTCTCTTTCCATCGGCTACATCGCGCGCCAGAAACCCGACGGCTACAACATCGCGGCCTTGTCCACGGGCGCGGTGCTCAACCAGTTCCTCGTTCCCAGCATCGACTATGACGTCATGAAGGACTTGACGCCCATCGCCATGGTCGCGCAGTACCAGGTCGGCCTGCTGGTGCGCGCCGACTCGCCCTTGAAAACGCTGGACGACGTCATCAAGAAAGCCAAGCAGGCGCCCGACACCATCGCATTCAGCACTGCGGGCGTGGGCACGCCGCAGCACCTGACCATGGTCAAGCTGGGCGAGCAGACCGGCGTGAAATGGACCCACGTCGCCTACAAGAGCGGCATAGAGGCTTCCACGGCCCTGGTGCGCGGCGACGTCGAGGTCATGGCGCAGACCGCCGAATGGGTGCCCTTCGTGCGCGACGGCCGCCTGCGTCTGCTCAACGTGTTCACGGAATCGCGCATGGCCGGCTTCGAAGACGCGCCGACCCTGGTGGAAGCCGGCTACGACCTGGTGGCGCCCAGCATTCTCGGCATCGTCGGCCCCAAGGGCATGGATCCCGCCGTCGTGGCCAAGATAGACAAGGCCTTCAAGGCCGCCATCGATACGGAACAGTTCCGCAATTGCACGGACCAGTTCGGCTTGAAGACCGACTACAAGGATGCCGCCGCCTTCACGCAGCACATCCAGCAAACCATAGGCAAATGGGCGCCCGTCATCAAGAACATGGACACCAAATAGGCGGCCGGCGCGAATGATCACCCGAGAACTCAGCCATCTTGAATGGCCATTCTTCGACGACGCGCACCGCGGCCTGGCGCGCGAACTGGACCAATGGTGCCGGGACCGGAACCTGTCCGATCTGGACGACGCCGACGTCTACGAGGCGTGCCGCGGCCTCGTGCGCGACCTGGGCGCGGGGGGGTGGCTGCGCCATTGCGTGCCCGCCGGGGACGGCGGCCGCCTGGGCGGCCGGTCCCCCCGGCTGGATTCGCGTTCGCTCTGCCTCATCCGCGAGACGCTCGGCCGTTACCACACCCTGGCCGATTTCGCGTTCGCCATGCAGGGGCTGGGCTCGGGCGCGATATCGCTGGGCGGCAACGATGCGCTCCAGCGGCGCTACCTGCCGCCGGTCGCCGCGGGCGAACGCATCGCGGCCTTCGCCCTGTCCGAACCCGAGGCCGGCTCCGATGTGGCGGCGCTGGCCTGCGCCGCCCGCCCGGACGGCGATCACTACGTCCTGAACGGCAGCAAGACCTGGATTTCCAACGGCGGCCTGGCCGATTTCTACTGCGTGTTCGCGCGCACCGATGAACACGCCGGGTCGCGCGGCATCACCGCCTTCGTGGTGGACGCCGGCACGCCGGGGCTGGAGATCCAGGAAAAGATCGACGTCATGTCGCCCCACCCGCTGGCCTTGCTGCGCTTCGATGAATGCCGCGTTCCCGCGGCGAATATGCTGGGCGAGCTCAACCAGGGCTTCAAGCTGGCGATGCGCACGCTCGACGTCTTCCGCTGCTCGGTGGCCGCGGCCGCGCTGGGTTTTGCGCGGCGCGCATTGGCCGAAGGCCTTGCGCATGCGCGCGGGCGCAAGATGTTCGGCCAGACCCTGGCCGACTTCCAGCTGACGCAGGCGGCGTTCGGCGACATCGCCGCGGAAATCGACCAGAGCGCGCTGCTCACCTATCGCGCCGCCTGGGTGCGCGACGTGGCGGGGCGGTCGTCCACGTCGGAAACGGCCATGGCCAAGATGATCTCGACCGAGTCGGCCCAATGGGTGATCGACCGCGTCCTGCAGATGTTCGGCGGACAAGGGGTGGTGAAGAACCGGCCCATCGAGCGGCTGTATCGCGACATTCGCGCGCTGCGCATCTATGAAGGCGCGACCGAAGTGCAAAAGCTGATCATCGCCCGCGAGCTGTTGAAAGGGGGCTGAGCGCCTCGAGGGGCCGTCAGGGGGGCCGGCCCCCCGGCGGCCTTTCCAGGCAGCTTTCATGCCAACGGGGGTTGGGCGCGCCCTGGGCCGCGAACTGCTGCGCGCGCCGGGGCGAGCGCCAGACCCCGCCGGCCACCCCCAGCTGCGGCCGGACGGCATACCAGAACCAGCGGCCGTCTTCGTCTTGCGCCAGCCAGTTCCAGCCTTCGGGGGCGTCCGACCAGTTCGGGCGGTTCGATTCGTTCGGCGTGGTGTCGTCCATGCCCTTATTTTAAGGCGCCGGGCCCCGGGCCGTTGCCCGGCCCCAGGCGCCAGAGGTTTTTGCGCAGCGAACCGCCGGGCATCGCCAGCAGCATGGCGATCAGCGCCGTACAGGCCGTGCCGCCGGCAAGCAGCGCGCGGCCCGGCGACCACCAGGTCGCCAGCACGCCGGCCTGCAGACCGCCCAGCGCAGGGCCCATGTACCCCTGGAGCAGCCACAAGCCCGATACGCGGCCGCGCAAGGCGTCCGGCGTATGTATCTGCAGCAGGGCGCCGCGGACGATGTCCGACGCGGTGTCCGCCATGCCCGTGACGGCAAGCAAGACCGGCACCGCCCATACGCCCCAAGGAAGCCCGGCCGAAATGCCGCCCGCCGCCACGCCGCACAGCGCGATGGCGATGCCCCACAGCAGCGCACAGGCGATCACCAGGCGCCCGGGGCGGGCCAGCCGGCGGGTCCAGCCCGACGTGAGGGCGACGACGAGGGCGCCGAAGGCCGGCGCGGCGTAAAGATAGCCGACCATCTCGGGGCCGCCCTGCAGCACGGCCTGGCCCAACTGGGGCATCAGGGCATGCACGCCGGCGAACAGCATCATGGCCAGGTCCAGGGCAAGCAGACAGGCGATGACGCCGTTGTGCCGGACATGCTTCAGCCCGTCCCGCCACTGCGCGAGCATGGACGGGCGCTGCGTCGGTTCCGGTCCGGCGCCGGCATCGGGCAGCAGCAAGTCCCTGGGGAGCCGGGCCAGCAGCAGCGGCACCAGCGCCGCGCCGATCAGTACGACGGCATAGCAAAGGGCGATGCTGTAGCGGGCGAGCAGCGCGCCGGCGATCAGCGGGCCGACGAGCCGGCTGAGCTCCATGGACAGCGCATTGAGCGCGCCCGCCGCGGCCAGGTGCTGCGGCGGAATCAGCCTGGGCATGGCCGCCATGAGCGCGGGCGCGCTGATGCCTCCGGTCAGGCCGCTGAGCAGCGTGGCCAGGTAGATTTCCGGCAGGCCGGGTTCCGTGCGCAGGCTGTTGGCCCACAAGATGGCGACCACGGTCACGTAGGCCGCGCGGCCCAGAATCATGATGCGCCGCCGGTCGGCGCGATCCGCCAGGGTTCCGCCCCAGACGATGCCGATGAGCGACCCCAGCGCCAGGCCGATGCCGACGCCCGCCACGTGGATGGACGATGCGCTGATCCCGTACACCTGCCAGGCCACCGCGACCGCCAGGATGGCGACGGACAGCATCGAGACGGAGCGGGCGAGATACAGGCTTCTGAAGGCCGGGCTCTGGCGCAGGGGGCCCAGGTCGAGCGCAAGGCGCGCCCACCATCGCTGCCTGGGCGCGGCGCCCGATCGTGCCTCGTCGCCCGCTGCGTATGCTTGTTCGGATGCTCCCGGTCCCGGCTTCATGAGGACGCCTTGGGCCCGGCGCCGCCGGCGGCGCTGCGTGCCGCGCCGCCTTTCATTTGGGTTTCGTCCATGCCGCGGCGCCAGTACGCCACGACGAGCTGCTCTTTGCCGCCGAGCCCGACCGTGTCGCGCAGCCAGGACCGCACGCTTTGCGCGGTCGCGAACTCGGCCCCCACCCAGACGTGGCGGCTGGGGCCATCGGGAATGGCGCAGGCCTGAATGGCGTCCCGCAAGAGCGTGCCGGCGCCCGCGGGGGTGTCGCCGCGATGCAGCCAGCGCAAAGCCATGCCCGGGGGCAGGCGCAGTTCGATCTCGTCGGCCGGGGTCTGGACTTCGATCAGCGCAAAGCCTTGCGTTTCCGCCGGCAGGGATTCTCCGATGCGCGCGATGGCGGGCAGGGCGGTTTCGTCGCCGGCCAGCAGCATCCAGTCCGCGGGCAGCGCGCTGCGCCCGCCCGGCCCGGAAAGGCCGATCTGCTGCCCGCCGGCGGCCTGGGCGGCCCAGGCCGAGCCCGGGCCGGCATCGTCATGCAGCACGAAGTCCACCTCCATCCAGCCTTGCGCGGCATCGATGCGCCGGATCGTGTAGGTGCGGATGTCCAGGCGTTTTTCACCACTGGGGAATTGCGGCGTGCCGTTGGCGGCCAGCGTGGGCCATTCGGGATCGCGGACGCCGGGCTGGGGGAAGATCAGTTTGCAGTGGATGTCCTCGTCGCGCTGGTACCGGGCCAAGTCGGCCGCACGGAACCGGACGCGGCGCATGTGGGGGCCGATGTCGCGGACCGCGTCGACGGTCAGCAGGCGGAAGGCGGGCGGGCGTTCGAACGTGATGCTGTCCCCGCTCCATTGGATCGCCTCGGGCGCGCAGGCGCTGAATTCGACGATGTGGTGGAAGACCAGCATTTTCGCGTCGTACAGCGCTTCCTGCGTGGGCGCCGCGATGCGCGCGTGCAAGGCGCCGGATTCGGCCGCCAGCGATATCCGCGCGCCGCTGTAATCGATGGCCCAGCCGTCTTCCGAAGGCATGGCGGCCAGGTCGTGCTCGCGCAGGTGTTCCAGCACGGCGTCCAGGACATTCCGGGCGTCTATGCCGCGCACGGCGGTGCTGATTCGTAGAGGAGTCATTGCAGGTGTTCCTGTTGTGTGGCGGCCGGATCCCCGGCCAGAGCGTCTATGAGCACGAAGGCGCGGCCCCGCTCGCAGGTCCGGACGCGTGCCTCCACGCCCCAGACTTCCCGCAGGGCGGCATCGGTGATGACGTCGCTGGGGCGCCCGAAAGAATGGATGCGACGGTCGTGCAGGATGGCGACCCGGTCGGCCCATTGCGCGGCCAGGGCCAGGTCATGCAGCACCACGATGACTATCCGGCCTTCGTCGGCCAGGCGCCGCGCGACCCGCATGACCTGCCACTGGTGCGCGAGGTCCAGCGCGCTGACGGGCTCGTCCAGCAGCAGGACGGGGCTGCCGCGCACGACGGCCTGCGCCAGCGCGGCAAGCTGCCGCTGGCCGCCTGACAGCCGGCACAGCGGCCGCAGGGCGAGCGGGCCTATGCCCAGATGCTCGATGACGCGCAAGGCATCGAGCTCGTCTTTGCGCCGGGGGCCGATGCCGCCGCTTTGCAGAGCCGTCAGAGCCGCCTCCAGGACGGTCAGGTCGTTGTCTTCGGGAATGGACTGCGGCATGAAGCCGATGAATTCCATGCGCTTGCGCATGGTCCACGCCAGCCAGTCGCTGCCTCCGTAGAGCACGTGGCCGCGGGCCGGAACCAGCCCGGCAATCGCCTTGAGCAGCGTCGACTTGCCCGCGGCGTTCGGTCCGGCCAGGGCGATCATTTCGCCGGGACGGATGCCGGCCAGTTCGACGCCGGCGAGCACTTCGTGCCGGCGGTAATGCACGTTCAGGTTCTTGACGTCCAGCGACTGGGCGGCATTCATGTCCGGCCCCCTCGGCGGCGCATCATCAGGCCCATGAAGACGGGCAGGCCGACCAGCGCGGTCACGATGCCTATGGGCAGCATGACGCCGGGCACCAGCATTTTGCCGGCGACCGAGGCCAGCGCCATCATGGCCGCGCCGATCAGGACGCTGGCCGGCAGCAGGTGGCGGTGGCCGTCGCCGACGATCATCCGCGCGACGTGCGGGCCCACCAGGCCGACGAATCCCACCGTGCCGACGAAGGCGACGGCCGTCGCCGCCAGCAGGCTGATGCGCACCAAGGCCCAGCGCCTGAGGGAGGGCACATTGATGCCGAAGCTGCGGGCGCGGTCTTCGCCCAGCCGCAGCGCGGTGAGCCGGCGGGCGGCGCGCCAGGAGAAGGGCGCGGTCAGGGCCAGGACCGCGGACAGGATGGCGATGCTGTGCCAGTCGGCCCGGGCCAGGCTGCCCATGCTCCAGAAAACCAGCTGTTGAAGCGCGTCTTCGCTGGCGATGAATTGCAGCAGCGACAGTACGGCGCCCGCGGCAAAGCCGATGGCGATGCCGAAGAGCACCAGGGTCTGCGCCTGGGCGCCGCGCCATTGCGCCATGACCTGCAGGAGCAGCAGGGAAGCCAGGGCGAAGACGAAGGCGTTGGCGGGCACCAGCCAGGCGGCGTCGGTGCCCGGCACGCCCCAGCCCAGCACGATGGCCAGGGCGGCGCCCAGCGCCGCCGATGAAGAAACGCCCAGAGTGAAGGGTTCGGCCAGCGGATTGTTCAAGATGGTCTGCATCTCCGCGCCCGCCAGCGCCAGGGCGGCGCCGACCAGCAGCGCCATCAGGGCGACCGGCATCCGGACCTGCCACAGCACCACTTGCATGGGGACCGTGAGCGTGTCGGGATTCAGCAGTCCCTGGATGACTTGCGCGGGCCGCAGGGCGGCGGGGCCGGTGAGCAGGTCGGCGAGCCCGGCGGCGACCGTCAGCACGGCCAGGCCGGCCACGATGAGCCAGCGCCGCCTCACGATGCGCCGATGCAGCGCCCAGCGCGCTTGTATGACTGCATTGTCGGCCCGCGGGGCGGGCGCTATGCCACGATAAGCTTGCATGGTCTCAATCTTTCGCTGGAGCCAGCGAGGTCCAGAACGTTCCGGTCAGGCTCTTCGCCATGAAGCGCCGATCGATCTCCGCCAGCGTGGCGGCCGGGTCCACGTCCTGGAATTCCGCGGGGTGCAGCCAGGTGGCGATCAGCTCCAGGTTCACGATGGAAAAGCCGCTGTGCCATATGCCGTGGGCCCGCTTTTCCTTGACGGCGCGGGTCTGCGCGAGTCCCACGCGCCGCAGGACGCGTTCCAGGCTGGCGCGGCTCGTGGCGGCGTCGACGTCGGGGCCCAGGAGTAGGCCGCCCCGGGCCTTCATGTGCTGTCCGCCGGTGCCGATGTAGACGGCCGGGTCGCTCGCGATCACGTATTCCGCGCTGAGCTGGCCCGCCATGCCGTCGACGATTTCGCTGCCGATCAGGCGTCCGCCCGCCAGCACCACCAGGTCGCCCATGCTGCGGCCCTCGCCCATGGACATGCAACAGGGGCCGCTGCCCGCATGCGGTTCCATCAGCACGGTCGGCAATGGACCGCCTTCCGCCTTGATGCGGGCGACGCGCCGGGCGACGCGGTCCAGGCGCTCGCGTATGAACGCGCCCACTTCTTTACCGCGCTCCTCGCGGCCGATGAGGACCGCCAGTTTTTCTATGCCTTCCGTCGGATGCCGCAACCGCAGATTGGCTTCCAGCGTGAGGATGGCCACCGGAATGCCGGCCTGCTCCAGCTGGGACACCGCCTGTTTCGCGCTGCCGAAGAAATGATCCAGCACGACCAGGTCGGGCGCATGGGCGATCAGCGCTTCGGCATTCAGGTTCTGCGGGCCGTCGAGCGACATCTGCGTGATCCGGTCGAAGGCTTCCGGGTCTATGCTGCGCCATTGATTCAGCGTGTGCTGGTCCAGGCGCCATCGGTTCCATGCGACGATCCGGCGGGCCGGATTCTCGTCGAGCATGGCGAGCATGGTGAAGTCGCCCGGTTCCGAGAAGATGATGCGGCGCGCGGGTTCGGCCAGCCGGACCGTCCGCCCGGCCTGGTCGACGATTTCTATCTGGGCGGCGGCGGGCAGGCTGACCAGCAGCAGGCACCACAGCCACGCCGCCCGCCACCACGGTTTCAGGATCACGCCGGCGGCCCGCATCAGAAGCTGAGGCTGGCGCCCAGCCAGAAGCGGCGGCCTTCGTCCACCATCCAGTTGCCGTCCAGGCCCGCATAGCGCGTGCGCAGGTCAACCGGCGTCTTGTGGTCGGTCAGGTTCAGCACGGCCAGGCGCAGGGACAGATGCTTGGTGACCGCATAGTTGCCGCCCAGGTCGAAGGTGGAGCCGCCGGGCCGGGTGCGCACGCCCATCGCGCCGTTGCGGTAGGCCGCATAGCGCGCCTTGCCGCTCAGGTTCCAGCGCAGATAGGTGCCGAGCCGTTCATTCACCTGCCAGTCCAGGCGGGTGTTCAGGACGTGCTCCGGCGTCTTGTCCAGCGGTTCGCCGTCCAGGGTGAGGCCGTTGAACGAGACTTCCCCGCCGCCTTTGCGCTTGGATTTCGTGTAGGTGTAGTTGGACGACAGGTTCACCGTATCGGTCAGCGGCAGCTTCAGCGCCAGTTCCAGGCCGTAGATCTGCACCTTGTCGATGTTGTCGTACACATACAGGTGGTTCGCCGTGCCGGGGTTGAGCGGGTCCTGCATGCCGGTGTCGTAGCTGGCCACCTTGTTCTTGAAGTTGGTGTTGAACAGGGTCGCGGACACATTGCTGCCCGGCGCCCAATCGTAGATCAGGCCCAGCTCCTGGGTGACGCTGGTTTCGGGTTCCAGGTCCGGATTGCCGCACAAAGGACCGCGGAAGCCCGAGTTGCCGCCCGTCGACATGCAGTATCCCGGATTGCTCTGCCGTATCGTGGGCGCCTTGAAGCCGGTCGCCACGCCGCCCTTCAGGGTCAGGGCGTCCGTCAGGTGGTAGACGCCGTAAAGGCGGGGCGACCAGCGCTTGCCGAAGCGTTCGTCATGGTCCATGCGCACGCCGCCCGTCACGGTGAAGTCGTCCGTCACGTAGTAGTCGTCTTCGATGAAGAGCGCGTAGTTGGTCAGCGAGACGACGTCGGTGTTGGTCGGGTAATTCGCGAACTTGGCCTCGTTCTGGATGCCGTTCAGGCGGCTGTGCAGGTACTGGCCGCCGAAGCGCAGGGTATGGGAGGCGAAAGGCATGCTGAAGCTGGCGTCCAGCGCGGTGTTCACCAGGCGCCGGTTGTCGACGTACTCGCCCGTCTTGGGCCAGTTCTCCTGCACGCTGTCTTCCCGGTACAGCGAGATCTTGGATTCGCCCAGGCGCCAGCGTCCCGTGTGGGTCAGGCCGTAAGACGTGCGGCGGAACTGGTCCTTGTTCCAGGCGAGGGAGGGCAGGATGGATCGTCCGGGCGTGGCCTCGGTCGTCAGGCGCTGGGACACCACGTCCAGGACCAGGTCCTGGTTGTCGGCCGGCCGCGCCGCCAGCTTCAGGCCGAGGCTGCGGTTGTTCCTGGCATTGGCGCCGTCCGCGCTGGGGAAATAGGTGTTGCCTTCGCTCTGGTCGTCATAGGACCCATAGACCTGCAGGCCCAGGACGTCGTCCTTGATGGGGCCGCCGATCCAGAACTGCGATTGCCTGGCGTTGCCGTAGTCGTCATCCGTCTGCAGCGTCACGGAGCTGTCCAGCGCCGCGGACCAGCGCTCGGGAACCTTCTTGGTGATGACGTTGACCACGCCGCCCATGGCCTCCGAGCCGTAGAGCGACGACATGGGGCCGCGCACCACCTCGATCCGCTCGATGGCGGCCAGGGGCGGCATGAATTCGTATTGCACCCCGTTCGTGCCGCGATTCATGGTTTCACGGGTGTTCTGCCGCTTGCCGTCCACCAGGAGCAGAGTGTATTCCCCCGGCAGGCCGCGGATGACGATGTCCTTGGTGTTGGGGTCGCCGCCGATGAACGTCACGCCTTCGGCGCGGCCCACGGCTTCCGCTACGGAGGTGTAGCCGTTTTTCTTGATGTCCTCCTGCGTGATGACGGTCATCGAGGCGGGCGCATCCTTGGCCTTCTGCTGCACGCCGCTGGCGGTGACCACCACGGTGTCCAGAGTCGTCGGCGTCTTGTTGCTCTGGGCCTGCGCGACGCCCACTCCGCATGCGCACAGCAAGGCCAGCGTCAAGGGGGCAAGCGCCAGGCTTGCGCGGGGCGTTGCGGCGATCCCTTCCCTTCCAGGCATATTCGTCATTTCTTTCCTCGTATTTCAGTGCTGTAAGGTGGCCGTTTCGGATACGGCTTGTCCTGCCCCCTCCTGCGGCAAGGCGGCAAAGCAACATTGAATCATTCTCATTTACGGAATTGGTTTGAGGGACGCGCAAACTTCTTTGCGTCCGGGTCAAGTCTCGCCCGCGGGAAAGTCAGAGGCGGGAGCGCAGGCTCTTGGGGCTCAGGCCGAACTGGCGCCGGAAGGCCGTGGCGAAATTGGCGGCGCTGGTGTAGCCCGCGCGGTAGGCGGCCTCGGTGATGCTCAGGCCGTGCTCCAGGTCGGTGCGCGCCTGATGCAGCCGCATGAGGCGGCGGTACTCGTTGACCGAGCTGCCGAATGCATGGCGGAACTGCCTTTGCAGCGCGCTGGCGCTGAGGCCGAAGCGGCGCCCCAGTTCTTCGATCTTGAGCGGCGGGACGAGGGGCTGCTGGACCTCGGCGTCGAGAAAGCTGCGCAGGCGCAGCATGCGGTCCTGGTCGCGGGGCCGCAGCGCGCCGGCCGGCGCGGCGCCCGGGGCGGCTTCCTTGTGCTGGCTGGCAAGCGCTTCGTACAGGAGCTCCATCGCCCGGCCGGCAAGGCGGATGCGTACCAGGCTGGGGGCGGACTCGTCCGACTGGCAGATCAGCTGCTCCGCCAGCGCCAGGGCGTGGGGGGACGGGCGCCAGGTCGTGATGCACAGCTGATCGGGGAATTTCAGGGCCAGCGGTTCGGGGGCGCCGGTTTCATGCCGCCTGGACAAGGCCGTCAATTCCCGGGCGTCGCTCAGCCAGCCCTGGCTTTCCAGCCATTCCGGAGAAAGATAGAGAGAAAGCTTGCGCTCCCATTTGCCGCGTTCCCATTGGCGCTCGAATATTGCGTCTTGCGGCATGCTGATGACGGCGGCGCTGGCGTGGCGGGCATGGTCGCCCGCCCGCAAATGCAGCCGGCGGCCGCCGATGCGCACGTCGATCTGGCCGCCCAGTACCACCACGATGCGCAGGCCCGCGCTGAAGCCCACCCGCGACACCATGTTGTGCAGGTCCGCGACTTCGGCGCAGTGCATCCACAGCCCCGGCTGCAGCTGGATCTCCCGCAGCCGGCCTTCCAGCACCGGTTCGTTGCCCGCAAAGGGCGCGGACACGAAGCGGTATCCCGGCACGTCGAATTCCAGGCTGCGCACCATGCCCAGCGCCCGCCAGGGACGTTTTCCCTTGGCGGGCGTCGGCGGCGATGCGGGATCGGCTGCGTGAGCGGGGCGGGCTTCCATGGCAGGGCTTGTGCGAGGCAAAAACGGGATGAGGGCGTCGGCGCCCAGTTTACTCGATATCGATAATGATTCTTATTTAAACAGATAGAGGAAAAAATGCAAGCCATTTCCATATAGGGAACATTTGCGCACGTCCCGGCCGGCGATGGGTTAGGATGCCGCCACCTGTAACCATCGTGGCCGCCCCCGCAGCCGGGGCGCGGCAAAGTGAGAAGGAATATGCTCGACCGGATTTTCCGTGAGGCGCGCACGCAGAACGCATGGCGCGATACCCCTGTTGGCGACGAGACGCTGCAAGAACTGTACGATTTGCTGAAGTGGGCGCCCACCAGCATGAATTGCGGGCCCGCCCGTTTTCTTTTCATCCGCTCGCCGGAAGCCAAGCAAAGACTGCTGCCCTTGATGAGTCCGGGCAACCGCGAGAAAACGCGCCAGGCCCCGGTGACCGTCATCGTCGGCTATGACCTCGAGTTCTACGAGCATCTGCCCAAGCTGTTTCCGCACCGCCCCGAGGCGCGGGACGGCTTTGCGGCCGAGGGCCGGCAGGCGCATGCGCAAGAGACCGCCTTTCGCAACGGCAGCCTGCAGGGCGGCTACCTGATTCTCGCCGCCAGGGCGCTCGGCCTGGATTGCGGGCCGATGTCGGGCTTCGATGCGGCGGCGGTGGATGCCGAGTTCTGGCAAGGCACGTCCGTGCGGACCAATTTCATCTGCAATATCGGGTACGGGGACCACGCCGTCCTGCACCAGCGCCTGCCGCGCCTGGCGTTCGACGAGGCCTGCCGCCTGCTGTAGCGCCCCCCGGGCCGCCTCAGGTGGCGCGGTCGGCTTGCCGGCGCGGGGACCGCGCCGCGTCGGCGACGCAGATTTTGTCGCGGCCGGTCCGCTTGGCCTGCTGGAGCGCGTGATCGGCCTCTTTCAGCAGCGTTTCCAGTGAACAGTCCTGGTAGTCGGCCGTGGCGATGCCGATGGACATGGTGACGCGGACGGCCGCGCCGCCGTCCGTCGCGATCTCTTGGGCGCGAAAGGCGGCGGCGAGGCGTTGCGCCACCCTGAGCGCCCCATCCGCGTTCGTGGCGGCCAGGACGGCCGCGAATTCGTCGCCGCCCACTCGCCCGGCGACGTCGATCTTGCGCAGAGAGGCGCGCAGGGTTTCGCCCAGCGCGGCCAGCACCCGGTCGCCGACCTTGTACCCATGGGCGTCGTTGATGGACTTGAAGTGGTCCAGGTCGATCAGCAGCAAGGAAGTGTGCGACTTGAAGCGCCGCGCGCGCTCGACTTCGATCTTGCATTGTTCGAAGAAATGGCGGCGGTTCGGCAAGCGGGTCAGGAAGTCCTGCCGTGCCAGCAGTTCGAGCTTGTTCAACTGGTTTGCATGGTCGGTGACGTCGCGCCCGATGGCGATGATCTCTTGCAGCTGCCCGTCCTGCCCGGCCAGCCCTTGGCAGGACCAATAAAGCTGCCGTATGCCTTTCGCCGTGGGGTGGCTGTGCCTGAAGCCGGCGGTATGGGGCGGGTGCCTGAGCGCGGCGATCGCGGCGGCGGCGTCCGTTTTTTCGTCTTCCGGCAGGCAGCCGGCGAGCGTGCTCCCGGCGAGCGCGTCGCAGCTCTTGCCCAGCAGCTCGCACAAGGCGGGGTTGGCATGCACGATGCGGCCTTGCGCGTCCAGGCGCGCCACCATGTCGGTGGTGTGTTCGACGATCAGGCCGTAGTCCTGCGCGTTCCTGCGCAGGTCGGCCTGGGCCTGGGCGGCCGTGGCCGCATATTCGGCCTGGCGCCGGCGGTAGGCGCGCAAGCCGAAAACCGCTCCCAGGCAGATGAGCAGGAAAATGCTTCCGTGCAGCCAGGCCGTGCGATACCAGGTGGCGAGGACGCCGCCGGCGTCGCGCCCCACCACGACCGTCAAGGCTTGGCCCGCGACCCCCGCACCCGCCCCCAGCGTGAACAGCGACATGGTCTGCATGCCGCCGATGCGCGGCACCTTGCCTTCAGCGAAGCTGTGCCGCTGCCCGCCGCGCTGATGCCGGCGAAAGAACTCGCCGGCCGTGCCGGGATCGGCGGCGGCCGGGACGGACGAGCCGGCTTGCATCAGGAGGATGCGTCCGTCTTCGCGGATCAGCGCGCTCCAGACGTCCGGCGCGTAGCGCACGGATTCCAGCACGCCTCGGACCTCGCTTTCGTTGAAGCCGTCCGGGCGCGCCTCGTCGGCCGCCGGCGCCTGCCCGGCCTGCATGCGGCCGGGCAGGCCGGTGAGCTGGAGCTCCAGGGTCCGGCCCGCGATGCGCGCCATGGTGGTGAGGTGTTCGGCGTTTTGCCGCTTCAGGGCGCGATAGGTGGAATACTGGTAATGCGCCAGCAGCAAGGCGAGCAGGACGAGCGCCAGCGACAGCATCGCCCAAGGCGCATAGCGATTCGTCCATTGGAAGGCATGTCGCCGGGGTAGGGAAGTTCCATGCATGATGGCGGACTCACTGGCTGCTTGTATTTATATTGCGCGCGATTTAATATTGCACTCATGAAGCAGAAAGACACGCATAACCCTGCGGCAAGCCTATTGCTGGACGACCAGCTTTGCTTTGCGCTTTATTCCACCAGTCTTGCGATGAACAAAGTTTATCGCAAGTTGCTGCGTTCGCTGGGCATCACTTATCCGCAGTATCTCGTCATGCTGGTGCTATGGGAAGGCGACGAGCTGACCGTCTCGGAAATCGGCGAGCGGCTGTTCCTGGATTCCGCCACGCTGACGCCTCTGCTCAAGCGGCTGGAACTGGCCGGCCTGGTCCGGCGCGACCGCGCGCAGAACGACGAGCGGCAGGTGATCGTTTCCCTGACGACGGCCGGCAGGGCGCTGCATGCCAAGGCCCGGATGGTGCCGGTGGCGGTTACCTGCGCCACGCAATGCTCGGCCGAAGAACTGGCCGCCACCAAGCTGGCGCTGGAAAGGCTGCGGGGGCATTTTCTGGAGCATGAATGAAATGATGGGGTTTGCTGCAGCGTCTTGCAATATGTATCGTGTGCGATTTAATCGTGTAACAAAATCTGGCTCCAAGAGCCGGTATCCCTGGCAGTTCGCCAATTCTTTCACTCAAGGAGAGTCGTATGTCTATCGAAAAAGTTCTCTATCGCGCCCAGGCAACCGCCACCGGCGGGCGTGACGGCCGCGCGGTGTCGTCGGACGGCGTGCTGGACGTCAAGCTGACGACCCCCGCCGAACTGGGCGGCGCGGGCGGCTCGGGTACCAATCCCGAACAGCTGTTCGCCGCCGGGTATTCGGCATGCTTCCTGGGGGCGCTGAAGCTGGTCGCCTCGCGGGAAAAGGTGGAGCTGCCCGCCGATACGAACATACAAGGCACGGTGGGCATCGGCCCCATCCCCACGGGTTTCGGCATCGAGGTGGAACTGAAGATCTCGGTGCCCGGCCTGGACAAGGCCCAGGCCAAGGCGCTGGTCGACAAGGCCCACATCGTTTGCCCGTATTCCAACGCCACGCGGGGCAATATCGACGTCACCCTGACCGTCGTCTGACCGGCATCAACCCGGGCCCGCCAGCATGCCGTGGCGGAAGCAGTCGGTGGTGTGGTCCATGAAGCAGCCCACCGCCTGCAGATAGGATTGGCAGATGGTGGGCCCCACGAAGTTGAAGCCGGCCCGTTTCAGCGTGCGGCTCATCCGCTCCGCCTGGGGCGTGACCACGGGCACGCTCTGATGGTTTGGGTAGTGGTTGACGATGGGGCGCCCGCCCGTGAACGACCAGACCAGCTCGACGGGGTCGCGCAGCGCCAGCCAGGCCCGCGCATTCCGGCGGGCGGCGTTCAGCTTGAGGCGATTGCGGACGATGCCGGGATCCCGGAGCAGGGCTTCGATGTCGGCGTCGCGCATGCCGGCCAGCTTTTCCGGGTCGAAGCCGTAGAGCACTTCGCGATAGCGCGGCCGCTTTTTCAGGATGGTGATCCACGACAGCCCCGCCTGGAAGCCTTCGAGCAGCAGCATCTCGAAAAGATGCCGGGGGTCGCGGCTGGGCACACCCCACTCGTGGTCGTGGTAGGCGATGTAGTCGGGGTCGCCGCTGCACCAGCGGCATCGCTTGTAGTGGGCGTCCATGGCGTAAATGTAGCACTGCGCGCGCCCCTCTATAATCCGGTATCTATCATGGATACCGAAAGCCCACGCCGCATCGCGCACCTGGACATGGACGCCTTCTATGCGTCGGTGGAGCTGCTGCGCTACCCCGAATTGCGCGGCCTGCCGGTGGTCATAGGCGGGGGCGGCGCCTCGCAGCCCCGCACGCTGCCCGACGGCTCCAGGGTATTCACGCGCCTGGGCGCTTACGTCGGCCGGGGCGTGGTGACCACTTCCACCTACGAGGCCCGCGCGCTGGGCGTGTTCTCGGCCATGGGCATGATGAAGGCCGCGCAGCTTGCGCCCGAGGCGGTGCTGCTGCCGGTGGACTTCACCGCCTACCGCCATTATTCCCGGCTGTTCAAAACCGCCGTCGCCGGTGTGGCCGGACACATCGAGAATCGCGGCATAGACGAGATCTACATCGATCTTACCGGGCATCCGGAGGAAACGGTGGCGTTGGCGCAGCGGATCAAGCAGGCGGTCAAGTCGGCCACGGGCCTGTCGTGTTCGATCGGCGTTTCGCCCAACAAGCTGTTGTCCAAGATCGCCTCGGATCTGGACAAGCCCGACGGGCTGACCATCATCGGTCCGGGCGACCTGGAAAAACGCATATGGCCCCTGCCGGTCGGCAAGGTGAACGGCATAGGCCCCAAGGCGAACGCCCGCCTGGCGGCGCTGGGCATCAGCACCATCCGCGACCTCGCGCATGCGCGCCCGGATCTGCTGCAGCGGCATTTCGGCCTGACCTACGCGCGCTGGCTGGTGGACGTGGCGCATGGCGTGGACGACAGGCCGGTGGTCACGCACTCGACGCCCAAGTCCATCAGCCGGGAAACCACGTTCGAACGGGATTTGCACGTGAAGCATGACCGGGAGCTGCTGTCGCGGATTTTTCTGGAACTATGCGAGGATCTGGCGGGCGATCTGCGGCGCAAGGGTTATGTGGGCCGGACGATAGGCATCAAGCTGCGCTTCGATGATTTCAGGACGGTGACGCGCGATACGACGCTGACGGCGGCGACGTGGGACGCGGGGGTGATTCACCGGGCGGCGGGCTTATGCCTGAAGCGGGTGAGTTTCGATCATCGCCTGCGATTGCTGGGGGTGCGGGTGAGCAGCCTGGCGCCCGGGGGCGGGGCGGATGCGCCGGAGAGCGGGGCGCCGGTCCAGCTCAGCTTGTATTAGGGTTCAGATCGCATACTCCAGCGCGGCCTCGTCCCCCACCGCGAGCCGCGCACCCGGCCCCGCGCCCGCCACCACCGCATTGACGCCAAACAGCACGCCTTCCTCGAACCGGCGGTGTTGCGCCAGTGTCAGGCCGGGCTCGGGACGCGACTGCGCCGTGGCCTGATCGATATTCGGAATCGGGCAGCGCGCACAGCGCTTCACGAAGGCCAGCGTCATGGGGCCGATGCGGACCGCGGACAGATAGTCCTCCTCGTAGGGTTCCAGGCCCTGCAGCACGATGTTCGGCCTGAACCGATTCATCGGCACGGGCGGCTCGCCCTTGGCGGCCAGCTGCCGGTTGAGCTCGTCCAGCGAAGCCTGGTTCGCCACCAGAAAAGGGAAGCCGTCGGCGAAGCCGAAATGATGCTTTTCGGGGAACTCGGGCACCAGGTCATAATTGTGCAGCCGCCAATTGTGGACGTGTTCCGGGCTGGCGATGCGCATGGCCAGCGGGTGTACGCGCAGCAGCCGGCAGGGCGTGCCCAGGAAACGGCTCAGCCATTCCGCCGCGCCGTCGCCCTCGTCGAAGCCCAGGGTGTCGCTGCGCCAGATTTTGACGGGAACCTGGGCGGGGTCATCGGTGTCGGTCAGCCAGGGCACGGTGTGCGCCGGCATGCCGGGCGCCGCGAGCACCAGGTCGTCGCCCGAGAAGCTTGGCCGTATCAGCGCCATGCGGGCGTGGCCGCGCTGGGTCATGAAAATGCCCTGCGCGTCCACGACCACCCATTGGCGGTCGCGGAACAGGCCGCCCTGGCTGACGGGGGAGTGTGCGTGATCGATGCCGGCGCATGATTTGACCGGATAGGAATGCAGGCTGAGTATCGTGGCGGTCATGGTTGTGGTGAAGTGGGGGCCGAAATTCCGGCGTATCCGGCGATAATACCCGCTACACAAAACATACTGCAAAGGACGTTTCATGCCCCTGATGGACTGGCTGGCGGCGTTGGTGCTCATTACCGCCTGGGGCCTGAATTTCGTGGTCATCAAGCTTGGCCTCAGCGAGATTCCGCCCCTGCTGCTGGGCGCCTTGCGGTTCGTCCTGGTGATCTTTCCCGCCATATTCTTCATCAAGTGCCCGCCGCTGCCCTGGCGGCTCATCGTGGCGTATGGCCTGACGATCAGCCTGGGCCAATTCGTCTTCCTGTTCACGGCCATGCACGTCGGCATGCCGGCCGGGCTGGCCTCGGTCGTGCTGCAGTCGCAGGCATTCTTCACCGTGCTGCTGGCGGCCGTGTTCATGAAGGAAAGCGTGCGCTGGAACAATGTGCTGGGCGTCGCGGTGGCAGTCGCCGGCCTCGTCCTCATCGAGCAGGGCGCCCAGAGCGGCGACATGCCGCTGCTGGGGTTCTTCCTGACGCTGCTGGCGGCTTTTAGCTGGGCCATGGGAAACATGGTCGCCAAAAAAGCCGGCAAGGCCGACGTGCTCGGCCTGGTGGTGTGGGGCGCGCTGGTGCCGCCCTTGCCTTTCTTCGTCCTGTCGCTGGTGTTCGAAGGGCCGGAGGCCATCCGGCATAGCCTGGCCCACGTCAGCCCGGTCGGTATATTCGCGGTACTGTATTTGTCGCTGGCCGCGACCATCGTCGGCTACGTGCTGTGGGGCAGGCTGCTGGCCCGGCATCCCGCGAGCAAGGTCGCGCCCCTGAGCCTGCTGGTGCCGCTGGTCGGCCTGGTGTCGGCGTCCGTCTTCCTGGACGAGCGGCTGGGGGTCATTCAATGGCTGGGCGGCGGGGTGGTCATGCTGGGCCTCGCCGTCAATATATTCGGCCCCCGCGTCACGGACGGCCTCATCCGCCGCCGGCGGCGCGAGGCCGGGGGAACGCTACTGCGTTAAAATCCCCGCGCAGGGCTTGCTGCCATTACCGCTACTTTTGACTACAGGATGCAAAAATGAAATTTGATCGGTCGGGCGTGGACGCGCTCATGGAAATCACCTCGCGTCCCGAACTGGTTTTCGTGCGCGGACAGGGCTCGTGGCTGGAAGACCACAATGGCAAGCGATACCTCGACATCGTGCAGGGCTGGGCGGTGAACAGCCTGGGCCATTGCCCGCCCGAGCTGGTCAAGGCGGTGACCGACCAGGCGGCTTTGCTGATCAACCCGTCGCCCGCGTTCTACAACCAGCCGTCCATGGAACTGGCCAAGCGCCTCACCGGGGCATCCTGCTTCGATCGCATCTTCTTCGCCAACAGCGGCGCCGAAGCCAACGAAGGCGCCATCAAGCTGGCGCGCAAGTGGGGGCAGCTCAAGCGCAACGGGGCATACAAGATCATCACCTTCGACCACAGCTTCCATGGCCGCACGCTGGCGACCATGTCGGCATCGGGCAAGCCGGGCTGGGACCGCATTTTCGCGCCGCAGGTCGAAGGCTTCCCCAAGGCCAATCTGAATGACCTGGAGTCGGTGCGCGCGCTCATCGACGACCAGACCGTGGCGATCATGCTGGAGCCCGTGCAAGGCGAGGCCGGCGTCATTCCCGCCACGCGCGACTTCATGCGCGCGCTGCGCAAGCTGGCCGACGACAACGGCCTGCTTTTGATCGTGGACGAAGTGCAGACCGGCATGGGCCGCACGGGCAAGATGTTCGCCTACCAGCTCTCGGACATCACGCCCGACATCATGACGCTGGGCAAGGGCATAGGCGGCGGGGTGCCGCTGGCGGCCCTGTGCGCGCGTGCAGAGGTTTCGGTGTTCGCCCATGGGGATCAGGGCGGCACGTACAACGGCAACCCGCTCATGACGGCGGCCGGCGTGGCGGTGTTCGACGCGCTGGCGGCGCCTGGCTTCCTGGATGCCGTCAATGCGCGCGCCGCGCAGCTGGCGCAGGGCCTGAACGCGCTGTCCGGCAAATGGGGCATGAAGGGCGAGCGCGGCGAAGGGCTGCTGCGCGCGCTGATGCTGGATCGCGACGACGGCCCGGCCATCGTCGATGCCGCGCGCGATTGGTCGCCGGAAGGCATGCTGCTGAATGCGCCGCGCCCGAACCTGTTGCGTTTCATGCCGGCGCTGAACATCACCGAACAGGAAGTCGATCTGCTGCTGGCCAGGCTGGACGAGGTCATCGCCAAGGTCCGTTCCTGATCCGGGTTTCCGCGCGCAAGCAAGCCGCCGCAAGGCGGCTTTCTTTTACGTGCTGAGCGCGGCGCGTTCTATCAGCGCTTCGATTTTGTCGGCATCGCCGATTTCCAGCATGGCCAGCAGCGCGAAGCGGCTGAGCATCCCCGCGGCGGCGCCTTCCCCCAGTTCGCCCAGGGTGTGGCACAGCTTCGTGTAGACTCGGTCCAGGTCGAGTTCGGTCATGGTTGGCCTCCGGTACGGCTGTTGGATGGATGCAGGATGCGTGTCGCGGCCCGTACGATGCCGTCCGGCCGCGCCGAGCGCCAGCGGCCGGCGACGTGGCCGTCGGGACGGACCAGGTAGGTGGCGCCGGCTTCGGCGTCGTACAGCCGGAAGGCCGCGCCGGTCGGGTCGAGCAGATGGACGCCCTGGGGAGCCGCGCCGGCGCCGCGGACGACCGGCAGGAGGTCGACGTCCACGCCCTCGCGCTGGAGCCGGGCATGGGCGTCGGCGACGTCGGCCGGCGCGCCCTGGCCCGCGTCGAAATGAAGGATCAGGAAGCGGCCCGGCGGCACATGGTCGCACAGATGGCCGTCGAGCGGCGCGCGGGGCGGGGCATGCAGGACGACGGGCGCGTTGGGCAGCACGGTGCCGGCGGCCGGGCCGCCGCGGAAGGCGGCGTCTTCGCTGTCGGGGGCGTTGAGGCTGGAATCCGCATAGGCGATGGCGCTGGTCTGGCGCGGGTTGATCAGGCTGCGCACGCCCGGGGTATCGCCCGCCAGGCTGAGCACGGCTTCGCGCATGAGCTTGAAGGCGAAGGTGGGCGGCGCCATGAACTCGGTGCTTTTCATGCCGCTTTTCAGGTTCTCGTGGGCGGCGAACACGCGTTCTTCGGAATAGCTGTCCAGCAGCGCGCGGTCGGCCTTGCCGTGCAGCACGGCCGCGAGCTTCCAGGCCAGGTTGTCGACGTCGTCGATGGCGGAATTGGCGCCGCGCACGCCGAATATGGGAACGAGATGGGCGGCGTCGCCGGCGAACAGCACGCTGCCGTGCAGATAGCGCTCGAGCGTCAGGGCGTTGGCCTTGTAGATGGTGATCCACAGCGGCGACCATTCGCCCGTCTGGCCGATCATGTCCAGGTGGGCCTTGACGCGGGGCAGCACGTTCTCGGGCTTGACGGCTTCTTCGGGGTCTTCGCCTTCGCGCAGCTGATAGTCTATGCGCCAGACATTGTCGGGCTGCTTGTGCATCAATATGGTGGAGCCGGGATTCGAGGGCGGGTCGAACCAGGCCAGGCGTTCCGTGGGCAGGTCGGTTTCCAGTTCGATGTCGGCGACCACATAGCGGCCTTCATAGGCCGTGCCCTTCAGTTGCAGGCCCAGGGCCTCACGCATGAAACTGCGCCCGCCGTCGGCGGCGATGACCCAGTCGGCCTGGATTTCGTACCGGTCCCGGCCGCTTTCGACCTGCAGCAGCGCGCCCTGTTCATCGTTGGACGGCACGGCCGTGACCCGTGAGTTCCAGCGCAGGTCTATGGTGCCGGCCGCTTTTTCGCAAGCCTGCACGAGCGCTTCTTCCAGATAGTACTGCTGCATGTTGACCATGGGCGGCAGCTTCTGGTTTTGATCGTGCGGCATGGTGAAATGCAGCACCTCGCGGTCGCGGTAGTAGGACCGGCCGCCCGTCCATGGCAGCCCGACGGCCAGCAAGGCCTCGGCGACGCCCAGGCGGTCGTAGATTTCCAGGCTGCGCCGCGATATGCAGATGGCGCGGCTGCCGTAGCAGACGGTGTCGTCGGCCTCGATGACGACGGTCTTGACGCCTTGCGCGGCCAGGGCGAGCGCCGCGGTCAGGCCGGCGACGCCGCCGCCCACGACCACGACGGGGTGGGATTCGCGCGCGGCGCCGCCGCGCGGCGGGGCGCTGCGCTGTTTGAAATCGAAGGGATACGCTTTGAGCGCGGTATGCATGTCTTGCCCTCGTCGCTGACAGATGGATATGAGATTGGACCGATTTATTGTTATTCGATAATCAAGTCTATTTCCAAATCTGATTTAAGTCAATTTTCTTTTTAAATGAGATAATTGTCGTTTTCCAGGAGGGCACCGCCATTTCCAAGGACAAATCCGTCATCCACCGCGTCTCCGCCATCCTGTGCCTGTTCGGCCCGGAACGCGCGCTGATCGGCATCGACGACATCGTCCAGGCGCTGGACATCAGCGCGGCGTCGGCGTACCGCTATGCGGCGGACATGGTCGAGGCCGGCCTGCTGTCGCGCCTGGCGGGGCGCTATCGCCTGGGCATGAAGATCATCGAGCTGGAATACCTGATCAGCACGGGCGATCCCATCATCGCCGCCGCGGGCGGCCTGATGGCGGACCTGGCGCGCGGCACCGGGGGCGACGTCCTGCTGTGCAACATGTACGACCGGACGCTGGTCAACGTGGCGCATGTCGCGGCCGGCAAGCCCATCCCTTTGCGCTACAGCAAGGGTCTGCCCATGCCGCTGTTCAGGGGTTCGCAAGCCCATGTGGTGCTGGCCTTCATGGAGCGGCGCCGGCTGAAGCGCCTCTACGAGGCGGCGCTGCAGGACCCCGCTAGCCGGGACGACGCATTGCGCATGGGCGCCGACTGGGCCGCGTTTTCCCGCCGGCTGCGCCAGGTGCGCAAGCAAGGCCATTACGTCTCGCGGGGCGAGCTGGACCCGGGCGTCACCGGCATCGCCGCGCCGGTGTTCGGCGACGGCGAGATCCTGGGCAGCCTGGTGATCGTGCATGGCCGGGCGGGCATGGCCGAAGCCGAGGAAGCCGAGTTCGCAAAGCTGGCCATGGCCGCGGCGCGGCGGCTGTCCGACCGGATACAGGGAATCGCCGCCTGAATCGTTCAGGGGCGATCGCCCAGCAGGCCGCGCAGCCGGGCGATCAGGGCGCGGACCTCGGCCTCTTCGGCCGGGTCGGCGCAGCCCAGCACCTTGGCTTCGATCTGTTCGGGCGCCAGGGGCAACTGGGCGTGCCCGACGGCGAAACGAATGGGCCCGCTATCGAGCACGGTCTGATTCTTCAGGGTGATGCACACGCGGTCGGTATAGGCGAAGCTGGGCTCGATGGGGCATTGCGAGTCCAGCTCCTGCATGCGCACCCTGGGCATCAGGCCTCGCACGGCGGGGTCGGACAAGGTCTCCGCGCTCAGATGCCGCAAGCCGACCTCGCCGAAGGCCAGGGCGCAGGCGCAAGCGAAGGGCATGCTGAACTTGGCTTCCAGCGGGCCCGCCGGACGTTCGTATTTCAATACCCGCGCGTTGGTGACGCTGACGTGGGCGTCGATGCGCTCGACGTCTGCGGGCCGCAGCCCGTGCCGGTTCCTGAGGCCGATCACGCCGTCTATGACCCGGTGCATGGCATAGCAGACGGGGTATTTCTTTACGCTCGGGCGCACTTGGCTGATGGCGAGTTCGCCGGTTTCGAAGAAGGGCGTTTGCCGATCGGGCGGCCGCTCCGATGAAAGAGCGGTCAGCAAGCCGGTGGGGCCGTCCAGGGCGTCCATGGACGCCGTCATGCCCAGCAGGGCGAGGTCGACGGCGCTAATGGCTTGTTCGGCGGCCCAGCCTGCATGCAGGGGCTTGGTCATGGAGCCGAAGTTGGCGACCAGGCCGGACGCGCGGCTGGCGGCGATGCCCAGGGCATGGGCGGTTACGTCGGGCGCGGTATTGCGCAGGGCGCATAGCGCGGCGGCGGCGCCCATCGTCCCCAGGACGGCGGTCGGATGCCACCCTTTCACGTGCAGGGGGTCGGGCAGCCGCCGCAGCAAGTCGGCCCAGACCTGGTAGCCCTTTATATAGGCGCTCACCAGGGCGGGGCCGCGGGCGCCCGTGTGGTCCGATTCGGCGAGCAGCGCCGGCACCAGCACCACACTGGGGTGCCCGGCCAGCGCGACATCGTCCAGGTCGAGCGCATGGCCCGACACGGCATTCAGCATGGCGGCGGCCGCGACGCTGTGCCGCTCCTCGGAAAACAGCAGGCGCGCCGCCCGGTCGTTTCGATAGCGCTGATCCAGCCAGGCTGACAGTTGCCGCGTGACGGCCTCATTGCGGCCCGACAATATGCAGCCCGCCGTGTCCAGGAACGCGACGAGCACGGTGTCGCGCAAGCTCGCGCCGATGCCCGCATGGATGTCCAATGCGATGAATCGCGCCATTTGCTGAGCCAGGGTCGCCATGTCGGACCTTAGAAGGAACGGGGCATGCCCAATACATGCTGCCCGATGTAAGACAGTATCAGGTTGGAGGAAACGGGCGCGATCTGCATGACGCGGCATTCGCGCCATTTCCGTTCCACGTCGTATTCGGCGGCATAGCCGAAGCCCCCGTGGGTTTGCATGCAGGCTTCGGCGGCATGCCAGGCGGCTTCCGACGCCAGCAGTTTGGCGATATTGGCGTCCTCGCCGCAGTCCAGGCCGGCGGCGAAACGGGCGGTTGCCTTGCGCACCATCATTTCAGCCGCCTCGGTTTCCGCATAGGCGCGGGCAATGGGAAACTGCACGCCCTGGTTCTGGCCGATGGGGCGGCCGAACACGATCCGTTCATTGCCGTAGGCGGCGGCGGTCTTGATGAACCAGCGCGCGTCGCCTATGGCTTCCGATGCGCACAGTATCCGTTCCGCGTTCATGCCGTCCAGGATGTAGCGGAAACCCTTGCCTTCGCTGCCCACGAGATTGGCGGCCGGCACCACCAGGTTGTCGATGAAGACCTCGGTGGTGTTGTGGTTGATCATCGCCCGGATCGGCCGGATCTCGACGCCGCTGCCTTGCGCCGTCCGGAGGTCCACCAGGAACACCGAGATGCCGTCGGTCTTCTTCGAGACCTGTTCGGCGGGCGTGGTGCGCGCCAACAAAAGCATCAGGTCTGAATGGCGCGCGCGCGACGTCCAGACTTTCTGGCCGTTGATGATGTAGTTGTCGCCGTCGCGCACCGCGCGGGTCTTGATCTGGGTGGTGTCCGACCCCGTGGTGGGCTCGGTGATGCCGAAGGCCTGCAGGCGCAGCTTGCCGCTTGCGATGTCCGGCAGGTATTTTCTTTTCTGTTCCTCGCTGCCATGGCGCAGCAGCGTGCCCATGATGTACATCTGCGCGTGGCAGGCGCCGGCGTTGCATCCGGCCGCGTGTATTTCTTCCAGGATCACCGAGGCGGCGCGCAGGGGCAGCCCGCTGCCTCCGTATTCCTCGGGGATCAGGGCGCCCAGGTAGCCGGCCTCGGTCAGGGCCGCGACGAATTCCGATGGATAGCCCTGGCGTTCATCCAGGTCGCGCCAGTAGGCGCCGGGGAAATCGGCGCAGATCCGCCGCACGCTCGCGCGGATGTCGTCGTAGTCCATGCCGAGCTCGATGGAGACCTCGCGCGGCGCTTCGGTGTGTGGTGTGCTCATGATCAGCCTTTCCGGTATCAAGAATGAACGGCGCGCGGCAGGCCCGCGCGCGACAATGCGCCATGCAGCGGCTCGTGCGGCAGCAATTGCGCCAGCCAGCGGCGCACGGCCAGGAGCTTTTCCAGGTCGACGCCGGTGTCCACCCCGTATTCGTCGAGCAGGAAGCACAGGTCTTCCGTGGCGATGTTGCCGGTTGCGCCCGGGGCGAAAGGGCAGCCGCCCAGGCCGCCCAGCGACGCATCGAAGCGGGTCGCGCCGGCGTCCAGCGCGGCCAGGACATTGGCCATGCCCATGCCGCGCGTATCGTGGAAATGCGCGCCCAGGGGAAGGCCGCCCAACTCATTGCGCAGCCGGGTGAACAATTCGCGGACTTGGCGGGGGCCGGCGAAACCGACGGTGTCGCCCAGCGAGAGTTCGTCCACGCCCGCCGCCGCCAGCCCTTCCGCCAGCGACAGCACCAGCTCAGGGGAGATCGCACCCTGGTAAGTGCAGCCGAAGGCGGTGGCGATCGCTCCGGTTATCCGGGGCCTGCCGGGCAGCGAGCGCAGCGAAGCGATCAGCTGCCTGACGGCCGCCAGCGCGTCTTCGGGCGTCGTCCGGGCGTTCTTGGCGGAATGCGCGGCGCTGGCCGAAATCACGAAGACGATGCCGTCGACGCCGGAAGCGAGCGCGCGCCGGGCGCCTTTGTCGTTCAGGACCAGGGCCGAGAGCGCCGCCTTGCATTGCCGCTTGCCGCGCGCAACGAGGTCTTCGGCGTCGAAGAATTGCGGCAGCACGTGCGCGGGCACGAAGGAGGTGAGTTCGAAGGCCGGAATGCCGGCGTCGGCTTCCCGCGCCAGCCAGGCCAGCTTGTCTTCGGTGCCGATGGTCGCCAGCCCTTGTATGCCATCGCGCAGGCCGACCTCCCGCACCAGCACTTCGGGGGCGTTCGGATGCGGGCTCATGCGGTGGCCTCCTGTTTCGGCGTGTTCAGGGCGGGCGGCGCCTTGCGTATTTCCGGACGCCTGCCGTCCAGCCTCAGCGGAAGGCCCATGAACTTCATCGCGCTGCCGGGAACGTCCTGCAGCACGCCCAGCGCCCGGGCCTGTTCGCAGCCGAAGGCTTCCGCGGTGTCCTGGACGGGCGCGCAAGGCACCTGGGCGTCGCGCAAGGCCATGATCCAGTGGTCGCGCGTTTGCAGGGCGACTTCGGCCTGGATGAGCCGGTCGATCTCCTTGCGGTGCACGACCCGCGCCGGGTTGGAGCGGAAACGCGGATCGTCGGCCCATTCTGGATGGCCCAGCAAGGCGCTGAGCTTGCCGAACAGCGCATCGTTGCCGGCGGCGATGACCAGATGCCCGTCGGAGGCGAGATAGGCGCCGTAGGGAACGATGGTCGCCGCTCCGGATCCGTGGCGGCCGGGGATTTCTCCGCTGGCGAGATGCTGCGCGCCGGCGACCTGCATCCAGCCCAGGGCCGTCTCGAACAGGGAGACCTCGACCCGCGTGCCCTTCCGGTCTTGCCGGCGCTGCAGCAGAGCTGAAAGAATGCCGATCGCGGCCCACATGCCGGTCGCGCAATCGATGACGGAATAGCCGGTGCGCACCGGAGCCTGGCCGGGTTCGCCGGTGACGCTCATGAGGCCGCCATAGGCCTGCATCAGCGGATCGTAGCCGGGCAGGCCGGACAGCGGGCCGCCGCGCCCGAATGCGCCCATGTCGCAATACACCAGCTCGGGCTTGCGGGCTTGCAGCGTCCCGGCGTCCAGCCCCAGCGATTCCAGGACGCCGGGCCGGAAGTTCTGAATCACGACGTCGGCGTCGCGCAGGATCTGGTCGCGCAATCGCGCCACCTGCGCCGCATCCCGGAAGTCGCACACTTGCGACGTCTTGTTGCGATTCAGCGTCTGGAACATGGCGGACGCGCCTTCCCAGTCGGGAGGCCCCCAGTGGCGGGCGTCGTCGCCTCGGGGTTTCTCGATCTTGATGACTTCAGCGCCAAGGTCGGCCAGAATCTGGCCGGCGAACGGCGCGGCGACATTCTGCCCTATTTCGAAGACCGTATGGCCGTCCAGGGGCAAATGGCGGTTCGAGCTGCCGGACATGGTGCTATCTTCCTTTGAAAACGGGTTTCCGCTTTTCGTTGAAGGCCAGAATGCCTTCCCGGCGGTCCTCGCTGTGGACCATTCTTTGGTAGGCCTCCAGCTCGAACATCATTCCGGAGTTCAGGTCCATCTGCAGGCCATAATGGATGGAATGCTTGGCCTGGCGCACCGAAAGCGGAGCGTTGCCGGCGATGCGCTGCGCCGCCTCCAGTGTCTTGGGCAGCACGTCTTCGGGCGCGAACAGGCGATTGACGACACCCCATTCCAGCGCTTCCCGGGCGCTGAAGGGGGCGGCGGTCAGGATGAGTTCCTTGGCGCGCCGCTCGCCGACGGCGCGCGGCAGCGATTGCGTGCCGCCTCCGCCCGGCATGATGCCCAGCGAAACCTCGGTCAGGGCGAAGCGGGCATCGTGCGAGGCATAGGCGAAGTCGCACTGCAGCAGCAATTCCAGCCCGCCGCCGTATGCGGCGCCATTGACGGCCGCCAGCACCGGCAAGGGGCAATTGAGGATATGCCGGAAGGTGCGCTCGAACAGCTCATGCTGCAGCACCCATTGTTCTTCGGTCAGCGTCTTGCGCTCTTTCAGGTCGCCGCCCGCGCAGAACGCCTTGTTCCCCGCGCCGGTGAGGACGACGCAGCGATACTTGCGGTGTTCGAGCTCCAGCGGGTGGAAAACCTCGTACAGGTCCCGGCCCGTCTGGGTATTGAAGGCATTGGAGAATTCGGGGCGATTGAGGGTGACCAGCAGAACGCCCGGGATGGGCTCGTCGACCAGCAGGGTTTCGAATTGGCTCACGTGCATACCTTCCTGACGGTTATTTCTCAGTGGGCCGCAGGCCCAGCATTTGAGCGGCGGACGACCAGCGATTGAAGTCGGCCTCCACGAAACGGGCGAAGTCGGCGGGCGTGTCCGAGCCCACGGCCAGCAGTCCGGATGCGGCGAAGCGCTCGATGACGTCCGGACTCTTGAGCGCGTCCTGCATTTCCTTGTGCAGCCGGGCGATGACCTCGGGCGGCGTCCCCGCCGGCGCGAAAGCGCCCATCCATCCTTGCGATTGGAAATCCTTGAGGCCGGGAATGCCGGTTTCCGCGATCGAAGGCGTGTCGGGCATCATGGGGGAACGCTGGGGAATGGTGACCGCCAGGCCTTTCACGGTGCCGGCGTCGATCTGGCGCATGGCCGACGCCATGCCGTCGAACAGCACCTGGATCTGGCCGCCGATGAGGTCGGTCAGGGCCTGGGCGCTGCCCTTGTAGGGGATTTCGGTCAGTTCTATGCCCGCGGCCGACTTGAACAGTTCGGTGGTCATCTGGCTGATGGTGCCGGGGCCGAGCGAGCCGTAATTGAGCTTGCCCGGATTCGCCCTGGCATGGTCGATGAGCTCCTGCAGGGTGTTGAACGGGGAATCCTTGCGTACCACGATCACCATCGGCCCCTGGGCCAGCAGGGAAATGGGGGCGAGCTGCTTGACGGGATCGTAGGGGACTTTCTTGACGGCGGGTATGACGCTGACCGGCGACAGGGACGTCACGGTGATGGTGTAGCCGTCGGGCTTGGCGCGCGTGACGTATTCGATGCCTATGATGCCGCCCGCGCCGCCCTTGTTGTCGACAACGAAGGGTTGCCCCAGCGCGTCCTGCAGCTTCTGTGCGATGGTGCGCCCGACCAGGTCGGCCGAATTGCCGGGCGGAAACGAGATCACGGTCGAGACCGGGCCGGCGGGATACGCGGCGGCTGCGATCGAGAAAGAGGTGCACAGTCCGGCCAAGCCGACGGCCGCGCTGCGCCATGCTTTTGCTTGCATTGTTCGTTGTCTCCAGAGGAATGTGGGTGCGCGCTCGCCAGCTCGAGCGAGCCGAGGTATTATCCTGTCAAATATTGGACTTAATATTGGTCAAATTCCACGATATGGACTTAACAATGAAAAAAACCGAGACGGGAGGCACGCAGAGCATCGGGCGGGCGGCCGCCGTGCTGCGCGCCGTCGCAGCGGCGGGCCAGGCGGGCTATGGCCTGGCGGACGTGGCCGCCCACGTCGGCATCGAACGGCCCACCGCGCATCGCATCTTGCGGCGTCTGGTGGACGAATCCTTGCTGGTCCAGGACCCGTCGAGCCGCGTCTATCGGCTGGGGCCCTTGCTATACGAGCTGGGCCTGGCGGCCCAGCCTTCGGTGCCGGCTTTGCAATGGTGCTCGGAAGCCCTGCGGGATTTGTCGAGAATCACGGGCGACAGCGCGTTCCTGACGGTGCGCAGCGGCCTGGACGCCGTGTGCATGGATCGCCAGGAAGGGCATTTTCCGATCAAGGTGCTGGTGCTTGGCGTCGGCCAGCGCCGGCCGCTGGGCTGCGGTGCGGGCAGCATTGCGTTGATGAGCCTGATGCCGGACCAGCAAGTGGAGGAATTGCTGGAGCGCAATGCCGCCAGGCTGCGGGCGCGCGACGAACCTTGCACCGCGCGCTTCATGGAGATGGTGCGGCGCGCGCGGGAAGACGGTTATTCCACCAAGGACGCGCCCGATCTTCCCGTGCGGTCCTTGGGGGTCGCGCTCGGCGATGCATACGGGCACGGCATCTGCGCGCTGAGCGTATCCACGCTGACGCCCCGCGTGGAGCAGCGCCTGGATTTGATGGTGGATGCCTTGCGCAGCGTGGCGAGGGACCTGGGCGTCAGAATGCGCGGTTCCACGTTGCGCGGGCCGTTTCCGGGGTAGCCGGGCGCCTGCCGGCCCGCAGCGCTTGCGCGTGCGGGCCCGAAGCGGAGCGCGGCTAGGCGCGGGCTTGCGCCTTGACCACTTGCCGCCACTGGTGCAGCAGCGGCTCGGTGTAGCCGTTGGGCTGTTCCAGGCCCTTGAAGACCAGGTCGCAGGCCGCCTTGAACGCGGCCGAGGTGTCAAAATTGCCCGCCATGGGCCGGTAAGCCGGGTCGCCCGCGTTTTGGGAATCGACCACGGCGGCCATGCGCTGCATGGTTTCCATGACCTGTTCCTTGCTGACGACCCCGTGGCGCAGCCAGTTGGCCATGTGCTGGCTGGAGATGCGCAGGGTGGCGCGGTCTTCCATGAGGCCGACGTTATGGATGTCGGGCACCTTGGAGCAGCCTATGCCCTGGTCGATCCAGCGCACGACATAGCCCAGGATGCCTTGGGCGTTGTTGTCGAGCTCTTCCTGGATTTCCCGGGCCGACCAGCTGGTGTCGGCGGCGACGGGAATCGTGAGGATTTTTTCCAGCAGGGGTTCGGACTTGCCTTCCATGCCGCGCTGGATTTCCTGGACGTCGACCTGGTGATAGTGCAGGGCGTGCAGCGTGGCCGCGGTGGGCGAGGGCACCCAGGCGGTGTTGCCGCCGGCCTTCAGGTGGCCGATCTTCTGGACCAGCATGTCGGCCATCAGGTCGGGCATGGCCCACATGCCCTTGCCGATTTGCGCCTGGCCGCGCAGCCCGCATTCCAGGCCGGTCTGCACGTTGTTGCGCTCGTAGGCGTCGATCCAGACGCTGCGCTTCATGTCGCCCTTGCGCACCATGGCGCCGGCCTCCATGGAGGTATGCATTTCGTCCCCGGTGCGGTCCAGGAAGCCGGTGTTGATGAAGGCCACGCGCTGGCTGGCCGCCGCGATGCAGGCCTTGAGATTGGCGCTGGTGCGGCGTTCTTCGTCCATGATGCCCATTTTCAGGGTGTTGGGCGCCAGGCCGAGCAGGGCTTCGGTGCGCGCGAACAATTCATTGGCGAAGGCGACCTCCGCCGGGCCGTGCATCTTGGGCTTGACGATGTAGATGGAGCCTGCGCGCGAATTGCCCTTGCGCGCGAGGTCGTGCATGGCGATGAGCGAGGTGAAGACCGCGTCGAGTATGCCTTCGGGGACTTCCCGGCCGGCTTCGTCGAGCACGGCGGGATTGGTCATGAGATGGCCCACGTTGCGGATGAACATCAGCGAGCGGCCGTGCAAGGTGCGCTTGTCGCCCTTCAGGTCGGTGTATTCGCGGTCGGGGTTCAGGGCCCGCGTGAAGGATTTCCCGCCCTTGGAGACTTCTTCCGTGAGGCTGCCGTCCATCAGGCCCAGCCAGTTGCGGTAGGCGGCCACCTTGTCTTCGGCGTCGACGGCGGCGATGGAGTCTTCGCAATCCATGATGGTGGTGACGGCCGATTCCAGCACCAGGTCCTTGATGCCGGCGGCGTCCTGCCTCCCGATCGGGTGGGTGGCGTCGATCTGGACTTCGAAGTGCAGCCCGTGGTGCCGGAACACGAGGGCCTCGGGCGCGGAGGGCTGCCCGCGATAGCCCACGAACGAGGCGGGATCGGCCAGCGTGGTGTCCTGCCCATTGCGCAAGGCGACCCGGAGCCCGCCGTCGGCGACCGCGTAGGCCGTGGCGTCGGCGTGCGAGCCCTGTGCCAGCGGTATGCTGTCGTCCATGAAGCGGCGCGCGTAGGCGATGACTTTCGCGCCGCGCACGGGGTTGTAGCCGCCGGCACGGGTGGCGCCGTCGTCTTCGGGGATGGCGTCGGTGCCGTACAGCGCGTCGTACAGGCTGCCCCAGCGCGCGTTGGCCGCGTTCAGGGCGTAGCGCGCGTTGGTGATGGGCACGACCAGCTGCGGCCCCGCCTGCTGGGTGATTTCGGCGTCGACGTGGGTGGTCTTGACGGCCACGTGCTCGGGGGCGTCTTGCAGGTAGCCGATTTGGCGCAGAAAAGCCTGGTAGGCGGCCTGGTCCCGGATGGGGCCCGGGTTGCGGCGATGCCAGTCGTCGATTTCGGCCTGGAGGCGGTCGCGTTCCGCCAGGAGTTCGCGGTTGCGCGGCGCGAGGTCGTGTACGAGTTCGTCGAGGCCGGACCAGAACGCTTCAGGGGCGACGCCTGTGCCGGGCAGCGCTTCGCGCTCGACAAATTGATAAAGCTCCGTAGCAACTTGAAGCCGCTTGCATGAGGTTCTTTCCGTCATCACGCTTCCATGGTAAGAGGTTGATAATACAAGGTAGTATGGACTGCGGGGAGCAAGACCTCAACCGCGCCCCAGTCAAAGGACTTGCAACTTAAAGTTCCTACCGGACTCAAGGACAAGGACATCGCGATGAAAAGCCAACTGAAACTGATAGGAGCGCCCTCGGCCCTTTTGCTGCTCGAAGGCTGGGCCGCCGTCGAAGGGCGCGACGCCATTCACAAAACCTTCATCTTCAAGAATTTCAATGAGGCGTTCGGCTTCATGGCGCAGGTGGCGATGCAGGCCGAGAAGCTGGACCACCACCCGGAATGGTCGAACGTGTACAACCGGGTCAGCGTGACGCTGACCACGCACGACGCCAAGGGCGTGACCGAGCGCGACGTGGCGCTGGCCCTGTTCATGGACCAGCTGGCCTGACGCGCGAGCCGATCGCCGTCGTCCAGGATGCCGTCAGGCGCCTTCCAGCAGCGCGACCAGCACCGAAACGGTCGCCAGCGACAGCACGGTGGAAATCAGTATCGCCCGCGAGGTGACGGCGGGTTCGCGCTGGTACAGCTGCGCCAGCATGAAGGGGCCGGTGCCCACCGGCAGCGCCGCGAGCAGCACGGCGGTGCCGGCCCATAGCGGCGGCATGCTGAAGACCCAGTACGCCAGAATGAAAGTGACCAGCGGGTGCAGGACGAGCTTCAGCCCGACGATGCGCCAGACGGCGCCGTGGCGGGCCCGGGGCTGGTCCTGCGCCAGGAACAGGCCTATGGTGATCAGGGCGCAGGGGCTGGCCGCCGCGCCCAGCAGGGCGGTGAACTGCTCCAGGGCGTAGGGCAGCGGCCATTCCAGCGCGGCCACGATCAGGCCCAGCAGCGGCGACACGACCAGCGGGTTGCGGCTCAGCGACCGGCTCACCTTGGCCAGGGTATGGAGCAGATTGGGCGAACCCTGCAGGTCGATTTCGATCAGGACGATGGCGAAGGCGAACAGCACGCAGGCCGTCAGCAGCGTGGCGAGCACGACGGCGGGCAGCCCCGCTTCGCCGAACAGCATCAGGCACAGCGGAATGCCCATGAACCCGGCATTGGAATACGAGGCGGCCAGGCCTTCTATGCTGGCGTCGGCCAGGCGCCCCCGGCGTTGGCGATCGGTGAAGTACGAGACCGCGAACACGATGGCGATGCCCAGGGCGGTGGCGGCCAGGTACCCGGGCTGGTTGATCTGTTCCCAGCTGATCTTCGCCATGGCCTGGAACAGCAGCGCGGGCAAGGCCATCCAGACCACGAATTTGTTCAGGGTTTCGACGGCCGCGGGCCCCAGCAGGCGGTTGCGGGCGCTGAGGTAGCCGAGCAGAATGAGCGCAAACAGCGGGAAGACGGCGTTGATGATCACGCTCGATACGGCCTTTTAAGTTGGCGGGCCACGGCCCGTCGTTTTCGGGTTCGGGGGTATTAAACCAATATCCGCCCTTTTTGTCATGGTTGCTTTATATACTGTGGCGGCAGGGCAGCCGAACTCTCTTTCAGGTAACAGACATGTTTGATTCACAGGATGCGGTCAACCCGATCGCGCTCCCACCGGTCATGCCGTTCACCAGCTATACCGATGCCCGGGCGGCGGTGGAGCGCCTGGTGGAAATCTATGACCGGAACACCGCTTTCATCCGCGACGGCTTCGCGGCATACGTGAAAAGCGGCATACCGGGCAAGCGGCGCATCCGCGCCTGCTATCCGGCCATCCGGATCAAGGTCGCCACCTACCAGGAAGTCGACAGCCGGCTGTCATATGGGCACGTGGTCGAGCCGGGCGTGTACATGACGACCGTCACCCAGCCCGCCCTGTATTTCGATTATCTGCTGGAGCAGATCGGCCTGCTGATCAAGAACCACGGCGTGCCGGTCGAAGTGGGCGAGTCCGACATGCCCATCCCTCTGCATTTTTCCTATGTGGACGGCCAGAACGTCGAGGGCGTGTATTCCGAATCCCTGCTGGGCGACGCGCTGCGCGACCACTTCGACGTGCCCGACCTGGCCGTGACCGACGACGCCATCGTCAACGGCACCTGGAAGGGCAGGCGCGAAGACCCATTGCCGCTGGCCCCGTTCACGGCGCCGCGAGTGGATTATTCCCTGCACCGCCTGCAGCATTACACGGCCACGGCGCCGGCGTATTTCCAGAACTTCGTGCTGTTCACCAATTATCAGTTCTACGTCGACGAGTTCTACCAATGGGCCAAGGAGACGCTGGCCCAGGCCGAGGGCGGCTACACCGCCCTGGTCGAACCGGGCAACATCATCACCCGGCCGGGGCCGGACGCCGAGCGCGAAGGCCAGCCGCTGATGCGCAACCCGCAGATGCCTTCCTACCACCTGCTGCGCGACAAGCACAACGGCATCACCCTGATCAACATAGGCGTGGGCCCGTCCAACGCCAAGACGATCACCGACCACGTCGCGGTGCTGCGGCCGTCGGCCTGGCTCATGCTGGGCCATTGCGCGGGGCTGCGCACCACCCAGCGCCTGGGCGACTATGTGCTGGCCCACGGCTACGTGCGCCAGGACCACGTGCTCGACGACGACCTGCCCCTGTGGGTGCCCGTGCCGCCGCTGGCCGAGATCCAGATCGCGCTGGAACAGGCCGTGGCCGACGTCTCCGGCCTGGAAGGCTGGGACTTGAAGCGCATCATGCGAACCGGCACGGTCGCCTCGATCGACAACCGCAACTGGGAATTGCGCGACCATCACGAACCCGTGCAGCGCCTGTCCCAGTCGCGGGCGATCGCGCTCGACATGGAATCCGCCACCATCGCGGCCAACGGCTTCCGCTTCCGCGTGCCCTACGGCACGTTGCTCTGCGTGTCCGACAAGCCGCTGCACGGCGAACTCAAGCTGCCCGGCATGGCCAGCGATTTCTACCGCACCCAGGTCAACCGGCATCTGCATATCGGGATCCGGGCGCTGGAATTGCTGCGGGACATGCCGCGCGAGCGCCTGCATTCCCGCAAGCTGCGCAGCTTCATAGAAACCGCTTTCAAATAAAGACGAGGGATGGAGCGGCGGGGCCCGGTCCGCGCCGCCCGCCCGGGAGCAGCACGTGAAAACCATTTATCTCGCAGGCTTCGACGTATTCCGCCCGGATGCCCGCGCCTGGGGCTCGACGCTGAAGCTGCTTTGCAGCAAATACGGCTACGAAGGCCTGTACCCGCTGGACAACGAGACCCCCTCGGGCATGTCGGGCCACGAGCAGGCGCGCTGGATCTGCAAGGCGAACATCGCCCTGATCCAGCGGGCCGATATCGTGATGGCCAACGTCAACCCCTTCCGCGGGGCCGAACCCGATTCGGGCACCGTGTTCGAAGTGGGCTACGCGGCCGCGCTGGGCAAGCCCGTGTGGGTCTATACCAGCGAAGCCCGGCCGCTGGTCAAGCAGGTGGCGACGGCGGTGATGCCCACCCCGGCGGGGCGCTGCCACATCGATGCGCAGGGCTATACCGTGGAGGATTTCGGCCTGAATCTGAACCTCATGATCGCCTGCTCGGCGAAAGTGGTGATCGGCTCGGCCGAGGACTGCCTGGCGGAACTGGCGGAGTAGGCGCGGCCCGGCCGGCCCGCCCCGCCCCGCCGCGCGGCTTACTGGCTTACTTCTTGCGATTGGCGATGTCTTTCTGGGCCTGATCGACGAGCTGTTCGCCGACAGTCTTCTTCCATTTGTCGAAGACCGGCTTGGTCGCCTTGACGAAGGCCTCGTGCTGTTCAGGCGTCAGGGAGGTGACTTTCACGCCATGGCCTTCGATGGCCTTGAGCAGGGACGGGTCCTCGGGGGTGACGCCCTTGCGCGCCAGCACGATCTGTTCCTTGCCCGATTCGATCGCGGCCTCGCGGACGATCTTGCGGTCCTCTTCCGTCCAGGATTCCCACACCTGCTTGTTCACCACGAAGATCAGCGGGTCGGCGACGTAGTTCCAGAGGGTCAGGTTCTTCTGGGCGACGTCGTGCAGCTTGGCGGCGGCGAAGATGGACAGCGGGTTCTCCTGGCCGTCGACGGCGCCGGTGGCGAGCGCGGGCTGTGCATCCGCCCAGCTCATTTGCGTGGGGTTGGCGCCCAGGGCGGTGAAGGTGTCGATGAAGAGCGGCGAGCCGACGACGCGCAGCTTCAGGCCCTTCATGTCGTCGGGCGACTTGATCTCGTGCTTGGAGTTGCTGATCTGGCGATAGCCGTTCTCGCCCCAGGCCAAGGGCACGACGCCCGCTTTTTCGATGTCTTTGAACAAGACCTTGCCGACTTCGCCGTGGATGAGGGCGTCGATGGCGGCGTAGTCGGGCATCAGGAAGGGTAGGGAGAACAGATTGAGCTGCTTGACTTGCGGCGACCAGTTGATGGTGGAGCCCAGCGCCATGTCGATCAGGCCCTGGCGGATGGCGGTGAACTCGCGGGTCTGGTCGCCCTGCACCAGCGATACGCCCGGATACAGCTTGATGTTGATGCGCCCGTTGGTGCGCTCGCGGACCTTGTTGGCCCAGATTTCGGCGCCCTGGCCCCAGGGGAAGGCCGTGCCGACGACGAGCGAAAGCTTGTATTCGGACTTGTAGTTGGCCGCCTGGGCGGTGCCGGCAAGGCCCAGCGCTGCGATGGAGCAGGCGAGGGCGCCGAGCAGTGTGCGGATTTTCATGGGGTCTCCTTTTCGCGGATGCGTCAGTGGTGAGTATGGCCGCGCGGGCGGCCGTCGGGTCAGTACCCTAGGTATCGAGGCAGCCACAGGGCCAGCTCGGGGAAAATGATAACCAGGACCAGCACGGTGAACATGGAGCACAGCAGCCAGACCACCCAGCGCACGGTGCTTTCCATGGGCACCTGGGCGATCCGGCAGGCCACCATGAGGTTGACCGCCAGGGGCGGCGTGAACTGCCCCAGGGCGACCTTCAGGGTGAGCAGCACGCCGAACCAGACCGGGTCCCATCCGTACGCATTGACGATGGGCATGAGCAGCGGCACGAAGATCAGGAAAATGGAGATGCCGTCCAGGAACATGCCCAGTATCATGATCAGCGCGATGAGCAGGGTGAGCACGCCGTACTCGCCCAGGCCGGAATTGACGATGGCATGGGCGATGGGGTCGATGACGCTGAGCGTGGACAGCGCCCAGGCGAAGATGCCGGCCAGCGTGACCACCAGCATGATGACGGCGGACAGCTCGGCGGCTTCGCGCAGGATGATGAAGAGGTCGCGGAATTTGATGGTGCGATGCACCACCATGCCGACGAACAGCCCGTAGAACACGGCCACGACGGCGGCTTCGGTGGGCGTGAACAGGCCGATGCGCATGCCGCCCAGGATCAGCACCGGCGCGGCCAGGCCCCAGGATGCCTCGAACAGGCTGCGCCAGAACGGCGGGCGCGGCAGGGATCTTTCATGGCCGCCCATGTCGTGGCGGCGCGACAGCCACACCGCCGGCACGATGAGCGCGATGCCGGCCAGGATGCCGGGCACCATGCCCGCCGCGAACAGGGCCGGCACCGAGGCCTGGGGCACCAGGATGGAGTAGACGATGAAGGCGATGGAAGGCGGGATGAGGATGTCGGTGGCCGCCCCCGCCGCGACGATGCTGGCGGAGAAAGGCCGCGGATAGCCCGCGCGGCTCATGGCGCTGATCATGACGGCGCCCACGGCGGCGGCGCAGGCCGGCCCCGAACCCGAAATGCCGCCCAGGAACATGGCGACGGCGATGGCGACCAGCGGCAGCATGCCCGGCCCGCGCCCCACGATGGAAATGGCGAAGTTGACCAGGCGGCTGGCGACGCCAGAGCGGTCGAAAATGGACCCGACCAGCACGAACATGGGGATGGCCAGCAGCGGATACTTGGCCAGCCCGGCGTAGAAGTTCTGCGGAACCGCCAACAGGCCGAACCACTGGGTGTCCAGGTTGGACAGCACGATGGCCAGTGTGCCGGCGATGCCCAGGGCCACGCCCACCGGCATGCCGACGACCATCAGCACGATGAAGACGACGAACAGCGTGGCGACGATCATGTGCGGGACTCGCCGGTGCGGGAATGCAGCAGGCGGCGCAGGATGCCCGCGATGCGCAGGGAGATGCCCAGGGCCAGCACCGGCATCCAGACCGTATACCACCAGTTGGGGATGCCGATGGCCGGCGAGGTGTCGCCCCAGGTGTAGTCGTCGTAGACCATGCGGCCCGAAAGAATGGTGAGCAGCAGGAAGAAGAGCAGGACCAGGGCGTTGACCACGATGGCAAGCCTGCGCTGGCGGGATTCGGCGCCGCTGTCGGCGTAGGCTTCGATGCGGATGTGCTGGTTGCGCACGAAGGCGGTGGCGCTGGCGGTCATGGTCAGCACGATGAGCAGGAAGACGGAGATTTCCTCCGACCACGCGAAGGAGCCGTCCGTGAAGTAGCGGACGAGCACGTTGGCGAAGGTGATGAGCGCGAGCGCCGCCATGATCAGCACCGAGATCCAGTCTTCGATCTTGAGCGGCACTTTGACGGGAGGATCTTTGGGCACGGCCACGACGAAATCGGAATCGTCGGCGGCCTTGTCATGGGCATGTGGCATTGGAATACGGGAAAACGAGCAAGCTTGAAAGAATAGCCGACATGCTAACGTTTTGCGGCACTTTCGTATCCCCGGGGTTTCCCGTGTTCGGCCGGCGGCGGCCGGGGCCGGGCCCCGAACCGTGGATCAGTTCACGGAAATCGCCCGGTCCGCCACGATCTTCAGGAATTGCTCGGTCTCGCGCCGGTACTGGTCCTTGGCCTGTTCCAGGCTCAGCGGTTCGGCCACGGCCGAGCCGCTGGCCTCGATGGCGGACCGCACTTGCGGGTCGGACAAGGCCTGCTTGAGCGCCGCCTGCAGCTTGCGCACTTCGTCGTCGGGCGTTTCCGCCCTGACCAGCAGCCCCGCCCAGGTGGGGTACTGGAAGCTCTTCAGTTCCGGCGCCACTTCGCCCAGGGTGGGGATCTCGGGCGCGAGCGGGTTGCGTTCGGCCTGGGCGACGCCGTAGGCCTTGAGCTTCTTTTCGCGGATCAGCCCCAGCACGTTGCCCGCCAGGGGCAGAAAGGAAACATCCACCTGCCCGCCCATCAGGTCCTGCACCAGGGGGGCGGCGCCGCGATAGGGCACGTGGAACATGTTGCCGCCGGTCTCGGCCGCCAGCACGGCGCCCGTCACGTGGTAAAGCGAGCCGATGCCGACGCTGCCATAGCTGACGGCGTCCGTGTTCGGCGCCTTGCTGCGGGCGATGAGGGCGCGCACGTCCGCCGCTTCCAGGTTGGGGCGGCCGACCAGGACCTGGCTGGTCTGGGTGGCGGGGCCGACCAGGCGGAAGGCATCCGGCTTGTATTCCAGCGCCGGGTTGACAGCGGGCGCCAGGATCACTTCATTGGGGGAGCCCAGCAGCAGGGTCCTGCCGTCGGCCGGGCGCTGCAGGACGCGGTTGCTGCCCACCGCGCCGCCGGCGCCGCTCAGGTTTTCGATGATGATGATGCGGTCCAGCGCCTTGGACAGGGCGGGTGCGATGGTCCGGGCGATGAAGTCCGAGCCGCCGCCGGCGGGATAGGGCACGACCAGGCTGATCTGGCCGTTGGACTGGCCGGCGGCGGGCAAGGCAAGGCAGGCCAGCGCGACGCAGGCCGATCCCAGGATGAGTTTGCTTTTGAGCATGGTGTCTCCGATGTTTTCTTGTGATGCGTTGGGTTATTGCGGGCCGAGCCTGTACTCCGTCAGCGCCGCCCAGAAGGTGGCGGCGGGGGCGAGGCAGGCGTCGTTGAAGTCATAGCCGGGGTTGTGGACCATGCAATGCCTGAGTCCGGTGCCCGGGTCGGTTGCGCCGATCACGCCGTTGCCGATCAGCAGGTAGCAGCCCGGCCTTTCCCGCAGCATGTAGGCGAAGTCTTCGCTGCCCATCAGCGGCTCGGTGTCCGGCTGCACGTTCTCGGCGCCGAAGACGCGGCGCGCGACCTCGACCGCCTCGCGGGTTTCGTCCGCGGTGTTGACCAGCACGGGATAGCCGCGCTGGTAGTCCACCTGCGCCGTGGCGCCATAGCTTTCCGCCTGCAGGGTGCAGATGCGCCGGATGCGGGCTTCGAGTTCGTCGCGCACCGCGGGCGAGAAGGCGCGCACGCTCAGTTCCAGCCGGGCGCTGTCGGGAATGACGTTGTAGGCCGCCCCCGCCTGCAGTGTGCCGATGCTGACGACCACGCTGTCCAGCGGATCGATGTTGCGCGACGCGATGGTCTGCAGGGCCATGATGGCACTGGCCGCGGCGATGGTCGGGTCGACGGTGCGATGAGGCACCGCCGCGTGCCCGCCCTTGCCGTTGAACGTGACGACGACGCGGTCGGACGAGGCCATCATCGCGCCTTCGCGGAACAGGAACTGCCCGGCGGGCCAGCCCGGCATGTTGTGCATGGCGAAGACCGCGTCGCAGGGAAAGCGCTCGAAAAGGCCTTCTTCTATCATGCGGCGCGCGCCGCCGCCGCCGCCCAGCTCTTCCGCGGGCTGGAAGATCAGGTGCACCGTGCCGTCGAACTTGCGCTTGCGCGCGATGATCTCGGCGGCGGCCAGCAGGATGGCGGTATGGCCGTCATGGCCGCAGGCATGCATGGCGCCGGGGACTTCGCTAGCCCAGTCGACGCGGGTGCTTTCCTGGATGGGCAGGGCGTCCATGTCGGCCCGCAGGCCGATGCGGCGGCTGGAATCGCCGTTCCTGAGCGTGCCGACCACGCCCGTGCCGGCCACGCCTTCCACCACGTCGTAGCCCAGCGCGCGCAGGCGGTCCGCCACCAGGCGGGCGCTGCGGAACTCCTGGAAACCGAGTTCGGGGTGGCGGTGCAGGTCTCGGCGCAGGGCGACGTAGGCGTCCCAGTCGATGGCGGTGTCGAAATTGGCAGTCATGCCGGCATTATCGGTACGCCGCCCGGTTCGCCGTTACTGATATTTAGTTTTTGGTGACAACCATTGGTTATCATATTGCCATGAAAGACCATAGCCTGAGAGCGCTGCTGGCGGTGGCGGAGGCCGGCACCATACGGGGCGCCGCCCGCCGGCTCAATCTGTCGCAAGCCGCCCTGACCAAATCGCTGCGCGAGCTGGAAAGCGACGTCGGCGCCGAGCTCCTGAGCCGCAGCTACCGCGGCGTGCAGCTGACCGAGGCCGGCCGCATCCTGCACGACCGCGCCAAGGTGGCGCGCCGGCAGCTGCACATCGCCGAAGCCGAGATCCGGGCGCTGTCGGGTTCCGCGCCGGAACGGCTGTCCGTGGGCGTGACGCCCATGGTGGCGCTGTCGGTGCTGTCCGACGTCTGGACGCACTTCCGGCGCTTGCGGCCGGCCATCGCCCTGAACCTGCGCGAGGGCCTGCCGTCCATCGTGGTGCCCGCGCTGCAGAAGGGCGAGCTGGATTTCGCCCTCGTGATGGCCGATCCCGGCTTCGTGCCCGACACCTTGTCGTTCGAGCCCATCATCCATACGCCCTTCCACATCGTGGGGCGCGCGGGGCATCCGGCGCGGAACGCCACCGAGCTCGCGCCGCTGCTGGACTATGAATGGATCTTCAGCCTGCATCCGGGCAGCTATAGCGAACGGGTCCTGAAATGGATGGCGGACCAGGGCCTGGCGCCGCCCAGGCGCATCGTCGATTGCAATTCGACGCTGTCCAACTGGCAGCTCATACGCAACAGCGACATGCTGACGGTGCTGCCGTCCGTGTTCTTCCAGGCGCCGTCCATCGCGGCGGACGCCCACGGCTTGATGAGATTCGGCATCCGCCTGCCCGACGCCGTCGTGGGCAGCCTGCGCCTGAAGCATGCGCCGCCTTCTTCGGCGGCCACGCTGCTGGCCGATCTGTTCGCCGTGTATCTGAGGCGGCAAGGCGGCCAAGCGCCCATGCCGCTGCTTTGACGCGGACGTCTCGCGGAAAGGCGCGCCAGGCGGGTCGGCGCGCTAGCTTTTCGCCTTCTTCCGCTTGCCTTCCCGCTTTTCTTTCTCGTCCTTCTTCTTTGCCTTCCCGTCTTTCTTGTTCTTCTTTTCCTTCTTTTCTTTCTTGTCTTCGTTCTTCCCGGGCTTTTCCTTGGGCAGCGCCAGCATGGTCCCCCGACAGGCTGCGCTGCCGCAAAGACAGCCGTATTGCTTGCGCAGCGTCTTGGTGATCCGGCCGTCCATCACTAGACCGTAGTCGTAGAAAAGCTCGTCGCCGGCGGGGATGTCGCGCAGGGCGAAGACGAACACCCGGCTGCCCTGCGGGCTTTCCTGGGTTTCGCAGTTGGGGGCGCAGGAGTGGTTGATCCAGCGCGCGTCATTGCCGTTCTGCCCGCCGTCTATCACTTTGCCGTTGCTCAGCGAAAAGAAGAAAGTATGGAAAGGATCGTCGGGATTGACCGGGTGCAGGGCGTCCGCCTGTTCCGGCGTGATGCGCTTGCCGCGGTATTCGATGATGCGCGTGCCGGCGGGGATGTCGCGCCGGGCGAAGACGCCGGTGCCATGCAGCGGGGACTGTTTGACCAGGTGCCAGGGTTCGGGTGGGCGGCTCATGCTTTCCAGGTGTTTGGGTGGGGGAAAAAAGAATACACTTCCCGTATCCCGATATCTTATGCAATAAAGCGACGTGCCGTGAATACTTCTACTGAACCCGTCAGCCGGAATGGCGCGCAAGCCTTGCTGGAAACCTTGATCGCGCATGGTGTGGACACCATTTTCGGCTATCCTGGGGGCGCCGTCCTGCCCTTGTACGATGCCTTGTATTCCGAGCCGCGCATCCGCCACGTGCTGGTCCGCCACGAGCAGGGGGCCGTCCACGCCGCCGAAGGCTACGCCCGTTCCACGGGCAAGCCCGGGGTGGTGATCGTGACCTCGGGCCCGGGCATGGCGAACACCACCTCCGGCCTGCTGGACGCCTTGTGCGATTCCATACCGGTGCTGTGCATCAGCGGCCAGGTCGCGACCAGCGCGATCGGCACCGACGCCTTCCAGGAATGCGATGCCATCGCCATTTCCCGTCCGGTCACGAAATGGAATGCGCAGATCCGCCGCAGCGAAGACGTCCCGGCCCTGGTCGCGAAGGCCTACGGCCTCACGCGGTCGGGCAGGCCGGGCCCGGTGCTGCTCGACTTCCCCAAAGACATGCAGATCGGCCTGGTGCCGGCCGCCGGCGGCACGGACGCCGCCGCGCCGCCGGAGCCCATAGAAACCGCCACGCCGGCCACCGAAGCCGCCGTCAAGCGCGCCGCTTCGCTGATCGCCAATGCCAAGCGCCCGGTCTTCTATGGCGGCGGCGGGCTGATCAATTCCGGGCTGGACGCCTGCCACGCCTTCACCGCGCTGGTGCAGGACATGGGCGCGCCGTGCACGCTGACCCTCATGGGTCTGGGCGCCTTCCCCGCCGACGACCCGCTGTTCCTGGGCATGCTGGGCATGCACGGCACGCTGGAAGCCAACCTCGCCATGCACCACGCCGACCTCATCATCTGCGTGGGCGCGCGCTTCGACGACCGCATCACCGGCAGGCTGTCCGACTTCTGCCCGCATGCCGCCAAGATCCACCTGGACATCGACCCGGCCTCCATCGACAAGGTCGTGCGCGCCGACGTCGCCCTGGTGGGCGACTGCTATCCCATGCTGCGCGCCCTGCGCAAGGAGATCGGCCGGCTGGACATCGACCCGGCGCGCCTGAAACCCTGGTGGGAGCGCATCGGCGTGTGGCGCGCCAAGGACTGCCTGGGCTTCCAGCCGTCCGCCCAGGCCATACTGCCGCAGCAATTGATGCGCGCGCTGGACCAGGCGCTCACCGGCAGCGACGCCATCATTTCGACCGACGTGGGCCAGCACCAGATGTGGGCCGCGCAGTACATCAAGTTCAACCGGCCCAATCGCTGGCTGACCTCGGGCGGCGCGGGCACCATGGGCTATGGCATCCCGGCGGCCATCGGGGCCCAGATCGGCAATCCGGGCAAGCCGGTGGTGTGCGTCAGCGGCGACGCGTCGGCGCTGATGAACATCCAGGAACTGGCCACGGCCAGCCAGCATCGCACGCCCATCAAGGTGGTTCTGTGCAACAACCAGCACATGGGCATGGTGCGCCAGTGGCAAGAGCTCATCCACGACGGGCGCTACAGCCACAGCTACAACGCCTCGATCCCGGATTTCGTCGCGCTGGCCCGGGCCTTCGGCTGGGGCGCGGCGCGGGTCGAAGACCCCGCCGATCTGGGCGCGGCCCTTGCCGCCTGCCTGGCATACGACGGCCCCTACTTCCTGGATGTCGTCGTCCAGCCCCAGGAGAACTGCTTCCCCATGATGCCGGCCGGCTATGGCCATCAGCAGGTGATGCTGTCGGAAGACAACTGGTACGTGGAAGAACAGGCCTGACCATAGAAAACCCCAATTTCCGCCCGGGCCGAATTCAGGTAAAAATCACCGATCCACTTCCGAACCATTGGGGAAAAAATGCGCAAGACCTGGTTTTCCAAACTGATGCTCGCCGTGTCCGTGGCGGGCGTGTTCGCCGCCACGCCGGCCATGGCCGCCAAAACCCTGAAGATGGCGTATGCGCTTTCCACCAACTCCCATTACGGGGTCGGGGCCGAAGCCTTCGCGAAAACCGTCGAGGGCGGCACCAACGGCCAGTTCAAGATCCAGCAGTTCCCCAATAGCGCCCTGGGCGGCGAGCGCGAAGTCATCGAGGGCATCCAGCTGGGCACCATCGACCTGGCCATCGTCTCCACCGGCGCCACGCTGAACTTCGTTCCCAAGACCGGCGTGTTCGACATCCCCTTTCTTTTCCGCGACCTGGCGCATGCGCGCAAGGTGCTGGACGGCGAAATCGGCCAGAAGATGCTCGAGGAATTCCCCAAGCGCGGCCTGATCGCGCTGGCATGGGGCGAACAGGGCTTCCGGCAAATGACCAACAACACCCGGCCCGTGGCGCAGCCGGCCGACGCCAAGGGCCTGAAGGTCCGCACCATGGAAAACCCCATCCACATCGCCGCCTTCCGGGAACTGGGCGTGCTGGCCACGCCCATGGCATGGCCCGAGGTCGCCACGGCGCTGCAGCAGGGCACGATCGACGGCCAGGAAAACCCCATGTCCGTCATCGTTTCGGCCAAGCTGCCGCAATTGCAGAAGTACCTGTCCCTGACCTCGCACGTCTATGGGCCGGCGCTGGTGCTCATGTCCCCGGCCGTCTATGACGGCCTGTCCGCCGCCGACAAGGCCACTTTCAAGAAGGCCGGGCACGACGCGGCCGTCGCCATGCGCGCCTATGTCGACCAGGTCGAAAAAAGCGGCATAGAAGAGGTCAAGAAGCAGGGCATGCAGGTCAACACCGTCGACCACGCGGCCTTCCAGAAGGCCGTGGAACCGGTCTACCCGCAATACTACAAGCAGTTCGGCAAGGAACTGGTCGAGTCCATCCGCAACACCAAGTAAAGCGACCGCATCGTGTCGGCCCTTCGCCTCCTGGACCGCGGCCTGTTCCGACTGGTGTCGGCGCTGGCCCAGCTGCTGATCGTTTCCGCGGTGGTCGCGGGCTTCTATCAGGTGGTGGCGCGCTTCGTGCTCCAGTCGCCGGCCGACTGGAGCGAAGCCTGGACGCGCGCATCGCTGATCTGGACGGTGATGCTGGGCATTTCGCTGGCCTTCCGGCAAGGCGCCATGCTCAGCGTCGAAATGCTGCACGGCTTCCTGAAAGGCCGCAACAAGCGCCGCCTCGAGCACCTCATCCTCGCCATCTGCCTGGGCTTCCTGGGCTTCATGGCCTGGGTCGGCGGCCAGATGACCTGGCGCGTGCGCTTCCAGACCATGCCCAGCCTGGACATCTCCATTTCCTGGGTGTATATCGCCATCCCCATCGGGGCCGTCCTGGCCATGGCCGCCGTATTGGCGCAGTGGGCCGAAGGCCCGCGCCAGACGGCCACGGTCGACGAAACCGTGATCTGACATGAACGTGGAAGGACTATGTCCCAGTTGATGGTCGTTTCGATGCTGCTGTTCTTCGCGCTGTCGGTGCCGGTGGCGGTGTCCATCGGCCTGGCGAGCATGCTGGGGGTGGCGTACGACGGCCAGATGACCTGGCTGGTGATCGCGCAGCAAATCTACGCGGCGCTCGACAAATACCCGCTGGTGGCGGTGCCCTTCTTCATTCTGGCCGGCAACCTGATGGAAGCCGGCGGCATCTCCGAACGCATGGTGGACTTCGCCAAGAGCGTGGTGGGCGGCGTGCAGGGCGGCCTGGCCTGCAGTTGCGTGCTGACCTGCATGATCTTCGCCGCGGTGGCGGGCTCCAGCGTGGCCACCACCTTCGCCGTCGGCGCCATCCTCATCCCGGCCATGGTCAAGCACGGCTACCCCAAGCCCTTCGCGGCCTCGCTGCAGGCGTCGGCCGCCGAACTGGGCGTGATCATACCGCCGTCCATCCCCATGATCCTGTTCGCGGTGGCCACGGACACCTCGGTGGGCGAACTGTTCATCGCCGGCATCGGGCCGGGCCTGCTCATCGGCGGCGCGCTCATGGTCTATGTATGGCTGTATGCCCGCCGGCACGGCTATGGCAAGCACGACGGCGACGGCAGGCTCGCGCTGTGGCCGGCGTTCAAGCGTTCCTGGCTCGCGCTGCTGATGCCCGTCATCATCCTGGGCGGCATCTACGGCGGCATCTTCACGCCGACCGAGGCGTCGGCGGTGGCGGTGGTCTATGCGCTGGCGGTCGGCATTTTCGTGTACCGGAAGATCACGTTCTCGTCGCTGTCGCACACGCTGCATCGTTCGGTGATTTCGACGGCGGTGATCATGTTCGTGATCGCGAACGCGGGCGTGTTCGGGTTCCTGCTGAACCGGGCCGGCATTCCCGCCGCGCTGGGCGATTGGCTGGGCCAGCTCTTCAGCGACAAGTACACGTTCCTGCTGGGCGTGAACGTGGCGCTGTTCATCATCGGCATGTTCATCGAGACGTCGGCGTCCATCGTGGTGCTGGCGCCGCTGCTGCTGCCCGTGGCCATGCAGTTCGGGGTCGATCCCGCGCACTTCGGGGTCATCATGGTGGTCAATCTGGCGCTGGGCATGGTCACGCCGCCTTTCGGCGTGAATCTGTTCGCGGCCTGCGCGGTGGCCAATCTGTCCATAGAACGCTTGATCCGGCCGCTATTGCCGTTCGTGGCGGTGGTCGTGGCCTGCCTGATGGTGATCACCTACGTGCCGGAGATCTCCCTGTTCTTCAAGGAACTGGTGTACGGGCGGTGAGGCATGGGGTGCGGGCGGTGTCGAGCACCCCGTTCAGGTAGGTGTCCAGATAGATGTCTATGATCTCCACCGCGCTGTACTTCCCCCCCTTCCGGTACCACCGAGGCAGCTGATTCACGATGGACAGCAGGAACTTGCTGGATAGATCGACGTCGATGTCCTTCCGGAACACGCCCGACGCCATGCCCTCGTGGATGATGTCCTTCAGTACACCTTCGTACTCATCCCGCACCCGCAGGACCTCGGACCGCGTCTCGCTGGAATGCGTCGTCCAGAAAATCGCCGAGCCAGACATCCAGCTGTCCTGATTTCTTTCGAACCGGGCGGCCGAAGCGTGCATGTAAGCGCGCAGGCGGTCTATGGGGTGCGGCCCCGTCTTATCCAGCGCGTTGCCGACCTCCATCAGCAGCTCGTCCATGCCGGTTCGCGAACTGGCGCGGTAGATGGCTTCCTTGCTGGTGAAGTGATGATACAGGGCCGCTTTGGTCAGCCCGGTTTCGGCGGCGATCATGCTGATCGACGCGCCCTCGTAACCATGGCGGGCGAATATGCGGCGGGCCGCTTCAATGATTTTGTGTCGACGATCGGGGTCTCTTGCCGCCATGAAACGGGCCTCGTGAATGGGTTAGGGCATGCTCCTCGAAAGACTGCCGTACGCCCGGATTATAGAAGGTGGCTGCGCGGGTCAGGCAGGCCCGCGCAGCCATCGCTCCCGGCTTCAGGAGGCCGCGTTGCAGGAAACCACCGCGTCCAGGCAGGCGGCGCCCTCGTCGAGCACCACGAAGGGATTGACGTCCACGCCCTCCAGGACTTGCGCCCAGTCCTGCGCGAAGTCCGACAGGCCCATGAGCGCCCTGGTCAGCGCGCCGACATCCTGGGCGGGCCGGCCGCGCCATCCGAACAGCAGTTGCGAGGCCTTGACCGAACGGATCAATTGTTCGGCGCGGGCGGGCGAGAGCGGCACCGAGGCGAAGGCCACGTCGCGGAACAATTCCACGGCCACGCCGCCCAGGCCGAACATCACCATGGGACCGAAGATCGGATCCACATGGATGCCCAGAATGGTTTCGGTGCCTTTGCGGATCATGGGCGCAATGAGCACGCCCTCGATCCGGGGCGAGCCGGGCAGCGCGGCGGCCTTGCCCATCAGGGCGCCGAAAGCCCGGCGCACCGCATCCGCGTCGGCCAGGTCCAGGACCACGCCGCCGAATTCGGTCTTGTGCTGGATGTCCGGCGAGACGATTTTCGCGACCACGGGGTAGCCTAGCCGCTGTGCCGCGGCGACGGCCTCGGCTTCCGTCCGGCATAGGGCTTCCGGCGGCACCGGCAAGCCGTATTCCGACAGCAGCCGCTTGGCCTGCATCTCGTTCAAGGAGCCGGCGCGCGGATCGACCGCCACGTCCGGCCGCCGCGCCCGGCGGCCGGGATCGGGCAGGCCGGGATGCAGCGAAGCCCGCCGCCGCGCGATCTCGCACAGCGCGCCGACGGCGCGCATTGCGCGGCCGGGATCGGAGAAGATGACCAGGCCCTGCGCCTCCAGCTGCCGGCGCATCTCGTCGTCCGACGGGCCGATCAGCACCAGCAGGCGGTCCGGGTACTTCCGGCGCAGTTCGGCGAGGTCCGCCAGCAGGGGCACGAAGCGGCGCGGGTCGCAAGGAATCTGCGCCAGGTACAGGAACAGCGTGGCGCAATCGGTTTCCTGGATGACGAGCTCGGCCAGGTCCGGTATGCCGCGCTTGATGGCGCCGATCTGTGCCGTGGTGTCCAGCGGATTCACGCCCACCAGGAAGGGCACGATGCCGCGTATCCGGGCCTGCAGCGCCGGCGCCGCCGCGGGGACGGCGACGCCGTGGCGTTCCGCGTCGTCCGCCATCAGGACGCCGATGCCGCCGGACACGGTGATGATGTTGGCACGGTCGTTCGCGGGCTCGGCAAGCTGGCTGCGCACATAGGCGATGTCCAGCATTTCTTCGATGGATTGCGCCCGCCAGGCGCCGCATTCCCGGCACACGACGTCGAAGATCTTGTCGTCGCCCGCGATCGCGCCGGTGTGGGTGGCGGCGGCCTGTTGGCCGGTGGCCGAACTGCCCACTTTCATCAGGATGACCGGCTTGCCCGCCGCGGCCGCCTTCAGCAGGGCGCGGCGCAGCCGGTTGCCGTCCCGGCAGCCTTCGATGGCGGCGCAAATGACGCGGGTCTCGGGGTCCGACGCCAGAAAGTCGATGCATTCCGTGACGTCGATGTCCGCTTCGTTCCCGGTCGCCACGATGCGGGCGATGCCCAGTCCGCGCTGGATCGCCTGGGCATAGGCGCAGGAGCCGAAGGCGCCGCTTTGCGTGGCGAAGCTGATGCCGCCCGGCTGTGGAACGAGCGCTTCGAGGGCGGTGGAGAACGTGGCGAAATAGCGGTTCCGCACGCTGACGATGCCCAGGCAGTTCGGACCCAGCAGGCGCACGCCATGGCGCGCGGCCAGGGCGGACATCTCTTCCTGGCGCAGGCGGCCCTCTTCGCTTTCTTCGGCGAAACCCGAGCTCAGCACCTGAACGGCCTTGATGCCCTTGGCGATGCAAGCCCGCAGCGCATCGGGCGCGGCCGACGCGGGAACGATGATCAGCGCCTGATCGACCTCGCCCGGGATGTCGGCCAGCGTCGGATAGGCTTGCAGCCCTTGCACGGTCTCCGAGCGCGTGTTGATCGGGTAGATCCGGCCGGCGTAGCCCGCTGCGCGCAGGAAGCGGATGGGCCTGCCGCCCAGCTTGGACGGGTCGGACGAGGCGCCGATGATGGCGACGGATCGTGGATTGAAGAAGGGGTCCAGGGCGTGGACCTCCATTGCTGCTTGGTTCATTGGCCGGCCGCTCCCTGAAATTCGCCCAGCGCCTTCACGTGGCTGCAGGCGTCCCCGTAGCGGAAAGCCAGCGCGATCAGGCGCGTGGCCATGCGGGCCGCCAGGGTTTCCCGCGTCATGCCCATGCCGCCGTGCAACTGGATGACCGCCTGTGCGAATTCTATCGCCTGTTCGCGCACGTACAGGCCGAGCAGGTCGAATGCCGCCGCGCTTTCGGCGGCGCCTTTTGCGCCGTCCAGCGAGCGCAGGGACGACATCAGCAGGCATTTGCAGCTTTCGAAGGTCACGTACAGCTTCGCGGCGTCATGGCGCAGCACCTGGAATTGCGCCAGCGCCTGTCCGAACTGTTTTCTTTCCTGCAGATACCGCAGCGTCTCGGCGAGCGCGTAGTTCATGGTGCACACGATGTCGGCGGCCACCGCCGCCTGGGCGATGCGCCAGCCGGCGGACTGCATGGCCGTGGCGGCGGCGCCGCGGGCCAGTATGCCGACGCCGGCCGGCGTGCAGCCGTTCAGGTCCAGGCGCCGGACGCTGCGGCCCTCGACGGTGACGTAGGACGCCGTCCGTCCGCCCAGCGCCTGGGCATCCAGCAGGATGACCAGGGCTTCCTCCGTGGCGGCGTCGACGGCGTTGAACAGGATGTGGGTGCATTCGTCCGTCAGCTCGACGGGCTCCAGGCTGCCCGCGAGGACCGGGGCGCCCGCCGCCGAAGACAGCGTGGGCGCGGTCCCGCTTTCACGCCGGCTCAGCGGGCCGGCGAATTCGACGCAGGCCTCGCCGGCGGCGATTTGCGCCCGCAGCCGCTCGACGGCCGCGTTCGCCGGCGCCGCGCCCAGCATGGCGGGCACGATGCCGCAACGCGTCATGACGGGCAGGTTGACGGCGCGCGCCGCCATGCCTTCGATGAGGGATCCGAGGTCGTTGAAGCGGCCGCCGTAGCCGCCCTCCGCCTCGGGGATCAGGGTGCCGCCCCAGCCCATCTCCTGGATGATGGACGAAGCGGGAGTCGCCGCGGACACATCCTTGGCGTAGCGTTCGGCGCCGTCGAACAGGACGCCCGGAAAAACAACTGCTGGTTCAAAAGCCATGGATCATGCTCCTAGCAATTCACGCGCGACGACATTGCGCTGGACTTCCGTCGTTCCGCCGGCGATGGTCTTCGAGCGGGTGAACAGATAGTTCTGCAGCCACAGGCCGGCGTCGGTCTGGCCGCCCTGCTCCGTCAGGAAGCGCTGCGTGGCTGCCGGCCCGGTGACCCGGAGGGCCACTTCCGTCAGCGCCTGGGCCACCAGGCTGCACATGAGCTTCAGGGCCGAAGGCTTCGCGCCCAGGGGGCGCTTTTGCATCATGTCGTCGATGGCCGACGCCAGCATTTCGCGCGCGCCCTTGATCTGCGCGGCCAGCATGAGCATGCGCTGGTCCAGCGCGGCATAGTCGCGGTCGCGGGCGTTTTCCCGCCGGCTGTCCCAGAGCAGATGCGCGACCCGGCGCCACTGGCGCACCAGCTGGGCGACGCTGGCCGGCGGCAGGCGCTCGCGTTCCAGCAGATACTTGGCGCAGTTCCAGCCTTTGCCTTCTTCGCCCACCAGGCGATCCGCCGGCACCCGCACGTTTTCAAAGAAGACTTCGTTGACGTGATGCCAGCCGTCTATGGTCTCGATGGGGCGCACGGTGATTCCCGGCGTGTCCATGTCGACCAGCAGCAGCGAGATGCCGTCCTGCTTCTTGGCTTCGCGCGACGTGCGCACCAGCAGGTAGATGATATTGGCTTCGTGGCCGTGCGAGGTCCAGATCTTCTGGCCATTGACTACGTAATGGTCGCCGTGGCGCTCCGCGCGCGTCTGCAGCGAAGCCAGGTCCGACCCTGAATTGGGCTCGGAATAGCCCTGGCACCACCAGTCCGAGGTGTCGATGATGCGGGGCAGGTACTTCGCCTTTTGCTCCGGCGTGCCGAAATGCATGATGACCGGGCCGATATGGCCCAGGCCGTGATGGTACAGCGGCGGGCAGTCGAAGTCGGCGATGGCCTCTTCGAAGATCATGCGCTGCCGCAGATCCCAGCCGGTGCCGCCGTGCTCCTTGGGCCAGCTGGGCGCGGCCCAGCCCTGCTTGCACAGGATCTGCTGCCACCGGCTGTAGACGGGGCGCGTGACCTTTTCGCCGTTCCTGACTTTCTCGCGGATGTCGTCCGGGCAGTTCCGTTGCGCGAATTGGCGGACTTCGTTCTGGAATTCCAGGTACTTTCCCGTTTCGTCATTGCCGCTGGAGGGCAAGGACAGGAAGCGCTCGTTCAGTGCATGCCGCATGTCAACGCCCCTTGTATTGAGGGCGGCGCTTTTCCAGGAAGGCCCGCTGGGCTTCCTGCGCATCTTCCGTATTGGACAGTGCGACCGTGATGTTCTGTTCGTAGCGGTAGCCTTCGCGCTGCGGCATCGACAGCGTGACCTGGGCCGCCTGCTTGGCGTATTGCAGCGCCAGGGGCGCCTTGCCGGCGATTTCGCGCGCCAGATCCAGCGCGTAAGGCATCAATTCCTCGCGCGGCAGGCTGGCTTCGATCAGGCCGACGCGGTAGAGCTCGTCGGCGGAAACCTTCATGCCGGTATAGAACATGCGGCGCGCGCGCGACTTGCCGAACACGCGCTGCAGCAGCGCGGTGCCGCCGGCCAGGCCCACGTTGATCTCCGGCATGGACACATAGGCGTTGTCGGAGCAGATCCAGATGTCGCAGGCGGCCATCAGGCCGAAGCCGGCGCCGATGGCCGGGCCGTTGACGGCGGCGATCACCGGTTTGCTGCAGTCGGCGATCGAGAGCGAGGCCTCGCGCACCAGGCGGTTGTGGTTCCAATAGGCGCCCGGGCCGCGTTTCTTGATGGCGGGGCGCTCGGAGATGTCGGCGCCGGCCGAGAAGACGTCGCCCCGCCCGGTCAGGACGATGCAGCGTACGTCATCGTCGTCGTTGAAGGCGTCGAATGCGCCGATCAGTTCCGCCCGCAGCTCGGCGTTCTGCGCGTTGACGGGCGGGCGGTTCAGGTAGACGATGGCCACGCCATCCTGCTTCTCGACTTCTATATGCTTGAAATTCATCACGTTTGCTTCCATGGTGGGCTATTGGACGACCAACTGCACGCCGGCATCCACCAGACCTTGCAGGCGCTTTGATTCATACGCCAGAAAATCGGCGAATTCCTTGGGCGTGCCGCCCGACACGAACAAGCCCGCCTTGTCGAGCACGCCGCGCACCTGCGGGTCCTTGATCGCATCGTTCAGGCCCCGGTTGATTTTCTGAAGAACGGGCTGGGGCGTGCCCTTGGGCGCCAGGAAGCCGAACCAGCTGCCGAAGACCAGGTCTATGCCCTGCTCCTTGAAGGTGGGGACTTCGGGTGCGGCGGGGTGCCGGGTGTCGTGGGCGATGCCCAGCGCGCGCAGCCGGCCGGCGCGGACGCTGTTGATGGAGCTGGGGCCGTCGAAAATGCCGTCCACCAGCCCGCCGTACAGATCGTTCATGGCCGGCGCCGTGCCCTTGTATGGGACATGGGTGATGGTCACGCCGACTTCCTTGGCCCACAGTTCGGCCGCGATATGGGGGCTGGACGCGTTGCCGGACGAGGCGAATTTCAGGTTGCCGGGCGATTGCTTGCCTTTGGCGATGACGTCGTCCAGGGTCTTCAGCTCGCTCTGGCTGTTCACGACCAGCATGCTGCGGCTGTTGCCCAGCAGCATGACGGGCTCGAACGAACCGGGGTCGTAGTTCAGGTCCTTGCGCAATATCGGGTTGGACGTGAAGGCGTAGCTGGTGAGCAGGATGGTGTAGCCGTCGGGCTTGGCGCGGCTGACGTGCTGGGTGCCGATCATGGTGCCGGCGCCGCCCTTGTTGTCGACGATGACCTGGGTGTTCCAGTGGCGGCCCAGGTAATCGCCGATGGAGCGCGCATACAGATCGGTCACGCCGCCATGCGCGTACGGCACGATGATGGTCACGGGACGGTCGGGATAGGTTTCCGCATGGGCGGTGGACACGGCGCAGGCAAGCCCGATCACGGCGCCGGCCAGCCTCAGTTGCTTGAAGAGTCTGTTCATGAATGCTCCTGTTGCATGAATGTGGGGTTTCGATTCATTTGGCGTTCGTCACGGCGATGCCGGCGCTGTCTATCACCTCTTTCCAGCGCTTCTGCTCGCTGCGGACCAGCGCTTCCATTTCCGCGGGGGTGCTGCCGGCCAGCCTGGAGCCGGTGGAGGCGAAGTTGGCCCGCAGGGCCGGATCCTCGGCCACCGCGATGATCGCCTCGCTGAGCTTCTTGATGATCGGCTCCGGCGTGCCGCCGGGGGCGCTGATGTAATTCACCGGCGACGCTTCGAAGCCGTCCAGGGTTTTGGCGATGGGCGGGACGTCGGGAATGATGGGATTGGGTTCCAGCGTGGAAACGCCCAATGCCCGCACGGCGCCCGACTGGATATGCGGCAGGTAGACGCTCAAGGTGTCGATGGACATTTCGACGCGGCCGCCGATGACGTCCGCGGCCGCGATCGCCGAGCCGCGGTAGGGCACGTGGACGATGTCCACGCCGGCCATTTTCTTGAACAGTTCGCCCGCCAGATGGCTGGTGGAGCCGATGCCGGAGCTGGCGAAATTGACCGTGCCGGGGTTCTTCTTGACGTGGTCGATCAGTTCCCGCACCGACCGGGCGGGGAAGTCTTTGTTGACGACGAGCACGTTGGTGCCGGCGGTGAGCTGGCTGACGGGGCGCAAGTCCTTGAAAGCGTCGTAGGGCAGGTTCTCGATCAGATAGGGCGCGGTCATCTGCTGGCCGGGCGTGGTGTACAGCAGGGTGTAGCCGTCCGGCGCGGCTTTGGCGACTTTGTTGGCGCCCATGGATCCGCCCGCGCCGGGCACGTTGTCGATGATGATGGGCTGCTTCAGGGCCTCGGACAAGGGCTGGGCGAAGCGCCTGGCGCTATAGTCGGCGCCGCCGCCGGGGGCGAAGGGCACGACCAGGCGGATGGGTTTGTCGGGATAGCCGGCGTCGGCGCCGGCGGCGGACGGCAGGACGGCGCTCATCGAGGCGGCGAGCGCCACGACGGCGTGCAAGAGAGTATTCATTTGTCTCCTTACTGGCGTGGGGAATAGCGGGCGGGTAGAATCCTTGAACTTACCGAACGATCGGTAAGTTCAAGGATTCTACGAGGACCAGGGCAGGATGCCAAACTAGGGAAAACACTGATAGGCGGCGGCCCGCCGCCCATGGAAGCCGAGGGGCCCCGGCCGCCCGGTCAGAACGGTGGGTCGTCGTCGTAGGAATCGATGTTCGCGGTGGCCGTGGCGGCCTTCTTGGCGGCAGTCTTGCCGGCCGCCTTTTTTGCCGGCGCCTTCTTCACGGCGGCCTTCTTGACCGCGGCTTTCTTGGGCGCCGCCTTGGTCGCGGTCTTGGTTGCCGCCTTCTTGGGCGCCGCTTTTTCGGCCGTCTTGCTTGCCGCCTTGGCGGCCGTGGCGGTTTTCGCCGCGGTTTTCGTCCCGGCCTTTTCGGCGCGGGGTTCGAATTCGAAGCCTATCTTGCCGTCGGGCTGCTTGACCAGATACGCTTTGAACTTGCGGTTCGTGCGGCTGGATACGAAGCCGTCCAGCAGGTCGGTCTTGCCCTCGCTGAGCAGTTTCCGGGCTTGTTCCGCCGAAATTTCCTGCTGCAGAATCATCTTGCCGCTGCGGAAATCGCAGGTCTTGTCGGGGCCCACGGATTTCTCGCACACATAATTCATGCCGTATTCATAGACCTTGTGCCCGCACTTGGGGCAGTCGCCCACGGGCGTGTGGCCCGAGAAGTCGACCGGTTCGGTGTCTTCGTCTTCTTTCTGGCCGAAATCGAACTCGAGCTTGTATTCGTCGGTGATGCGCAGCAGGGCGGAGAAGGGACGCCCCATCTTGCTGATGAAGCCGGGTAGGGGGCCGAGCTGCCGCTTGGACAGCAATTCTTCCACTTCGGGGATTTCGAAGGTGCGCCCGCCCGGGTGCTTGCCGATGGAGAAATCGCACTGGGTGCAGGCGTAGCGGCGGTAGTTTTCCTTGACCACCCCGCCGCATTTGGGGCAGGGCGTCGACAGGGTGGCGTAGTCGCCGGGCACGGTGTCGCGTTCGTATTCCTTCGCCCGTTTCACGATCACCTGCGTCATCTGGGCGATTTCCCGCATGAAGGCGTCGCGGTCGAGTTCGCGCTGCTCGATCTGCTTGAGCCGGTGTTCCCATTCGCCGGTGAGCTCGGGCGAGGTCAGTTCGTTGACGCCCAGCCCGGAAAGCAGGGTCATGAGCTGCCGGGCCTTGGCGCTGGGAACGAGCTCGCGCCCTTCGCGCCGCAGATAGCCTTCGTTCAGCAGGCCTTCGATGATGGCCGCCCGGGTGGCGGGCGTGCCCAGGCCGCGTTCCGACATGGCTTCGCGCAGGGCTTCGTCGTCCACCAGCTTACCGGCGCCCTCCATGGCGGAAAGCAGCGTGGCTTCGGTGTAGCGGGCGGGCGGCTTGGTGACCAGGTCCTTCACCTGGACGTCCTCGGTCTTGACTTTTTCCCCTTCGGCGACCGGCACCAGGTTGGCGTCGTCGCCCTGGGCCTCGCGGCCGTAGATGGCCAGCCAGCCGGGAGACACCAGGACCTTGCCCTCCGTCTTGAAATGGTGCCCCGATACCTCGGTGATGCGGGTGGTGAGCCTGAATTCGGCGGCGGGGAAGAACACGGCGAGGAAGCGCTTGGCGACCAGGTCGTAGATCTTGCCTTCGGCCTCGCTCAGTTCGCGCGGAATCTGCAGCGTGGGGATGATGGCGAAGTGGTCGGACACCTTCTTGTTGTCGAAGATGCGCCGGTTGGGCTTGACCCATTTCTGCTTGCAGATGGTCGCAGCGAAGGGCCGGACGCCGGCGGCCGCCGAGGACCCGCCTTCGGCCAAGGCTTCCATGGTGTGCTGCACCGTTTGCAGATAGTCTTCGGGCAGATAGCGTGAATCGGTACGCGGGTAGGTCAGCGCCTTGTGGCGTTCGTACAGGGTTTGCGCCAGGGCCAGCGTGGTCTTGGCCGAAAACCCGAAGCGGGAGTTGGCTTCGCGCTGCAGCGAGGTCAGGTCGAACAGCGCGGGCGAGATTTGCGTCGAGGGCTTGGATTCTTCCGTGACGTGCCCGGGCTGCCCAAGGCAGGCTGTGACGATGGTCTGGGCGGCGTTGCGCGACCAGAGCCGGGAATCGCGCTTTTCGGGGTCGCGTTCGTCTTTGGCGAACTTGGGATCGAACCAGCGGCCGGCATACAGGCCGCCGGCGGCCACGAACGTGGCATGCACTTCCCAGTAGTCGCGGGGCACGAAGCTGCGGATGCGTTCTTCGCGTTCATTGACGATGGCCAGCGTCGGCGTCTGCACCCGGCCCACCGGCGTCTTGAAAAAACCGCCGTCCTTGCTGTTGAAGGCCGTCATGGCGCGGGTGCCGTTGATGCCCACCAGCCAGTCGGCTTCGGCGCGCGAGCGCGCGGCGGCCTCCAGCGGCTTCATGGCGGCGTCATCGCGCAGGTTTTCGAAGGCTTCGCGTATGGCGGCTTGCGTCATGGAGCGCAGCCACAGCCGCTGGACGGGCTTGTTCACCCCGGAGTATTGCAGAATGTAGCGGAAAATGAGCTCGCCCTCGCGGCCCGCGTCGCAGGCGTTGATGACGGCGGTGACGTCCTTGCGCTTGAGCAGCTTCACCAGCAGTTTCAGGCGTTCCGCCGAACGCTTGTCGGTGGGGCCGAGCTCGAATTTGGGAGGAATGACGGGAAGATGCGTAAAGCTCCATTTGCCACGGACAGGGTCGTTGGGGGCGACCAGGGTGAGCAGATGGCCGATGCTGGAGGCCAGCACATAGCGATCGCTTTCGAAATAGTCGCCTTCCCGGGTGAACCCACCCAGGGCGCGCGATATATCCAGGGCCACCGAAGGCTTCTCGGCAATAATGAGCGTTTTAGTCATGTGATTCCAATAACTGCATTTCAGCAGCAATAGCGCGGATAATACGAGGTGAGAAACGCACTATGCAAGTCGAGGGTGATAAATCCGCTTTCCCAGCCTGGGCCCGCTGGCCGGACTTCCTGCGGAAAACGGCCTTGGCGCTGGGCTGCCTGCTGCTGGGGGCGGCCGGCATATGCTGGGTTGCCGCCAACTGGGAACACGCCACGGCTTTCCAGAAGCTGGCCGGCGCGCAGATCCTGCTGGCGGGCCTGCTGCTGGCGGCGTGCCGCCCGGCCCGGCCCCCCGCCGCGGGGCGGGTGATTGGCGGCAGGCAGATTTCGGGCCCGCCTTCGCCTGTCCTGGCCTTGGACCTGGCCGCCGTCGCCACCGGCGGGCTGCTGGCGCTTTTCGGCCAAATATATCAGACCGGCGCCGATTCCTGGCAGCTCTTCCTGCTGTGGGCGCTTTTGTTGATTCCCTGGCTCCTGGCCCGTCCGGGCGTATTCCTGGGCCTACTGTGCGCGTGCCTGGCGAACGTGGCGGCGGCGCTTTACCTGGGCATATTCGGCTCGGGCGTGTTCGGGGCGATTCTGGGCGACACGCCGGCGGCGGGCGGCATCTTGCTGGCGGGCTTGAATATTTTGCTGCTGGCGCTGTGGGAGGCGGCGGCCGGCAGGCTGGGCGACGCCTGGCGGATCGGGCCGCGCGCATTGCTCATGACGGCGGGGGGCTGGCTGCTCGCGGCCCAGCTCGCGGTGCTGGACGCCGATTTCGCGGCATGGCGCCTGATGGGGCTGGGCGGCTTGCTCGCGGCGGCGGCCTATTACCTGTATTCCGTCCGCAAGCCGGACCTGGCCATGGTGGCGCTGGCCGGCCTGGCGGCGTTCGCGCTGTTCGCCGTGGCGCTGCTGTCGTCCATCCGGTCGGAAGCGGCGCTGCTCGGCGGCGTCCTGGCGCTGACCGCCGTGGCCGGGCTGGGCGTGCACCGCTTGCTGCGCCTCTGGCGCGCGGACCGGGAGCCTGATGGGGCGCCGGACACGGACCAGTCCTTCCCCTGGTTCATCAGCCTATTCCGGCTGGGCACCATGGCGTTCACCGCCGCCCTGCTGGTCGTCTTCATTTTCATCACGCTGGGGGCGGACGCGGGCACCGCCTGGGCGGCGGGGCTGTGCGCCAGCGCCGCCGGCATCGTCCTGGCGCGCGCAAAGCCGGGGCGCCTGGCGCAGGAGGCCGGGCTGGTGCTGGGCGCGGCGGGCGTATTCATGAGCGTGGGCGGCCTGTATGCGCTCGATGATCCGGCCGCCGTTGCGCGCGGCGGTCTCATCCTGGCCTATGGCCTGGCCATGTACCGCCTGGCGGGCAATGCCGTCCTGCGTTTTCTTTGCGCCTTCGCCGTCCTCGTCGCGCTTCTCGTCCTGGGCTGGCCGGAGGGCGCCGCTGTGCCGGGCCTGCTGGACGGCGGCGCGTCCCTGTCCGGCGCCTTGCCCGCTTATTTCCGCTTGTGGTGGCTGGCGGTGGCGGCCGTTCTGGCATGGGCCATCGGGCAGCAGCGCCGCCGCTGGGGGGTGATGCCGCTGGCGTGGGCCTTGAGCTGCGTCGTCCAGCTGTTGGCCTGGACGGCGCCCGCACCGGCCGTGTTCGGCCTGTCGTCCGCCTGGGGCGGTGCTCCGGAAGTCGCGCTTCTATGGCTTGCCTGCGCGGCGCTGCCCGTGTGCGTGCTGGCGGCGGTTCTGTGGCGCGCCCCGGGGGTGCCTCCGGCTCTCAGGCTGGCGGCGCCGGCGGCGCTGGCGCTGGCGTCCGTGGGCTGGATGGGCGCGCCGGGCGTGTCCATGGCGCTGTTGTGGCTGGTGCTGGCCCGGGCTTTCGGCAGCCGCAGCCTGCTGGCCTTCGCCGTCCTGGGCCTGTTGGCCTATTTGAGCCGTTTCTATTACATGCTGGATTCCACCCTGCTGCAGAAGTCCCTGGTGCTGGCGCTGACCGGCGGCTGGCTGGCGCTGGCAGGCCTTGCCTTGGGGCATGTCCTCGAGCCGCCGGGCAAAGAGGATCGGGCGGCGCATGGGGCGCCGCGGCGGCCCGTCCTGCGCGGCTCCGTCGGGCTGGTGGCCGGGCTGCTGCTGATTCTGGCCGTCGTCAATGCCGGGATCCGGCAGCGGGAAGGCATCCTGAGGAATGGGGCGACGGTCGTGCTGGCGCTGGCGCCCGTCGACCCGCGATCGCTGATGCAGGGCGACTACATGGCCTTGCGTTTCGAACCGGCGGAGCAGTTGCGCAATGCGCTGCGGGATGGCGCCACGCCGGAGGCGCGGGCCGTCAATGCCCGGCGTGGCGGCTTCATGATCTTGCGCCGCGACGCGCAGGGCGTCTGGCGGCTGGCGGGCATGCTGGCGGACCGTGACGCAGGCGGCGACCCGTTGCCCGACGGCAGCGTGCTGCTGGAATTCCGCCTGCGCAATCACGAAGTGCGCATCGTCACCGACGCCTGGTTCTTTCCGGAAGGCCAGGCCGACCGCTATGCGTCCGCGCGCTATGGTGAAATCCGGGTGGGAAGCCACGGCACGGGGCTGCTGCGGCGCTTGCTGGATCAGGACTTGCGGCCACTGGGGCCGGACGCCTAAGGCCGGTGCCGCTCGCCGAAGCGGGCGGCCCAATGCCCCACCGCGGCGGCCCAGAATGCCCGGCAGTCGGGAACGGGCAGCGCTTCGAAGCCCAGGGCCTGCCACGCCCTGTTCAGCGTCAGGACGGGGTCGCTCAGATCCATCGCGGCGGCATGGTTCTGCTTGGACAGCTTGCGGCCCGTCTCATCGCACAGCAGCGGGACGTGCATCACTTCCGGATACCGCAGCCCCAGCGCGCGCGCCAGCACCCGCTGCCGCGCCGTGGACTCCAGCAGGTCGGCGCCGCGGACGATATGCGTGATGCCCTGGTCGCCATCGTCCACCACCACCACCAGTTGATAGGCCCACAAGCCGTCGGCCCGCTTGATGATGAAATCGCCCGTTGCGGCCAGCACGTCCTGCTCCTGGGGCCCGTACCAGCGATCCGTATAGCGCTCGATGCCGGGCAGGACGCGGAAGCGCCAGGCGCGCGTGCGCCGGCCCGCGGGCAGGCCATGGCGGCAGGTTCCGGGATACGGGCCTTCGGGGGGCAGTTCCTGCCGCGTGCACGCGCAGCCATAGACGCGATCGTGCGCGGCCAGGGCGTCGAAGGCTTGCTGGTACAGGGGAAGCCGCTGCGACTGCCAGACGGGCTCGCCGTCCCAGCGCATGCCCAGGGCCTGGAGTTGTTGCATGATGTATCGGTCCGCGCCCGGCACCACGCGCGGCGTGTCGATGTCTTCGATGCGCAGCAGCCATTCGCCATGGCGGGCCCGGGCGTCCAGATAGCTGGCCATGGCGGCCAGCAGTGAACCGTTGTGCAGCGGCCCGCTTGGGCTGGGGGCAAAACGCCCCCGGTATGGAACGGTACTCTTGCTTGCGGAAAATGCCATGCGCCCTGTGGTTCAGTGCGACAAGCGGGTGTGATCGTCGGCCAGTAGCTCTTCGAATACAAGGTGGTCGACTTCGGCTTCCTGGCTCCAAAGCACGATCAGCGCCATGATCTTGATCTTGGCCAGCGAAATCGGGGATTCGCTGGTGGCCTGGGCGCGTTCGATCAGGATTTCGCGCAGCGCGGGCGGCAGCACGCCCGAGTTCTCCAGGAAGGTGATGAAACCGATGGCCTGGGTGCCCAGGTGATGGTATTCGTCGCTGGTGAAGACGCGGGTGCTGTTGCGCTGGGGGGCATGCGCCAGTTGGCCGCATTGCTCGGTGGATTGGGCCAGGCCATGCAGCCAGCCTAGCGCTTCGTCGATGTCTTCGTGCTCGAAACCGACCGCGGCAAGCTTATGGGCCAATACATCCGCTTCGGGACAGGCTTGCGGTGTATAGTAGGTTTCGAACAAATAAACCAATATATCGAACATAGAGATGCGATTCCGGTTGCCGTTTGCGAAAGACACTAAATATAAAAAGCGTGACCGGTAAAGTTATTGACGACTTTACGCCGATTTACCACGAGGGGCAATTCAGCCTGTTGCTGCAAACATACGCTTGGGTTACCGTGCGGCCTGCGAGGCCAACAGTTTAAACCGACTACGGAGACGGAAATGGGAGCACTTACACTGGCGGATACACACGTGGCGGCGCCGGCCGATCTCTGTGTCCAGCCCATCGCCCGGGTGGGCGACCCCTTGTCGGCCGTCGATACGCCGGCGCTGGTCCTCGACCTGGACGCTTTCGAAGACAATCTGCGCACCATGCAGGTCCTGGCCGAGCGCCATGGGGTCGAACTCCGCCCCCACGCGAAAGCGCATCGCTGCCCCGAGATCTCGCTGCGCCAGCTGGCGCTGGGCGCCGTCGGCATCTGCTGCCAGAAAGTAACGGAAGTCATTCCCTTCATCGCCGCCGGCATCCGCAACATCCACATCAGCAATGAAGTGGTCGGCGCACAGAAGCTGGCCTTGCTGGCGCGCCTGGCCAAACAGGCGCAAATCACCGTCTGCGTCGACGACGCTCGCGCCGCGCAGGAACTGTCCGACGCCATGCTGGCCGAAAAAGCCAGCGTGGGCGTGCTGGTCGAGATCGACGTCGGCCAGAAGCGCTGCGGCGTGCAGTCCCCCGAAGAGCTGGTCGCGCTGGCGCAGCTGGTCGAGCGCCTGCCGCAAGTCTGCTTCGCCGGCATCCAGGCCTACCATGGCGGCCTGCAACACAAGCGCAGCCTGGAACAGCGGCAAAAGTCCTGGGACAAGGCCGTCAAGCTGATCCGCAAGCATCTGCAGGCGCTCGAACAGGCCGGCATCGCCTGCCCGGTCGTCACGGGCGGCGGCACCGGCACGGCCGCTTTCGACGTCAAGAGCGACGTCTTCACCGAGATCCAGGCCGGCACCTATGCCTTCATGGACACGGACTACGGCGGCATAGACTGGGACGACACGCTGGCCTTCCGCCACAGCCTGTTCCTGCTCGCCACCGTCATGAGCGCCCCATCCCCCGACCGCGCCGTGCTGGACGTCGGCCTGAAGTCCACCACCGCCGAAAGCGGCATGCCGGGCCTGGTCGGCTACGAGGGCGTGCGCTGCGTGGCGGTGAACGACGAGCACAGCATGCTCAGCATAGACGAAGGCGCGCAAGGCCCCCGCCTGGGCGACAAGGTCCGCCTCATCCCCGGCCACTGCGACCCCACTTTCAATCTGCACGACTGCGTCGTCGCCATGCGCGGCGACCGCGTGGAAGCCGTCTGGCCCATCAGCGCCCGCGGCATGAGCCGCTGACGGCGGCCGGGGCGGCGGGGCTGGGCCCCGGCCCCGCTCCGTTCCCGGATGGGTTGCTTCAGAGCTGCTCCATGACTTCGGCAATCCCTTCCTTGGTGATGGCGACGATTTCGTCGATATCCTCGCGAGTGGCGATGAGCGGCGGGGCAAAGCCCAGGATATCGCCGTGAGGCATGGCGCGTGCGATCAGGCCGCGCTTGCGCACTGCGGCGGAGATTCGTGCGCCCACGCCGAGCGCGGCGTCGAAGCGCAGTTTTTTTGCCGGGTCTGCCACGAATTCAATGGCTGCGAGCATGCCGACACCGCGTACCTCTCCGACGATAGGAAGGCCGGAGAATGCTTGCTGCATCTGTTGCTGTAAGTAGGCCCCCGTTTCGGCAGCATAATGGATCAGCCCGTCCCGTTCGACGATATCCAGCACGGCATTGGCGGCGGCCACGCCCAGAGGATGGCCGGAGTAGGTATAGCCATGGGAAAAAGCGCCGATACGGTCGCTGGCCTGCTCCATGGCGGCATATACTTTTTCGCTGATGATGCAGGCCGACAGCGGCGCGTAAGCGGCGGTGAGGCCCTTGGCGGAAGTGATGAGGTCCGGTTCCATGCCATATAGATGGGAGCCGAATGGAGTTCCTATTCTTCCAAAGCCGGTGATGACCTCGTCGGCGATCAGCAAGATTTCATGCTTGCGCAGTACGGCCTGGATCTTGTCCCAGTAGCCTGATGGGGGCGGGGTAATGCCGCCGGTGCCCAGCACCGGTTCCGCAATGAACGCGCCGATGGTGTCGGGGCCTTCGCGCAGTATCATTGCCTCCAGCTCCGCTGCACGCCGCTCGGAAAACGCTTCTTCGGATTCGCCCGGGCGCCCGCCCCAGTAATGATGCGGAACGCCCGCGCGCAGTATGCCCGACACGGGCAGGTCCATGTAATCGTGATAGAAGCTCAGGCCCGTCAGTGAGCCGGATACGATGGAGCAGCCGTGGTAGCCGCGTTCGCGCGCAATGATTTTTTTCTTCTTGGGCTTGCCGATCAGGTTATGGTAGTACCACACCAGCTTGATATTGGTCTCATTTGCATCCGAACCCGAGAGCCCATAGAAGACCTTGCTCATCCGGCCCGGCGCCATGCGCACGAGCCGGTCCGATAGCCGTGCCAGGCCTTCGGTGGTATGCCCGGCATAGCAGTGATAATAAGCAAGCTTGCGCGCTTGGTCGGCGATGGCTTGCGCGACTTCCGTACGGCCGTAGCCGATGTTCACGCAATACAGGCCGGCGAACCCGTCTATGTACTTGCGGCCGGCGGCATCCGTGATGCGTATCCCTCGTCCGCCATCGATGATGATGGGGCCGTCGTCTTTGCCGCTTGCGTGGTTTTTCAGATGCGTGAAGGGGTGCATGACGGTGCTGCGGTCCATCATGGCGATACTATCGATATCGGAGGTGGTCATTGCGATTCCTTTGATAGGGCGTTGGTTTGCAATGCGCGACGCCGCGCTGGCGCGTGGCCATTCCGGCCGTCATCCGGCCAGATCGCCCACGCACACATATTTCAGTTCCATGTATTCCTGGATGCCGTGGCGAGACCCCTCGCGGCCAAGTCCTGATTGCTTGAAGCCGGCCGCATAGAGCACTTCCGCTTCCGCCTCGGCAAGGGGCTTGCCTTGTTCCAGCACGATGATCTGGGCCAATTGGGTTTTTTTCCGGCGCATCGCGCTGGCCCATCGTCTCAAGGCGTTGCCTCGCTCGCAAGCCAGCGTCCCGCGCCAGAGGGGGAAAGCGCCCTCGGCGGCATCTATGGCGGCTCGCATGTCTTGCGTGGCCGCCCAACCGACGTGCGCGACGGCTTCGCCGGTAGCTGGGTCCATGAGCGGCTGCCATGGCGCCCGATACAAGCCGGTATCCAGGGCGGGAGAAGTGCTGATCACAGAATCTGCTCCAGGAATGTCCGGGTACGCGGATGCCGGGCATGGGTGAAGAAAAGCTCGGGCGTGTTTTCCTCGATGATGCTGCCCGCATCCATGAAAACGACTCGGTGCGCGACCTGCCGGGCGAAGCCCATTTCATGCGTCACACAAAGCATGGTCATGCCTTCGTCGGCGAGCGAGCACATGGTGTCCAGGACCTCTTTGACCATTTCCGGATCGAGTGCGGACGTGGGTTCGTCGAACAGCATGATTTTTGGCGTCATGCATAATGCGCGTGCGATGGCGACGCGTTGCTGCTGGCCGCCTGAGAGCCGGCCCGGATAGCGATCCGCGAGATCCGGGATCTTGACCCGCTCCAGGAAGTGCAGAGCGATTTCCTGGGCGGCTTTCTTGGGGACCTTGCGTATCCAGACAGGCGCCAGCATGCAATTTTGCAGCACGGTGAGGTGCGGAAACAGATTGAATTGTTGAAACACCATGCCCACTTCGCGGCGGACTTCGTCGATGTTCCGGCTGTCGCCCGTCAATTCGATGCCGTCCACCATGATGGTGCCTTGCTGATGAGCCTCCAGCCGGTTGATGCACCGTACCAAGGTCGACTTGCCCGACCCCGAGGGGCCGCAGATCACCAGGCGCTCCCCTTTATGGACCGTCAGATTGATGCCGTTGAGCACATGATGTTCGCCGAACCATTTGTGGACGTCGGTCATGATGACTGCGGGTTGCCCCGCCGGGTGTGTGGCCTCAGCTTTCATGCGTGGTCCTCATGAGTGTCAATGCTTGAGAAAAATGCCACGATCGAATTCGGTCAGGCATTCGACGCCATCAGGAGTAATCAGTATGGTCTCGGAGAGCTCCATTCCCCAGTCGTCCTGCCACATTCCGAGGATCACGTGGAACGTCATGCCTGCTTGCAGTTCCGTCGTGTCTTCCTGGCGCAGGCTGATCGTATGCTCTCCCCAATCGGGGCAGAATCCCGCACCGATGGAGTAGCCGATTCGGCTTTCTTTGGATAGGCCATGGCGGGTGAGTACTCGTTGCCAGGCTGTGTGCAGGTCCCTGGCGACGACTCCCGGCCGCGCTGCCGAAAGCACGGCGTCCATCCCTTCGCGCACGGCGTCGGACGTGCGGCGTACGAGGTCCGGAACCGCCTTGCCGATGTGGACGGTGCGGGCCAGGCCGCAGTTATAGCGGCGGCGGCAGCCACCGAGTTCGAGAGCAATGGTTTGATTGTCATGCAGCGGCTCGTCCGTCCAGGCCGGATGGGCGGTGCATGCTTTTTCGCCGGCGAGAATGATGGGACTGAGGCCGGTCATATCGCCACCGAAAGATGTATTGGGGGAAATTTGGGTTTTCAAGGCCGCGGCGATGACATCGCACTGCCGTACGCCCGGCGCGATGATGTCGTAAGCCGCCTGCATCGCCGCCTGAGCGATTGCAGCAGCCTGGCGCATATAGGAGATTTCGCGTTCGCTCTTTATCGCCCGCAGCCAGTTGATCAGCAAGTCGGCATCATGGAAGCTCGCATTGGGCAGTGCGTGCCGCAGCTGCGCAAAGCTGCGGGGGGAAAGATAATAGCTGTCGGACTCATAGCCGATCGCGGCGTCAGACAATTCCAGCTCATCGAATAAGCGTCCCACATATAGCGATGGATGCGCGCGCGACGTTTGGACGCAGGATTCGGGGTAGCTGCGGATTTGGCCGGGCCGCATCCAGCACGACAGCCTGGCTCCCGAGGCGTCCATGGCGCGTCCGATCCAGTAGGGTTCGGGATGGCGCTTGGCGTCGGCCGCGATCACCACGAATTGTGGCGTGTAAAAGCACCAGTCCTGCGCTCCGGTGAGCCAGTAAATATTGGCCGGGTCGGAGACCAGCAGCGCGTCCATGCCCGCAGCGCGCAGCCGGTCGCGTACTCTTTCGGCGCGTTCCGCGTATTCTTGCTTGGTAAAAGGTAAAGACATGAGGGCGGTTCCGTAGACAGTGGATTGAATCGTTACTCGGGAAATCAGAGGTCTATGGCGATCAGCGCAAGAAAGTCTCCCGACCGCACCAAGCCCCCGTGCAGGCGGCCGATCAGCATGCCCGACGCGGGAGCCCGCAAGGCCTTTGGCTTGCCGCCCAGCGAGCGAGTGTCATAAAGGCGGGCCAGCGTTTGTCCTTCGTTGACGATATCGCCGAGGTCGGCCACATACTCGATCAGACCTTCTTCCTGGCTGAGCAAATAGCCCGACGCATCATTGGTCATCAGGCGCGTGGGCTGCGGCGCGGGCACGGGGTCGGCCTGCAATATGCCGAGATGCGCCAGGAAGTTGTGCACGCCGCGGCGGGCGATTCGCAGGCTGTCAGGCGTCGTTGAGCCGCCGCCGCCCAGCTCGGTTGAAAGAAACAGCTTGCCGCGCGATTCGACGGCGTCGTCCAACATGCCTCGGCTATCGAGTTCTTCCAGCACCAGCCCGATCGGTGCGCCGAACGCCAGCAACGCCTGGCGTGCCCGCTCGCTCGCCAATTCGCAAGGCAGCTTGTGTGAAACGGCAAAGGGATGGAACATCATTGTCCTGCCGCCGGAATGGATATCCAGCACGGCTTGCGCTCGCTCTATCAGTTCGCTTTCCACGAAGTGCGCGATCTGTTCGGTCAAGGTGCCATCGGAGCGGCCGAGGAAGCTGCGGTTCATGTTGCCGCCGTCGATGGGGGACAAGCGCCGGCCGGCGAGGAACGCTGGATAGTTCAGCATGGGCACCAGCAGTACGGCGCCGGCGATGTCGTTCACATCGACCGACTGATAAAAATCCAGCAGCGCAACCGCGCCCTCCAGTTCGTCTCCGTGATTCGCTCCGGTCAGCAAAGCGGTCGGGCCATTGCCATTGACGACCATGCCGAAGGGAATGCGCAGCGTGCCCCAGCCCGACTCATTGCGTGACCAGGGCAGTATGATGTGACCGCTATGCTTGCCTGGGGAGGTTTCCTCGATCTGCAGTGAAACACGCCCATATTGGCCGGCTGATAGGGGAAGGCCCGTAGGGGGGCTGCCTACGATGTTCATGCGGCCTCCAGGATGGCTATCGTGCGGCGCATCTCGTTTTCCTGGATCATCAAAGCTTCATCGCCTCCCAGGCCGGGCTTTGCAAGAATGAAATCGGGTCGGCAGGCCAGCGCGACATGAGTGGTAAGCCGTGAGGACTGATCTGTTTCATTCGCTGTCCCGCCCAGGCAGTAGCCCAACCCTGCGCTGTTGCAGAATAGGGCGGCTTCGATCGTGTTCGTCAGGCTGCCCAGGTCGGGCAGCTTTATCTGCACCATGTCGGCCGCCTGTGCGTGGCTGAATGCCTGGATGTCCTCAAGCGTGTTGCACCATTCATCGACAATCACCCGTACATCTATGCCTTTTCGGCGCAGCGTGTCCCGCAGGGCGGCATAGCGCTCGATCTGGTCTTCGCGGGTAGCGGCAATGATGGGAGACTCGATCAGGAAGGGATAGGGGGCGACGGTATCCTGAATGCGGGCAAGGTAGTCTGCCATGGCCTCCGTATCCGCGCCGAACAGTTCGCCCAGTGTTCCGTATGTGTCCAGATGGATCCTGGGCAGGTAGTCGGCGTCCCCGATTTGGCGGATGCGATCGGACAGGTACTGAGCGAAATCCAGAAGCTTGTGCCCGTCATGCCCCAGGTCCGTTTCGACGACAGTGAAGCTTGCATGCGGAAGCAGGGGCACGCGCTTCAGGATCATTCGGTCCAGCAGAATCTGATCGGTCTTGGCAACGGAAACCAGAATGGGGATGGGCGCGTCGCCGATGCCTGTGTGGAACTCACGATCGACGACCTGAACGGCCAGCTCGCGCGTGGATAGGGCCGCCGCATGCAGGAATGCCTGGCTCAAGCCATAGCGTATTGCCGTATGGAGTTTCTTGCCATCGACCCGCAGCTCATCGAACTCGCGCGCCAAAGGCGCGAAGCTGCTGGTGTCGCGGCCAATCAGGCGCGGCGCAACATGTTCTTGAAATGACCTTAAATGGTCATCCGGAGCGAACAGCGGGTCGCGTCCCGCCGCCCCGGCAAAAATCACGTCTACGCAGTCTCCGTGCGCGATCGATCCGTCTTCCAGCTTCAGCATGATCGAAAGCACCTTGCCGGGCTGGACGATGCGCTGGAATCCTGGCGTGATGGCGGGGCCCTCGAACAGGAAGCCGTTGGCACGTGCACCGAGCTTGATCGCGGCGAGGTCCTTGTGCACAAATCCGTGGCGGCCGACGGCTGTGATGACTTGCTGAATTTTCATGGGAAGCCTTTTCTTTCTCTTCTGAATGAGGTGGGGGAGTAGGGGTCAATCGTGGCGGCGCAGGTGCTTATGGACCATGTCGAGCGAGCGTGCGGCCGCATAGCAGAACAGGCAAAACAGCAGGCCGACGACGGCCATGGGCTCGACGTAGGTGAAGGACTCAGCCGCCTTGTCCATTGCCACGCCCAGCATTTCGGGTACGGCGACCACGGCGAGATAAGGCGTGGACTTCAGTATGGACAGCACATAATTGGCAATGGCGGGTATTGCGTTGCGCAGGATCTGCGGCAGCAGAATCATGAAAACGATGTGCGGTCTGCGCAGCCCTAGCGCTTGCGCGCCTTCCGTCTGGCCATGTGGAATGGATGTGATCGCCGCCTTGAATACCTCTGCCAGATAGCCGGCGTAGTGCAGGGACAGCGTCATGATGCCGACGGTGATCGCCGACAGATGGATGTTGTAGAAAGGCAGGACAAAATACAGGAAGTACAGCAACGCCAGGATGGGAGTGATCCGGAAGAAATCGATGACGACCGTCATGACGAGCGCGATCGGCCGGTTGACGCGGCGCATCAGTTCCAGGGCGAACCCCAGCACGGTGGCGAGCAGACTGCTGACGATGGTGACCCAGATCGTGGTGATGGCCGCTTCCAGAATGAGCGGCGTGATCGACAGGGCGAACTGGACGTCGAATTTCATGTCACTGCTTTCCTTGTGTGGTCCAGGATTCCAGACGACGCCCCAGTAATGCGAAAGGGTAGGCGAGGACGAAATAGGCCAGCAGCAGAGCGCTATAGACTTCGACCGGCTGGTATGTGATCTGGCCGATCTCCTTGGCTTTGAACGTCATGTCCGAAAGCGCCAGCAACGACACGAGCGCCGTGCTTTGTATGAGCCGTATGGCTTCATTGATCAGCGACGGAATCATGAGCCGGATGCTTTGGGGCAGCTCCACCAGAGCCAACACATGCAGCCTGGGCAAGCCTAGGGCGGCGCCCGCTTCGATTTGCCCGCGGGCCAGCGTTTGCAGCGCGGCGCGCACCACTTGGCTGCCGTATGCGCCTACGTTGCACCCGATCACCAGTGCTGCGACGCTCATGGCGGACCAGCGCAGTCCGACGAAGGGCAGCAGATAATAGAACACGTAAAGTAGGATGATGACCGCGTTGCTGCGCCAGAATTCAATGATGAACGTGATGCCTTTGCGCGGGAGGCCTCGCGTAAGGTATTGAAGTATGCCGAACACGAATGCGAAGGGAATGGCATACAGCAAGGCGTAGCCGACCACCTGCAGGGTGATGTCGGCGCCTTCCAGGATGCCGGCCAGAATCTCTAGAAGTGACATAGTGGGATCCGGATTGCCTTCAAGGCCGGACGGCGGGCGGATACGCCGCCGTCCGGGGGGGCTTTATTCTTTGCAAAGCTGGTCGCGCGGTGTCGTGGCGGCTGTCTCGGATTCCGTGAAGCCGTAACGTTTCATGATTTCCAGCAGGCGCCCGTCCTGCTTCATGCGCCCGATTTCGGCATCAAAAGCGTTGCGCAGGGCGATGTCTTCGAGGCGGAAGGCGACACCCACATTGCCGAATACTTCGTTGCCCTGAGCATCTTTGACGCCTTCGAAAGGCACGACGCGTTCCAGGCCCTGCACCTTCGGATCGGAAAGCAAGGCGACTGCTGCACCGGAAGTGGATACCTGGACGTCGACACGGCCGGCGAGCAAGGCGGACATGGTGGACTGGTTGTCCTGGAACAAGATCTGGCGATCCTTGGGAACGCCGGCCATGTCGGCATGCTTGGCGGTCAGGCTGCCCCGGGTGGCGCCGAAGATCACATCTTTTTTGTTGGCGATGTCGGCGAAGCCGCGGATGTTTTTAGGATTGCCCGCTCTGACGATGGCCGCGTCGGGCACTTTGAGCGTGGTTTCGGTGAACGAGACGAGCTTGCACCGCTGGGGAGTGATGTACAGGCCGCCGGTGGCGGCGTCGAAACGGCCGGCCTGCAGGCCTGGAATCAACGCCGGAAACTGCGTGATGACGACGTCGATTTTCTGGATGCCCAAAGGCTTGAGTGCTTCCTTGATGATGTCGACGTCGAATCCCTTGAGTTCGCCCGAAGCGTCCCGCCAGCCCCAGGGCGCTTGGTTGTAGATACCGACGACGAATTTTCCTTCCTTCTTGATGCGTTCCAAAGAGTTGTCCGCCGCGGCGGGCGCGGAGCCGATGACCAGCATGGCCGCAGCCATCATGAGCGCTTTCAATGAGCCGGATAGTCGCATGGTTGTCTCCTCGTTTTGTTTTAGAAAAAATCGCTAGAATAAAATTAGAACAATTTCAGATTAATATCAATCCAATATGTCGGTCAAGTGATTTATTGATCTGGTACAATTCGCGGCAAAGAAAGGAAAATTCAATGGACGACTGGATAGACGGCATTCAGATACGGGGCCGCCCCAAGCATGCCGCGTTGACGGCGGCGATTCTTGATGCGATCGAATCGGGCAAGCTGGGCAGCGGAGTGCAACTGCCTACCCAGCGCGACCTGGCCGCGCGCCTGGGCATGTCGGTGCAGACGGTCAGCAACTGCTATCAGGAGTTGCAGCGCCGGGGGGTAGTGAGCTCGGTGGTTGGCAGAGGCAGCTTCGTGACCGCCAGGGCCGCTGCGGCGGGCTCTTTTCTCGCGGCGCCCGGTACGGGCGACGACATTGATTTGTCCGTGGTACAGGGCATTTATACGGAAGCCCATGAAACGGCCGCGCGCCAGCTCATGCAGGCCTTGTCCCAGGAAGACAACAGCACGTGGATGTATCCGTCCAGACCCGTTGCCGGCCTGGTTCGGCACAGGGACATCGCCGCCGGTTGGCTGAATGCGCGGGGCATATGCGCAAGCACGGAAAACCTCATCATCACCAACGGTGCCACGCAAGCGATTTTCCTGGCACTGGCAGCCGTCGGCCGTCCTGGCGACACTGTGCTGACCGAGCATCTGACCGAGAATGGCATCATCGGCGCAGCCAATGTGCTGGGCCTGAAACTGCGTGGCTTGCCAACCGATCATGAGGGCGTGCTGCCAGATGCATTCGATGCCGCATGCAGCCAATTCAAGGTTGCGGCGCTGGTATGGGTTCCAACCTTCGGCAACCCGATCGGCCATCTTGCTTCTCTGGCCCGAAGGGAGCAGATCGCCGCCATTGCGCAACGGCACGGAGTGGCGGTGATCGAAGACGAAGTCTATCGGCCCCTGCTGTCGGATTCCTTGCCGTCGATTTCAGAGCTGGTTCCCGAATTGGGATTCACGGTGACGAGCATGACCAAATCGGTCATGACCGGCTTGCGGGTGGGATACTTGGTTGCCCCACATTTGTTCTGCCTGCGCATCGCGGGCATTTTGCGCGCCGTCAGCTGGAATACGGCGCCGCTGATGGCTGAGATCGCCTACAGCTGGATGTTCGACGGCACGGCGGCACGGTTGATCGAAGTCCAGCGCCGCGAACTGCGCGCGCGCAACGCGATTCTTTATGAAGAGCTGTCCGCCCATTTGACTACCCGGCATGAGCTGTCGCCAACGGCGTGGCTGAACGTGCCCGCCAGCTGGACAGAAGATTCGCTGATCGGCGTATTGCGTGAGCGCGGTGTGCTCGTCACAGGGTCGCGGCCTTTCGCTGTGGATCCACCATCACGTCAGGAAGGTATACGGATCGGCCTGGCGGGCGCGGTAACGCAGGCTGGGCTCAGGGCCGGTCTGCAAACCATCGCTGCAACCATGGAGCAATTGCCTACACTGTCGAACGTTCGCGTCTGACCAAAAAGACGCAGGCCTGGCAGTGGAAGCGCGAGGGGATCCTGGAGGGGCGCAAGGAAGAAGGTATTTGCTTCGTGATCCCAGGCCGGCGCTGCATGGCCATGGCGGGGCACTACTCGCCAGGTCGTGTTGCAACATGCCTGGGCATGCTGCAACTCTCGCCTTCTATGGGCATGCGGGCAGCCAGATTGAAAACGTGAAAACGCCCTAATCCAGCGCCAGCAATTCCGCCCCGTCCCCCACCTGGTCGCCGAGCGCGAAAAACACTTCCCGCACGGTTCCGTCCTTGGGCGACTGTATCGTGTGCTCCATTTTCATGGCTTCCATCACGAGCAGCGCATCGCCGGCTTTCACGGTATCGCCGGGCTTGACGGCGATGGAGATGATTTTCCCCGGCATGGGCGCCGTCAGGCTGCCGCCCTGGTCGCTGCTTTCATCCACGGAATGCGCAAGAGGATCGTGGTGCTCCAGCACGGTCAGGGCGCCGTCCGCATGGACATGGATGCGGTCGCCCCGGGTGATCACCTTGGCTCGCGCGTCGACCTCGCCGAGGCGGATGCGGACCTCGCACTGGCCGGGGCGCAGGACTTCCGCCCGCCACTCGAAAGGCTGCATGGCGCCGCCGGCCGAGCAGAGCCATTGGTCGGCAACGCGCCGCAGGAGCACCGTGCGGGTGTCTTCGTGGTGGCGCAAGGAGAATGGCCTTTCATAGACGCCGCCGATGCGCCAGCCGTCCAGCGCGTCCCAGGGGTCGATGCCGGCGGCGCGCCGGTGTGCGTCGGAACTGGTCTGGCCTCGGCCGGCCAGCACGGCGGCGACCGCCAGCGCGCATGCGGTATCGGACGCCGGCGCGGGCGGCGGGAACAGGCTGTCATGGCGGCGTTCGATCAGGCCGGTATCCAGGTCGGCCTGGGCGAAGGCCTCGTCCAGCATGAGGCGGCGCAGGAACGCGACGTTGGTCTGGACGCCGACGCACTGCAGGTCTTCCAGCGCCTGCGCCATGCGGGCCCGGGCCTGGTCGCGGTCGTCGCCCCGCACGATGAGCTTGGCGATCATGGGGTCGTAATAGGGCGTGATGGCGTCGCCTTCGCGCACCCCGCCGTCTATGCGCACGTCGCCGTTGACGAACGCCACGTGTTGCGGAAGATTCAGGACGTCCAGCCGGCCGATGGAGGGCAGGAAGCCGTTGTCCGGGTTCTCGGCATAGATGCGCGCTTCGATGGCATGGCCGCTGAACGCCAGCTGGGCCTGGTCCACCGGCAACGGTTCGCCGGCGGCGACGCGCAGCTGCCATTCCACCAGGTCGTGGCCGGTGATCATCTCGGTGACGGGGTGCTCCACCTGCAGGCGCGTGTTCATTTCCATGAAGTAGAAGCGTCCGTCGGGCTCGGCGATGAATTCCACCGTGCCGGCGCCGACATAGCCGACGGCGCGCGCGGCGGCGACGGCGGCCTCGCCCATGGCGCGCCGGCGTTCGTCCGTCATGCCCGGGGCGGGGGCTTCTTCGATGACCTTCTGGTGGCGGCGCTGCACCGAGCAGTCGCGCTCGAACAGGTAGACGCAGTTCCCATGGCGGTCGGCGAACACCTGGATTTCGATGTGGCGCGGCTTCTGCAGATAGCGTTCGATGAGGACCTTGTCGTCGCCGAAGCTGCTTGCTGCTTCGCGCTTGCAGGACGCCAGGGCCTCCCGGAAGGCGGCGGCCGAGGCGACGATGCGCATGCCTTTGCCGCCGCCCCCCGCGCTCGCCTTGATGAGCACCGGGTAGCCGATGAGTTCGGCCTGGGCCTGCAGGAATTCGGGATCCTGGTTTTCGCCGTGGTAGCCGGGCACGAGCGGAACGCCGGCGGTTTCCATCAGCGATTTCGCCGCCGACTTGCTGCCCATGGCCGCGATGGCGCCGGCCGGCGGCCCCACGAAGACGATGCCCGCGTCGGCGCAAGCCTGGGCGAATCCTTCATTTTCGGACAGGAAGCCATAGCCCGGATGGATGGCCTGGGCGCCCGCGGCGCGGGCGGCGTCGAGTATGGCCGAGCCGCGCAGGTAGCTGTCGCGCGGCTCGGGGCCGCCGATGGGGATGGCCACGTCGCAGGCGGCGACGTGGCGCGCCTGCGCGTCGGCCTCGGAATAGACGGCAACGGTGCGCAGGCCCAGGCGCCGCGCGGTGGCGGCGACGCGGCATGCGATCTCGCCACGGTTCGCGATCAGTAGGGTGTTGAACACGGCGACTCCTTGATTACATGCGGAACACGCCGAAGCGCGTGTCTTCGATGGGGGCGTTCAGCGCGGCGGACAGGCTCAGCGCCAGGACGCGCCGGGTGTCGGCGGGCATGATGATGCCGTCGTCCCACAGCCTGGCGGTGGCGTAGTAGGGATGGCCTTCCTTTTCGTATTGCTCGCGTATGGGGGCCTTGAAGGCTTCTTCTTCCTGGGCCGACCAGGTGCCGCCCTTGGCCTCGATGCCGTCGCGGCGCACGGTGGCCAGCACGCTGGCGGCCTGCTCGCCGCCCATGACCGAGATGCGGGCATTGGGCCACAGGAACAGCAGGCGCGGCCCGAAGGCGCGTCCGCACATGCCGTAGTTGCCGGCGCCGAAGGAGCCGCCGATCAGGATGGTGAACTTGGGCACGGCCGCGGTCGATACGGCGGTGACCATTTTGGCGCCGTGCCGCGCGATGCCTTCGTTTTCGTATTTGCGGCCCACCATGAAGCCGGTGATGTTCTGCAGGAATACCAGGGGGATCTTGCGCTGGCAGCACAGTTCGATGAAGTGGGTGCCTTTCTGGGCCGCCTCGGAAAACAGGATGCCGTTGTTGGCGACGATGCCCACCGGCATGCCGTGGATGTGCGCGAAGCCGGTGACCAGCGTCGTGCCGAAGCGCGCCTTGAATTCGTCGAACTCGGAGCCGTCGACGATGCGGGCGATGACTTCGCGCACGTCGTAGGGCTTGCGGGTGTCCGTCGGGATGATGCCGTTCAGCTCCTGCGGATCGTACAGCGGCTCGGCATAGGCGTGGCGGCGCAGCTGCGCGGGCTTGCGGTGATTGAGCCGCGCCACGGCGCCGCGCGCCAGGTAGAGCGCGTGCAGATCGTTGTTGGCCAGGTGGTCGGCCACGCCCGACAGCCGGGTGTGGACGTCGCCGCCGCCCAGGTCCTCGGCGCTGACCTCTTCGCCCGTGGCGGCCTTGACCAGCGGCGGGCCGCCCAGGAAGATGGTGCCCTGGTTCTTGACGATGATGGATTCGTCGCTCATGGCGGGCACATAGGCGCCGCCCGCGGTGCAGGACCCCATCACCACGGCGATCTGGGCAATGCCCTGGGCCGACATCGTGGCCTGGTTGTAGAAGATGCGGCCGAAGTGCTCGCGATCGGGGAAGACCTCGTCCTGGTTGGGCAGGTTGGCGCCGCCCGAGTCCACCAGGTAGATGCACGGCAGCCGGTTCTGCTGCGCGATTTCCTGCGCCCGCAAATGCTTCTTGACGGTCAGCGGGTAATAGGTTCCCCCTTTGACCGTGGCGTCGTTGCAGACGATCATGCATTCCACGCCGGCGACGCGGCCGATGCCGGTGATGATGCCGGCGCCGGGGGACGCGTTGCCATAGACGTCGTGGGCGGCCATGGGGGAAAGTTCCAGGAAGGGCGTGCCCGGGTCGAGCAGGCGTTCGACCCGGTCCCGGGGCAGGAGCTTGCCGCGCGCCACGTGGCGCGCGCGCGATGCGTCATTGCCGCCTTTGGCGGTTTGCGTGAGTTTTGCGCGCAGGTCGTCGAGCTGGGCCTGCATGGCGCGGGCGTTGTCGATGAAGGCCTGCGACCTCGGGTTGATCCGGGATTCGATGACGGGCATTGCTCTTCCTGGAGGCTTGGGGTTGAAAAAAAGGGCGCCGGCCTGGGCCGCGGCGCCCCGCGATGCCGGCGCGTCAGGCCATTTCGATGGCAAGGGCCACCGCTTCGCCCCCGCCTATGCACAAAGAGGCGATGCCGCGCTTGCCGCCCGTCTTGCGCAGCGCGCCGACCAGCGTGGTCAGCAGCCGGGCGCCGGATGCGCCGATGGGGTGGCCCAGGGCCGTCGCGCCGCCGTGCACGTTGACCTTGTCATGCGACAGGCCGATTTCCGCCATGGCCGCCATCGTCACCACCGCGAAGGCTTCGTTGATTTCGTACAGGTCGACTTCGGAGGCGCTCCAGCCGGTCTTGGACAGCAGCTTCTGGATCGCGCCGACCGGGGCGGTGGTGAACCATTCGGGTTCCTGCGAATGCTGGCTGTGCGCGACCACCCGGGCAAGCGGGGTGGCGCCCAGATTCTTGGCGGTCGATTCGCGCATCAGCACCATGGCGGCGGCGCCGTCGGAGATGGAAGAGGCGTTGGCGGCCGTCACGGTGCCGTCTTTCTTGAAGGCGGGCTTCAGGGTCGGGATCTTTTCGGGCAGGGCCTTGGCGGGGGCCTCGTCCGTGTCGATGACCGTGTCGCCCTTGCGGCCCGGCACCGTGACCGGCGCAATTTCCCATTTGAAGCTGCCGTCTTCGGTCGCGGCGCGGGCGCGGCGCAGCGATTCCAGCGCGAAGGCGTCTTGCTGCTCACGCGTGAAGCTGTACTTGGCGGCGCAGTCTTCCGCGAACACGCCCATGGCGGTGCCGCGCTGGTAGGCGTCTTCCAGGCCGTCCAGCGCCATGTGGTCGTACACGGTGGAATGGCCGTAGCGATAGCCCTGGCGCCCGCGCAGCAGCAGATAGGGCGCGTTGCTCATGCTTTCCTGGCCGCCGGCCACGACGACGTCGGCGCTGCCCGCCACCAGCAGGTCGTGCGCGAACATGGCCGCCTTCAGGCCCGACCCGCAGACCTTGTGTATGGTGGTGCAGCCGACCTGCCGGGGCAGGCCGGCGCCCAGCGCCGCCTGGCGGGCGGGAGCCTGGCCCTGCCCGGCCTGCAGGACGTTGCCCATGATGACTTCGTCGACGGCATCCCCGGGGATGCCGGCGCGCTCGACGGCGGCCTTGATGGCGATGGCGCCCAGCTGGTGGGCGGCCAGCCCGGACAGGCTGCCCATCATTCCGCCCATGGGCGTGCGGGCGACGGAAACGAGGACGATAGGATCAGACATGATTGGCTCCTGTAGGTAAAGAGACCGCGGCGCGGAAATTGCGGAAATGCAGGCGCCGGTCGTTTTCATAGGGAAAGATATCTTCGATGCGGCCTTGCGCCGCGCGGTCCCGGCAGGCTTGCCACCAGTCCGCGTCGAGCAGCTCGGCATGATGCTTCAGGAAGGCGGCCCTCACGCGCGGGTCGCCCAGCAGAAATACGCGAAATTCTTCTGGGAATACGTCGTTCGGGCCGACCGGATACCACGGCTCGCTCGACATCTCGGCTTCGGGATTGGGCGCGGGTGGAATGCGCCGGAACTGCATTTCCGTCATCCGCTGAATTTCGTCGTAGTCATAGAATACAACGCGCCCCAGGCGCGTGACGCCGAAATTCTTGTACAGCATGTCGCCGGGGAAGATGTTGGCGGCGGCGAGTTCACGGATGGCGTTGCCGTACTGCTTCACGGCGGCTTCCAGCACGGCGTCGGACGCATGCGCCAGATAGAGATTCAAGGGTGTCATCCGGCGTTCGATATACACGTGGCGCAGGATGATGGCGTCGTCCTTTTCTTCGATCAGGCTGGGAACCTGGCTGCGCAATTCCGCCAGCAGGGCGTCCGAGAAGCGCGCGCGCGGCAACGCCACTTGCGAGTATTCCCAGGTGTCGGCCATGCGTCCGACCCGGTCGTGCTTCTTGACCATCTGGTATTTGCGGCGCACGGTGGCGTGGTCCATGCCGTCTTTGGCGATGCGGTCGCGTATCAGCTTGAAGACATAGGGGTACGAGGGCAGCGTGAACACGGTCATGACCAGGCCCCGTATGCCCGGCGCGACGTCGAAGGCGTCGTGCGAATGCGCCAGGTGGTGCAGGAAATCGCGGTAGAACAGCGTCTTGCCCTGCTTCTGCAGCCCGATGGCGCTGTACAGTTCCGCCTTGGGCTTGCGCGGCAGCAGGCTGGACAGGAAGCCGACGTAGGCGGCCGGCGTTTCCATGTCGACCAGGAAATAGGCCCGGGCGAAGCTGAACAAGGTGCTCAGGTCATCCGCCGTGTGCAGCAGCGCATCCAGCTGGATATGGCCCGACGGCGTGCGCAGCAGCGCGATCGCGAAAGGGTGGATGGCGCCCTGGTTGATCAGGCGGCCCACCACATAAGCGCCTTTATTCCGGAAGAACAGCGAATTCAGGACGTGGATCTGGCAGTCGGCGGCGATGCGCCGGCCCGCGCCGCGCGGCAGCGCAGAGCACAAGCGCCTGAGCGCCATGCGCGCCAGCCTGCGGGCGTCGGCGGGCAGGTCCAGGAAGGGAGCCGCCAGGCCGAAATCGGCGATCATCCGGATCAGGGATTTTTCCAGCCCTTCCTGGCTCGGGTAGTACACGCGGTAGGAAGGCAGCTTGCCGTCCAGGTATTCCGTGGCCACCGCCGGGCGCACGAAGAGGAAGTCATTGTGGAAATAGTCGCGGTGCAGCACGCGGCAGGACACGGAATTGAAAAACGTCTCGGCGCATTCGGGCTGCCGGTGGCCCGACAGCAGCGAGACGAATTCGCTTTTGACGTCCTGCCAGAAGGCGACCTGGTCGGGGTCCAGGCTGCGGCCGGGCTCGGGGCGGCGGGCCTCGCCGCCTTTCAGGGCCGCGCCGAGCAGCGCCGTGCATTCCCGGACCCGGGTGTCGTAGTATTCGATGCGCTCGCTGGACAGCTGCTGTATGCCGCGCCAGTCGCCCGATTCGAACAGTGCCTTGGCGCGCTGCGCCCCATAGCGGAACAAGGCATAGTGCCGGTTGAAACCATCCAGCAGAGCCTGGGCCACGGCCCGCGGCTGCGGGTTGCGGCGCCCGACGGGCTCGATGCGTTGATGGTCTCCGGCGAAGTTCATGCGATTCCTCGGTTCGGGGGCGGTGGCCGATTACCGCGCCATGCTATGCTGCATTGCAACATAGCATGGCCCGCGTTTTTCGGCTAGTGGTCTGGTCATGATCAGGCGGTTTCGTTGAAAAGTTCGCGGCCGATCAACATGCGGCGGATCTCGCTGGTGCCGGCGCCGATTTCATACAGCTTGGCATCGCGCCACAGGCGGCCGGTGGGATATTCATTGATGTAGCCGTTGCCGCCCAGTATCTGTATGCCCTCGCCGGCCATCCAGGTGGCTTTTTCGGCGGTGTACAAAATGACGGCCGCGCAGTCTTTGCGCACCTGGCGCACGTGCTGGCTGCCGAGCTTGTCCAGGTTGCGGCCGACGGCGTAGCAGAAGGCGCGGCTGGCCTGCAGCGTGGTGTACAGATCGGCCATTTTCGCCTGGATGAGCTGAAATTCGCCGATGGCCTGGCCGAACTGCTTGCGCTCGTGCACATAGGGCACGACCACGTCCATGACGGCCTGCATGATGCCCAGCGGGCCGCCCGCCAGCACGGCGCGTTCGTAGTCCAGGCCGCTCATCAGCACCTTGACGCCTTCGTTGACCGCGCCCAGCACGTTTTCCTCGGGCACCTCGCAGTCCTGGAACACCAGTTCGCCGGTATGGCTGCCGCGCATGCCCAGCTTGTCGAGCTTCTGGGCCACCGAAAAGCCTTTGAACCCCTTTTCGACGAGGAAGGCGGTGATGCCGCGTTGCCGGGCTTGCGGGTCGGTCTTGGCGTAGACCACCAGGGTGTCGGCATCCGGACCATTGGTGATCCACATTTTCGTGCCGTTCAGCACGTAGCGGTCGCCTTGCTTTTCCGCGCGCAGCTTCATGCTGACCACGTCGGAACCTGCGCCCGGCTCGCTCATGGCCAGGGCGCCGACGTGTTCGCCGGACAGCAGCCGGGGCAGGTATTTGCGCTTCTGGGCCTCGGTGCCGTTGCGGTGGATCTGGTTCACGCACAGATTGGAATGGGCGCCATAGGACAGCCCGATGGAGGCGCTGGCGCGCGAGATTTCCTCCATGGCGATCATGTGCGCCCAATAGCCCATGGCGCTGCCGCCGTATTCTTCGCCGACCGTCATGCCCAGCAGCCCCAGGTCGCCGAATTTGCGCCACAAGCCCATGGGAAACTGGTCGCTGCGGTCGGCCTCGGCCGCAAGCGGCGCGATTTCCGCCTGGGCGAAGTGATGCACCGTGTCGCGCAGCATTTCAAGGTCGGGACCAAGGTCGAAATCCAGGCCGGGTAGATTCATGGTGAGCTCCGTTGTCAAGCGGGTAAGGAAAGAGGGGACAGCACTGCGCATCTTGGCATGGAACACTATATTCCGTTTACGTAAACGTAAACCATGGGCGTTTTCCCTAAACCTCGTTCGTCATCGCTCAGGCTCCGTCCGGGTCCCGCGCCTTCAGCCGTTTCATGATCGCCTGGGCGCTGCCCACCAGAACATCGTCGGCGTGCAGCGACCCGCCCAGGAAAATCAGCGAGCCCGATTCATGGTCGACGCGGCCGCGCGCCACCAGCAGCTGGCCGGCCCGTGAGGGGCCCAGGAAGTTCATGTTCAGCTGCACCGTGACGCAGGGCAGGCGGCCGGCGCGGTCCCAGGCGATGGTGCTCAGGGCATGGTCCATGAGGGCCGCCAGGGTGCCGCCGTGCACCATGCCCGCCCGGTTCAGGTGCTCGTCGCGCAATTCGATGGCATAGGCCCAGCCGCCGGGTTCGCGCCGCGACATCAGCGGGCCCAGCGTGCCCATGAGCCCCGATTGCGCATGGACGCGCCACGGCGAGGGCGGGTTCGCCTCGGGGGCGCGGTCCGGTTGGGTCATGGCGTCATTCCAGTGAAAAAAGCTGCCGGGACAGATTCGCGGCATGCGTCTTCAGTTCCCGGATCAGATCCTGTGTCTCGGCCTCCGACAGCTGATTGACGATGCTGGCCACCACGATGGTGTGCGTGATGTGCGCTTGCGCATCCAGCACCGGCACGGCGATCAAGGTGATGCCGGCGATGTAGTTGCCCTGGTCGAAGCTGTAGCCCTGGGCCCGCGAGGCCTCGACTTCGCGCCACCAGTCTTCGAAGCTCAGCGGCTGCTGCCAGCGCAGGGACGCGAATTGCGCCTGGATCTCTTTCAAGGAATGCTGGCTGAATGCCGCGACCAGCCGGCCCGTGGCGCTGATCAGGCCCGGGAAGCGGCTGCCCACGTCCACGTGCAGGCGGAAGGGCAGCTTGGAGCGCGACAGCGCCGTGACCACCATCTGGCTGAGGTCCACCACTTCGACGCCGATCGCGGTGACGCTCCAGCGCCGCGCCAGGTCGTCCAGGATGGGCTGCGCGAGCTGCGCGAAATGGTTGGTCTCCAGCACGCCGCGCGCCAGCGCCAGCATGCCCGCCCCCAGCCGGTAGCGCTTCGAGGCGGGGTCGAAGCTCAGCAGCTTCTCGGCCGTCAGGGCGCGCAGGATGTGCAGGCAGGTGCTGGGCACCAGGCCGAGCTCGTCCGAGATGGACTTGACGTTCATGGGTTCCTTGGTGCGGCCCAGCAGGCGCAGGATGGCGACCGCCCTGGTCACGGCCGGCACCGGGCGTATGCGCGGCCCGGACCGGACGGGGGCGGCGTTGTCTTGGATGTCTGTCATGCTGGAAACCGTAGCGGATGAACGCGCATTGTGCAATGCAAGATTCTATCAAGCCTGTGTATGGCGCCTCATCCGCGTTTTCCAGCACCCTGTTCATGGAGTCAGTCGATCTTGATCCCAGCCTTCTTGATGATGGGGCCCCATTTTTCCTGTTCGGCCCGGACGAAGCTGGCCAGGTCCTTCGGCGTGCCGCCGCCGGTGTCCAGGCCCATCGCCAGCAGGCGTTCCTGGGTTTCGGGCATGGCGAAGAACTTCTGCAGTTCCAGGTTGAGCTTGGTGACGACATCGGCCGGCGTGCCCTTGGGGGCGAACAGGGCGTTCCAGGCGATGACCTCGAAGCCCGGCAGGCCCTGGCTGGCCACGGTGGGGACGCCGGGCAGCAGCTTGGTTTCGGACTTGCTGGTGACGGCGATGGCGCGCAGCTTGGCGCCGTCGATCTGCGGGCGCGCGGCGGTGATGGTGTCGATGGACAGCGGGATCTGCCCGCCGATCACATTGGTCATGGCCATGGACGAGCCCTTGTAGGGCACGCCGAACAGCGGGGCGCCGCTTTGCTCTTTCAAGAGCTCGTAGACCAGCCGCGACGTGGTGCTGGGCATGCCGATATCGGCCGCGCGCCCTTCGCTCTTGGCCTTGTTGATGATGTCGGTGGTGGTCTTGAATGGCGAGTCGGCCTTGGTGACCAGGACCATGGGGAAAGTCCCGACGAGGATGACGGGCTCGAAATCCTTCACCGGGTCGAAGCCGAGGGACGAATACAGGAAGGCGTTCAGGTTGTGGGTGGCGTTCGTGCCCATGGTCAGGGTGTAGCCGTCGGGCTCGGCCCGCGCGGCGGCCTGCGTGCCGATATTGCCGCCGGCGCCGCCTTTGTTTTCGACGTAGAAGGTCTGGCCCATGGCTTTGGTCAGGTGGTCGGCCACGTATCTGGAGATGGTGTCCGTGCCCTGGCCGGCCTGGTAGGCGACGAGGATCTTGACGGGCTTGTCGGGGTAGCCCGCGGCGTGGGCCGGAACTGTGCCCAGCATGGCCAGGACTGCCGCGCCGGCGATCGATTTGAATTTGGTGTGCATGGTTTGTCTCCTTGGTTGTTATGAGGCTTTGGTGGCTGCGCCCCGCCTATGGGTCGGACGGGCAGGGCAGCGCCGCGCCGCCGTGCTTGATGGCGCGGTGTTCGTCGAAATCCGGGGGGCGGGCGCCCGGCGCTCCGGGAGTGTCCGACAGGCGGATGGGCACGCCCAGCCCTTTGTAGTCGGGCCGGTCCACGACCATGCCGCGATGGCGGGTATGGGCCTGGGCCAGCGCTTCCGGCACGGTGTTCACGGGCCCGGCCGGTATGCCTTGTTGCATGAGCATGTCGCACAAAGGCGCTTTTTCCCAGTTTTCCAGGACGCTTTCGATTTCCTCCCGCAGGCGCGGGCGGTTCTTGAGCCTTTGCGCGTTGGAGCAGAAATCGGGGTGCTCGGCGAGTTCGGGCTTGCCGATGCAGCGGCAGAATTTGTGGAACTGAGGCTCGTTCAGTATGCCCAGGAACACCAGGCCGTCGCGGGTCTTGAAGCTGTCGTAGGGAGCGATGTTGGGGTGCGCGCTGCCCAGCAGCTGCGGCGGCTGCCCGGACTGCAGCCAGTTCGCCGCATGGGGCACCAGCAGGCTGAGCGCCGTATCGAACAGCGTGGCTTCCACGCGCTGCGCCTTGCCGCTGCGCTCGCGCGCCAGCAAGGCCATGAGTATGCCCGAGAACGCCGTATAGGCCGTGAGGTGGTCCACGACCGGGATGCCGATGCGGGTGGGCCCGGTTTCCGGCGAACCGTTGATGCTCATCAGCCCGCAGATGGCCTGCAGCACGGCGTCGTACCCGGGCAGCCCGCCCAGCGGGCCGGTGGCGCCGAACCCGCTGATGCTGCAATAGACCAGACGCGGGTAGCGTTGCGCCAGGTGGCCTTCGTATCCCAGGCCCCATTTCTCCATGGTGGCGGGCAGGAAGTTCTCGACCAGCACGTCGGCGTCGCGCAGCAGCGTGAACAGCACTTCCTGGTCTTCGGCCCGGGACAGGTCCAGCGCGATCGCCTGCTTGCCGCGATTCAGCGCGGAGAAATAGGCGGCGTTGCCGCGCTCGTCGAAGGGCGGCCCCAATTTGCGGGTTTCGTCGCCGAAGGGCGGTTCGACCTTGATGACGGTGGCGCCGTGGTCCGCCAGCATTTGCGTGCACAGCGGGCCGGCCAGCACGCGGGACAAGTCCACCACGCGCACGCCCCGCAGCGCGCCGGCGCCTTCGGACGCGGCGGGCCAGACCGTGTCCTGGGCTTGGGGGGCGGCCATGTCAGCCGCGGCTCGGGAGCTGGACGACGCCCGTCCCGATGACCGAAAGTTCGTCGTCTTGATTGCGGCCTTCCTGTTCGATCTCGACCAGGTGCCGCCCTTCGCTTTCGTATTTCCTGGTGACCTTGCCCTTGATGAACAGCATGTCGCCTTCTGGATTGTGGCGGCGGACCTTGCACAGGGACTTGTGCAGGAAGCCGTCGTCGCCCATCCAGTTGGTCAGGTGGTGGGTCAGCCAGGAGTTGCGTTCGGGGCCGTAGTCATAGGCGCCGGGCGCGCCGACCTCGAGCGCGAAATCCTCTTCCCAGTGGACGCGCTCGGGCACGTCGGGGATGCCGAAGCGGTTCTTGATGCCCACGCCCGGATGGGCGTCGATGAGCTGCCACGCCAGCTTGTTGGCCCGGATGTAGAGGCCGCCCCAGCCCTGCGCATAGGCGATGAAGCCCGTGACGGTCATGGGGCCCTTGAACAGGACGGGCAGTTCGTCGCCGACGTTGACGTCTTCCCAGTAGCGTGGCGTGGCGCCGCGGATTTCTTCCTGGGCATAGAGCTTGTAGGCTTCGCGCAGCTCTTCGTCGGTGTAGCGCCGCGGTGCGCGTTCGCGGACTTCCTTGTACTTGGTGCCGACTTCGCGAGCATGGTCGCGCTCGGTGCGGAAGCACCAGCTGTCGGCCTCGGCGATGCGGTCGCCGTCCTGGTTGTAGAACTGGACGTTGTAGATCTGCTGGATGGCGCGGCCGGCGAAGCGGGTCTCGTGGGGAATCAGGGCCTTGAGCGTGGCTTCGGAAAAGATTTCATCGTTGCGGCGCACGGTCTTGTGCCAGGTCCAGTCGGCGCCGGACCACATGGCGTGGACGCCGGGCAGGCCGCCGACGTAGCCGGACACGATGCGGTTGGTGGCGAAGAGAAAGCTGGGCAGGGCGATGATGCCGCCGTGCCTGGTTTTGGCGGCATAGTCGGGGTCGCACCAGAGCGGGTTGTCGTCGCCGATGCCGTGGGCATAGTGGCGGATGTTGTCGCGGGTGGCTTCGTGGCACCAGGGCTCGACGGTTTCGGTGATCTTCACGCCGATGCGGCGGCTGAGGGCTTCGAGATCGTGCTCGGTGATTTTCGGGAAGCTGCGGGTTGGCATGTCCATGGTTGCTCCTGGTGGTCTGTTCTGGGTGTCTGTTGCGGTTAGGGGATGGTGTGCTCGGCCTCGGGCAGGCTGTTCCGGACTTCCTGTTCGCGCAGTTTCTTGCGATGGATCTTGCCCGCCGGCGTCTTGGGCAGTTCGGACACGAAGGCGATGTGGCGGGGGTATTCGTGCTGGCTCAGGCGGGACCGGACGGTGTCCTGGATTTCCTGCTTCAGCTGTTCGTCGCCCGGGCGTTTGGCGATGACGAAGGCCTTGACCACTTGCCCGCGCAATTCGTCGGGGACGCCGATGGCGGCCGCTTCGAGCACGTCGGGGTGCTTCAGGATGGCGTCCTCGATCTCCACCGCGCTCATCGTCCAGCCGGCCGAGATGATCACGTCGTCGGCGCGGCCGGCGTGATAGAAATAGCCGTCTTCGTCGGTGCGGCCGAGGTCTTTGGTGGCGATCCATTTGCCCCGGCGCAGGACTTTCATTTCACCGACCACGCCCGGCGGGCAGACCTTGCCGTCCGCGTCCTGCACCTCGACGACGCCGCCCGGTATGGGCTTGCCCAGGGCGCCGTGCTTCACGGGGAAATCTTCGGCGCCGGGATAGGACACCAGGATCACGCCGATTTCGGTCGTGCCGTACATGCTGCAGACCTGGGTGCCGAACAGTTCTTCGATGAAGGTTTCCGTGGCGCCGTCTATGGGTTCGCCGGTGAAGGAAAGCTTCTGGATGCTGTAGGAATGGGCGCGGGCGTCGGGACTGTTGCGGATCATCCGGTAATGGGTGGCGGCGGCCGACATGTTCGTGAACCGGTGTTCGCTCAGCGCACGAAGCAGCCGGCTTGCGTTGAACTTGCCCGAGAACGCGCCTATGGTCAGGCCCAGCGCCAGGGGCGCCAGCGTGCCGTGCCACAGCCCATGGCCCCAGGCGGGGGAGGATGGGCAGAAGTAGCGGTCGCCGGGGCGCAGCCCGGTTCCATAAAGCGCCGCCACCATCAGCGTGACCAGGGCCTTGTGGGTGTGCTTGATGGCGTCGGGCAGTTCGCGGGTGGTGCCGGAGGTGTACTGGAAGATGGCCAGGTCGTCGGCGCGGCTGCGCGTGGGGTAGTGGGCGTCGTAGCGGGACAGGCCGGCCAGGAAGCTGTCGTTGACGACCAGGCAGCGCAGCCCGGGCGTTTGTTCCACCACGCCGATCTTGTCGTCGTTGGTGAGCAGCAGTTTGGGGCTGCAGTCCTGGACGCGCAGGCGGATGCCGTCGGGGCCGAAGAGGGTGAACAGGGGAACCGCGATGGCGCCGGTTTTCATGACGCCGAACAGGGTGGAGTAGAAGGCTCGGGAGGGCTCGAGCATGATGGCCACGCGGTCGCCGGGTTCGATGCCTTGCGCGGCGAGGTAGTGGGCGAAGCGGGAGGATTCGTCGGCGATCTGGCGATAGGTGAGGATTTCGTCGCGGCCGTCGGCGTGCGCGACGATGATGGCGACGCGGTCGGGGTCGCCGGCATGGCGGTCGATGCATTCATGCGCGATGTTCAGCCGCTCGCGGGTGCCGTCGAAGAGGTCCCAGAGCTTTTGGGGGCTCCAGTGCCGTTGGGCGTCGGCGTATGAGGTGTAGTCGGTGAGTTTGGGCATGTCGTGGTGCTCTTGGGGTCGGCGTTGTGGTCACTTTATTCTTGCCGGTTGAAATTGTCAAATAGATTATTAGATTGTATATATACAATTAAATGACAGAAGGCTTGGGGTGTGTGGGGATGGTTTTGTTTGGGAGCGTGGGTGGGGTTTGCGCGTTCTGTGGCGGTTTTTTGCTGGCTTGCTTGTTTGTCGCTGTGCCGATGTTGTATTTTTGGCGGCCGGCTATTTGTCGCTGCGCCGTTGTTTGGTTTCTTTAGCCGGCCTGCCAGATGCTGAGCGGGTGTTCTCGCTCCCGTGACCCGGTCCTGCTGCGCAGGACTGCCCGGCCAAAGCACCTGGCAGGCCTCATGGCAAGGAGGATCGAGGCGCTGCTGCTTTTTCAGTGGCGGGCTGGTTTGCTGACAAGCGGCGCTTGGCCGGTAGGGGAGTGATGTTGGCTGATGGCAGGCACGGCGGGATCGTGGCGCCGTATCACTGAACGGCGCAGCCAAACAGAACGGTGCCGCCAAAACAGAACAGAAAGAACGGCGCAGCCGAAATCAGCCGTGCTGTCCCAACAGCTCCTGGCAGTGATCCAGCTGTGCCTCGATTTCCGCCAAGGTCTCGCGCAGATCCCGCTGCTGCTGCTGCAATGTCGACCGATGCCGTTCCAGGATCTCGATGTAATGCTTCAGCTGCGCCGTGGTATCTCCCGGCGCGTCGTACATGTTGATCAGGCTCAGAATCTCCGCAAGCTGCAAGCCCAGACGCTTGCCGCGCAGAGCCAGCTTCAGCCGCGTGCGGTCCCGCGACGAGTAGATGCGGTTGCGGCCGTCCCGGGCGGGGCTCACGATCCCCTGGTCCTCGTAATAGCGAAGCGTACGGGGCGTAATGGCGAATTCCTGCGCCAGATCGGAGATAGTCCAGTGGGGATCGGTCATCGAACTGAGTTACCGTTTACGTTAACGTAATTGATGATGCCATAATATGCGTTAAAAGGCATTTCCGGCATATAGATGGAGACACGATGAATCCCAATGAAATGAAGCTGGCGTATCCCTTCGGAGACGAGATCCCCGCCGCCGGCCACGCAATAGCCGTAGCGGACGGCGTACGTTGGATACGCATGCCGCTTCCGTTCGCGCTCGACCACATCAATCTTTGGCTCCTGCGCGACGAAATCGATGGCCAGGAAGGTTGGACCGTCGTCGACTGCGGCGTCAGCCGCGACGAAGTCAAAGAGACTTGGGAACAAGTCTTCCAGAACGTGCTGGACGGCCTGCCCGTGCTCCGCGTCATCGTCACCCACATGCATCCCGACCACGTCGGCCTGGCGTATTGGCTTTGCGAACGCTGGAACGCGCGCCTATGGATGACCATGACCGACTGGGGCGTGGCGCGGCTGTGGTCGCAGCCCGTGGGGGAAGGCGGGGGCGGGCCCAACGGCGCATCGGCCGCCGCGCATTTCGCGCGGCATGGGCTGACCGACCCCGACGCGCAGGAACAGATCCGCCAGCGGGCCCGCTACTACCCCAACCTGGTGCCCGACGTCCCCGCGCGCTATTCCCGCATGATGGACGGCAACCGCCTGCAGATCGGCGGGCGGGAATGGAAGGTGATCGTGGGGTACGGCCATGCGCCCGAACATGCGTCGCTGTATTGCGACACCCTGCAGCTCTTGATTTCCGGCGACATGGTCCTGCCGCGCATCTCCACGAACGTCAGCGTGTTCGACTACGAGCCCGACGGCAACCCCCTGCCGCTCTACCTGAACTCCCTGCGCGCATACGACGACCTGCCTGAAAACACCCTCGTCCTGCCTTCGCACGGCCGGCCCTTCCGCGGCCTGCACGAGCGCATCGCACAGCAGCACGCCCACCATGCGGAGCGTCTGGAAGAGGTCTACAACGCCTGCGCCGGTCCGAAGAGCGCGGCGGAGATCGTCCCGGTGATGTTCAAGCGCCAGCTCGACCTGCACCAGCTCACCTTCGCCATGGGCGAGGCGCTGGCCCACCTGCACGCGCTGTATTTCGACGGCAAGCTGACGCGCCAGACCGGCGAAGACGGCGTCATCCGCTTCCAGCGGCGAGCATAGGCTGCTGAAGCGCGGCGGCCCGGCCCGGCGACTGCATCTTCCGCGCCCGCGCCTTGCCGCCCCTGCGCTTCAACGCTCCGTCAGGGCCAGCCGCAGGGCCAGGCCCAGGAACACCGTGCCGGCCGTCCAGTTCAGCACCCGCTGGGCGCGGCGCGACTTCTGCATGCGCTCGCCCAGGGCGCCGGCAAACCACGCCACCAGGCCGAAGACCAACAGGGTGGACAGCATGAACAGGGCGCCCAGGCTCAGCGTCTGCATGGCGACCGAACCGCGGTCCGGGTCGGTGAACTGCGGCAGGAAAGCCAGGAAGAAAATGGACACCTTGGGATTGCTCAGGTTCATGATGATGCCGCGCTGATACAGCCGCAGCCGGCTTTGCGCGGGCGGCCCTTCCTGCGCGCTGAGCGTGGCGGGGGCGCGAAACGCCCCCCAGGCAAGATAGACCAGGTACACGGCGCCGGCCAGCTTCAGCGCCATGAAGGCGGTTTCCGAGGCGGCGAACAGCGCGGCCAGCCCCACGGCCACCGCCACGGTGTGGCCCACCAGCCCGGTGCACAGCCCCAGCACCACGTACATGCCCGAACTGCGCCCCCACATGGCCGATTGCATGAGCACGAAAAGATTGTCGGGACCGGGGGAAAGCGCCAGCAGGACGGCGACGCCGAAAAATGAGAGTGCGATGTCGGGGGTGAGCATGGTTGCCTGTGTGGGACTATGATTATGCGGTTCACAAATTTTAAGGCCCTTCGTACCCAACATGGCTAATAACGCTAGCAAACATCTGGACACCCGGCTTCAGCACGCCGGCACCGCCGCTTTCGACCCGACCACCGGCGCCGCGCCCGTGGCCCTGCCCGCCATGCGCACCAGCACCGTCCGCTTCCAGAACCTGGCGGCGCTCGAACGCGCCCAGGCCGGCAAGGCGCGCGGCGAGCGCGCCGTGACCTATGGCCGCGTCGGCATGGACACCCATGCCGCGCTGGAGGAAATGTTCTGCGAACTGGAAGGCGCCGAGCGCGCCTACCTGGCGTCCTCCGGGCTGGGGGCCATCACCCTGGCGTTCTTCAGCGTGTTGAAAAGCAAGGACCACGTGCTGGTGGCCGATTGCGCCTACGGGCCCGTCCGTTACCTGGACAAGACCGTGTTGTCGCGCATGGACATCGAAACCACCTATTGCCGCGCCACCGTGGCGGAACTGGAAGCGCGCCTGCAGCCCAATACCCGCATGCTGTACGTGGAATCGCCGGGCTCGCTGCTGTTCGAAATGCTGGACATCCCGGCGCTCGCGGAATTCGCGCACAAGCATGGCTTGATACTGGCCACCGACAACACCTGGGGGTCGGGCTACATCTATCGCCCGCTGGACCTGGGCGCCGACATCTCGGTCGTCGCCGGCACCAAATACGTGGGCGGGCATTCCGACTTGATGCTGGGCGCGGTCATGGCGAAAGACGCCGCGCTGATCAAGCGCATCAACGACACGCACTACGCCATGGGGTATTCCATCAGCGCGGACGACGCCTGGCTGGCAATCCGGGGCATGCGCACGCTACCGCTGCGCATGCGCCAGACGGCCGCGAACGCCATGGAGATCTGCCGCTTCCTGGCCAAGCGCCCCGAAACGGTCCGCATCTATCACCCCGCCTGGCCGGACGATGCGGGCCATGCCTTGTGGCGGCGGGACTGCGCCGGCTCGAACGGCATGCTTTCGGTGGAGCTCCGCCTGGATCAGCCGGCCGCGCGCCGCTTTGTCGACAGCCTTGCCTTGTTCGGCATCGGGTTTTCGTGGGGCGGCTTCGAGAGCCTGGTGCAGCTGGTGGACCCGGCGTCGATCCAGTGCCACGGCTATTGGCAGCCCAGCTCCCATGCGGTCATCCGTTTCCATATCGGGCTGGAGTCGCCGGATGACCTGATCGCGGATTTGACGCAGGCGTTCGAGAAGGCCGCTTGATCCCGTTTCCTGCCTGGCGGCCTCGCATCGAGGCCGCCGCCCAAATACAGCTTACTTGATGCTGTCGAGAAGCCGCTGAGCCTCGGCGATCGTGCCCTCATAGCTGTCGGCCAGCGACGGCGACGTCACGTATTTGCCGCCTACCGCCACGCTCGGCGTGCCGTCGATCTTGTAGGCCTTGGTGAGCTCATTGGCGCGCATCACCTTCGATTTCACCCCGAAGGAATTGAAGACGTCCTGGAAGGCCTTGCGGTCCACACCCTGGTCGGACACCCAGTCGGTGATCGCGTTCGCGTCGAAAATGCGCTTGCGCTGCACATGGATGGCCTTGAACACGGCCGGATGCAGATCCAGGCGATCCAGCGCATCCAGGGAATAGTACAGCTTCTGCAAGTCTTCCATGCTGGCATTGAACGCCACCGGCACACGGCGCAGCACGACATTGTCCGGCAGCGTCTTGGCCCACTTGTCCACCAGCGGTTCCAGCGCATTGCAATGCGGGCAGGTGTACGAGAAAAACTCCAGGACTTCCGTCTTGCCCGCCGTATCGGAAGGCTGGGCCGGTTCGATGGTGACGTACTTGGCGCCCGCGGCCTGGGCCTGAGCGGCCGGCAGCAGAAACGTTCCGGCGCCGAGGGCAAGGCATGCAACGGTGCGTAAGAGCAAGGATTTGAGCGACATTTCGGTTTCCAGGAGAGTCAAACACATTAAGACCGGCCAGACTTGGACAAGTTCACCGCGGCATGGCGACTATGGCCGCACGACCGAGGATTCGATCTTTTCGCTGCCCAGGCGTTCGCGCGAACGGTTCATTTCGTCTATGCCCTTGAACGGCCCCACGCGCACACGGTGGATGGTGCCGCCATTCACCTGTGCCTTCTGCAACTGCACCGGCAGGCCCAGCATCAGGATGCGCGCCTTCATCGCTTCCGCATCCGCTTCGGAGCGGAAAGCGCCCGCCTGCAGGTAATACGTGGTCTGGGTGCCGGCGGCGGGCTTGCTGCGCGCGGGCGGCGGCGCCTCGGTGCCCGGCACCACCGGCTTGGCGCCCGTTCCGGGCGCGGCGGGCGGCTTGGACGGCGCGGTGGCGGGAGGGTCCGACAGGCTGGCGATCAGATTGCCGATGCTGTCCTGGCCCGGCGCGACCGCGCCGGGGCTGGACGCCACCGGGGGGATGTCGGGCAGCGGCGCCGGCGGGGTGACGGGGGAGCCGCCGGCGGCGGACCCTGCCGGAGCGCCGCTTCCGTACAGGCCGATGTTCGGGTCGGGCGCGTCGCGCACGTCGGGCAGCAAGGTCTTGGCGGGGTCGCGGCTGGCCTTGTCCACGAAAGGCATGGGAACCTTGGTGACGAACAGCGCCACCGCCACCGCGGCCGCCAGGCCGACGATCAGCCCGATCAGGATGCCGAACAGGGTGCTGCCGGATTTTGCGCTGGAGGATTTTCGACTGGAACGGGCCATGAGCAGAGCTTACATCCTTTCAGGAGCGGACACCCCAAGCAGGCTGAGACCATTGGCGATGACCTGGCGTGTGGCGCCGGCCAGCCGCAGCCGCGCCAGCTTGAGGGCCTCGTCGTCGACCAGCACGCGTTCGGCGTTGTACCAGGCGTGGAAGTCGGCCGCGCAGTCGCGCAGCCAGAAGGCCAGATGGTGCGGCGCCAATTCCTGGGTCGCCAGGGACAGGGTGCGGGGATATTCCGCCAGGCGCCGCATCAGCGCGATTTCGGTCGGCGCCGTCAGCGGGCTTGCGGAAACGCCGGCCAGCTTTTCGGCCGGCTCGGCCGACTGGGCCAGCATCGAACAGATGCGCGCATGCGCATACTGGATGTAATAGACGGGGTTTTCTTCGCTCTTGGACAGCGCCAGATCGATGTCGAAGACGAATTCCGAGTCGGCGCGCCGCTGGATCAGGAAGTAGCGCACGGCATCCTGGCCCACCCAGTCGATCAGGTCGCGCATCGTGACATAGCTGCCCGCGCGCTTGGATATCTTGACCTCTTGCCCGTTGCGCACCACTTTCACCATCTTGTGCAGGATGTAGGCGGGGAAATCCTTGGGGATGCCCAGGCCCAGGCCCTGCAGGCCCGCGCGCACGCGTGCCACCGTGCCGTGGTGGTCGGAGCCCTGGATGTTGATGGCCCGATGGAAGCCGCGTTCCCATTTGGCGACGTGGTAGGCGACGTCGGGAACGAAATAGGTGTAGCCGCCCTCGGACTTGCGCATCACGCGGTCTTTGTCGTCGCCGGTGCCCAGTTCGGTGGTGCGCAGCCATAGGGCGCCTTCGCTTTCGTAGGTGTGGCCGGAGGCGATCAGCGCCCGCACGGTCTGTTCGACGCGGCCGCTGGTATAGAGCGAGCTTTCAAGATAGTAGTTGTCGAACTCCAGGCCGAAGGCCTTCAGGTCCAGGTCCTGTTCGCGGCGCAGATACGCCACGGCGAAGGCGCGGATGTCGTCCAGGCTGTCCAGGTTGCCGCTGGCCGTGACGGGCGCGCCGTCGGACGCCTGGACGGTCGCGCCGGCCTGGAAATCGCGGGCGATGTCGAGGATGTAGTCGCCCTTGTATCCGTCGGCCGGAAAGTCCGGGGAGTCCGGCGCGATGCCTTTTGCGCGCGCCTGGACGCTGACGGCCAGGTTGTCGATCTGGTTGCCGGCATCGTTGTAGTAGAACTCGCGCGTGACCTCATAGCCCTGCGCGCTGAACAGCCGGCACAGGGCGTCGCCCAATGCGGCCTGCCGTGCGTGCCCGACGTGCAGCGGGCCGGTGGGATTGGCGGACACGAATTCCACCAGCAGTTTTTCCCGCCTGGCCGGCAGTTGCCCGTAGCGTTCCTGCTCCTGGGCGATGGCGGCCAGCACCGCCTGGTGGGCCGCGGTGGACAGGCGGAAATTGATGAAGCCCGGGCCGGCGATTTCCGCCGAGGCGATGAGTTCGCCGGCGGCCGGGTCGGCCGTCAGAGCGTCGACGATTTGCTGGGCAAGTTCGCGGGGATTGCGTTTCGCCGGCTTGGCCAGCTGCATGGCCACATTGGTGGCGATGTCGCCGTGGGCGGCGACCTTGGGGCGTTCGAGGAGAATGGCGGGCGAGGCCTCGGGAACGATGGCGCCCACGGCGGCCTGCAGAAGCGAAATCAGCTGTTGTTGTTGCCCAGGAAGCATAAGATGTGCGTGTAATCGGATCGATATGGGGCCGGACCGCCTCGAGGCGCGGCCGGGCGTCGTGGCGCGGCTTGGCCGCGCGGACGTCGAAGGGTTAAATGATAGCGTGATTTCTTCCGGCGTAGGGTCGGCCCCGCCCGAGTCCGGCCCGGAAAAACAAAGCAAGGAGACGGCATGGACCTGCGCCAGCTGGAATACTTCATCTATGTTGCCGAGTTGGGCAGCTTCAGCAAGGCGGCCACCGTGCTGGGGGTGGGCCAGCCGGCCCTCAGCCGCCAGGTGCGCAGGCTGGAGGTCGAGTTGCGGCAAAGCCTGTTCTACCGGAACGGCCGCGGCGTGAGCCTGACCGAGGCGGGCAAGCGGCTGCTGGCGCACGGGCGCAACATCCAGGCCCAGTTCGAGCACGCGCGGCACGACGTCGAGGACGCGCGCGGGGTCCCGCTGGGGCGCGTCGCCATCGGCTTTCCCCGCTCGGTGGGGAAAATCATCACGGCGTCCTTCGTGCAGGAATTCAAGCGCCTGTATCCCAAGGCCGATCTTTGCATCACGGAAGGCCTGACGGTGCACCTGTACGAATGGCTCCTGGGAGGCCGGCTGGACATCGCCCTGCTGCATGATCCGGTGCCGTCGCCCAGCCTGGACATCCACCTCATCCGCGAAGACGACCTGCTGCTCGTGGGCCGGCGCGATCTTCCGGGCTGGGGCAGGGGCACGTCGATCGCCCTGCAAAAAATCGCCGGCATGCCCCTGATCATCCCGTCCAGGCCGCATCCCCTGCGCATGCTGGTCGAGACCCGCATGGCCAACATCGGCGTCAAGCCCACGGTGGTGCTCGAGATCGACGCGGTCGCCACCATCGTGGACCTCGTGAGCAAAGGCATGGGCGTGGCGGTGGTGACCGAACACGGCTTGCGGGCGAGCGGGGAGGCCGAGCACCTGGCCACGCGAAGAATCATCGCGCCGCGCATGCGCAGCACGCTTTCCCTGGCGACGTCCGCCGAAAGGCCTCTGACCACGCTGGCCGAGCGCACCATCGAATTGCTGTACGGCTTCTTCCCCGAAGTCAGGCATCGCGCCGGATCGGGCGCCGCATAGCTATGCTTTATTGGAATATCAGCTAGGTGGTATGCCATATATTCATCGGATTTTCGCCACGCTACTATGAATTCAGGCATGTCAGCCGAACTCAAAAATCAAGTAGCGGAAGGAGACGAGATGAAAACACAATCATGGCGAAGCGCGTTCTGCGCGGCCGCCGCCGCGCTGGCCCTGGGCGGGGTTCCGTTCACGGGCGCCGCCGCGCAGGCGGCATTCCCCGTCAAGCCGATGACGTTGGTGGTGCCCTTCCCGGCGGGAGGCGCCGTGGACACCCTGGGGCGCTTGTTCGCCGAACATATCAGCGCCCAGACCGGGCAGGCCGTGATCGTGGAGAATCGCGGCGGAGCCAACGGCAACATCGGCACCGAGGTCGTCGTCAAGGCGCCCGCGGACGGCTACACCATGCTGCTCGCGGCCAACGGCCTGGCGACCAATTCCTCCATCTATCCGAACCGCAGCTTCAATGAGCTGCGGGATCTCAGCCCGGTGGCCTATGTGGGCTATGCGCCGCTCATCATGGTCGTCGCCCAGGGCTCGGAATTGAAGTCCTTCCAGGACGTGATCGACAAGGCCAACGCCGACCCCCACGCCATTTCATTCGCCTCGGCCGGCACCGGCAGCGCGCCGCACCTGGCTTCGGAACTGCTCAAGCTCACGACCGGCACCAGCATGCTGCACGTGCCCTACAAAGGCGGCGCGCCCGCCAAGGTGGACCTCGTGTCGGGGCGGGTCTCCTTCATGTTCCTGAACCCGCTGGAGGTCGTGCCCCAGATCGAAGCCAAGCGCCTGCGGCCGCTGGTCGTCGGCAGCGCCGAGCGCTTCGATCTCCTGCCGGACGTGCCCACCTACAAGGAGCTCGGCCTGCCCGAACTCGAGGCCCGGGTGTGGTGGGGCTTCATGGTGCCGGCCGGCACGCCGAAAGCGGTGATCGATGTGCTGAACGCCCAGATCAACCAGGCCATGCGCAAGGACGTCGTCAAGGAAAAGATGAAACAGCTGGGCATGGTGGCCGTGGGCGGCACGCCCGAGGAGTTCGGCGCCTTCCTGCGCGAGCAGGTGGACAAGTGGGCGCGCGTCGTCAAGGCATCCAACATGGAGTTGAAATGATCATTGATTGCCACGGTCATTACACGACGGCGCCCCGCGCGCTGGTCGATTTTCGCGAACGGCAGAAAGCGGCGTTCGCCGCGGGCGCCGTCGGCGGGCTGGACACGAAAATCCGGATCAGCGATGATGAAATCCGCGAGAGCCTGGAAAGCAAGCAGATCCGCATCCAGGCCGAGCGCGGCGTGGACCTGACGCTGTTCTCGCCGCGCGCCGCCCATATGGCGCATCACGTCGGCGACGCCGCGGCCAGCGAACTGTGGACCCGGCATTGCAATGACCTGATCCATCGGGCGGTCTCGCTGTATCCGGATCGGCTCGTGGGTGTCTGCCAGCTGCCCCAGTCGCCGGGCGTCAGCCCGGCCAATTGCATCCCGGAACTGGTCCGCTGCGTGGAAGAATTGGGATTCGTGGGCTGCAACCTGAACCCCGACCCCACGGACGGCTACTGGACGGACCCGCCGCTCACCGACCGCCACTGGTATCCCCTGTACGAGAAGATGGTGGAGCTGGACGTGCCGGCCATGGTGCACACCAGCTGTTCCTGCAACCCGAATTTCCATTTCACGGGCGCGCATTACATCAATGGCGATACCTCGGCCTTCATGCAGTTCCTGGATTCGGACCTGTTCAAGGACTTTCCCACGCTCAAGTTCATCATCCCGCACGGCGGCGGCGCGGTGCCCTACCATTGGGGCAGGTACAGGGGGCTGGCGCAGAACATGGGCAGGCCGCCGCTGGATGCGCTGATGAAGAACGTTTTTTTCGACACCTGCGTGTATCACCAGCCCGGGATCGAACTGCTCATGACCGTGGTGCCGCCCGAGAACATCTTGTTCGGCTCCGAGATCGTCGGGGCCGTGAAGGGCATCGACCCGACGACGGGCTACAACTACGACGACACCAAGCGCTATATCGACGCCGTGGCCTGGCTGCCGCCCCAGACCCGGAGCAAGGTGCTCAGCGGCAATGCCTTGCAGGTATATGGCCGCCTGCGTCGGCAGTTGCAGGCTCAGGGCGTGCCCGTGCCGGGCTGAGCGCCCCAGCCAAGCTCGTCGTAAAGCCATCTGGCATAGCCGTCCAGGTCGACGACGCCCACGTCGGACCCGCGGCTGCGCCAGTCGTCGTGCCGGGCGATCAGGGCTTCCGCGCTTGCGCGCAGGCGCCGGCCCAGGCGCGGGTGCTCGTCCTGGTATTCATGGATCTTCCCGCCGCCGGCATCCAGGACGCTGCGGTCGCCGTCCTGGATGCTGCGCAGGACGGGGCTGCGTTCGTCATGCAGGATGGGCGCGCTGATCTCGCGGTCGGCGGGGTCGGCCAGACGGAAATCCGCCGCGGCCGCGCGGGCCTGCCACAGCATCCAGTTCAGGGCGACATCGGACAGGTCGCCGTGCCGAAATGGCCGGCCCTCGTCGTCGTACAGGGTGCCGCCGCCGATGTCGGAGTGCGCCCCGATGAAGGGCGCTTCGACGGTGTTGCCGCCGGCCGAGCCGGCCACGCTGCTCACGGGAAAGAGCCAGCGGCGTTCGTGCAGCGCCACGGCGTGGGCCACCCAGTCCCAGGCCGCGGCGATGCCGAGATCGTACTGGCTGTTTTGGCTGCCGGCCAGGCCGAATTGCGCGACGGTGTCGAACAGGCCCATGAACCGCAAGTCGACACAGGTCCGTATGGGCCCGCGCAGCGGGTCGTCGTAGCTGAAAAGCCGCCCTTGCACCCGCTCGGCGACCAGGTTGCCGAAGTGGCGCGCCAGGGCGGCCCCCCGGGAAAAGCCGATGATGTCTATGGGCACGTGCTCGCGGCTGCCCGATGCGCCGTGCAGGCCGTTCAGCAGCGATTGCCACTGCGTCTGGATGATGCGCGACGCCTGCCAGCCCGTGACCGCGTCCCAGTCCAGGTAGAGCGAATTGCCCGGCCCGGCGTGATAGTGGGCGGGGCCGTCGCCGTAAGCCTGGCTCAGCTTCCAGACGTTGCTGTGCGTGTCGGCGCTCTGGCGCGTGCCGTCGAAGGCGAAGAGCAGCAGGCCCATGGGGTCGATGTGCCGGCGCGCCTGCTGCCGGGCATAGCCCAGCGCCTGCTGCCCCGGCAAGGGACCCAGCGGGTCCGGTTCGAGATAATGCCCTTGCCCGGGCAGGTAGGTGCGCAGCAGGTTGTCGTGCCAGCCGGTCTCGGCATCGTGCACCTGCCCGGGCAGCCGCAAGTCCAGCGTCAGATCGCCGCGGACGTCCTGCGCTTCGCCGCCCGGCCCGTAGCGGGCCGACCAGCGGATGTCCCGCCGGGCGTCGGTGACCAGCACCGGCGCGCCGATGGTGTCGGCATGCACGGCATACAAGACGGCCGGGCCCTTGCCGTGTGCGGGATAGTCGATGAAGCCGACCGGCACATGCTGCGCGTACAGATAGCGCCTGCCGACCCGCAGGCGCCCCGGCTCGGCGGACTGGGGCGCCTGGCCGGCCGCGTGCCGGGTTTCCGCGACCAGACGGTTGTCCAGGTGGAAGTAGTCGACATTGCCCGTGGCGCTGCGCTTGATGATCCGGTAGCCGAAGGCATTGTGCAGGTAGTCGGCCACGGGGCGGCCGTCCCGGCTCACCCGCGCCAGGCGCCGGTTCGCGCCGTAGCTCAGCGTGTAGTCGCCCACCGACCGCGGCAGGCCCGAGGCATCGCGCGGAATGCCGGGGCGGACGGTGGCGCCCGCGCGGCGGCCGAGCGCCAGGGAGCCGTCGCCGTTCCAGGCAAACCAGGTGGACTGCCCCGATGGGCCTTCATGGGCGGCGAGCCGGCCGTCGGCGTCATGGGCATAGCGCTGCGTGGCGCTTGCTGCATGGCCGGGCAGGTGATGGGTTTCATGGCTGAGCAGCCCGCGGCGGTCGTAGGCCAGATCGGCCACCCACAGCAGCGCCGCTTCGCTGGACAGCGCCAGCTGCCTGGCTTGCCGATCTTTGCCGGCGGCCACGTGCAGGTGCAGGCCGTTGCCGTAGCGGTATCCGGCCAGCCCCGGCACGCTGTCGATGACGGTTTGCGGCTCGCCCTGCTCGGGGTGCCAGACGATCGCCAGCAGCCGCGTGCCCGCCCCCCACCGGTAGCGGACCGACCCGCCTTCGGGCAGATGGTGCGCCACCAGGCGGTCTTGATCGTCGTAGTCGAAGGATTCGCTGTAGTTCAGCGTTGCGCCCGGCCGTGCGGACATGCGGTTCACGGTTCTGCGGCGCAGGCGCCGGCGGTCGTCGTAGGCGCGCGTCTCGGTTTCATGCGGATGCTGTATGCGCAGCGGCACGGCGCCTTTCCAGGCGAGCGTCGTGGCGTCGCTGAGCGCGCCGGAGGTGTGGGTGATGCGCAGCGGCCGCCCCTGGCCGTCGTAGTCATAGCGCGTGCCGTCGCCGTTGGCGAAGATGCGCTGCCGCGGCAGGCCGGCGGGCGTGTAGTGCAGGATTTCCTGGCCGGTCAGTTCGGACGACCACGCATGCCGGCGTTCGCCGGCATGGTAATGCAGCACGAGGCCCGGCCAGCCCGGGGCATGGGGCGCGACCGACCGCAGCCGGCCGTGGGCGTCGCGGGCCAGCACGGTATCGTTCAGGCGGATCAGGCGGCCGTGGCTGTCGTATGCGGCGCGCTGCCCGGAAGGCGGGCAGCCGGGGCAGGCGGGGCCGCCCGATTCCAGCAGCACATGGCGGCCCCCGCGCAGGCCGATGCGGAAGCGCGTGCTTTGCGCGGTGCCGCCATGCACCACCGTCAGGCCGTCCTGCGTCGCGGACGCGGGTTGCGGGTATTCGATGGCGAGGCGCGCGCGGGGGCGGGCGGGATCCCCGGCGATGGCCAGGGTGACGCGGCCCTGGCGGTCGTAGGACCAGGTGTTCAGGCGCTCCACCTGGGTGCCGCTGGCATCGGCGATTTCCACGCCGGTCAGGGCATGGGTATTGCCCGACTGCAGCGCGGCCTCGTACCGATACAGGCGCCGCATGCCGTCGGGGCGGATGACGGCCGACAGGCGCGGTTCGGCGCCGTTGTCGTCATACCGGTACTGGAAGCGGCCATGGCGGGTGTCGACGTGGTCCAGGTACGCGGCGCCGGCAGCGACGCGATAATGAAAAACCAGCGCCGTTCCGTCGGGCGCCGTAATGCGCGCTATCGTCCCGGCCAGCGGGCCGGAGCCGGTGTTGCGCTCTATGGCGGCGCCCCGGCCCCCCGCGGAGCCGGCGCCCGCGAGAGGCCCGGCCCCTTGCGGCCCCGCGGCCCGGGGTTGCACGATGCGGCTGAGATCGCCCTGGGCGTCGAACCACAGGGCACGGCCGTTGGGCCAGCGCCAGACCCAGTGCCGCCCTTCGCGCCGCAGCGAGCCGTGCGCGTTGGGAAGCGGTGCGCCGGCGGCGCCCTGGAATTCGATGTGGCTGCCGTCGGCCTGGACGACCCGCCAGCGCGCGCCGGCGCGGCGCAGCCGGGTGTCGTAGGACAGCGCCCAGCCGCGGCCGAGGACGCCGTGCCGCGGCGCCAGGGCGTTATAGTGGCGCACGAGTTCCAGGTCGGGCGCCTGCGGGCCCGCGGGCAGGTCGATTTCATGCTGGTATTTGTTGCCCGTGGCGAGATGGACGGGATTGCCGGCGCCCACCCCCAGCACGGGCTCGGCCGCGCCCGCCGCCGCAACCCCGCCGAGCATGCACGGGTCGCCCAGGGCGGGCGGGCCGCAGACGCCTTGGCCGTATGCCGGCGGGCACAGCAGGCATGAGACCAGCAAGGCGTGGCGGGATAATCCGGCGATGGACGGCATTTTCGGCATGGCGGCTCCGGCGTGTGGGCATGCCGTATCTTCCCGCTTGGCAGGCTTTTGAAGATAGGGTAGTGTATGGTTGTGTCTATTGAGGGAAACCGAAATGCTAGTCGTCTTTCACTCTAAAGCAGCCGCCGAAGTGCTGATGTTCTCCAAGCACGCCCTGCCCATCCTCAAAGCCGCGGGCAAGCCTTATACCGATACCCTGCCCGAACGCGGCGTCATCACGCGCGACCAGCTGGACGACGCCATCAAAGGCATCGAACACGCCATGGCGCTCGATACCGAAACCGAATACACCGACAACGACGACGATAACGACTCCAAGACCCACCCCATTTCCCAGTCCGTCAGCTTCCGCCGCCGCGCTTTCCCATTGCTGGCCATGCTGCGCCTGTCGCGCGAGCACGATGCCGACGTCATCTGGGAACCGGCGCCCAAATGGTAGCGGGGGCGTCGATGCGAGGCACGGTAAAAATCATCTTCAACGGCCGCCAGGAAATCGAACTCGACGTGGACGTCCAGCACGCCCCCGAGGCAACGCGCGCGGCGCGCGATTGGTTCGACCACGAATGGGAGCGGCTGGGCTGCGAACCCCTGCGGCCCAGCGGCAAGGTCTTGCTGCTGGACAAGATCCTGGGCGTGGCCGACGCCCAGGGCTACACCGGGTTCGCGCAGGACCAGCAGGCCGTAGGCGCCTTCGCCCGTAACGCGGTGCTGGCGCTCGAACGCCAGCACGTCACCGTCGACGTGCCCGGGCTGGTGGTGGGGTATTAGGCCGGGGCCCGCTGCCGTTGGAAGGCAGGCGCGCCGGCCCCGCTACCGGATCCCCGCCCGCATGAAGGACTGCACGAACTGCCGCTGGAACAGCAAAAAGCCGACCAGCAGCGGCGCGGCGCTCAGCAGCGTGGCGGCGGTGATGATCGACCAGTCTATCCCTTGGTCCGTCGACGCGAACACCTGCAGGCCCACCGTCAGCGGGCGCGTCTCGACCGAGTTGGTGATGATCAACGGCCACAGGAAGTTGTTCCAGTGGTGGCTGACCGAAACCAGCCCATAGGCGACGTACACCGGCTTGGCCAGCGGCACGTAGATCTTCAGCAGAATCTGCCAGCGGTTGGCGCCTTCCACCCGCGCCGCCTCTTCCAGTTCGCGCGGCACGGTCTTGAACGTCTGCCGCAGCAGGAAAATGCCGAAGGCCGACGCGAAATACGGCAGCCCCACCGCGAAGATGGTGTCGCGCACCCCCAGCCAGGACATCAGCCGGTAGTTCTCGACGATCAGCACGTCGGGCATGATCATCAGCTGCAGCAGCACCAGCATGAACATGAAGTCGCGGCCCGGGAATTCGAAGCGCGCGAAGGCATAGGCCGCCAGCGTCGACAGCACCAGCTGGGCCGCCAGCACCATGGTGACCAGGATGAAGGTGTTCAGGAAATACCTGGCGAAAGGCGCGGCATGCCACGCCGCCACGAAGTTGTCCAGCGTCAGCGGCGCGGTCAGGTCGAACTGCGTGGCATAGGCCGAGGGGTGGAAAGCCGCCCACAAGGTGTACGCCAGCGGCAGGAACCACAGCAGGCCCAGCAGCCAGGCGCCCAGGGTGTCGAGTTTATGAGTCATTGGTAGTGCGTCCGCCGGTCCAGCCAGCGGAACTTGATCAGGGCGGTGAGCGACAGGATCAGCAGCAGCACCACCGACAGCGTGGCGGCATACGCAGTATCCCAATAACTGAATCCCACTTCATAGATATAGAACAGCAGCAGGGTGCTGGCGTTGTCCGGCCCGCCTTTGGTCATCACCAGGACGTGGTCCACCAGCCGGAAGGCGTTGATCAGCGCGTTGATGAGCACGAACAGGGTGGTCGGCATGAGCAGCGGCAGGAGCACGCGCCAGAAATACTGCCAGCGGGAAGCGCCTTCCAGCATGGCGGCCTCGCGCAGCGAGGGCGAGATCTGCTGCAGTGCGGCCAGATAGAAGATCATGAAGAAGCCGGATTCCTTCCAGATGGTCACGATCATCAGGGCCGGCAGGGCCGTCGAGCGGCTGCCCAGCCAGTTCATGCCCGGCAAGTTGAACAGGCCCGCGATCTGGTCCACCAGGCCGTATTGCGGCGTATAGAAGAACAGCCAGATGTTCGCCACCGCCACCATGGGCAGGACGGTGGGCGTGAAATAGGCCAGCCGCAGGAAGCCGCGGCCGGCGATCTGCCGGTTCACCCAGAGCGCCATCACCAGCGCGATGGCCACCGACACCGGTATGGTGATCAGGGCATAGGCCAGGTTGTTCCACAGCGCCTGCCAGAACACCGGGTCGTCGGCCATGGCGGCGTAGTTGTCCAGGCCCACGAACACCGCGGGCCGGCTGGCCTTGGGCGTGGACTGGAAGCTGCTCCACAGGGTGGCCAGCGCCGGGTAGTGCGTGAATGCGGCGAGCAGGACGATGGCCGGCAGCAGGAGCAGCCAGCCATATACCGCGTTGAGCGACGGCCTCATGCTTATTTGTAGGGCCTGAGGATGCGGTCCGCGTCGCGCTGGGCGTCCTTCATGGCCTGAGCGGGCGTCTTGGCGTTGGTCAGCACCGCTTGCAGGTTGTCATTCAGGATCTTGGTGACGCGCTGGTTGTCGTGTGTCGAGAACTCCGCCACGCTGACTTCCAGCTGGTCGCGCGCGACCACGGCCTGCGGCACTTCTTTCACGTAGTTCTTCATAGCCTCGGTTTCCCAGGCGGCGGGACTGACGGCCACGTAGCCGGTGGCGATGCTCCAGGCGGCCGCATTCTCGGGGCTGGTCATCCACTTCACGAACTTGAGCGCCGCTTTCTGCTGTTCGGGCGTCGCCGACTTGAACAGATAGAAATTGCCGCCGCCGGTGGGGCTGCCGCCGCGCTTGGCCTTGGGCATGGGGGCCACGCCGAACTCGAACGTGGCGTTCTTGCGCACGTTCGTCAGGTTGCCGGTGGTGGTCCACATCATGGCGGTCTTGCCGACCAGGAAGTCCTTGGGCGTGGTGCCCCAGTCTATGGTCCCCGTGGGCATGATTTTGTGCTTGTAGGCCAAGTCGTGCCAGAATTGCACCGCTTCGATCACGGCCGGCTTGTCCATGTAGACTTCGTTGCCGGCTTCATTCATGAGCAGCGCATCGTTCGGCGTGGTCAGGGCCTGGAACAGCCAGTACGCGAAGGCGCCGCCCGACGGGATCTCGAGGCCCCATTGGGTCACTTGGCCCGAGGCGTCGGTCTTGGTCAGTTTCTTGCCGTACTCCACCAGTTGTTCCCAGGTGCCGGGAGGCGTGTTCGGATCCAGCCCCGCCTGCTTGAAGAGCTCTTTGTTGTAGTACATGACGATGGTCGAGCGCTGGAAGGGAATGCCCCAGGTCTTGCCGCCCGTCTGGCTGTTGGCCATGAAGGCCTTGTAGAAGCCCGATGCCCACTTCTTGTCTTCGTCCGACGTGATCAGCGGGTCGAAAGGCACGATGGCGCCTTCGTCGATCAGGGTGAACATGTCGGTGGACAGCAGGACCGCGATTTGCGGCGCATTGCCGCCTTTGTGGGCGGTCAGCGCCTTGGCCACCGAGTCCTGGTAGGAGCCGGCATAGATGGACTTGATCTTGACGTCGGGGTGGCTTTTCTCGAAATCGCTCACCATGCCGTCCACGATCTTGGTGATCGGCCCGCCCACGGCAACGGGGTAGTAGAACTCCAGCTCCACCTGCTGAGCCTGCGTCCATGCGGGAGCGGCGCAGAAAGCGCCGGCGAAAGCGAATGCCAGGGTTTTCAGAAAGTTTCGTCGCATGATGGTTCCTGTCAAGTAAGGGCGTTGCCCGTTGCGTCAAAGAAATGTTGCCGGTCGGCGCTCCATTGGAGCTGCACGGTGGCGCCGGCGGCGGCATGCATGTGCCCCGCCTCGCGGACCGCAATGCCCGTGTTGCCGCCCAGCGAGCAGATCACGATGGAATCGGCGCCGAAGTACTCGACGCTTTCTACCGTGGCGGGCAGGCCGTGCTCGTCGGAAAGACGCAGGTGCTCGGGCCGTATGCCCAGGGTCTGCGCGCCGGCGTGCTCGGCGGCTTCCGGGTGGCCGTGCCGGGCGAGCAACTGCCGGGTCTGCGGATTCAGCTTGATCAGATTCATGGGCGGCGTGCCGATGAAGCGCGCCGAGAACTCGGAACTGGGCCGCCCGTACAGCCGGTCCGGCGTGTCGTTCTGGACGATGTTGCCGCCGTTGAGCAGCACGACGCGGTCCGCCATGCTCATGGCTTCGGTCTGGTCGTGCGTCACGTACACCATGGTGATGCCCAGCTTCTGCTGCAGGGCGCGGATCTCGCGCCGCATCTCGTGCCGCAGCTGCGCATCGAGATTCGAAAGCGGCTCGTCCATCAGGCAGATGGGCGCTTCGGAGATCACCGCCCGGCCCAGCGCCACACGCTGCTGCTGGCCTCCGGAAAGCTGCGCGGGCTTGCGGTCCAGCAGTTGTTCCAGTCCCAGCAGCGCAGCGACCTTGGCCAGGCGCGGCCCGAATTGCGCCTTGGGTTCTTTGCGCACCTTCAGGCCGAAAAGAATGTTCTCCCGGACCGACAGATGCGGAAACAGCGCATAGGACTGGAACACCATGGAGATCTGGCGCTGCGAGGGCGGCAGCTCGGTGACATCACGCTCGCCGATGCGTATGCGGCCCGAGCTGGGGTGGTCCAGGCCGGCGATCATCCGGAGCGTGGTCGACTTCCCGCAGCCCGACGGGCCCAGGAGCACCGTCAGCGTGCCCGCTTCGATGCGCAGGCTGATGTCGTTCACGGCCGGGGGGGCGCTGCCGTAGCGCTTGGTGATGTTGTCCAGGGTGATGGTGGTCATGGTATGAGGCCCTACAAGCCGTAAGGGCCCGGAAAGTCGCCGATGACGGCTTGGTGGCTGACCAGCCCCTGCGGGCCGAACCAATGCAATTGATATCCGGGCGGCTCGAAATTGAACAGCAGCCGGGCGTCTTCGCGCAGGTCGAGCGCGATCTGATGGGCCGTGCCGGGGCAGGTGGACGCCACCGTGCCGCCGACGCGGCAGACGATGCTGCGGTGCAAATGCCCGCAAAGTATGCGTTCTATGTTGCGATAGGGTTCGATGACCCGCGCGAAGGCCTCGCGCCCTTGCAGCAGCCCCAGCTCGTCCATTCTTCTGATACCGGTTTCAAACGGCGGGTGATGCATGAGGATGAGGGTGGGGCGATCCGGCTGCTCGGCCAGGGTCTGCGCCAGCCACTCCAGCCGGGCGTCGCAGAGCCCGCCGTCGCCGCGCCGGGGCAGGGTGGTGTCCAGGGCGACGATGCGCAAAGGCCAGGTGTCGATGGTGTACTGGAGAAACGGCTCCGCGTCCCGCATCCAGTGATGCTCGGGAAACCCGGCCCGCAACGTGGCCGGGTCGTCGTGGTTGCCGGCGATCAGGATGAAGGGCATCGCCAGGCGGTCGAGTTCCTGCTTCAGGACTTGGTATTCTTCGGGCTTGCCATGCTCGGTCAGGTCGCCCGTGGCGACGACCAGGTCAGGCCGCGGAAGCAGGGCGTTCAGCGCGTCGACGCAAGTGGCCAGGTGCCGGTGGGCGGAGATCAGGTGTTCGTTCTGGCCGCCCAGTTGTATATGCAGGTCTGAAATTTGCGCGATCAGCAAGGCACGGTTCCAAACAGGAAGAGTGAAAACGCTACATATTAGACAGGAAGTATTTCTTAGGCGTGACAGAGATAACCCTAGGTTGCCGTACCGAGCCCAAAAAGCCCCCACGCCGCGCCTTCGGCTTGCTGCCCTCCAAGGGGGTGTTTTTGCCTTGGGACGGCCCGGCGGCAAAAAAAAGGGCTCCCAAAGGAGCCCTCCGACTTACACGGCAGTTCAGGGCCGGGCCATGAAAGCCCGGTTCCGTAAAACACTCAAGCCGCCAAAGCCTCCACCTGCTGCGTCGCCGCGTGTCGGTTCACCGCGCTGAGGATGGCCAGGAACGAAGCCGTGACGATGTCGCCATGGATGCCCACCCCGAAACCGGTGGGCGAATCCCCCACGCGCAATTCGACATAGCACGCCGCCCGAGTGTCCGTACCCGTGCCGATCGCGTGCTCATGGTAGTCCATGATTTTCACTTTCCCGTCCACCGCGTCCACGAACGCCGAAATCGCGCCGTCGCCACGGCCCACCAGATTGTGGACCACGCCGTCCTTCTCGAGTTCGACCTCGATTTCAAACTGCTGCCCCGCCTGTGCCTTCGGGTCGCCCGTGATGCGGTGGCGCACCAGCTTCCAGGGGCTGGTTTGCTCCAGGTATTCCTCCGAGAAAATATCGAACACCTGCGACGCCGTCACTTCCGCGCCCGTTTCGTCGGTGACGCGCTGGATCGCGCGGCTGAATTCGATCTGCAGGCGGCGCGGCAGGACCAGACCGTGTTCCTGTTCCAGCAAGTACGACACCCCGCCCTTGCCGGACTGGCTGTTGACGCGGATGACCGCGTCGTAGCTGCGGCCCAGGTCGGCCGGATCGATGGGCAGATAGGGCACTTCCCAGAGCGCGTCGGCCTTCTGGCAGGCGAAGCCCTTCTTGATGGCGTCCTGGTGCGAACCCGAGAAGGCCGTGAAGACCAGATCGCCCGCGTAAGGATGGCGCGGGTGCACTGGCAACTGGTTGCAGTATTCCACGCAGCGGCGCACTTCGTCGATGTCGGAGAAGTCCAGGCCCGGATGGACGCCTTGCGTGTACAGGTTGAGCGCCAGGGTGACCAGGTCGACGTTGCCCGTGCGCTCGCCGTTGCCGAACAGGCAGCCTTCGATGCGGTCGGCGCCGGCCATGACGGCGAATTCCGCCGCGGCGACCGCCGTGCCGCGGTCATTGTGCGGGTGCACGCTGAGCACGATGCAGTCGCGCTGGTCCAGGTTGTTGTGCATCCATTCGATCTGGTCGGCGTACAAATTGGGCGTGGTGGCCTCGATCGTGGCCGGCAGGTTGTAGATGATCTTGGATTCCGGCGTGGGCTGCCATGCCTTGGTGACGGCATTGCACACTTCCAGCGCGAACTCGGGCTCCGTCGTGCTGAAGACTTCGGGCGAATACTCGTAGCGCCAGGTGGTTTCAGGGTGCTGCGCGGTCAATTCCTTGATCAGCCGGGTGCCCGACAGCGCGATTTGCTTGACCTCTTCCTTGCCCATGCCGAACACGATCTTGCGGAACGCGGGGGCGCAGGCGTTGTACAGGTGCACGATCGCGTTCTTCGCGCCGGCGGCCGATTCCACCGTGCGGCGGATGAGGTCCTCGCGCGATTGGGTCAGCACGATGATGGTGACGTCGTCGGGGATGCGGTTTTCGTCGACCAGTTTGCGCACGAAATCGAAGTCGGTTTGCGACGCGGACGGAAAACCGACTTCGATTTCCTTGAAGCCGATTTTCACCAGCTGTTCGAAGAAGCGCAGCTTGCGTTCCACGCTCATGGGCTCGATCAGCGACTGGTTGCCGTCGCGCAGATCGGTGCTCATCCAGATGGGGGGATGGGTGATGCGCTTGCTGGGCCAGGTGCGTTCGGAAAAATCACGGTCGAACGGAACGAAAGGACGGTATTTGTCGGAAGGTTGGGCGATCATGGTGACACCTATTGGTATGGCTGGATTATCTGGATTTACGGCCACCGGAGCCGCGCTGGCGGGCTCTTGCAAACATGACGGTGACGAAAACGGGGGATGTGGCGGATTGCGGCTGCCGAACTGCCACGGACGCTAGGCCCGGCAACCGATCGGTAGTAGTAGCGACAGCGAGGAAGCGAGCGCAAGCCGCGCGGGAGCGCGGCGAACACGCAACGCGGGCGACGCAGCGTGGCTGCGTACCGGAGCGTTGTGGGGAAGGACGTGTTCAGGCTTCATAACATATAGTCAAACACACTTCGCCGGCCAATGCAAGCGCCCCGGGCGGCGGGGCTTGCGTTTTCAGGGGCCGGCGCCGTGCGCCGCGGCACTGCGCTAAGGCATGCCGGCGCGCCCGGGAAGGGCTTCGGAAGCGGGCGCAAGCAGCGCCTGGTGGCGGCGGGCCAGGGTGATGCGGTCGTGCCGGCCGCTGCGCAATTCGGTGTAGGCGCGTTGCAGATCCCCCACAGTGACCGGTTCGCGGCGGTCGTGCCAGGCCCAGCGCAGGACTTCGCGCGCGGGCTCGGACAAGCGCGCCGCAAGCAGGGCGATGGTTTCCTCGCTGACCACCCGCGCCCGGCTGCGGCGTTGCATGGCCTGGACGAAGCCATATAGAAAATAGGCAATAATAAGCGTGCACAAGGCAACCACCGCCCACCAGAAGAAGGGGTTGTATTGCTTCAGCAGCGCAATGGCCTGGCCGCCCAGCGCGTGCAAACCGCCATAATCAATGCCGCGGCCAAACGCCACCAGGCGCTTCAGCAGGTCGTACCAGATCAGGGCCGTCACGGCGATGACCGCCGCGCAAACGATTTTTTGCACCGCGGTGAGCTTCAGCAAGGTATTGCGCAACAGGGCGCGGTCCTGGCCGGTGGGCTGCTGTACTTGGGAGTCTGATTTCATACAACTATTTTAACTATATGCATTCGCGTCAATCTTTAGAGCTACGGCAGCATCAGCACCTGGCGCTGACCCCGCAATTGCAGCAATCCATAAAATTCCTGCAATTGTCCACTCACGAGCTCGAACTGGAAGTGGCCCAGGCCCTGCTGGACAACCCTCTGCTCGAACGTGAGGAAGAGTATGACACTGTTGCGCCCGATGCGGTAGCGGACGAGGCCCAATCCCAGGACGAGCGCTGGATGTCCGTGGACGCCGGGCCCCGGGCGTCCGCCGGCTCCGCCGACGACGAGCCCGTTCGCCCCGAAGCCGCCCTGGAAGAGACGCTGCAGGAGCATTTGCTGCAGCAACTGCGCCTGACGCGCGCCGGCCCGCGCGACATGGCGCTGGCCTCGATACTGATCGAAGAGCTGGACGACAAGGGCTATTTGCCGACCGCGCTCGAAGACGTGCTCGCCTGCCTGCCGCCCGAGCTGGGGGTCGAGCTCGACGAGTTGCAGGCCGCGCTGGCCCTGGTGCAATCCTTCGACCCGCCCGGCGTCGGCGCCCGGTCGCTCGATGAATGCCTGTGCCTGCAGCTTGCCCAGCTGTCCCGTCACCGCGCGGGCGGCGGCGAACCCGACGAGGTCTTTCGGCTGGCGAGCGAAATCGCCAAGGAGCACCTGCCGCTGCTGGCTTCCGGCAATCTGGCCCGGCTGCGGGCCGCGCTGGGCTGCGAGCAGGAGGTCCTGCGGGCGGCGCACGGCCTGCTTTTGCGGCTGGAGCCCAGGCCCGGCAGGCATTGGGCCACCAAGCTGGCCGATTACATCACGCCCGACGTCTTGATCAGGAAGTCGCGCAACCGCTGGGTCGCCAGCGTGAATCCCGCCGTCATGCCCAGGCTCAGGGTCAATCCGGTATACCAGGAACTGCTGGACGAATCCCCTCCCGCGCCCGCCATGCACTCGCAGCTGCAGCAGGCGCAAGGCCTGATCAAAAGCGTGAACCAGCGCTTCGTCACCATTTTGCGGGTGGCCCAGGCGGTGGTCGACAAGCAGCACGATTATTTCGAGCGCGGCGTCGGCGCCATGCGGCCGCTGGTGCTGCGCGACATCGCCCAGGAGCTCGACCTGCACGAGTCCACCGTCTCGCGCGCGACGAAGCACAAGTATGCCCAGACGCCCTGGGGCGTGATCGAACTGCGGCGCTTCTTCGGCGCCGCGCTGCAGACGGAGGACGGCGCATCCACCTCGGCGACGGCCGTGCGTTCGCTGATCGTCAAGCTGGTCAGTGAAGAATCCGGCAAAAAGCCTTTGTCGGACAATCAATTGGCGCTCAAGCTGGCCGAACAGGGCATCGTCATCGCCCGCCGCACCGTGGCCAAATACCGGGAAGCCGCCGGCATAGAACCGGCCATCCTGCGCAAGGCCAGGGCCGCGCTCGAGCGCGCCTGAGGCCAACGCCGCAAGGCAGGCGGCCCCTGCCGTCGCACCGGCGCGTCATTCTTGTTTTCGGCGGCTTGCTTTCTGACGAAAACCGGATGATAATTATTCTCATGTTTATTTGTGTCTGTAATGCTATCACCGAGCGTCAAGTCCAGGCTGCGGTAGCCGACGGCGCCTCTTCCATGGCCGACCTTCAAGGTCAGCTGGGGGTGGCCTCCTGCTGCGGCTGCTGCGCCGACACAGCTGCCGAATATTTGCCCGGCGGCCGGTATGCGGGCCAGGTCACGGTGCACCATGGCGTCAGCGCGGTCGCCGCCGCGGCCGCCAACGACCCCGTCGTCGTGCAAGTCGATTTCACCGAAATCGCCTTCCGTCGCGCCTGCACGGCTTAAGCCGCTGCCTTGTAACGTCTCGTAGCAACTTCCTGGGCATGGTTTCTCGCGAGCCAAACGCGGGGCATCATTCGGCCTTCCAGCGCGCTTTTTCAGGCGCCTGTTTGCGTGCGCCTTGCGGCAAGCCGCAAATCTAGGCGCTTTGCGCCGGGGCCCGGCATAAACGCAGTCATAAGACTAGTCATTCCCATTCTCAGTAAAACCCCGCAACGCCAGTATTGGCGCGCCTTCCGGCCCTGCGCAAGGCTGTATTTGCCGCCTGCTCATGGTAGCCTTGCAATTGATCCATCTTAGTTTCAGGAGCACGGCCATGAAAGGCGACCCCATCATCATTCAGCATCTGAATGCGCAACTCAAGAACGAGCTGACCGCCATCAATCAGTATTTTTTGCACGCTCGCATGTTGAACCACTGGGGCTTCAACAAGCTGGGCAAGCACGAATACGAAGAATCGATCGACGAAATGAAGCACGCCGATCGCCTGATAGAGCGCATTTTCATGCTTGACGGCCTGCCCAATCTGCAGGACCTGCACAAGCTGCTGATCGGCGAAGACGTCCCCGAGATCCTTTCCTGTGACCACAGGCTGGAAGTCGCCGCCCAGGCCACCGTCAAAGAAGCCATGGCCTATTGCGAATCCGTGCGCGACTACGTCACGCGCGACCTCTTCCAGGATATCCTGAACGATACGGAAGAGCACATCGACTGGCTCGAAACCCAAATGGAGCTGGTGCAGCGGGTCGGGCTGCAGAACTACCTGCAGTCGCAAATGGAAGAATAAGCCCGCGGGAAAGCGCGGCGCTCAGAAGGACTTGGCCGGGCAGTCGCGGACGCGGCCCCAGCCATTGTTGGGTTCGCAATACTTGTTGCGCGCGGCCCATGCGCAACTGGGGCGATCGAAGAAGCCCAGCGCGCTGCAGGCCTGCAATTCCTGGCGCAGAGCGGCCTGCCACTGGTTTCCGCCCGCGGCTTGCGGCGTGACCACCGGTGGGGGCGGCGGCGGGGGCGGCGCCACCTCTATGGGCTGCAGCGGCATGTTCTGCCCGGCCGCCTGGCCGGCGCCCAGGCCCAGGCTGCCGACATCGGCAATGCCTTGCAGGCTTTGCCCTTCGCCCATGGATTCCGCAATCTGGCGCGCTTCGTCCATGGTGATCGTGGTGGTGGCGATGTCTATGGTGGGATTCGACTTGAGTTCGTCGATGGAGGCCTCGGACACTTCCCAGGGATAGCTGTCGGGCAGCTCGGGTATGCCGAGCCGGCCGTTCACCAGCGGCTGGGGCGGCTGGGCCACGAAGGGCAGGCCGTTGGCGTCCAGCACGGGCACCGATGAAAGTTCCGGGCGCTCTTCGATCACGGGCGCGGCCGGGCCATGCGCCACCAGCCAGTTACCCAGCTGCAGGCCGCCCCAGGCCGATGCGCCCGCCGCCAAAAATAAAGCCACCAAGATAAAACGCCACGACATCCTAGTCCTCTGTCTGGAAACCGATGCCCAGTATAGTACGTAAGCCGGGCATTTCCCTCCGCAATGCCGTGGAATGCCCGGCCTGCGCCAGGCACGGCCGCGCCGGCACGCCTATGCGGATTGCGCGAACACTTTCCCGCCGTGTTCCCGCATGGCATGGAATTCGATTCCGGGATAAAGCTCCTGCGCCACCCGCAATTGCGCCGGCGAAGACGCCAGGAAGGCCGGCGCGTCGACGACATCATAGGCGATGTTGGCGGCGTTGGAGCTCATGAATTTTTGCAGCACCTTCGGATCCTCGGCTGTAAACCAACGTGCCATGTTGTAACGTGAAGGCATGAGCCGCGCCTCGACGCCATACTCAGTCTTGAGGCGGTGCGCCACCACTTCGAACTGAAGCTGGCCCACCGCGCCCAGGAGCAGGGCGCCGCCGCCCGCCTCGGGCCGGAAGACCTGGATGGCGCCTTCTTCCCCGAGCTGGGTCAGTCCGATGCGCAGTTGCTTGGTCCGCAGAGGATCTTTGACTTCGACGGCCTGGAAGAGTTCCGGCGCGAAGAAGGGCAGGCCGGTGAATTGCAGGTGCTCGCCTTCGGTCAGCACGTCGCCCAGCTGCAGCACGCCATGGTTGGGGATGCCGATGATGTCTCCGGCATAGGCCTCGTCGAGCAGTTCGCGCCGCTGCGACAGGAAGGACACCACGTTGTTGGGCCGCATTTCCTTGCCGTTGCGGGCGATCTTCAGCTTCATGCCGCGCTCGAAGCGTCCCGAGCTGACCCGCACGAAGGCGACCCGGTCGCGGTGGGCCGGATCCATGTTCGCCTGCACCTTGAACACCACGCCGCTGAATCTGGGCTCGTCGGGTTGCACCTCACGCTGCACGGCCTGCCGCGGGCCGGGATGCGGGGCCAGATCCACCAGCGCGTCCAGGACTTCCTGGACGCCGAAATTGTTGATGGCGGAGCCGAAGAACACCGGCGTCTGCTTGCCGCCCAGGAAGGCCTCGTGGTCGAATTCGGGCGAGGCGGCCTGGATGAGCTCGATTTCTTCGCGGGCCTTGGCATAGGCGTCGCCGTAGCGGCGGGCGATCTCGGGGTTGTCCAGGCCTTCGATGAATTCGTCTTCGTCATCGTGGCGGCGTTCCTGGCCGGCGCGGAACACCCGCATGCGGCCCTGCCGGATGTCGAACACGCCGCCGAAGGAACGGCCCATGCCCACCGGCCAGGAGAACGGCACGGTGTCCATGCCCAGGTGGGATTCTATTTCGGACAGCAGGTCCAGGGGCTCGCGCACTTCCCGGTCGAGCTTGTTGATGAAGGTCAGGATGGGGGTGTTGCGGGCCCGGCACACTTGCAGCAGGCGCTTGGTCTGCGGCTCCACGCCGTTGGCGGCGTCGATCACCATCAGGGCGGCGTCCACCGCCGTCAGCACCCGATAGGTGTCTTCGGAGAAGTCCTGGTGCCCGGGGGTGTCCAGCAGATTGATCACGCAATCGCGGTATTCCATCTGCATGACCGACGACGCCACCGAAATGCCGCGCTGCTTTTCGATTTCCATCCAGTCGGACGAGGCGTGGCGGCTGGCCTTGCGCGCCTTGACGCTGCCGGCGATCTGGATGGCGCCCGCGAACAGCAGCAGTTTTTCGGTCAGTGTGGTCTTGCCCGCGTCGGGGTGGGAAATGATCGCAAATGTGCGCCGGCGGGCGACTTCTCGAGTGAGGCTCATGGTCGGATTTTAGCGTGCGCGGCCGGCCCGGATGCTTGGCGCCCGGGCGGCCGTCGGCTATTTGTTATGGCTGAAAGAGGCCAGTACCGTGCCGGCCAGTATGAACATGGCGCCGAAGCCGCGGTTCAGCCACCGGATGTGCCGGGGGCTGCGCAGCAGGCGCAGGATGCGGGCGGCCAGGGTGGTGTAGCAGCCCATGGCGACGAGGTCGGTGAAGCACAGGGTGGCGGCGATCGTGACGTATTGCATGGTCAGCGGCTGCGCCAGGTTCAGGAACTGCGGCACCACCGCCATCAGGAACACCGTGCCCTTGGGATTGGTGATGTTGATCAGGCAGCCGCGCAGCACCAGCTCGTGTATGCGGAATGGCGTGGGATCATGCGCCTCCACCGCGACGGGGGCGGCATCGGTGCGGAACTGCTTCCAGCCCAGATAGATCAGGTAGGCCACGCCCAGCCATTTGATGATGCCGAAAGCCACTTCCGAAGCGGCCAGCACGGCGCCCAGGCCCACCGCCACCACCATGAACTGGATCAGGATGCCCAGGATGAGGCCGATGGTGGTCCAGTAGCCGCGTCTGAACCCGTACTTCAGGCCGGAGGCCATCGCCGAGATGGCGCCCGGCCCCGGTGAAAATGAAATCGCCCAGGAAGCGGCGAAAAAAGCCAGCCAGGTGGAAAATGACATGATCGGTCAGCGGAGTGGGTGCGTGCCGGAATGATACGCCTTTATTTGCTCAGCAAGGCGGCGCGCCCCGCATTGGAACCGCCGGGCGCCCGCGCGCGGGCGGGCGCGGGGGCGCGTACGGTCTGCAGAAACGTCTTTTCGCTGGCGGACCATTCCCGGTCGTTTTCCAGGTCTTCGACGCAGATGAAACCATACCAGTGGCTCTGGCCCCAGACGGGAAACGCGGCCAGGCTGCGGACCCCGC
>NZ_JACCEM010000020.1 GCF_013416525.1 Parapusillimonas granuli
TCCTTGCGCCGCCGCGGCGCACGGGCCGGCTTCGCGGCGGCGGGCTCGGCCTGCGGTTCGCCGCCCGCCGAGGAACCCGCCTGGAGTTCGGCGCCCGAGGCGCCCTGGGGTTCGCCGCCCGCAGCGGACGGCTCGGCCGAATCGTTCGATTCGCCCTGCGCATCGCCGCGGCGGCGCCGGAACGGCGTCCTGAGCTTGCGGCCGCGCCCGCGGGGCGCCGCGGCCTTGGCCGCATCGTCGGGGGACGCCGGCGCCTCGGCCGCGTCGACGGCCGGGGCGCCGTCGTAGGAATCATTGATTTCAGTCATTTTCTTTTAGGTACTCCGTTTCCATATCCATATCTGTATGCCCGTGCGCCGCATCCGCATCGCCGGCGTGTTCGTGTTCTGTTCGCCCGGACGCGGCGGCCTGGGCGGCGCCGTCCGCGGGCTCGGGGACGAGCTCCAGGTCCAGCCCCGCCAGCGCGATGGAGGCATCCTGGGGCTCGAGCTCCGGCAGCTCGTCCAGCGCCTTCAGGCCCAGGTCGTCCAGGAACTGGCGCGTGGTGCCCAGCAAGGCGGGACGGCCGGGCGCGTCGCGGTGGCCCAGCACTTCGATCCAGCCGCGGTCCTCCAGGGCCCGGATGATTTGCGACGATACCGTGACGCCGCGTATGTCTTCGATGTCGCCCCGCGTGACGGGTTGGCGCCAGGCGATGATGGCCAGCGTTTCGAGCACGGCGCGTGAATATTTCGGAGGCTTCTCGGGGTTGAGCCGCGAAAGATAGCGCTGCATTTCGGGGCGGCTCTGGAACCGCCACCCGCCCGCCAGGCTCACCAGCTCCAGGCCTTTGTCGTTCCAGTTCTGCTGAAGGGCCGATAGATGGTCGCGCAGCGCCTCTGAAGAAATTTCCTCTGCCACGAACAATTTTCGCAGATCCGCGACGCTCATGGGTTGATCCGCGCACAACAAAGCGGTTTCTAGGATGCGGATGATCTCGGTGTCAGTCATCTAGGGCTTGAAAAATATGCGTTGCTTGCAAAATTTGAAGGTATGGGTTAATATTTAATTCTTCAGACGCGGGGTGGAGCAGTCTGGCAGCTCGTCGGGCTCATAACCCGAAGGTCACAGGTTCAAATCCTGTCCCCGCAACCAGTATTTGAAATGGGCCATTTGCTTTATGCATCTGGCCCATTTTTGTTGGTGCCGTTTTCGTTGCCGCCTGTGCCGCCCGCCGCCCTGCTGCGCGCCCATGCGCCGCCAACCCAAGTTTCAAATTGGGCACCGAAGCGAAAACCGAAGCAAAAGCCAAACCGAAAACCGAAGCGCCGAAGGCGCACGCCCCGCGCGGCGCAGCCGCCCCCGCGGATGTTCGCGTAGCCCTTGGAGATGCCGGCATGCCGGCCATGATAGGGGTATAAGCCATTATTCCTAATTCAGGGCGTGGCACGCCGGTTGCGTGCCCGGCCGGCCTTGGGCCATGCCGAGCCCCGCGGGGTGCCACAGTGGAATATCGTGGTTCAGGACCTCGCGCCATGCCAAGACACGCCGCTTGTGTGCGGACGCCTGGCGCTTGCGGAAGACGCCTGCTTAAAAATTATTCGTTTATATTGCGATGGCCGGAGAAGGATTCATCACGGGCCGTAGCCGGCAGGACTATGGGATGCACGTTGCTTGAATCAAGGCAGCAGACCCGGAGCAACAGACCCTGGGCAAAAGGCCCATGAAACACGAGGGCCATGCAGCGAGGGCCATGCAGCAAGACACCCAGCCTGAAAGGCGATAATGGGCACATTACACCATCTGCGCGCCATCTACGCAAGCTTTCATCGCGCAAAGTTGTCCTCAGGCGACAACGCCCGGCAAATGGCGCCGCAGAATCTCGGCGAGCGCCTCATCGGCGCCCGCCGCCACGCGACGGTAAATCAGCGCCAGCGCACATCCCCCGTCGTCGACAAGGTTGCCGCCCACCGCCGCGGCCTCCGGTGCGATGGGATAGAGGACGCGATGCACGCCATGCACGGCCCAGCGGCCTGCGGCGCCGCTGAAGCGGAACGACCCCTTGACGCGCAGCATGTCCGCGCCGGCATACGCCATCGCGGCTTCCAGCGCTTTCGTCGTGGCCGCCCTCGACTGGGGGCTGCGCCATTCCAGCGCCAGCACGCCGAGTTCTTCGCCCGCGCCTTCCCGCTTGCGAGCGGCGAACCCCGCTCCGAAGCGCAAGCCGGAGCCGGCCCGGCCGCTCCGCCGCCGTTCGGCCGCGCCGGCCGGATCGAACATGCCGGCAAGCGCCTGCCCGCCGGACGAGGAGTACAGGGGCGCCGCTGGATTCAAGCCCGCCAGAGTGGATTTCAGCGCATCCGCGTCGCCTTCCCCCGCAAGATCCGTCTTGCTCAAGAACAGGGCGTCGGCCAGCACGGCTTGCTGCACCGCCTCGCGGCGCTCCCGCAAATGGCGGGCGCCGTGCATGGCGTCCACGACCACCAGGCAACCGGCATAGGCATAGCGTTCATGCAGGAAACGCTCATACTGCAAGGTATAGCGCACGGGAGCCGGGTCGGCGATGCCCGTCGTCTCGATGATCAGCCGTGAGAATGGCGGAATGGCCTTGCGCAGCGCCTGGAGAAAGAGTTCGCGCAGGGCGTCCACCAGCTCGCCCTGCACCGCGCAGCACTGGCAGCCCGATTCCAGCACCGCCACCCTGTCGCCCAGCCGCCTGACACGCCGGTGGTCCAGGCCCGCCGCCCCGATCTCGTTGATCAGCACCATGGTCGACGACGCATCGCCGGCCTGCTCGCGCAGATAACGATTCAGCAGCGTCGTCTTGCCGCTGCCCAGAAACCCCGAGACCACCGCCACCGGTATCTTGCCCGCCATGCCCGTCCTTTCAAGTATTCATCGGCCCCGCCCTGCGGTACACTGGCCGGAAGTCCCCACCAGCAAAGCGGCCAAGCCCGTTACAGCGCCTTGTCTCCAAGCTTCAGCCTTTCCCGCCCTCAGGATATTAACGCCGAACAATGGGACCGCCTTGCCGGCGGGCAGCCCTTCCTGCGCCATCGCTTCCTGCTCGCCCTGGACGAAACCGGCTGCGCCACGCCGCGCACCGGCTGGACGCCCCACTTCCTGCTGATGCACGACGGGCCTGAATTGGCGGGCGCCATGCCACTGTATCTGAAGGCGCATTCCCGCGGCGAGTACGTCTTCGACTACGCCTGGGCGGAAGCGTATGAACGCCATGGCTTGCGCTACTACCCCAAGCTGCTCTGCGCCGTTCCTTTCACGCCCGTCCCGGGCCCGCGCCTTCTGGCGCGCACGCATGAAGCGCGGGTGGCCCTGGCGTGCGGCGCCATCGAGTTCTGCCGCCTGAACGGCATCTCTTCGCTGCACGTCCTGTTTCCCGCCGAGGAAGACGGCCGGGCGCTGGCGGAGGCCGGGTTTCTATTCCGGCACAGTGTCCAGTTCCATTGGTTCAACCGGAACTACGCCTGCATGGAGGACTTCCTGAAGAGCCTGAACCAGAAGAACCGCAAGAAGATCCGGCAGGACGGCAAGAAATCCGAGGCCGCCGGCGTGCGATTCCGATTCCTCAGCGGCGGCGGCATCGACGACGACAGCCTGCGTTTCTTCTATCGCTGCTATCGCCAGACTTATCTGGAACACGGCCATCTGCCGTATCTGAACAGCGAGTTCTTCTTCAGGCTGCGGTCGGAGATGGCGGACGATATGGTGATCGTGCTGGCGCTGCAGCACGATGAGCCGATCGCCGCCGCACTGAATCTGCGCGACGGCGACACGCTATATGGGCGCTATTGGGGCAGCACGCGCTATGTGCCGGGCTTGCATTTCGAGACGTGCTACATGCAGGGCATCGCCTACTGCATCCAGGAGGGGCTGTCGGTGTTCCAGGGCGGCGCGCAGGGGGAGCACAAGCTGGCGCGCGGGCTGCTGCCGGTGGAGACGTGTTCGGCGCACTGGGTCGCGGACGGGCGGTTCGCGGAGGCGATTCGGGAGCACCTGGAGCGCGAGACGCCCGCGTTGCGGGCGTATGCGGAGGAATTGCGGGGCCATAGCCCGTATCGGAAGGATGAAACGGCCGCCCCTACTTCTTCGTATCCTTCGGCGGATTAGGCACAAAGGGAAACACCGAGAACATGTTGCGGGTCTGGTCCTGCATCTGATCCTGCATCTGCACGAACAGATTCTTGCTCTGATCCACGTAATTGCTCATCATGTTCTGCAGCACCGGAGCCTGGACGTTCATGAACTGCGCCCAGGCCTCCGGGCCGAACTGGCTGCCGTACAGGCCCTTGGACTGCTCCGCGATGCGATCCTGGATCTCCATGAACGCCTGGATGTTCTTCTCCAGGAAAGACCCCATCACTCCCTGCATGGCATGGCCATAGAAACGGATGATCTGCGACAACGCCGTGGCCGAGAACATCGGCACCCCGTCGCTTTCCTCTTCCAGAATGATCTGGAGAAGAATGCTGCGCGTCAGGTCTTCGCCCGACTTGGCATCCACGACCTGGAAGTTTTCGCAATCGAGCACGAGTTGCTTCACGTCGGCCAGAGTGATGTAGGCGCTGGTCTGCGTGTCGTACAGGCGCCTGTTGGGGTACTTCTTGATCAGGCGGGTCGGGGTGCTAGCTTGAGATTGCGTCATGACGATGGCCAAAATACAGAAAGCGAAGGGGAATGGTCGATTCGAAAAGAGCCGCGGCGTTGCGGCCACGGCGAAAGCAGGCTGCTACCCCATATGCAGCCCGCCGTTCAGCGAGAAATCGGCCCCCGTCGCGAAGCCGGAGTCGTCGGACGCCAGCCATGCGACGATGGAGCCGATTTCCTCGGGCTGCCCAAGGCGCTTGACCGGTATCGTGGCGACGATTTTTTCCAGGACGTCGGGGCGTATGGCGCGGACCATGTCGGTGCCGATATAGCCGGGAGACACCGTGTTCACGGTGACGCCCTTGCTGGCGACCTCTTGGGCAAGCGCCATGGTGAAGCCATGGATGCCCGCCTTCGCGGTGGAGTAGTTGGTTTGGCCGAACTGCCCTTTCTGCCCGTTGACCGAGCTGATGTTGATGATGCGCCCCCATTGTCGATCGACCATGTCTTCGATGACCTGCTTGGTGACGTTGAAGAGGCTGTTCAGATTGGTGTCGATCACGGCGCGCCAGTCTTCCTGGCTCATTTTGCGGAACAGGCCGTCGCGCGTGATGCCGGCATTGTTCACCAGCACGTCGACGGGGCCGAGTTTTTCGCGTACCACCGCGAACGCCTGAACGGTGGACTCCCAGTCGGCGACGTTGCCCACCGACGCATGGAATTCATACCCCAGCGCGGCCTGTTCGTCGAGCCATTGCTTGTAGTTGCGGCTGGGCCCGCAACCCGCCACGACGGTAAACCCTTCCTTGGCAAGACGCTGGCAAATGCTGGTGCCTATGCCCCCCATTCCGCCCGTCACATAAGCCAATTTTCCGCTCATATTGTTCTCCAAATAAAATCAAACTACACGGCTCTTGCCTTGACATAGCTGCCAGGGGCTTCTTCAAGTGGAACGTGGCGCGCGTCGCCCAGGCTCTTGGCGGCCCGGACCTTGGGGCCCGCGTGGTCGGCCAGCCAGGCGGCCCAGTCGGGCCACCAGCTGCCCGGGTGCTCCGAGGCGCCGCCCAGCCAGGCGTCGGCGTCGTCCGGCAGGCGGCCGGAGGACGGCTCGGCGTCGAGCTTCCAGTAGCTGCGGCGCTGTTTGTTCGGCGGGTTGATCACCCCCGCGATGTGGCCGGAAGCCCCCAGGACGAAACGCGCGTCGCCGCTCAGGATGCCGGTGCTGGCGTAGGCGGATCGCCAGGGAACGATGTGGTCTTCGCGCGAGCCGTAGATATAGACCGGCATGGACAGCTGGCCGAGGTCGATGGGATGGCCGTCTATGCTCAGGCGGCCCGGCACCTTCAGATTGTTTTCCAGATAGGTATTGCGAAAATACCAGGTGAAGAAGGGGCCGGGCAGATTGGTGCCGTCGGCATTCCAATACAGCAGGTCGAACGCCGGCGGCGCCTTGCCTTTCAGGTAGTTGCCCACGACGTAATTCCAGACCAGTTCGCCGGGGCGCAGGAAGGAGAAGGTCGTGCCCAGTTCCTTGGCGGTCATGAGGCCGCCTTGGCCGATCTGGCTTTCGCGCAGGCTGGCGTGCATTTCGTCGACGAAGACGCCAAGCACGCCGGTATCGTTGAAGTCGAGCAGGGTGGTGAGCAGCGTGAGGGCGGCCACGGGCTGCCTGCCCTGGGCGTGCGCCAGCGCCAGCGCCGAGGCGAGCAAGGTGCCGCCCACGCAGAAGCCCAGCGCATTGATCTGCTTCTGGCGCGAGATGTCGGATACCGCGTCGATGGCGGCCAGCACCCCTTCCTGGAGATAATCGCCCCAGCCCAGGGTGTCGATGCCGTCTTCTTCGAAGGGCAGCGGATTGCGCCACGACACCATGAACACCGTGAAGCCCTGTTCGACCGCATACTTGACGAGGGAGTTTTCGGGCTGCAGGTCGAGGATGTAGTACTTGTTGATGCACGGAGGCACGATGAGCAGCGGCTTCTTGTGCACGGTGGGGGTAAGGGGCGCGTACTGGATGAGCTGGATGAGCCGGTTCTGGAACACGACCGCGCCCTTGCTGACGGCCAGGTTCACGCCGACCTCGAAGCGGGATTCGTCGGTTTGCGAGATGCGGCCTTTTTGCAGGTCTTCGAACAGGTTCTGGATGCCCATGCTGAGCGTTTGCCCCTGGCTTTCGATGAGCGCCTGCTGGACGTCGGGGTTGGTGGCCAGGAAGTTGGCCGGCGACAGCGCTTCCGTCCATTGCATGACCGAGAAGCGCAGCCGGTTGCGCACGGGTTCGGGGACCTCGGCCGCGTCGACCAGCTGGTTCATGGCCTTGGCCGACAGCAGGTAGGCGTGCGCCATGAGCAGGCTTGCCGGGTTGCCGGCCCAGGCCGGCGCATTGAAGCGCCGGTCGGACGGCGGCGCGAGCCTGCCCTGCTGGGCGCTGGCGGTCATTTCCAGCCACTCGCGCGAGAACTCCGCCTGGATCGCCGCCAGCTTGTCGGGTGCGACGAAGGCCGGTACAGGCCACTTGGGTAGGAACGGAGTACTCACTGTGACACCTTGCTTGTATGTATTTCGATGCGTTGAAACAATGGTGGAGGCCAATTGAAACCCTGTCAATCAGGGTAAGTCGCTACACTTTGCAACCCGCCTGGATCAAGGGTTTGCGGACGGATCCAGGCCAGCGTGGCCATGCGGCCGGTATGCGGATCGCGGCGATAGGAGTAGTACAGATCGTCCCGCTCGTAGGTGCATTGGCCGCTGAGTTCGATGTCGTCCACGCCCGCCAGGAACAGCCGATGGCGGGCCAGCCCGGGCAGGTCGGCATGCCATTTACGCCGCGCGATTTTCTCGGCGAAGAACATGCGCGCGGCGGCATCATGGGCCGTGAACGCCTCGTAGACGTCCGGCCCCACTTCGAAATGCGCCTGGCTGATGCCGGGGCCCACCCACGCCCGGATGCGCGGCGCGGCGGACGCGGCCGCCACGCCGGCCTTGGCGCGCAACGCGGCCACCGCCTTTTCGAGTATGCCGCCGGCCAGCCCGCGCCAGCCCGCGTGGGCGGCCGCCAGCGCCGTGCCGCCGGCCGTGGCCAGAACCACCGGCAGGCAGTCGGCCGTCATGATGGCCAGCACGCGCCCGGGCGTGGCCGTGACCGCCGCGTCGGCGACCGGCGCGCCGCGCGCAGCGCCTTGCGCGAACGCATCCGCATCCAGGACTTCCGTGCCATGCACCTGCTTCAGCCACAGCGGTTCGGACGGCAGCGCCCGGCGCAACAGGCCGCGGTTGGACCGCACGTCGGCCTCGTCGTCGCCGGCGTGCAGGCCGAGATTGAAGGACGCCCAGCGCCCCCGGCTCGACCCGCCGCCGCGCTGCGTGCAGAAGTATTCGACGCCCTCCCAGGCCAGGCCCGACACCGCGCCGAACGTTTTTTCACCGTTCAGGTTTCCCATTGGACTCCTTCCAGAACCGCGGCGAAATCGGGCGCCGGCTCGGCCTCGAAAGACTTGCGCCCGCCGCCGGAATAATCGTCGAAGGCCAGGGCCCGCGCATGCAGCATCTGGCGCCGGGCGCCCGCGATCAGCTTGCCGCCATACAGAACGTCGCCCACCAGGGGATGCCCGAGACTCGCCATGTGCACGCGGATCTGATGCGTGCGCCCGGTCTCGAGCCGGCAAGCCACTTCGCACACGCCGTACTCGCCGTCGGCCACGCCCATGCGCAAAGGCTCGTAATGCGTGACGGCGGGCCTGGCGGCGATGGCCGGCTCGACGGCCATGCGCACCGGCACCCTGGGGTCGCGTCCGATGGCGCGGTCGACGGTGCCCGCCCGGCCCATGCGGCCATGCACCAGCGCGACATACCGGCGGCTCACCGTCCGCGCCTGCATCTGCCGGATGAGATGCGTCTGCGCTTTCTCGTGCCTGGCGACGACGAGCAGGCCCGAGGTGTCCTTGTCCAGGCGATGGACGATGCCGGCCCGGGCGACTTGGGAAAGTTCGGGATAGCGGTACAGCAGGCCGTTCAGCAAAGTGCCGCTCCAGTTGCCCGCGCCCGGATGCGTCACCAGGCCCGCCGGTTTGTTCACCACGATCCAGTCGGGGGAATCGGCCACGACGGTGAAGTCGACGTTCTCGGGGACGAAGGCCAGGGACTCGGGCGGCTGCTGTTCCCAGACGGTGAGCACGTCGCCGGGATGCGTGATCTGCTTGACCTTGCCCGGCCGCCCGTTGACGAGCACATGGCCTTCTTCGATCCAGGCTTGCAGCCGCGCGCGGGAATGTTCGGGAATCAAACGGGCCAGTGCCTTGTCCAGGCGCTCCGGCGCCGCGCCAATGGGCAAGCGGAATTCCAGCGGCGCGCCCGCCGCAAAACTTTCTTTGTCCGTATCTGTGTCAGGCATGGCGACAAATCATATAATCAGCCTGCAATGCTAACACCAAGGATGCTTTTGTGACCCGAACAGATCTCAATCCCTCTCGCTTTCCCGGCCTGGCGCGCTTGAACCGGGCCGCGCTTGCACTCGTGCTCGTTGCGTTCGTCGCCGGCTGCGGGACCATGAAAGCCGAGCCGGACAAAACCGCGGGCTGGAGCGCCGAGCGCCTGTACCAGGACGCGCGCGAGGAAATGAGCTCGGGCAACTGGAACAACGCCCGCGCGCGGCTGGAGACGCTCGAGGCCAGGTATCCGTTCGGCGGCTATGCGCAGCAGGCGCTGATCGACCAGGCCTATGTCAACTGGAAAGACGAGGAACCGGAACAGGCCCTGGCCGCGATCGACCGTTTCCAGCAGCAGTATCCGAATCACCCCGGTACGGACTACATGCTGTACCTGAAGGGCCTCATCACGTTCACGCCTCCCAGCGCGGCGTTTTCGAACATCACGCAGCAGGACCCCAGCGAACGCGATCCGAAGGGCCTGCGGGAGTCGTACGAGTCTTTCAATGAGCTCATCAAGCGCTATCCCGACAGCCGCTATGCGGCGGACGCAAAAAAGCGGCTGACTTGGCTGGTCGACACGATCGCGCGCAACGAGGTCCATGTGGCGCAGTACTATTACGAGCGCGGCGCGTATGTGGCGGCGGTGAATCGGGCGCAAACGGTGATCACGGATTTCGAAGGCGTGCCGATTGCCGAGAAGGCGCTCTACATCATGTACCTGGCTTACGACAAGCTGGGGCTGACCGAGCTGCGGGACGACGCGAAGCGGGTGCTGGACCTGAACTTTCCGAACAGCAAGTACTACGCGCAGGGCCTGGAAGAGCCGCGCGGCAGCAAGTGGAATCCGATCAATTGGTTTTGACCAGCCTGCCCGGCGTGTAGGGGCGTCCGGCCGGCCGAAGGCGGCCCCGGCCGCCGGCCGGCGCTTCCCTCACCCGGCGCCGGCCCCCTGCTTCCTCCGCAAGAACTCCAGCACCGGCGCCGGCTCCCGGGTACGCGCGAACGGCGCCAGGCCTCGCCATAAAAGCTTGCCGTAGGGCTTCTCGACCATGCGCCGGTCGCCGACCATCAACACCCCCCAGTCCGCCTCCGACCGGATCAGGCGCCCCGCGCCTTGCTTCAGCGCGATCGCGGCTTCCGGCAACTGGTATTCCATGAAGGGGTTCCCGCCCTCGCTCCGGCACAGATTGAGCCTGGCTTCCAGGACCGGATCATCGGGCGGCGCGAAAGGCAGCTTGTCGATCGCGACCAGCGTCAGGGCGTCGCCCGGCACATCGATGCCTTCCCAGAAACTCGCGCTCCCGACCAGCACCGCATCGCCCTTGGACCGGAAGCGCTCCAGCAGCACCCGCCGTGACGTCTCGCCCTGGCGCAGCAGGAGCCGGTCCACGCCCTCGTCCTCGAAACGCTCTTCGAACAGCTCGGCGATGCGATCGACCGCGCGCAGCGTCGTGCACAGCACCAGCACGCCGCCGGTCGACGCCTTGATCAGCGGCATCAGCGTGTCGACGAAACACTCGTTGAAGCGCTGGTCGCTGGGCAGCGGCAGGTCTTTCGGCACGTAGAGCAAGCCTTGCTCGGCATAATCGAACGGCGACTCCCAGCGCATGGTGGCGGCGTCCCACAAGCCCAGCTGCCGCAGGAAATGGCCGAAGTCGCCGTTGACGGACAAGGTGGCCGAAGTCAGCACCCAGGCCTGGTCCTTGCCGCGAAAGCGCGAGAAAACGCGCGACACCGACAAGGGCGCGCTGTGCAGGCGCATGTGATGCTGGCTCTGTTCCACCCAGCGGACCGCCGCGCCTTCCAGCGCCGCATGCCCGTCTGCGGATGCGGCCGCCGGCTTCAAGGCGTTCCGGCCCTGGCGGTCGGGCTGGCTCCATTGAAAGAGCTTGGCGCGCAGGTCCAGGCAGGTCTTGGCCGCCGCCGCCAGGTCGGGATGCTTTTCGCTCACCACGTCCAGCAGCCGGGCGCTTTTGTCCAGCACGCCCAGCAAGTCCGCCAGCGCCGCGTCGAATTGCTCGGGATCGGGTATGGTCTGGAACGTGGCTTTGCGCCCCGGCATTCTTTCTATGGCCGCGGCCGCCAGGCGCAAGTTGCGCGCGGCCTGTTCGATCTGCTTGCCGGCCTCGCTCCAGTTGGTGGCTTCGCGCGCGTGCGCCAGGCCGGCGGCTTCCGTGGCGCGAGCGAGATCGAGCAGCTGGTGGGACGACACGCTGGTGCCCAGGAAGCGGGTGGCGATGTCGGGCAATTGATGCGCTTCATCGAACACCACCATCTCGGCCGTGGGCAGGAGCTCGGTGACGCCTTCTTCGCGCAGCGCGAGGTCGGCCATGAACAGCGCGTGATTCACCACCACCAGGTCGGCGTCCTGGGCCTTGCGCCTGGCCTTCAGGACGAAGCAATCGCGTACGTGCGGACAGTCCTGGCCCAGGCAGTTCTCACGGGTGGACGTCACCCGGCCCCAGATGTCGGCGTCTTCGGGGACTTCGGCGAGATCGCTCTTGTCGCCGTGGCTGGACTGCTGGGCGAACACCTGGATGTGCCGCAGCTGGCCGATCTCGGCGCGCGAGCGCAGGCCGCGGTCGTCCGCCGACAGGCGCTCCAGGTGGTAATGGCAGACGTAATTGCCCCTGCCCTTGAGCAGCGCCACCGTGATCGGCAGGCCCAGCGCTTTGCGCAGCCGGGGAAGATCGCGGCGGAACAGCTGATCCTGCAGGGTGCGCGTGCCGGTGGAAACCAGCACCTTGCCGCCGCTGAGGAAGGCCGGAACGAGGTAGGCCCAGGTCTTGCCCGTGCCGGTCCCGGCCTCGGCGATCAGCGTGGCATGGTTCTGCAAGGTTTCCTGGATGGCCTGGGCGAGCTCCTGCTGCGCCCGGCGCGGGCGATAGCCCGGCTCGGCCTGAGCCAGCGGGCCGTCGGGAGCGAAAATATCGGAAAGTTCTTGCAGAAGCATCAAAACGTAAAGATGAAAGCGCGCCGGCATGCGGAGCGCGGCAAAGAGGTAAAGTATGCAGTCCTGGACGCATCGCCAGACCAGATCATACCCGCCTATTTTTCCGCCCGGCGGGCCGATGTGGCAAAATGCGCCGCGTAATTCATGTTTTTATGGCTCACCTCACCAATGACTGACACCTCTGTTCAAGCCCTGGCGGGCGCGCCCGCCGACTCCACGGACACCGCCCGCATCGTGGCCTTGCTCGCCAAAGAGCTCGATGCGCGGCCCGCGCAGGTCGCCGCCGCGGTGGAACTGCTGGACGGCGGCGCGACAGTGCCTTTCATTGCCCGCTACCGCAAGGAAGCCACCGGCGGCCTGGACGACACCGTGCTGCGCAACCTGGAAGTGCGCCTGCTCTACGTCCGCGAGCTCGAATCCAGGCGCGCCGCCATCCTGGAATCGATCCGCCAGCAGGGCAAGCTCACGCCGGACCTGGAAGGCGAACTCAGGGCCGCCGACACCAAGCAGCGGCTGGAGGACCTGTACGCGCCCTACAAGCCCAAGCGCCGCACCCGGGCCCAGATCGCCCGCGAAGCCGGCCTGGAACCGCTGGCCGACGCCATTCTGGCCGATGCGCAATGCGATCCCGCCGTCCTGGCGAACCAATACCTCAACCCCGAAGCCGCCGTCAACGACGCCAAGGCGGCCCTGGACGGCGCGCGCGACATCCTGGCGGAACGCTACGCCGAAAACGCCGACCTGCTCGAGAACCTGCGCGAACACCTCTGGAACACCGGCCTGCTGTATTCCAAGGTGGTCGAAGGCAAGGAAAACGACGGCGACAACTTCCGCGACTGGTTCGACTTCAGCGAAAGGCTGCGCTCCCTTCCGTCCCATCGCGTCCTAGCGCTGCTGCGCGGCCGCCAGCAAGGCGTGCTGGACATCCGCCTGGGCCTCGATCCGGAGCTGGAAGCGCAGACGCCCCATCCCTGCGTCGCGCGCATCGCCGATTTCCTGCGCGTCGGCGCGGACTTCTCGGCCGACGCCGGCCCGCGCGGCCGCTGGCTGGGCGAAGTCTGCCGCTGGACCTGGCGCGTGAAGCTGCTGACGGCCTTCGAATCCGAACTCGTCGGCCGCCTGCGGGACGCCGCCGAGCAGGAAGCCATACGCGTGTTCGCGGCCAATCTGAAAGACCTGCTGCTTGCCGCGCCGGCCGGCCCGAAATGCGTCATCGGCCTGGATCCGGGCATCCGCACCGGCGTGAAGGTGGCGGTCATCGACGCCACGGGCAAACTGCTGGACACGGCCACCATCTATCCGTTCGAACCGCGCCGCGACCGCGAAGGCAGCATCAATACGCTGGCCGCCCTGGCCGCCCGCCACAAGGCCGAGCTCATCGCCATCGGCAACGGCACGGCCTCGCGGGAAACGGAAAAGCTGGTCACCGACATGCAGGACAAGTTCAAAGACATCAAGCTCACGCGCGTCATGGTGTCCGAAGCGGGCGCCTCGGTGTATTCGGCTTCCGAGCTCGCGGCTCAGGAATTCCCCGAACTGGACGTCAGCCTGCGCGGCGCGGTGTCGATTGCGCGCCGCCTGCAGGATCCGCTGGCGGAGCTCGTGAAGATCGAACCCAAGGCCATCGGCGTGGGCCAGTACCAGCACGACGTGAACCAGCGCGAACTGGCCCGGTCCCTGGACGCCGTCATCGAAGACTGCGTGAACGCGGTGGGCGTGGACGTCAACACCGCGTCGGCGCCGCTGCTCACGCGCGTGTCGGGTCTGAATTCCCTGCTGGCGAAGAATATCGTGGCCTGGCGGGACAGCAACGGCGCCTTTCCCAACCGCAAAGCCTTGCTGAAGGTGCCGCGTTTCGGCGAAAAGGCGTTCGAGCAGGCCGCCGGCTTCCTGCGCGTCCCGAACGGCGACAACCCGCTGGATGCCTCCGCCGTCCACCCCGAGGCCTATCCGGTGGTCCAGCGCATCCTGTCCCGGATCAACGCCAAGGCCCATGAAGTCATGGGCCGCCAGGGCGCGCTCAAGGGCGTCTCGCCTTCCGAGTTCACCGACGACCGCTTCGGCCTTCCAACCGTGAAGGACATTTTCCAGGAACTGGAAAAGCCCGGCCGCGATCCGCGTCCCGAATTCAAGACCGCGCAATTCATGGAGGGCGTCAACACCCTCAATGACCTGCATCCCGGCATGATTCTGGAAGGCGTCGTCACCAACGTCGCCAATTTCGGCGCCTTCGTCGACATCGGCGTGCACCAGGACGGCCTGGTGCACATCTCCGCCCTGTCGGAAACCTTCGTGAAGGACCCGCGCGACGTCGTGCGCGTGGGCCAGACGGTGAAGGTCAAGGTGCAGGAAGTCGACCCCGCCCGCAAGCGCATCGGGCTGACCATGCGCCTGAACGACGACGCGGCGCCCGTCCGGCGCGGCCCGGCCGACGACAAGCGCCCCGCGGGCGGCCAGGGGCGCCGCAACGGCGG
>NZ_JACCEM010000021.1 GCF_013416525.1 Parapusillimonas granuli
GCCGCGGCGGGGGCGCGGGGGCCGGCCGCCATGGCGCAGGCGCCGGCCGGCTCGGTGGCGGGCCAGTTGGCGCAGTCGCTGGCGCAGGCCCTGCAAAGCAGCGGCATGTTCTATGAATCCCATCTGAATCTGCTGGCCACCGGGCGCATGACCGCCGAGCAGCTGATGCGCGAACCCCAGGCCCTGGCGGGCAGGGCCGAACCGGGCGCTACCGCCGCTCCCGCCGGGGAAGCGGCCGCCAAAGGCGCCGGCGCCAACGAGGCGGGCGCGCAGGCCGGGGCGGCCCGGGGCGGCGACCCGGCGCAGGCGGCCGCCGCCCCGCCCGGGTCATCGCTGGCCGGCCTGGATCCGCAAACCCATCTCCTGGTGCGCCAGCAGCTGGAAGTCCTGGCCAACCAGGCGTTCGCCTGGCGCGGCGAGGCATGGCCGGGCACGCCCATGGAATGGGAGGTCGGGCGCCGCGAAGAACCCGCCGAGGCCGGCGCCGAAGCCGGCGCGAACTGGGCCACGCGCATCGCCATACAGCTGCCGCGCCTGGGCCAGGTGGAAGCGCGGCTGACGCTCTCGGGCCAGCAGCTGGTCATGCACGTGGTGGCTCCGGAATCGGCGGGCACGCTGGACGAAGCCGCCGAGGCGCTGCGCGGCCGCTATGCCGCGCAAGGGCTCACGCTCAGCCGGCTGTCGATCGCGGCGGCGGACACCACCGGCGGACTCGAACCCAAGCCGCTGGAATACCCCTTCACTCCGAGCGAGGGCCGGCCATGACGCCCCGCCACACGCCCGACCATCGCGCGACCGCGGTGGCCGTCGCCTACGACAAGAGCGATTCCGCGCCCCGGGTCGTGGCCAAGGGCTATGGCACCGTGGCCGAGAACATCGTCCGCACCGCCAAAGACCATGGGCTGTACGTGCACGAATCGCGCGAGCTGGTCGGCTTGCTGATGCAGGTGGACCTGGACGCCCACATACCGCCCCAGCTCTATGTGGCGATCGCCGAACTGCTGGCCTGGCTGTATGCGCTGGAAAACAATGAGAAAGGCGCCGAGCTGCTGAAACCGGCGCCCTGAAGCGGAAGCACGGCGGCGGCGCTATACCGGCATGCTGGCGATTTCCTGATACGCCTGGACCAGCTTGTTGCGCATCTGCAAGGTCGCCTGGAAGGCGATGCCGGCCTTTTGCATGTCTATCATGACGTCGTTCAGGGAGATATCGGGCGCGCCCATCTGGAAGGCGCGGGCCTGGGCGGCGGACGCGTTCTGCATGGCCGACACGCGCTCCAGCGAACGGCTGAGTTCGGCCGCGAACCCGCCGCCGGCCTCCGGCCCCGCGGCTTGCGCGCGCGCGGGCACCGAGGCGGCGGCATTGGCCACGGCGCGCATTTGCGCCAGCATGTTCTCGATAGCGGTCAGGTGTTGTATGGCCATGGCGTTCGCGATAGGGACTGCGGGGAGCTTCCTGGCATACTTTACACAGGAAGGCCGGCGCGCAAGCGCCGCATAAGCCGCCATATCCGGCCGCAATTCAAGCGATTCCCGCCCCGGCCGGCAAGGCTATAGTCACCCCTTGACCGCTCTTGCCGCGCCCGCGCGCAGTCGAACTAAATGACGCCCAAAAGCCTCGTTTTTCGAGGCTTGGCGCCTTGATGCAACACGCCATAATTCAGCATCCCTTAAATTCACGTTGCCGCATGTCCAAGCTGCCAAACCACTGCGCCGGTCCCTTCTTGCTTAAACCCCCCAGCACCAGAGGTCGTCGATGAGCCAAACGGCCCAGTTGCTGGCCCGCTTTCCCGTACTTGCAAGAATCGGTGGTTTGCCCAAGCCCGCGCTCATGGGGGGCGCGGCCGCGATCATCGCGGTGCTCGTCGTGCTTGCGCTCTGGAGCCGCGGGCCCGACTACAAGGTGCTGTTCTCCAACATCGAGGACCGCGACGGCGGCGCCATCGTCACCGCGCTGGCGCAGATGAACGTGCCCTACAAGCTGTCCGGCACCGGCAACGCCATCCTGGTGCCGGCCGACAAGGTCCACGAAGTGCGCCTGCAGCTGGCCCAGCAAGGCCTGCCGCGCGGCGGCGAAGCCGGGTTCGAGCTGCTGGACCAGACCCGCTTCGGCGCCAGCCAGTTCACGGAGCAGGTCAATTACCAGCGCGCCCTGGAAGGCGAGCTGGTCAGCTCCATACAGGCCCTGCACGCCGTGCAGTCGGCGCGCGTGCACCTGGCCATCCCGCGCGAATCCCTGTTCGTGCGCGACCGCCAGCCGCCCACCGCCTCGGTCCTGCTCACGCTCTACCCGGGCCGCACGCTCAGCGACGCGCAAGTGGCCGCCATCACCTGGCTGGTGTCTTCCAGCGTTCCCCACCTGACGGCCGAGAAAGTTTCCGTCGTGGACCAGAACGGCCGGCTGCTGACCTCCCCCACCGGCGACGCCGGCCTGGACAGCACGCGGCGCAACCTGGTCAATGAAATCGAGCAGCGCACGGTGGGCCGCATCCTGACGCTGCTGAACCCGCTCATGGGCTCGGGCAACGTGCGCGCGCAAGTCAGCGCCGACGTCGATTTCGCGCAGCGCGAACAGACTTCGGAAGTCTACCGCCCCAACCAGAAGCCGGGCGAGGCGGCGGTGCGCAGCGAACAGACCAGCGCCTCCCTGCAGAACGGCGTGCTGCCGCCCCAAGGCGTGCCGGGCGCGCTGACCAACCAGCCGCCGGGCAATCCCACCGCGCCCATCCAGGTTCCGCCGCAGGGCGGCGCCCAGCAGGACGGCGCCGCGCCCAACGCGCAGCCCGCCGCCGGCAACAATGCGCCGGCCACCGTGGGCACCGCGGGCGCCGCGCCCGCGCAGCAGACCGGCACGTCGCGCAACGACGCGACCATCAATTACGAAGTGGACCGCACCATTAGCCACGTGAAAGACCAGCTGGGCTCATTGCGCCGCCTGTCGGTCGCGGTGGTGGTCAATTACCGCAACAACGCCGACGGCGAACCCGAAGCCCTGCCCGAAGGCGAGCTGGAAAAGATCAACGAACTGGTCAAGCAGGCCATGGGCTATTCGTCCGAGCGCGGCGACACGGTGAGCGTGATCAACAGCCCCTTCAGCGACGACACCCCGCCGGCGCCGCCTATCTGGGAAAACCCGGTCTACCTGAACTACTCGCTGCAGCTGATCCAGTACCTGCTGATCGCGCTCGCGCTGTTCATCGTGTGGCGCAGCATCATCAAGCCCATGCTCGACAACAACGCCCAGGCCCGCCTGGACCGCGAGGCGGAGAAAGCGGAAGAGGAAAGGAATCGCGAACAGATGGCCGACGCCGAGCGCCTGGCCGCCGAAATGTCGCGCTACGAAGACAACCTGACCACGGCCCGCAACATGGCGCTCAAGGATCCGCGCGCGGTAGCCATGGTATTGCGTTCCTGGATGGATAAAAAAGATGGCAACCGTTGATAGCAACCTGGATCGCTGCGCGATCCTGATGATGTCCCTGGGCGAGGACGGCGCCGCCGAGGTCTTCAAGTACATGACCGCGCGCGAAGTGCAGATGATAGGCAGCGCGATGGCCAATCTGAAGCAGGTGACGCGCGCCGACGTGGACGGCGTGCTGGAGGAATTCCGCCAGGAGGCCGACCAGTTCATGGCGGTCACCCTGGGTTCCGACGAATACATCCGCAGCGTGCTCACCAAGGCGCTGGGCACCGACCGCGCCGCCGGGCTGATCGAGGACATCCTGGAGGCGGGCGAAAGCGGCAACGGCATCGACGCGCTGAACTGGCTGGAGCCGAACAGCGTGGCCGAGCTCATCAACGACGAGCACCCGCAGATCATCGCCACCATCCTGGTCCACCTGGAACGTATGCAGGCGTCCAGCGTGCTGGCGCTGCTGAACGAGCGCCTGCGCAACGACGTGATGCTGCGCATCGCCACCTTCGGCGGCGTGCAGCCGGCGGCGCTGCACGAACTGACCGACGTGCTGAACGGCATGCTGTCGGGCCAGGGCGCCAAGCGCAGCAAGATGGGCGGCGTGCGCACCGCCGCCGAGATCCTGAACTTCATGAACACCTCCGAGGAAGAAGCCGTGGTCGCCAGCCTGCGCGAGCTGGACAGCGACCTGGCCCAGCGCATCGTCGACGAGATGTTCGTCTTCGAGAACCTGGTCGATGTCGAAGACAGCGCCATCCAGCTGATCCTGAAGGAAATCGAGACCACCTCGCTGACCATCGCGCTGAAGGCGGCGCCCGAAGAACTGCGCGACAAGTTCTACCGCAACATGTCGAACCGGGCCGCCGAGATGCTGCGCGACGACCTGGAGGCCCAGGGCCCGGTGCGGATGTCCAAGGTCGAGGAAGAGCAGAAGAACATCGTCATGATCGCGCGCAAGCTGGCCGAGACCGGCCAGATCACGCTGGGCGGACCAGGAAACGACGAGTATGTCTGACCGGTGGCCGAGCCGGCTGCAGGCCGCTCAGGCCTGGAAGCGCTGGGAGATGGACTCCTTCGAGGATCCGAAGGCGCCCGAGCCGGCGGCGCCGGCCGCTCCCCCCGCGCCCGATCCCGAGGTGCTGCGCGCCGAGGTGCAGCGCCTGCGCGACGCCGCGCAGGCGCGCGGCCGCGCCGAGGGCTATGCCGAGGGCCATGAGCAAGGCCTGGCGGCCGGCAAGGAGGAAGGCCGCATCGCGGGGCAGCGCGAAGGCCATGCGAAAGGCCATGCCGAAGGCCTGGAAGACGGCCGCCGGCAGGCGCAGAGCGAGGCGGCCCAGCTGGCCGCCCTGGCCCAGTCCTGCGCCCGGTCGCTGGCGGCGGTGGAAGCAGAAATGGGACAGGCCCTGATCGCGCTGTCGATACGCATCGCCGAGCAGGTCTTGCGCAGCACCCTGGACGAACACCCCGAGAAACTGCTGGACCTCATCCGCGACATCATCCACGTCGAAAGCGGCAAGGGCGGACTGCTGAAGCTGCGCGTGAATCCGGCGGACTTCGAGCTGGTGCAGGGCTATCTGCGCGGCGAGGGCGAGGCCGAGAACTGGCGGCTGCTGGCCGATCCGGCCGTGGAGCGCGGCGGCTGCATGGCCGAGACCGCGCTGGGCAACATCGACGCCACGCTCAGGACGCGCTGGGAACGCGTGACCTCCTCCCTGGGCCATCGGGCGGCCCCTCTGGGCAAGTCCGCGCCATGAGCGCCACCGACCTCCTGCCCGACGCCCAGGCGCGCTGGCGGGCGCAGCTGCAGGCCTGCATGCGCCGCGTATCGGCCACCGAATCCTGGCACGTCAGCGGGCGGGTGACGCGCGCCACCGGGCTGGTGCTCGAAGCCACCGGTTTGCGCCTGGCCGTGGGCGCCGCCTGCAAGATCGAGATCTCGCCCGGCCAGAACTTGTGGGCCGATGCCGAGGTCGTGGGCTTCCACGGCCAGACCTTGTACCTGATGCCGCAAAGCGACATCTCGGGCCTGCCGCCCGGCGCGCGCGTCATTCCCATCGAGCCGGCCGTGCAGAGCCGCGTGGCCCTGCCCCTGCGGGCCAGCCAGGAAATCGGCCCGCCGCCCGTGCTGTCGCGCCACCTGCCGGTGGGCGACAGGCTGCTGGGCCGGGTCCTGGACGGCGCCGGCCGCCCGCTGGACGAGCTGGGCGAGCTCAGCGACGTCAGTTCGGCCCCCTTGAATGCTGAATTCATCAACCCGCTGACGCGCGCGCCCATCGACACCGTGCTGGACGTCGGCGTGCGGGCGATCAACGGCCTGCTGACGGTGGGCCGCGGCCAGCGCATGGGCCTGTTCGCCGGCTCGGGCGTGGGCAAGAGCGTGCTGCTGGGCATGATGGCGCGCTATACGCAAGCCGACGTGATCGTGGTGGGCCTGATCGGCGAACGGGGCCGGGAAGTCAAGGAATTCATCGAGCACAACCTGGGCCCCGAAGGCCTGCAGCGGGCGGTCGTCGTGGCGGCGCCCGCCGACGTATCGCCTTTGCTGCGCCTGCAGGGGGCGGTCTATGCGACCAAGCTGGCGGAGCACTTCCGCGACCAGGGCAAGCACGTGCTGCTGATCATGGACTCGCTGACACGCTACGCCATGGCGCAACGCGAAATCGCGCTGGCCATCGGCGAGCCCCCGGCCACCAAGGGCTACCCGCCTTCGGTCTTCGCCAAGCTGCCGGCCCTGGTGGAGCGCGCCGGCAACGGCGCCCCGGTGGCGGGCCGCCCGGCCGGCTCCATCACCGCCTTCTATACGGTGCTGACCGAGGGCGACGACCAGCAGGACCCGATCGCCGACTCGGCGCGCGCCATCCTGGATGGGCACGTGGTGCTGTCGCGCAGCCTGGCGGAATCCGGCCATTACCCCGCCATAGACATCGAGGCCTCGATTTCGCGGGTGATGGCGGCCATCGTGCCGCGCGAGCATTTCGCGCTGGTGCACCGCTTCAAGAAGATGCTGTCCCGCTACCAGCGCAACCGCGACCTGATCGCGGTGGGCGCCTACACCGCCGGCAACGACCCGGAGATCGACGAGGCGATTGCACGCTACCCCTTCCTGGAGGCGTATCTGCAGCAAGGGATAGAAACGCGCGTCGACCACGCCACGGCGGCCCGCGAACTGAGCGCCCTGTTCAACAGGGCCGGAAACCGGCCGGAATGGCCCGCACAGGACATGAACCATGGCTAAACCGTCGTCCCTGGACACCTTGATCGAACTGGCGCAGGAAAACGCCGATGAGGCGGGAAAACAGCTGCAACTTCTGTCAACCGAGCGCAAAAACGCCGAAGACCAGCTGAAGATGCTGCTGGAGTACCGGCAGGACTATGCCGCCCGCCTGCAGGCCGCCACCGAGAGCGGCCTCTCGGCGTCGAACTATCATAATTTTAGGCAGTTTATCGCCACTTTGGACGAGGCCATTTCACAGCAAAATAAGGTGGTCGCCCATATAGACGTCAAAATGGAAAGCGGCCGGCAGCGCTGGTACGCCGAAAAGCGCCGCCTGAGCTCTTTTGAAACCCTGCGGACGCGCCATGCGCGCCAGCAGGCCGTGCGCGACAACAGGGCCGAGCAGCTCGCCAGCGACGAGATGTCGGCCATCATGCACCGTCGGGTGCGCCGCAACCACTGATCAGGCCGTGCCATGAACACCACCTCGATTTCCGCCGCCTTGACCGCCACCCCGCCGGCTCCGGACCGCGGCCGCAGCAACGGCGCCGGCTCGGAAAGCGGCAGCTTTTCCAGCGTTCTGGACACACGGCAATCGGCGCAGGCGCAGGCGCAGCAGCCCGCCGCCCGCGACGCCGAACCCGCGCGCAACACCGAACCCGCCCGCCACGGCGCCGGCGATGCCGAACTGGCGCAGAACGCCGCCGAGCAAGGCTTGGCGGGCGCCCAGAACCCCGCCGCCGTGCAGGCCCCGGCGGATCCCGCGGCCGCGGCCGAAGACGCCCTCGCCGGCAAGAGCCTGCCCCAGGTCGCACTGCGGCTGGCCGCCGAGATCGCCGCCGTGCAGCAAAGCGTTTCGGGCCGATCCGCCGTCGACGGCAAGGCGGCCGCCGCCGCGCGCGACGCCGATGCCGCCGGCCGCGCCGATGCGTTCGATCCGCGCCTGGGCGCGCGCCTCGAAGACGCCGGCCGCGCCGCCGCCACCGAATTCGCCGCAAGGCAAAACCCGGCGGGCGCCGCGCTGCCGGCCTCCCCCCTGTCCGCCGACGGGCTTGCCGCCGGCAAGGCCCAGGCGCCGTCCAGCGGCCTGATCGGGTCGGCCCGCGCCGCCAGCATCGCGGGCGCCAGGCAGGCCCTGCTGACCATGCAGGCGCGCGCCCGAGCCGCCGAAGCGGCGCCGGGCGCCGGCGCGCAGGCGGCGGGCATCCAGGCCCCCGGCTTCGACGAGGCCCTGGCCCGGGCCTCGGCCGACTTGTCCGGCGGCATCGGCCTGCGCGCCGATCCGGCACAAGCCGACCCGCAAGCGGCCGCGGCCGCCGGCATGAATTCCCCGACCGGCCTGGCGGCGCCCGCGGCCCAGCCGGCCGGCGCAAGCCCCGCCGTCGCCACGCCGCTGAACAGCCCCCAATGGGGCGCCGACTTCAGCCGCCAGTTCGTCGCCCTGGCGCAAGGCGGGCCGAATACGCCCCATACGGCCGAACTGCGCCTGGATCCGCCGGAACTCGGCCCCTTGCGCATATCGATCAACATCAGCGACAACGTCGCCCATGCCGTGTTCGTGTCGCCCCACGCCTCCGTCCGCCAGACGGTCGAGAATTCCCTTGCGCAGCTTCAACAGGCGCTGGCGCAGGCCGGTATATCATTGGGGGAAGCCAACGTCAGCGACCAGGGCCAGCAAGCCGAACAGGCGTTCAATGAGCGCTTCGGCGGCGGGTCGGCGCGCGGCGGCGCCGCCTTCGCGCTCGACGGCAACGCCGCGGACACCGCCGGCGCGCCGGCCGCCCGGCGGGCTGCCGCGCCCAACGCCCTGGTCGACACCTTCGCTTGAGCGGCGCCGCCCCGGCGGCCTTTACTCTTTCTAACCGTTATTCAGCCCACCGGCCATGGCCAAAAACGAATCCAGTAGCAAAAAAGAATCCGGCAAATTCAGCAAACTGATCAAGTCCGTCCTGGCGACCGTGCTCATCGTGGTTGCCAGCGTCGGCGCCACCTTGTTTTATTACGAACGCTACGCGGGGGGCAACGGCGGCCTGGGCGGCCTGGCCTCCTCCGCGCCCGCCGAAGCGCCCGCGGCGCCGCTGCCGCCGCCCCTGTTCACGCCGCTGGAGCCGTTCACGGTGACCTTGCGCAATGACAACAGTACCCGTATCCTGTACGTCGCCGTCACGCTGCGCGTGGGCGACGAAGATTCGCGCAAGATGCTGTCCAACTACATGCCTGAAGTGCGCGACCGCATCCTGCGCCGGCTGTCCGAGCAGCGTGCCGATTACATCCAGACGCCGGAAGGCCGCGCCGCGCTGGTCGAGGCCCTGACCCAGGACGTCGAGGCGCCCTACACGCCCCACCCTCGCGGCCCATCGGTCACCGGCGTGCTGTTCACCGCCTTCGTGATTCAATAAATGTCATACCAAAGCCTACTTTCGCAAGATGAAGTCGACGCGCTACTTGCCGGCGTAACCGGCGAAAGCAGCAGCGGCCAGAAGAAAACCGAAGACCTGGGCGCGGTCCGGTCCTTCGACCTGACCTCGCCCGACCGCGTGGTGCGCCACCGCATGCACACGCTCGAGCACATCAACGAGCGTTTCGCCCGCCGCCTGCGGGCCGTGCTGCTGAGCTTCATGCGCCGCAACGCCGACATCACGGTCGGCACCATACGGGTCCAGAAGTATTCCGACTTCGAACGCAACCTGCCGGTGCCCAGCAACCTGAACATGGTGGCCATGAAGCCGCTGCGCGGGCTGGGGCTCTTCACCTACGACCCCAACCTGGTGTTCCTGGTCATCGACAGCATGTTCGGCGGGCATGGGCGCTACAGCACCCGCGTGGAAGGCCGCGACTTCACCACCACCGAGCAGCGCATCATCCAGCGCCTGGTCAACCTGACCCTGGACAGCTATGCGAGCGCCTGGGAACAGGTGTATCCGGTCGAAATGGAGTACGTGCGCTCCGAAATGCACACCAAGTTCGCCAGCATCACGCGCGGAAACGAAATCGTCGTCGTGTCGTCGTTCAACATCGAACTGGGCGCGAGCGGCGGCAACCTGAACATCTGCCTGCCCTATTCCATGATCGAGCCCGTGCGCGACCTGCTCACGCGGCCCATGCAGGAAATCGGCGAGGAATCCATAGACCAGCGCTGGATACAGCAGCTGTCCCGCCAGGTGCGCAGCGCCGACGTCGAGCTGGTGGCCGAGTTCGCACAAATCGATTCCACCGTTTCCGAACTGATCAAACTGAAAGTCAACGACATCCTGCCCATCTCCATCCCTTCCACGGTCACGGCCCGCGTCGGCGGCGTGCCCGTCATGGAATGCGGCTACGGCACGTACAACGAGCGGTACGCATTGCGCGTGAAGCGGATGCTGACGACCTCTGAAACAGACATCTCCTGAGCACCGAAAATGATTGACCCCGACAAGGACCTAGACAAAGACGGCGAGATCGGCCAGAACCTGGACGACGATTGGGCCGCCGCGCTGGCCGAGCAGACTGCGCATACGCAGTCGACCCAGGCCGACGGCCTGGCCGACGCGGCCGACGACTGGGCGGCCGCGCTGGCCGAACAGACCGCCGCCACGGCCG
>NZ_JACCEM010000022.1 GCF_013416525.1 Parapusillimonas granuli
GCCTGTACAAAACGGAGGTGATTCACCGACGAGCCCCCTGGAAGACCAAGGCTGCCGTAGAGCTGGCCACCCTAGAATGGGTCTCGTGGTTCAACCACCAACGCCTGCTCGGATCTATTGGCGACATGCCGCCGGCAGAAGCTGAAGAGCGATACTATCGACAACTCGCAGCACCCGCTGCGGAACCTGTTTCACTTTAACCAAACAGCCTCCGAAATTCCCGGGGTGATTCACAGATCGTAGGCGCGGGCGACCGCAGCGATCGACACACCAAGCTGCAAACAACACTCGATGGCCTCGGACTTGAAGGCTTCGGTAAAGAAAGGTGCGCCGACGGCGTCCTGTGTCGGCGTGGGTCGCCACAGCGGCGTTCTCTTCAGTGCCCATGGGATGAACTTCTCCATGATGTCTTAGTGGAGTAGTTCATCCTAACGATTGTCGGGACAATAACCAGATGGGGTTCGCTGGACGCTAACGCACAACTGGCCGCCGCAAACTAGCGACTAAAAAACAACGGCCCCTAATGGGGCCGTGTCAATGTGTGTTCGGCGAACGCTTACAGCCAACTTTACGCCACACCGATCTATCTTGCAAAAATCGGGCTGACCATAGATTTTGGCGTCTGAGGGGTTGATGAGGAGTAGTCGGCCAATGGCAAAAGCCCAGCGAACGGGGCTTTTGGTGCTGGAGCAGCGTCGCTATTCTATTCGCACTGAAACCCAAAGGCCTGAGGCTTCATTCGACAGTGCTGCAGAACAAATCTCGGCCGCTTCAGCCCTTTCTTCCACTAAGTGTTCACCGTTCTCCGGTCCACCCCCTAGCGGGGATAGACCGACGGAAAACTATTCTTAGTAGCCTCCTACATCGCCAGCACGAGATCTCCACCGGCGACGGTGGAAGTCGCAAGGTTATGGACGCCAACAAGCTTGACAACTTGGTCAGCAACTGTCAACCCTGCAACAGCAGCATCAAAAACAATGTAGGTGTCGCCACCGTATGTACCCCAAGCAGCATTGCCGACTCCGCCGGCTCCATTTGCAATGGCATCCAACGCCGTTCGCAAATCCGTAGCGCCAGCGGTGCTAACAGCAGTACTCACAAAGTTTGCTTGAGCAGCTAATGCAGCGCTGAAATCTAGTATGTCACCTGTTGCTGCATCGGTAATCGTCGTAACGGCCGCAGCATTCGAGACGACTTGGAGCGTCGCGCCCCCTACGTTCACCACGTCGGCGCCCGCGCCCAACGTAATAGTGTCGGCACCGTACGTACCACCAGAAAGCGCGTGAGTCAGCACAGTGATGTTGTCCACGCCAGCAGAGCCCTTGATAGTCAGACCCTTGCTAGTGGCATCAGCCAGCTCAACGAAGGTGAAACGACCAGTAGCAGCCGAAGCATCAATGGTTGTCAACGCGCTCAACGTAGCAGTGCCAACCAAATCTTGGTCAGTAACCTGGAGGCTCGTAGCATTGCTACCGGTAATGGTAACGGTCTGCAGAGCATTGTCGGTAAGGGTAATTTGGTTGACGAAAGCACCGGTTTTCGCAGTTCCACCAGATGCTATTGTGACCTGCTCAATACCCTGAAGAGTCACAACCCCCGCGTTGGTGTTGGTACCCGCTGCTTGAGCAGAAAACACAACATTAACTTTATCCTCAGTGCCCGTTATGTTCTTGAAGCCCAAAGTAAGTGCATCATTAGCTGCGGCAGTCGAGCCTGACACCAGCAAATCGAAGCCGTCAGCGTCTACTGAGAGGTTCGAAAGGCTAGCGCCCGTAGTATAAACGCCCGCAATCTGTGCGCCAGTAATTGTTGAGCCTGTCAACAAGTTAGCATCCAGGTTAATTGCGGTTTGACCGGTAACGTTCAGAATTTCAAAGTTCTTAAAGGAGGCTGCGTTCCCCGCATTGATCAAAGTCGTTTGAACAGTGTCAATGCCTGAGCCGCCATCAATTACTGCACCCGCAGCAATTGCAGTACCTGTCACGCTGTCGTTGCCCGCACCGCCCTTGAAGCTCGTAGTAACGTTGCTCAAGCCAACCGTAACACCACCTGCTGTCAATCCGGACGCATCGATGGTCTTGAACACGCCATTTCCGCCCAGATTCACTGACGATGCAGCACCCGAGACGACCAGTACCGCGCCTGCCGTTGCAAAGTCAGTGGCTACCAACCCAGCGGTCAGGTTGGTAGCCGCGTTTACCGTCAGATTTTGAACCGTGTTGGTACCACCGGAAAGAGTTACAGCACCAACGGTATTGGCAGCGCCTGTCGAAGCGATCGTTGCGCTTGTTGCCGTGCCTGCTGTAGCGGTAATAGTCGGTGCAACCGTATTCCTCACGCCACCATCAATCGCGATGCTGACCGCATCGGTGGCCGTCGTCATGTTAAAGTTAAGATTTCCAAGGTTGTTGAGGACGCCATTGCCCTTCAGGCCAACTGTCGTACCTGTGCCCAGATTCTGGAAAGTCACGGTGTTAGTAGACGTATTCGACCACACCTGTTCTTCGCCCTGAATGATGCCGAAGTTGTAAGTAGAACCCGCGCCAGCAACGTCGCGAATAAAGAAATTCTCAACATTCGAAATGGTAGCGACAGGGAGTGAACCCGCGCCCGTGCCTTCCACTGTGATGTTCATGCTGTCCGTACCAGCTTTGCCGTCGATAACATCAGCCGCGGTAAACGTACTCGAATTAGAGCCGGCTGTAGTGTTCACGTAACCGTTAACAGTGTCGTTCCCTGCCGTACCTTGAATGTTATCCGGAGCAGTAGTGAGCGTGAGAATTCAACTCATGTAACAGTTTGATTTCAAATGAAAAATCAAAGTTTTGCCCTGTGTGTCAGCGTTGCCGCTGACAGGTCTCGAACTACCGACCGCTAGGCTGGCGCTATCGCAGCCCCTATTCCCGGAAAACACGACAATGTCAGCATGTCAGTGAGTGCTATCGCCGACATGCGTTTTCAACTCAAAGGCTCTTGTGGCAAAAAATAAATAAATGTTTCAATGCTGTTTGCTGCTGAGAGCGTCGTCGTACTCAGGCGAATACGACTTCGGTGTGACCCTGGGGGTGGCTACGACGTGCCTTACGCACGACGATTTCGACATCCCTGCCCAAGAGATTCAGGCACTCAATCATCTTCGCCTCACTGATGCCACGAAACTGCCCGCGCAGCAAACCAGAGAGCTTCGGTTGCGGAATGCCCAGAATTTCGGCTGCTTGCTGTTGCGTCAGATGGCGATGGCGAATAATATCGCTAATCTTGCTGGCCAGGCGAGCCTTTACATACATAGCTCCTGCATCGGGAGTTTGCAGGTCTTCATAGACGTTGCCAGAGCTTTCTTCAATATCGATCATGGCTGACCTCCTTGATTGGCTTCAATAGCCTTTAATCGCGATTTAATCAAATCCATATCAGGCTTTGGGGTAGCAATACCGTGGGTGGATTTTTTTTGGAAGCAATGCACCACGTAGACTGCCAGGGCGTAACGCACGGTGTAAACGGCGCGGTAGGTGTCGCCGTGAAAATCTTCAACCACTTCCAAAACGCCCGCACCACCGAAGCCTTTCAGCGGCTTGGCGTCAGGATGCTTTTTTCCAGCTTGTGCTAGATGCAATGCATATCCAAAGGTATCTTGTACATCTTCGGGCATGGCCATCAAGTCTTTCTTGCTTGAGGCGACCCAACGTAGTGGTTTCGTCGAGGCAGGCATTGCTGAATTATACCTATTTGGGTATTAAGAAGCAAGTAATGCCACAAACAAAAAGAGCCCTGCATGGCAGGGCTCAAGGGAATCAAGGTTTGAAAAATTACATGAACAATCCTGTGGCGTGGACTGCCGCGTTGGCATGTGCCCTCTTGCGCGCTTCGGTCAGATGCAGATAAACCGCCGTGGTTTTCAGTTGGGTGTGCGCCAGGGCTTGTTGCACATCCACGATATCTGCGCCATTGTCGAGCATCATCGTGGCGAAAGTATGGCGCAGGTCATGCATACGTAGTCCTTCCAGGCCGGCTTTTTTGCATGTCGTCACCCAGGTTGAGCGGCACGAATGAAACGGTTTTCCTGTGGCAGGGTTTGGAAACACCCACGGGCTGCTTGCCGACTGCTGGAGTTGTTCCAGCAGGGAGCACACGTCCTCCGCCAAATGTATCACAAAGCCTTTTTTAGCCTTGTCGTCCGTATCAGGCACGGTCAGCGTTCCCCGGTCAGCGTCGAACCATGACCATCGCATTGTCAGCACGTTGCTGCGGCGCAGCCCGGTGGAACCCATCAGCCGGATGATGTCTGGCAAGAAAGGGTTGGACGAGCTCTCCGCAGCTTGAAGCAGGCGCTGCAGTTGTGCCCGCGTCAGGAAGCGCCCTTTGACTTTTCGTACAGTGGTCAACCGAAGGGCATGTGTCGGGTTCTCTTTGAGTGTGAGCAAAGGGTCACTGATAGCCGTGTTGAAGATATGGCGCACGAGGATCAGTACACGCTTCACCGTCCCCTCGGACAGCACTTGATTCGCCCGGGCTACCCACCGACCGTTCGCAATAGGCTTGGTGCGCAAATGGGTATGGAAGGCAACCACATTGTCGCTGCCAATGTCATCCAGCCGCATCTGCCCGAAAAAATCTTGAATATGGTTCCTGTAAATGGATGCGTGGGTTTCATAGGAGCGGCTCTCGTTCTTCACCTTGGGCAAGAACGTGTCAAAGAAGTACCGCTCCATCGTCGGGCACGATGGGCGACGCGTGCGTGACTCCTGGCCTTTGGCGGTTGTCAGCGCCTCCAGGCGTGTTGCTGCCAGTGCGCGCGCCGCATGGCACGACATGGCATCGACAGCCGCGAGTTTTTCCTGACGCTGTTTACCGTTGACGTCGCGGTAGACAATGCTGAAGGTCATCGTCCCTTTTGGCGTCACAACCACGGCAAAGCCTGTCTGTTCCTGGTCGAAAACAGTGAGCTTCGTTTTCAGCCCCGATAGGTCAATGGCTTTCAGAGCGGTTTCTGTAATATGCAACTTCATTTTCGAGTGTCCTGTACCGCACAGAGCAGCCAAAGTGGCTGAGGAGGGGCATGCTTTCCTCGGGCTGAGCGGTGCGAGACACTCGAACTTGATACGTCTGGCGACGAAGTCCAAAATTTAAAATTTTGCGCAAGTGAAAAATTAAGAAAACAGGACTTTAGGTTGTAAAAAAGCCATCTCCGGATCGGAGATGGCTAAGTAAAATCAATAAAAATCAAATGGTTATGTTTTTACTGCCATGTCAGAAACGACATGGCCGGACGGCCTGCACACTTTAAATCTAAACTCGTGTAGTGCCTTCGGGACCGTCGAGCAGGCGACGCCAGAAACCGCGCGGCGTGAACGTGTGGCCGCTGAGCACCAGTGCCAGCAGGGCTACTTCTCCGGGTGCTTCATTCAGCTCTGGCCATCGAGCTCTCGCCTGGCTGATAAGATCGCTGCGCGATTCATCAGTCACAAAGGACGATAGCGAGAGTTCCTCCGCTAAAAAACGAGCCTGCCAAATGCCGATGCCCAGCACGCTCGCTGCCGCTGCCGTGGTACTCGCCGGTGCGCCAGCCAAGCCCTGGCCGTCTGCCCAGATATCGCGCAGTTCGTCATCAAACACGTTCAGGGTCCATGCCAGACCCCGCAGGCCCCAACGCTCGGCCAACGCATGCGCGACGAGCCGTTGGCTCAATACATCCTGATTGCGGGTCAACACAGGAATCCAGCGAGTGAGCTCATCCGGGTCGTCAATCAATGCAACCTCCCATCAGCGATGTCATTCGCTTTCGCTTGCGCATCCTCTTCGTCTAGAGCAATTGCCGCATCCTGTAACCCCTGCAGCAACATCGGCAAGCGTCTTGGCGGGAAAAGCTCTTGGGTGGTCGCGTCTTCGTACAAAGCGCACAGCAACGCTTTGACGCTGTCGGGCACATCGAATACTTCTGGTGGGACGAGTGGTCCGACCACGGGGTCTTGTGCGATACGCTGGACGCCTTCGATGAGTTGCTCAACGGGAGCGAGGCTGGCGTCAGGCATCAGAAAATCAGTGGCTGACAGTTTGCCAGCCAGCAGCCAGACGGCGGCAGGTGGCAGTTCAAGATAGTGCGCGATGGTTCGCACGCTGGGGTTCTTCAGCCCTGTCATCTCCCGAGCGCCGCTCGAAAACGTCATGAGTTCACCGAATGTGATGCCGAGCTGTCGGGCGAGCTCATGTCGAGAATGCCCCCGCAGCTCGGCTTTTCTATAGAGCCATTGAACGAGCCGTGGACGCATGCCCGCGCCTGCTGCAACGTCGTCGGTCGTAACCGGCGAGTGTGTCGCGTTTTTCATAATAATGTCCTTGCAGATATAGAGTTCCTGGGAGAGCGGTTGCCCTCAACTCCTATAGCGACCGTTTGCCAGCGTCCTCACGCGCCGCCCCACCGCCGCCGGTAGCCTGTCAGCTACCGCTCCAGTGCAGTGTCCGCTTTCGCCTTCTCAAGAAAGAATCTTGGAATCTTTATTTGTTTGCGCGCGATCGCGCGCGAAGGGGGGGTCGCTACACGCTGAAAAGCGCGTGTAGCGGTCGTTTCGCCCAGTTTGGTTCGTGCCGAAGCGTTCTGCACAAAAAACGCGCTCAATTCAACTCCAACGTCACCTTTTGACTGTGGAAATCCCCCGAAGGAGCCGTTTTCATGAACAGCATCAACCCACAAAACAACCCGAAGTCGCCCAGCGCCGGCACCGTCCAGCGCTACAAAGCGGCATTCATGCAGCGCGTCGCCGACCATGTCAGGCTCAGTTACACGCGCTGGACAGCTGGCACCGTCAGCGCTGAGCGCGCCTAGGCGATGGTCAAGAAATTCCATCAACGCTATGGCATCGGCCTGACACGTCATCAAAAAGCCTATGCGCGTGGTCTGGGCCAGGCCAGTGCAGCCTTGACGCTATGGTCTGAAGAGCCGGGGCAACTGCATTGGGTGCTGATGCTCACCCCGGGTGAGAATCTTGCATACGACCTTGAGCGCCTTAAAGAAGCAACGACCGCCCAGGGGCGGTGTCATCGGTCATCCAATAATCCCCAGTTGGGATCATTGAAAATTCCCCACCTGCTTTTCGGAGATAAAGCAGATGGATACTCAGATGAATTGGAACCAGCGCATCATGGCAGCTCATGCCAAGCC
>NZ_JACCEM010000023.1 GCF_013416525.1 Parapusillimonas granuli
ACCGCCTGAAAGACAAGCTCAAAGCGGGCCTGGTCAGACCCGCTGAAACCCCCTCCGTCGAATGACGGGAACTAGGGTGGGGAAAATTGAATGACCATGGATGGGGAAATTTGGATGACCCTTGACACATGTCTTTCCCAGGATCGGCCGCCACCCCATCGGTACGCTGAACCAGCTCGACGTCCTGCAATGCCTGGAGGCCATCTCGCTGTCCGGCACACGCGAAACCGCCATCCGCACGCGCGAAAGCATCCAACGCATCTACGCCCGCGCCGTCACCCTGGGCCTGCTGGAGCCCGGCAAGAACTTCATGGCCAAGGGCGTAGCCGACTTCAAGCTGCGCACCCACGTCACCCGGCACCACGCCACCATCCTGGAGCCGCAGAAGATCGGGCAGTTGATGCGCGACATCCGCGGCTACAAGGGGCACTACATCGTCTGCTGCGCCTTGCAGGTCATGCCCTACGTGTTCCAGCGACCCGGCCAGGTTCGCATGATGGAGTGGGGGCAGCTGGAATTATTGGACGCCGGCATCTGGGTGTGCCCGCCGAGCATCATGAAGCTGCGCAAAGTCCACAAGGAACACCCGCAAACCCAGCCTCACATCGTACCCCTGCCCTCCCAGGTCGTGGACATCTTGCGCGGCATGTACAAGGTGACTGGGCCCAGCGGCCTGAATCGAACCGGATTTTGAGGAGGCTCTAATTCTTGAGAGAATGGAGCCATGAGCAATCAGAACAACAAGTTTTCCCCTGAAGTCCGCGAGCGCTTTTTTCGCCCAGGCGGCGCTCGACCGCGACCTGAAGAAGTAAACGCCTACATCGACCAGCATCGGGATCTGTATGGGGTCGAGCCGATCTGCAAGATGTTGCAGGTCGCCCCGTCAGCGTACTGGCGCCACGCCGCACGATGCCGCAATCCAGAACGACGAAGCCAACGAGCCAAGAAGGATGAACGGCTCATGGTGCAGATCCAGCGAGTCTGGGAGCAGAACTTTCGGGTGTACGGCGCGCGCAAGGTCTGGAAGCAATTGAATCGGGAAGGCGTGACCGTGGCCCGCTGCACGGTCGAGCGCCTGATGCGGCGCCTCGGCATTGAGGGAGTCCGGCGGGGTAAACGTGTGCGCACCACGGTGCCAGACGGCGCAGCAGCCTGCCCGAGGGATCTGGTGAAGCGGCATTCTCGGCCTCAAGCTCCGAAACGGAACGGGCAGGCAGCGTCCGCTGCTGCGAACCGCTTGACACCAGCGTATGGGCCGCCAAACGGCGTGCCCAGTTGCCCAAAGTCGCCGACGGCACGCCCAGACGCCGTGCTGCCTCATTAATCCCCACGGAATGCGCCAAGCGCGCCGACTCCATTTTGTACTCTTCCGTGTATTGCCGTTTGGGACCCTGCTTCTCTGTCATTTCCATTCTCCGTTAACAACAAACTATCACTTTCTTGCTGTACGTGGAAACAAGGCAAGGTCATTGTCCAGGTTGTGCAGCACATCATGCATCCGCCCTTCCACTGAAGCGTTGGTCCCGCAACGACTGAAGAAGCAGGCTGGTGTTCAACAGGTGTTTATCATGTGAAACACCGAGAAGGAAGCAATCCATACCTTGTTCAAAGCAGTGGGTGCGATGAGCTTACGTAACGGGTAAGCAGGGCTAGGCATTCTCTATTCATTGTGGTGTACTTACCTATTCGAGCGTGCAGGAAGCCCCCCCGTCATTCGTCATTGCTTCGAACGCCGTTGTCGATTTGAATCGATGTATCGGCACTCTTGGACATGGTGGGCAGATTCCTTTTTCAAGATTCCAGCACTCGTGGGCGTTGATACGGCTGCGACGCTACGAATCTGGACGAAGCGTAGGCGCAGTCTAGGCATCAACGTACGGATACAGAGTGACTAAGCACTATACAGAATTGAATGAGTCTCAGTTGATCGAATCCGCGATCTTCAAAGACTTCACATCATTACGGATTTTCGTTCGCTCTGTTGAGACAGGAAGTTTTTCGGAGGTGGCTCGGCGTATCGGTGTGACGCCGGCCATGGTTAGCAAGCGTATTGCGTTCGTTGAGAAGAGCATTGGTCAACGATTGTTCAATCGGGATACCCGACGTTTGATGGTCACAGAGGCGGGCGAGCGGCTTTATGACCATTGCATGCGTGCACTCAAGGAGCTTGATGAAGCTGCTGAAGAGCTGTCAGCACTCAAGGACGAACCCAGCGGATGCCTCCGGATGACTGTGCCAGCGATGCTCGGACGGGAATTCATCGCGCCGAAATTGCCTAGGTTGCTTGTCGAGAATCCTAAACTGACGTTGGATGTGAACTTTTCCATGGCGACGATCGACCTCTATGCAGCGCGCGTCGATTTGGCCGTGCGGATTGCCGATTCTATCGATCCGGGGTTGATTGCGGTGCGGTTGGCGCCCTATCGTCGAGTGTTCTGTGCGACACCGGCTTATCTCGAGAAGCGCGGTGTACCTAATGAGCCAGCCGATTTGCGAGCCCACAACTGCCTGGTTACGAGCGGATCCACAGTCAATACCCGTTGGCCCGTCTTGGTTGATGGACAAGTGACCCAGGTGCATATTCAAGGCAATTTTGTTGCAGACCACGGCCTGGCAGTGCGTTACGCTTGTCTGGAAGGTCTGGGGATCATGATGGGTGCGAGATGGATGGTTGAAAAAGACTTGCAGGAAGGGCGATTGACGGAAGTCTTGTCTGATTATCTACCGCACAACCGCGCTGTGTATGCCGTGCTTCTTAATCGAAGCGATGAGTCGGCGAAATTGAAAGTCGGCGTTGATTTTTTAAAACGCTGCTTCGCTGAAATGAATTGAATGGCAGACCTCATGCTTGTGAGGTTGGTTGCTTTTGCCGCCGTTTCTCCATCCGGATGCTGAACAGATTTCCGATCAGAATCAATGCGGCGCCGGCAAGTACCCAGACCTCCACGCGTTCCCCATACAGAATGGCACCGACCACGGCAATTAGAGGAAGCCGCAGGAAATCCAGCGGAACTACAATTGCGACGTCGGCCACGCGCATGGCGCGTGCCATGCAGTAGTGGGCGGCAAGCGAGACTGTGCCAACGATCAGGATATACGGCCAAGCCTGGTAAGAGACCGTTTGCCAGTTCCATATGGACGGGATTAGCGCTAATGGCAATTGAATGGCCGTCATATAGAAAAGGATGCACAATGGTGTGTCGGTAGCGGATAGCTTCTTGGTCATTGTGTATGACAAGGCAAAACAGACGGATCCACACAACACGACAAGTGCAGCAGGATGCACGCCATTGGCGCCAGGGCGGACAATCAACAACACGCCCAATACACCAAGAAATAATGAAACAAGGCGTGGATAGGTGATTTTCTCTTTGAGGATTATCGCAGCCAGGAGAGTGCTCCACACGGGGGCTGTAAATTCGATGGCGAACACTTCCGCCATGGGAATGAACATGATTCCGTAGATCCATGCATATTGGGCGAGCAAGTGGCTTGTGTTCCGAACAACATGCGATGAGAGTTGGGGGCTGATGATCTGCCGCCAGTTTTTGCGGCTGAGGAGAAAGCAAATTATCAGCAGACCACAGGTGCTTCTGAAGAATAAAATCTGAGAGATACTGATAAGTGCCGAAAGCTCTCGTGTCGCAACGGCCATTGCGGCAAGCGAGACAAGCGCGCCTGACATCCAGGTGGCTGCTTGTGTGGCAGGATGCAAAATAGCCATTCTCCATTCCTCTTCGTCTCTGGTTTTATCTTTCTACTAAAAATTCTGATCAGTATGGATGTCTCTCTATTATCAATATAAATAAATAACCCATGCTGATCCGGTATGGAACAGGTCTTATTCCATATCATTATGATCGATCGATTTTCCCCGTGCCTCCAGCTTCTTTCCAGGCTATCAGCGTCCAGCAGCGAGCTGATCGAAGCCATGGAAACCGTGCAGTCGCAAACGACAGGCTCGCCCAATGCGATCTCGCAAGCTGCAGCCGTCGTCGCACTGAGCCATTCCGCAAGCCTGGTCGAACCCATGCTGCGAGCCTACCGCAAGCGCCATCTTCTGTTATGCGACCGCTTGAGCGACATTCCCGGCTTACGCTTCATTCCGAGCGAAGGCTCGTTCTATCTCTTTGTGAATGTGGCTGATGCCATTTCCAACCTTTACCGTTCGGGCATACTTGAAGCGTCGTCCGACACCGCTTTCTCCGAGTACCTCCTGGAGCATCATGGTCTGGCGGTCGTGCCTGGAACGGTTTTCGGTTCCCCCGGCCATCTGAGGCTGTCTTTCGCCGTGTCCGAGGACCAGATCATCGAAGCTGCGGGGCGGCTGAAACGAGCCTGTGCGGCACACCTGACCTGACCAGCATCACCGAGCCTTCGAACTCATTCAAGTTTCGGGCGAACCAAACCCCCAGCCGGAACCGGTGGAGCTCACACAGAGGCACACGCCCACGGGCTTGGTACTATCAATAGCCGGTGGACCAGCCTCATGATCCACCTCAACCTTGAACGGAGCTCATGATGTTCCAACGTTTCAGCACGACGCTTCTGGCGGCTTGCCTCGTGGCGTTTTCCGGCATGGCCGGTGCGGTCGAGGTGGGTGACATGGCCCCCGATTTCCGCTTGCCGGGGGCTGACGGCGCCACTTATCAGTTGTCAGACTATCGCGGCAAGCAGGCGGTGGTGTTGGCCTGGTTTCCCAAAGCCAACACGCATGGCTGCACGATCGAATGCAAATCGCTGGCGGAAAATGGCGACAAGATCCGCCAGTTTGATGTGACATATTTCATGGCCAGCGTCGACCCGCTTGCCGCCAACATCGACTTCGCGGAAAAGACCGAGGCCGACTTCCCCTTGCTGAGCGATGAAGACAAGTCGGTGGCCAACGCCTACGGCGTGCTGGGCATGCTGGGCGTTGCCAAACGGCATACCTTCTATATAGGCAAGGACGGCCGCATCTTGAAGATCGATACCCAGGTCAGGCCGGAAACGTCAGCGGAGGACATGGTCAGTAATCTGGGCGAACTGGGGGTTGAGCGGCGCAACTGAAGTGTGGCCAAAAAACCCAAAATGGGTATGATGATACCCAGGAATATTGATGGCTTGGGGCCGAATCAATACCCGATGCCAGGAGCTCTACCCATAAACAGGGGATGAGCCCAGATTCAACAAACAAGACTGGCCAATGACACGGCCGGTTCTCCAAGCAGATTCGGATCTACCCGAGCAACTGTCTCCACAAGTTTTCTGGCAACGCGATACTCCCTCCCAGCGTTAAAACCCACTACAGCAACAATTTGATCTGTTGCATTCAGCCCGAAGAACATCGAGCGACCACCTTCCCCTAATGTTCGTGTGATAGTGCGGGTGACCAACTGGGGATGGCCTGCTGACTGGATCATGACATCGAACTGCTCCGACCAGATCAGCGGAATCGGCTGATAGACCACCTCGAAACCCAGCATGGCCCGCGCAGCGGCCATGCCCTGATCCTGGGCATTCTGCCAGCTTTCCAACCTGCTCCGTATCCCCAGTGACTCATAAGTCAGAACAGCCACGTCACCGGCCGCGAAGACATGCTCGTTCGATGTCCGGCAACCCGCATCGACAAGCACCCCACGCTCGCAAGCCAGGCCGGCATCCCGCGCAAGTTCGTCGTTGCTGATCAAGCCGGTCCCCATCACCACGATATCGGCATGACACTTCCCGCCATTCTTCAGGTGAACGTCAGAACCACCGCCATACGATACTTCTATAGACGCGATCTCGGTCGACACATGGATATCGACTCCATGCTGCTGATGCAACCTGAGCAACTCCTCGGAGACGGCAGGCATCACACTACGTGCGCACACCCGTGGTGCGACTTCAAATATGCTGACATCGTTATCGAGTCCCCGCGCGGTTGCCGCAATCTCGAGCCCAATCCATCCGGCCCCGATGATCACAACCTTTTGTCGTGAGCGTGCCAAACGCTCCTTCAAACGTCCGGCATCGTCGAGGGTGCGAAGACAGAACACATCACGCGAACTGGCGCCTTCAAAATCGGGAACGAATGGCCGGCCGCCTGTGCATATCAGCGCTTTATCGTAAGCAATGGTTTCCCCATTATCCAGACAAATGGTCTGATCGTTTGTTCTGATTTGCCGTACCGTACGCAGCGGGAAAAATTCGATGCCGTCCGTCGACATCTGCTGATGGGAGAACAGGACAGTGTCGCAGGCCACGGTCGCGCCCGTAAGCACCCCCTTGGACAGTGGTGGCCTTTCATACGGGGGATGGGCTTCGGATCCAAACAACAGGATCCGCCCTGCATAGCCTTCGTCACGCAACGTCTTGGCAGCCCATCCACCCGCCTGACCCGCCCCGATAATGACAATCGTTTCCATAGTCATGGCTGAGGACGAATTAGGACAGCACCATCCTCCACCTTGACCTCGTATGTCTGGATGGGCGTCGTCACCGGCGGACAAAGCGGCCGGCCACTCCGAATGTCGAATACGCCTTGATGCAAGGGGCACTCAATTTTCCCATCCTCTAAATAACCCTCGGCCAAGCTAGCATTCCCGTGGGGGCATTTGTCCTGCGTCGCACAGATCGCACCGTCCACGTCGTATATACACACCGCTTCGCCGTCTACCAAGACACGCAGTGTACCGGTGTCGGCCGAAATATCCTGGACCGACGCCACACGCTTCCATTCTTTATGGTCACTCATTACTCAAACCTTTGATAAAAATGCTTTTGCAACCGGCATCATCAAACCTACTATCTGAACCCATCACCCCTCTGGGAAGCTACCCTACATAGCAGCTGATTGTTCCTAACGGACCATAATCGGCATGGATAGAATCACCGGATCGAAGATGAATGGGCCGTGTAAAAGACCCACCTAAGATGATCTGCCCTGCTTCGAGCGCAATGTCATATTCAGACAGTCTATTCGCCAGCCATACCACCCCTTTTGCAGGGTGGCCCTGACCTGTCCGGGAATTTCCTACCAGTAAGGACTAGAGATTCTGGCCTCGGATGTTAATTCGTTGGTCAGGTTTCCCACAAACTCGTGTGGGGTTTGGTAATTCAGGCTCGAATGCGGCCGGATCTC
>NZ_JACCEM010000024.1 GCF_013416525.1 Parapusillimonas granuli
GGCAGGCCGGCGGGCGCGCCCAAGGCGGGCGGCGGCCGTGGCGAAGCGAAGTCGCGGCCGGGCAAGACGGGCGGGCGCGGCAAGGCCGGCGCGGCGGGCGCAGACGACTGGCAGCCGCGCAGCGCATCCGCCCATGAGTCGCAATTGGGCGTGCTGGGCGGCCGCCGCCAGCGCTAGATATCCAGATATCGGGCCGCCGGCGGGGCCCCGGGCCCCGCCGTTGTTGCTTTTTTTATGTAAGGCCAAGACCTGACAGGATTTTTTTTGTTTTTCTGTTAGAATGTAGGGCTTTACAGCTATATTGTTTTTGTCATGCTTTTGCTCATGCAACCATGGTCATGCAACAACCCTGACTGGCAATGATAGCGGCACATTTTCGAATGCGTCTTTATTGGTGAGGCTATGGTTACGCACGGCCAGGCGTGATGGCGGCATGTAAATGCGGCGGATCGCATGCAGTCGTGCAGTGCCAGGCACCGCGGATGCGATAACAGTGGGCTGGTAGACAGCCCATTTTTTTTGGATTTTATGGCAGACATATTCGCTTTGACACAAGAGGCCCTGGCCGGTATGGATATCGAGCTTGTCGACGTGGAACGCGCGCCCCTTGGGCTCTTGCGTGTAACGATCGACCGCCCGGACGGTGTGCGAATTGAAGACTGCGAACAGGTTTCAAAACAGCTGTCGCGAGTATTCGAGGTGGAAAACATCGATTACAAGCGCCTTGAAGTGGGCTCGCCCGGGGTCGATCGGCCCCTGAAGCGCGTTGCCGACTTCATCCGTTTCGCCGGCGAGCGGGTCGAGATCAAGCTGCGCGAAGCCGTCGACAACCGCAAGGTGTTTGTCGGCACGCTTCGCGTTCCTGCCGATGCGGACGCCGCCGCGGCCGCCTCTCCGGAATTCGGGCTCGAAATCGACGCCGGAAAAGGCGACACCCGCATCCTGAGCTTCACTTTCGACGACGTAGATCGTGCCAAACTGGATCCGATTCTTGATTTCAAGGGTAAAAAGCGATGAGTCGCGAAATTCTTCTATTGGTTGACGCCTTGGCGCGTGAAAAAAACGTTGCCCGCGAGGTGGTTTTCGGCGCACTTGAAGGCGCATTGGCATCGGCCATGAAAAAACGCTTCAAGGAAGACGCCGACATCCGGGTGACGATCGACCGCAACACCGGCGAGCACGAAGGCTATCGCCGGTGGCTGGTCGTGCCCGACGACGCCGGCCTGCAGGAACCCGACCAGCAGGAACTGTATTCCGACGCCCAGGAAATCGTCCCGGGCATCCAGGTCGGCGACTACATCGAAGAGCCCCTCGAACCCGAAGAATTCGGCCGCATCGGCGCGCAAGCCGCCAAGCAGGCCATTCTGCAGCGCATCCGCGACGCCGAGCGCGAGCAGGTGCTGAACGACTTCCTCGAACGCGGGGAAAGCATCGTGTCGGGCACCGTGAAGCGCATGGACAAGGGCGACGCCATCATCGAGACCGGCAAGATCGAGGCCCGCCTGCCCCGCAGCGAAATGATTCCCAAGGAAAACATCCGGGTCGGCGACCGGATCCGCGCCTGGGTGCTCAAGGTCGACCACGCGGCGCGCGGCCAGCAGGTCATCCTGTCCCGCACCGCGCCCGACTTCATCCGCCAGCTCTTCGAAAACGAAGTGCCCGAAATCGAGCAAGGCCTGCTGGAGATCAAGGCGGCCGCGCGCGACCCGGGCGTGCGCGCCAAGATCGCCGTCGTCGCCTACGACAAGCGCATCGACCCCATCGGCACCTGCGTCGGCATGCGCGGTTCGCGCGTCACCGCCGTGCGCAACGAACTGGGCGGCGAACAGGTCGACATCGTGCTGTGGGCCGAAGACCCGGCCGAATTCGTCATCGGCGCGCTGGCGCCGGCCCACGTCGAATCCATCGTGGTCGACGAGGACAAGCACGCCATGGACGTCGTGGTCGACGCCGAGAACCTGCCCAAGGCCATCGGCGCACGCGGCCAGAACGTGCGGCTGGCGTCCGAACTCACCGGCTGGCAGATCAACATCATGACGCCGGAAGAAAGCCAGAACCGCCAGGAAGAAGAACGCAGTGCGCTGCGCCAGACCTTCATCAGCAAGCTCGACGTCGACGAGGAAGTCGCCGACATCCTGATCGACGAAGGCTTCACCGGCCTGGAAGAAATCGCCTACGTACCCATGCAGGAATTGCTCGAAATCGAGGCCTTCGACGAAGAGACCATCAACGAACTGCGCACCCGCGCGCGCAATGCCCTGCTGACGGAAGCCATCGCCCACGAAGAGCGCGTGCAGACCGTGGCGCAGAACATGCAGGAGCTCGAAGGCATGACGCCCGAACTGCTCGGCAAGCTCGCCGAAAACGAGGTCACCACGCTCGACGACCTGGCGGAGCTGTCCACCGACGAACTGGCCGAATTCACCGGCCTGTCCGAAGAAGACGCCAGCCAGATGATCATGCGCGCCCGGGCTCACTGGTTCGACGATGAAAAGTGATCCGCGAATCGAACCAGTTGGGTGTATTCATTGAAAATAGTAGTAGCAAGCAAGAGAGAGTCGAATGCCGAGTAACACCGTCGCCCAGTTCGCTGTTGAACTGAAAATGCCTGCAAACGTGCTGCTGGAGCAGCTGCGTTCGGCCGGCGTTGAACTCAAGTCGGTTGACGATGCCGTCACTGACGCGGATAAGGCGAGGCTGCTTGATTCGTTGCGCCGCGCCCATGGCGGGAGCGAGGGCAAGAAGATCACCCTGACTCGCCGTCAAACCTCCGAAATCCGGCAGGCCGACGGCTCGGGCCGTTCACGCACGATTCAGGTAGAGGTGCGAAAGAAGCGTACTTTCGTCAAGCGCGACACGTCCGAGCTCGCCGCCGAGGCTCTCAAGGCCGAAGCCGCCGACAAGCCGGAAGCGGTGGCGCCCGCGGCCCAGGCCGCCGTGGCCGAACCGCCCGCGCGCAGCCATGAAGCC
>NZ_JACCEM010000025.1 GCF_013416525.1 Parapusillimonas granuli
CTGTTCAGGCGCGTTCAAAGCAAAACCCCCCAGTCGATGTGTCGCTGGGGGGTTTTTTGGTATAAGAGCCTGACGATGACCTACTTTCACAGACGTACGTCCACTATCATCGGCGCAAAGGCGTTTCACGGTCCTGTTCGGGATGGGAAGGGGTGGGGCCACCTTGCTATGGTCGTCAAGCGTAACGGGTTGCCCGGGGCCTTGCTTGGGGCAAGGGCCTGGGCCAATCTGGTAAGAAGCCCTGCCGCCCGCTTTGGGGGACGGCAGCAACTGGGTAATTGGGGTATTGGGAGGTATTGCGTATACGGGTTTGCGATGGGTACCGAGCTTGTCAGCTCAGCCTGTTGTGCGCCGCCCTTTTCATGCGCGGCGGCGACTTTCACTTTGTTTGAACGGCACTTGAACACCCACAACCTGCAAGGTTATAGGATCAAGCCGCACGGGCAATTAGTACTGGTTAGCTGCGCGCATTACTGCGCTTACACACCCAGCCTATCAACGTCCTGGTCTCGAACGACCCTTCAGGGGGGTCTAGCCCCCGGGATACCTAATCTTCAGACGAGTTTCCCGCTTAGATGCCTTCAGCGGTTATCTCTTCCGTACGTAGCTACTCGGCAATGCCATTGGCATGACAACCGATACACCAGCGGTACGTCCACTCCGGTCCTCTCGTACTAGGAGCAGGCTCCGTCAAGTATCCAACGCCCACGGCAGATAGGGACCAAACTGTCTCACGACGTTTTAAACCCAGCTCACGTACCTCTTTAAATGGCGAACAGCCATACCCTTGGGACCGGCTACAGCCCCAGGATGAGATGAGCCGACATCGAGGTGCCAAACACCGCCGTCGATATGAACTCTTGGGCGGTATCAGCCTGTTATCCCCAGAGTACCTTTTATCCGTTGAGCGATGGCCCTTCCATTCAGAACCACCGGATCACTATGTCCTGCTTTCGCACCTGTTCGACTTGTCAGTCTCACAGTCAAGCACGCTTATGCCATTGCACTATCAAGACGATTTCCGACCGTCTCTAGCGTACCTTCGAACTCCTCCGTTACACTTTAGGAGGAGACCGCCCCAGTCAAACTGCCCACCATGCACTGTCCCCAACCCGGATAACGGGCCAAGGTTAGAACCGCAAACAAACCAGGGTGGTATTTCAAGGTCGGCTCCCCCGAATCTGGCGACTCGGGTTCTACGCCTCCCACCTATCCTACACAGGCCGGTTCACAATCCAATGCAAAGCTACAGTAAAGGTTCATGGGGTCTTTCCGTCTAGCCGCGGGTAGATTGCATCATCACAAACACTTCAACTTCGCTGAGTCTCAGGAGGAGACAGTGTGGCCATCGTTACGCCATTCGTGCAGGTCGGAACTTACCCGACAAGGAATTTCGCTACCTTAGGACCGTTATAGTTACGGCCGCCGTTTACCGGGGCTTCGATCAAGAGCTTGCACCCCATCACTTAACCTTCCGGCACCGGGCAGGCGTCACACCCTATACGTCGACTTTCGTCTTGGCAGAGTGCTGTGTTTTTAATAAACAGTCGCAGCCACCGATTCTCTGCGACCCCTTCATGCTCAGGGCGCGGGCCCATCACACTACGCAGGGTATACCTTCTCCCGAAGTTACGGTATCAATTTGCCGAGTTCCTTCTCCTGAGTTCTCTCAAGCGCCTTGGAATATTCATCCCGTCCACCTGTGTCGGTTTGCGGTACGGTCTCGTAGGACTGAAGCTTAGAGGCTTTTCTTGGAACTGCTGCCGATCAGTCTAGAGCCTAAGCTCTATTCAGCCACACCCTTGAATTACGCGCCCGGATTTGCCTAAAGCGCCTTCTTCGATGCAGCAACGGGGACTTCCAACACCCCGATGACCTTTCGCAATCCGTCCCCCCATCGCATCCTACGACGGTGCTGGAATATTAACCAGCTTCCCATCAGCTACGCATCTCTGCCTCGCCTTAGGGGCCGACTCACCCTGCGCCGATGAACGTTGCGCAGGAAACCTTGGACTTACGGCGAGGGGGCTTTTCACCCCCTTTATCGCTACTCATGTCAGCATTCGCACTTCTGATACCTCCAGCAGACTTCTCAATCTGCCTTCGCAGGCTTACAGAACGCTCTCCTACCGCGTATATC
>NZ_JACCEM010000027.1 GCF_013416525.1 Parapusillimonas granuli
AAGCGGGGCGCCGATACCGGCGAGTCCGAGAAAGAGGCCGAGCAGGCGCTCGCTTACCTGGATACGGCCGCGCCGATCTCCCAGCGTCTGGGCAAGTATCTGAGCAGCGACGCGCTCATGCCCAAGCTGCACAAAGTGCTGGCCGACGCGGGCGTGGGCTCGCGCCGCGAAATGGAAGAATTGATCGTGGCGGGGCGCGTCTCGGTCAACGGCGAACCGGCGCACATCGGGCAAAGAGTCGGCGCCAACGACCAGGTGCGCGTCAACGGAAGGCTGGTGGCCCGTCCCAATGCCAAGAAGCCTCCGCGCATCATCCTGTATCACAAGCCGGCCGGCGAGATCGTCAGCCACGACGACCCCGAGGGCCGCGCCACGGTGTTCGCGCGCCTGCCCAAGATGCGCGTCGGGAAGTGGCTGTCGGTGGGGCGGCTCGACCTCAACACCGAAGGCTTGCTCATCCTGACCACCTCCGGCGACCTGGCCAATCGGCTGATGCATCCGCGCTATGGCGCCGAGCGCGAATACGCCGTGCGGGTGCTGGGCGAACTGGGTGAAGAACAGCAGGCGCGGCTGTTGAAGGGCATAGAACTGGAAGACGGCCTGGCGCAGTTCGGTTCCCTGGAATACCTGGGAGGCGAGGGCAGCAACCGCTGGTACCGCGTCACCTTGACGGAAGGGCGCAACCGCGAAGTGCGCCGCATGTTCGAAGCGGCGGGCGTCACCGTCAGCCGCCTCATCCGCACCCGCTTCGGCGAAGTCGTGCTTCCGCGCAACCTGCGCCGCGGGCGCTGGGAAGAGCTCGACGGCACGCTGGTCTCGGCGCTCATGGTCCAGCTCGGGCTGCTGCGCGACGATGACGGCGACGGCCGCGGCAATCGCCGCGAGCGGCAGCCCGCATCGCACGACAGCGCATTGCCGCCCGGGTTCGGAACCCTGGAGCGCAACGGCATGAACGGCGCCAAGGTGAGCCGGCGCGGCAAGCTCTCGGGCGGGCGGCCGGTGCGCGGCTCGGCGCTCGAGACCTACCCGTCCGACCCATACGGAACCGGCCTCATGTTCAGCGGCGGCCTGCCCAACGGCCATCCCACCGGCGGCGCAGCGGAGTCGCGCGGCGGCAAGGGCAAAGGCAAGAAAGGCGGCGCTTCCCGGGCGGGCCAGGAAGGGCCTGCGGCGGCCGAGGGCCGCCGCCGCGGCCCCGGCGCGCGCGCGGGGTGGTGGGCGGTACACAGCCGGAAAAACCCCCGCCACTCGGCCCGCCGCTCGAACCGCGCCGCCGACAAGCGCAGGGCGATTCCTTCGGCCTCGGCTTCTTCGTTGTCCATGGGCGTGACCTGGATGGCCTCGCCCATCCCCAGGTCGGACCACAG
>NZ_JACCEM010000028.1 GCF_013416525.1 Parapusillimonas granuli
TGACCTGTCCGGGAATTTCCTACCAGTAAGGACTAGAGATTCTGGCCTCGGATGTTAATTCGTTGGTCAGGTTTCCCACAAACTCGTGTGGGGTTTGGTAATTCAGGCTCGAATGCGGCCGGATCTCATTATAGTGGCGACGCCAGTCCTCAATGACTACCCGAGCTTCTAGTCGGTTGCGGAACCATTCCATCGACAGACATTCATCGCGGAACTTCCCGTTGAAACTTTCATTGGTACCGTTTTGCCATGGCTTGCCGGGTTCGATTAGGACCGTTTCCAGCTTTTCGTCGACTGCCCATTGCAGCAGCTGTGTACTAACGAACTCGGGGCCGTTATCACTTCGAAGGTATTTTGGTGCGCCACGCAGGCTGACCAAGCGGCTGAGCACCTCGATTACCCGCTGGGCACGGATGCTGCCGGCAACGTCAATCGCCAAGCATTCCCGCGTGTATTCGTCCACCACCGTCAAACATTTAAGTGTCTGACCGTTGGCGCAGGCGTCGTACACAAAGTCGTAGCTCCAGACGCTATTCCGGCCGGTCGGCAGGCATGGTCGAGGCAGCGAGCTCGCCACACGGCGCCGCTTACGTTTCGCAGGCACTTGGAGCCCTGCTTCCCGCCATAGACGTGAACAGCGCTCCTGGCCAACCTGAATGCCTTCGCGGCCCAGGAAGACACGGATACGACGAGAACCAAAGCGTGGGTACTGACCTGATAGGCGTTGCATAACCTCAATCACCGGGGCATCCTTCGTAGGCATCTTCAGCGTGTAATACAAACCGGAACGGGAAACATCCATCAGCGCACAGGCCCGACGCTGGGAGACGCCACGAGAGATGGCGTACCTCGCCTGCGCCAGACGAGCCTGTGCGCCTACCATTTTTTTGAGTTGATCTCCTTCATCACATCGATTTCCAGCTCCCGGTCGACCAGCAACTTACGCAGCCTGGCGTTTTCGGCCTCCAGCGCCTTCAGGCGTTTGACCTCGTCCGTTTCCATGCTGCCGAACTTCTTACGCCACACGTAGATCGTGGCTTCACTCACGCCGTGGCGCTTGGTCACCTCGGCCACGCTGTCCCTATCGGCTTCGCGCAGGATCCGGACTATCTGCTCGTCGCTGTATCGCGTCTTCTTCATATGCCTCTCACTCTCTGAGAGGCCATTGTCTCAAGTTACCTTGGATCGAAAAAGCCGGGACAGGTCA
>NZ_JACCEM010000029.1 GCF_013416525.1 Parapusillimonas granuli
GATATACACCCGCAGCTTCGGTCTATGGCTTAGCCCCGTTACATCTTCCGCGCAGGACGACTCGATCAGTGAGCTATTACGCTTTCTTTAAAGGGTGGCTGCTTCTAAGCCAACCTCCTGACTGTCTATGCCTTCCCACTTCGTTTCCCACTTAGCCATAGTTTGGGACCTTAGCTGGCGGTCTGGGTTGTTTCCCTCTTGAGTCCGGACGTTAGCACCCGGTGCTCTGTCTCCCACGCTCATACTTGCCGGTATTCGGAGTTTGCCATAGGTTGGTAAGTCGCCATGACCCCCTAGCTATAACAGTGCTCTACCCCCGGCAGCAATACGTGAGGCACTACCTAAATAGTTTTCGGAGAGAACCAGCTATTTCCAGGCTTGTTTAGCCTTTCACCCCTATCCACAGCTCATCCCCTAATTTTTCAACATTAGTGGGTTCGGTCCTCCAGCACGTGTTACCGTGCCTTCAACCTGGCCATGGATAGATCGCCTGGTTTCGGGTCTACACCCAGCGACTGAATCGCCCTATTCGGACTCGCTTTCGCTACGCCTTCCCTATTCGGTTAAGCTTGCCACTGAATGTAAGTCGCTGACCCATTATACAAAAGGTACGCCGTCACCCCATAAAGAGGCTCCGACTGTTTGTATGCACACGGTTTCAGGATCTATTTCACTCCCCTTCCGGGGTTCTTTTCGCCTTTCCCTCACGGTACTGGTTCACTATCGGTCGATCACGAGTATTTAGCCTTGGAGGATGGTCCCCCCATCTTCAGACAGGATTTCACGTGTCCCGCCCTACTTATCTGACGCCTAGTTCCACCGACCCGGTTTCGTCTACAGGGCTATCACCTGCTATGGCCGCGCTTTCCATCGCGTTCGACTACCGGATCGGCTAAATCGTCAAGGCTGCTCCGATTTCGCTCGCCGCTACTTTCGGAATCTCGGTTGATTTCTGTTCCTCGGGCTACTGAGATGTTTCAGTTCGCCCGGTTCGCCTCGCACACCTATGAATTCAGTGTGCGATAGGGTATCGCTACCCTGGGTTTCCCCATTCGGACATCTGCGGATCAAAGCTCGTTTGCCAGCTCCCCGCAGCTTTTCGCAGGCTACCACGTCCTTCTTCGCCTGTGATCGCCAAGGCATCCACCATGTGCACTTAGTCGCTTGATCCTATAACGTTGCAGGCTTAAAAAA
>NZ_JACCEM010000002.1 GCF_013416525.1 Parapusillimonas granuli
GCGCCGGCGCCCGCGCCCGCGCCGCAAGAGCCGCCCGCCGCGGCGGCCACCCCGGCGCCGCAGCTGTTCCGCCCGCTGGTGGACAGCGCGGTCGAGGGCAACAGCGACATCGACATGATCATGGACATCCCCGTCCAGCTGTCGGTGGAGCTGGGCCGCACCCGGCTGACCATCAAGAACATCCTGCAGCTCGGGCAGGGCTCGGTGGTGGAGCTCGACGGCCTGGCCGGCGAGCCCATGGACATCTACGTGAACGGCTACCTGATCGCCCAGGGCGAGGTCGTCGCCGTGGAAGACAAGTACGGCATCCGCGTCACCGACATCATCACCCCCTCCGACCGCATCAAACGGTTGAACGGCCGGCGCTGAGTCCGCCATGACCGAAGCCGACACCCTACGCCTGATCGTCAGCCTGGTATTCGTCATCGTGCTGATTCTCGCCGGCATGTGGGCGGTGCGGCGCGCCGGCTGGCTGCGCGGCGCCCAGCCCGGCGCGTTCAAAGTCGTCAGCACGCAAAGCCTGGGCGCCCGCGCCTATCTTGCCATGGTCGAAGTCGAAGACGCCCGGCTGGTGCTGGGCGTGACCGCCAACCACATCAGCCTATTGCACACATTGCCCCCCGCCGACCCCGCGGCCAAGCCCGCCGAGCCGGCCGCCCAGGGCTTCGCCGCCGCGCTGGGCAGGGCCGTCAAGCGCCACTGAAATGAATCGCCCTCTTGCAGCCGCAGGGCTGCCCCGCAACCTTGCCCGGACCTTGTTCTGGCCGCTCGCGACGCTGGCGCTGGCCCTGCTCCTGCCGCTGGACGCCTACGCGCAGGCGGCCCTGCCGGCCATCACGTCCACCCCCAACGCCAACGGCAGCCAGACCTGGTCCCTGAGCATACAGACGCTGGTCCTGCTGACCATGATGTCTTTCCTGCCCGCCATGCTGATGATGATGACGGGCTTCACCCGCATCATCATCGTGCTGGGGCTGTTGCGCAACGCCATGGGCACCGGCGCCTCGCCGCCCAATTCGGTGCTGATCGGCATTGCGCTGTTCCTGACCTTCTACGCCATGTCGCCGGTCTTCGACCAGATCTACCAGGACGCCTACCAGCCGCTCAGCAGCGGCGCCATCGCCATGGAGGAAGCGCTGGACCGGGGCGTCAAGCCGCTGCACGCCTTCATGCTGAACCAGACGCGCGAAGCGGACCTGGCGCTGTTCGCCAACATGGCCAACGCCGGGGAGTTCGAGACCCCCGCGCAAGTGCCCCTGAGGGTGCTCGTGCCGGCTTTCGTCACCAGCGAACTGAAGACGGCGTTCCAGATCGGATTCACCATCTTCATTCCTTTTCTCATCATCGACCTCGTCGTGGCCAGCGTGCTGATGTCGCTGGGCATGATGATGGTGCCGCCGGTCACCATCTCGCTGCCCTTCAAGCTGATGCTGTTCGTGCTCGCCGACGGCTGGCACCTGCTGCTGGGCTCGCTGGCCCGCAGCTTCTATCAATAGGGGCAGGCGCATGACTTCCGAAACCGTGATGTCCATGACTTATCTCGCCATGAAGGTCGCGCTCTTCATGGCGGGGCCGCTGCTGCTGGTGACGCTGGCCGTGGGCCTGCTGATCAGCATTTTCCAGGCGGCGACGCAGATCAACGAAATGACGCTGTCCTTCATTCCCAAGCTGCTCGCGGTGGGCGCCGCGCTGGTGCTGCTGGGGCCGTGGCTGATCACCACGATGGTGGACTACATGCAGAATCTGTTCTCGCAGATCCCGGGCCTGGTCTCGTAAGCGGCAAGGCTTGTCGCCGGCGCCATGATTTCCTTCGACATCGACCAGCTCTACACCTGGATGAACGCCTTCCTGTGGCCGTTCTTCCGCCTGCTGGGGCTGCTGGGCACCGCCCCTTTGCTGGGCGATTCGGCCATTCCGGGCAAGGTCAAAGTGGGCCTGGCGGCGCTGGTCTCGATGGCGCTCGCGCCGGCCCTGCCGCCCATGCCGGACATCCCCACCGGCTCCTTCGCCGGGCTCTGGATCTCCGCGCAGCAGGTGCTCATCGGCATCGCCCTGGGCCTGGTCATGCGCATCGTCTTCGCCGCCGTGCAGACGGCCGGGGAGTTCATCGGGCTGCAGATGGGCCTGTCCTTCGCGTCGTTCTTCGATCCGGCCACGGGCGCGAACACCGCGGTGCTGGCGCGCTTCATGAACACGATGGCGATGCTGCTGTTCCTCGCGCTGAACGGCCATCTGATGATGCTGGGCGGCCTGCTGCGCACGTTCGACGTGCTGCCGGTGCGGCAGGGGCCGCTGGACATCAATGGCTGGGGGGTGCTGCTGGACTGGAGCTCGGAAGTGATGGTGTCGGGGATGCTGCTGGCCCTGCCGCTGATCATCGTGCTGTTGTCGATCAATCTGGCGCTCGGCATCCTGAACCGCACGGCGCAGCAGCTGTCGGTCTTTGCGGTGGGCTTCCCCATCAGCCTGATGACGGGGCTGGTCCTGCTGACCGTGGTCCTGCCGCAGTCCTCGCCTTTTCTTTCGCGCCTGTTCGAGGAAGGCTACGCCACCATGGGGCGGCTGATCCACGCGCTGGCCGGGCCTTAGCGCCGCGGGCGGGATCGCGGCGGCGCGCCTCTGTCGAGGCCGGCGCCGCGCCGATCCTTCGCGCCGTGAGGCCGGCGCCGCCTCGATCCTTCCCGCCGTGACGCCCGCCGGACGCCCGGCGGGAAACCCGGCAACGGTCAGGAATAAGACCCTTCCAGCGCCCCGACGCCGCCACGCGGCCCGGCCACTTCCATGGACTTGGCGGGCATGTCGATGACCTCGTTCGCATTGATCTTGAACACCGACACCGCATCGGCCAGCCGCTTCGCCTGCTCCTGCAGCGAACCGGCGGCCGCGGCGGCCTCCTCCACCAGGGCGGCGTTCTGCTGCACCACGCCGTCCATCTCCGTCACGGCGCGGTTGACCTGATCGATGCCCTCGGACTGCTCATGCGAGGCCGAGGAAATCTCGCCCATGATGGTGGTGACGCCTTGCACGGAGCCCACGACCTCGCGCATGATTTCGCCCGCCTCGCCGGCCTGCTTCGCGCCCGCCTGGACCTTGCGCTGCGATTCCTCGATCAGCACCTTGATTTCCTTGGCGGCCTGGGCGCTGCGCTGGGCCAGCGAGCGGACCTCGCCGGCCACGACCGCGAAGCCCTTGCCCTGCTCGCCCGCCCGCGCGGCCTCGACCGCCGCGTTCAGCGCCAGGATGTTGGTCTGGAAGGCGATGCCGTCGATCACCCCGACGATTTCCGCCATCTTGCCGGAACTGGTGGAGATTTCCTGCATGGTCGACACCACTTCCGAGACCGCCTTGCCGCCCCGCAGCGCGACTTCGGATGCGCTCTTGGCCAGGCTGTCGGCCTCCGTCGCGTTGTCGGTGTTCTGGCGCACCGTGCTGGCCAGTTCTTCCATGCTGGCGGCGGTTTGCTGCAGGGCCGCGGCCTGCTGTTCCGTGCGGCTGCTCAGGTCCGTATTGCCCAGGAAGATTTCGCGCGAGCCGAGGTTGATTTCCTCGACGCCGTCGCGCACGACGCTGACGGTGCGCGTCAGGCTTTCCTGCATGCGGCGCAGTGCGTCGTAGAGCACGCCGATCTCGTTGCGGGACTGCATGTCCACGCGCTGAGTCAGGTCGCCGTTGGCGATGCGGTCGAAATGCGTGCCGGCTTCGACCAGGCGCCGCACCACGACGCGGCCGAAGACGATGCGCATCAGGATCATCAGCAGGAAGCCGGCGATGACCGCCACCCCGATGGCGATGGCGGCGGTATGGAAGCTTTTCTCTGCTTCGTCATAGAAGCCGGCCTGCACGCGATCGATATAGGCGGCGAAGGCTTCGATGCCTTCCTGGAAGGCCGCCGCCCGGGCGATGCCGAACTCGTTGTTGACGAAATAGAAGGTCGTGTAGTCGTTGGTTTCCAGCGCCTGCACCATGGGTTCGATGCCGTCGTCGATATAGGGCCGGTACGAGCTGATGATGCGGGTGGCCAGGCGGCGGGCCTCCGGCGATTGGGGCGGTTCCTTGCGGAATTCATCGTACTCGTTCTTGACCTGCTCCAGCTTGTCCTTGGCGGACGCCAGCATGGTGCGCGCGGCCTCGCTGGTGCCGCTGCCGGCCGCCGCGGCCTCCTGCTGGTAGCGCGCGGCCACGAGCAGCGAAACGCGCGCGTCCATCATGTGCATGCCCAGCTGGTAGACCTGCTGGGCGCGCTTGTTCTGGCGCGCCATGGCGTTGACCTGGTCCAGATTGCTGGACAGGAACCAGGCGCCCATGGCGCCCACCGCGACGATCAGGACCATGAACATGGCCAGCACCAGCATGAGCGTGGTGCTGACTTTGGCGTCGGCCATGCGAAAACCGCGCCTGATGCGGGTTTTCTTTTTATCGTGAGACGAGGATTTTTTAGAAGTAGACATAACAGGACCTGAAAAGCTTTAGAAACTGCGAACCGGCGCCGCATGGTCGCCGTCATACCCATACTGATTCATGCGCGGGATGTTGATTGCATTGACAACGCGTTCGTAACGGCCGTCGGGGCCGAAAGAAAGCCATAGCTCACGGTTGAAATACACGGCGTCGGTCGCCAGCGTGGACTTGTAGGCCCATCTGGCGATGACCGAGCCGTCCGACTGCCGATAGACATCCACCGGGTCAGCGTGCATCAATGCACTGGCCTGCTGCAGCGTCGTCTGGCCGGGGGTGACCAGGTACAGCGACGACGTGTCGAAATTGCGCCCCGCGGTGCTGCACGCCGCCAAGGCCGCCGCAACGCTCAGAACCGACAGAACGCGGTACATCAGAACTCAACCCATTCGTCATCGGCCGGGTTGCTTTGCTTCGAAGCCCCGGGCGTTTTCATGACGTAGGACGCTTTGCCGGCGGAAGGCTCCGGCGCGGCCGCGGACGGCCTCTGGGCGGGCGGCGGCGCCCTGCGGCTGCGTTCGGCGGCGGCCGGAGCCGCCCCGTTGTGCCCCAGCGCCGCGGCTGCGGACGGGGCGGCGGCGGGCTTGGGAGCCTCCGCCTTGTGGCCCGCGTCCAGTGCCGGCGCGCGCCTGGGGGACGATGCCACCTGTTTGGCCGGCACGTCGATGATCTGGTTGGCCAGGAGCTTGTAGCCGGCCACCACGGAACTGATGCTGTTGACTTGTTCGCTGAGCGACACCGCGGATGCGGCGGCGTCCTGGACCAGCACGGCATTCTGCTGGGTCACGTGGTCCATTTGCGTGACCGCGCGGTTGATCTGGTCTATGCCCGAGGACTGTTCGGTGGTCGCCGCGGAGATCTCGCCCATGATGTCGGTGACGCGCGCGACCGAATCCACGATTTCCTGCATGGTGGCGCCGGCGCGCTCGACCTGGACGGACCCTTCCGACACCTGGCGGACGGAGTCTTCGATGAGCTGCTTGATTTCCTTCGCGGCCTGCGCGCTGCGCTGCGCCAGCGCCCGGACTTCGGACGCCACCACGGCGAAGCCCTTGCCCTGCTCGCCGGCGCGCGCGGCTTCGACCGCGGCGTTCAAGGCCAGGATGTTGGTCTGGAAGGCGATGCTGTCGATGACGCCCACGATGTCGGAAATCTTGCGCGAGGCGGAGGAAATGCCTTCCATCGTCGTCACGACTTCGCCCACCGCCTGGCCGCCGCGCTGGGCCACCTCGGAAGCCGTGGCCGCCAGCTGGTTGGCCTGGCGCGCGTTGTCGGCGTTCTGCTTGACGGTGCTGGCAAGCTGTTCCATGCTGGCCGCCGTTTGCTGCAAGGCGGCCGCCTGCTGTTCCGTGCGGGTGCTCAGGTCGGAGTTGCCGGCCACGATGTGCTGCGAGCCGCTCTGGATTTCATTCATCCCCATGCGCACCGTGCCCACCACGCGGACCAGGCTGTCCTGCACGCGCTTGAGCGCCAGGTACAGCGCGCCGATTTCGTTGTCGGAAACGACTTCGATGCGCTGCGTGAGGTCGCCGGCCGCGATTTGCTCGAACTGCGCGCTGACGTGGTCCAGCGGGCGCAGCACCGCGCGCGACAGCGTGTAGTACAGCAGAATGACGGCCAGCACGGCCAGGGCGAGCAAGCCCGCATACACGTAGGTGACGGTGGAGAAATGCTGTTCGACCGCCTGCGCCGCCGAAGACGCCCCCGCCCCGCTCAGCAGCGTGCTGACGTGGCTTTGGCTATACCAGCCGGTGAGGACCGCGCCCACGGTCAGAAGGCACAATAAGAAAACCACTATGGATAGGCTGGTTCTAAGCCGTAATTCTGTGAAACTCATTAATTATTCTCACTTTGCTAACAAACCGTAACGGTAACGTTCAAGCGTTGTCTCCACCTGAACCAATCTGGCATGTGCTTTATTGTGTCATATTGAATAGACTCGTAGCCTGGATTTTCTTGAACGCCATCGCGGCGGCTTCCAGCGCGGAAGCGCGCAGTTGAAGCTGGGCGGTGGCGCTGTAGTAATCGACGTCTTCCAGCTTGGACAGCTGGTTCGTATAGCCCAGGTTGCGCTGCGCGCCGTTGGCGTTCAATGCATCCACTTCGTTCATGCGCGCGCCCACCGACGAGCGCACGGTCAGGACGTTGTTGTAGTTGACGTCGATACGCTGCAGGGCGGTGGCCAGCATGTTCTGGAAGCGGGCGGACTGCGCCTCGCCGCTGCCCGTGCCGTCCTCGAGCGCCTTGATGATGCCGTCGAGCGTGTCGAAGATGTTGAGGTCGGTGTTGACTCCGTCGGCGGTGGGCTCGATGGTGAACGCAAACCCGCTGTCGGGGGTTGCGCCCAGATACAGCTCCAACCCTTCATTGGGCAGAGAAAGCATATTGGTTGCCGGATCGAAAGTCGCCGTGTTCGTGACCGGATTTCCGTCGAGATCCGAGTAGCTGACGGTATAGTCCGTGCCATTGAAGCTGACCTGGTAGCTCGTATTGTGCAGAACCTTGGACGCATCGATCACCTTCGGCGTACCCATGACGGGCGCCGCCGATGGGCCGGGAACATTCGTCGGGTACGCCATATACGCCGGCGCGCTCATGGGTTCGATCGTGAACTTGTCGCCGATTGCCGGACTGCCGCCCATTTCGACCTGGACGCCGCCCGGCAATGAAACCGTGTTGGCCTGCCCGGGTGTGAACGCCGCGCCGGACGTCTGGTAAACGTCATGGCCCGCGGCATCCTTGACGCTCACGGTATAGTCGGTGGCCGAGGTGAACTCCACGACGAAGGTATTGCCGACGCCGTGGCCGTTCGGGTCGACCAGAGAGGGTTTCCCTATCGTGCCGGAGCCGCTGTTGTTCGCATCGGCCAGCGTCAGATAGCCTCGCGTGCCCGGCGCCGCGCGCCCGAAGATGTCGCTGCCCACGTCGCTGGCGGCAATCTGGCGGGTCTGGTCGGCCTGGATGTTGCGCTGGTGGGCGTCCCCCACGTAGCTGACCTTGCCGCCGACTTCCTGAAACGGCGAGACATTGCCCTGGGCGCCCGAAAACAGGTATTGCCCGTTGCCGTCGGTGGCGTTGGCCAGGCCCAGCAGGTTGCTGCGCGCTTCTTTCAGGACATTGCCCAGCGTTGCGCGGTCGACGTCGGACATCGTGCCGTTGCCGGCCTCCACCAGGCGGGTCTTCACGTCCTGCAGCAGCAGGGTGACCGAATTCAGCGTGGTTTCTTCCAGCGCCAGATTGCGGTTCAGCACGCTGCGGTTGGCTTCGAACCGCGCGTTGAGGCTTTGCGACTGGCTGATGTTGACGGCCTGCGCGGCCGCCAGGGGGTCGTCCGCCGGCGTGATCATGCGCTGGCCGCTGGCGACCTGCTGATAGATGTGCATCAGGTCGGACTGCTGGGTATGGATGGAGTTCAGACCGGTCTGGAAAAACAGGGTGGAGCTGATACGCATGGTCGGAATCCTGAAAAATTAAGTGCGCAGACTGAGCAGGGTGTCGAACAGCGAGGAACTGACGTCGATCAGCTTGGACGCGGCGCGGAACTGCTCCTGGAACTGCATCAGCTGTACGTATTCTTCGTTGAGGTTCACGCCCGACACCGCCTGCTGGGCGGCGTAGTTCTGTTGAATCAAGGAGGCCGTGGCCTTGGCTTCGGTGCCGTTCTGCTGGGTCAGCACGCCCACCTTGTTGACGATTTGCGAGAAGGCTTCGTTGAAGCTCATGGAACCGTTGCCCAAGGTTTTCTGGGTCTGCAGTTTTGCCATGGCCAGCGCGTTGTCGCCGTTGGCGTTGCCGGTGTTCGGCGCGGCGGCCGCTATGTTGGCGGGGTCGTTGATTTCCAGGCTCAAGTCGGCGCCGGCCGCGCGGGTCGGGCGGATCAGCCAGCTGTCGCCTACATTGGCAGGCGCGGGAGCTGCGGAAAACGTGATTTCCATCCCGCCGAGCGATACCGTTGCCGGATAGGTGTCCGCAAGTGCTGGGCCGGGAGTCACCGCCCCGCTGGGGATACTGGTAATTTCGTATCCTAGCGGTGCGCCAGTGGTCTCATCGCGCTTCACCGAAATACGGTAGTCTTCGGCGGTCAGTGCATCCACATCCGTCAGGTCCACCGTTATCGACGGCGCGCCGGCGCTGTTGTGGCTGCCGGGCACGGCCTTGATCGAGCCGGCCGCCGTGAAGTCCGTGAAGAAATGGCCGCCCGCGATATTGCCCAGATCCACGCCCTGCGCATGCGCCTCGTTCACGGCCACCGCCAGGCCCATCGCCAGGCGGCCCAGGTTGTTCTGCACCGCATCCAGCGCTTCCTGCCGGTAGCTGATCAGCCCGGCGAGCGTGCCGCCCTTGATGCGGCTTTCGTCGAGCTCGACGCCGATCACGTTGCCGGTGTTGTCCTTGATGGTGTAGGCCAGCACGGTGCGCTGCGGGTCGTCGGCCGACGGCTGGGCCCGCAGCGGGTAGACGGTGTCGCCGCCGAGCAGGATCTGGCCGTTGCCGATGGACAGGTTGACCTTGCCGTCCTGCTCGAAGGACTTGACGCCGACCAGCTGGTTCAGTTCGGACAGGAGCTGGTCGCGCTGGTCGAGCAGGTCGTTGGGTTCGTGCGCGCCGGTCGCGGAGGCGCGCGCGGTGGTGATGCGGGTGTTCAGGTCGCGGATCCGCTCCACGTAGCTGTTGATCTGTTCGACCACGGTCGTGATCTGGGTGTTGATGTTGCCGCGCTGGTCGTTCAGGAACTGGTTGGCGTCGTTGATCTGGCCCACCAGACTGGCGGCGCGGCCCAGCAGCTCCTGCCTTGCGGCGCTGTCGGCCGGCTCGGACGCCACGGCCTGTATGCCGTCGAAGAATTTTTGCAAGGCGGGCGTGATGCCCACGCTGCGATCGGCGAACAGATTGTTGATCTGGACGATTTCGTTGCCGTAGGAGGTGATGGACGCCCCTTTGCTCTGGGCGTCGACCAGCTGCTTGTACAGAAAGCCGTCGTAAGAGCGCTGAACCGTCACCGCCTGGACGCCCCGGCCGATATAGCCCGCGCCGGTGGCCTTGGCGCCCGCCGTCTGCACCAATACCGACTGGCGGTTGTAACCATCGGTCGTGGCATTGTTGAGGTTATGGCCGGCCGTTTGGAGGCGGTTCTGCGCCGCGTTCAATGCCGTGAGACCCAGGTTGGCTAAGTTCATGTTTGAATCCGCTTACAGTCGGGCGGTCGTGCATGCCGCCCGCGTGTTAATACCATCTGTTGAGTTAACGACCGGCGAGCCGGAAGCTTTAGCCCGCATGGGCTCAGTCCCGCGACGCCAGGCGCTTGCCCGAATCGAAATACGACATGACGGAAATCAGCTTGTCGGAATACGCCGGGTCGGTGGCGTAGCCGGCCTCTTGTATCCGCCGGGCGGCGTCTTCCGCCGTGCGCGCTTCCACCACCGCCTCGTAGCGCTTGCTGTGGCTGATCAGCCGCGCATAATCGGCAAAAGACTCCTCGTACGAATCGTAGGCGCGGAACGGCTGCTTCACTTTCTGCGCCACGCCGTTTTCATATTCCGTGGTCAGCACGTGCACGACCTTGCCCTTCCAGTTCGGGCCGGCCTTGATGCCGAACAGGTTGTGGGTCGTGCTGCCGTCCTCGCGGCGGATCTCGCGCCGGCCCCAGCCCGACTCCAGGGCGGCCTGCCCCAGTATCAGCTTCTCCGGCACGCCGCTTTCGCGGGCGGCGGCCCGGGCGGCATGCGACATGCGGCTGACGAAATTCTGGACATGCTCGGGCGCGCCCTTGATGGCGGCATAGATTCTTTCCGTGGCGGGGTTGCGCGTCAGCACGCCGATCAAGGCGTCGATGGAGTCGGCGTCTTCGCGCCGCGGCTCGCCGACGGTGGACCGCAGGCCGGGCAAGCGGGATTTGGCGAGCTCGGGCGGCGCGGCCTGGACTTCGGACTCGGCGGCGCCCTTGACGCGCCGTATCTGGTCCAGCAGCGCCTGCGCCAGCCCGATGCCCGGCTTGGCGAGGTTCAGGGCCAGCTGCTCGTCCGCCATGCCCTGGGCCAGGCGGGTCTGGTCGCTGTCCAGCAGGGTGGGCGTGGCCGCCTGGCGCGCCTGCTTGAGCATCTGCTGCAGGAACAAGGCCTCGAACTGCTGGGCGACCTGTTTTTCTTCGTCCGCGCTGGCGCCCTTGGGGCCGCTCACGCCTTTTTTCAGCGTGTCCAGGCTGCGGAAATCCAGCGCCGACGGGGTGTGCGCGCTGCCGGGCCGGGGGATGTGCTGGACGAAAGTCATGGCGGGCCGTCCTAGATGATTTCCAGATCGGCGCGCAGCGCGCCGGCGCTCTTCAGGTTCTGCAGTATGGACAGCAGGTCCTGCGGCGTCGCGCCCAGCGCGTTCAGGGCCCTGACCACGTCGGCCAGGTTGGCGCTGGTGCGCACGTGCTGCACGCTGCCGGTGTCCGACCGCATCTCGATATTGGTGTTCTCGGTGACCACCGTCCGCCCGCCGGCGAACGGCGTATCGGGCTGGCTGACCTGCTGCTCCTTGCTGATGACGACGGAAAGATTGCCGTAGGCGATGGCCGCCTCTTCTATCATCACCGTGCGGTTCATCACCACCGAACCGGTGCGCGCGTTGATCACGACTTTCGCGCGGGCCGGCGGCAGCTGGACCTGGATGTTCTCGACGCGCGACAGGAAAGCCGTCTGGGCCGCCGGATCGACGGGCCCGCGCAGCTGGATGACCCGGCCGTCCAGCGCCGTGGCGACGCCGGCGCCGAACTGCTTGTTCAGCGCCGCCACCACGTTCTGCGCGGTTCCGAAGTCGGTGTCGTTCAGTTCGAGCCGGATGACGCCGTCGCGGGAATACGCCGTGGGGACGCCGCGTTCGACGATGGCGCCGTTGGCGATGATGCCGCCGTTGAGCTGGTTGACCTGGACGCTGGACCCGCCGGACTGCGCGCCGGCGCCGCCCACCAGCAGGTTGCCCTGGGCCAGCGCATAGACCTGGCCGTTGGCGCCTTTGAGCGGCGTCATCAGCAGGGTGCCGCCGCGCAGGCTCTTGGCGTTGCCCATGGAGGACACTACGACGTCCAGCGTCTGGCCGGGCTGGGCGAACGCCGGCAGCCGGGCGGTGACCATGACGGCCGCCACGTTCTTGACCTGCATGTTGGTGCCCTGCGGCACAGTGACGCCCAGCTGCGACAGCATGTTCGTCAGGCTCTGCTGCGTGAACGGCGTTTGCCGGACCTGGTCGCCGCTGCCGTCCAGGCCCACGACCAGGCCATAGCCGATGAGCGGGTTCTCGCGCACGCCCTGGATGGACGCCAGGTCCTTGATGCGGTCGGCCTGGGCGGCCGACATGGCCAGGCCGCAAAGCGCCGCCAGGGCGGCGCGCAACAACCGGCGCCGCCACGCGGAAAAACTGAAGTATGGGGACGCGGCCATCATGTCAGAACGGGGAAATATTCAGGAAGAAGCGCTGCAGCCAGCCCATGGTCTGGACTTCGTCCATGACGCCCTTGCTGCGGAATTCGATCCGGGCGTCCGCCACCTGAGTGGAGGAGACGGTGTTCGAGCCGGTGATCGAGCGCGGGTCCACCACCCCGGAAAAACGCAGGTGCTCGCTGCCCCGGTTGATGGCGATCTGCTTGTCGCCCGCGATCTGGAGGTTGCCGTTGGGCAGCACCCCCACGACCGTGGTCGTGAGCGTGCCCGAGAAAGTGTTGTCGGCGCGCGTCGAGCCTTTGCCGTCCATGGCGTTTCCGCCTTCCACGTCGAAGTTCTGCTTGTCGCCCAGGCTGCTGGGCAGGAAGGCCGGCACGCCGTCCCAGCCCAGCGAGGAGCTGCCCGTGCGGTTGGTGGTGGTCTGCACGTTCTTGGCGGCGTTGGTCTTTTCCTGGATCACCACGGTCACGATGTCGCCCACGTTGCGCGGCCGCCTGTCTTCGAACAAAGGGTAGTTGCCGTAGGCGGTGGGCTGGTAGATGGAACCGTTGGGCTCGGCCGCCGGCATGGCCGCATGCACCGGCGGCTGCGCGGTCAGCGGGCCGGTGACGACCGGCTCGGGCGGCACCAGGGCGCAGCCCGATGCCAGGGCCGCGGCCAGGCAGGAAAGAAGACGGAAAACTCGTTTAAGCATCGATTACAGTTGGGTCAGGCGCGCCAGCATCTGGTCGGAGGTCTGCACCGCCTTGCTGTTCATTTCATAGGCGCGCTGGGTGGAGATCATGTTGACCAGCTCTTCCGCCACGTTCACGTTGGACGTTTCGGTGTACTGCTGCAGCACCAGCCCGGCGCCGTCCAGGCCGGGCTGCCCGAAGTTGGCTGGGCCGGACGCATCGGTCTCGACATACAGGTTCTCGCCCATGCTCTGCAGGCCGGTGGGGTTGATGAAGGTGCTGAGCTGCAGCTGGCCGATCTCGACATTGGTGCCGACCGCCCCGGGCTGGGTGACCGACACCGTGCCGTCGCGCGCGATCGTGATCGTCAGGGCGTTGTCGGGTATGTTGATGGGCGGCTGTATGGGATAGCCGCCCGCCGTCACCAGTTGGCCGTTCTGGTCCACCTGCAGGCTGCCGTCGCGGGTGTAGGCGAAGGTGCCGTCGGGCATTTCCACCTGCAGGAAGCCCTTGCCCTGGATGGCGATGTCCAGGGTGTTGCCGGTGTTCTTCAGGTCGCCCTGGGTGTGGATGCGTTCCGTGGCCACGGTGCGGGCGCCCGTGCCGATCTGCAGGCCGGAAGGCAGCTGGTTGGCCGCGCCCACCTGGGCGCCCGGCTGGCGTATCGTCTGGTACATCAGTTCCTCGAACACGGCGCGCGTGCGCTTGAAGCCCGTGGTGTTGACGTTGGCCAGGTTGTTGGAAATCACATCCATGTTGGTCTGCTGTGTTTCCAGGCCGGTCTTGGCGATCCAAAGTGAACGTATCATTTTAGTTGCTCGATAATATGGAATTGGCGCGCTCGGCATTGGTGCCGGCGTCCTGGATGATCTTCATCTGCATTTCGAAGCGGCGGGCGTTGGCGATCATGCCCACCATGGCTTCGGCGGGATTCACATTGCTTTTTTCCAGGAAGCCCGAAACCATGCGCACCCGCGGATCCTGTGGCGCGGCCTGGCCCTCGGCCAGGCGGAACAGGCCGTCGTCGCCGCGCTGCATGTCGGCGGCCGGCGGATTCACCAGCTTGAGCTGGCCCAGCATCTGCAGGTCGTTGGGGTTGTCGCCCGCACCCAGGGCGGAAATCTGGCCATCGACCGAAAACGTGATGATGCCGCGCTCGGGCACTTCGACCGGCGCGTTGTCGGCCGACAGCACCGGGTGGCCCTGCTGGGTGACCAGCAGGTTGTCCTGGTTCACGGCCAGCTCGCCGGCGCGGGTATAGGCTTCGCCTTGCGGCGTCATGACGCTGAACCAGCCCTCGCCGGAAATCGCGAGGTCCAGCGCATGGCCGGTTTCCGCCATCACGCCTTGCTGGAAGCTGCTGCCCGGGGTGGCCGTCACCGTGCCGATGCGCGTGGGCAGGCCCTGGTCGCCGACCACCGGCACGGAACGATAGTGCGCCATCTGCTCGCGAAAGCCGGTGGTGTTGACGTTCGCGAGGTTGTTGCTGATGACCGACTGCTGTTCCAGCAAGCGGGCGGCGCCGCCCGCCGCCGTGTAGATGATGCGATCCATTGCGCCGTCTTATCGCATGGTGATCAAGGTCTGCAGGATCTGGTCCTGCGTCTTGATGGTCTGGGCGTTGGCCTGGTAGGTGCGCTGGGCGATGATCATGTTGACCAGTTCCTGGCTCATGTCCACGTTGGATTCCTCGACCGCCTGGCCGGCGATGGTGGCCAGGCCGTTGGTGCCGGGCGTGCCCAGTATGGGCTGCCCGGACGCGGAGGTTTCGACCCAGGCATTGCCGCCCACTGGCTGCAGGCCTTGCAGGTTCGGGAAATCGGCCAGCGTCAGCATGCCCTGCACCATGGTCTTGCCGTTGGTGTAGTTGGCCACGATGGAGCCGTCGGTGGCGATGGACATGCTGGCATAGGCGCCGGCGCCGTAGCCGTCCTGGGTGAAGCTGTAGCCGAAGTCATCGCCGAATTGCGTCGTGCCGTCGTACTTGAAGTTGAGGACGAGATCCTCCGCGGGGGAATTCGTGCCGCCGATGCTCGCGAACGTGATGGCCGCAGGCGCGGTCGCGGGGTCGAGCACGCCGCCGGATGTGAACGTCAGGGTGTTTTTCGTGGGGTGCACCGCTTCGCTGTCCAGCTGATAGTGGACGTCCCATACGCTGGTATCGCCCGCAGCCGACTGCTTGACGAAATATTGAGTCAGCTGATGCGCATTGCCCAGAGAGTCATACACCGTCATCGGCAGCGAATGGTTGTAGCTCTTGGGGTCGGGCACCGTCGAGGGAGCCGTGACGTTGGGAAACGACGGCGTTCCGATGACTTCTTCGTCCGCGTCCAGATTCATCTTCGGGGCGACTTCCGTCGTCGCCTTGGGCGCGATGTTCCCCGTCGGCACCCGAACCATGGCGGGCGTCGTGCCAAGGGTTCCCGTCGCCTGGTCCACCATGTAGGCCGTCAGGGTATGCCCTTGCGCGTTGGTCAGATACCCTTCCTTGTTCGGCGAGAACTGGCCGTTGCGCGTGTACAGCACCGCGCCGCTCGGGTCCACCACGCGGAACAGGCCCTTGGCGCCGTCTATGGCCATGTCGAACTGGTTGCCCGTGGTGGCGACCGTGCCTATGGTGAAGCGCTGATTGATGCTGGCCACCTGCGCGCCCAGGCCCACGCGCGAGCTGGCGTAGACGTCGGCGAAGGACGCGGTGGCGGCCTTGAAGCCCACCGTGCCGGAGTTGGCGATGTTGTTGCCGATGATGTCCAGGTTCTGCGCCGCCGCGTTCAACCCGCTCAAGCCTTGTCCGAAACCCATGATTTAACCTCGTGTGATGATCTTCAAATATTGTTCAACTACATGATCTTGCGGATGTCCAGCAGCGAGTGGCTGCCGGCCAGTCCCAGGTCCAGCTGCAGACCGCTGGACGAATACGCCACGCTGGACACCTTGCCGTAGGTCAGCGCGCCGACCGAGACGGGTGCGCCGGCGGAGTCGTAGGCGGCCACCTGCACGTTGTAGGCGCCGTCCGGTGCGGCCACGCCGCCGTCGTCCTTGCCGTCCCAGCTCAGGGAATACACGCCCGATGACGTGGCGTCCATTTCCATCTTGCGGATGGCCTTGCCGGAGTTGTCGGTGATGGTGACGACGACTTTCGTCGCGTCGGAAATCAAGTCCATGCCGAACGGCGTGGCGACCTTGGCGCCGCCCTCGCCCGTGCTGCCCAGCGACACCTTGCTGCCCGGCACCAGGACCTCCTTGCCGATCAAGGAGGCGGCCTGCATGGACTGGGAGACGTCCATCTGCCCCGACAAGGCCAGCAAGGTGTTGTTCAGTTGGTTGATGCCGTTCACCGTGGACAGCTGGGCGATCTGCGAGGTCACCTGCGCATTGTCCATGGGATTGAGCGGGTCCTGGTTCTGCAGCTGCGTCACCAGCAGGGTCAGGAAGCGTTCCTGGGTGTCGCCCATCAGGCTTTTGGTGCTGTTGGCCGCGGCCGCCAGGGCGGCCGCCGTGCCGCCCGCGCTGTCTGTCTGGTTGATCGTGGTCACTGATCGCTCCGTAAAAGTGCGCGGCGTCATTGACCGATGGTCAAGGTGCGCTGCATGAGGCTCTTGGCCGTGTTGATGACTTCCACGTTGGCCTGGTACGAGCGGGAAGCCGAAATCATGTTGACCGTTTCGGCCACCACGTCCACGTTCGGCATGGTGACGTAGCCGTCTTCGTTGGCCAGGGGGTTCTTGGGGTCGTACTGCAGGCGCTGCGGGGCGCTGCTTTCCACCACCTGGGCGACCCGCACGCCGCCGACCGAATGCGGGGCCTGCTGGCTTTCGACGGGCGTCATCTGGAAGACGACCTGGCGCGCCCGGTACGGCTGCCCGTCCGGGCCGGCCACGCTGTCGGCGTTGGCCAGGTTGCTGGCCGTGACGTTCATGCGCTGCGACTGCGCGGTGAGCGCCGAACCGGCAATCTGGAATATGCTCATTGTGGACATGAATGCTTCCTGGCTGGCTATGCTTATTGCTGCAAGACGGACATCAAGCTCTTGATGCGCGCGGAAATGACGGAAAGGTCGGTCTGGTAACGCATGGTGTTGTCGGCGAACTGGACGCGCTCGGCGTCCATGTCGACCGTGTTGCCGTCCAGGCTGGGCTGCAGCGGCTGCCGGTACAGCAGCTCGGCCGTGGCGTCGCCCTGGGCCTTGCCCGGTATGTGGCGCGCCGACGTCAGCGCCAGCTGCGTGTCGGGCAGGCGCAGGCTGCCGCTCGCGCCCATGGCGTCCTGCAAGGCGGCGCTGAAGTCGAAGTCGCGCGCCTTGTAAAATGGCGTGTCCGCATTGGCGATGTTGGCGGCCAGGACTTCCTGGCGCTGCTGGCGCAGCCCAAGCGCGATTTGATGGAACTTTAGGTCGTCGCCGATTCTGTCGATCATTTGCCGTTCACCGGGGCCGTCGCGGCCTGTTTGATGCTGAAACCGGGGCCGCGATCGCGGCCATGCGGGCGGGCGGCCTTTCACCGCTCCTACAACGCCATAGTACCGGCACCCCGGCCGCGACAAAGTATGAAATAAGGCGCTAATTGACAGTCAATTCCAGGCTTGAGGCCGCCCTTCCCCGCCACTACAATTCCGACCATGCCCAAGCTTTTCGCACTGCCCGCCCTGATTGCGGGGTCCACCGCCCTGGCGGCCTCGGCGTTCGCCCAGGTCCAGCCGGCGCAGGCCTTGCAGGACCCGGCCCAGGTGGCGGCCGCGGCCGAAGAATTCCTGCAACTGCAGGCGGCCGGCTATCCCGGCGCCGCCACGGTGTCCGTCGAACCGCCCCGCCTCGCCCATCACGCCCGCTGCGACCGCCTGGAACCCTTCCTGAGCAGCGGCCAGCGCCTGCGCTCGCGCATGACGGTCGGCGTGCGCTGCGCCGCCCCGCAAACCTGGACCGCCTACGTGCAGGCCAACCTGAGCATCCAGGGCCATTACTACGTCGCCAACCGCGGCATCAATGTGGGCGACACGCTCAGCCTGGACGACCTGAACGCGCGCGAAGGCGACATCCTGCGGCTGTCGAACGGCGTGGTCTTCGACCCCAGCCAGGTGGTGGGGCATATCGCCCAGCAGCGCATACCGGTGGGCTCGCCGATCAAGTCCAGCGCGCTGCGCGACCCGAACTCCATCGTCCGCGGGCAGGCGGTGCGCACGGAGGCCCGGGGCGTGGGCTTCGTGGCCAACGGCGAAGGCCAGGCGCTGCAAAGCGGCGCGCCCGGCGCGCAGATCCAGGTCCGCACCAGTTCGGGGCAAATCGTTACGGGAACCGTCGTGAACGGCACCACGGTTCAGGTTACGATGTAGCCTGCGGCCGGCGAAACACCGCAACAAGCCTAAAGATTGGCGCCTGTTGGCCGTAAAGGAAGGCAGATTCACGCAGTACACTACCGCCAGCATTACGGAGATCGCTTTGAAAATCACCCCACCCTCTATCAAAAGCCCGGTAGCCGGCCCTGTGGCGGGCACGCGGACGGACAGCGGGACCAGCGCATACGCGTCGTCCGCCTCCGGTGCGGCCGGCAGGAGCGCGGTGGATCTCAGCGCGGCGGCGCGCAATCTGTCCAGCCTGGAAAACAGCCAGAACGACGTCAATGTCGCGAAGGTCCAGGAAATCCGCGACGCCCTGGCGTCGGGCCGGCTCGTCATCGATCCCAGCCGCATTGCCGACGGCCTGCTCGCCAGTGTGCGCGATCTATTGAAGTAAACATTTTCCCCGCCTCAGTTTCCCCGCATGAACGACGCCGTTGCCCAGCTTGAAGCCAGCCTGCAGGAAGAGCTCGGGCTGATCCAGGAATTCAACACGGTTCTGGAGGCCGAAGCCGAGGCCTTGACCGCCGGCAATGACGATGCGCTGGCGGCAAGCACCGCCCGTAAAAATCAGTATGCGGAACGCTTGGCCGAGGCCGGGCGGCGGCGCAATGGCTTATTGGGCCGCTTGGGGTACGAGCCCGACCAGCCCGGCCTGGATGCGGCCTGCGCGGCGCATCCGTCGCTGCGGGCCGGCAGCCGGGCGCTGCTGGACGAGGCCCGGCGTGGGCGGGACCTGAATACCGCCAACGGGATCCTGATAGACACCTTCCTGGCGCACAATCAGCAGACGCTGGATGCGCTGCGGCAGCTGGCGGGCATCGGCGACCTTTACGACGCCAAGGGGCGCAGCCGGTCGAGCACGGGCAAGACGCGCAACATCAAGGCCTGAATGCCGTCGGGCCCGCGAGCGCGGGCCGCGGCGCCAGGAATGCCGGGGCGACTCACGCGCCCGCGGCCTGCCCCCATAATTCCTTCAAGGCAAAGAGCTTGTACAAAGCCTGCGGCGCGCTCAAGCCCGGCAGCCCCGGCTTCGCGATCAGGCCGCCGCCCACGTTGCGCGCCAGCGCGGCATCGGGGGACTGCTTGAGCTGCCAGGCGGCAAGGCCGGACTGCATGGCCACCAGCGCCTTCTTCTGCTCGGCCTGGGCCCCGCCGCGGCGGGGCAGGACCTGCCAGATCCGGGCGCCGAAGCGCATGGCCTGCTTGCCTTCCGACTTCAACAGCAGGGCCCGGGCCAGGGTTTCGAACTCCCCGGCGGCGGGCGCATTGCCCAAGCCCAGCAGCGACTTGATGACCGCCCCGGTCGTCCGGTCGACGATGCGCAGGGACACCAGTTGCGCGCTCAGGTCCGGATTCTGCCGTGCCGCCAGCTGGACCGTCTCGGCGGCGGCCCAGAGCGCGACATTGCCGCCGGGTACGCCCGCGATCTCGGCCAGCCGGGGCAGCTTGGCATCGTCGACGATCAGCGTGTGCCGCAGCGTCTTGGCGACGGCGCCGACGGTGGTGCCCGTGGCGTCGACCTCGACCCGCGTGGTGGGCGCGCAGGCCGCCAGCCACGGGGCGCCCAGGGAATCGACCCGGCGCCACAAGGGCTGGTTGCCGCCGTCGAACACATGCAGGACCGGCAGGCCGGCGTGCTCCGTCGCCAGCCACTCGACCTGGTGGAGCAAGGCGTCGGCGGAGGAAGGCGCCGACTGGGCGCTGTCGCCGGTGGACGACAGCCAGCCTTGCCCGGATGCCAGCTGCTGCATGGGCGTCGCCAAAGCCTGGCCCTTGTCGCCGAAGAACAGCGTAGCCCGGAGCTGCGCGCGCTCGCCGTCGAAGGGCGGCAGGGAGATCTGGTCATGGAGGGCGAGCAGCAAGGGGATGCCGCCTTCCGACATTTCGTTCTGCGCGACCCGCGCCATGTGCCGGACATAGCTGTCCAGCGGCGCGGGGTCGGGGTGGCCGGACGTGTGGCCGCGCCACAAGTCGTAGGCTTCCGAGACGGCGGCGCAGTCGTCGATGTAGGCGCAGGCCGACTGCATGTCGTCCATCGACAATTCCGAACCCATTTCGCCCGCCATGGAAAGCAGGCGCGGCAGCAGATGCTTGCGGCGCGCTTCGGCCGTCGCGGCTTCGGCCTGGTCGGCCGAGGGCTTGCTGAGCGACATCAGGGCGGCCAGGTCGGCTTCGGTCGGCGCATAGAGCGCCTTCACGTGGCGGCTGTGCACGAGCGCCTGGTCGACCAGTTCGGCGGCGTGCAGGAAATGGAGGTCCTCGGGGACTTTCTGCCCCGTGGAGACATAATGTATGGGCAGCTTGTAGCGCAGCGCGGTGTCCAGCGCGGCGCCCAGGCGGCTGGCTTCGTCGGCCTTGGTGATGATGCAGCCTTTCAAGGGCGTGCCGCCGTCGTTGGCATAGTTGCGGGCCACTTCATCGAGCGTGTCGCCGTGGCTGGGCGCATTGAGCACCAGCAGCCGGGTGACCGGCCGCCCCGCCCCCGCCAGCATGGCCGCCTGTTCCGCGATGTAACGATCGCGCTGGCTGATGCCCACGTTGTCGATCAGCATGGTCTGGTCCGGCGCCACCGCCTGCATGACCTGCCGGAGCTCGTTCACGTTCTGCACCACGTGCACCGGCACGCGGAGCATCTGGCCGTATATCTTCAGCTGCTCGTGGGCGCCGATCCGGTAGGTGTCGGTGGTGATGAGCACGAGGCTGCCCGGCCCCGAGCGCCGCACGCAGCGCGCCGCCAGCTTGGCGATGGTCGTGGTCTTGCCGACGCCCGTCGGGCCGACCAGGGCCAGCGCCAGGCCGGGCTTCCAGAGATCGTCTTCGCTGCGCAGGACCGGCAAGTGGCGCACCAGCTCATTGCGCGCCCACTGGAAGGCCGCCTTGCCCGACAGCTGTTCGGGCAGGCGCTTGAGCATGGCGCGCAGCAGGGCCGTGCTGAAGCCGAAGCCCAGCAAGGCCTGGAACAGCGCCACGGCCTGGGGCGCCCGCCGCAGCTGGTTGCCCCACAGCAATTCGTCTATGCGGCTTTCGAGCGCGCCGCGCATGTCGCCGATGGCGCTCATGAGGTCGACCGGCGCGGATGCGTCGGCCGGGAGGGAAACGGAAGGCTCGGCGAAGCCCGCGCCCGCCTGGGCCTGGGCCTGGGTCTGCTGCGCCGCCGCGGCCGACGTGGGATCGGTGGCGAGGATCTCCACCCCGCCGTTGACCCGGCGATTCGAGACGATGAGGGCGTCGGGCCCAAGAGCCAGGCGTACTTGACGCAAAGCTTCGCGATTGGTGCTGCCGAAGAAACGACTTATGTTCACGCTGCGCTACCACCTATCACCGCGGTAATCCGCAGGACACGTTCATCGGGAATTTCAACACTGGAGAGCACGCCCAGCTGCGGGAAATGATGCCGCAGGAAGCGTGACAACGAAGGACGCAACACGGGGGGAACCACCAGCACCGCCGCATCGCCGTTGTTCTCCTGGAATTGTACCGCGCGATCCGCTTCTGTCAGCACGCTCTCGGCCAGTCCGGGCTCGAGCGCGCCGCTGGTGGTCAGCGCCTGCGTCAGCACTCTTTCCAGGCGCGGGTCCAGGCCGATGACGCGCAATTCGCCGTCGCCCGGGAACCATTGCTGGGTGATCGCGCGGCCGAGCGCGGCGCGGATCAGGGCCAGCAGCTCGCCCGGATCCGGGCCGGTGCCGTTGGGATTGAGCGCGGCCAGCCTCGGCGCGTGCTCGGCCAGCGTCTCGATGATGGTGCGCACGTCCCGTATGGGCACTTCTTCTTCCAGCAGGCCGCGCAGCAGCTTCTGCAGCAGCGTCAGGCTGACGGTCTTGGGCACCAGGTCCTCCACCAGCTTGGGCGCCTCGCGGCCGATGTGGTCGAGCAGCTGCTGGACTTCCTGGCGGCCGAGCAGCTGGGCCCCGTAGCGGTGCATCAAGTGGTTCAGATGGGTGGCGATGACGGTGCCGGCGTCGACCACGGTATAGCCCGCGATCTGCGCCTGCTCGCGCAGGCCGACGTCGATCCAGACGGCCGGCAGGCCGAAGGCGGGATCGGTGGTGGGCGTGCCCGGAAGCTTCATGGTGACGCCGCCCGGGTCGATGGCCAGCCACTGGCCGGGCGTGGCCGAGCCGCGCCCGACTTCCACGCCCGAGAGCAGGATGCGGTAGTCGTTGGGCTTGAGCTCCAGGTTGTCGCGTATGTGCACGACGGGCGGCAGGAAGCCGACGTCCTGGGCGAACTTCTTGCGCAGGCTGCGGATGCGGTGCAGCAGCTCGCCGTTCTGCGCGTGGTCGACCAGCGAGATCAGGCGATAGCCGACTTCCAGGCCCAGCGGGTCCACCAGGGAGACGTCGTCCCAGCTGGCTTCGGCCGCGGCCGCCTCGACGGCGGCCTGCGCCTTCTGCGGCTCCTCGACCAGCTTGGCGCGTTCCGCCAGCCCGCGCTTGTGCATGGCCCAGCCGCCCGCCGCCATCGCCGCCGCCAGCAGCAGGAAGGCCACGTGCGGCATGCCGGGGATCAGGCCCATGGCCGTCATGATGCCGGCCGTGATGAACAGCACGTTGGGGTTGGCGAACAGCTGGCCGACCATTTGCTGGCCCACGTCTTGGTCGGTGGCCACGCGCGACACCACGACGCCCGCGGCCGTGGAGATGACCAGCGCCGGAATCTGCGCGACCAGGCCGTCGCCGATGGTGAGCAAGGTGTAGACGCGGCCCGCCTCGCCGAAGCTCAGGCCGTGCTGCGCCACCCCGATGATCAGGCCGCCGACGATGTTGATGACCATGATGAGCAGGCCGGCGACGGCGTCGCCCCGCACGAACTTGCTGGCGCCGTCCATGGAGCCGTAGAACTCGGCCTCCTGGCCGACTTCCGTCCGGCGCCGGCGGGCTTCGTCTTCGCCGATGAGCCCCGCGTTCAGGTCGGCGTCGATGGCCATCTGCTTGCCGGGCATCGCGTCCAGCGTGAAGCGCGCGCCCACTTCGGCGATGCGCCCGGCGCCCTTGGTGATGACCACGAAGTTGATGATGACCAGGATCACGAACACCACGATCCCGACCGCGAAGTTGCCGCCCACCAGGAAGTGGCCGAAGGCCTCGATGACCTGCCCGGCGGCGTCCGGGCCTTTGTGCCCGTGCATGAGCACGACGCGGGTGGAGGCCACGTTCAGCGCCAGCCTGAGCAGGGTGGCGAACAGCAGCACGGCGGGGAAGGCGGCGAAGTCCAGCGGCTTCTTGGTGAACATCGCGACCAGCAGGATCATCACCGACAGCGAAATATTGAAGGTGAACAGCAGGTCCAGGATGAAGGGCGGCAGCGGCAGGATCATCATGGCGAGCACCATGAGGATCAGCACCGGCCCCGCCATCAGGCGGGCATGGGCCGAGCCGCTGTCTTTGAGTATGGCTAGAAAACTGTTCATGATGCGTTCGCCGCAACCTTTTCCTTACTTTCGGGGTCCAGCCCCGGGGGAATGACCAGACGCTCGGGGCGCCGGGGCTCGACGCCCATGCCCGGGTTCCAGTTGCGCAGCTGGAACACCCAGGCCAGCACTTCGGCCACGGCGGCATACAGCGCGGCGGGAATCTCCTGCCCCAGCTCCACGTTGTGATAAAGCGCCCGGGCCAGCGGCGGCGCGCTGAGTATGGGCACTTTGTGTTCTTCGCCCACGCCGCGTATGCGCGCCGCGGTCAGGCCGGAGCCCTTGGCGACGACCGTCGGCGCGGCCTGCCGCCCTTCCTTGTAGGACAGCGCCACCGAATAGTGGGTGGGGTTGGTGACGATGACGTCGGCCTTGGGCACTTCGGCCATCATGCGGCGCCGCGCCATCGCCCTTTGCTGCTGCCGGATCCGCCCCTTCACGTGGGGGTCGCCGTCGCTTTCCTTGTTCTCCTGCTTGACGTCCTGGCGCGACATGCGCAGCTTCTTGAAATGGCTGAACAGCTGCCAGGGGGCGTCGATCAGCACGATCAGGATGAGCCCGCCGACGATCAGGGCGCAGCACAGCGCGACCAGGCCGATGCCGGCGGCCAGCGCCGCGGTGGGCGAGGCGTGCATCAGCGAGATCATCTGGTCGACATAGTGGGAAATGACCATGACGGCCACGCCGCCCACCACGGCGGCCTTGACCAGGGTCTTGAGCAATTCGACCAGGGTCTGCGCCGAGAACATGCGCGCCACGCCCTTCAGGGGATTGAGCCGCTCGAACTTGGGCGCCAGGGCCTTGGTCGACAGCAGCAGGCCGCCCAGCAGCACCGACGCCAGCACGGCCGTGGCCGCCAGCAGGCCGAACATGGGCAGCAGCATGTACAGGGCCTGGGACGCCGAGCCGGCCGCGACGTCGAGCATGACCTTGGTGTCCTGCCCCACCCGCGTGTCGAACCACAGGCCCGCGCGCAGGATGTCGGTGAGGCTCTGGTACATGCCCGCCCCGCCGACCCACAGCGCGGCGACGCCGGCGGCCAGCAACAGAAAAGTGTTCAGCTCGCGCGAACGCGCGACCTGCCCCTCCTCGCGCGCCTTTTCCAGGCGCCGGGGTGAGGCCGGTTCGGTTTTTTCGAGGTCGCTGTCCTCTGCCATTCAATGCCAAAAAAGTGACTGGTCGCAATGATCCAGGCAGATTCTAGTCGACCGCGCAAGCGGTGAATGAGCGGAGCTATGCGGAGAAAAGCGCCCTATTCCGGACCCTAGAACCCCAGGCTGGCCAGCAGGTCGTCGACCTGGTCCTGGCTGGTCACCACGTCGACCTTGCCCTCGGGGTTGACCTCGGGGCCGTTCAGCAGGGATTCGGCTTCTTCGCGCCGCTCTTGCGGCACGTTGTCGATCAGCACCTGCACCAGTTCGGTCTCGATGGCCGACACCACGCCCAGCATCTTCATGATGACCTGGCCGGTGAGGTCCTGGAAGTCCTGCGCCATGATGATGTCCAGCAGGTTGTCCTGGGACGTCTGCGCCTTGGCGGGTATGTCCTTGAGCAGGGCGCGGGTGTCGTCCACCAGCTCGCGCGCTTCGGACAGTTCCACCGGGTGGTCGAACCACTGCTGCCAGCGCTGGTCCAGCGCCTTGGCGTCGCGGATCATGCTTTCCTGCAGGGGTTGCGTCTGTTCCGCGGCGTTCAGCACGCGGTTCGCGGCCTGCTCCGTCATGCGCGCGACGTAGTGCAGGCGGTCGCGCGCGTCGGGGATGGCGTGCGCGGCTTCTTTGATGGCCTGGTCGAGCCCGAGTTCGCGCATGCTCTGGCGCAGCATGCGCGTCAGCGACGCGATGCGGTGGATCAGGTCGACCGGCTGGTCCTCGGGGAAATTCGGGGGCGGGCTGCTCTTGGGCGCTTCCATCGTGATCTCCTTAGGAACCGATCTTCTCGAAGATCTTGTTCAGCTTTTCTTCGAGCGTCGCGGCGGTGAACGGCTTGACCACATAGCCGTTGGCGCCCGCCTGGGCCGCCGCGATGATGTTTTCCTTCTTGGCCTCGGCGGTGACCATCAGCACCGGAAGCTTGCTCATGTTGGGATCGGCGCGGATGTGCTTGAGCATTTCCAGGCCGTCCATGTTGGGCATGTTCCAGTCGGAGACGACGAACTCGAAGTTGCCGTTGCGCAGTTTTTCGAGGCCCATGGCGCCGTCTTCGGCCTCGTCCACGTTCTCGAAGCCCAGATCCTTCAGCAAATTCTTGATGATCCGGCGCATGGTTGGAAAATCATCAACAACCAGGATCTTCATGGTTTTCTGTACCACTTAACATTCTCCAAATAATTAATCGGCCATTGATCCGCGGGAAGCTTCAGACCCGATGGCCATAAGACCCGGCACTCGCCAGAATCCGTTCGCTGATTTCCGACAAAGGCACCGCCGCATCCGCGGCGCCTATGAGCAATGCCTCGCGCGGCATGCCGAACACGACGCAGCTGGCTTCGTCCTGCGCGAAGGTGACGGCGCCCGCTTCCTTCATGGCCAGCAGGCCTTGCGCGCCGTCCTTGCCCATGCCCGTCAGGATGACCCCGATGGCGTTCTTTCCCGCGACCTCGGCCGCCGAATGGAACAGGACGTCGACCGACGGCCGGTGGCGGTTGACGGGTTCGCTGTAGTCCAGCTTGACCACGTAGTTGGCTCCCGAGCGGGCCAGCTTCATGTGGGCCACGCCGCCCGGCGCCAGGTAGACGTGGCCGGGCAGCACGCGCTGGCCGTCCTCGGCTTCGTGGACCTGCATGGCGCACAGGTTGTCCAGCCGCTGCACGAAGGAGCGCGTGAAGCCGGCCGGCATGTGCTGAGTGATCATGATCGCGGGGCTGTTGGCGGGCAAGGGCTCGAGCACCTGGCGGATGGCCTCGGTGCCGCCCGTGGACGCGCCTATCATGACCAGCTTCTCGGTCGTGGAAAAGTGCTGGACCAGGCGGCGCGCCGGCGCCGTGGACGGCTGGACGGCCTGGCGCGGGCGCGAATTGGCCGCGGCGCGTATCTTGTCGGCGATGAGCTCGCTGTATTCGAGCAGGCCGTCGCGCAGCCCCAGCTTGGGCTTGGTGACGAAATCCACGGCCCCGAGTTCGAGGGCGCGCAGCGTGACTTCGGAATTGCGCTCGGTCAGGGACGACACCATGACCACGGGCATGGGGCGCAGCCGCATCAGCCGCTCCAGGAAGTCCAGCCCGTCCATGCGCGGCATCTCGACGTCCAGCGTGAGGACGTCGGGGTTGTGCTGCTTGATGAGTTCGCGCGCGACGAGGGGATCGGGCGCGGCGGCGACCACCTCCATATCCGGATGGCTGTTGATGATCTCCGTCATCAATCCCCGCACCAGAGCGGAATCATCGACACACAGGACACGTATTTTTTTCATTGTTGCTTGAATCTATAGTTGCCGGCCCCGAAGGGCCGTCGGCCCCTAGGTTGCCACGTACACCGTCTGGCCCAGCAAGCGGAAGGCTTTGGTCAGATAGGTGAAGTTTTCGGAATGGCCGGCGAATAGCAGGCCGCCAGGTTTCAATGTGACGGCAAAACGTTCCAGTATGCGGGTCTGGGTCGCCTTGTCGAAGTAAATCATGGTGTTGCGGCAGAAGATCGCGTCGAAGCTCTGGCTGGGCGGCCAGTTGGGCGAGAGCAGGTTCAGCACCTCGAACTCGATCATGTTGCGCAATTCCGGCTTGACCCTGACCATGCCGGCCCGCTTGCCCGCGCCGCGCTGGAAATACTTGCGCAGGTGTTCCTCGGGCACGGGCTTGACGCGTTCCATGGAATACACGCCTTCGCGCGCGCGTTCGATGGCATGGGTGTCGATGTCGGTCGCCAGGATGGAAACGCCGCTGTCCGGGGACACGCAGGCCTCGCGCAGCGTGATGGCGATGGAATAAGGCTCTTCGCCGGTGGAGCTGGCGCAGCACCACACGGAAATGGGTTTCTTCCGGGTCTTGACGAATTCGGCCAGGATGGGGAAATGGTGCTGTTCGCGGAAAAACGCCGTATGGTTGATCGTGAACGAATTGATGAAGGTTTCCCAGTGCTCGGACTGGCTGTCGCTTTCGAGGTGGTCGAGGTATTCCTTGACGCTGGCCAGGCCCTGCCTGCGGGCCCGCATGGCGAGCGTCCGTTCGGCCATGTCGCGCTTGTGCCCGCCCAGCACGATGCCGGTGCGCGCCCGCAGGATGCGTGCCGCCCTTTCAAAATCGTTATGCCCGACCTCGGGGAGATCAGGCATGGTAAAGATGGAGTCTGCTGTAATGGACATAGATCAGGAGCGCGCGAGCGCCCCAAAATTGTTGTTGTTGTAGCCGTGGCCTGCGCCGGGATCGGGCGGGTTGTCCTGCCTGAGCCTGACGGCCGCCACGTCGATGACTTCGCCGGCATTGAGCTTGAATACCGATACCGCGTCGGCGAGCCGCGCGGCCTGGTCCTGGAGCGAACCCGCGGCCGTCGCCGCCTGCTGGACCAGCGCGGCGTTGCGCCGCACCGCGCCGTCCATCTCGGCGACCGCCTGGTTGACCTGCCCGATGCCTTCCGACTGTTCGTGCGAAGCCGCATTGATTTCCGCCATGATGGTGGTCACGCCCTGCACGGAACCGACGACTTCGTCCATGATCCGGCCGGCATCGCCCACCTGGCGCGCGCCTTCCTGGATCCGGACCTGCGATTCCTCGATCAGCGATTTGATTTCCTTGGCGGCCTGCGCGCTGCGCTGGGCCAGCGAGCGGACCTCGCCGGCCACGACCGCGAAGCCCTTGCCCTGCTCGCCCGCCCGCGCGGCCTCGACTGCGGCATTGAGCGCCAGGATGTTGGTCTGGAAGGCGATCCCGTCGATCACCCCGACGATCTCGACCATCTTGCCGGAGCTGTCGGAGATCTCGCGCATGGTGTCGACCGCTTCGGTGACCGCCGCGCCGCCGCGCAAGGCGACGCCGGAAGCGCTTTGCGCCAGCTTGTCGGCCTCGGTCGCGCTGTCGGAATTCCGCCGCACCGTGCCGGCAAGCCGTTCCATGCTGTCGGCGGTCTCGCGTAGCGCGGCGGCCTGCTGTTCCGTGCGGTTGTTGAGGTCGCTGTTGCCGGCGAAGATTTCGCGCGCGCCCTGGTTGATTTCCTCGACGCCGCCGCGCACGGCGCTTACCGTGCGGATCAGGCCGTCCTGCATGCGGCGCACGGCATCGAACAGCACGCCGATCTCGTTGCGCGAATCGACCTCGATTCTTTGGGTGAGATCGCCCCCGGCGATGCGGTCGAAATAGGCGCCGGCCCGGCGCAGGGGGCGCAGCACCATGCGGCCCAGGAAGACGTAGGTCAGGAGCGCGATGGCGACGCAGGCCAGCATGGCCGCGGCGACCAGCTTGATCACCAGCGCGTACTGCGCGCCTTCGCGCTGGTAGGTCTGGTCGATGACCTCCTGCTGGTGGGTGCGCAAGACGTTGAGCGAGGAATACAGGCTTTTTTCCAGGGCTTGCGTGGTGTTGCCCAGGAAGGCGTGATATTCGCGGATGCGGCGCTCGGACAGCAGGCCGAAGAGCGGCAGCACGCCCTGCTGCATGAGGGCCTTGTAGGCGCGCAGCACGGGCTCGTAGCGCTCCGCGCCTTCGGGCGTCGCCTTCACCAGGGCCTGGAATTCGTTGAGGCCGGTGAGCGAGCGGTCGTACTGGCTGCGGGCCTCGATGATGAGCGCGCGGGTTTCTTCGCCGACGCCGGCCGCCTCCTTGGACTGTTCGCCGCCCCAGGCCTGCGCGATGGCGGCGACGTTCGGGTCGTCGTACACGACGTGCGTGGCCACCGCCCGCCCGAGCGTGGCCTGGATGCTCTTGTAGCCGTCCAGCGCGGTCATCAGGCCCACGCCCAGTCGCTGGTTGGAGACGATGGTGTTCAATGCCTGGTTGTTCTGCCGGAGCGACAGCAGGCCCAGCGCCGCGCCCGCCACCAGCATCGCCAGAAAAAAGACGAGCACCAGGATCAAGCTGGTGCGTATCTTGAGATCGGCCAGTAAAGAACTCTTGCCCATGGCAGCCATCGCCCCTCAGGTTGATTCATCCATGCCGGCGCTTGGGCGCCGGCCCGCCTTTAGACCACCGCGCTTTCGACCAGCGCCATTTCGTCGCTGGTCATCAGTTTTTCGATGTCGACCAGGATCAGCATGCGCTCGCCCAGCGTGCCGATGCCGGTGAGGTATTCGGTGGAGAAGGCCGTGCCGAACTGCGGCGCCGCGCTGATCTGGGACGGCTGGAGCATCAGGACGTCGGACACGCCGTCGACCACCACGCCGACCACCCGGGACTTGAGGTTGAGGATCACCACCACGGTCTGGTGGTTGTATTCCACGTTCTCGAGGTTGAATTTGATCCGCATGTCGACGATGGGCACGATGATGCCGCGCAGATTGGTCACCCCCTTGACGAACGAGGGCACGTTCGCGATGCGGGTGACGCTCTGGCTGTCGTAGCCGCGGATTTCCTGGACCTTGAGGATGTCGATGCCGTATTCCTGGGCCGCGAGCGTGAACACCAGGTATTCCTGCCCCGCGGTGTCGACCTGGTTGGCGTTGTATTCGAATTGTGTAGTCATGGCGTTCTCCGAAACTTTCAAATGGCGTTATACCGACTTGTCGCGCGTGACGCGCCTCAGGGCGAAAACGTCGACGATCAGCGCGACGCTGCCGTCGCCCAGGATGGTCGCGGCGGAAACGCCTGGAATTTTCCTGTAGTTTGATTCAAGATTCTTCACCACCACCTGGTGCTGCCCGATCAGGTGGTCGACCAGCAGCGCGAAGCGGACGTCCTCCGCCTGGAGGATCACCGCGATCGCCTTGGTGATCTCGGTTTCGGCGCCCTGCACGTCGAAGATGTTGTGCAGGGCCACGATGGGCAGGTATTCGCCGCGCACGTGCAGCACGCTTTCGGTTTCCGAGATGTGGCGCACCTGTTCCGGCGCGGGCTGCATGGATTCCGTGACGTGGCTGAGCGGCAGGATGAAGGTTTCCTCGCCCACGCGCACCGACATGCCGTCCAGGATGGCCAGCGTCAGGGGCAGGATGATGCGGGTGGTCGTGCCCTGGCCGGCCCGGGACGACAGCTGGATGTGGCCGCCCATGCCCTGGATGTTCCTGCGCACGACGTCCATGCCCACCCCGCGCCCGGAGATGTCGGTGACTTTCTCGGCGGTGGAAAAGCCGGGGGCGAAGATGTACTGCCAGAGCTCTTCGTCGGGCGTGCTTTCACTGACGGGCAGGCCCTGGCTCATGGCCTTCTTGAGGATGCGCTCGCGGTTCAGGCCGGCGCCGTCGTCGGACACTTCGATGACGATCTGGCCGCCATGGTGCTGGGCGGACAGCGTGAGGTTGCCTTCGGCGCTCTTGCCGGCGGCGATGCGCACGTCGGGCGCTTCGATGCCGTGGTCTATGCTGTTGCGCACGAGGTGGGTCAAGGGGTCGATGATGCGCTCGATCAGGCTCTTGTCCAGTTCGGTCGCCTGGCCGTAGGTGGTGAGCCTGATCTGCTTGTTCATCTTCGCGGCGCTTTCCCGGACCACGCGGGGGAAGCGGCTGAAGACGTAGTCCATGGGCATCATCCGGATCGACATCACGGCTTCCTGCAGGTCGCGCGCATTGCGTTCGAGCTGCTCGATGCCGTTGAGCAGGCGGTCGTGCAGCACGGGATCGAGCGTGGACGCGGTCTGGACCAGCATGGCCTGGGTGATGACCAGTTCGCCGACCAGGTTGATGATCTGGTCGACTTTCTCGACCCCCACGCGGATGGTGCTGCTGTTGCTTCCGCCGGACGAGGCGCCGGGCTTGGCGGGCGCCTTGCCCTCGGCCTTGGGGCCGGTTTTGTTGTCGGCCTCGGGGGACGGCGGCGCGGCGGGCGCCGGTTGAGGGGTTTGGGGTGCCGGCTGGGACGCAGCCTGGGCGGCTGCCTGCGGCGCGGCGGCCGCGGGCGGCGTGGCGCCGGCTTCGGCGCCGGCCTGCGCCGCGGCGGTGGCCGGCACGGCCTCGGGGCGCACCTGGACCTGGTCGCTGTTGACGATGAAGCAGCAGACTGCTTCGAGGTCGGCGATGGACGCCGTGGTGTTCAGCCAGACCGCGAGCGTGCCCTCCCCTTTTTCCTGGTGCAGGACGTCGCCCAGCAAGGCCATTTCGGCCGCGAGCGCCTCGGCGTCTTTTTCGTTGAGCTTGTTGAGCCGCACGCACAGCGGCAGCCCGGCGGTGTCCGCGGGCGCGGCGGCGGGCTGCGGCGCGGGCTCGGGGACCTGCTGCGCGGCGGGCGCCGGGGCGGAAGCCGCCACGGCGGACGGCGCCGGCGCCGCGGCCGTGTGCGACGCGGAGGCGACAGGCGCGGCGGCGGCTTCGCCCTTCTGTTCGAGCGCCAGCTGGCGCAACTGGGCGCAGATGCGCTCGTAGGCTTCGGCGTCCGGTTCTTCTGAATTGCGGTAGGCCGCCACTTGCGCCGTCAACACATCTTTGGTTTCCAAGAAGAGATCGATCATGTCCTTACGCAGCGCCATTTCCCCGCGGCGTATGCCGTCCAGGAGGTTTTCAAGTAGGTGGGTCGTGTCGGCCAGTTGCCCGAAACAACCGAAGGTGCCGGCGCCGCCCTTGATGGAATGCGCCGCCCGGAAAATGGCATTGAGCTGATCGGGTTCGGGATTGTCGAGGTCCAGGCCGAGCAGCTGCTGCTCCATGTCGGCCAGCAGCTCGTCGGCTTCATCAAAAAAGGTTTCGAAAAACTGGCTCAGATCGACGCCGGCGCTCATGTTTGCTTCCTTCCACTGTAAAGCTCTGTCATTTTGCTGTGTCCCCGCCCAGGTTGCCACCGAATGGCAATAATCATTTACATCACGTTACCCCGGGGCATTCTAACCCCGGATCCATTGTTCAGGGCCCGATGGGAGGCACGGGCGCGATCGGCATGCCGGGCACGTTCAATATCGGCGCGTGGGCCGGCTCCAGAAGCTCCATGATATCGGCGCCCGAGCCCTCGGACGCGTTGACTTCGTCGATACGCCGCTCGGCACGGCGATTCAGCACCACTATGCTGATACGTCTGTTAACGGCGGCGGCGGGGTTATCTTTAACGAGGCTGACGCTGTCGGCCAGGCCCAGTATCCGCTTGATCCGTTTTTCGGACAGGCCGCCGGCGATCAGCTCGCGCCGCGCCGCGTTGGCCCGGTCCGCGGACAGCTCCCAGTTGCTGTAATGGCGCTCCCCCGAGGCGTACGGGGCCGAATCGGTATGCCCCGCGATCGTGATGCTGTTCGGCAACTGATTGAAGGCCGGCCCGAGATGCCGCAGGATGTCGCGCATATAGGGCTGGACCTGTGCGCTGCCGGTCGCGAACATGGGCCGGTTCTGCTTGTCCACGATCTGCACGCGCAGGCCGTCCGGGGTCATGTCCAGCAACAGCTGCGGCTTGAACTGCTGCAGCACCGGGTCGGTCTCTATCATGGTGTCCAGCTCCTCGCGCAGGCGCTCGAGCCGCTGGACGTCGCGGATGTCGCCCTCGGTGTGCGTGTCGCCGCGCGAGGGAACCGGCATGGGATTGGGAATGATGCTGGGCGAACCCGAGGGAATGACGCTGGCGCTGCGGTCGTCCTTCATGCCGCCCGTGACGGCGGTCATGAGCGGCATGCGGAAGTATTCGGCGATGACTTGCAGGTCGCGCGGCGTGACCAGCGACAGCAGCCACATCACCAGGAAGAACGCCATCATGGCGGTCATGAAGTCGGCATACGCGATTTTCCAGCTGCCGCCATGGTGGGGCTCGATTTCTTTGCGCTTGCGGCGCATGACGATGCGCGGTTCCGTCTTCTTCATGGACGGTTCCTATGCTTTCTTGCCTGGGTTCCGGGCCTGGCGAACGTGTTCCTCGAGCTCCATGAACGACGGACGCACGTACGAATACAGCACTTTGCGGCCGAACTCGACGGCCAGCTGGGGCGGGTAGCCGTTCATGCTGGCCAGCAGCGTCACCTTGATGCATTCCAGCACCTTGGCCGAGGCCACCGCGCGGCGCTCGATCACGGACGCCAGGGGCGAGACGAAGCCATAAGCCATCAAGATGCCCAGGAAGGTGCCCACCATGGCCTTGGAGATCAGGTCGGCCAGAATGGCGGGAGGCTGGTCCACGGAGGCCAGCGCCTTGATCACGCCCAGCACCGCCGCCACGATCCCGAAGGCCGGCAGGCCGTCGGACACGGCGCGCAAGGCGTGGCAGGGGTCGTTGAGCTCGTGCAGATGGGTGTCGATCTCCTGGTCCATCAGGGTTTCGATTTCGTAGGGGCTCATGTTGCCGCTGACCATCAGGCGCAGGTAGTCCGTGAGGAACTCCATGAGCTTCTTGTCGCGCAGAATGAGCGGATACTCCACGAAAATGGCGCTCGACTCCGGTTCTTCGATGTCGGTTTCGATGGACATCAGGCCGTCGCGCCTGGCCTTGTTGAGCAGCACGTAGAGCAGCGCCATGAGCTCCATGTACAGTTCCTTGCTGTACGGACTCTTGCGCATGATGGCGGGCAAGGCCTCCCCCAGCAGCTTGATCGATTTGCCGCTGCTGGCCGCTACGTAGGCACCCAGGGCCGCGCCGCCGATCAGTACGAATTCGAAGGGCTGGTACAAGGCCCCCAGGTGTCCGCCCAAAGCAACGAAGCTCCCGAACACCGAGACAAATACGATTACGAAACCGACGAGAATAAACACGGATGGGCCTTCGTTAAACACATGGCTATATGATCCCTTTTTTCACGCGCGCAAAAGCGCCATTCAAAGGGGCTTTTTGAGCCTAAATCCCCGCTCTGGGCGAACGAACGCCGCCCCGGGATGCCGGGGCGGCGTTCGTTTCGTGGTGGCGCCGGCTGCCGCGGCGCATCAGCCCGACAGCGTGCCGGACGGCCGTGCCGCCCGCTGCCCGGCCGCTCGCGGCCCGACCGCCTTGCTTGCGGCCTGCGGGATGATCGCGGCGTCGTCGTCCGGCGACGACTTGCGCGCCCGGGTCTTGCCGGCGCGCGGGGGCGGCCTGCAGATGGCGCACACGAAGTCGCCCTGCGGGTCATGGGCATGGGCGACGAAGCCGCCCTTGCAACGCGTGCAGGTGGACAGCTGCAGCATGTTGCTGTCGAAGAAACGGACCAGCATCCAGGCGCGCGTGAAGCTGAGCACGGGCTCGTCGTCGGCGCCGTCGGGGCGGCCGGCGGACGCCTGCTCGAGGTACATGCGGTAGGCCTCGACCAGCGCATGGGCCTTTTTGGCCGGCGTGTAGGTGTCCATGTATTTGTACACGCTGTAGAAAAGGCTGGAATGGATGTTGGGGAGCCAGGTCATGAACCAGTCCACCGAAAAAGGCAGCATGCCCTTGGGGGGCGAGCAGCCTTTGATTTCCCGGTACAGACGGGCCAGCCGGTCGTAGCTGAGATTGGTTTCCGCTTGCAGCACCTGCAAGCGGGCTCCAAGGCGTATCATTTCGGTGGCCAGCAGAATCTCTTCCGCTTCTTTCGCCACGCTTTTTGTTGCCATCTTGTGTATACCCGCGCCGAGTCAACCGTCTTGCTGAACAGGTTGCTGGGCCATCAGAATGGTGGAATGCGCCTGCTGCAGGACACCGCCCAGGACGTCTTGCGTGAGGGAGGTCAGGAGGTCGTAGTCATTGAGCCGGAATTTGCAGATCAGGGAACCGGACGACGCCAGCTTGACCAGTTGCGCGGGCGACAGCCGCATGACGGTTTCCGCGACGTCCGCGTCCAGGCCGAGACGGAACATGCCCGCTGCGTAGTTTTCCCGCAACAAGCGCTGTGCCAGCATCAAGTATGACAAATTGACCTCTTGAATATCACTCAATGCTGAGTTATCCATGACGGGCATCTGCCCCTCCTTAGAAATCGAACTCGCGTTACAGGATTGAAAAAATATGTAACGACAAATCAGTTAGTTAAGTACGCAAAACCAATTGTAGTGAGCAAAAATGACTACTCTTTTGATAGCCGGCAGAAAGCCTTTGCCGCGTGCGCTTTTTTGCCTCTATCGTCTATGCAAATAACGCATGGAATCTAATAGGATAGTATCAAACATTCATAGTTCATTACATTGCGCGGAAGCAGGGTTACATTAAACCCCGAGTTTTCTTACATAACTTTACACTTTCGAGCGAATAAACAACACTCATCCATAACGTAATGGTATTGAACGTACGGCAAAACCCGCCATAATGTAGCCATGACGCAGATTGTTACCCAGTACCCGGAGCCGCGCCGCGCATTCCTGGTGGCAGGGCTCGCCGCGATGCTTGCGGCATGCGCCGGTCCCGGCGGGGGCCGCCGGGGCACTGTGGCCGGCGCCGAGGGTCACGGGAGCATCTCGGTCCATCCCGAGCGCCGGGGCGACGTGGTCCTGACCGCCCTCAGCCTGCTCGAATCGAAATACCGCTACGGCGGCTCCCACCCGCAGTCGGGCTTCGACTGCAGCGGGCTGGTGGCCTATGTGTTCAACCATTCCGCCCGGCAGCGCCTGCCGCACAACACCGAGCAGATCGCGCAGCTGAGCCGCAAGATATCCAGGCGCCAGCTGAGGGGCGGCGACTTCGTCTTCTTCAATACGCTGAACCGCCCGTATTCGCACATGGGCATCTACATAGGCGAAGGAAAGTTCGTCAACGCGCCGTCCAGCGGCGGGCGCGTCCGCATCGACTCGCTGGACAACCCCTATTTCGCGCGGCGCTTCGATTCCGCCCGCACCCTGTTCAGCTCATGAGCCGCCCGGTCAGCCGGGCAGGGTCCGATAGCGGCGCGCCAGCGCAAGAAAGTCCTCCAGCTCCGGATCCACGCCGGTTTCCTCGCGCAGGACCTCCGCCACGCGGGGCGCCAGGTCTTCGGCCAGGCGGGCATCCAGGAACAGCAGGCGCGAACGCCGGGCGAGCATGTCTTCGGTCTTGCGCGCATATTCGTAGCGCGCGGCGAAGCGGAGCATGGCTTCGGTGAGCCCGTCGGCAAGCACCGCGTCGCCGCCCGGCAGCGACCGGACGAACTCGGCCTCGGCGCCGTAGGCTTCGAGCCCGGGCGCGGACGCCATGGCCGAACGGGGCGCGGCCCCCCTGCCGCCCACCAGCGCGAAGCCCGCGGTCTCGGACGGCGGAAGGCGGTCGAGCAGGCCCGCTTCCACGCATTTTTGCAGCACGTCTTCGGCCATGGCGCGGTAGGTCGTCCATTTGCCGCCGGTGACGGTCACCAGCCCGCTGGGGCTGGCAAGCACGGTGTGTTCGCGGCTGAGCTTCTTGGTGCTCGCGCCTTCGTTGTCGGGCGGGCGCACCAGGGGGCGCAGCCCCACCCATATGCTGCGGACGTCCCCGCGCGCGGGCGCGCGCCGCAGATAGTTGGCCGCCTCGCCCAGGATGAAATCGACCTCTTGCGCAAAGGCCCGGGGCTCGCGGTCCAGGGTTCCGGACGGGGTGTCCGTGGTGCCCAGTATGACTTTGCCGAGCCAGGGCACGGCGAACAGCACCCGGCCGTCCCGGGTGCGGGGCACGAGCAAGGCGTGTTCGCCGGGAAAGAATTCGCTGTCCACCACCAGATGCACGCCCTGGCTGGGCGCCACCATGGCCTGCGTGCTGCGGCCGGTGGCCGCGCCGTCCATGTGGCGGATGTCGTCCACCCAGACGCCGGCCGCATTGACGACGCAGCGCGCCCTGACGGTGTAGGACTCGCCCGTTTCCGCATCGCGGCACTGGACGCCGGCCACTTTCCCCTGGTCGTGGATCAGCCCGGTGACGGGGCAATAGTTGATGACCAGGGCGCCCTGGGCGGCGGCGGTCCGGGCCAGCGCCAGCGCCAGGCGCGCGTCGTCGAACTGGCCGTCCCAGTATTTGACGCCGCCCTTCAGCCCTTGCGCGCGCACGCCCGGTATGCAGCCGAGGGTCTCGGCCTGGCTCAGGAATTCGGTGGCGCCCAGGCCCGCCTTGCCGGCCAGCGCATCGTACAGCTTCAGGCCCACGCCGTAGAAAGGGGTTTCCCAGCATTTGTAGCCCGGCATGACGAAAGCCAGCGGCCGCGCCAGGTGCGGCGCATTGCGCAGCAAGGTCGTGCGCTCGTGCAGCGCTTCGCGCACCAGCGCCATATTGCCCTGGGCCAGGTAGCGGACCCCGCCATGCACCAGCTTGGTCGCCCGGGACGAAGTCCCCTTGGCGAAATCATGCGATTCCAGCAGCACCACGGACAGGCCGCGCAGGGCGGCGTCCAGCGCCACGCCCAGGCCGGTGGCCCCTCCCCCGATGACGACCATGTCGACGGGGCCCGATGCCGCCAGCGCCGCGATGAGGCGGGAGCGCTCTGTGGCCAAAGGTGGAACGAGACGGATCATGTGCGGGACGGCTCCAAAAAAGAAGAGGCTCCCTAAGTGTAAAGCAGCCGGGCGGAAACGGCTGTGAAACCGCCGCCCGCGCCGCCGCGGCTTGTAGCGCCCGCGGACTGCCCTTACACTTCGAACGTCTGTTTTTCCAGGTGTGCCCCATGACCTACATACTCGCGCTCGACCAGGGAACCTCCAGCTCACGCAGCATCGTCTTCGATCGGGAAGGCAATATCGCGGCCCTGGCGCAGAAGGAACTCACGCAGCACTACCCCCAGCCCGGCTGGGTCGAGCACGACCCCATGGAGATATGGCGCACGCAGCTGGAGACGGCGCGCGAAGCGATCGCCAAGGCGGGTCTCGACGCGTCGGACATCGCCTGCGTGGGCATCACGAACCAGCGCGAGACCACCGTGGTCTGGAATCGCAGGACCGGCGAGCCCGTGTGCCGTGCCATCGTGTGGCAGGACCGGCGCTCGGAGCCCATGTGCGCCACGCTGCGCGAGCAGGGCCACGACGCCCTCATACTCGAAAAGACGGGCCTGCGCGTCGACGCCTATTTTTCCGGGACCAAGCTGAGGTGGATACTGGACAACGTGCCGGGCGCGCGCCGGGCGGCCGAAAGCGGCGAGCTGGCGTTCGGGACGATAGACAGCTGGCTGATCTGGCGGCTGACCAAGGGCCGGGTCCATGCGTCGGACGTCAGCAACGCGTCGCGCAGCATGCTGTTCGACGTGCACCGCAATGCTTGGGACGACACGCTGATGGGGCTGCTGGGCATCCCGCCGGCGCTGATGCCCGAGGTGCTGCCTTCGTCGGCGCACTACGGGGAGCTGGACGCCGAGTGGCTGGGCCGCGCCATGCCGATATGCGGGGTGGCGGGGGACCAGCAGAGCGCGCTGTTCGGCCAGGCCTGCTTCACCGAGGGCATGGCCAAGAATACTTACGGAACCGGCTGCTTCATGCTGATGCACACGGGGGACAAGTTCCAGATATCCCGCAACGGCTTGGTCACGACCAGCGCGGCACAGACCGGCGGCCGGCCGGAATACGCGCTGGAAGGCAGCGTCTTCGTCGCCGGCGCGGTGGTGCAGTGGCTGCGCGACGGGCTCGGCGCCTTCCGCCGGAGCAGCGAGATCGAAGCGCTGGCGCAATCGGTGCCGGATTCGGGCGGGGTGATGCTGGTGCCGGCCTTCACGGGCCTGGGCGCGCCGTATTGGAAGCCGGATGTCCGGGGGACGATCACGGGCCTTACGCGGGGCAGCACGATGGCGCACATCGCGCGCGCGGCGCTGGAAAGCATTGCGTTCCAGAGCGCGGCGCTGCTGCAGGCGATGAGCCGGGACGCGGTGGCGGCGGGGGCGGCGCCCTTGGCCGAGCTCCGGGTGGATGGCGGAGCCAGCGTGAACGACCTGCTGATGCAGTTTCAGGCCGACCTGCTGGGCATTCCGGTGCTGCGTCCCACGATGATCGAGACGACGGCGCTGGGGGCCGCATATCTGGCGGGGCTGCATCACGGGGTCTATCAGGACAAGGAGGAGCTGTCCGCGCTGTGGCGGATAGAACGCCGCTTCACGCCCGGCATGCCGGCGGGGATGGCGGGCGAGCTCATGGAAAAATGGGAGCGCGCGGTGCGCCAGGCCTGCGCGGATTGAGGGCCGGGCCCGCCGGCCCGCTCAACCCGCGGCAAGCGCCACCCCCCCATTCAGCCGCTCCAGCACGGAACGCCGCATGGCCGGCGGCGCGTCTTTCAGCAGCCGAGGCCAGTCCGCCTGGGCGCGCCGCAAGAGATCGCGCGCCAGCGCCACATAGCGCGCGGGGCGCAACAACCCCGCGGACCGGCACAGAGCGTCCAGGTCGTCCCACCCGAAAGCCCGCAGTTTCGCATCTATGGCCCGGTTGACCGCATAATCGCCGGGCGCCACGCTGTCGAACAATGCGCTCACGCAGACCGGATCGTACAGCGGCGACAGCCGGGGCGTCCGGCCGTCGGGGTAGACCAAGGCCCAGTTCTTCAAGTGAGCGTCCGTGTTGCCCATGAGGATGAACGCCACGAAGCGCCCGATGAACTCCCGGAGGTCCGGCACCGGCGTGCCGGACAGCGCGTCCAGGATGCGCAGCATGGCGCCGTAGTCATGGACGATGCCCCGTCCGTACTTGTGGCGCGGCTCGTATTGCAGCACCTGGGCGAACTCTTCCATGTGCACGCGCAGGCCTCCGGGGCCGCGGTCGAAACGCTGGACCGCCAGCATGTGCTCGAAAGGCAGATCGGGCGGGAGGTCGGCATCGCTGCGCGAAATGATTTCAGCCCGGGCGCCGGTCAGGCCCAGCGCGCCGCACAGCTGATAGCAGACGTATTCATTCTGCACGAGGTCGGGGTGGCGGCTGGTGGGCAGCTTCAGGATGAACGAACCCGCCGCGCCCTTGCGGCGCACCACGTAGCGCCTGCCTTCGCGCACGGCCGAGAACTTCCGCACGGCGCCGGGCAAGGAAGCCGCGTCCTCGACCGGCGATTCCACGAAACCGGGCTCCAGGACGTCCAGCCCCAGGGCGGTGTGCCAACGGCGCACGACGTCGGGCACGCCTTCGGACGCGGGCACGGGCTCGACCTCGAGCGCGCCCATCAGGTCGTGGCCGGCCGCCGCCAACAGCTCGAATTCGTCGTCCGGACTGCAGTGGCGCTCCTGCGCCAAGCGTTCGCGGTTGTGGCCCTCGGGCAGCAGGTTCTGGAAATACACCGGCCAGCGGCCGTCGTTCCGGACCAGGCGCGCATCGCGCGGGGAAGACAGGATTTCGCGGGTGCCGGCTTCGTCGGCCGCGCGGAACGCCAGGGACAGCAGGGGCCGCTGCGGGTCGTTGATGTAATCGGCGTCGAAGGAAGCGCGCAGGATGTCGCCGTATTGCGACAAATAGCCGATGGCCCGCCTTTCCCGGCTGGGCAGGTGCAGATACATGCGCAGGTATTTGATGAAAGTGCTCATGGCTCGTTTCCGGAACGCCGGCCGTGCGCGCCGGTGAGCAGGTCGACGACGGACGGAGGGGCGTCGGCCCCCGGCGCCTGGCCCAGCAGGCGCCCGCCCGAGCGCACGAAAGCTTCCAGTTCCTTGCGCAGGGAGGCCGGCACCAGCATGATGTCCAGCCCCAGCACGCGCGCGATTTCCTGAAGGGTGGAAAACCTGGGGTCGAGCTTGCCGCTTTCCAGCCGCTGTATGGTCATGCGGCTCAAGCCCGCCTGCGCGGCGAGTTCTTCCTGCGTGAGCGCGGCGTGTTTTCGTGCCGCCTCCAGTTCGCGGTGGATATTGCTCATTTAAATACTCTTTTATTCAAAAATGAGTATTAATGTTAGCTTAAATGGTGCTTGAAGTCCATATAAAGCATAGTTTAGTGATCTTTTTCGCCAAAATGATCGTTTAAATGATCATCAGCGCCCGCCAGCGCCCTGGCGGCTGCCTTACAATGCGGCTATCCTACGCCGGGCATGCCATGACTGATCCTACCCTTTCCCACGCGCTCACGGTCGACTGGACCGAAGCGGGCCTGCCCCGCCGCGCATACTGGCCCGCGCCGCTGGGCAAGCCGCCCGGGCGCATCGCCGTCTGCGACGACACGCTCGGCGCCGACGCCGCATACCGCCTGGCCAGCCAGGGCACCGCCATCCTGTGGCGGGGCGATTTCCATCAAGCCAGGCAGATGCTGCCGGCTCTCGCCCGGCGCATGGACCGCAAAAGCGGCAAAGGCGCCGCTGCGCCGGCGGGCGCGGATGGAGCCGCGGAGCGCTTCCACCGCCACCGCATGAAACAGGCCCAGCGCAGCGACACCCTCAACCGCTTGCTGGTCGAGATCGGACCCGGCATGAAACTGGACCTGAACCGCGCGCCCGACGTCGCCGAGGCCTGCCGGGCCGCCCTGGGCGAGGTTCCCCAACCCTTTCTGCTGCCGCTGCGCGCCTTGCAGGGCTACATCGGCGCCTACGAATGGTTCAAGAAGGGAGTGAAGGTGCCGGGCCTGGCGCACAACATACACGTTCCTCATGGCGTGTACTCGCCCGTGCGCGGGGAATACCTGGCGCTGCTCTGGGAAGCTCCCCTGCCCTCGGATCGCCTGGCCTTCGACATCGGCACCGGCAGCGGCGTGATCGCCGCCGTCCTGGCGCAGCGCGGCGTGCGGAAAATCATCGCAACCGACGTCTCCGAGCGCGCGCTCGCGTGCGCGCGGGACAACATGCGGCGCCTTGGCTTCAGCCAGGCGGTGGCGCTGCAGCACGCCGATCTGTTTCCGGAAGGCCGCAGCCCGCTGATCGTCTGCAACCCGCCCTGGATCCCCGCAAAGCCCACGACGCCCATCGAGCACGCTATATACGACCCGGGCAACCGCATGCTGCTGGGCTTTCTGCAAGGCCTGCCCCGCCACCTGGAGCCCGGCGGCGAAGCCTGGCTGATCCTGTCGGACCTGGCCGAGCGCCTGGGGCTGCGCGCCGAGACCTTCCTGCCCGACGCCATTGCGCAAGCCGGCCTGCGCGTGCTGGGCAAGCTGGAGACGCGGCCGCTGCACCCCAAGGCCCGGGATGCCGGCGACCCCCTGCACGACGCCCGGTCGGGCGAGATCACCCGTTTATGGCGCCTGGGCCTGCCGGACGCACCGCAATGACCATCACGCGGCCATTGCCTTTAAACTAGGGCTTTACGCGTATGGGGCACAAGCCGATCATGCTGCAGAAAATCATCCTCGCCATCGCCGTCTTCATCGTCATCCTGGTCGCCCTCACCTTCGGCGAGGCCCTGCTCACCGAAGCATTCGCCTGGATCTCCCATCTTACCGGCCTGGTCATCCACAATTTCTCGGACATCTACCACGCCGTCCACGATTACGTGCGCGCGCATGCCGCCAAAGTCCTGCTGGCCCTGCTGCTGACCATACCGATCAGCCTGTGGATCATCAAAAGCAAGAGCGATGAACTGAAGAAACCGAACACGCAGCGCAAGATCGCCATCGTCCTGGCCGTCTTCCTGGGCTGGCTCGGCGCGCACCGCTTCTACCTGGGCCAGATCGGCCTGGGGGTGGTCTACTTGATCATCTTCTATGTCTTCACGCCGCTGGTCATCGTGCTGGCGCTGATCGACGCCGTCCGCTACGTTTTCATGAGCGACGACGACTTCACGCCGGCCCGGATCTGAATCGCATGTTCGCCGTCGTGGAGCCCGGCTCCGCGCAGGGCCTGAGCCCGCAGTTCGACGAAACCCTGATCGAGCTCGCCGCGGCGGGCCGGCCCGCCGCCTGCATCTGGGAGGCCGGACAAGGCCTGGTGGTGCCCCGCGGCTATGCGCGTCACGAGGGCTTCGCCGCCGCATGCGAGCGCTTCGCGCAAGCGGGCTGGCCCGTCTCGGTCCGCCAGTCGGGCGGCGGCATCGTGCCGCAAGGCCCGGGCATCGTGAACTTCAGCCTGGCCCGGGGCGTATCGGGCAAGCCGCTGGATCACTCCACGCCGGCCTATGCGCTCATATGCCGCCTCATCGGCCAGGCCCTGGAAGAGTTCGGCATCGCCGCGCACGCGCAGGCGGTGGAAGGCTCTTTTTGCGACGGGCGGTACAACCTGGCCGTCGGCAGCGGCCCGCAGGCGAGAAAGATCGCCGGAACCGCCCAGCTATGGAGGCGCCGGCCCCTGCCCGGCGGCGGCTTCCAGGAAGTCGGGCTGGTGCACGCGCTGATCCTGGTGCACACCGACGTGGCCGTCGCCGGCGCCATGGCCAACGCCTTCGAAGAGGCCCTGGGCACCAGCCGGCGCTATCTGGCGGAAAGAACCGTATCGGCGCACACGCTGTGCCGGGAGGGCGACGGCGCCGCGCTGGTGCGGGGGCTGAAGGCGGCATTGGCGCGCCTGGCCGCCGGCTGCCGCATGGAATGAAGCCGCCGCGACCGTCCAATTGCATTACAATCTCGTTAACATCACGATGCTGACAAGACATGGAACGCAAGACCGCACGCCTTACCGTGCTCATCGACCCGGCCAAGAAGAAAGCCTTTGAAAAGCTTTGCGCCAGCCAGGACATCACGCCTTCCCAAGTCGTGCGGCAGCTGATCCGCGACTACCTGGCGGACCATGGCGTCAGCTACGGCAAGCCCACCACCAACCCCAAGGTGAAAAACCGGGCGGGCTAGGGCCCGTCAACGCTAAAAGGCGGGCGGCACCGGCCCTAGGCGCCCGAAGCCGGCCGCGCGATCCCGATGCGGGCCAGGGCCTGGGCGAGGGTCGGCACCACGTCGTCGCCCAGCCTGTCGGTCAGGCCCATCTTGCGCAGCTTGCCGTACACCTTGGGGTTCGCCTCGGCCACGATGACGCGCACGCCGCGCTGCTGCAGGCTCGACACCGCGGCCTCGATGGCCTGCAGGCCGGTCGCGTCGATGAAGGGCACATGGCCCAGGCGGATGATGAGGATTTCCGGATCGCCGTGGATGTTGCCCAGCGCGCGCTGGAAGGCGTCCGCCGCGGCGAAGAAGAAGGGGCCGTCCACCGAATACACCAGCACGTTCGACGGCAATTCCTCCAGGCCTTCATGCTGCAGTTCGCGCTTGAGCGACCCGGCGTCCTGGGGGCGGACCACCACGCTTTCCGCCATGCGCCGCATGAAATGCAGCATGGCCAGCACCACGCCGATGTTCACCGCGACCACCAGGTCGGCGAACACCGTCAGGCAGAAGGTGGTCAGGAGAATGAAGACGTCGGCCCGGGGCGCGCGCTTGATCATTTTGACCACATGCCGCAGTTCGCTCATGTTCCAGGCGACCACGAACAGGATGGCCGCCAGCGTGGCCAGCGGGATGCTCGCCGCCAGCGGCGCGAGAAAGAGCAGGATGAGCACCAGCGTCAGGGCGTGCACCACGCCCGCGATCGGGCTGTTGCCGCCGTTGCGTATGTTGGTGGCCGTGCGCGCAATGGCGCCCGTGGCCGCGATCCCGCCGAACAGCGGCGCCAGCACGTTGGCGATGCCCTGGCCGATGAGCTCTTGATTGGAGTTGTGGCGCGTGCCCGCCATGCCGTCGGCCACCACGGCCGACAGCATGGATTCTATGGCGCCCAGCATGGCGATGGCGAAGGCGGGGCCGATGAGCTCGACCAGGCGCGTCATGGTGACTTGCGGCCACTGGAAGGACGGAAGGCCGCGCGGGATTTCACCGAAGGTGCTTCCTATGGTGGCGACGGACTCGAAGCCGAACGCGGCTTGTATCAGCGTGGCGACCACCAGGGCGACCAGCGGCCCGGGCACGCGCGCCAGCCTGGGCACGCGCGAGGTGAACAGGACCAGCGCCAGCGACACCAGCGCCAGCGCGGTCGTGGCCCAGTCGAACTGCGGCAGCACTTGCAGCAGTTGCCAGAGCTTTTCGTGAAAATGCCTGCCCTGCACCGCCGGCAGGCCGAAGAAATCCTTCCATTGGCCCACCCAGATGATCACCCCGATGCCCGCGGTGAAGCCCACGATGACGGGGGCGGGAATGAAGCGGATGACCGCGCCCATGCGCGCGATGCCGAAGAGCAGCAGGATGATGCCCGCCATCAGCGTGGCGATCTGCAGCCCTTCGACGCCGTGGTCGGCGACGATGCCGGCCAGGATGACGATGAAGGCGCCGGTCGGCCCGGCGATCTGCACCCGGCTGCCGCCGAACAGCGACACCGCGATGCCGGCGACGATGGCCGTGTACAGGCCTTGTTCGGGCTTGACGCCGGAAGCGATGGCGAAGGCCATGGCCAGAGGCAGGGCGACGACGCCCACGATGAGGCCGGCCACGATGTTGGGCAGCCAGTGCCGGCGGCCCAGCAGGCCTGCGCGTTTTGCTTCAAGAAGGACGAACATGCTTACCCATTCAGCCAACCACATGCGATGTGGCTCTGATTATAATCCCATGTGCGCCCATGCGGCCGGCGGGTTCTATTTGCGCAACAGTCGCAGGCTGTTGCCGATCACCAGCAGGCTGGCCCCCACGTCCGCGAACACCGCCATCCACATCGTGCCCAGCCCGGCCACGGTCAGGGCCAGGAACACCGCCTTGATGCCCAGCGCCAGCACGATGTTCTGCACCAGGACGGCATGGGTCGCGCGCGACAGCGCGATGAAGCGCGGCAGCTTGCGCAAATCGTCGTCCATCAAGGCGACGTCGGCGGTTTCCATGGCGGTGTCCGTGCCCATGGCGGCCATGGCGAAGCCGATATCCGCCCGGGCCAGGGCGGGCGCGTCGTTGATGCCGTCGCCCACCATGCCCGTGACGCCCTCGGCGCCATAGCGGACGATGGCGTCCAGCTTGTCTTGCGGCAATAGGCCGGCGTGCACCGCGTCGATGCCCACCTCGCGGGCGATGCCGGCGGCGGTGGCGGCGTTGTCGCCCGTGAGCATGGCGGTGCGCACCCCCAGCCGGTGCAGTTCCGCGACCGCCTGGCGGCTGCTGTCGCGCACGGTGTCGGCCACGGCGAACGCGGCGAGCACCGCGCCCTCGTCGGCCAGCACGCTGACGCTCTTGCCTTGCGCCTGCAGGGCGTCCAGCCGCGCCGCCGCCTCGCCGGAGGGCGCCACGCCGGCCCGCGCGCCGACCCATGACGGGCTGCCCAGCAGATAGAGGCGCCCGGCGATCCGCCCTTCGATGCCGCCGCCCGGCGTGGCCTGGACGGCCTGGACCTCAGGCGCTTCGTGCTCCCAGGCCCGGCCGATGGCCTGCGCGACCGGATGGCCCGACCTGCGCGCCAGGCCGGCGGCAATCCGCAGGCTCGGCGCCCGCCCGCCGGCCTGGAGCTCGACGGCGTCCGTCAGGCGCGGCTCGCCCCGGGTCAGCGTGCCGGTCTTGTCCAGCGCGACCCAGGCCAGCTTGCGCCCTTGTTCGAGATAGACGCCGCCTTTGACCAGGACGCCGTGCCGCGCCGCGGCCGTCAGCCCGCTGACGATGGCGATGGGTGTGGAGATCACCAGCGCGCAGGGGCAGGCGATCACCAGCAGCACGAGCGCGCGGTATATCCAGTCCTGCCAGCCCCCGCCCAGGAAAACGGGAGGCAGGACGGCCACGGCCAGGGCAAGCAGGCAGACCGCCGGCGTGTAGACCCGCGCAAAACGGTCCATGAAGCGCTGCGTGTGCGCCTTGGCGCCCTGCGCCTTGCTCACCGCGTCGACGATGCGCGCCAGCGTGGTGTGGTCGAAGGCCGCCAGCGCGACATATTCCAGCTCGCCCATGCCGTTGACGGTTCCGGCGTACACCAGGTCCCCTTCCCGTTTCTCGACCGGCATGCTCTCGCCGGTGATGGGCGCCTGGTCGACCGTCGAATACCCGGCCTCGACCCGGCCGTCCAGGCCGATGCGCTCGCCCGGCGCGACCCGCAGGCGCGTTCCCACGGCCACGCCGCGCGCGGGCACGCTGTGCCAGGAGCCGTCGGCCGCCTGGGCGCGGACGGTGTCCGGCGCGAGCTTCAGCAAGTGCTCGATGGCGTGCCGCGCGCGGCCCAGGGACGCGGCCTCGATGTATTCGGCGATGGAGAACAGGACCATCACCATGGCGGCTTCCGGCCATTGGCCCAGCGCGAAGGCGCCCGTCACCGCGATGCTCATGAGGGCGTTGATGTTCAGATTGCCGCGCGCAATCGCGATCCAGCCCTTTTTATACGTTCCGGCGCCGCCGAGGATCACCGCCAGGCCGGCGGGCAGGGCCTGCATCCACGAGGGCTCGCCCAGCCAGTGCAGCGCCTCGGCCAGCAAGGCCAGGACCCCGGCCAGCGCCAGCGGCCACCAGCCGCCCCGCTTGCGCGCCGCCGCGGCGTGATCGTGCCCGCAGCACGGCGCGGCCTGCGCGGGGACGGCATCTTGGTGGGCGGGCGCATGCGAATGGAGATGGCGGATAGTCATGGGTGTCTGTAAACTCGAAGTTGCTTGCCTGCCGACAGTAGACACCTTAAAGTAACTATAAGGTCAACCCCGGGAGCAACAGCCATGAAAATCGGCGAACTGGCCAAGGCGGCCAACTGCGGTACGGAAACCATACGCTTCTACGAAAGGGAAGGCCTGCTTCCCGCGCCCGAACGCACCGAGGGCAATTACCGCAGCTATCAGGACGAACACCTGGAGCGCCTGCGCTTCGTCCGCAATTGCCGCAGCCTGGACATGACGCACGACGAGATCCGGCAGCTGCTTCGCTATGCGGACCAGCCCGGCAGCGACTGCGGCCCGGTGAACCGCCTGCTGGACGAGCACATCGAACACGTCGACATCCGGCTCAACGAGCTGCGGGCCTTGCGCGCCCTGCTGGCCGGCCTGCGGCAGCGCTGCGAGCACGCCGACTCCGTCGCCCATTGCGGCATCATCCAAGGCCTGGCCTCCATGCCGACCGAAGAAAAACAAACGCCCAGGACCCACCTGGGCTGACTGTCCCACGAACCGGCACAAGGAATCGCCATGAACCAGCCAAGCACAGAAGGCGTCAACCGCGGAGCCGCCCGGCTGAGCGGATTCGACGAACCCGAAATGGAATACCAGCTGCTGCGCGGGCTGGGCGTTTGCAGCTACGGCGGCGGGACCCTGGGGGAAATCATGGTCGCGCGGGAGAACATCGATGCGCGGATGCGCGGCCCTGAACCCGCTGCGGCCGACCCGGCCCGCGCCTGGACCGCCTCTTTCTCCGGGCTTGCGCAGCAGGTGGAGGAATACGGCCGCCGCGCGCTGGCCCAGGGGCATCGCGTCAGCGCGCGCGAGCACCTGCTGCGCGCCAGCATGTACTACCGCGCCGCGGAATATTTCTGCGATCCCTACAAGCCCGACCACCGGCGCTGGGGCATCGCCTCGCGCGAGGCCTTCATACTGGGCGCCAGCCTGCTCGACATCCCAGTCCAGGTCGTGCAGATTCCCTATGAAGGGCTGTGGATACCGGCCTACTACCTCACCCCGGAAGGAAACGCCCAGGGGCGGCGCAAGACCCTGCTGGTCAACACCGGCTTCGACGGCAGCAGCGAAGAGCTGTACTTCCAGGTGGGCCGGGCCGCGCTCGATCGCCACTACAACGTGCTGCTGATCGACGGCCCGGGGCAAACCGGCATGACGCGGCTGCATCCGCAGCTGAAGTTCCGCCCCGACTGGGAAGTTCCCATCAAGGCGGTCATGGACTGGCTTTGCGCCCGGCCCGACGTCGACACCGACCGCATCGCCGCCTACGGCATCAGCCTGGGCGGCTATTTCGCCACCCGCGCGGCCTGCCACGAACCCCGCATCAAGGCCTTGGCCGTCAACTCGCCCATCGTCGACCTGAAAGCCTATCAGCTGGGCTTTTTTCCCGCCGGCATGGCCGACGACCCGCCCGAACTGCTGCTGGAATGGTTCGACGGCGTCCCGTCCACCGAACTGCCGGACAGCCTGCGCGCCCTGCTGAAGATCGCCTTCTTCCGCTTCGGCACGAATTCGCTGCGGGATTGGGTCCGCATGCTGGATGCCTTCCAATGCCGCGACGACCTGGCGCGCCTGCGCGCGCCCTGCCTGTCCATGGTCGGGGCCGCCGAAGGCGCCGAGCCCATGAAACAGGCGGAATATTTCAAGGCCCACGCCGCCGGCCCGGTCGACGAACACGTTTTTTCCCACGCCGAAGGCGCCGACGCCCATTGCCAGACCGCCAACCTGCCTCTGTCGGCCGCGGTGCTGTTCGACTGGCTCGATGATCGTTTCAAATAGCCGGCGTAAAAAAAACCGGACCTCCTGCGAGGTCCGGCTCTACGTCTACTGCCGCTTGGCTAGCGCTTGGGCTTATTCCGCCGCTGCGGTGGCGCCGTAAGCGATGCCGGTCTTGCGGCCGCGGGACTGGGCCAGGCCCAGGACGACTTGCCAGAAGATGGCGAATGCGCCCACGATGAAGACCATGTCGCCGAAGGTGCGGACCCAGCGCAGGGTCTGCAGGATGGGCTGCTGCATGAACTCTTCACTGCGTGCATACCACATGCCTTCCGTCACGCTGGCGTGGAACTGGATGATGCCGATGGGCAGCAGGCTGGTGGCGATCATCAGCACCAGGCCCAGGTTCAGGCCCCAGAACCCCGTGCGCATGACTTTCTCGTTGAACTGGAAGCCGGGGACCACGTATCGCAGCACCAGCAGGGTGAAGCCGATGGCCAGGAAGCCGTACACACCGAACAGCGCCGCGTGGGCATGGACCGGCGTGGTGTTCAGGCCCTGGATGTAGTAGAGCGAGATCGGCGGATTGACCATGAACCCGAATACGCCCGCGCCCAGCATGTTCCAGAAGGCCACGGCCACGAAGCACATCAAGGGCCAGCGCACCGCTTCCATCCACGGAGCGCGGGCCTTCAGGCGCCAGTTTTCCCAGGCTTCATAGCCCAGCACGATCAGGGGCACGACTTCGAGCGCGCTGAAGCTTGCGCCGATGGCCATGACGGGCGTCGTGGTGCCGGCGAAATACAGGTGGTGCAGCGTGCCGGGCACGCCCCCGAGCATGAACAGCGATGCCGAGGCCAGGCTGGCGATGGTTGCGCCGCGCTTGGAGACCAGGCCCATGCTGGAGAAGATGAATGCCAGGGCCGTCGTGGCGAACACTTCGAAGAAGCCTTCCACCCACAGGTGGACCACCCACCAGCGCCAGTATTCCATGATGGTGATGTGGGTGCGCTCGCCGTAGAACAGGCCGGTGCCGTAGAACAGGCCGATGGCGATGGTGGACGCCGCGAGCAGCGCCAGCAGGTTCTTGTCGCCGTCCTTCTTGAACGCGGGCAGCATGCCGCGCAGCATCAGCAGCAGCCAGAAGGCCAGTCCGAGGAATTTGACGATCTGCCAGACGCGGCCGAGTTCCAGGTACTCATAGCCCTGGTGTCCGAGCCAGAAGTTCAGCGACTCGGGCATGATGTGCTTGATCGCCAGGAAATTGCCGATGTAGGAACCGACGACCAGCACGACCAGCGCCCAGAAGAGCACGTCGACGCCGAGTTTCTGGTATTTGGGGTCCTTGCCGCCGTTGATGACGGGCGCGAGGAACAGCCCCGCCGCGAGGAAGCCCGAGGCGATCCAGAACAGCGCCGTCTGCAGGTGCCAGGTGCGCGTCAGCGAATACGGGAACCATTGCGACACGTCTATGCCGTAGAAGGTCTGGCCTTCCACCGTATAGTGCGCCGTGAACCCCCCCAGCAGGACCTGGAAGACGAACAAGGCCACGACCAGGAACAGGTACTTGCCCAGCGCGCGCTGGGAAGGCGTCAGGGCGCCCAGGCTGAGGGGGTCGGCCTTGGGCGCGACGGGTTCCGGTTCCTCGCGGTGCAGGAACGCCCAGCCCCAGACCAGGAAGGCGATGCCGGCAAGCAGCACGACCACGCTGGCGATGGACCAGATGACGTTGGACGCCGAAGGCTTGTTGTCGATGAGCGGTTCATGCGGCCAGTTGTTCGTGTAGGTCACATGCGAATTGGGCCGCTCCGTCGCGGCCGCCCAGGCCGTCCAGAAGTAGAAGTCGGTCAGGTCCTGGCGCCGTTCCGCGCTGGGAAGCGTGCCGTCCTTCATGGCGAAGTTGGAGCGGGTCTTCTTCAGCTCCGGATCATCGCCATACAGCTTCTTGTAGTATTCGGCGGTGTTGGCCATGGCCTGCGCGCGCCGATCCGTGACCGTGACCACGCCGGTCTTCGGGTCGAGCGTGTTGCGGCGGTACTCGGTCTTGAGCTGCGCCCGCAGAATGGCCTGCCGGTCTTCGCTCAACTGGGCGAAGGGCACGCCGTATTCCTGCTGCGCGCCCAGATCCAGCCACGCCGTCAATTCGCGGTGCAGCCAGTCCGACGTCCAGTCGGGAGCCTGGTACGAACCATGGCCCCAGATGGAGCCCACTTGCATGCCGCCCGTGCTTTGCCAGGCCGTCTGGCCGTCGAGGATGTCCTCTTTGGTCATCAGCACCCTATCGGAGACGGTCACCACTTTTTCGGGAATCGGCGGCACTTGCTTGTAGACTTCGACGCCGCTCCATCCCAGTATTCCAAACGTAATGGCCAGGACGACACCCAGCAACCACCATAACTTCTTGTATTCACCCATGTTGGGCTCCTTCTCCAGCATTTGAGGCTTTTAAAAACAGCACATTGTTCTCGAGACCAATGTGCCGCGTCAGATCCTTGCGGAACGTATCCAGTTGTCCATACAAAGCCTGCCAGGTGTTGCAGGCATCGGCGGGCAGTGTCAGTTGCTGCGTGACGCGGTCGATCGCTTCGAGCGCGTTGTTGTGCTGGTCGTGCTCGAACAGCATCACGGTGATGGGGCCGCGGGCCTGGGCGCCCATGCCGTTGGCCAGCATGGGAAACAGCACCTGCTCTTCTTTCAGCATGTGGCTTTCGAGCTCCTGCTGCAGCCCTTCCAGCACGTCGGCCAGCCCGGCGGGGCACAGCTCGCGCCCCGCGTGCACGTGCTCCACGCGCCGCGCCAGGCGTATCAGTTCGGGCAGCTGCACCCTGTGACGCTCATGAAAACGCGTCACGATATAGCTGGTCAGCTCGCCCGCGGACGCCTCGCGCCAGTCGGCGTCGCTCGTCCGTTCCGGCAAAATCGTGTCCATCGTGGCATCATCCTTCAGTGGGTTTGTCGCCTTCCCTATACGCAAGATGCATGCCAGTTTTTTTTAGGGGTTTTCCATGGGATCGTCGCCCAAACAGGGTGAAATCCACCCTGCGGCAACAGGGTAGATTTCACCCTTAGGGTATAATTCACCACCATGGACCAATTGCTGCTCGCCGATCTCGTCACCGACCTTCCCAATGCCGTCCGCCTGCAACGCGCGGTACACACGTTGCGCCAGCGCTTCATGTGCGACGCCGTGGGCCTGCTTTGCCTGGACGGCGACACCCTGCGGCTGGTGGCCGCCGCCGGGCTGGCCCACGAAGCGCTGGGCAGGCGTTTCGTCGTCGCCCAGCATCCGCGCTTCGCCACCATCATGTCGCGGCGCGACCCCACGTGGTTCGAGCCGGGCAGCGTCCTGGCCGACCCCTACGACGGCCTGCTGGACGACAAGAAAGGCTCGCCGCTGCCCGTGCACGACTGCCTGGGCATCAGCCTGCACATCGAAGGCCGGCCCTGGGGCGCCCTGACCCTCGACGCGCTCAAGACCGGCACCTTCGACGCCGCCATGCAGAATGAACTCAAGCGCTACGGGCTCATGCTGGAAGCGGCCATACGCGTCAGCGCGCTCGAAAAGGAAAACCGCAACCTGCGGCAGCTGGGCAGCGGGCTGGGCGAGTCCGGCCCGCTCGGCGACCTGCATGAAATCATCGGCGAAAGCGAAGCCATCTCGCAATTGCTGCACGAGCTCGACGTCGTGGCCGATTCCGACCTGCCCGTGCTGCTGCTGGGGGAAACCGGCGTGGGCAAGGAACTCTTCGCGCGGCGCGTGCACCGCAGGTCGCGGCGCGGCCGCAAGCCCATGATCCACGTCAACTGCGCCGCCCTGCCCGAATCCCTGGCCGAAAGCGAACTCTTCGGCCACGTGAAGGGCGCGTTCTCGGGCGCCAACACCGATCGCCCGGGGCGCTTCGAAGCCGCGCAGGGCGGCACCCTGTTCCTGGACGAAGTCGGCGAACTGCCGCTGGGCGTGCAGGCCAAGCTGCTGCGCACCCTGCAGAACGGCGAAATCCAGCGCCTGGGCACCGATGAAATCATCAAGACGGACGTGCGCATCATTGCCGCCACCAATCGGCAGCTGAAAGAAAACACCCTGGCCGGCACGTTCCGGGCGGACCTCTACCATCGCCTGTCGGTCTACCCCGTGCACATTCCGCCCTTGCGCGACCGCGACCGCGACATCCTGATCCTTGCCGGCCATTTCCTGGAGTTCAACCGCGCGCGCCTGGGCCTGCGCGGCCTGCGGCTTTCCTATGCCGCCGAGCGCGCGCTGCTGGCCTACTCCTGGCCCGGAAACGTGCGCGAGCTGGAACACGTGATCAGCCGCGCCGCCCTGAAAATGCTTACCCGCGGCGCCTCGCGCGACCAGATCCTGACGCTGGGGCCCGAACTCCTGGACGTCGACGCCGGCCAGCCGGCCGCCACGCAAGACCTCTACGGGGCCGAACCCTTCTACGGCATCGAAGGGCCGGCGGCGGGGGAATGGAAAGGCGGCGGCGTGCAGCCTTTGCGCCTGACCGTGGAAAGCACCCAGAAGGCATGCATTCAGCGCGCGCTGGACGCCGCCGGCGGCAATTGGGCGCAGGCCGCCAGGCTGCTGGACATCGACGCCAGCAACCTGCACAAAATGGCCCGCAAACTGGGGCTGAAGGCCGCTTAGGGCCTGTTGACGCTAAGGCGACGGGGCCGCGTCAACGGCCCATGGCGCGCGCGCTCACGCCGCCCGCCATGCCCATGTTCGACTTCGGGAAATCCACCAGGCGCACCCGCACCTCGCTTTCCGGCATATTGACGGCTTCCGCGCCCACTTTGCTGAGCGCCGCGATCAGGGCGTCTTTCTGGGCGTCGCTGCGGCCCTCGATGAAATCCACCACGAACATCAGGCCCGGCGTATTGAACTCGCCCGCGTTCAAATAATGGCCGGCGGGTATCGTATGCAGCAGCACCCGCACGCTGGACAGCGGCGCGCCTATGCTTGCCACCACGGCGTCGCTGCTGCCCTGGAGCAGCCGCTTCTTCTGTTCTTCGGAATATCCTTCGGTGGCGGTGATGGTGACGTAGGGCATGGCTGTTCTCATGAAGGTCAATGGGAAATCGAGCCAAGATTATCGCTGCGCGCATGGATTGCGACAAGCCCGCGGCCGGAACACAGCCACCGTGCGAAAGACGGCCTTCCACAACGCCACCGGAATTTTCCATTACATGTGATTGCCGCTCATGTCGCGCCGGCCTGACCCGAGGCGAAACCGGCCATGGTGGTGGAAAGCGCTTATGTCCGCGCACCAGGCTCGCCAGGGCCCGGTGTGCCGCACGAGCGCAAAGGCAGGATTCGCTTTCAGGTAATGGCGGCGAAGGTATCCAGAGGAGAGCCGCTGCGCGATCCGGGGCACCCTCATCGGTAGCTGCTGCATAGGCGCCCACAAAGGCGAAGCGCCGCAAGAACGGCGCTTCGTTTCGCAGGTGCTCTTTAGCATCAGCACGGCTGAACCCTGTTTCCAGGAGGCGGATAGACACCTTCGCAGGCCCCGGTACATCGATCTGACGACAAGCATAGTCGCTTGTGGGTCAGGGGCCAAGGCGCTTATTCGGCTTATTCGCGCGGGCGCGGCGTTACGCCGACTCGACACGGCGTTCTGCATGTCCAGCACTTTTGGCGCATGGAGGAACCGAAGCCACGGCAGGCCAAGCCTGATGACCATATTGCCCTCCCCGCCCCGTTTACTGTATAAATCCACAGTTCAAAAAAACGGAGCCTATGCCCACCATGTACACCATCACCATCCAAGACGCCCCGAATGACCTGCCCGAGCGCACCCGGCAGGACGCCGAACAGCGATTTCGCCGCACGCTGGAACGAGCCCTCGGCGGGCCCGATGCCGTCCTCGCCGCATACCGGGCCTGGCAGACGGCCGAGGAGACGGCGGAATCGGAAATGACGGCCGACGACATTGCGCTCGCCAAAAGGTGGATCGCGGCGGCCGCGCGTGCCCGCAATGACGGGTTCCGCGACGTGGGCGAGACGGAGGCGTGGTTCGAGGTACGCCTGGACAGGTAGCGGCAGGGCCACCCGCGCCCTTGGCGCCGGCCGTTCCCGCGCAGGCCCTCCCCGGCAAAACCCGGAAAAAAAATCCGGCGACGGCGTATTGTGCAAAATGCGGAACGGCGCCCGCTGCGGAACATGAGTTTCTATTGGTAAAAATAATGTAATAAGATAGAATATATTTTCATAAATAAATATTTAGTTTCAATCGGGCATGGCTTCATAGTAATGACGGTGTAGTCGTTTCTGTCGGGGTTGCCGTTTTATAAAAAAAGAGAGTGCCTTTGAAGACCATCGTACTGGTGGACGATTCCGCCACGCTTTTATTGTCCGTGTCCAATATCCTGACCAAAGCGGGTTATCAGGTAGAAAAATTCTCCAATGCCCAGGATGCGCTGAAGGGGTTCGGCACCGGCATCAAGACCGATCTGCTGATCACCGATCTGAACATGCCGGGCATGAACGGAATCGAGTTCATCAAGGAAGTGCGCAAGCTGCCGCAATACCGTTTCATGCCCATTCTGTTCCAGACCACCGAATCGCAACAGGCCAAGCGCGCCGAGGCCAAGGCGGCCGGCGCCTCGGGCTGGCTGGTCAAGCCCGTCACGGCCACAGACCTGCTCAACACCATCAAGCTCGTGATGCGCTAGCGCGCCGTCGAAAGCACCAGGGGGACGGGGCGATGGACGACTCTGCAAAAGAGAAGCGCAGGCTGCTGCTGGTACTGGCCGTGGTCAGTGCCGGCGTGTGGATCACGATTTATCTCGGCAACGATGTTTTCGAACATGAATTCCTGCCCTGGCTCGGCCTGGGCTCCCCCGCGGGCGACGCCCTGGGCGGTATGCTGATCGCGGTGGTGTCGTTCTTTGCCCAGCGCCTCGTGGCGATCATTTTTTATCGCAACTGGCGCCTGGGGGTGGAAACCCGTGCCGCCGTTGGCCGGCAGGTGAGCCAGGAACTGCGGCAGGTGCCCCAGTTCAACGAAGTGGTGCGCAAGCAGCTGGACACCGTGGTGCAGGGAACGGAAAAAGCCTCGTTCGACATCATCACCCGGATGAACGACATCGACCGGGTGATCGACAAGCTCAACCAGCTTGTGGATTCCAACGTCCATATCTCCACCGATATGATGGCCTCGTCCGAGGAACGCGCCGCCCGGAACCAGGAGCTGATCGACCAGCTCAATCGGTACATCAGCCAGCGCATCGACCAAGCCGAAGCCGACCGCCTGCGCACCGAGCAGTTCGCCCAGCAGGCGCGCTCTCTGACCGGGCTGGTGAGCCTGATCCGCAACATCGCCTTCCAGACCAACCTGCTCGCGCTCAACGCCGCCATCGAGGCGGCGCGGGTGGGCGCCGCCGGGCGCGGCTTTGCCGTGGTGGCGGGCGAAGTGCGCAAGCTCTCGCAGGCCACCGACCATGCCGTCAACCAGATCAACGACGGCATCCAAGGCGTGGTTTCTTCCATCGAGAAGCAGTATGAGGACAATTTCTCGCACAGCAGCATCGAGCTCGAGCACAAGGCGCTGCAGCAGTTTTCGACCCAGCTCCAGCAGCTGGGGCGCGACCACCGCGACCTGATCCGCCACGGCGCCGAGGCGATAGAGCAAATCCGCCAGTCCAGCCTGGAACTGACGGCCATGTTCATGGATACGCTGGCCTGCATACAGTTCCAGGACGTGACCCGGCAGCAGATCGAGCACGTCGTCGCCGCGCTGAAACGCCTGGACGACCACGCCCTCCTGCTGAGCAAGCGCCTGCTGTCCATCGACACGCCGGACGAAGAGCTGCGCCCGCTGGCCGAGCATCTGCAGGACATCTACAGCGGCTACGTCATGCAGGCCCAGCGCAGTGACCACCATAGCGCCATGGGCACGGCCGGCACGGCGCGATCCGGCGCCGCGCCGGCACCCGCAGCCGTCGCAAGCTCTGCGCCCGCCCGCCCCGCCGCCCCTTCGGGCGGCGACGAACCCAAGATCGAGCTGTTCTGACACCTGCCACATTACAGGAGCCACGCATGACCACAGCCGCCGTGCCATCCCCTTCCCTGCGCGCTCAGCGCCTGGTGTTCGACGGGCAACTGACCATCTACGACGCCGGTGTGCTCAAGACCCGGCTGCAAGCCGCGCTGGAGCAGGCCGGCGATGGCGGGCTGGAGCTCGATCTGGACCAGGTGTCCGAGATCGACACGGCCGGGCTGCAACTGCTGCTGCTGGCACGGCGCGAAAGCCGGCGCCTGCAGCGCCCGTTGCGCATCGTCGCCGCCAGTGCGGCGCTGCGGGAAGTCGTGGGCTTCTGCCGTCTGGGCGACTTCTTCGGCGAGACCCTGCCGCCGGACGCCCGGGACTAGGGATCCGTCGGGATCCAACCGTCTCGGGCCATCCGCCTCATCGTCTCCATTGCATCGCCACACCAGGAACAGTTCATGGAAGAAATATTCAGTGTCTTCATCCAGGAAGCCCGTGAGCAGCTCACGGCCATGGAAGACGGCCTGCTGCGCATGGAGCAGGGCGACGGCGACGCCGACCTGCTCAACGCTATCTTTCGCGCCGCGCACACCATCAAGGGCGCCTCCGGCGTCGTGGAGCTGCACCACATCGAGCGCTTCACCCACGTGCTGGAGAGCCTGCTCGACCGCCTGCGCAACGGCGAGATCGGCGTGGGCAGCGAGATGATCACCGTGCTTCTGCGGGGCTGCGACCATATCCGCGTCCTGCTGGACGCAGTGGAGCAAGGCAGCACCGACGAAGACCCGGCGCTGGCCGAGGTGGGTCGAGGCCTGGCCGAGGCGCTGCGAGCCTTCGGCGGAACAGCCGAGGCCGGCACGGCGACCGCCGGCGCGGCTCACCCGGACGCCGCCGCCCCCCTTGCCGACTGCTGGCACATCTCCATCCGCTTCGGCCACGATGTGCTGAAGATGGGCATGGACCCGCTGAACTTCCTGCGCTATCTGCAGCAGCTGGGCGAGATCGTCCACCTCGAGACGCTGTGCGATGCCATGCCGCAAGCGGCCGATTTCGACGCCGAGGCCTGCTACCTGGGCTTCGAGGTCCGGCTGCACTCGCACGCCGGCAAGCAGGCGATCGAGGATGTCTTCGCCTTTTGCCGCGACGACTGCGAGCTCTACATCCTGCCCCCCGACAGCGCGGTGGCCGACTATCTGCAGCTGATCGAACGCCTGCCCGAGGAGCCGATGCGCCTGGGCGAGATCCTGGTGCGTGCCGGCGCGCTGACGCGCGAGGAACTCGAGGCCGGGCTGCGCCGGCAACAGGCGCAATCCCCGCCTCCCGCCCCGGATGCGGCGGACGCTTGCGCCGTGGCGCCGCCCCCGCCCCTGGGCAGCATCCTGGTGCAGCAGAAAACGGTGCAGCCGGAAATCGTCGAGGCCGCCGCCGCCCGGCAGCAGCAGGTGCGCGACAAGCGCAGCGCCGAGGCGCGCCTGATCCGCGTGCAGGCCGACAAGCTCGACCAGCTCATCGACCTGGTGGGCGAACTGGTGATCGCCGGCGCCTCGGCCAGCCTGCTGGCGCGCAAGAGCGGTCAGAGCCATCTGGTGGAGGCCAACTCGGTGCTCTCGCGCCTGGTCGAGGACATCCGCGATTCGGCCTTGCAACTGCGCATGGTGCAGATCGGCGAGACCTTCAACCGCTTCAACCGGGTGGTGCGCGACACCGCGCGCGAGATCGGCAAGGACATCGAGCTGGTCATCAACGGCGCCGAGACCGAACTGGACAAGTCGGTGGTGGAAAAGATCGGTGATCCGCTGATGCACCTGGTGCGCAACGCCATGGACCATGGCATCGAGCCCGCCGACGTGCGCCTGGCCGCGGGCAAGCCCGCGCGCGGACGCCTGGAACTCAATGCCTTTCACGATTCGGGCAACATCATCATCGAGGTGATCGACGACGGCGGCGGCATCGACATCGGGCGCGTGCAGTCCAAGGCCATCGAGCGCGGGCTGATCCAGTCCGGCCACAACCTGACGGACCAGGAGATCGTCAACCTGATCTTCGAAGCCGGCTTCTCCACCGCCGAATCGGTCAGCAACCTGTCGGGCCGCGGCGTGGGCATGGACGTGGTCAAGCGCAACATCCAGGCGCTGCGCGGCAGTGTCGAAGTCCATACCCGGCCCGGCCAGGGCTCGCGCTTCACCATCCGGCTGCCGCTGACGCTGGCCATCATCGAGGGCTTTCTCACGACGGTGGGCCAGGCCTCCCACGTCATCCCGCTGGACTCCGTGGTCGAATGCCTGGAGCTCAAGACCGACGCCACGCGCGGCCACATGCTGAACCTGCGCGGCGAGGTGCTGCCCTTCATCCGGCTGCGCGACTTCTTTGAAATCAGCGGCGAGCCGCCGGCGCGCGAGAATGTCGTGGTGGTCACGGCGGGCGGCACCAAGGCCGGCATCGTCGTCGATCAGCTGCACGGCGAGTTCCAGACCGTCATCAAGCCTCTGGGCCAGCTCTTCCGCCATTTGCGCGGCATCGGCGGCTCCACCATTCTCGGTTCGGGCGAAGTGGCCCTGATCCTCGATGTGCAGGCCCTGATCCAACTGGCAGTCCAGCGCGAGGAGAGCGACTTCTCCTCCGCTTACCTTTCATCCCCCCCCACAACCGACCCGACTCAACCCTTTCATGCCTCGGAGTAGGAAATTCCCATGAACAATATCAAGATCGGCATCCGCCTGGGTATAGGTTTCGCCGTGACCCTGGTGCTGATGGTGGCCATCGCCGGCATCGGCTATACCCGCCTGGCGGCCCTTGGCGCCGAAGTAAACGACATGGCGCACGACAAGTTCCCCAAGGTGGGCCAGGCCAACAATGTCGTCGACGCCGTCAACGCCATCGCCCGGCAGCTGCGCAATGCCTACATCTATCCAGACGAGGCGAGGAGACAAGAAGCATACGAAGAGATCGAGGCCCAGCGCAAGATCATCGACAGCACACTGGCGGAGCTCGAAGCCTCGATCCATACCGAAGCCGGCAAGAAACGGCTCCAGGCCATTCAGGCCGCGCGCACGGCCTACCGGGCGCAGCAGGACCGGGCGCTGGAGCTGATCCGGCAGCACGCGCCGGCCGAGCAGTTCAGCGCCCTGATCGCCGGCGACCTGCGCACGGCCCAGACGGCTTACTTCCAGGCGGTCGACGGCCTGGTGCACTTCCAGACCGAACTGATGAATGAGGCGGGCCTGACCTCTGAAGCCACCGTGGCCAGCTCGCAGACCCTGCTGCTGACCCTGACCGGCGTGGCGGCGATGCTGGCGCTGTTGATGGGCTGGCTCATCACCCGCAGCATCACCCGCCCGGTGGGCGAGGCCGTGAAGATCGCCGACGGGATCGCCGCCGGCGACTTCAGCATCAAGATCGACACCTCGCGGCGCGACGAAGTCGGCCAGGTGCTGGCGGCGCTGGACCAGGCCGTGACCTCCGTCAAGAACATGAGCGCCGAAGCCGCCCACCTGGCCAAGGCCGCCATCGACGGTAACTTGACCACCCGTGCCGATGCCTCCAGGTACCAGGGGGAATACCGGAAGATCGTCGAAGGCGTCAACGAGATGCTGGACAACGTCGTCGGCCCGATCAACGATGTGCGCCGCGTGATGGCGGCCATGGAACAGGGCGACATGACCCAGACCATCACCGCCCATTACACCGGCGACTTCGATGCGCTCAAGCAGGCCATCAACAACACCATCGCCAAGCTGGCCGACACCATCGGCCAGATCAACATCGCCGCCGATGCGCTCAACAACGCCGCCGGCCAGGTCTCGGCCACTGCGCAGTCATTGAGCCAGTCCTCGTCGCAGCAAGCCGCCTCGGTGGAAGAAACCACGGCTTCCATCGAACAGATGACGGCCAGCATCGATCAGAACTCCGAAAATGCCAAGGTGACCGACGGCATGGCCACCTCGACGGCGCGCCAGGCCGAAGAAGGCGGCAATGCGGTGAAGGAAACCGTCGAAGCCATGAAACAGATCGCCGACAAGATCGGCATCATCGACGACATCGCCTACCAGACCAATCTGCTGGCGCTCAATGCCGCCATCGAGGCCGCGCGCGCCGGCGAGCACGGCAAGGGCTTTGCCGTGGTGGCGGCCGAGGTGCGCAAGCTCGCCGAACGCAGCCAGGTGGCGGCGCAGGAAATCGGCCAGGTGGCTTCCGGGTCCGTCAAGCTGGCCGAGCAGGCGGGACAGCTGCTCAATGAAATCGTGCCGGCCATACGCAAGACGTCCGACCTGGTGCAGGAGATCGCCGCCTCCAGCCAGGAACAGAGCCAGGGCGTGGGCCAGATCAATGGCGCCATGGGCCAGCTCAACAAGGCCACGCAGCAGAACGCATCGGCTTCGGAAGAGCTGGCGGCGACCGCCGAGGAAATGGGCGGACAGGCCGAACAGCTGCAGGACCTGATGAGCTTCTTCAAGGTCGATGCCGCCGGCCGGGCCGGCGATGCCGCCATGGCGCACAAACCCGTGCACGCCGTGCCGGCCGCCCCCGCGCGCGCGGCGGCCCATGGCAAGGCGCAACCGCTGCCGGCCGTGGACGAACAGGACTTCGAGCGTTACTGACCAACTGGAAACCAGCCCGAGGAAGCCTGCATGCCCCAGCCCAACCCGTCGCCCCGCGGCACGGGTGCCGCCGTCCAGCCCGGTCAGGGCGGCGACACCCGCCAGTACCTCACCTTCAGCGTCGGCAGCGAGATGTTTGCCGTCGGCATCCTGAACGTGAAGGAAATCATAGAGTATGGCAATTTGACCGAGATCCCCATGATGCCCAATTTCATCCGGGGCGTCATCAACCTGCGCGGCGCCGTGGTGCCGGTCATCGACCTGGGAGCGCGCTTCAGCGGCAGGATTTCCGCCGTGCAGCGGCGCACCTGCATCGTCATCGTGGAGGTGCAGCAGGACGATGAAAAACTCGACATCGGCATCATGGTCGATGCGGTCTCCGAGGTACTGGAGATCCCCGGCGCCGACATCGAGCCCGCCCCCTCCTTCGGCGCGCACATCCGCGCCGACTTCATCGCCGGCATGGGCAAGGTGGCGGGCAAGTTCGTCATCATCCTGAACATCCAGCGCGTGCTGTCGGTCGACGAGATGACGGTGCTGACGCAGATCGGCCAGGGCAAGCACGAGGCCCCGCACGGCGCATGAAGGAACTCGGCATCACCGACGCGGAATTCGCGCGCTTTCAACGCCTGATCCACGAGATCGCCGGCATCAGCCTGGCGGATTCCAAGAAGGTGCTGCTGGTGGGCCGCCTGGGCAAGCGCCTGCGCGCGCTGCAGCTCGACAGCTTCAGCCGGTACCTCGATCTGGTGACCGGCGCCGGCGCGGGCAATGCGCAAGAGCGCCAGGCCATGGTGGACTTGCTGACCACCAACGAGACTTATTTTTTCCGCGAGCAGGCGCATTTCGATTATCTGCGCAATACCATCGTGCCCCAGCATCCGCCGCAGCAGCCCCTGGAAATCTGGAGCGCCGCCGCCTCGACGGGCGAGGAAATCTATACCCTGGCCATGGTGCTGGCCGACTGCCTGGGCGTGCAAGGCGCCTGGAACATCCTGGGCTCGGACATCAGCACCCAGGTGCTGGCCACCGCCGCGCGGGGCCACTACTGGCTGGAACGCACGCGGGGCCTGCCCGCCGAATACCTGCACAAGTACTGCCTCAAGGGCGTTCGCAGCCAGGAAGGCAGCTTCCTGATCGCCCCGGAGCTGCGCCGCCACACGCGCTTCATGCAGATCAATCTCAACGCTCCGCTGCCCGACATCGGGCGCTTCCATGTCGTGTTCCTGCGCAACGTGATGATCTACTTCGACAACCACACCAAGCGCGAAGTCGTGGCGCGCATCGTGCAAAAACTGCATCCCGGCGGCTACCTGATCGTGGGCCATTCCGAGAGCCTCAACGGCATCAATGATTCCGTGAAACTCGTGCGCCCCACCATCTATCGCCTGCCGCCGGCCCAGGCGAGGACATGAGCGCGATGGCCAGGATCAAAGTCATCGTGGTGGACGATTCCGCCGTCGTGCGCCAGGTGAATCGCGAAACGCTGGCGCGCGAGAGCGACATCGAGGTCATCGCCGTCTGCCCCGACCCGGTGGCGGCGCTGGAGAAAATGCGCCTGCAGTGGCCCGACGTGATCGTCACCGACATCGAGATGCCGCGCATGGACGGCATCGCCTTCCTGAAGAAAATCATGGCCGAACGGCCCACGCCCACCGTGGTCTGCTCCTCGCTCACCGAGGAAGGCGCGGCCACCACGATGGAGGCGCTGGCGGCGGGAGCGCTGGCCATCATCACCAAGCCCAAGCTGGGGGTCAAACAGTTCCTGCAGGACGCGGGCGACGACCTCGTCAGCGCCGTGCGCGCCGCCGCACGCGCCAACATGGCCCGCGTACGCACCGCGCCCCGTCCGCGCACCGAGCCGGCGGCCGATACGGCGCCGGCCGCGCGCCCGAACCGCGCCATCGCCGGCAACGTCGGCGCCCTGCACGACACCACCGAAAAAGTCGTGGCCATCGGCACCTCCACCGGCGGCACGCAGGCGCTGGAAGCGGTGCTGACGCAATTGCCGCGCACCAGCACCGGCATCGTCGTGGTGCAGCACATGCCGGAAAAGTTCACCTCGCTGTTCGCCCAGCGCCTCGATGGCTTGTGCGCCATGGAAGTGCGCGAGGCGCAGGACGGCGACCGCGTGCTGCCGGGCCGGGTGCTGATCGCCCAGGGCGGGCGCCACATGCTGCTGCAACGCAGCGGCGCGCAATACTTCGTGCAGGTCCGGGACGGCCCGATGGTGAACCGGCACAAGCCGTCGGTGGACGTGCTGTTCCGTTCCGTGGCCCAAGTGGCGGGGCGCAATGCCTTGGGGATCATCATGACCGGCATGGGCGACGATGGCGCGCGCGGCATGAAGGAAATGCACGACGCCCATGCGCAGACCATCGCCGAAGACGAGTCCACCTGCGTGGTATTCGGCATGCCGAAAGCGGCCATCGACATGGGCGGCGTCGGCAAGGTGCTGCCGCTGGACCGCATCGCCCAGGAGATCATCGCCTATGGCCGCTGACCCGCAACTGCTCGGCCGCGCCGGTGCGCACGCCTCCAGGGGCGTGTCCGCCGACGGCGCAGCGGGGCGCAACCTGGAGCGCGTGGCGCGCATGATCAACCCGGGGGGCTGGGCGGTGGAGGACGAGCGCCCGATCGCCACTCTGCTGGGCTCGTGCGTGGCGGTCTGCCTGTACGATCCGAAATTGCGGCTGGCGGGCATGAACCACTTTCTGTTGCCCGGCGGCAGCCGGCGCCATGTCAACGATGACGACACCGTGCTGCACGGCGACTATGCGATGGAGGTGTTGCGCAACGCCATGTTCGCGCGCGGCGCGTCCGAAGATCGCCTGGTGGCCAAGGCCTTTGGCGGCGGCAATGTGGTGAATGCGATCCACATGGCCATCGGCACGCGCAATGCGGAATTCGCACGCCAGTGGCTGCAGCGCGAGGGCATCCCGCTGCTGGCCGACGACATGGGCGGCTCCTGGTCGCGCAAAGTGGTGCTGGACCCGCTCACGGGCGATGCCTTCTGCCGCCGCGGCGCCGTTCACCAGCCCGAGGCGATTTCGATGGCGAACGCGGAAAACGCCTACGAAAAAGAATTGCTGAAGCGCGGGGCGGCGCCGACGGCGCGGGAAAAGAAGATCGAACTGTTCTGATGCCGGCTATGCGCAGGGCGTGCGACAGATTCTCCTGCTCATGGAACAGGCGGGTTTTTTCTCCATCACTCCATGAGCCGCCTCGCTTCACGAACAGCCGGGCAGACGCGTCGCATGCGTTCCAGCAACGACCCGAAGAAACGTTCATCCACTTTTGCGGCGGCTTGCAGGCCGTCGGCGATGGCCTGCGATTGTTCGTCGTAGCGGTGAAGAAACCCATAGGCTTCCGCCAAGGCGTGCAGGAAGATGGCGGCAACGCTGGGCATGATCTGCTGTATGCCTTGCGCACAGGCTTGCAGAACGGCAATGCCGCCTTCGTCGCCCTGCCTGACCCGCATCCAGGCCTGGAGCATGCGGCCAAGGCCCTGCCACGTTGCCAGCTGATAGAGGTCGGCAACGGACTGGAGTTCGCGTGTGTGGTCGGCCACGGCCTGGATATTGCCCAGAAAGCGTTCGAGCATCGCGGCAAAGCCGAGCGCGGCGCACAGGCTGTCGGGGTCGTCCAGCGACCGGGCCCGCGCCAGCGAACGGCGGCTGGCGGCAAGCGCGTCAGAAGTCCGATGCTGTTTCCAATGCGCCCATGACTGATAGGCCAGGCAGGCGACGGCGGGGTCCAGTCCTCCCATCGTGTTTTGCAGGCGGTCGCCCGCCTCCGCGCCCGCCCGCGCATGGCGGCATGCCTCATCGGGCCGGTCGAGCCACAGCGCGACGTTGGCGTTGGCGGTATGCGCCTTGGCCAGCAGTTCCCTGTCGGCGCCGTGCGTCGCCAATTCCAGTAGCTCCCGCGCCAGCTCGCGCGCCCGCGGAAAACCGTAGCCGGGCCGCGAACTGGATACCGTCCACAAGCCCCACAGGATCTCGAAGCGCTGCTTCAGGGGCAGCCGCTCATGGCTGAGCTCGAAGGCGCGGTCATAGATGCGGGCCGCGTCCTGCGAACCATAGCCTCGGCCGAGCTGAACGGCTTGGCCCAGTGAAAGAAGCAGCGCCGCCTCTTGCGAGTCCCGTTCCTCGCCGCGCGGCAACTGATCGAGCAGGTTCAGGCCTTCCCGCAGATGCTTGTCCGCTTCCGCGGTGGCGGAAACGCGCAGCGCCTGCCGCCCCGCGCTCAGCCACCACCGAATCGCCGCGGCGGGATCGCCGGCGCGGGTGTAATGATGGGCGATTTCCGCCGGCTGCTGGGCAGCCCGTTGCGGATGGCGCCGGCTCAATGCGTCGGCGACGCGGCGATGGGCTTCGCGGCGATCGGCCTGGATCTGCGAGTCATACGCCGCTTCCTGGATGAGGGCATGACGGAACTGGAAGGCGGCATCCGGCGCGGCGACGGCGGAAATCAGGTGGGCATCGACCAGGCGGCGCAAAACAGGCTCAAGGGCGGGAGCCTGCAAAGCGCTGATGCGCTCCAGCAGGCTTTGCTCGAACCTTCGGCCTATCGTGGCGGCCAATTGAAGAATGCGCCGGGCTTGCGGCACGGAATCGAGGCGGGTCAGCAACAGGTCGCGCAAGATGGCGGGAATGCCGCCGCCCTCGTCGGGCGCGCCGGACGATATGCGCGCCATCTGTTCCGCATAGAAGGGGATGCCGTCGGCGCGCCGGACGATGGAATCAATGGCCCGGGAAGACAGGGAGCCGACGGTGGCTCGCGCCAGCCGGGCGATCTCGGCATCCCGCAAGGGCTGCAGCTCCAGCACGGCTTCGGCCTTCAGCCAGGCCGGATCGAAATCGGGCCGTGCCGTGATCAGGGTCAGCAGCGCGGCGGGGCGCTTGCGATGCAGCAGCCGTTCCAGCAGGTCCCGGGTGGTGACATCCAGCCACTGGCCGTCTTCGATGATCAGCAGCAGAGGCCGGGTGGACGCAATGCTGTCAAGCAGCAACAGCATCATGTCCAGGGTCTGCTGCTTGCGTTGCTGGGGCGAAGGCACGGGCGCGTCGGCCGGCGCGATGGACAGCAGCAGCATGAGAACGGGTTCGGCGGCGTCGGCCACGGCGGGATGCTGACGGCGCAGGTAATCCTGGAGCTTGCGGCGCTGCGCGGCGGGCGTGTCGTCCGCCGACAGCCCCAGTATGGATTCGAACAGGGCAATCACCGGATAAAGCGGCGTATGGCGATGTTCGGGGTAACAGTGCAGATGCCGGACTCCGGCGGGACGGCGGGCGGCCTCGTCGCGCAAGGCGCCGGCCAGCCGGGTCTTGCCGATGCCCGCTTCGCCGCGCAGCACCAGGAATTGCGGCTCCCCGCGGGACGCCAGGCGCCAGAGTTTTTTCAGTCGCTGCAGTTCGGCCCGCCTGCCGATCAGCACGGGGGCGGCAGGCGCGGCGGCACGGGGGCTGGCATCGCCGTCTTCTCGCGCAAGCAACAGATGGGCGGGAGGTTCGGCGGACGCGGTTCCCGCCTTCCTCCCGGCATCCAAGCGTTCCAGCGCACGCAGCGGGAACCGGCCATGCAACAAATGAGCCGTGGCATCGCTGACGACGATGCCGCTTTTGCGCAGGCGCCGGCAAAGCCGCCAGGCCGTGCCCGAGGCGCTGCCGATGATGTCGGGGATGAAAGGATCGAAGCCGGTGACGATGACGCCGGTATGGATGCCCGCGCGAAAGCGGTACGGCGGGCCGAAGAGCGATGACAATTCGAGGGCCGCCAGCACCGCCTGCCTGCCCGCCTGTTCCTGCGCGGTGGGATACCCCAGGTAGGCGTAAAGATAGCCGTCATGGCCTTGGGCGATATGGCCGGCATGACGGCGCAGCACCACGGTGCAGACCGAACGGGCCTCGGCCAATTGTTCCGTGCAGTCGCCTTGTACGCCGGGTGGCAGATCGAGGTGGCAGCACAGAATGGTCACTTGGCGGCGCTCGGCTTTTGCGGGCGGCGGGCTTTCTTGCGCAGCGGACGCGCCCGGGCGCCCGGCCGCCAGGCCGCTTTTGTGGATGGCCTCGAACAGGGCGTGCGTGCTGGCGGCGGGATCGGAACTGAAGTCCTGCGCAAGGCCGGCGCGATAGGCGTCGTAATGGACCTGCGCCGTGGCGTACTGCCTCTGGTCCGCCAGCAGGCGCATGTGCCGGCGATGCGCGGCCTCGTTCCAAGGTTCCAATTCCATGCAGCGTTGGGCGTAGGCCAGCGCCAGATCAGGCTTCCCGGCTGCTTCGCAAGCACTGCACAGCCTCTCAGCCAGCAGGAAGGCACGCCCTCGCAGGCTCTGGCGGCGCGCGTCCAGCCACAGCTCGAACTCGGGCGCGTCGCTCAAGGCGAGCCCGGACAGGAACTCCCCCCGATAGACGGCAAGCCGTGATTCGAGCCCGCCCAGGCATTGCGCACAAACAGCGGACGAATCGGGGCCCGGGCCATGGCCGCAACCCGGGAAGGGCTCGGTCAGGACAGCCACGTCGACACGGCAATCGGGATGCGCAGCATGGAAACGCAGCGTGTCGCGGGTAACCGCCAGAAACTCCGACGCCGACGGGCCCAAAGCATCACGCAAGCGGCGCAGCGCCTGCCGGAGATTGCCGCGTGCCGATTCGGCGGTCAGGTTGGGCCATAACAGGGATGCCAGGTGTTCCCGCGCATGGCTGCGATCCTGTTCGATGGATAAATAGGCCGCCAGCGCCACGGCTTTGCCGTAGAGCCTTCCCTTCAGGGGCGCGCCGTCCAGCATGAATTCCCATTCCCCCAGCAGGCGGATGGACAGGCGGGGCGGCGCGGGAGACGCGTTCACACGAGGATTGCAGTTCACGGCCAGTTCACGGTGGATTGCTCAAATCATCCTGTCTGTAAAACTTTGTATTGGTTTGAGAGCTTATTACGCAAGCCCCGACAACGCAAACAAGCAAACGGCGAGTTGCCGGCATGTGCGCAACATCGACGAAAGCCCCCATCCCTGATCCGAGAAAACCATGGCTCATTCCACTTACTTCAGCCTGTTCAACGCCGACTGGTATCTGGCGCGGAATCCCGACGTGGCCGCCAGCCTCATCCCCGCCGAGCAGCACTTCCTGTCATATGGCAAGGCCGAAGGCCGGGCGCCCGGCCCGCTGTTCAATCCGCAGGACTACCTGGCCGGCAACCCGGACGTGGCCGCGGCCGTCGCGGCCGGGCTGACCACGGCCTACGATCACTTCACGCAATACGGCGCCGGCGAAGACCGTTCGCCGCTGGCCCTGTTCGATACGGGCTTCTATCTGGCGCAAAATCCGGACGTGGCCGAAGCCGTCGCCGCCGGGCACATCGGCGCGGTGGAGCACTTTCTGTTGTTCGGCCAGGGCGAACCGCGGCGGATCAACCCCTTCATCGACCTGGGGGCATACGCGAACGCGAACCCGGACGTGGCCGAAGCCGCGCAGGCCGGCATGTCCGTGCTGGGCCACCTGCTGCAATACGGCGCCGCCGAAGGCCGCGACCTGGGCAACGGCCTGAACCTGGGCGTCTTCGCCAACGATCCCCGGTTCCAGGCCGCCATCGACTCCGGCAATTTCCAGGATGCACTGGAACGCGTGCAGGAAGTGGCGCCGTTCCTGCCCGGCTTCCAGCCGCCGGCAGGCTGGGCGCCCCCCGCGAACACTCCGATCCCGACCGACTTCACACCGCCGGCGGGCACCAAGCTGGTGATACCGCCGTCGGTGGCGGTGCCGCCCGATACCGAGCTGCCGGATACCTTCGAGCCGGTGGCGCCGGCACCGCCCTTCCCCACGCCGGGCGGAGGTGGCGGCGGCGCCCCTTCTGAACCGTTCAAAGTGACGGTCGAGAGCGGCGTCGTTACCTTCGCCGATGGCAGCGGCGACATTTCCTTCATCACCAGCGGCACGGTCGCCACCTTTTCCCGGGGCGGCGTTCCGGCAGCGACGACGGTCGATCTGGGCACAGCCACCAAGATCACCGTCGCCAGTGGCCAGACCCTCGCCGCCACCGCCGCGCAAGTCACCGGCATGAGCGTCGATGGCGATGGAACCGTGGCGATCAGCGGACTGGAGTCGACGCTGAATGCCGATCTGTCGAAAATCGTAGCGGCCACCGCCACGGCGAGCTTCATCCTCACCGGCGACGGTCAGGGCGCTCCCAGCGCTTTTTCCGGCAACGTCGGCAACGCCAAGGTCATCGTCACTGCGGAGCGCCCCGACTATATGGGCAATGCCGCTGATTTCGTGACTGCCGCCATGGGCAACGGCGCATCGTTTGAAGTGATATCACCCGCCAGCCTCTCCATCCGGGCGTCTGAGCTCAGTGGAAAAACCGTCACCGGAACCGGCACTGCGATCGTGCATCTCACCACTGCGGATGCCTCGAATATCGACACACAGGGCATCGCGGACAGCGTCTTTTTAGGCATCAATGTCGTTGAATCCGCCGATATTTCCACCAACGTCAATCTGGTGAATGTCGACGGGTATCAGCTACTTCCCGACGACCCGACCAACCTACCGACGTTGACGATGACAGCCGCGCAGGCCGACGGCAAACAGATATTGAATGGCGGCCACGTCATCATTATCGGTTTAATAGGCACCACCAGCCTGACTGGCATCGTGAACATGGCCGCCGACCCGAACGCCCAGCCGCCCGCTCCTGTTCCCACGGTCAAGGCCATCGTCACGGCAAGCGCCGACCTTGGCAACGTCGACCTCTCCAGGCTCACGGCGCTGGAAATCAGCGGCAGCGGCATCACCGTGACCGCCAGCCCGGCGCAGTATGCCGCCTGGAAGGATACCGTCGCCAGGAACGGCAACGACTTCCTTTCCAGCGACGCCACGGCGCCCACCGCCACCATCACGGCAGCCGGTTATGACATGACTGCCGACGCCCTGACGCTCACCGGGACGGATTTCGACACGCTGCTCGAAGCCGGCGAAAACGCCGATACCGACATCAAGGGCCGCCTGGACTGGACCAGGCTGGTATGGAACATCGATGGCGATAATGCACAGGCACAGGCGTTTGCAGTAAGCGATATCGCCTCCGCCAAGGTCACGGCGGACGGCACCCTGACCATCGCGCTTACGCCCGTCAAAGCCACGGCACTGAAAACAACGGCCGGCTTCGGGGGCACCAACGACACCCTGGTCATTGCGCAGGGGTTCGCGCGCGACCTTTCGGGCAACGCGGCCACCACGGACGGCTTCAACACAAACAATGTCGTCACCATTACGAATGCCACGTTCACCGTGGAACTTGACAACGGCGTCATCACCTTCGGCGGCAATCTCGCAACCGGCGACATCACCGTCACGGAAAGCGCCGACGACACACTGATCTTCACCCGTGAAGGCATCGTGGCGGAAAACAAGCCGACCATTGCCAGTTTGACCGACCACACCGGCATTCCCGCGCTCACAGGCGGCAACAAACTGCTGATGACGGCCGCGGTCTTCGCCGTCGTCAATGGCAAGCTCGCCGACGGAGCGGCAACCGTCGATGCCGATGGCGAGACTGATCCAGGGGTGATCAGCGCACTCGTATCGGCCCGGGCGAAGAAAATCGCCGAAGGAGGACTGAAAAAGCTGACGCTCGACGACGCCATCTTTGCAGGCATTCCAAACGGGTACCAGGTGAACATGGCTCTTGCCGATCAAGGTGACGGCGCCCTGACCGTCAACGGCGCGGACACGGGCGTCACCATCGATGCCGCCTTCTACACCAAGGGCATGAAGCTCAACGGGGGCGGCGGCGACGACACCATCACCGGGAGCCAGGGCGATGACATCATCAGCGGGGGCGCGGGCGACGACACCATCGGCCTGTCCTCATACTTTGCACCAGCCGGCTCCGATACCGTCGTCTATGCATCCACGGCCGCCGACAACGGTCAGGATGCCATCACGGGCTTCATTGTCGGGGCCACAGCCGGTAGCGATGTGCTGGATTTCAGCCGGTTCGTTTCCTTGACGGGCGGTCTCGAAGGAACGGGCGATTCCGTCGATGGAACATTCGACTACCTGACCGCCGGCGCCGCCAGCGGCGGAACCGACATCGCCGGAAAAATCTTTCTATGGCAGGGCAGCGATACCACCGCCCTGGCCGCCTTGATCGACTCCACAGCCGGCGATGGCGGGCTGGGCCTGGCGGATGGAGAAAAGGCCGTCGTCCTTTATAAATCCAGCCCGCTGGAAGGTATTATCTCGACCTTCTATATCGCCTACATCACCGGTGCCGGCAACGATAATGAAACCATCGAAACCGTCGGCACCGTGTACGTCAATTCCGACAGTGGACTGGTCGGCGCAAACCTTCGGTTTGTAAGCTAACATCCGCACCGCGGCCAAAGGGTCCGCCAATGCGGAGATCGTCGACTATCACTGAAGCACCGAGGCTTGCATCATGACCCGAACCGTTCCACTGCCCACAGGGCGCGTAAGCTGCCCGCAGTCCGCTGCTGCGACCATGCGGACAGTGGACTGGTCGGCGCAAACTTCGGTTTGTAAGCTAACATCCGCACCGCGGCCAAAGGGTCCGCCAATGCGGAGATCGTCGACTATCACTGAAGCACCGAGGCTTGCATCATGACCCGAACCGTTCCACTGCCCACAGGGCGCGTAGCTGCCCGCAGTCCGCTGCTGCGCCCATGCGCACTGCCACAGCATCATGGCCTACTGGCATCCGGCCTGCCGGCAGGTTACATGCCCGGTCGTCAGGTTGCGGCATTGCGAATAATTAGGGGTGCAGCAAGCACCGCCGGCGGTTGGCATGAACACCTCTCCCTGCATGCACCGCATGGGGACCGCCACGGGCGCCATGTGTCGCATTTTTTGGATCTTGTCCCAAACAATATTGGTGAGCCTTGCGGCTTTGGCTTCGGCGGCACGTTCCATGTCGATCACTCAGGCCATGAGCCTTCCAGCAAAGAGGGCGCGGTCATTTTCGTCAAGCTCCGGCAGATGCGGCCGCAGGAACAGCAATCCGTGCGTATCGATACGCGCGCCGCCGCCTCCTGGCACAGCGAGGAAGGCCGCGAAGTGTGTCCCCTGTTCTCGGATGACATCGAGCAGACCAGCCTGCAGCGGCTGGCGCTTGGCGAGGCCGTGTTCACCGCAGCGGTGGATGGCGCCGAGCTGCTGGTATTGACCGGCAATGTGGTGATGGACGGCGAGTCCTATGAACGAGGCGGCTGGATACGTCTGCCGGCCGGCCAGTATCCCGGAATAGTCGCCGGCGCGCAGGGGACGACCGTTTATCTCAAGATCGGCCGCCTTGGCGAAACGCCGGTTGGGGCATGACCATGCAGACGGCACGCATCGCCATCGTCGGCGGAGGTTTGGCCGGACTGTACGCGGCGCGCTTGCTGGAGCATCATGGTATCGACGACTATGTGCTCCTGGAGTCTCGTGATGACTGGGGCGGCCGGATCCTGTCCACGCCCCCAATCGCAAGCGGGGTGCCGCAAGACCGCTTCGACCTTGGCCCGACATGGTTCTGGCCCGCCTACCAGCCACAACTGGACCGCCTCATCGACAGCCTCGGCCTTGAACGCTTCATGCAGCATGAGGATGGCGATATGCTCGTCGAGTATGCGCAGGATGCGGCTCCCAAACGTGTGCGGGGCTATGGCTCTGCGCCGCCCTCGATGCGTCTGGTGGGCGGCATGGGCGTACTGATCGATGCCATACGTTCGGGCCTGGCATCGGACAACCTTATTCTCGGCCAGCCTGTGCGGCGCCTGCGCTGCGATGGCCTTCACATAGAGTTGGACGCCGACGATGCCCAGGGACAAGTCATCACCTATCGCGCGGAGCATGTGCTGCTGGCCCTCCCGCCGCGCCTTGCCGCGGCCTCCATCAGCTTCTCGCCTGAATTGCCTGGCACCGTGGCGCATGAATGGCTCGAAACGGCGACATGGATGGCGCCGCATGCCAAGTATGTCGCCCTATATGACGAGCCGTTCTGGCGCACGCAAGGACTTTCCGGCGAAGCCCGCAGCGCCTGGGGGCCGTTGGGAGAAATCCATGACGCGTCAATGCCTGGCGGCAGCGCGGCACTGTTCGGATTCTTCAGCGTGGCGGCGCGCGTGCGCCACGGGGTTTACATTGATGTGCTGCGTACGCACTGCCGTGCCCAACTGCGGCGCCTATTTGGCGCCGAAGCGTCAGGATTCAAGGCGGATTTCATTAAAGACTGGGCCGCTGACCCCTGCACGGCAACGCCGCATGACATGGACGGGCTGGCCGATCACGGCCACGCGCCTGCAGCCGGGGTGCCATCGGGCTTGTGGCGTAACCGGATCATCGGCATTGCCAGCGAATGGTCGATTCGGTATCCAGGCTATGTCGCAGGCGCCATCGAGGCGGCCGACCTCGGCGTGCGGGCGCTCTTGCGCAGTGAGTGCGGTAGCGGCGCGCACCGAGAGGCTGATTCATCCAGAAGATCCAAAGGATGATGCCGGAGATCACGCGCATGGCATCCGCGTGCGAAAAGGTGCGCGCGGCATCGGCCGGCTTATCGCAGGTTCTCTGGATGGATTCTGATGACGAGGCTCATCTCCGGTATAGCGAGTTGGATCGACGGTTCCTCATCGGCATCTCGCTTCACTCGGCGAGAATGCGAGCTTTTCGCCGCATCGCCAGCGCAAGCGCTGCGACCGACAAGGCGAGCGGAGCAAAGGACACCCAGAGCACGGTATTCCAGCCATAGGCGGACAGCAGCCCTCCCGACGAGAATGATCCGATTGCCATCAGGCCGAAGACGATGAAATCGTTGAGTGACTGGACGCGCGTTTTCTCCTCGGGCCGGTGGCATTCCAGTACCAGCGCCGATGCACCCAGGAAGCCGAAGTTCCACCCCGCTCCGAGCAAGATCAGCGACCACCAGAAATGCATGACCTCAATGCCGCCCAACCCAACGGCGGCGGACAGGCCAATCAGAATCAGGCCCATCGCTGCCATCCTTGCGGCGCCGAAGCGCGAGATCAGCTTGCCGGTAAAGAAGCTCGGCGCATACATGGCGATGACATGCCACTGCAGCCCCAAATTGGCGGATTCCTGGGAGTGCCCGCACATGTGCATCGCCAACGGCGCGGCCGTCATCAGGAAGTTCATGAGCATGTAGGAAACGGCGCCGCAGATCACCGCGGCGACGAAACGCGGCTGCAGGGCGATCTCCTTCAGCGTCCGTCCACCGGCCAGCTCCTGCACCGTTGGCACCGGCAGCCGCACGCCAAGCAGGATGACTGCCGAGATCGCCGCGACCGCTGCTTGTGCCAGGAATGTGGCTGCGAACATGTGCGGTGGCCATAGATCCATCGTCCAGGTCACCAGCTGCGGCCCGACGATCCCCGCGGCAACGCCGCCGGCCATCACGAGCGACAGCGCCCGCGCACGCCGTTCCGCCTCTACGCCATCGGCGGCGGCGAAGCGGAAGGACAGCACAACGGCGGCATAAACGCCACCAAAGAAGGTCGCCAGGCAGAACAACCAGAACCAGCCCGCCATGACCGCAGCCAAGGCCAATAAACCTGCGAGTACACCAGCCCCAGTGCCCAATAGAAAGGCTGCACGCCGCCCGTGGCGCCTGGCGATCGCACCGACCGGTAGCGTGCATGCGGCCATGCCTACCACGAAGATGGAAATCGGCAGGGTCGCCAGCATCGGCGTCGGGGCGAGCATGTTGCCGACGATGGAACCCGTCGCGTAGACCACCACCGAATTCGCGCCGGCCAGTGCCTGGGCGACGGAAAGCCGCCATATGTTTCCCCGTTGAATCTCTGCGGGCAGAACCGCAGCTGGGCCATTGATCGAGGAGGGCGGGCTATGTGTCATTTTCTATAGAGGCGATGTAGTGGGGTTCTCGCGCGGGTCCGGCGAGGGAGCCTTAATCCTGATGAGAGTCGTGCCGCACCATTACAACGTACAGATGCGATGTCGGTCTATCGATAACATGACAATTTATGTAGAATTAACGACAAATGGACTTTGCCATGAACTGGAAGACTATTACTGCTCCGCCGGACGTCTTGCCCCCATCTCCCATGACGATGCGGGTGCAGTCAATTCCCGTGCGACATTATTTTGCCGAGCATACCCATGAATGGAATCAGCTTGTCTATGCGATTTCGGGCGTACTGATGGTTGCGGCGGATGGACAGTCGTTTGCCATTTCACCAGATCAGGCCGCATGGATACCTCCCGGGTCCGTGCACAGCGTGGGCTCGTTTCTTGGCGCCGAGTATCACAGCCTATGGCTCGCCGACAGCCCAGGCGGAGTGCTCTCAAGGCGGGGGGTGACGATTTTTGGCGTATCCCCCTTGCTCAGGGCGCTTATCGTGGAAGCCGCCGCCGTTCACGAAGCTCCGGACACAGACGGCTATTTCGGGCGCGTGTATCAACTCATACTGGATCAGTTGCGTCGTATCCGTCCCATTTCGTCGGTACTCGCCTGGCCGACAAGCGCGCCGCTGCTTCGGCTGTGCGAAACGCTATACAGCAATCCGGCGGACTCCCGCGGCCCTGATGAATGGGGTATGGAACTTGGCATGTCCGGGCGGACACTGGCTAGAAGATTCTTTGCCGAAACGGGCCTGACCCTGCGCACATGGCGTCGCCGGCTTAAGTCATTCCGGGCAATCGAGCTGCTTGAGAATGGTTTTGATGTAACAAGCGCCGCACTGGAGCTTGGCTACAGCTCAACCTCTGCATTCGTATACGCTTTTCGATCAGAAATGCAATGCAGCCCGCTGGCATACATGCGAACACGAGGATCGTTCGTGTAGCGGCCTTTGTCTTAGGTCGGTGACATTCCACTCAAGACCGGCCGGCGCATTGGCGCGACCCGGAGTCAAATGTGAATGTCGTCGTGAGCACAAACGAGCCCACGACGACAGCGATCATCATGCCAAAAAGGCAAGGCGGCACATGGGTCATTCCGCCGAGATGCCCGCCGCTTGAATCACCGCGCGCCAGCGTTCCACCTCGCTTTTCCAGAACTCCGTGAACTCATTCGGTCCACGTGCATCCACTCGGAATCCCAATGAGCGGGTTTTCTCGGCGACGTCCGGTTGGGCCATGATATCCACGAGTTCCTTACCCAGCCGTTGAACAACGGCATCAGGCGTCGCGCCAGGCAGCATCACCGCGGTCCATTGTTCAACGTTCAAACCCGGCATGCCGGCCTCAGCCGAGGTCGGTACGTCGGGTACCTGTGGGTTGCGCTTTGCGCTTGCGATCGCGATGGCGCGTAACTTGCCTGATTGCACATGAGGCAGAGACTCGGCATAGTTGCTGAAGATCACATCGATCTGTCCTCCTATCAGGTCAGTAAGCGATGGCGAACCTCCGCTGTAGGGTATATGCATGATATTCGTGCCGTTGAGCTGATTGAACAAGGCCAGCGACAAGTGCGATGGCGTGCCGACGCCGCTCGACCCCGCATTCAACTCTTTGGATTTCGCCGCTGCGACCAAGTCGTCCAGCGAGTGAATACTGCTATTGGCGGGTACGACGACGAGTATGGGCGTGGAGGCCAGTAGGGCGACCGGCTTCAGATCCTTGGTTATGTCGAATCTCGTTTTCTGACGCAGCAGCGTTGCATTCACCGAATGTGTCATCGTGATCGCCAGTAAAGTGTTGCCATCGGGAGTGGCGCGTGATACCTGTTCCGCTCCGATCATCGCGCCACCGCCTGGCTTGTTCTCCACGACTACGGTGACTTTCAAGCGTTCGCCTAGTTGCTGGCCGACAAGGCGTGCCATGACATCGGTCAAGCCGCCGGGCGGGAAGGGAACAACGTAGCGCAAAACGCTGCCTGCTTTTAGGTAGTCGGCAGCTTGTGCGCTTGCTGCAGGTGCAATGGCGGTCAGTGCAAGGGCCGACGCAAGCAACATTCTTCTCGTAATCATCTTTATCTCCTTGTGGTTTGCGTAGTGATGACTCGGGATCACTCCAGAGCTTCGAGAATTTTCTCCGCGATGAGGTTGCCCACGCGTTGGTTGGACTCGATCGTCAAGCCGGCGGTATGCGGGGTCAGGATGAGGTTGGGACAATCTTGAAAGTGCGGCGCTACGGTAAGCGGCTCTTGGGCGAAGACGTCAAGCGCAACGCCTCCAAGCCGGCCGTTGCGTAGAGCAGCCGCAATGGCCGGCTCATCGACAATGCCGCCACGCGCCGTATTGATCAGCACCGCTCCCGGCTTCATGGCCTTAATGCGGTCTTCATTGAATAGATTGCGAGTAGAGTCGACCAGAGGCATATGCAGACTGACTACATCCGACTCGGCGAGCAAGCCTTCCAAATCCGAAGGGATGACGCCCAGTTCTGTAAATATCGTGTCATCGTCCGTCAATGCCGGGTCAAACGCCGATACAGACATGCCCATTGCTGTAGCGAGCCGCGCGGTCAACTGTCCAATCGAGCCAAAGCCGAGCAGGCCAAGTCTTTTGCCAGCAAGCTCCCGGCCGTGCGACAGTGCATCACGTGGCCAGCATCCCGCGGCAACCTTCGCCGTGGACGTGTAGGATCCTCGCAACAACAGCATCGCTGTTGCGATAACGTATTCGGCGACGCTGTTTGCATTTGCGCCAATGGCGGGAATGACCCGGATACCTTGCTTCTTGCAGCCATCGACGTCAACGTTATCCAGGCCGACACCAAGCCGCCCTACCACTTTGCAGCGCTTGAGCGACGCCAGAAGTTCACCACGCACCTGTGTGCGATTTCGTACGATGATGGCGTCGCACTTGGCGGCTTCTCCAAGCATGCGAGGCAGGTCGTTGACCAGTTGCGGATCGTAGGTAATGTCGGCTTTCGCCCGCAGCCGCTCGATTGCAGCGGCTTCCATGAATTCGGTCACGACGATTTTCAAGAATATCTCCTTCTGAAGACGCATTTAACGATGTGCCATGGCTTGATTCATTGCCACGCCATCTGCCGCTTGGCTGGACCGGAGGGAAACTGCGGTGGCATGCAGGGCAGTAAGCCGTCCCTGTCTCTCAACCCTTTGTTTATGGCGCCGATATATTGTTGTTGGGTACACCCAACCGATGGCTGCTGCTATGGTAGAGAACCATGAGCCATAGAAAAAGCTAAATTTTCTTCCGCCCAGCATCGGTTATTTCGATGCTAAAACCATCAAGGCCACTGAACTGACAGCTGCTTCATCGCCATTGGAGAGGCAGGAAAGTCTCCGGCCGCTAGAAAGCTTTACGCTCGCAATGCGCGGAGAAACTGCGTTTCCAATCTGAGGATGCGTATAGGTTTACTTCGTGAGCGGCGCGGAATTGCCAAACTCTCTGAAATAATTCACCAGAACTTGCGTCGCCCTGCTGTCTTTATTTGCGTGCCTGACGGCAAGGCATACTTCCCGGTGTATGCTGGGCAAATCCATGAATCTCAGCGAGGGGTCTTTCCGTGGGTGCCCTTTCAGCACGGGAAGGATAGTCACTCCTATATCGTGCCGAACTATCGATAAGACAGCGTCATGGGAGTCGAGCTCCATGACGGGGCGGACGGATAGCCCGCTGGTCTCGATAAAAGACTCGATCTGTTTGCCTATCCATGTTGTTTTATCAAAGGCAATATATGGTTGCTCTTCCAATGCATCTTTGATATTGGTGAAGTTTCGCTGCGCGCTCATGACTAAGGCCAACGGTTCCCTGTACAACGCTTGGAAGCAGAGTGATGTTGGAATATTTGGCGGAGGCCTCGATATGATCGCTGCGTCTAATAAACCTGCTTCGACCAACGTTGCCAGATCGGGGGATCTCTTCGCCGTAATCCGCAGTTCCAGCTGAGGATGTTCCGCTCCAAGACGTTTCAATACTCCAGGCAAGCCTCCAGTCAATGTGCTTGTAATTATTCCCAGAGCCATCTTGCCTTTCAAACTCCTGGAGTTTCCCAGCGACGCCATTTCAGACTGTAGGTCCAGCATCCGTCTTGCCAAGGGCACGAGCTGGTGCGCTCGATCATTCAAAGATATTGAGCGCCCGGTGCGGATGAATAATTCGACGTCAAGTTCGTCTTCAAGATTACGCAGCTGAACGCTTACAGCAGCTGGCGATAAGTGGACCGCCCGGGCCGCGGCCGCCACCGTGCCGAACTGGTGAAGCGCCAAGAAAGCGCGCAATGAGCGACTTTGCATATGCGATGAAGAAGGCGAGTTTGATTATTGTTCCTAACTTAGCATTTCCAGGCTGGTGAAGGCCAGTAGAACACCGCCCACATGCCGTTAATGCTTAGAACCTTCAGAAGCGTGCGTATCATGACGCGAAGACACATGTTATGTATTTCGCGACGGAAGTCATGGCTCCTGTGTTGGCACATCATGTGGGAATACAAATTCCGCTACCAAGCCTCCTCCCTGCCTAGGCCTTAGAATCAGAATCCCTTTTGAACCGTTCAGCGACGGGCTGCATGATCGATATGCCAAGACCCAACCCGCCATTGCCGTGTCTGCCGTGATCGCCACTTTGGTTCTCGCACCGGAAATTTCGGACACGGATCGGGCACGAGCCGCAGATAAGAAAAAGCCCTTACGGTGAAAAATCACGGTAAGGGCTTGATTTCTTTCGGTATTTGTTGGCTCCCCGAACAGGGCTCGAACCTGTGACCTGCGGATTAACAGTCCGTCGCTCTACCGACTGAGCTATCGGGGAACATCAAAGAAGCAAGACTATAGCATAAAAAATTCATGCTGCGCAAGCAAGGCTGAAAGAACTCCGCGCCGCCTGCGCCGCCCTGCACTGCCGTCTTGCCAGGGCGGCAGGCATTATAGCGTACCGGCGCGCGCAAAGCGGGCCTGGCGCCGCCGTTTTGCCAGCCTGGTCGCATATCGGGCAAAATAGCGCCTTGCCGTCCCGGGCCGGCCCATCGTCCGCCCTTTTCCTTCAACCATCCTCATCTATGTCAACCTCATCCAGCGGCGGCGCCAAGGCGCGACGCAAAGAGTTCTGGCTGGGCTTCGTATTCGCCGGGCTGGGCGCCGTGCTGTTTTCGGCCAAGGCCATCGTGGCCAAGCTGACGTACCGATACGGCGTGGACGCCCTGACCGTCATCGGTTTTCGCATGCTGCTGTCCCTGCCCTTCTTCGCCCTGGTGGGCTATATGCAGGCCCGCATGGCCAGGCGCGGCAGGCTTGCCCGCCTGAACTGGCGGGAAAGCCTGCAAATCGTGTTTCTGGGCTTCCTGGGATACTACCTTTCCAGCTACCTGGACTTCCTGGGGCTGGAATACATCTCGGCGGGCCTGGAGCGCCTGATCCTGTTTCTTTCCCCCACCTTCGTGCTGCTGCTGTCCGCGCTGTACCTGAAACAGGCCATCTCGCGCGGGCAGTGGGTGGCGCTGGCGCTGTCGTACCTGGGCGTCGTCTTCGTCTTCTTCCAGGACCTGTCGCTGAGCGGCGACCGCGTCATGCTGGGGTCGGCCTTCGTCATGGGCTCGGCCTTGAGCTATGCCGTCTATCTGATTTCCTCGGGCGTGATCATCCAGCGCGTGGGGGCGACCCGCCTGGTCGCCTATGCCATGTCGGTATCGGCCGGCTTCAGCATTGCGCATTTCCTGGCGTTCAAGGGGCTGCAGGGACTGGCGCAGCCGGCCCCGGTCTACTGGCTGTCCGCGCTCCATGCCGTCGTCCATACGGTGGTGCCCACTTTCATCACCATGTGGGCGGTGGCAAGGATAGGCGCGCCCACGACGGCCCAGCTGGGCCTGCTGGGGCCGGTGTCGGTGCTGTTTCTTGCCGGCTGGCTGCTGGACGAGCCCATCACCGCGCTGCAGCTGGTGGGCACCGCCTTCACCCTGGCCGGTGCCGTGGTGCTGGCACGCATGCGGCGGGCCTGACGGCGGCGCCGGCCAGGCTCCCGGGCGAGCCCGCCCGGCTCGCTATCTTGCCTCTTTTCCCATGAGGCGCTCTATTTCTTCCCGATGGACGTCGTGCGTGACGAAGCCGGACGCGTCGTCGGGCATGGCCAGGCGCGACGGATCGGCCAGCGTCCGGCGGATGTCCTGCAGCCCGCTGGACCAGTGCTCGCGCATGGTGCTCAGGCCGAACTGGAAATCCTTGTAGTGTTTCTCGTAGGGACGGTTGCGGTAGATCAGATGGATGACGTTGTACCGCTTGGCGCAAGCCAGTTCCTGGGCCATGAGGCAATAAGGATCGCCGGCGCGGACGTCTTCGGGGACTTTGTCCAGCACGTGCTGGATGACGTGCCGGACGTACTGGTCCCAGCGCAAGCGCTCGGTGATCATGCGGGTGCGGCTGGAATACCGGATGTCCTTCATGCGGTCGGAGACCTCGCTCATGTTGGTGGGCGGGGCGCCGCGGGCGCTCCAGAGGTCGACCTGGAAAACCAGGGTGTCTTTCTGCGGCCGGGTGTCCAAGACCTGGGCGAGCGGCGTGTTGGACACCAGCCCGCCGTCCCAGTAGCGCTCGCCGTCGATTTCCACCGCGGCGAAGGCCGGAGGCAAGGCGCCCGAGGCCATGAAGTGTTCCGCGCGCAGCCGTATCTCGCTGTTGTCGAAATAGACGAAGTTGCCGCTGCGCACGTTGACCGCGCCCACGGACACCCGCATGGCGCCTGAATTGATCAGGTCGAAGTCGCATAATTCTTCGAGCGTTCTTTTCAGGGCGGCGGTGTCGTAGTAGCTGGCGGTGGCCGGGTCGCCGGGCAGGATGGACGGCGGCGGCGGAAAACGCGGGCGGAAGAAGCCGTTCTGGCCGTAGACCAGCGCGCGGCCGGCCTGCGCGGCGCTCATGGCCTGGCGCACGGTATCGTTGATGTTGAACAGCGTCTGCTCGATGAAGGGCGGCAAAGGCGGGCCCACGGTGGGCTGGCAAATCGTTTCCCAGAATTCCAGCAGGCGCTCCACGCGCCGGTGGGGCGGGTTGCCGGCGATGATGGCCGTGTTCAGCGCACCGATGGATATGCCGGACAGGCAATGCAGTTCGATGCCCGCTTCGTGCAGGCCCTGGAATACGCCGGCCTGGTAGGCGCCCAGCGCCCCGCCGCCCTGCAGCACGAGCGCGATGGTCTCGTAAGGCGGCAGTACGATTTGCGGCAGGCGGTCTACGCTGTTCATTGCGGGCGTTCCTTGAAGTGGGGGGATGCGAATGCGTTCATGCGGGACTCATTCTATCGCCGGAAGGCGCCAGGCTTGCCACGAAAGCCTCGATGAGCACGCCGCGGTACCGGGACTTGTGCAGCACCAGCGACAGCCGCCGATGCAGGTTCAGGAAAGGCGTGTGCAGAACGACCAGCCTGCCGGTGGAGACCGATTCCGTCACGGCGGCGCGGGGCAGGCAGGCGATGCCCATGCCGGCGATCACCGCCTGCTTGATGGCTTCCACCTGGCCCAGCTCCAAAAGTATCTTGCCCGGCGGCAGGGAGCCGAGCGCCAGTTCCGCCTGGGCGCGCATGGCCGAGCCGTGCTCGCGCAATATCCACTTGGCGTCCTTGAAATGCCTGGGCTTCAGCGTCGCCTGCCGGGCGAGCGGGTCGGCCGGGGCGGCGCAGACGACCAGCGCGTCGTCGCGCCAGTGCAGGGTTTCCAATTGATGATGATTGACCGGCCCCTCGACGCAGCCTACGTCGAGGCTGTGGCCGAGCAGGCCGGCGATGATGGATTCGGTGTTGTCGACGCTGACCTGCAGCGAGACTTCCGGATGCCGGTTGACGAAGGGGCCGAGCAGGTCGCCGACCAGGTAATTGCCCACGGTATTGCTCGCGCCCACCCTCAATTCGCCGGTCAGGGTGACGGGGTGGTCGGCCTGGTGCTGCATTTCCTGTATGCGTTCGAGCACTTCCTGGGCGGCCGGCAGCAGCTCCCGTCCGCGCGGGCTGAGGTGCAGGCGGCCGCGATCGCGGTCGAACAGCTGCGCATTCAGCTGCCGTTCGAGCTCGGCCAGGGCCATGCTGACGGCGGGCTGGGTCAGGAAAAGGCGCTGCGCGGCCGCGCTGACCGTCCCCGCGGAGGCCACGGCCACGAAGATCTCCAGTTGTCGGACGGTGATGCCCAGCATAAATCGGCTTTATAGACCAAATAAAAATTAGTGAATTTATTTATTGTAGGCCGATTCCTAAAATAACCCACGGTTATTTTCAAATAGGCTCCCACACATGACGGCCCAGTCCTCTTCCGCCATTTCCGCAACGGCTTCTTCCGCGTCGGCGGCGCAGCGCAAGCACAGCCTGCCCCGCAACCCCTCCCCCTTGTACGGCCTGGCGCTGGCGGTGGTGGTGGGTATTTTTGCGATGATGCTGGGCCGGTGGATGCCCATCATCGGGGGGCCGGTATTCGGCATTGTGCTGGGAATCGCCATACGCAACACCGTGGGCGTCGGCCCGCTTTTCCGGCCCGGCCTGCAATTCGCCTCCAAGCAGATACTGCAATGGTCCATCATCGCGCTGGGCTTCGGCCTGAGCCTGCAGCAAGTCGCCAAGACCGGGCTGGAGTCGCTATGGGTCACCCTGGTCACGCTGGCGGTGGCGTTTCTGTCGGCCTGGCTGCTGGGCAAATGGCTGGGCATTCCTTCGAAGCTGAAGACGCTGATCGGCGTGGGCACGGCCATCTGCGGCGGTTCGGCCATCGCGGCCGTGACTCCCATCATCAAGCCGGAAGAGCACGAGACCGCGTTCGCGATCTCCACCATCTTCATCTTCAACATCGTCGCCGTGCTGGCCTTCCCGGTGCTGGGCCATTGGCTGGGCATGTCGGACGAAGGCTTCGGCATGTGGGCCGGCACCGCCATCAACGACACCTCGTCGGTCGTGGCGGCGGGCTATAGCTACAGCGTGGCGGCGGGCGACTACGCCACGATCGTCAAGCTCACGCGCGCCACCCTCATCATCCCGATCTGCCTGGTGCTGGCGCTGCTGGTCGCCTGGCGCGAGAAAAAGCAAAGCGGCAGCAACTTCAGCCTCGCCCGCATTTTCCCGTGGTTCATCCTGTGGTTCCTGGTCGCCGCGGCATTGCGTTCGACGGGGCTCATCCCCGCGCCGATCACGTCCGGCCTGCATTTGCTGGCCCAGTTCCTGATCGTCGTCGCCCTGACCGCCGTCGGCCTGTCGTCCGACCTGCGGCGCATGGTGACGGCCGGCATGCGCCCCATCCTGCTGGGCCTGGGAGTATGGGTGGCCGTCGCGGGCAGCAGCCTTGCGGTGCAAGGGGCGATGGGCGCCTGGTAAGGCTCAACAGGCCGCGCTGTCGGCCTTCACGCCCACCAGGACAGCGCGCTCTTGGTCATTGCAACGCCCACGATATAAGCAAAGATCGCCACGGCGACCAGCGCCGCGGTGGCGCGCGCCGTGCGCGTCTTGCCGCGCTTGATGGCAATGGTGCCCACGCCGATGTAGGCGAGCAGCGCAATGATTTTGACCAGGATCCAGGGCTGTTCCGGGCCGATCATGGCCGCCAGCGTGACGCCCGCGAGCAGCAGCACGGTGTCGATGACATGGGGCAGCGTCTTGACCAGCCTGTTCTGCAACAAGGCGGAGCCCTGGATGGACCAGAAGGCGCGGACCAGGAAGAACACGATGCTCAGGCCCGCGGCCGTCATGTGCACATGCTTGATGAGTAGGTAATCCATATACGGGAAAGGCTGGTTGGTGAATCGCAGGCGCTATCGTAGCAGCTCGAGCCCTCAGACAGCGGCGGTGACCTCCCAGGCGCCGGTGTTATTCCCCTTCAGGACCAGCTGCCGTGCATGATGCGCCAGGAGCGTGCCGCGGTGGCCGACGCTGACCAGTATGGTGTCCGGCAACCGTTCGCGCACCAGCCGGTACATGGCGTCCTCCAGGCCTTCGTCCATGGCCGAGGTGGCTTCGTCCAGGAAAGCGGCCAGCGGCCGCGCAAGCAGCAGGCGGCCGAAGGCCAGGCGCTGCTGTTCGCCCAGCGACAGGATGCGGGCCCAGTCGGCCGTTTCATCCAGCTTGTCCGCCAGGTGCCCGAGCTGGACCAGCTTCAGCACGGCGACGGCCGGCGCGTCCGCCCCGCCCGCGGCGGATTCTTGCGGTACGGTCTGCGGGTAGTGCAAGGCCTCGCGCAGGCTGCCCAGCGGCAGGTAGGGCTTCTGCGCCAGGAACAGCACATCGCGCTCGGGCCGGACCACCACTCCGTCGCAATACGGCCACAGGCCGGCGATGGCCCGCAGCAAGGTCGTCTTGCCGGAGCCCGACGGGCCGCGTATGAGCAGCGGCTTGCCCGGCTCGATCTCCATTTTCAGCTTGTCCAGCAGCAGGCGGCCGTTGGGCGTCTTCACCGTCAGCCCTTCCAGCGCGAGCCGGCCGCCGTCGGACCGCAGCTCGGGCTCGGGCAATGCCTGCGCTTCCCGGATGGCGCGCGTGAAGCCGCTCAGCCGGTTCAGCGTGGCGCGGTAGGTGGCGAAGTCGTCGTAGGCATTGCGAAAGAAAGACAGGTTGTCCTGCAGGCGCCCGAAGGCCTGCGCGGTCTGCATCAGGTCGCCCAGGCTGATCTGCTTGGAAAAGAATCGCTGCGCTTGAATGATGAGGGGGAAGACGACCGCGGCCTGGGTGATCGAAAAATTGAAGCCCAGGAATTTCAATGAGCGATACACGATCGCCCAGGCGTTGCCGATGACTTGGGCGAAGCGGCTGCGCAGGAGCGCGCCTTCCACTTTCTCGCCGGCATAGAAGGCGATGCTTTCGGAGTATTCGCGCAGGCGGACCAGGGCGTAGCGGTAGTCCGCGTTGAAGCGTTCGTTCAGGAAGTTGAGCATGATGAGCGGCCGGCCGATCCTGACGGCGAAGATGGTGGCCACCAGGACGTAAAGAAACACCAGGAACACCATGCCGCGCGGAATCTCGGCGCCGAAGACGGAGAGCGGGCCGGACAGATTCCAGAGGATGATGGTGAAGGCGACCGTGGACACCAGGGCGTTCACCACGCCCATGGACAGGCTCAGCGTCATCTGCACGAAGACGGTGATGTCTTGCTGTATGCGCTGGTCGGGGTTGTCTATGACGGTGTCGAGATACTGGCTGCGGTAGTAGCTTTGCTTGTCGAGCCATTGGCTCAGCAGCTTTTCGTTGAGCCATTCGCGCCAGCGTATGGTGAAGGCCTGCTGCACGTAGTAGTCGAGCAGGGAGCGCAGGATGTGGACGGTGGCGAGCACGGCGAACAGGAGCATGGCCATCCAGAAGCCGGCTTGGTCCAGTTCCTGCAGTGAGGTATACATGGTGTTGTTCCAGTCCGAGAACAGGACGTCGAGCCGGACGGCGCACAATGTCAGGAAGAGAATGAGCGCGAGGGTGGCCAGGGGCCGCCAGTCGCGGCGCGGCGAGAAGTAGCCGGCCGCCAGTGCGCTGAATTGCCTGCCCCAGTTGGTGCGCCGGGACAGCAGCCACACCAGGGCGGTTGCTGTCGCGATGGTCACCACGTAGGCTTTCGCCAGCCAGATGCCGCTGTCCAGCAATGCGTTGTTCCAGTCCATCGATGCTCCGTGTATCGCGTGAAAATCGGAAAGATCGCATTCTGCTGGAAATGTTGCCGGCGCGCTAGGTGAGAGAGTGGGGGTGGTTGTTGCGCCGTTATTGTTGAGTTCTTGACGCGGCCTGCAAGACGCCGAGAATTGAGGCTGGGCTTGGCTCAGTGGCGGGCTGGTTCTTGGGGGGGCGCCTGCGCATAATCGCCCGCCGCCCCGATACGCCAAGCAGGCCCTGTTCCATGACCTGATGGATCACACACCAAGCAAGCCATGCTCCACGACCCGAAGACAAAGCAGCAACATCACCTAGCACCGCGACGCAGCTTCTCGACCGCGGCCTGATTCAACCGCGCCGCCTCATGCTCGGCGTAGTCCCGCTCGCCCGGCTCATACGCCCCTTCATAAAGGCAAGCGCTGCGATTCCACCTGCACTCATCGCCGCGGGCCGGCGTCTCCGCCCCCATCATGGAACACCCCGCGGCAATCGCCACGACAAAAATCGCAATGCCGCACCGGCTTAAAATTCGAATAGACATTTTGCCCCTACCGAAACCACAGCAACGCATCATAGTTCGGCACCGGACTTCCGAGTGCTTCATATCGTTGCAAAGCGCAAGCCCTCGGCGCAAGACGCCGCGGCCTCAGGGTTTCCATGCCGGATTCCAGACGGCCTCCCACACGTGGCCGTCCGGGTCCTGGAAGTAGCCGGCATAGCCGCCCCAGAAGGTTTCGTGGGCGGGCCTCAGAATGTTCGCCCCCGCGCCCTCGGCCTGGCGCATCACGTCGTCCACCTCGGCCCTGGATGAGACATTGTGCGCAAGCATCATCTCCGTCGCGGACGGCTTTCCCGGCGGCAGGCCGGTTTCATGCGCGATGCTGGCGCGCGGCCAGAGCGCCAGGCGCAGGCCGGGCTGCAGGTCCATGAAGACCACCGCCCCATGCTCGAACTCGCCGCCGACGACGCCCTTGGTCTCGAACCCGAGGCCGTCGCGGTAAAAGCGCAGCGACCTGTCCAGGTCGTCCACCCCGAGCGTAATGAAATTGACCCTTGGCTGCATGGCATTTTCCCTTGAACGATCGAGCGAAAAATATACCATCGGTACGAGGCCGGCCGCCCGCCGGGACCCGGGTCGTTGTCAGCATGCCGTTGACAGGCGTAAAATTTCCTGGTTTACCCATTCAAAAGGAATCAGAGTGTTTCCAGCAAGGCTGTATGACGGATACCAAGCTTTTCTAGACGGCCGGCTATGCCGGGAACGGCAACGCTATCAGGACCTGGCCGAATCCGGGCAGCACCCGGAAATCATGGTCATCGGCTGCGGCGATTCGCGGGTCGCGCCCGAGATCATCTTCGATGCCGGTCCAGGCGAGATCTTCGTCATACGCAATATCGCCAATCTCGTCCCCCCGTGTGAGCCGGACACCCAGACCTCCTTCCACGGCACCAGCGCAGCGATCGAGTTCGCGGTAAATGCCCTGAAGGTCAAGCACATCGTGGTGCTGGGGCATGCCAGCTGCGGCGGCGTGGCGGCTTTCGCCAATAAAAGCGCGCCGCTGACCAAGCGCGATTTCATCGGCAAGTGGATGTCGCAGATCGCCCCCGTGGCCGACCGCGTGGGCCCCCCGGGCGCCGACCGCCAGAGCTGGATACGCCAACTCGAGTGGGCGGTGGTGGAATACAGCCTGGAAAACCTGATGACTTTTCCGGCGGTGCGCGAAGAAGTCGAGAAAGGAACGCTGACGCTGCATGGCGCCTATTTCGGCATCAGCACCGGGGTGCTCTTCATACGCGACCCGGAAACCAAGGAATTTCTGCCCTATCGCGACGACGTGGCATAAGCCACGCCCGATTCAAGCCCCGCCCCTATTCAGAGACCCCGCTGGTGGATGCGGACTCTTCGCCGGCTTGCGGGCTGCGGCTGCGGCGCAGGGCCAGCCATTTCCCGATGGCGACCACGGCCAGGGCGCCCGCCACTTCGGCGGCCAGCTTGAGCATGGGGCCGGGCGCGCCGAAGCGCTCGATGACGAAGACGTCGGTGATCAGCATGCCGCCGGCGATCCAGCCCAGCAGGCCGGCGCCGAAGGTGACCACCACGGGGAAGCGGTCGATGAGCTTGAGGACCAGGGTGCTGCCCCAGACGATGATGGGCACGCTGACGCACAGCCCGAAGATCACGTAGTAAAGCTGATGGTCGACGTGCGCGTTCTGGGCCGCGCCGGCGATCGCTATGACGTTGTCCAGGCTCATCGCGAAGTCGGCGATGATGATGGTCTTGACGGCGGACCACACCGAGGTGCCGCCGGTAATATTGCCGTGCCCGTCTTCCTCCGGCGCCAGCAGCTTGATGCCTATCCACACCAGCAGGCCGCAGCCCACCACCTTCAGGAAGGGGATGTCCAGCAAGGCGAGCGCAAACGCGATCAGCAGGACGCGCAGCACGATGGCCCCCGCGGTGCCCCACAGTATGCCTTTCATTCTTTGGCTGGCCGGCAGGTTGCGGCAGGCGAGCGCAATGACCACGGCATTGTCCCCGCCCAGCAAGATGTCGATCAGAATTATTTGAAATACGGCGCCCCAATGGAGCGTCTCGATCACTTCAAGCATAAGATCAGCCAGTCCGAAAAAAGAAACGCAGGCGCCGCCGACAGGAAAAGCCCGGCCGGGCAAAGCCGCCATCCTGGTCTGATTCTAAATAAAACTTTCCACAAGCATTTAATACCGGCACTCCCGTCGTGGTCATTCGACTATATAGTACCGGGGACGATGGGCGGTTCCAGGCTATACATGGACGTGGCAAAGATTTACCATTTGCTTTTTGTAACGCGGCCTACCCCATAAGAAGGAGCAACAGTGGGTTTCTGGAGTCTTTGGCATTTCGCGATATTCATCGCGCTGACCCTGGCCGCCATCCTGGCGGGCAGGCGCCGCAAAAATTCGCACATGGCGGGTTATGGGGGCTGGCTCATCGTGCTGAGCGTCTTCCTGATCTTCTGGGCCATGCAGGAACTGGCGGAGTTCTACCGGGTGCGCCGTGAAATCGCCGTGCTCGTGCCCTCGGCGCTCCAAAGCCCCGACTATCTGGAATACACGCGCTATGCGCTGGGGCTGGCGTGGCTGGAGGCCTTTCTGCTGATCGGGGCGGCCGCCATGCTGACCCTCAATCGCCATCGGCGGGCGGTGCACTGGACGATCGCCGCCGTCTGGATCGCGGGGCCGGTCGCCGCGCTTACCGAATTCGCGCTGGCCGAATCCTATTTCGGCGACTATCTGCTGGAAGACGATTATTCCGCCATGGCGGCGACCATGCTGTTCGCCACGGTATGGACCTGCTACCTGCTCGCCTCCGCCAGGGTGAAAAACACCTATACCTAGCGCATCGGGGCGAAGCCGCCATGGATACCGCCAAGAACTCCAACCCCATAGAACAGGCCGGTTCGGCGGCCCCGGCGCAGGCGGAAGCCGCCGCGGTTCCGGCGCGGCGCCCGGGCGACACCGCCCTGACGATACTCGCCGTGCTGGCGTTCGTCTTCGCCCTGCAATGGGCGCGCGACTTCTTCATACCGCTGGTCTTCGGCATCCTCATCGCCTATACCCTCAACCCCGTCGTCATCTGGCTGGAACGGCTGCGCCTGCCGCGCGCGCTGGCCAGCGCCGTGGTCATGCTCGCCTTGCTGGGCAGCAGCACGCTGGTGGCGAGCTCGGTCTACAACGAAGCGCAGGCCATCATGGACGAGCTGCCCATCGCCACGTACAAGCTCACCAGCGCGCTGCGCCGCCTCGACGACGGCGAGCAGGGGCCGCTGGACAAGCTGCGCAGCGCGGCCGACGCACTGAAAAAAGCGGCGAACGCCGACGGCGGTTCGGCCGACCCGGCGCCCTCGGTGCAGCCGCCGCCCGCGGTGCTCATCAAACAGCCGGATTTCGATCTGAACGACTGGCTGCTGGCCGGCTCCAAGAGCGCGGCGGCCTTCATCGGCCAGCTGACCATGGTGCTCTTCCTGGTGTTCTTCGCCTTGGTATCGGGCAATACGTTCAAGCGCAAGCTGGTCAAGCTGACCGGCCCGTCGCTGTCGAACAAGAAGATCACGGTGCAGATACTGGACGACATCAACAGCTCCATCCAGAAGTACATGCTCATGCTGCTGGTCACCAACACCATGCTGGGGCTGCTCACCTGGCTGGCCCTGCACTGGATCGGGCTCGACAACGCGGGCGCCTGGGCGCTGGTCGCCGCGCTCACGCACATCATCCCCTACTTCGGCTCCATGATCGCGATGACGGCGATCGCCTTCGCCGCCTTCCTGCAGTTCGAGTCCTTCTCCATGATGCTGCTGGCCGCGTTCGCGACGCTGGCGATCTCCACGCTGGTCGGCATGCTGGTGAGCACGTGGATGACGGGCCGCATCGCCAAGATGAACGCCATGGCCGTTTTCGTGGCGCTTCTGTTCGGCGCCTGGCTCTGGGGAGTATGGGGCATGCTGCTGTGCGTACCCGTCATCGTGGTCATCAAAGTGATTTCGCAGCATGTCGAGGATTTGCACGCGCTTGCGGAACTCCTCAGCGAATAGTTGATCTATCGCATAGAATTTGAATCCCCGGCGGCATACGGCGCTTTCCTCTACGGACACTCAATGAACAACTCCAGACTCTATTTCCGGTCCTTTCTGTTCCTGCTGATTGCCGTCACGGCCGCCTTCATCTGGGTGCTGCTGCCCTTCTACGGGGCGATTTTCTGGGGCGCCATACTGGCCATCATTTTCCAGCCGCTGCAGCGCCGCCTGGAAATCCGCCTCAGGGGCCGCCCCAACCTCTCGGCCCTGATCAGCCTGCTGGTCATCATCCTGATCGTCATCCTGCCGGTCATCTTCATCAGCGCTTCCCTTCTTCAGGAAGGCGCCGTCATCTACAAGCGGATCAGTTCCGGCGACCTGAACCTGGGCGCCTATTTCGAGCAGGTGATGAGCGCGCTGCCGGCCGGGGTGCACGACACGCTGACCCGTTTCGGCGTGGGCGACATATTCAGCCTGCGCGAAAAGCTCAGCGCCAGCGCGCTGCAAGGCAGCAAGTTCCTGGCCACGCAGGCGGTCAACGTGGGGCAGAACACCGCGCAGTTCCTGATCGGCCTGGGCATCATGCTGTACATGCTTTTTTTCCTGCTGCGCGACGGCGTGCAGCTGGCGCGCCAGGCCAAGCAGCTGATCCCGCTCAGTGAAGAACACAAGCAGCATCTGTTCCGCAAGTTCACCACGGTGGTCAAGGCCACCGTCAAGGGCAACGTGATGGTGGCCGCCACCCAGGGCGCATTGGGCGGCGTGATGTTCGCCTTTCTCGGCATACAGGGCGCGCTGCTGTGGGGCGTGGTGATGGCGTTTCTTTCATTGCTGCCGGCCGTGGGCGCGTCGCTGATCTGGCTGCCCGTCGCCATTTATTTCCTGGTGACCGGCGCGGTGCTGCAAGGCGTGGTCCTGATACTGTTCGGCGTCCTGGTCATCGGCCTGGTCGACAACCTGCTGCGGCCCCTGCTGGTCGGCAAGGACACCAAGATACCGGATTACGTCATACTGATTTCCACACTGGGCGGGCTGGCGGTGTTCGGCCTGAACGGCTTCGTGATCGGCCCCCTGTTCGCCGCGCTGTTCATCGCGTGCTGGGATCTTTTCCCTTCGGCCATACGCATGAATCAGCAGCAGTCGCTGCCGCGCCGCGAGGACGCGGACGCGCCCTGAAACCCGAAAGCCCGGCACCCCGGCTTCAGGCGAACAGGATGGCCACGTTCAAGGCCAGGGCCAGCGCCCAGACGACCGTGCGCAGCATGCCGTAGCCCGCGATATACAGGCCGATGTAGACCAGCCGGACCAGCACCCAGGCCAGCATCAGGCCGGCCACCCATGCGGGATCGGCCTGCTTGAACAGCGCCAGCAGCACGGCCGCATAGAAGAACGGCAGCCCCTCGAAAAGATTGGCCTGCGCGGCATTGGCGCGGGCCCGCCACCCCTCCTGGCTGGACAGCCAGGCGCGCGGGGCGTCGTTGTCGAACCCCTTGCCGCCCGCCTTGGCCACCACCGCGGCAACCATGGGCAAAAAGGCGGCGCACAACATGAGCCAAGTGATCGTTGACATCGCTGCTCCTGAAAAGAATCGGGCCGTTTCCCATTTTCGACATGAATATGTATAATAGCTGGCTTAGCGGATCAAGGACACATTTCTTGTACACCGCTTTGGCCGATGTAGCTCAGTCGGTAGAGCAGCTCATTCGTAATGAGAAGGTCGAGGGTTCGATTCCTTTCATCGGCACCAGAGTTTTCATGAAAAAGCCTGTCAGCACCTTGTGTTGCCAGGTTTTTTTTATGCGCCTTCCTGTAGAATACGCGCTGGGTGTTAGCTGCATGCCGCAGCGGGACAGGTTCATGCGTCGGTCGGGCCGCCACGCGGGGCTTTACCATCATGCACCGCCACGACACCCTGCGGCAAGACCTGCCGCGCGCCCGGCTCCTGGCCGAACGCGCTTTCGCCACGCTCGAACATTTCCTGCATATTGAAGCCGCCGCCGGCATCGTGCTGCTGATCGCGGCCGCGGTGGCGCTGATCTGGGCCAACTCGCCGCTGGCCGACAGCTACCATGCGCTCTGGCACCTGCCGGTATCCATCGGCATGGGCGGCCGCGTATTTTCCCAGTCCCTGCATTTCATCATCAACGACGCGCTGATGACCGTCTTCTTCCTGGCCGTCGGCATGGAGATCCGCCGCGAGATCCACGAGGGCGCCCTGAGCGACCCGCGCCAGGCCATGCTGCCCATCATGGCGGCGCTCGGCGGGGTGGCCGCGCCCGCGCTCATGTATGCGGCGCTGAACGGCGACCCGCAGCGGCTTGCGGGCTGGGCCGTGCCCACGGCGACGGACATCGCCTTCGCCCTGGGCGTGCTGGCGCTGCTGGGCCGCGGCATTCCCGGAAACGTGCGCGTGTTTCTGCTGGCCCTGGCCATCATCGACGACATCATCGCCGTGCTGATCATCGCGCTGTTCTATTCCGGCGGGCTGGCGCCGCATGGGTTTCTCGTCGCGGGGCTGGGCATCCTGGCCGTGCTGGGCCTGCAGCGCATCGGCGTCGGCTCGGCCCTGGGCTACGTACTGCCCGGCGCCGTCGTCTGGATCGGCCTGCTGATGACCGGCGCGCACCCCACGCTCGCCGGCGTCGTGCTGGGCATGCTGACCCCGGTCGTGCCCCTGCGCATGCGCGAGCGCCCGCTGGACATGCTGGCCCAGGCGGCGCAAAGGCTGCTCGCCGACGGCGACGGACTGAAGGACGCGCCGCCGGGGGACGCACCGCTCAGGCGGCTGCGCCTGGCCCAGCGCGAGCTGCTGCCGCCCGTGGTCCGCGTGCAAAAGGCGCTGCACCCCTGGGTCGCCTTCGGCATCATGCCTTTGTTCGCGCTGGCCAATGCGGGCGTGAGCATGGGCGGCATCGACCTGTCCTCCGCCGGGCCGCAATGGGTGATGGCGGGCACGGCGCTGGCGCTGGTGCTCGGCAAGCCGCTGGGCGTGGTCGGCGTCAGCTGGCTGATGGTGAGGCTGGGCGCGTGCCGCCTGCCGCCGGGCGTGTCCTGGGGCGCCATGGCCCTGATCGGCCTGCTGGCCGGCGTGGGCTTCACCATGTCCATTTTCATCGCCATGCTGGCATTTGAAAGCGCAGCGCTGCTGGGCGCGGCCAAGCTGGGGGTGCTGGCCGGCTCGCTGGCGGCCGCGCTGCTGGGCCTGGCCTGGGGCGCGCTGTACCGCCGCAGGCTCGCGCCGCCGCTTTCGTGCACGCTTCCGCCTTGATACATCTATCAACTTTCGTCAATTTTCACGAAACCGCGGCCACGGCCGCAACGGCCTCGATTATCATTTCGAGGCTTCACGCGCCAGGATGGAGGTTTTCCACAAGAAGAAAAAAGGAGAAAAGGAATGGCGAATGGTTTCCGGCTCGTCGCGCTCAATGGCTTGCTGATTTTCCTGTATGTGGCGCTGGGCCGCGTCACATTCGCCGCGTCGGTCGAATACGGCAACGTTACCAGCGTGATCTTCGCGCCCGAAGGGGTGGCGCTGGCCTTCTCCATCCTGTTCGGCCCGAAGATCGCGCCGGGCATCATGCTCGGGCAGGCGCTGCTGTCGTACTGGTCCGGCCCGTCCTTGCTGGGCGGGCTGGGCATCGGTCTCTTCAATGCTTTCGAAGGCGTGCTCGGCGGCTATCTGTTCCGCCGCTGGGGCTTGTCGCGCCGCTTCGATCGCCTGCGCGACGTGGGCCTGCTGACCTGCATGATCTTCCTGATTCTGCAGCCCATCAGCGCAACCGGCGGCGTGCTGATGCTGCTGCTGAACGGCATGATCCCCACCCATGTCACGAATCTGTTCGTGGACGCCTGGTCGACGCAAGGCATACAGAAGCCGCTGCCGTCGCTGCACCTGGTGCTGCCGGCCTGGCTGCACTGGTGGATAGGCAATTCCCTGGGGCAGTTGCTGGTGGCGCCGCTGGTGCTGGCCTGGCTGACCCCGGCAAAGCATAAGGCCGCGCCGCTCACCCCCTTGGAACTTGCAGTGTTCGCCGCCGGCGTGGCGGCCGTGCTGCTCACCGCGAACTCCAAGCTGGTGGCCGGACCCCTGCTCCTGCTGGCCTCGAGCTATGCGCTGCTGGTCTGGGTAGGCCTGCGCTGCGACGTCCGGGCGGTGACCGGCGCCAATCTGCTGGTCACCATCGTCATCGTAGGGGTGGGCATGCTGGGCGACGGCTATATGTCCTACTTGCCCGTGGCCGACCGGCTGTTCTATGTCAGTTTCTTCCTGGCGAGCGGCCTGCTGTTTTCCCTGCTGCTGTTCGCCATGCTGGAAGAGCGGCGCGACATGATTCTGCGCCTGACGGAGCTGGCATCCCGGGACGCCCTCACCCAGGTGAGCAACCGGCGCCACTTCATGGAGCAGGCCGAACGCGAAGTCGCCTCCGCGCGGCGCCACGGCACGCCCATCAGCCTGGCGCTGCTGGACGTGGACCATTTCAAGTCGATCAACGATACGCACGGGCATGTCGTCGGCGACCAGGCCCTGCAAATGCTTGCCCGCTGCTGCGAGACGGTGCTGCGCACGGGCGATCTGGTGGGCCGGGTCGGCGGGGAGGAATTCGCGCTGCTGTTCCGCTGCTCGAATTCGCGGGAGGCCCGGCAGGCGGTCCAGCGGCTGCTCGATCTGGTCACGGAGCAATCGATTCTCGCGCCGGACGGCAGGGAGGTCCGCATCACTTTCAGCGCGGGCGTGGCCGAGGCCGGCCCGCAGGCATCGCTGGACGCCATGTACGCCGCGGCGGATCAGACACTGTATGAGGCGAAGAATGCGGGCCGCAGCCGCGTACGGATATCCGGGGCGGCGCCGGAACGGGAGCGGGAGTTCCCCGGCGGTGATGTCGGCCTTGGTTCCGGCGGCTGTTCCGTGGCCGAGACTGCTTGAATCAGAGCCACTCCCATCACAATAGTGATATTATGTAACAAAAATACCACCTACAACAACCAACTCGCTGCCGTCCTGTCGACGAACATGGGAGATCACGGTGCCGCACTCACTGCCGCTACGGGAAACCGACAGCATTGCCGTCCCATCCCGGGCGCTGGACATCGGCGACCGCCATGCGGCCGGCACCGCCTACGAAGCCGCCTTCGACGGCATCGTGCGCCTGGCGTCGGGCATCTGCCATACTCCCAGGGCCGGCATCATGCTGGTCGAGCAAGAAAGACAGCGCCTGAAAACCGAATTGGGCCTGGACGTCCGGGCCCTGCCGCCCGACGCCGCTTCGCTGGCGGACGCCCAGCTTGCAGCGGGGCGGGACTTCCTGATCATCCACGACACGCACAAAACCCCGTCGGCCGCCGCCCCAGGCATACATCCGCCCGGCGGCAAGCAGCCGCGCTTCTATGCCGGCGCGCTGGTCAGGTCGGGCCCGCGCGCCATCGGCGCGCTGTGCGTCCTGGGCTATGAACCCCGCGGGCTCGGCCCATGGCAGATCGAGGCCCTGGTCCTCTTGCGGGACCAGACGGAACGGCTGCTCGACTTCCATCGCCATCATGCCGCCCAGCGCCGCCTCGTGAAAGAACTGAACGATGCGCGCGACGAGCTGCAGCGGCAGGTGTGCCTCGACCCGCTCACCGGCCTGCTGAACCGCCGCGCGCTCGAAGCGCGCCTGCTGCTCGAGCTCGAATCCATCCGGGCCGACGGCGCGCCCGGCGCCATACTGATGCTCGACCTCGACGACTTCAAGCTCGCCAACGACACCCGCGGCCATCTTTACGGCGACGGCATCCTGATCAGGGTGGCGGGGCTGCTGCGCCGGGCGACGCGCGCGACGGACGTGGCGGGCCGCTGGGGCGGAGACGAATTCATGCTGCTGCTGCCCTCCATGAGCCTGCAGCAGGCCCGGGAAGTCGCCCTGCGGATCTCGCGCGCCATTTCCAGGGGCGTGCCGGGCGAGTGCAAGCGCGGCATCTCGGCCAGCATCGGCATCGCGCCCCTTGCCGGCCACCATAGCGTTTCCGACGTCATCAGCGCGGTCGACGCCGCCATGTACGAGGCCAAGCGCTCCGGGGCGCAGGGCCCCAGAATCCGGTTCGCCGCCCCCCGAGAGCAGCGCCCGTGACGCTGACGGGCCCCGAGGCAAGCCGGCCGCTTGCCGTCACTGCCGCCGCGCGCGCCAGCCTTCTTCGCCGCCCCATCCGGCCAGAGGCAGGATGGCGTCGCCCTCCACCCGGCCGGCATAGTGATGCACGCCCGATTCCTTGTAGAGCTGGAAGTGGATTTCATTGCCGCGTATCCAGCCGTCCCGTATCTGGTACCGGGCGGCGCCGCCGGATGCCGCGCCTTCGAAGCGCTGATAGCGCTGGTCGAACTCCAGCGTCAGGTCGTCGCCCTGCCCTTGCTGCAGCGTCCATTTGCCGTGCAGCCTGGCGGGCACCACCCAGAGGTACAGATTGCGGCGCCCCTGGCGTTCGTGCAGGTCGGGGGCCCAGTCGCCCATGTCGAACTGGTGGGACACCACCCGGGTGCCGGCCGGCATGCCGAGCAGCGTGGGCCGCAGCTTCAGGTTGACGTCGGGCAGCAGATACATGGTGACCACGGAGGCGCGGGAAAAGTCCGTGGTGAACAAGTCCTGGACTTCGAAGCTCACCCGGCCCGAGACGCCCGCCCGTTCGGCATTGGCCCGAGCCTCGTCCACCAGCCTGGGATCGATCTCGACGCCGAAGGCGCCCTTGGCGCCGCGGTCGCGCACGGCGGCGATGGCGATGCGGCCGTCGCCGGAACCCAGGTCATAGACGAAATCGGACGCCTGCACATCGGCCAGTTCGAGCATGCGGGCCACGACCGCGCCGGGCGTCTGGACGTAGGGGACGTCGAGTTCGGTATAGGCCGGCGGCGCTTCGGCGCCCGCCCGCGCCTGGCGTTCGGCCCCTTGCGCCGCCGCCCCCATGAAAAACGCCGCGATGGCGACGCCGCCCAATGCCCTTGAAACCCACATATGACGCGCTCCTGTCTGCTTTGATGTTCGATGCCGCGCAAACAAAAAGTTGCCGGCGTAATCAATGGAAATAAAATTCGTGAATCGATCGACGTGGGCTTGGCAAAGCCCATGTATCATTCTACGCGTTGAGCCGTGATTACTGCGGCATGGCGGCGCGCCACCGACCTTGCCACTCCAGGAGACAGCACATGCCTCGCGACGATCATCGGGCCGTAGACGCGACGCCGATCCCCGCCATGGCCGGGGCCGCCGAGGCGGCTGCGCCGAAACCGCTGCTGGGAACGGTGGACGTCATCGCCATCATCACGGGCATCGTCATTGGCGCCGGCATATTCAGCGCGCCGGCCCTGGTCGCCGCCAATTCTTCCAGCGCCGCGCAAATGATGGCCGCGTGGGTGCTGGGCGGGCTGATCTCCCTGGGCGGGGCCTTGTGCTATGCCGAGTTGTCCACTACCCACCCCAGCGCCGGCGGCGAATACCATTTCCTGCGGCTGGCTTTCGGCCACCGGATCAGCTTCCTGTTCGCCTGGGCCCGCCTCACCATCATCCCGACGGGGTCCATCGCCTTGCTGGGCTTCGTGTTCGGCGACTACGCCACCAAGCTGTACGCGCTCGGGCCCTATTCATCGGCCGTCTACGCCGCCGCCATGGTGCTGGCGCTGACCACGCTGAACGTGGTCGGCCTGAAGTCGGGCAAGACCACGCAGAACATCCTGACCCTGCTGGAGGTGCTGGGCGTCCTGCTGATCATCGGCGTCGGGTTCTGGCATGCGCCGCCCACCTCCGGCCTGCCCGATTGGGGCGATGCCGGCAACGTCTCGAACTGGGGCCTGGTGCTGATCTTCGTCATGCTCACCTATGGCGGCTGGAACGAGGCCGCCTATGTGTCGGCCGAAGTGCTGGGGCCCGGCAAGAACCTGCCCCGCGCGCTCGCGATCAGCCTGGCGCTGATCACCACGCTGTACTTCCTGGTGAACTGGGCGTATCTGGCCGTGCTCGGCCTGCCCGCCCTGGGCGCGTCGAGCGCCATTGCGGCCGACATGATGCAGATCGCCCTGGGCCCGGTCGGGGCGGGCATCGTGGCCACGCTGATCGCGGTATCGGCGCTGACTTCCGCGAACGCGACGATACTCACCGGCGCGCGCACCAGCTATGCCTTCGGGCGCAACTCCAGCCTGTTCTCCGCCCTGGGCCATTGGCATGCCGGGCGCAACGCCCCCGTCCGCGCGCTCTGGGTGCAAGCCGCCATCGTGCTGGGCCTGATCCTGGTGGGCGCCCTGACGCGCAGCGGCTTCGCCACCATGGTGGAATACACCGCGCCGGTCTTCTGGCTGTTCTTCGTGCTGACCGGCGTGGCGCTCTTCGTGCTGCGCCGCAAATTTCCCGACCGGGTCCGGCCATACAGCGTGCCGCTGTATCCGCTGCTGCCGCTCGTCTTCTGCGCCACCAGCGCCTATCTCCTGTATGCCAGCGTCCGCCATACCGGCATCGGCGCCCTGGTCGGCCTGTCGGTGCTGGCCGTGGGCGCGCTGCTGTTGCTGACCCGCTCCTCTTCCCCTCCGGTAACGTCGTAGCCTTGTGTCCTTCCTTTCCAAGGAGCCATCATGAAACATGCGCTAAGTGCAGTCGCCGTATCCCTGGGGCTGGGCCTCGTCGCCCTGCCTCCGCCCAGCCAAGCCCAGGCGCAGCCGGGCGGCGCCGCCCAGGCGTCGCGCGAGCCCGACGTCATCTACGTGCCCACTCCGCAGGAAGTCGTCGACGCCATGCTGGAGATCGCCAAGGTCGGCCCCGACGACGTGCTCTACGACCTGGGCTCGGGCGACGGCCGCATCCCGATCACCGCGGCGAAGCGGCACGGCACGCGCGGCGTCGGCATAGACATCGACCCGACCCGCATCCGCGAAGCCCGCGCCAACGCCGAGCAGCAGGGCGTCAGCGACAAGGTCACGTTCATAGAAGGCGATCTGTTCGAGCAGGATTTGTCCAAGGCCACGGTCATCAGCCTGTATCTGCTGCCGACGCTGAACTTGCGGCTGCGCCCCACGCTGCTCAAGCTCAAGCCCGGCACCCGCATCGTTTCCCACGCCTTCGACATGGGCGATTGGGCGCCGGACCAGACCTTGATCGTGAACCAGAAGCGCATCTATTTCTGGACCGTGCCCAAGCGCTGAGCCGGCCGCCGTTCTTTTTCCTTCAACCCTCCGGCGAGCCGCGCAAACCGTTATGATGCACGCTGATCGCGGCTCCTCCATCTTCATTCGAACCAGCGCATGACGACCCATACCGTAAGCACCACCACCCGCCAGGGAAAGGTCATCGGCCTTTACACCGGCCAGGCCAATGTTTTCCGGGCCATTCCTTATGCCGCGGCGCCCGTGGGGCCCCTGCGCTTCGCCCCGCCGGCCCCGCCGGTCCCCTACACCGAACTCGACTGCACCCGGCCCGGGCCGCTGGCGCCGCAGCTGCCCTCGCGCCTCGAAGACGTCATGGGCCCGTTGAACGACCCGCAAGCCGAAGACTGCCTGCACCTGACCATCTGGACGCCGGCGCCGGACAAGCGCAAGCGCCCGGTCGTCGTCTGGCTGCACGGCGGCGCCTGGCAAAGCGGGGGCGGCGCCCCCGACTGGTACTCGGGCGAAAAGCTCGCGGCGCTGGGCGATATCGTGGTGGTCGCGCCCAACTATCGGCTCGCCGCGCTGGGCTGGCTCTACGTGCCCGGCATGCCCGCCAACCTGGGCCTGCTCGACCAGGAAGCCGCCGTTCGATGGGTGGCGGAAAACATCGAGAATTTCGGCGGCGATCCGTCGGCCATCACGCTCATGGGCCAGTCGGCCGGCGGGTCGTGCATCGCCGCCATGCTGGGCCGCAACCCCCTGTTCAGCCGCGCCATTCTTCAAAGCGCCTCGCTGGGCCGCGGCTTCCGGTCCGCCGACGAGGCGGCCGTGCTCGGCCGGAAAGTGCTGGAGGCGGCCGGCGCGCGCAACCTGGAAGAGGCCCGCGCCCTGCCCTGCCAGGACCTGCTGCGCGCCCAGCGCGCGCCCGCCGTCCTGGAGGCCCTCAAGAGCGATGAGATCGGCCGCGCCCTGTTCTGCCCGGTCGTGGACGGGGACGTGATCACCGGCCACATGGACGACATCCGCCGCAGCAGCGCCGGCAAGGCCGACGTCCTCATCGGCTATACGCGCAACGAAATGGCGGCCTTTCCGAACGTGCACATCGACGACGCCAGCCAGGCGGCGGGCGACCGGGTGTTCGGCGCGCCGTCCCGCGCCTGGGCCGAGGCGGCGCGCGCGCAGGGGCGGTCGGCATGGGCCTACCGGTTCGACCATGCGCCCACCGAGCGCTATGGCGCATGCCATTGCATCGAGCTGCCCTTCGTCTTCGGCACGCTCGACGCCTTCGGCGCCGCGCCCATGCTCGCCGGCACCACGGCGGACGACGCCGCGCGCCTCACGCGGAAAATCCAGTCCAACTGGATAAAATTCATACGCGAAGGGGCGGCCGACTGGCCGCCCTTCCCGCATCTCGAAATCCTGGCCTGACCCCATTCCAATTTGCATTCCAGTTCCATTCCAATTTCCGGAGACCCGCCTTGCTCAAGAACGTCCTACGCTGTCTGCTCCTGGCCACCACGGCCTGCTTCGGCACCGCCGCCCTTGCGGCCTACCCTGAACGGCCGGTGACCATCATCGTGTCGAACCCGCCGGGCGGCCCGGTGGACGTCATGCTGCGCATCGTCGCGAACCGGCTCAGCTCGAAATGGGGCCAGCCGGTCATCGTCGAAAACAAGCCGGGCGCCTCGGGCATCATCAGCACCCGCAGCATCGTCGAAGCGCCGGCCGACGGCTACACGCTGGGCATGGTGGTGGCCTCCGCCGTCACCATCATGCCGTTCACGGTGAAGTCGCTGCCATTCGATCCGGTCAAGGACCTGACCCCGATATCCCTGGTCGCCCGCACGCCCTTCATATTCATCGTGTCCAAAGACAGCCCCCTGAAGACCTGGCGGGATTTCGTCGACGCGACCAAGGCGCGCGACGTCTCCATCGGCTCGTTCACCGTCGGCACGGCTTTCCACCTGGTCTGGGAACAGACTTCCAGGCGCGCCGGCATCACGGCGCTGTACGTGCCGTCTTCCTCGTCCGGCAAGACCCAGAACGATCTGCTCGGCGGCCAGCTCGATATCGCGCTGGACGCCCCGTCCAGCGCCAAGGGCCTGATCGACGGCGGCCGGGTCCGCGCGCTGGCCATCACCAGCCCCAGCCGCTTCTCCGGCCTGCCCGACGTGCCCACGCTGAACGAATCGGGGCTCGAAGGCTATTCGTCCCAGCCCTGGATCAGCCTCATGGGGCCGGCCGGGCTGCCGCGCGAGCGGGTGCTGGAAATCCAGCAGACCGTCGCCGGCATCCTGAAGGAGCCCGCGCTTCAAGAGCAATTGGCCAACCTGGGCATGATTCCCATCGGCAGCAGCCCGGAGGAACTGGCGAAGACCATCGCCGAGGACCGCGCCGCCATGGAGCCCTTGATCAAAGAGCTGGACATCAAGCTGCAGTAACGGTCCGGGCGCCCCGTCCGCCCGGGGCGCGCCGAGTCAAGCGCCGGTGTCGGCGTCGCCCCGGGTCAGGAAGATCAGCACGAGGATGAGCGTGGTGGCGAAGCGGAACGCGGATTCCTGCCCGTTCCACTGCGGCGACATCCACATGCCGAACCATTCGCCGCCGATCGCCATGAAGCCCACTTGCCACAGCACGAAGCCCAGGACCAGCCCCACGACGGCGGTGTTCTTGGATTTGTCGAACTCCGCGGCGGACGCCCGCAAGCGGCGCCCCATGCGCCAGGCGCCCAGCCAGCAGATGGCGGCGGTCAGTATCTCCGCCAGGATGATGAGCCCATAAAGGGCGTGCTGGGCGGTCGGCGATTCGATGGCGCGGTAGCGGATGGCCGAATCCGGAAAAATGGTGTCCATGGCCAGCACGTGCCGCACGAAGGCGAGATTGCTGCCGTAGTCGGTGAGGTTGCCGAAGGCCACCAGCGTTACATAGAACGCCATCGAGGCAACCAGCAACAGCTTGGCATATCGGATCGTCATCGCGCCCCTCTCCGTGAAAAAATCATTTTTCGTTACAATACCACGCCATACCCGTCCCCACACTCTTGCCCACACAGCCTCGGCCCCGCCGGCACCTATCCCATGTCCGTCTCCAATATGACCTCCAGGCGTGCCAGGGCGCAACAGCTCACCCTCGGGGTCGCCCTGCTGGTACTGGCCGCCATCGTCGTCGCGCATTTGTGGACGGAATACCACCGCGCCCGGAAAAGCGAAGAAGAAAGGCTGGCGACCCAATCCACCATCATCGCCCAGAACATCGAACTGCATCTGGCCAGCACCAACCAGGCCCTGGAATCGATACTGGCCTATGCGCAGAGCCAGGACGTGATGGCGCAGATCGCCTATCTCAAGTCCATGGTGAGCGCCATGCCGGGCGTGGGCACCGCGGGGGTGCTCGACCACACCGGGCGCCAGACGGCGTCCAGCCGGCCCGAGCACATCGGATCCGACTTCAGCCGTCGCGAATACTTCAAGACGGTGCAGCGGGCGCCCGCCGCCAAGACGCTGTACGTGTCGGAACCCTATGTCAGCGCGGCCAACGTCTATTCGGTGAACTTGAGCCGCGCCATCATCAAGCCCGACGGCAACTTCAAAGGCATGGCCTATGCCACGCTGAACACCGAGTATTTCGATACGCTCCTGAAGTCCGTCCTGTACGCGCCCGACATGTGGGCCGCCATCGTGCATTCCGACGGCCTCCCCTTCCTGCGGCGTCCGCGCAGCGCCGGAGGCGACCACCAGCACAGCCTGGACAACGCCGTGTTCATGCGCCACCTGCGCAGCGGCAAGCACAGCTCGGTCATGTACGACCGTCCGGCGTCCCATCCCCAGACCCAGGTGGTGGCGCTGCGCACCGCCTACGCCGGCGAGCTGCACATGGACGACGCCCTGATCATCGCGACCGGGCGCGACACCGGCGTGGTCCTGGCTCCCTGGAAGCGCCTGGCGCTGCTGGAAGCGGGGCTGTTCATACTGATTTCCATCGCGGCCGTGATCTGTCTGCTGGTGTACCAGGTGCGGCAGCATCTTTTCGATGAAAAAGAGGCCATGGCGCAGAAGGCGCTGCGCGCCAAGGACGAGGACTACCGCCTGATCGTGGAAGGCACCACCGACCTGGTGGTGAAAATGGACATCCAGGGCCGCTACACCTATGTGAACCCCGCGTTCTGCGAGCTCTACGGCGCCGAGCCCGCGGCGCTGCTGGGCAGGCATTTCCTGAGCATGGGCGGCGGGAACGACGCGGACGCCGCCGCCATCCACCTGGACGACGTGCTGAATCCTCCGTACTTCATCCGCTATCGGCAGCGCAGCGACACCGCGAAAGGCTTGCGCGACATCGAATGGCTGGCCCGCCCCCTATGGGGCGACGGCGACGCCCCGCAAGGCATCGTCAACATCGGGCGCGACATCAGCCAGCATGTGGAGACCATGAACCGGCTGCAGCTGCTGGCGCACCGGGACGGGCTGACCAACCTGCCCAACCGCAACCACTTCATGGCGACGGGCGACGCGGAAGTGCTGGCCGCCCGGCGGCACGGGCACCCGCTGTCGGTCATGATGCTGGACGTGGACCACTTCAAATCCATCAACGACACCTACGGCCATCATGCCGGCGACCAGGTCTTGAAGGCCCTGAGCGACATTCTGCACGCGGGCAACCGCATACAGGACGTCGCGGGCAGGCTGGGCGGCGAAGAATTCGCCGTGCTGCTGCCGCATGCCAATCTTGCCAATGCCTTGTCGATCGCCGAGCGCGTGCGCGCCGCCATCGCCGAAAACGGCACGGTCACGGCCAAGGGGGAAGTCATCCGGTTCACGGCATCGATCGGGGTGGCGTCGCTGCGCGACGGCATCGAGAGCTTCGAACAGTTGCTGCAGATGGCCGACGAGGGGCTGTACGAGGCCAAGCGGGCCGGCCGCGACAGCGTGCGGACCGTTCAGGACACGGTGCCGGACCATGCCCGGCCGATGGCGCCGGAATCGAGCAGCTGCCCCAGTTGATGGGCCGGCAGCGGCTTGCTGAACAGGTAGCCCTGCAATTCGTCGCAACGCTCGCGTTCCAGGAAGGCTTTTTGTTCGGCCGTCTCCACCCCCTCGGCGACCACGATCAGCTCCATGCTGTGCGCCAGATCGATGATGGCCTTCACGATGGACGCGTGCCCGGCTTCGCCCGGGATGTCGCGTATGAAAGTCTGGTCGATCTTGAGCTCGTGGATGGGGAAGCTCTTCAAGTAGTTGAGGCTGGAATAGCCGGTTCCGAAGTCGTCGATGGACAGGCGCACGCCCAGGTCGCACAGGCCTTGCAGCGTGCGCGACACTTTTTCGGGGTTTTCCATCAGCATGCTTTCAGTGATTTCGAGATCCAGGGCGTCCGCGGGGCAGTCGGCGTCGCGCAGCGCCTGCGCCACCACTTGCACGACGTCCCGGTTCTTGAGCTGCGCCGCCGACAAGTTGACGGCCACGCGGAAGCCGTCCCGCCCCTCGCGGCGCCAGCCGGCGGCCTGCTTGCAGGCGGTGGCCAGCACCCAGTCGCCGATGGGGATGATGAGGCCCGATTCTTCGGCGATGGGGATGAATTCGGCGGGCGAGATCATGCCGCCCCCGGCCGGGAACCACCTGATCAGGGCTTCGACCCCGACCACGCGCCCGCTGCGGGCCTCCAGCTTGGGCTGGTAGTGCAGCTGGAATTCGTTCCGGTCCAGCGCCTGGCGCAGGCCGTTGGTGAGATACATGCGCTGCGCGTTCCGCGCGCTGAGTTCTTCGGTGTAGAACTGGAAGTTGTTGCGCCCGCATTCCTTGGCCCGATACATGGCCGCATCGGCGTGCTTCAGCATGGCCTCGCCGTTGTCTCCGTCGGCGGGAAACAGGGCGATGCCGATGCTCGCGCCCGTGTAGAACTCGCCGTCGTCAAAGCGGATGACCCGCGACAGGCTGGCCAGGATCGCCTGCGCGCGCCGGGCGACGCCGTCTTCCGTGGCCACGTCGGGCATCACCATGACGAACTCGTCGCCGCCCGGCCGGGCGACGGTGTCGGCCGCGCCGGCCAGCGCCTGCAGCCTGCGCGCGACCTCCACCAGCACGGCGTCGCCGGCCTTGTGCCCGAGGCTGTCGTTCGCGTTCTTGAAGCGGTCCAGGTCGATATACATGACGGCCACGGCGCTGCCGTTCTGTTCGGCGCGCCGCAGTTCGTGGGCCAGCCGGTCCTGCAGCAGCACGCGGTTGGGCAGCTGCGTCAGCGGGTCCTGGCAGGCCAGCATGGCGAGCTCCTGCTCCATGAGCTTGCGCTGCGAGATGTCTTCCAGCACCAGGACGAGGCCCATGCGCAGCCCGCCGTCCATCAGGCACGAGACCGTGACGCCGGCCCAGACGATATGGCCGTCTTTGTGCAGATAGCGCCGTTCCCGGCGATAGCCTTCGAGCTTCCCGGCCAGCACGCTGGCCACCATGGCATGCGCGCTCGCCTTTTCCTCGGGATGGGCAAATTCGGCCATGCGGCGGCCGAGCAGTTCTTCGGGCCGATAGCCCAGGATCTCGCAGAACTTGGCATTGACGCGCGACAGCCTGCCGTCCGGCATGGTCTGGGCCAGCCCCACGGCGGCATAGTCGAAGGTCATGCGGTAGCGGTCTTCGATTTCAGCCAGCTGCGCCCGGGCTTCCAGTTTTTCGCTGACGTCCTCCGCCATGGCGAGCAGCAGCTTCTTGCCCCGGTAGCGGATGCAGGTCAATGAAAAATTCAGGTGCACCACCGCCGCGCCCCGCTGCATGGCGACGAATATGCCGCTGTTGCCGGATTCGGTCGCCAGGGCCTCGACCGCCGCATTCTGCAGCAGGCTGCTCTTGACCAGGGTGAACAACGGCATGCCCACGCCCGAGACGTCGTCGTCCATCAGGAACATGGCGCGCATTGCGGGATTCATGGACAGGATCAGCAGGTTCTCGCTGATCATCATCAGGCCGCTGGGCATGGTGGCGACGATCTGCTCCGCGTACTCCTTGTGCTCCAGGATTTCCTCGGTGTCGGCCTGGAAGTAGGTGTCCAGCGCCAGGGAGATGTCGAAGCACACCACCTTGATGAGCGCATTGCAGGTGGCCAGGAATTCGTCGGGATCGTCGCCCAGCAGTTCCCACAGCAGCCTCTGCATTTCGGCGACGTACTTGCGGTACGCGCCCAGATACCACTTGGGTTCGATGCCGATGCGCTGATGCACCAGCCCCACGCGCAGGCGGTCGCGAACGTAATCCGCGCCGTAATCGCCCGCCATCAGGCTATGGAAGTAGGCGCTCTGGACGTGCTTGAGCCGCGCCAGCTGTTCGTCCGCCCCCAGCAGCTTCCTTAGCTGGTCGAAGCTGGTCAGGTGGTCGTAGAAGGCGTCGGCCAGGCGATGGTAATGCCCCCGCAGCCTTTCGTTGACCAGGCGCAGACGGCGCGCGTCGTCGTCCGTGAGCTCCAGGAATTGCTTGCGTTCGGCGAGCTCACGGTGGTCGAGACCGATTTCGATTGCAAGCCGCTCTACTTTTTGATCCAGGTCGCGCATCGTATCCACCCAATGTTGCTTGCCGCACGGTCGTATGGCCGGCGCAACGCTTCGTCGTAGAACGCTTGGCCATTGAGGCCATATCCCCGCTGCACTCTAATTTATATATCAGGACGCGACGAATAAGGGTTACCACCAGCGCATTGGATCGGGGCGCTCAGGGCAAATTGACGACGACGTTGCCGACGGTCTGGCCGGCCTCGACGGCCTGGTGGGCGCGCACGATGTCCTCCAGCGAGAACGATGCGCCCACGACGTGCTGCAGGCGGCCGTTCTGCAAGAGCGCGTTGATGCCCTGGATGGCGGCCGCGCGCTCGGCCGGACGCAGTTCGTAGACCAGGAAGAAATGCAGGCTGATGGACCGGGGCAGCCAAGCGCCGAAATCGAAGGCGATGCCTTCGCGCACGTTGGAGCCGTAGGACACCACCACGGCGTGGTGGGCGACCGCGCCCGCCGACACCAGCTTGGTCGTGGATGAAAAATCGAGGTCGACCACGCCGTCGACGCCCTGGCCGCCGGTGCAGGCCAGGATTTGCTCGGCCACCTTGCCGTTCTTGTACAGGATGACGTCGGAAACCCCGATGCGCGCCAGCAAGGCGGCTTTGTCGGCCGAGCCGACGGTGGCGATGACCCGGGCGCCCTTGATCATGGCGAATTGCGCGGCGTAGAAGCCCACGCCCGAGGCGGCGCCGGTGACCAGGATATTCTTGCCCTGGAGCTCGCCCAGCAGTTCGACCGCATGGAAGGCCGTCATGGCCGGAATGCCCAGGCAGGCGGCTTCGTCGAATTCGATCCAGTCGGGCAGGGGGACGGCCTGTTCGGAGGGCAGTGCGATGTATTGCGCCGCCGTGCCCATGGACCGCCGCCATTGCCCGTTCCATATCCATACGCGTTTGCCGATGCGGTCCGGCGCGACGCCTTCCCCGACCTGGTCGATCACGCCCGCGCCGTCGCTGTGCGGCACGATGAACCCCGACTGGACGGGACGGCTTCCGGCCCGGGACTTGACGTCGGAGGGATTCACCCCCGACGTGTGGAGCCTGACCCTGACCTCGCCGGGGCCCGGCGTGGGATCGGGCAGGTCCCCGACTTCGAGGACGTCTTCCGCTTTTCCGTTCTTGGAATACCAGGCTGCGCGCATGTGTTTTCTCCGCAAGGTTTGCCGTGCCTGCGATTTTAGCCGCATGCGGCCCGCGTCAGGAACCTCGGAACACGGGCGCGCGCTTTTCCAGGAAGGCCAGCCTCGCTTCCTTCGCATCGTCCGTCTTGGCGATGGCGGCGGTCATGTCCTGTTCGTAGCGATAGCCGTCGCGCAGGCTCATGTCTTCGATGGCGTTCAGCGTCTGTTTGGCGAGCACGGTGGACAGCGGGCTCTTGGAGGCGATTTCCCGCGCCAGTTCGAGCGCGCGGTCCAGGACTTCTTCCACCGGCACGCTGGCCTCGACCACGCCCAGGCGATAGAGTTCGTCGCCATCGACCCGCAAGCCCGTCAGCATCATGCGGCGCAGGCGGGAATGGCTGAACAGCCGCATGCCGTGGCGCCCGCCGCCCAGCAGGCCCACGTTGATTTCAGGCAGACCGACCACCGCGGTCCGGGCGGCGACCAGGATGTCGCAGGAGGCGACGATGGCCAGCCCCGCGCCGAGCGCGGCGCCGTTGATCGCGCCGACGACCGGCTTGGAGCATTCCCGTATGGCGTGGAAGCATTCCCGCGTGCGGCGGGAATGCTGGGGCAGATCGCCCGGCCCCTTGATGGTTTCCCCGCGCGACTTCAGGTCCGCCCCGGCGCAGAACACCTTGCCTTCGCCCGTGAGCACCACGGCGCGCACGTCGTCGGATTCGGAGATGCGGTCCAGCGCCAGCGTGAGCTCGTTCATCAGGGTGGTGCTCAGGGCGTTGACCGGCGGGTTGGCAAGGCGCAGCACGGCCACGTGGCCGATGCGTTCGATCTTGAGTTCGGTGTAATCGTCATGCATGTCGTCTATCCTTGTTGCGTGGGATTGGGCGCGCCGCTCAGACCACCTTGCGGCGGCGCAGGCTTTCGATTTCTTCGCTGGAAAAACCCAGGCCGCCCAGGACTTCGTCGGTGTGCTGGCCCAGCAGCGGCGGCGGGGTGTCGGTCTTCAGGGGCGCGCGCGCAAAGCGCAGCGGGCTCATCACCTGCGGCACGGTGCCGGCCAGGGGATGCGGCAGATGGCGCAGCATTTCCCGATGCACGACTTGCGGCTCGTTGAACACTTCGGGGATGCTGTTGATCGGGCCCGCCGGAATGCCGGCCTCTTCCAGCCTGGCAAGCCAGTGCTCCCGGTCCTGCGACAGGAAGGCGGCGTCGAGTATCGGGTCAAGCGCCGACTGGTTCATCACGCGCTTGCCGTTGGTGATGAAACGCTCGTCGTCCTTCAGTTCGGGGTGGCCCAGCACGTCGCACAGCGCCTGGAACTGCCCGTCGTTGCCCACCACCAGCACGATCTGCCCGTTGCGGCAATCGAAGATTCTTTGCGGCTGGATGTTGGGATGCGCCGTGCCGGTGCGCTTGGGCGTGTTGCCCGACAGCAGGTAGTTCATGGCCTGGTTGGCCAGCAGGCCGACCTGCACGTCCAGCATCGCCAGGTCGATGTGGTCGCCCTGGCCGGTCTGGCTGCGGCCCACCAGGGCCGCCATGATGGCCACCGCGCCGTATACGCCGGTAACCAGGTCCACGATGGGCACGCCGACCTTCTGCGGCCCGCCGCCCGGCTTGTCGTCGCGTTCGCCGGTCACGCTCATCAGCCCGCCCATGGCCTGGATCAGGAAGTCGTAGGCGGGAAGCTTGCTGCGCGGGCCGGTCTGGCCGAAGCCGGTGACCGAGCAATAGATGATGCCGGGGTTGATGGCAGCGAGGTCTTTGTAGCCCAGCCCCAGGCGGTCCAGCGTGCCGACCTTGTAGTTCTCCAGGACCACGTCGCATTGCGCCGCCAGCTTCTTGACGATTTCCTGGCCTTCGGGGGTCTGGAGGTCGAGCGTGATGGAACGCTTGCCGCGATTGGCCGCGATGAAGTAGCCGCCCTCTTCCGTATTGCCGCCGTCGGCGCGCTTCAGGAAGGGGGGCCCCCAGGCGCGGGTGTCGTCGCCGCGCCCGGGGCGTTCGACCTTGATGACATCGGCGCCCAGATCCGCCAGGATCTGGCTGCTCCACGGACCCGCCAGCACACGGCTCAGATCGAGCACGCGAATATGCGATAACAAAGGCAGCACTGCAATTCTCCTGTTTTCCATGCGGCCAGCGGCCGCCATGCACACGAACGGAGTCTAGGGCAAGCATGGCCTTCGCGCCAGCGAAGCGCAGGCAATCCAGATATGCCCTTATCGTTATATCCGCGCCCGATTAACAGAATGCGCAACTCTGGTTTACGTGTTTGCCCCCTGACCCTTGCGGGCATTTGCCCCTACACTGGCCCGGTCAATCGGAATCACGCGGACAATCGGGGAATCATGCAAGCAAGCAGTCAAAACGAACGACGGCAGATGGAACAGGCTTTCGCGGACAGCGCCCGCGACTTCCTGCGCGCCGTTTCACCGCCGGCGCGCCTACGGGCGCTGCGCGACACCGTTCCGGGCTACGAGCGGGAAGTCTGGCAAAAAATGGCGGAAGCCGGCTGGACCGGCCTGCTGGCGCCGGAAGAGCTGGGAGGCCTGGAACTGGGCCTGGGCGCCGCGGCCGCCATCGCGACCGAAATCGGCAGGAATCTCCTGCCCGAACCCTATCTGCCCACGGCCATCCACGCGGCCGCCGCGCTGGCGGCGCTGCCCGCCTCGGCCTTGCGCGATGAATTGCTGGCCGGGCTGGCGGCGGGCACGCGGGTCGTGGGACTGGCCTGGCAGGAATCCCACGGCGGCGCGCCGACGGCCGGCCAGATCGCCGGCACGCGCGCCGATGCGCACGGCGGCTCGACCGCCATATCGGGCGCCAAGCAATGGGTGTACCCCGCCGTCGCCGACGGCTGGCTGGTGTTCTGCGGCGGCAGCGCCGCGGGCGTCCATTGGGTGCCGGCCGCTACCGCCGGGCTGCGCGTCGACACGCATGCGCGGGTCGACGGCTCGCTGGCCGCCACCCTGAACCTGGACCAGGCCATGGTGCCGTCGGGCAACCGGCTGGCCGACGCCGAAGCGGCGGAACGGGCGCTGCAGCATGCCCACGGCTGCGCGCGCGCCGTCCAGGCCGCCGAACTGCTGGGCATCGCCGAACAGGCGTTCCAGGCCACGCTCGACTATCTCAAGACGCGCGTGCAGTTCGGCAAGCCGATAGGCAGCAATCAAGCCTTGCAGCACCGCATGGTGGACGCCCGCCTGCAGGTGGAGCTCGCCGGCGCGGTGCTGCGGGAATTCCTCGACCAACCGCCCGAGGACGCCGGGCGGTTCGCCGCGGGCAGCGGGCGGGTCAAGGCGCGCTGCGCGCATGCTGCCCTGCTCATGACGCGGCTGGCGATCCAGTTCCACGGAGCGATCGGCTATACGGACGAACTGGACGTGGGCCTTTATCTGAAACGCGCCCTGCATCTCGCGGGCTGGCTGGGCGGCGTGCAGGAATGCCGCCGGCTGGCCTATTCGGGCGCCGGCGCCGGCGAGGGGGAAGCGGAAACCCGCGCCGAGCCCATGGACGCCGGCCAGGACACGGACTGGAACCGCGTGCCCGAGCCGGTCTTTCGCGCCACCATACGGCGCTTCCTCAAAGAGAACTACCCCGACGCCCTGCGCAACCCGCCCAAGCGCCTGCACTGGGCCGACCTCAAGGACTGGTACCTGGCGCTGTCGCGCCAGGGATGGATCGCGCCCGCCTGGCCGCGCGAACACGGCGGCATGGGGCTGGACCCCGACAAGCTGATCGCCTTCATCGAAGAAATGGAGGCCTACGGCGTGGCCCGCACGCCCGACCAGGGCATCATCAACATCGGTCCCGTGCTGATCAAGTACGGCACCGAGGCGCAGCGCAGCAAATACCTGCCCAAGATCATCTCGGGCGAGAACATATGGTGCCAGGGGTATTCCGAGCCCAACGCCGGTTCCGACCTTGCCTCGCTGCGCACCGAAGCCGTCCTGGAAGGCGATCACTTCATCGTGAACGGCCAGAAGATCTGGACGACGCTCGCCCAGGACGCCACCCATATCTTCATGCTGGTCCGCACGGACAAGACCGTGAAGAAGCAGGCCGGCATCAGCTTCCTGCTGGCCGACATGAAGTCGCCCGGCATCACCGTCCGGCCGATCCGCAACATCGGCGGCGAGGAAGAGTTCTGCGAAGTCTTCTTCGACCACGTCAAGGTGCCGAAGGAGAACCTGGTCGGCGCATTGAACCAGGGCTGGACCATCGCGAAAGCGCTGCTGGACTTCGAGCGCATCTTCGTCGGCAGTCCCAACCAGGCCCGCTACGCATTGAACCAGCTGCGCCTGCTGGGCGAGGCGCGGGACCTGTTCGCGGACCAGGCCTTCGCCGACCGGTACGTGGCGTCCATGCTCGACGTCGAGGACCTGCAGTCGCTGTACGCCGGCTATGCCGACATCGTGAAGCGCGGCGAGCCGTTGCCGCCCAGTGTTTCGCTGTTGAAGATCTGGGCCACGGAAACCTATTCGCGCATCGCCATGGAAGTCGTCGAGGCCGCGCAGGAAAACGGCGGCGACGCCGCCACGCTATGGGTGGGCGATACGCAGATCACGCCTTGCGCCCGGCTCTACAACTCCGCCATCACGACGATCTACGGCGGCACGAACGAAATTCAACGCAACATCCTTGCAAAACAGGTTCTGGGACTACCCACCTGAACCATCGGAGACTCACCATGAAAACCCTGAAGCAAACCCTCTTGGCCTTTACGCTCGCCGCCGTCGGCGCCGGCGCCGCCCTGGCGCAGGACGCCGGCGGCTATCCCAACCAGCCCATACGCATGGTCGTGCCTTTCGCGCCCGGCGGCGGCGCCGACCTGACGGCGCGCATGGTGGCCGAGCCCCTGGCCAAGGAGCTGGGCCAGAGCATCATCATCGAGAACAAGCCGGGCGGCGGCGCGACCGTGGGCGCCCGCATCGTGGCCGACGCGAAACCCGACGGCTACACCGTGCTGTACACGACGCCCGGCCCGCAGCTGACCAACCCCTATCTGATGAAAAGCCTGCCTTATGATCCGAACAAGGATCTGAAGCCGGTGTCGCGCATCGCCATCGTGCCCAGCGTGCTGGTCGTCAACAAGACCGTGGGCGTCAAGAGCGTCAAGGAACTGATCGAGAAGGCCAAGAAGGAGCCGCACAGCATCCGCTTCGCCAGCGCCGGCATCGGCGCCTCCAGCCATCTGTCCGGCGAGCTCTTCAAGGTCATGACGGGCGCGCAGATCGACCACGTGCCCTATCGCGGCACCGGCCCCGCCATGCAGGACCTCGTGGGCGGCCGCGTGGAAATGGCCATCGACAGCCTGACGGTCTACATGCCCTTCATCGAGTCCGGCGACCTGATCCCGCTGGGCGTCGCCACGATCAAGCCGCTGGACGCCCTGCCCGGCGTGCCGCCCATCGCCGACGACCTGCCCGGCTTCGATTCATCGCCGGTCAACTACTTGAGCGTTCCCGGCGGCACGCCCGACGCCATCGTCCAGAAGCTCAACACCGCGCTCAACAAAGTGCTCAGCCAGCCCGAGCTCAAAGAGCGCATGCTGAAGGCCGGCCTGCTGCCCGAAGGCAACACCGCCGCCGAAATGCAGGCGCTGGTCGTGAGCGAACAGGCCAAGTGGAAGAAGGTGATCGAGGTGTCCGGCGCGAAGATAGACTGATGCGCGCCGGCGGGGCCGGGGCCTTTCGGGGCATCGGCAGGCCCTAGCCCTCCGCTTCCCCCGCGTCCGGCTCCGCGGGGGTTCTGTCGCCCGACGACCAGAACACCGCGGTCTCGGGCAACTGGCCTATTTCACGGATGGCCATGGCCACGGACCGCGCGGCGTAGGACGGCGGGTGCGCGCTGGTCGTCGCCAGGACGATCTTGCGTTCGATCACCGGGTTCACGATGCGGGCGGCCTGCAGCTGGCCGCTTTCCAGTTCCGACGAGATCGCGAGCCGCGGCAGCACCGTATAGGCGCCCCCCTTGGCGACTATGGCTTTTTGCAGCTGCGTGGAATCCGCCTCGACGATGATGTCCAGCGCCACCTTTTCCCTGCGCGCCAGCTTGTCGAGCGTGGTGCGCACGCCGCTGGGCGCGCTGGGCAGCACCAGGGGCAGGCCGTCCAGCTGGGCGAACTCCACCGATGCGCGGCGCGTGAGGCGGTCCCCCGCCGGACCCACCAAACAGGAATCGGCCGCGATCAGGCATTCGCTGCCCGACACCGCCGCCCCATACCGGTACGGCAGGCCGATGTCGATGTGGCCGGTCAGCAGCCATTGGTCGATCTGCCCCGCCGAGCCTTCGAAGATCTGCAGGCGTATGCCGGGATAGCGCTTGCGCAGCAGGAAGAACAGGGGCACGATGAAAATCATGTAGAGCGAGGGCAGCACGCCGATGCGGACGTCGCCGAAGGGCAGGCCCGAGGTGGCCGTGATCTGGTTGGTGAGCGCTTCGGATTCGCCCAGCACGCGCTCCACCTGCGGCAGGCTGCGCGCGCCCAGTTCGGTAAGCGTCATGCCGCGCCCGGTGCGGTCGAACAAGCGGCCCTTGCATTCCGCCTCGAGCCTGGCGATCTGGCGGCTGATGGCCGGCTGCGGCATGCCCAGCGAAGCGGCCGCGGCTTTCAGGCTGCCGCTCTTCGCGACCGTGACGAATATTCGCAGGCGATTGAGATCCCACTGAATTTTCCAGGGTTCAGACATGACGCAAATTGCAATTCTGGTTTATGTGGCGCAGGGCTGGTCCGCCCCTATGGCGCATCTTATACTGGCCCGGAAGTTTTTCAAAACTTGACAAAGCACGAACGGCCCGCAGCGGCCACGCTTGCGCGCCGTCCCGGCCTCCGCAGCGGCGCCGCCCCGGCGCGGGCGGTTCACCCCATAATCAGAGGACACAAATGTTCAAACGTATCGCAAGCGCCCTGGCCTTGGCCATGCTGGCGTCCACGGCGGCGGCCGCCGACTTTCCCGCCAAACCCGTTCAGATGGTGGTGCCCTATTCCCCCGGCGGGCTCACCGACAACCTGGCCCGCCGCTATGCCGACAAATTGTCGGAAGCCTGGAAGCAGCCCGTGGTGGTGGAAAACAAGCCCGGCGCGGGCTCGTCCATCGGCGCCGCCGCCGTGGCGCGTTCCGCGCCCGACGGCTACACGATGCTGCTGGGCAGCGTCGGCATGGTGACCAACCACATGCTGCTCAAGAAGATGCCGTACGAGCCCAGCCAGCTGGTGCCGCTGGCCTTGGTGGCCCTGGCGCCCAATGTGTTGTATATCCATCCCTCCATCCCGGCGAACAACGTGAAGGAATTCGTCGAATACGCCAAGAAGAACCCCGGCAAGGTCAGCTTCGCCTCGTCCGGCGTGGGCTCCAGCCCGCACCTGGCCGCCGAGCTGTTCGCGTCCAAGACCGGCATCGACGCCATCCAGGTCCCCTACAAGGGCACCGGGCCCGCCATCGCCGACTTCCTGGGCGGGCAGGTCAACGCCTACTTCGACACCATGCAGTCCATGAAGTACGCCAAGGACGGCTCGATCCGCGCCCTGGGCGTCACCACGGAAAAACGCATCGCCGACGCCCCGGACCTGCCCACCATCGAAGAATCGGGCGTGGCTTCCGGCGTGATTTCCAGCAGCTGGTTCGGCTTCTTCGTGCCCGCCGCAACCCCGGCCGACGTGCAGAAACGCATCGTGGACACCTTGCGCGGCATCGCGCAGGACCAGGGCATGAAGGTGGTGGTTTCGGAAATGGGCCTCGTCCCCGACTTCCAGGACCAGACGCAGTTCAAGCAGTTCATACAGAGCGAAACCGCCAAGTGGGGTGAAGTCATACGCAGTCAGAATATTTCCATCCAGTAACAGCTGGCGAAAAACTTATCGTATAGCATGGTGAAACGCCTGCTCCAGGCGCTCTGAAAGGAGTCACCATGCGTACCGGAACCTCTCTGTTTCTGCTGCTGTTGAGCGCCGGGCTGTCCAGCCCGGCCTTCGCTGAAGCGCCCAAGACGCAAAACGGCCACTTCATCGATTCCGACGGCGCCACGCTGTACATTTTCGACAAGGACACCCGCGGCAAAAGCGCCTGCAACGCCGCCTGCGCGAAGAACTGGCCTCCGGCGCTGGTCGGGCAGGACGATGTGGCGAGCGGGGATTGGACTTTCGTGGAAAGCCACGACGGCAAGCCTCAGTGGGCGTACAAGGGCAGGCCTTTGTACCGCTATGCCAAGGACGCCAACCCCGGCGATACCACCGGGGACGGCGTCGGTGGCGTCTGGCATTTGGCCAAGCCTTGATGCGCGGGCCGCTGCCGGCTCGATTGTTTGCCGCCACGCCCGCTCGTCCGGTTCTCGAGCCGGCCCGCCGAAGGCCGAAGGGAGGCGCCGAGCCGCTTAAGCGATAGAATCTCCTACTCCAGACGAAGAGTAGGAGGTTCCCGCATGCGATTCAGCCTGCGTCAAATGGAGGTGTTTCGCGCCGTCATGCTGACAGGCTCGATCAAGGGTGCGTCGCGGCTGCTCTTCACCTCGCAGCCGGCCCTCAGCCGCATCGTGGCGCATACCGAGCTCACGCTCGGGCTGACCCTGTTCAACCGGGTCAAAGGCAAGCTCGTTCCCACCCCCGAGGCCGAGGCGCTGTACAACGAAATCGACCAATGCTACCAGCAGCTGCTGCGGGTGGACGATTTCGCCCGCGGATTGGCCAGCGGCCCGTCGGGCGTATTGAACCTGGCATGCAGCCCGGCGCTCAGCCGGGGGCTGGTGGCCGCCGCGGTCACCCGCTTCGTGCAGCGGTATCCGAACATCCAGGTGAACTACTCCCTGACGCTATTGAACAGCATGGCGCAGGACGTGCTGAGCAACAAGGTCGACTTGGCGATTTCGGTCCTGCCCATCGACCACCCCAATCTGCGGGTGACCACGTTCGCAAAAGGCCGCATGGTCTGCGTGGTGCCGCGCGGGCACGAGCTTGCCCAGCGGGACAGCGTGTCCATCGCCGATCTGGCGCGCTTTCCCCTGATTGCGCACCACCCGGGCATTCCCTTCGGCCAGCTGGTGTCGGCGGCGTTCCAGAAAGCAAACGTCGAACTGCAAGCCTCCATCTACATACACCAGACCGACATCGCCTGCAGCCTGGTGCGCATGCACGCCGGAATAGCCATGATCGACCAGTTCACCGCGCAAAGCATGGCCTGGCCGGACATCCAGGTGATTCCCCTGGTGGAACGCATAGAGCTCAATCCCAGCATCGTTCGATCCGCGTTCGACACGGGCAAGAGCCACGCCGGAAAATTCATCGAATTGCTTCTGAAGATGCAGAAGGAAGCCGGGCTCGCCGTATGATCCGCCGGCTGCGATAGACGATCGCGCCGCCTCGCCTCGCGATTAACCTGAAGCTATATCCCGCCCTTGAATTAGCACTCGTAGGGCGCACGGCCTGTTCCTACAATCCCCACCTGTGAATCCATACGGAAACGCTGAAAATCACAGGAGACTGAAAATGAAGCGACGCCTCTTCACCGCTATGTTGTGCGCCTTGCCCATGCTGGCATGGGGCGCCTACCCCGAGAAGCCGGTCCGGCTGATCGTGCCGTTCACGCCCGGCAGCATCACCGACGTGGTGGCGCGCGCGCTCGCAAAAGGCCTGGACGCCGAACTGGGGCAATCGGTCGTGGTCGAGAACCGCGCCGGCGCCAACGGCATCGTGGGTACGGTTGCGGCGATGAATTCCCCGGCGGACGGATACACCCTGTTCATGGTCGGAGTCACCACGGGCGCCAGCAATGTCAGCGCCTTCAAATCGCTGCCCTACGACCCCCGCAAGGATTTCGAACCGATAGGCCTGGTGGCCGATGCGCCGTTCATGCTCGTCTCGCGCAGCGACCTGCCCGTCAAGAGCGTGCAGGACCTGATCGACTATGCCAAGGCAAACCCCGGAAAGCTGTCTTACGGGTATGGATCGGGATCCGCGCAATTGTGCGCCGCTCAGGTCGTGTCCATGGGCGGCTTCACAGCCACGCCGGTGGGGTACCGGGGCGTGCCGCAAGCCATGACGGATCTGATGGGCGGCGTGCTGGATTTCACGATTGCCGATATGGTCAATGGCTTGCAGCAATCGCGCGCGGGGGCAAGGTGTTCACCGCCGCCGGCTTGACCCCCCCGTAGCGCGGGGCGGTGGAGCCGTGTCAGTTCACCTTGGTGAGCAGCGGCTCTCCGGCGAAATGCCGCTCGGCATTCTCGAGGAACCGCAGCACGGACGCATGGATGGCCTGGGGCGAAATTCCGGCTATGTGGGGCGTCAGGATGGCGTTATCGAATTCCAGCAGGGGCGCTGGCGGCGTGGGTTCGTTCTCGTAAACATCGAGCGCGGCGGCCCAGATCTTCTTTGCGCGCAAGGCATCGGCCACCGCCCGCGTGTCGACCAGCGTGCCGCGCGCCACGTTCACCAGCACCCCTTGCGGCCCCAGCGCTTCGAGCACGGCCCGGTCGACGGCATGGTATGTGGCCTTGCCGCCGGGCGCCGCGATGACGAGGAAATCGCACCATGCGGCAAGGCCGAGGAGGTCGTCGAACCATTTAAAACCGGTTTCATCCTTGCGGGTGCGGCTATGGTAGCCAATTTCCATGTCGAAGCCCCGCGCGCGCCGGGCGATGGCTTTGCCGATGTTGCCCAGGCCGAAGATGCCCATCCGGCGCCCCGACACGTGCGGCGGCCGCGGGATGTCGTCGCGCCACAAGCCGTTGCGCACGCCGTTGTTCAGGAACGGCAGGCGGCGGATGGCCGCGAGCAGGATGGCCATGGCATGGTCGGCCACGGCGTCGTCGTTGGTCCCGGCCGCGTTGCAGACGGGTATGCCCCGGGCGCCGGCCGCTTTCAGGTCCACGTTCTCGTGGCCCACGCCGACCGTGCATATCAGCTCCAGCTTCGGCAGGGCCTGGATTTCTTCGGCCAGCAAGCCGTTGGTGCCATTGGTGAGCACCACCCTGATATCCCTGCCCCGGGCGGCGATCTGTGCCTGCCCGTTCGAGCGGTCGGCTCCAAGATGCTCATTGGGCGCGTAGATCATCTCGAACCGCTCGGACACGAGTGCGCGGTGCTCTTCGGATAAATAGACGAGAACGAGTAGCAAAGGTTTCATAGTGTGTGAACACGCTCGATGAAAGGGCCCGCCCGCCGCCACGGGCGGGAACAGGCCCCGGTTTATGACTCAATTGATGCTGGCGCCGGAGAGCCTCGACCAGCTTGCCCCATTTGCCGATTTCCGATGCAAGGAATGCCTTGAACTGCTGGGCGGAACTGCCGACCGGCACGGTTCCCTGCTCGGCGAACATCTTGCGCACGCGCTGGTCGTTCGTGATTTCCCGGACGGTCCCGGCGATCTTGTCCACGATCTCATCCGGCGTTCCCGCGGGCGCGAAGATGCCGTTCCATAAAGCGATCTCGTAGCCGGGCCGCACTTCGTCTATGGCCGGCACGTTCGGCAGACGGGCCGAGCGCTCCTTCGTCGTCACGCCCAGGGCCAGCAGCTTGCCGCTGTCGATATAGGGCAGCACCTCGACGAGCGGAGCGAATACGGCCTGTATCTGGCCGGCCAGCAAATCCGTGTTGGCGGGCGCGCCGCCTTTATAGGGCACGTGCACCATCGCCCCTTCGGCCAAGCTGTTGAACAAGGCGCCCGAAAGATGCTGGGAGCTGCCGCTGCCGGCCGAGCCATAGTAGACGGGAGCTTTTTTATCGCGCACATGCTGCACGAACTGGGGCAGTGTCTTGGCGGAAAAATCTTTGTTCACCACCAGCACGTTGGGGATGGTCGCCACCTGCGAAACAGGCGTCAAATCCTTGCGGAGATCGAAGCCCATGTTCTTGTACAGCGACACATTGGTCGCGATGGTGCTGGTGGCCAGCAGTAGCGTATAGCCATCGGGCGCGGCGTGCGCCACGTACGAGCTGCCGATGTTGCTGCCCGCCCCGGCGCGGTTTTCCACGACCACCGCCTGCCCCAGCTTCTTGCTCATTTGCTCGGCCACGAGCCGCGCCGTGGCGTCGGTGCTGCCGCCCGCGGAAAATGGCACGACGAGCGTAATGGGCCGCTGCGGCCAAGCCGTGGCGGCCTGCGCCGCCGGCCCGGACAGCAGCGCGCCCAGCAGCAATCCCTTCAGGCATGCCGATACTTTCATGATGATGTCTCCTCTTTGTTGATATGTCGATGCGGCTCGTCTTGGCGCGAGCCGGGAACAGCCGTTTTCTTCGGATCAGCGCTGGCCGTCGCCCGCCTTGATCTCGTCGGCGCGCAGGCCGCCCAGCCGCTCATGGACGCGCGTGCCCGTGGACATGACCAGCGCGTACAGCAGCTCATCCGGGCGAGGCCCGTCTATCACGCCGACGTCCATGGTGCTGAAATGGCTGCGCACGTAGCAGGCCTCGATATGGTGCAAAGGAATCTGCAGGCGCGTGCCGGCCGCGGCGACGACCTTGGCCGCCGGCACGATGGACTTCGCCTTGGGCAGGTTTGCGCGCATCGGATAGCCGCCGCCGATATGCCAGATCGCCCCGTGCTCGAGTTCGCCGTCCAGCCCGACGATCGCGCCTTTTCCATAAGCCTGGATGGCGTCCGCTCCGCCCAGCGCGTCGATCAGCTCAGGCACCAGTTCCTTGGCCATCTCCGTGGAATCCTTGACGAGCTCGGACAGGTCTTCGACATACTTGCCCGCGTACGGGTTGTGAATGACGACGGCGATGGACCCCATCTTGATGGGCTCCTGGCGGACGGGGCCGCCTTCATGGTAGATGCTCTCGATATTGAGCAGCTTCTTGCGGATCTTGATCAGTGACATGAGTGGACTCCTGGTAAAAAATGCGGTCCGCCCGCCTGGCACGGGCGCGGCGAACCACCGCCGCGGACTGCGGCGCTGTCGTTGGCATGATGGATATGAGCGGCGTTTCAGGCGCCCGATACGGCCGGTTCAGTGGCCGCGCGCCCGAATTCGACCCCGGCCCACTGCTCGATATGGCGGATGACGCAGGCGTTGTCCTGCTCGCCGTTCCCCTGGCTGATCGAAAACGCCAGGAATTGGCGCGCGGCCGGATTGACTTGCATCGGCACGCCCAGCTTCTCGGCTTCGTCCAGGCACATCTTCACGTCCTTATGGAGCAGCGCGGTCGTAAACCGCATCGGAAAACTGCGGTCGAGCACGCACTGCGGTATGCGCTCCAGCGTGGCGAAGGAGCGGCCGCTGGACGCGTTGATCACGTCGAGCATCTTTTCGGGATCGAGCCCGGCCTTGACGCCATACACCAGGGCCTCGGAACTGGCGACGAGACTCGTGGCATACAGCGTGTTGTTGATGATCTTCATCGTCTGCCCGAGGCTGGGATCGGCGCCCAGATAGAAGATTTTCTTGCCCAGGACCTGCAGCAAGGGCTCGACTTTGCGGAAGGCGGATTCGGGACCGGCGGGCATGATCGCCAGCGTCCCTTTCTGGGCGGCGACGGTGCCGCCGCTGACGGGCGCGCCCACCAGATCGATTCCGCGTTCGCGCAGCAGGCGCTCGACCTGCTGTGTGACGGAAGGCCCCGTGGTGGAAAGATCGACGACGATCTTCACGGCCCTGCCCTGCGCCACGTCGGCCGCCACGTCGGCCACGATGCCGGGCACCGGAAGGCACAGCATGACGATCTCCGCCTGGTCCGCCACGTCCCGGACGCCGGCGGCGACGGTCGCGCCTTTTTCTTTCAGCCGCTCCTGGATGCCGGCGTCGCGGTCATACGCCAGTAAATCGTGTCCGGCGTCCAGCAACCGCGTGGCAAAGTGCATGCCGATGTTTCCGGTTCCGATCAACCCTATCTTCATGATGAATACAGCCTCCGATTCAGGCCCCCGCGGTTCGCGGGGGTACGGTGTCCATGTTAAGAACGGAGGCCGCGGGCGACAAATGCTGCTTATGCCATACGGTATAGCTTTATGTTAATCGCTCTTGCGGTGGCGCCGGCCGGCGGCGGGCGGTTCTTCGGCAAGGCCTCGCAACAGCTCCGACACCGCCCGCACGCTACCCAAGTCCGGCAGCCGCGGGATCGCCTCCAGCAAGGCATCCACCCGTTCCGCCGGCAGCGCCATGCCCGCCAGCAGCCGGAACTTCTCCACCAGTTCCTGCTCGCCCAGCGGATTGTCGTGGCCGCCCCTGGGCTGCTCCGACTGCACCGTATGAACCTGGCCGGACGACATGCGCACACTCACCCGCCCCGCGCGTATGCCCGGCAGCAGCGCCGTCAGGGCCGGATCCTCCAGCACCCTGATCTTCCCCAGCAAAGCCTGCAGGCGCGGGTCCCGCAGATGCGCGTCGGTATAGACATCCAGCGCATTCGACCCATACACCGCCCGCGCCGCCACGTTGTACGGAATGGAATGCTTCGCCGCGTAGGCGTTGGCCACGCTGGTGCCGCTCAAGCGTGTCGCGGGATCGTAGGTGTGGACCTCGATCTCTTCGATGGCGTCGAGCGCGATGTCCCGGCTGGCCAGGATGGCGGCCATCGCCTCTATGGGCGCATGATTCCAGCGGCTGCAGGCGTGGATCTTGAAGTAATTGCGGGTGATGTAATAGGGCTGCAGCGCCGTCCCGACGCGGAGGTCGAACGCGCTGCCCAGCACCTTCCCGAACACGGATTCCAGCGCGCCCGGCTCGCCGCTGAAACCGGCCTGGGCCAGGCGCACCGCCAGCAGGCCGTTGTGATTGGTGAAGCCGGTGAAAAGGTTGCGCACCGATGCGCCGGCGTTGGCGGCGTTCTGGGACGACGCAATGCACAGGCCCGCCGCGAGCTCCAGCGCCGTGGCGGTCTGCGCGGCGTCCAGGCCCAGCAGCACGGCGGCGCCGGCGGCGGTGCCCACGATGGTATGCGTGCCGAAGGGGTGCACGGGCCCGCGCAGCCGCGTGGCCGCCCCCACCCGCACGGCGATTTCATAGCCCACGATGAAGGCATGCATCAATTGCGCGCCGCTCGCGTCCCGCTCTTCGGCCAAGGCCCATAGCGCCGGCAGCATGTGTATGGACGGATGGTTGACGGCGTACTGGTTGCCCTCGTCGAGCTCCAGCGACACCCCGCCCGTGCCGTTCACCAGCGCGGCCACGTGGCCGGCCGCCGTGTGGCGGGATCCCAGTATGGTGGCGCCGCCCGCGCCCAGCTCCGGCGCCATCCCGGCAAGCTTCCTGACCTCGGCCAGGGTCGATCCGCCCAGCATCACGCCCAGCGTGTCGCGCACGATCCTCAAGGCGTGGGCGACCACTTCCGGCGGGTGCTGCGTCCATGAGGACGAATGCGCCAGCCGCGCCAGGGCAAGCGCGCTTGCCGAAGGCGGCGCGGTGACGGCGTCGAACGAAGTTTTGGGCATGTGAGCCCTCCTTTGCGGCGGGGCTGCGCGGCTATCGATATGCCGCCCAGCGATTGATGTGATAGGGACGTTCGGCCAGGCAGAGGCAGAACGCCCCGACGGCCTTGGACAGTTTTTCGGCCAGTTCGCGCCGCTCGGCGGTCGACGCCCGCAGGCGTTCCTGGGCGCGCTCGACCTCGCCGCGCAGCGCCGCCAGGTCCACGCGCACCAGTCGGCGTTCCCGGACGACGAACTCGCCGCCCACCATGACGTCCCGCAGCGAGGCGCCGTCCTCCACGTGGACGAGCTGGTTGACGACGTCGTTGCGCGGCACCCAATTGATGTGCCCGAGATCCAGAAAGACGATGTCCGCCTTGTATCCCGGATCGATGCGCCCCAGCATGCCGCCAAAGCCCAGGCAGCGCGCGCTGCCTTCGGTGGCGGCGTGCAAGGCTTCGCGCGTGGAGATCCAGTTCGCGTAGTCCGGCCCGAGGACCTTGGAGGCCAGCGAGGCCAGGCGCTGCGCTTCGTACATGTTCTGGTTGTCGGAACTGGTCGAGCCATCGGTGCCGATGCCCACGTTGACGCCGTGGTCGAGCATGGCCCGGAAATCGGCGATGCCGCTGCCCAGGCGCATATTGCAGCCGGGGTTGTGCGCGATGGACGCCCCCCGCTCGCCCACGATGCGCAGGTCCGCGTCATCCAGCCATATGGCGTGCGCCAGGACGAAGCCCGGATTCAGCATGCCGAGCGCATCCAGCTGCGCCACCACGCTGCGGCCGTAGCGCTCCTGGTAGGCCAGGGCCTGGACCTTGGATTCGGCTATGTGGGTATGGATGCCTATGCCCAGGTCCGCGGCCACGTCCCGGCACGCCAGCAGGTAGTCGTCGCTGCATACCAGGGGGATGGTGGGCGCCAGCGCGACCTTGATGCGGTCGCCGTCGCCCTCCGTGCGCAGGAAGGCGTCCACTTCGGACAGGATGCGGCGGTGGTCCTGGGGCTGGAGGCGCCCCACGGCGGCGCGCAGGTCGGGCGGCAAGGCCTGCAGCAGGCCCGGTATGGTTTCATAGAAGGACTGGTTGCCCGCCATGGGCGCCAGCGTGGCGCGCATGCCCGCGGCGCGATAGGCTTGCGCCACGGCCCGCATGCCTTCGGAAGTGGGGACGGGCGCTTCGGCATACAGGTCGTAGCAGGCCGTGCAGCCCTTGAGCAGCATCTCGGCGGCGTTCAGGGTGGCGCTCAGCGCCTTGTCCGCCAGGCTGCGGTCGGCATTCAGCCAGGCGCCCGCCGTCAAGAGCAGTTCGAGCGTCCAGCGGTCGCCCACGCCTTTCGTATAGCTGCCGTAGCCGTGCGTGTGGGCGTTGATCAGGCCGGCGTGCAGCAGCCGGTCGCTCGCATCGACCACCGCCGCATCGGCCGGCGCCGCCATGCCGGGCGGCCCCAGCGCCGCCACCGTATCGCCCTGGATCAGCACGTCCAGGAATTCCGCCCGGCATTCGGCGCCACGCAAAACCAGCCCGCCCCGGACGATGGTCCACGGGCGCTCAGCCATTCAAGGCACCGTCGACCAGCGCATGGACGAGCGCGTCCTTGCGCTCCGTGGGCTGCGGGTAGGCCTTGCGGCTGTGCGTCAGGCCCAGGCCCAGGAAGGCTTCGGCGAGCTTATAGCTGAGCGGGCCGGGATTGACCAGCGGCACGGGCAGCCGCTCCGACAGATAGGCGGCCGCCTGGTGCATGGTGGTCGACCCCAGGCAGATCACGTCCGCGCCGTCTTCTTCGACGCAGCGCATGGCCGTCTCGAGCATGCGCGGGAAGGTGGCGTCTTCCTTGCCTTCGGTAAGATTGATGAAATCGGGCTCGACGTCGAAGGAACGGACGGACGCGCATTGCGCTTCGAAGCCGTATTCGCGTATGGCTTTTCGGTACCGGGGCAGCGCGGGCTTCCATTGCGCCAGCACCGAGAACTTGCTGCCCAGCGTCAGGGCGTACAGCATCGACGCCTTGCCCGGCCCGATCACCGGTATGGACAGCACGGAGCGCAAGGGCGCCATGCCCGAATCGCTCATGGTGTCGATGACCACCGCGTCGAAGCCTTCTTCCTCGGCCGTCACGCCGGCCTCGTAAATGCCCAGGTCGGCGATCAGCCAATCGTGCGGGCTCATGAACGAGGTCGGGCCGATGCGCACCGGGCGATAGACGAGCTCGGTGTCGGGGTCCAGCTGCACGTGGCCGCTCTGGGCGGCGCGGCGGGCCACGCCGGCCGCGTCCAGGGGAAAGGGATTGATGACCAGAATCTTCGGCATGTCTTTCTCGTCTCGTCAAAGGTTCAAGAGCGGGCGGCGACGTGCTCGCCCATGGCGCGGAACATGTCCGGCCGCGGCGCGAGCGGCGCGGGATACGCGGACTTGCTGTGCGACAGGCGCAGGCGCAGGGCCGTCTCCGCCAACCGGTAGGACAAGGGCCCGGGATTGATGACCGGCACGGGCAGCCTTTCCGCCAGATAGGCGTGGGTCTCGTGCATGGTGGTCGATCCCAGGATGATGACGTCGGCGCCGTCCTCCTCGATGCATTGCATGGCGACGCGGTGCAGGGCGGGAAATACCGTGTCCTCCCTGCCCTTCAGCAGCTTCTGGTTGTTGGGCTCCATCTCCGGGGACCGCATGGAGGCGCATTTGTGCGCCAGCCCCAGGTCGGCGAGCGTCTTCTTGTACAGGGGATCCCAGCGGCTCCACATCGACAGGATGGAGAACCGGTCGCCCAGCATCTGGGCCGCCAGCATGGCGTGGCGGCCCGCGCCGATGACCGGAATGCTCAGCACTGAACGCAGGGCGGCCATGCCCGAATCGCTGACGGTGTCTATGCACACGGCGTCATAGCCTTCCTCCTGGGCGGAAAGCCCGGCCTCCAGGATGCCCACGTCGGCCAGCAAGGCGTCCTGCTGGCTGACGTAATTCACCGGTGCGATGCGCACCGCCTTGAAATCGAACCGGATGCCGGGGCCCAGCTTGACCGCCTCGAGCTGCGCTTGCCGTTTCGAAAGATTCTCATCGCTCATGGGAAAAGGAACGATCACCAGCACTTTATGCATCACTGCCTCCTGTAAATTCCGTCCGTTCTTCAAAACCGGCCGCGCGGGCCGCCGAACCGCCGGCCAGGCGGCCGAGCACCACCGCCGTCACCAGCCCGTTTCCGCCCAGGTAGCCGGACGCTTCCGGCCCCGAGACGCCCCGGGCCGCGCCGCCGCCCGCAAATATGTTGGGAAATGCCTTGCCGTCCGCCGCGCGCAGCAGCGCGGCCCGCTCGTCGACGCAAAGCCCTCCCTGCGTATGGAAAAGCGCGCCGCGCAGCCTGACGGCCCGATAAGGCGGGCGCAACAGCTGTTCGGCGCTGAACCGTCGGCCGTAGGCATCGGGCCGCCCTTCCCGGACGCTTTGCTCGATGTCGGCGAAGACGGCGGCCAGCGCTTCCTGCGGCACGGAAATGGCTTGCGCCAAGGCTACCAGGCTGTCGGCCTGCCTGACCGCCCCCGACTCCAGCACCTGGCGGTAGTCGGCATAGCGCAGCGCCAGGCGTTCGCTGCGCTGATCGTAGAGGGTGAACGCCACGCCGCCAGGCTGCCGCAGCAGCGCAGCGGCCTGCTCCGAATAGCCGCTCATTTCGTTGGAGAACCGCCGCCCCAGGCGATTGACCTGGATGCCGCCCTCGATGACCAGCGTCCAGGTGAGCGGCAGGCGCGATTCGTCCACCACGCAATGTCCCTGGTAGCCGCCCAGGTCGCCCAGCGCCGCGCCCAGCAGGCCGCCCCAGGCCAGCGCGTCGCCGCGGCTGCCGTCATGGCCGCAATAGGCCGCGTCGGCCATGGCCGGGATGTGCGTCCGGACGGCCTGGGGGTTGCCGCCATAGCCGCCGGTGGCCAGCACCAGGGCGCCGCAGCCTATGACTTGTTCGCGCCCGTCGCCGAGCCGGCAGCCGACCGCCCTGACGGCGTCGTCCGCATCGCGGTACAGGGTGGTGATGCGGGCCCGGAAGAGAAAATCCGCGCCGGCGTGGCGGGCCGCGTCGTACAGGCTTTGCTGCAGCTCGGCGCCCGTCCGCGACAGCGGCACGTGATACCGATGGCGGCTGTGGCCCGGGTAAAGCACGTCGTCCAGGAGCTGGAAGGTCAGGCCGTGGCGGTCCGACAGCCACTCTATGGCGGGCCCGGAACCTCGCGCCACGGCCTGGACGACGGCGGGATCCGCGCGGTTGCCGGACTTCTTCACGATGTCGGCGGCGAAGCACTCCGGCGTATCCTCGATGCCGAGCGCCCGCTGGTGGCGCGTTCCCGCCCCGGGCAGCATGCCCCAGGTCATCGCCGTCGTGCCGCGCGCCTGGGCGTCCTGCTCGACGACCAGCACGCCAGCGCCCGCATCGCGCGCCGCCAGCGCCGCGGTCAGCCCGCAAGCGCCGGCGCCGGCGATGACGACGTCCGCTCGCCGGGCGGGCGGCCCGGCCTCTTGAAATGCTTGCACCGACAAGTCCGGCATCTCGACTCCTGCACCGGCCCTAGGCCGCCCCGCCCCAGCTCTGGATGTCCACGATGCGCCCCTGCCGCACGTGGAAACGCTCCACGCTGCCGGCCCCGCGCTTGCGCCGCGCATACACCACCGTGCCGTCCTCGGTCAGGGCTTCGTCGAAATCGGCGTAATCCAGGTCCGCCAGCCATTCCCGCATGCGCAGCGGATTGCGCTCCGCGCCGCCGGCGCCGGTGCAGGCGCAGCCCTCGCCCAGATATCCCGCCGCGCGCGCGGAATCGGCTGCGAGCAGCGCCTGCGCGAAGCCCCGGACCACCTCGACCCCCGACGGCAGCGGCGGCCCGGGCACGCGCGACACGCCGCCGCGCGCATAGGCGCTGGGCTTGACTTCATTCAGCATGGTGACGACGCCGTCGGGCTTGGCCGCCATGACGCTCAGGACGACGTGCGTCATGCCTTTGAGCAGACGGGACTTGGTGGCATCGTCATAGCCTTCTATGACCGTCATCTGTACTACGGGCATGGTGTTCTCCTTGTCGAAAAGAAAGAGGCGGCGGCTAGCGGCCGCCGTCCCCGGCCGCGTAGCGCTCGCCGAGCTCCAGCAGCTCGCGGGTGCCGATGATGTCGTTGAGCCCGTTGAAGTCGAACATGCGGTCCTTGAAGGGCGCGTTGGTCTCGTGCGCCTTCAGCGAGGCGTAGTAGTCGACGGCGGTCTTGGCGATGGCGCGCACGATGCCGCCCGGGAAGATGATGATGCGAAAACCCAGGGCTCCCAGCTGGCCCGCGTCGTGCATGGGCGTGTCGCCGCCTTCGACCATGTTGGCCAGCAAGGGCAGGCGCGCCCCCAGCCGCGACGAGATGGTCTCCAGCTGTTCCCGCGTGCGCGGCGCCTCGACGAACAGGACGTCGGCCCCCGCCTCGGCGAAACGCTCCGCGCGTTCCAGCGCGCGGTCGAAGCCTTCCACCGCGATCGCGTCGGTGCGCGCGATGATCAGCGTTTCGGCGCTGGCGCGCGCGTCGACGGCGGCCTTGATCTTGCCCACCATCTCGCCGCAGGAAATGAGGGACTTGCCTCCCAGGTGGCCGCAGCGCTTGGGCAGGCTTTGATCCTCGATCTGCAAGGCGTTGGCCCCGGCGCGCTCGTACAGCCTGACCGTGCGCTGTACGTTCAGCGCATTGCCATGGCCGTTGTCGGCGTCCACGATCAGCGGCGTATCGACGCGGTCGCGGATCAGGCCTATGGTTTCCGCGATCTCGGTCATGGTGGTCAGCCCGATATCGGACCGGCCCAGGCGGGTGTAGGCGATGGCCGCGCCCGACACGTACAGCGCCTTGAAACCGTGCTGTGTGGCGATCAATGCGGTCAAGGGGTCGTAGACCCCCGGCGCAAGCACCACCTCGCCCGCCCGCAGGCGTGTTTTCAACGACATTCGTGAACTCCTTCAATTTAAACGGCCGGCGCGCACGCGCGGCGCCGGTTCCAAAACTCCTACAGGCCCAGATAGGTGCGGCGCAGGTCCGGGTTGTTGCGCACGGACTCCGCATCGCCCGAGAGCGCGATCTCGCCGTTCTCGATGATGTAGGCGCGGTTCGCGAGCTCGAGCGACTGGACCACGTTCTGTTCCACCAGCATGATGGGCAGCCCGTCCTGGTTCAGCCTCTGGATCAAGGTGAACATCTCTTCGACCAGCAAGGGCGACAGGCCCAGCGAGGGCTCGTCCAGGATCAGGAACAGCGGCTCGGCCATGAGGCCCCGGCCGATGGCCAGCATCTGCTGCTCGCCGCCCGACAGGGTGCCGGCTTTCTGGGCGATCCGCTCGCGCAGCCGCGGGAAGATCTCGAAGACTCTTTCCAGGTTGCGCTTGCGGTTGGCCTTGCCGCGCATGTAGCAGCCCAGCTCCAGGTTCTCGAGGATGTCGAGGTTGGGGAAGATCTTGCGCCCTTCGGGCACGTGGATCAGGCCCGAGGCCACGATTTCGCTGCTGGTCCTGGCCAGCCGGCTGCCATTGAAGCGGATGTCGCCGGCGTTGGCGCGCATGATGCCCGACAGCACCATGTTGAGCGTGGTCTTGCCGACGCCGTTGGAGCCCAGCACGGCGACGATCTCGCCCGCCCCGACGTGCATGTCGATGCCGCGGAGCACCTCGACGGCGCCATAGCCGGCCCGCAGGCCCGAGATTTCAAGCATGCTCTTTCTCCTTGTTGGCGGCCAGGCGCGCGGCCGCGCCATGCCCCAGGTACGCCTCGATGACGCGCGGGTCGCCCACCACGTCGGCCGGCGTGCCCTCGGCGATCATTTCGCCCTGGGACAGCACATAGACATAGTCGCAAAGGCTCACCACCGCCTGCATGACGTGCTCGATCATCAAGATGGTGACGCCGCTGTCGCGGATGCCGCGTATGACGGGGATGATGTCGCGGATCTCCGACGGGTTCAGGCCGGCGAGGACTTCGTCGAGCAGCAGCAATTGCGGCTCCGTGGCCAGCGCCCGGGCCAGCTCCAGCCTTTTCCGGCCCGCCACCGTCAGGCCCGCGGCCGGGCGGTCCAGGTCTTTTTCCAGCCCCACCCGCCGCGCGACCTCGCGCGCCAGCCGCTCGGCGTCGGAGCGGTCGGCATGGCGCAGGAAGGCGCCCACGACGATGTTCTCGAGCGTGGACAGGCCCGCGAAGGGCTGCACGATCTGGAAGGTGCGCGCAATGCCCAGGCTCGCGCGCTGATGCGTGGGCAGGCCGGTGATGTCCCGGTCCTTGTAGAAAATCGCGCCCTCGTTCGCCTTCAGGAAGCCCGAGGCGACCGAGAAAAGCGTGGTCTTGCCCGCGCCGTTGGGGCCGATCAGCCCGGTGATGGATCCCTCCCGGACTTGCAGGGAAGCGTCCTTGACGGCGGTCAAGCCCCCGAAGCGCATGGTGACGCGCCTGACTTCGAGCATCATGATTGTTTCTCCAGAACGGGCTCGGCCGCAGGCTTGCGGGCGCTGCGGCGGGGCAGCAGGCTCAGCAGGCCTTGCGGCAGGAAGCACACCGCGCCGATCAGCACGCAGCCGTAGATGGCCAGGTCTATGCCCGGGATCTCGCCCGTGAAGAACTTGGCGCCCTCGCCCAGCAGATGCAGCGCGAAGGTGCCCACCAGCGGGCCGAACACCGTGCCCAGCCCGCCGACCATCGACGCCAGCAGCACCTCGATGGAGATCTTGGGCCCGAAGACGAGGACCGGGTCGATGTACAGGAAATACTGCACGTAGAGACAACCCGCCGTCGCGGTCATCGCGGCGGATATGGTGATGGCCCCCAGCTTGGTGCGCAGCACGTCTATGCCCAGCGCCCGCGCCGCGTCTTCGTTCTCGCGCACGGCGACCAGGCGGGCGCCGAAGCGGGACAGCGATATCCAGCGCATCAGCAGCAGCCCCGCCGCCACCATGGCCAGGGCCACCCAGTAGTAGTGCCTGCGGTCCGCGAACTGGAAGTGCTCGATGCCCAGGTTGATGGGCAGCAGCCGGCCGGCGGCGCCGCCGGTGAAGGCGGCCGAATTCGCCAGGACGCGCAGCACCTCGGCGAAGGCCAGCGTGACCAGCGCGAAATAAGAGCCCCGCAGCCCGGCCCGGAAGGACAGGAAGCCGACGATCCAGCCGACCAGCGCCCCGGCGGCCACGGCCACGACGAAGCCGGTCCAGGCGTCCAGGCCCAGGTTGATCTGCCAGAGGCTGATCACATAGGCGCCCGTGCCGAAGAAAGCCGCGTGGCCGAAGGAGTTCTGCCCGGCCATGCCGCCCAGCAGGTTCCAGCCTTGCGCCCCCAGCGTCACGATCAGCGTGTAGATGAGGAAGTTGAGGACGACGTTGGAATTGGCCAGCAGCGGGGCCACGGCCAGCAAGGCCACCACGATGAAAATGGACAGGTAATGCTTGATCTTCATGCTTTCGCTCCGAAAAGACCCGTTGGACGCACCAGGAGCACGATGATGAAAGTCAGGAAGATGCCGATCTGGCCCAGGCTTTCTCCCAGGAACAAGCCGCTCAGGCTCTCCACCACCCCGATGATGACGCCGCCCACCATGGCGCCCACGATGGACCCCATGCCGCCCAGGACCACGACGGTGAAGGCGACCAGCACGAAGGCGCCGCCTATGCTGGGATTGACGTAGAAGGTGGGCAGCAGCAGGCAGGCGGAGATCGCCAGGCAGGCGAAACCGATGCCGAAGGTCACGGCATAGACGTGCTTGACGTTGATGCCCACCAGGCTGGCGCCGAGCTTTTCCTTGGACACCGCGCGTATGGCCTTGCCCGTGTCGCTGCGCGCAAGAAAGAACCACAGCAGCACGGCCGTCACCACCGATCCCGCCAGGCCGAATACGCGCGCCTGCGAGAAAATGAAGGGTCCCAGCTCGAAGACGTTGAAGGAATAGTCCGTGCTGATGGAACGGATGTCGGAACGGAAGATGGCGAGCAGCACGTTCTCGATCACGATGGCGATGCCCAGCGTGATCATCAGTATGTTCTCGTCCTTGCCGTGGCTGCCCGGCCCGATGATGAAGCGCTGTATGGCGTAGCCGGCCACGAACAGCAAGGGCGTCAGGATCGGAATCTGCAGATAGGGGTCCAGCCCGAAAGCCTGGTTCAGGGTCAGCACCGCGAACATCGCGGCGGCCAGCATGGCGCCGTGCGAGAAATTGATGATGTGCAGCACGCCGTAGACCAGGGTCAACCCCAGGGCGATCAAGGCATAGACGGAACCTGTCAGCATTCCGTTCAGTATCGCCTCGACAACTATGTTCATCGAGTACATGAATCACTCTCTTTGATGACGTTACAACGCAGCGCCGGGCGGGGCGCGGCCCTGCGCCCCGCCCGGCGGATGGGATCCCGGCCGGTCAAGCCTTGAGCGGGTAATTCGCCTTGGCGTCGGAGAATTCCTCGGGGAAGATCACCTTGATGTCGCCCTTCTGGACCTGGGTCATCACGGGCGCGGCGCCCGTGTTCTGGCCGTCGACGAACTTGGTCGGGCCATACGGCATGATGTGGCCTTCGAAGGTCGACGAGGCCAGCGCCGCGATGACCGCGTCATGCGCCACCGAGCCCGCCCGCTCGATGGCGTCGGCCAGCAGCAGGATGTCGGAGTAGTTGATGGCGATGTTGTAGTTCCAGCCCTTGCCGGCGGCCTCGACCTGCTTGCGCAGCTCGAGCGCCTGGGGCTTGCGCGGATCGTGCCAGTGGTTGCAGTCCATGATGTTCTCGGCCGCCTCGGGGAATTCCCGCACGAAGCGCAGGTTCGACGCGGCGCCGTTGAGCACCGAGAACACCCCCTTGGAACGGACCCGCTGCTGCTGCAGCGTGCGCATCAGCAGCACCGTCTCGCCGTAATAGGACGAGGGAATGATCAGGTCGGGCTTGAGCGAACGGATGCGCAGCGCCACGTTGGACATGTCGCGCGCCGGCGTCGGGTGCGCGATGGAGTCCAGGATCTCGAAGCCGTGCTTGGGCAGTTCGGTCGCCATCATCTTGGCCAGGCCGGAACCGAACAGGCCGTCTTCGTGCACGAGCACGATGGTCTTGGCCGGCTTGCCCGCCGCGTCGTTGATCTTGATGAGATTTTCGATGGCGGCCTTGGTGCAGAGCGAAAAGCCCGGGCTGAACCGGAAGGTGTTCTTCAAGCCGCGCTGAATGATCTGGTCGGTGACGCCGACGTCGACGATGTACGGCAGGTTGTAGCGCGAGGCCGCCTGGCTGGCCGCCAGGCACACCGGGCTGGCGAAGCCGCCGACGATGGCCGCCACGCCCTGGGCGTTCAGCTGTTCCACTTCCTGGACGGCCGCCTCGGGATTGGAGCGCGCATCGGCGAACACCATTTCGAACTTGGCGCCCCCCAGCGCCTTGATCCCGCCCATGGCATTGACCTTGGCGATGCCCAGCTCGGCGCCGGTGCGGCCGAAACCGCCGTCCATGGAAAACGCGCCGGTGACGGGCTGGAGAATGCCGATCTTGATGGCGGGAGGGGTCTGTGCGCGCAGGATTCCCGGCGCAGCCAGCATGGCGGCGCCCGCTGCGCCCGCCTTCATGAAATTGCGCCGATTGATAGAGGTGCGTTTCATAGTCATTTTTTATCCTCGAGGTTGAAGTCAAGTGCTGCGTCGTTTAAGAAAGAAAGTGCTGCAATGCGCCCCAGGACGACGGCCGACAGCAGGCCGTTCCCGGAAAGATAGCCGAACGCAGCCGGGCCGCAGAAGCCGCGCGCCGCGCCCCCGCCCGCGTACAGATTGGGCAGCGGCCGGCCGTCGGCGCGCAACACGCGGGCGGAACTGTCTATCGCCAGCCCGCCCTGGGTATGGAACAGCGCGCCCGTCACCTTGGCGGCCCGGTAAGGCGGCGCCAGCGGCATGTTGCCGGTGAAGTCGCGGCCGAAGGGGTCGGCGGCTTCGCCCCGGGCGCAGGCCTCGACGCCGCGCAGCGTGCGCTCCAGCGCCGCTTGCGGCAGGCCGGTCGCGGCGGCCAGTTCGGCCACGCTGTCCGCCTGGCGTATGCCGCCCATGGCGACGAGTTCGCGGTAGTCCTGGAAGGCGAGCGCGGGCGCTTCGCAGCGGGCGTCGTAGATGTTCCAGGCCACCTTGCCCGGCTGGCGCAGCACTTCCTGGGCGTGTTCGGAATAGCCTTGCATCTCGTCGGCGAAGCGCTCGCCGTCGCGGTTGACCTGGATGCCGCCCAGCGTGATCACGGCCCAGGTCAGCAGCGAGCCGTGCGGCGTGGAAACGGACCCGTGCCCCTGGTAGGCGCCCAGGTCCAGGGCCTGGGCGCCCAGCGCCATGCCCCAGTCCAGCGCATCGCCGGTGTTGGAGGTATGGCCGAAGTATTCCGCTTCGGCCATTTCCGGAATATATTGCCGCACTTTGCCGGGATTGCCGCCGAAGCCGTTGCAGGCCAGGATCACGGCGTCGCAGCCCACGACCTCCATGGAGCCGTCGGGCCGGCGAAAGCCCACGGCGGCGATGCGGCCGTTCTCGTCGGCGTACAAGTCCTCGGCCGAGGCGCTGGTGATGATGTCGACCCCCGCCGCCGCGGCGGCCGTCAGCAGCATGCCTTCCAGGTCGGCGCCGGATTGCGAGCGCGGCCCGTGCATGCGCAGCTGCGAATGGCCGGGGTAGCGAAAGCCTTCCACCAGGTGCAGGTCCAGTTCATGGGTGTCGACCAGCCAGTCCACGGTGGGCCCCGACGCCGCGGCAACCGCCTGGACCACGACGGGGTCGTTCAAGCCATGCGCCTTGGCCGAGATGTCGGCGGCGAACCGCTCGGCGCTGTCCTCGATGCCCTTCTCGCGCTGCAGCCGCGTGCCGGCGGCCGGAATCAGGCCGGCGGACAACGACGTGCTGCCCGTGGGGTGTTCGTCGCGCTCCAGGACCAGGACGCCGACGCCGCGCTCGGCCACCGACAAGGCCGCCGTCAGGCCGCAGGCGCCCGCGCCGATGACCACCACCGGCACACTGAACTCGAACTTTGCCTGCTCGGCAGGTTTTACCGCCATCTTGCCGTCTCCTGTGGTCGTTCACGACACCCCGGGCACGCGCGCCCAGGGCATTTCCGCGTAATAGCGCGCTTCGAAGCGCTGGATGTCCTGTTCGTGGCTCAAGGTCAGCTCCAGGTCGTCCACGCCTTTCAGCAGGCAGTCGCGCCAGAAGGGATCGATGGCGAAAGCGTGGCGTTCGCCGCCCGGCAGGGTGACCGACAGGTTCTGGAGGTCGACCGTGACCATGCGGTCGGCGCCGTCCCGCAGGTTCGCCCGCAGCCTGGTGACGACGTCTTCATCGAGGCGCACGGGCACGATGCCGTTCTTGAGGCAGTTGTTGTAGAAGATGTCGCCGAAGCTCGGGGCGATGACCGCCCGGATGCCGAAATCGGCCAGGGCGTAGACCGCCGCCTCGCGGGACGAGCCGCAACCGAAGTTCACGTCGGCCACCAGGACGGCGGCGCGCCGGAAGGGTTCCTGATTGAGGATGAAATCCGCATGCTCCTTGCCGTCCGCGTCGAAACGCAGGTCGTGGAAGAAAATGCGCCCGTAGCCCTTGCTCCGGTCGACTTTCAGGAAGCGCGCGGGGACGATCTGGTCGGTATCGATATTGCGGCCTTCCAGCGGCGCGGCAATACCGGTTTCACATAGGAATGGCTGCATGCGCTCAGTCTCCCAAAAGCTTTCTGACGTCGGTCAAACGCCCCGTCACCGCCGCCGCGGCGGCCATGGCCGGGCTGACCAGATGCGTGCGCGCCCCCGGCCCCTGCCGCCCCACGAAGTTGCGGTTGGACGTCGAGGCGCAGCGCTTGCCCGGCGGCACCACGTCGCCGTTCATGGCGGCGCACATGGAGCAGCCGGACTCCAGCCACTGCAGGCCGGCGTCCAGGAACACGCGGTCCAGCCCCTCGGCCTCGGCCGCCTTGCGCACCAGGCCGGATCCGGGCACCACCATGCCGGGCACGGCGGCCTTGCGGCCTTTGAGCACGGCCGCCGCCGCGCGCAGGTCTTCGAGCCGGCTGTTGGTACAAGAGCCGATGAACACCATGTCGACGGGCACTTCGTCCAGCCTGGCGCCCGGCGCCAGGCCCATGTATTCCAGCGCCGCGGCGGCCGCCGCCCGGCGCTGCGGGTCGGCGAAGGATTGCGGGTCCGGCACCGAGGCGCTGATCGGCAGCGCGTCTTCCGGGCTGGTGCCCCAGGTCACCATGGGTTCGATGGCGCCGCCGTCGATCTCGATGTCCCGGTCGAACACGGCGCCGTCGTCGGACGGCAGGCCGCGCCAGTACGCCACCGCCTGGTCCCATTGCTCGCCGCTGGGCGCGTAGGGCCGCCCCTTCAGATAGGCGAAGGTGGTGTCGTCGGGCGCGACCATGCCGCAGCGGGCGCCGGCCTCGATGGACATGTTGCAGATGGTCAGGCGCTCTTCTATGGACAGCGCCTCGATCACGGGGCCGGCATACTCGATGGCGTGGCCGGTGGCGCCCGCGGAGCCGATGCGGCCGATGATGGCCAGGATGACGTCCTTCGCGCTGACCCCGGGCGCGCGCCGGCCGGTGACGCGGATGCGCATCACCTTGGGCCTGACCTGCCAGAGGGTCTGCGTGGCCATCACATGCGCGTTCTCGGACTGGCCGATGCCGAAGGCGATGGCGCCCAGCGCGCCGTGGGTCGACGTATGGCTGTCGCTGCACACGACGATCAGCCCCGGCAGGGTGATGCCCTGCTCCGGCCCGACCACGTGGACGATGCCCTGGCGCGGATCCGACAGGGGGAAATTGTTCACGCCGCCCCAGCTCATGTTCTGGTCGAACTGGTCGATCATGCGCGCGATCTCGGGCGTCGCCGCGCCGGCCGAACTGCGCGAACGAGTGGGCACGTAGTGGTCGGGGATGCCGAACACCTGCCTGGGCGAGCGCACCGGCAGGCCGCGGCGGCGCAGGTCCGCGAAGGCATGGAAAGAGCCTTCATGGATGATGTCCCGGTCGATGTACAGCAGCGACGGGCCGTTCTCGCGCTCGATGATCACGTGCCGGTCCCAGATCTTGTCGAACATGGTCCTGGGGCCGGTCGCCGTGCGCGCCTCAAGCATTTCCTTCCCCTTGGCCGGCGACGAAAGCGGCCAGGATGTCGGCGCCGGTGGCCGCCCATACCCCGCCATGCCCCAGGATGTATTCCAGCACTTCGCGCACCTTGCCGATGCGGTAGGGCACGCCGCTGACCCAGGCATGCAAGGGAATGCTCATCACGCGCCCGCCGTATTCGGCGGATTCCCGGTACAGGACGTCGAAACGGTCCTTGACCTGCCGCGCCCATTCGTCTTCGGACTGGTGCAGGTCCAGCATCACCACGCGGTCGTCGGTCTCGTATGCCAGCGGCATGGCGTAGTGCGGGCCCCGCGCGGTGTTCATGGCATAGGGCAGGTCGTCGTTGGCCCAGTCGCAGGAATACGCCACGCCGTTGGCCGCCAGCAGGTCGGGGGTGTCGGCCGACTGCGCGCGCCCGGGCGACAGCCAGCCCGTGACGCCGCGCCCGGTCGCCTTGCGCAGGGTCTCCAGGGCGCCGCGGATCAGCGCGTCTTCCTCTTCGCGCGGCATGCCGGTGTAGTGCACGTGGTCCATGTCCTTGCCATGGGCGATGAACTCCACATCGTGCCGCAGCAGCGCGTCGATCAGGGCCGGATAGCGCTCGGCGATCGCGGCGTTGAGCGCGACCGACGAAGGCAGCTTCAGGTCGTCCAGCACCTTGAGGATGCGGAAGATGCCCACGCGGTTGCCGTAGTCGCGGTTGGTGTAGTGCCGGAAGTCGGGAAAGGGCATGGTCAGCCCGCCGGGCGCCCGGAAGGGCTTGCCTTTCATGTCCAGCGGAAACCATTGCAGCATGGGCGTGACCCACAGGGCGACGCGCGCGCCGCCGGGCCATTGGACCGGCTTGCGCTGGAAAAGGTCGGACCATGCGTAGCGCTCGTGATCCATGCCATGGCGGCGCCAGGGATAGTTCAGATAATCTTTGCTCAGGGACATGGTGCTATCCTCGCTTCGCGTCGTGGGCCGCCACGGCGCCGGCCACCGCGTCATAGTGATGATCGATGTAGTGCCGGGCGATCTCGCGCCCGGTGGCCAGCCAGACCTGGTCGTGGCCCGCGATGTAGGAAAGCGCTTCGGCGAAAGCGTCTATGCGATGCGGCTGGCCCACCAGGTAGGGGTGCAGCGGCACGCACATCACGGTGCCCGATTCCGCGCCTTCGGCATACAGCTGGTCGAACTGGCGCTTGATCATTTCGCCGTAATGGCGCGGCGTGTACTGGTAGGTGTTGTAGACGATGGTGTCGTTCATTTCCAGCGAATACGGAATGCTGATCAGCTTGCCGCTGGCGACGTTGATGGGCGTGGGCTGGTCGTCGTGGAACAGGTCGCAGGTGTACAGCACGCCTTCCTCGGCCAGCAGGTCCATGGTCCAGGTGTTGTTGGACAGCGCCGGCGACAGCCAGCCGTCCAGCGTCTGGCCCGTCCATTTGGCGATCGTGGCGCGGGAATCGACGATGATCGCGCGTTCCTGTTCCGGCGTCATGCCGTAGGTGTAGCGCGTGTTGTAGATGCCGTGGGAAAAGAATTCCCAGCCGCGGTCGGCGCAGGCCTTGATGATTTCCGGATGATGCTCGCACAAGGCCACGTTGAGCGATACGGACCCGCGGAAACCGGCCTCGTCCATGGCCCGCATCATGCGCTGCCAGCCCGCGCGGTTGCCGTAGTCGCGATGCGAATAGCCCACCACGTCGGGGTTGGGTCGCGGCCAGGGCGCCCGGACCGGATTCGGCTCCGGGTTCATTTCATAGAATTCGATGTTGGGCGCGATCCACACCGCGATGCGCGCGTCGCCGGGCCAGGCGATCTTCGGCCTGCCCTGGTACGGCAGGTAGCCATACAGCCCGGGGTCGTTCGTCATGACGCGGCTCATGGTCAGGCCCCCTTGTATTGCTTCAGGTGCGCGATCACTTCGGCCACCGGCACCACGTCCCCGTACTTGATGGCGATGTCGTACAGGTTCGCGAAATGCGGGCTTTCGTGCTTGTCGGCCACGCATTCCTCGGGCACGGTCACGCGGTAGCCGCAGGACAGCGCGTCGACCACCGTGGCCCGCACGCAGCCCGACGTCGACCCGCCCGTGACGATGACGCTGTCGCAGCCGTGCCAGGTCATGAGCGAACGCAGATTGGTTTCAAAAAAGGCCGAGGCCATGCGCTTGTTGATGATGATGTCGCGCACGCTGTCGATGCGCAGGCGGTCGTCGAATTCCGAACGGCGCGAACCCAGCTTGATGTTCTGCAGGGAATCGGGGGTATTGCTGCGGGTGCCCCACACGCCGCAGTCCTCGCCGGATTCCATGTAGCCGACGAAAGTCCAGACCACCGGCAGGTGATTGACCCGGAACAGGTCCGCCAGTTCGTTGACGTAGTCGAGCTGCTTGGGATCGGTCTCGTAGGCGGTGACGAATTCGCCGACGTTGGTGTAGGACTTTTGCAGATCGATGTTCACCAGCGCGGGCTTGCGGCCGAAACCGAATCGGGGACGCGTCGGCTTGAGCTTGATTTCTTCGTACAGCTGGCGGGCCGACTTGCCGGAAAGTTCCATGGTGATCTCCTGACTTTTTCTTTGCCGTAAAAGACCTAATGCTATATCATTAGACAAAAATACCCATACTAGTAGATACCCCTATACTGTGCGGTTTGGCCGCCGGCCAGCACACCGAGGTCTGTCAACGCTGGGAAAATATGGAATGACAAGAAGAGACAGAAAAGCCAGCCATACCCTGGCGCACGGCAAGTCGCCGTTGCCGCTATACCATCGCCTGTACGTGATCCTGCGCGAACGCATCGTGAACGGGGACTACCGGGCCGGGCACGTGCTGCCGTCCGAAGCGGACCTCATGGCCAGCTTCGGGGTCAGCCGCATCACCGTGAAGCGGGCGCTGGACGACCTGGCCGAGGAAGGCCTGCTGGAGCGTTCCCGCGGCCGCGGCACGACGGTCACGCAGGCGGGCGCGTCGATGCGCGTCGGCAGCCCGATCTCGGCCAGCATCGACGGCCTGCTGACGAGCCTGTCCGTCATCGGCCAGGGCACGTCGGTCGAGATCGACGCCTTCGAATACCAGCCCGCCAGCCCGTATGTGGCGGAGCAGCTGCGCATCCCCGCCGGCACGGTGATCCAGCGCGCGTCGCGGGTCCGCCACCTGAAGGGCGAGCCTTTCTCGCATTCGACCAGCTATCTGCTGGAAAGCATAGGCCGCAGCTTCACGCGCGAAGACATGATCACCACGCCGCTCATCGACCTGATCCAGCGCGCCGTCACCATTTCGCAGGTGCAGCAGGCGATCACCTGCACGCTGGCCGACACGGTGTCGGCCAGGCTGCTGAAGGTGAGCGTGGGCAGTCCCTTGCTGAAGCTGCGCCGGGTGTTCTTCGATACCGAGGGGCGTCCGGTCAATTTCGCGGAGATCCTGTACACCCCCGATCGTTTCGAATACAGGATGACCTGGTCGCGGAATGCGAACAACCAGCTCGAAGTGGATACGGAGAGCGCGGCGGTGTCGCTTTAATCCGCTTCAAGGCGATTCCCGCCGCCGCGCAGCGCTTCCGAGCCCAGGTACTCCGCCAGCAGGCGCGCCGCGGGCGTCAGCGACGCGCGCGATTGGAAGCACACGGCGAAGCGCCGCTGCGCCCACGGATCCGACAGATCCACCGCCACGATGCCGCTCGCGCGGTGCCGCGCCGCCAGGACCTCCCTGGGCGCAATGCTCACGCCCAGCCGCGCCTGCACCACCCTCAGCGCGGAATCGAAGTTCGATACCGTCACGCGATGGGAAAACCTGCGGCCCAGCAGCGCGGCCTGCCTGCGCATGTGGCTGACGACCGCGGCGGTGGGCGGCAGGCTTACCTGGTCGTAGTCCAGCACTTCCTCGAAAGCGACCGCCTTGCGCTTCGCCAGCGGATGGTCCTCCGGGACCAGCACCGCCAGGTGATCGTGCCGGTACGGCACGTGCTCCAGCCCCTGGAAGTCCGCGGCGTCCCAGCATATGCCCAGCGACGCGACGCCCGCGCGCACGCCCTGGATCACCTTTTCGCTGACGGCTTCCTCCAGGCTCACGCGGATGTCGTGATGCGCCGGCAGCTGCAGGAAGCCGGCGATGTCGTCCGCCAGCGACTCGGCCATCGCGGAAGAGCTGGCCAGCACCTTGATCAGGCCTTTCACCCCGGCCGCATAGGCCGACATGTCCTGGCGGATCTGGTCCGCGCCCGCCAGGATGGCCCGCGCGTGCTCGAGCAGGGTTTCGCCCGCGGCCGTGGGCTCCACGCCGCGCCGGCGCCGTATCAGCAAAGGCACGCCCAGCGCGTCCTCGAGCGCCGCCAGCCGCTTGCTGACGGCGGACGGCACCATGTTCGCGTCTTCGCTCACCTTGGACATGCTGCGCAGTTCGCACACGGCCACGAACAGCCGCAAGGTCGTGATGTCTATGTCTCTCATGATATTCCAATCTGGAAAACGACTCGTTCTTTAATAGCGCAGCATACCCGATAAAGAATAGCTAGAATCAATCGTCTAACTATCCGTCGCAGAGGTGCCCGTGACCGCCCGAAAAGAAAAAATCATCATTCGCGAAGTCAGCCTGCGGGACGGCTTGCAAAGCATAGGCCGGACCGTGCCCACCGGGCAAAAGCTGGAATGGCTGGCCGCGGCCCATGGCGCGGGCGTGCGCGAAATCGAGGTGGGTTCCTTCGTGCCCGCCAGGCTCCTGCCGCAGCTGGCGGACACCGCCGAACTGCTGCGGGCGGCGCGCGCCTTCGACGGCCTGCAAGCCTCGGTGCTCATACCCAACCTGAAAGGGGCGGAGCGGGCGCTGGACGCGGGCGCCGACCTGATGCTGCTGCCCTTGTCGGCCAGCCTGCAGCACAGCCTTGCCAACCTGCGCAAGACGCCGGACGAAGTCGTCGGCGAAATGGCCCGGATACGCGCCGCGCGGGATGCGTCCGGCTCCCGCACCCTGATCGAAGGCGGCATCGGGACCGCCTTCGGATGCACGCTGCAAGGGTACGTCGCCCCGGACGAGGTGCTGCGGCTGGCCCAGGCGCTGCTGGACGCCGGCGCCGACCGCATCAGCCTGGCCGACACCGTGGGCTATGCCGACCCGGCCCGGGTCGCCGAATTGTTCGGCAGGGTGCGCGCCGCCGTCGGCGACCGGCTGCACGGCGCCCACTTCCACGATACCCGCGGCCTGGGCCTGGCCAACACGCTGGCCGCCCTGCAAGCCGGCGTGCGCCGCTTCGACGCCTGCCTGGCGGGGATAGGCGGCTGCCCGCACGCGCCCGGCGCCAGCGGCAACGTCAGCACCGAGGACCTGGCCTTCATGCTCGACAGCATGGGCTACGAAACCGGCATCGACCTGGAGCGCATCCTGCAGGTCCGCGCCCTCGTCGCCGGGCATCTGGGCGACGTCCCGCTGCATGGCGCCCTCTGGCGCGCCGGCCTTCCCAAGACTCGGGCGTCCGCCGGCGCCAATGGGAGGACGGCATGAACCCGACGGACACCGCCGCCGCGCCGCCGGCCGACCTGCCCCTGGCCGGACTGCGCGTGCTGGAATTCACGCACATGGTCATGGGGCCGACCTGCGGGCTCGTCCTGGCCGACCTGGGCGCCGAAGTGATCAAGATCGAGCCCGTGGAGGGCGACCGCACCCGGCGCCTGCTGGGCGCGGGCGCCGGCTTCTTCCCCATGTTCAACCGCAACAAGAAAAGCATGGCCCTGGACTTGCGCAAGCCGGAAGCGGCCGCCATCGCGCGAAGGCTCTGCGAGGGCGCGGACGTGCTCATCGAAAACTTCCGCCCGGGCGTCATGCGGAAATACGGGCTCGATTACGCATCCCTGAGCGCCAGGAACGAAAGAATCATCTACGTCAGCCACAAAGGCTTCCTGCCCGGCCCTTACGAACACCGCACGGCGCTGGACGAAGTCGTGCAGATGATGGGCGGGCTCGCCTACATGACGGGCAGGCCGGGCGACCCCTTGCGCGCGGGCACCAGCGTGAACGACATCATGGGCGGCATGTTCGGCGCGATCGGCGTCATGGCCGCCCTGATCCGCCGCGGCGTCACCGGCAAAGGCCAGGAAGTGCAGTCGGCGCTGTTCGAAAACAATGTCTTCCTGGTGGGCCAGCACATGCTCCAGTACATGCTGACGGGCGAGGCCGCCGCGCCCATGCCCGAACGCATCTCGGCCTGGGCGCTGTACGACGTGTTCACGGTCAAGGACGGCGAGCAGATCTTCCTGGCAGCGGTCAGCGACGGCCAGTGGAACACCTTCTGCGACGCTTTCGGTTTCGACGACCTGAAGCATCGCGCCGATCTCGCCACCAACAACCAGCGCGTGCAGATGCGCCCCACCCTGCTGCCCGACCTGCGCGAGCGCCTGGCCGGCTACAGCGCCCGGGCCCTGGCCGGGATCTTCGAGGCCCGGGGCCTGCCCTTCGCTCCCATCGCCCGGCCCGAAGACCTGTTCGACGACCCCCACCTGAACGCCACCGGCGGGCTTGCCGGCATCCGGGTTCCCGACGGCGCCATGGCGGGCCGGGACACGCGCGTGCCGCTGCTGCCGCTGGTCCTGGGCGGACAGCGCCTGGGCGTGCGGAACTCCCCTCCCGAACTGGGCCGGGACACCGACAGCCTGCTGCAAGAGCTGGGCTACGACGCGGCCGGCATCCAGGCGCTGAAAACGGCGGACGCCGTCCGATAACTCATAGGGGAACCACCCCATAATTCACAGGAGACGAGCATGAACGAATTTTTCCAGACCCGCCGGCAGCTGCTGGCCGGCTTCGGCGCCGCCGCCCTGGCGCTGCCCTTCGGCGTCCGCGCCCAGGGCGACCGCCCCATCACGCTGATCCTGCCGGTCAGCGTGGGGTCCGGCGTGGACACCATCACGCGCTCGGCCTCCGAGGCGCTTTCCCATGCCCTGGGGCAGACCGTCGTGGTCGACAACCGGCCTGGCGCGGGCGGCATCATCGGGACGAGCGCCATCGTCAAGGCCGAGCCCAACGGGTCGACGATAGGCATGGTCTCCAACAACCATGTCGTGTACCCGAGCGTGTACAAGTCCGTGCCCTTCGATCCCATCGCGGACATCACGCCGATTTCGGTCGTCGGGTCCACCCCCTTCATGCTCGTCGCGAACCCGAACACCATCAAGGCGCGCAACATCCCGGAACTGGTCAGCGCGCTGAAGGCCGATCCCGACAAATACACGTATGCATCGTCGGGCAACGGAACCATCCTGCATCTGGCGGTGGAAATGTTCGTGCACCAGGCCGGCGCGTCCGCGCGCCATATTCCCTATCGCGGCGTCGCGCCCATGATGACGGACCTGATCGGCGGGCAGGTGGATTTCGGCGTCCTGTCGCTTCCGTCCGTGAAGAAGCAGGTGGAAAGCGGCGCGCTGCGCGCCCTGGGCGCCTGCGGCGCCAAGCGCATGGAAAGCCTGCCCGACCTGCCCACGCTGGCCGAGCAAGGCGTAGGCGGCTATGAGTGCGACGGCTGGTTCGCCGCGGTCGGCCCGGCCGGCCTGAGCGACAAAGACGTGCAGCGCTTCCACCAGGCGCTGGAAAAGGCCTTCAACGACCCCGCGGTGCGGGTCAGCATGAAGGCCCAGGGCAACAACATCGTCAACATGCCCCCGAAGGAAACCGCCGCCTACTTCCGGTCCGAAATGGCGAAATACGCCGCCGTCGTGAAGGCGGCGGGGCTGCAGCCCGTCTAGGGCCCATCAACGCCGACGGGCTCTAAGCCCTTTGATAGCCCGTCTTGCCGCCGAACAGCTTCTCGCGCTGCGACCAGTCGTGCGTCTGCTCCCACAGGCGCAGGACGTCCATCGCCTCGGCGCGGAACTGGGCGTCCAGCTCGGGCGTGGAAATATTGGCGCCCAGCTCCAGCCTGTGGCCCGAGGGGTCGAAGAAGTAGATGGACAGCAGGAAATCGTCGTGGTTGACCGGGCCGATGACCGGGACGCCCTTCGCTTCGAGATCCGCCTTGGCTTGCAGCAGGGTCGCCTCGTCCTTGACGCGAAACGCGAAATGCTGGACCCAGGCCGGGGTCTCCGGATCGCGGCCCGACGGCTCGCCCTTGTCGCGCGGGAGCTCGAAGAAGGCGATGCAGCTGCCATCCTCCATCTCGAAGAAAATATGGACGTGCGGGCTATAGGCGCCGGTGGACGGGACGTGGTCCTCGCCCATGGCGTGGATGAACTTCAGTCCCAGCACATTGGTGTAGAAGTCGACGGTCTCCCGGGCGTCCTTGCAACGGAATGCCGCATGATGCAGGCCTTTGATCAGCATGGTGCTCTCCTGTCAGTGATCGAGCCCGGCAAAAGTCTGCTGGATCCGTCCGAAGACGGAATTTCCCGCTCGATCGAAATGTTCAATCCGGACCTCGTCCCCGAACCGCAGCAGCGGCGTCGTGGCGGAGCCCGACCGCAAAGTCTCCAGCGCGCGGATTTCGCCGATGCAGCCGCAGCCCGCGCTTTCGTCTTCGTTTGAAACCGTGCCCAGCCCGACCAGGCTGCCCGGCTCGAACGGCCGGGTCCGGGCCACGTGGGCGATGAGGTCGCCGTAATGGAAAGGCGTGTCGATGCCGGTCTCGATATTGCCGACCTGCTCGCCGCGCACCCAGCATTTCATGGTGCCGGATACCAGCTTGCCGTCCCAGAGCTCGCCGAGTTCGTCGGGCGTCACGGCGATGGGCCCCATGCTCGACGCCGGCTTGCCCGTCAGGAAGCCGAAAGTGCGCTTGAGCTCGCCGGGAATCAAGGCCCGCAGCGAAATGTCGTTCATCAGGACGAACAGCTTGATGTGGCGGCTCGCGTCCTCGCTGGCGACGCCGACCGGGACGTCGTCGGTCACGGCGAAGATCTCTGCCTCGAAATCGATGCCCAGGTCGTCGGACGGCAGCCTGACGGTCTCGTTCCAGGCCATGAAGCCATGCGAGATGCCTTGATACACCAGGGGCTTCTCGTAGAAGTCGTCGGGAATGGTCTCGCCCCTGGCCGCCCGGTTGCGTTTGATGTGGCTGGCGTAGGCCGCGCCGTCCAGAAACTGATAGGCGCGCGGCAGAGGCGCCGCCAGCGCGCCGAGATCGAGCGCGAACTCGCCCTCGAACCGGCCGGCATTGAGCCCGTCGTACAGGCGCTGGAGGGCGGGCGACGCTTCCGCCCAATTGTCGAGGGCGGATTGCATCGTGGGCGCAATTGCTTCCGCCTTGACGGCCTTGCTCAGGTCACGGCTGACGACGACCAATGCGCCGTCCCGCCCCGAACGTAAAGATGCGAGTTTCATGTCTGACTTCTTCCTGCTGTCTGTTGCTGCTTCATTGCAAGGGAATCTGCGCGTCCTGCACGACCCGCTTCCATTGATCGATGTTGTCGCGGATCATGTCGCGCATGCCGCCGGGCGTGCTGTAGTACGGCTCGCTTCCCATGTCATTGAGTTTCTTGCGGACGCCGGGATCCTTCAGAATGTCGTCCATGGCGGCGTTCAATTTGCCGATCACGTCGGCGGGCGTTCCGGCGGGCGCCGCCAGCCCCAGCCAGGACATCACCTCGAAGCCCGGCAGGGTTTCCTTCGCCGTGGGCGCATCCGGCAACAGCGGCCAGCGCTCGCCGCTGGTCACGGCAAGCGCGCGCAGCTTCCCGGCCTGGATCTGCGGACCGGCCACCGTCACCGTGTCGACCAGGACGTCGACGTCGCCGGCGATCACGGACACGACGGGCGCTCCGCCGCCCCGGTAGGGAATGTGCAGCATGGGAACCTTGGCCGTGGACGCCAGCAGCTCCCCGGTCAGGTGCTGGGTGGAGCCGACGCCCACCGAGGAAAAGCTCACGCCCCCCTGCTTGCCGCGCGCCGCCTGCAGGAGCTCGGCCAGCGTCTTGGCGGGATTGTTCGCGCTGACGGCGACGACGAAAGGAAACTGCGTGACGGTGGAGATCATGGAAAAATCGGCCACGGGATCATAGGGAACCGATTTGCGCACGGCGGCCGAAGCCGTATGCCCGCCCGTCAGCATGATCAGCGTATAGCCGTCGGCCGGCGCCTTGGCGACGTGGCCGGACGCGATGGTGCCGCCGGCTCCCGTCCGGGATTCCACCACGAAGGGCTGCTTGAGGCGGCCCTCGAGTTCCGCGGCGACCAGGCGCGCGACGGAATCGGCGTTGCCGCCCGCGCCGAATCCATGGACCAGCGTGACCGGTTTTTCAGGATAGGCGGCCGCCGCGGCACCGCTTGCGAAGGCCAGGGCCAGGCCGGCCAGCACTGCTTTGAAACGAAATCCCATCGGGAGTCTCCTTGATTCTTGTGAAGATCAGGAAGAACTATAGAGAGCGGCGCGCGCAGCGGTCCGGAATTTTCCACTGAGTGGAAATGACTTGGCCCTGGATGGCGGCCGGCCCGCGGGATCAGCCGCCGGCGTTCAAGGCCTTGCGTATGGCCCGGGCGCGGGTCTGCAGAATGGCCGCCAGGGACTGTATGCGCGCGGGCCCCATGCGGCCGTCGATGGCGGCCACGCTGATCGCCGCGATCGGCTGGTCCAGCGAATCGAACAAGGGCACGCCCACGGCCGACACGCCGGGGTTGACCTGGTTCCGGATGAAGGCATAGCCGTTCTTTCTGCAGCGCGCGACCGCGGTGCGCAATTCGCTTTCGGACAGGCCGCCTTTGGCCTGCCCCCCGGCGGCCGCCAGGCCGACGATCATGCCTTCGCGTTCTTCTTCGGGCAGGAAGGCGAGCATCGCCAGGCCGCCGGCGCCCAGCCCCAGCGGCCGCCTGCTGCCGACCTCCAGGGTCAGCACGCGCACGGGCGACGGGCCTTCGTAGCGGTCCAGGCAGACGGCGTCGGCGCCGCTGCGCACGGTCAGGTACACAGTGTCGCCGACTTCTTCGGCAAGGGGCAGCAGGTAGCGGCGACAGGGTTCGCGCAAGTCGAAGGACATGGAGGCGGCAACGCCGAGTTCGAATGCGAGCGGGCCGAGGAGGTAGCGTTTGTTGGCTTCTTTCTGCACGACCATGCGCTGCTGGATCAGGCGCTGCAGCAGGCGGTGCACGGTGGAATACGGCAGGCCGGTGTCCGCGGCGAGCCGGGTGAGCGGCAGGCCGCGGCGGCCGGCGGTGGCCATGTGCTTCATCAGCTGCACCGCTCTTTCTATGGTTCCGACGTCGCCCGTTCCGGCCTCGTTCCGCGCCGCTTTACCGCCCATGATGGCTCCTGTGTCGCGCCCATCCCGGGCGCTGGACGGCATTATAGGCGCGAGCCGGCCGCGTGCAAATAATTCCGGTGCGTGGAAAACCCGAATGGTGCGCGCGCCCAGGCGCCCCCGCCCGGCGCGCCTGGGCCGGCGGGCCCCGAAAGCGGCCGCCCGACCCTCCCTACACTATGCCCAGGAGATCCTTCAGCTGCGCCACCTTGGACCGGCTGACGGGAATCAGCGACTGCTCGTTGTCCACCATGGTCAGGCTGACCGAATCCTTGTTGCGCACCAATTCCACGATGTGCTGAATGCTCACGATATGGCTGCGGTGCACCCGCACGTAGACGTCCGGGTCGAGCCGGTTTTCAAGATCGCTCAGGGAAAGGTTGGACAGAAAGCGGTCGTCCTTGGTGGCGATGGTCGTGTAATGCCCGTCCCCCTGGAAACGGACCACATCGGCCAGATCGATGAGCACCACCCGGTTCTTCCGGAACACCGGAATCTTGTACAGGCGCCGCGGCGGCACCGGCTGGGCCGAGGCCATGGGCGTGGGCATCGTCGTGACGTCGGTCAGATCGTAGAACACCATGCAGGTGCCCATGAGGCCTTGCTCGCCGACCATTTTCGACGCCTTGACCATCAATACCTTGTCGGGGATGTTGATCATCATGGCCACCGGGGGCGGAGACTTGATCGGACAACCCACCGGATCCCGGGACTCAAGCATGAAGCTCAGCTTCCCGCGGCTGCGCTCGGGGTGCAGCTGCAGGACATCCAGCCCCAGCAAGCCGTTTTTCCTGACCCCCAGGGACTGCTCCGCCGCGGGGGCGAGAATCTGCATCGCGACGTCGTTCAGCGCCGTCACGCGGTTGGACGAATCGAGCCACACCATGCCCGGATTGAATTGCTCCAGCCTGTGCTGGAAGGTTTCGTTTCTTTGTGTCTCCTGCATTGCACACCTCCAGGCTCTATTCGGCCGATTTCTTGTGAAGTGCCGCCCCGAGCCGCGAATTCACCCTTTTATTTTCTTGCCGCGACCGCCGCCCGCTGGATCGGTTCACCGCCGATCCGGGGCGTTTGGCGTGGCGAAAACCGCCGTTCGTGCAATTGAATTGAATCGCGCCAGGGGTTGATGTCATGCTGTTGGCAGATAAAAAACAATATACCAGACATCAAGGAGACAACCGTGATCCCTCGTCCATTCGAGTACCACGCGCCGCGCAGCCTGCCCGACGCCATCGGGCTGCTGAGCCGGCTCGGCGACGAAGCCAAGCTCTTGGCCGGCGGCCACAGCCTCTTGCCCATGATGAAGCTGCGGTTCGCGCAACCCGGGCACCTCATCGACCTGGCCGGAATACCCGGCCTGAAAGGCATACGCGAAGTCGGCGGCGAAATCCGCATCGGCGCGATGACGACCGAGAACGAACTGATCTGGTCGGAACTGCTGCAGCAGAAATGCCCTCTGCTGGTCGAAGGCGCGCGCCTGATTTCCGACCCTCAAGTCCGCTACAAGGGCACGCTGGGCGGCGATATTTCCCATGGCGACCCGGGCAACGACCACCCCGCCCTCATGCTGGCGCTGGGGGCCGCCTTCGTCCTGGCGGGCCCGTCCGGCGAACGCATCGTGCCCGCCGGCGAGTTCTTCCTGGGCACCTATTACACCGCGCTGGAACCCACCGAGATCCTCACCGAGGTCCGCATCCCCACGCCGGCGCCGGGCGCCGGCCATTGCTACAGCAAGCTCAAGCGGAAAACCGGCGACTTCGCCACCGCCGCCGCCGCCGTGCTGCTGCGCATGGACGGCGCCGCGGTCGGCTCCGTTTCCATTGCCCTGACCAACCTCGCCCCGACGGCCTTCAGGGCGCAAGCGGCCGAAGCATTCCTGGCGGGCAAGGAACTCGACGACCGGACGATCGCGCAAGCCGCCGAACTGGTCATGGCCGCATGCGATCCGGTCGCCGACCTGCGCGGCGACATCCAATACAAGACCGCCATGGCCGGCGTCATGACGGAACGCGCCCTGCGCGCCGCGCATGCGCGCGCCGCCCGCTGAAACGGAGAACCCACATGAGCAAGAAAACCCTGGTGTCCTTCACCCTGAACGGCAAAGCCACCGACGTCGCCGTCGAACCGCGCGAACTCCTCATACATACCCTGCGCGAGCGCTGCCAGCATACCGGGCCGCACATCGGCTGCGAGACCTCGCACTGCGGCGCCTGTACGGTCGACATCGACGGCATGTCGGTGAAGTCCTGCACCATGCTCACGGTGCAGGCCGAGGGCAGCGAGATCCTGACCGTGGAAGGCCTGGCGCAAGGCGGCGAGCTGCACGCCATACAGGAAGCCTTCATGCAGGAGCACGGCCTGCAGTGCGGCTTCTGCACGCCCGGCATGATCACCCGCGTGTACCGGCTGCTGCAGGAAATACCCGACCCCAGCGAAGAAGAAATCCGCTACTGGATCGCCGGCAACCTGTGCCGCTGCACGGGCTATCAGAACATCGTCAAGGCCGTCCAGCACGCCGCCAAGAAACTGCGCGGCGAAGCCGTCCAATCCTCGCACGCCCTGATGGCGGGCGTCGCCAACTGAGAACGCCGGAGACCCGCATGGACACACTCAACCTCGATCGCCTGAGCAAGCTCGAAGGCATAGGCTGCTCGCGCAAGCGCCGCGAAGATCCCCGCTTCATCCAGGGCAAGGGCAACTACGTCGACGACGTCAAGATGCCGGGCATGCTGTTCGGCGCCATGGTGCGCAGCCCCTATGCGCATGCGCGCATCCTGCGGATCGACACCGCGCGCGCGCTGGCGCTGCCGGGCGTGCATGCCGTGCTCACCGCCAACGACCTGAAGCCGCTGAACCTGCACTGGATGCCCACGCTGGCCGGCGACGTCCAGGCCGTGCTGGCCGACGAAAAAGTCTCGTTCCAGAACCAGGAAGTCGCCTTCGTGGTCGCCGACGACCGCTACATCGCCGCCGACGCCGCCGAGCTGGTCGACGTGGAATACGAAGAGCTGCCGGCGGTGGTCGACCCCTTCAAGGCGCTCGAGCCCGACGCTCCGGTCATACGGGACGACCTGCAGGGCAAGGACAGCGGGGCGCACGGCGCGCGCCGGCACCACAATCACATCTTCACCTGGGAGGCGGGCGACAAGGACCGGACCGCGCGCGTGTTCGAGAACGCGGACATCACGGTGAAGGAATCCATGCTGTACCAGCGCGTGCATCCCTGCCCGCTGGAAACCTGCGGCTGCGTGGCGTCCTTCGACAAGGTGCGCGGCGACCTGACGGTGTACATCACCTCGCAGGCGCCGCACGTCGTGCGCACCGTGGTCGGCCTGCTGTCGTCGATTCCCGAATCCAAGATCCGCGTCATCTCGCCGGACATCGGCGGCGGCTTCGGCAACAAGGTCGGCGTCTACCCGGGCTACGTGGCCGCCATCGTGGCTTCCATCGTGCTGGGCCGCCCGGTCAAATGGATAGAATCGCGCACCGAGAACCTCAGCTCCACCGCCTTCGCGCGCGACTATCACATGACGGGCGAGCTGGCCGCCGACGCCGACGGCCGCATCAAGGCGCTGCGCGTGCACGTCACCGCCGACCACGGCGCCTTCGACGCATGCGCCGACCCGACGAAATTCCCCGCCGGCATGTTCCATGTCTGCACCGGCTCCTACGACATTCCCAACGCCTTCGTCTCGGTCGACGGCGTCTACACCAACAAGTTCCCCGGCGGCGTCGCCTATCGCTGCTCCTTCCGCGTCACCGAAGCCGTCTACATCATCGAGCGCATGGTCGACGTGCTCGCCCAGAAGCTGGGCATGGACAAGGCCGAGATCCGCCTGAAGAACTTCATCCCCAAAGAGCGCTTCCCCTACCAGACGCCGCTGGGCCTGGAATACGATTCCGGCGACTACGACACGGCGCTGCGCAAGGTGATGGACGCCGTCGACTACCGCGCGCTGCGGGCCGAGCAGGCGCGGCGGCGCGCCGATCCCCAGGCCGAATGGCTGATGGGCATAGGCCTGTGCACCTTCACCGAAATCGTGGGCGCCGGGCCGTCCAAGATGTGCGACATCCTCGGCCTGGGCATGTTCGACTCCTGCGAGATCCGCGTGCACCCCGACGGCTCGGCGATCGCCCGCATGGGCACCATCACCCAGGGCCAGGGCCACCAGACCACCTATGCCCAGATCATCGCCACCGAAGCGGGCATACCCGCATCGGTCATCGAGGTCGAGGAAGGCGATACGTCCACCGCGCCCTACGGCCTGGGAACCTATGGGTCCCGCTCCACGCCCGTGGCCGGCGCCGCCATCGCCCGGGCGTCGCGCAAGATCCGCGAAAAAGCGCGCCTGATCGCCGCGCATCTGCTGGAAGTCAGCCCCGACGACGTCGAATTCGACCTGGACCGCTATGTGGTGAAAGGCTCGCCCGACCAGTTCAAGACCATGAAGGAAGTGGCCATGGCCGCCTACAACAACGTGCCCGAGGGCATGGAGATGGGGCTGGAGGCGGTCGACTACTACGATCCGCCCAACTTCACCTTCCCCTTCGGCGCCTACCTGTGCGTCGTCGAGGTCAACCGGTATTCCGGCGAAACCCGGGTCAGGCAGTTCTATGCCCTGGACGATTGCGGCACGCGCATCAATCCGATGATCATCGAAGGCCAGGTGCACGGCGGGCTGACCGAGGGCTATGCCGTCGCCATGGGCCAGGAAATGCCTTACGACGACGCGGGCAACCTGCTGGGCGCGACGCTGATGGACTACTTCGTGCCCACGGCGGTGGAAACGCCCACATGGCAGACCGACTTCACCGTCACGCCGTCGCCCCATCACCCGCTGGGCGCCAAGGGCGTGGCGGAATCCCCGCACGTCGGGTCCATTCCCTGCTTCACGTCCGCGGTCGTCGACGCCTTCGCCCACCTGGGCGTCACGCACATGAACATGCCGCACAACGCCTACCGGGTATGGCGGCAAAGCCATGCCCTGGGCCTGGATAAACGCTAACCATCCGAGAACCCATGCAAGCGATACTAGACAAGGTTTACCCCATGCCATGCCACGCCGGCACGGCATGGCAGTTCCTGCAGGACATCGAAGGCGTCGCCGGCTGCATGCCGGGCGCGAGCATCACCGAGCGCATCGACGACCAGCACTACAAAGGCGCGGTGTCGGTGCGCGTCGGGCCCGCGACCATGTCGTTCAAGGGCCAGATCACAGTGCTGGACGTCGATGCCGCCACACAGACCCTGCGCCTGTCCGGCAAGGGCACCGACAGCACGGGCACGTCGGGCGCGTCCATGGACCTGGTCGCCACCGTGCGGGCCACGGGCGACACCTGCGAACTCATCGGAAAAAGCACCATCACCCTGAACGGCAAGGCGGCGGCCTTCGGCGGACGCATGATGGACACGGTGTCCGAGCAGATACTGAAGCAGTTCACCGCGAATTTCGCCGAGCGGGTCCAGGCCTTGCAGGCGCAAGCGGACACCGCGGCGAACGGCGGCGACACGCCCGGGCCGGCCGCGCCGGCCACGGCGCCCGGCCGCAGGGCCGGCCGGAAGGCGAATGAGCTCAACGGGCTGGCGCTGTTGTGGGCCGTCGTCGCCGACTGGTTCCGCCGCCTGTTTTCGCGCAAGCCCGTGTAGAGGCCGGGAGTCGCCATGCCTGCCGAGCAAGCCGACCGGGTTTCCGACTTCAAGCAGTTGCTGGCCGGACACGGATACGTGGCCGATTCCAGCCTGGCGTCCACCCTGCTACTCACGACGGGCCTGGCGCGCCCCTTGCTGCTGGAGGGCGAAGCCGGCGTCGGCAAGACCGAGGTCGCCAAGGCGCTGGCGCTGGCGCGCGGCACGCGGCTGATACGCCTGCAGTGCTACGAGGGCCTGGACGCGCATTCCACTCTGTACGAATGGAATTATCAGCGCCAGCTGCTGGCGATCAAGCTCTTCGAGCACGACGAGCGCAGCGCCGCCGAGAAAGAGCGGGACATCTTTTCGGAACCGTATCTGCTCAAGCGGCCGCTGCTGGAGGCCCTCTGCGCATCGCCCGCGGCCGTGCTGCTGATCGACGAAATCGATCGCGCGGATGAAGCCTTCGAAGCCTATCTGCTCGAGCTGCTGTCGGACTACCAGGTGTCCATCCCCGAGTTCGGCACCATACGCGCACGCACGCGCCCCATCGTCGTGCTGACGTCCAACGGCACGCGCGAGCTCTCCGACGCCTTGCGCCGCCGCTGCCTGTATCACTATGTCGACTACCCCGACTTCTCCAAGGAATTGATGATCGTCCAGGCCCGCGTGCCCGAGGCGCCGCAGGCATTGGCGCGCCAGGTCGTGGAATTCGTGCAGTCCCTGCGCCGGCTGGACCTCAGGAAGAAGCCCGGCATCGCCGAAACCCTGGACTGGATCGGCGCGCTGCTGCAGCTGGGCGTGAGCACATTGGACGAACACGGGACCGACCGCATCATGGAGTCCCTTTCCGCGCTTCTCAAGACCCGCGAAGACCGCGCCCGGATGACGCGGCCGGCCATAGAAAAGCTGGTGGCGTCATGCTGAGCGAACGGATCCAGTCCCGCTACGTGGGCTTCGCGGGTTTCCTGCGCGCCAACGGCTTCAAGCACGCGGACGCCGCCGCCGGGCTGCGGGCGCTGGCCCTCGCCGGCCACCTGGACGGCGACGTCGTCCGCTGGACCTTGCGCGCCGCACTGTGCGGATGCCCGCGGGAATGGCGCCGCTTCGACGAGCTCTTCGATCTCTGGTTCCTGCCCGGCGCCCGGCGCCGGCGCACCGAGCTCCGGGCTTCCGGCGCGGGCCGCCTGGACGCCGGGCCGCCCGGCACGCTGCCCGGCGGCGGGCCGGGCACGCCCCTGGACGCCCCCGCGCAGCAGCGCGAAGACGCGCCCGGCGGCGCCGGCTCGGAAGGCGCGAGCCCGCAGGAAGCGCTGAAGTCGGCCGACTTCCGCCATCTGCACGAACCCGGTTTCCTGCGCGCCCTGGACGCCCTGATGCAGGACTTCGTGAAGCGGCTCCTGCGGATCGAACTGCGCCGCGACCGGCCGTCATCGTCCCGCGGCCGCCGCCTGGATCTCGCCCGTTGCCTGCGGCGCAGCGTGTCCCACGGCGGCATTCCCTTCGAGCTGGCCTGGCGCACGCGCCGCAAGCGGCGCCCCGGCCTGGTCCTGCTGCTGGACGTCAGCCGTTCCATGAGCCTGTACAGCTTCTTCTACCTGAGGCTGGCGCGGGTGCTCGCCTCCCTCCTGACCGACGTGCACTGCTTCATGTTCCACACCCGCCTGGTCGGCATCGGCCAGGCGCTGCGCGATCCCGATCCCGTGCGCGCCCAGGAAAGCCTGGGCCTTTTGTCCAGCGGCTGGGCCGGCGGCACGCGCATCGGCGACGCGCTGGAGCAATTCAACCGCGACTATGCCGCCAGGCTGCTGCACGCCCGAAGCTGCGTGCTCATCGCCAGCGACGGCTACGACACCGGCTCGGCCGCGCAGACGGCCGACGCCCTCACCGCCTTGCGCCGCCGCGCCCGCAGCATTATCTGGCTCAATCCCCTGGCGGGACGGCCGGGCTACACCCCGGTGTCGGCGTGCATGCAGGCGGCCCTGCCCTTGATCGACCGGCTCGTCCCCGCCGGCAATCTGGCGAGCCTGGAACGAGCCTTGCCCGACATTCTGAGAGCCTGCCGATGAATACGACCGCCCCCGACACGGCCCTGCTGTCCGAAGCACTGCGCCTGTCCGAGCAAGACCGGCCATACGCCTGGGCCACCGTCGTCCGCGCCGCGCCACCCACTTCCGCCTACGTCGGCGCCCAGGCCATCGTGACGGCCGAAGGCTCGCTGCTGGGCTGGGTGGGCGGCGGCTGCGCCCGCGACATCGTCGTGCAGTCATGCCTCGGCGCCATTCAAGACGGAAACCCCCGGCTGATCCGCATCAGCAACGACGGCCAGGTCAGCGACCCGGACACGGAACACCACGCCATGCCTTGCGCCAGCAACGGCGCGCTCGAGCTCTTCATCCAGCCCGTCCGGCCGGCGCCCGCGCTGTGCATCGCCGGCTCGACGCCCGCGGCCATGGCGGCGGGCGCAATCGCCGGCGTCCTGGGCTGGCGCGTTTCGCACGGCCGCCCCGGGGTGGACGGCCCGCCGCCGGACTACGTGCTGGTCGCCACCCAAGGCGCGGACGATGCGGAAAACCTGGAATGGGCGCTGAGCAGCCCGGCGAGGAAGGTGCTGCTCATTGCAAGCCGCCGCAAGGCCGAGGCCCTGGCGGACGCGATGCGGCGCGCCGGGCTCGGCGAATCCAGGCTGTCCGACCTCGAAAGTCCCGCCGGGCCGGACATCCAGGCCGGCACGCCCGCCGAAGTAGCGCTCGCCGCCGTCGCCGGGCTGGTGCGCGCGCACCGCCGGGCGAGCGGCGCCGCGCCAAGCCGCGACGCCCACCTGGACGAGCCCCGCGCCGCCGAACCCGCCGCCGCGCGGGCCGCCGCCGCGGCGTACGTCAATCCGGTGTGCCTGCGCCCCATCGATCCGGCAAGCGCCCTGCACACGGTGTCGATCGAGGGCGCCACGCATTATTTCTGTTGCAACGGCTGCAAGGCCAAGTTCGACGGCGACCCCATGAAATACCTGGAAATCGCGCGGCGCATGCCCGGGGCCGGCCACGGCCCGGAGGCCGCATGAAGTTCTCCGCCGTTCTCCTGGCCGCGGGCGCCTCACTCAGGATGCGCGGACGCCACAAGATGCTGCTGCCCGCGCCCGTCGAGCCGGTCGTGCGCCGCAGCGCCCGGTCGGTCGAGCAGTCCGGCGCCTGCGAAGTGGTCGTGGTCACCGGCCACGGCCACGAGCGGGTCGCCGAAGCGCTGGCGGGCTTGCGCGTGCGCCTCGTGCACAACCCGGATTACCGGCAAGGCCAGATGGTGTCCGTCAACACCGGCCTGGCCGCTCTGGTCCAGCCCTGCGATGCCGTCATGGTGTGCCTCGCCGACCAGGTCCTGCTCACCCCGGACGACTATGCCGAGCTGGCGCGCGCCTTCGCGCGCAGGCCGCATGGGTCGATACTGGTGCCCTGTTTCGAGGGCAGGCGCGGGAATCCCGTCATGTTCGACAGCCGGCACATGGCCGGGATCCTCGCGGGGCGCCACAAGCTGGGCTGCCGCAAGCTGGTGCAAGACAATCCCGAGGCGGTCTACGCGCACGAGGTCGCGCACGACGCCTACGTGTCCGATCTGGACACGCCCGAAGACTACGCCCGGATTCTGCGGCGCCTGGCGGCATCCGAATCGCTCGCGCCATGAAGCACGGCTCGCCCCTCTTCGCCTGTCATGGCATGCCGCTGGCCGGCCTGGGCATGCTCGCCGGCATGGCGGCGGACGCCGGGCAAGGCGGCTTCATCCTGCTGGCCGATCTATGCGCCGGGCCTCGGCCGCCGGGCTTCCTCGATCTCCTGCGCCTGCACTGGCTGTGCCTGCCCTTCATGCATGCTGGGATGGTGGTCGCCGGCCTGCTGGCGGCGGCCCTGGCCCCGGGGCGGGCGCCCGGCGCCGCGGAGGCCGCCCGGCGGGTGCTGGCCGGCCTGTCCAGTTCCGCCTGGATGATTCTCGGCATGAATCTGGGCGGCCATCTTCTGCTCCGGTCCTGGTTTCCCCTTGAAGACACCGGCGGCGCCGCCCCGATGGCGGCGGCGATGACGGCGGGCATGGCGGCCGCCATGCTTGCCTGGGCCCGGTTGAGCCGCTTGTGCGGCCCGCGCCCGGCGCCGCGCCGACCGAAACACCCATTACACGACGAGGCGCTTCCATGAACAGCACCGATCTATCCGTACTGGCCCGCTGCATCGGCTGGCTGGAAGCCGGCCGCCGCGCGGCCCTGGTCACCGTCGTCCGCACCTGGGGGTCGGCGCCCAGGCCCGAGGGCGCCTGGCTGGCCATCCGCGACGACGGGCAGATCTTCGGCTCGGTTTCGGGCGGCTGCATCGAAGACGACCTGGTCCACCGGGTGCGGCACGAGGGCTTGCTGGACGCCGATGCCCCGAGCTGCGTGGTCTACGGCGTGGCCAAGGAAGACGCCGCCAGATTCGGGCTTCCCTGCGGCGGCACGCTGGAACTGGTCGTCGAGCCGCGGCCGGACCTGGACTTGCTGCGCGCCCTGCTGCGGCGCATCCAGGCCAAGCGCATCACGCTGCGCGAGCTGGACGTCCGCGACGGCGCCTGCCTGCTGCGCGACGCCGACCGGTCGGCCAGGCCGGAATTCGATGGCGTGACGATGCGCTCGGTCTACGGCCCGCGATGGCGGCTGGTCCTGATCGGAGCCGGGGAATTGTCCCAATGCGTGGCGCAGATCGCCATGGGCGCCGACTATGAGGTGGTCGTCATCGATCCTCGTGAAGAGTTCCTGAGCGGCTTTCTGGTTCCCGGCGCGACGCTGATCCAGGGGATGCCCGACGATGCCCTGCTCGAGCTGGACGTCGATGCGCATACGGCCATCGTGGCGCTGACGCATGACCCGAAGCTGGACGACATGGCGCTGCTCGAGGCGCTGAAGTCGGCGGCCTTCTATGTAGGCGCGCTGGGCAGCCGGCGCAATACCAGAAGCCGCAAGGCCCGCCTGCTGGACTTCGATCTCTGCCCGGATGAGGTGGAGCGGCTGCATGGGCCGACGGGGCTGTACCTGGGCGCGCGGACACCCGCGGAGATCGCAATCGCGATACTGGCGGAGCTGACCTGCGTCAAATACCGGGTGCCGGTGCTGCAGAAGCGCGAGATCCCGGGCGCGGAGCTATGGCGCCGGCATGCGGGGCTTGCCGGCGAGGCCGGCGCCGATGGGGCCGCGGGTGTCCCGGGGGGCGGTTGCAGCGCCCCGTCAGTTCAGTTCCGTGAGTAACAAGCGCCAGAACTCCAGCCTTTTTCCCAGCGTCGACACCAGGACATGCTCTTGCAGAGTATGGGCGCCATCGCCGTCCGCGCCGATGCCGTCGATGGTGGGAACACCCAGAGCGGCCGTGAAATTCGCATCGCTGCCGCCGCCCGTCATGGGCGCCTCGTCCAGCTGGAAGCCGGCGCGCCGCGCGCAGCCCTGGGCCACGGCGAGCAGCTGCGCCGTGCCTTCGCTGCGCGTCATCGGCGGACGGTTCAGCTCCGCCTTCACGATCAGTTCGACATCGGGATCGACGGCCGTCAGCGCCCGGATCCGGGACAGGACCAGTTCCGCCGCTTCCCGGTCCGGGACCCGGAAGTCCACGACCGCGCGGCATTCGCCCGGGACGACGTTGGTGGCGGTTCCGCCGTTCAGCGTGCCGACGCTGACGGTGATGCCCCGCGCATAATCGGTCATGGCTTCCAGCGCCAGCACCTGATGCGCCATCTCCTTGATCGCGCTGCGCCCTTTTTCATGGGCGACGCCGGCGTGCGCCGGCCTGCCGCGCGCGGTCAGCCTGGCCATGCCGGTGCCCTTGCGCGCCGTCACGCAGCGGCCTCCTTCGGCGCGCGCCGGTTCGGTCACCAGCACGCAGCGGGCGCCGGCGGCGTGGCGTTCGATGCTGGCCCGCGAGGCGTGGCTGCCGGTTTCCTCGTCCGGTGAAAACAGATAATCGACGGGCAGCGCGGTGCCGCCGTTCGCCGTCGCCTGCCCCAGGGCGGCCAGGGCGAGATAGGCGCCGGCCTTCATGTCGTAGGTGCCGGGGCCGTACAAGCGGTCGCCTTCGATGCGGATCGGATTCTGGCTCAGGGTGCCAACGGGATGCACGGTGTCCAGGTGCGCCAGGATCAAGATGCCGGCCCGCTCGTCCCCGGGCTTGCGATTGCTGACGCGCAGCAGGGGGCCGACGTCGCCGTCCAGGGTTTCGATGCAGGCATTCAAGCCCAGCCGGCGCGCTTGCCGCTCGGCCATCCGCATCATCTGCCCGACCCGCTCGGGGTCGTGCGTCGGCGATTCCAGCCGCACCCATTCCTCGATGCCGGCAACGAGGCTTTCCGTGGTTTCCCTGTTCATTGCACCTTCCATGTGAAGTTAAATGCGCCCAAGCAAGACGCATGGCGCCGCGCGCCGCCCATTCTACCTTCGACCCGGCCCAGGCACCGCGCCGCGGGCTTCCGGCTTGCATTACACTCATATCAAATAAACTGAAGGATGACGGCGCCATGGCGTTCACGACGGAAAACGTCAAGGTCTTTCTTGCCGTGCTGGACACGGGCAGTTTCTCGGCCGCCGCCCGCCGGCTCGGCCGGGTGCCGTCCGCGGTCAGCATGATGATCGCCCAGCTCGAGGCGGAGCTGGACCTGCCCCTGTTCGACCGCTCGGGCCGCGAGCCGCGCCCCACCAGCGCCGCGCTTGCCCTGGAACCGCAGGCGCGGCAATTGGCGGGGCAGCTGCGGCAATTGCAGACCCATGCGCTCGCGCTGCACAAGGGGCTGGAAAGCCGCCTGACGCTGGCGATTGCGCCCGAACTGCTGTCGGCGCCCTGGAACGATCCGCTCGCCCTGCTTTCCAGCGAGTTTCCCTCGCTCGAAGTGGAGGTCCTGTCGGCGCCGCAGGCCGATGCGCTGCGCATGCTTCAGCAGGGGTCAGCCCAGCTGGCCATCGTGTTCGAGCGCCCGGGCACCGACGAACACGAAGCCTTCCAGGAGTTCAGCAGCGAAATCCTGGTCGCCGTCATCGCGCCCGGGCATCCGGTGTTCTCGAACGGCCGCAAGATGCCGCGCCAGGAAGACCTGATCGACGTCCGGCAGATCATCGTCGCGAGCCGCGACGGGCACGACACCGATCCGCGCATGGTCGTGTCGCGGCAGACATGGCGCACCGACAACTACCTGGCCACCCTGAGCCTGGTGCGGACGGGGCTGGGCTGGGCCTATCTTCCGCGTTCCCTGGTGAAGCCGCTGACCGACAGCGGGGCCCTCGCCGAAATCACTTTCGAGAACATCAGCAACCAGCTGCAGCTGTGGGTGGACATCGTCTGGCTGCGGGACCGCCCCTTGGGCTTGGGCGCGCGGCGCTTCATCGAGCTGGTCCGGCAGCTGCGCGGCCCGCGCCAGGTCGGCGGTCAATAGCTTTTGGCGGCCGGGCCGGCGCAGCGCGCGGCCGAACCGGATTTCGCGGAAGATCCCGCCGGCATGGCCGATGCGGGCAGCCCGAAGACCTTGTCGAAAACCAGGCTGAACACAAAGGTGTAGACCAGGAAGAACACGATGAAGCCCAGGTCCAGGACGAAGGCTTCCCACCAGGAGACCTCCAGCCACCACGCGAAAAAGGGCACGAACGCCACGATGAGGCCGCCCTCGAAGCCGATGGCGTGCGCCACGCGGCGCCCGACGCTGCGGCCCTTGACGGCCTGGCGCGATTCCCAGAATTCAAAGACGGCATTCCAGACCAGGTTCCAGGCCACGGCGATCAAGGACGCGGCGACGGCCGCGACGCCCGCCTGCCCCGGCGCGTGCCCGAGCATCGCCAGCGCGACGCTGGTCAGGATGACGGCGATGAATTCATAAAGCGACACATAAACCACCCTGCGCTTGAGGCCCTGCATGCTGCGACTCCGTGAAAAACTCGACTGAACCGTGAAAATATATCTTTGCGAGCATGCAAAAAAAAGTCAGCTTCTATCAGTTTTACTGAAAGATCGTGGAATCAACGGGTTTATCCCCTATTGAATTTATTGCGCAATCCGGCTACGCTTGCGTCCGTTCACTATCGATCATGCAGAAGAGTCCGGCCACGCGCGCCGGCGCCGACGGAGCAACCGCCCCGGAAACTCTCAGGCCACAGGACTGCAAGGATCAGGACAATCTGGAGAGCGGCGCATTGGCGCCCACCGAAGGGGAACCCGGCGCACGCCCGGGTGAAACTCTCAGGTAAACGGACAGATGGGGCGTCGCCGTCATACGGTGGCGACCACATTTTCCTGGAGCTCTCATGCACCACATCGCCGTCATCGGCGCCGGGATCACCGGCGTCACGTCCGCCTATGCCCTCGCCAAGCAGGGCTATTCCGTCACCGTCATCGACCGCCTGCGCTACTGCGCCATGGAAACCTCGTACGCGAACGGCGGCCAGCTGTCGGCGTGCAACGCCGAAGTCTGGAACAGCACCTCGACCATCCTGAAGGGCATGCGCTGGATGCTGCGCCGCGACGCCCCGCTGCTGGTCAACCCCTCCCCGAACTGGCACAAGTATTCCTGGATGGCGGAATTCGTGCGCCACGTCGGCAATTATCGCGAGAACACGCTGCGCACCACGCGGCTGGCCATCGAGTCGCGCAAGCATCTGTTCAAGATGGCGGAAGACGAAGGCATAGCCTTCGACCTGGAAAGGCGCGGCATCCTGCACGTCTTCCACGACAAAAAAAGCTTCGAGGCCGGCCGCCGCGTCAATGCGCTATTGCGCGAAGGCGGCCTGGAGCGCCACGAGGTCACGCCCGACGAAGCGCGCGACATCGAGCCCACGCTGACCACGGAATGCTACGGCGGCTTCTACACGCCGTCCGACGCCACGGGCGACATACACAAGTTCACGCGCGGGCTCGCCCAGGCGTGCGAACGCAGGGGCGTCCAATTCCTGATGGACACGGAAGTCGACGGCATCGCTTCCGTCGGCCAAGTCCACAGGCTGAGCATCACGCGGGCAGCGGGGCCCATGGAGCGCCTGGACGCCGACGCCGTCATCGTCTGCGCCGGCACCGCCAGCCGGCGATTCGCCTCGATGCTGGGCGATCGCCTGAACATCTATCCGGTGAAGGGCTATTCCATCACGGTCGAGCTGGAAGACGAGCAAAGCGTCGCCGGCGCGCCCTGGGTCAGCCTGCTGGACGAGGAAGCCAAGATCGTGACCAGCCGGCTGGGGCGCGACCGCTTCCGCGTGGCGGGCACCGCCGAGTTCAACGGCTATAACAAAGACATCCGCGCCGACAGGATACAGCCGCTGACGAACTGGGTCCGCCGCCATTTCTCGCAGGTCGATACCTCGCGCGTCATTCCCTGGGCGGGGCTGCGCCCCATGATGCCCGACATGATGCCGCGGGTGATGGCGGGACGGCGGCCCGGCGTCTTCTACAACACGGGGCACGGGCACCTGGGGTGGACGCTCTCGGCGATCACGGCGCAGATGCTGGTCGACGAGATCGCCCGCGGCGCGGCGCCGGCACGGGTGGCGGTGCCGGCCTGATTTCCGGGCGGTGTTTTATTTTGTAAGGCGCGGCTGCAATGCGCGGCGTGCACGGGAAACGGCGTAGTAAACTTTGCGCTTCATTTCCCGTGCCGAACCCATCATGCTCGACGAGCGCTCTTTCCTTGCGCAGGTTTCGCGCCTGTCGCCACGCGGCAGGTCGGCGGCCAACGACGACGTCCACACCAATCCCTGTCTCAGTTGCGGCGCGTGCTGCGCGCATTTCAGGGTGTCCTTCTATTGCGGTGAAATCGCCGGCGAGGCCGGCGGCACGGTGCCGCCCGAGCTCGTGACGCAAGTCGGCCCCTTGCGCGCCTGCATGAAGGGCACCGAACACGGCGGGCAGCGCTGCGTCGCGCTGCGGGGGGAACTGGGGCGGGAAGGGATTCACTGCGCGATCTACGAGCAGCGCCCTTCGCCTTGCAGGGAGTTTCCGGCGTGGCTGGATGACGGCTCCCCGAATCCGGATTGCCGGCGCGTGCGCATGAAATTCGGCTTGCCGCCGTTGCCGGCGATCACGAAGGACGACGGACTGGATCCGGGGAATACGCCGCCGCAGCATGGGGACGTGGCGGCCTGATCGCGGCGGCCCCCGCCTGCGCAATTCACCGCGCCCAGGACGCCTCGGCCAGCACCGCCAGCGGCCCGGCCTTCCGGATGGGCCCCACCTGATCGGGATGCCTGACATACAAAGCGCCGGCGAAAGCCAGGGCATTGACCGACACCTCGTACGAATGCTCTTGCCGCCTCGGCACCAGCAGCATCCAGCCGTTCTGCACCAGCAGATTGCAAGGCGGCATCAACCCCTCCTCGTCCGGCTCCAGACCCAGCTTCGCGCATGCCAGGTCATAGGCGCGCGACATGCTGGCGGCCGACGCCTCGACATCGGCCGTGCGCTGCGCCAGCACGCGGGCGAACACATGCCGGACCGGCAGGACCCCGTGCTCCGCCAGCGACAGCTCGGGCGCATCGGCCGGCAAATGCGCGATCAGCGGGTCCAGGCTGGCGTTGCCGGGCGCCGCCGGCAGCCATTGCACGTGCTTGTGGCGCTGGCTGGCGCCCGCCGGCGCCCCGCCGTTGTAGAAACCCAGGCCGCCGGATTCCGACAGCAGGCTGGCCAGCACCCAGAAATCCTCATAGGCCAGCGGCAGCCGCTGTTCCTGGAATTCCCGGCGCGCCAGGACCAGGTGGCGGTCGCATACCGGGAATTTGTTCAGGATGGCGACATGGTGGTCGCCGAAGGGGCCGACCGTCAGCGCCGGCTCGGGCGACAGGAAGGGATTGAAATCCGGGTCGCGCGGGCCGCCCGGCATGACGGCGGGCTTGGCTTCGTCTTTCGCGGCCAGCGAAGCCAGCCAGCGGACCATGAACGGCAGGCCGCCGTCGGTGATTTCGATCTGTTCCGCCTGTATGGGCTGCAGCGCGCCCGATGCCAGCGCGGCGGCGGCGCGTTCATCAACGGCTTTCATGAATGCGGTCGTCATGCTTTCCCCCTGTTGCCGAGTGCTCACGCGGGCCATTGTACGGCGGGACCGGCCGTATCCGAAGCCGCCCGCGCTGGACCTCGTCAGCGTTGGCGGGCCCTAGACGAACTTGCCGGCCTGGTAGTCCGAGAAAGCGGCCATCAGCTCTTCCTTGGTGTTCATCACGAAGGGGCCGTACTGGGCGATGGGCTCGTGCAGGGGCATGCCCGCGATCAGCAGCGCGCGCGCCGGGCCCCGTGCCTCGATGACCACGCCGTCCGCGTCGGCATCGTTGGCGAGTATGGCCATGCGATGCAGTTCGACGGGCTTGCCGCCCACTTCCACCTGGCCCCGGTAGACATAGACGAAGGCGTTGGCGCCGGGCGCGATGGATTGCCGGAATTCGCCGGCGCCGTCGAAGTGGATGTCCAGATAAAGCGGCTCCGTCACCTCGCGCTGCATCGCGCCCTGCACGCCGTGGCTGCGCCCGGCGATGACGCGCGCCTTCACGCCTTGCGCCGGCGCGACCTCGGGGATGGCGTCGCTCTGGATGTCCTTGTACCAGGGCGCGACCATCTTGTTGCGGGCGGGCAGGTTCAGCCACAGCTGGAAGCCTTCCATGCTGCCCTCTTCCTGTTCGGGCAGCTCTGAATGCACCACCCCGCGGCCGGCGGTCATCCATTGGACGCCGCCGTTCTGCAGCAGGCCTTCGTTGCCCGCGCTGTCGCGATGGCGCATGCGGCCCGAGATCATGTAGGTGATGGTTTCGAATCCACGGTGGGGATGATCGGGAAAGCCGCCGATATAGTCTTCAGGGTTGTCGGTGCCGAAGTTGTCGAGCATCAGGAAGGGGTCCAGCCGTTTCTGCAGGTCCTGGGTCAGGACGCGGGTCAGCTTGACGCCCGCGCCGTCGGACGTGGCCTGGCCGCGCAGCACGCGTTCGACGGGCCGCGGGCGGGTTACGGTTTCCTGCCGGGCAGGGATGGATGCGACGGTATTCATGGTGTTCTCCAGTGAATGGCTTGGGCGTCGCGGCCGCCGGGAGCAGCGGCCGCGACCTCGATGAATCGATTATAGATAGTTCCAGAACCGGCCATAAGCCACCAAACCTGCAAGTCATCGTTCCAAAATTGAAGCCAATTTTTGATTACCGCTGTCATATACAGACTTTTTTCTGTCACAATCCGGGCATTCGAACATGACCTCCGGAGCGCGCTCCAAAAGATCTTATGGCAGAAATATCAATAGAAGGCGTCAGCAAACGTTACGGCGACGTGACGATCATCGATCGCCTCGACCTCAAGGTGCGGCACGGCGAGTTCTTCACCCTGCTGGGGCCCAGCGGCTGCGGGAAAACGACCCTGCTGCGCATGATCGCCGGCTTCATCGTCCCGGACGAAGGCCGCCTTTTCCTGGACAAGCAGGACATCACGCGCCTGCCCGCGCACAAGCGCGAGACCGGCATGGTCTTCCAGGACTATGCCCTGTTTCCCGACAAGACCGTCTATGACAACGTGGCCTACGGCCTGCGGGTGCGCAAGCTTTCCAGCCAGGAGATCGACAGGAAAGTCGGCGGGATCCTCGCGCGCGTCGAGCTGGGGCACCTGGCCAAGCGCTATCCGGGCGAGCTTTCCGGCGGGCAGCGCCAGCGGGTGGCGCTGGCGCGGGCGCTGGTCATCGAGCCCCGGGTGCTGCTGATGGACGAGCCCTTGTCCAACCTGGACGCGAAGCTGCGCATACAAATGCGGGACGTCATCCGCCAGCTGCAGCAGGAAGCCAACATCACCGCCATTTTCGTCACGCACGACCAGGAAGAGGCCTTGTCGATGTCGGACCGGATCGCGCTGCTGCGCAGCGGCCGGATAGACCAGCTGGACACGCCCGAAGGCCTGTACGGCTCGCCCGTCACCGCCTATGCGGCCGACTTCATCGGCGCCGCCAACCTGATCGACGTGCAGGGCCAGCAAGCGGACGGCGGGCGCACCGTGGTGGCCATCGCCGGCGGCCGAGTCGCCATTCCGGGCGCGCCCCGCGGCGACGCCTGCCAGCTGGCGGCGCGGCCCGAGCACATCGGCGTGCATACCGACGCGGCCGATGCGCGCGTTCCCGCCCAGGTGGTGCACCGGCGCTATCTCGGCTTCAAGGCGACCTACGCCCTGCGCCTCGCCGACGGCAAGATCATCAATGCCGACCTGCCGGCGGCGAGCGACCCCATCCACAGCCCGGGAAGCCCGGTGTTCCTGAGCTTCAGCCCCGATTGCCGCCTGGTGCGCGCATAGCAGACCATGCCAGCCCTTTCCTTCAAAAAAAGCCTCTCGCCCTGGTTCCTGCCGGCGCTGCTATGCCTGCTGGTACTGGTCGCCCTGGTCTTGTGGCCGCTTGCGGCCTTGTTCCACCAAAGCGTGCTGGATCCGAAGACCGGCGCGTTCAGCCTGCACGGTTTCCAGACCTTCTTCGATAGCCCGCGCTATGTGGGCGCGTTCTTCAACACCGTCATGCTGGGCGCCGTCTCGACCCTGGGCTGCCTGCTGCTGGGCGCGCCCCTGGCCTATATCGTGGCGCGCTACGAATTTCCGGGCAAGACCATCGTCGCCCTGCTTCCGCTGGCGACCATCATCCTGCCGGACATCGTGGTGTCGCAAGCCTGGCTGATGCTGCTCGGCAACAACGGCATCGCGCGCCATGCGCTGGAAAGCATAGGCATCGACCTGCCCTCGTTCTACGGCTGGTTCGGTATGACCTACACGCTGATCCTGAACGACTACACCTATGTGTACATCGGCATGCTTGCCGCGTTGAAGGCCATCGACGGCACGATAGAGGAAGCCGCCGTCAACCTGGGCGCGAGCAATCTGCGCCGCGCGCTGACGGTCACCCTGCCGGTGCTGGCGCCGGCCCTGCTGGTCAACGCCATGATCGTCTTCACGCTGGCGGTGGACAACTTCTCGATCCCCATGATTCTGGGCGGCCGGGTCGACGTGCTCTCGTCGCTCACCTACACGACCTTCCTTTCCGAAATGGGCGGGAACCCGACCATGCAGAGCGTGCTGGCCGTCGTCTCCGTGGTGCTGGTGGGCTTCGTGCTGTTCATCCAGAAGCGCGTGGTCGAACGCAAGACCTACCAGATGCAGCAAGGCCGGGCGCCGCTGGCCGTGCGCACGAAAGGCCTGGCCGCCGCGGCGCTCACCGCCTGGGCCGTGCTGTTCGTGGCCTTCACCATGATTCCTGCGGTCACCGTGATCGTGGGCGCCTTCACCAAGGCGAGCGGGCCCGTCATGCAGTATGGGACCTTCACGCTGGAAAACATGGAGCGCGCGCTGCGCAACGCGCCCGAACCCATCCTGAATTCGCTCATGCTCGCCAGCGTGGCCGCCGTGGCCGGCACCTGCTTCGCCACCCTCACCAGCTACCTGATCGTCAAGAAGCGCATGTGGGTGGTGTCCACCCTGGACTACGTCGTGATGCTGCCGCTGGCGATCTCGGGCACCGTGCTGGGCATCGCGCTGATACACACCTACAACAGCGGGATGATCATCCTGACCGGCACCTGGGTCATCATGGCGGCCGCGTACTTCGTGCGCAAAGTGCCGTTCTCCATCCGGTCGGCCTCGGCCTCTCTGTACAGCATTCCCGATTCCATCGAAGAAGCTTCGATCAACCTGGGCGTGTCGCCCATCGCCAGCTTTTTCAAGGTGGTCCTGCCGGTGATGAAACCCGCCATCCTGGGCGCCGCGATCCTGATGTGGGTGACGTCGCTCGCCGAAATCTCGGCCACCATCGTTCTTTACTACGGAGGCATGGAAACCATGCCCATCGAAATGTTCCGCCAGATCGACGCCGGCTATCTGGCGCGCGCGTCGGCCTACGGCGTCATACTCATGTTCGTCATTCTCGTGCCGATCTACCTGGCCGTCCGATTCTTGAAACTGGATCTGTTCTCCAGCCGCTAACCTTAACTTCGAGGAACTACACATGTTCAGCCAACGTTTTGCCAAGCATTGCATGGCCGCCGCGATCGGCGGCGCCGCGCTCCTGCTGGGCCGGGCGGCGATCGCCGCCGAAGCCGTCGTCTACACGTCGAACAACGTCCAGACCATAGACACCGCCCTGGACATCGCCAAGAAAGCCGCTCCGGACCTGTCCATACAGAAGGTCACCTCCGGCACGGGCGCGCTCATGAAGCGCATCGAGGCCGAGGCGGGCAACCCCCTGGGCGACGTCGTCTGGGGCGCGGGCTTCGGCACCATGGCCGCCTTCAAGCAGAACTTCCAGCCCTATGAATCGCCCGAAGCCAAAGGCGTGGACGCCGCGTTCATCGGCCCCGATCACCTGTGGACCGGCACCAATGCCCACGTCATGATCATCATGGTCAACGAAAAGCAGCTCAAGGGCCTGGAAGCGCCCAAGACCTGGAAAGACCTGTTCGATCCCAAGTGGAAGGGCAAGCTGATCGTCGGCGACCCCGCCACCTCGGGCAGCACCTACGACCAGATGTACGGCATCCACCAGCTCTACGGCCAGGAAGGCTTCAACAAGCTGGTCGCCAACGCCGACATCTCCAAGAGCTCCGCGCAGATCTACAAGAGCGTCGCCAACGGGGAATACGCCGTGGGCGTGACCATGGAATACGCCGCCTATGCCTATGTGGCGGGCGGGCAGAAGGAGATCCGCATCGTCTATCCGGAAGACGGCGTGTTCGTGGCGCCCGAAGCCGTGGCGGTCATCAAGAACCCGAAGAACGGCGCGGCGGCCGCGCACAAGCTGTATGACGTCCTGCTCTCCAAGGCGGTGCAGGAAGCCGAGCTGGTGCACAACTTCCGCCGCCCGACGCGCGCGGACATCGATGTCGCCAAGCTGACCAAGCTGCCGAACCTGAGCGACATCAAGATCGAGAAGACCGACCCGCTGAAGGCGGCCGCCGAATACGACAACATCATCGCGGCCTGGAAGAAGGCGACCGAGGCGGCGGGCAAATAAGCATTCCGCGCCGCTTCACATTCTTGCAACACTCGAGCCCGTTTTTTTAGAAACGGGCTTTTTTTTAGGGAATCTTCACGCGTACAATTCTGGCTGCCGGCGCATCCGCCCACGGCGGGCCCGGGATTCAGGCATCACCATCGGAACACACGCATTTTGACTACGAAACGAAGCAAACGCTGGAACGGCGATCTGGACTCCCTTTCTCCGGACTTTCTGAAAGAGGTCTTGGAAAAGATGCAGTCCTACGGCGACCGGATCCAGTTCGAACTCCCCAATAAAGCCGCTCGTCCCAATTACCAGGTCATCGGTCCGACGGACCGGAAGATGGCCTTCGATGACAGGCATCTGATCCTGCGTCTGAACGAAAACGGCAATGTCGGCGACGAACTGACGCCGGTCTATTCCCTGGAAACCATCCGGGCCGCCATGCTGGGCGCCGGCAAGCCCGCCCGCGCCGCCCGGACGGCCCGCGGCGCCGCCCGCCGCGTGGCGAGCGCCGGCCCCGCCCGGGACACGGACGACGACGCCGGCCTCTCGGACCTGGAGCGCCTGACCGGCGTCAGCATGCGCCGCAGCGCCGCCGCGGCCCCCGCTGCCGACGTGGATGCGATCGAGCGGGAAAAATACGCATACTACAAGGCCAACCGCGATGCTTTCCCGGACGGCATCACGAAGTATTCGCAGGAGATCAGCGCGCTGATGCGTGCGGGCGTGCCCGTGGAAGATGCGTTCGAGCAGGTCATCAAGGAGAATTTCCAGTTCTGAGGCGCAGGGGCGGGACCCCGCCCCCCGCCTCTAGGCCAGCGAATCGACCGCCTTCAGTATCCGCCCGAACAAGCCATCCGCATATTCCGAATTGAGCCACCGCACAACCGCGACCATGCGCCTTTCGGGCTCTATCCAAGTGAACGAACTGCCCGCCCCGATCGCAAAATAGCTGGATTCGGGCACGCTCGGAAACACCTTGCGCTGATGATTCAGCCAGATCAGATAGCCATAATACGGCGCCAGATCGCAAGGCCGGCGCATCCGCTGTATCCATTCCCGCGAAATCACCTGCTTGTCCCCGACGCGGCCTTCATTGAGCATCATCTGCCCGATCCTGGCCTGGTCCTCGGCGCTGATGGACAGCCCGCCGCCCCAGTGCGTGCCGCCCGGCACCGACTGCACCCTGCGGCCCGCCACCTCTACCCAGGCATTGTCGTAGCCCACCCACTGCCAGGGATCCGCGGCGCCCACCGGCCCCATGATGGACTCGCCGAAGACCTCCGGCAGCGGCCGCTGGAACAGATGCAGCAGCGACAGCGACAACTGGTTGATGCGCACGTCGTTGTATTCCCAGTAAGTGCCCGGCTTCTGCAACGGCCGCGCGTCGCCCTTGCGGCCGTCGGGCGCCTTGCCGAAGGTGACAGCGCGATAGCGGTCCGCCTGGTCGGGGATGCCGAACAGCTCGCCTTCCCATTCGCTCGTCTGCTGCAGCAGGTGTTCCCAGGTGACGAGCGCATTGTTGCCGCTGTCGAACCCGATGCCGGGCAGCCGCTTGCCCACCGGCTCGTGCACGTCGGGCAGCAGGCCGCGGTCGTGCGCGATGCCGGCCAGCAGGGCGAGGTAGGTCTTGGCCACGCTGAAGGTCAGGTCGGAGCGCCGGGGCTCGCCCCAGGAGGCCACCGTCTTGCCGTCGACCACCACCGTGCCGCTGACGGGGCCGCGGTCGTGCACCGGCCCGAAAAGGCGGTTCCATGGCGGCGGGTCCTGCAGATGCACGCCCCAAACACCGCTGACCTCACGATCCCAGGCGGATTCGTGGTCGACGGCGAATTGCACCGCCTCCTGGAATGCTGCATTGCTTTGCATCAGATCTAGCTCCCGAACGTTTTACAAAAATCAAATGAATTCGTGTCATTTGTATACAAAATACCAATTTCGAACCATAATAAGCACCCTGAAGAGCATGCGCAAGCCTTTTACGTGCGTGATAAGGTTTGACCGCCGACACAGACGGAACATAATGCTCAAAGGCACGATCACCCATCAAGGAGAAGACACATGGAGTTCAAAAAATCGCCACGGCCCGTTCCTACGTTCAAGAAAGCCGGCCGGGGCATCGCCGCCTGCCTGCTGGCAGCCGGGCTGCTGAGCACCAGCACGCTGGCGCTGGCCGACAAGAAGTCCGATACCCTGCGCATGGCCTACGACCAGGCGCCCGAAAGCGTGGACCCGTACTTCAACAACGTCCGCATCGGCGTGATCATCGCCGCCAACGTCTGGGACACCCTGCTCTATCGCGACCCGCTCACCAACGAATACGTCGGCCAGCTGGCCAAGAGCTGGAAGCAGATCGACGACCGCACGCTGGAACTCGAACTGCGCGAAGGCGTGAAATTCCATAACGGCGAAGAATTCGACGCCGACTCCGTGGTCTATACGCTCACCTACGTATCGGATCCCGCCAACAAGGCGACCACGCAGCAGAACGTGCGCTGGATCGACAAGGTCGAGAAGCTCGGCAAGTACAAGGTGCGCATCATCAGCAAGGAGCCCTTCCCCGGCGCCAAGGAATACCTGTCGACCACGGTCGCCATCCACCCCGCCAAGTACTACAAGGAAGTCGGCCCTCAGGGCATGAACGCCAAGCCGGTCGGCACGGGGCCCTACAAGGTTGCGGAATACGTGCCCGGCAAATCGATCACGCTGGAACGCAACGCCGACTACTTCAAGGATTCGCCCAAGCGCCAGCCCACCATAGGCAAGGTGCAGATCCGCTTCATCCCCGACCGCCAGACCCAGATGGCCGAAGTCATTTCCGGCGGCCAGGACTTCATCATGCACGTGCCCAAGGACCAGGCCGAGCAGCTCAAGTCCATGCCCAATCTGCAAGTCGTCAGCGGCAACACCATGCGCATCGTCTTCATGCAGATGAACATTCTCGACGGCACCCCGGCGCCCCAGCTGAAGGACGTGCGCGTGCGCAAGGCGATCAACCACGCCATCGACCGCAACGCCATCATCAAGAACATCGTGGGGGAAGGCTCGGAAATCCTGAACACCATCTGCACGCCCTCGCAGGTGGGCTGCACCGATGAAGGCGCGACCGTGTACGAATACGATCCCGCCAAGGCCAAGAAGCTGCTCGCCGAGGCCGGCTACCCGAACGGTTTCGACATCGACCTAGTCGCCTACCGCGAACGCAACCAGACCGAGGCCATCATCAATTATCTCCAGGCGGTCGGCATCAAGCCCAAGCTGAACTTCCTGCAGTACGCCGCCATGCGCGACATGATCCGCGCCAACAAGGCCTCCCTGACCCACCAGACCTGGGGCTCCAACCTGGTGAACGACGTCTCGGCCTCCACGCCGGTGTATTTCTCCTTCGGCAACGACGACATCACCCGCGACCCCGAAGTCCGCGACCTGCTCGACAAGGGCGACCGCACCATCGACGAAGCCCAGCGCAAGGAAGCCTACAAGAAGGCCCTGGGCCTGATCGCGGAACGCGCCTACGCCGTGCCGCTGTGGTCGCTGCCGGTGTATTACGTGGCAAGCAAGGAAGTATCGTTCAAGCCGTACCCGGACGAACTGGTCCGCTTCTGGGAAATGGGCTGGAAGTAAGCCTGCGCAGGGCGCGCGGCGGGCCGGCCCCCGCCGCGGCTCCGCTGCGGCGCAGCCGTTTTTTTCCAGTGAACCATAGAGGCACGCTCAATGCTGATGTACATGCTGAAGCGCATTGGTCTGGCTCTGTTGGTGGCGCTTACCGTCTCCATCATTGCTTACTTATTGCTGCACCTGTCGGGTGATCCCGCCATTGCCCTGGCGGGCGAAGGCGCCCGCCAGGCCGACATAGAAATGATACGCAAGGCCTACGGCCTGGACCGCCCCATCGCCGTCCAGTACGCCGATTGGCTGTGGAACCTGCTGAACGGGAATTTCGGCACCTCGGTGTATTTCAAGACCGACGTGGGCGCGCTGATACTCGACAAGATCGGCACCACGCTGATGCTGGGCGTCTGTGCCCTGGGCGTCGCGCTGGCCGTGTCCATTCCGCTGGGCGTGCTTGCCGCCATCTACAAGAACAGCTGGATCGACCGCCTTTGCCTGGCCATCGCCGTGCTGGGCCAGGCCTTGCCCAATTTCTTTTTCGCCCTGCTGCTCATCATGCTGCTGTCCATATCGTGGCGGCTCCTGCCCGTGTCGGGCAGCGGCACCTGGCAGCATCTCGTCATGCCCTCCATCGCCCTGGGCTATTACGTCGCCCCGGCCTTCATGCGCCTGATCCGCGCCGGCATGATCGAAGTGCTCGGCGCCGACTACATACGCACCGCCCGGGCGAAGGGCCTGCCGGTGCGCAGCGTGGTGTTCAAGCATGCGCTGCGCAACGCCATCGTCCCCGTGGTGGCGCTGGCCGCCGTCCAGCTGGGCTATCTGCTGGGCGGCTCCGTCGTCATCGAGACCATTTTCGCGCTGGACGGCCTGGGCTATCTCGCCTATCAAAGCATCACCTTCAAGGACTACCCCGTCATGCAGACCATCGTGCTGCTGCTGTCCGTCATCTACGTGCTGCTGACGCTGGCCTCCGACATAGCCAATGCCTGGCTGGACCCCCGCATACGAGTATCCTGACCTATGGCCATACCCACCACTCTTCCGTCTCCCGCCGCCGGCGCCGGCCAGCGGCGCTCCGTGTGGCGGCGCCTCGGGCAGAACCGGGCCCTGGCGTTCGGCGGCGGCCTGCTGCTGCTGATCGTGCTGATCGCGCTGCTGGCGCCCTGGATCTCCCCGCACGATCCCTATACGCAAAACCTGGCCAACCGCACGATCCCGCCGGTCTGGTACGAAAAAGGCTCCTGGCTGCATCCCCTGGGCACCGACCAGCTGGGGCGCGACTACCTGTCGCGCCTGTTCTACGGCGCGCGCATCTCGCTGCTGATCGGCGTCAGCGTGGCGCTCATCTCGGGCCTCATCGGCACCACCATGGGCCTGCTCGCCGGCTACTTCGGCGGCAAGACCGACATGTTCGTCTCCTTCCTGGTCACCACGCGCCTGTCCATGCCCGTCATCCTGGTGGCGCTGGCCACGGTGGCCATCGTGGGCGGCTCGCTGACCGTCGTGATCCTGGTGCTGGGCCTGCTGAAATGGGACCGCTTCGCCGTCGTCATGCGCAGCGCGACCCAGCAGGTGCGCTCGCTGGAATACATCGCCGCCGCGCAGTCGGCCGGCGCGTCCACGCTGCGCATCGTCCTGACCGAAGTGCTGCCCAACGTCGTGCCCCACTTGATCGTGATCGCCACCCTCGAAGCGGCCAGCGCCATCCTGCTCGAAGCGGCGCTGTCCTTCCTGGGGCTGGGCGTCCAGCCGCCCCTGCCGTCCTGGGGCCTGATGATTTCCGAAGCCAAGGCCTACATGTTCTTTTCCTTCTGGCTGATCGCGATTCCCGGCACGGCGCTCGCGCTGCTGATCTTCGCCATCAATCTCGCGGGCGATGGCCTGCACCAGTTGCTGACGCCGGACGAGAGGGCATGACCATGAACCAACAAGACGCCGTCCTCGACGTGCAGGGGCTGAATGTCGACATCGACACCCCGCGCGGGGTGCTGCACGCGGTGCGCAACGTGTCCTTCCAAGTCAGGCGGGGCGAGACGCTCTGCCTGGTGGGGGAATCCGGTTGCGGCAAATCCATGACCTCGCTGTCGCTGATGGGCCTGCTGCCGCGCCAGGCCAGGCGCAGCAGCAGGAAGCTCAGCTTCATGGGCGAAGACCTCAGCACCGCGAAGAAGGGGCGCATCAACGCCCTGCGCGGCGACAAGATGGCCATGATCTTCCAGGAGCCCATGACCGCCCTGAACCCGGCCTACACGATAGGCGAGCAGCTCACCGAGCACTACATCCACCACCGCCGGGCCTCGGCCGCGCAGGCGCGGGCGCGCGCCATCGAGCTGCTCGACAAGGTCGGGATCGCGTCGGCCGGGCAAAGGCTGGGGCAATACCCCCACCAGCTGTCGGGCGGGCTGCGCCAGCGCGTCATGATCGCCATGGCGCTGATGTGCGGGCCGGAGCTCCTGATCGCCGACGAGCCCAGCACGGCGCTGGACGTCACCATCCAGGCCCAGATCCTGCGGCTGCTTGCCGACCTGCAGCAGGAACTCGGCATCGCGATGGTGCTGATCACCCACGACCTCGGGGTGGTCGCCCGCATCGCCGACCGGGTCGCCATCATGTATGCGGGCGAAATCATGGAAGAAGGCCCCGTCGAGCACATCTTCGCGCGACCCCGGCATCCTTATACGCAAGGGCTGCTCAGCTGCATACCCGTGCCGGGCCACACGCCCCACGGCGGCAAGCTGGGCACCATACCGGGCGTCGTCCCGTCGCTCATCGGCGACCTGCAGGGCTGCGCCTTCCGCGAGCGCTGCGCCTACGCCGAACCCTCCTGCGCGCGCACGGTGCCCATACACGGCACCGCCGAAGGGCAAAGCTGGCGGTGCATCCGGAACGGAGCGGAGGTGACGGCATGAGCGCACTGATCGAAGCACGGCAGCTGTACCGCTCCTTCACCGTGAACGCCGGCATGTTCAAGGCCAAGCAGACGCTGCACGCCGTGAACGGGGTCGACCTGAGCGTGCAGCGCGGCGACGTCCTGGGCATCGTGGGCGAATCGGGCTGCGGCAAGTCCACCCTGGCGCGCATGCTGCTCGGCCTGACGCCGCCCAGCTCGGGCAGCATCGCCATAGAAGGCCGCGACATCTCCAGCATCAGCCGGCTCGAGCTCGCGCGGCGCGTGCAGCCCATCTTCCAGGACCCGTACTCCTCGCTCAACCCGCGCCGCAGCATCGCTTCCATCGTGAGCTTCCCGCTGGACGTCCACCGCATCGGCACGGCGGCGGAACGGCGCCGCAAGGCCTGTGAGATGCTGGAGCGGGTGGGCCTGCCGCTGCGCTATGCGGACAACACGCCCGGGCAGCTGTCGGGCGGTCAGCGGCAGCGCGTCGCCATCGCGCGCGCCCTGGTCATGCAGCCGGAAATCGTGGTCTGCGACGAGCCCACGTCCGCGCTCGACGTGTCCGTGCAGGCCCAGATCCTGAACCTGCTGATGGACTTGCGGCAGGAATTCAACCTGACCTACATCTTCATCAGCCACAACCTGGCGGTGGTCGATCACATCGCCAGCCACGTCGCCGTCATGTACCTGGGACGCGTGGTGGAATTCAAGGAAGCCGCCGACCTCTTCGGGCGCCCGGAGCATCCTTACACGCGCGCCCTGCTCGATTCGGTGCTGACGCCCGAGACCGGGCTGGGCATACCCGATACGGGACTGGGGCTGTCCTTTCCCGATCCGATCAATCCGCCGCCGGGCTGCGCCTTTCATCCACGCTGCCCCCAGCGCCTGCCCCAGTGCTCCAGCCTGCGCCCGGAACTGGACGGCACCGGACTCGGCCAGGTGGCCTGCCATCTATATTCATCCAAAGCAGAAGAAGGACTTGTTTCATGACTCGCGACCAAGCCATCGCCCACGCACACGAGTGTTTCGACTCCGGCCGATTCAAGCAGACGCTTGCAAGGCGGATATCCATGCCAACGGAAAGCCAGAATCCGGAACGGGCGTCCGTGCTGGCCGGCTATCTGCAGGACGAGATCCGCCCCGCCTTCGAAGCCATGGGCTTCAGCTGCCGGACGTTGACCCATCCCAAGGCGCAGGCGCCCTTTCTCTTCGCCCAGCGGATCGAAGACCCATCCCTGCCCACCGTCCTGGGCTACGGCCACGGCGACGTCATCCGCGGCCTGGAAAGCGAATGGAAGCCCGGCGTGGGCCCCTGGTCGCTGACCGAGTCCGGGGGCTGCTGGTACGGGCGCGGCATCGCCGACAACAAAGGCCAGCATTCCGTCAACATGGACGCCATGCGCGCCGTGCTCGAAACGCGCGGACGCCTGGGCTTCAATGCCAAGTATCTGGTCGAGATGGGCGAGGAAACCGGTTCCTCGGGCCTGCGCGAGCTGTGCGACGAACACCGCGACCTGTTCAAGGCCGACCTGCTCATCGCCTCGGACGGCCCACGGCTCCGGGCCGAGCGCCCCACCGTGTTCCTGGGTTCGCGCGGCAGCGTGAACTTCGACCTCGTCATCCAGGCGCGCGACGGCGGCCATCATTCCGGCAACTGGGGCGGCCTGATCTCCAATCCCGGCATACAGCTCGCCCATGCGATCTCCAGCATCGTGTCCGCCACCGGCCAGATCCGCATCCATGAATGGGTGCCCAGGGAATTGCCCGATTCCGTGCGGCGGGCGCTGGCCGACTGTGAAGTCGACGGCGGCGCCGACGGCCCGGTCGTCGAGCCCTGGTGGGGCGAGCCGGGCCTGACTCCCGCCGAGCGGGTGTTCGGCTGGTGCTCTTTCGAGGTCCTGGCCTACAAGACCGGCAACCCCGAGACACCCGTGAACGCCATCCCCCCGCGCGCCTGGGCGCGCTGCCAGCTGCGCTTCGTGGTGGGCATCGACCCGGAAGAAATCCTGCCCGCCCTGCGCCGCCACCTGGACCGCCACGGCTTCCCCATGGTCCAGATCCAGAGCACGCGGGAAACCATGTTCCAAGCGACCCGCATCGACCCGGACGACAGCTGGGTGCAATGGGCGGTGGCATCGATTGCGCGCAGCACGGGCAAGAAACCGGCGGTGCTGCCCAACCTGGGCGGCTCATTGCCCAACGACATCTTCACCGACGTGCTCGGGCTGCGCACGATCTGGGTGCCTCATTCCTATCCGGGGTGCTCGCAGCACGCGCCGAACGAGCACCTGCCGCCCTCCATCCTGCGCGAAGGGCTGGGCTTGATGGCCGGCCTGTACTGGGACCTGGGCGACGGCAACACGCCGGCTTGACGCGGGCGCGGCAGGATGTTGCTGAAAGGTAATAATCCTGCCCAATTCCGAGTGGCCGCCGGCCACGGCGGCCTTCGGGTTACCTGCCGTTTCGGGCGGTCAATACTTCCCACAGAATAGGCTTGTGGTCCTCCGGGATGTTGGCATCATGGACTTTCACCCATGGCAACAGACAGGAGATTGCATGCACAAGCGTATCATCACCAGCGTCACCACCGTGCTCACCGGCGCCGCCCTGGCCTTCGGCGGCGCCGCCCTCGCGCAGCAGCCGGCCGCCGGGGCGCCGGCCGCCGGAGCGCCGCCGGTTCCGGCGGCCGCGGGGATGAATGTACCCACGCCCGATTACTCGGATGCGCAACTGAAGCGCTTCGTGAGCGCCACGCAGAAAGTGGCGTTGATTTCGCAGGAATACACGCCCAAGCTGGAAGCCACGCGCGACGAATCGGCCCGCAAGACGGTGTTCGAGGAAGCCGACGGGAAAATGGTCAAGGCGGTGCACGACGAAGGCATGACGGTGGACCAGTTCAATGGCATCAACCAGGCGGTGCAGCGCGACCCCGAGCTGGCGCGCCGCGTCCGGGACCTTGCGGGCTAGGGTCCGTCAGCGCTGACGGGCCCGGGGCGGACCGGTCAAGCGGACGGCACCGCCCCCAGACGCAGCCCGGCGGGCGGGCGTTCGTCGTCTTCATCTTCCCCAGCGCCGGCCCCGCGGGCCGCGGCCGCAGATGACAGGTAGCTTGCCTCGGCCTGCATCTCCACCACCACGCCCGAACCCGGAGCCAGCCGGAACACCGCCACGGCCTCCGTCAGCCTGGTGGCCTGATCCTGCAGCGAACCCGCCGCGGCGGCGGCCTGTTCGACCAGGGCGGCGTTCTGCTGAGTGACCTCGTCCATTTGCGACACCGCGAGATTGATCTGGTCGATGCCGGTGGACTGCTCGTCGGACGCGGCCGAGATTTCCTTGATGATCTCGGTCACGCGCCCCACCGAGGCGAGGAGCTCCTGCATCGTGCTTCCCGCGCCTTCCACCTGCTTCGCCCCGTTCGTCACTTCGGCGATCGAGCTTTCGATGAGGTTCTTGATTTCCTTGGCGGCCTCGGCGCTGCGCTGGGCCAGGGAGCGGACCTCGGACGCCACCACGGCGAAGCCGCGGCCCTGTTCGCCCGCGCGCGCCGCCTCGACCGCGGCATTGAGCGCCAGGATGTTGGTCTGGAAGGCGATGCTGTCGATCACGCCGACGATCTCGCCTATCTTGCCCGAGCTGTCGGAAATGCGATGCATGGTGTCGACGACCCGGGAGACGACTTCCTCGCCGCGGTGGGCCACGTCGGAAGCGTCGACCGCCAGGGTGTTGGCCTGCCGCGCGTGGTCGGAGTTCTGCTTCACGGTCGCGGCCAGCTGCTCCATGCTGGCCGCCGTTTCTTGCAGCGACGCCGCCTGTTCTTCGGTGCGGCTGGAAAGATCGGTGTTGCCCGCCGCGATTTCGCTGGCGCCTATGCTGATTTCTTCGACGCTGGCGCGCACCGCGGCGATGGTGCGCGCAAGGCTTTGCTGCGTGCGCTTGGCGTTGCCCAGCAGCACGTGGACCTCGTTGCGGCTGTGGGACGGGACGTCGGGCACGCGGGCGGTCAGGTCGCCCTGGCCGAGCTTGTCCATGACGTCCATGACCTGGCGGACCGGCCGCAAGGTGCGGGCCGCCAGCCAGCCCACCAGCAGCGAAATGAGCAGCGTGCCGGCCAGCATCAGCGCCGCCTGCTGCGTCAGCTGCCGCATGCTGGCCTGCAGGAACTCGGATTTTTCGCCCACGCCGTAGACGACCCAGTCCCAGCCGTCCACGGATTCCCAGGCGATGAACTGGTCGACCGGTTCAGAGCCGTTGCTGAGGCTGACTTCCGCCACGCCGCGCGGCTGGGAAATGAGCTCCGGCAGTTTGGCCACGGCCTCGCCCGGGACGTCGCCCGCCTGGGCGTCGGCCAGCGGCACCAGCTTGCCGTCGCCCGTCTTTTGCAGGATGCCGAGCCGGCCGAATTCGGCCACGTTGACGGAGCGCACCCACATCAACAGCTGCTGGACCTGGACGTCGATGGGAACGCGCACCGAGAGGCCGCCGAAAACCTGGCCGGCATCATCGTAGAGCGGTTCGATGCTCATGGTGTACCAGCGGCCGTTGCGCTGCACGATCCCCGTGTAGGGGTTGCCGGCGTCGAGCGAGCGCGCCAGGATGTCGTGCTTGTTGACCGCGCTGCCGGTCATGAACCGCCCCTCGTTGTCTTGCAGCAGCGTGGCGGCACGCAGCCATTGGTCGTCCTTGCGCACGAGCACGGCCGCATCCGCGCCGGTGTTTTCGCGGACCCTGTTCAGCAGGTCGACGTCGCCGTTCAGGATGTGATCGCCGACGACCAGCAGCGGAATCTGCGTGCCGTCGTCGAGTTCGACCATGGTGCCGTCCCGCTGCGGCGCTCCGCCCAATTCGCGCTTCAGCACGGGAAGGATGTCCGTCCCTTGCCGGCTGGCGCTGGAAAACAGCATCGACAACGATTGTTCGACGGACTGCAATGACGCGGCCATTTCCCGCTGCACCGCTTCGACCGCTTGCTGCCGGCTCTGCACGGCGCCCACGATGCTGATCGTCACCATGACCGCCACCGCGACCAGCGTCGTGACCCAGAACAGCTTTATGGCCAGCGAACGCCGGCCCATCCACCCGATCGACATCGCGGGGCTTTTGCCCCCTGCATGTGTTGTCCCCATCACGGTTTTCCTTGTAAGAAAATGCTTATGGCTTTGCCATAATTTACGGACTATGATGCATTGACTTTACGGTTTTGCCGCTAGGGGATTTCCTGGGGTTACGTCTTCGGCCCTTCTACAACGCGAACAGCATGACGCGCTGCACGAGCTCCTGCACCGTCATCATTTCGCCGTTCAAGGTCACTTTGTGGTCCCGATACAGCACCGATCCTGCCGCGACGTCGCCGTCCAGCTTCACCAGGCCGGCTTGCTGAAGCTGGCCGACGTACTGGTCGTAGAGCTCGCTGCCCATCATTTCCATCTGCAGGCGGTCGTCGGTGCCTTCCCCCGCCTGCCCGAAAGCCTGCACGAACATGGCCTTGGAAAGCTTCAGGTCCAGGCCCGCGAGCTGGATGATTTCCGACAGCAGGGTCTCGACGTCCTGCGTCTTGGGGTCGCTGGGCGCGGCCAGGTCCAGCTGGACGCGCAGCGAACTTTCGCCTTTCTCGTTCTTCCAGACGATGGGATCGATGACGATGGACGGCTTGGGAACCAGCAGCGCCATGGCCCGGTCGCGCAGCAGGGCTTCCTCTTCTTCCGTCATGCTGAACTGGTCGGTTCCGTATTTGGCCTGTATGGCGTCGTATTCGGCGGCCAGCGCGGTGAAGGCGGATGCGTCCAGGCGAAGGATCTTGCCGCCCGCGGTGAAGCTGCCCAGCTCGATGGCGCCGGCCGCCACCCGCCCGAAGTCGTAGCGGATGGCGCCGTCCATCATGTTCCCGACCTGGGTCGCGTCCATGGTGATCGCGACCTTGCCGAGCTTCAAGGGCTCGGCGGCGTGCTCGTCGACGATGACTTCCGCCGCCGTCAGGCTGTTTTGCTGGCGCACCGAGTCGTCGGCCCGCGTGGCGTTCTGGGTTTCGATGCGCACGTCGCGCAGCGACAGGCTGTCGTCGCCGGCGCTGTCGGAGAAGTCCAGGGCGTCGAAGCCGCCGCGCGCGGAGACGTCTTTGAAGTCATTACCGAAGAGCATGGAGACGGCGCCGCCGCTGAAGGAAAGCTTGCGGCCGCCCTCCGAGAGCTCGGTGGGCAGGAATGTCCATTCAGCGCTGCCCTTGCCGCCGAACTCGATGCGAGTCCGCACCTGGATGGGCGAGGCGCCCTTCTGGCTGTCCATCCAGGCCTGCACCGTGCGCGTGGGCAGCAGTTCGCTGCGGCTCAGCGCAAGCACGGGGAGCAGCTGGCCTTCGCGCAGGGCTTCCCAGGGCAAGGGACCGTGCAGCACGCGGTCTTTCAGCATCAGGTCATACGGCTTGCCGGCCGCGTCCTTGATGCGGAAGGTGTAGACGATGTCGGAAGAGAACAGGCCGCGCTCGTATTTGTTGATTTCGATATTGAGGCTGTCCCGGGCCATGTTCGGCCCCAGCAGCTTGGCCATGCGCTCGTTGGACTGCGCCACCAGGCGTTCGACCGTGGCCTGCACTTCTTTCCCTACATACCATGTGGACCCCACATAAGCCGCCCCCAGGACGATCACCGTCGCAGCCAGCAACTTGCCTTTGTTCATTTAGCCCTCTTTTTGCGATCAACAAATCGATTCATTTAACCACGAATGCGGACCCCGTTGCGCCCGGGAACGATGCTGCCCTACCATGTACGGCACACCCCCTGACAACGACGACCCTGGACGAGACGCCGACATGACCGACACGCTGGATTTTTATTTCGATTTTTCATCGCCCTACGGGTATTTCGCCAGCACGGCCATCGAGCAGCTGGCCGCCGACATACGAAGAACGGTGCGCTGGCGGCCGATACTGCTGGGCCCCATGTTCAAGGCCATGGGCTCGGGCCCGCTAGTGGAAATCCCCCTGAAGGGCGCTTATGCCCGCCACGACATCGCGCGCAGCGCCCGCCTGTTCGGCATTCCCTATCGTGAGCCGGCCGTGTTTCCCATCGCCGCGGTGGCGGCCTCGCGCGCCGCGCTGCTGTTGCAGGAAGACGACCCGCAACAGGCGGCCGAATTCATCAAGCGAGTGTACCGGGCGTACTTCGCCGAGGGGCGGGACATCACCGACATGGACGTCCTGGTGGCGGCGGCGGACCAGGCGGGCGCGGACGGAAGCCGGCTGCCGGCGGGCGTCGCCACGGATCGCATCAAGAGCCGGCTGAAGGAAGAGGTGGACGCCGCCATGGCGCGCGGCGTGTTCGGTTCGCCCTACATGATCGTGGACGGCGAGCCGTTCTGGGGCTTCGACCGGTTCGAGCACATACGGAAGTGGGCGGCCTCGGCGAGCTAATAGCCGTGCCGCCCGCCTTACAGCGTTAGCAGGCTCTAGGGCCTGTTGACGCTAAAAGGTAGGCGTCACTGGCCCTAGGCTTCGGCGTCGGGCTGCCGCGACGGCGCCGCCCTCTGGAAGGCCTCGAGTTCGGCGCAGGCGGCGTCGATGCGGACGATCGTCGGGAAGGCGCTTTCATCGCAATTGAAGCGCCGCGCATTGAACAACTGCGGCACCAGGCAGGCATCGGCCATGCCCGGCTGGTCGCCATGGCAGAAACGCCCCGTCTGGTCGCTGCGCGCCAGCATCGCCTCGACCGCCGTCAGCCCCGTTTGTATCCAGTGGCGATACCAGGCGTTCTTCGCTTCTTCGTCGACGCCCAGCGTGTGCTTCAGGTATTTCAAGACGCGCAGGTTGTTCAAAGGATGGACATCGCAAGCGATGGTCTGGGCGATGGCGCGCACGCGCGCGCGGCCTTGCGCGTCGGCCGGCAGCAGGGCGGGTTCCGGGCGGGTTTCCTCCAGGTACTCCAGTATGGCCATGGACTGGCCCACCGCCAGGTCGCCGTCGACCAGCGTCGGCACCAGTTCGGTCGGGTTCAGGGCTTGATAGCTCTCGGAATGCTGCTGCCCGCCGTCCTTGAGCAGATGCACCGAAACGCTTTCGTAGGCGATGTTCTTGAGGCTCAGCGCGATGCGCACCCGATACGCGGCGGAGCTGCGAAAATAACCGTACAGTTTCATGGGGTTTCCTTGATTTTCCGGGAGAGCTCCCTGGGCAGCGGGAACGATACGTTTTCGGGCGCGCCGTCCAGCGTGCGCACCGACGCCGCGCCGAGTTCTTTCAGGCGGGCGATCACCCGCTGGACCAGGACTTCGGGCGCCGACGCCCCCGCCGTCACCCCGACGCGCTTGGCCTCGGCCAGCCAGGCGGGGTCTATCATGCCCGGGTCGTCGATGAGATAGGCCGCGGCCCCCTTGCGTTCCGCGACCTCCCGGAGGCGGTTGGAATTCGAGCTGTTGGGGCTGCCCACCACCAGCACCAGGTCGCAGGCGGGCGCCATGATCTTGACGGCGTCCTGGCGATTCTGCGTGGCATAGCAGATGTCGCTTTTCTTGGGCTCGACGATGTCCGGAAAACGCGCGCGCAGGGCGGCCGCCACGATGGCGGCATCGTCGACGGACAGCGTCGTCTGGGTGACGAAGGCGAGATTCCCCGGGTCCTTGACCTTCAGGGCGGCCACGTCGTCCGGTGTTTCGACCAGGTACATGCCTTCGTCGGCCTGCCCCAGGGTGCCTTCGACCTCGGGATGGCCTTTGTGGCCGATCATGATGATTTCACGGCCCGCCTGCCGCATGCGGGCGACCTCGATGTGGACCTTGGTGACCAGCGGGCAGGTGGCGTCGAACACCTTCAGGCCCATGCGCTCGGCTTCGTCGCGCACTTCGCGCGAAACGCCGTGGGCGGAGAACACCACGATGGCTCCGGCCGGCACTTCGTGCAGCTCGTCGATGAAGATGGCGCCCTTGTTGCGCAGGTCTTGGACCACATAGCGGTTGTGCACGATTTCGTGGCGCACGTAAATGGGCGCGCCATGCAGTTCGAGCGCGCGCTCGACGATGTCGATGGCGCGGTCCACCCCGGCGCAGAAGCCCCTGGGCTGGGCAAGGACGACTTCGATTTCCGGCGCCGCGTTGCTGTCCGGCATTACAGGACCCCCAAGAGATGAATGTCGATGCGCAGATCCGCGCCCGCCAGCGGATGGTTGAAGTCGAACAGGGCCAGGTCGCCTTCGACCTGCTTCAGCACCCCCGAATAGCGGCTGCCGTTGGGCGCCGGGAATTCCACCATGTCGCCGGGTTCGAATTCCATGCCGGGCTCGGCGTGGGCTTCCAGCACGGAACGCTTGACCCACTGGACCAGATCGGAATTGCGGTCGCCATAGGCCTGCGCCGCCGGGAGCTCGAAGGAAAAGCGCGCGCCCTCTTGCCGGTCCAGCAGGGCCGCTTCCATGCCGGGCGCCCACTGGCCCGCCCCCATTTGCAGGGTGGCCGGCTTGCCGTCGAAGGTGTTGGCGAACGTGGAGCCCGCCGCCGGACCGGTGAGCAGATCGATGCGGTAATGCAGGGTCAGGTACGAATCAGGGCGGACAAAAGCTTTCACTGGTTCAGAGGTAGAAGTCAAAATCTGTCACCGTAGAGGATCGTTAGCGTTCCCCTATTTTAGAGCACATCAGGGGCCGGACCCATCCCGGGCCCGGCTCCGCCGCGAGCCCGACATGACACTTCAAATTCTGCACGACAAAGCCGAGCGCCCCCGAGAGCGCCTGCTCGCCCACGGCGCCCACGTCCTGACCTCGGCCGAACTGCTTGCCATCATCCTGCGCACCGGCTTCAAAGGCTGCGACGCGGTCAGCCTGGGGCATCGCCTCATCCGGCAATTCAACGGCCTGCGCGGCCTGCTTTCCGCCGATGCGCGCACGCTCATGTCCCTGGAAGGCCTGGGCGCGGCCAAGGCCTGCGAACTGCTCGCCATCAATGAACTGAGCCGGCGCGCCCTGGAAGAAGACCTGAAAGAGGGCCTGGCGCTGAACCAGCCGCAGCGGGTCAAGCACTACTGCGCCGCCAAGCTGGGCCACCTGGCGGTCGAACACTGCCTGGCGCTGTACCTCGACAGCCAGCTGCGGCTCATCACCAGCGAAGAAGTGTCGCGCGGCACCTTGAACCATGCTTCCGTCTATCCGCGGGAAATCATCAAGGCGGCGCTGAAACACCATGCGGCGGCCCTGATCCTGGCGCACAACCACCCGTCCGGCGTGGCCGAGCCCAGCGCAGCCGACCTGGCCCTGACCCGGCACCTGAAGAACGCGCTGTCGCTGGTCGACGTTCGCCTGGTGGACCATCTGATCGTGGCCGGTTCCAGCGCGGTCTCGCTGGCGGAACGGGGGCAGTTGTGACGCGGCCCTTCGGTTCCCGCGGCGGCCCGCCTGGCGGGCCGGGCGGGTCAATTCGTTTGCAGCTTCGCCACTTTGACGACTTCCTCCCATTGCCGCACTTCTTCCCGCATGGTCTGACGGGCCTGCTCCGGGTCCAGATCATAGGGGCTCAAGCCGGCGGCGGCGAACTTCTCCTTCACCTCGGGGTCGGCCAGCACGGCGGCCAAAGCCTGCCGCCATTTCTGCCTGGCGTCCGCCGGCGTGTCGGCGGGGATCAGCAGCGCGAACCAATAGCTCACGTCGAACCCCTGCACGCCGCTCTCGCGGAAAGTCGGCAGGTCGGGAAAACGCGCATCGCGCTGATCGCCCGTCTGGGCCAGGGCGACGATGCGCCCGCCTTTCAGATGGGGCGCGGCCGATGCCGGGTTGGTGAACACCAGGTCGATGTGCCCCGCCAGCAGGTCGTTCAGGGCCAGCGACGCGCCTTTGTAGGGAACGACCGACAGCTGGATGCCGGATTTCAGCTGGAAGTACTCCGTGATCAGATGGCTGGGCGAGCCATGCCCCGTGCCTATCGTGATCGTTCCCGGGCGGCTTTTGGCCCGCTCGATCAGGTCTTGAACGCTCTTGATGCCGGCGCCGCTGTTGGCGAAGAGCATGACCGACGCCCTGCCCACGAATCCCACGACGGAGAAATCGTCCACCGAATCGTAGGAAAGATTCTTGTACAGGGCGGGCGCCGTGGTCTGCGCGTTGTCGGCCAGGAGCGCCACGTAGCCGTTCTGCCCCTTCCGGGCCGCAAGCCCCGTCCCGATCGTCGCCCCCGCTCCCGCCCGGTTCTCGACCACCACCGGCTGGCCGAACTTTTCGCCGAGCTTCTGGGCCAGCAAGCGCGCCACGAAATCGGAGGACCCGCCCGCCGCGTAAGGAACGATCATATTGATGGGCTGCGAGGGAAACGTCTGGCCGTGGCCGGGCGCCAACGCCGCAAAAAACAACGCCATGCCCGCCAGCACCCCCGCCCATTGACCTTTTCGCTTGAACATTCTTGTATCCTTCCATTGGCAAAGTTGAAGATTCCTATAGCCTTGTCAGGATATAGGCGCCCAACGGCGGCGACCATCGACTAATTCGGCACACAGCTATGACTGCATCGAATACCAGCATTCTTTCCAGGATTCCTTCCCTGCGCTCGCTCCTGGTTTTCAACGCCGCGGCGCGGCACCTGAACCAGGTCAGGGCCGCCGAAGAGCTCTGCCTCACCCAAAGCGCGCTGAGCCGGCAGCTGAAAAGCCTGGAAGAACACCTGGGCGTGCAGCTGTTCGAGCGCGGCCCCCGCGGCCTGCGCTTCACGCAGGAAGGCGAACTCCTCTACGACTTCACCTCGCGCGCTTTTTCCTTGATGGGCGAAGGGGTCAGCCGGCTGGGCCTCTCCACCGAGCGGCACACGCTGGTGGTCTCGGTCGCGCGCAGCTTCGCCCAGCGGGTGCTGGCGCCCCGGCTCGGGGAATTCGTGGCCGCCCATCCCCAAATCGACTTGCACATAGACATCCACCGGTATTACGCCGACCTGGAATCCTCCGGCGCGGACATCTCCATCCGCCTGGGCGGGGGCGACTGGGACGACTACCATTCCGTCAAGATCACCGACGACGCGCTCGTCCCCGTCTGTGCGCCGCAGGTCGCCGAGCGGATGAAAGGCCGCGCGGACATACCGGACGACATCGTCGTGCTGCGCAATCGCGAGCGCGAATACCTGGACGCCTGGATGCTGCATCCGCGCGTGCGGCGCATTCCCGTCGAAGGGCGCATGTCCTTGAGCTTCAATGATTCGGCCACCCTGATCGCGGCGCTCGAGGGCGGGATCGGCATCGCCGTCAGCCGTTCTTCGCTGGTCGCCGACGCCCTGGACGCCGGCCTGCTGGTGCGTCCCTTCGAAGGCGAAGTCAAGGACGGGCTGGACTACTACGCCGTCAGCTCCCCGCGCTCCAGGCGAAACGCGGTGGTCATGCTGTTCATGCAATGGCTGGACGCCAGGTTCGCATCCGGTTTTTCGGCGGACACGGTCCGCAGGACCGCGCCGCGGTGAACCAAGCGGCGGCCGCTCTCACGCCGCCCGCGTTTTTTCGCGCCGCAGGAAGTCCTTGCACAAGGCCAGGACGCGGTCTATGTCTTCCATGCCGTTGTATACGTGCATGGAGAACCTGAGCATGTCCCTGCGCACGGAAAGCTTCACGCCCTGTTCGAGCAGATGCCGATGCAGGCGGCGCAGGGTGTCGGCGCTGCCGGGGGAAGCCGCGCCCGCCTCGTAATGCCCCACGGAAATGGTCTGCGCGATATGCGGGCCGGGCGCGCCGCCGCAAACCGGCAGTCCCAGCTCGATCAAGCCCCTGCCCAGGGCGTGGGCCAGCGCGGTCACGTGCTCCTCTATTCTTTTCGTGCCGATGGACGCGATCAGGGCCAGCGACGCCTCGGCGGCGCAAACGCCGGCGAAGTTGTAGTTGCCCAGGTCGAACCGGCGCGCGCCCGGCAGGAAAGAGAACTCCGTGCCGCCGAAATCGGACTCGTGCGCGTCCGCCTTGGAAATGTCTATGCCGAAACGCGCGACGTAGGCGGGGTCCAGCTGCTCGGCGACCGCGCGGCGCACGTACAAGAAGCCCATGCCGTACATAGCCATGAGGCCTTTCTGCGTGGACACGGCCAAGGCATCGATGCACATCGCCTCGACGTCGGTATGCAATACGCCCACCGACTGCGCGCCGTCGACCAGGAACAAGGCGCCGCGCGCCCGGCAGGCGCGCCCCAGGCGTTCGACGTCGGTGCGGAAACCCGGAATGAAAGACACGCTCGACACCGTGAGCAGGCGCGTGCGCTCGTCCATCGCGGCGATCAGCTCGTCTATCGGCATCGCGCCGTCGCGGGGCTTGACCAAGCGCACTTCCACGCCCCGGCGCCGCAGGTTCAGCCATAGGTAGATGTTGTTGGGATGCTCCAGTTCGGGGCAAAGCACCACGTTGTCGCCGCTTTGCCAGTCGATGCCGGCGCAGACGATGTTCAATCCCTCGGAAGTGTTCTTGGTGTAGGCCACCTCGTCGGGCTGGGCGTTGATCAGCGCGGCGTAGCGGTTGCGCACGGCTTCGGCTTGCCGGAACCATGCGTCTTTATCGACCCGCCCTTGGACGCAATCGTCGAGATGACGCGTGACGGCCGCCAGGACATCGGTGGAAAGCGGGGCCCGGCCTCCGAGATCGAGGTAGGTGCAGGCTTTCATCACGGGAAATTTTTGCCGGATTTCAGCGGTTTCGACTTGAGTCAGTGTTTTCATGGAAAATTGGATAGAAGATTGTCAATGCCCGGACGGCCTGGAAAATGATATGAGGGAGGCCGGCGGCGGACAATTGAGAAGGCTTCCACTGGCTATGAGCGAAACGCATACCTGCGTGGACGAGGCAGGCGCCATGCGGGGATCCGGCCCGCAAAAGCCACTGACATTTTTCGCCCGGATAGTATAAGCTTCAAGCAAACTGGAGTACCGCCATGCAAGAGCTATGGGACATATCCCCGCCGGTGTCGGCCGCGTCGCCGGTGTTCCCGGGGGACACGCCTTACCGCCAGGTCTGGAACGCTGAAATCGGCCCGCAATGCCCGGTCAACGTCAGCGCCATCACCCTGTCGCCCCATATCGGCGCGCACGCCGACGCGCCCCTGCACTACAGCGCCCAGGGCGCAAGCGCCGGCCGGATGGCGCTCGCGCCCTTTCTGGGGCCGTGCCGCGTGATACACGTGATGCACGGCGGGCCGCTGATACGCATCCAGGACCTGGAGCCCTTCCTGGCGCATGCGCCGCCCCGCATACTGGTGCGGACCGCCCGGCGGGCGCAGACCGAGGCCTGGGACCCCGAGTTCACCGCCTATGCGCCCGACGCCGTCGAGCACCTGGCGCGGCGCGGGGTGAGGCTGATCGGGCTGGACACGCCCAGCATAGATCCCGCCGACAGCAAGACCCTGCCCAGCCACCACGCCATCCTGAAGCACGACATGCGGGTCCTCGAGAACCTGGTGCTGGACGACGTCCAGGCCGGCGACTACGAACTGATCGCGCTGCCGCTGGCGCTGGTGGACGCGGACGCCAGCCCGGTGCGCGCGGTATTGCGCAGCCTGCCGCCCGCCCTCCTTCCGACCGACATGAGCACGACACCATGAACCAGCCGCCCACCGACGCCCCGCAGGGCGAATCCATCGTCCGCGAAGAAAAAGCCCAGCTCGATTTCTCCGAGGACATGAGCTATGGCGATTACCTGCACCTGGACCAGGTGCTGGATGCCCAGAAGCCGCTATCGCCCGAGCACAACGAGATGCTGTTCATCATCCAGCACCAGACCAGCGAGCTCTGGATGAAGCTGATGCTGCACGAATTGCGCGCCGCCATGGGCAACCTGGCGGCGGACCGCCTGCAGCCCTGTCTCAAGATGCTGGCGCGCGTCAGCAAGATCATGGAGCAGCTGGTCCACGCCTGGGACGTCCTGGCCACCATGACGCCCCCGGAGTATTCGGCGCTGCGCCCCTACCTGGCGCATTCCAGCGGCTTCCAGAGCTTCCAGTATCGCCAGATCGAATTCTCGCTCGGCAACAAGAATGCGGCCATGCTCAAGCCGCACGCCCACAACCCCGCCCGCCTGGCCCAGGTGCGGCAGGCGTATGAATCCCCTTCGCTCTATGATGAGTCCCTGCGGGCGCTGCACCGGCAGGGGTTCGCGATCCCGGCCGAATGGCTGGACCGCGACTGGACCCAGCCGTACGCGGCCAACCCCGGGGTGCAAGAGGCCTGGCTGCAGGTCTATCGCAATCCCGAGCGTTACTGGGACCTGTACCAGTTGGGCGAAAAGCTCACCGACCTGGAGGACGCCTTCCGCCTGTGGCGGTTCCGGCACGTCACGACCGTGGAACGCATCATCGGGTTCAAGCGCGGCACGGGCGGCACGTCCGGGGTGGCTTACTTGCGCAAGATGCTCGATATCGTGCTGTTCCCCGAACTCTGGAGCTTGCGCACGGACCTCTAGCACGCTAAAATCATCGGCTACCTCAGGATACGTGGCAGACGCGACAGCGGATCAACGTAGAAACGGATCAACGTAGAAACGGATCAACGTAGAAACGGATCAACGTAAAAACGGATCAACGTGGCAACGGATCATAGAAACGGATCAGATGCGCGACTGCCGGCGACCCGACTTTTCAATTACAGGATTTAATCATGAAAGAAGGCATCCACCCCGAATACCGCGAAGTGGTGTTCCTGGATCAGCAAACCGGCACGAAATTCATTTCGCGCTCCACGCTCCACAGCCGCGAAACCATCGAACTTGACGGCAAGACCTACCCCTTGTTCAAGTGCGACGTGACCTCGGAATCGCACCCCTTCTACACCGGCGCGCAAACCCGCATCGTCGAGACCGGCCGCGTCGAGAAATTCCGCGCCCGTTTCGCGCGCACCGCCGGCACCACACGCAAGGCATCGTAAGCTCGCGCTTACTCCAGCGGCACGAAAGGCAGCCTTTTGGCTGCCTTTTTAATTTAAGATAGCCCTGTCTCGATTCCCATGGCGCATTCCGTGTCTTCCAGCGACTCCTTATCCACGCCGGCGCGCCTGACGGCCACAGCCACCGTGAAGCTGCCGCGGCTCTTACTGGTTTCAGTCGGGCTGGTGTACATACTGGCCGGCCTGTTCTTCCGGGATCCCTGGAAAACCGATGACGTGGTCGGCCTGGCCACCATGCTCACGGCCCTGCGCGACGGCGGCAGCGCCATGCTGCTGCCCCAGATCGGCGTGCTGGCCCATGCCCAGGACGGCCCGCTCATCACCTGGGTCGGGGCCTTCTTCATCTGGGCGTTCGCGCCTTTCATCGAATTCTTCACCAATCGTCCCGACGCGGCCATCATTGCTTCCCGCCTGCCCAATTTCCTGTGGTTCGGGATACTGACGGCGTCGATCTGGTACGGCACCTACCTGCTGGGGCGCCGCCCGGAACCGCAGCCGCTGGCCCTGCCCTTCGGCGGCGAGCCCACCGTGCGCGATTACGGCCGCATGATCGCCGACGCCGCCCTGATGCTGATCGTCGCGACCGTCGGCATCGTCTGGCGCATGCACGAAACCTCCGAAGTGCCGGCCCTGATCGCCTTCCAGGCGCTGGCCTTCTATTCGGTGGCGCGCATGCTGGACCATCCCGCCTCGGGCTCCATCACCCTGGGTTTCGCGCTGGGGGCGGCCTTCCTGACGCGCGGCTGGATCGGCGCCCTGCCCATCATGCTGGCGATTCCCTGCATCTTCCTGCCGCGCAACTGCCTGTGGCGCCAGAAGCACTGGCTGGCCCTCAGCGCGGCCATCTGCGCCGCGCTGATCCTGGCCTGGTGGATACCCGCCAGGCTGGCGAACGGATACTGGATACAAAGCTGGGTGCTCTGGAATACGTCCTCCTTCGGCTGGCCGCAGTACCGGGAAGTGCTCAGCACGCTGCGCGATCTGCCCTGGTTCCTGTGGCCCACCTGGCCGCTCGCCCTACTGGCCGTATGGCGCTGGCGCGCCTGGCTCACGGCGCCGCACATCTGGATTCCGCTGATGCTGGCGGCATGGCCGCTGATCATCATGCTGTTCCTGGCCGATGCCTTCGAACCCGAATACAGTCTCATGGCCGTGCCCGCCGCGGTGCTGGCCGCGTTCTCGCTGCCCACCCTGCGCCGGGGCGTGGTGAACTCGCTGGACTGGTTCGCCGTCATGTGTTTTTCGCTGACGACGGCAACGGTGTGGCTGGGCTGGATCGCGCTGCAAACGGGCTGGCCCGAACAGATTTCCCACAACATCGCCCGCCAGACGCGCGGCTACGACGTGTTCATCTCCTGGCCGGCGGCCTTCATCGCGGCGCTCGGCACCCTGGCCTGGGTCGCCCTGGTGCGCTGGCGCCTGCATTCCAAGCCGGCCGGCCTCTGGCGCGGCACCGTGCTTTCCGCCGGCGGTCTGATCGTCACCTGGCTGCTGCTGGTCACGCTGTGGATGCCGGCGCTGGACTACGTGCGCAGCTATCGCGGCGTCTCGGCCCAGCTCGCGGCGGCGCTGGACGCGCACCGGAAGCCCGGCGAATGCGTGCGCGCGCTGGCCGTGGGCACCGGCCAGCGCGCGTCCTTCCTGGTGTTCAACGACATCGACTTCAGCTATGAGTCCAACTGCACGCTGGTCGTGCAGCAGACCACCGCGCACAACATCGCCACCGGCGCGGCCGCCTACTCGGACTCGGCGACCGTCCTGTGGGAAGGCAGGCGCGGCGCGGACCGGCACGAGGTCTTCCGCCTGCTGCGCCTCGGCAACCCATGACGCCCGCCCGCAGCGCAAGACCGACGCCCGGGCGCTACATCAAGGACATCCTCGGCCAGGCCTGGCCGGTGCTGGTCAGTTCCTGGGCAAGCGTGATCTTCGGCGTGATCGACACGGCGATGGCGGGCCACGCCAGCGCGGCCGACCTGCAGGCCATGGCCCTGGGCGCTTCCATATACATCACGGTCTTCGTCGGGCTGATGGGCGTGGTGCACGCGCTCATTCCCATCATCGCGCAGCATTTCGGGGCCGGCCGCCACCGCGAGGTGGGCGAGGCCTGGGGCCAGGGGGTGTGGCTGTCGATGGGCCTGTCCCTGGTCGGCGCCGCCGCCATGCTGTTCCCGGACGTCTGGCTGCGATTCTCCGGCGACGTGGCGCCCGAAGTGCGGTCGGGCGTCACCTGGTATTTGCGCGCCCTGATCATGGCGCTGCCCGCCACCCTCGCTTTTCGCTGCATCTACGCAATGGGCACAGCCGTGTCGCGGCCCAAGACGGTGATGGTCATCAATCTGGGCAGCGTCGCGTTCAAGATTCTCTTCAACTGGATATTCATCTTCGGCAAGCTGGGCATGCCGGCCCTGGGCGCCGCCGGAGCCGGCCTGTCCACCGCCATCGTCGGCTGGCTGAGCCTGGCCGCCGGCCTGTGGGCGATTTCCCGCGACTCTTACTTCCAGCGCTTCAGGCCGCGCCTGGGGCGTTTCCAATGGACGCGGCAGAAAGAGCTGCTCCTGCTGGGCATCCCCATGGGCGGCTCTTATCTCATCGAAGTCTGCGCCTTCACTTTCATGGCGCTGCTGGTGGCGCGGGAAGGGATGTACGTGAACGGCGGCCACCAGATCATGGCCAGCCTGGCGGCGCTGTGCTACATGGTGCCCATGGCGGTGGGCATCGCGTCGTCCTCGCTGACGGCCCAGGCGATAGGCGCGCGCGACATGCGCCGCGCGCGCAACATGGGGCGCGCGGGCATCGGCATCGTGGCGGCCGGCGCCCTGGTCACGGCAAGCGTGCTGATCGTCGCGCGCCGGCCGATTCTGGGGTTCTACACCGATGACGTCCAGGTGGCGCTGGTCGCGGCGGCGCTGATGCAGATTCTGCCCTGGTTCCATCTGGGCGATGCGATGCAGTGCATCATTTCTTATCTGCTGCGGGCATACAAGGTGGCGGTGGTGCCGCTGATCCTGCAGGTGGTGGCGTTATCCGGGCTGGGGCTGGTGGGCGGATGGTGGCTGGGGTTCGGCCCGGCGGCGGGGGCGCTCGCGCCGGTGGTCCATGCGGTGGCGCCGGGCGCTCCGATCGGCGCCGGAACCATGTGGCTGATGGCGATCCTGGGCCTGAGCCTGTCTTCGATCCTGCTTTTCGGCTGGTATGGCCATGTGGTGCGCACGAAAATGGGCGGCAGGCGCGGACGGGCGCTGCGCGGCGGGCGGAGCCCGTCGGGGGCCTGAGCGCGCCCCGGGGCACTCACGCCGCATCCCGGCTCGCGGACTCGCCGCCCGCCTCGTCTTCGCGCCCCTCCACCACCGGCGTGACGAGCTCCACCACCTTGCGGCGCGACAGCATGCCCAGGAACTCATCGTCCTCGCCCGTTACCGCAAGAGGCGCCGTACTGCGCAGCAGCCGCCCCAGGACCTCGTCCAGCCCGGCATCCGCCGGCACCGACGCCACGCTCTCCGCATAAGCCGCGACATCCCGGGCCCCGTCCCGCAACGCCCGTTCGGCCGCCGCGCGGGTGAGTATCCCGGCAAGCCGCTTGCCGTCCAGAACCGGCGTGTACTCGTACGCCATGCCCGCCATGCGCTCCAGCGCATGAGCCGGGCGGCTGCGCATCGTCAGCGTCAAGGACGGCGTGTTGCAGGCATGGGCCGCGTTCAACACCTTGCCGCGGTTCACGTCCTGCAGGAAGGATTGCACGTAATCGTTGGCCGGGGCCAGCAGAATGTCTTCCGGCGTTCCTTCCTGGACCAGCACCCCGTCCTTCAGAATGGCGATCCGGTTGCCCAGGCGCAGCGCTTCATCCAGATCGTGGGTGATGAAGACGATGGTCTTGTTCAGCCGCGCCTGCAGCGCCAGCAACTGGTCCTGCATTTCGCGGCGTATGAGCGGATCCAGCGCCGAGAACGCCTCGTCCATGAGCAGGATCTCGGCGTCCGTGGCCAGGGCCCTGGCCAGGCCCACCCGCTGCTGCATGCCGCCGGACAGCTCATGGGGGTATTTTTCCTCGAAGCCCGACAGCCCCACCTGTTCCAGCCAATGCCGGGCGCGTTGCCGGCGCTCGCTCCTGGGCAGGCCCTGCACCTTCAGGCCATAGGCGGCGTTCTCGATCACCGTTCGATGCGGAAACAGGCCGAAGCGCTGGAACACCATGCTCATCTTCTTCTGCCGGAAGCGCTCGAGCTCGGACCGGCCCAGGCTCACGACGTCCACGCCGTCGACCAGAATGCTGCCCGCGCTGGGTTCGATCAGGCGGTTGAAGTGGCGGATCAGCGTGGATTTGCCGGAGCCCGAAAGCCCCATGATCACGTATATGCTGCCTTCGTCTATGCTGAGGCTGATGTCGCGCAGGCCCAGGACGTGGCCGCTGCGCGCGAGCAGTTCGTCCTTGCCCACGCCGCGGCGCGCCGCGTCCAGCCAGCGCTCCGGATGCGAGCCGAATATCTTGTAGACGTTCTTGACCTCGATCTTGCTCATGCCGCGCTCCTTGACTGTTGACGGCGGCCGAACTCCTGCGTGATCCGGTCGAAAATGATGGCGATGATGACGATGCCCAGTCCGGCCAGCACGCCGCGGCCCACCTGCAGCCGGTTGATGCCCTGCAGGACTTCGTAGCCCAGCCCCCTGACGCCTATCATGGACGCGATGACCACCATGGCCAGCGCCATCATGGTGGTCTGGTTGATGCCGGCCATGATGTTGGGCATGGCCAGCGGCAGCTGCACGCCGAACAATTGCTTGACCCGGTTGGCGCCGAAGGCGCGCGAGGCTTCCAGCACTTCGCTGTCGACCAGCCTGATGCCCAGGTCCGTCAGGCGTATGACCGGCGGCACCGCGTAGATGATGGTGGCGATGATGGCGGCGATCTTGCCCAGGTTGAACAGCATGACCACGGGAATCAGGTAGACGAAGCTGGGCATCGTCTGCATGACGTCGAGTACCGGCAGCATGATGGAGCGCAGCCATTTGAAGCTGGCCATCAGTATGCCGGTCGGTATGCCGATCGCCACGGAAATGGCCACCGCCACGATCATGAGGGACAGGGTCTGCATGGCCGCATCCCACAATCCGATGAAGCCGACGGCGCACAGCAAGGCGCCGATGACGATGGAAAAGCCGATGCGCCGGCTGGCGAGCCAGGCCAGCAGCGCCACCGCGGACACGATCGCCCACCAGGGGGATTGCCGGAGCAGCTGGTCCATCCATACCAGGACGTCCAGCAGCGGCTGCGTCAGGGCGCGCAGCAGATCGGAATAGTCGGCGACGATGCCGCCGACGAATTCATCGATGGGCGCGCGCAGCGCCCGCGGCGCTATGAACTCTGGAAACATAAAGAATACTCCGTAGAACTCGTTGCAGCGGCGGGCCTGTCACCCGCCGTCCAGGGAAAGCGGCGGCCTCGCGCAGAGGCCGCCTTCCATGCCGGAAGGCACTTTCCACGAATGCTAAAGAGCAGCCTTTACGCGCTCGGCGACATCGGCCGGCAGCCAGGACGTCCAGGTCCCGGCCTGGTTCTTCAAGAACCACTGGGCCACGTCGGCCGGCTCGGCTTCGTTTTCCTCCATGTAGGCCATGGCCTGGTCCATGACCGGCAGCGGCACGGCGACCTTGGACAGGAAGGCGGTGAGCCGGGGAGCGTCTTGGGTGAAGCGCGCGCTGACCGCGGTGAACACGGGGTTTTCCGGATAGGCGCTGGGTTCGGGATGCGCGCAATCGGGATCGGTCAGGCAGGCATGCTTCTTCTGGTCGTAAGGCGGCAGATCCAGCTTGACGAGGTCCATGGAGCCGACGAGCGGCGTGGGATACCAGTAGTAGAAGACCACGTTTTCCTTGCGCTGGTAGGCGGCGGTCAGCGCGGCTTTCTGGGTGGCGCCGGTGCCGGGCGAGAACAGGGTGAAGGTGTCGCCCAGGCCCAAGGCCTTGAAAAGATTGCCGCTCACCACTTCGCAGCCCCAGCCGGCGGGGCAGCCGTAGAAGCGGCCTTTCGAAGGCTCTTCGGGGTCCTTGAAGGCGTCCTTGAATTTGGGCAGATCGGCCGCGCTCTTGAGTTCGGGCAGGCGTTCGGCGGTATGGCGCGGGATGAACCAGGCTTCGCCGCCCATGTAGATGTCGCCGATGCGCTTGACTTTGCCCGAGGCTTCGGCCTTGGCCCAAGGCTCGGCGACGCTGTTCAGCCAGATTTCGGTGTTGACGTCGAGGTCGCCGCGTTCCAGCGCGGCAAGGGCCGGCAGGGTTTCGACCGGCAGGACTTCGGATTTGCAGCCGTAGCCCTTTTCGGCAATGTAGCGTTCCACTTCGACCAGGACGAGGTTGGATTCCCAGTTCATGCCGCCGAACCGGATCGGGCGGTCGATTTCGCACTGCGGCGCCGATGCCGCATGCGCGGTGGCTGCGACGCCGGGCAGGGCGGCGCAGGCGGCCGCGGCGGCGAGCGCGAGGGCGAGCCGCTTGAACGGGATGGCGCCGGTTGCGGGCGCGGGTGACGCGGGTGTTGCGATGAAAGACAAGATTGCCTCCTTAGTTGCGTGGACGCATCCGGACTGCATGGATGCGCCATGGTTAAGGGGGGTGTGCGGAAGACGGTTTACCGCCGATACATACCGACACTAGCGTGCGGAGTACGAGGTACTCGTTGACAGGTTATGGGGCCTTGGAAAAGACCCGCCATACGCCAGATTGAAAAAAAGCCGTGACACGGCCAAAACGCAAGGTTTGCGGCATTTTACGTGGAGATGCTGGGAAATGTAAACCCGGGCGTCTCCGGCGGCCCGACGAAACCAGGGCCGGGCCCCGGCGCAAGGGGTCCGGCCCGGCCCGTCGCGGCCACCGCTTTTACTTATAGATATAGTCGCGGCGCCATGGGTAGGCCTGGCCCGCCGGGTAGTCGAGTTCGTCGTCCCCGCCGCCGGGCCTGGGCTGCGCCAGGACCTGGTGCAAGGCGATCCACCCATGCTCGAAGCCCATGGCGCAGCCGGCCAGGTACATGCGGTAGGCGCGCAGCGAACGTTCGCCCTGCTCGCCCTGCAGGGTGGCGCGGGCTTCGGGCAGGCGGGCTTCGAGGGCGTCGCTCCATGCCCACAAGGTGCGGGCGTAGTGCGGGCGCAGGTTTTCGATGTCCAGGTCTTCCAGGCCGCCTTCGGCCATGTGTTCGAGCACGTGGCTGATGTGGGTGAGCTCCCCGCCGGGGAAGATGTATTTCTCGATGAACTCGCCCATGCCGGCGCCCAGTTCGGCGTTGTCGACGCCGCCCGCGGTGATGCCGTGGTTCAGGATGAGGCCGCCGGGACGCAGCAGGCGGCGCAGTTTCGAGAAGTAGCCTTCGAGCTGGGCGCGGCCCACGTGCTCGAACATGCCCACCGAGGCGATCTTGTCGTAGGGGGCGCTTTCGTCGAGCTTGCGGTAGTCCAGGAGCTCCATGCGCACCCGCCCTTGCAGCCCTTTTTCCTCGATCAGCCGGTTGACGTGGGCATGCTGGTTGCGCGACAGCGTGATGCCCGTGGCGTCGACGCCGTAGTTTTCGGCCGCCCACATCAGCAGGCCGCCCCAGCCGGCGCCGACGTCCAGGAAGCGTTCGCCCGCCTTGAGATCCAGCTTGCGGCAGATGTGGTCGAGCTTGGCTTCCTGGGCTTCGGCCACGGTCATGTCGGGCCGGCGGAAATAGGCGCAGGAATAGACGCGGCGAGGGTCCAGCCACAAGGCGTAGAAGTCGTCGGACAGGTCGTAGTGGAACTGGATCTGGCGCGCATCCCTTTCGATGGAGTGGCGCCAGACGGACACCAGCCGGCGTATCAGCTCGGTCAGGCGGCCGACCCGCGCGGCCTCGATGGGAGAGCCGGGCAGGATCGCCGCGGCCACGCGCATGAGATCGCGCATCGAGCCCTCCACGTCGAACTTGCCTTCGACGTAGTCTTCGCCCAGGGCGCCCACGTGCCCGGCCGCCAGCTTGGCCAGGGTGGAGCGGTCTTTGATCAGCAGCCTGACGGAGGCGTCCGGGGCGCCCACCGCCTGCCCATCGGGCATGACCAGCTGCACGGACAGAGGCAAAGACGCCAATTTGGTTTCAACGACGGATAAGACAGAGCTCAATGCCGACTCCCTATATTGAAATGGACAATGCCAAAAAATACGATGTTCGAGCATGCTAAGATCATCACAAATACCGCATAAACGACAATTCGGCAAGCCGTGACCGGCCGCTCGCATCTCTTTCCCGCCGCATGCAATCTCCCCCCAGCCACCTCACCAGCATCCCGCCCTGGCTCGTCCTGATGGGGCTCTTGACCGCGCTCGGGCCGCTCGCCATCGACATGTACCTGCCCGCGTTCCCGGACATGGTCCGGAGCCTGGGCACGGATCAGGGCATGGTGGAGCGCACGCTGCCCAGCTATCTGCTCGGCCTGGCCGCGGCCCAGGTGTTCTACGGGCCTTTCGCCGACCGCTACGGCAGGAAAAAACCGCTGCTGTTCGGCCTCATCGTATTCACCATCGCCTCGGTCGGCTGCGCATTGACCGACAGCATCGAACACCTGAGCCTGTGGCGCATCGCGCAGGCGTTCGGCGGCGCGGCCGGCATGGTCATACCGCGCGCGGTGATCCGCGACAACTTCGACACGCGCGATGCATCGAAGGCGCTTTCCGTCCTGATGCTGGTGATGGGCGTGACGCCCATCCTGGCTCCCATCCTGGGCGCGCAAGTGCTGAATTTCGGAAGCTGGCGCTACATCTTCGCCATCATGGCGGGCTGCGGCGCGCTGCTGTTCGTCAGCGTCGTCTTCGGCATGCGCGAGACCCTGGTCCCCGAAAAAACCATCCCGCTGAGCTTCGGCAACATCGGCCGCAACTACCGCGGCCTGCTGGCCCACAAGCGCTTCATGTGCTATTCGCTTGCCGGGGGCTTCGGCTCGGCCGGCATGTTCGCCTATATCTCGGGTTCGCCGCGGGTCTTCATCAACGTGTTCGACGTGCCCCCGCAATACTTCGGCCTGTTGTTCGGCCTCAACGCCGCGGCGCTGATCGCCACCTCGCAGGTCAGCGCGCGGCTGCTCAACCGCCACGCGCCCGAGACCCTGCTCAAGTTCGCGCAGGCCGCCCTGCTGATCGGGTCGGCGGCGGGCTTCGCCATGACGCTGGCCGGCGTCCTGACCTTGCCTCTGCTGATGGCGGCCCTGCTGTGCTTCATGGCCGGGCAGGGCTTCGTCAACCCCAATGCCGCGGCCCTTGCCTTGCGGGAACAGGGGCACCGGCTGGGCGTGTCCTCGGCGATGATGGGCACGCTGCAGATGATCTGCGGCTCGGCCGCCGGGCTGGGCGTCAGCGCCTGGCAGTCCGACACCGCCCTGCCCCTGACCGGCATACTGGCTTTCTGCGCCTTCCTGTCGTGGCTGTTCGGGCGCATCGCGCTCAGGGCGCCCGCCACCGCCCGCGATCACCGCGGCGCCGGCCGCTCCTGACCCCACCCCGCCCCAGGCCCCACGCCCCCTTCTCCCCGCCCGTGAACGGGCGGCGCCGATTTGTTTGCGCACAACAGTTCGCCCGCGCATGACCGATCGGATTGACAGGCACATCAATAATAAGAATAATTCTCAACTTTATTCATACTCTGTAAAAGAAGAGGGGTTGCATGTCGTCCAATACTGTTCGCGCGCTTTGTTCCGTTTCCTTGTTGTCGCTTTCTTCGGTGGCCGTCGGCCAGGACGCGCAAGCGCCGGTCACGCGGCTGGACAACGTGGTGGTGACGGCCACCGGTTTCGAGCAGATGGTCGAAGACGCGCCCGCTTCGATCACCGTGATCCCGCGCGCCGAGCTGGAGAAAAAGGCCTTCAAGGACGTCACCGACGCGCTGAAGGACGTGCCCGGCGTGGTCATCACCGGCGGGGCGAGCTCCAGCGACATCAGCGTGCGCGGCATGGCGCCCTCCTACACGATGATACTGGTCGACGGCAAGCGCCAGAACTCGCGCGAAACCCGCCCCAACAGCGACGGCCCCGGCATCGAGCAGGGCTGGCTGCCCCCGATGCAGGCCATCGAGCGCATCGAGGTCATACGCGGGCCGATGTCCTCGCTCTATGGTTCCGACGCCATGGGCGGCGTGGTGAACATCATCACGCGCAAGGTGCCGAAGGCATGGACGGGCAGCCTGCGCAACGAAGGAACGGTGCAGCAGGATTCCGATTCCGGCAACATCTATCAAAGCAATTTCTACCTGGCGGGGCCGCTGGTGGACGACAAGCTCGGCTTGCAGGTCTACGGCCAGAAGGCCCGCCGCCAGGAAGACGAGATCCTGAACGGCTTCAACAAGCAGGATGCGACCTCGGGCACGGTCAAGCTGTCCCTCACGCCCAACAAGGATCATGACCTGATCGCCGAGTTCTCCCGCACCCTGCAGGAAAGGACCTCGACGCCCGGCAAATCGATGGCGGCGCTCGATTCGCGCGGCCGGCCCAACAGCATCTCCAGCACCAAGTACGACAAGAACGTCTATTCGCTGACCCACGTCGGCCGCTGGGGCAAGGCCACCTCCAACACCTATGTGCAACGCGAGGAAATCGACAATCCCACGCGCCAGATGGACCTGAGGAACACGGTGTTCAATACGCAGTGGAACCTGCCGCTGGGCAGCCACATGGTCAGCGGCGGCTTCCACTACCAGAAGGAAGGCCTGAACGACCAGGGCAACCAGTACGATCCCACCGTCAGCAAGCTGGACCGCTATCAGTGGGCGCTGTTCGCCGAAGACGAATGGGCGATCACCGAGGATTTCGCGCTGACGACCGGCGTGCGCATGACGCGCGACGAAAACTACGGCACCCACTGGACGCCGCGCCTGTACGGCGTCTGGCACACGACCGAGAACCTCAGCTTCAAGGGCGGCATATCCACGGGCTTCCGGGCGCCCTCGCTGCGCCAGGCCGTCGCCGACTGGGGCCAGATCACCGGCGGCGGCGGCGGGGTGCCCGCCATCATCGTGGGCAATCCCAACCTCAAGCCCGAGAAAAGCATCAGCCAGGAATTCGGCGTGGTCTGGGACGACCGCCAGGGCTGGAGCAGCAGCCTGACCTTCTTCAACACCGACTTCAAGGACAAGATCTCCGAGACGCGCCGGTGCACCGATCCCAACGGTCTGCCCAACTGCCACGTGTTTCCGGGCGACCAGGGCTACAAGTTCATCAGCGACCGGGTGAACGTCGACCGCGCCAACATCCGCGGGATCGAGGCGACCACCACGTGGTCCCTGCGCGACGACATGCGGCTGTCGGCCAACTACACCTACACCCACTCCAAGCAGAAGAGCGGCGACTTCGAGGGCCAGCCCCTGAACAAGATGCCCAAGCACATGTTCAACACCACCTTCGACTGGGACGCCAATGAAAGGCTCGGCTTGTGGACGCGCGTGAACTTCCGCGGCAAGACGTCCGACTACCTGAACCGCACGGCCATGGCCAACGGCACGCCGTCCTTCACCTTCGTGGACCTGGGGGTGAACTACAAGCTGAACAAGAACGTCAACTTCGGCGTCGGCGTCTACAACGTCTTCGACAAGCGCGTCACCGACGAGGCCTTCGAAGCCGTGTACGACGGGCGGCGCTACTGGGCGCAGCTGACGGTGGGCTTCTAAAGCCGCCCGCGCCGGGAAGGGGCGGCGGCCGGGGGCTGTTCATGCAGTAATTGCCTAAGCAGCTATCTCGGCGCTAGAATTGCTCCATGAGCAAGTCCGCCCCGCCCTCCCCCGCCCAGCGCGGCACGCCGCGCCGCAAGCCTGATCTCGGCCGGGCGCCCGCCGGCTACTACAGCCCCACGGCGGAATCGCTGGGTCCCGACGTCAACATCGGCCACCTGATCAAGCAGCTGCAGTCCTCCTTCAACCGCATGATGGACCGGCACATGGCCCCCATGGGCCTGACGGCCATGCAATGGCGGCCGCTGGTGCTGATCCGCTACCTGAACGTGGACACCCCGGCCGAGCTCTCGCGGCACGCCAACATCGACACGGGCGCCATGACGCGCGCGCTCGACCGGCTGGAGGCCAAGCGCTTCATTGCGCGGCGCCGCTGCGCCGAAGACCGCCGCAGCGTGCGCATCGAACTCACCGAAGCGGGCAACGAAGTGGCCGAGCGCATACTTCCCGCCGTCGCGGCAACCCTCAACACCCATTTGCGCGGCTTCAGCCAAGAAGAAATCGAGTTCTTCATCGGCATGATCACCCGCATGCTGGCCAATGGCGAAGCGGCGCCGCAGTAGCGCCGAGCCCCGCGCCGCCGGGCGCTGAACGCCCCTCTTGGCCTTTCACATCCCACGGGCCTTGCGCGGCGCTTGCCCGGATCGGGCGTCTTTCTTTATAATTATTGCCTAGGCAGTTACTTACTAGGCAGATATATTCAGCTTCCTGTCAGCGAGGACACGCCCCTCCCTTTCCATAAACAGCATGAAAGCAGCGATTCCCCTATTGTTCGCCGCCGCATTGGCGGGCTGCGCAGCCATGGACCCCGGCACACCCGCGGTGGCCCCGCTCGATGCGGCCCGGCTGGGCCTGCGGGACGGCGCGATCGCCTGGCCCTCCGGCCGGTGGTGGACCCGATACGGCGACAGCCAACTGAATCTTCTGGTCGAGCAGGCGCTGGCCGGCAACCCGTCCATGGACGCCGCGCGCGCCCGGCTGAACATGGCCGATGCCGCGGTGCGCGGCGCACAGGCCGTACGCCTGCCCCGGGCGGACGCCTCTTCCAGCATCACCCGCGAACGCTTTTCCGCGAACTACATCTACCCGCCGCCTTACGGGGGCTCCATGCTCACCGAAGCCGACCTGCGCCTGAACCTCGGCCTGGACCTGGACCTCTGGGGTCGCAACCGGGCCCGCTACGCCGCCGCGCTGTCCGAACGCGACGCCGCGCAGGCCGACGTGCACATGGCGCGCAACGCGCTGGCCGGCGCGGTGGCGCAAAGCTACTACAAGCTGCAGGGCGCGCTGGCGCAGCAGGCCGTGCTGGAAGACATGGTGCGGCAGCAGCAGAACGTGCTGGACATCACCCGCGAACGCGTGCGCGCCGGCCTGGATACCCAGATCGAAGCCAAGCAGGCCGATTCGTCGCTGTCGTCCACGCGCGTGCAGCTGAGCCAGGCGGCCGCCAATGCGCGGCTGCTGCGCCACCAGATTTCCGCCCTGCTGGGTGAAGGCCCCGAACGCGGCGCGCGGATCGGCCCGGTGACGCTGGAAGGCATGCCGCCCGACGTGCCCGCGACCCTGCCCCTGGAACTGCTGGCGCGCAGGCCCGACGTGATCGCGGCGCGGGAACGCGCCCAGGCCGCCGCGGGGCGGGTGTCCGCGGCCAAGGCGGAGTTCTTCCCGAACGTGAATCTCACCGCCTTCGTGGGCGTCATGTCGCTGGGGCTGGGCAGCCTGCTGGACGGCGCCAGCAAGACTTACGGCGTGGGTCCGGCCGTCTCGCTGCCCATCTTCCACGGCGGCGCCCTGAACGCGCAACTGGACGCCCGCCGCGCCGAACGCGACCTGGCCATCGCCGACTACAACCAGACCCTGCTGGCCGCCGTGCGGGAAGTGGCCGACTCGGCGGCTTCCATCCAGGCCCTGGCGCAGCAGGCCGACGACCAGGCCGAAAGCCTGCGCGCCATCGCCTCGGCCTACCAGATCGCCGTCGACCGCTACCGGTCCGGCCTGGGCAACTTCATACAGGTGCTGCTGGCGCAGAACGAAGTCCAGAAGCAGGCCATGCTCGACGCCGACCTGCGCGCGCGGGCCTACGCGCTGGACGCCCAGCTGGCCACCGCGCTGGGCGGCGGCTACCTGAATCCCTCGAACAACTGAAAGCACGAGACGCTTCCATGAGTCCTGAAAGAAAACCCGCATATCGGCGCAAGACGCTGCTGCTCATCGCCACCCTGGCATTCGCGGCCATCGGCATCGCCTATGCCATATGGTGGGCGGTCTACGCCTCGCATTTCGAAGCCACCGACAACGCCTATGTGAAAGGCAATCTGGTGCAGGTGGTCTCGCAGATACCCGGCACCGTGGTGGCCATCGAGGCCGACGACACCGACAGGGTCGAGCGCGGAGCCCCGCTGGTCAGGCTGGACGCCAGCGACGCCGAACTCGCCCTCAGCAAGGCCAAGGCCGGCCTGGCGCAGACCTTGCGCCAGACCCGCGCCGTCTTCGTGCAGAACGACGCGCTGAAGGCCGAAATCGACGTGCGCAAAGCCGACATCGAGCGCGCGAAGGCCGATCTCTCCAAGGCTCGCAGCGACCTGAAGCGCCGCGAAGCCCTGGCCAAATCGGGCGGCGTGAGCGGCGAAGAGATCCTGCACGCGCGAACCGCCCTGGAAGCGGCCGAATCCGGGCTGGCCCAGGCACAGGCCGCCCTGGCGGTCGCCAAGGCCAGGCTGGCCACCAATCTCGCGCTCACGGCCGGGATGGCGGTCGAGGACCACCCGGACGTCCGGCTCGCCGCGGACAAGCTGCGCGAAGCGCTGCTGGCCGGCTCGCGCACCCTCGTCCCCGCGCCGGTGAGCGGCATGATCGCGCAGCGCTCCGCGCAGGTGGGCCAGCACGTCGCGCCCGGCGCCCCCTTGATGACCATCGTGCCGCTGGACCAGCTCTGGGTCGAGGCCAATTTCAAGGAAAGCCAGCTGCGGCGCATGAAACCCGGCCAGCGGGCCACGCTCACGGCCGACGTCTACGGCGGCGACCTGCGCTATCACGGCTACGTGCAGGGCCTGGCCGCCGGCACTGGCTCCGTCTTCTCGCTGCTGCCGGCGCAGAACGCCAGCGGCAACTGGATCAAGGTGGTGCAGCGCCTGCCCGTGCGCATCGTGCTCGACCCCGAGGAAGTGGCGCGGCACCCCTTGCGCGTGGGCCTGTCCATGCAGGTGGAAGTCGACCTGCACGACCCGACCGACCAGGACGTGGCGGCCGCCCGGCGGATCGCCGACTCCGACGCCCTGAGCACCACGGTGTATGGCTCCGTGGACGACCGGGCCGACGCCCTGATCGCCGGAATCATCGCGGCAAACGGCGGATCCTGACCATGGCGGACGAAGAACGACAGGCCACGGGGTCCGGATCCGGGGCGCCGGCCGCCGGTACGCCGGCCGCCCATCCGCCCCTGCAGGGCAGGGCCCGCGCGATGGGCACGATCGCGCTCTCGGCCGCGGTGTTCATGAACGTGCTGGATTCGTCCATCGCCAACGTCTCGATCCCCACGATCGCGGGCGACCTGGGGGTGAGCGCCACGCAGGGCACCTGGGTCATCACCTCGTTCGCGGTCGCCAACGCCATCACCGTGCCGCTCACCGGCTGGCTGACGCAGCGCTTCGGCCAGGTCCGGCTGTTCGTGGCCTCCGTGCTGCTTTTCGTGCTGACGTCCTGGCTTTGCGGCTTCTCCTGGTCGCTGGAATCCCTGGTGGCCTCGCGCGTGCTGCAAGGAGCGGTCGCCGGGCCGATGATTCCGCTGTCCCAGTCGCTCATGCTGGGCTCCTATCCCCGGGAGAAGGCGGGCATGGCCCTGGCGCTGTGGTCCATGACCATACTCGTGGGCCCGGTGGCGGGGCCGCTGCTCGGCGGCTGGATCTCGGACAACTACACCTGGCCGTGGATCTTCTACATCAACGTGCCCGTGGGCCTGCTGGCGGGCTGGGCCGCCTGGCGGATCTACAAGGAGCGCGATTCGGCGAGGTCCCGCCTGCCCATAGACAAGATGGGGCTGGCGCTGCTGGTGCTGTGGGTCGGGGCGCTGCAGCTGATGCTGGACAAAGGCAAGGAGCTCGACTGGTTCGCCAGCGGCCAGATCGTCGTCCTGGCCGTGGTCGCCGTCGTCGCCTGCGTGTTCTTCGTCATCTGGGAACTCACCGCCGAACATCCGGTGGTCGACCTGGCCCTGTTCAAATACCGCAACTTCACGGCCGGCGTCATCACGATCTCGGTGGGCTACGGCGTGTTCTTCGGCACGGTGGTGCTCCTGCCGCTGTGGATGCAGAACACCCTGGGCTATACCGCCACCGACGCCGGCATCGCCTCGGCGCCGGTGGGCATCCTGGCCATCATCATCTCGCCCATCGTCGGCAAGCTGCTGGCCCGGCACGACCCGCGCCTGATCGCCACCTTCGCCTTCCTGGTGTTCTCGCTCATCAGCTTCATGCGGGCCGACTTCAGCACCGAAGTGGACATCGGCACCATCATGCTGCCCACCTTCATCCAGGGCGCGGCCATGGCCACTTTCTTCATACCGCTCACCACGGTCACGCTGTCGGGCCTGGACCCGCGGCGCATCCCGGCGGCGGCGGGCCTGTCCAACTTCGTGCGCCTGGTGTTCGGCGCCTTCGGCACCTCCATCACGACCACCTTGTGGGAAAGCCGCGCCAACCTGCATCACGCCCACCTGGCCGAAGCCGCCAGGCCGGGCGAGCCCGCGTTCGACGCCCTGGTCGCGGGCCTGCGGCAAAAAGGCCTGGACGGCGGCCAGGGCGCCATGCTGATCGACCGCCTGATCAACCAGCAGGCCTTCACGCTGTCGGCGCTGGACATCTTCTATGCCTCCGGCATATTGTTCCTGGTGATGATCGCGCTGATCTGGGTGGCCCGGCCTTCCGCCGCCAAGGGCGCCGGCGCCGGCGCGGCCGGGGCGCATTGAACCCGCCTGCCGGGCCCCGCGCCGCCGCCACGCCGCGGCAGCCGCCGTGCTTGCCCTGCTGTCAATGCCCTGCTTGACCCAAAGTGCTGTTTCACATTAGAATACTAGGCTTTACGGATGCTTTTGGGTTGCTTTTGGGCCAGCGTCAGCCACAAGGCTTGCTTAGCAAGGCTTGTGCAAGCCCGGCAGTACAAGCCCCAGCAGCGCCACGGCATTCAAAGCATATTTTCAAGGGGTATGACCATGGCACGCGTATGCCAAGTTACCGGCAAAGGCCCGATGGTGGGCAACAATGTTTCGCACGCAAACAACAAAACCAAGCGTCGCTTCCTTCCCAACCTGCAATCGCGCCGCTTCTGGGTTGAAAGCGAAAACCGCTGGGTGCGCCTGCGCGTTTCCACCAGCGCCCTGCGCACCATCGACAAAGTCGGTATCGACGCCGTCCTGGCCGACCTGCGCGCCCGCGGCGAGCTGGCCTGAGCCGCTCGCGAACTAAACCAAGGAGCTCATCATGGCAAAAGGTATCCGCGAGAAAATCAAGCTCGAGTCCACCGCCGGCACCGGTCACTTCTACACGACCACCAAGAACAAGCGCAACATGCCGGAAAAAATGCTGATCAAGAAGTTCGATCCCGTTGCGCGCAAGCACGTCGACTACAAGGAAACCAAGCTCAAATAAGAGCTTGCCTGGGCCTGGCGCTCCAAATCCGATCCGGTTCGCCCCGGCCGGATTCGATCAAGGCTTCCTTCCCCAGTCCTTCTGAAAGACCCTGCCCTGGCGGGGTCTTTTGCTTTGTACGCCGCAACGGCGCTGCCGGCGGCCCGGCGCTCCCGCACGCCCGCCATGCCCGCGCGCGAAGCATCCTATAATCTCTGGTTTACACAACCATTTGCGAATTTTCCGGATCCCATGCAGGAACGCTACAGCCCCAACGACGTCGAAAAAGTCTCTCACCAGAACTGGCAGGCACGCGATGCCTATCGCGTCACCGAAAACGCCACGGCGGCCGACGGCTCGCCCAAGCCCAAGTTCTATGCATGTTCCATGCTGCCCTACCCCAGCGGCAAGCTGCACATGGGCCACGTTCGCAACTACACGATCAACGATATGATGACGCGGCAGCTGCGCATGCGCGGCTACAACGTCCTCATGCCCATGGGCTGGGACGCTTTCGGCATGCCCGCCGAGAACGCCGCCATCAAGTCCAAGGTCCCGCCCGCCCAATGGACGTACGACAACATCGCCTACATGAAGAAGCAGATGCAGGCGATGGGGCTGGCCATAGACTGGTCGCGCGAAATGTGCGCCTGCGATCCCAAGTACTACAAATGGAACCAGTGGCTGTTCCTGAAGATGCTGGAAAAAGGCATCGCCTACCGCAAGACCCAAGTCGTCAACTGGGACCCGGTCGACCAGACCGTGCTGGCGAACGAACAGGTCATAGACGGGCGCGGCTGGCGTTCGGGCGCGCTGGTCGAAAAGCGCGAGATCCCCGGCTACTACCTGCGCATCACCGACTACGCCGAAGAGCTGCTGGAACAGGTCAAGAACGGCCTGCCCGGCTGGCCCGAGCGCGTGCGGCTGATGCAGGAAAACTGGATAGGCAAGAGCGAAGGCGTGCGCTTCGCCTTCACCCACGACATCCGCGACGACTCCGGCGCGCCCATACAGGACGGCCGCATGTACGTGTTCACGACGCGCGCCGACACCATCATGGGCGTCACCTTCTGCGCGGTTGCGCCGGAACACCCGCTGGCCGCCCATGCGGCCAAGTCCGATCCCGCGCTCGCGGCCTTCATCGAAGACTGCAAGCACGGCGGCACGACCGAAGCCGAACTGGCGACGCGCGAAAAAGAAGGCATGCGCACCGGCCTGTCCGTCACCCATCCGCTCACGGGCGACCAGGTCGAAGTCTGGGTCGGCAACTACGTGCTCATGAGCTACGGCGACGGCGCCGTCATGGGCGTGCCCGCGCATGACGAACGCGACTTCGCCTTCGCCAAGAAATACGGCCTGCCCATCCGCGACGTCATCGCCGTCCCCGGCAAGGCCTACTCGGCGGACGCCTGGCAGGACTGGTACGGCGACAAGCAGCAGGGGCGCACCGTGAACTCGGGCAAGTACGACGGCCTCGCCCATGCGCAGGCCGTCGACGCCATCGCCGCCGATCTGCGGGAAAAAGGCCTGGGCGAAAAACAGACGACCTGGCGCCTGCGCGACTGGGGCATCTCGCGCCAGCGCTACTGGGGCACGCCCATTCCCATCATCCACTGCCCGGACTGCGGCCCCGTGCCCGTGCCCGAAAAAGACTTGCCCGTCGTGCTGCCCGAGGAACTCATCCCGGACGGCAGCGGCAACCCCCTGGCCAAGCACGAAGCCTTCCTGTCCTGCTCCTGCCCCAAGTGCGGCGCCGCGGCGCGCCGCGAAACCGACACCATGGACACCTTCGTGGACTCGTCCTGGTATTTCATGCGCTATACCTCGCCCGGCAACGACGCGGCCATGGTCGACGAGCGCAATGATTACTGGATGCCCATGGACCAGTACATCGGCGGCATCGAACATGCCGTCCTGCACCTGCTGTATGCCCGTTTCTGGACGCGCGTCATGCGCGACCTGGGCCTGGTCAAGTTCAGCGAGCCCTTCACCCGCCTGCTGTGCCAGGGCATGGTGCTCAACCACATCTATTCGCGCAAGAACGAGCACGGCGGCATCGAGTACTTCTGGCCCGACGAAGTCGAGAACGTCTACGACGCCAAGGGCGCCATCATCGGCGCCAAGCGCATCGCCGACGGCACTCCGGTGCAATACGGCGGGATCGGCACGATGTCCAAGTCCAAGAACAACGGCGTCGATCCGCAATCGCTCATCGACTCCCTGGGCGCCGATACCGCGCGCCTGTTCGTCATGTTCGCCAGCCCGCCGGAGCAGACGCTGGAATGGTCGGATTCCGGCGTGGAAGGCGCCAACCGCTACCTGCGGCGCCTGTGGGCGTTCTGCTACGCGAACCGCGACGCCATCCTGAAAGGCCACGGCGCCAATCCGGGCCTGGGCGGCGAGGATGCCGCCGCCAAAGGCCTGCGCCTGGAAATCCACACGCTGCTCAAGCAGGCCGACTACGACTACCAGCGCATCCAGTACAACACCGTGGTCTCCACCTGCATGAAGATGCTCAACGCCCTGGAAGCGGCCGGCCTGCCCGACACGCCCGCGGCCAACTGGGCGCTGGCCGAGACCACCTCGATCCTGCTGCGCGTGCTGTATCCGGTCGTTCCGCACATCACCTGGAAGCTCTGGCAGGACCTGGGCTACGACACCGTGCATGGCGACCTGCTCGACGCCCCCTGGCCCGCCGTCGACGAAGCCGCCACCATCGCGGACGAAATCGAGCTCGTGCTGCAAGTCAACGGCAAACTGCGCGGTTCGATCAAAGTCGCCAACAGCGCCGGCAAGGAACAGATCGAAGCCGCCGCCGTGGCGCACGACGCCGCGATACGTTTCCTGGAAGGCCGCGCGCCCAAACGCGTCATCGTCGTTCCCGGAAAACTGGTCAACATCGTTGGATGACACCCGCATGCACAGCACCTCGCCCACGCTCCCGTACACCGCCTCCGTGCGACGCCGCCTGCGGGGGCTCGCGGGCCTGGCGCTCTGCATGCTGCTGGCCGCCTGCGGCTTCCACCTGAAGGGCGCGGCCCAGCTGCCTTTCACCACCCTCTACACCAACGTCCCGCAGAACTCGGAGTTCGGCTCCAATCTGCGCCGGGCCATCACCGCCAGTTCGCCGGACACGCGCATCGTCGAGGACGTCACGCAGGCTCAGGTCAGGCTGACGCAGCTATCGAGCGTCGAAAGCCTGCGCGAGCTCTCGCTGGACGCCCAGGGCCGCGTCGAGGAATACGAGCTCAACCTGGAATTCGTCTTCCAGGTCACCGACTCCAAGGGTCACGTCGTCCTGCCTCCCACCACGCTGCGTTCGACCCGCGAACTGCCCTACGACGACACCGCGGTCCAGGCCAAGCAAGGGGAAATCAACACCGTCTTCAAGCGCATGCAGCAGTTGCTGATAGACCGCATCGTGCGCCATCTCGCCTCGCCCGACGTGCGCCAGGCCTATGCCCAGTCCCAGGACCTGCCGCCCGCCGACGCCTCGGAGGCGGCCGACGCGCCGCCGCCCGCCGCCATCCCGCAGCCGCCGACGCCCTGGGGCTCCCCAAGAGTCGGACCGGGCCTGTACTGAGCGCCATGGGACGCCAACTCGACCCCGACAGCCTCATCGGCCAGCTGCGCCTGGCCTCGCCCCCCCAGCTCGACACGCTCTACGTCGTTTCGGGCGACGAGCCCCTGCTGGTCATCGAGACCTGCGACGCCCTGCGGGCGGCCGCCGCCCGCGCCGGGTTCGGCGAACGCATCAGCATGACGCTGGATGCCCGGTCCGACTGGTCCTCGGTGATCGGCGCGACGCAGAACGTTTCGCTGTTCGGCGACCGCCGGCTGGTCGACGTATCGATTCCATCCGGCAAGCCCGGGAAGACGGGCGCCGACACCCTGCTCAAGCTGGCCGAGATGGCCGGCGGCGGCGCCCTGGCGGACACCATGCTGCTGGTCAGCCTGCCGCGGCTGGACAGGGCCACGCGCGCCGCGAAATGGGCCCAAGGCCTGTTCGGCGCCGCCACCTCGGTGGAAATTTCGCAGATCGAGCGTCCGGCGCTGCCGCAATGGATCGCCCAGCGGCTGGCGCGGCAGAACCAGCAGCTGGACCGCGAAACGCTGGAATGGATGGCCGACAAAGTCGAAGGCAATCTCCTGGCGGCCTTCCAGGAAATCCAGAAGCTGGGCCTGCTCTATCCGGAAGGCCGGCTCAGCGCCCAGGACGTCGAGCAGGCGGTGCTGAACGTCGCCCGCTACGACGTCTTCGGGCTGCGCGACGCCATGCTGGCCGGCAACCCGGCCCGGGCGCTGGCCATACTTGCCGGCTTGCGCGCCGAAGGCGAAGCCCTGCCGCTGGTCCTGTGGGCCGTGGGCGACGAGGTACGCGTGCTGGCGCGCCTGGCGGCCGCGCAGGCCGGCGGCGACATCCAGGCCGAGCTGCGCCGCCAGCGCGTCTTCGGGCAGCGCGAGCAATTGCTGCGGCAGGCGCTGAACCGCGTCCCGCCCGGCAGCTGGCCCGCGGCGGTCCAGCATGCGCACGACATCGATCGCCTGATCAAGGGCCTGAAGGTGCCCGGACGGCTGGATGATCCCTGGGAAGAACTGGGCAGGCTGGCCCTGCGCATCGCCGTTTCCCGGCCGCGCAAGCCGCGCGGCGTGGCCGCCTGAACGCGATCCGCGAATAACTGGGATAATTCCTCCAAGCACGACAGCACCCTCGGCCATCATGACAGAACAGACCTACACCACACCCTCCGCCGATATCGCCGCGGAAATGATCCAGCTGGGCCGCCAGGCCAGGCAGGCGGCGCGCGCCATGCGCAACGCCTCCGGGCAGGCCAAGGCCGTCGCCCTGCGCGCCATGGCGGACCGCCTGCTCGACCAGAAAGCCGTCCTGCAGTCCGAAAACGCGAAAGACCTGGAAGCCGCCCGCGCCAGCCAGATCAGCGGCGCCATGCTGGACCGCCTGCAGCTGTCCGACAAGGCCATCGCCAACATGGCTGACGGCCTGCGCCAGATCGCCGACATGCCCGACCCGGTCGGCAGCCTGTCCGCCAGCACCACCCGCCCCAACGGCATGCGCGTCGCGCAGATGCGCGTGCCGCTCGGGGTCATAGGCATCATCTACGAGTCCCGCCCGAACGTCACCATCGACGCGGCGGCACTGTGTCTGAAATCCGGCAACGCCACCATCCTGCGCGGCGGCAGCGAGGCCTTCCATTCCAACCGCGCGCTGGGGGCGGTCATCGCCCAAGGACTGGCCGACGCCGGCCTGCCGCGGCACGCCGTCCAGGTCGTCGGCACCACCGACCGCGCCGCGGTCGGCCATCTGGTCACCATGACCGACTACGTCGACGTCATCGTCCCGCGCGGCGGCAAGGGCCTGATCGCCCGCCTGGCCGCCGAAGCCAAGGTCCCGCTCATCAAGCACCTGGACGGCAATTGCCATGTCTACCTGGACGCCTCCGCCGACCTCGACAAGGCGCACGACATCGCCGTGAATGCAAAAACCTACCGCTACGGCATATGCGGCGCCATGGAAACCCTGCTGGTGCACGCCGGCATCGCCGCCCGCATCCTGCCCCGGCTGGGCAACACCCTGACCGGCATGGGCGTGGAGCTGCGCGGCTGCGACGCCACGCGCGCCATCCTGCCGCAAGCCCTGCCCGCCACCGAAGACGACTGGCGCACCGAATACCTGGAGCCCATCCTGGCGATCCGCATCGTCGACGACATCGACGCCGCCCTGGATCACATCGCCCGCTACAGTTCCGAGCACACCGAATCCATCGTCACCGAAAGCCTGCAGGCGGCCGAAAGATTCCAGCGCGAAGTCGATTCCAGCTCGGTCTACGTGAACCTGCCCACCTGCTTCGCCGACGGCTACGAATACGGCCTGGGCGCCGAGATCGGCATCTCGACCAACCGGCTGCATGCGCGCGGCCCGGTGGGGCTGGAAGGCCTGACCACCTATAAATGGGTCTTGACGGGCAACGGTCAATTGCGCGGATAGGCGGCTCCAGCCATGCTATGGATCAAGACCTTCCACATCCTGTTCGTGACCTCGTGGTTCGCCGGGCTGTTCTACCTGCCGCGCATCTACGTCAACCTCGCGCAGGCGCAGGACCCCGCCGTCGTCGCCCACCTGCTCGGCATGGCGCGCCGGCTGTACCGCTTCATGACGCCCATAGGGGTGCTGGCGCTGGTGTTCGGCCTGTGGCTGTACCTGGGCTACGGCCTGGGCATGGGCCAGGGCTGGATGCACGCCAAGCTGGCGGCGGTGGTCCTTCTGGCCGTCTACCACCTGGCCTGCGGCCGCATGCTCAAGACCTTTGAAAGCAAGGCCAACCGGCGCAGCCACAAATTCTATCGCTGGTTCAACGAAATTCCCGTGCTTCTGCTGCTGCTCGTCATCGCGCTGGTCGTCGTACGTCCTTTTTGATCTCCACACCCCATGACCGACTCACCATCCCGAAAAACGCTGACGCTGAAGAAAGCGGCCGCAACCCGGCAAGCCGGCGCGGCCGAAGCCGCGGAGGGCGAGCGCCGCAAACGGTCCGGCGCCCGCGCCCGGCAAGTGGCGCAACTGGAACGCGAACGCGAAAAACAGCCGCTGGCGGCCGCCAAGGCCGCGCCTTCTTCCGGCCAGGCCGGCCCCGCTCCGGCGCGCGCGCGCAAGCCCGCCGCGCCAGGGGCCGAGGACACTCGCGGCGTCGACACGCCCCGTCCCCCGGATGCGCCCGCCGACCGGCCCCTGGTGATTCGCAAGCAGAAAAACGCCCCCGCGCCGCGCCTCGGGCCCGACGCCTCCCAAGAGGGCGCTTTTTCCCTTGGGACGGCCCGGCGTCAAAAGACCCGCCGGGACGAAACCTTTCCGGTCTTCACCCCCTGCCCCCAAGGCCTGGAAGAAGCCCTGGCGGCGGAACTGCAAGCCCTGGGCTTCGACGACGCAGAGCCCGCGCGGGCCGGCTGCCGCTTCGTGTCCGACTGGACGGGCATCCTGCGGGCCAATCTGTATTCGCGGCTGGCGACGCGCGTGCTGGTCCAGGTGGCGCACGGCCCGGTGCGGCACGAAGACGACATCCTCGAACTCGCGCGCCAAACACCGTGGGAACGCTGGTTCGGCCCCGAGCACACCCTGCGGGTCGATACGTCCGCCATCCGCAGCCCCATGCAAAGCCTGCAATATTGCAATCTGCGCGCCAAGGACGGCATCTGCGACCGCCTGCGCGAGCGCGAGGGCGCCAGGCCCGACATCGACACCGTGCGCCCCGACGCCCGCGTGCATCTGTTCCTGAGCGAAGCCAGCGGCACGCTATACCTGGACACGTCGGGGGAATCGCTGTTCAAGCGGGGTTGGCGCCTGGAGAAAGGCGAGGCCCCGCTGCGCGAGAACCTGGCCGCCGGGATCCTGGCGCTGTCGGACTGGGACCCTTCCCAGCCCCTGCTCGACCCGTTCTGCGGCAGCGGAACCATCCTGATCGAAGCCGCCTGGATCGCCCTGGGCGTGCCCCCCGGCGTCTGGCGTCCCTTCGGCTTCGAGCGGCTGCGCGGCCACGATGCCCGCCACTGGCGCGACATCAAGGACGAAGCGCGCTCGCGCATCGCCACCCGTCTCGACAGCCCCATCGTGGGTTGCGACCTGGACGCGCGAGCCATCGAGGCGGCCCGGGCCAACACCGAACGCGCCTGGCTGACCCCGGACTCCATACGCTTCGAGGTCGGCGACGCGCGCAGCTTCCCGCCGCCCGCCGACCACGGCTGGCTGGTCACCAACCCGCCCTACGGCGAGCGCCTGCCCGGCGACGACGCCCGGCTCTGGGAAGACTGGGCGCGCCATCTCAAGCAGCACTACAGCAACTGGCAGGTCAACATCATTTCCAGCGACCTCGACCTGCCCCGCCATTTGCGGCTGAAGCCCAAGCGGCGGCATCCCTTGTACAACGGCGGCCTGGAATGCCGGCTGTTCAACTTCGAAATGGTCGCGGCAAGCTACCGCAAGACCTGACCGTAGCGCGGCGGCGACACCTTTTGTGCGATGCAAGGTAAATCTTGCGTCAGTCTAGGGTTTACCCCTATAATAGGGTTAACCCTGAACGAAACGTTCATCTTCACGCAAAAGGCACCACCATGATCACCGTCGGCACAGACACCCGCTTAACAGACGAACTCGAACGTCAACTGATGATGCAAGCCATCGAAGACCAGTTCCGTTTCAAGCCGCTGGTGTCGCTCAAGAAGCTGCTTGCGAAACTGTTTGCCGGCCATGCCGGCGGCAAGACTCCGGTGCAAGGCGCCGTCGAGTCGGCCGGCTGATGTAAAGATTGTCTCCTCCTTGGTTGCGTGGTTCAGCAACCCGCGCGGTCCCTCCCGCGCGTTTTAGCCGCCATCGGTATGGCGGCTTTTTTATTGCCCGGGATTTTGCGGGATAATACCCGTCCTTGCCACTTCCGCCCTTCGCCTCATGCCCGCAGCATCCGCCACATTTTCCACGCCCAGCCGCTGGCGCCGATTCACCTGCATGATGTATGAAGGGGTGCTGCTGTTCGGGGTCGTGTTCCTGGCCGGCTATCTGTTCGACACCCTGACCCAGAGCCGCAACGCCCTGATGTTCCGCCACGGCCGGCAAGCCGTCCTGTTCGTCGCCATCGGCGTGTATTTTCTGGCCTCATGGAGCAAAAGAGGCCAGACGCTGCCCATGAAAACCTGGAACATCCGCCTGGTCGACCGCCGGGGCGAGCCGCCCGCCATGGCGAAGCTGCTGGCCCGCTACCTGCTGATGTGGCCGCTGCCGCTGCTGGGCGCGCTGCTGGTCCTGGCCGCGTCCCGCGTCACGGGCTACGGCTCGACCGATTTGTTCATCGTCTTCACGCCGTTCACGCTGTTCATATGGACCTGGTTCGACCCCGACCGGCAGTTCCTGCACGACCGGCTGGCGGGCACGCGCCTGGTGAATGTGGCCCCCACCCCGGGGAAACCCTAGTGCTGTTGGCTTTCTGAATCTTAGGGTTGCGCATACGCGCCTTGTCGTTCATGCTTCGGGATGGAATAAACCCGCGCGTTTACTTGCCCAGTTGAAGCCTAACGATAATGAACGACCAATACTCGGAGCTGTACTCGTCTTACCAGTGGCTAGTCCCCTCGCAGTTCAATATCGCACAGGCGTGCGTCCATCGCTGGGCAGAGAATCCGTTCGAAGGGCGCCGTATCGCGATCTACCATGAAAACGAACTGGGGCAGCGCGAAGTATGGACGTACTCCAGGCTGGCCGACTCCTGCGGCAAACTGGCCAACGGCCTGCTGAAAATGGGCGTGCGGCCCGGCGACCGGGTGGCGGTGACCATGGAGCAGCGGCCCGAGCTCGCCGCCGCCCACCTGGCCATCCTGAGCATAGGCGCGATCGCAACGCCGCTGTCCGGCTATCCCTACGACCACCTGGCCGCCTGCCTGGACGACGCCGATATACGCGTGGCCATCACCGACGCGGAATCGGCGCCGGGCCTGCTCGGCGCGCAGGCCCGGCGGCCCGCGCTGGCGCAGATCGTCGGGCTGGACCTCGACCACGAGGCGGTCATTCCCTGGCGCACCCTGCTGGCCAGGCAGCTGCCCGACCTGAAACCGCTGTCCACCCGCCCTTTCGGTCCGGCGCTGCTGATGTACGGCCCGCCGGGCGCCGCGCCGCTGGGCGCCCTGCTGCCGCACGGCGCCCTCATCGGCAGCCTGCCGGGTTTCGTGGCGTCGCAGAACTGGTTCCCGCAAAAAGGCGACATCTTCTGGACCCCGAGCACATGGAGCACCCACCCCGGCCTGGTGCTCGGGCTCCTGCCAGCGCTTTATTTCGGCCTGCCCGTCCTCAGCCTGGCGGGCTATGTTTCCGCCCAGCGCGCCCTGGAGGCCCTGGAACGCTATCAGATCACCAACGTCCTGGCGCCGGCCGCCATGCTGTCCGCCATCATGGAATACGCGCCGTTGCCGCGCCGGCAACACCATCTGGCCTTGCGGGCCGTCGCCCTGCAGGAGCCCGACCCGGATCCCGCCCTGCATGCCTGGTGCGAAAAATCCCTGGGCTGCCCCGCCAACCAGACCCTGAGCTGCACCGAGGCCGGCTACATCCTGGGCGACAGCCACCGCAAGTGGCCGCTCGCCCCGGGCAGCCTGGGTAAGCCCTATCCCGGCCACCGGCTTGCCGTGCTGGACAGCCTGGGCCGGCCCTGCGCCCCCGGCAAACGGGGCGAAATCGCGCTCAACCGCCACGACCGCTACGGCCACCCCGACCCCGCCCTCTTCCTGGGCTATTGGGGCAACGAAGCCGCCGCCCAGGCGCGCTTCCGCGGCGACTGGTTCCTGACCGGCATGCGCGCCTTCATCGACGAAAACGGCTATTACCGGCGGGCGCAGCCCGACCCGCAGCGCAACCCATAGCGGCCCTCCGTCCCCTGCCGGGCCGGACCGGCGCCGGGATATGGGCTAAAATTTGTCCATGACCGATTTATTCAGAAAATACCTGCTGGCCGACCACAGCACGCGCGTGCAGGCGGTGAAGCTGGACCAGGCCTGGCAAACCGGCCTGGCCCACCAGCACTATCCCGCCAGCGTCGAAAAGCTGCTGGGCGAACTGGTTTCGGCCGCCGTCCTGCTGGCGTCGAACATCAAGTTCGACGGCTCCCTGGTCTTGCAGCTGCAAGGAGACGGCCCGGTCGCCCTGGTCGTGGTCGAATGCACCACCGACCTGTCCGTTCGGGCCACGGTCAGCCTGCGCGAAGGCCACGCCGTCCCGGAAGACGGCTCGCTGCAGTCGCTGCTCAATGCCAATGGCAACGGCAGGTTCATCGTGGTCCTGGACCCGGACCGCGAAAAAACCAATATGCAGCCCTATCAAGGCGTGGTCCCGCTCGAAGGCGACACCGTCGCCGCGGTCCTGGAAAGCTATATGCGCGATTCCGAGCAGCTCGATACGCGCCTTTGGCTCGCCTCCAGCCGGCACTGCTCCGCGGGCCTGCTGCTGCAGCGGCTGCCCAGGCACGGCGGCGCCGAACATCCCGACGGCGCCGCGGCCGACGACACCTGGCAACGCGTGTCGCACTTGGCCTCCACGGTGAAATACGACGAACTGCTGGATCTGGGCATCGATGAGCTGGTGCGCAGGCTGTTCTGGCAGGAAGACTTGATCGCCTATGAGCCGCAGGAGATCCGCTGGCATTGCCCGTGCACGCGGGAGCGGGTGGGCAATATGCTGCGCACGCTGGGGCGCGAGGAAATCGAGGATCTGCTCAGCGAGCGGGAATCGATCGAGGTGCTGTGCAATTTTTGCGGCAAGCCCTACCATTTCGACGCGGTCGACTGCGCCGAGCTGTTCGTGGACGGCGCGAGCGCTTCGTCCGAAGGCAAGCCGTCCATTCACTGACACTCCCGTGGAAAGGGGCCGGAGGCCGTTGGCCGCCCCCCCCCCAAAAAATACCCCTAACAACCAGGCAACTCGCCACCCACTCCCGCCGGCGCCTCATCCGGCGCATCCGGCAGCCCGCCCGCCTCTCCCGGCGCCCCGGGCCGCGAAGGCCGCCAACCCGGCGCGGCAGGCTCCCCCGCCGCCCCCGCGGCTTCACCCAATAACGGCGACGACGGCAAACACCAGATCCCCGCACACTCCGCCGCCGCCCCAGCCGCCCCCACCGCAACCCGTTCCGGCCCCACGATCTTGCCGCTCTCCGGCATCGCCCAACTGACCGGATGGCTTTGCATCACCAGCGACATCTCCCTGACGATGGGCAGGTAACCCGCCGCCATCACCCGCTGCCGATAGCTGCCCCGCTCATTCCCCAGCATCGAAAGCAGCGCCCGCATCCCCGGCACCGCCGGCTCGTGCGGATAGCTCAGCCGCAGCGCAAGAGTATTCGCCTGGAAGATGTCCACCCCCGACGCCGGCCCGCGGCCCTGCGGCCAGCCCATGGCCCGGTACCGCAGGTCCTGCTCGTGCAGATAATCGTTGTTGATGGCGGAACGGCCGCTCCGGTGCGCGACGGGCAGCGCCGGGTCGGCGAAATCACGGTATGCGTCCGCGCCGGGCGACAGGATCTCTATGCGCCAGGGGGCGCCGCCCAGCCTGTGCTCGCGCCGCGCCAGCGCGGCTTCCAGCCTGCTTTGCGCGGATGCGCGGGACGGCGAGGCGTGCAAAGGCAGGAGCGCCTGTTCGAAGGCCGTGATCATGGCTTGCGGGCTGGCGTGCTGGGTGATGCCCGCGCGGCCGGCTTCGAGCAGGGCGAGGCCCGCGGCTTGCCGCGTGAACAGCCATTGCGCCGATTCGATGGCGGCCAGGCCCAGCAGCAGCACGGGTATCGCCACGATGGAGAATTCCAGGATGCCGGCGCCCGACTGCGCGCCCGGGCCCGCCGCCCGGCCCGCCGTGGCGCGGCGCAGGCGTGCGGACGGCGGGGCGGAACGAGCCCTGGAGGAACGGGCCCCGGTGTGGCGGGCGCATGGCGATGACGGTGTGGCAGGCATGGAGGCAGTGTGCCCCCGCCAGACCGGCGCGTCGATTGTGGATACCGCCCCAGGACTTTTTTGACGCTGACTGGCCCCAGGGCCCCGCCGTCACCGGTGCTCGGGCGCCGGGCGGGGCTTGGCCGGTGCCTTGGCCGCCGGCCCGCGCTTGGGCGGCGGCTTGATCTCGGGTTCTTTTTCGTTCGGCGCCAGGATCTGGACGTAGATCTCGCCGTCCTTGACCATGCCCAGCTCGCTGCGGGCGCGTTCTTCGATGGCCGCGGTTCCCGACTTCAGGTCCTGGACCTCGGCCTGCAGGGCGTTGTTGCGCGCCATCAGGGCTTCGTTGGTTTCCTGCTGCGTGGCGATCTTCCTTTCCAGCTCCTGCACGCGCAGCCACCCGCCCTTGCCCCACCACAAGGCATATTGGGTGATGGCGGTGAGCAACACCAGGATGATCAGGAGCAGTCGCATGCTTCTCAGAAAGCAAACCCGGCCGGGGCCGGGCTGCCGCTGTGATTAGCGCAGATTGTAGAACGCGTCGCGGCCGGGGTAGGACGCCACTTCGGCCAGCTCTTCTTCGATGCGCAGCAGCTGGTTGTATTTCGCCATGCGGTCGGAGCGCGACAGCGAGCCGGTCTTGATCTGCATGGCGTTGGTGGCGACGGCGATGTCGGCGATGGTGGAGTCTTCGGTTTCGCCGGAGCGATGCGAAATGACGGCGGTGTAGCCGGCGCGCTTCGCCATTTCGATGGCCGCGAAGGTTTCGGTCAGCGTGCCGATCTGGTTGATCTTGATGAGGATGGAGTTGGCGATGCCCTGTTCGATGCCCTGCTTGAGGATCTTGGTGTTGGTCACGAAAAGATCGTCGCCCACCAGCTGGACCTTTTTGCCCAGCTGGTCGGACAGCAGCTTCCAGCCTTCCCAATCGTTCTCGGCCATGCCGTCTTCGATGGAGATGATGGGGTACTTGTCGCACCAGGTGGCCAGCAGGTTGGTGAAGTCCTGGGACGTCAGGGCCACGCCGCCTTCGCCGGCGAGATGGTATTTGCCGTCGCGATAGAATTCAGAGCTGGCGCAGTCCAGGCCCAGCGCGATCTGCGAACCGGCTTCGTAGCCGGCTTCGGATATGGCCTGCAGGATGAGCTGGATGGCCGCTTCGTGGTTGGCCACGTTGGGCGCGAAACCGCCTTCGTCGCCCACCGCGGTGGACATGCCCTGCTTGTTGATGAGCTTCTTGAGCGCGTGGAAGACTTCCGCGCCCATGCGCAGGGATTCCCGGAAGCTGGTGGCGCCGATGGGCAGGATCATGAATTCCTGCATGTCCAGCGTGTTGTTCGCGTGCGCGCCGCCGTTGATCACGTTCATCATGGGGACGGGCATCTGCATGGGCCCGCTGCCGCCGAAGTAGCGGTACAGCGACAAGCCGGAATCGTCGGCCGCGGCACGCGCGACCGCCATGCTGGCGGCCAGCATGGCGTTGGCGCCCAGCCGGCTCTTGGATTCCGTGCCGTCCAGGTCGATCAGGGTGCGGTCGACGAAAGTCTGTTCCTGGGCGTCCAGCCCCATCAGCGCTTCGGAGATCTCGGTGTTGAGGTTTTCGACGGCGCGCAGCACGCCCTTGCCCAGGTAGCGGGACGCATCGCCGTCGCGAAGCTCGATGGCTTCGCGCGAACCCGTGGATGCGCCGGACGGCACCGCGGCGCGGCCCATCGCCCCCGATTCAAGCAATACGTCACATTCAACAGTGGGGTTGCCGCGCGAGTCCAGAATTTCGCGCCCGATGATATCTACAATTGCACTCATGGTTGATTGTCCTGCTTGAACGTTGTATGTGGGTTTGCAAACGCTTGATTGTACCCGCTTATTCCTCGCGCAAACGCTCTTCCAGCGTGCGCAGCAAGGCGCTCAGCTCGTTCATTTCCTCGATGGACATGTCGCCGAAGGCCGTCTCGACGAAGGCGGTGCGCCGGGGCAGCGTGCGCGCCACCAGGGCGCGGCCGGCGGCGGTGAGCGCGACATTGGTCAGCCGGTTGTCGGCCGCGTCGGTATGGCGCTCGACCCAGCCTTCCTGCTCGATGGTCTTGATCTGGCGCGTGAGCGCGGCCGGATCCATGCGCAGGTCGCGCGCCAGCTGCTTCTGCGAGCGCTCCCCCGACTGGTGCAGGTTCAGCAGTATGCGCCAGCGCGGCATGGACAAGCCTATTCTGGCCTCGAAGGCGGCCATCAGCGCGCGGTAGGTCCGCCCCAGCTGCTGTATGGCGCGGAGCTGCGGGATCTCGTTCATGTCTTGGCGAGCGGCGCGCCGGACTCGGCGGACTGCCGCTGGGCAAGCCGTATGGCCGGCACCCGGTAGACCAGGACCATTCCCAGGCATGCCGCCACCAGGGCCGACGCCAGGCCCATGTGCACGGCCGCCACCAGGGATTCCCTGGCCTGTTCGATCAGGTTGTCGGCGGCCAGGCCCAGCTGCTGCGCGCGCAGGGAGAACTGCGCCTGCGTGGCGCTGTTCATCAGGACCTGCGGGTCTTGCAGATCGGCGAGCCAGGCGGTGCCCGCGTCCCGCGCAAAGCGGGCCCGCACGGCGTAGGCATAATGATGGTTCACCAGCATGCCCATGATGGCGGTGCCCAGCATCCCGCCTATCATGCGCACCGAATGCATGAGCGCGGTGGAGATCCCCAGCAAGGTGCGCCCCGCGGTTTCCTGGGCGAACACCGTCAGGTTGGGCATGAGGCAGCCCATGCCGGAGCCGGCCAGCACCATCCACAGCAGCATCAGCCAGCGCGAGGTGTGCCGGTCCATCAGGACGAAGCCCAGGCAGGCGGCGACCAGCAGCACGAAGCCCACATACAGCATGTGGTTGGGGCGGGACAGGCGCACGACGACGCGCCCGTTGATGATGCTGCCCACCGTGATGCACACCACCATGGGCGTGATCAGCAGGCCGACCGATTGCGGATCCAGGCCGAAACCGCCTTGCAGCAGCAAGGGGATGTAGAACAGCAGGCCGAACATGACGAAGCCCAGGCACAACCCCAGCACGAACATGGCGGTCAGCGCCTTGTTGCGGAACATGTCGGGCGGCAGCAGCGGCTGTTCGCTGCGGCGCTCCCAGTAGACCAGCGCGGGCAGGAGCAGCAGCACGCCCGCCGCCATCAGGAGGGCGGCCAGGCCGGCGCCCCGCATCGGCGCCAGCTGCACGGCGAGCTGCATTGCGGTCAGCACGCCGACCAGCAGCAAGGCGCCCAGCCAGTCCAGGCGCACCGGCCGGCCCGGCATCTGCCGTATGCGCGGCAGGAAGCGCCACACGCAATACAGGCTCATCAGGCCGAGCGGGACGTTGATGAAGAACACGGCGCGCCAGCCCAGGTGCTGGGTCATGAAGCCGCCCAGCGTGGGCCCGAAGGCATTGGCGACCCCGAACGCCGAGCTGAGCAGTATCTGCCAGCGGAACCGGGCGTGCGTGTCGGGGAACAAGTCCGGGACCGAGGCGAAGGCCGTGCCGATGAGCATGCCGCCCCCGATGCCCTGCAAGGCCCGCGCCAGCACGACCTGCTGCATGCTGTCGGCCAGGCCGCAAAGCGCGGACGCGGAGGTGAAGATGACGATGGAGGCGATGACGAAGGGCTTCCTGCCGTAGTAGTCGCCCAGCCGGCCGAAGATGGGGATGGTGATGACCGACATGAGCAGGTAGGCCGTGGCCACCCAGGCGTAGAATTCGAAGCCGTTCAGTTCGGCGGCGATGGTGGGCAGCGCCGTGCCGACGACGGTCTGGTCGATGGCGACCATCATGACCACGAAACAGATGCCCAGCATGGCGAGCAGGGACTGCCTGACCGTAAGAACGCGCCCTGCCCCGTCTGCTGGATTCTGCTTCGCCGCCGTCATGTGATTCCTTGGACCTATCAATCATTGATAGATCAATTATTTTATCCGAGCGGCGGCCGGCGATCAAGCGAGGCGGGCGCAAAGCCGGGCCCCGACAGCAAAACAGGCACTCCGGAGAGTGCCTGCGCCAAGCCCGCCGGAAGCCGGGCCCCGCAAGAGGCCCGGCCCCGGGCCGGAATCAGCCGCGGTTGTCGGGGACGTCGCGCGTTTGCGCGCCCGAGTACAGCTGGCGGGGACGGCCGATCTTGTAGTCGGGATCGGACAGCATTTCGCTCCATTGGGCGATCCAGCCCACCGTGCGGGCCAGCGCGAAGATGGCGGTGAACAGCGAGGTGGGGATGCCGATGGCGCGTTGCACGATGCCGGAGTAGAAATCGACGTTGGGGTACAGCTTGCGGTCGACGAAATACTGGTCTTCGAGCGCGATGCGCTCCAGTTCCATGGCGAGCTTGAACAGCGGGTCGTTTTCCAGACCGAGCGCGGACAGGACTTCCTTGCAGGTCTCCTGCATGAGCTTGGCGCGCGGGTCGTAGTTCTTGTAGACGCGATGGCCGAAGCCCATCAGGCGCACGCCGGAATTCTTGTCCTTGACCTTTTCCATGAACTCGCCGACCTTGGCGATGCCGCCGTTGGCTTGCAGGTCTTCGAGCATCTGCAGGCAGGCCTCGTTGGCGCCGCCGTGCGCCGGGCCCCACAGGCAGCCCACGCCGGCCGCGATGGCCGCGAAGGGATTGGTGCCCGACGAGCCGCAAAGGCGGACGGTGGAGGTGGAGGCGTTCTGTTCGTGATCGGCATGCAGGATGAAGATGCGGTCGAGCGCGCGCTCGACGACTTCATTGACCTGGTATTCCTCGCAAGGCGTGGCGAACATCATGCGCAGGAAGTTGCCCGTGTAGGACAGGTTGTTCTGCGGGTAGATGAACGGCTGGCCCTGCGAATACTTGTACGCCATCGCGACCATGGTCGGCATCTTGGCGATCAGGCGCATCGCCGACACGTGGCGGTGATGCGGATTGGTGATGTCGGTGGAGTCGTGATAGAACGCGGACATGGCGCCCACCAGCCCGGTCAGCACGGCCATGGGATGCGCGTCGCGGCGGAAGCCGCGCAGGAAATACTGCATCTGGTCGTGCACCATGGTGTGGTGCGTGATGGTGTAGTCGAATTCGGCCTTCTGCGCCTGGTTGGGCAGCTCGCCGTTCAGGATCAGGTAGCAGATATCCAGGAAGTCGCACTTGCGCGCGAGCTGCTCGATGGGATAGCCGCGATAAAGGAGCTCGCCCTTGTCGCCATCGATGTAAGTGATGCCGGATTCGCAGGACGCCGTGGACAGAAAGCCCGGGTCGTAGGTGAACATGCCGCTCTGGCCGTAGAGCTTGCGGATATCGATGACATCAGGACCGACGGTCCCCTGGTACACCGGGAACTCGATCGAAGGGCTACCGTCCGAGAACGATAGCGTTGCTTTTTTATCTGACAGTTGCATCACAATTTTCCTTAAAAATTACAGCTTTCGCATTTGCGCGACCAGCCTGCGAATGTCGGGCGTGTCGTACACGCCCGAGGGCTCGCTTCGTGCCAGCAAAACATCAAGCAAGTCGTTATCGCCCATTTCAAACAGCAGAGACAAGGCGGAAACATCCACGTCGGTTAATTCGGCTTCGTATTGATCCAGGAACCTGGTGATGATCAGGTCATTTTCGAGCAGCCCGCGCCGCGCACGCCAACGCAGGCGGGCACGCTCCAGTTCTGACAGCTTTCTCATCCACGGGATCCTATACGGTGCGGCGCACCAGCAGTTCCTTGATCTTGCCGATCGCGAGCGACGGATTCAGCCCCTTGGGACAGACATCCGTACAGTTCATGATGGTGTGGCAGCGGAACAGGCGATAGGGATCTTCCAGGTTGTCCAGGCGCGCGCCCGTGGCTTCGTCGCGGCTGTCGGCGATGAAGCGGTAGGCCTGCAGCAGGCCGGCCGGGCCGACGAACTTGTCGGGGTTCCACCAGAAGGACGGGCAGGACGTCGAGCAGCAGGCGCACAGAATGCATTCGTACAGGCCGTCCAGCTCCTCGCGGGCCTCGGGGGTCTGCAGGCGCTCTTTCTCGGGCGGCGGCTGGTCGTTGATCAGGTAGGGCTTGACCGAATGGTATTGGTTGAAGAAGTGCGTCATGTCGACGATGAGATCGCGCACCACGGGCAGGCCGGGCAGCGGCCGCAGGACGATGGGCTCTTTCAGGTCGAGCAGGTTGGTCGTGCAGGCCAGGCCGTTCTTGCCGTTGATGTTCATGGCGTCGGAACCGCACACGCCTTCGCGGCAGGAGCGGCGGATCGCCAGGCTGTCGTCGACGTCGTTCTTGATGCGCAGGATGGCGTCCAGCAGCATCTTGTCGGTCGGCTGGAGCTCGACCTCGAGCTTCTGCATGTAGGGACGCTCGTCCTTGTCGGGGTCGTAGCGGTAGATTTCAAACTTGACGATACGTTTTTGAGTCATTTCGATATCCTGCTTAGAAAGTCCGCGCTTTGGGCGGGAAGCTTTCTACGGTCAAAGGCTTCATGGTCACGGGCTTGTACTCGAGGCGGCTGCCTTCCGAGAACCACAAGGTATGGCGCAGCCAGTTCTCGTCGTCGCGCTCGGGGTGGTCGCTGAGCGCATGCGCGCCGCGGCTCTCGGTGCGGTTGGCCGCCGACTTGGTGGTCGCGCGGGCGACTTCGATCATGTTGGAGATTTCCAGCGCCTCGATGCGGGCCGTGTTGAATACCTTGGACTTGTCCTTGAAATAGATGTGATCGACTTGCGGCGCGATGCTTTCGATGGCGTCCACGCCCTTGGCGAGGAGGTCCAGCGTGCGGAATACGCCGCAGTGGTGCTGCATGGCCACGCGAATGGCGTTGCCGACGTCTTGCGCCTTTTCGCCCGAAGTACGGGATTCCAGGCGATTGACGCGGTCGAGCGAGAAGTCGATGGCCGATTCCGGAATGGGCTGGTGCGCGTGCTGGCGTTCGGGGTGGGCGTTGACGATGAAGTTGCCCGCCGAACGGCCGAAGACGATGAGATCGAGCAGCGAGTTCGTGCCCAGGCGGTTGGCGCCGTGGACCGAGGTGGCCGCGCATTCGCCGATGGCGAACAGCCCGTTGACGATCTTGCTTTCGCCGCCCTTGGTGCTGATGACCTGGCCGTACACGTTGGTGGGGACGCCGCCCATCTGGTAGTGGATGGTGGGCACGACCGGGATCGGATCCTTGATGGGATCGACGTTGGCGAACTTGATGGCGATTTCGCGGATGGACGGCAGGCGCTTCTGGATGGTTTCCGCGCCCAGGTGGTCGAGCTTGAGCACCACGTAGCTGCCGTCGCCGCAACCGCGGCCTTCCTTGATTTCCTGGTCCATGGAGCGCGAGACGAAGTCGCGCGGCGCCAGGTCCTTCAGGGTGGGGGCGTAGCGTTCCATGAAGCGCTCGCCGTCCTTGTTCAGCAGGATGCCGCCCTCGCCGCGCACGCCCTCGGTGATGAGCACGCCCGCGCCGGCCACGCCGGTGGGGTGGAATTGCCAGAATTCCATGTCTTGCAGCGGAATGCCGGCGCGCGCGGCCATGCCCAGGCCGTCGCCGGTGTTGATGAAGGCGTTGGTGGACGCGGCCCAGATGCGGCCCGCCCCGCCGGTGGCCAGCACGGTCTGCTTGGCTTCCAGGACGTAGATTTCGCCCGTTTCCATTTCGAGGGCCGTCACGCCCAGGACGTCGCCGGCTTCGTTGCGCAGCAGGTCGAGCGCCATCCATTCGACGAAGAATTGCGTGCGGGCGGCGACGTTGCGCTGGTAGAGCGTGTGCAGCATGGCATGGCCGGTGCGGTCGGCCGCGGCACAGGCGCGCTGCACGGGCTTTTCGCCGAAATTGGCGGTGTGGCCGCCAAAGGGACGCTGGTAGATGGTGCCGTCGGGGTTGCGGTCGAAGGGCATGCCGAAGTGTTCGAGCTCGTACACGGCGTTGGGCGCTTCGCGGCACATGAATTCGATGGCGTCCTGGTCGCCCAGCCAGTCGGAACCCTTGACGGTGTCATACATGTGCCAGTACCAGTTGTCTTCGCTCATGTTGCCCAGCGATGCGCTGACGCCGCCCTGGGCGGCCACGGTATGCGAGCGGGTCGGGAAGACTTTGGACAGCACGGCGACCGACAGGCCGGCCTGGGCGAGTTGCAGCGAGCAACGCATGCCGGCTCCGCCGGCGCCTACGACCACCACATCGAACTGGCGGCGCGGTATGGAATTTTTGACAGCAGCCACGGCTTATAAGCTCCAGAGAATTTTTGCGAAATAGACGACGGTGGCCACCAGCCACAGGATGGTCAGTACCTGGAGGAAGAGCCGCAGGCCGACACTGTGGATGTAGTCCATCCAGATGTCGCGGACGCCGATCCAGGCATGCCACACCAGCGAGAAGAAGGCCAGCGTAGCCAGCATCTGCCCCACGGGAAGCCCCACCCACGTGAAGGTGAACAGGCGGCGCCAGCTGTCGAAGTTGATTTCGGACGTGAACAGGATGCCGACCAGCAGCACGATGGTGTAGACGGCCATGATGATCGCGGTGACGCGCTGCACGATGAAATCGACCGTGCCATAGTGCGCGCCCACAACCAGACGCTTGGTACCGATACGCTCTTGAGTCGACATTACCACACCCCAAACAGTTTAAGACCAAAAACCACGGTCAGAGCCAGGCTGACCCCCAGCACGATGCCGGCCGACTTCTGGGCGGAGTGCTTGTCCATGCCGATGTGCAGGTCCAGGACCAGATAGCGGATGCCGGCACAGAAATGATGCAGATAGCCCCAGATGAGCGCCAGCAGCACCAGCTTGCACAAGGGATTCGACACCCAGGCCTGTATGCCGGCGTAGGTTTCGGCCGAGGTCACGCTGAGCGCGAACAGCGGCACGATGACCAGCGGCAGACAGAGGAACAGTAGCGCGCCGCTGATGCGATGCAGAATGGAGGTTTTGCCGGCGAGCGGCAGGCGGTAGCTGAGGATCTGCGGTACGCTGATATTGCGAAACTGCGGACGCGGCTTTGAAGCTGAATCGGACATGATGGCCTCGAGTTAAAACAAAATAATTTATTGCAAAGCGCTACGCGCATTTTCGCCGATTTGATGCGCATGTATCAAATCGGCGAAAAGCCGAGCTAATTCAAGCTGTTTCGATAGTGGAAGCGTTCTGTTACATAGACTCCCCTGCGCACTTCCATGGGCCGATCGCCATAGGTGAAGGACACGCGCTCGACCTGCAGCAGCGCGCTTCCGGTTTCAACCTGCAACAATTCGGCCTGTTCCGGCGAGGCCGGCACCGCCTTGATTTTTTCGTCGGCGCGCACCATGCTGACCCCGAATTCGGTCTCGAACAGGGCGTACAGCGGCCCCCGGTAGCGCGCCAGGGATTCCGCCGTCAGGCCCCGGAAGACGGCGCCGGGCAGCCAGATGTCGTCGAGTATGGTCGGGGCCTGGTCGAAGGACAGCACGCGGCGCAGGTTCACGACGGCTTCGGCGCTGCGCAGTTCGAGCAGCGCGGCGACGTCGGCCGGCGCCTTGACGCGGCGGCAGTCCAGGATGCGGCTGCCCGAGGCCACCGGCTTGCCGTCGTCGGGCGTCAGGCGCAGGAAACGGAAGCGGACCTTGGCCTCGTGGTGGGTGGCGACGAACGTGCCCTTGCCCTGGCGCCGGATCAGCAGGTTTTCGGCGGCGAGTTCGTCGATGGCCTTGCGCACCGTGCCCTGGCTGACCTGGAAGCGCGCCGCCAGTTCGAGCTCGCTGGGTATGGCTTCGCCCGGCTTCCATTCGCCGCGGTCCAGGCTCTGCAGGAGCAACCCCTTGATCTGCTGGTACAACGGGCTGAACGCCGCGCTGCCGGCAGAACGATCAGGCAGGGCGCCACGATCAGTTGAAGGGGTATCAGACATATCGGTAGGGTTATGGCCAGGCTGTAAATCGCGTAAACCCCCCATTTTCGCACGCTTGGGCGCTTCTGTCTAACACTCTTCTGTCTTATATAAGATATAAGACAATTGACTTCGAGGCCGTTTTTCGCTACTCTTTGCGGCTATGTCCGCATGGCATTTGGCTGCGCCAAACCCAGGGCGGTCCACACGGGCCGGCGCCGCGTCCACGCGGCGCGCGCGCATCGGCGCAAAGGCGTCAAAAGAGAATTACACTGTTTGTCGTAGCTATTCACACGACACCGGATCCGGTGTCCATCCGTTTATTCAAAACCCTGGAGATTGTTCATGTCCAAACCCGCCATGCGTGTCGCTGTCACCGGCGCAGCCGGCCAAATCGGTTATGCCTTGCTGTTTCGCATCGCCTCCGGCGAAATGCTGGGCAAAGACCAGCCCGTCATCCTGCAACTGCTTGAAATCCCCGACGAAAAAGCGCAAAAAGCGCTCAAGGGCGTGATGATGGAGCTCGACGACTGCGCCTTCCCGCTGCTGGCCGGCATGACGGCGCACAGCGACCCGCGCGACGCCTTCAAGGATGCGGACGTCGCCCTGCTGGTCGGCGCCCGCCCCCGCGGCCCCGGCATGGAACGCAAGGATCTCCTGCACGTCAACGCCCAGATCTTCACGGCCCAGGGCAAGGCGCTGAACGACGTCGCCAGCCGCAACGTGAAGGTGCTGGTGGTCGGCAACCCCGCCAACACCAACGCCTACATCGCCATGAAGTCGGCGCCCGACCTGCCCGCCAAGAACTTCACCGCCATGCTGCGCCTGGACCACAACCGCGCCCTGTCCCAGCTGGCCGCCAAGTCGGGCAAGCCGGTGGCCGACATCGAGAAACTCATCGTCTGGGGCAACCATTCCCCCACCATGTACCCCGACATCCGCTTCGCGACGGTCGGCGGTGAAAGCCTGGCCGGCCTGATCAACGACGACGCCTGGAACCGCGACACCTTCATCCCGACCGTCGGCAAGCGCGGCGCCGCCATCATCGAAGCGCGCGGCCTGTCGTCGGCGGCCTCCGCCGCCAATGCGGCCATCGACCACGTCCGCGACTGGGTGCTGGGCTCCAACGGCAAGTGGGTCACCATGGGCGTGCCCTCCGACGGCTCCTACGGCATCCCCGAAGGCATCCTCTACGGCGTGCCCGTCATCACGGAAAACGGCGAGTACAAGCGCGTCGAAGGCCTGGAAATCGACGCCTTCTCGCGCGAGCGCATGGACTTCACCCTGAAAGAGCTCCTGGAAGAGCGCGACGGCGTGAAGGACCTTTTGAAGTAAACCAGCAGCCGCATGCAAGCAAGGCCCTCCAAAGGGCCTTGCTTTTGACCCGTACCCAGCAGGAGCCCCCATGACCCGTCCCGCATCCCCCGGCGCCTTGTTCCGCCAGGCCCTGAAAGAAGAACAACCCTTGCAAATCGTCGGCGCCATCAACGCCAACCACGCCCTGCTCGCCAAGCGCGCCGGGTATCGCGCCATCTATCTGTCGGGCGGCGGCGTGGCGGCGGGCTCGCTCGGCCTGCCGGACCTGGGCATCAATACGCTCGACGACGTCCTCACCGACATCCGCCGCATCACCGACGTCTGCGACGTGCCCCTGGTGGTCGACATCGACACCGGCTTCGGGCCCTCCGCCTTCAACATCGCCCGCACGATCAAAAGCCTGATCAAGTTCGGCGCGGCCGCCTGCCACATCGAGGACCAGGTCGGCGCCAAGCGCTGCGGCCACCGTCCGGGCAAGGAAATCGTCACGGCCGGCGAAATGGTCGACCGCGTCAAGGCCGCGGCCGACGCGCGCACCGACAGCGACTTCTTCATCATCGCCCGCACCGACGCGATCGCCGTGGAAGGCGTGGACGCCGCCCTGGAACGCGCGGCCGCCTGCGTGGCAGCGGGCGCCGACGCCGTCTTCCCGGAAGCCTCGTACGACCTCGCCACCTACGAGCGCTTCACCAAGGCCCTGAACGTGCCTATCCTCGCCAACATCACCGAATTCGGCAAGACGCCCCTGTTCTCGGTCCAGGAACTGGGCGGCGCGGGCGTGGGCATGGTGCTCTATCCGCTGTCCGCTTTCCGCGCCATGAACAAGGCCGCCGAAACCGTGTACCAGGCCATACGCCGGGACGGCCACCAGAAGAACGTGGTCGACCTGATGCAAACCCGGGACGAGCTGTACGACCGGATCGGCTACCATGAATTCGAGTCCCGGCTCGACGCGCTGTTCCAGCAAGGCAAGGCTAAGTAAACCACCTTTTTCAGGAGTAGAGACATGGCCACACGCACGCCAAAAGCAAGCAAGACCGAAGCAAGCCAGACCGACGCGAGCCAGACCGCGAGCGCGGCGGCGCCCAAGCCCAAGAAATCCGTCGCGCTGTCGGGCGTGGTGGCGGGCAACACCGCCCTGTGCACGGTCGGCCGCAGCGGCAACGACCTGCACTACCGCGGCTACGACATCCTCGACATCGCCGACACCTGCGAATTCGAGGAAGTCGCGCACCTGCTCGTCCATGGCAAGCTGCCGAACAAGTCCGAGCTGGCCGCGTACAAGGAAAAGCTGCGCCGCTTGCGCGGCCTGCCCGCGCAGCTGCAGGCCGCGCTCGAGGCCCTGCCCGCCGCGAGCCACCCCATGGACGTCATGCGGACCGCGGTTTCCGTGCTGGGCTGCGTCCTTCCCGAGAAAGACGACCACAACATCCCCGACGCCCGCGACATCGCCGACCGCCTGATGGCCAATCTGGGCTCGGCCCTGCTGTACTGGTACCACTACAGCCACAACGGGCACTACATCGACGTCCAGACCGACGACGACAGCATAGGCGGCCACTTCCTGCACCTGCTGCACGGCCAGAAGCCCAGCGACGACTGGGTGCGCGCCATGCACACCTCGCTCATCCTGTACGCCGAGCACGAGTTCAATGCGTCCACCTTCGCCTGCCGCGTCATCGCCGGCACGGGCTCCGACATGTACTCGGCCATCGCGGGGGGCATAGGCGCCTTGCGCGGGCCCAAGCACGGCGGCGCCAACGAGGTCGCCTTCGAAGTGCAGAAGCGCTACGACACGCCCGACCAGGCCGAGGCCGACATCCGCCGCCGCGTCGAGAACAAGGAGGTCGTCATCGGCTTCGGGCATCCGGTGTACACGGTCTCCGACCCGCGCAACAAGGTCATCAAGGAAGTCGCCCGCAAGCTGTCCAAGAAGCAGGGCAGCATGAAGATGTTCGACATCGCCGAACGGCTGGAAGCCGTCATGTGGGACGCCAAGAAAATGTTCCCCAACCTGGACTGGTTCTCGGCCGTGTCCTACCACATGATGGGCGTGCCCACCGCCATGTTCACGCCGCTGTTCGTCATCGCGCGCACGGCCGGCTGGTCGGCGCACATCATCGAGCAGCGCATCGACAACAAGATCATCCGGCCCACCGCCAACTACGTCGGCCCGGAAGACCAGAAGTTCGTCCCGCTGTCCAAGCGCTGATCTTTTTTTCTTTCCCGGATGCCATGAACACTGCACACCGCAAACCCCTGCCCGGCACCCGTCTGGACTACTTCGACGCCCGCGAGGCGGTCGACGCCATCCAGCCGGGCGCCTATGCCAAGCTGCCCTATACGTCGCGCGTCCTGGCCGAGAACCTGGTGCGCCGCTGCGAGCCCGCCATACTGGCCGATTCGCTGCGGCAGCTGATCGAGCGCAAGCGCGAACTGGACTTCCCCTGGTTCCCGGCGCGGGTGGTGTGCCACGACATCCTGGGCCAGACGGCGCTGGTCGACCTGGCGGGCCTGCGCGACGCCATCGCCGCCAAGGGCGGCGACCCCGCCAAGGTCAACCCGGTGGTCCCCACCCAGCTCATCGTCGACCACTCCCTGGCGGTGGAGTACGGGGGCTACGACAAGGACGCCTTCGCCAAGAACCGGGCCATCGAAGACCGCCGCAACGATGACCGCTTCCATTTCATCGACTGGACCAAAAAGGCGTTCGAGAACGTCGACGTCATTCCGCCCGGCAACGGCATCATGCACCAGATCAACCTGGAGCGGATGTCGCCCGTGGTCCACGCCATCGACGGCGTGGCCTTCCCCGACACGCTGGTCGGCACCGACAGCCACACGCCGCACGTCGACGCGCTGGGCGTCATCGCCGTCGGCGTGGGCGGCCTGGAAGCCGAAAGCGTCATGCTGGGCCGCGCCTCCTGGATGCGGCTGCCCGACATCATCGGCGTGGAGCTCACCGGCAGGCTGCGGCCGGGCGTCACCGCCACCGACCTGGTGCTGGCCCTGACCGAATTCCTGCGCAACGAAAAAGTCGTTTCGTCCTATCTGGAGTTCTACGGCGAAGGCGCGGCGCGCCTGACGCTGGGCGACCGCGCCACCATCTCGAACATGACGCCCGAATACGGCGCGACGGCGGCCATGTTCTACATCGACCGGCAGACCATCGACTACCTGAAGCTCACCGGGCGGGACGACGAACAGGTCAAGCTGGTGGAAACCTACGCCAGAACGGCGGGCCTGTGGGCCGACAGCCTGCAGACGGCCGAATACGAGCGCGTGCTGAAGTTCGATCTTTCCACCGTGGTGCGCAACATCGCCGGCCCGTCCAACCCGCATCGCCGGGTGCCGACCAGCGAACTGGCCGCGCGCGGCATATCGGGCGAGGTCCAGAACGAAGCCGGGCTCATGCCCGACGGCGCGGTCATCATCGCCGCCATCACCAGCTGTACCAACACCAGCAACCCGCGCAACGTCATCGCCGCGGGATTGCTGGCGCGCAACGCCAACGCCCGCGGGCTGGCGCGCAAGCCCTGGGTCAAGACCTCCCTGGCGCCCGGCTCCAAGGCCGTGCAGCTCTACCTCGAAGACGCCAGACTGCTGCCGGAACTCGAAGCCCTGGGCTTTGGCATCGTCGGCTTCGCCTGCACCACCTGCAACGGCATGAGCGGCGCGCTGGATCCCGCCATCCAGAAGGAAATCATCGACCGCGACCTGTACGCCACCGCCGTGCTGTCCGGCAACCGGAACTTCGACGGGCGCATCCACCCCTATGCCAAGCAGGCCTTCCTGGCTTCGCCGCCCCTGGTGGTGGCCTACGCCATCGCCGGCACCATCCGTTTCGACATCGAGAAAGACGTCCTGGGCACCGACCGGCAGGGCAATCCCGTCACGCTGAAGGACATCTGGCCCACCGACGAGGAAATCGACGCCATCGTCGCCGCCAGCGTCAAGCCCGAACAGTTCCGCAGCGTCTACGAACCCATGTTCGCCCCCTCCAAGGGCGGCGGCGCGCCGATCAGTCCGCTCTACGACTGGCGCCCCATGAGCACCTACATCCGCCGCCCGCCCTACTGGGAAGGCGCGCTGGCCGGCGAACGCGCGCTCAAGGGCATGCGCCCCCTGGCCATATTGGGCGACAACATCACGACCGACCACCTCTCGCCCTCGAACGCCATCCTGCCCGACAGCGCGGCGGGCGAATACCTGGCCAGGATGGGCCTGCCCGAAGAGGACTTCAACTCCTACGCCACGCACCGCGGCGACCACCTGACGGCGCAGCGCGCCACCTTCGCCAACCCCAAGCTGCTGAACGAGATGGTGCGCGAGAACGGCCGGGTGAAGCAGGGCTCGCTGGCCCGCATCGAACCCGAAGGCAAGGTCGCGCGCATGTGGGAGGCCATCGAAACCTACATGGAACGCAAGCAGCCGCTGATCATCGTGGCGGGCGCCGACTACGGCCAGGGCTCCTCGCGCGATTGGGCGGCCAAGGGCGTGCGCCTGGCGGGGGTGGAGGCCATCGTGGCCGAGGGCTTCGAGCGCATCCACCGCACCAACCTCGTGGGCATGGGCGTGCTGCCGCTGGAGTTCCAGCCCGGCACCGACCGCAAGACCCTGGCGCTGGACGGCACCGAGACCTACGACGTCATCGGCAAGCCCACGCCGCGCGCCACGCTCACCCTGGTCATCAACCGCCGCAGCGGCGAACGCGTCGAGGTCCCCGTGACCTGTCGACTGGACACCGCCGAGGAAGTCTCCATCTACGATGCGGGCGGCGTGCTGCAGCGCTTCGCCCAGGACTTCCTCGAATCGGCGAACGCCGTCTGAAGCACAGGAGCATCCATGGCCCACTTACCGCAGATCAAGATCCCCGCCACCTACATGCGGGGCGGCACGAGCAAAGGCGTGTTCTTCCACCTGCCCGACCTCCCGGCCGCCGCGCAGGCGCCGGGCCCGGCCCGCGACGCCCTGCTGCTGAGGGTGATCGGCAGCCCCGACCCCTACGGCAAGCAGACCGACGGCATGGGCGGGGCCACGTCCAGCACCAGCAAGACCGTGATCATCGCCAAGAGCAGCCGGCCGGACCACGACGTCGACTACCTTTTCGGCCAGGTGTCCATCGACCAGCCCTTCGTCGACTGGAGCGGCAATTGCGGCAACCTGACGGCCGCCGTGGGCCCCTTCGCCATCAGCCATGGCCTGATCGACGCCGCGCGCATCCCGGAAAACGGCATCGCCACCATCCGGATCTGGCAGGCGAACATCGGCAAGACCATCGTCGCCCACGTGCCCGTCACGCAGGGCGCCGTGCAGGAAACCGGCGATTTCGAGCTGGACGGCGTCACCTTTCCGGCCGCCGAGATCCAGGTCGAATTCATGGACCCGGCGGCCGATGAAGACGGCGGCGGCGGGTCCATGTTCCCCACCGGCAACCTGGTCGACGAGCTGGACGTTCCCGGCGTCGGCCGCCTGAAGGCCACCCTGATCAACGCCGGCATCCCCACGATCTTCGTCGACGCGGCCGCCATCGGCTACGACGGCACCGAACTCCAGGACGCCATCAACGGCGACGCCAAGGCGCTCGCCATGTTCGAGGCCATCCGCGCGCACGGCGCGCTGCGCATGGGCCTCATCCAGCACCTCGGCGAGGCCGCCCAGCGCCAGCACACGCCCAAAGTGGCGTTCGTGGCGCCGCCCGCCGGCTACGTCGCCTCCAGCGGCAAGCAAGTCGCCCAGGGCGACGTCGACCTGCTGGTGCGGGCGCTGTCCATGGGCAAGCTGCACCACGCCATGATGGGCACGGCGGCGGTGGCCATCGGCACGGCGGCCGCGATTCCCGGCACGCTGGTCAACCAGGCCGCCGGCGGCGGCGAACGGCGGTCCGTGCGTTTCGGCCACCCTTCCGGCACCCTGCGGGTCGGCGCCGAGGCCCGGCTCGAGAACGGCGAATGGGTCGTCACCAAGGCCATCATGAGCCGCAGCGCCCGCGTGCTGATGGAAGGATGGGTGCGGGTGCCGGGCGGGTCGTTCTAGGAATGCCGCCCATGTTCGACGCCTTTCTGTTTTACGCCCTGCCCTTCTCCTTCACGCTGCTGGTGGCCTGCGCGCTGGCCTCCATCGTTTCGCTGGCCGTGCTGGTGCTGTTCCGGCTGCGCGAAACCAACCAGGCGCTGCGGCACCCCTATCTGGACCAGCGGCCCTGGGAACGCTATCCGCTTTCCATCAAGGCCGCCATCTTGCTGGACTATTTCCTGCGCCTGGCTTTCCCGAAAAGCGGTTTCTGGATCGCCGGCCAGGCCAATCATCTGCTGCGCCACGTGCGGCCGGCCGACGTCCCCACCCGCATCAAGTGGCCGCTCGTCGGCCTGTGGGCGGGCTGCTTCGTCGGGCTCGCGGCCATGGTGGTCTTGTGGATCATCGTGTTGATCACCCTGGAGTAATGCCTTCATGAGCCGCGCAATACAGCACAATACCGCCGAACGGCGCTTCGAATGGCAGGAAGACGGCACACTGAGCGTGCTGGACTACGAACTGCAAAACGGCGTGATGACCATCACCCACACCGGCGTGCCGGAGTCCGTGGGCGGGCGCGGGATCGCCGGCGACCTGACCCGGGCGGCGCTGGACACGGCCCGCGCGAACGGATGGCTGGTGCGCCCCGTCTGCTCCTACGCCGCCGCCTACATCGGCAGGCATGAAAAATACCAGGACCTGCTGGCCTGATGCCCGGTTTCTGATTGTCTGATTTAAGTCTTATATAAGATATAAGACATTTGCCTCCGAGAGCGCTCCCGACTACAATGGAGCCATACACTCCTCTTTACCCAAACTAGACCCAAGGGCAAGCAAAATGCTGGATACCTATCGCCAACACGTTGCCGAGCGCGCTGCGTCCGGCATCCCTCCCCTTCCGCTGTCCGCGCAGCAAACGGCCGATCTCATCGAACTGATCAAGGCGCCGCCCGCGGGCGAGGAAGCCTTCCTGCTCGAATTGCTCACCCACCGGGTCCCCGCCGGCGTCGACGACGCCGCCAAGGTCAAGGCCTCCTACCTGGCCGCCGTCGCCCACGGCAAGGAAACCTGTGTCCTCATCGACCGCAAGCGCGCCACCGAGCTGCTCGGCACCATGCTGGGCGGCTACAACATCGGCCCCCTGATCGAACTGCTGGACGACGCGGAACTGGGCCCCGTCGCGGCCGACGCCCTCAAGAACACGCTGCTCGTCTTCGACGCCTTCCACGACATCAAGGAAAAGTCCGACAAGGGCAACGCCAACGCGCGGGCCATCCTGCAAAGCTGGGCCGACGCCGAATGGTTCACCAGCCGCCCCGAAGTGCCCGCCAGCATGGTGCTGACGGTGTTCAAGGTCACCGGCGAAACCAACACCGACGACCTCTCGCCCGCGCCCGACGCCTGGAGCCGCCCCGACATCCCCCTGCACGCGCTGGCCATGCTCAAGAACCCGCGCGAGGGCATCGAACCCGACGAGCCCGGCAAGATCGGCCCCATCAAGTTCATCGAGCGCCTGAAGGAAAAAGGCCATCTGGTGGCCTACGTCGGCGACGTGGTCGGCACCGGCTCCTCGCGCAAGTCCGCCACCAATTCGGTGCTCTGGCACACCGGCGAAGACATCCCCTACGTGCCCAACAAGCGCTTCGGCGGCGTCTGCCTGGGCGGCAAGATCGCCCCCATCTTCTACAACACCATGGAAGACGCCGGCGCCCTGCCCATCGAGCTCGACGTCTCGCAAATGGACATGGGCGACGTCATCGAACTGCGCCCCTACGAAGGCAAGGCCCTGAAAGACGGCAAGGTCATCGCCGAATTCCAGGTCAAGTCCGACGTGCTGTTCGACGAAGCCCGCGCCGGCGGCCGCATCCCGCTGATCATCGGCCGCGGCCTCACGGCCAAGGCGCGCGAAGCGCTGGGGCTGCCGCCCTCCACGCAGTTCCGCCTGCCGCAGAACCCCGCCGACTCGGGCAAGGGCTACACCCTGGCCCAGAAGATGGTCGGCCGCGCCTGCGGCCTGCCCGAAGGCAAGGGCGTGCGCCCGGGCACCTACTGCGAACCGCGCATGACCTCCGTGGGCAGCCAGGACACCACCGGCCCCATGACGCGCGACGAACTCAAAGACCTGGCCTGCCTGGGCTTCTCGGCCGACCTGGTCATGCAGTCGTTCTGCCACACGGCCGCCTATCCCAAGCCCGTGGACGTCAAGACCCACCACACGCTGCCTGAGTTCATCAGCACACGCGGCGGCATCTCGCTGCGCCCCGGCGACGGCGTGATCCACAGCTGGCTCAACCGCATGCTGCTGCCGGACACGGTCGGCACGGGCGGGGATTCCCACACGCGCTTCCCCATCGGCATCAGCTTCCCCGCCGGCTCCGGCCTGGTCGCCTTCGCCGCGGCCACCGGCGTCATGCCGCTCGACATGCCCGAATCGGTGCTGGTGCGCTTCAAGGGCAAGCTGCAGCCCGGCGTCACCCTGCGCGACCTGGTCAACGCCATCCCGCTGTACGCCATCAAGCAAGGCCTGCTCACGGTCGAAAAGCAGGGCAAGAAGAACGTGTTCTCGGGCCGCATCCTTGAAATCGAAGGCCTGCCCGATCTCAAGGTCGAACAGGCTTTCGAACTGTCCGACGCCTCCGCCGAACGCTCGGCGGCCGGCTGCACGGTGCGCTTGAACAAAGAGCCCATCATCGAATACATCAACAGCAACATCGTGATGCTGAAGTGGATGATCGCCAACGGCTACGAAGACGAGCGCTCGCTGGCCCGCCGCATCAAGGCCATGGAAGCCTGGCTGGCCGATCCCAAGCTGCTGGAGCCGGACGCCGACGCCGAATACGCGGCCGTCATCGAAATCGACCTGGCCGACATCCACGAACCCATCGTGGCCTGCCCGAACGACCCCGACGACGTCAAGACGCTGTCCGACGTGGCCGGCGTCAAGATCGACGAAGTCTTCATCGGCAGCTGCATGACCAACATCGGCCACTTCCGCGCCGCGTCCAAGCTGCTCGAAGGCAAGCGCGACATTCCCGCCAAGCTCTGGGTGGCGCCGCCCACCAAGATGGACGCCCGCCAGCTGACCGAGGAAGGCCACTACGGCGTGTTCGGCACCGCCGGCGCGCGCACGGAAATGCCCGGCTGCTCGCTGTGCATGGGCAACCAGGCGCAGGTCCGCGAAGGCGCGACGGTCATGTCGACCAGCACCCGCAACTTCCCCAACCGCCTTGGCAAGAACACCAATGTGTACCTGGGTTCCGCCGAGCTGGCGGCCATCTGCTCACGGCTGGGCCGCATCCCCACCCGCGAGGAATACATGGCCGACATGGGCGTCATCAACCAGAGCGGCGATCAAATCTATCAGTACCTGAACTTCGACCAGATCGAGGAATACAAGGAAATCGCGGACTCCGTCGGCGTCTGACCCTTCCTTCGCAGCAACAAGAATCCCGGCAGCGCCGGGATTTTTGTTGCGTGGCATGCCCATGGGCCGATTGCACTCCCGCGCCCGGGGCCGGGAATCAGAAGCTATAGCTGACGCCTACGTAAAGGCTGGGGAACACGCGCAGCTTCTTGGCCTTGTCGTGGATGTCGTCGTATTGCTTGTCGATGGCTTGCTGGGCATCGGGGCCCAGCTTGGCGCGCACCGAGTCGCTGACGTCGAAGGAAGTCTTGGGCTTGCCCAGGTACACCCCGGCATCGACAACGAAGCCCCAGGGGATCCTGGAGGGGCGCAAGGAAGGGCGCGCAGAAGGGTTTCAAGAAGGCCGTCAGGAGGGGCGCCAAGAAGGCTTCTGGGAAGGCCGTCAGGAAGGCATTGCTCAGGGCTTGCGACAAGGCGAACTGTCTGGCCGAGCGGCGCGGCGGCATCCATCTGGTATTTCGGGGCGGGACGGCTACGGCGGCCGGCAGGACCGTGCCGCCAATCGACTCATGGGCTCCCGCGCGAACAGCCTGACGCTTTTCTCCCCCCATCGCCCCGGAAACAGTCCTAAAATAGGCTCAGACACGCCATGGCCGCTCAGCGCCGGCGCCCGCGCAACCATTTTCTGGAGCTCATATGACGCACAATACGTTCAATAGCCTGCAACAGTTCAAGGTGGGGCGCAAGACGGCCCGGTTCTACTCCCTGCCCGCTTTGGGCGCTGCGCTGGGCGTCGACGTGCAGCGGCTCCCCGTCTCGATCCGCATCGTGCTCGAATCCGTATTGCGCAACTACGATGGCAAAAAGATCACCGAGAAGCACATCAAGCAGCTGGCCGGCTGGAAGCCGCGGGCCAAGCGCAACAGCGAGATCCCCTTCGTGGTCGCGCGTGTCGTGCTGCAAGACTTCACGGGCGTTCCCCTGCTGGCCGACATCGCCGCCATGCGCTCGGTAGCCGGCAAGATGGGCAAGGATCCCAAGCGCATCGAGCCCCTGGTGCCGGTGGATCTGGTGGTGGACCACTCCGTGATGGTCGACTACTTCGGCAGCAACGAAGCGCTGGGCCTGAACATGAAGCTCGAATTCCAGCGCAACCAGGAACGCTACCAATTCATGAAATGGGGCATGCAGGCCTTCGATACCTTCGGCGTGGTCCCGCCGGGCTTCGGCATCGTCCACCAGGTCAATCTCGAGCACCTTGCGCGCGGCGTGCACTATGACGCGGCCAACAACCTCTATTACCCCGACACCCTGGTCGGCACCGACAGCCACACCACCATGATCAACGGCATCGGCGTGGTCGGCTGGGGCGTGGGCGGCATCGAAGCGGAAGCGGGCATGCTGGGCCAGCCGGTGTACATCCTGACGCCCGACGTCGTGGGCGTCGAGCTCAAGGGGGAATTGCGGGGCGGCGTCACCGCCACCGACCTGGTGCTGACGCTGACCGAGCTGCTGCGCAAGAACAAGGTCGTGGGCAAGTTCGTCGAATTCTGCGGGCCGGGCACGTCCAGCCTGTCGGTCACCGACCGCGCCACCATCGGCAACATGGCGCCGGAATACGGCGCCACCATGGGCTTCTTCCCGGTCGACGACCGCACCATCGAATACTTCCAGGGCACCGGCCGCTCGGAAGCCGAAATCGCCGCGCTGAAATCCTATTTCAAGGCTCAGGGCATGTACGGCATTCCCAACGCCGGCGACATCAGCTACTCGCAGCTGATCACCCTGGACCTGTCCTCGGTCACGCCTTCCCTGGCCGGCCCCAAGCGCCCCCAGGACCGCATCGAACTCGGCGAGGTCAAGGCCACCTTCACCCGACTGTTCTCCGAGCAGTCCACGTCCGGCTTCAACCAGCCGCCCGAAAAACTCCGGCAAACCTTCACGACCAGCGCGGGCACGCCCGTGCGCAACGGCGACATCCTCATCGCCGCCATCACCTCCTGCACCAACACGTCCAACCCCAGCGTCCTGCTGGCGGCCGGCCTGATGGCCAAGAAAGCGGTCCAGGCCGGCCTGACCGTGCCCAAGCACATCAAGACCTCGCTGGCGCCGGGGTCGCGCGTCGTCACCAACTATCTCGCCAAGACGGGACTGCTGCCGTATCTCGAACAACTGGGATTCAACGTGGCGGCCTATGGCTGTACGACTTGCATCGGCAACGCCGGCGACCTGACGCCCGACCTGAACGAAGCCATCATCCAGAACGGGCTGGTCTGCGCGGCCGTGCTGTCCGGCAACCGCAACTTCGAGGCGCGCATCCACCCCAACATCAAGGCCAACTTCCTGGCCTCGCCGCCCCTGGTGCTGGCCTACGCGCTGGCGGGCACCGTGCTGCGCGACCTCATGACCGAGCCCGTCGGCCGCGGCAAGGACGGCGACGTCTGGCTGGGCGACATCTGGCCCAGCAACGCCGAGGTGCGGGCGCTCATGCACGAAGCCATGGACCCTGAAACCTTCCGCCGCAACTACGCCGAAATCAAGACCAATCCCGGCGAACTGTGGAACAACATCACGGGCGTCCAGGGCGACGTCTATACCTGGCCGCCGTCCACCTACATTGCCGAACCGCCCTTCTTCGAGGGCTTCGACATGCATCCGGCCCCCATGCCGATGGTGCGCGGCGCCCGCGCGCTGGCCATATTCGGCGACTCGGTCACCACCGACCACATATCCCCCGCGGGCTCCATCAAGGAAAGCTCGCCGGCCGGCCAGTGGCTCAAGGCGCACGGGGTCATGAAACAGGATTTCAACAGCTACGGCTCGCGCCGCGGCAACCACGAGATCATGATGCGCGGCACCTTCGCCAACGTGCGCATCAAGAACCTGATGATTCCGCCGCTGCCCGACGGCAGCCGCTACGAGGGCGGCGAGACCCTGCTCCAGCCCACCGGCGAAAGGCTCTCGATCTACGATGCCGCCATGCGCTACATTGCCCAGGGCGTGCCCACCATCGTCTTCGCCGGCGAGGAATACGGCACGGGCTCTTCGCGCGACTGGGCGGCCAAGGGCACGCAGCTGCTCGGCGTCAAGGCCGTGGTCGCGCGCAGCTTCGAGCGCATCCACCGCAGCAACCTGGTGGGCATGGGCGTGCTGCCCCTGCAGTTCAAGGGCGCCGACAGCGTCGAGACCCTGGGCATCACCGGCGAGGAAACCTACGACATCTCCGGCATCGAGAACAGCATCCGGCCGCAGCAGGACATCACCCTGACCATACATCGCAAGGACGGCAGTTCGCAGCAGGTCACCATGCTGCTGCGCATCGACACCGCCACCGAGGTCGATTACTACCGCCACGGCGGCATCCTGCCGTACGTGCTGCGCGAGCTGCTTGCCGCCTGACGAGCCATAAAACCGCCGGGGCGGTACACTAGGGCCTGCGGGCGCCGAATGGTGGCCATCCACCTTCCGGCGCCAGCGGGCTCTAGTCGTATCAGCCCCGGCCGTATCATTGACTGTTTCACTTCGTATTATTCATATGCCCGATTCAACGCCCTCACGTCTGCCACGCGATGCTCAACGCCTACTGGCCCTTGCCGAAGGGCTCGCCCGTTCCGGCAGCCAGATGGAGGACAGCTATTGGCAAAACCTTCTAGGCAACCAGCTCAAGAAAATCCTGCTGGGCAAAAAGAACCGGTCGATAGAAACCGCCCTGGATACCGTGCTGGACGGCGACATCGACGTCTATGAAACCCTGGTCGAACACGCGGAAACCCATTCGGAATCCCTGGTGATCGAAGCCGACGGCGCCGAGTACGACGTATTGCTGTTCACGGCCCCCATCGTGGCCTGGACACGCTATCAATTGCCCGGCGGCAAGCTCACGCCCAAGCAGCGGCGCGCGCTCGTCGAACAGCTGCTGCGGCACATCGCCGCCCCCGGCGCGCAGATCGCCGTGGCGCCGGCGCTGGCCAGCTTCGACCAACTGCCGCAATCCTTCCAGGAAACCCGGCAATGGACGCAACAGCTGGCCAGGCAGGCGCTCGGCCTGGCGTCCGACACTCTCAGCGTGCGCAAACCCGCGGACACCGACAACATCCTGGCGGACGTCCGCTTCCTGGCCGGCGCGCTCGTCGTGCCCAAGGGCGCCCCGCTGTTCCGCTGGCAAACCATGCACGACGACGGCGCCTTCATCAGCCGCGATGAATGCCACCGCGACTGGCTGGCCGGCTGCGCCGACATCCTTGCCGACATGTTCACGGGCTGCCAGACCGAATACCTGCTTCCCGACGCGTTCTACATCAATTGCCGCGAAGCCGACAAACGCATCCGGCCCTACGCGCTCAGGGCGGCGGTCACCTGGCTCCAGACGGCCGCCCACATTCCGCCGCAGGAACTGCGGGCCGTCATCGTGGGCTGCGGCGAACGCAACACCGAAGAATACCGCATAGGCTTCAGCTCCAAACGCGACGACGAGGTCATCTACGGCTGCATCTGGCCCGTGCTGAGCAAAGAAGAAGCCACGATCGAAAGCGCCGACGTCGAGCACGTCGACCTCCCCGGCGAAATCGTCGCCCTGCTGAAGGAAATGGGCGTCTCCGACATCCGGCGGCTGGCCGGCATCTACCCGGTCGACTTCTGCGACGATTGCGGCGCCCCGTATTTTCCCAATTCCCTGGGCTCCATGATGCACCCCGAACTCCCCGAGGAAACCGACCTGAGTCCGCAGCACTTCCATTGATGCGGGCGTTTTCCTTCGACATTTTCTGCCGCGTCGTCGACAACTTCGGCGACATCGGCGTGTGCTGGCGGCTGGCGCGGCGGCTGGCCGGCATGCCGGCCGGGCATCGCGTCCGCCTGTGGGTGGACGACCTGGCCGGCTTCGCCCGCATCCAGCCGGGCGTGGACGCCGGCGCCGCCGGCCAGCGCATCGGCCGGGTGGAAATCGTTCACTGGACCGCGGCGCCGCCCGCGCTCGCGCCGGGAGAGGTCGTCATCGAGGCATTCGCCTGCCACCCGCCGCCGGCCTTCGTGGCGCGCATGGCGCAGCGCGGCAGCCTGTGGATCAACCTGGAATACCTGAGCGCGGAGAGCTGGGTCGAATCCTGCCACACCGTGCCCTCGCCCCAGCCCACGGGCGTGCGCAAGGTGTTTTTCTTTCCCGGCTTTACGCCGGGCACAGGGGGCTTGCTGCGGGAAAGCGGCTTGCTCGAAACGCGGGACGATTGGCTGGCGGACCCCGGCCGGCGCCGGGAGCTGCTGCGCGCCCTGGGCGTGCCGGCGGAATTCCGGGAACGCATCGGGCAAGGCGCCCGGCAGGTGCTGCTGTTCAGCTATCCCGATGCGCCCGCGCTCGGCTTGGTCCAGAGCCTGGGCGCCCTGGAAACACAGTCGCTCGTCCTGGTCCCGTCCGGAGTCTGCCCGGGCTTGCGCCGCGCCTGGCACGGCAAGGTCCTGGTCCATGAATTCCCCTTCCTGGACCAGGACGGATTCGACCGCGTGCTGTGGAGCAGCGACCTGAATTGCGTGCGCGGCGAAGACTCCCTGGTGCGCGCGCTCTGGGCCGGCAAGCCCTTGCTTTGGCACATCTACCCGCAAGCGGACGGCGCCCATCTGGCCAAGCTGGACGCCTTTCTGGAACGCTCACCCTTTGCGGCCGTGGTCAAGCGCTGCCATCGGGCCTGGAACCAGCCGGACCCCGGCATCGCGGCCGACGCGCTGGCGCTCGCCCTGCAGCCGGAGAATTTCTCCGCATGGGCCCGGTCAAGCGCGCAGTGGTGCCGCTCGCTGGCGCGGCAAGCCGATCTGGCGGAGTCTTTGGCGGCATTCTGCGAACGGGAGCTAGGCTGACCGCAACGCCGGCGCCGGCGCCGGCGGCACGCCTCAGCGAGGGTCTTGCGAAAAGGTTAAAATAGCAGGCTTTGTAAGTCATGCTCCGGCCCGGCAGTGGCGCATCTGGCGGAGCACCTAGAACCCCCCGGAGTTTTTTATCTATGAAAACCGCACAAGAATTGCGTGTCGGCAACGTTGTCATGGTCGGCAACGACCCCCTGGTAGTCCAGAAAGCTGAATACAACAAGTCCGGCCGCAATGCCGCCGTCGTCAAGCTGAAGTTCAAGAACCTGCTCACCGCCTCCGGCAGCGAAGCCGTATACAAGGCCGATGAGAAGTTCGAAGTCGTCATGCTCGACAACAAGGAATGCACTTATTCCTATTTCGCCGACCCCATGTATGTCTTCATGGATGAAGAGTACAACCAGTACGAAGTCGAAGCCGAAAGCATGGGCGACGCCTTGAACTATCTGGAAGAAGGCATGACGGTCGAGGTCGTGTTCTACGAAGGGCGCGCCATCTCGGTCGCCCTGCCGACCATCGTCGTGCGCGAAATCACCTACACCGAACCCGCCGTCAAGGGCGATACTTCGGGCAAGGTGCTCAAGCCGGCGAAGATCAACACCGGCATGGAAGTCGCGGTGCCCCTGTTCTGCAACATCGGCGACAAGATCGAGATCGACACCCGCACCGGCGAATACCGCAGCCGGGTGATGTAAGCCTGCGGCCGCATGTAAAAAACCTGCCTGCGCCGACACACGGCGCAGGCAGGTTTTTTTTGGCGTGGAATCGCCGGGTGGCCGGCCGCCGCGCCGGCCAAGGGACGCTATTGCAGCCTGTCGTCGTCCAGGAATTCGGGTATGGGCATGACGGCGATGCCTTCGTTGGCCAGCGCTTCGCGCTCGGCGGGGGTGGCCGTGCCGCGGATGGGACGTTCGTCGGCTTCGCCTTCGTGCATGCGGCGCGCTTCTTCGGCAAAGCGCACGCCGACGTTTTCGGTGTTGCGTATCATTTCCCGCATTTGCCGCAAGATTTCGGCCTGCAGCTTGGCCATCCGGGCCAGGGCGGGCGCGGCCACCGGCGCGGCGCCGGGCTGGGCCGGTGCGGCGGTGGGGGCGGTGTCGGCGGCCCGGATATGGCTGACGTTGAGCCTGGGCGCCGACAGCTTCTTGCTGATGGCGGTGCTGTTGCACACGGGACAGCTCAGCAGGCCGCCGGCCCGCTGGGAGTCGTAGCTTTCGGCGGAGCTGAACCAGCCTTCAAAGACGTGGTCCCGCTCGCATTGGAGGTCGAAGACTTTGAGTGACATAACTGCACTATGGGGGCTTTCGGCGGGAATTTCAATGGCCGCGGGTGTTGTTTGATTGCTTGCGTGGCTGGTCGATGGTCGTCGCCTGGTACTTAGACTCTAAAACGGACTGTTTGTTGCGTTGTCGGGTCGTTTTATGGGTTCTGGAGTGGCCTGGTTGTTGTGCCGTTGCTGCTGAGTTCTTGACGCGGCCTGCCAGTCCTCCACCCTTATTCCAGCCTCGGAACGGCATCCAGCAAGCGGCGGGTCTCGGCCCGCCGCGGCGACATCAGCACCGTCTCCGCGAGCCCTTCCTCGATGATCGCCCCTCCATGCATGATGGCGATGCGATCCGCCAGATACTCGACCACGCCGAAATTGTGCGTGATGAAAAGATAGGCGATGTTCAGCTCCCTCTGGAGGTCCTGCAGCAAATCCAGGATCTGCGCCTGCACGGACACGTCCAGCGCCGACGTCGGCTCGTCGCAAATCAGCACCGAGGGCTCCACCGCCAGTGCGCGAGCGATCGCCACGCGCTGGCGCTGGCCGCCCGAGAACTCGTGCGGATAGCGCTCCACCGTGTTGGCGGGCAGGCCCACCCGATCGATCAAGGAACGGATCAGATTCCTTCGCTGCGTGCGCGAGCGCTCGGGCCGCAACGCCGCCACCCCCTCCTCCAGGATGTCGCCCACCATCATCCGCGGATCCAGCGAGGCATAGGGGTCCTGGAAGACGATTTGCATCGAGCGCCGGATGCGGCGCAAGCGCGCGCCCCGGGCGGACAGTACGTCCTCGCCCTCCAGCGTGGCCCGTCCGCCCACGACCGCCTGCTTGCCCAGCAGCCGGATCAAGGCCTTGGCCGTCGTCGTCTTGCCGCAGCCCGATTCGCCCAGCAAGGCCAGGGTTTCGCCCGCGCGCAGGTCGAAGGATACGTCCCGGACGATGGGGACCGGTTCGGCCGGCCGGCGCAACAGCCCTTTCCTGGCCGAATAGGCGACCGACAGCCCTTGCACCGACAGTATCGGGGCGCCGCCGGAACGCGCCGGGCGCGGCGCCGGCGCGTCGGCCTGGACGCCGGGACGCGCCGCCGTCAGCGGCCGGCCGCGCTTGGCGAATGTCGGTATGGCGGCCAGCAGCTGGCGCGCATAGGGATGCCGCGGCGCGGCGAAGAAGCCGGCGGCGTCCTGGGTTTCGACGATCTCGCCGGCTTTCATCAAGGCGACGTAGTCGGCCACGTTCTTCACCACGGCCAGGTCGTGGGTGATCAGCATGACGGCCAGGCCCATCTCCTTCTGGATGTCGGCCAGCAGCGTCAGGATCTGCGCCTGCACCGTGACGTCCAGGGCCGTGGTCGGCTCGTCCGCGATGAGCAGCTTCGGCCCGGCCGCCAGGGCGATGGCGATCATGATGCGCTGCTTCTGGCCGCCCGAGAACTGGAAGGGATAGTCGCCCAGCCGCTTCTCGGCATCGGCGATGCCCACCCGCCGCAGCCACCAGGCCGCCTTCTCGTCCAGCTCCCTGCCGCGAACGCCGGTGTGCGCCCGGATCACTTCAGTCAGCTGCCGGCCCACCGTCATGACCGGATTCAGGCTGGTGGAAGGCTCCTGGAAAATGATGCCGACCTGCCCGCCCCGCACGCTGCGCATGCCCCGCTCGGTCAGGCCGTTCAATTCAGTCCCGCCCAGGAACACGCGCCCCGAGGCGATGCTGCCCGCATCCGGAAGCAGGCGCAGCAGCGCCAGCGCGGTCATGCTCTTGCCGCAGCCCGACTCCCCGACCAGCGCGAAAGTCCGGCCGCGCTCTATGGCCAGGGCCAGCGACTTGACGGCGAGGCTCACGCTCGCCTCGCCGGCTATCCTGACCGACAGGTCTTCGACCCTGAGCACGGTGTCCCCCTGCGCCGCGACGCCGCCGTATGCCGTCATGATCCGGACTCCTTGCCGGCGCCCGCGGCCTGCGCCGCGGCCGTCCGCTTCATGAGGTTCACCGGACGGAAGCGCCGGCTGCGGGGATCGAAGGCGTTCTGCACGGCATCCGCGAAAATATTGGCCGACAGCACCAGCGCCAGCAGGAAGACGAAAGCGCCCAGCAGATTCCACCAGATCATGGGGTCGCGCGACATTTCCAGGCGCGCCGCATCGATCATGGTGCCGAAGGAAGGCGTGCTGGGGTCCACGCCTATGCCCAGATAGGACAGCACGGCCTCGTACAGCACCAGGCCCGAAAATTCGAGCACCAGGGTGATGAGGACGATGTGCATGACATTGGGCAGCAGGTGGCGGCGCATGATGCGCCAGTGCCCCACGCCGAACGCCTGGGCCGCCTGCACGTACTCGAGCTCGCGTAGCTTCAGGGTTTCGGCCCGCAGCAGCCGGCACAGCCCGGCCCAGCCGGTCAGGCCCAGTATCAGGCAAAGCATGAACAGCCTGAGGTCGGCGCGCGCTGCAACGGTGGAGAACAGGTCGGGATTGTTGTCGATGAACACCTGCATCATCAATACGCAGGCCGCGATCAGCAGCACGCCGGGGATCGACGTCAGCGTGGTGTAGACATACTGTATGGCGTCGTCCACCCAGCCCTTGAAATAGCCCGCCGCGATGCCGAAAATCAAGGCGGGCGGCAGCATGGCGACCGTCGTCAGCGAACCGATCACCATGGCCGTCCGTATGCTCTTGAGGCACTGGCGCAGGACGTCGTTGCCCGTGCGGTCGGTGCCCAGCACATGGTAGTCGCCCCCGACCGACAAGGCCACGCAGGCCAGCACGGCCAGCAGGCTGAAGGTCAGCCACATGGGCCTCCAAGGCATCTCGGTCCGCCCCGTCCACCACGCGCGCGCGGCCTCGCCCCACCCGGCCCGCCCCGGCCGCTGGAACGCCGTCAGCAGCAATGCGGCGGCCAGCGCCAGCCCGGCGCCGGCCGCGCCGCCCTTCAGCGACCGCGCCAGGATGTCGGCCGGCCGGTCGGATTCGTCAGCCAGGGACCGGCCCGCGTGCTTCAGCCGGGGAAAATCGCGCACCGGCTCGCCGTCGACCAATATGGTCTCCTTGGAGAACTGCCTCAGGGCCAGCGGCGCGGAATAGGTGTTCTCGCGCTGGGAGAACTGGGTCAGCGCCAGCAGATCGTCCAGCGCCGAGCGCAGGACGGGGGAATAGACCGGGCCCTGGGCCTGCGCAACGGCGGCGCCCGGCATGGGCGGCAGCAAAGGGCGATAGTGCACCGAGTCCAGCAGCGCGACCAGCACGAAAAAGCACAGCAGGACGGCCGCGCACATCGCCGACGGAGTGCGCGCGATGCTTTTCCAGGTCTGGCGCAGCGAGGCCGAGCGCCGCACCCGCCAGACGTAGGCCAGCACCGCCGCCAGCAGCCCGAAAAGAAAGAGATCGGTCCAGAGGAAGACGAATTCAGGCATGGCAGACCCTAATCAAACCGGACCCGCGGGTCCGCCAGCGTGTAGGAGATATCGGCCAGTATCAGCCCGACGATATACAGCGCCGACCCCAGGAAGACCATGGCGCGCACGATGGAGAAGTCCTGCGCGTTGATCGCGTCTATCGTGTAGCTGCCCAGGCCCGGGATGCCGAAGAAGGACTCCGAGATCAGGCTGCCCATGAACAGCAGCGGAATGGCCGAAACCGTGCCCGTGAGAATGGGCAGCATGGCGTTGCGCAATACGTGGCGGAACAGCACCACGCGTTCGGCCAGCCCCTTGGCCCGGGCGGTCCGCACGTAGTCCTTCCCGGCCTCTTCCAGAAACAGCGTGCGATAGAAACGCGCCTGCGCGCCCAGGCCCGAAATGATGCCGACCGCCACGGGCAGCGCCAGGAAGCGCACGCTGCTCCAGCCCTCGATGTAGCCCGAATACGGCACCCAGCGCAGCATCTTGGCGAACAGCCACTGGCCGGCGATGATGTAGAACAGGCTGGAAATGGACAGCAGCACCACGCACAGCACCACGCCGGCGAAATCCAGGCGGCTTCCCTTGAAGAACACCAGCAGCAGGGAAAACGCGATGCTCACCGACAGGCCCAGAACGAAGGTGGGCAGCGCCAGCGCCAGGCTGGGCCCCATGCGCGCAGCGATTTCGTGCCCGATGTCGCGCCCCTCGTCGGAGAACCCGAAATCGAAGCGCAGCAGCGGAACCGACCTGGCGTAGAAGATCGTGTCGGTCCAGACCCGCGGGCCTTCCGCCTCGGTGTTGACGAACAAAGGCCTGTCGTAGCCGCGTTCCGCCTTCCAGCGCTCGATGGCGGCTTCGCTTACGCGCTGCCCGCCTATCGACAGCCTGGCCATGTCGTCGGGCGTGTTCACGGCGAAAAAAAGCACGAAGGTCAGGAGATTCACCCCGATCAGTATCAGCACGCCGTACAGCAGGCGGCGGATGATGTAGCGCGTCATGCCCTTCCCCCTTCATCGGCCCGCGCCAGCGCGGTGGCCCGGTCGCGGCGCCGCGCCGCGCGCCAGGCCGCCGCCGCGCCGGCCGCCAGCGCCAGCCCGGCCAGCCACAAAGGCCACCACCCGGGCGCGTTCCATTCCTGTATTTTCGCGGCCCGCAATTGCGGATCGATACGGTAGTACTGCAATGTGTTGCGCACCATCTGGGTGGGCTTGGCATTGCCGACCCAGGCCTGGTACGCGCCCCCCGATTTCGGGAAATAGCCGAACATCCATGGGGCGTCGGCCTGGACGAGGGCGACCATTTCGTGGATCAACGCTTCCTTTTCCGGGCCGTCGTCGAGATAGCGCATTTTCTCGAACAGGCGGTCGAACTCCGGATTCCGGTAGTTGGACGCGTTCTCCCCGCCATTCACGGCCTTGGCGTTCGGGCCATACAGCAGGAACAGGAAGTTTTCCGCATCGGGGTAGTCGGCGACCCAGCCCCACATGTACATCTGGGCGCTGCCATTGCGCATCTTGTCCTGGAAGCGGTTGTAGTCGGTGGCGCGCACCTCGAGCTGGACGTCGATCGCGGCCAGCTGGCGCCGCATCCAGTCCAGCATGGCGCTGGACCCCATGCCTCCCGCCGAATCGAAGTACAGGATCAGCGGATTGCCGGTGCGCGCATCCCGGCCGTCGGGATAGCCGGCTTCCCGCAGCAGCCGGCGGGCGTCGTCGAGCGGCTTGCGCGCGACGCGCCCGTCCTCGATCGAATAGATGTGGGGGTTGTATCCCTCGGGAGGCTCCCGATAGCCCAACACCCCCGGCGGCACGGGCCCGTACGCCACCTGCGCCTCGTCGTTCTGGAAGATCGATACGAACTGCTCCCAGTCGAAGGCGATGCTCAGCGCGAGCCTGAGCTTGCGGTTCTTTTCCTGCTGTTCGGGCGTATCGCCCTTCCCCACCACCGGATCCAGCCAATTGAAGCCCAGATAGAACATCTGCGCCTCGGTGGCGCTGCGTATCTGCAGGCCGTGATCCTGGTACAGCGCGGCTTTTTCGGCCGAATCGCCGGCGGCGACCCGCATGGCCACGCCGTAGTCGCCCCGGTCCACTTGCGGGATGTCGTAATAGCCCTGCAGGAACTTGCCCATCAGCGGCACGCTTTCCTTTTCCAGCGTGAATTCGATGCGGTCGATGAAAGGCGTCGGCTTGCCGCAGTCGTCGAGCAGGCCCATCCGGCGGTCCTCCGGGCTGCCTTCGCAAGGATAGGGCTCGCCCCGGAAATAAGGGTTGCGCTGCAAGACGTGCCTGCGATTCTTGATGGACTCCACGAGCATGTACGGCCCGGTGCCCACCGGCCAGGTGTTCAGGGACAGATCGTGCTCGGCCATGCCGGGCTGGTGGTAGAAGCGGTCGGCTTCCCAGGGCACGGGCGCGGTGAAGGTCATGGCCAGCCAGTACTTGAACTGAGGGTATTTGCCGATGACCTTGATGCGCAAAGTGTGCGGATCCAGTGCCTGGACGCCTTCGAGATCATGCGGGCGCAAATCCAGCCACGGCCGGAAGGCGCCCGGCGGGCCATCGTTTTCCGCCTTGTCGAGCGCTTTGAGGCGGTCGCCGAATTCCTTCATGCCGACCACGTGCTCGGCCATGATGCCATAGATGGGCGACACCACCCGCGGGCTGGCCAGGCGCTTGAAGGCGTAGACGTAGTCGGCGGCCTGCAGTTCCCGCGTACCGGTGTGCTCGAAGCTGCCGATATCGAATTTGCCTTTCAAGGCGTCGGCGCCGATGGGCCAGTAGACGTGCCTGCCTTCGCCGTCGAGCGCAAAAGCCGGATGGGGCTGGAACCGGATGCCCGGCCGGATGCGGATGTCGTACACGCTGTAGGCCACCTGCTCGCCCGCCACGTCGTCGGGCAGGCGCCGGCCGTCGCGGTCGAAATAGGCGGGAGGATCCAGGCCGGCCGCGGCGCGCGGGATGAGGCGGTATGGGCGGGCCAGGTAGTGGTAGCCGTACAGCGGTTCGTAGATGGAATAGGTGAACGGCGTTTCATCGCCCGAGTACGAACTGGCGGGGTCGAGATATTTGGGAGACCTTTGCGTAAAGGCCGTGTACAAGGTGTTTTCGGTCTCGCCGCCCCGCGCGTAGGGGCTGTTCACCGGATCGCGCGAGCAGCCCGCAAGCATGCCGAGCGCCAGCAGGCCGGCAAGCCCCAGGCCGCGCAGGGCGCGGGCGGTCAGCACTTTTGCTTCTGCCAGCATTGGTAGCGCCAGACCCAGGGGGCGACGGGGTCGGAATCCTTCCACAATCCGATGCGGCTGCGCCTGGCCTGTTCCTGGAGCGCCGGCAATTCGGGGTCGCGCATGAATTTTTGCCGGCCCTCCATATTGGCCCATGCCATGCCGCCGGCCACTTGCCGCCGGTTGGCCGTCATGCCGTCGCCGGTGGGGACGTCGCATACGTGGCGTTCATAGCGGTCTTTCTCGAAGCAGTGCAGGGTGAGGGTCTTGCCGGCGATGAGAGCCGCCAGCGCGTCTTTGGAGGCCTGGGCGAACGGCTGGCCAGGCCGCTGCCGGTCTTTGGTGACTTCGGGCGCGTCGATGCTCGCCATGCGGATGCGGCGCTGTTTGCCGTCCACCAGGATGGTGAAGGTGTCGCCGTCGGCCACCTGGACGACGCGCCCGGTGAGGGTGTGGGCTTGCTCGTTCGAGGCGTTTTGGGTGGCGGAGCGCGCTTCGACCCGGGGGTCGAGCGCGTCCAGGGACGCGAGGCCGGCGGCCAGCAGGACGCCGGCCGCGAGCAGCCAGCGGCCGAGGCGCCGCGACATGGCGGCATCGATCAGGCTGCGTAGCGCGACGTTCAAGGCTCTGTTCACGTGCCCCCCCATAAAATCAGGCTCAGGCGCTGATTATAGGGGCAGGCCGCGGCCAGGTGAATGAGCGCGGAATGCCCGGGCCCTCGCCGGGAGGCGACGCCCCCTTAGGAATCGCCGCCCCAGGCGCGCTCGAACATGCTGTTCAGCGCATTGGGCCCGGAAACCAGCCCATACACGCGCCCGCTCCCGCTGAACCGGCTTTGCACGAAGGCCTCGGCCAGGGTCTCCGGCGAATGCCGACGCATCAGCCCGGCCTGTACCAGCAGCACGATTTCTTCGGCGACATGCCTGGCGGCGGCTTCCAGATCGATCCGGGACGCGCCCAGCAGGACCCGCAAAGCCTGCAGCCGCGACCGCAGCGGATCGTCTTGCGCGCATGCCGCTTCCAGATCGCCGAAAAACAGCGCCGCCGATTCCGGCTCGCGCCGGATGGCGCGCAGGACATCGAGGCACATGACATTGCCCGAGCCTTCCCAGATCGAATTGACCGGCGCCTCGCGGTAGAGCCGGGCCAGCGGACCTTCTTCCATGTAGCCGTTCCCGCCCAGGACTTCCATGCACTCGGCAATGGCTTCCACGCCGCGCTTGCAGACCCAGAATTTCGCGGCCGGCGTCAGTATTCGCCGGTAGGCCTGTTCCAGCGGATCGTCCGCGCCGTCGCAAGCCTGCGCCAGCCGCAGCGCCAGCAGCGTCGCGGCTTCGCTTTCCAGGCACAGATCCATCAGGACGCTCTGCATCAAGGGCTGGCCGATGAGCGTCTGGCCGAAGGCGACACGATGGCGCGCATGGCGCATGGCCCGCACCAGCGCCTGCCGCAGCAGCGCCGCGCTGCCCAGCACGCAATCCAGGCGCGTATAGGAAGCCATTTCCAGCAGTATGGACAGCCCCCGGCCTTCCTCGCCCACCAGGACGCCCGAGGCGTCCTGGAATTCCACCTCGGCGCTGGCATTCGAGCGGTTGCCCAGCTTGTCTTTCAGGCGCATGACCATGACGGCATTGCGGCCGCCGTCCTCCAGCCAGCGCGGCACGTAGAAACAGGACAAGCCCGCCGGGCTGCGAGCCAGGACCAGGTGCGCGTCCGAGGACGGGGACGACAGAAACCATTTATGGCCACGCAGGCGATAGCGCTCGCCGCACCCGCCTTCCGCCACGGGCTCGGCCTGCGTCAGGTTGCTGCGCAAGTCCGAGCCGCCCTGCTTCTCGGTCAGGCCCATGCCGACCATCATGCAGGTCTTTTCCGGCAAGGGCAGGTCGCGCTCATCGTACCGGGTCGAATACAGCAGGGGCGCGATCGAATCGAACCAGGGCTCGCGCGCGAGGATGGGGACGGCGGCGTAGGTCATGGTGGTGGGGCAAAGCGAGCCCGCTTCGACCTGCCCGTGCATCAGGTAAGCAACCGCCCTGGCGACGTGCGCGCCTTTTGCCGGCGCGGCCCATGGCCCGGAATGCATGCCTTGCAGGAAGGCCATGCGCATGAAACGATGCCAGGCCGGATGGAAGTGGATGCGATCGACGCGGTTGCCCCGCGGGTCGTGGGTTTCCAGGCGGGGCGGGTGGCGGTCCGCGTCGTGAGCGAGGGCGAAGCCGGCGCGGCGCCCCAGTCTTTCGCCGTAGTGGAACAGCGTTGCGTCGTACTGCCCGGCGGATTTCGCGACCCATTCTTTCAGGACCGGGTCGGTGGAATACAGGTTGTAGTCGCCCAGTTCGGGGGTCTGGTTGATGACTTCATGCGTGGTCCATACCATGGCGCACCTCGCGACGGCCGGCGGCGCCAGGGCCGTGCGGCTCGTGTGGGCTTTGGAGATCCTGGCGTGCATGACTTCCGATGCGTTCATGATACCAGCACGGCTCGTCGATTGTCGCGGCGCGTTCGGGCTTGCCGCGCGGCCCGCCATCCCAGCGCTCCCGGCCCGCCGACTCCCCGTGTATCATCCACCTGAACCACCATCGAGGAAAAAATGTCTCCCCGCGTGCAAACCATCGTCGCATCCCTGATCCTGCTCATCGGCGTGGGCGCCGGAGCATTCGGCGCCCACGGCCTCAAGCAGCATGTCGGGCCCGACATGCTGGCGACCTGGCAAACCGCCGTTCTGTATCAGCTCGTGCACGGCCTGGGCCTGCTGGCCCTGGCCGTGCTGCATGAACGCCGCCGCTCCGCCCTCCTGCGCGGCGCCGGGCTCGTCATGCTGGTCGGCATCCTCATATTCAGCGGCAGCCTCTATGCGCTGGTGCTGACCGGCCACAAATGGCTGGGCGCCGTCACGCCCATCGGCGGCGTCGCCTTTCTGCTCGCCTGGGGCATGACCGCGCTGGCCGCCTACCGGCAGCAACAATGACGGACCGCCGGCGGAACTAGGCGATCCGCGGCACCCGCGCCCACCGGGCATCGGCGCCGGACGATCTTGCGCGCCATATGTAGTTAAACTACAATTATCAGCTACAGTCCGGCAAACAGGAGCCCACGCCATGGCCATCCACCCCGCCGTCCAGGCCGTCACCCAGCGCATCATCGCCCGCAGCGCCGACACCCGCGGCCGTTACCTGCAGCGCAGCCGCGCCGCCTATGGCGGCAAAGTCGAGCGCGGGCATCTGGCCTGCGCCAATTTCGCGCATGCCCTCGCCGCCATGGCGGACGACGAAAAAGCGCGCCTCAAGCAGCGGTCCCGGCCCAACCTCGCCATCGTATCGGCCTACAACGACATGCTGTCCGCCCACCAGCCGCTGGGCGCCTATCCGGCCTGGATCAAGCAAGCGGCCTTCGCCGCCGGCGGCACCGCGCAATTCGCGGGCGGCGTGCCGGCCATGTGCGACGGCATCACCCAGGGGCGGCCCGGCATGGAGCTCAGCCTGTTCTCGCGCGACGTCATCGCCATGTCGACGGCAATCGCCCTGAGCCATCCAATGTTCGATGCCGGCGTCTTCCTGGGCGTCTGCGACAAGATCGTTCCGGGCATGCTGATCGGGGCGCTCAGCTTCGGCCACCTGCCCGCCGTCTTCGTCCCGGCCGGCCCCATGCCCACCGGCATCTCCAATACCGAAAAATCGCTGCTGCGGCAGCGCCACGCGCAAAGCCGGGCCGGGGATGAAGAACTGCTCGACTCCGAAATGCGTTCCTACCACGGGCCCGGCACCTGCACGTTCTACGGCACCGCCAATTCCAACCAGATGCTCATGGAAATCATGGGGCTGCACCTGCCGGGCAGCGCCTTCGTGCCGCCCAACACGGCCCTGCGCGAAGCGCTGACCCGGGCCGCGGCGCGGCGCGCCCTCCAGATCACGGCGCAGGGCGAGGAGTTCACGCCGGTGGCGGAAGTGATCGACGAGAAAGCCATCGTCAACGGCATCGTCGGCCTGCTGGCCACGGGCGGGTCCACCAACCACACCCTGCACCTGGTCGCCGTCGCCCGGGCAGCCGGCATCGTCATCAACTGGGACGATTTCTCGGACTTGTCGGCGGCGGTTCCGCTGCTGGCGCGCATCTATCCCAACGGCGGTGCGGACGTCAACCACTTCCAGGCGGCCGGCGGCATGCCGGTGGTGATCGCGGAGCTGCTCGGCGCCGGCCTGCTGCACGGCGATGTCCGCAGCGTCGCCGGCCCGGGCCTGGAACGCTATACCCGGGTGCCCTGCCTCGAGGGCGGCGCGCTGGCCTGGCGCGAAGGGCCGGCGCACTCCCTGGACCCCGACGTCATCCGGCCCGTCGCCCGGCCTTTCAGCCCCGATGGAGGCCTGAAGCGCCTGCAGGGCAATCTGGGCAGGGCAGTGGTCAAGGTTTCCGCGGTGGCCCCGGAACACCGGGTCATCCAGGCGCCGGCGCGCGTCTTCGACAGCCAGGACGCCCTGCTGCAGGCATACAATGAAGGCAGCTTGGCCTCGGATTTCGTGGCGGTCGTCCGCTACCAGGGTCCGAAGGCCAACGGCATGCCGGAACTGCACAAGCTGACGCCCGTGCTGTCCGTGCTGCAGGACCGCGGCCTGAAGGTGGCCCTGCTGACCGACGGGCGCATGTCGGGCGCATCGGGCAAGGTGCCCGCCGCCATCCATGCCGCCCCGGAAGCGCTGGCGGGCGGCCCGCTGGCGTATGTGCGGGACGGGGACACGATCCGCATCGACACGCTCGCGGGCCGGCTGGACGTGCTGGCGCCGGACGGCTGGCTCGACAGGCCCTTGGCCGGCGCCGGGGCCGAAGCGGCGCAGGCCGGCCTGGGACGGGAATTGTTCTACGGCGCCCGCCGGCATGCCACCGGCGCGGAATCGGGCGCAAGCATTTTCGGCCATCCGGATTGGCTCTGACCACCCAGGGCCTGTCAACGTCAAGAGGTAGACCGCATGAACGCAAGAGAACTGCTGGAACAAAGCCCTGTGATGCCCGTCATCGTCATCCAGGACATCGACACCGCCGTCGACCTGGCGCGCGCCCTGGTGGACGGCGGCGTGCGCAGCCTGGAAATCACGCTGCGATCCGACGCCGCCCTGGAGGCGATCAGGCTCATCAGCCAGGCGGTGCCCGAGGCGCTGGTCGGCGTGGGCACGGTGCGCAGCGCGCGCCAGCTGGAATCGGCCATCAACGCGGGCGCGCGCTTCGGCGTCAGCCCCGGTTTCACGCCCGACATCGCGCGGGCCGCCCGGCAAACCGGCATCCCCTTCCTGCCGGGCGTCGCAACCGCTACGGAAGCCATGCTGGCCGCCGACGAAGGCTGCACCGCGCAAAAGCTGTTTCCCGCGCAGGCCGTCGGCGGCACGGCCTTGCTCAAGGCGCTGTACGGTCCGCTGCCGGACATCGTCTTCTGCCCCACCGGCGGCATCAACGCGGCCAATGCGCGCAGCTATCTGGACCTGCCGAACGTGAAATGCGTAGGGGGCTCCTGGCTCACGCCCGAGGCCGCGGTGGCGGGGCGGCAATGGGGCGCCATCACCGAACTGGCGCGGCAAGCCTGCGCCTTGTAGGGCGGCGCCGGGCCGGCGTCAGCCCGCGGCGGGCGGCAGGCGGTACACGGCCGGCGGCCGCCCGCCGCCGAGCGCCGCCAGCAGGTTGTCCACCGCCAGCACGGACATGGCCAGGCGTGTTTCGTGCGTGGCCGAGCCCACGTGCGGCAAGGGCAGCACCTTGGGGTGGGTGCGCAGGGGCGAGTCCGGCGGCAGGGGCTCGACGTCGAACACGTCCAGGCCGGCCGCCCGCAAACGGCCGCCGTCCAGCGCCCGCAGCAGCGCCTCCTCCTGCACGATGGGGCCGCGCGCGCCGTTGACCAGGATGGCGCCCGGTTTCATCAGCGCGAATTCGCGCGGCCCGATCAGGCCCTGGGTTTGCGGCGTCAGCGGCAGCACCAGCGCCACGAAATCCGACCGGGCCAGCAGTTCGTCCAGGGCCGCGGCCCGGGCCGCCCCTTCGGGCAGGCCGCTGTCCACCGGTCGGCGGGTGTGATAGAGCACGGGCATGCCGAAGCCCAGCGCCGCGCGCCGGGCCAGGGCGTGGCCGATGCGACCATAGCCGACGATGCCCAGGGTCTTGCCGTGGACGTCCCAGCCGAAGAGGTCGTCGCCCACGCTCTCGGTCCAGCGGCCGTCGCGCACGTGGCAGGCCAGCTCGACCAGGCGGCGGCTGGTGCCCAGGATGAGCGCGAACAAGAGATCCGCCACGGTTTCGGTCAGCACGCCGGGGGTATGGCACAGGACGATGCCGCGCCGCGCCAGCGCATCCAGCTCGAACTTGTCGACGCCCACCGAGATGCTGGAAATCACCTCCAGGCGCGGGGCTTGCGCCAGCATGGCCGCGTCGACGGGGTAGCTGGACCCGATCATGCCCTGCGCTTCCGGGAGCGCATCGAAAAAAGCCCGCCGCTGTTCCGGCAGGCGCGGATTGGCCTCGACGACCTCGTGTTCGCGGCGGATGCGCTCCAGCTGCTCGGGCGGCAACTGCCGGTAAACCAGCACCTTCTTGCGGCTCATCAGCGGTCTCCCAGTTCTTGCCGGGTGGGCAGGCCTTCGGTGTCGCCCAGCACCTGCACCGCGCGGGCCCCTATCCAGGCCCCGCGCTCGACCGCGGCCCGCAGGCTCTTGCCTTCGAGCAACGCGCTGATGACGCCCGCCGCGAAGCCATCGCCGGCGCCCACGGTGTCGATGACTTGCTCGACCGGAAACCCGGCCACGTAGCCCGATTGGCCGGCCGCATCGAAATACGCGCCCGCGGCGCCCAGCTTGACCACGACGATGGCGGCGCCGCGATTCCGATAGAAGCGCGCGATGTCCTGGGGCGATTCGAGCCCCGTCAACAGCCGCCCTTCCTCCAGGCCCGGGAACACCCAGTCGGCAAGGAACGCCAGGGCGTTGACGCCTTCGCGCATGGCGTCGGTCGAGGCCCAGAGACTGGGCCTGAGATTGGGATCGAAGGAAATCGTTCCGCCGGCGTCCTTCATGATTTCCATGGTCCTGCGGGCCACCTGGTAACAGTTCGCCGAAATCGCCGGAAAGACGCCGGTGCCATGCAGATGCCGGGCGCCGCGCAGCCATGCCTCGTCGATGTCGCCCGGCTGCATCAGGCTGGCCGCCGAGCCCTTGCGATGGTATTCCACCGGCGGATCGCTGCCGTCGGTCACCCGCCCCTTGAACTGCATGCCCGTGCGCTGGGAGGCATCGCACACGACATGCGAGCAGTCTATGCCTTCCTTGCGCATCGTATCGAGCAGGTAGCGGCCCATGGAATCCGACCCGAGCCGGCTCGCCCATCCGACCTTCAGGCCCAGCCGCGCCAGGCCGATGGCGACGTTGGTTTCCGCCCCCGCCGTGCGCTTGTGGAACAGCATGGCTTGCTCCAGGGGGCCGGGCTGGTCGGCCACGAGCATCATCATCGCTTCGCCGAAGGTTATGACGTCCAAGACATGGTTCACAGCTGATGCTCCAGTTCACGCAAGCCCCGCACCGCCGCCCGAGTCACCCCGAGCAGGTCCTCGCCGGCCAGGGGGTACTCGATGGCCGCGGGCAGCGGCCGGGGCATGGCGCGCATGATCGCGCGCCAGGGCGCGGCCGAGTCCTGCAGCGGCACGGCGACCCAGCGGCCGGGCTGCCGCTGCACGCCTTTGCAGTGCACGTAGCGGACACGGTGGGCGAATTCGCGGGCGGCCTGCATGGGGCATTCGCCCACCCAGTGCCAGTTGCCGATGTCGAAGGTCATGCCGAGATCGAGCCCCTCCGCATCGGCCGCCTGGTAGAAGCGGCCGAGCGCGTGCAGCGTTCCCGCGTCCACCGTCTGGTCGTTCTCGATCAGCAGTTCGACGTCGCTCGCGTCCAGCCTGTTCGACAGCGCCGCGAGGCCGGCGGCGGATTGCGCGGAAAACGCGCCGATGGACATCTTCAGCACCGTTGCGCCCAGCGCGCCGGCATAGTCCAGGGCCGCATCCAGGGCGGCGCGGTCCAGGTCGCCGCCGGCGCGCCACAGCATGTCGGGGCAGGAATAGACGCAGCGCAGCCCCGTATCGCGCACGACGGCGGCCAGCTCGGCGCATTCGCCCGGCTCGCCCCGCAGCAGCTCGGCCCGGATTTCGACGCCGTCGGCGCCCGCCTGGTGGCACAGGCGGGCGAACCACGGCTGGCCGTGCCGCCTGACCTCGTGCGCGCCGAACGATGAAAGAGAAATGAAAATCGACATGATGGTGTGCGCCGCCTGCCCAGCGGCACTTTAGTGATTGAGAATCTGGCCCAGGAAAGCGCGCGTCTTTTCATGCTGGGGATTGCCGAAGAATTCCTCCGGCCGCGCCTGCTCGATGATCTTGCCGTCGGCCATGAATATCACCCTGTCGGCCACGCTGCGCGCAAAGCCCATTTCGTGGGTCACGCAAAGCATGGTCATGCCGTCTTCGGCAAGGCCTATCATGGTGTCCAGCACCTCTTTCACCATTTCGGGGTCCAGCGCCGACGTGGGCTCGTCGAACAGCATGATCTTGGGCGTCATGCACAATGCCCGCGCGATGGCGACGCGCTGCTGCTGCCCGCCGGACAGCTGGCTGGGGTACTTGTGCGCCTGGTCGGCGATGCGCACCCGCGTCAGATATTTCATGGCCAGGGCTTCCGCGTCGGCCTTGCTCGCCTTGCGCGAGCGCATGGGCGCCAGCATGCAGTTCTGCAAAACGGTCATGTGCGGGAAAAGATTGAACTGCTGGAACACCATGCCGACTTCCTGGCGCACGGCATCGATATTGCCGGCCCCGGCGGTCAAGTCTATGCCGTCGACCACGATGCGCCCCTGCTGCACTTTCTCCAGCGCATTGATGCAGCGGATCAGCGTCGACTTGCCCGAGCCGGAAGGGCCGCAGATGACGATGCGCTCGCCCGAAGAGACTTTCAGGTCGATGTCCGTCAGCACGTGGAATTTGTCATACCACTTGTTCAGCCCTTGGATCTCGATGATCGTTCCACCCGCCTGGGCGGAACGACCGCCTCGATCGACAACAGCCGGATTCTGTCTGTCTGTCATGTTCGATCGCTATGGAATCAGGATTTCTTCAGTTCGGGCAGCGGCGTGCCCAGCCATTTTTCGAACAGCTTGCTGAATTCGCCGTTCTGGATGTTCTTCGCGACGGCCTCGTTCACCGCTTTCAGGGTGTTGGGCTCGCCCGGACGCATGGCGACGGCCATTTCCTGCTGCAAGAGCACGAACTTGTTCTCGAAGCGGTTGGGCGCGCGCTGCGAGATCTGCGCGGCGACCGTGGTGGAGCAGCCGATGGCGTCGACCTGGCCGGAAAGCAGCGCCTGCATGGCCGAGGCGTCGTCGTCGAAGCGGCGGATGTTGGCGTCCTTGGGCGCCACCTTGGTCACCGCGATGTCCTGGGTGCTGGCGCGCGCCACGCCGATGCGCAGCCCGGAGAGGTCCTCGGGCTTTCCGATCTTCCTGTCCTTGCCGCCGAACATCACGATCTGGGCGGCCGAATAGGGATCGGAGAACTGGACCTGCTTGGCGCGCTCGGGCGTGATGGCCAGGGACGCCACCAGCATGTCGACCTTGTTGGTCAGCAGGAAGGGAATGCGGTTCGGGCCGGTGACCGGCACGATGTTGACCTTGACGCCCAGGTCCTTGGCCAGCTGCTTGGCCACGTCGGCGTCGTAGCCGTCGGGCTTGTTCTGGGCGTTCAAGATGCCGTAAGGCGGAAAATCGACCAGCATGCCGACGGTCAGTTCGCCTTTCTGTTTGACGTCGTCTATGGTCTCGGCCGCCGACGGCGCCGCGCCCAGCGTCAAGGCCGCGCAGCCGGCCAGCAAAGCCGCTCCCGCGATTTTCTTCACATTCTCGAGTACAAACATTTTTGCGTCTCCAAATAGGAATAGAGTGGATCAAACACCGGAGAAACCGGGCGGGTCGTCGCCGCCCGGTTTCGTTACCGCGCTAGCGATAAAGCGAGTTTCCGTTCGAGCCTGGCCGCCAGGAGCGACAAGGGCCAGCACAACACGAAATAAATGACGGCGACGACCGAGAACACCAGCATGGGCTGGAACGTGGCGTTGTTGATGATCTGCCCCGCCCGGGTGAGTTCGGTGAAGCCGATGATGGCGGCAAGCGACGTGCCCTTCACGATCTGGACCATATAGCCGACCGTGGGCGGCACGGCGATCTTCATGGCCTGCGGCAGCACCACGTCGCGCATCTTGTCGCGGTAGGACAGGCCCAGGGCTTCGGCGGCCTCCCATTGCCCGCGCGGGATGGCTTCGATGCAGCCACGCCAGATCTCGCCCAGGAACGCGCCGCTGTTCAAGGTCAGGGCGATCGCGGCCGCCAGCCATGGGTTGATGTCCAGGCCCAGGACCGGCGCGCCGAAGAACACCAGGAACAGCTGCAGCAGCAGCGGGGTTCCCCGGAACAGCTGGATGAAGCCCATGGACAGGCTGCGCGCGGCGGCGCTGTCGGAAGTGCGCGCCAGCGCGACGATCAGCCCGACGATGCCGCCGCCGATGAAGGCCATGACGGACAGGACGATGGTCCACTGCGCGGCTTCGAGTATGAACCAGAAATCGGAATAGCCAAATGTACGCATCATCGACGGTCCGGATAATTGAGGCCCCACTGGAACACCAGCCGAAACACATAGGAAAATGCCAGCGTCAAGGCCAGGTATATGCCCGTGATGACGATGTAGATTTCAAAGCTGCGGAAGGTCTCGGACTGCAGGTTGGCTGCCACCGACGTGAGGTCGTCGGCCGAAATGACCGACACCACGCTGGATGCCAGCATGAGCAGGATGAACTGGCTGGTGAGCGCCGGATAGATGGCGCGCAAGGCCGGCTTGAGCACGACGAAGCGGAAGATTTCCACCCGGGACAGGTTCAATGCGTGGCCGGCTTCGATCTGGCCCTTGGGTATGGACTCTATGCCCGCCCTGACGATTTCCGTGGCATAGGCCCCCAGATTGAACACCATGGCGATCAGCGCCGCCATGTACGGCGACCATCTGATGCCCACCGCCGGCAAGGCGAAGAAAAAGAAGAAGAGCTGGATCAGGAACGGCGTGTTGCGGATGACTTCGATGTAGACATTGATGAGCCAGCGCAGCGGCGCGGGGCCGGCGGTCTTGCCCCAGGCGCACAGTATGGCGACGGCCAAGCCGAGCACCATCGCCGTGAAGGACAGCTGGATGGTCATCCAGGTGCCGCGCAGCAGCAGGGGCCATGCCTCGAAAACCGGACCAAATTGAAATGAATAATTCACTTTGTTTGAACCCACGGTATCGCTGACGGTAAAAGCATACCGCGCAGCCTGAACATACTGCAGCTTTTCCTATGAAACCGGTTTCAGCTTACGGTCAAAGTTGGTCGAATTATATCAGCAGTTTTTCATGTCATATTTTTTCCGCGTTCGCGGGCGCCGGCGCAAAGCCCTGGCGGGCGTCAGCCCGGCGCAAGCGCGGCGGCCGCGCGGCTGCGCGTGGAGCCGCGCGCGGCCAGCGTGCCGGGCAGCAGGATGGTGCGCGCCGGCGCCGTCAGGCCGTCCAGCCGCTGCAGCAGGCAGCGCGCGGCCAGGCGGCCGATCTGCTCGGTGGGCTGGGACACCGCGCTGACGCCCGGCCCGACGAAGGGCGCCCAGGGCGCGTCGTCGATGCCGATCAAGCCTATGTCCTCGCCCAGCTTCCAGCCCAGCGCCGCGACGGCGGCGATCAGGCGCAAGGTGACGACCGCGTTGTTGGAGACCACCGCGGGAAGGCCGCGGGCATTGGCCCGCAGGGCCTGCAGGCGCTGCATGAGCGCGGCTTCGTCGGCGGGACCGCACTCGAAGCTGTCGCCCCGCAGCGCCGGGCCGCGCGCCTGGATGAAGGCCTCGTAGGCCCGCGCGCGCTGGATGCGGGAACTGACCTGCCCGAGCGGTTCGGACACCAGCAGGAAATCCCGGTAGCCGGCGGAGATCAGGTGGTTCATGCACAGATCGATGGCGTGGGGGTTGTCGAGCGACACGAAATCGACGTCCAGCCCCTGGTGCATGCGGTCCACCAGCACCACGGGCCGCCCCTGGCCGGCGGTTTCCAGCACGGCGCCCGCATCGTGCCCCATGGTGTTGAGTATGAAGCCTTCGACCTTGTAGGAGGACAAGGCCTGTATCCCGGCGCTTTCCCGCTCGCTTTCATTGCCCAGGTTGAACAGCATGACCAGGTAGCCGGCCTCGCGGCAGGCCAGTTCCGCCCCGCTCAGCACGGCCACCGAATAGGGGTTGGTGATGTCGGCCACCACCAGCCCGATCAGCCGGGAACGGCCGCGCTTGAGCGCCTGGGCCATGGGGCTGGGCTTGTAGCCCAGTTCCTTCACGGCCGCCTCCACCCGCTTGGCGATGGCCGGCGTCAACAAGGTGTCTCGGTGATTCAGGAAGCGCGACACCGTCGCCTTGGATACGCCCGCATGCCGGGCCACGTCGGCGATGGTGCTGCGTTGGGGGGTCTTGGGCATGGAATTTGTTGGCGCGGGGCGCGTTGAAAAAGCACAATCGGATTGTAGCCAGCTATCGCCCCGCGGGCAGCCGGCTTTACAAGGCGGCCGACAAGTAGCCTAATTGCACAAACGGGCTGCGCGGCGGACCATGCGGCGCGGCCTGAACAGGAACGGTCAAATGGCGTGCACCCCTCCCTTCGACATCGTTTTTTTCGGCGGCACCGGCGACCTGGCGCTGCGCAAGCTCGTCCCCGCCTTGTACCAGGCCCACAAGGCGGGGCTGCTGGACGCCGACGGGCGCATCTTCGCCCTGGGCCGCGAACCGCAAAGCCTCGAAGGCTATCTGCGCACGCTGGAAGAGCGGGTCAGGCCCGGGCTGGGCGCCGATTTCGACGCCGGATCGTGGGCCGGCTTTTGCGGCCGGATCCGGTTTCGGCAGCTGGACGCCGATCAGCAGGCGGACTACGCCGAACTGCTCGATGCGCTGGGCGGCGACCCCGGGCGCATCACCGTCTGCTACCTGGCCACCGCCCCGCGGCTTTTCATCACGATATGCGAAAACCTTGCCCGCATCGGGATGAACCACCCCAATGTCCGCCTCGTGCTCGAAAAGCCGCTGGGGCATGACCTGGCCTCCTCCAACGCCATCAATGCCGCGGTGGGCGCATGCTTCGCCGAGAACCAGATCTACCGCATCGACCATTACCTGGGCAAGGAATCCGTCCAGAATCTGCTGGCCATACGCTTTGGCAACACGCTGTTCGAACCGCTGTGGCGGCGGGAATGGATAGACCACATACAGATCACCATCGCCGAGGAGCTCGGGGTCGAGGAAAGAGGCGATTTCTACGACCAGACCGGCGCGCTGCGCGACATGCTGCAAAGCCATCTGCTGCAGCTGCTTTGCATGGTCGCCATGGAACCGCCTTCCAGCCTGGCGGAAGAGGCCGTGCGCAATGAAAAACTCAAGGTCCTGAAATCGCTCAAGCCCTTCAGCGATGAAGACGTCCCGGCCAAGACGGTGCGCGGGCAATACCGCGGCGGCGCCATACGCGGCGCGCCCGTGCCCGGCTACCGCGATGAGCCCCATGTGGCGCCCGACAGCAACACCGAAACCTTCGTGGCCCTGCAGGCCGAAGTCGTGAACTGGCGCTGGGCCGGCGTCCCCTTCTTCCTGCGCACGGGCAAGCGCATGCAGGAAAGAGTGGCCGAGATCGTCATCCAATTCCGCCCCGTTCCCCATGCCCTGTTCCATACGCCCTTCAGCCAGCAATCGGCGAACAAGCTCGTGATCCGGCTCCAGCCCACCGAAAGCATACGCCTGCATTTCCTGGCGAAGGAGCCGGGAGACGCCATGAACCTGCAGTCGGCCTATTTGAATCTCGATTTCCACACTCTGTTCAAGGCCAGGCGCGCGGACGCCTACGAGCGGCTGCTGCTGGACGTCATCCATGGGCGGCTCGCCCTGTTCATGCGCCGCGACGAACAGGCGCAAGCCTGGATCTGGGTGGAACCGATACTGGCCTGCTGGGACAGGCACGGCATCGCGCCCAAGCCCTACATCGCCGGCAGCTGGGGGCCCGCCGCCTCCAGCGGCCTGCTGTCCAGGGCCGGCGTGGTCTGGCATGAGGAAAACTGACATGTGGCATGAATACCCGGACGCGCCGTCCTGCATAGAAGCGCTGGCCGGCCATATCGTTTCGGCCCTGCGGCGCGACATCGCCGCGGGCCGGCAAGCCGGCCTTGCGGTCTCGGGCGGGCGCTCGCCCATCGCCTTGTTCGACGCGCTGAGCCAGGCCGAGCTGGACTGGGAGTTCGTCACCGTCACCCTGGTCGACGAGCGCTATCTGCCGCCCACCCACGCCGACAGCAATGAACGCCTGGTGCGCAAGCATCTGCTGCGCAACCGGGCCGCCGCCGCCGGCTTCCTGGGCCTGGCCCATCCGCCCGAAGGCATGCAGGCGAACCTGCAGCGCGCCAACCGGCAGAAACATCGCATTACACTGGCCGTGCTGGGAATGGGCGAAGATGGGCACACGGCGTCGCTGTTTCCGGGCGCGCCGCAGCTGGGCCGGGCGCTGGACGGCGCGCGCGGCGACCGCTACGTGCACGTGTCGCCGCCCAAGGCGCCCTATGAACGCATCAGCATGAGCTTGAACGCGCTCATGCGCGCAGGCGGCCTGGCGCTGTACATCAGCGGGCCGGCGAAGCGCCGCGTGTACGAAACGGCCGCCGCGCAAGCCGCCACCCCCGCCCTGCCCGTCAGCTATCTGATCGCCCAACAGGAGGTACCCCTCGATGTTTACTGGCACCCATGACCGCCCGCAGCACCTCATCGCCGACATCGGCGGCACGAACGCGCGCTTCGCGCTGTGCTCCGGCCCCGCGTCGGTGGCACGCATCGCGGCCTGGCCGGTCAACCATTTTTCGTCCCTGCGCGAAGCCATAGAGCACTATCTGGACGAATGCGGCCGGCCCGAGATCGCGGGCGCCGTCATCGGCATCGCCAACCCGGTGCTGGGCGACCGCATACAAATGACCAATTTCAACTGGTCGTTCTCCATCGAAGACCTGCGCCGCAAGCTGCGCCTGGACGCCCTGCACGTCATCAACGACTTCACCGCCCTGGCGCTGGCGCTGCCCCATCTGGCGGAGAACGAGCTGCGGCGGGTCGGCGGCGGCGCAAGCGCGCCGCGCACGCCGCTGGGCGTCATCGGCCCCGGCACGGGCCTGGGCGTTTCCGCCCTCATTCCCACCCCGCACGGCCCATGGCTGCCGCTGGCGGCGGAAGGCGGCCACGTCAGCTTCGCGGCGTGCAACGACCTGGAGCAGCGGCTATGGGAACATGCGCGCGCGGAGTTCGGCCACGTCTCGATGGAAAGATTGCTGTCGGGCGCCGGCCTGCAGTTCATCCACCGCTGCCTGAGCCTGGAGCAAGGCCTGCAGCCGCAGGCGCTGGGCCCGGCCGACATCAGCTTCCTGGCCATCTCGGACAAGGACCCCACATGCCGCCGGGCGCTCGACGCCTTCTGCGCCATACTCGGCACCGCGGCCAGCGACCTGGCCGTGACCCTGGGCGCGCGCGGCGGCATCTACCTGGGCGGCGGCATCATCCCCAAGCTCGGGGAATACTTCCTGACGTCGCCGTTCCGCGCGCGTTTCAATGACAAGGGCCGGTTTTCGGACTATCTTTCCGCCATTCCCGTTTTCATCATCGATGCAGCCTACCCGGGACTGACCGGAGCCGCCGCCTACCTGGAACGACTCGAACATGACCAAATCACTGCCGGCACGGATAGCGCAAGACCTGGCCACGCTCAGCGCGGCGGAGCGCAAAGTCGGCCAGCTGCTGCTCGACCGGACGCATGACGTCGCCCATGCGGCCCTGGGCGACGTGGCCCGCCTGGCCGGCGTCAGCGAACCCACCGTCATCCGCTTCTGCCGCAGCATGGGCTACAAGGGCTGGCCCGACTTCAAGATCCAGTTCGCCGCCGGCCTCATGACGGGCGTCCCCTACGTGCATTCCTCGCTGAACGCCGACGACGGCGCGGGCGTGCTGGCGGCCAAGGTCATGGACAACGCGGTATCCGCCCTGCTGCGCGCGCGCAACGACATTCAGGCCGGCCAGGTGGACGCCGCCATCGGCCTGATCAGCCGGGCGCGGCGCGTGGAGTTCTACGGGGTGGGAAATTCCGGCATCGTGGCGCAAGACGCGCAGCACAAATTCTTCCGCTTCGACCTGGCCACCGCCGCGTATTCCGACAGCCATGTGCAATTGATGGCGGCTTCGCTGCTCGGGCCGTCCGACGTGCTGGTGGCCATCTCGCATTCCGGCCGCTCGCGCGAAATCCTGGACGCCGTCAGGCTCGCGCGCAGGAACCGCTGCCCCGTCGTGGCCATCACGGCAAGCGGCACGCCCCTGGCCGACCTGGCCGGCGTGCTGCTGCGCGCCGACACCCAGGAGGACACCGAGCTCTACAGCCCCATGATCTCGCGCCTGGTCCATCTGGCGCTCATCGACGTCCTCGCCCTGGGCGTGGCGCTCAAGCGCGGCAAAGAGGCCAGCCGGAGCCTGGAGAAAACCAAGAAAAGCCTGCGCAACAGGCGCTCCAGTCTTTGAATCAGGAACTTTTCATTCTGATTTTTTTGGTATCTTGTTGACTTAAACCGTCTTCCTCCTTAGAATCGGCCAAAATAATATATAGATGGAACAAAAAGTTCCTTTTATTACAAAACAAAAACCAAAGAGCAATCGAATTGCCGCCCGATGAGAGGAGACAAACCAGGGTCGCAGTCCTGGGCCTCTCGCCTATTCAAAATGGACCAAAGAGAGAGACTCATGAAAAAGACCGCATTCATCCTTGGCACGCTTGGGCTGGCCCTGGTCTCCACCCCGCCCGCGCTGGCGGACTACACCGGGCCCAAGCTCAAGTTCCGCCTGGCCCATACTGCGCCTCCGGGCAACCACATCACCATGGCTTACCAGAAGTTCGCCGACCTGGTGAAGGAAAAGTCGGATGGGAAAATGCAGGTGCAGGTGTTCCCGGCGGCCATCCTGGGCAGCGACCGGGTGCTGATCGAAGGGGCCCAAAAGGGCACGCTGGAAATCGGCGTAAGCTCCACCCCCAACCTGGCCAATTTTTCGCCGCTGTACGCCGTCTTCGATCTGCCGTACATCACGTCGCCCAAATTCCAGCAGAATCTCTACAAATCCATCGACCCGGGCGGCGAGCTCAACACGTATTTCAAGAAGGTCGCGAACGACATCGGCATGGAACCCGTGATGTATGCCGAATACGGGTACCGCAATTTCGTTTCGGTGAACCGGCCGCTCAAGAAGGCCGCCGACCTGAAAGGGATGAAGATGCGGACCACCGATTCGCCGGTGGAGGTGGACGTGGCCAAGGCGCTGGGCACCAACCCGGCCCCCATCGCCTGGGGCGAGGTCTATACGGCGCTGCAGCAAGGCACCATCGATGCCCAGGGCAACACCTTCCCGCATTTGTTCGGCGCCAAGCACAACGAAGTCCTCAAATACGCCATCACCTCGAATCACAACTACGGCATGCAGGTCGCGATGGCCAACAAGAAATGGTGGGACGGCCTGGCTCCCGAGTCGCAGGCGGTGATACGCGAAGCGGCGGCCGAAGCACTGGCCATGCAACGCACGAAGTTCTATCCGGAAAATGAAAAGGCGGCGCGCAAGGCTTTCGTGGACGGCGGCATTTCGATTCATGAGACGACCGACGACGAAATAGCCGATTTCAAGAAAACAACCAAGCCGGTGTTCGACGCCCACGCGGCCAAGCTGCCGCCGGAGCTGGTCAAGATGGTTCAGGATACCCAACGATAAGCGCACACAAGGGGCCGGACATGACGCCTATGCAGACCAATCCCAATGCGCCGGCCCTGGTCCTCGGCGCCGATGCGCCGGCCGACCCGGTCCGGCCTTCCGGGCCCGCGGCCCCCAGGCAGAAATGGCTGAACAACCTGGAAAAGCCGCTGCTCGTCGTCGGCCTGATCGTGATGATCCTGCTCATCAACTATCAGACCCTGTTCCGCTATTCCATCAGCAATCTCTCCCAGGCACTGGACGACCCGTTCTGGGTGTCCGTCCTGGGCCGCTTCTTCGACCAGAAGGATATCGGCGCCGCATTGCAACACGTTTCCGGATGGGCGGTATGGACGGAAGAGCTTTCACGCTATCTGTTCATCTGGATTTCTTATCTCGCGGTCCCGGTCGCCATACTGGCGCGCAGCAACATACGCGTCGACGTCCTCTTCCTGAAGCTCAGCCCGCGCCACCAAAGCATCGTGTGGATCATGACCGGCACCTACGCGATGATACTGGTCGGGCTGCTGGCCGCCATGGGCGCCGACCACGTCGCCATGCAGATTGCAATGCCGCAAACCACGCCGGCCTTGCAAATCAAATATTTCATTCCTTATCTCATTCTGCCGATCGGCTTCTCGCTGATGGCTTTGCGCACGCTGCAGGACATGTGGAACGAAGCCCGCCACATGCCGCTGCCCGACGTTCTCGCAGGCATCGCCCTGGCCGGCGTTTCTTTTGCGCCCGTCATGCTCCGAGACGACTGGAGCGCGACCGGCCTGCTCTTCACCTACTTCATCCTGTTCCTGATGCTGGGCGTGCCCATCGCTTTCTCACTGGGCCTCTCCACTCTGGCCGCCATCGTGGGCGCGGGCACGCTGCCCGTGGCCTATCTGGCCCAGATCGCCTTCGTTTCCATCGATTCATTCCCGATCATGGCGATTCCCTTCTTCATCGCCGCGGGCATCTTCATGGGCGCGGGCGGGCTCTCGAAACGCCTGCTGGCCGTGGGCGACGAACTCGTGGGTTCGCTTCCCGGCGGCATGGCCCTGGCCAGCATCATGACCTGCATGTTCTTCGCCGCGATCAGCGGCTCGGGCCCGGCCACCGTCGCGGCGATCGGCACGATCACCATACCCGCCATGATCGCGCGCGGATACGACAAATACTTCGCCGCGGCGGTGGTCGCATCGGCCGGGGCGATCGGCGTCATCATTCCGCCAAGCAACCCCTTCGTGATCTACGGCGTGGCCGGCCAAGTCTCGGTGGGCAAGCTGTTCATGGCCGGCATCATTCCCGGCGTCATCATGGGCGTGGGCCTGATGATCGTGGCTTACATGATCTCCAAAAAGAAGGGCTGGCACGGCGAAAAGCGCAAACGCTCGCCGGCCACCCTGCTATGGGCCTGCTGGGACGCCAAATGGGCGCTGCTGGTGCCGGTGATCGTTCTGGGCGGTATCTACGGCGGCATCATGACGCCCACGGAGGCCGCCGCGGTCGCGGCCCTGTACGGCCTGGTGGTCGGCCTCTGGATCTACCGCGAAATGTCATGGAAGAGCTTGTATCAAAGCTGCATCGAATCATCGCTGACGTCTTCCATCGTCATCGTCCTGATGGCCATGGCCACGATGTTCGGAAACATCATGACCATAGAACAGATACCGGACACCATCGCCACGGCCATTCTCAGCATCTCCGAGAACAAAATCGTCATCCTGCTGCTCATCAACGTCTTCCTGCTATGGATAGGCGTATTCATGGAAGCGCTCGCGGCCATCGTGATCCTGACGCCCATCCTGCTGCCTCTGGTACTGAAGCTGGGCGTCGACCCCGTGCACTTCGGCGTCATCATGGTCATGAACCTGGCAATCGGCTTCATCACGCCGCCTGTGGGCGTGAACCTGTTCGTGGCAAGCAGCATCGCGCAAACCGGCATCGGCAGAATCGCCGTGGCCGCATGGCCGTTCCTGATTTCCATGCTGATCGTCCTGATGGTCGTCACCTATGTTCCCGAGGTCTCGCTCTGGCTGGGCTGAAGGCCGAACTCCGTGTACGCGGGCGCGCCGGCGTCCGCCCGCAACGGCGGGCGCCGGTTCAGGGCGTCCCATGAAGGCCACAGCGCCACGGCATTTGGTTCGGGCACAATCCCTGACATAATAGGGTCCCCGCCTTGATGCCGTAGCGCGCCACCACATGCACAGCCACACCCGCCCCGACCCCCGACTTCTGCAATTCATACGCGCCCTGCCGAAAGCCGAACTCCACCTTCACATCGAGGGCACGCTGGAGCCGGAGCTGATGTTCGAGCTGGCCCGCCGCAACGGCATCGAACTGCCGTATCCGACGGTGGAAGCGCTGCGCGCCGCTTACCGGTTCGATGATCTGCAGTCCTTTCTGGACCTGTATTACGCAGGCGCGGGCGTGCTGATCCAGGAGGCGGATTTCTACGACATGACCATGGCCTACCTGCGCCGCGCCCAGCGCGACGGCATCGTGCATGCGGAAATCATGTTCGACCCGCAGACCCACACCGCCCGCGGCGTTCCCATGGAAACGGTATTCGCCGGCATCGGCCGCGCCTTGCGCGACGCCCGCGATACCCTGGGCGTCAGCGGCTACCTGCTATTGAGCTTCTTGCGGCACCTTCCGGAAGCCGATGCCTTTTCCACCTTGGAGCAAGCCCTGCCGCTGCGCGACCGGTACCAGGACATCTGGATGGGAATAGGGCTGGATTCCGCCGAAAAAGGCAACCCGCCGGAAAAATTCGCGCGGGTTTTCGCCCGCTGCCGCGAGCTGGGGTTCCGCCTGGTAGCCCATGCCGGGGAAGAGGGCCCCGCGGCCTACGTGCGCGACGCCCTGGATATCCTGCGGGTGGAACGCATAGACCACGGCGTCAGAAGCGAAGAAGACCCGGACCTGATGCGGCGGCTGGCGCAGGAAAAGGTGCCCCTCACCGTATGCCCCTTGTCCAACCTGCGGCTTTGCGTCTTTCCCTCGCTGGAAGACCATAACCTCGCCCGCATGCTGCGCCAGGGCCTGATGGTCACCGTGAATTCGGACGACCCCGCTTATTTCGGCGGCTACCTGGCCGACAACTACCTGGCCTGCGCCGAATCCTTGGGCCTGGACGAAGCGGAACTCGCCACCCTGGCCGGCAACAGCATCCGTGCGTCTTTCCTGCCGCCGGAGCAGAAAGCGCAATGGCTGGCGCGCCTGCCGGCGACGGCGTGAAAAAAGCCCACCTTGCGGTGGGCTTTTCTACTGCATCAAGGCCGTATTACAGGACCTGGATGGATTTGGCTTGCGGGCCCTTCTGGCCTTCCGAGGCGACGAAGGAAACGCGCTGGTTTTCTTCGAGCGACTTGAAGCCCGTGCCGAGAATATCGGTGTGGTGGGCGAAGAGGTCCTTGCCACCGGACTCAGGCTTGATGAAGCCGTAGCCTTTTTCGTTGTTGAACCATTTGACAATACCGGTTTCAGTTTGCATTTTTGCAATCCCTATAAAAATTGAGCGACATGCCCTTAAGGAAGACTGTCAAGGTGTAGAGATTTGAGCAAAAAAGTACTGAGGTACTGAATTTGTACTAACTTCAACGAACTTGAAAATCTAGATTGCCATGCTATAGATAAGGCACCGGCAAGTCAACTACATATTCGGGTATATTCAATGGATTGTGCCTTTTTTTGTATCGTGACGTGACACGCTCCTTCATGCATCGCCCACCGCCCATGCTGCCCAGGTCTTTCTACGACCGCGACACGGTCGTCGTGGCCCAGGCCCTGCTGGGCAAGCTGCTGGTCCACCGCGTCGAAGAAACGCCCCGGGTCGGGCGCATCGTCGAGGTCGAAGCCTATCTGGGGCCGCAAGACCTGGCCGCCCATTCGTCCAAGGGCCTGACCCCCCGCACCCGGGCCATGTTCGGCCCGCCGGGCCACGCCTATGTCTATCTGATCTACGGCATGCATCACTGCATGAACGTCGTCACCGGCGCCCCGGGCACCGGCACCGCGGTGCTGCTGCGCGCGCTCGAGCCCGTGGCCAACCTGGCGGCGCCCGCCAATGGCCCGGGGCGTTTGTGCAAGGCCATGGGCATAGACAAGTCCCACTATGGGCACGATCTGTGCAGCGAGGACTTCTACATCGCCGAAGCGGACGACGCCTCGCCCATCACCATCGTGACCCGGCCGCGCATCGGCGTGGACTACGCCGGCGAGTGGGCGGCCCGGCCGCTGCGGTTCTATATAGAAGGCAATCCCCACGTCTCCAGGAAGTAGTTTGCCGGTCGCCATGACAAGAAAAAAAAACCGTGTTATAGTTACGCCTCTTTCACAGCGGCTGTAGCTCAGTTGGATAGAGTACTTGGCTACGAACCAAGGGGTCGTGGGTTCGAATCCTGCCAGCCGCGCCAAAATTCACTAGTGTTTTCAGCTAGTCAAAACCGCCTAGGGGTGTAATCCCTAGGCGGTTTTTCTTTGCGTGCGTCAGAGCTGCTCCGCAAGATCGATCGGAGGGATCAAGGCGCGCGCCCCAAACCTAGTACAAGCAGTACAAACAATGTATCTTCATGTAAAATAACCCTTCTCGGTATATCTAGAAGGCGTTCGCGGGAATATCCTAGCTGTTCGCATTGCATGCCTGGTTCGTTGCGGCACACATCCGCAAAACAGGAAAAATCCTATACCAAAATGATGCAAGAACTCTCTCGTGACCTTCAGAACGTAGCGCCGCTCGGCTTCATCGTGCTGGATAAAAATCATATGCTGTACTTCACGAACAGCTACATGGTCACCCAAACCGGCATCCCCAACGAAAACGCCATCGGCCGGGCGCCCGCGGCCGTCTACCACGGCATGGATCCCGCCGTCCTGGACGCCACGCTGCGCCTTTGCGGCCGCCTCGCCGGCAAGCCCGTGATCGCCGACGACGCCCACACCCGCCTGGAAATTCACGTGCGCGCCGCCGGCGAAGCGCCGCGCATCCTGCATGGGCTGCTGTACTTTTCCTTCGTCGACACCGACGACGGCCACCCGTACTACGCCCTGTTCTTCTGCGAATTCCAGCCCCGCAACGGCAGCCCTTTCCACCAGGGTTTCAGCCGGGCGCTGCAAGAACTTCGACAGACCCGCATAGACCAGCAACGGCTGCTTGCCGAGCTCGAGCGCGCCAACGACCAATTGCTGCGTTCCGACAAGCTGGCCAGCATCGGGCAGCTGGCCGCGGGCGTCGCCCATGAAATCAACAACCCGGTCGGCTACGTTTTTTCCAATCTCAAGACGCTGGCCAGCTACGTCCGCGACCTCATCAAAATCGTCGATACCGTCGAAGACCTGGACAACCTGGAAGAAATACGCAGGCTCAAGCAGAACCTGGATTATCAATACATACGCAACGACGTCGAGGCCTTGATCCAGGAATCCGAGGAAGGCATCGGGCGCATCAAGCGCATCATTTCCTCGCTCCAGGATTTCTCGCACATCGAGACCAACGGCTTCAGCGCGGTGGACCTGCACCAGGGCATAGAATCCACGCTCAGCATCGCCGGCAACGAAATCCGCCAGAAGGCCGTCATCGTCAAGGAATACGGGCAATTGCCGCCCGTCGAATGCGACATCTCCCAGATCAAGCAGGTCGTGCTGAACCTGGTCATCAATGCCGCGCAATCGATCGACGGCACGGGCGTCATCACCATCCGGACGGGAACGCAAGGAAGCGAAGCCTGGCTGGAAGTCGAAGACACCGGCCAGGGCATAGACGAAGCCTTTTCGCAACGCATCTTCGAACCGTTCTTCACCACCAAGCCCGTGGGCCAGGGCACCGGCCTGGGCCTGGCGCTGTCGAACAGCATCGTCCAGAAGCACCAGGGACGCATAGAAGTATCCAGCCGGCTTGGCGAGGGCTCGCGCTTTCGAGTCTGGCTACCCATCAAGCAGCCGACGGCCAAGGAGCCCTCCGATGCGGTCTGAACAGCCCGAGGCGCAGCACGGCGCGACCTTGCTCCTGGTCGACGACGACCCCTACATCACGAAAAGCATCAAACGGGCGCTGTACCGCAAACCCTATCGCGTGCTGACGGCCGACGGCGGCGCGGCGGCCCTGTCGCTGATGGAAACCCATGACGTGGACCTGGTGATTTCCGACGTGCGCATGCCCGCCATGGACGGCGCGACGCTGCTCGTCGAGATCCGGCGCCGCTGGCCCGACTGCATACGCATGCTGCTCACCGGCCACGTCGACATCGCCGCGACCATCCAGGCCATCAACGACGGCCACATCTACCGCTACATCACCAAGCCCTGGGACGACGCCGAACTCCTCTGCATCATCGAGCAGAGCCTGGCCCACCGCGACGCCGAGCAAGACCGCGAACGCCTGCGCAAGCTGGCGCACGAGCAGAACGAGGCCCTGCAGCGGCTGAACGAAACCCTGGAAGCGCGGGTGCGGGAGCGCACCGCCGAACTCTCGCACGCCACGGCGCTGCTGGACAAGGCCTATTCCGACCTGCAGCACAGCTACGTGACGGCCACCGAGGTCTTTTCCTCGCTCATCAACCAGCGCCTGCCGAGAAGCCGGCAGACCAACCGGAAGGTCATCGAGCTGGTCCGGCGCTTCTGCGAGCTGCGCGACATGGATGCCAAAGAGCGCCAGGACCTCGAAATGGCCGCCGCCCTGTACAACATCGGCAAGCTCACGTGGCGGGACGAGATGATCGCCCTGCCCCTGGACAAGCTCGAAAGCGCGCAAACGGCGCAATACCGGCAGTACCCCCGCATCGGCGAAAACCTGCTGACGGCGCTCGAGCCCGCGCAGCGCGCGGCGCAAATCATCTACCACCACCAGGAGCGCTGGGACGGCATGGGCTTCCCGGAACGCCTGTACGGCGAAGCCATCCCGTGGGGGGCCCGGCTCCTGAAGCTGGCCGTCGACTACATCGAGATGCAGATGGGCATGATCATGGCCCGCCCGCTCGCGCCGGAAGAGGCCCTGGACATCATGAAGATGAATCGCGGCGCCCTGTACGACCCCGCGCTCTTCGACGAATTCCTGGCCTTCACGACCCGGGAAGAGCACGATGCCGAGCCCGACGACGCCGACGTCCTGGAACTCGCCTCCATCAGCCTGGTGCCGGGCATGATCATTGCCAGGAACTTGTATTCCGCCGAAGGGACGCTGCTGCTCAGCAAAGGCAAGCTGATCAGCGAGCGGCTGATTGAAAAACTGCGCAACTTCGAGAACAATGCGGGTGTCCGCTACACCTTCCATGTCAAGCGGCCGGAGCAGGACTCCATTACGTGAACATATTGCCTCCTTCTTGCCGGCGCAACGGGGACGCTCGCTCGCTGCGCCTTCCGGGCGTGCAGCACCTGCTGCTGCAGGTGATCTCCATCGCCCTCGTCGCCATGGCCCTGGGCGCCTGGGCGGGGCACTGGACGCACGCGCGCTCGGGCGTCGAGTCGGATGCGCTGCTGGTCTCCCCCGTCTTTGCCGGCGCTCTTTTCGCCTGCGGCTGCCTGCTCTGCCTGGCCTGGATCAAGCCGGCGGCCTCCACCGCGCTCGGCGCCGTCTCGCTCGCGCTCATACTGGTATTCAGGGGCGTGCCCGAATGGGCCGCCCTTTGGCCGCTGGGGCGGCCGCAGGCCGCCGACCTCGGCAGCCTGCTGGCCGTCGCGGGCTCCGCCCTGGCCGCCTGGATGCCGTCCCGGGCCGAAACGCCGGCGGCCTCGGCGCGGTCCAGTCTCATCGTCGTCATTCTGGGCTCGGCGGCGACCGCCCTGGCCTTCTGCTTCCTGCTCGCCGGCACGCGCGGCAAGCCCCACGACGGCATATTCAGCCTGCTGCCGGAGCTCTTCTTCCTGGCGGGCCTGCTCATCACGTTTCTGTTCACCGCCAGCCTGAATCTGACGCGCATCGCCCAGAACCAGTCCCTGCGCCTGCGCGACTACGCCCTGCGCGATCCTCTCACCGGCCTGCCCAACCGCCGCGTGCTTGAAAAGCGGCTCCGCGCCGCATGCGAACAGGCGCGCAAGGACAAGACCGGCGTGGCCGTCGTCTTTCTCGACCTGGACGGAATCGAGTTCATCAACAACTCGCTGGGCCACGCCATCGGCGACAAGCTCCTGATCCGCGCCTCGCAGCGCATGCAGCAGCTGGTGGGCGGCAAAGGCGTGGTCGCGCACCTTACCAGCGACGAGTTCGTCGTGCTGCTCACCGGCATGCGGCAGCCCGAAGTCGAACAATTCACCCGGGAACTGATACAGGCGCTGGCGCAGCCGTATTTCGTCGAGCACGGCGGGCTGCGCGCCAGCGCGAGCGCCGGCATACGGGTGTCGGACGGCGACGTCGACGACCCCCTGGAACTGATCCGGGAAGCCGACCTGGCCATGCTCCGGGCCAAGCAGGAAGGCCGGAACACCTGGCATCTGTACACCCGGGACATGAGCGCCGCCATCGCCAAGCGCCTGGCGCTGCGCAACGACCTGCAGCAAGCCATGGATACCGAGGCGCTGGAACTGCACTACCAGCCCATCGTCGACGGCCACACCTGCCGCGTCGTGAGTGTCGAAAGCCTGCTGCGCTGGCGCCATCCCGAGCGCGGGCTCATACAGCCCTCGCAGTTCATTCCCCTGGCCGAGGAAACCGGCCAGATCATACGCCTGACGGAATGGGCGCTGGCCACGGCCTGCCAGGCCAGCCATGCGCTGCGCAAGCACGGCCTGCTGGACGTGCGCGTCGTCGTCAATATTTCGCCCTTGTACTTCCAGCGCGCCGACTTCGTCCAGAGCATACGCCGCGCGCTGCAAGAAGCCGGCCTGCCCGGCACCGCCCTGGAAATAGAAATCACCGAAAGCCTGCTGCTGGCCAACAAGGAAGAGGCCGTGACCAAGCTGGCGGAATTGCGCGAACTCGGCCTGTACACTTCGATCGACGACTTCGGCACCGGCTATTCCAGCCTCAATTACCTGAAGAACCTGCCGGTCGACAAAATCAAGATAGACCGCAGCTTCGTCACCGACATCGTGACGGACGCCGCCGACGCCGCGATTTCGCAAGGCATCATCTCGATGGCGCATCACCTGGGGCTCAAGGTGGTGGCCGAAGGGATAGAAACCGAAGCCCAGCTGGCTTTCCTGAAGCGCAACCACTGCGACGAATTCCAGGGCTATCTGCTGGCCCGCCCGGCGCCCATGGAGGCGCTGATCGCCAGCCTCAGCGCCGGCAATTGCCGCATCGCGCTTCCGGGCATGCCCGACGCGCCGACGTCCGATCGCGTGCTGCTGCTCATCGACGACGAAAGAAACGTCCTGAACGCCCTGGTCCGCCTGCTGCGCCGCGACGGCTACCAGATATTCACCGCCACCAATCCGGCGGACGCCTTCAACATCCTGGCCACGCACGACGTCCAGGTCGTGGTGTGCGACCAGCGCATGCCGGAAATGAACGGCACGGAATTCTTCAGCAAGGTCAAGGACCTTTACCCCAACACCGTGCGGATGATTCTTTCCGGCTACACCGAGCTCAAGTCCGTCACCGACGCCATCAACCGCGGCGCCATCTACAAATACCTGACCAAGCCCTGGGACGACGAGAAGCTGCGCAGCGACGTGCAGCAGGCATTCAAGGACCGCAAGGCCGGCGCCGACCTAAGAGGCCACAGCCCCTGCGGAGCCTGACCTCGCGTCTTCTTCGATGCGGCCGTCCACCAGGGTGATCCTGCGGTCGCACACGGCCGACAGGCGCGGGTCGTGGGTGACCAGCAGCACGGCGCAGCCGTATTCGCGGTTGAACTTGCGGAACAGCTCAAACACCGAGGCCGCCGTGCGGGTGTCCAGATTTCCCGTCGGCTCGTCCGCCAGCAGCAGCGCCGGACGCGTGATCAGCGCCCGGGCGATGGCCACGCGCTGCTGCTGGCCGCCGGACAATTCCCCCGGCTTCTTGTGCGCGTAGTCCGCAAGCCCGACCTCCGCCAGCAGCGCGCGGGCGCGTTCGCGGTCCGCCGCGGCGGGCCTGCCCTTGGCCACCATGACGGGCATCAGCACGTTCTCGAGCGCGTCGAACGCCTGTATGAGATGATGGAACTGGAACACGAAGCCGATGCTCACGCCGCGCAAGGCCGTGCGGTCGGCGTCGTCCATGTCGCGCGTGGGCCGGCCCAGGAGATACAGCTCGCCCGCGGTCGGCTGGTCCAGCAGCCCGATCATGTTCAGCAAGGTACTCTTGCCCGAACCGGACGGCCCGACCAGCGCCGCGAAATCATGGCGCCCTATCTCCAGGTCCAGCCCATGCAGGACTTCCGTCTCGTTGGGCCGGCCGACGTTATAGGACTTGCGCAGCCCTTCCAGCCTCAGCACCGCCTGGTCAGACATAGCGTATGGCCTCCACCGGATGCAGCCGCGAAGCGCGCCAGGCCGGCGCCGCGGCCGCCAGCACCCCCGTCGCGGTCGCGGCGAACATGGTCAGGGGAATCAGCGCGGTCGACAAAGGAATGTAGAACAGCCTGGGGCCGAACGTGTTGAATCCCCATACCAGGAAGCTGCCCACCATGATGCCGCCGGCCGATCCGGCCAGCCCCAGCACGCCTCCCTGCAGCAGGAAGATCCTGAGCACCTGCCCGCGGCGCGTGCCCATCGCCCGCAATATCCCGATCTCGCGCGTGCGCTGGGTGACGCTGACGGCCAGCACGCTTGCAATGCCGAAAGCCACCGACACCGCCACGAAGAAGCTGACCATGCTGGTCGCGATGCGCTGCGACGTCAACGCATTGACCAGCTGCGCATTGGTTTCGATCCAGCTCTCCGCCTTCAGGCCGGTCAGCCGCGCGATCCGCCGCGCGGCGACGTCCGCCGAGAACAGATCGGAGACGGTCAGGTCGATCAGCGTCACGCCGCCCGGAATATTCAGCAGGGCCTGCGCCTGCTTCATGTCGATATAGACGTAGCGCAGATCCAGCTCGCGCACCCCCAGCTGGAAGATGCCCTTGATCGTCACCACCGCGCTGCCCCCTTCGGGCGTGTCCAGGCGCAGCTTGCTGCCCAGCGTCGCGCCGAGCTCGTCCGCCAGCAGGCGCCCGACGACCGCGTCGCCCGCCGACACGCTGAAGCGCCCGGCGACCATGTGTTCGCCGATACGGATGATGCGCTCATAGCGGGGCGGGTCGACGCCCATCAGCGATATGGCTTTGCGGACGTCGCCGCGGCGGACGTACGCCGGCCCCGACACGACCGGCGAAACGGCCAACACTTCGGGCAAGGTGTCCAGGGCGTCCCGGAACTGCAGCCAGTTGTTGATCGAACGCAGCCGCTGCGGGCGCTTGTCTTCCAGCAGCAGGCTGCGCGCGCCCTCCGGCGCGGGCGCCGGCCGATTGACCTCTTCTTCGGGCTCGACCCGTATATGGGACTGGGTGCCCAGCGTGCGGTCGATGACGTTCGCCTGCAAGCCGTTGATCAGCGTGGTCACGAACACGATGACCGCCACGCCCACCGTGACGCCGACCAGGATCATGAGCGTCTGGGATCGGCCCTGGCGGAGGAATCTCAGCGCGACGAGTGCTTCGAGCCACATGTGCCGCGTCCCGCCGTCACTGGAACATCGCCGAGACGTCCCCGTCCGGCGGACGCGCCGCGGGCGGCGCAAGATCCGTGACCCGCACCCGCGTGCCCGGCTCCACGTCGTTGCGGTTGAGCACCAGGTCGCCGGCGCGCAGGCCGCTCGTCACCTCCGTCATGACCAGGCCTTTCAGGCCCAGCGCGACGGGCACGCGCTCGACGATTCCGTTGCGCACGGCCATCGCCACCGCCGTCCGTCCCCGGGATTCGAACAGGCTGTCGTTGGGCACGGCGATCGCGTTTTCGCGCCGGCCCGTCGAGATGGTCGCCGTCACCGTCAAGTCGTCGCGCAGATAAGGCGGCGGCGCTTCGATGTCCAGGCGGACGTCGACCGTGCCGCGCATGGGATCCACGCTGGGGGCGATGCGCTTGACGGTGGCGCGGAAGCTGTCGTCCGGGTAGGCGTCGGCGATGCAGACGGCGCTCTGGCCGACCCTCAGGACACCCAGGTTGCGCTCGTCCAGCGGCACCAGGACCTCGACGCCGCCATCGCGCGCCAGTTCGAACAGAACCTGGCCCGGCTGGACCAGATCGCCGGCCTCGACCGCCTTGACCAGGACCGTGCCGTCGAAGCCGGCGCGCAGGACCGTCTTGGACAGCGCCGCGTCGGCGGCCGCCAGGCGCTCGCGCAGCACGGCTTCCTCGGTGCCGCCCGGCGCCAGCCGGGCCGCTTCGAGCCGCGCCTGTTCTTCGTCGGCCAGGGCGGTGGCCAAGGCATTGGCCGCCTGCTCCTGGGCTTCACGCGGGATCGCCTGCGAAGCCGCCAGAACCTTGCGCCGGTCGGCCTCGCGCCGGGCCTGGGCGAGCTGGGCCTCGGCCTGCCGCAGCCGCGCCTGCGCCTGCGGCCACCTGGCCCGCCGCAATTGATCCAGCTCGGACAGGGCCTCGCTGCGGCGCGCCTGGAATTCGTCGGAACGCAGCGTCAGCAGCACATCGCCGGCCTTGACGCGCTGGCCTTCTTCGACCCGCCGCTCCGCCACCACGCCGGTGATCTCGGAACCGACCTGGGCGCGCGCCACGGAAACCACCCGGCCCGTCGCAACCACATTGCGCAGCAGCGTCGTGGCCGACAGGCGATACGCCGGAAGCACCGGCCCCTGCCAGTGCCGGTATCCCAGCACGGCCAGGACGGCCAGCACCCCGGCCAGCATCAGCCACCGACTCGTTCGCTTCATCCGGAGCATCTGGCATTCATGTGTCAACAAGGTCAATCGGTCAGTATACGAGGTTTCGGGGCTACACTTGGCAAGCCGTCATCACGCCCGTCCCCGGATCCATGCCTCAGCACCGCACCGCGTTTCCCTACGATTACGCGCTCATCGAAAGCGTGATATCCGAATACCTGCCGCGGTGGCGCGCCGACCGCTACGACGCCGTCGTGGCCATCGCGCGCGGCGGCCTCGTGCCGGCCACCATGATCGCCACCGAGCTCTCCCTGCCGCTGCACGCGGTGGCCTATGCGCGCGGCCCGCGCCGGGTCTCCTGGTACACCGTCGAACGGCCCCGGCCGCCCTGCCGCGTGCTGCTGGTCGAAGACATCGCCGGCCGCGGCACGACCTTGTCGGACAGCGTCGATTTCCTGCGCGGCCAGGGCTATGAGCTGCGGGTCTTCACCCTGGCCCACGATGCCGAATCGAGGATCCGGCCCGACTTCGGCCCGGCGGTCCCGGACGGCTGCCGCGCCTGGTTTCCCTGGGAGCGCCATTCGATCACCGACGCCTTCGAGGCCACCTTCAACCAGCCGCGCCGGCCCGAATACGAATACGCCTCGTGGGCGATAGACCTGGACGGCGTGCTGCTGATGGACCTGCCCGAAGAGCGCTACGCCATGGCGTTGCAGGACACGCTGGCGGAACGCGATCTGCTGCCCCTGAGCAAGACGCTGCCCGCCCTGGACCTCGCGCAAAGCACCATCATCACCGGGCGCCCCGAGCAGGATCGCGCGCGAACCCGGGCCTGGCTGGACCGCCACGGCTTCATGGGCCCGCTGATCATGCGCGACGATTCCCGGCACAGCGCCGCCCAGACGCCGCTGCACAAGGCGGAGGCCATCCTGGCGCGCCGGCACACCCATTTCATCGAGAGCGACCCGGTGCAGGCGCTGGCCATCGCCCGGCGCGCGAGACTGGCGCGCATCATCTGGTGGAACGGGGGCGACGCCGTCATGGTCCACGCGCACGCCGTCGACGCTTTGAAGTTCGTTTGATGTCGATGGTGGATTTTCTCTGAACAATACGTTACTTTTGCGCTCGTCCGCCCATAAAAAAGATACAGGAGCCTCCAATTGCCCAAACCGTCCCAAATCACCTGCGTCGAGGATTTCCGGCTGCTTGCCCGCCGCCGCGTGCCCCGGATGTTCTACGATTACGCCGACTCGGGCTCCTGGACCGAAGGCACCTACCGCGCCAACGAGGCCGACTTCCATAAATTGAAGCTGCGCCAGCGGGTCGCGGTGGACATCGAGAAACGCAGCCTGCGCAGCACCATGATCGGCCAGGACGTGGCCATGCCGGTCGCCATCGCGCCGACCGGGCTGACCGGCATGCAGCATGCCGACGGCGAGATCCTGGGTGCCAAGGCGGCCGAGAAATTCGGCATTCCCTTCACCTTGTCCACCATGAGCATCTGCTCCATCGAGGACATCGCGGCGCACACGCACAAGCCGTTCTGGTTCCAGCTGTACGTCATGCGCGACCGCGACTTCATCGAGCGGCTGATCGACCGCGCGAAAGCGGCGAACTGCTCGGCCCTGGTCCTCACGCTCGACCTGCAGGTGCTCGGCCAGCGCCACAAGGACATCAAGAACGGCTTGTCCACCCCGCCCCGGCCCACGCTGGCCAATCTCATCAACCTGGCCACCAAGCCGCGCTGGTGCCTGAACATGCTGGGCACCAAGCGCCGCAGCTTCGGCAATATCGTCGGCCACGCCAAGGGCGTCGGCGACCTGTCCTCCCTTTCCTCCTGGACCGCCGAGCAGTTCGACCCCAGCCTGAGCTGGAAGGACATGGAATGGATCAAGAACCGCTGGGGCGGAAAAATCATCGTGAAAGGCATCATGGACCCCGAAGACGCGCGCCTGGCGGTGGAATCGGGCGCGGACGCCCTGATCGTCTCGAACCACGGCGGCCGCCAGCTCGACGGCGCGCCTTCGTCGATCTCCGCCGTGCCCGCCATCGCGCATGCGGTGGGCAAGGAAATCGAGGTCTGGATGGACGGCGGCATCCGGTCGGGGCAGGATGTCCTGAAGGCCATCGCCCTGGGCGCGAAGGGCACGATGATAGGCCGTTCCTTCCTGTACGCGCTGGGCGCCATGGGGGAAGCGGGCGTTACGCGCTGCCTGCAGATGATCGCGAACGAAATGGACATCACCATGGGGTTTTGCGGCCGCAACGACATCCGCAACGTCGACCGGTCGATTCTCTTGAACCCGGAGATCTTCGACTAGGGCTTGCCGCCGGAACCCCGCCCGTCAGCGCGCGGGGTCCGTCACCTCCCTGGACAGCCGGGCGCGATTCTCCTCGACGCGAGCCAAGGGCTCCACCACTTGCATGGTCTGCAGGCTGCGCGTCGTCAACAGCTGGTACTGCCGGGTGCCGTAAGACTTCTGCTCGATCTCCGCGTCCGACAGCTCGCGCAGCACGCGCGCCGGCGCGCCCACCACCAGGCTGCGGGGCGGGATCGCCATGCCCGCCTTGACGAAAGCCATGGCCGCCACGATGCTGCATTCGCCCACGACGGCCTGATCCATCACCACCGCGTTCATGCCCACCAGCGCATTGCGGCCGATGGTGCAGCCATGCAGCACCGCGGCATGGCCGATGTGCCCGTCCTCCTCAACGATGGTGTCGTTTTCCGCCACGCCATGAATCACGCAGGCGTCCTGCACATTCGAACCGCGCCGCAGCTCGATGCGGCCGAAATCGCCGCGCAGGCTGGCGAGCGGCCCCACGTACACCCCCGCCCCCACGATCACGTCGCCGATCAATACCGCCGTGGGATGCACATAAGCGCCCGGATCGACGACCGGGGTGATTCCGTTGATTGCATAGACCTTCAACATCTCGTCTCCATGAAATATTAGTTGGACGGCAAGGGCCCGTACTCCGCGGGCACCCATTCATAGCGCTCGCCCGCATGGCGGACATGGCCTATGCCGGGGAAAGGCAGGTGTGCGCCGGCGATCCAGTATTTCTGCTTGACCGCGTCGGCCAGCACCTGGCGCCGGCTGGCGACCGCCTGCTGAGGATCGGTGTCGAACTCGATGGTCACTTCGGGCCTGGCGAACTGCACCGCATGGCTGTGTATGACATCGCCCCACACCAGCATCGCCTGGCCGCCGGAAGAAAACAGATAGCCGCCGTGACCCGGCGTGTGCCCGCGCAGCGGCACGGCTTCCACCCCCGGCAGCAGGCGCTCGCCGGCCTTGAAGCGCTGCAGCTTGCCCGCCGCCCGATAGGGCGCCACCGCCTCTTGCGCCATCTTGAAGAACGGCTGGGCGTCCCGGGGCGCCTGCGCGGCGATGTCGGTATTGAGCCAGAAGGCGGCCTCGTCCTCGGCCACGTGCAGGGTGGCGTTGGGAAACGCCGGCCCGCCATTCGCGCCGACCAGGCCACAGGCATGATCGCCATGCAGATGGGTCAGCAGAACCGCATCCACCTGCGCCGCGCTGTATCCCGCTGCCTCGATGTTGCGCGACACCGCCCCCAGCGCGGGACCGAAACAGCTCGCGGCGCCGGCGTCCACCAGGATCAGGTGCTTGCCGGTATGGACCAGGTAGGCGTTCACCGCCGTCTGCACGCCCTGTTGCGAGACCGGCACGAAGCCCTGTTCGAGCAGGCGGCCGATCTCTTCGATGCTTGCGCCCTTCAAGAGATCCACGCCCAGCGGGATGCTGCCGTCGTACAAGGCGGTGACTTCGAAGCCGCCGAGCATCATGCGGTAGTAGCCAGGCGCCTGGGCGGCCTGCATGGCGGGCGCCTGGGCGAGCGCCGCGGAACCGCCCGCGCACAATGCGCCCGCCAGGATCGCCGCGGCCAGGCCGCTACTGCGGCGCCATGCGGAAAAAGAGGTGTTCATGAGGAAACGCATGCCAGGGGCCCTCCAATGAATGGGTCGATGGAATGCCCACGATTCTATCGTGACTATAATCATCCAGACGCCTTTTTCTCACGGAGACCGACATGCCGCTCAAATCGCTGCTCGGCGTCCTGGCGCTGAGCCTGCTTGCAGGCCCCGCCTGGGCGCACCATGGCTGGAGCGCCTACGACACCGACAAGGCCATGAAACTGGAAGCCCCGCTGACCGCGCTGCGGTATCGCAACCCGCACGCCCAGGTGACGATCCAGCATCAGGGGCGTGACTGGGAGGTCATTCTGGCGCCCACCCGCCGCATGGAAACGCGCGGCCTGCCCAAGGGGGCCCTGCAGAAAGGCAAGGTGGTGACCATCGAAGGCTATCCCCGCCGCGACGGCACGCCCGAGATCCGCGCGGAACGCATCACCGTCGATGGCAAGACCGTCGAATTGCGCTGATGCATCGCGGCCGGCTTGCGCGTTCGGCTAGGCGGGCTCCATGAACATCGCCCAATGGGCGGCATGGCTGGAGCATTCCCCGCTCGGCGAATGGATGCGCGCGTCGGGCGCCGCCTATCCCGCCGTCAACCTGGTTCATCTGGCCGGCCTGGTTCTGCTGCTGGGCCCGATGCTGCTGCTGGACCTGCGCCTTCTGGGCGTGGCCCGCAAGTTCCCGCTGCCTGAGGTCTCGGCGCTGCTGACGCCGCTGGCGGCCGGCGGGCTCGCCCTGCTGCTCGCCAGCGGCGTGCTGCTGTTCGCCGCGGATGCCGGCCCGTTGCTGGACAATCCCCTTTTCCCCATCAAGCTGGCGTGCATTGCGCTGGGCGCCGCCAACGCCCTGCTGTTCCGGGCGCTGTGGTCCGGCCGCCTCGGCGGCTGGGACGCGTCCGCTCCGCGCCTGGGCCGCCTGCAGGCGGCGGCCTCGCTCATGCTATGGATAGCGGCGGGCGTCTTCGGGCGCTTGCTGGCGTACTTCTAGCCTCCGCACCCGCCCGGCAACCCGGCATACCATTTGCTGGCCGCCTCCAGTCAACCGTACTGTGAGGACCGGAAATGACCATAGCGCAAACGACAGCCGGCAGCGCCCTGGCCGGCAGAGCCGCCGCCAAAGAAGCCGTGGACCTTGCCATGCCCATGATAGAACGAGGAATCGCCTCCCGGCGCATCGGCGAAAGCGGCTTCCTGCACATCGTCATCATGGACCCCGCCCTGCATCCCCAGGACTGCCGCTTCGAACAAGCCATTCTCTACGAACACTCCGTGGGCGACCGCGACGCCTGGGACGCCGACTACGCGCAGTATGCCCGCGAAAAAGCGCGCGTCTGCTGGCGCGCCCAGCGCAACGGCCACGAATTGCGCTACATCGCTCCCCAGTTGCTGCGCCCCACCGACACCGGCGTCTGGGGCGGCATATGGCACGAGGGCATCGCCGTGGGCGTCAGCGGCGCCGACCCCTGGTTCGACGAAGCGATCGGCACCAGCATCGCGAGCCTGTTGCGCGCCATCGCCAAAAAGAAAGCCCTGCAGACTCCCGAACGCCTGCAGCTGGGCGAACACGACGGAACCCGGCCGCACTCGCTCCCGCTGATCTGAATGATGGCGCTCGTCAAAAAATACGCCCGCGGCATCCGCGCCCCCGGCTTCGGATCCTCGGGCCAGCGCGAAATCGCCTCCACCATATGGGACGTGGTCTGGCGCTTCCGCCGGCGCACCGCGGCCGCGCTGGCCCTGCTGGTCGCCGCCAAAGTGTTCGCCCTGCTGGTGCCGGTCGCCCTGAAGAACATCATAGACGGGCTGGGCGCCGCGCCCGGCGCACTGTCCCTGCCCGTCTTCCTGCTGCTGGCCTATGCCTTGCTGCGCTTTCTGTCGGGCCTGTTCACCGAACTGCGCGACATGGCCTTCGCCAGGGTGGCGGCCACGGCGGTCGCGGATTTCACCGTAAGGGTGTTCGACCATCTGCACCATCTGGGCGCGCGCTTCCACGGCGGCCAGCAGACGGGGGCGTTCGCGCGCGACGTCTCGCGGGGAACGGCGGGCATAGGCTTTCTGCTGGGCACCGCGCTGTTCACCGTGCTGCCGACGGTGATCGAGATCGTGTCCATCGTCATCATCCTGCTTTCGGCCTATGCCATGGGATTCGCCGGCGTGCTGGCTTTGACCTTCATCGCCTACACCGTCTATACGATCGTGTTCACGGAAAGGCGGATCCGCCATCAGCGCGCCCTGAACGAGCTGGATTCCGCCGCCAGCGGCCACCTGGTCGACAGCCTGACGAATTACGAAACCGTGAAGCTGTACACCAGCGAGCAGGCGGAATCGCAGCGCCTGGCCGGCATCATGAACCGCTGGATCGACGTCGGCCTGGACAACCAGAAGGCGCTGTCCATTCTGCATGTGGGGCAGAGCGCGATCATCGCCGGAGGCGTCGCCACCGTCATGCTGATGGCGGGCCAGGACGTCGTCAACGGGACCCTGACGGTGGGCGACCTGGTGCTGATCAACGCCTACGTCATACAGGTGTGCCTGCCGCTCAACACGCTGGGCCTGGTCTTCCGCCAGACCCGCGAAGCCCTGATCAACGCCGAGCGCATGTCCAATCTGCTGCGCCTGCCGACGGAAACGGAGGCGACCGACGACCTGCCCCCGCTGCGGGTCGAGGGCGGGGCCGTCAGCTTCGACAAGGTCGATTTCGCCTATGAGCCCGCCCGGCGCATCCTGCACGACGTCAGCTTTCGCATCGAGCCGGCCCAGCAGGTCGCCGTGGTCGGCGGCAGCGGGTCGGGGAAATCGACGCTGGCGCGCCTGCTGCTGCGCCTCTACGACGCCGACCGCGGCACCATCTCCATAGACGGCCAGGACGTGCGCGCCGTCACCCAGGCCAGCCTGCGGGCCGCCATCGGCGTGGTGCCGCAGGAATCCCTGCTGTTCAACAACACCATTTTCTACAACATCGCTTACGGCCGGCCGGGGGCGAGCGTGGCCCAGGTGATAGACGCCGCCAAGGCCGCCCGCATCCACGACCTGATAGAAAGCCTGCCCGCCCAGTACGACACCTCGGTCGGCGAGCGGGGCGTCAAGCTGTCGGGCGGCGAGCGCCAGCGCATCGCCATCGCGCGGGCCTTTCTCAAGAACCCGCCCATCCTCGTGCTCGATGAAGCCACCTCGGCGCTGGACACGAGGACGGAACGGGCCATTCAGCAGGAGCTGAAACAGCTGTCGCGCGGGCGCAGCACGCTGATCATCGCGCACCGCCTGTCCACCATCGTCGATGCCGACCAGATCCTGGTCATGGACCATGGCCGCATCGTCGAGCGCGGCACGCACCAGGAATTGCTGCGCATGCGGGGCCAGTACGCCCAGATGTGGCAGCTGCAGCTGCAGCAGGAGGCGCTGGACCAGACCGGCGCCCGCCTCAGCGCCCAGCCGATCAACCTGGTGGCCCTGGTGGCCGGCGTGATCGATTCGCTGCGGGCCGCCATCGACGCGCGCGGCATCGTGCTCTATACCTCGATCCGCGCCGACGCCGCGCGCGTGACGGGCGATCCGGCCGCGCTGCAGCGGCTGCTCGCGGAAATGCTGGAGAACGCCATCGCCTTCACGCCGCCCGACGGACGCATCGCGATAGGCCTGGAGCGCCAGGGCGGCGACGTCGCCGTGGCCATCACCGACGGCCGCCTGACGCATCGCGCCGAAGAGGCCGCCGCCCCGCCCGGGGAGGCCGAAGCGCCCCTGCCCGTGGTGATGGGCGAGGCCGAGGTGGAGCTGCTCGATCCGCTGCGCGCCAGCGCCCTGATGGAGCAGATGGGCGGGCGCTTCGAGACGCAACCCACCGCGGACGGCTCCGGGCTGGCGTTCATTCTGCGCATGCCTTTGCGCGCCGTCGTGGACCAGGCGCCCCGCCCCCTGCCCCAGCCCGCGATTCCCGAGCCGCTCAAGGGCCTGAACATCTACGTCGTGGACGATTTGCAGGAAGCGCGCATGCTGCTTGGGGAGTCCCTGGAGGACCATGGCGCCCGGACGGTGCGATTCGCATCGGGCGAAACGGCGATCGAGGCGCTGAACGAGCAAACGCAGGACCGCTGGCCGGACGTGCTGATCTGCGACATTTCCCTGGGAGAGATAGACGGCTACCAGGTGATGGGCAGGATCCGGCAACTGGAGGAAAAGCGCAGCGTGCCGCTTTCCCGCCGCCTGCCCGCCATCGCGCTTTCCGGGCATTCCGCCAACGAAGACCGGCTTTATGCATTGCTGGCGGGCTTCCAGGTCTATATGACCAAGCCGGTGGACCCGCGCGAGCTGGTCGCCACGGTCCTCGCCCTGACCCGCGGCAGGGGGCGCCCGCCGCCCGCTTGATGTCCATGCCCCGAGGCATGGAAACCGGCATGACTTTCACACATGGAGGTGTATATGAACGGCAAGGCGATTTCACCCTCGATTTCGGAATGGCCCGGAGACGCCCGGGAAGCGGCGCAACTGGTCGTCGACCAATACGGCGAGCCCGATGAAGTGAGCGCAAGCCAGGTCGTCTGGCACAAGCCGGGCCCCTGGAAGCGCATCGTCGCCACGCGCGAGGTGCACGATCACAACTTCCCCGCCCCGCACCTGGATTCGGTCGAATCCGTGATCGACTACCGCTTCCCCGCCGACAAGGCGCGGGACGCCTACCTGTTCGACGGCAGCGTCGTCATCGACCGGACCAGGGGAGAAGTGTCCGCGCGCTGCCATGACGAGCAGGCGAATTTTCTGGCGCTGAACCTCATGCATGACATCGCGACCGGCGCCAAGACCATGCGGCAGGCGCGCGACTACTACGCCAAGGAGTTTCTGGACTACCGCCGCAAAAAGCCCACGCCCTACATGGAGAAACTGCGCTTCACGCCGCCCCGGGGCGGCACGGCGGATCCGGACGAACGCGCGCTGACCGACGAGGCGCTGCAGCGGGCGGTCGACGAAGGCAAGCGCGGCGGCTGACCATGTCTTCCTCGCCCTCACCGTCTTGCGTACCCGCGCCCGACCCGGCGGCGGACCTTGCGGCGGCGCTCAGCCCGCTCGTCGTGGTGTCGCCGCATTATGACGATGCCGTCTTCAGCTGCGGAGACTTGTTGTCCGCCGTGCCGGGCAGCACCGTCATCACCGTCTGCACCGGGCAGCCCCAGGATCCGGGCATGCTGACCGACTGGGATCGCCGCTGCGGATTTTCCTGCGCCGAGCAGGCCATGCGCGAGCGCGCCCTGGAAAACGGCAAGGCCCTGGACGCCCTGCGGGCCGCCGGCGTGGACCTGGGCTTCCTGGATAGCCAGTACGCGCAGCAGCCCCGCTGCGGGCCGGATTTCCTGAGCGACACGCTGGCGTCCATGATCGCGCAGGCCCAGCCCGCCGCCGTCTTCTTTCCCCTGGGCCTGTTCCACGAGGACCACCTGCGCGTATCGAACGCCTCGATGACGCTATGCCACCGCTTCGCGTCCATCCAGTGGTTCGCCTACGAAGACATTCCCTACAGCCAGCGGCCGGAATGGGTCGTCCGGCGGCTGGCCGAGCTGCTGGACCGGGGCGTCGCCGCCACGCCGCTGGACCCCGGCCGGCTGCCGCAAGCCAAGGCTCGCGCGGTCGCGGCCTACCGCAGCCAGTTCCGCGGCCTGGGCTACGAAGACGGCGGGCCGGTGCTGCGGCAGCGCGAGCGGTACTGGCGGCTGCATTGCAATATGGAATTCCTATGAACCGCGACGCCCCGGGCCGCGAAACGCGCGTGAGCGTGGTCGTGCTGACGCACAACCGCCGCGAAGAACTGTGCCGCAGCCTGGACCGCCTGCTTGCGCTGCCCGACCGCGCGCCCATCATCGTGGTCGACAATGCCGGCGCCGACGGCACCGCGCAATGCCTGGCCCAGCGCTACCCGGGCGTGTCCCTGGTCCGGTCGGAGCGCAATCTGGGGGCGGCCGGCCGCAACCTGGGCGTCGAGCGGGTGCGCACGCCCTATGTGGCCTTCTGCGACGACGACACCTGGTGGGCCGCGGGCTCGCTGCGCAAGGCGGCGGACCTGCTCGACGCCCGGCCGGACATCGCCGTCCTGAACGCGCGCATCGTCGTCGGCCCGGACGAGCGGCCGGACCCGGCCTGCGAGGCCATGGCGGCCAGCCCGCTGGAGCACGTGCCGGGCATCGGCCCCATGCTGACGGGCTTCATGGCCGGCGCCAACGTCATGCGCGCCAGCGCCTACCGGAAGGCGGGCGGCTACTGGCCGCCTTTCTTCATCGGCGGCGAAGAGGCGCTGCTGGCCATGGACATCCTGGATGCGGGCGGCCGCATCGTCTACGCGCCCGAACTCCTGGTCCATCACTGGCCTTCGCTCGCGCGGGACAGCGGACTGCGGCGCAGGCTGATCGCGCGCAACGCGGTCTGGACGGCGTGGCTCAGGCTGCCCTGGCCCATGGCCTTGCGGCGCAGCGCCCCGCTCCTCTTCGGCCGCGCCCTGTTCGACGCGCTGGGAGGCTGGGACCTGGTGCAGAAGAACCGGCGCGTCCTGCGCCCCGAAACCTGCGCCCTGCTGGAACGCGTGCGGCGGCACGAGGCCTCACAGGCCCGTCGACGGCAATAGGCCGGCGGGCACAAGGCTTGCTTCAACCGGACGCCGGACGCATCGCCTGTGGAAGCGTCCTCTTTCAAAGGGTTCCGTATGAAGGTCGTCGTCATTGGATCGGGCTACGTTGGCCTGGTCACCGGGTGCTGTCTCGCGGAAGCGGGCAATCAAGTGGTTTGCGTCGATCACGACGCCGGCAAGGTCGCGGCCTTGCGCGCGGGGCGGCTGCCGTTCCATGAACCGGGGCTGGACGAACTGCTCGCCGCGCAGCTGCAGGCCGGCCGGCTGAGCTTCGAAACCAGCATCGCCCGCGCCATGCGGCACGCCGCCGTCGCCTTCCTGGCCGTGGGCACGCCTTCGCAGACCAACGGGAGCGCCAATCTGGAGAACCTGCTGCACTGCGTGCATGAGCTGGCGGACACGGCATTCGAAGACTGCGTCATCGTCGTCAAATCCACCGTGCCCATCGGCACGGGCGACCATATCGAGAAACTGCTGAACGCCAAGCACGGCGCGGCCGCCGGCCAGCCCCGGGTGCGCGTCGCGTCCAATCCGGAATTCCTGGCCGAGGGCCGGGCCATCCGCGACTTCCGGCATCCCAGCCGCATCGTCGTCGGGGCCAATGACGAAGGCTCGGCCCAGGCGCTGGCCGAACTGTATGCGCCCTTCGTCGAGCGAGGCGCAAGCCTGATGTTCATGGATCGACGCAGCGCCGAGTTCGCCAAATACGCATGCAACGCCATGCTGGCCGCGCGGATATCGATGGTCAACGAACTGGCCGGGCTCGCCGGCAGCCTGGGCGCCGGCATGGAGGCCGTCTGCCGCGTGCTGAAAAGCGACCCGCGCATCGGCGCGGGCTATCTGCAGCCCGGGGCAGGCTACGGCGGCTCCTGCCTGCCCAAAGACTTGCGCGCCCTGATCCGCAGCGCCCAGGAAGCGGGCGAGCCGGCCTACATGCTGCGCAGCGTCCAGCGGGTGAACCGCCTGCAGGGACGCAAGCTGTTCGATGCCATCCGGGACCATTTCGGCGGCGGGCTGCGCCAAAGACGCATCGCGATATGGGGCCTTTCCTTCAAGCCGGGAACGGACGACGTGCGATCGGCGCCCAGTCTCGCGCTCATTCACGCGCTGCTGGGCGCCGGCGCCACGGTGTCGGCCTATGATCCCGTGGCGATGAACGCCGCGCGGGCCGCGCTGGGCGACACCGCCACGGTCTTCGGCGAATCGGCCCTGAACGTTTGCGAGGAAGCGGACGCGCTGGTGCTGATGACGGAATGGGAGGAATTCAAGGCGCCGGATTTCGAAGCCGTGGCGGCCCGGCTGCGCGGCGGCGTGGTGTTCGACGCCCGCGGCATCTATCGGCCCGGCCTGCTGCGGCGCCATGGCTTGCAATGCCATCGGCTGGGAGAACGGCCGGCAGGCCTGCAGGCGGGCAAGGCCGTCCGCGCGCCGCTTGCGCCGAATCCCCAGGCCGAGCCTCGCACGCCGGGCTAGGGTCCGTCAGCGTCAAAAGGCGGCCTGCTTCGTCACTCCGCTTCGTCAATCCGGGCGCCTGCCGGTCAGATCCGCCAGCAGGCGTTCCCAGTCCGCCACGAAACGGCCGATGCCGAAGCGTTCGCGGGCCGTGCGCTGGGCGGCCGCGCCCCATTTGCGCGCCAGGCCCGCATCGGCCAGCAGCTGGCGCGAGACGTCCAGCAGGGCCGAGGGGCGATTGTCCACGTAGCCATTGACGCCGTTCTCGATGACGTGCGGCAGCTCGGTGGCGGCGATGCCCAGCACCGGCAGGCCCGCCATCATCGCTTCCACCAGCGACAGTCCCAGGCTGGCGTATCGGATCGGCGTGAAAAAAAACCGGTAGCGGGCCATGAAGGCCGGCACCTCCAGGTTGGGCACCTCGCCCTTGCCGCCCTTCAGGGTTTCGGAGCCCATGCCGATGAGGTCCAGCGGCATGCGGGCCTGCGCCCACTCATAGATGTCCGCCCCGACACGGCGCCCGCGGGAACCGAGATTGTTGATGACCACGATGCCGCGCTCCAGCTCGCCGATGTAATGGACGCCCGGCGCTTCCGGCACGCCGTGCTCGATGACCGCGACCGGCATGTCGCCGGCGTCCCACATCAAGGCGTTGTAGTGCGTGACGTGCACCAGCACGCCCCGGTCGTGCCGGAACACATGGCGCGTGTCGGTGGGATGGGGTTCGGGCGGATTGTGCTCGATGTAGACGCTGGGCAGCTTGCGCTGGGACGGGCTCAGCAACTGCCGGCTGTCATGTTCGAAGACCGGCCGGGACTGGTAGATGACGCAATCGAACTGCTGTTCCCGCAATTGCTCGGCCGGCACCATGCTCACATTGCTCCCCCACGGTATCTTGGGGCCCAGCGCCGCGTAGCCGGGCCGGTTGCCGGGCATGACCGGGACGATGAAGCGATGCGGCAGCTGCGTCAGGGAATACAGGTAGTTGCCGTGCACGTGCCAGGTCAGGATGCGCAAGGTGTCGGTCATGGGCGGCCTCCCGAGTTCAGGCGCCTGGCCGCTTCGGCCACCACGCGGTCGACCTGCACGCCCAGGGCGCAGGGATGCCCGATGGGGCACTCATCGTAAGCGCAGGGCCGGCAGGCCATGGGGGTATGCAGCACGGTATGGCGGCTCGCATCCAGGGGCGCCCACCTGGCCACGTCGCTGCCCGAGGCAATGACGACACTGGGCAGATGCACGCCGGCCGCCACGTGCGAGATGCCCGTGTCGTTGCACACCAGCAGCCGCCCGCGCCGCAGCAGGGCGGCCAGGGCGCCCAGCGAAGTCCGCCCGCACAAGTCCACGCCGCGCGGGCCCAGGGCGTCTTTCAGGCTGCGCGCCAACGGCGCCTCGTCCTTGCTGCCGGTGATGGCGATCTGCCATCCCGCATCGGCCAGCGCCGCGGCCACCCGGGCATAGCGCTCGAGCGGCCAGCGGCGCGAGGCCAGCCTGGCCCCGGGGTGCACGAACACCGTCCGGTCCAGGGCCAGGCCCGAGCCGACCGCCACGGCATCGGCCTCCGCCTCGTCCGATGCGCCGAGCGGAAACTCCAGGCTGTCGTCGGCCGCGTCCACGCCGATGTGCCCAAGCAGGGCGAGATAGCGGTGGATCTCGTGCAGATGATCGGGCCAGGGCAGCAGGCGCCCCGGCACGGCCTGTTCCGCGTCCGGCACGAAGCCCGCCCACTGCGCGGGCGCCATCGCCCGCACGATGTCGTTGGAGCGCCGCCCGCTGCCATGCATCTGCAGCACCAGGTCGAAGGCCCGCGCGCGCATGTCGCGGTAGAACGCGGGCAAGGCGGCGGCGCGCACCGGCTGCTCCGGAAACGCCGCATCGCCGGGAAAGATCGCCAGCTCGTCCAGATACTGCGGAAAACGCCGCAGCACCGGCGCCGCGCTGTCCAGGCCCACCAAGGTGATGCGGGCTCGCGGCAGCCTGGCGCGCAGCGCGCGCAGCGCCGGGACGGCGCACAGCATGTCTCCCAGGTTCAAGGCCCGGAACACGGCGACCCTGCCGATGTCTGCCCCCCAGTCCAGGGGAGCGGTCTCGCGCGCATCCATCATGTCTTTTCTACGAGATAGCTTCCTATGAACAAGGCGTCCAGGGGCGAGGTCCAGAACGATTCCAGGGCGTCCCGGGGGCTGCACACCACGGGCTCGCCGCGCGTGTTGAAGGACGTGTTCACCAGGACGGGCACGCCCGTTCTTGCCTCGAACTCCGTCAGCATGCCGTGCAGCAAAGGGTGCTGCTGCGCATTGACGGTCTGCACGCGCGCCGTGCCGTCCGTATGGCGCACGGCCGGTATCAGGTCCGCCTTGTCCGGCAGCACGTCGAACACGAACAGCATGAAAGGCGCTTCGATCCGGCCCTTCCCCCGGCTGTCGAACCATAGATGCGCGCGCTCTTCGAGCACCACCGGCGCGACCGGCCGGAAGTCCTCCCGGTCCTTGAGCTCGTTCAGGCGGGCCTGCATGGCGCTGTTCCGGGGCGAGGCCAGGATGGAACGCGCGCCCAGCGCCCTGGGACCGAACTCCATGCGGCCCTGGAACCAGCCGATGACCTTCTCGTCCGCGAGCAGCTCCGCCGCGCTCTCCGCCACATTGGAGAGCTTGCGGTGCTTGACGCCGGAACGGGTCAGGAATCCGCCGATCTCCTCGTCGCCATAGCCGGGCCCCAGATAAGCATGGTCCATGACCCACCGCCGGCTTCCGGGCTCACGCTCGTGCCGGTCCATCCACAAGGCGGCGCCCAGCGCGGTGCCCGCATCCCCGGCGGCGGGCTGCACCCAGACGCCGTCGAACGGCCCCTGGTCGGCAAGGCGCGCGTTCAGCACGCAATTCAAGGCCACTCCGCCCGCCATGCAAAGATGGCGCGCCTGCGTCCGCCCATGCAGCCAGCGCGCCATCTCCAGAACGGTTTCTTCCAATACCTTCTGCAGGGAATGCGCGATATCCATGTGCCGGGGCAGGAACTCCGTGCCGCGCAGCCGCGCCGGCCCGAAGACCTCTTCCCAGTTGCAGGGATGCACGCTGTAGCCGCCTTCGCCGTCGTAGCGCAAGACGCGGCGGAACTCGTCGACGTAGGCCGGCTTGCCGTAGGACGCCAGCGCCATGACTTTGTATTCGTCGGAGGAATGCAGGAAGCCCAGGTACCGGGTCACGTCTTCGTACAACAGCCCGAGCGAATGCGGCAGCAGCACTTGCCGGATGCGCTCGTAGCGGCCGCCGGAGAAATGCCCATAGCTGGTCGTGGTCCGTTCGCCCCGGCCGTCCATGGTCAGGACCGCGGCTTCTTCGTAGGGCGCCGCCAGGAAGGCGCTGGCTTCGTGGCAAAGATGATGCTCCAGGAAGCGCCAGCGCTCCAGGACATGCTGCAAGGTATCGGAGCGGAAGCGGTCCTGCAGGTGATGCGGCACGCCGCCGATCAGCTGGCGCGGCGCATTCACGATGTAAGAAAGAAACAGGCCGTCCCAGGGCGACCCCGGCCCCTTCCAGTTTGCCGAGGGCTCCAGCGGCAGCTCGATGCGGCCGTCGGGCGCGATGCCGTCCTCGAGCAGCGCCGGATCGAAGGCATAGACGATGCGGTCGACGTCCGCCAGCCCGCAGCCCGCCTGGGACAGGCAATAGTCGATGGCATGATAGGGCAGCTGCCAGGTGGAGAACGGCACGGGGCGCTTGCCGTGCTTGATGCGCGTGAAGCGCTCTTCTTCCACGGCGGCCAGTACGTCGCCGTCGCGCACGATGGCGGCGGAACAGTCGTGGAAGGTTGCGTTGATGCCCAGAGTCAGCATGCGGTATTCTCCAGTTCAGACAGCCCCGGCGGCTCGGAGGCATTGGGGGCGCTTGCCGCCAGCAGTTCCAGCACCGCCGCGCACACCGTGGCGGGCGGCACCTTGCGCAGGCAGTCGTGATGCCCCTCGGGGCATACGCTGCGATAGCAATACTTGCAGGGCACGTCGTGGAACAGCACCCGGCTCGGCACCATCCAGGGCGTATGCTGCGGGTTGGTCAATGCATACAGGTCGACCACGGGCGTGCCCAGCGCGGCGGCCAGGTGCACCGGCCCGGAATTGTTGGACAGCAGCAGCGCCGCGTCCTCGATCAGGCAGGCGAGCTCGCCCAGGCTCAGCAGCCCGGCAAGATCGATGATGGGCACGGCGCCCGCGCACATGCGCCTTATGCCGTCCGTCAGCGCCTGCTCGGATGCGCCGCCCGTCAGCACCACGGTCCCGGCGCGCCCGCCCAGCATGCTCAAGGCCTCGGCAAAGCATTCGGGCGGATAGCGGCGCGAAGGCGCCGTCGCGCCGCAATGGGATACGATCCAGGCGCCGCCCGGCGCCAGCCCATGCGCCCGCAGCTTGGCGCGCACGCCCAGCCTGTCGCCGTCGCGCGTCGCGAAGACCAGCCTGGGGTCCTTGCAGACAGCCCCCACCCGCTCGACCAGATCGAGCTGGCGGCGCGTTTCATGCCGCGTCTGCTGATGAGGCTCGGTCTCCGGCTGCCAGTCCGACAGCAGGCGATAGGGATTCTCCCGGCAATGCGCCAGCACGCGCGGAATGCCGGCCAGCCGGCACATCAGCGCGGCGGGCAAGGGGCTTTGGCTGTAGACCGTGAAAATCACCGCCGCATCGAAGTCCGCCGCGCGCAATGCGCGCAGCATGCGCGCCTCGCCGTCCGGGTCGTCCACCTCGTTCTTCACCCAGGGCGCATCGTAGGCGATGACCTCGTCCACGTCCGGCAGGAAGGGCGCCAGCGCCGCGCCGGCTGGCGAGGCCAGCAAAGCGATGCGGCGCCCGGGACAGGCCTGCTTCAAGGCGCGTATCGCCGGGGTGGTCATGAGGACGTCGCCCAGGTTGTCCAGCCGGATGCACAGAATCTTGCGCAGCCCGCTCCAGCTCGATGAGGGACTCATGCGCGAGCCCCTTCGGCCGGCTCGAACGAGGCCGCCACGATGCGGCTCGCCGCCGCCAGGTCGGGCGCCCGGCGATGCGGCACGCGCCATTCGCCCGGTTTCCATTCGGTCTCGTTGCCGTTGTCGATCAGCACGGTACGGCAGCCGGCGCGGCGGCCGGCCTCGATGTCGTCCAGGATGTCGCCCACGAACCAAGAGCGGCCCAGGTCGATGCGATGCCGCTCGGCCGCGGCCAGCAGCAGGCCGGGCGCCGGCTTGCGGCAGGCGCAGGAAACGGCATAGGCCGGCAAGGCGCCGCCCGGCAGGTGCGGGCAGTAATGGAAGCCGGCCAGCGCCGCGCCCTCTTCCTCGAACATCCGGGCCAGCCGTCGCCGCACCGCCCGCAGCGCCTCCGCGCCGAACATGCCCAGCGCGATGCCGGGCTGGTTGGTGATGATGATCAGCGGCAGGCCCAGGACCGCCAGCCTGGCCACGCCTTCGCGCGCGCCCGGCGCGAACGCCATGCGCGCGGGGTCCACGTTGTAGGGGATGTCTTGCAGCACGGTCCCGTCCTTGTCCAGGAACACCGCCGGCCTCAAGGCCATGATGTTTCCTTCATGGGCAGCACCATGACCTCGGGTATGACCGTCTGCGGCGGCTGGGTCAGCACGAACTTCACGGCCCGGGCGACATTGTGGGGGTCCTGCAGCAGCTCGACGTCGATGTCCGGAAACCGGTCGAGCAGGAAGGGCGTGCGCATGCCTCCGGCAATCACCGCCGACACCTTGACGCCCGTGCCGCGCAATTCGGCGTGCAAGGCGTGCGTCAGGCCCATCAGCCCCCACTTGCTGGCGTGATACGCGCTGGCGTTCGGCCATGCGCGGCGCGCCGCCGTCGAGGCGATGTTCACGATATGCCCGCCCGGCGCCAGGTGCGCCAGCCCGTGCTTGGCCAGTAGGAAGGGGCCGGTGAGATTGGTCGCCATGACGCGGTGCCAGTCTTCCGTCCTCATTTCGCGTATGCCTATCGTGACGTCGACGCCCGCATTGTTGATGATGGCGTCCAGGCGGCCGAACCGGGAAACGACGTTTTCCAGGCTGTCGATGACGGCCTGTTCGTTGCCGACATCCATGGTGAACGCTTGCGCCTTGCCGCCGCCACGGCCGATCTCGTCGGCCACCGCGTGAGAAGAGGCTTCATTGATGTCGACGACCGCCACATGGGCTCCGTCGCGCGCCAGCGTGTCGCAGATGGCGGCGCCCAGCCCGCTGCCCCCTCCCGTCACCAGCACCACGCGCCCGGCAAGGCTCTCGTAATCGTAAGCGTCCATTATCACTCCACATGTATGACATCGGCGGACGACGGACGGCAAGCCGGACGAATCCGGCACGCGCCGCCGCCATTTCATGAAGTGACAGGCAAACCGCGTGCCCGGGCACAACTACGAATTGAACTCGCGCGCATGCCGGCGAGAATCAGAATGAACCAATAGGCAAAGGCGTCAACGAGCTCCGGATTCATTATGGCCCCGGCTACCGGGTATATTTCCAGCGCCGCGGCAACATGATCGTCATCCTGCTGTGCGGCGGTGATAAAAGCTCACAATCGCGCGACATCAAGACTGCGCTGCGCCTTGCCGCAGAATGGAACGAATCGCCATGACTCTGAAACTCACCGCTCTACATCGCTCATGCGCTAGGCGTCATCGCCCGCGCTAAAGGCATGGCGCAAATTTCCAGCCAAACGGGCCTGTCGCGCGAACAGCTGTACCGTTCGTTCAGCGTCCGCGGAAACCCGACACTGCGCACGACCTTGGCCGTGATGAAAGCTCTGGGGATCGAGCTTTCAGTCAAGCCTGTCTCCACCCGCTGAAGCAAGCCTTCGGCATGGGCACCCTACCCGCTTTCACAACAATGATGAAATTTGCGGCTCAAGGCTTTTCGCTGAAATGCCGTTCGAACAGGGCGACGGTCCTGGCGAGGTTCTCCGGCGTGCCGGTGCCGTGGTGCGCCGCGCAGCGCGCATGCGGCATCAAGGCATGGACGGCGTCCAGATATTCGTAAAGCATGTCGTCGGCGGCGCAAGTCAGCAGGGTCGGGACCGGCACCAAAGGCAGCCGGGCGCGCTTGTCGTGGCCCAGCGCGGCCCGATACGACAAATGGAAACTGCGCGCCGCCTTGAGAACCTCGACCACCTTGTCATGCAGGGTGTCGGCATCGGGCAAGCCGGTGGGCCGGCGGTGCGCCTTGTCCTTGCGGTACCACGGCCAAAAAAGATACGCGTCCCGCACGAACGACCAGATCTGGAGCAATTGGCTGCCGTTCTGGTCGATGCTGATGCCCGGCACATAGTGCTCGAGCAGCTCGGCCTGCTCTTCCGGGGCATACAAGCCAATGCCATCCAGCACCAAAGAACGCACCCGCCCAGGCTGGGAGATGGCAATTTCGCTGGCGATGCTTGCCCCCGTATGCGTGCCGTACAAATCGAACCGGCCGATTCCCAGCGTGTCGAGCGCACGCAAATGCGCATCCGCCAATGCGGCGAGGGTCACGGCGTCGCCCGCGGGAGCGGAGGAATCGCCATTGCCCAGGGTGTCCGTGGCAATGACATGCCGGAACTTGCCGAACTCCCGCAGCAAGGGTTCGAGCATCAAGGAGGAACCGGGAGAAGCATGGATCAGCAGCAGCGGCGGCGTGCCGGCCATGCGCCGGCCGGCCTCGCGGTAATGCACCTGCCCTTCCGCGATATCGATGAATCCTCGGCGGATGCGCGCGCCCGACGAAACCATTGCCCGCATCACAACCCCAGCTCGCGCGCAATGAGATTCCGCTGCAATTCGCTGCTGCCTTCGCCGAAGGTGTACAGGCCCGCGTCACGCCACATGCGCTGCATATCGCTTTCCATCGAGTATCCGGCACTGGCCATGATCTGCATGCCGTTGCGCGTGACGAACTGGAAAGTTTCAGTTGCGGCCAGCTTAGCCTGCGCCGCCTCCAGACGGCACGGGCGCTCGGTCGCGATCAGCCAGGAGAGCTCGCGCAGCGCCAGGCGGGCCAGATTGACGCGCAGCTGCATGTCGGCGATCTTGTGCTGGATGGCTTGAAAGGACCCGATCGGCTTGCCGAACTGCATGCGCTCTTTTGCATACGCCACGACGAGGTCGACGGCTTTCTGCGCCTGCCCGATGGCATTCGCCGCCTGGCCGGCACGGCTGTAATGCAGCGTCGACATCGTATGCTTGAAGCCTTCGCCCGCCACGCCCATCAGCGCCTTGCCGCTGACTTCGACCTCATCGAAGCCGATATCCCAGGAAGGCATGCAGTTGTGCCCCACCTTCGCCAGTTGCGTCATGCTGATGCCGGGCGTGCCGCGGTCGACCAGAAACATGGAAACGCCTTTGGCGCCTTTGCTTCCCGGCTCGGTACGGCAGGCGACGACCAGATAATCGGCCGCATCGGCATTGCTGATCCAGGTCTTGCGGCCATTGATGACCCAGCCGCTTCCGGTCCGGCGCGCCGAGGCAATGATGGCGCCCGCGTCGGTTCCCGCCTGGGACTCGGTCAGCGCCAGCGCAAAACGGACCTCGCCCCGGATCAGGCGGGGAAGCAGATCGCGCTTCTGTTCGTCCGTGCCGTATTTGAGCAAGGACATCCCGCCAAAGCCGACGGTCGTGCCAAAAAGCGTGGCGGCGATCCCCGCATGATAAGCAAGGCGCTCATTGACCAGCGCCACGGTCCGCCAGTCCTTGCCCAGCCCGCCCCATTCTTCGGGAAACGGAATGGCGAACAGGCCCAGCCGCCCCATGAAGGGCAGCAAGCGCCAAGGTGTCTCGTGCCGCTCGTCCGCCTCGCGCAAGGCCTCGGGGGGAAATTCGCGCGCCATCATGCGGTCGATGGAGTCCAGCAGCGCGCGGTCTTCTTCGGGAATTTCAAAATCAATCATGGTTTTTCAGGGTCGATGACTAGATCGGCGTCAATTGGCCGGCAAGTTCCGCTTTCAGGACTTTGCCAATCGAGTTGCGGGGGAACTCCCGCACAAAGAAGATTTCCCGGGGAACCTTGTAAGGCGCCAAGGCATCGCGGCAGAGCGCGATGAGCGCGCCGGGGTCCACCGGTTCCTTGGGGATCACGAACGCCGCTATTTCTTCATTGAACTGACGGGAAGGCCAGCCGACCACCGCCGCTTCCTGGACCGCGGGGTGGCCCGTCAGCACCGCTTCGATTTCCTGGGGATAGATATTCACCCCTCCCCGGATGATCATGTCTTTGGCGCGCCCCTTGAGGAAGAGATACCCCTCCTCGTTCATCGCGCCGAGGTCGCCGGGATAGAACCAGCCGTCGCGAAATACTTCCGCGCTGGCTTCGGCGTCGCCGTAAAAGCCTTCGGCCATTCCATTGCTGCGATACCGGATGCGCCCGATGGCGCCGGCGGGAACGGGCTCATGCCGCTCGTCGACGACCGAAACCTCCACCCCGAAGGCGGGCCGGCCGACCGAATCCATGTAGCGCAGCTGGTCGGCGGGCGTCAACACGGAAATGCCGCCGCCTTCCGTCGACGCGTAGTACTCATAAAAATTGGGGCATATTTTTTCGCGGATCTGGACACGCTCCTCGGCCGCCAAAGCCGAACCGGACGACACGAGCGTTCTCAGCCGGCGCAGGGGCGCCAGCGTTTCAGCGTCGAAGTCCAGCAAGCGGCGCAACAGAGTGGGCACCAGGAACAAGAGGCTGCCCTGGGTTCTGGCCACTTCGCCTACCAGCTCTTCCGGCGCATAAGGCGGCGGGCAAAGCACGACGGTTCCCCCTGCGTACAGGATGGACAGCGTGAAGGTGCGGCCGCCGCCGAAATACAAAGGGGTCGCGTTCACGTAGCGCTCGCGGCTGCCGAAACCGAGATCCGCCCACTGCGTATAAAACCGGCTGATCAAGCGCTGGTGAGACAGCAAGGGCCCCTTGGGACGGCCCGTCGTGCCCGACGACAACGACATCACCAGGCCGCGGTCGCCATCGGGAAAAGGCGCCACGGGCCGCGCATTGCGAACGGCATCGAGCCAGCCGCCGTCGGTTTCCTGGCATGCCTGCCCTTCGAAAGCCTGCCCGGGCTCCACCATGACGAGCGAGGCGCCGAAGTGTTTGCTGACGGCCTGCTTTTCAAATGTCTTCCAGCGGCAGTCCACGGGCAGCACGATGCAACCCGCCCGCGCCACGGCGAAGATCATCAAGACATGCTCGATCGTGTCTTTCAGCGCCAGCCCCACGACCGAGCCCGGCGCCAGGCCGCGCATTTGCAGCCAGGCGGCGCGGCTCTGGACCGCCTGGTCCAGGCTGCGATAGTCCAGCGACCGGTCGCCCTGAATCAGGGCGATGTGGGTCGGCCGCTGGCGGCCGTGAAGTGCGATTTGATCCGCAATATTCTGGATTCTGGTACTCATTGCCGGGCGCCTTGCTCCAATCCGTATATGCGCAGCACGTTGTCGCGCAGAAGTTTCCTCTTAGACGCCGGGCGCAACTCCAGCGCTTCGATTTCCTCGCGCGTGCGTTCAAAGTCGAGCACCGGAAAATCCGTGCCGAAAATGACCTTGTCCTGCCCAAAAGTGTTGATGTAATGCACAAAGGACGCGGGCCAGTATTTCGGGCTGTGCGCATCGGTGCCGATGTAGACGTTGGGATGCTTCCAGGCCATGGCGATCATCTCGTCGGTCCAGGGGATGCCGACATGGATGCCGATGAGCTTGAGCTCGGGGAAATCGCATGCCACCGCGTCCAGCGCAATCGGACGGCCGACGCTGCGCAAGCGGTAATTGGGGTCATAGAGCATGGACTGCCCGACCTGAAGCTGCACCGGAACGTCGAGCTCCACGCACTTCGCATAAAAGGGATACCACTTGGCATGGTCGGGCGCCAGCTCGAACCAGTGCGGGTAAAAATGGGCGCCGATGAAACCGTACTCCTTGACGCCCTTTTCCAGCATGCGCACGCCCGCCATGCCCTCGGTGGGATCCAGGCCCGCCAGGCCCGAGAAACGGTCGGGGTACCGGTTGACCGCCTCCGCCACCATTTCATAGGGAATGTGATAAGCGGCACGATGCTGATAGGGGCCGTTCTTGGCGGCGACGAGAAACGAACGCTCGATGCCCGCCGCGTCCATCCGGCGCAGCATGTCTTCGTGGGTGAGGCCTTGCAGTATTTCGTCGCTGACCTTCATCTTCCCGCCGTAAAAGGCATCGCGAGGAGGCCGGATGGCTTTGACTTCAGGCGTCCAAATATTGACGACGGCATCTATGGCCTGGATGTCGTAACTCATGTAATTTCCTTGCAGATTGAGGAGCGAACGGCGCAAAGCCGCTCGCAGCCGAGCATCCGCCCGTGGCAGACGAGACGGTGTGAAGGACGCCCGGCAAGCCGGGGACTTGCCGGCGCCCCGGGGACACGGACCGCAGCGCGGCCGCGGTGCCTGCGCCGGGCGTCAGTCGATCTTTGCGGCTTTGACCGCCTCCGCCCAGCGCGCTATTTCGGTCTTGATCATTTCCGCATAGGCCTCGGGCGAAAGCGGCGCGGGCTCCATGCCGCCTTGCTGCAGGCGGGCGACGATTTCGGGCATCTTCAGAATGGCGGTGACTTCCCGATTGAGCTTCTGGACGATGTCCTTGGGCGTGCCGGCCGGCGCCATCAATCCGTACCAGCCGTTGACCTCGAAACCGGGCAGCGTTTCCGCGACCGCGGGGACGTCCGGCAGCACACTGGACCGCTGCAGCGTGCTGACGGCCAGAGGCCGCAGCTTGCCTTCCTGGATCAAGCCCATGGCGCCGCTGAGATTGACGAAAGCCGAGGACAGCTGCCCGCCCAGGATATCGGTCTGGATGTTTGCGGAACCGCGATACGGCACATGGACCATTTCCACATTGCCCGCGTTTGCAAGCATGGAACCGGCCAAATGCGTATTGCTGCCGACCCCCACCGAACCATACGAGACCTTTCCGGGATTGGCCTTGGCATAGGCGACGAATTCGGCCAGGTTCTTTGCGGGAAAGTCGCTGCGCACGACCAGCACGGCGGGCCCCGAGGCAATCAATGTAATCGGCTCGAAGTCCTTGACGGGGTCGTACGGCGGCTTGGGATTGAGGGACGGCGCAATGGCGATGGGATTGAGATGCGAGAAAAAGAGCGTGTACCCGTCGGGTTTTGCCCTAGCCACGAAAGAGGCGCCGATCGTGCCGCTGGCCCCCGACTTGTTTTCAATGACGACCGCTTGGCCGAGCCGGGTGCTGAGTTCTTGCGCGATGGGACGGATGAAACTGTCGGAAGGCCCGCCGGCAGCCCAGGGATTGATGATCGTCACCGTTCGGGACGGATACGCATCGGCGGCCAGCGCGGCGCCGGGCAGGCACGCGGCAACGCTGAGGGCCAGTGCGGAGCGTTTCAAGAACCGGGAAATGAAATCCAAAAATGGCACAGCGGCCTCCATCGATGAAATGAATGACAGAACGCTTTCGCGAACATGGGTTTTCTGTATATAATTCGTATAGTGAATAGCTATCTCGCTTAATGAATAATGGTATACACCCTGTTTTTGGGTGTCAAGTTTTCTGTCGGGGGAATACGTGCCCAAAAAAAACCAAGCGCGGCAAATTGCGGAACCAGCAAGCGAAGCGGAAGGCAAGCCGGCCGACTCGGTGCCGCAAGCCAAAGAAGCCCCCGGCAAAGATCCCCACTTCGTCACCGCGCTGGCCCGAGGCCTTGAAATACTTCGCTGTTTCAATGCGGAACGCCAGGATCTGGGCGCCACTGAAATCGCGCAGCTGACGGGGTTGCCGCAGCCCACCGTCTGGCGCCTTTGCAAGACTCTTTCCTTGCTGGGCTATCTGGTTCCAGGGCGAACCCCCGATCGCCTGCAGGTCGGCGCCGGCGTGCTGATGCTGGGCCACGCCGCCATCACCCATGGCGGCCTGCCGACCGCGGCGCTGGTGCCAATGAAGGAATTCGCCAAGCAGCTGGGCATATCGGTCACGCTCGGTGAACGGCACAACAATGACATGGTGATCATCCAGCGCATCGCCGCGCCCAGCATCCTGCACCTCAAGATGCACATAGGCTCGTCGCTCGAACTGGGCGATTCATCGATGGGGTGGGCGTGGCTGGCCGCACAGCCCGAAGACATCCGCCAGCAGGCGATCAAGGGGCTGCGCAAGCACTATGGCGCGCGCTGGCCGGAAATCTCCGGCAAGCTCGACGAGGCGTTCGAGGAATACGCGCGTTACGGCTACGTGCACAATTTCGCGAAATCGCACCGGGACGTCAACGCGATCGGCGTGCCGGTCATGGCGCCCTACGGCAATCGGACGCTGGCCTTGACCTGCGGCGGCGCGAAATCATCGTTCCCGCCGTCCATGCTGATCAAGGAATGCGCGCCGGCAATGATCGAATTGGCCCGGAAAATCGCGCCTTTGCTGCTCCTGAAGCCGGAGAACGGTTGAAAGTTCCGGGATCCAGAAGGAAACTGAAGGACAAAACACCGCGTGAGAGAAGCAAGAGCCCTGCCAAATTGACCGTGAATCGGCCTGTCGACCGACGATGCCGCCGCATGAGCATCGCCATAGGCACTAACGTGCTCCGGCTCTTGATGCGCGACAATGAGGCCCAGCGCGCCGGGGCGGTTCGGATCGTGCAGGCGGCCGCGGAAGGGAGCGCTCAAGCCTTCTTCGGCAAAACGGTCATCTCGACGCCGCCAGTTGCCGGCTTGCATCCTTGAGCGCGCTTTGCACCATTTCCTCGATGCTGGGGTGGTAGTACGGCATCGCGAGCAGGCTTTCGACCGTCTCGCCGCGCTGGACGGCCCATGCGAGCAAATGGGCCAGATGTTCGCCACGCGCGGCGAGCAGGCCGGCGCCGAGCAGGCGCCCATTACCGCGATCGGCATAGATGCGCACGAGATTGCCTTCGGCGCCCATGACGCGCGAGCGTCCATTGGCGGCGCCCTCGGCGGAACCGATGACCGTTCGGTCGAGGTCCAGCGTATCGTAGGCTTGGCCGACCGTCGCGATGTCGGGGTCGCTGAACACGATCGCCAGCGGCGTACGGCGCGGCGGAAGATCGCCATGGGGCCGGCCGCCAAGGAATTGCGCCGCCGCGCGCGCGGCGATCAGCCCTTCGTCCACGGCTTCGTGCATCAGCGGCCGAATGGCACTGGCATCGCCGGCGAGGAAGACGGCGGACGAGCCGGCTCGCAAGGCATGCGCATCCAGCACGGGTTGCCCGCGCGCGTCGAGCGGCACGCCCGCCATCTGAAGGTCCAGGCCTTCGACGTTGGGGCGGCGGCCCAGCGCGGCCAGGACGGCGTCCACCTGCGCCGTCTCGCCGCCGCTGCGCAGCTCGATGGCTTGCTGGCGCGGCATCGTCTCGACGGGCCGCCCGAGCCACATCGTCATCTCGTTGCCGAAGCGCTCGATGGCGCGCGCGCCGATCCGGGGGTCGGTGATGCCGGCGGGCAAGGACTTCATGTCGCCGGCGACGACGCGCACCCCGAGGCGAGACAGCGCCAGCCCCATCTCCAGCCCGATAGCTCCCAGGCCGAGCATGCCGACGCTCCCGGGCAGGGTATCGAGATCAAACAGGCTATCGGTAGTGAGCAGCCTGTCGCCGAGCGCGGCGAGAGCCTGCGGCACCACCGGACGGGAGCCGGTGGCGACGACGAAAGCCCGCGCCCGGATGGACCTGCCGTCGACGTCCACGGTCCCGGGGCCGGTGAAGCGGGCCGTCCCCATGACAAGCCGGTCCCCCGCGACGTCGCGGGTGCGCTTGGCGGTGTTGCCGGCGAGCAGGTCGCGCGTCATGCGGGCATGGCGCCATAGGTCGCCGGGCGTCGCCGCGCCCGCCGGCGCGGCCGCGCCTTTCAGCATCGCTTGCAGGCTGGCCCACTGGTGGCCCGCATGCAGCGCCGCCTTGGACGGCATGCAGCCAACCCGAGCGCAGGTGGTCCCCAAGGGGCCGTGATCGATCAGGACGGCGGACAGGCCCTGGCGGCGCAATTCGCTGAATGCCGTGAGGCCCGCGGTGCCTGCTCCGATGACGGCGGCGTCGACGGTGATGGGTGATGACATGCTAGGGACTCTCTTTCATTGGCGTTCGAATCGACGGCCGCTCGCGCGGAGGATCGCGGCGCCGCAGTTGCCGGGCGCCGCATGGCGCAGCCTCAGCTCCCCGCCGGCAGCGCGCTGGCGGCGAATTCGTTGAAGGCGGCCACGGCATTGGCCGCATACATTGCCGAGGGGCCGCCTCCCATGTAGACCGCCACCCCCAGGGTCTCGTGCACTTCGGCTTCGGTCGCGCCCAGACGAACCAGGGCCTTGGCATGAAAGCCGATGCAGCCGTCGCAGCGCGTCGCCACGCCGATCGCCAACGCAATGAGTTCCTTGGTCTTGGCGTCCAGCGCGCCATCGGCGATCGCGGCCCTGCCCATTTCGGAAAAACTCTTCATCACCTGCGGAACACCCGTTCGCAGCGGGGCGAGATTGGAGGTGATCTGCTTCGTCAGATCGCTGTAGCACGTCGTCGTCATTAGGCCTTCCTAGTCATGTGAGCGGTCGCGGCGCCGGCCGGCCGCCTGCAGGCAACCCACCAGCCGGCGACGGTGTAGATCAGTATGGTCGAACCCACCAGGCCGGCGCCGAACACCAGGGCGATCAGGAACCAGTCGGCCGGCCCGGCGGCATCGGTGAAGCCCGAAGACGACACCTTCGCCATCAGGACCAGGGCGAGCGCCCCGCCGATGACGCCCAGCGCCTCGGAGCGCACCAAGCGGCGCGAGACGAGGCCTTTTTCGCGCACCAGCAGCACGGCGAAGGCGGCCAGGCCCAGGACGGCGACGGCCAGCAGAATCCAGAGCAAAGGGCCGAGCATCTCTTGGAAAACCGCCAGCAGGATGAAGGGATCAAGTTCTTTCATGGCATTTTCTCCTTAGGCGCGGCCGCGCAGCATGCTGATGTAGGTGGGCTTGAGCGCCATGGTCTTCATGACCCAGCTGACCCACAGCTCCTCCAGCGGTGCGATGACGCCCGGGAAGGACGGCACCAGGTTGTTCTGGTAGTCGAATTCCACCAGCATGGCGCGGCCCAGCCGCGTAATCAGCGGGCACGAGGTGTAGCCGGTGTAGAGCGCATCGGAGGTCTTGCCCGCGATCTCGGCGACGATGTGGTCGACCGCCACCGGCACCTGCCACTTCACGCTCGCGGCGGTCTTGCCCTTGGGCACGCCGGCGATGTCGCCTACGCCGAAGACATTGCGGTAACGCACGTGGCGCAGCGTGCCCTTGTCGACCTCCATCCAGCCTTCAGCGGCCCAGGGACCGGATTGCCAGGGCAGCGGGCTGTTGCGGATGGGCTCGGGCGCGCGCATCGGGGGAATGACGTGGATGAAGTCGTAGCCCTGTTCCTCGGTTCCCGCCGGCGTGCTGAACGTGGCGATGCGTTTGCCCGGGTCGATGGCCTTGAGCACGCGCTCGTAGTTCACCTGGATGCCGCGCTCCTGGAACAGCATGCGCACCTTCTCCGAGACGATGGGGACGCTGAACAGGACCTTGTTGTTCGAGTTGTATACGACCTCCGCCTTGCTGCGCCGGCCGCGCCGGCTCAGGTAGTCGTCCGTGATGAAGGTGTACTTCAGCGGCGCGCCCGCACACTTCATCTCGGTGTTGGGGCGCAGGAAGACGCCCCGGCCGCCCTTGTCCGCGAAGGCCGACATGGCCTGCCACGTGGCCTCGGCTTTGGCCGGGCTGTGGTAGATGCTGCCGATGCCGTCCCGGCCGATCAGGTCCTCGCTCATGCCTTCGATCAGGCCGTACTCCAGCCTCATGCCGGTGGCGACGACGAGAAAGTCGTACGCATGAGCCTTGCCGCTTTCCGTGACGACCTTCTTGCCTTCGGGGTCGAACTCGGCGACCCGTTCCTGCACCAGCTCGACGCCCGCCGGCACGTATTCAGCGGTGGAGGAAACTACGTAGCCCGCCGGCTTGATGCCCGAGCCCACCAGCGTGAAGCCTGGTTGGTAGAAGTGCTCTTTGCGCGCGTCGATCAGCGTGATCTTCGCGCCGTCCAGCGCTTCCGACAGGCGTGATGCCGCCGCGAGCCCGGCGGCGCCCGCGCCGGCAATGACGATGCGGGCCGTGGTCTTGACCTTGTTCGCAGCATTGGCAACGCCTGGCGCAAGCGCGATGCCCGCGGCGCCGGTTGAATTGTTGACCCATCGGGCCGTCTCCTTCGGTATGGTTCTTGTGGTGTTTCATGGTCTCGTATCCGTTCATTTCGGGGCGCAGTAGATTTCCCAGAGCATGCGCATGATGCGCACGACGTTGTCGTTGGCCAGCCGGTAGTAGACGAACTTGCCCTCCTTTTCGGTTTCGACCAGCCCCTCCGTTCGCAGCACAGCCAGTTGCTGCGACAAGGTGGGTTGGCGGATGCCGGTGACCGCTTCCAGTTCGCCCACGTTATGGCGAGCGGTCGCGATCTGGCACAGAAGCATCAAGCGGTCTTCGTTGGCAAGAGCCTTGAGCAATGCACATGCTTCGCCAGCGCGTTCGCGCAATTGCTCGGGTGCTTGCAAATCGCCCTTGTTGAACGATGACATCGTGGTTCTCTCTGTCATATGCATGAAGAAATTATAATATATAAATAAATAAATTGTTATATGGAGACATCCCTGGAATCCAATGGTTTCTGAATCGGCCGTCCGCGTGCCGCCCATGCCGGCTTTCAAGGCCTGCTCGTATGGGTTGCGGCAAGGCACCAGGCGCAGAGCGCCCAGCCATGCGGCGATGGAAGAGCCTGGGAACATGCGGCGATGGAAGCGCCAGGGAATTTCGATCGTGGGGAAGCGCCGAAGCGCCTGAATGCGCTGGTTCCCCGATAGCGGGGAAGATCCGGGTATTTGTAGGCATCGTGAATCCCGCGTTGCGCGGGTACCTACAAAAATACCTACATAGAAAAACCCGCCAAAGCCATGTTTTTACATGATTTTTGGCGGGTTGTGTTCGTTATGATCAGATAACGATGCCAGTATCTGGCGGAGACGGAGGGATTCGAACCCTCGATACGGGTATAAGCCGTATGCTCCCTTAGCAGGGGAGTACCTTCAACCTCTCGGCCACGTCTCCGAAAACAGGCCGCCATTCTAGCATGATAATTTTGCTTGTGCTGGCGGCGGGCTCGCCATGGGCGAAAACGTCGATCATACCAGGATCGGCGCCCGCCCCGTCAGCGTGTTCAGGCCTGCTGGGTCTTGTCCTGGTCCAGCTCGAACGCCTTGTGCAGGGCGCGTACCGCCAGTTCCATGTACTTGTCGTTGATGATGACGGACGTCTTGATTTCGCTGGTGCTGATCATCTGGATGTTGATGCCCTCTTCCGCCAGCGTGCGGAACATCAGGCTGGCGACCCCGACGTGGCTGCGCATGCCGATGCCGACGATGGACACCTTGCACACCTTGTCGTCGGAAATGATTTCCGTGGCGCCCACGGCCGGGCCGATCTGGTTCTTGAGCAGGTCCTGCGTGCGCAGGAAATCGTTCCGGTTGACGGTGAAGGAGAAGTCCGTCGTGCCCTTGACCGACTGGTTCTGCAGGATCATGTCGACGTCTATGTTGGCGGCGGCGACCGGGCCGAGTATGGAATAGGCCACGCCCGGGGTGTCGGGCACGGAAAGCAGGGTGAACTTGGCCTCGTCACGGCTGAAGGCAATGCCCGAAACAACGGCGGATTCCATTTTTTGATCTTCCTCGAAAGTAATTAGGGTGCCCGAAACCATTTCTTCTTCGAGCGGAATCAGGGGGTCGGTGAGCGACGACAGCACGCGCACGGGGACATGGTATTTTCCGGCGAACTCGACCGAGCGGATCTGCAGCACCTTGGACCCCAGGGAGGCCATTTCCAGCATTTCCTCGAACGACACGACGGTCATGCGCCGCGCTTCGGGCACGACGCGCGGGTCGGTGGTGTAGACGCCGTCGACGTCGGTGTAGATCAGGCATTCGTCGGCCTTCAGCGCCGCGGCGATGGCGACCGCCGAGGTGTCCGAGCCGCCGCGCCCCAAGGTGGTGATGTTCCCGTCTTCGTCCACGCCCTGGAAGCCCGTGACGATGACCACGCGGCCGGCGTCGAGGTCGGCCTTCACGCGGGTTTCGTCTATGGACCGGATGCGCGCTTTGGTGAAGGACGAGTCGGTGCGCACGGGCACTTGCCAGCCCGCATAGCTGCGCGCGGCGACGCCTTGCGACATCAGGGCCATGGCCAGCAATGCGCTGCTGGCCTGTTCGCCCGTCGCGGCCAGCATGTCGAGTTCGCGGGTGTCGGGCTGCGGCGTGATTTCCTTGGCCAGGCCCAGCAGCCGGTTGGTTTCGCCCGACATGGCCGAAGGGACCACGACCACCTGATGGCCGGCTGCATGCCATTTGGCCACGCGCCGCGCCACGTTCTGGATGCGCTCTACCGAGCCCATGGACGTACCGCCGTATTTGTGAACAATCAGGGACATCATTTACTCTGTGTCAAAAAGGCGCGCCGCTACTCCCGCGCGCCGGATTATGTCGCTTTCAGGACCGATTCGCATTCGCCGGGCAGCAATACCCAGTCCGCCAAGGCAAAGCGGTCTATTTTACCGTTTTTCACAAAAGCCGCCAGGCGGCGCCAACGCGCCCGCGGCGGGCGGCGCGGGCGCGCCGGCCGGTTCGAGACAGACCCGGCCCCGCAGGCAGCATATCCAGGCATCGCCGTGCCTGAGGCGCATGCGCCGGTCGTGCCCCAGGGCGTGCAGCCCGCGCAGCTGGCGCATGAGCTCCTGCAATCGGGCGTCGGTGGGCATGCGTTTGCCCAGCAGCGCCAGCCAGTGCCTCAGCACCAAGGCCTGGCGCGGCGGCGACAGCGCGCGCCAGGCGGACAGGGAAAAGCTGAGCCGGTCGGCGGAAGGCTCCAGGCCGGCGAAGTCCTGCGCCGCCACGTCGGACAGGATCTGCCTGGCCTCGGCGCTCTGGCGCGCATGCCGCAGCAGGTTGCCCTTCCAGCCCGGCCAGCGCGCATTCAGTTCCGGCACCAGGCGTTCGCGCAGGGCCGCGCGCGTGTACTGGTCGTCGGCGTTGGTGGGGTCGACGACCGGCGCCCAGCCGCTGGCCTGGGTGAACAGCGCGGCCTGCTCCAGGATGGCGGCGCGATCCTGCTGCAGCCATGGCCGCACATAGCACAGGCCGTCGCGTTCGTTCGCGGCGGCCATGGCCGCCATGCCGGCGGGGCCGGCGCCGCGCAGCAGCCGCAGCAGCACGGTTTCGGCCTGGTCGTCGCCATGGTGGGCCAGCAGGATGTGCCGGAGCCCGGCCAGGCGGGCCAATTCCACGAAGGCCCGGTAGCGCGCGTCGCGGGCGGCCGACTCCATGCCGTCGCCGCGCCCCAGCGCCACCTGCGCGCGGTATCCGTGGCAGGGCACCCGGAGCATCAGGGCCAGGTCATGCACCCGCGCCTGCCAGTCGTCCGCGGGCGCCTGCAAGCCGTGATGCACGTGAAAGAAATGCAGTTCCAGCCGATGGCGGCGGGCGTGGAGGGCCGCGTGCACCGCCAGCATGGCGGAATCGGCGCCGCCGCTCAGGCCCACCGCGATCCGCCGCGGCGGATCGGGCAGCCCGGACAGCGCAAGGCCGATGGCCCGCGACAGGACGGGCGAGCCGAAGTCAGTCCAGAACGCCTGGGCGAGCATCCCGGGCGCGTCAGCGCGCGTCTTGGAAGCGGCCGTAGGACATCAGGCGCTGCAGCCGCTGTTCGATGAGTTCGTCCGGCGCCATGCCGGCGACCTGGCGCAGGGAATCGGCCAGCGCGCGCTTGAGCTGCCGCGCCATCAAGACCGGATCCCGGTGGGCGCCGCCCACGGGTTCGTTGACGATGCGGTCGATCAGGCCGAGCTCCTTGAGGCGCGGCGCGGTGATGCCCAGCGCCTCGGCGGCGATGGAGGCCTTGTCGACGCTGCGCCACAGGATGGAGGCGCAGCCTTCGGGCGAGATCACCGCGTAAGTGGCGTACTGCAGCATCATGACCACGTCGCCCACGGCGATGGCCAGCGCCCCGCCCGAGCCGCCCTCCCCGATGATGGTGGCAATGATGGGCACGCGCAATTCGGCCATGGCGTACAGGTTGTGGCCGATGGCCTCGGACTGCCCGCGCTCTTCCGCGCCGACGCCCGGATACGCTCCCGGCGTGTCCACGAAGGTGAACACCGGCAGCTGGAATTTCTCGGCCAGGCGCATCAGGCGCAGCGCCTTGCGGTAGCCTTCCGGGCGCGGCATGCCGAAATTGCGCATCGCGCGCTCTTTGGTGTCGCGCCCCTTCTGGTGGCCGATGACCATGCAGGGCGTGCCGTCGAAGCGCGCCAGGCCGCCTACGATGGACTGGTCGTCGGCATACATGCGGTCGCCGTGCAGTTCGTGGAAATCGGTGAAGATTTCGCGGACGTAGTCCAGCGTGTAGGGCCGCTGCGGGTGGCGCGCCACCAGGGCGGTCTGCCAGGGCGTCAGCTTGGCGTAGATGCTTTTGGCCAGGGCCTGGTTCTTTTGCTGCAAGCTCCCGACCTCTTCGGAGATGTCCACCGCGGAATCGGTTTGCACGAAGCGCAGTTCCTCGATCTTGTTTTCGAGTTCGGCCAGGGGTTGTTCGAATTCCAGGAAGGTATTACGCATAAGAGCTTGTTTTCCAGAGTAGAGCATTCGCTTTGTCAGTATTGCACGGCGGCGGGATCCAGGCTGCGCCACAAATACCAGGTTGCGACGGTGCGCCACGGCGCCCACGCCTGGGCGACTTCCCGGGCCTCGAACCGCGAAACAGGCTCGCCACTGAAGTAGTGTAGCGAAATCGCCTTGAGCAGGCCGGCGTCGTCCAGGGGCAGGACGTCGGGCCGCCGCAGGTTGAAGATCAGGAACATTTCCGCCGTCCAGCGGCCGATGCCGCGAATGGCGCACAGATCGGCGATCACGGCTTCGTCGTCCATGGACACCCACTGAGAGGGCCGCACCTTCTTGTCGGCGAAGTGCAGGGCCAGATCGAGCACGTAATCGGCCTTGCGCTTGGACAGCCCCAGCAGCTTGACGTCGGTTTCCGCCAGGGCCAGCACCGCGCGCGGCGTGGGATTGCGCCCGCAGGCATCGGTGAAGCGCTGCCACATGGCCTCGGCCGACTTGACCGAGATCTGGTGGCCGACCAGGGCCCGGGCCAGGGTGATGAAAGGCGTGGTGGAAGGCCCCAGCCATTCGGACTGATGCTGAGGAATCACCTTGCGCAGGATGCGGTCGCGGCCCATCAATTCGGCCGAGGCTTCATCCCAGAACGCGGGTTTGTCGTGTACCGTCGCTGAACTCACTGTCATTCCCCCCGATCAGGCCCGGCGCCATTGCGTCGCGCCGCCGGCCTTGTCTTCGAGTTCGATGCCCGCGGCCTGCAGTTCGTTGCGGATGCGGTCGGCCTCGGCGAAATTGCGCGCTTTCTTGGCGTCGGCACGGGCGGAAATCAAGGCCTCGATGCGTTCGGCGGACAGGCCGGCGACCGGCTTGCCGGCCGGCTGATAGCGGCTGGGCGACTGCAGATAGCGGGCGGGATCGGCCTGCAGCAGGCCCAGCAGGCCCGCCAGCGCGCGCATGAGCCCGGACGCCTTGCCGGAGCCGCCGCGGTTGGCTTCGGAGGCCAGTTCAAACAGGGCCGCCACCGCCCCCGACGAGTTGAAGTCATCGTTCATGGCGTCCCGGAAGGCCTGGGCCGACGGGTGGCTCCAGTCGATGTCGACCGGTTCGGCCGGAACGTTGGCCAGGGTCTGGTATAGCCGGTCGAGCGAATTCTGCGCGTCCAGCAGGTTCTCGGGCGCGTAGTTCTGCACGCTGCGATAGTGGTTGCGCACGATGAAGAAACGCAGCATTTCGGCTTCGCGCGGGTTGGCCTCATAGTTTGCCTGGCCGTCCGGCAGATCGGGATCCAGCGCGATGGTCTGGCGGATGCTGCGGAAATTGCCCAGGGACTTGGACATCTTGTCGGCATCGACCATGAGCGGGCCGCAATGCATCCATATCGATGCCAGCTTCCCGCCGAAAGCGCCTTCGGTCTGGGCGATTTCGTTTTCGTGGTGCGGGAACTTGAGGTCGGGGCCGCCGCCGTGGATGTCCAGGGGCAGGCCCAGCAGCGCCCGGCTCATGGCCGAGCATTCGATGTGCCAGCCGGGGCGCCCGACGCCGTAGGGCGATTCCCACTTGGACTCGGGCGGTTCGTCGGCCTTGGCCGCCTTCCAGAGCACGAAGTCGAGCGGGTCGCGCTTGCCCGCCGCCACCGCCACCCGTTCGCCGGCGCGCAGGTCGTCCAGCGATTTGCCCGACAGCTTGCCGTAGCCTTCGAAGCCCCGCACGGAGTAGTTCACGTCGCCGTCTTCGGACCGGTAGGCCAGGCCGTTTTCCTCGAGCTTCCGGATGATGCCCAGCATGTCGCCGACGTGCTCCGTGGCCTTGGGCTCGAAATCGGGCGGCGCCACGCCCAGCGCGCGCTCGTCGGCGTGCATGGCGTCGATGTAGAAGGCGGTGACCTCGCCCAGGCGGCGCCCGGTCTCGACGGCGCGGCGTATGATTTTGTCGTCGATGTCGGTGATGTTGCGCACATAGCTGACCTGGTAGCCGCTGGCCCGCAGCCAGCGCTGGACCACGTCGAAGCTGACCAGCATCCGCGCATGCCCGAGGTGGCAGAAATCGTAGACCGTCATGCCGCATACATACATGCGGACCTTGCCGGGCTCTGCGGTTTTCAAGGGCTCTTTGGCGCGCGAAAGGGTGTTATAAATGTGCAGCATGTGCGGGCGGGCTTCTTGTCGGTAAATATTTATGTCGGTAAATCAAAGGGCGGCCTGAACGGGGCGGCCCGCATGGGGTAAACTCGGCGCGGGCCCGGCAGGCAAGGCTAAAATGGTGGTCGATAAGTATAGCAAGCGGGCCGGCCGAACGCAGGCAGGCCCCTGCCCTGCCAATTTTTTATAGGCGCATAGCCGTGTTTCGAATTTCTTGTCCCGTATTGGTGATCGTGCTTGCAACGACCGGGCCGGCAAACACAGCCGTGGCACAGGCGCGTACGCCCGCCCTGGCGCCCAACGCCGATCTTACCTCCTCCGTACAGGCCGGTCCAGGCCCGGCCGGCTTCATCCCGGCCGCCGCCGCAAAGCCCGTCCCCGCGGACGAGGCCCCGCTGTTCAAGGACGAAGCCCCGCCCGAAGGCGGCTGGAAAGGCCTGGCCCGGCTGCTGGAGGCCGCCACGCCGGACATCGACACCAGCATCCCGCTGACCGCCTCCCAGATCACCGACCGCATCTCGCAGATGCTCGACCAGGGCCGCAACCAGGAAGCGCTCGAAGCCATCGAAAAGCGCCGCGCCCAGCTGGCCCGGCAGAACACGCTGGGCGCCGACGTCCAGCTGCTGTTCCTGCACGGCCGGGCGCTCTCGGCCCTGGGCCGCCGCGCGGAAGCGATCGCCGTCTACCAGGACATGACCACGCTCTACCCCGAGCTGCCCGAGCCCTGGAACAACCTGGCGGCGGAATACGTCAAGCAGGGCAGGCTCGAGCTGGCCCGCGACGCCCTCTCCATGGCGCTGGCGGCCAATCCCGGCTATGCGGCGGCGCAAGCCAACATGGGCGAGGTCCAGCTCATGCTGGCCCGCCAGTCGTTCCAGGAAGCGGCCAGAATGGGCGCGCAGGGCGCCAAGGCCCGGGCGCAGAAGGCCGACGCCCTGCTCAAGCAATGATCACCCATCCATCCAAGGCAATAGAAACCCATGCGCATCTTTTCATTTCCAAGCCGCGGGATCCATCCGGGACTGCGTGCGTTCAGCCTCGCTTGCGCGGCTTCCCTGGCGATGATCCTGGGAAACACGGCGTTTGCCGCCACATCCACTTCCAAAGAAGGTAAAACCATGAGCACAACTCCCCGCGTCAACCTGCAGACCAACCAGGGCGCCATCCTGATCGAACTCGACGCCGAAAAAGCGCCGAAGACCGTCGAAAACTTCCTGACCTACGTCCGGGAAGGCTTCTACGACGGCACGATCTTCCATCGGGTCATCAACAACTTCATGATCCAGGGCGGCGGTTTCGAGGCGGGCATGAAGCAAAAGCAAACCCATGCCCCCGTCGAAAACGAAGCCAACAACGGCCTGAAGAACAATCGCTACACGCTGGCCATGGCCCGCACCGCCGATCCGCATTCCGCCACCGCGCAGTTCTTCATCAACGTGGCCGACAACGACTTCCTGAACTTCACCGCGCCCACGCCCAACGGCTGGGGCTATGCCGTCTTCGGCAAGGTCGTCGAAGGCACGGAAATCGTCGACAAGATCAAGACCGTGAAAACCGGCAACAAGGGCTTCCATCAAGACGTCCCGACCGACGACGTCGTCATCGAAAAAGCCACGGTCGTTGACTGAAATCCCGCTGACGGGCCGTGTCTGGATCGCGTCGGACATCCACCTGGGGCCCGGCACGCCGGCAACGGCCGCCGCCTTCTACCGCTTTCTGGACCAGGCCCGGGCGCAAGCCGACGTCCTGGTCCTGTGCGGCGACATCTTCGACGTCTGGATCGGCGATGACTACGCCCTGGATGCTCCGCCGGAATGGCTGGCCACCGCGTTGGCCAAGTTCCGCCAGGCGGCCGGCGCCCTGCAGCTATGGCTGGGGCGCGGCAACCGCGATTTCCTGATCGGGCCGGCCCTGGCCGACCACATCGGCGCCCGCTTGCTGCCCGACCCCGTCATACTCCGCACGGACGCCGGCCGGCTGCTGCTGGCCCATGGCGACCAGTACTGCACCGCCGACCGCTCCTACCAGCGCTTCCGCCGGATCGTGCGCTCGCCCGCCGTGCAAGCCGCCTTCCTGAAGCTGGGGCTGGGCCTGCGCCGGGCCATCGCCGACCGCGCGCGCCGGCGCAGCATGCAGGCCAACCGCGACAAGCCGGCCGGCATCATGGACGTGGAAAACGACGCCGTCCGCAGGGCCTTCCGGCAAGCGGGCGTGCGCCTGCTGGTCCATGGGCACACGCATCGGCCCGCCGTCCACCGGCTGGACCTGGACGGGCAGCCGCACACGCGCATCGTCCTGCCCGATTGGGACTACGACCATGCGCCCGAGCCGCGGGGCGGCTGGCTGCAAATCGATGCGGCGGGTCCGGCCCTGCATCAGGCGCCGAAATAAAGCGTCAGTAAAGCGCCAGCCGGGCCCGCGGCCCATTCAGCGCATGGCCAGCCACAGGAACACGACGCCGCCCAGCGCGATCCGGTACCACGCGAAAGGCCGATAGGTGCGCCGCGAAACGAAGCGCAGCACGGCGCGCACCACCAGCAGCGCGCTGAAGAAGGCAGCGGCGAAGCCGACGGCGATGGCGGTCAGCTGCGTGTCGTTCAGCGCGGCGCCGTTGCGGTACAGGTCGTACACGGTGGCGGCCAGCATGGTCGGCATGGCCAGGAAAAAAGAAAATTCGGTGGCGGTCTTGCGCTGTATGCCGGCGATCATGCCGCTGATGATGGTGGCTCCGGAACGGGAAGTGCCCGGCACCATGGCAAGACACTGCGCAAACCCCACCACCAGCGCCTGCTTCCAGGTAATTTCCTCCAGCGAGCGCGCCGTCGCGGTCTGGGACGACACGCTGTCGTCGGTCTGCGCCACGGCGCCCGCGCGCCGCCCGCCCGACGGCTCTTTGGCATACTGCGGCTTGCGCTCGACCCAGAGCATGATCAGCCCGCCCGCCACCAGGGTGAACACGAACACGGCGGGGCTGTGGAACAGGGCCTTGATGTGCTTGATCATGACGGCACCGATGACCGCCGCCGGCAGGAAGGCGATCAGCAGGTTGCGCATGAACAGCACTTCGCTGCGCTCGCCCCGCAAGGCGCCGGTCAGCAACTGCCAGAGCCGGGCGCGGAAGATCCATATGACGGCCAGGATGGAGCCGAACTGGATGACGACCTCGAACACCTTGTCGTCGCTGGATGAAAAATCGATCCAGTCGCCGATGATCAGAAGATGCGCGGTGCTGGAGACGGGAATGAATTCCGTGAGGCCTTCGATGAGCCCCAGGCACAGGGCTTTGAACAGAAACCAGTTGCTTTCAGTCATGCTTGCTCGTTGTGGTGGTCGTCGGCCGGTTCCAGGCTGCGCTCTATGCGCACCATGGCGATGCGGCGGCCGTCCAGCCTCAGGACCGTGAATCGGAAGACGGCGCGGCCGTGGCGCAGCTCGCAGCTGTCGCCCGGGCGGGGCAGCTGCCCGAAGCGTTCCAGCAGATAGCCGGCAAGGGTCGAATAGCCCTCGTCGTCGTCCACCAGCCCGTCGGTGTTGAGCAGGAGTTCCAGATGGTGCAGGTCGGCGGCGCCGTCGGCGCGCCAGCTGTTCTCGCCTTCCGCCACGATGTCGGGGGTTTCGTCTTCGTCGGGGAATTCGCCGGCTATGGCCTCGAAGACGTCTATGGGCGTGACCACGCCCTCGATGGTGCCGAACTCGTCGGTGACCAGCACCAGCTGCCCGCGCGAACGCTTGAGCGTGTCCATGAGCTTGAGCACGCCGATGGAGTCATGCACCACGATGGGATCGCGCAGGCGCGACAGGCGGATGGAGCCGTTGGAGATGAGATCGGCGATCATTTCCTTGGCCCGGCCTATGCCGATGACCTCGTCGAGCGACCCGCGGCAGACCGGGAAGAAGCTGTGCGGCGCCTTGGAGATCTGCTCGCGCAGCGTGGCCGCATCGTCGTCCAGGTTGATCCAGGACACGTCGTTGCGCGGGGTCATGATGGAATGGATGCTGCGGTCGGCCAGCGACAACACGCCGCTGACCATGTAACGCTCCTCGTCCTCGAACACCTGGGCGGGCGCTTCGGCCTCCGCCGCCGATTCAGGCTCGGGCCCGGCCAGCGGGCGCATGCCCAGCATGCGCAGGACCCCTTCGGCGGTCCGCTCGCGCAGCGGCCGCCCGGCCTCCAGGCGCCGCATGTTGCGGCGCGTCAGCTGATTCAGGGTTTCGATCAGGACCGAGAAGGTGATGGCCGCGTACAGATAGCCCTTGGGCACGGCGAAGCCGAAACCTTCGGCCAGCAGCGAAAAGCCGATGGTGAGCAGAAAGCCCAGGCACAGGATGACGACCGTGGGATGGGCGTTCACGAAGCGGGTCAGCGGCTTGGAGGCCACCAGCATGAGGCCGATGGCGATGGCCACCGCCAGCATCATGATTTCCAGGTGGTCGACCATGCCGACCGCCGTGATGACCGCATCCAGCGAGAACACCGCGTCCAGGATCACGATCTGGACCACGATGACCCAGAAGCCGGCGTGCATGGCGGCGCCGCTCGCATGGGCTTTGCGCCCTTCCACGCGCTCGTGCAGTTCCAGGGTGCCCTTGAAGAGCAGGAAGAAGCCCCCGATGATGAGTATCAGGTCGCGCCCGGAGAACTCCAGCGGCCCGACCGAGAACAGCGGCGCCGTGAGCTTGATGAGCCAGGACATGACGGACAGCAGGCCCAGCCGCATCAGCAGGGCCAGCGACAGGCCCATGACCCTGGCCCGGTCCCTTTGCGCGGGCGGAAGTTTCTCCACCAGAATGGCGATGAAGATCAGATTGTCTATGCCCAGGACGATCTCGAGGATCACCAGGGTAAGCAAGCCGACCCAGGCGGAGGGGTCCAGCATCCACTCCATCGGTCAATGGCTCCGTAAAATCGGTTCAGCCCTGAAGATAGCCGAGCATCTGGGGAAAGATCTTGGGCGTGGCGGCCAGCACGCTGCCGCTTTTCATCCAGCCCTGCTCGCCGTCGAAGTCGGCGATCAGCCCGCCGGCCTCCAGGATGAGCAGGCCGCCGGCGGCGAGGTCCCAGGGCTTGAGCTTGACCCCGCAAAAGCCGTCCAGGCGCCCGCTGGCCACATAAGCCAGGTCCAGGACGGTGGAGCCCAGGCGCCGGGCCGCGGCGCATTCGGACAGCAGGCCCGAGAACCTGGCCTGGGCCGTGGCCACGAACGCCGACCCGGGGATGTGGGCGCCCAGGATGGCATCAGGATAGCGCCGCAGGCCCGAGACGCGGACGCGCCGGTCGTTCAGGAAGGCACCGCCCCCCCGGCTGGCCGTGAACAGTTCGTTGCGGTTGGGATCGTAGATGACCGCCTGGGTGACCTGGCCGCGCTGCGCCAGCGCGATCGAAATCGCGTAGATCGGCAGGCCGTGGATGAAATTGGTGGTGCCGTCCAGCGGGTCGACGATCCACTGGAATTCCGGGACCTCGCCTTCGGCCTGGCCGGGCGCCGGATGCACGCCGGATTCTTCGCACAGGAAGCCGTGGTCGGGATAGGCGCTGCGCAGGACGTCGACGATGGCGTCTTCGGCAGCCTGGTCCACTTCCGTGACATAATCGTTGGGCCCTTTGCGCCCGACCTGCAGGCGTTCCAGGTCGAGGCTGGCGCGATTGATGATGGCGCCGGCACGGCGAGCCGCCTTGATGGCGGTATTTAGCATCGGGTGCATAAGATTCCGTAATTAGTCAAAGTCTGCCATTGCGGCGCGGGCCTTGCGCTCGAACCGGGCCCCGGTCCGCATCGGCCGCGATAAACCCGCTGTTTAGGCAGTATAAACTCACCATTTTAAATGACTCAGAAGTTTTCCTCCGAACCTCCCGACTCTTTCGCCCGCGTGCGCTTCATCATGGTGCAGCCCAGCCACCCCGGCAACGTGGGCGCCGCGGCCCGCGCCATCAAGACCATGGGCTTCCATGACCTGTGCCTGGTGGCGCCGCGCTTTCCCGACGTCCTGACGCAGCCCGAAGCGCAGTCGCTTGCCAGCGGCGCCACCGACGTGCTGGCCGCCGTGCGGATCTTCCCCCGGCTCGAAGACGCCCTCGCCTGCACCACGCTCGCCTTCGCGCTGACCGCCCGCGCACGCGTGCTGGGCCCGCCGCCCTGCGACATTCGCGAGGCGGGCCAAGCCGCCAGCGGCCATCTGAGCCGGCCCGGAGCCCGGGTCGCCGTCGTTCTGGGCACGGAAAGGTCCGGGCTGACGAATGAGGACATTGCGCTATGCCAGCGCATCTGCCACATTCCCGCCAATCCCGAATACAGTTCGCTGAACGTCGCGCAAGCGCTGCAGCTGGCCGCCTGGGAAATGCGCTATGCGCTGGCGCAGGCGGCGTCCCTGCCGCTGATGCCGACCACGGAGGGCCGGCACGACCAGGGCAACGAGCCGGCCGGCAACGAAAAAATCCAGGCCTTCCTGGCCCACTGGGAGGAGGCGATCACCGAGGTCGGCTTCCTGGACCCGGCCCACCCGAAGAAGCTGGTTCCGCGCATGCGCCATATGTTCAGCCGCAACGCCATGACCAACGACGAGGTCGACATGATGCGCGGCCTGTGCACCGCCATGATCAAGGCGGCGCGCAGGGAAGGCTGAGGAAGGCGGCCCGGCCTCAGGCCGGGACGAGCGCCAGCCCGGTCAGGCGCGACAATTCCTGGATGCCGGCGCCGGATGCGTCGTCCAGCAGGATGACCTTGCCGTCCTTGAGCTCGAACACGGCCAGGTCGGTGTAGACGCGGGTGACGCAGGCCACCCCGGTGAGCGGGTAGGTGCAGCGTTCCACGAGCTTGCTTTCGCCCTCGCGGGTGAGCAGGTCCATGAGCACATAGACCGATTTGGCGCCGATGGCCAGGTCCATGGCGCCGCCGACGGCGGGTATGGCGTCGGGCGCCCCCGTATGCCAGTTGGCCAGGTCGCCCGTGCGCGAGACCTGGAACGCGCCCAGCACGCAGATGTCCAGGTGGCCGCCGCGCATCATCCCGAAGGAATCGGCATGGTGGAAATAGGCGCCGCCCGGCAGCAGCGTCACGGGCTGTTTGCCGGCGTTGATGAGGTCCGGGTCTTCGGCGCCGGGTTCGGGGGCCGGGCCCATGCCGATGACACCGTTCTCGCTGTGCAGAATGATCTCGCGGCCTGCGGGAAGATAGTTCGCGACCTTGGTGGGAAGCCCGATGCCGAGGTTCACCACGCTGCCTTCGGGGATGTCCTGGGCGACGCGCGCGGCCATTTGTTCACGTGTCAATCGATTCATTTTTGAGCTCCCAGTGCCACCACGCGCTGCACGAACAGGCCCGGCGTGACGATCGCTTCGGGGTCCAGCTCGCCCAGTTCCACGATGCTGTCGACCTGCGCGACCGCCACCTTCGAGGCCGTTGCCATGATGGGGCCGAAATTGCGCGCCGTCTTGCGGTAGACCAGGTTGCCCCAGCGGTCGGCCTTGTGCGCTTTGATCAGCGCATAGTCCGCGTGCAGGGGATATTCCAGGATGTAGTCGCGGCCGTCGATGTGGCGGGTTTCCTTGCCTTCGGCCAGCGGCGTGCCGACCGCCGTGGGCGTATAGAAGCCGCCGATGCCCGCCCCCGCCGCGCGGATGCGTTCCGCCAGGTTGCCTTGGGGAACGAGCTCGAGTTCGATCTTGCCGGCCCGGTACAAGCCGTCGAACACGTGGGAATCCGTCTGGCGCGGAAAAGAGCAGATGATCTTGCGTACCCGGCCGGCCGCCAGCAGCGCGGCCAGGCCGGTGTCGCCGTTGCCCGCGTTATTGTTGACCACGACCAGGTCCTTGGCGCCCTGGTCCAGCAAGGCGTCGATCAGTTCCGTCGGCTGGCCCGCCATGCCGAACCCGCCGATCATGACGGTGGCGCCGTCGGGGACGTCCGCCAGCGCCGCGCGCACACTTTCAAAAATCTTCGAGATCATTTCATACCTGCTTTTACCGCTAATCATCTGTCAAAGAAGTGCCGGCGCGTCGTTTCCGGCGCGCCGGCGAACCGCCACCGCGCGGCGATCGATCAGTCGACCGTTGCGCCGGATGCCTTGACGACCTTGGCCCAGCTTTCCACTTCGGACTTGATGAAGTCGCCGAATTCGGCGGGCGTGGTCTTGGCGGGCACGGCGCCCAGTTCGGCCATGCGCTTCTGGACGTCGGGCTTGGCCAGCGCTTCCAGGATCACCGCGTTGAGCTTGTTCACGACTGCGTCGGGCGTGCCCTTGGGCGCGATCACGCCGAACCACGAGGACACGTCGAAGCTGGGGAAGCCGGATTCCTGCATGGTGGGCAGGTCGGGCGCGGTCTTGGAGCGATCGGCCGTGGTCACGGCCAGGGCCCGCAGCTTGCCCGCCTCGACGTGCGGCCAGGCCGACGGCATGTTGTCGAACATGTAGTCCACTTGGCCGCCGATCAGGTCCGTCATGGCGGGAGAGCTGCCCTTGTAGGGAATGTGGGTCACGTCGACCTGGGCCACCTGTTTGAAGAGTTCGCCCGCCATGTGTATGGAAGTGCCGCTGCCCGACGACGCGAAATTGAGCTTGCCGGGATTGGACTTGGCGTAATCGACCAGTTCCTTCACGCTTTTTGCCGGCACCTTGGGGTTGACGACCAGCACGTTGGGCACGCGCACCGCCAGGGCCACGGGGGTGAAGTCCTTGACCAGATCGAACCGCAGGTTCTTGTACAGCGTCTGGTTGATGGCGCTGGTGACGGCGACCATGTAGAGGGTGTAGCCGTCGGGTTCCGCGCGCGCGACCATTTCGGACGCGATGTTGCTGCCGGCGCCCGGGCGGTTCTCGACCACCACCGGCTGGCCCAGGGCGTCGCCGATTTCCTTGCCCAGTATGCGCGCGACGACGTCGGTCGTGCCGCCCGCGGAAAAACCCACCACCATGCGAATGGCATGGTCCGGATAGGCGGCCGATGCGGCCGCTGAAACACCCAGTGTGGCGGCCAGCAGGCAGGTGCCCGCCAGAGCTTTGATCTTTGATCCTGCTTTGAATTCGATTGGCATATGAATTCTCCTTAGTATGTCCGTCTTATGGACGGTTTATAATGGACTCCGCTATTCTGCTGGATATTTTGCTGTTTTCAAACCAAGAAGTACACACCGTGGACACTTTCCCCGATGAAAACGCCAATTCGGGCCCCCGCACGCTGCGGCGCGGCCTGCAGGTTCTGCGCTGTCTGCAGGAAAACGCGCAAACCGGGCTGAGCGTCACCCAGCTGGCAAGAATCACCGGCCTGCAGCGCCCCACCATCTACCGCCTGCTCAGCGCGCTGATCGAAGACGGTTTCGCCAGAAGCATCCCGGGCACGAAGCGTTTCATGGCCGCTGGCGCCCCGTCGCCGTCGACGGCGCAGCGCGACCCGCGCATCGAGCTCGCCCTGCCGGCCATGCAGAAGCTGGCCGCCATCACGGGGGACGCGGTTTTCCTGGTAGTGCAGGACAAGCACGAATCCATCAGCCTCTGGCGGGAAATCGGCCCCTATCCGGTACAGATTCTGGCAACCTTCGCCGGCAAGCGCCAGCCGCTGGGGGTGGGCTCGGGCGGACTGGCGCTGCTGGCCCGGCTGGATGACGAATCGGTTGAGGAGATCATCGCGCTGAACAGCAAGGTCCTCGAGCAATACGGGGGGATGTCGCCGCGGGAGATGCGCCAGCTGGTGCAAAACACCCGGACGCGCGGGTATTCCGTGGTGGGAAATTACGCGGTGCGCGGGGCGCTGGGCGTGGGTTGCGCTTTGTGCGACGGCAAGGGGAAGCCGCTGCTGGCCATCAGCGTGACGGCCATCACGGAACGCATGCCGGCAAGCCGCCAGCGCGAGATCGCCGGCCTCATACAGGAAGGCCTGCGGGGCATCGCGGACAAGCTTTGATCGGCGGCCGCGCCGGCCCGGCGGGCGCTGGCCCGGCGCGGCCGCCGGGCCAGCGCCGCGTCAAAGCGACCTGCCGGTGATCAGGCGCACCAGCACCATGATGATGGCGATGACGATCAGCAGATGGATGAAACCGCCAAGCGTGTAGGAAGTGACCAGGCCCAGCAGCCACAGGACGATCAGGACAACGGCGATGGTATAGAGCATGTCGGCTCCTTTTATGTAAAAAAACCGGCGCTTGTATTATTTACTGGCTTCGTGGCCGACCACGCCGCCCACCGCCGCGCCGCCCAGCGTGCCCAGCGTGCTGCCGCCGGTCAGCACGGCGCCGCCCACGGCACCGACACCGGCGCCTATGGCCGTGTTCCTGCCTTGGCGAGACATTCCTCCACATGCGGCCAGGCTCAAAGAAACGGCCAACAGCAATGTGCCCGCAGCAATTCGTTTTGTCGTTTTCATATCAAACCCCTATCTAAATTTGGACGCACATCACGGCGTGCATGTGCTTGCCTGCCTATAGCAAACGGCGTACCCGCAACAATCAGACACGGGTTCGACCGACCTTGGCACGCCGCTTGCTCACTCAAGCCGTGAAGGCCAGGTGGCTGGTCATCTCAGGAGATCACTTATGAAAAAGCTTCTTGCCGCAACCTTATGCTCGCTCTGCACCGCCGCCGTTCCCGCCGCATTCGCGCAAACCACGGCACCCGCGCCCACCAATCCCACGGCGCCCGGCAGCCCGGCCGTTCCCGGCAGCCCTGCGAGCCCGGCGACACCGCCCGCCGCCCCCGGCGCCACGCCGCCCGCAGGCAGCGCGGCTGCGCCTGCCGCCGAGGCAAAGGAATCCATCACCGGCTTGAGCGTGAAGAAGAAGATCATGGGCAAAACCGTGGTCAATGAGAACGATGAAAAGATCGGGGAAATCAATGACGTCGTCCTGGCCGCCGACGGCAAGGCGATTTATTTCATCGTCGGCGCGGGCGGTTTCCTGGGCATGGGTGAGCGCGACGTGGCCATCCCGTTCAAGGAAATCAATCAGACCGGCGACAAGCTGGTGCTTTCCGGCTACACCAAAGACCAGTTGAAGGCGCTGCCCAAAGTAGAAGTGGCTGGATAAGGCGCATCACTTCCGGACGGGGCCCGCGCGCGGGCCCCTCCGCCTCCACAGGAGCCCACCATGACGCAAGCAGACACCGCCCCGGAAAAGAACAGCACGCCTTTTCCGACATCCAAGGACAACCCCCGGGACGAAAAACTGGACTCCGCGCTCGAAGATACGTTCCCCGCCAGCGATCCGGTTTCCGTGTCCACCGCCAAACCCGAGCCTCCCAACGGCTCGCACGCAAAAAACCAGGGACCAGACTCCGCCAAGGAGCAGGAAGCCGTTCCCGAAGAGAGCACGCTGGATGAAGCCATCAAGGAAAGCTTCCCGGCCAGCGATCCCGTATCGGTGAGCACCGAGAAACCGGACGATACGCAATCCTGAATGGCGTCCCACGAATCCAGCAAGGACGCACGCCGGGCCGAGGTGTACGTCCTGTCCGCGCGCGGCAGCGAGCCCGAACACGAGCGAGCCGTGCACGAGGAACTGGCGCGGCGCATCGCCGCCCTGCTCGGCGCCCGCTACGGCGGCCGGTACGACGCCGCCGCGCCGCCCGCCGGCCGCGCCTACGCCGGCCGCGCCTACGCCGGCCGCGCCTATTTCGTGCCCAGCGACACCATCGTCGGCCTGGCAAACGCGCGCCAATTGAAGCTGGCGTCCGAACACGATCTGTTCGGCGGCATCGTCCCGCATCCCTTCGTCGCCACCAAAGCCATCACGCATGCCGTGCTGCGCGAGGACAGCAGGACGCCGGCGGGCTGGTCGCGCCGGTTCGGCGACGAAGTCCGCGACAGCGTCCTGTCCGGGTATTCGGCGTTCACGCTGGACGACGCCCTGGAGGCGGGCGAAGCGCTGCTGTCGGCCGGTCCGGTGCGCATCAAGCCGGTGCTGGCCACCGCGGGCCGCGGCCAGATACTGGTCGAGTCGCGCGGCGAGCTCCTGGCCGCGCTGGAACGGCAGCAAGGCGGCCTGCTGGAAACCCACGGCCTGGTCCTGGAAGAACATCTGGAGGATGTCAAGACGTACAGCGTGGGCCGGGTCGCGGTCGGCGGCCTGGTGGCGAGCTATGTCGGCACGCAAAGCCTGACGCGCGACAACCACGGCGAGCTGGTGTATGGCGGCTCCACGCTCACCGTGGCGCGCGGCGAGTTCGAGGCGCTGCTCCTGCTGGCGCTCAGCGAGGAGGAGCGCCTGGCCATCGCCAAGGCCAGGCGCTACGACGAAGCGGCGACGCGATGTTTTGCGGGATTCACGGCTTCGCGCCGCAACTACGACATCGCCGGCGGCTCCAGCCGCAAGGGTGAAATCCGCTGCGGGGTCCTGGAGCAATCGTGGCGCATCGGCGGCGCGAGCGCGGCGGAAATCATGGCGCTGCAAGCCTTCGCGGCGGACCGCGACTGCAAGGCGCTGCGCGCGCAAACCCTGGAAATCTTCGGGACGCACGAAGCGCCCGAAGGCGCCCAGAAGCTGTTCCAGGGCGTCGATCCGGACATCGGTCTCATCAGCAAATATGTAAGAGTGCAAGCTTATGGGAACTAGCAGCACGAGCATCGAAATCCTGGTGGAGGAAGAACGCCTTGCCGGCACCTTCCTCGCGCCGGAAACCAAGGTTCCGGGCGTCCTGTTCGTGCACGGATGGGGCGGCAGCCAGGAACGCGACCTGGACCGGGCGCGCGGCATCGCCGGCCTGGGCTGCGTATGCCTGACCTTCGATCTGCGCGGTCACGAGAAGGGCTCGGCGCGGCAGCAGACGGTCACGCGCGAGGAAAACCTGCGCGACATCATTTCCGCCTACGACCTGCTGGCTCGGCACCCCTCCATCGACCCGCGCTCGATCGCGGTGGTGGGCACGAGCTACGGCGCCTACCTCTCCACCATCCTGACCACGCTGCGGCCGGTGAAGTGGCTGTCGCTGAGAGTCCCTTCGCTCTATCGCGACACGGACTGGGAGACTCCGAAAAGGCAGCTGAACCGCCAGGATCTCGCGGTCTACCGCAAGGCGCCGGTCAGCCCGGAGGAAAACCGCGCCCTGGCCGCATGCACCGCGTTCCGCGGCGACGTCCTGCTGGTCGAATCCGAGCATGACCACTTGGTGCCGCATGCCACGATCATGAGCTACCGCGCCGCTTTCCGGAATTCTCACTCCCTGACGCATCGCGTGGTCGACGGCGCCGACCACGCCTTGAGCACCAAGATCTGCCAGCAGGCGTATACCTCGATACTCGTGGGCTGGATCACCGAGATGGTGGTGGGCGCGCGGGTCGGAGGCAGGCCGGGAATCTCGTAGTAATCTATAGGCTTTCCCGACTCGCGCCCCAAGCCCGCGACATGATCCCTTTTTCGATACTCGATCTTTCTCCCATCGCCGAAGGCGGCACGGCCGCCCGTTCGTTCCAGAACACGCTCGACCTCGCCCGGCACGGCGAGCGCTGGGGCTACCGGCGCTTCTGGATGGCCGAGCACCACGGCATGCCGGGAATCGCCAGCGCGGCCACCTCCATCCTGATCGCGCACGTTGCGGCCGGCACCTCCAGCATCCGCGTCGGCGCGGGCGGCATCATGCTGCCCAACCACTCTCCCCTGATGATCGCGGAGCAATTCGGCACGCTGGAGTCCCTGTATCCGGGCCGCATCGATCTGGGGCTGGGCCGCGCGCCCGGTTCGGACCAGGCCACCGCGCGCGCCTTGCGGCGCAATCTCGCGTCCGATCCCGAAGAATTCCCCCGCGACGTCGTCGAGCTCATGGACTTCATGTCCGACGAACCCCGCCAGACGGTCATGGCGGTTCCGGGCAAGGGCCTGAACGTGCCCATCTGGATACTCGGGTCCAGCCTCTTCGGCGCGCAGCTGGCGGCCGCCCTGGGGCTGCCCTACGCGTTCGCGTCCCATTTCGCTCCCCAGCAAATGATGCACGCCATCCAGCTGTACCGCGCCGGCTTCAAGCCTTCGGCCCGCCTGGACCGGCCCTACGTGATGCTGGGCTTCAACGTCTTTGCCGCCGACACGGACGACGAGGCGCAGTTCCTCGCCACCTCGTGGCAGCAGTACTTCGTGAACCTGCGCAGCGGCCGCCCCAGCCGCCTGCCGCCGCCGGTGCGCGGCTATCTCGAACAGCTGGGCCCGCAGGCGCGGGAACTGATCGAGCACGTTCTGTCGTGCTCGGCGATCGGCTCGGCGGAAACGGTCGCCGGGCGGCTCAAGGAATTCCTGGCCGCGACGGGCGCCGACGAGCTGATGATCACATCCAACATATTCGATCACGCGGCAAGGCTGCGTTCCTATGAAATCACCGCCCAAGTGCGCGATGCGCTTTGAATGACATGACAGAAGCAGACACCATTTCCTCCCGCCTCGCCCGCATGCGCGAGCGGATCCGGGCGGTCGCGGTCCGCGCGGGCCGCGACCCCGACGCCGTGCAGCTGCTGCCCGTCAGCAAGACTTTCGGCGAGGCCGCCATCCGGGAAGCCGTCGCCGCGGGCGCGCGGCGCTTCGGCGAGAACAAGGCCCAGGAGATGCGCAGCAAGTATGAGCCGCTGATCGACTGCGGGATCGAATGGGTGATGATCGGCCATTTGCAAACGAACAAGGCGAAGGACGTTGCCCGCATCGCGTCCGAGATCCAGTCCCTGGACCGCATGGACCTGGCCATGGCGCTGGACCGCCGCCTTCAGAAGGAGGGCCGCGCGATGGACGCGCTGGTGCAGATCAAGACGTCCACGGAGCCCAGCAAATACGGTCTGCCGCCTGAGGAACTGCCGGAATTCCTGCGGCGCGTCGCGCGGGAGACGCCGACCCTGCGTGTGCGGGGGCTGATGACGCTGGCGATCAATGCTCCCGATCAGGACGCGGTGCGGGCGTGTTTCCGGACGCTGCGGGAACTGCGCGATCGGGTGCGCGAAGAAGGGATCGGCAATGTGGAGCTGGAGCGTTTGTCGATGGGCATGAGCGGCGATTTCGAGATCGCGATCGAAGAAGGGTCGACGGAAGTCCGCATCGGCACGGCCATTTTCGGGGGCCGGGTCTATGGCGATTCTTACTATTGGCCCGAGGACCAGGCCGTGCGTTGACCGGCCCTAGCCGGCGAAGCCCCCGGCATCGATGAACGCCCGCTCCGCGGCCGTCGTCTCGCGCCCGAGCATGGGGTTGCGATGCGGAAAGCGCCCGAATCGCCGGATGATGTCCAGGTGATCCTCGGCGAACGGCAAAGACGGCCCGCCCAGAACCCGATAGAGCGCCACCGACCGCTCCTGCGCATCCAGCCGCTCCGAATGCATGAACGGCAAATAACAGAAGCCGCGCAGATCCGGCGGGATTTCCTGGTCGAGCCCGGCGTCCACCATGCGCCGGGCGAAATGCAACGCAAGCCCGTCGGCGGCGTACATATGGCCCGTGCCCCGGAACGCATTGCGCGGAAACTGGTCCAGCAGGATCAGCAAAGCCAGCCCGCCCTCGGCGCCATCCGCCCAGCCGTCCAGCTCCCGGCGGGCCGCCGCCATGTGCAGGCCAAGAAAACGGTCGCGAAAAGCCTGGTCGAAGGCATCCGACTTGGTGAACCATTTTCCCGGCCCCGCCTCGCGCCAGAACGCCACGACCGACAGCGCTTCGGGCGCCGCGCCCAATTGATCTTGCATGGATTTCCCCTCGTCGAAAACAGGATTCCGCTACCTTACCGCGCTTGGCATCGAGGCTACAAGCCGCCATGGCCCGACGCCGAAGCGCCTTCCAGCGCCCGTTCGCGCCGCCCCAGGAAATAGCCGCAAGCGCCCCAAAGCGCCGCCAGCACCGCGGCGAAGAGCATGGCCACGGTGGGCGTTTCGCTGATGACGTCTATGCCGCGCTTCAGCCAGCCGCTGACCGCGTCGCCGCCCCGGTACACGACCGTGTCGATGAAATTCTTCGCCTTGTACTTTTGCGCCGGCGGGACCACGGTGTAGAGCATTTCGCGCCCCGGCCTCACCAGCGCGTACTCCCCCACCCTGCGCATGACCATGACCACGACGAAGACGGCGAACACCGGCGTCATCGCCAGGGCCAGGAAACCCAGGACCATGGCGGCGGGCACCGAGACGAGCAGCACGCCGACGCCCAGCCGCTTGGCCACCCGGCCCGTGAAGAAGGCCTGGATGATCAGCGACAGGGCCTGCACCACCGCGTCGATCATGCCGAACACCCGCGTCTGGGCGGCCCGGTCCGGGAAGTATTCCGCGACCAGCCGCGCTTGCTCGAAATACAGAAAGGTATTGATGCCGGCCAGCAGCAGGACGAACACCGTGATGCCGAGCAGATAGGGAGAGCGCAGAGTCTCGGTCGCGCCCTCGAAGGGGTTGCCGCCCAGGGGCTCGCTGCGGGACGCATCCTCGCCGTCCGCCTGGACGGGATGGGCGTCGCGCCAGCGATGCAGGCCGGAAGCCGCCGCCGCGCTGGCCAGCAGCAGCATGGCCGAGATCAGCAGCAGGCCGCCGTGGCCCACGAACCCCACCAGCACCGCGCCGGCGATCGGCCCCGCCAGCCCGCCTATGCTCGCGCCCCCGGCGATCAGCGCGAAGGTGCGCTTGGCTTGCGGGACGCGCAGGACGTCGGCCAGCACGCTCCAGGCCAGCGATATCGCCACCAGGTTGAAGACGGACAGCCAGATATAGAAGCCGCGCGCCACCCAGAGATTGTCGGGGTCCAGCCGGAAGCTGGCGGCGAACCCCGCCAGCACCAGCGCGCAGCCGGCGTACAGCCAGGGCAGCAGCGTGCGCCGCGGCAGCCTGGAGGCCAGCCATCCGAAGACCGGCAAGACGATCAGCGTGGCGATGAAGGTGCCGGTGAACAGCCATTGCAGGTTCTTCACGCCGCCCGCCACGCCCATGGTCTCGCGCACCGGGCGCAGCATGAAGTAGGCGGTGAACAGCAGGAAGAACATCGACAGCCCGGCGACCACCGCCGGCGCTTCGTGCGGCTCCACATTGAACAGCCTGGCTATGCGGCGCAGGAAACGCTGCGACAAGTCTCTGGACATGGCTCCGCCTCCGGCCGTTCACCAGCCATAGAAACGCGGCCAGGCCTGGACGCCGCCCTCGGGCGGCAGGACCTGGTATTCGGGAAACTGGGCGGCGGTGGCGCAGGCGTGGTTGGGCAGGATGCGCAGGCGGGTGCCGATGGGAAAGCGTTCGGCGATGCCGAGGTCCGGCTCGCCGGCCCGGGACACGATGCCGTGTTCCTGGTTGGCGCCGCTCATGAGATAGCCGTCGAGCACCGCGCCGTCTTCGGCGCACACCTGGCCATAGCCGAAATCATGCTTCTGCTTCTGCGTGCCGCGGTCCCGGCTCATTGCCATCCAGCCCGCATCGACGATGGCCCAGCCTTTTTCTTCCTGGTGGCCTATCACGGTGGTCAGGACGCTCATGGCGATCTCGTCGGTCGTGCACACGCCGACATTGTGCATCACGAGATCGAAGAAGACATAGACGCCGGCGCGCACTTCGGTGACGCCTTCCAGCCGCGCGGCCGACAAGGCCGTGGGCGTGGAGCCGACGCTCACGCCCGGGCAGGCCATGCCATGGTCGCGCAGGCGCTGGGCGGCGAGGACGGCGCCGGCGCGCTCCTGTTCCGAAATGGCGAGCAGGGCCTCGCGGCTGTCGCAATCGTAGCTGGACCCCGCGTGGGTCATCACGCCGCCCAGCCGCATTCCGGCGTCATGCAGCGCCCGGGCCGCGTCCAGCAGCACCGCATCGCCGGGCTTGATGCCCGAACGGTGGCCGTCGGTGTCGATTTCTATCCATACTTCTAACGCCGCCCCGTGCCGTTTGCCGAAGCTGCCGATCTCGCGCGCCATCGCGACGCTGTCCGTGATGATCTTGAGGTCGCATCCGCGCCGGCAAAGCGCAAGCGCCCTGGGGAGCTTGTCGGGCGTCATGCCCACGGCGTAGAGGATGTCGGCGATGCCGCCCTCGAAAAACTGCTCGGCTTCTTTCAGGGTTGAGACCGTGATGCCCCGCGCGCCGGCGGCGATCTGCGCCTGGACCACGGGCAGGCATTTCGCGGTCTTGGCATGCGGGCGGAAGCGCAGGCCGAAGGCGTCCATGCGGCTTTGCATGCGCTCGATGTTGCGCTGCATGCGCCGGGCGTCGACCACGGCGGCGGGTGTGCTCAGCTGACGGATAAGGGTCATGGGCGGCCTTTCGAGTGGAGCCGTGCGCCCCGGCGTGCGGGCGCATCGCGAAGGATCAACCATACTCCATGGCGGCGCGCCCGTGTGTATCAAAAGCACGACAAGTACAGGAATCGGCGAGCGGCGGGAAGGTCTCGTGGTAAAAGACCCTTCATGAACGAACTCGAAAAACTCGTATCCGACAGCTTCCACGCGCAAGGGCTGATGCGCACGCTGGGCGCGGAACTGGCGCTGGTCGCGGACGGCGAAGTCCACATCGCGCTGCCGTTCTCGCCGACGCTCTCCCAGCAGCACGGCTATGTCCACGCCGGCGCCGTCACCAGCGTCGTCGACAGCGCTTGCGGCTACGCGGCGCTGACCAAAGCCCCCGCCGGCTTTGAAGTGGTCACGGCGGAATTCAAGGTCAATTTCCTGCGCCCCGCCATCGGCGAGCGCTTCCTGGCGATCGGCAAGGTGGTGAACGCCGGCAAGCTGCTGGCCGTCTGCACCGGGGAAGTCCGGGCCTTCACGGGCGCGTCCGCCAAAGTCGTCGCGCTCATGCAGGCCACCATCGTTTCCGTGGGGCCCAGATAAGGCCCGGCCTTTTGCCCTATTTCTTCGGCGCCACGCGCCAAACGGTGTTGGACAGGTCGTCGGCGATGATGAGCGCGCCGCGCGGGTCCACCGTCACACCGACCGGGCGCCCGCGGGTGGTGCCGTCGTCGTCGCGAAAGCCGCTGACGAAATCCACTGGCGGCCCGGCCGGACGGCCGTCGCGAAACGGCACGAACACCACTTTGTAGCCCACCGGATCCGGCCGGTTCCAGCTGCCGTGCTCGCCCACGAAGACGCCTTCGGCGTATTCTGGCCCCAGCGCCGGATCGGAGAACGACAGGCCCAGCGCCGCCACATGGGATCCCAGGCTGTAATCCGGCTTGATCGCCGAGGCGACCTTCTCCGGATTCTGCGGCCGGACGCGTTCATCCACGTTCTGCCCCCAGTAGCTGTAGGGCCAGCCGTAGAAGCCGCCTTCCTGGACGGCCGTGAGATAGTCCGGCACCAGGTGGGCGCCGATCTCGTCGCGCTCGTTCACGACGGCCCACAGCCGGCCCGTTCCGGGCTGGACGGCGAGCGCGGTCGGGTTGCGCAAGCCGGTGGCGTAAGGCTTGTGCGCCCCGCTGGCGGCATCCACCCGCCATACCATGGCGCGGTCGACCTCGGCCGTCATGCCGCGTTCGGTGATGTTGCTGTTGGAGCCGATGCCGACATACAGATAGCGTCCGTCCGCGTCGGCGGCCAGCGCCTTGGTCCAGTGGTGGTTGATCGCCGACGGCAGGTCCGTGACTTTTTCCGGCGGGCCGCCGGCCCGGGTCTGGCCTTCCTCATAGTCGAAACGGACCAGCGCATCCTGGTTGGCGACGTACAGCTTGCCCTCGACCAGCGCAAGCCCGTATGGCGCATTGAGATTGTCCGCGAATACCGTCGCCAACTCGTAAACGCCGTCGCCGTCGGCGTCGCGCAGCAGGGTCAGGCGGTTGCCTCCTTTCACCGGGCTGGTGCCCCGGGCCTTGATGTAGCCGGCGATCACGTCCTTGGGCTTGAGGCTGGGCGCTCCGCCGCCCCGGCCCTCGGCCACCAGGATGTCGCCGTTGGGCAGCACCAGCGTCTGGCGGGGAATCTTCAGGCCCTTGGCGATGGCAGCGACGGTGTAGCCTTCGGGCACCGTGGGCAGCCGGTCGCCCCATTCGGCGGGCTTGGCGATGACCATGTCGGGCAGCAAGCCGCGCTCCGGCGCCGGCAGTTCAGGGTTGGGACCGTATTGCGCCGGCTGGGCTTCCGCGCCGCGCGCGCCCAGCAGCGCCGCAAGCGCGACGGCGGCATGCATGGCGATGTGTTTCATGTCTTCGCTCCCATGCGCGGGGTGCTGAAGCCGAACCATGCCGCCAGGCAGGCGAGCACGGCCGCGGCCACCGAGAGGATCAGGCCGCCGGGCATGACGGCCCATGCATCCCGGGCATGCGCCAGGGCGCTGAAGAGGCCGGCCGCCCAGGCGGCCAGCAGCAGGACCGCGTACAGGCCGATGCCGCGCGCTCGGCGATGGGCGCGCAGCAGGTCCACGACCGCGAAGATCAGCGCGATGCCGGCGAAGACCAACCCGCCGGCGACGAGCCAGGAAGCGAAGTTGGCCCACTGGATTTCATAGGTCGACGCGTAGGCGTAATCGCTCAGAGCGGCGCCCAGAAACAATGGGACGGTCCCGGCCAGAAACACCGCATGGACGGGATGGATCGCTTCGGAATACCTGCTTTCAACAATGATGACGGTCATCAAGACTTCCTCCTCGTACGACTGGGCCGGACGCTCGCGGCGCCGCGAGCGGACAGCAAGCGACGTGCCATGGACGCGCGCGCCGGCGGCCCGGCTCCGGACATCGTCTTTCGGCAAGCGGCGCGCCCGTCCCGGAGCGCCTCCGTTTGCCGCCTTGCCGTTCTTGGATCAAACTACGAGACTTTCATCGAACAGCTTCACGAGACATCCATGAAACGGGCGGCGCCTGACTGGCTTGTACCTATAGCGGCAATTTTTGTTCTCCAGACCATCGCCTCCTTCCTGTCGCGATTCATTCCCATCATCGCCCCGGCCGTTTCCGAAGAATTCGGATGGAGCGGCAGCTCCATCGGCTATCTGACCGCCGCCAATTCGCTGGGCGGGCTGGCCGTCCTGATCGCGGGCTCGGCGCTGTTCAAACGGATAGGCGGCATGCGGACCCTGCAGCTCACGCTGTTCGCCGGCGCCGTCAGCATGGCCTTCTTTCTGCATCCCGCCGTGGGCGTCGCCCTGGCGGCGTGTTTCGTGATGGGGCTGAGCAACGGCGCCGCGAACCCCGCCGGCAGCGAAGTCCTGCAACGGTTTTCCCCGCCCGGCAAGCGCAACCTCGTCTTTTCCATCAAGCAGGCCGGGGTTCCGCTGGGCGGCGTCATCGCGGGGCTGCTGATCCCGGTCATGGTCGCCTACGCGGGGTGGCGGACCGCCCTGTTCGTCTGCGCCGGGCTGGTCGTCCTGCCGACCATGCTGACATGGCGGGTGAGCGCCCGGATCGACGAAGCCCCCGCCATCGGCCGCCCCTGGCTTGGCCGGCCCAGCCTGCAATCGCTGCGGGCGCTCGATGCGCCGCTGCGGTCGCTGCTGCGCAGTCGCGGCCTGCTGAAGATATCGGTGGTGGGCAGCCTGTTCGCCGTTTCGCAAAGCTGCTGGTTCACCTTCACCGTGGTCTATCTGATAGACCGCCTGGGATTCTCGCTGGGACAAGCGGGCGTGGTGTTTGCCGTGATGCAGACGGGCGGCGTGATCGGCCGCATCGGCCTGGGCTGGCTTTCCGATTACTTGCGGTCGGCCACCGCTTCGCTGTCGCTGGCGGCGCTGTTTTCCGCGGCGACGACGGCGCTGCTGGGAGCGAGCACGCCCCAGTGGCCTTTATGGACCATCGTCCTGCTGGCGTTCATCGCGGGCTCGTCGGCCGCGAGCTGGAACGGCGTGCAGATCGCCGAAGTGGCCAGGCGTTCGCCGCCCGACCAGATATCGGAAACCGCGGCCGGGTCCAGCATCTTGGTGAACCTGGTGAACATGCTGGCCCCCACGGCGTTCGCGGCCTTCGTCGCCGTCACCGGGCGCTATGACTACGCCTTCGCCGCCGCCGGCGCATGCACGCTGCTGGTGCTCGCCGTCCTGCCCCGGGACAAGAAGCCCGGGGCATGAGGGCCGGCGCTCAAAACTCGACCCGGATCCCGGCCATGATGCTGCGGCCCTGGATGGGCGCCGCCCGGGAAATGAACGAGGCATGGTTGTAGCCGAGCTTGTCCAGCAGATTGCTGCCCCTCAGGTAAAGCAGATAGTCGGTGCCGGCCATCTTGCCTTTGTACGAGACGCCCGCGCCCAATAGGCCGTAGCCCGACGTGGCCTGCTCGTAGCCGGCAATGCGGCTCTGGCGCAAAACCTGCGTGTACTCCAGGAAACCGCCCCAGCGGCCCCAGTCCAGGCTGGTGCGCGCACCCACCCGGGCGGCGGGTATGCGGGGCAGGTCGCCCGCGCCGCCGCGCAGCTTGCCGCGCACGTAATCGCCGAAGACGGCCACCGACAGATTGGGCGAAACACGGTACGAAGCTTCGGCCTCCACGCCGGCAAAGGACGCGTCGCCCTGCGTGTACTCGATCAGGCGGAAGTCCTCGTGCCGGTCCAGCGTGTTGCCGTAGATGTATCCGTCGATGCGGCTGAGAAAGAAATTGACCGCGAAGCGCAGGTCGCCGTCGGTCTTGCGCAGGCCCAGGTCCACCGTACGGGCGGTTTCCTTGCCCAGGTCGGCGTTGCCCTTCTCGTAGGTCAGCGTGGCGAAGTGCACGCCGCGGGCGTAGAGCTCCTGCGCATTGGGCATGCGCTGCGAGCGCGAAACCGAGAACGCGGCGGCGTAGCCCGGCACGAAGTTCCAGGTCGCTCCCGCCGACAGCGAGGTGGCGCCGCCGTCGTAGTCGGGCCGGGTGCCGGTTTCCGGGCTGACCGATTGCCGCTCGTGGCGCGCGCCCAGTTCGAAGCGCCAATCGTTCCAGCGATAGGTTTCCAGCAGGAAGGCCCCGGTCGATTGCGTGCGCGTCTTGGGAATGAAGCTCTCCGAGCCGCCGAAAGAAGCGAAGTCATAGCGCGATGCCTGCATGCCGATCACGCCGTCCCACCCGCCCAGCGGCTTGTGGCGCAGTTCCAGGCGACCGTCATAGCCCCGATTGGTGAACGTCGTCCCCAGCCGGCCATCGTCGCGCTCGTCGTGCCGGTAGTCCGTGTATCCGCCGCGGAACCGCAAATCGGAGAAGCCCGCGAACGGATCGCGCAGCTCGCCCCGCACGTCCAGCCGCTTGCTGCGCAGATGCGCCGTCGCGGCATGCTCGCCGTGGCCGTGATCATGACCGTGGTCGTGGTCGTCACCGCCGTCGTCATGGCCGTGCCCGTGGCCGCCGCAGTGCAGCGTCGAGCCGTGAGGATGGCAGTCCTCGTATTCGTGGCTGTGGCCGGGCAAGCCGTAGTCGTCCTCGCGGTACGAATAGGCGGCGCCGATATAGCCGCGGCTGCCCACGAACGACAAGCCGACGCTGCCCGTGGCGCTGTCGGCGTTCGAGTTGGCCACCCTGCCGTCGGTCCAGTCCGCCACGCGATAATCCCCGGCGCGGCGCCTGGCGCCCTCCACGTGCACGGCGATATTGCCCTCGCCCGCCGTCAGGCCCACCGCGGCCGCGCGCTCCTTCGCCGCGGTGGATCCCAGCATCTCGGCCGAGCCGCTGAAGCCGTTTTCCGGCACCTCGGTGGGGATCTTGTCGTCCAGCACGTTGACCACCCCGCCGATGGCGCCGCCGCCATACAGCAGCGCCGAGGGCCCGCGCAGGATCTCCACGCGGCGGGCCAGCAAGGTATCGACGGTAACGACGTGATCGGGCGATACGCCGGACGCGTCCGCCACTTCCGACCCATCGCTCAGGACCTTGACGCGCGGCGCCGTCTGCCCGCGGATCACGGGCCGGCTTGCGCCGCCGCCGAACGTATCGGCGCGCACGCCCGGTTCGCCTTCCAGCAGCTCGCCCAGCGTGCCTCGCCGATTCAGCGTAAGGCGCTCGCCCCGCAGCACGCCGGCGGGCGTCGCCAGGCTGTCGCTGTCCAGCCTGAGCGGGTTGGCCGTCACGACGATGGGCGGCAGGCTCTCGACCGGCTCGGCCGTGGCGGCGGCCTGCGCATGGGCGGATGTGGTGGACGCCACGATCAGGGCGAGTGTCAAAGGGCGGTGGGTCGGTCGCATGAGGACTCCTGCAGAGAATGAAGATGAAGGATGGAGAACCAGGCCTTCGCTTGCGAAGGCCGCCGGAAATTGCAATGTTATAACATAACAATATCTGGCGGATTGCGCCGATGGCGCCACGATTGTGGCGCGCCCTGAAAGAACTTAAGATTTCCATGGGAAGCGAAACGCCGGCAAAACCGCCCGCCACGCCCGAGCCCGCACCGGAGGACCGCCATGCAGATCGTCTACAGAGCAGCCGATATCCTGGAAGCGCACATCGTCTCGGGCATGCTGACGGCCAACGGCATAGAGGCCTACGTCGCCGGCCATTATCTGCAGGGCGCCGTCGGCGACCTGCCGCCGCTGGGCTTCGCCCATGTCTCGGTCGCCGACGACGACGTCGAGGCGGCCATGGCGCTGATCCGGGAATACGAATCGGGGGCAAACCAGGCGGATGAGCATGCCGCCGACGGCGGCGGCTGAACGGCCGGCGGCCGCAGCCGTCCCGGGGCCTGAAAAACAGCGGCCCGCGCGTCAAAAAAACCACAATGGATCCATAATGCTTACGATATACTAGGCGGCGTCTTACCAAATGTAACACTCCGCCAGAGACTCGATATCGTGAAGCCATCCCATGCCGGGCAAATCGAAGCAAGCTGCCGTAAACACGGCGAAATTTCCCTCAATCGGCTGTCCGCCTCGCTGCTGCGCAGCGCCGGCCTGACGGCTTTCTTCGCCTGTCTCGGCGCCATCGCGGCCGGTCCGGCGCGGGCCGACTGGCCGGTCTATCAGGTCTACCGCGGAGCCGACGGCCGCGACGGCGAAACCGCATTCGCCTGGACGTCCGCCACCGAGGGCAAAAACGCCCCGCCCTCTTCCTGGGCACAGCACGGCCCCATTCCGGCCGGGAGCGGCGCAGCCGGCCAATCGGCCCTGGAAATCGGCTCCATCGGCGGCGCCGGCGGCTCGGTCTACTCCAAAGGCGTGTTCCACAACCTGCCCGGCAAACCCGGCGGCAGCGGCGGGGCCGTCGCCCTCGACGTCTCGAAGTCCGCGGACATCACCTGGACGGTGAATTACGCGGTGCAGCCTTCCGGGGCATCCAAACCGGTAATCTCCGTCTATTCGGTGGGCGGCACCGGCGGGCTGGGCTACACGTCCTGGACCGAAACCGAAGGCGGCATCGCGCGCGGCGGCGACGGCGGGCCGGTAAGCCTGAGCATCGCTTCGCGCGTCACCGCGACCAGCGGGCCCAATCCCCAGAACCTGTCGGTGCCGGCCGTCAAAGTGCTGTCCCAGGGCGGGGCGGCGGGCGTCGGCAAGGTCGACGGCAGGCCGTCTTCCGACGGCACGTATGAAAGCCGGGTCGACACCGACCGCGGCGGCTCGGGCGGCGCGGTCACCGTCACCCTGGCGGAAAGCGCCAGCATCAGCGTGACCGGGGCGCTGGCGCCGGCCGTATCGGCAAGCTCCCTGGGCGGCAACGGCGGGCGCGCCAGCAACAGCGGCGGCTACCCGTCGAATGCGGGCGGCGGCGGCGGCATCGAGTTCACCAACCGCGGATCCGTCGCGTCGAACGGCAACAATTCGGCCGCCGTCATCCTGCAGAGCGTCGGCGGCACGGGCGGCAGCGGCGCCAACGGCGCCTTCGCCTCCGGCACGCCGGGCGCCAGGGGCGGCGCGGGCGGCCGCATCAATGCCCTCAATGCCGGCGCCATCGCCACCAAGGGCGACTACAGCTTCGGCATCATGGCCCAGTCGGTGGGCGGCATCGGGGGAAGCGGCGGCGGCGCCGCCTTCGTATCGGGCGGAGACGGCGGCGGCGCGGGCCTGGGCGGCCAGGTCAACATCGTCAACCGCGGCAGCATCGCCACCACCGGCGCCGGCGCAAGCGCCATCATGGCGCAGAGCATAGGCGGCGGCAATGCCCTGGACGCCTTCCATGCGTCCAAGCCGGCCATCAGCGGCGGCGGGGGCGGTTCGGGCGGCAACAGCGGCATCCTGCCTTTCACCAGCGGCGGCACGGGCGGCATGGGCGGGGTCGGCGGCGCGGTCTATGTCGAACACAGCGGGACCATCACCACGGCGGGCGCATCCGCCTATGGCGCCCTCTTGCAAAGCATAGGCGGGGGCGGCGGCACGGGCGGCGCGGCATCGAGCTCCGGGGCCTTCCTGGCGGTGGCGCTGGGCGGGGCCGGCGGCAGCGGCGGCAATGCCGGCGACGTCACCTTCAACGGCTCCCTGGGGCGCATCGACACCGCCGGCAAATACGCGACCGCGGTCCTGGCCCAATCGGTGGGCGGCGGCGGCGGAACGGGCGGCTACGCCACGTCCAGATCCGTGGGCTACGGCCTGTCCGCCTCGTCCTCGACGGGCGGTTCGGGCGGCAAGGGCGGCTCGGGCGGCACGGTCAAGATCGTCAACAGCACCGCGATCCGCACGGGCGGCGAAGCCGCCGTCGGGCTGCAGGCCACCAGCATAGGCGGCGGCGGAGGCTCGGGCGGCGGCGCCGGCGCCTTTGCCGTGGCCCTGCCCGCGGTCACGCCCTCGGGCGAACCCCTGCCCTCCATCACCGTCTCCAACGCCATCGGCGGTTCCGGGGGCGACGGCGGCCAGGGCAAGAGCGCCGGCGTCGACAACAAGAACGCGGGCATCGAAACCTTCGGCGCCGGCGCCACCGGCATATTGGCGCAGAGCATAGGCGGGGGCGGCGGCAACGCGGGCAACGCATTCGCCTACGGCCTGGCCATTGCCGCGCCCGGCGCTTCGGCGTTCAACGCCACCAACGCCGTCGGCGGCAGCGGGGGCGGCGGCGGCTCGGGCGATTCGGCCAGGGCCTACAACGACGGCAGCGTCTACACCCATGGCGACGGGGCCATGGGCATGCACGTCCAGAGCATAGGCGGCGGCGGGGGCAACGCCGGATCCGCCTCCGCCTCGGCCGACGCGCTCAGCCTCTACCGGACGGTCGCCTTCGGGCAGACCATAGGCGGCACCAATAGCAAGGGCGGCGGCAAAGGCGGCGCGGCCTACGCCGAGAACCGCGGCCGGATCGAGACCCGGGGCGTCGGCGCCACGGGCATTCTGCTGCAAAGCATAGGCGGCGGCGGAGGCAACGGCGGCGCCGTCACGAGCTCCGCGTCATCGGGGCTGTCCTTCGACAAGACACTCAACAGCCTGGTTCAGAAACTGCCGCTGGCCGACTCGGTCACCATGGTCAACGCCATCGGCGGCAACGGGGGCAACGGCGGCGACGGCGGCGCCGTCAACGCGGTGCTCGCGTCCTCGGGGCTGATCCGCACCCGCGGCGCCCAGTCCGACGGCCTGCTCGCCCAAAGCATAGGCGGGGGCGGCGGCACGGGCGGGGGCGGCTCCGCCGCGTCCGAAGGCACGCTGTCGCTGACCTTGTCGATGGGCGGCAAAGGGGGCGCCGGCGGTTCAGGCGGCGCGATCGGCATTTCCAACGCCGGCACCATCGAAACCTACGGGGACGCCTCCTACGGTATCTTCGCGCAGTCGGTGGGCGGCGGAGGCGGCAACGGCGGCAACCTGACGGCCGCCCCCGACGACACGCCCGATACGGTCGGCGAGGTCTGGGCCGTCCTGAAAAACGCGGTCGGCGTGGACGCCTACAACAAATGGGCGGCCGACAAGAGCAATGCCGAAACCAAAGAGAACCTGGACGCGTTCATCAAGGACATCCAGGACTCCAATGCCTACAAGTCGCTGGCGGACTCCTTCAAGAATTCCGACTTCTACAAGCAGATGCAGTCCTCCGGGAAAAAAGTCACCGACTACCTGGACAAGCAGTCCAAGGGTTCGGTGAAGCGGCCCGACGTGTCCTTGACCCTGTCCATGGGCGGCGACGGCGGAAGAGGCAACCAGGGCGGCGCCGTCAAGCTTACGCACGAAGGCTACATCCTGACCGCCGGGCAGATTTCGCACGGGATCATGGCCCAGTCCATCGGCGGCGGCGGCGGCCAGGGCGGCCTGGCCTACTCTTCCGGCACCAACAAGACCAATCTCGCCGCCACCCTGGGCGGCAAGGGCGGCGAAGGCAACGCCGGCGGCTCCGTCGAAGTCAGGCATTCGGGCACCATCCATACCTACGGCGCAACCTCTTACGGCCTGTTCGCGCAGTCCATCGGCGGCGGGGGCGGCAACAGCGTCGGCGCGTTCAGCAGCGACAACAAGAATCTGGTGCTGAACTTCACCGCCGGCGGAACCGGAGGCACGGGCGCCAACGGCGGCGAGGTCAAGGTGTTCAGCTACGGCACCACGCGCACGCACGGAGACGAAGCGCATGCGATCGTGGCGCAAAGCGTGGGCGGCGGCGGGGGCGCGTTCACCATGAGCTCTCCCGGCGGCAAAACCGGCGCGCCCGCGGCGGCGGACGACAAGGCGGTCTCGGCCGCCACCGTCGCTGGGCTGCTGAAGGCGGTCGGCATCGAGAAAGTGCCGCCCGCCTCGCAGGACCCGGCCGACAAGAAGCCGTCGGCCAAGTCCGGCAGCTTCACGCTGGGCGGCTCGGGCGGGGCGTCCGGCAGGGGCGGGGCCGTCTCTGTCGTCCATGGCGGAACCATCACGACCTCCGGCACGGCCGCGTTCGGCATCTTTGCGCAATCCATCGGCGGCGGCGGCGGCATTTCCAATGCGGCGGGCAGCACCGGCGGGGTCAAGTACGCGGCATCCTATGGCGGCAGGGGCGGGTCCGCCGGCAACGGCGGCGTCATCAACGTCAGTTTCAGCAACAACGCCACCATCCAGACTTCCGGCGACCACGCGACGGCGGTATTCGCCCAGTCGATCGGCGGCGGCGGCGGTTACGGCGGCGCGTCGGTGCTGCAGGGCCGGACGCTGCCCGTGTTCGGCGGCGCCGGGGGGTCCAGCGGCGACGGCGGCTACATCGAGATCCGCGGCACCGAAGGCACAACCACCATCCGGACGGCGGGCGACAAGGCACACGGCATTTTCGCCCAGTCGCTCGGCGGCGGCGGAGGCACGGTCAGCGATGCCCTGAAGACCGACGCCACGGCCCGGGCCGCGCTCGAGGCAACGGCGTCCGCGCTTGCCGACATCGTCAAGAAGAACGGCGGCTCCGGCACGGTGCTGGACAACATCGACCAGGTTCCGGCCGATCTGCAAGGCATCGTCAAGCTGTTCGGCAACGACAAGGACACGGTCAACAGCGCGCTGGCGGCGCTGAAAGGCAGCCTGGACCAGCGCAGCATGTCGCAGGGAACGGGCGGCGACATCTGGGTCAAGCTCAACGGCGACGTCAAAACGGCCGGCTCCGGCTCTTACGGGATTGTCGCTCAAAGCGGCTTCCAGCAAAGCACGGGCGTCCTCGACCCCGGCCGCCCCGGCGGCAACATCACCGTCGACTATTCCGGCACCCTGCAGGGCGGCTCGGGCGAAGGGGCGGCCATCGTCGTGGACGGCGGCAGGAGCAACACCATCGTCATCGGCGCCGGCTCGCACGTCAGCGCGCTTTCCGGCAAGGCCGTCACCTCGACATTCGGCGAAGACACGGTACGCAACTACGGCACCCTGGCGGGCGACATCGAACTGGCCCACGGTGGCACGAAGGAGCGCAACGAGTTCAGGAACGAATTCGGCGGCACCTACATCAGCAATGCCCGCGGCGGAACGATCAGCATCAGCAACGGCTACGGCTGGTTCTACAACCACGGAACCTTCGATGTCGGCGGAGTCGGCAAGATCGCCACCGCCACGGTCAAGAATGCGGAGTTCCTGCTCGGCGGCACGCTGCTCGTCGACGTCAACAGCGTCGCGGCCGCAGGTACTCCCAAAGCCGACCTGCTGCAGGCGTCCAGGCTCACCGTCGACGGCGTCACGATCCGGCCGAACGCCGTCGAAGGTCTGCTGCCCGGCAGCTTCACCGTGGTGTCGGCCTCCTCGCTCCTGACGGGCAGGCCGGCTACCGCGGCAGGCAGCCCGGAGAGCCCCATTTCCTGGTCGGCGGCGCAGAAGGGCAACGATATCTCGATTTCCCCTTCCGCGGATTTCATCGGGAAAGCCGGCGGCGACCTCACGGACACGGAGCGCTCGCTGGTCGGCGGCCTGCAGCAAGCCTGGGATACGAGCAATGTCAACATGGCCGGGCTGTTCGCGGACATGTCCAACATCGATTCGGCCCAGAAGTACACCACCATGATCAACAGCCTCGCCACGACGGAAGACCTGGGCCAGTCGGCCATGCAGCAGACGCTGACGGGACGCAGGTCCCTCAATGCCGCGCTCAGCTGCCCGGTGTTCGACGGCGCCGGCGTGAGCCTGCGCGAAACCCAGTGCGTGTGGTCGCGCATCATCGGCTCGCGCATGAAGGACGACAAAGGCGGGACCGGCGACGGCTTCTCGCGCAACGGCATGAGCTACCGCATGGGCGGGCAATGGCGGGTCGGCCCCGACTGGTTCCTGGGCGCCACGGCCGCCTACAGCACCAGCTCCATGCACACGAACGACGACCTGACCGCCATCAAAGGCAAGAGCGGCGACGTCTCCGTTTCCTTGAAACACCAGGCCGGCCCATGGCTGCTGGCGGGAGCCCTGCACGCCGGCTACGGCAGCTACGATTCCAGCTCCATCTTCACGATAGGCAACGACGTCTGGGGCGCGTACAACAAGAACGAGGTCTGGACGGCAGGGGTCAGGCTGCGGGCCGCCTACGAGCAGACTTACGGGAATTGGTACCTGCGCCCCTATGTCGATCTCGACGTTCTGCATACCTACATGCCGGGCTATACGCTCACCGGAGACGGCGCGACGCTGCAGGCCGATTCCATGAAGGAATGGAGCGTCGCGCTCGAGCCCACCCTGGAGGCGGGCACCCGCATCGACCTGAGCGGCAACGGATGGCTGCGCCCCTATGTCTCGGTGGGCGCCACCTTCCTGAACAACAGGGCGTTGAACAGCAAGGTGACGTTCTCCGAAAACGGCGGCCCGGGCGTCAACTTCAACTCGGCCACCTCGCTGCCCAGGCGCATGCTCAACCTGGGCGCCGGCGTCCAGCTCTTCGCCCAGGACAAATACGAGTTGCGGGCGGAATACAAGGCCCAGATGGCGTCGGGCTTCCGCAACCAGGAGCTCAGCTTGCGCGTGGCGATTCCGTTCTGAGTCAGGCTCGGGGCCTGTTGACGGGCCCTAGCCGGCGAGCTCTTCGACGCTGCGCCGGCCCCTGGGCCAGGTACCCGAGCAATTCCAGCCGATGCGTATGGCCTATGGCCTGCGCGATTTCAGCCAGGCTGGCAAGGATGGCTTGTTCTCGGGCCCGTTCTGTAACACGTATGCTCCGAGTCAGGTATGGCGGGATGCGTCGCGGACGATGCGGACGACATCGACATTCAGGCGAGGGTCCGAGTCGTCCAGATCCACCAGCCGGAACCATTGTGCGTCAAGAGCGTCATCCGCCGCGACGGGCTCCCCCGCAATCCACTTGCACAGCACGGCGACCAGGACGAAGTGCCGGACGAGCCGCCCGCCCTCGTCGTGGTGCAGGACATCGAAGGCCGTCAGCACCCTGTCGGCGTCCGCGCGAACCGAGGTTTCTTCCGCCAGCTCGCGCACGGCGGCGGCTTCGATGGTTTCGCCGGGCTCGATCTTGCCGCCCGGAAAGCCCCAGCGGCCGGCATTGGGCGGATTGGCCCTGCGCACCAGCAGGACACGGCCTTCCCGGATGACGACCGCCACCGCCGCCGGGACGGGGCGGACCGCGGGCGCGCCATGGGCGGGCAGATGGACGGCATTCGGCATGGATGGACCTTTCTCATCGCTTCATTGAACACCGGCGATGCATCATATTTTTCAACATGGCATGCCTTATCTCCGGTTTGCCGGCCGGCTTGCAACAAACAGGCTGCCCGCCGCCTCGCTATCATTCAATCATATTTGAGTATGATTTTTTAAACGGCCGGGACTGTCAAGCCATGCCCGCAAGAGCCGGGCAAACTGAGGTAGCATTCGCCCCAGGATTTGACGATGAGAAAGGTAGGGAATGGACATCACCTTAACGCTGTCGATGGTGGCCGTTGCATGGCTGGTGCTGCGCGCGCGCTACCAGCGCACGCATATCGCCTTGCTGGGCCGGCATCTGGCCGGCCTGCAGCTCGAGCGCCATATGGAAACCCTGACGCAGGGCTATACCCGCGCCATCCATGAGCAGGCCGAAGCGCGCCAGCTCCAGGTATTGGAAACCTTCGCCCAGACCGAGCGCGCGGTGGCGGCCCAGGCCAAGTCGCTGGCCGACGCCATGCAGAAGGAAAGCGCGCAAGCCGCCGGCATGGGCGCGCTTTCCTTCTGCGTCCCCTATATAGAGCGCTTTCTTCCCTCGGCCACGCGGGATTTTCGCAAGCTGCTGCGCATCCATGCGGCGGGCCTGCGCCATGTGGTGGACAATGAAGACCGCTGGGACCCGAAAAGCCGCGCCTACCATCTTGCGGCGGAGCTGTATCTGCTGCAGCACAGCTGCCATTGGTTTTGCAAGTCGCGCGCCATCGCCGACGCGCGCTTGAAGCTGCGGCATCAGGTCGATCATCGGAAGGTGCTGGACTCGGTGTCCGCCCCGACCCGGTCGGCGTACCTGCAATGGCTACGGAGCGGCGACGATCGTCCGTAAATGGACTACAAAAGCCCTACGTTATCGGCCCGATAGAAGCCCGTTCGGTGCCGTATAACCCCGGGGAAATACCCTGTATTTACAATTTTGTCGGAGCGATAGAATCTGGCATCAGTGCTCTCGCTTTATCGTTATGAATTGGTCCGTCCACTGCATTTCACCGAGACCCGAAATTCAATATTCCAACGCTACTGAACATGAACCGTTGACATGACCGCATCGAGCAGGAACACACAAGCCGCAGCGCCTTCGCAGCCAGAAAGCGCCCCAGCCACAACCATGGCGCCCTTGCGGACCATGAACGTGCTTGGCATACTTGCCAAGCACCAGGAGGGCTTGTCTCTGACGCAAATGAGTGAATTCCTGGGAATGCCCAAAACCAGCCTGTTCAGCCTGCTCAAATCACTCAATCAAGGCGGCTATGTTAGCTCCACGAACGGGCTTTACAATCTGGGTGCCGAAGCGTATCACCTCGCCACCATCATCTCGAAAAGAAGCCCGTTTCCCGATTGTCTGCGGCCCGAGCTGGCAAAGCTTCATCAAGCTTGCGGAGAAACCGTCAGCATAGGCATTCCTGCTGAGTCTTGGGAAGAGTTCATTTATATAGATGTTATTGAGGCGGACAGCAGCCTTAGGTTCCGCGCCAATGTCGGTGCGCGCCGCCCTTTGTATTGCACTTCACCCGGACTGGTTCTACTCGCCTTCGCACCCCGGCACATACAAGAAAAATACATCAAATCTGTCAAGCTAGAGCAGATCACCCCCACGACGATCACATCCAGGAAAGTACTGGCTGCAACGCTCGAAGACATTGCACACCGCGGTATAGCGATAAGCAACGGATCGGTAGAAGGCGCCACCGGGATGTCGGCCCCTATTTTCGATGTCCATCACAATCTCCGTGGGGCGGTAGGGCTTGCCGGCGTGTCCACAAAGATTTTGCGGAACGAAGCCCGATACACAGAACTGCTGCTCGAAACAGCATCAAGAATGTCGTGTATCCTGGGCTTTGACGGGGAATATCCCCCCGCGCCAAGTACCATGGCCGCCGCGGTATCTTAAGAAGGGGCAGTGACTTGTTTCGAAGCCACTGCCACAATCAGACTATCTAGTCGGTCCTGATTTATTCATTTCCGCATGCGTCAGCCGCCCGACCAGCGGCTTTATGCCGCCCAGGCTGGTGCCAGCCATTCACCCCGGCGGCGGTTTAATCCGCGCCTGAGCCGCCAACGGGTCATCGTTTGCCAAGACCACCCTGTGATCGGTTCCTTTTTCAGGCGCAAAAAAATTCGCCACAGGAAGCCAACACCCTTCTTGGCGATCATAATCAGAATCGTGGCCTGTTCCATCTGGACACGCAGCGTATGGCCGTCGTAGGGGTTGCGGTGGAAGGCCTGCGCACCCACGATCAGGTTGCACCTTGAAGGTGCTGACGATACCCACCTTCACCCCGAACTCGTAGGGATGGCGCCCCTTGCCCTTGCTGATGCAGGCGACCTCTGGCGCATGCCAGGCGTACAGCTTGGGCGGCCCACAATGGTGCGTTGACGCCGAATCGCTCGGCGCATGCGCTTGAACTGGCGCGCGTGGACATAGCGCCCAGCCTGGCGACTGAGCGCCTGACCTTCCTTGGCAAAGGTCTGCTTCAACGCAATGCCGGCCTCCTTGGCGGCTTCCACCAGCTTGGTGCGCGCCACTTCCAGCAATCGGCTGTCCGTGGGGTGGGCAATGGCCTTCTCCTGCACTGTCGTATCCACGATCACCCGGCTCGGCTCCTGGGGCTTGATCAGCTTCAGGTCCGCCACGTTGATGGTCTGGGCCAGCAGTTCCTCCACCCCTTCTTCACCGAGCAGCTTGCGAAACTTCACCAACGTCGTGGCATCGCAGGGCTGGCGATCCTCGTAGTAGGCCTGGCCACTGAAGAACTGCCAGCGTGGCGTGTCGGCCCAGCGGGCCACGACACCCTCATCGGATTCGTTGAAGGCGTGCTTCAGGTACAGCAACGAAATCATGACGCGCAGCGGCACGCGAGGGCGTCCCGCATGGCGGGGTGACGCAACATGCTGGGGCTTCTCGCCAAACAGATCAAGATCGGGCATGGCCTGGCCGGCGTGGGCCTTGCGAACGAACAGGTGCGCCACGCGCGCCTCGATCTCCTGCCAGGGCATGCGCGAGGCCAGTACCGCCAATGGATGGCGCAGGTCGATCATCTGGTCAATGCGGGCGCGGAAAAAATCGTCGGTGGCCGGACAGGCGAACATGATGGAAAAACTCCCAGAAAGCAGCCTCCATTGGATCGCAAACTGGGAGTTCTGGCTATCGGGAATGGCCTGGAGAACCCGTGTTTATGCGGGTGGGGGACGTTATTCAGGGATGACTATCTACCCGTCCAGACCGGAAGACGCTTCTCCCGAAATGCCGCCAAACCCTCTTTCGCATCCTGAGTGCTGGCCATAGAAGGAACCATCGCTTGTGCGAACTCGAGCCCCTGGTCGATGCCCATATCCTGCATTGCCTTGAAGGCTTGCTTCCCCAGGCGGATGGCAGTCGGAGATTTGTTCAAAATTCTGCCCAGCAGCCACTCCATCTTGTCGTCCAGTTCAGGCTTTTCTACAACATAGTTCACGATGCCGAGGTCGAGCGCTTCTTGCGCCGTAAAGGGTTCGCCCGTGATACACATTTCCGTGAGCTTTCTGACGGGCACCACGCGTTGCATGAATGGATAGATCATCATGGGGATCAACCCGATCTTTGTTTCAGGAGTTCCCATCAAAACATGCGCACTTGCAACGGCCATATCGCAAGCGCACAATAGTCCGAATCCGCCCGCCATCACGTGGCCGTTCACACGGGCAATGATAGGCAGGCGACATGCAAGCATGCTCCTGAAGAGATTCACCAGATAATGTGTTGGATCAGAATAGTCGACGGCAAAGGCGAACCCCTCCGTCTGTTTCTGCAAATCCGCCCCCGCACAGAATGCGTCGTCTCCGGCCCCGGTCAGCACGATTGCCCGGCATCCTTCAAGGTTTTCCGCGGCTCCGACCGCCTTGCCGATTGCTTCAACCACCTGAGCATTGAGAGCGTTCCGTCGCTTGGGGCGATTGATCGTGACCCATAGGACATCCGCCCGCAGCTCGACGACGACTTCGCCACCACACTGCGCTCCGATAACTTCGTTGGCTGCTGGATCAATCAATTTTGGCTCCTGCAAATTTGACTATTTCATCCCAGCGGCTTATCTCTTCACGCATATAAGCGGCAAACTCCGTATCCGTTCCCCCGAGCGGGGTATAACCTCTTCGCAACAATTCATTCCGGAAATCATCTTTCTTCAAGGCGCCATTCAAGGCATGATTAATCTTGTCCACGATCTCCTTAGAGGTCCCCTTGGGCGCCAGCAACGCGAACCAGGTGGAGGCGACGAGGTCCGGATATCCCAGCTCTTTCGTGGTCGGTGTGTCAGGCAAGCTCGAGGATCGCTCATCCGCCATTACCGCCAATGCTTTTAGCCTGCCTTCTTGCACCAGAGACGCCACCGCTATTGGTTGTGGAAACGCAGCCTGCAGGCGTCCAGAAACCAAGTCTGTGACCACCGTCCCTGGCGAGGTGTATGGCACATGCAGTAATGATGCGCCAGCCATCTTTTTATAGAGCTCGCCGGCCAGATGCCACGAGCTGCCGCTCCCTGTAGACCCGAAACTCAACTTCTCAGGGTTGGACTTGGAATACGACGTCAGTTCGTCCAGGCTCTTGACAGGCAGTTCCGCAGTGACAGCCACCACATTGGGGATCGAAGCGATAAGAGCAATAGGCTCGAAATCCCTGACCGGGTCGAAGGGTTTGGAGCCGTACATCGTTACTGCAGACACCAAAGTTCCCGTCCATGAAAACAACAAAGTATATCCATCGGGTTTGGCGGCGGCGACCGAGGCAGCGCCAATATTTCCATTGGCGCCGGGCTTGTTTTCCACCACAAAACTCTGGCCAAGTTCCTTGCTGAGCTCTGTAGCCACCATCCTGGCCAAGGGGTCGGAACTGCCGCCCGAGCCAGCCGGCATGATGATGTGCACTGCCCGCGATGGCCACTGCGACTGCGCTTGGCCAGTTGATGGCGCCATTGCAAGCATCACGCCGCCCAAGACTGCTGTCCAAAGCGAGCATCCGCAGATGGTGGATAATTTATTCAATTTCATGTTGTCTCCATTACTTATATAATCAGTATGATTTCGGTAGAGAAAGGACTCTCTCTGCTATATACGAAAGAATCATCTCTCGGCTGACCGGCGCGATGCGGGCGATCATGATTTCACGCAGATATCGCTCCACGTGATATTCTTTTGCATATCCGAATCCTCCATGAGTCAATATTGATTGTTCACAAGCCTTGTAGCCGGCCTCGGCGGCAAGGTATTTTGCGGCGTTTGCTTCCGCACCACAGCTTTTTCCAGCGTCGTATAAGTCACCGGCTTTCAGCATCATCAGATTGGCCGCTTCCAGCTCCATCCAGTTGACCGCAAGCGGATGCTGAATGCCCTGATTCATCCCTATTGGGCGGCCGAAGACCACTCGTTCAGCTGCATATGCGGCGGCTTTCTTCAGTGCCACCCGGCCGATGCCGATGGCCTCCGCAGCCAGCAGGATTCGCTCGGGATTCATGCCGTGAAGAATGTATCGAAAGCCCTTGCCTTCCTCGCCGATACGATCCTCGACTGGGATCCTCAGTTCGTCGATGAAAAGCTCGTTGGAATCCACGGCTTTCCGGCCCATTTTTTCTATACGCCTCACGCTGACCCTGTCTCGATCGAGATCGGTGTAAAAAAGCGTCAGGCCGTCCGTATGGCTCTTGCACTCCTCGAGTGGAGTACTGCGGGCCAGCAACAAGATCTTGTCTGCCACTTGAGCGGTGGATATCCATACCTTCTGCCCGTTCACGATATACCGATCGCCTTTTAGCACAGCGCGTGTTTTCAGCTGTGTTGTGTTCAAGCCGGTATTGGGCTCCGTAACACCGAAGCATGATTTCACCTGACCGCGTACCGAGGGAGGCAGCCATCGCTGTTTTTGCTCCTCCGTTCCAAATACGACGATAGGCATGAGCCCGAACAAATTAATATGGAAGGTCGCGCAACCGGCCATGCATGCACCGGTCTCAGCAACGGTCTGCATCAGAATCGCTGCTTCTGTTACCCCTAGCCCAGATCCTCCATACTGCTCAGGAATCGCAATCCCAAGCCAACCCGCTTCCGCCACAGCCTGATAGAACGCTTCGGGAAACTCGCCATCGAAGTCGCGTTGCAGCCAGTACTCGTCCGTAAAAGGGGCGCATGTCTGCAGCGCTGCGTCTCTGATCGCAATATGTTCTTCGGGCATTTCAAATTGCATTAGCATAATTTCTCCTCCGGACTCTCTTTCAGTATCAACGCGCCGTCCTCAGCCAAATCCGATATTTCTCGATCAGAGAATCCACCTTCCCTCAATATTTCGATCCCGTGCTCGCCCTGCAACGGTATCGTCCTGCTATGCCGCGGTTGCGTTCGAGACCACTTCTGAGGGTGGCGTAATGTTCTAAGCCTTCCTTCGCTAGGATGCTCTTCATAGCCAAAGTAATTGATCGCAACCAGGTGTTCGTCGTTAAAAATCGAGGCCTGATCATGTACCGGCGTCACGGGAATATCCGCCGCACTCAATTGATCCAACCATTCGGAGGTCGTTTTCGTGGATAAGATTTCTTCCAGCTCGGAATAGAGCTCGTCTACGTATTCGGAGCGTGTTTTCAAACTAAGCAGCCTTCGGTCCGCATCGAGTTCGCCTTCCCGCCCCAAGAGTCGGTAGAAATTGCGCCATTGCTGATCCGTATAAACCATGGCGCAAATATAGCCATCCATCGTCTTATACGGCCGGCGCGCCTGGGAGAGCAGGCGCGCATAGCCACCTTGATCCAGCGGAGGATCGAATGTCAGTCCGCCGAGATGGTCGGAGAGAACAAACCCGACCATGGTCTCAAACATAGGGACATCAATACGCTGGCCCATTCCACTAATCGACCGTTCATACAGCGCCGCAAGTGTGGCGTTGACTGCCGCCATGCCAGTAATACGGTCCACCATGGCTAAAGGAACATACCGTGGCGGACCACCCGTAGACTGGGCGACAAAGGATGCGACGCCGGTCGCGCCTTGCATCAGATCGTCGTAAGCCGGCTTGGCCGCGTACGGACCGTCTTGCCCATACCCGAATACCCCCACGTAGATGAGCTTTGGATTGACTGCGGCGAGATCTTCGTATGCAAGCCCCAGTCTGGCCATCGCCTGCGGCCGAACGTTATAGAAGAAGACATCGGCGGTTTCAGCCAAGCGCAGCAGCGCATTGCGGCCGACCTCCTTCTTCAAATCGAGGCATATACTTCGCTTGCTGCGGTTCGTGTTCAGAAATATTGGCCCCATGCCATTGCTGCGAGATGGCCCAATCAAACGAACGACGTCGCCATCCGGGGCCTCAACTTTGATTATGTCCGCCCCCATTTCCCCCAGCAGCTGTGTTGCATACGGCCCCATAAGCACCGATGACACGTCTATTATCTTCACTCCGCAAAGGGGACCCGCGCTGGCCTCTCGAATCGAATTGGCCCTCATACCGCGACCGCCATGCCATCACAAATCAAATGCTGCGGCACTTGGATAGGGAAATCCAGAAGAATCTGTGCGTGGGATTTTCCTTGGGGATCGTACCGTAATGACGCTACACCGCCCCCGCCCAAAGCCTCGTCCATCAGGAAGTTGAATCCATCCAAGCCTGGCCATTCGTACCTTGTTACCTCGCCTCGCACTAAATGCGACATGTAGCTCTTCACTTTTTCCTGGGTGAGTTGCCTGCGCAGCAATGGCACATACTCCGGACGCCGCGCGAGAACTGCGATATTCGACCTGTCCCCCTTGTCGCCGCTTCGAGCATATGCAAGAGACACTAGAGGTATCACGCGCACTGCCGCGCCGTCACCATCGACACCATAATTTCCGACATCTTCATGCTCGCAAACTGCATTAGCCTCAACCTGGTGGCAGCTTTGTTCGTCCAGAGCCGCTTCCTTTCCGTCCACCAGAATCGAAAGAGCGATTTCTTTTTTATCGAGCAAGAATGAAAACAATCGCACAACAGGCTGTATTTTCGGGCGCCCTCCAAAAACACCTCCAATGCCCTGGACCGTTCCTGTGGAAGCCGGATAGATTTCCCGCGAAAATATCTCGAGCGCTTCTTTTCGGCCATGTCGCACACCAATCTTCAGCATCACCTCTCGCGTATCCTGGGTCTTCGCCAAGCTGCCATATGCTTCCTCCGCTCCTATGCACTCGACGGAAGTCTCGTCATAATCTTTAAAGCCCTCACGCTCGAAAATGGTTCTCGTCCGTTGCAGAATTGCATTGGCTATCGCCTTGGACTTGGCAACCGCACTGTCACCGCGCACCAGCAGCGTAGCGATGCAGCGAAAACCATCCTCGTATGTAGCGCAAACTTTGTGTGTCGCGGTAGCGGGCCGCCCAACCGCGCCTTTCACCATTACGCGATCTACGCCCACTTGCCTGACTTGCACATGACGCCAATCACACACCACATCGGGCAAAATGTAGGCCGCTGGGTCCCCGGTCTCATATGTGATTTGCTCCGACACCCCTTGCACTGTGACTGCTCCCCCGGTATCTGGGAGTTTTGTCACGACAAATGTCCCGTTTCTTCGGCATTCCGCGATCGGGAATCCGATAGAAGCCCATGAATCTTTTGTTTTCTCCCAATCGGTTTCAAAGCCCCCTGTAACCTGAGGCCCGCATTCCAATACATGCCCGAGCAGGGATCCTGCGGACAGCAGATCTAAATCCGTCTCGCGCCACTCAAATTCATGAATGAGCGGCCCCAAGCCCAAGGCGCTATCGACGCATCTGCCCGTTACAACAATGTCTGCGCCATCTTTGAGCGCCCGCGCGATAGGAAAAGCGCCGATATAGGCGTTAGCGGACAAGATGTTTTCCGGCATCTTGATCCCGGTGAACATTTCGGTCACATCGCCGGCAATGAAACGATTTTTTTTATCGATGACGTCGTCCCCCAGAATCGCAGCGACCTTTAGGTCCACACCTTGACGCGCCAATTCCGCCAGTACTGCATCAACGCAGCCACGTGCATTGACTCCACCGGCATTGACAATGACTTTCATCCTCCGCTCAGCCAATTCCTTGGCATAAGGCCTGATGATCTGATCGACGAAGTCCGGAACGTATCCCAAGGCGGCGTTTTTTTTCTTCGCTCTAGCCAGGATCGACATGGTGACTTCCGCTAAATAGTCCAGAATTAGATAGTCAATCCCACCGTCCCTTATCAATTGCCTGGCTCCTTCAGGAGTATCCCCCCAGAAGCCTGAGCCGCAGCCAATACGCACCATGTCCAGCATCCCAGCCTCTCCTTTACCTTTATTTTCCTATATCGGAATATCAATTCTGATAAAAGAATTTTGATCCTTTTCCGCTTGCCGCGCACTAAGTATTTACCCGGCTTAAGGCGATCGCCTAGCGAGCTGCGCGCCTTGGCAACAGCTGCTTTTCGACGATAAACAATGGATCGGAAGGCAGCTTCAGAGCCGGCAAAAGACGTATTTCTCTTTCTTGTTGGGTATCGACTAGGCCCTCTTGCCGCAGTACGGCCGGCAACCGCGCCATCGCCGCAGCTGCCCTCGTATCGAGCATTGGCTCGTAATTTTTCCGAAGGATACTTAAGAATCTTTTAATATATGAAAACCTAAGCCATGGAACGGAAAGAGCTCCGCAGATGAACGCAAGCCCGACGACCCGCAGGCCTTCGGCCATAGCCCGATGGGTTCCCATGCTGACGTGGGCCAGGGCCTACGACCGCGGCCAATGGTCCGCGGACATGATCGCGGCGGGCGTGGTCACGCTGATGCTGATTCCACAGAGCCTGGCCTATGCCTTGCTGGCGGGCGTGCCCGCCGAGGCCGGCCTGTATGCAAGCATGCTCCCGCTGCTGTTCTATGCGGTGTTCGGCAGCAGCCGCACCCTGGCCGTGGGGCCGGCGGCGGTGACGTCATTGATGACCGCCGCGGCGGTGGGCCAGGTGGCGGCGGGCGGCGCCGCCTATTGGGACGCGGTGCTGGTGCTCACCCTGCTGTCCGGCCTGATACTGCTCGCCATGGGCGTCCTGAAGCTGGGGTTTCTGGCCAATTATCTCAGCCACCCGGTGATCTCCGGCTTCATTTCGGCGTCCGCCGTCCTGATCGCCCTCAGCCAGGCCAAGCACATACTCGGCATCCCGGCATCGGGGGACACCTTGCCCGACTTGCTTGCCGCGCTGTGGCGGGGCCTGCCGCAAACCCATGGCGCCACGGTGGCGCTGGGATCGGCGGCCATTCTGTTCCTGTGGTGGTCGCGCAGCCGGCTCAAGCCCCTGCTGGGCCGTCTCGGCCTCGGGCCGCGCGGGGCCGAAGCCCTGGCCAAGGCGGGCCCGGTCGCCGCCATCGCGGCCACCACGGCCGCGGTGTGGTTCTGGGACCTGGCCGATAAAGGCGTGCGGGTGGTCGGGGCCGTGCCCCAGGGCTTTCCGTCATTCACCCTTCCCACATGGAATCCCGCGCTCTGGGCGGAACTGGCCGTGCCCGCGCTGCTGCTCAGCATCGTGGGCTTCGTCGAATCGATCTCGGTGGGCCAGACGCTGGCCGCCAAGCGGCGCCAGCGCGTCGAGCCGGACCAGGAACTGATCGCATTGGGGGCGAGCAATGTGGCGGCGGCCTTCAGCGCCGGCCTGCCGGTGACCGGCGGCTTCTCGCGTTCGGTGGTCAACTTCGACGCGGGGGCGCAGACGCCGGCGGCGGGCGTCTATACCGCCGTCGGCATCGCCGTCGCGACCCTGCTGTTGACGCCCTTGCTATACCACCTGCCCCAGGCGACGCTGGCCGCGACCATCATCGTGGCGGTGCTGTCGCTGGTGGACCTGAAAATGCTCCGGCGCACCTGGCGCTATTCGCGCTTCGATTTCGCGGTGGTCGCCATGACGCTGGCCACGACCCTGATGGCCGGCGTGGAGGTCGGCCTGGTCGCCGGGGTCGGCCTGGCCCTGACGCTGCATCTGTACCGCAGCAGCCGCCCCCATGTGGCGGTGGTCGGGCAGGTTCCGGGCACCGAGCATTTCCGCAATGTGTTGCGCCACCAGGTGCGCACCAGCCCGCGGGTGCTCGGCGTGCGCGTCGACGAAAGCCTGTACTTCGCCAACGCGCGCTACCTGGAGGACCGCATCAATGAAGCGGTGGCCGAGCAGCCCGAACTGCGCCACGTGGTGCTGCAATGCTCGGCCATCAACGACATCGACGCCAGCGCGCTCGAAAGCCTGGAAACGATCGAGACGCGCCTGCGCGAGGCCGGCATCCTCTTGCACCTGTCCGAAGTGAAAGGCCCGGTCATGGACAAGCTTTCCGACACGCTTTTCCTGAAGCAGCTCAGCGGGCGGGTCTACCTGACCCATTACCAGGCCATCACCGACCTGGCGCCCGACAGCCTGGCCCGGGGCACGTCAAGGTAAAAAGCCCCGGGGCCCGGCCACGCCTGAATGAATGGGCGCAGGCGGCGAGCCCCGGCATGCGCCCGCGCCGGCCTCATTCCGCCATGCGGATGGGAATCTTGAGATAGCGCACGCCATTGGATTCGGCCTGGGGCAATCGCCCCGCCCGGATGTTGACCTGTATCGAGGGCAGCAGCAGCGCGGGCGCCGCCAGGGTCGCGTCGCGCTTCTCGCGCATGGCGACGAATGTTTCTTCGTCGACGCCTTCCCGTACATGTATGTTGTAGGCCAGCTCTTCGGCCACGGTCGTTTCCCAGGCATAGCTGTCGCGCCCGGGGGCTTTGTAGTCGTGGCACATGAACAGGCGGGTTGCGGGCGGCAGCGCCAGCAGCCGCCGTATGGATCGATACAGAGTGCGCGCGCTCCCGCCGGGGAAATCGGCGCGCGCCGTGCCGTAGTCCGGCATGAACAGGGTGTCGCCCACGAACACCGCATCGCCGATGCGATAGGCCACGCAGGCCGGGGTATGGCCCGGCGTGTGCATGACCTCCACCGTCAAGCCGCCGATGTCGAAGGTTTCGCCGTCTTGCAGAAGGCGATCGAACTCGCCGCCGTCGCCCGAGACATCGTCCAGATTGAACACCGGCCGGAAAATCGCCTGCACTTCACGGATGTGCTCGCCGATGGCGACGCGCGCGCCGGTGCGCTGCTTGATGTAGGGGGCGGCGCTCAGGTGGTCGGCGTGGGCGTGGGTTTCCAGGATCCAGGCAATGGCCAGGCCGCCGTCGCGCGCCGCCGCCAGCACGCGTTCCGCGGAAGCGAACGAGGCCTTGCCGCTGCGGTGGTCATAGTCCAGGACCGGATCGATCACCGCGGCTTGCCGCGTCTCTGGATCGGACACGAGATAGCTCACCGTATTGGTTTGCTCGTCGAAGAAGGCCTGGATATGAGCTTGAGGTTGCATGCGCCACTCCTTACAAAAAGGGACATCTTTCCCAGCGATTATATATTAGAATATTCTAAATTAGTGAAATCGAATTCAAGGTGAGCCATGGCATTGAGCGATGATGACCAGAGATTCATCCGGAACGGCGCCTCCAAGGCGGCGGCCCTGCTGCGCGCGATCGGCAACGAGCACCGGATGCTGATGCTGTGCCTGCTGATCGAACACCGGGAACTGACCGTCGGCGCCATGCGCGAGCACGTGCCGCTGAGCCAGTCGGCGCTGTCGCAGCACTTGGCGAAGATGCGCGAGGAAGGGCTGGTCGCCTTCCGCCGCGAATCCCAGACCCTGCACTACCGCATCGACAATCCGGACGTGGAAAAACTGATCTGCACCCTCAAGACGATTTACTGTCCTTGAGCGGCGGCAAGCGCCGTGCCGCCGCCGCGGCGCTTGCCAATCCGTTCATTTATATTAGAATATGCTAAATTAGAAAATGTTGAAATATAAATACTGAAACGATAGCCGGAAGTATCACTCATGCGCCACGTTCGCCCCCTAGTCTCGTTCGCGGTTGTTGCCTGGATCGCGTGCCTGAACGCCTCCGCCCAGACGCCCGCCCCGTCTTTAGAGCTCACAACGGCGGAAGCCGCGGCCGGCACGGCGTCTTCGGCCTTCGACGGCGTGGTGGAAGCCGTCCACCAGACCGTGGTCGCGGCCCAGGTGCCGGGCGCCGTCGTCGAACTCGACGTCAAGGTCGGCGACCGCGTGCAAGCGGGCCAAACGCTCCTGCGCCTGGACGCCCGGGCGGCCGAACAGACCGCCACCGCAAGCGACGCCCAGGTCCGGGCGGCGCAGGCGGCGCTGGACCTGGCCGCCAAAGACCTCAAGCGCCAGAAGCAGCTGTTTCAGAAGGACTACATCAGCCAAGCGGCCATGGAGCGCGCCGAATCCGCCTACAAGTCGGCCCAGGCCCAGGCGAATGCGCTGCTGGCGCAGGCCGGCGCATCGCGCACCCATAGCGCCTACCACATCGTGCGCGCCCCCTTTGCGGGCGTGGTGTCCGAGGTGCCGGTATCCCTGGGCGACATGGCCATGCCCGGCCGGCCTTTGCTCACGCTGTACGACCCGGCGCGTCTTCGCGTCACCGCGGCCGTGCCGCAATCGGTGGCGGCGCAGCTGCCGGCCCGTCCCGATGTGCGCATCGAACTGCCCGGGCTGCCCGCGGCCGACGCCTGGCGCGCCCCCGCAAACGTCCAGGTCCTGCCGACGGCGGACGCCTCGACGCACACCGTGCCGCTGCGCGCGGACCTGCCCGCCCGGCCCGAAGGCGTGGCGCCCGGCATGTTCGCGCGGCTATGGCTGCCGCTCGCGCGCAGCGGGCTCGCGGCCGGCGTCACGCCGGTGGCCGTGCCCGCCCAGGCCATCGTGCGCCGCGCGGAACTGACCGGCCTGTACGTGCTGGATCCGCAAGGCAGGCCCGTGCTGCGCCAGGTCCGCCTCGGGCGCGCCCTGGACGGCCGAGTGGAAGTCCTGTCCGGCCTGGCGGCCGGCGAGCGGGTCGTGACCAATCCGCAAGCCGCGGCGCGGGTCCGCTGAGATGGCCATGATGAACACGCAATCCGCCGCCGCCATGGGGGTTTCGGGCCGCATCGCCGCCTTCTTCCAGCAGGCGCAGATCACGCCGCTGCTGGCGCTGCTGGCGCTGCTGCTGGGCCTGTTCGCCGTGGCGGTGACCCCGCGCGAAGAAGAACCCCAGATCAACGTCACGATGGCGAATGTGCTGATCCCCTTCCCCGGGGCCGCCGTGCGCGACGTCGAGCAAATGGTGGCGGTGCCGGCCGAACAGGTGCTGAGCCAGATCCTGGACGTCGAGCACGTGATGTCGGTGTCACACCCCGGCCTGGCGGTGCTCACCGTGCAGTTCGAAGTCGGCGTGACGCGCACCGAGGCGCTGGTGCGGCTGTACGACACCATCCACTCGAACGCCGACTGGCTGCCCAAGGGCCTGGGCGTGCTCGACCCCATCGTCAAGCCCAAGGGCATAGACGACGTGCCCATCGTGACGCTCACGCTGTTCAGCAAGAATCCGTCCAGCGGCGCCTTCGACCTGGAACGCGTCGCCCATAGCGTCGAGACGGACCTCAAGCGCGTGCCCGGCACCCGCGAAGTCACCACCATCGGCGGGCCCGGCCGGGCGGTCATGGTCGAGATCGACCCGGTACGCATGAACGGCGCCGGCATCACGGCGGCGGAAATCCGGCAGGCCCTGCTGTCGGCCAATCTGGGCCTGCCGGTCGGCGAACTGCTCGTGGGCAATCGCTCCATGGCCATCGAATCCGGCCCCTTCCTGCGCCATGCCCACGAAGTCGCCGACCTGGTCATCGGCGTGCGCGACGGCAAGCCCGTCTTCCTGCGCGACGTGGCGTCGGTGCGCGACGGCCCCCCGCCTCCCAGCCGGTACGTCTGGCACGGGGTCGCGGGCAAGGACGGCGCGGCGCCCGCCGAGTATCCGGCGGTCACCATCGCGGTCACGAAGAAAGCCGGCGAGAACGCGATCGACGTGGCCGACGCCGTGATGAAGCGCGTGGACGACCTGCGCAACACCGTCATTCCCGGCGACGTCGAGGTGGCCGAGACCCGCAACTACGGCGCGTCCGCCAACGACAAGGCCCAGACCCTGATGCAGAAGCTGCTGTTCGCCACCGCCTCGGTGGTCGCGCTGGTGTTCTTCGCGCTGGGCCGGCGCGAGGCGGCCATCGTCGGCAGCGCCGTGGTCCTGACGCTGACCGTGACGCTCTTCGCATCGTGGGCCTGGGGCTTCACGCTCAACCGCGTGTCGCTGTTCGCGCTGATTTTCTCGATCGGCATCCTGGTGGACGACGCGATCGTCGTCGTCGAAAACATCCACCGGCACCAGCAGCTGTATCCCGGCAAGCCGCTGGCCGCGATCATTCCCGGCGCCGTGGACGAAGTGGGCGGGCCCACCATCCTGGCGACGCTGACGGTGATCGCCGCCCTGCTGCCCATGGCTTTCGTCACCGGGCTGATGGGGCCCTACATGAGCCCCATACCCATCAACGCCAGCATGGGCATGCTGCTGTCGCTGGCCATCGCCTTCGTCGTCACGCCCTGGCTGGCGCGGCTCTGGATGAAACCCGCGCCCGCCGCGGCGCACGGGCCCGGCGCCCATGCCGGCGTGGCCGCCCGCATCGCGCCGGCCTTCGAGCGCATCTTCCGCCCGCTGCTGGACGAACGGCGCGGCGGCCGCAACCGCGCCTTGCTGGGGCTGGGCGTCGCGCTGCTGATCGCGGCCTCTCTGGCCCTGCCGGCCACCGGCCTGGTGCTGCTGAAGATGCTGCCATTCGACAACAAGTCGGAATTCCAGGTGGTCGTCGACATGCCCGCCGGCACGCCGGTCGAACAGACGGCCGCGGTGCTGCATGAACTGGGCGGCTATCTGGCGACGGTGCCGGAAGTCACCGACTACCAGGCCTACGCCGGCACCGCCGCGCCCATCAACTTCAACGGCCTGGTGCGCCAGTACTACCTGCGCACCGGCGGCAGCGTGGGCGACCTGCAAGTCAACCTCGTGGGCAAGTCCGCGCGCAAGGACCAGAGCCACGCCATCGCCACGCGCCTGCGGCCCGAGCTGCAGAAGATCGGCGCGCGCTACGGCGCCAATGTCAAGGTGGTCGAAGTGCCGCCCGGCCCGCCGGTGCTCTCGCCCATCGTGGCCGAGATCTACGGGCCGGAGGCGTCCGGCCGCCTGCAGGTGGCCAAGGCCGTGCGCGCGGTGTTCGAGCGCACGCCCGGCGTGGTCGACGTGGACGACAGCAGCATCGCGGCGGCGCCAAAGACGATGCTGCTGGTGGACCGCCAGAAGGCCTCCATGCTGGGCGTTCCGCAGCAAGCCATCGTGAGCACGCTGCGGGCCGGCCTGGCCGGCGAAGCCACGGCCTATCTGCACGACGAAAGCAAGTATCCGGCGGCGGCGGTCCTGCAGCTGCCGCCCGAGCTGCACGGCGATCTCGACGCGCTCCTGCAGCTGACGGTGCGCAGCGCCGACGGCAAGCTGGTGCCCATACGCGAACTCGTCACGCTGCGCGACCAGCTGATCGAACAGCCCGTCTACCGCAAGGACTTGCTGCCGGTGAATTTCGTCGTGGCCGACATGGCCGGCGCGCTGGACAGCCCGCTGTACGGAATGTTCGAGATGCGCGGCGAACTGGCGGGGATCGCCACGCCGGGCGGCGGCACGCTGCAGGAATACTTCATTCGCCAGCCCGACGACGCCTACCGCGACTACGCCTTGAAATGGGACGGGGAATGGCAGATCACCTACGAAACCTTCCGCGACATGGGCCTGGCCTATGGCGTCGGCCTGGTGCTGATCTACCTGCTGGTGGTGGCGCATTTCGCTTCCTACCTGACGCCGCTGATCATCATGGCGCCCATTCCCCTGACCATCATCGGGGTGATGCCGGGCCACGCCCTGCTGGGCGCGCAGTACACCGCCACCAGCATGATCGGCATGATCGCCCTGGCCGGCATCATCGTGCGCAACTCCATCCTGCTGGTGGACTTCATCAAGCTGCAGCTGCGCGACGGCGTCGACTTCAAGGAAGCGATCGTGCGCTCGGCCATCACGCGCGCGCAGCCCATCGTGCTGACCGGCCTGGCCGCCATGCTGGGCGCCTTCTTCATTCTCGACGACCCGATCTTCAACGGCCTGGCGATTTCGCTGATCTTCGGCATCTTCGTCTCCACCGTGCTGACGCTGGTCGTGATTCCCATCCTCTACTTCGCCGCCTACCGGAATCGTCTGGATGCGATCCTGCAGCACGACGAGCCCAAAGAGTCCGCCGCTCCGTCCCTTCCTCTTTCCCCTAAAGGAGAAAATCCATGACTTCCTGGCAACTTGTACGCGTGTTCGCGGGTATCTTCATTCTGCTGTCGCTTGCGCTGGGCACGCCCGGCAGCCCGATCTTCATCAGCCAGTGGTGGCTGGCCTTCACCGCCTTCGTCGGCGTCAACCTGCTGCAAAGCGGGCTGACCAAGTGGTGCATGCTGGAGTCCATGCTGCGCAAGCTGGGCCTGCGTCCGGGAGCCTGACCATGCACATCGTCTGCCCTGCATGCGGGACCACCAACCGGGTCCCCGACGACTCCCCGCGGCGGGAACCCGTCTGCGGCCGCTGCGGCGCCGAACTGGCGGCGGCCAGGCCCGCGGCCCTCAGCGATGCCACCTTCGATCGCTACATCGGCCGCAACGACCCGCCGGTTCTGGTGGACTTCTGGGCCGAATGGTGCGGTCCGTGCAAGATGATGGGGCCGCATTTCGAGGCGGCCGCGGCGCAGGTCCCGGAAGTGCGCTTCGCCAAGCTGGACATCGATGCCAACCCGCGAGCGGCGCAGGCGCACGCCATCCGCAGCGTGCCGACCCTGGTCCTATACCGCGCCGGCAGGGAACTGGCGCGCCAATCCGGCGTCATGGCGCCGGGCGTCCTGACGCAATGGCTGCGGCATCAGCTGAACCAGAGCGAATGAGGCCCGCCATGAAACGTCTATCCCGGGCAATGCGGGCCTCGTTGCTTGCCGTACCCCTGGCTTGCCACGCACAGGCGCCCGCGGCCGTCGACCTGGCGGAGGCCTGGCGGGCCGCGATGCAAAGCGACAAGGAATACGCCGTGGCGCGCGCCGCGCATGCGGCGGCGCAGCCGCGCCGCGATCAGGCCGCTGCGCTGTGGCGGCCGAACGTCGGCCTGGTCGGCTCGGTGGGCGTGGCCACCCACGAATCCGAAACCCGCGGCGCGCAGTTCAGCGCCCCGGGCTTCCAGCAAACCAGCGGCGTGGGCTTCAACACCTCGGTGACCAGCGGCACCTCCACGCGCTGGGCCGTCGCGGCGAAACAGCCGCTGTACAACGAAACGCGCCGCGCCGAACAGCGCCAGCTTTCCACCTCCGTCGACCTGGCCGACCTGCAATGGCAGGCGGCTTGGCAGGCCTTGATGATCCGCACGGCGGAGCGCTATTTCGACCTGGCCCTGGCCGATGAAACCGTGCGCGTGCTCGGGCAGCAGCTCGATGCCGTGCAGCGGGCCGCGACCGAAGCGCGGGACCGCTACAAGCTGGGGGCGGCGCCCGTGACCGACACGCACGAGGCCGGTGCCCGCCTGGCGACCGTGCGCGCGCAGCTGCTGGCGGCCGAAAGCGACGTGCAGGTCAAGCGCAATCTGCTGGCGGACACCACCGGCCTGCCCGCCGGCACGCTGGCCGCGCGCCTGCCCGACGCCGGCGCCAAGCGCCCTTCGCCGCTGCAGCCGCTGGAATCCTGGCAGAACGAGGCGCAATCGGGCAACCCCGAGATCCGCGCGCAGGTGCTGGCGGCGGAGGTCGCCAAGCACGAAGCCGCCAAATACAGCGTGAAATCTTCCGCCAGCGTGGACCTGGTCGCCGAAGTGGGCCGCAACCGCCTGAGCGGCAGCGGCGACTTCGGTTCGGCCGCCAATAGCGGCAACAGCTGGGCCGTCGGCATCCAGCTGTCCGTACCCCTGTATACCGGCGGCTACCGCAGCGCCAAGGAAGAAGAGGCGCTGCGCCTGACGGGCAAGGCGATGGCCGAGGTCGCGCGCACGCGCGAGCGGGTCGCGCAGCAGGTGCGCTCGGCCTGGCTGGGCCTGAGCGTGGGCGCCGAACGGATCCGCGCGCTGGAACAGGCCATGCACGCCAGCCAGGCCCGGCGCGACGCCACGCGGCTCGGGCATGCGGTGGGCGAACGCAGCACGCTGGACCTGCTCAACGCCGAGAACGAGGCCTCCGCCTCCAGACTCGCCCTGTCCCAGGCGCGGATCGGCCTGCTGCTCGACCGCCTGCGCCTGGCCGCCCTGGTAGGCCGCCTGGACGAAGCCGCCTTGCAGGCGGCCAACGGCGAACTCGCTGTATCATCTGTCCGCTGACAAGAAAGACTGAACTCATGGTAGGTTTGCAATGACACACGCATTCGACGACGCCGCCCAGACCTGGAACCAGCGCTTTTCCGGCGACGACTACGTCTTTGGCCGGGAGCCCAACGAATACCTGCGCGCCCAGGCCCCGCGCCTGCCGGCCGGCGGCCGCGCGCTATGCGTGGCGGACGGCGAGGGCCGCAACAGCGTGTGGCTGGCCCGCCAGGGCTTGCGGGTCGACGCCTTCGACATCGCCCAGGCCGGCGTCGCCAAAGCCCGCAAGCTGGCCGCGGAAGCCGGCGTCTCGGTGCAATACCACGTCGCCGGATGCGATGAATGGCCCTGGCAGGCAAACGCCTACGACGTCATCGCCGCGATCTTCATCCAGTTCGCCGACCCCGAAATGCGCGCGCGGCTGTTTGCCAACATGGTCCAGGCATTGAAGCCGGGCGGGCTGCTGATCCTGCAAGGCTATACGCCCAAGCAGCTGGAATACAAAACCGGCGGCCCCGGCGTCCTGTCGCATCTATACACCGCCGACATGCTCCGCGAGGCCTTCGCCGCCCTGCGCATCGTGGAATTGGTCGAATATGAAGCCGAGCTGAAGGAAGGCGACCGCCACACAGGCCGCTCGGCGCTCGTCGGGCTGGTCGCCGCCAAGGATTGATTTCATGGCGAACGCCGGGCTGGAAGCGCGAGACGCAGCGTTGTGTGCCATGGACGCAAATGGCTCTCAGGATTGTTCCACAGCCTTTTCGGGTTTCTCCCAGTTCGCCCGCCACAGTGGCACCAGAAGCAGCACAAAACAAAGCGCGGAGAACTCGAATAAATCATTCACAGCCAACGTATGCGCTTGCTGCTCCAGCGTGCGTTCAACATTGGCCAGGCTTTGCAGTGGAGTCATGCCTGCGGTAATCAGAGTATGCTCATATTCAAGCCATAGAAGATTACCGTCGAAGATGGCTTCCACCAGCCGGCTGCGGTGCACCGAGGCCCGCCAATCCCAGGCACTGATCATCAGTGATGTTCCGAAAGCGCCCGCAATATAACGCAAGCCAATGCTGATGCCCGATGCCGAAGCAATCCTGTCAGCCGGCACACAGCTAATGATAATAGCCATCAAGGGAACGAAGAACAATGCGTTGCCCACTCCTTGCACCAAGCTGGCGACCATCATGGAGACGAGGTCGGTATCTGTGCTGAAGCGCGCCCGCAGCCACGATGCCAGGGCAAATACCAGGAAAGCAATGCTGACCAGCCGGCGCGGGTCCGAGCCAGAAATCGCACGACCTGCCAATGGCGCGGTCAATAGCGCGGTCAGGCCCACCGGCGCCATCACAAACCCCGCCAGTGTGGCGCTGTATCCCATGTACTGTTGGAGCCAGAGTGGTAACAGCACCAGGTTGCCAAGAAACAATGCATAGGCACAGGCCATCGTCCAGCTTCCTATCCGGAAATTGCGGACATTAAAAAGGCTCAGATCGACGATGGCCTGCTGCTCGGTACCTTCCCAGATCAAGAATGCGGCCAACCCGATGAGCGTCGCCAACGCCAGCAGAACGATCAACGTGGAAGCGAACCAGTCGTAGTGGCGACCTAGGTCCAGCAGCAACTGGAACGAACCGACCCAGACGATCAGCAAGCCGAGGCCTATGCCGTCGACTCGAGCCATTCTCATCGAGGTCTCCAGTCCTCGAAATACGCGCCAAGCAACCAACACGGATACGATGCCGACGGGTACGTTGACCAGGAAGATCCAATGCCAAGACCAATTATCACTCAACCAACCTCCCAGCAGCGGCCCCACCACGGGCGCGCTGAGTGTGGTCATTGCCAATACCGACAGCGCGAAGCCGAGCCTTCTTGGGGGATAGATGCGCAACAACAAAGCTTGGCAGAGCGGGATCATAGGCCCGGCGAATAGGCCTTGAAGCACGCGAAACAAAACCAGGAATTCGAGATTTGGGGCCAATGCGCACAGCAGCGACATCAGCGTAAACAGTGCCACACTGGCAAGGAAAAGCCGCACCGTGCCGAGCCGCAACACTAGCCAGCCAGTCAACGGCAACGCGATGGCATTGGCGACGCCGAAACTGGTGATGATCCATGTGCCCTGGGTCGGGCTGGCCCCCAGGTCACCGACGATCGTAGGCAACGACACGTTGGCGATGGAAATATCGAGCACGCTCATGAAGGTCGCTAGCGAAACTGATACCGTGCCTGCGAGGCGACGCAGACCTTCCAATGGCCATCCCGCCGGGGCGGCTTGCGCCACAACGTCCCGAGGGCCCGGCACCGCGCTCATGATGCCCCAGGAAACTGTGCGTCGATGATGGCTCGCGCAGCTTGGTCGGCATGTTGCTCCAACTGGGCAAGGCTATTGTCACGAGTCACCGGCGACGGCCGGCAGTCCTCGCTGATCGTGGCAGTGGCATTGGTGTCCACGATTACCCGCATGGAGAGCCCGATGCGCAATGGGTGCTGGCGCAACTGAGCGGGATCCAACTTGATATGGACCGGCACCCGTTGCACGATCTTGACCCAGTTCCCTGTCGCGTTTTGTGCGGGCAGTAGTGCGAAAGCCGCGCCGGTGCCCGCGCCGATCCCCGCAACGCAGCCGTCATATACATGCTGACGACCGTATAAGTCAGCATACAAGCGTGCCGGCTGGCCCAAGCGAATGTCCCGCAGCTGGTTTTCCTTGAAATTGGCTTCGACCCATAGTTGATCGAGAACCACGATGGACATCAAGTTCGCACCTTCCGCGACCCGTTGACCGACCTCGACATGCTTCCGTGCAATCTGACCGGCTACCGGAGCGCGTATTTCGGTGCGGCGGACGGCGAGCCATGCTTCGCGCATTTCGGAAGCCGCCTGCTGAATTGCCGGATGCTGCCGCGGGCTATGCTCGCCGACTAGAGCCAGATGCGCGTCGAGTTCGGCGGAGGCGGTATTGAACGCGGCCTCGGCCGCCGCCAGATCGCTTCGAGCCACGGCGAGTGCAGCTTCAGCAGTACGCAACTCTTCAGTGGAAACAGCCCCTCCGGTCTGCAAGGACACCCTGCGCCGCGCGCTGTCGCCGGCCCGCACCAGCTCTGCGCGAGCACGCTCAATTCGACTGCGATGCAAAGCCAGCGACGACTGCAACATAGCGGTCTTGAGATACAGTGCGCGCGTATCGCGCACCACCAGCGCGAGCTGCGCTTCTTTCAGCAGCAAGCGATTGCGAACGTCGATCGCGTCCAGCAAGACCAATAATTCGCCCTCCCTCACCTGGCCAGTCTCCTCAACGAACAGCGACGCGATGGTTCCGTCTATCTGAGGAGTGATCAGCACGATATTGCCATGGACATAGGCGTTATCGGTGGAGGCTTTGCCGGCGACGAAGAAATGTTGCCACAACCACCAGGCCGCCGCTGCGATAAGGACTCCAGCCGCCAGAAGCCGCAAGCCTTTCCTGCGCCTGGCCCGCCGTTCGCCCTCGGTGCCTGCTCGCTGCTGGGCGTTTTCGCCTTGCGGCGCTTCTGACGCGTTGGCAACAGGATCGGACATGGTGGTCACCTTGATGGTACGGGCGAGAGTATAACCACCCCCGCGGCAACATGGTCGCCCCCGAGACTCACTCCGGTTTGATTCCGGCTTGCTCCATCATCGGACGCCAAAGCTCTACATCACGTTGTATGCGCTCGGCAAAAGCTTGTTTGACCTGACCGTCTTGCGGCAGGACTCCCGCGCCAACGAGCTTTTCGCGGACCGTAGCGTCCTTCAGCATTCTGGAAATTTCTTCAGCCAAGCGGTCGACCACGGCTGCCGGCAACCCGGCCGGGCCGACCACACCGTTCCAGGTCTCAATTTGATGACCTGGGATGATTGAAGCAATGGTCGGCACCCCGGGCAATTGTGGAATCGGCTCCAGGCTGGAAACGCCGAGGAATCGGACCCGGCCGCTGGATGCATGGCTCATGATTTCCGAGATATTGGCGGAGTAAAGATCGGTGTGCCCCCCGAGCATATCAGCCAGTGCGGGGCCGCCTCCTTTGTAAGGAACCAACGTTGCCTCAATACCGGCTCGCTTCAGGAAAATGAAAGCCGACAAGTGTGACAGCGACCCGACTCCAGCATGTCCGACCGTGATCTTGCCAGGGTTGGCACGGCCAAACGCGATCAGGTCTTCAAGCGACTTGAAGCGCGACGCGCTGGTAACGGTCAGCACGAGCGGGTTGCCACCGACATTGGCAATCGGCACAAAATCCTTGAAGGGGTCATACTGGATCTTGTAAAGAAAGGGTGCGAGCGAAATCTGAGTAATCGTGGCAAAGAACAGCGTGTAGCCATCCGACGGGGAACGCGCTACGTGGTTTGCCGCGATGATTCCACCAGCTCCGGCGCGATTCTCCGGCACCACCGAATTATTGATGGCACGCGACAGCCATTCCGCTGTCAACCTCGCCATGAAGTCGGTATTGCCTCCCGGGGCGTACGGAATGATCAGGCTGACCGGCCGCGCAGGCCAATTGCTTGCCCTTACTGTCAGTGGTAGCGAGCCTAGTGCACCTCCCCCTGCGGCGATGGCGAGGAACTGATTGAAGCGACGGCGATTCATCATTGTTTTTCCCATTCAAGGTCATAAATGTTAGTTGCCTGCTGCGATTGGATCGGTAAAATCCCGTAGCAGGCGGCCATGGTCGGCGATGCTTGTATTGATGCCCAGCGTACGAAGGCAAGCCCAGAAACAAGCCGTATTGCTGCTGATCACTGGCTTTCCCAACGCATCTTCAATTGCCTCGATGACGTCGATCGTCGCCAGGTTGGCGCAACTGATAAAGACTGCTTCCGCGTCCGGCGTGTCGACCTCAAGCGCCATCCGGAACACGGCTTGCGGGGAGACATGGCCGATGCAGCGGCGTTCCTGCTGATTGCCACCCATTTCCAGTCCCAGATATTTCGTCACCGTGATCCCGTGCTCCTGCAGGAAGTCGACTTCACGCCGATTTACGAAATCGAGATAAGGCGTTCCCATCGCTACTTTCCTGGCTCCCAGCGCCTTCAATGCCAAAACCACTGCTCCCGCCGTAACTAAGGCAGGCGTACCCGTCTCTGCCGACATTGCATCAGTGAGTTGAGATAGGGGAACGATGACCGAACCGGCCGTGCATCCATAGGCCACGATATCGACTTCTGCAGTCGCGAGCTCGCGCGCCGCGCGGCCGAGCTCGTCAGCCATGCGATGATAGGAGGCCTCGTCCATCTCGCCCGTCAACAAGACTCGGGCCGTATGAACCGTAACGCCGGGCGGGGCCAACCGATAGAATTCCGGTTCGTTGATATTGTTGCTGGAGGGCGTGATCAGACCAATTTTTCCGCGCCACCCATAAGGACGACTTAGCTGCAATGCCTTCATGGACGCCACCGTTGTCGTAATGATTGAGGATGGCCACTGCATCGGCAATGGCCCCATGCGTGCGAGAATGACTAAGCAGCCGCAAACACCGCCGCTTCTCGTACGGCACGCGCGTGTTTACCCCAACCTTTTTCTCCCACTACTTTTCCGTCCACATACACGGTATGGCCGCGCACCAGGGTGCGCACCGGCTTTGCCTTAAACCTGCGACCAGCGTAGGGGCTCCATCCCACCAAGCTCAGCACGTCCTCGTCACGAACCTCATACTCACGTTCGAGGTCTACCAACACCAGATCCGCATCGAAGCCCAAGCGAATCTGGCCTTTGTTCTCAAGCTTGAACAATCGAGCGGGTGCGGTCGAACAAGCTTCTACTACGCGCTCTAAAGACAGCTTGCCCTCCAGTGCGGCGGTGAGGAACATGCTGAGATAAAACTGTGTGGACGGTGTGCCGGTGTGCGCCTTCCATCCATCGGTCCAGCCAATTTCCTTTTCTTCACGTGTATGCGGGGCGTGATCCGTGGCAATGATGTCGATGGTGCCGTCGCGTACTCCTTGCCATAGGCCTGGCACGTTCTTTTCCGGCACCCAATAAGACAGCGCGTAGGATCCCAGGCGCTGAATCGCACTCCAGTCGCAGCCAAGGAAGAGCGCCCATGGGTTCAATTCGCAGGTCACCTTCTGGCCAGCAGCCTTCGCTTGGCGAATGAGATCCACACTGCCCACGGTCTGGGTATGCAGAATATGGAGATGGCAGCCGGCGGCCCGCTGCAGCCTCAGCAAAGTGGCGATCGCGGTCTCCCATATCACGCCATCGTGTGCGGCATAGGCCTTTGCGTACGCCAGCGCATCCCGTTCCCCTCGTTGCCAATATTCGTGCTCGATAACATCCATCAACGCCTGGTCATGCGGGTGCACCATCAGCGGCACATTCAAGTCCGCGCAGCGCTTCATGATGGCAAGAATCTTGCCATGATCATGAACTCCGATCCCCGGCATATGGGGATAATCGCGCCCCGTGTCGACAACCATGAAGATCTTGAACGCCGCCACGCCGGTACCCGCCATGCCGGCGATTTCGCTGTCTATGGTCGGAGCGGGATTGAAGTTCCAATCGACGACGGCATCACTGCGATAGATGGCGTACTGCTTTTCGAGTAGCTCGAGCGAATTGGGCGGTGGGACTACATTGGGCATGCCTACGCTGGTGGTGACACCACCAGCGGCGCACTGCATCGTGGCAGTATGGATGGTATCCTTGTACTCGAAGCCCTTGGCCGAGCCTTGACGATGATGCGAATGCATGTCGATCGCGCCGGGCAACACCGCCAGTCCTTGCGCATCGATCGTTTCCGTTGCGGTGGGCTCAGTCCCAGGTTCGTAAATGCCCACGATCTGGCCATCGCGAATGCCAATAGAAGCGTGGTAGCGACCTTCAGCGGTGATGATCAGGCCGTTCTTGATAATAGTGTCCATAGAATGTTCTCCTTCGGGGATGGATGCGGGTTGATGTAGGCGGCCACGTACTGGTGCCGGCACGTATCAAAATCAGGAATGAATTGGCTGGCGCTGGCGTAACGTGTCGAAGACTTCGGCCACGAATTCGCGCGAAAGGCCGCGAGTGATGAAGACTATTCGCGAGCCGATAGCGCCTTGCGGCCAATCGGAAAGCTCAGCAGGAGGATGAAACAGGCGTTGTACCGCTTGTACGACGATAGGCCGTTCTCTGCCGACCACGTTGATGATGCCTTTGACGCGCAGTAACTGGTCGCCATGGGCAAGCACCAAGGCATCCAGCCAAGCACAGACATGTTCCCAATGCAGGGGCTCGCTATAACTCAGGCAGAAACTGCCGATATCGTGGGAATGGCGGCTAACGTCATGGTGAACATGGCCGTCCGCCAAGGCTTCATGTTGGTACGCGCCGCCATAGCGATCCGCCTTGAGCCATTCCACGACAGCGGCCGGGCGAGTAGAGGGATCGTAGATATTGATGCCTTCCAACAGTGTCGCTGGCGGAGGAGCGTCTGTACGCGAAAGAGTCAGTCCAGCGCCGGGATTGAGGCGGCGGACTTGCTCGGCCAACGCGCTGCCGTCCACCAAATCATTCTTGCTCAAGACCAGTTCGTCCGCGACGACGACCTGCCGCATGGCCTCAGAATGCGCGTCGAGCGTGTATCCGCCGTTGACGGCATCCACCACCGTAATCACGCGACCAAGGACGTAAGCGCGTGCCACCGGAAAAGTAATCAAGGCCTGAATTACAGGCACGGGATCCGCCAAGCCGGTGGTTTCGACAAGCACCCTCGAAAAACGTGGAATTTCGCCTCTTTCGCGCTTGACATGCAGCTCGCGAAGCGTTTCGACCAAATCACCACGCACGGTGCAGCATAGGCAGCCGGTGCTGAGTTCAATGGTGTTGTCATTGCTGCTCGCAATTAGTTCATGGTCGATTCCCACCTCGCCGAATTCGTTGACGATCACCGCAGCATCGGCCATGGCGGGATCGCGTAGCCAAGTGTTCAGCAATGTGGTTTTGCCGCTACCGAGAAAGCCGGTAAGCAAGCTGACCGGTATTCGGCCGTCAACGAAGGAAGAACTTTGTGTCATCATGGTAATCTACAAGCCCAATTTAATTCGCATTATTTGCGAATTTTGGATTATTACCAATCAGTGCAAATTTTGCAAGCATTAAGATGAAGCCAAAAATTCGTCCACGCAACCGCATCCTGCATATCTTTCAGTTATTCGAGCAGCAGCACACTTGGTCAGTAGAAGAAATCGCGCACGAAATGGGAACGTCCACTAGTTCCGCATATCGCGACGTGCAAGAGCTGAGCCAAGCCGGCTTTCTAATACCGATTGTCGGTTCGCGCTATGTGCTGGGCCCTGCATTCGTTCAGTTCGATCGAGTGGTGAGAATCAGCGACCCGCTGATTCGCTTGGGCACGGCTCAAATGCGGGAGCTGCTAGACCGCACCACCCAGCGCGCTGTAGCGGTGCTCAGCCGCCGCTATCGGGACCAAGTCATGTGCGTGCACCAGGAAACCGGCAACGCACCCTACCCGCTCACTTCGTACGAGCGCGGCGTAGCAATGCCTTTATTCGTCGGCGCAACGTCCAAGGCCATCCTGGCGCATTTGAACGATCGGACACTGGAAAAGATCTATCTGGAGAACGAAGAAGAAATAAAACGCAGCTTGCACTGCACGAACTGGAAGGAATTTCGGGACCATTTGGCCGAAATACGCAAGGCCGGTGTAGCGGTCACGACGTCGGAGGTAGCAAAAGGACGAGTCGGCATTGCCGCACCAATTTTTGCCAGCAAACAGGTGATCGGGGGTTTAAGCCTGGTCGTGAATGAACCTGACTTCGAAGACGAATGCCAACGAGCCGCCGTGATTTCGGCGGCACAGGCGATCACCGATGCCCTTGCCAAAGAGGAGCCATGGATCGCTCGCAGCTAGAGTGTTTTCAATTTAACTGCTTGCATGCCCGCAGGCGGATGAAATAGTCCTTCCATAGGCCATACGGCACCGAGGCAACCCAGCGTCGGGGGAGATCACGAAGCAAACACTTGTTCGATGGAGTCGGCGTCGACGAAATGTCTCCAGATCTGAATCACTACCCGTGCGGATGCGCTGAACCAGGGTATCGGGCAAGGGACCGAATTTGCGGGTCAGCAGGCGTTCCAGCAGCGCCGCTTGGCCAGATAGCTCGCCTTCTTGTCGCAAGCCCTGAGCAATGCCTTCCTGACGGCCTTCTTGAAACCCTTCTTCGCGCCCTTCCTTGCGCCCCTCCAGGATCCCCATGCGCTTCCACTGCCGGGCCCACATGCCCGGCTTCTCACTGATCAACATGGCAAGCTCCCGCAAACTCGTGACCTGGGGCACCGCCTCTTGCGGCTGGGCCCGCGACAGCACCAGGTGCTGGATATAGGCGGCAAGGCTGCGGTTCAGCTCCTCAAACCCCGCCCCTTGCACCGCGTCCATCAAAGTGTGCAGTATTTCCGGGATTTGCTCATGGCCGTGCTGTGCCGTGCTGTGACATGGCCGTGCTGTGCTCCAGCCGAAAAAGCAGCCCCGCCAGGTTCGCATCGGGCAGGCCGCCCGCGCGCAGCAGCGCGCCTTCGTCGATCAGCACGTAACGCAACTGCAGCTGATAGCTGGACAATTCAGGCGCCGTCGCCCACGCGCCGGTAGGCGGCGTCGGGCCATGCCCGCCGCCCGGCGCCCTTGTCAGCCCAGCACCTTCCGATACTGTATGAAACCCGAACGATCGGCGACACGGTCGTACAGCTGTATCGCCGTCTGGTTCGACTCGTGAGTCAGCCAGTACACACGCGACGCCCCGCAGCGCCGCGCATCCGCATACACATGCTCGATCAGGGCGCGCCCGACGCCCTTGCCCCGCGCGTCCGGTGCAACAAAAAGATCCTGAAGGTAGCAATAATCCCCCGTCGTCCAGGTGGATCGATGATAGATCCAGTGCACCATTCCAAGGGCGCGCGCTCCTTCCATGGCAAGCGCGGCGTGCATCGGCTGGCCGGGTTCCAGGAAGCGCTCCCAAGTCTTGGAGGTGACGGATTCTGAAATATCGACCTCGTAGAATTTCTGATAGCCTTTCCATAAAGGCAGCCAGATATCAAAATCGTTCTTGTCTATGGCTTTGATCTCGACCGATTGCATAGCGTTCTCCTTTGATGCAAGGGCATTAATATAGACGCATTTTCACTGTTCCGGAGGCACGTTTGCTTCAGCGGTTTGAACTTCTGCTCGACCCCTTCCCGCCCGATGAACCGCAGCCGCCCCCCAAGGGCTTGTTCTCCTTTCTGTGGGCCTGCACACAGGGCTCGCGCCGCTACCTGGCCGCCCTGGCCTTGCTCAGCGCGGCCGTATCGATTTACGAAGCCTGGCTGTTCGCCTTTCTTGGGCAGGTGGTGGACCTGCTTTCCGTCTGGCAGGCGGGCGCCGCGGCATCTTCCAACGAGCGCCGCGTGCTGTGGGGCATAGCCGCCGTGCTGGCGCTGAGCGTGGGCCTGGTGGGCTTGCGCACCATGGTGCAGCATCAGGTGCTGGCCATCAACCTGCCGCTGCGGCTGCGCTGGAATTTCCACCGTCTCATGCTGCGGCAAAGCATGTCCTTTTTCTCGGATGAATTCGCCGGGCGCGTCACCGCCAAGGTCATGCAGACGGCGCTGGCCGTGCGCGAAGTGCTGCTGACTTTCACGGAAATCGTGCTGGGCATCAGCGTGTACTTCATCACCATCGTTGCGCTGGCGGGCGGGTTCGACCTGCGGCTGATGCTGCCCTTCATCGGCTGGATCCTGCTGTACGGCCTGGCCATGCTGTATTTCGTTCCCCGGCTGGGCAAGGTGGGGCAGGAACAGGCCCATGCCCGCTCATCCATGACCGGGCGGGTCAGCGACGCCTACTCCAACATCGCCACCGTCAAGCTGTTCTCGCACACCAGGCGCGAAGCCCAGTTCGCCCGCGCCGCGATGGAGGATTTCAAAGAAACGGGCTTCCGCCAGATGCGCCTGGTCAGCCGGTTCGAAATCGTCAACCAGGCCCTGGTGGCGGCCCTGATCTTCACGTCCGGCGGCTATGCGCTGTGGCTGTGGCATGGCGGCCAGATCGGCGTGGGCGCCGTGGCCGCGGTCATGGCCATGGCCTTGCGCGTCAACGGCATGTCGCAGTGGATCATGTGGGAAATGACGTCGCTGTTCGAGAACATCGGCACCGTGCAGGACGGAATCGCCACGCTCTCGCGCGTTGCCAAGGTGCAGGATGCGCCGGGCGCCCCCGCCCTGAAGGTGACGCGCGGCGAAGTCGAGTTCGACCGGATCGGCTTCAACTACAACGGCGAACGCCAGGTGCTCGACGGCCTGAGCCTGACGGTGCGGCCCGGCGAGAAAATCGGCCTGGTCGGGCGCTCCGGCGCGGGCAAGTCCACGCTGATCAATCTGCTGCTGCGCTTCTACGACCTGGACAGCGGCCGGATACGCATCGACGGGCAGGACATCTCCCAAGTGACGCAGGACAGCCTGCGCGGGGCCATCGGCATGGTCACCCAGGACACCTCTCTGCTGCACCGATCCATCCGCGACAACATCGCCTATGGGCTGCCCGACGCCGACGACGCCCAGGTCCGCGCCGCCGCCGTCCGCGCCCAGGCCGATGAATTCATCCGGCACCTGAGCGACCCGCAAGGCCGCAGCGGCTACGACACCCTGGTGGGCGAGCGCGGCGTCAAGCTTTCCGGCGGCCAGCGCCAGCGCATCGCCATTGCGCGCGTCATGCTCAAGAACGCCCCCATCCTGCTGCTCGACGAAGCCACCAGCGCGCTGGACTCGGAAGTGGAACTGGCCATCCAGGAAAGCCTCAAGGAAATCATGAAAGGCAAGACCGTGATCGCCATCGCCCATCGCCTTTCCACCATCGCCGCCATGGACCGGCTCGTCGTCATGGATCAGGGGCGCATCGTGGAGGAAGGCAGCCACGCCGAATTGCTGAGGAAGAACGGCATCTACGCCCGTCTGTGGCGCCACCAGAGCGGCGGCTTTCTGGGCGAGGAAAGCGCCGAGGCGGCCGCCTGAAGCGCCCCTCCCCGGCGGCCGGCGGCGCATGCTACCCGGCGCGGGCGGGCGCTCTTTTCCTCATGGCCAGCGCAAGCGCCACGACCGACAGGGCCAATGGCGGAAACGACGCCCATAACACCGTATCCCAGCCATAGGCCGACAGGATGCCGCCGGACGAGAACGACCCGATCGCCATCAGGCCGAAGACGATGAAGTCGTTGAGCGACTGCACCCGGGTCTTTTCCTCGGGCCGGTGGCATTCCAGGACCAGCGCCGAGGCGCCCAGGAAACCGAAGTTCCAGCCCAGGCCGAGCAGTATCAGCGTCCACCAGAAATGCATGACGTCGATGCCGCCCAGCCCGACGGCCGCGGACAGGCCCGTCAAGAGCAAGCCCACCGTCGCCACGCGCCCCGCGCCGAATCGCGTGATCAGGCCGCCCGTGAAGAAGCTGGGCGCATACATCGCGATGACGTGCCACTGCAGGCCCAGGTTGGCCGATTCCTGCGAATGGCCGCACAAGCGCATCGCCAGCGGCGCGGCCGTCATCAGGAAATTCATCAGCATGTAGGACACGGCGCCGGAAATCACGGCGGCGACGAAGCGCGGCTGCCTGGCGATGACCGCGAGCGGGCGCCCGCCCGCCAGTTCCGCCGCCGTGGGCGCGGGCAGGCGAACGCCCAGCAGGATCACCGCCGACGCCGCGGCGACCGCGGCCTGCACCAGGAAAGTGGCCGCGAACATGTACGGCGGCCATAGATCCATCGTCCAGGTCACCAGCTGGGGCCCGACGACGCCGGCGGCCACCCCGCCGGCCATGACGAGCGACAAGGCGCGCGCGCGCCGCTTCGGTTCGACGCCGTCGGCGGCGGCGAAACGGAACGACAGCACCACGGCCGCATAGCCCCCGCCCAGGAAGGTCCCCAGGCAGAACAGCCAGAACGAGCCGATGATGACGGCCAGCATGGCCAGCAGCCCGGTCAGCACCCCGGCGGCGGTTCCCGCCAGGAAGGCGGCGCGCCGCCCATGGTGCCGGGCGATTTTTCCGGCGGGCAAGATGCACGCCGCCATGCCCACCACGAAGATGGAAATGGGCAAGGTGGCCAGCATCGGCGACGGGGCGAGCGTATTGCCGACGATGGCGCCCGTGGCGAACACCACCACCGAATTCGCGCCCGCCAGTGCCTGGGCGATGGAAAGCCGCCAGATGTTGCCGCGCTGCACGTTTTCAGGGAGTATGGAAGAAGAATCGCTCATGAACTGGGGTTGTCTTGTGTCGTTGGGAAGGTGGGCGTTTCGAAGGATGCGGGGGCTATGGCGCCATGGTCAGCACCATGCGGAACTTGACGTTGCCGGACTTCATTTTCTGGTAGGCCTCGTTGGCCCGCTCCAGCGGCATCGTCTCGATTCGGGGCCGCGCATCCACCAGCACACTGAAACCCAGGGCCTTTTCGTTGTCGTGCGGCGTGCCGGTAATCGACCCCAGGATGCCGCGCTGCCCCCCGACCAGGAGGCCGGCGGCTACCTGCAGCGGGCTTTTGCCCGGGTTGAGCACGACCAAGCGCCCTTCTGGCGCCAGCCCGCCCAGCAATGCCGACACCATGCCGGCATCGTCTATCGTGCTCAGGACGGCCTGCGCCCCGCCCAGGCGCCTCAGCCTTTCCACCGCATCCTCCCGGCGGCTGTCCACATAGACATGGGCGCCCAGCGCCAAGGCGTCCGCTTCGATGTCGGCGCCGCGGCCGATGGCCGCCACCCTGAATCCCATGCGCCGCGCATACTGCAGCGCCATATGCCCCAGGCCTCCGATGCCCAGGACGGCGACGAGGTCCCCGGCCTGCGCGCCGCATTTCCTGAGCGCGTTGAACGTGGCCACGCCCGCGCACAAGATGGGCGCCGCTTCCGCCGCGTCCAGTTCGTCCGGAATCGACACCAGCCCGGTGCCGCGCGCCAGCATCAGCTCGGCATAGCCGCCATCGCGCGAGGCGCCGACGACAGGCTGATTCTGGCAGAGCTGGAAACGCCCTTGCCGGCATGGATCGCATTCCTGGCAATGGCCACCGAGGCGCCCCACGCCCACGCGCCGCCCCAGCTTCCAGGTGGACGGCACGCCGTCCCCCAGGGCCACGATGCGCCCCACCACCTCATGGCCGGGCACGCGCGGCGGCTGCGCGGCATCGGCTCTTTCGATGTCGGCGGCATCAGCCCCGCAGATGCCGCAAGCCTCCACACGAATCAGGACTTCGCCCGCAGCCGGCCGCGGCGTGTCGCGCTCCACGAGCTCCAACAGGCCCGGCCTGCTGATTTGCATGGCCCGGTAGGTTTTCTTCAGCTCCATGCCTTCGGCATCCTCATGGACCGAAACAGGCCGGGCGCTTCCGCCCCGGCTATTTCGCATATTTCTCGAAGCGCTGGTTCAATTCCGCGTTGCTGACCACGCCGGCGAAGTCGTCGAAGCTTCCTTGCCGGGCGATGCGCTGCGCGGCCTGCAGGAAGCCGTCCATGGCGAGCCGGGCCAGGGTGCCGCCCACGCTGATGCGCCTCACGCCCATCCGGGCCAGGTCGTCCACGGTATAGCCGAAAGCCGCGCTGTTCAGGAAGTTGACCGGCAGGCCGTCCGCCGCCTGGACGACGGCGGCGATTTCTTCCTTCGTCTTGATGCCGGGCGCGTACAGGCAATCGGCCCCGGCCTGGGCGTACGCCCGCAGGCGCCTGACCGTTTCCGCGAGGTCGGGCGCGCCGCGTATGAAGCCTTCGGAGCGGGCGGTCAGCAGCACGCGCCGGCCGGTCTGGTCGATGGCGGCGCGCGCCGCCTTGATGCGGGCGAGCGCCGTGGGGAAATCGTACAGCCCCGTTCCCTGGCCTTGCGGCGCATCTTCGATGGACAGCCCCGCCACGCCGGTGGCTACGCAGCGCACGACGTTGTCATGCAGACCCTGCGGGTCCTCGGCGAAGCCGTTCTCGAAGTCGGCGTTCAGGGGAATGTCCACCGCGGCGGCCAGGGCCTGGTAATGGGCCAGGACCTCATCCAGGCCTTGCGCGCCGTCGGGCAGGCCGTTGGCGTGCGCATGGCCGGCGCTGGTGGAGGCGATGGCCTTGAAGCCCAGGTCCTGGAGGCAGCGCGCCGTGCCGACGTTCCAGGGGTTGGGAATGACGAAGCAGCCGGCCTCGTGCAACTGGAAAAAGAGGTCCCGCTTCCGCGCGGTGCCGTCGGTGTCGGTCATGAGTGCGCCTCGAGGTCTGTCAGTGTTGAGGGGTGGCGGCCAGCCGGGCGCGCCGCTTGGACTGGGCCTGCCATTCCTGGCCCAGCGTCAGCATGACGGTCAGCACCATGAAGCCGGCGGCCGCCCAGAAGATGCCGCCGTAGCGGCCGTGATCGAGCAGCCATCCGAACATGACGGGCCCGACCGCGCCGCCGATGTTGAATCCGGTCATGACGATGCCGAAGGTCTTGCCCTCGGCGCCGACGGGCGCGGCCGCCCGCACGAGCATGTCGCGCGAGGGCGCGATGACGCCGGTGAGAAAGCCTGCCACGCCCAGCAGCACGACGACGGCGAGATCGCTCAGCGCGACGGCGGCGACGACGATGACCACCACCGCGGCCATGCCGAACGCCGCCGCCGCCACGAAACCGTGGTGGCGCGTGCGGTCGGCCAGGTAGCCGCCGGCCAGCACCCCCGCCGCGCTGGCGAACAGGAAGGCCGTCAAGGCGCTGTTCGCCCAGGAAAGCGGGACGCTGTATCCCTGCACCAGGGCGCTGACGGAAAAGCGGTCGATGGCGCTGGTGCTCAGGCTCAGCATCACGAAGAGCAGCGTCAGCACCATGATGGCCGGCGTGAGCACCGCCGCCGAACGCCCGGCCGCGCCGCGGGCCGGCGCCGCGCTTGGCGCGGGCTCGGGGGTGCAGCGTTCCGTCGTCGGCAAGGCCACCACGACCATGGCCAGCGCGCCGACCAGGGCCGAGGCGGCGAAGGCGGCTTCGACGTTCAGCAGCGAGGCTACGCCGATCAGCGCGACGGGCGCGAGCGCCCCGCCGAGATAGCCCGAGAAGGTATGGATGGAGAAGGCGCGCCCCATGCGCCCCGGCGCGATTCCCTTGGACAGCAGGGCATAATCGGCGGGATGATAGACGCCGTTGGCGATGCCGGCCAGCGTCATCGCCACCAGCAGCCACAGGTAGTTCGGCGCGATGGCCAGGGACAAAAAGCTGGCGCTGCCCAGCCCCAGCCCGCACAGCAGGACCATGCGCGGGCCGTAGCGGTCCACCGCGAAGCCCAGCGGCGCCTGCACCAGCGCCGAAATCACGTTGAAGACGCTGAGCGCCACGCCGAGCTCGACGAAGCTGACGCCCAGTTTCGCCGGCAGCAGCGGGAGCAGCGCCGGTATTACCATGATGTGAAAATGGCTCACCAAGTGAGCGGCCGAAACCTGGGGCAGCAGGCCTACCGTTGGACGCGACACAGTACTCGAATCTCCATGATGCGAACGGCGCGGGAGTCCCGTGGATACCGGCTGCCGTTTCCGCTTGCGTCGCTCCGCGCGACCAGCATGATGTGATAGTACCTCGTTCGCGCTCCTTCGGCGCAAGCCGCGCCGCCGGCGGCGGCGCCCTTCCGGCGTATAATGCCCGCTTGCGTCTCCCTCATGGGTTCCCTAACCCCATCCATCAAAAAGGCTCATCATGGCTTCCGTCTCCGTCCCGCCGTCGCGGGTGTCGTTCTATCTTGCGTGGCTGGTCGCGTTCCACATCCTCATCATCATCGCCAGCAACTATCTGGTGCAGCTGCCCATCGACCTCTTCGGTTTCCACAGCACCTGGGGCGCCTTCAGCTTTCCCTTCATTTTCCTGGCCACCGACCTGACCGTCCGCCTGATCGGCAAGACCGAGGCGCGCAGCGTGATCGCGCGGGCCATGGTGCCGGCGCTGATCGCCTCCTACATCGTGTCGGTGCTGTTCCATGAAGGCCGTTTCAACGGCGTCGGCGCGCTGGGCGAGTTCAACAGCTTCGTCTTTCGCATCGCCTTCGCCAGCTTCGCCGCCTACGTGCTGGGCCAGCTGCTGGACGTGCAGGTGTTCGACCGCATGCGCCGCAGCTACGTGCAATGGTGGGTGGCGCCGGCGGCCTCGTCCGTGTTCGGGCAGGCGCTGGACACGGCGGCCTTCTTCAGCATCGCCTTCTGGCGCAGCACCAACCCTTTCATGGCCGAGCACTGGGGCGAAATCGCCGTGGTGGACTATGTCATCAAGCTGAGCGTCAGCCTGCTGCTGTTCGTGCCCATGTACGGCATGGCCCTGAGCGCCATCGTGCGGGCCATGAAGCGGCGCGACGCCGTGCCGATCCAGGCCTGATTCGGGATTCGGCCGCATTAACCGATATACTTGGCGCTGTCCCGATACACGCACCGGCTCGTTCAAGGCCTTTCCTCCGCGTTGCGCGCGCAGGGGCATCACTGATGGCGTCTTCGACATGGCTTCATTGCAATCCCTGTTTTCCGAATACTGGCCGCATCTCGCTTTCCTCTTGAGCCTCGTCGTCGGCGGCACGGCGGCCGTGCACGCCGCCATGACCAAGAACGACGTCCGGGCCGCCATAGGCTGGGTGGGGGTCATACTCATGTCGCCCCTGCTGGGCCCCTTCTTTTATCTGGTCGCCGGCGTCAACCGCATCCGCCACGACCATATTTCGGAACAGCGCAACAAGAGCCTGAAGGAATCCCTGCCGATCCCGCCGCCGCCCCGCGCCGACATCGGCGCGATCCGCGCGCCGCAGTTCGATTCGCTGCGCGTGCTGGGAGACCGGATCAGCCGCTTTCCGCTTTGCGACGGCAACCACATACGGGTGCTGCGCGGCGGCGACCAGGCCTACCCCGCGATGATCGAAGCGATCGACGCCGCGGCAAGCTCCATCGCGCTGGAAACCTATATTTTCGACAACGACAGCGTGGGCAGGCAGATCGTGGACGCCCTGGCCCGCGCGCAGCAGCGCGGCGTCAACGTGCGCGTGCTCATCGATGCCGTGGGGTCGAAATACTCGCGCCCGCCCATCATCCGGCTGTTGCGCAAGAAGGGCGTGCCCTCCGCCCTGTTCATGACCAATCCGCTGGGGCTGCGCATGCCTTATGCGAACCTGCGCAGCCACCGCAAGATACTGGTGGTGGACGGGCGCATCGCCTTCACCGGCGGCATGAACATCCGGGCCGGCTTCACCACGGACGCCGCCGGCGCCAAGACCGCCATGGACACCCATTTCCTGGTCGAAGGCCCGGTGGTGCTGCAGCTGATGTCGGTATTCGCCCACGACTGGGAATTCACCACCAAAGAGAACCTGGCCTTCAAGGCATGGTGCAGCGACCGCTGGGACCCGCCGCAGCCGCTGGCCCCCGCGCGCTGCATACGCTCGGGCCCCGACCGCAACATGGTCGGCACCCACAACATGCTGCTGGGCGCGTTTGCCGTCGCGCAGCGGCACATACGCATACAATCGCCCTATTTCCTGCCCGACCAGGTGCTCATGGGCGCCATCAACACCGCCGCGCGGCGCGGCATCACGGTCGACATCGTCATACCGGGGCAGAACAACCTGCGCCTGGTGAACTACGCCATGACGGCGCAACTGGACCAGGTCATACACAGCGGGTGCCGCGTATGGCGCGCGCGGGGCAACTTCAACCACTCCAAGCTCATCACCATCGACGGCGCGTGGTCCTACGTGGGGTCGTCGAACCTGGACCCGCGCAGCCTGCGCCTGAACTTCGAGCTGGACATGGAAATATACAGCCGCGAAACCGCGGCTGAAATCGAAAGCCTGATCGACGCCGAAATCAGGAACGCCGACGCCGTGACGCTGGAAAGCCTGGCCGCCATCCCCTTCCGCAAGCGATTGCGCAACCGGGTGATATGGCTGGCCAGCCCTTACTTGTAGCCAGGCAGCCGCTTACTGGGGCTCCACGCCCGCCTGCTTGACCACCGCCGCCCAGCGCTTGATCTCGCTGTCGACGAACTTGCCGAAGTCGCTGCCCGTCATGTTGGGGACGGCCGTGCCATTGCTGGCCCACAAGTCCTTGATCTTCGGGGTGTTCAGCGCCTTGGTGATTTCCTCGGACATCTTCTTGACGACGTCGGGCGGCGTTCCCGCGGGCGCCCACATGGCATACCAGGTGGAGACCTCATAGTCGGGCACGCCCGCCTCCGCCGCCGTGGGGACGTCGGGGAAGGTGGGCGAACGCTGCGCCGACGCGACCGCCAGCGGCCGGATCGACCCGGCCCGGATGTGCGACGCCGAGGAGCCCAGGCCGTCGAACGCCATGTCGACCTGGCCGGTGATCAGGCCGGTGAGCATGGGGCCCGCGCCCTGATACGGCACGTGGGTGACGTCCACCCCGTTCTTGATCTTGAAGAGCTCGCCCGCCAGATGGTGCGTGCTGCCGACGCCGGCGGACCCGAAGTTGATCTGGCCGGGATTCGCCTTCATCTTCTCGAGCAGTTCCTTGACGCTGTTGACGGGCAGCTTGGAGGGATTGACCACGATCACTTGCGGCGGCTGCGCCAGCAGCGCCACCGGAACGAAGTCTTTCTGGATGTCGTAATTCAGCTTCTTGTAGGTGGACGGGGCCACCACGTGGTGCGCGCCGCCCATGAAGAAGGTGTAGCCGTCGGGGGTTGCGCGCGCGGCGATCCCCGCCCCCAGCGTGCCTCCGGCCCCGCCCTTGTTGTCGACCACGACGCTCTTGCCCAGTTGCTCGCCCAGCTGATGGGCCAGCGGCCGCGCGAAAGTGTCGGTGCCGCCTCCGGCGGGAAACGGCACGATGATGGTGATGGCGCGCTCCGGCCAGGCCGCGTGCGCGCCGCCGGATACGGCCATGGCGGACAGGGCGAGCGCCGCCGCGTATGCAAGACGTACTTTCTTCATGGATCTCCTCCAGGTTTTTCTATTTGACCGAGCGCGGAAAACCCGCGCCCGGAAACCCTGCGCGAACCGGGCAGGGCCGTTTACCACAACCACAAACAACGGTGCGGGCCGGGGCCTACACCTTCTTGAACTGCTCTCGCAGCACATTCTTCTGCACCTTGCCCATGGTGTTGCGGGGAAGCTCCGCCACCACGTGCAGCTGCTTGGGCACCTTGAAATTCGCCAGGCCGGCCTTGAGCTGGGCGAGCAGGCCGGCCGCATCCAGGGTATGGCCTTTCTTGGGCACCACCACCGCCACCACGGCTTCGCCGAAGTCGGGATGCGGCACGCCGATGACCGCGGATTCGTCCACGCCGGGCATGGCGTCGATGAAGAGTTCGATTTCCTTGGGATAGACGTTAAACCCGCCGGAAATGATCAAGTCCTTGCTGCGGCCCACGATGGTGAGGTAGCGGTCGGGGACGCCGTCGCCGCCCCACTGCCCGACGTCGCCGGTGCGGAACCAGCCGTCGCCGGTGAATTCCTCGCGGGTTTTTTCCGGCATGCGCCAATAGCCCGAGAAGACATTGGGGCCTTTGACCTGCACGTTGCCGATTTCGCCCGGCGGCAATTCCTTGCCCTGGTCGTCCACCACGCGCACCGACACCCCCGGCAAGGGCTCGCCGACCGTGCCGCCCAGCCGCTTGCCGCGCGATTCATCGTAGGGATTGGACGTGAGCATGATGGTTTCGCTCATGCCGTAGCGCTCGAGGATGGTCATGCCCGTGCGCTGCTGGAATTCCGTGAAGGTTTCCATGAGCAAGGGCGCGGAACCGGAAATGAACAAGCGCATGCTGGCGCAGATTTCGCGGGTGAAGCGGGGATCCGCCAGCAGACGGACATAATAAGTGGGCACGCCCATCATGATGGTGCTGCGCGGCAGGTAATGCAGGGCCTGGTCTATGTTGAGCTTGGGCAGCCAGATCATGCGCGCCCCCGCCAGCAAGGCCCCGTGCGACGCCACGAACAGGCCGTGCACGTGGAAGATGGGCAGCATGTGCAGCAGCACGTCGTCGGGGCGCCAGCCCCAGTATTCTTTCAGCACCTGCGCATTGGACGACAGGTTGCGGTGGCTGAGCATGGCCCCCTTGCTGCGCCCCGTGGTGCCCGAGGTATACAGAATGGCGGCCAGGTCGTCCGGAGCGCTGCGCGCCGTGTCGAAATCGGCCGGCTGGCTGGCGGCCGCCACCGGCAGGCTGCCCGTGCCGTCCTCGTCGAGGGTGTACACATGGCGGGTGCCGGCTTTCTCGGCCAGCGCGGCAATCCATTCATGGTTCTTGCTGTCGCAGACCACCACGGAAGGCTCGGCATCGGTCAGGAAATATTCGATTTCCGCCGCGCGGTAGGCCGTGTTCAAAGGCAGGTACACCAGGCCGGCGCGCAAGGTGGCCAGGTACAGCATCAGCGCTTCGGGCGATTTTTCAACCTGGACGGCGACGCGCGCGCCTGCCGGCAGAGCGAGCGTGCGCAGCAGAGACGCAAAGCGCGCGCTTATTTCGTCGATGTCGTTCCAGCTGTAGGTGCGGTCCGGCGTTTCGATGGCGACCGCCGAACGGTCGGCCGGAAACCCTGAAGCCAGCAAAGCGTACAAGTTGGCATTGCCTTCCAATTCAATCTCCTGAGAACACTGGCTCGCGGCCAGCCAAAAATGCGTCGACGCCCTCGCGGTGATCGCGGCTGGGCGCATAACTGAAAAAAGAGCGCAGCTCCGCCTCGGACAAGGGTTCCGGCCGCGCACTGAGGCGGGCCACCATCTGCTTGTTCAGGCGCGCCGCCATCGCCGCGCCCTTTTCCAGCCGGGCGACCAGCCGGCCGACATCGGCGTCCAGGTCGGCGTCGGGCACCACGCGCGTCAAAAGCCCCTTGGCCATGGCTTCGTCGGCGCCGAAGACCCTGCCCTCGAGCAGGATCTCGAGCGTCGCGGCCCGCCCGGCAAGCGCCAGCAGGCCTTGCATTTCGTCGGGCGCCATGGGGAAACCCAGCTTGTTGATGGGAACGCCGAAGCGCGAGGACCTGGCCGCGATGCGCAAGTCGCACTGGCTGGCGATCTCGAGCCCGCCCCCGACGCAGACGCCTTCGATGCGGGCCACGACGGGGTGCGGGCAGGCCGCAACCGCCCTGAGCGCCGGCGCGATCACCTGCAGGTGGTAGCGCATGACACCGTCCGTGTCGGCGCGTTCGGTGGGGAACTCGCCGATGTCGGCGCCGGCGGCGAAGTTCCCGCCTTCCCCGGACAGCACCACGCAGCGCAGGCCGGCGTCGGACGACAGCCGGCCGAAGATCTGTTCCAGCTGGCGCCACATGGAGATGGTCAGCGCGTTGAGCCGGCCCGGATGGCTGAGGGTGACGTAGGCGGCGCGCCCCCGGAGTTCCGTCAGGATGCGGCCGCCCGCCGGGCCTTGCGGATTCATAGCCATCTGAGGTTCATTCCGGTCTTGGGTTTGCCCGCGGCCAGCAGGGCGAGGTTGTCGTCCAGCTGGTCCAGCTCGTACAGATAATTGACCATTATGCCGCAGGACTGCGCAATGCCCTTGGGCGAGGAATCGGCCGCCCAGTTGATGCGCTCGATGCGCGCGCCGTTGCCCAGATGGAAGCGCGCCACCGGGTCCAGCGGCTGGCCGTTCTTCATGGACTTGAGATAATGCGCCACCAGCCGCAGGCCGGACTTGCGCACGGCGTCGCCGGCCTTCCCGGCCGCCGCAGCCTGCAGGCGCTCCACCCATGCCTGCCCGGCCTTGGGGTCGTCCAGCGCTTTCTGCCGGTCGGCCTTGTCGTGCAGCAATTCATGGATGGCCTTGCCGTCCTGCTTGCCGAGCCAGTCGACGAAGCCGGGTATGGGCGAGAGGGTCGCAAAGGACTTGAGCTTGGGAAGCTCGATGAGCAACTGGTCGATCACGCGCTTGAGCAGGAAATTCCCGAAGCTGATGCCGCGCAGGCCCGGCTGCGTGTTCGAGATCGAATAGAAGATCGCCCAGCGCGCCTTGGACGGATCGCCCGCCGGCACGGCGGGATCCAGCAGCATCTGGACGTCGCCGGCCATTTCGGCGGCGAAGGCGATCTCGACGAAAATCAGCGGCACGTCGCTCATGCGGGGGTGGAAAAAGGCATAGCAGCGGCGCTGGCTTGCGACGCGGTGGCGCAGTTCGTCCCAGGAGCGGATTTCGTGGACCGCTTCATACTGGATGAGCTTTTCGAGCAGGGACGCCGGGGAATCCCAGGTGATCGGCCGCAATTCCAGCATGCCGACGTCGAACCAGCTGGACAGCAGGCCTTCCAGCTCGCGCTCGAGCACGGTCAGCCCGGCCACCTGGTTGCGCCAGCGCAGCATGTCGGCCCGGAGCTCGACCAGCAGGTGCAGGCTGTCGGCCTGCGCGTACAGCCGGCGGAACAGGCGCAGGCCCTTGTCTTCCCGGGGCTCCAGCCCGGCGCTGGCCTGCGCCAGGCCGGCCAGCAAGGCGCGCCTTTCCTTGGCGTCGGCGGCCAGATAGCGCTGGCTCCATTGCTTGGCCTTGCGGTTGGCCGCGACGTCGGTCATGCGCGCCGTGAAGAGCGAGAGGACGTCCGTCTGCAATGGCAGGTGATCGCGCTCGAGCCAGCGCCCCAGGCGGGCGATCAGCCCCTCGGTTTCCTTTTCGGAGGCTTTTTCGGCCTCGGCCTCGGGCTGCGGGGCGGGTAGCTTTTTCACGTCGGTGACCGTCATGATGTCTTGACTCCAGATGCGCGCGGCAACAATTGCGCAACATTGTCCTGCCTGGACGATGCCGCGCGCTCGTCCAGTGTGTGCAGGGCGTCCAGCTGGCGCAGCAAGTGCTTGCGCGTCAGCGCTTCCGCGCCGTCGGGGTCGCGGGCCTTCAGGGCGGCGAAAATCGCCATGTGTTCGGCGCAGGATTCTTTGATGCGCCCCGGCAGCGCCAGGCTTTTGTGGCGCGACAGGCTGAGCAGCTTGCGCAGGTGGTCGACCAGGTCCGACAGCCAGCGGTTGTCCGCCAGCGCCTGGACTTCTTCGTGGATGACGGCGTTGCAGGCGTAGTAGGCGTCGATGTCGCCCGCGGCGGCGTGTTCTTGCAGGCGGGCGTGCAGGGGCTCGAGGCGGAGCAGGTCGGCTTCGGTGACTTTCCGGGCGGCCTCGTAGGCGCAGCGCCCTTCGAGCATGGCCATGAGGGGGAAGATGTCGTCCATGTCGCGCGCCGACAGCTCGTTGACGAAGCAGCCGCGCCGGGGTTCGAGCCTGAGCAGCCCTTCGGCCACCAGCACTTTGAGCGCTTCGCGCAGCGGGGTGCGCGATATGCCGAGTTCGCGAGTGAGGCGGACTTCGTCTATCCATTCGCCGGATTCGAGCTCATGCGCCTGGATCATGGCGCGCAAGCGGTCGGCCACTTCCTGGTAAAGCACCTGCTGGACGATACGGGTTGCCATGCCTGCCTCGGTGTCTGGACCTCATAATTCATAATTATGGCAGTTTTTTCGATGAATACAAGTGTGACGGCAGCCGAAGCACAGGCGTATCATCGTTCCGTATCCCCATTCTCAACCACTCGACGGAGCACCCGGCCATGAGCCGCAACAACGCCCACCCAGGCACAGACCCCGGCAAGCACTGGCGCCAGGAAACCCTTCTCCTGCACCAAGACGCCCACCTGGCGACAGACACATCGGTCGTCGCCCCCATCCACTACAGCGCAACCTTCCGGGCCGACACCCCCGAAGAATTCGCCGAAATGGCCAACACCCCCCGGCACCCCGGCTTCTACAGCCGCTACGGCAATCCCGTCCATAAACGAGTCGAAGCCGTCATCGCCGCGCTCGAAGGCACCGAAACCGCCCTGCTCACCGCCTCCGGCATGGGCGCCATCAGCACCACCGTGCTGGGCCTGGTCAAGCAAGGGGACCACGTCATCGCCCAGCGCCGGCACTACATGAGCACCTCGAAACTGTTCGAAGAAGTGCTGCCGCGCTTCGGCGTCGCCTCGACCATCGTCGACCAGACCGACCTGGACGAACTCGCTGCGGCCATCCGGCCCGAGACCAGGCTGATCATGGTGGAGACCCCCGTCAACCCCACCCTGACGCTCACCGACCTCGCAGCCGTGGCCACCCTGGCGCGCGCCCGCGGCATCCTCACCATCGCGGACAACACCTTTGCCTCCCCGCTGAATCAGAAACCCCACGACCTCGGCATAGACATCGTCGTGCATAGCGCGACCAAGTATTTCGGCGGCCATCACGACATCACCGCGGGCGCCGTCTGCTGCAGCGAGGAACTGGCGGAGAAAATATGGAGCATGCACGTCACGCTCGGCTCCGTGCTCTCGCCGATGGACGCCTGGCTGCTGCTGCGCGGGCTGCGCACGCTTTCCCTGCGCATGGAACGCATCAACGCCAACGCGCTCGCGCTGGCGCAATGGCTGGAAACGCATCCCGCGGTGGAGCGGGTCTACTACCCCGGGCTCGCCAGCCATCCCCAGCATGAGCTGGCCCGGCGCCAGATGAGCGGCTACGGCGCGGTCATCGCCTTCAGCCTGAAAGGCGGCTTCCAGGCCGGCACCCGTTTCGTCTCCGCCCTGCGGCTGGCGACTCACGCCGTCAGCCTGGGCGGCGTCGAAACCCTGGCCGTCCACACCGCCGCCATGTGGGCGGGCACCATGACCGAAGAGCAGATGATTTCCGCCGGCATCGAACCGAACTTCATCCGCATGTCGGTGGGCGTGGAGCATATCGACGACCTGAAGGCCGATCTGGCGCAAGCCTTGGAGCCGGACCCCGCCGGGATCTGACCCCACGGCCAAGAAAAAACCCCGTAGAGGGGTCCCTACGGGGCAAGGCATTAGCTCAAATCTACTAAATCGCAAAGGCAGTATAGCCGACCATATTGAGAATAGCTATCATTTATAGAAGACGCAAGCATCGCGCCCTTCGACTCGCATCAGCCGGCCTTTAGGAAGGCAATACATAGGCGATAACGTCATCGCCGGCCTTGGTGCCCAAGGACCCATGGCCGCCTGCCGCGACCACTACGTATTGCCTGCCGTCCGAGCCGGTATAAGTGATGGGCGTAGCCTGGCCGCCCGCGGGCAAACGAGCCTTCCACAATTCTTCGCCCGTGGCGACGTCGTAGGCGCGCAGGTAATAGTCCAGCGTACTCGACAAGAAGGCCACGCCGCCGGCCGTCATAATGGGGCCGCCCAGGTTGGGCACGCCCATCTTGAACGGCAGTGGAATCGGTGAGCTGTCGCGGACCGTGCCGTTTTTATGCATCCAGGCGACCTCGCCCGTCGTCAGGTCGGCCCCCGCCACATAACCCCAGGGCGGCGCCTGGCAAGGAAGCCCGAGCGCCGAGGTGAAAGCACTGAGCTTCACGGCAAACGGCGCGCCGAAGTTCTCGTTCAACGCGGGCAGGCTGTCTTGCGGCCGTTCATCGCCCTGCACATAGAGCGTGGTGTCGTCTTCGCGCGGAATCAGCTGGGAAACGAAAGCAAGGTGGGTGGGCGTGGCAAAGGCAACTTGGCGCTCAGGGTCCACAGCGATCCCGCCCCAATTGAATACGCCGAAGTTGCCCGGATACACCAGCGTTCCTTCCGTACTCGGCGGCGTGTAGCGCCCGTCGTAGCGCAATTTCCGGAATTCTATCCTGCAAGCCAGTTGATCGAAGAGGGTGCCGCCCCACATCGACGCCTCCGTCAGCGGCGCGGGATCAAACGATAGCGCCGACACGGGCTGCGTAGGCGCGGTCCGGTCGCCTTGCACCGCCCCTTGGGGATAAGGTTTCTCGACGACCGGCAGGACGGGCTCGCCATTGCGCCGGTCCAGCACGAACAGCTCGCCTTGCTTGGTGGGCTGCACAAGAGCCGGAACGTTCCGGCCATCGATGGTCAGGTCGATCAAGCTGGGCTGAGACGGCACGTCGTAATCCCACAGGTCATGGTGCACGGTCTGAAAACGCCAGCGCACGCGTCCCGTGGCCAGATCCAGCGCCACGACCGCGGACGCATAGGAATCCGCGGCTTCGGTGCGCTCGCCCCCCCATTGATCCGGCGGCTGATTGCCCATGGGCACGTAAACCATGCCCAAAGCCTCGTCCACGCTGGAAATCGACCAGCTATTGGGCGTCGAGGGCGTGTAGGTCTCGCCGGGGCCCAATGGCTCAGTGCTTTCTGGATTGCCTGGATCCCAGTTCCACACGAGCTCGCCGGAGTTGACATCGTAGGCGCGAATGACGCCCGCCGGCTCGTGGGTCGATACATTGTCCAGTACGGTGCCGCCGACAATGATCAACGACCGTGTCACCACGACCGGCGAGGTCGAATAATAGCCTCCAGGCCGTGCGTTAGGCATATTGGCCCACAGATTGATCTGCCCCGTGCCGCCCCCGAAATTCGCGCATACCGCGCCATCGTCCGGGTTGAGCGCAATGATCCGCCCGTCGGCGGTAGGCATGAACAATTTGGCGGCGCACCGGTCGGTCGTCGTTCCATCTTCGGCCGCCACCGGCAGGTTCAGGTCTTGCAATGACGTCGCCGCGCCGGCCCGCCGATCGGCCAACGGCGCGGAGCCGGCGGCGCGATCGCCAGTTTCCGAACGGCCCCCATCCCGCCCCGCGTTCTCATTGCCCGATCCTTCTTGGGAGCCGCCTACAGCGACATCAGTCGCCATGCCGGTCTTCGCCGCATCATAGTAAGACAGGCCACGGCAGGTCAGGTGCTGCAATGCCAGCTCACCCCGTATCTGCGGATCGTAGCGCCATATTTCCTTCCCGGAGGTCGCGTCCAGCGCGATGACCGACTGGTGCGGCGTGCACAGATACAGTCGTTCGCCTATCTTCAAAGGTGTGACCTCGAAGGTCGTCTCCACCGGATCACCCTCACGGCCGCGCACGTCGCCCGTTTCGTAGTGCCAGGCGACTTCCAGCCGGGACACGTTATCCGGGGTGATCTGCTTGAGGGGCGAGTAGCGCTGGCCATGGCTGGTCCGCCCATATGCATGCCATTCTCCGGGCGGTACCCCCAGGGAATTTGCGGCCGCTTGGTTCCGGACGCCAGGCAACGTCCCTTCGATGCGATGCGGATCGACGAACCAGGATGCGATGGCAACGATCAGGAACAGCAGCAAGGAGGCCATCAATGGCAGGCCGGCCCGCCTTGCGGCGCGCGCGTCTTGCTCGCGCGCTTCGGAGGTCGTTCGAACTTGGCGAAGCAGCGGACGTGTGACCCAAGGGGTCAGCAGGAACAGCCCGAGCAGGAAGAGAATATCGCCGCGTGCCGCCAACGGCCACCAGTCCAGGCCCACTTCCCACAGAGCCCACGCCAGGGTCGCCAGCACCAGCGCGGCGTAGAGCCACAAGGCTGACGCCTTGCGCTGAAATAACAGCGCGGCTGTGGCCAGGAGCGCGACACCCGCCAAGGCGTAATACCACGATCCGCCTACGGCGATGAGCCATATGCCGCCAACGATCAAAACGATGCCGAACAGGGCATTCAGGAACACCGCCGCCAACAAGGCGGCGTTCCTTCGAGTATTTCGCATGGGTTCTTCTCCTTGGCACTTGCTCGCTGGATGGGGATTCGGCGTTGATGCCGAGCAGCAAGTTCAGTACCTGGAGCCGGACGGCAAGCTCAGGCCATGACGAAAATGATTGTCGCCCTCGCCGCCATAGATGGTGCCATCGCCGGCAGCTTCAGCCCCGAACCCGCTGGCGCCCGGAAGCCGACCGGAATCGGCGCGTTGACGGACGGGGCCCATCCGGCTGGGCGCTCAAAGCCCAGCATGAAGGGGGACACGGCCGCCACCCCGCGCCGGGATGTGCCGCCACAACGGCTTCTTCGGTCGGGGCGACCAGATCAGGTCACAAGTTCTCCAGAGTAATGGTTGCCCCACGACCGGAGCTTGTCGCCCCTTCATCTGACTGCCCCACGAAACCAACGAGGACAATCGCTTCGTATTCAGGAACCCGCCCCGCCCCTCGTACAGTCGACAAATCATAAGTCAACAACGTATCAGTACCGGATCCCCCTGCTGTGAACTGGTTACTACCGGAATCGTAGATCCCGCGAGTGAACTTGAGCCCCTCCCCTACACCGGATACATCCGTAGACGATGCATGCACGGACCAAAAGCGGTTATTAGTGGTATCAAGATAGATTTCCAGCTTATCACCAGTACCCAAACCGGTATAGATATCAAATCCAGAGGTATTCACGGACGAACCTGTTGCATTATTTGCGCCTGAGTGGCCGCCGCGCAACACCACTGTGTCGGTACCAGCACCTACGTTAATTCGATCGGCACCCATACCGCCCGTAATCCAGTCATTGCGTGCGCTACCGACCAAGGTATCTGCTGCAGCACTTCCATTCAGCGTATAACCTGCAGTACCCGTTGACGCCGATACATTGATGGTGGCGCCCCCTGCGGCCGCATTCAGCACCGCAGTTCCCCCTTGGACAGTTGCATTGGTCGCAACGAAAGCAGTCACATTGTTCGCCGTTGCTGTCGCACCCGCCGAAACCTCCAGGATGTCGCCCGTCGCCAGATCGGTGATCGTGTCGGACCCCGCGTCCACCTTGAAGGTGTCGTTACCCGAGCCACCAGTCAACGTATCGTTACCCAAGCCACCCGTCAACGTATCGTTACCCAAGCCACCAGTCAACGTATCATCGCCTCCACCCCCCGTAATCTGGTCATCGCTCGAACTGCCAACCAAGGTGTCTGCTGCAGCGCCACCATTCAAGGCATAGCCGCCACCGGTTGACAACGATACATCGATGGTGGCACCCGCAGCGGCCGCATTCAGCACAGCAGACCACCCTTGGGTAGTTGCATTGGTCGCAATGAAATGAGACACATTGTTCGCCGTGGCTGCCGCCCAATTCGAAACCACCAGAATGTCGCCCGTGGCCAGATCGGTGATCGTGTCGGCACCCGCGTCCACCCTGAAGGTGTCGTTACCCGAGCCACCGGTCAACGTATCATTGCCTCCTCCCCCAGTGATGATGTCGTTGCCCGCGCCGCCCTGGATGGTGTCATTGCCTGCGCCGCCATTAATATCATCGTCACCATCGCCGCCGTCGATAACGTCGTTGCCATTGCCGGAATTGATCACGTCGTTGCCGGCGAGTCCGTTGATGGTCAGGTGGCCGGCCGCAAAAGAGGCAAGGTTGTAGGTGTCCGGGCCCGGCGTACCCTGTACCGTCACCGTGCCGTTGGTCGCGTTGTGGATGGCGGTCAGCTCGCCGGCATCCACGGCGCCATTCACAATGACGTTCGCTGTCAAGGCGATGACTCTCGTCGCCTCGGTGATCAGCGCGGCGGTCAGTTCGGCGGCCGTGCCGGAAATCGTGACGGCATTCGTAACCGTGACGGTTCCCGTGGTTGTGCCCCTGAGCGTGCTCAGTGCCGTCGCATTCAGTCCGGTGCCGGCGGAATCGTTCACCGTGATGGTGTAGGCATTATTGGTTTCCGTAAGCCCGCTGAAGTCGGACAGCGCGCCCACGAGCGTAGCGGTGACGATACCGTCCGTTGCAGCGGCGATGAGGTTGGCCTGGGCTGCGGTTGTGGTGCCGCTGAGGGTGACGCTGGCCGCCGTCGCGATCACTTTGGTGGCCTCTGTCACCAGCGCCGCCGTCACTTCAGCGGCCGTGCCGGTGATCGTGACGGCATTCGTGACAGTGACCGGCGCTGTGGTCTTGCCTCCCAGCGCGCTCAGCGCCGTTGCGGTCAGGGTAGCGGTGGACGCATCTGTGACCGTGATGGTGTAGGCATTATTGGTTTCCGCAAGGCCGGCGAAGCTGGCCAGCGCACCCTCGAGCGCGGCGGTGACGACACCGTTCGTTGCAGCAGCGATGCCATTGATATCATTGATGTCAACGGCGCTCGTTACCGGGATCATGCCGCTGACCTGGACGTTGGCCGTCCCCGCAGTCACCTTGGTATCGTTGGTGACCAGGGCTGCCTTCACTTCCGCAGCGTTGCCGGTGATCGTGACGGCATTCGCGACGGTGACCGGCGCAGTGGTCTTGCCTCTCAGCGCGCTCAGTGCCGTCGCATTCAGTTCGGTGCCGGCGCCGTCGTTCACCGTGATGGTGTAGGCGTTATTGGTTTCCGCAAGCTCGCTGAAGATGGCGAGCTCGCCCGCCAGGCTGGCGGTGACGACACCGCTCGTTGCAGCAGCGATGCCATTGATGTCATCGGCGCTCGTTACCGGGATCATGTCGCTGATCTGGACCTTGGCCGTTCCCGCGATCACCTTGGTGTCGTCAGCGATCAGGGCTGCCTTGACATCCGCAGCCGTGCCGGTGATCGTGACGGCTTCCAGGACCGTCACGGTGCCGGTGGTTTTTCCCCCAATGGCGCTCAGGTCGGACGCCAGCAAAGGTGTGGTCGCCGTGCCTGCTTCTGTGTCAGTTATCGTGACCACAGCCGTCGGGGCGCTGACACAGGTGGCCGGGGTGACCAGCGCAGCAGTAACTTCAGCTGTCGTTCCGGAAATGGCGACCGCGTTGCTCACGGTGACATCCCCGGTGGTTTTGCCGCCAAGCGCGCTGAGTGCCGTCGCCGACATCTGGGTGCCCGCGTCGTCGTTCACCGTGATGGTGTAGGCATTGTTGGTTTCCGCAAGGCTATCAAAGCTGGTCAAAGGCCCCGACTGAAGCGTGGCGGTGACGATGCCGCCCGTTGCCGCGGCGATGTCATTGGCATCGGCCACGCTGACCACGGCGTCGGTCAGGGTCACATGCGCCGAGGGGGCCTCCACCTTGGTGTCGGCCTCAAGCAGGGCGGCCTTCACATCGGCGACCGAGCCGTTGACTGTCATATTCTGTGAGTCGGCTACCGTGACGGTGCCCGATGTGGCGCCGCCGATGGCGCGCAGCGTGGCAGCGTCGACCACGGTATTGGCGGCGGTGGAAATATTGACGACGGAATTCGGAGCCGAGACGCGGGTATCCGGGGTCACCAGTGCCGCGGCAATTTCAGCTGCCGTTCCGCCAATGACCACCGCGTTGGTGATGGTCACAGGCCCCGTGGTCTTGCCGCCCAGCGCGCTCAAGTCTGTCGCCGGCATGTTGGTCCCGGCGGGGTCGTTCAGCGTGATCGTAAAGTTGTTGCCCGCCTCGATGCCGTTGAAACTGGCCAAGCTTCCCGGCTCCAGGGTGGCCGTGACCACACCATTGATCTTCCCGGCGATCGTGTTGGCTTCAGTCGCCGAAATCATATCGCTGATGGTTACCGGGCCCGTAATGGCGGGGTCGATTGACGGGGTAGCGGCATTCGCGTTGGCGATGATGCCGTTCAGAATCGCACTTTCCGCCACCACGCTCACGCCATTGACGATGATGCCTTTGGTGACGCCCTTCGGAATAGCCACGGGGTTGCCGTTGGCCGGCGTGAACACATAATTGCCATTGCTTTCCGTGATGGTGACGTTGCCGTTGCCGGACGACACGATCAGGACGCCGTCCTGATCCGGCACCACGGTGAACGTGGGCCCGGTCGAGCCACCGCCGCCGGGTGTCGGCTTGTTGTCCAGCAGGAACACCTGGTCGGACAGGATCACCCCATCCGGCACTATCACTTCCGGCGGAACGATCAGCTTCAGCCCGGAACCCGCCGGCGCCCGGAAGTCGACCGGAATCGGCGCGTTGGCGGACGGGACCCATCCGGCTGGGCGCTCAAAGCCCGGCATGAAGGGGGACACGACCGCCACACGCGCCCAGGCTTGCGCGAAATCGCCATTAGCAAGCGCCTGCGCGAACGCGGGATCGTTGCCGAAATTGGACAGCTTCACGCCGTTTCCGAGATCGCGGCCTTCGGCAATACCGTATTCCATCAGGTGCACGAAAGGCGAAAGGCCTTCGGACGCGAACGGCCCCTGCAGGTCGGCATTGGCGTTCAAGTATTTTCCCAGGTCCAGGTAGGGACTGATGGGCCGCCCTTCCCTGTGCCCGAACAAGACGAAATGCTGCACCGCCGATGCCATCTGCCCGCTGGCGATGGCCTGGGCGACATCGGGGTTGTGCCGCACATAGAAGTCCTCGTCGAAAAGCGGACTCAGCAGCCGCCCTTCCGCTATGCCGAACATCAGGGCGTGGTCCCATGGGGTCAGCGTGCCGGCGCGTACCGCGGCGGCCACGTCGGGGTTGTTCGCGAGATAGTATTCGACGTCGAACAACGGCGACCCGCTGCGCCCTTCAACGCGCCCAAATGTCTGGAAATGGGTTTCCGCGTCGGTCAGGCCCGCCCGGACCGCGGCAGCCACGTCGGGGTTCCGCAATAAATACCAATTTGCGTTGAAGGGTAGCGAAGTTACCATGGTAGTTTCCTGAATCAATGGGGTAGCCGGCGGGCCGGCCCGCCGGCGTGGCTGCATGAATGCGTTCCATCGCATGTACGACATCCGGGAACGCCATGCCCGCGTTTTACCAATCGCAAAAACGGAAACATTAAGGCACCTTAAAAAAGCGTTGGCTCTCCGCTACAATTTCCGCCCTCCCTTTTTCCTGTGTACTGCGCCGGCCACCATGGTTTTGTTACAACGCCACCTCGCTCTCAGCGTTCCAGGCGGACAGCTTCGGATGAAGGACCATGCAATGCGGGCATGGCGCCATGTCCTCTGCATCGTGCTCCTGTGCCTCGGGGCGGCCGCCTCGGCCGGCGCCGCCGCCACCGACCACATCGTGTCGCAAGCCTGGTTCGAAGACACCACGGGGCGCATGAGCTGGGCCGAGGTCCGGCAGCAGGCCATGACCCCGTTTTCCGGGGTGCTGGCCCGCGGCTACGGAAAGGCGCCCATCTGGGTCAGGCTGCGCATCGATCCTTCCGCGTCCGGCACGCCGGCCGACGAGTCCCTGTACCTGCGCATCCGTCCCGCCTACCTGGATGACCTGGTGCTGTACGACGCCGCGCAGCAGCCCAGCCGCCAGGGACCCATCGGCGACCGCTACCCGATATCGATCCAGTCCGCCCACTCGACCCGCTTCACGTTCAGCCTGCCCGCCGGCTCGGCCCCCCGCGACATCTGGCTCAGGCTGGAGACCACCAGCACCCGCATGGCACGTTTTGAAGTGCTCAACGGCATGGATCTGGCCGTAAGCAACGGCATCCTCGATATGGCGGGGTCGTTTTATCTGGGCCTGCTGGGCCTGTTCATCCTGTGGGGCGTGATCCAACTGGTCCTGCGTCCCGAGCCGCTGGTCGCATGCTTCGTGGCTCATCAGGCCACCGCCCTGGTCTTCGGCGGGAGCACGCTGGGCTACACCAGACTGCTGCTGGATGGCATCGTGAGCCCCGCCAGCCTGGACATGCTGACGAGCGTGGTCGGCATCGGCGCTTCGGGCCTGGCGGTTCTCTTTGCGCAGTTCCTGCTGAATGAACTCGGTCACGCGCGCTGGCGCAGCCGCGTCATCGGCGGCATTCTTTTCGTGTTCGCGGCGCTGTTGGCGCTGCTGGCCAGCGGGCGGGTCATGGAAGCGCTGGAAGGCAACATGAGGCTGATCCTCGTGGTTCCCACCCTCCTGCTCGTCATGGCCCTCCTGAGCCGCTCGCCTCCCGACGCAAGAGCGGAAGGCAAGTTGCCCAAGCCCTGGGTGGTGGGGTATTTCGTGCTGACACTGGCCTTCACACTGTTTGCCGCCGCCCCCTCCCTGGGCTTGATCGCGGCTCCCGAGCTGAGCCTTTACATCGTGCTTTTCTACAGTCTCAGCTCAGGCCTGCTCATGATCGTCATGCTCCTGTACCGGGCCCACCTGCACCTGCTGTACCAGCAGGCTCAGGCGACCAAGGCGCAGGCCAGTGAGCAGCGGGCGGATCAGGAAAGAGCGCACCGCCTGGATCGCGAACGCTTGCTGGCCATGATGGGGCACGAGCTCAAGACGCCGCTGGCCACGCTGCGCATGCTGCTGGACAACCAGGCCATACCGCAGCCGTTGTCGCAGCGCATGGACGTGTCGATAAAGGAAATGGCCGGCGTGATCGACCGGGTGGTGCAGACCGGGCGCCTCGCTGACCAAGCCACCATCGTGCGCCATGAGCGATGTTCGCTGGAGCAGATCCTGGACCATGCCCTCGGCGAGCTCCCCGAACGAGGCCGGGTGGCGATCGAGCGCCCGGCCGGCCGGCCGAGGGAAATCGAAAGCGACCCGGGCCTGATGGCCGTGATCCTGCGCAATCTGCTCGATAACGCCTTGAAGTACAGCCCTCCGGCGTCGCCGGTCACGGTGCGCTATGAGCTGGCGGACCGTCCCGATCAGTGGCTGATCGAAATCGAGAACATGGTCGGGCGTGCCGGACGGCCCGACGCGCAACACGTGTTCGACAAATACTATCGCAGCCCCCAGGCCGGCTATCGCTCGGGCTCCGGGCTGGGTCTGTACATCGTCCAGGAGCTGGCGCAGATGCTCGGGGCCGGCGTGATGTACGCTCCCGATGATGAAAGGATACGTTTCAGGCTTTCGACCCATGGCAGCCGGTAAAGCGAAAGGAAGAATGGCCGCATGACAGACCGTTTATTGATCGCGGTGGTTGAAGACAACGACGCCTTGCGTGACGCGACAGTGGAAATGCTGGCGCACAACGGGTTCCGGGCGACAGGCGTTGCCTGTGCCGAGGACATCGACGACACCCCGTTCCCGCAACCGCCCGACATCTATGTGATCGATCTGACTTTGCCGGGGGAAGACGGCTTATCGTTGGCGGCCCGCCTGCGGCGAGCGCAGCCGAAGGTGGGCATCGTCATCACCACCGCCCGTACCTTGCTGGACGACCGCCTGAAGGGGTATGAGTCCGGCGCGGACATTTACCTGCCCAAGCCGGTGGACCCCAAGGAATTGCTGCTGGCCCTGCAGGCGCTGGGACAGCGCCTGCGGCACATGGACCCGCCATCGCAAGGGCTGGTCCTGGACAGGCATGCCCTGGTGCTGAGGGGTTCCGCCGGCTCGTGCAAGGTCTCGGCGTCCGAAGCCCGCCTGCTGTCCGCGTTCGCCTCGGCGAATGAAAACACGCTGGAGCGCTGGCAGGTGGCCGCGCAGATGAGCCCGGGCAGCGGAAGCATCAGCCAGGAAAGCATGCAGGCCCGCCTGAGCCAGCTGCGCAGAAAAATCCAGGCTTGCGGCTATGCTGGCGAAAGCATCAGGTCCATCAGGAACAGCGGCTACAAATTCTGCCTGCCGATCCAGACGATTTGACCGCGCGCCGAAGCACGCGCCGGGCACGGTGATTGGCGCGGCAGGAGGGTCTCGAACCCCCGACCCCGGGCTTAGAAGGCCCGTGCTCTATCCAGCTGAGCTACTGCCGCAATTTGAATCCGCGCATTTTACCCCATCGGCCCCGCGCGTCCGGCGCTTACAATACGTAGCGCTCCGTTCGACGATGAATGCTACAGTTTCCATCGTTTCATCACACCAACACGCCATGAGTTTCCTGTCCAAGCACAATAAGCACGCACTCCGCGCCATCGCCGCATCCGCCGCATTGGGCGCCGCCGCGACGGCGTCGGCGGGCATCACTTACCAGCTGGACCAGACCCACGCCGTCGCGGGGGACGCCGTCACGATCCGGGCGGTGCTGTTCAATGACACGGACAGCGCCATGACCTGGCGCACGCCCAAGAACCTGGTGCTGCAGTGGCGCGACCAGAACGGGCATGCCGTGCGCAGCCTGGCCTACCTGGAAGGCGACGGCGATCCGGTGAATGTGCCGGTGAACAACTTCGTGAAGCTTTCATGGCGCGCCATCGTGCCCAGCGGCGTCAAGGGGCTGCAGGCGGTGAACGTCGAAGGGGAATCCACGCTGCTGGCGCTGGACGCCACGCCGCTGGACAAAAGCGTGATCGCCGGCACGACGGCCGACGTGCCGGTCGTGGACGCCGGCGCCGGCGGTCTGCGAGACCGGGATCCTCCCCTGCCCCCGAGAGTCGTCTCGGCGGTGGGCGCATCGGCAACGCAAGGGCCGGCCGTGGGCGGCAGCACCGCGACCGCGGCCCAGTCCACCGGTTTCGAAACCTTCAGAAGCTCGCTGTCCGCCTATGAGCCGATCTATTTCGACGTGGGCAACAAGGGCGGGCGCAATGCGCGCTATCAGGTCAGCTTCAAGTACCGCATCTTCACGCCGAACGACCCCAACAATCCGCAGTTCATCGACCATCTGTACCTGGGCTATACGCAAACGGCGCTCTGGGACCTGCATTCCGATTCCCATCCTTTCGTGGACACTTCCTTCAAGCCCAGCCTGTTCTGGCGCAAGGACGCGCTCTGGCGGTCGCGCCAGAACGATTGGTTCCTGGGCTTGGCGGGCGGTGTGGAGCACGAATCCAACGGCAAGAGCGGCAATGATTCGCGCTCGCTCAATTTCGCCTACATCCAGCCCGAGTTCAACTACCGTTTCAGCGGCGGCAGCACGCTGACTTTCGCCCCGAGGCTGAAGGGTTACTTCGGCACCCGGAACAATCCGGATTATGCCGATTATGCGGGCCACGTGGACTGGAAGCTGCGCTGGGCGCAGGACAACGGCCTGGTGCTGACGGGCCTGTACCGGCATGGCCACGGCAACCACAATACCACCCAGATCGAGGCGGCGTGGCCGCTGCGGCGCACTTTCCTGAACATGAACGGGTATCTGCACGTGCAGTATTTCAAGGGGTATGGCGAGACGCTGCTGGGCTACGATCACAAGAGCGGTTCGCAGGTGCGCATCGGGATCGCGCTGGTTCCGTGACCGGCACGTAACTGCCGGCGCGCCGCCGCATTCGGCACGCCCCTAAACCGCCAGATACGCCCTGCGAACGCTCTCGTCGCCGGCCAGGGCCGACATGCTGCCTTCGTAGCGGATCTCCCCCTTCTCCAGGACGTAGGCGCGGTCCGAAACCAGCCTTCCGAAGTGGATGTTCTGCTCCGACAGCAGAATGCTGGCCCCCCGCGCCTTCAGCGCCAGAATCATGTCCGCCATCTGCTCGACGACGACCGGCGCTATCCCTTCCGAAGGCTCGTCGAGCAGCAGCAGGAAGGGGTTGCCCATCAAGGTCCTGGCGACGGTCAGCATCTGCTGTTCGCCGCCGCTCATCGCCCCCGCCGGCCGGTCCAGCATGCCTGCCAGGGCGGGAAACAGCGCCAGCACGTCGTCCAGGCTCCAGTTCAGGCCCGGCGAGCCATCGGGCCAGGCACGCGGCGGCTGCCTGCCGGCGGACAGGTTCTCGGCCACGGTCAAGTCCGTGAACACCCGCCGGTCTTCGGGCACATAGCCCAGGCCCAGCCGCGCGATCTGGTACGGCTGCAGGCCGTGCAGAGGACGGCCCATGAACCGCACATCGCCCCGCGTCCGCGCCAGCAAGCCCATGATGGCCTTCAGCGTGGTGGACTTGCCGGCGCCGTTGCGGCCCATCAAGGCCACGACCTCGCCCCTTGCCACGCTCAGGCCGATGTCGTGCAGGATATGGGCCGCGCCATACCAGGCGTTCAGGCCCGACACCGACAGCAAAGGCCGCGTTTCCGTCATGCCGGGCCCGCCTCTTGCGCATGCGCGCCGAAAGTCTTGCCGGTGCCGAAATACACCTCCTGGACCTTGGCGTCGCGCCGCACCTCGTCCACGCTTCCTTGCGCGATCAGGCTGCCGCGCGCCAGCACGATGACCCGGTCGGCATAGGCGAACACCACGTCCATGCTGTGTTCGGTGAACAGCACCGCAAGATTGCGCTCCGTCACCAGCTGCTTCACCAGGCCGACCAGGGCATTGCGTTCGGCGGGCGCCATGCCCGCCGTCGGCTCGTCCATCAGCAACAGCGTGGGCGCCGCGGCCAGGCTCATGGCCAGCTCCACCCGCTTCACGTCGCCGTAGGCGAGCTCGCTGCAGGGGCGGGCCGCCTGCTCCCGCATGCCCACCTGGCCGAGCAAGGCGTCGGCTTCCGCCGCGTACTGCCGGGCGGCGCTGCGCCAGAAGGAGAACACCTTGCGATGGTGGGCCAGGAGCGCCATCTGCACATTCTCGCGCACGGTCAAAGAAGAAAAAGTGGCGGCGATCTGGAAGGTGCGCCCCACGCCCAGCTGCGCGATCCGGCGGGAAGGCAGGCCCAGCAATTCGGCACCGTTCAGCTTCACCGAACCGGCCGACGCCGGCAATTGCCCGCCGACCATGTTGAAGGTGGTGGATTTGCCCGCGCCGTTGGGGCCGATCAGGGCCAGCAGTTCGCCCGGCCGCAGGTCGAAGCTCACCCCGTCGACCGCCCGGTTGCCGCCGAAGTCTTTGGTCAGCCCTCTGACGGAAAGCAGGCTCATGCCTTCGCCCCCCACGCCCGCCGCCCTTGGAACGCGCCGGCGATTCCCTGCGGGAACGCCAGCACGATGAGCAGGATCACGGCGCCGAAGAGCGCACGCCAGTATTCGGTGACGCCCACGAAATAATCCTGGAGCACGGTGAAGCTCGCCGCCCCGACGATGGGCCCGGACAGGCTCTGGATGCCGCCCAGCAGCACCATGACCAGGCCGTCCACCGACTTGCCCACGGTGATCACCTCCGGCGACGTGCTGCCTTTCGAAAATACGTACAGCGCGCCCGCGACGCCGGCGAGCAGGCCCGCGATCGCGAACGCGGTCCACTGTATGCGCTTGACGTCCATGCCCAGCGCATCGGCGCGCAACGAGGAGTCGCGGACGGCCCGCAAGGCCTGGCCGAAGGGCGAAAACGCCATGCGCCTGACCCACAGCGCCAGCAGCGCGACCACGGCCAGGCTGAAGTAGTAATAGCGGCCCGCGGCCAGCCAGTCGTCCGGCCAGATCCCGACGATGCCGTTGGAGCCGCCCGTGACGTCGTCCCATTGATACACGATGGACCAGATGATTTGCGCGAAGGCCAGGGTCAGCATGGCGAGGTAGACGCCGGTGAGGCGTATGCAGAACCATCCGAACACCATGGCGGCCAGCCCGGCCACCACGGGCGCCGCGACGATGGACGCCGCCATGCCCAGGCCGGCCGCCTTGAAAAGCAGCGCGGCGCTGTAGGCCCCGATGCCGAAGTAGGCGGCGTGGCCGAAAGTCGGCATGCCGCCCAGGCCCATCATGAAGTGCAGGCTGACGGCGAACAGCACCGCCACCAGCATGTCCTGCGCGAGCACCGTGGCGTACGGCAGCGTGGCCGACAGCAGGGGCAGCGCGGCCGCGGCGGCGACGAGCGCGAGCGCGGCCAGCCGGAACGCCGGGCCGCCGGGCCGCAAAGTGGGCTCGGCCGAGGCCGCGTGCCGCATCAGCGGCAGCGGCTTGCCCATGAGGCCCCAGGGCTTGAAGACGAGGACGAAAGCCATGAAGATGAATTCGACGACCAGGGTGAGCTTGGGAAAGGCGATGCTGAGGCCGAACAGCTCCACCACGCCCAGCGCGATGCAAAGCGCCTTGAGCTGGGCGATGATCAGCGCCGCCAGGTAGGCGCCCGGCAGGGAGCCCATGCCGCCCACCACGACCACCACGAAGACGTCGCCGATGATGCCCAGGTCGAGCGTCAGGCTGGCCGGCTGGCGGGGAATCTGCAGGGCGCCGCCCAGCCCCGCCAGGAAGGCGCCCAGGGCGAACACGCTGGTGAACAGCCAGGCCTGGTTGACTCCCAGCGCGCCCAGCATTTCACGATCCTGGGTGGCCGCGCGGATCAGCGTGCCCCAGCGGCTGCGGGTCAACAGCAGCCACACCAGCAGCAGGACCAGCGGCCCCGCGGCGATCATGGCCAGGTCGTAGACGGGAAGATAGCGGCCGAGGATGCGGACGGAGCCGTCCAGGCCCGGGGCCAGCGGCCCCAGGAGGTCGTCCGGCCCCCAAAGCCACATGGCCATGTCGTTGAAAACGAGGACCAGGGCGAAGGTGGCCAGCAGCTGGAACATTTCGGGCGCTTTGTAGATGCGCCTGAGCAGCAGCAGTTCGGCCAGGGCCCCCAGCAGGCCGATCGCCAGCGCGGCGCACAGGATCGCCAGCCAATAGCCCGCCGGCCCGTCGCCCCAGGCCTGGACCAGCGTGTAGGCGACATAGATGCCCAGCATGTAAAGGGAGCCATGGGCGAAATTGACGATGCGGGTGACGCCGAAAATCAGCGAAAGCCCCGCCGCGACCAGGAATAGGGAAGAGGCTTCAGCCAGCCCGTTCAGGAACTGGACGATGAACCCTGCCGGCTGCATGCATCAACCGCCCGCGCCGGGCCGCCACTTGCGGACGAGCTCGTCGGGCGGCTGAACCGAGGCGCCGTCGACGTATTGGAAGTCGACCATCACGCCCTTGCCGTCCTTGACGGCCAGCTTGCCCACATAGGCGCCCATGGTGGATTGGTGGTCCAGCCCGCGGTATTTGATGCGGCCGAAAGGCGTGTCGACTTCGAGTTCCTTGAAGGCCTGGATCAGCGCGGGGGTGTCGGTCGTGCCGGCCTTGGCGATGCCGGCCGCCAGGGACAGGATCGTGTTGTAGCCCACGACGGTGCCCAGGCGCGGGTAGTCGTCATAGCGCTCCTGGTAGGCCTTGAGGAAGCGGTCGTGTTCGGGCGTGTCTATGGCATACCAGGGGTAGCCCGTCACCACCCAGCCTTCCGGCGTTTCGCGCCCCAGGGGATCCAGGTATTCCGGTTCGCCCGTCAGCATGCTGACGACCGACAGGCCCTTGAACAGGTTGCGCTGCGAGCCGGCGCGCACGAACTTGGCCAGGTCGGTGGCGAACAGCACGTTGAACATGGCCTCGGGCTTGGCGTCGGCGAGCGCCTGCACCACGTTGCCCGCGTCGATCTTGCCCAGCGGCGCCGCCTGCTCCGCCACGAATTCCACGTCGGGCTGGGCCTCTTTGAGCAGCGTCTTGAACGTGGCCGTCGCGGACTGGCCGTATTCGTAGTTGGGGTAGACGATGGCCCAGCGCTTCTTGTTCATCTTGACCGCGGCGGGAATCAGCATCGCCACCTGCATATAGGTGGAATTGCGCAGGCGATAGGTGTAGTCGTTGCCTTCGGCCCAGACTATCTTGTCGGTCAGGGGCTCGCTTGCCAGGAAGAAGCGCTTCTTGTGCTTGGCGTAGTCCGTGACCGCCAGCCCCACGTGCGACAGAAAAGTGCCGGTCAAGACGTCGACCTTGTCGCGCGAGAGCAGTTCTTCGGCCGCGCGCACCGCGTCGCCGGGGTTGGAATTGTCGTCGCGCACGATCAGTTCCAGCTGCTTGCCGTTGACGCCGCCCGCCGCGTTGATTTGCTCGACCGCGAGCTCCATGCCTTTTTTGTAGGGCCCCAGGAAGGCGGGCTGGGACTTGTAGCTGTTGAGCTCGCCGATCTTGATGACGTCGGCGGCGCGGGCTGGAGCGCTTGCCGCGGTGAAGGCGAAAATGGCGAACAGCGCTGTGTGGAGCCGGACCGAGAACATGATATTTCCTGTGCGGGGCGTAATGATGAGTGGGTACGAGCGAATAAATTGTACGCAATAACCGGGCGGGCGAAAGCCATATGCCATTACACTACATCCCTTTCCATACGACAAAGCCTTCCGCGATGCGCGCCCTTATCCTGAACTTCATTGTGTCGGGCCTGTGCCTGCTGACCGCCAGCCGCCTGCTGCTGGCGGCATGGCAATGGAAGCGGGTCCGGCAAGCCGGCGGGCTGCTGCCCATACTGAAAGGCGGCCTGCGCATAGACGCCAACCAGATCGCCGTGGTCAGCGGCATTCCGCTGTTGCTGGCGCCCTGGCTGGGGCATCACCCCCTGGCGGTGCAGATCACCGGCTATTGGTTTCTTCTCGCCTGGATGCTGCTGGTCCTGCTCGAAGTCTCGACGCCCCAGTTCATCCATGAATACGATACCCGCCCCAACCGGCTGTATGTGGAATATTTGAAGCACCCGCAGGAAGTGTTCGGCATGCTCTGGAAGGGCTACAAGGGCGTCATTTTCGGCGCGCTCGCGGCCCTGGGCCTGTTCGCCTGGATAGGCCACGGGCTTTTCGTCGGCGCGGCGCCCGACCCGGCCATGGCCTGGTGGCAGCGCCCGCTGTTCTCGCTCGGCGCGGCCGCCGCCGTCTTCCTGGCCATACGCGGCACCTTGGGGCATCGTCCCATCAACCCCTCCACCGTCGCCTACTGCGGCGACAGCATGCTGAACACCCTGCCGCTCAATTCGCTGTACAGCGTGGCCTACGCCATCTACAGCATGAAGAACGAGCGCTCGGCGTCCGACGTCTACGGCGACATGCCCGAACAGGACGTCCATGCAACGGTGCGCCGCTGCGCCGACCTGCCCGACGGGCCGCCCGAGATCCCCACGCTGCACCTGCAGCAGCCGGGCGCGGCGCGCGCGCGGCCGTTCAATCTGGTCATGATCGTGGAAGAAAGCCTGGGCGCGCAATACGTCGGCAACCTGGGCGGCGCGGGCCTCACGCCCTGCCTGGACGAGCTGGCCAAATCCGCCTGGAACTTCACCCGGGCCTATGCGACCGGCACCCGTTCGGTCCGCGGCCTGGAGGCCGTGGTGGCGGGGTTCCCGCCCACCATCTCGGACGCCGCGCTGCGGCTTTCCGGCGCCCAGAGCAATTTCTTCACCATGGCCCAGGCCTTGCGCCGGCACGGCTACCGTTCGCATTTCATCTATGGGGGGGAAGCCCACTTCGACAACATGAAGAGCTTCTTCCTGGGCAACGGCTTCGACGAGCTGCACGACCTGCCCACCTTCAAGAACCCGGCCTTCGTGGGCACCTGGGGCGCCAGCGACGAAGACATGTTCAACACCCTGCACACACTGCTGGACGAGAACGGCGGCGAACCCACTTTCGCGCTGGCCTTTTCGGTCAGCAACCATTCGCCCTGGGAATACCCCGCCGGCCGCATCGCCACCGACGGCAACCCCGCCACGGTCGAAAACACCGTCCGCTACGCCGACTGGTCCATCGGCCGGTTCTTCGAGCAGGCCCGCCAGTCCGCCTATTGGGACAACACCGTCTTCCTGATCGTGGCCGACCACGACTCCCGGGTGTTCGGCGCGAACCTGGTGCCGCTGCGCCACTTCCACATCCCCGCGCTGATACTGGGCGCCGGCGTGCCCGCCCGCCAGGACGACCGCCTGATCAGCCAGATCGACCTGCCCACGACCCTGCTGTCGCTGATCGGCCTGGAAACCCGGCATCCCATGATAGGCCGCGACCTGACGCGGGCCACGCCGGGCCGCGCCATGATGCAATACGGGGAAAACTACGGCTACCTGAAAGACGACATGCTGGTGGTCCTGGAACCCCACAGGCCGCCGACCCAGTACCGCTACGAGGCGCCCGAGCGCTACACCCCGGTTGCCCTGGACGAAACGCTGGCCCGCGAAGCGCTGGCGCACGTGCTCTGGCCCAGCCTGGTCTACCAGAAACGGGCCTACACCCTGCCGCAACTCCAGGCCCGGCCCTGAGCCGGTCAAAGCCACGATACAATGCTGACATCTAACTGAAAAGGAAATTCTGATGGAGTTGCTGCTTGACCCGTCCGTATGGGTCGGCTTATTGACGTTGGTGGTCCTGGAAATCGTCCTGGGCATCGACAACCTGATCTTCATCGCCATCCTTGCGGACAAGCTGCCGCCCCAGCAGCGCGACCGCGCCCGCGTCATCGGCCTGTCGCTTGCGCTGATCATGCGCCTGGCGCTGCTGTCGGCCATTTCATGGCTGTTCAAGCTCACCACGCCGCTCTTTTCCGTGGGCCCGCTCGCCTTCTCGGGCCGGGACCTCATCCTCATCCTGGGCGGCTTCTTCCTGGTGTTCAAGGCCACCATGGAAATACACGAGCGCGTGGAAGGCAAGAGCCACGCGATGTCCGGGTCCAGGATGTACGCAGGCTTCTGGGTCATCGTCACCCAGATCGTCGTGCTCGACGCGGTCTTCTCCCTGGACGCCGTCATCACCGCGGTGGGCATGGTGGACGACCTGGAAGTCATGATGGCCGCCGTCATCATCGCCATCGGCATCATGCTGGTCGCGTCCAAGCCGCTGACCCGGTTCGTGAACGCCCACCCCACCGTCGTCATACTGTGCCTGGGCTTCCTGCTGATGATCGGTTTCGCCCTGGTGGCGGAAGGCTTCGGCTTCAAGGTGCCCAAGGGCTATCTGTACGCCGCGATCGGGTTCTCGGTCATCATCGAAACCCTCAACCAGATCGCGCGGCGCAACCTGCTCAATGCCGACCATCGCCCCATGCGCGAGCGCACCGCCGAAGGCATATTGCGCATGCTGGGCAAACGGCCGCAGTCCGACCAGCCTCCGCCCGAAGGCGCCGCGCAGCCGCCGGACGAAACGCCCTTCGGCATCGAGGAGCGCAACATGGTGAGCGGCGTGCTGCGCCTGGCCGACCGCAACGTGCATTCGATCATGACGCCCCGCAACGACATCACCTGGATCAACATCGAAGACGATCCGGACACCATACGCGAAGAGATCACGCGCACCCCGCACGGCTTCTTCCCGGTCTGCCGGGGCTCGCTGGACGACATCGTCGGCATAGGCCGCGCCAAGGACATGATCGCCGACCTCCTGCAGAACAAGACGCTGAACCAGAAAGCGCTGCGCCCGCCCATCATCGTCCACGAGACCGTGCGCATCCTCGACCTCATCGACATCCTCAAATCCGCCCGCGGGCAGCTGGTGATGGTGATCAATGAATTCGGGGCGGTCGAGGGGCTGGTCACGCCCATCGACGTGTTCGAGGCGATCGCGGGGGACTTCCCCGACGAGGACGAGACGCCCGACATCATCCACAGCGGCGAGAACCGCTGGGTCGTCGACGGCGCCACCGACCTGCACCACTTCGAGCAGTCCCTGGAAATCGAAGGCCTCATGGGCGAATCCGACGACTACAGCACCGTCGCCGGATACCTGCTCAGGCAATTCGGCAGGCTGCCCGACGTCGGCGACCACCTGACCCTGGCGCTGGCGCAAGGCCACTTCCGCTTCGAGATCCTGCAGCTGGAAGGGCGGCGCATCGCCAAGGTATTGGTGGAACGGGGCGGCGACGCGGCGAAGGACGCCCCGCCCGCCGATGCCGCCTGAGCCCGGCCGGCTTGCAGCCGGTCGGCCTTGTAAATTCATGCTACACTACTTGGCTGTTGTTCGTCGGGGCGTAGCGCAGCCTGGTAGCGCATCTGGTTTGGGACCAGAGGGTCGCGAGTTCGAATCCCGCCGCCCCGACCAATAGAATCAAAGGGTTAGCAGCGCAAGGCGGCTAACCTTTTTGTTTTTCGGGCCAGTGCAAGTTGCGTGTCCGTAATGTTTGCCACGGCGCTCAGGCAGACAGCCTTAACTCCGGATGCAACCCCGCCCGCGCCGCCAGCGTCAGCAGCATATCCAGACTGAAATTCCCCACCTTGCCCTTGATCAGCCGAGAAACCCTCGGCTGTGTGATACCAAGTTGCTTTGCCGCCTCAGCCTGCGTCCAACCTTGCTCCTTGAGCCTCTGCGCAGTCCGAATCATCACCTCCGCACGCGGCGATCCGCTTGGCGTCACTCTCCAAAATGCCGCGTTACCCATTGTTCACACACGGCCCAGAGCAGCGGAGCGCCTCTTTTAATGATGGGGCCATAGCGGGAAAAAACTTGTTCAAACGAAACGCTGCTTTCTATCCAGGTTCCGCCACCGGTGAATACATTTACAAGGAGCGGCTGAAAGCGATCAAGCGCCTTCGCAAATTTTGCGTCATCCGTCTCTGCGCGCTCAAATTCCTGCCATAAGCCGAGGAGTTCGTTACCTTGCTGCTGAGGCAATAAGCCAAATAATCGTTCTGCTGCTCTAGACTCTTGTTCAGTCTGCGATTCGTTTGAAGATTCACTATGGATTGGAAAATCGCCAACATCTATCTCGACAATGTCATGCAGTAAAAGCATCTGTATGACGCGATTTTTATTTATAGGCCCGCACGCATACTCACTCAGTATCAAAGCGTACATCGCTAAGTGCCAAGAATGCTCGGCAGAATTTTCTTTCCGACTTTTGTCAAGCAAAGATGATTGTCGTACTACCGTTTTCAGTCGGTCGATTTCTCTTAGAAAAGCCAACTGCTTTTCCAATGCTGTCGATTGCATAATCTTTTCAATCTAAAAGCCACGTCTTAGTATATAGCGCGGTTGCAATGACAGCCGCTCAGGGCCGAAAGCCGCTGCAACGCAGTGCCTTGCCTTCAGTCGATGCGCGGCAGGCGCAGCACGATTCTGAGTCCGCCCAGGTCCGATTGCGACGCGGCCACATCCCCGCCATAAAGCCCCGCCAGGTCCTTCACGATCGCCAGGCCCAGGCCCGAACCCGGCGCCTGTTCGTCCGCCCTGACCCCGCGCTGGAACACCGCTTCGTATCCGTCCTGGGGCAGTCCCGGGCCGTCGTCGTCCACGGTGAAACGCAAGTAGCGGCCGTCGGCGCCCACGCCTATCACGATGCGGCGCCTGGCCCATTTACAGGCATTGTCCAGCACGTTCCCCAGCATTTCCTGCAGATCCTGCTCTTCCCCGCGAAAGGCCAGGCCGGGCGGGCAAGGCGCCAAGGCCAGGTCCAGGCCTTTGTCGGCATACAGCTTTTCCATCACGCGCAGCAGGCCGCGCAAGGGTTCGTCCACCAAGGTGCGCAGGCCCGATGCCTGCATGGCGGCCGCCGCCCGCGCGCGCATCAAGTGGTGATCGACTTGCCGGCGCGCCATGCCCACCTGTTCGTCGACCAGACGCCCCAGCGCGGTGTCGTCCCCCGCCACGGCATTGGACAGCACCGACAGGGGAGTCTTGAGGGCATGGGCGAGGTTGCCCGCCTGCGCCCGCGCCCGGGAAACGACTTCGGCGTTCAAGGACAGCACGCCGTTGAAATCGTCCACCAGCGGCTGAAGCTCCGTGGGGAACACGCCTTCGATTTGCGGTTTCTTTCCTTGCCGAAGCGCCGCCAGTTCGCGGCGCAAGCGGCCCAGGGGCCGCAGCCCCAGGAAAACCTGGCCGACCGCCGCCAGCATCAACCCCACCGCCAGGACGCCCAGAGAAAGCGTCAGCATGCGCATGAAGCGTTCGATCGGCTCGGCCATCGCGGCCTGGTCCGCGGCCACCATCAACCGCATGACCGGCGCCGCCTCTTCGGCGGGATGCACGATCTGGGAGACCATCGACAGCCTGGCGCCGTTGGGCCCCGCGACGTCGAAATACAGGCGTTCATTGCCGTCCGGCGCCGCGCGCGCATCCAGTGCCTGGTCCCACAGGGAGCGGGAACGCAGCGCGCCCGCGGCGCCCGGGCGTTCCGGGCCGCCCAGCAGGTCCACCTGCCAGTACAGGCCGGAATAGGGCTTGTCGAAACGAGGGTCGCTCAGGGCCGCCGGCACGGCCGGCCGGCCGGCGGCGTCGAAGTCCACCGCGGCGATGAGCTGGTCCAGGTGCATGCCCAGCTCCGCCCTGAATTGCGCGCGGATATGCTGGCGAAAAAGGCCGTCCAGCGCCCAGCCCGTGGCCAGCACGGCCAGCAGCACCCAGACCAGGGTGCCCAGCAGGAGGCGCAAGCGCAGCGAGTTCAGCAGCGGCCATCGACGCATGCCCATTCATCGCTCCGGCGCGGCCAGCCTGTAGCCCAGCCCGCGCACCGTCTCGATGTAATCAGGCGGCAGCTTCTTGCGCAGGCGGGCGATGAAGACTTCTATGGTGTTGGAATCGCGATCGAAGTCCTGGGCGTAGATGTGTTCCGTGAGTTCTGCGCGCGAAATCACCTTGCCGACGTGATGCATCAGGAATTCCAGCACGCGGTATTCGTGGCTGGTCAGAGCGACCTGCTTGCCGCCGGCGGAAACCCGGGCGTTGCGCGGGTCGAGCACCACGTCGCCGCAGCGCAATTCAGGGCTGGCGTGCCCATGCGCGCGCCGCAGCAAGGCGCGCACGCGGGCCAGCAGTTCTTCCATGTGGAAAGGCTTGGTCAGGTAGTCGTCGGCGCCGGCGTCGATGCCGGCGACTTTCTCGTGCCACATGTCCCGCGCGGTGAGGATGAGCACCGGCATGGACTTGCCCGCCATGCGCCATTTCTTGAGTATCGTGATCCCGTCGACCACGGGCAGGCCCAGATCGAGGACGACGGCGTCGAAGGGCTCGACTTCGCCCAGGTACAGGGCGTCGCGGCCATTGTCGGCAAGGTCGACGGCATGCCCGGCCCCGCGCAAGGCCTCGCACAGCTGCATGGACAGCGTGGGCTCGTCTTCAACCACCAGTATACGCATCGCTTACCGCCTTGCTTCTATCTTTCGCGCTTCCGCATTTTGCTCTTGAGCACGGTGCCGTCGCGCGCATCGATTTCGAGTTCGACCATGCGGCCGCCGGCCTGCAGGACTTTGAGTTCGTACACCCATGCCCCGTCTTCCCGTTCGAACTCCACCTCCACGACCTGCCCAGGGTAGTCGCGTTCGATGAGGCTCAGCACTTTGCTCAAGGGAAGGATATCACCGGCTTCCAGCGCCTGCCTGGCTTTTTCGTGGTCGCGTTCGTCGCCGTGACTGACGCCCAGGGGCAGCATGCCGCCCAGCAAGGCCGCCGCCACCACGATCGCTCCGAATTTTCTGTTCCGCATACGGCCTCCGTGTTCCTGCCGCCCCTTGGGCGGATGCTGGGGCCTGTTGACGCCTGTGGGCAGGCGGCCGCCTTTTGGCGAGTGTGGACCCTTGTCGGTTATAGCGCCCGCGAGATGAACGGGGGATGAACGAGGCCTTCAGACGGCGTTCATATGGCGGGGCGCACAATGGCGTCAAGGTCATGAAACGGCCTGTCTTTTTAGCCACTGAATTTTTTAGCCACTTTTCAACTACTGGAGAACGCCATGCGTGCAACGACAAAACTTTTTTCCGCTCTTTTCCTTGGTGCGAGCCTGTTGGCGACGGGCGCCGTGATGGTGCCGGCGCAGGCGCAGAATGCGCCGGCCGCCCAGGTCCGCCAAAACGATGCGGGCAGCCGCCTGAATATCAAGCAAGTCTACGACAAGCTGGAAGCGGCCGGATACACCCGCATCACGGAGATCGAGTGGGATGACGGCCGGTATCAGGCGACGGCCGTGAATCCGCAGGGGCAGCGTAGCAAGGTGGACATCGATCCGGTAACAGGAGAGATCATAGGCTTCAAGCTGAAGGACCGCCGGAACTGATGTGACGGTAAGCTAGGGCCGGGGGCCGGCCAGCCTGCGGGTTGGCCGGCCCCTTCTTTTGCACGTCCCGCTACCGGGACGACAAGGGCTCGACCAGCAGCTCGAACGTCACCAGCACTGCGTTGCTCCCCCGCCGCAGCCGCCCTTCCGATATCCGCCCCGTATGGTCGACCATCCGGATGTCGACGTCCGCCTTCAGCCGCCCGTTCGCGTCTGCCGCGATCCGGCCCCGCCGGACATAGACTTCCGTGATGTGCGGCTCGACCACCCGGCCGTCGTCGAACACCGCGCCCACCAGGCTGCCGACGCCCGCGCACAAGGCCGCCTCGCGGATGCCCCGCGACTCGCATTCCGCTTCGAGCGCCGTGCAAAGATCCTGGTTCGGCGCCAGGCGCAGCGCGAAGGCCGGCCTGGCGTCGGGCGGGCGCACGACGGGACGCGAGAAGGGCTGGAACAGCGAGAAATTCGTTTCGGGATCGGGCGCCACCCGGAACTCCACCCCCCGCATCAGCCAGGCCTCCGCCTGGATCGGCTCGGCGATCACGCTTTGATCGGGCAGGATGTGGCCGCAGCCCGGCTTGCCGTCGGCCGTCGTCCAGGCCGCATGGCAGTGCAGCCAGGGACCGTCGTCGCGTATCCCATAGGTGACGCAGCCTTCCTGCAGCGTCGCCACACCGGGCGGATCGTGGCGGCCGCTGAAATACACCGCGTGATCGGGCGAGGAAGACGTGGCCGGCATCACGTAGGCAAGCTTGCCGAACGCGCCGCCCCGCAAGGCCAGGGTGGCGCTGCGCGCGCTGTGGCTTTGCAGGCGCACCGCGAGCGCGTCGAGCAGGGTCAGCCCGGGCTCGAGCTCGAACCGGGCCTTTTCCAGCCAGCCGTCCGCCCGCGTCGCGCGCGCTTCGAGGACGGGACCGGGATGTTCAATCAAGCGCAGGCTCATTTCTTTTGCTCCCATCCTTCCAGCAGGCCGCGGCGTTCGAGCTCCTGCCTGACCAGCATCTTCGGCACCTTGCCGTAGGCGGACTTCGGCAGGGCGTCCCAGAAAAACACGCGCTTGGGCAGCTTGTAGCGCGCGATCCGCTCGGCCATCCACGCCAGCAGCCCGGCCTCGTCGATGTCGGCGCCGTCGAAGGGCACGCAGACGGCGATGCCCACCTCGCCCCACTTGGGATCCGGCACGCCGACCACGGCGACTTCGGTAATGGCGCCGTGCGTCAGGATTTTTTCTTCGATTTCCCGGGGATAGATGTTGGAGCCCCCGGAGATGTACATGTCGGACGCGCGGCCCGTGATGTAGATGTAGCCCCCCTCGTCGCGGCGGCCCAGGTCGCCCGTGCGGAACCAGCCGTTGCGGAACGCCTTGGCGTTGGCTTCCGGATTGTTGTAGTAGCCCGCGAACACGGCGGGACCGATGACGCAGATTTCGCCGGTCTCGCCGTCGGGCAGCTCGTTGCCCTGGTCGTCCTGGATCGATACCTGCATGCCCGTGCGTTCGTAGCCGCAAGTGCCGGCGCGCGCTTCATCGCCGTGCTCGGCCGGCGGCAGCACCGTGATGTTGCCGGTGACTTCGCCCAGGCCGTAGTACTGCACGAGCACCTTGCCCAGCTTGCCCAGCGCGCGTTTCTGGTCCTCCGCATACATGGGCGCGCCGGCGTAGATGACGTGCCGCAGGCTGGAATGATCGTAGCGGTCGACGGCGGGATGCTCGACCATGAGCTTGAGTATGGTCGGCACCGTGAAAAGATTGGTCAGGCGGTGGGTTTCGATCAATGAGAAGGCGAGATCGACGTCGAATTTTTCATTGGGCAGCAGCACGGTCTGGCCGCCGCGCGCGATCATGTTCAACTGGTGCACGCCCGCGCCGTGGGAAAGCGGCGCCACCACCAGCGAGCCGTCGTGCTCGGTGGCGCCGGGCATGAGGTCGCACAGATGGTTGTTGACCACGAAGGCCATCTGGCCATGGGTCAGGACGGCCGCCTTGGGGCGACCTGTGGTGCCCGACGTGAAGAACAGCCAGCAGGCCGAATCGGCCATGACTTCGGCATCGGGGAAATGCCGCCCCAGATGCCCGGCAATGAGCTCGCCGGCATGGGCGCCGTCGCGGGGCCGCGGCGCATCGCCCGTCAGCCAGATGACTTCGGTATCCGGATGGGCCGCCCGCAAGGCCTGCGCGTGCTCGGGGAAGTCCACCTGGCACAGGAACACCCGGGGCCGCGCCACGTCGGCCATGTATACCAGTTCGTCCGGCATGATGCGGAAATTGGTCGGGACCCAGACCGCGCCCAGGCGGAAGACGGCCAGCATGGATTCCAGCATTTCATTGCTGTTCTTGCTGTGCACCAGCACCGCCGTGCCGGGGCATACGCCGCGCTCGGACAAGGCGGCGGCCAGCGCCGAGACCCGGTCGTTGAACTGCCGCCAGTTCCAGGACTGGCCGCGCCACACCAGCGCGGGGCGCTGCGGCAGGCGGCGCGCATTCCGCGTGGCCCAATAAGCCAGGTTCATCACCCTGCGCGACACCGGAACCTGATGGATCACGTTCACTTTGCACGCTCCAGGATGGAGACATAGTTCGCCACGGCGGCGCCGCCCATGTTGAACACGCCCGCCAGCGCGGCGTTGGGGACCTGCATGGCGCCGGCTTCGCCCATCAGCTGCATGGCCGCCATCACGTGCATGGAAATGCCCGTGGCGCCCAGGGGGTGCCCCTTCGCCTTGAGCCCGCCCGACACATTGACCGGCAGGCGCCCGTCTTTGTGCGTGACGCCGTCGCGGATCACCTTCCAGCCTTCGCCCGGCCCGGCCAGCCCCATGGCCTCGTATTCGAGCATTTCCGCAATCGTGAAGCAGTCGTGGGTTTCGACCAGGCTCAGGTCGCCGAGCGTGACGCCGGCATCGGCCAGCGCCCGCGCCCAGGCGCGCCGCGGCCCTTCGAAGGCGATGGGATCGCGGCGCGACAGGGGCAGGAAGTCATTGACGTGCGCGCGGGCGCGCAAGCGTATGGCGCGCGCCATGCTGCTTGCGGTTTCCTCGTCCGCCACCACCAAGGCGGCGGCGCCGTCGGACACCATGGAGCAGTCGGTGCGCCGCAGCGGCCCCGCCACGATCGGGTTCTTGTCCGACACGGTATTGCAGAACGCCACGTCGAAGGCTTTCTGGACATGGGCGTAAGGGTTGTGCATGCCATTGCCGTGGTTCTTGGACGCGATCATGGCGAGCTCTTCGCGCCGGTCGCCGTACCGGTCGAAATACGTTTGCGCGATGTTGGCGAAGATCCCCGCGAATCCGTAGGGGTTTTCCTCTTCCTTGCGATAGCAGCCGCTGAGCAGGGCCTCGGCGACCTCGCGCGGCGGCACGGCCGTCATTTTTTCGGCGCCCACCGCCAGGGCGATGCGGCCCCGGCCGGATTCGATGAAATCCATGGCGCGATACAGCGCGGCCGTGCCGGTGGCGCATGCGTTTTCGACGTGCACGGCGGGCGTGAACCGCAGCGCGGGTTCGCCCAGCGCGACCAGGGCGCCTTCGAAGCCCTGCGGGGTGAGCCCATTGTTGTACACCCCCACGGTGATCGCGTCGACCTCGCCAGGGCCGACCTGCGCGTGGTCCAGGGCGCCGCGCGCCACCTGCGCGATCAGTGTTTCGACGTCGGGGTCATCGAGTTTCCCGAACCGGGTATGCGCCCAGCCAACGATTACGGCGCGCTTGGACATATCTGCTCCTTTGATTTGTTTTCGATCGCCGGTCATTATCGCCAGAAATTCCGGATTAGGCGACGCCCGGAAACGGCTTCCGGGGCCGCGCCGCTACCATGCCATGGTCAGGAAGCGCTCGAGGATGCCGGCGGAGTAGTAACGGGCCACACGGGAAAGAAAGCCGCTGAAGCTGGCGCTCGCCTCGTCGTCGGCGCGGTCGGATATGGTGCGCACCACCGCGCAGGGCACATCGTATTCATAGCAGATCTGCGCCACCGCCGCGCCTTCCATTTCGACGCACAGCGCATCCGGCAATTCGTCCCGCAAGCCGCGCACGGCCGCGCCGCAACCCACGAAACGGTCGCCGCTGATGATGACGCCCCGATGCACGCGCGGATCGGCCACGCCGAAGGCGGCCAGCGTGTCGGCCGGAACCTGGCGGGGCAGCACCTCGGCCAGGTATTCCCGGGCGGCGAGGCTCAGCCGCTCGGAAGTGGCGCGATCGGCGTCGAACCGGCTGCGCTCCAGCAACGGCACTTCATAACAGGGGAACAGCGGGCTGGCGTCCAGGTCGTGCTGCAGCAAGGCGGTGGCCACCACCACGTCGCCCACCGCGACGTCGCGCGCGACCGCGCCCGCCAGGCCCGCGAACACCACGACCCGGGCGTCGAATTCGCGGATGAGCGTCACGGCCGTCGCCGCCGCGGCGACCTTGCCGACGCGCGCCAGCACCACCACGACCTCCCGGCCGTGGATGGCGCCGGTATAGTAGTCGCGCCGGCCGACGCGCGTGCGCTCCGCATCCGGGCCCATCGCTTCCAGCAAGCTCGAAATTTCATCATGCAAGGCGGCCATTATGCCGATGCGGCCCATTTCGTCCTCCTGTCGAGTCATGGCAAGAAGGCCGATTTAACCATATACTCGGCCAATTCCCTCCCATACCAAGACACCAAGGCAATCTCTAGCATGCTGACTCTGGATTTTCTGAAGAACCTGGCCGAACGGCACGGAAACGAAATCGCCCTGGAAGACGACGACGTGCAGGTAAGCTATGCCGAACTTGCCACCGCGGTCAATGCATTGGCGGTCGCCCTGCAAATGAAGGATCCCGCCCTGGGCTCCCGGGTGGCGCTGTGCGCGGCCAACTCACTGGAATACCTGGTGGGCGTGCTGGCCGTGCAGGCCGCCGGCAAAGTGCCGCTGCCCCTGAGCCACCGCGGCGATGCCGACGCCCTGCACGCGCTGCTGCTCGACGCGCAGCCCACCGCCCTCATCGTCGACGACGCGGGCGCCGCGCTCATCCAGTGCGACGAAGACCTCAAAATCCACATCTCGCAGTTCGCCGGCCTGGTGCACACCTACCGCGACCACACCCCCGATCGCGAGGGCAATTATCCGGCTCCGGTCATCCAGCCGGAGCAAAGCGCCGGTTAAAATGCGGGCCGGGCCGCGCCGCGGCGCCAACTGAAGGGTATGCCCATGCAACCTCTTTCCCAACGAAAGCCCCGCATCGGCCTGGTCCTCGGCAGCGGCGCGGCGCGCGGCTGGGCGCACATCGGCGTCATCCGGGCGCTCGAAGAACACGGCATCGCGCCGGACATCATCTGCGGCACTTCCATCGGCGCGCTGGTGGGCGCCACCTACGGCCTGGGCGTGCTGGACGACTTCGAGGCCTGGGTGCGCGGGCTCGGCATCAAGGACGTCGTGTCCTTCATGGACCTGCGCCTGGACGGCGGCATGCTGAAGGGCGAGCGCCTGATGGACTTCTTCCGGCGCACCTTCCAGGACCGCCCCATCGAAGAACTGAAGCTGCCTTTCGGGGCGGTCGCCACCTCGCTGCATACCGGGGCCGAAATCTGGCTGCGCACGGGCTCCACCGTGGACGCCGTGCGCGCCTCCATCGCCCTGCCCGGCCTGTTTTCGCCGGTCTGGCACGGCGAACACCTGCTTGCCGACGGCGGGCTGGTGAACCCCGTGCCGGTCTCGCTCGCCCGCGCCATGGGCGCCGAAATCCTGATCGCCGTCGACCTCAATGCGGACCTGTTCGGCCGCCATTTCAACAAGCCCGCCCCCGCGCAGCCGCAAACCCTGGTGGGCCACGAATGGATGCAGAAGCTGCAGCGCAACCTCAGCGCCTGGCTGCCCGAACCGGAAACGGAAACGCGCCGCCTGCCGTCCATGCTGGACGTCCTGGCATCGAGCATCAACATCATGCAGGTCAGGATCACGCGCAGCCGCATGGTGGGCGAACCGCCCGACGTGGTGATCACCCCCAGGCTGGCGCAGCTGGGCCTGCTGGATTTCCATCGCGCCAGGCAGGCCATAGAGGAAGGCGCCAGGGCGGCCAAAGCCGCCATCCCGACGCTGGTGGAACTGGGCCTGGCAAAAACCTGAAGCCTCAGCCGAAACGCCCGGTGATGTAGTCTTCGGTTTCCTTGCGCGCCGGCTTCACGAAGATCTGGTCGGTTTCGCCGTATTCCATGAGCTCGCCCAGGTACATGTACGCGGTGTAGTCCGAGCAGCGCGCCGCCTGCTGCATGTTGTGCGTCACGATGACCACCGTGTATTCCGACTTCAGCTCGGCGATCAGCTCTTCGATCTTGGCCGTGGAAATGGGGTCGAGCGCGGAGCAAGGCTCGTCCAGCAGCAGGACTTCGGGCTTGATGGCGACGCCGCGCGCGATGCACAGGCGCTGCTGCTGCCCGCCCGACAAGCCGTAGCCGCTTTGATTGAGCTTGTCCTTGACCTCGTTCCACAAGGCCGCCTTGGTCAGCGCCCATTCCACCCTTTCGTCCATCTCGCCCTTGCTCAGGCGTTCGAACAAGCGCACCCCGAATGCGATGTTGTCGTAGATGCTCATGGGAAAAGGCGTGGGCTTCTGGAACACCATGCCGACCTTGGCGCGTATCAGGGAAATGTCCATCCTGGACGTCAGCAGATTGTCGCCGTCCAGGTTGATCTCGCCCTCGGCGCGCTGGCCGGGGTAGAGCTCGTACATGCGGTTGAAGGTGCGCAGCAAGGTGGACTTGCCGCAGCCCGAAGGGCCGATGAAGGCGGTGACCTTGTTTTCCTTGATGGAAAGGTTGACGTTCTTGATGGCGTGGAACTTGCCGTAGTAGAAGTTCAGGTTCCTGACTTCCAGTTTCGTGCGTTCGGCGGTCGTGGTAGATGGCATAATCCGTTCCCGGCGGGGGCTTCCCCCGCGCTCTGTTATTTGCGGAATAAAGTGCGTGCGGCGATGTTGATGCCCAGCACGAGCAAAGTGATCATGACGGCGCCCGCCCAGGCCAGGCGGTTCCAGTCTTCATAGGGGCTGGCGGCGTACTGGAAAATGACCACCGGCAGGTTGGCGATGGGCGCATTCATGTTCATGGACATGAACTGGTTGTTCAAGGCGGTAAACAGCAAGGGCGCGGTCTCGCCCGAGATGCGCGCAATCGCCAGCAGCACGCCGGTGATGATCCCCGACCGCGCGGCCCGATAGCAAATGAACATGACCACCCGCCATTGCGGGCAGCCCAGCGCGGCCGCGGCCTCGCGCAGGCTGTTCGGCACCAGCATCAGCATGTTGTCGGTGGAGCGCACCACCACCGGGATGACCAGGATGGCCAGCGCGAACGCGCCGGCCCAGCCGGAATAGTGCTCGACCTGCGCGACGTAGATCGCGTAGATGAACAGGCCGATGATGATGGAAGGCGCCGACAGGAGGACGTCGTTCAGGAAGCGGGTGGCGGGCGCCAGCCAGCCCCGCCGGCCGTACTCGGCCAGATAGGTGCCGGCCAGCACCCCGATGGGCGTGCCGATGAGGGTCGCGACGGCCGCCATCATGACGCTGCCCAGGATGGCGTTCAGCAGGCCGCCGTCGGCGCCGGGAGGCGGCGTGCTTTCGGTCAGCAGGGTCAGCGACAGCGCCGCGCCGCCCTTGATGAACAGGGTGAGCAGCAGCCAGCACAGCCAGAACAGGCCGAAGACGACGGTGGCGCCCGACAGCGCCAGCATCATGCGATTGACGCGCTGGCGCCTGCGGTAGACGCGGTTCGATAGATTGACGACGGAATCGGAATTGAACATATCGGGACCCTAGTGCGAGGTTCCCTCGCCCTTGGCCAGGCGAAGAAGCAGGAGTTTGGACAAGGCCAGCACGACCGTCGTGATCAGGAACAGGATGAGGCCGAGTTCGAGCAGGGCGGACTTCTGCATGCCGCCCGCCTCGTTGAATTCATTGGCGAGCGCCGACGCGATCGAGTTCGACGGCGAGAAAATCGACGCGGGCAGCGTGAACGCGTTGCCGATCACGAACGTCACCGCCATGGTTTCGCCCAGCGCGCGGCCCAGCCCCAGCATGATGCCGCCGATGACGCCGGTCTTGGTATAGGGCAGGACCACCTTCCACACGACCTCCCAGGTCGTGCTGCCCAGGCCGTAGGCCGACTCTTTCAGCATGGACGGAACCAGCTCGAATACGTCGCGCATGACGGCGGTGATGAAGGGAATCACCATGATGGACAGGATCAGGCCGGCGGTGAAGACGCCGATGCCGAAAGGCGGGCCGCCGAAGATGTCGCCCAATACGGGCACGCCTTCGAAAGCGTCGATGATGTGGGGCTGTATGTATTGCTGGAATATGGGCACGAACACGAACAGCCCCCACATCCCGTAGATGATGGAGGGGATGGCGGCCAGCATTTCGATGGCGGTGCCCAGCGGCCGGCGCAGCCACACCGGGGAAAGCTCGGTCAGGAACATGGCGATGCCGAAGGAAACCGGCACGGCGATGGCCAGCGCGATCAGGGAGGTCAGCAAGGTGCCCATGATGGGGACCAGGGCGCCGTAGACGTTCTGGACGGGATCCCAGTCGTTGGTCCAGAGAAAGGCCAGGCCGTATTCGGCGATGGATTCCCGGCTGCCGTAGATCAGGGACACCATGATGGCGCCCAGCAGAATGAATACGAAGAACGCAAACGTACGGGTCAGGTTCTTGAACAGTGCGTCAAGGAATGCGTTCCGGTTATTTTTCATGTTGGTTTCGTAGCATGTGCGACCAGGCCCTCGGGCCGAATTCAAGGTACTTTACATGGCAAAGACGGTGCCTTACGACACCGTCTTTGCCGCGGGAAAGGAACGACGCCTCTTCCGTGCCGCTTATTTCCAGATGGCGCTGCCGTCGGCCGCCTTGATTTCGGCCTTCCAGGCATCGGCGATCCGGGCGACGACACCGGACGGCATCGGCACGTAGTCGAGTTCTTCCGCCATTTTATTGCCATTCTTGAAAGCCCAGTCGAAGAAGGCCAGGACTTCCTTGCCGCTTTCGGGCCTGTTCTGCTTCTTGTGGACCAGAATGAAGCTGGCCGAGGTCACGGGCCAGGATTCGGCGCCGGGCTCGTCGGTCAGCACCACGCCCATGCCGGGCGCGCTGGCCCAGTCGGCATTCGCCGCGGCCGCGGCGAATGCGGCCTGAGTCGGCTGGACGAACTTGCCGTCCTTGTTCTTGAGCTGCGTCCAGGACAGCTTGTTCTGCTTCGCATACGCGTACTCGACGTAGCCGATGGAGTTCTTCAGCTGGCGCACGTAGGCGGCCACGCCCTCGTTGCCCTTGCCGCCCTGCCCCGTGGGCCACTTGACGGCCTTGCCTTCACCGACCTGCGCCTTCCAGGCGGGGGAAACCTTGGATAGGTAGTTGGTCCAGCCGAAGGTGGTGCCCGAACCGTCGGAGCGATGCACCACGATGATGGCGGCGGACGGCAGCTTGAGGTCGGGATTCAGCGCCTTGATGGCGGGATCGTCCCATTTCTTGATCTTGGCCAGGAAGATGTCGGCGATGACTTCGCCGGACAGCTTCAATTGGCCGGGCTCGATGCCGCTGATGTTGACCACCGGCACGGTGCCGCCGATGATGGCGGGGAACTGCAGCAGCTCGTTCTGCGCCAGGGCGTCGGCCTTCATGGGGTCGTCCGACGCGCCGAAATCGACGGTCCGGGCGATGATCTGCTGCTGCCCGCCGCCGGAGCCGATGGACTGGTAGTTCACGCGATTGCCGGTTTCTTTCTGGTATTGCGCGGCCCATTTGGCATAGATGGGATACGGGAAGGACGCGCCCGCGCCGGTGATGTCGGCGGCATGGGCGGCAATGGCGACCGTACCCAGGGCAAAACCGACGGAGACCTTCAAAAATACGCCTTTGAACATGTGAGGAACCCTTTGGATTGAGACTGGTGAAAGCAGGCAGGCCTGCATTGCCGCCATAGTAGAGATCGAATGTGACATGTTCGTGACAGCGCTGTAAAAAGCTATGAGCCCAGCTGCCGCATCAGCTGCTCGTGCAGATTGAAGGGCTTGCCGCTGGGCTTGACCTTGATGTAGGCGCCGTTGGGCAGCGCCCGCCAGGCCAGCTGGTTGTCCCGCAGCGCGTAGGTGAACGCCTCGTTGATGACGCGCTTCTTCAGGGCCTTGTCCAACACCGGAAAGCCGATCTCGACCCGGCGGAAGAAATTCCGGTCCATCCAGTCGGCGGACGACAAATAGACGTTCTCGGCGCCGTCGTTATGGAAATAAAACACCCGGGAATGCTCCAGGAAACGGCCGACGATGGACCGGACCCGTATGTTTTCCGACAGGCCCGGCACCCCCGCCCTGAGCGCGCAGGCCCCCCTGATCACCAGGTCGATCTTGACGCCGGCCTGGCTGGCCTTGTAGAGCGCGTCGATGACGATGGGCTCCAGCAGGGAATTCATTTTGGCCATGATCCTCGCCTTCCGGCCGCTCTTGGCGATCGACGCCTCGTTGCGTATCAGCGCCAGCATGGTCTCGTGCAGGGTGAAAGGCGATTGCAGCAGGCATTTCAGCGGGCGGCGCGCGCCCAGCCCCGTCAAGAGCGAAAACACTTTGTCCATGTCTTCGCATATTTTCTGGTCGGCGGTGATCAGGCCGAAATCCGTATAGAGCTTGGCGGTGCGGGGATGATAATTGCCCGTGCCCAGGTGCCCATACCGGCGGATGCGCCCGTTCTCGCGCCGCAGGACCAGCGCCATCTTGGCATGCGTCTTGTGCCCCACCACCCCATAGCTGACGTGCGCGCCGACCTCTTCCAGCCGGGCGGCCCAGTTGATGTTGGTCTGCTCGTCGAAGCGCGCCATGAGCTCGACGATCACGGTGACTTCCTTGCCCGCCCGCGCCGCCGCCAGCAGCAGCCGCATGAGCTCGGAATCCTCGCCGGTGCGGTAGATGGTCTGCTTGATGGCCACCACGGACGCATCCCTGGCCGCCGCGGTCAGGAAAGCCAGCACCGGCTGAAAAGACTGGTAGGGATGGTGCAGCAGGCGGTCGCGCTCGGCGATGGCGGCGAACAAGGCCTCGGGCTCGTCGTCCGGCAAGTGGTCGAACGGCGCCGGCAGCTTGGGCCGGTATTCCGGGAAGGACAAATCGGGCCGGTCGACGACGTTGCACAGCTGCATCAGCCGGGACAGGTTCACCGGGCCGCTCACGCGATACGTGTCTTGCGGCTGCAGCAAGAACTCCTGCTGCAGGAAGGCCTCCAGGTCGGGCGGCATGCTCTGGTCGATCTCGAGCCGCACCGCCGCCCCGAAATTGCGCTGCGACAATTCCCCTTGCAGCGCCTGCCGCAGATTGGTGATTTCTTCTTCGTCGACGAACAGGTCGCTGTTGCGGGTGACGCGCCACTGATACACGCCCTTGACGTCCAGCCCGGGAAACAGCTCGCCCACGAAGACGCTGATCAGCGCCGACAGCAAGATATAGCCGTGCGGCACGCCCGATATTTCGGACGGCATGTGCATCACCCGCGGCAAGGCGCGCGGCGCCTGCACGATGGCGATGGACGCGCTGCGGCCGAAGGCGTCCTGCCCCGACAAGGCCACGATGAAATTCAGGCTCTTGTTGTAGACGCGGGGAAAAGGATGGGCCGGATCCAGGCCGATGGGGGTGAGCATGGGCATGACGTCGCGCTCGAAGCAGTCGTGCGCCCATTCGCGCATTCCTTCGTCCCAGTTCGGGGGCGGCAGCAAGGCGATGCCTTCGGCCCGCAGCTTGGGCAGCACCTGGTTCATCAGCAGGTTGTTCTGCCTGTCCACGAGCTCGTGCGCGGCGGCCTGCACCCGCTCGAAGGCTTCGCCCGGCGTGTAGCCGTCCACGCCGACCAGCGTCGGCGTCTGCCTTTGCTGCTCTTTCAAGCTGGAAATCCGGATTTCGAAGAATTCGTCGAGGTTGGAGCTGACGATGCAAAGATACCGCAGACGCTCGAGCAGCGGCGTGTTGCGGTTCTCGGCCATGGCCAGGACACGCTCATTGAACTTGAGCAGGGAAAGCTCGCGGTTCAGCAGAGTGGGATTCGACGACGCAGGAAGCATGGATCAGTCCAGAAAAAGAGGCACACGAGGTTTTACGTCATTTTCATTACTGTCATGTGACAAGCCGTAAAAAAGGCGCGCACGATTTCTATACTATCAAAACGCTCCTATACCGGCTTGCCGCTTTATGCCGCGCATGTTGTTTGGTCCCCAAGCGGCTTGCTCGTCGCACATGCCAAGCAGGCCGCATTCCATGACGCGAACGGCGTGCGCCAAGACGGTCCATGATGCAGTGCAAAGACGCATATGCGCGCAGTCTTTATAATTCGCAAGTATCCACCAGTAAACTTGCTTAAATGGACCATCTACTTGCCGCGGTCGACCTGGGTTCCAACAGCTTCCGGCTATCCATCGGGCGCGTCGTGCAACTCGACGGCAAAGCGCAGATCTACGCCGTCGACCGCCTGAAAGAGTCCGTCAGGCTGGCGGCCGGCCTGGACGCCGACAAGATCATCTGCGAAGAAGCCATCGAGCGCGCCATCACCGTCCTCAAGCGCTTCGGCGAGCGCCTGTCCGGCTTCCATCCCAACCGCGTCCGGGCGGTCGCCACCAACACCTTCCGCATCGCCCGCAACGTCGGCGACATCCTGCCGCGCGCCGAAGCCGCCCTGGGATTCCCCATCGAAGTCATCGCCGGCCAGGAAGAAGCGCGCCTGATCTTTTCCGGCATCACCAACGAACTCCCGCCCTCCCCCAATCGCCGCCTGATGATAGACATCGGCGGCGGCTCCACCGAAGTCATCATCGGCAAAGGCTTCGAGCCCATCCACATGAGCTCCCTGTACATGGGCTGCGTCAGCTACACCCGGCAGTTCTTCCCCGACGGCCACATCACCCAGGCCCGCATGGAAAGAGCCCTGCTGGCGGCGCGCCGGGAGTTCGAAGGCATATCCAAGCAGTACCGGAAAACCGGCTGGCAGGAAGCCTATGGTTCCTCCGGCACCGCCAAAGGGCTCATCGCCGTACTGCAGGAAGGGGGCATGTCCAAGAAAGGCATCACCCTCGAAGGCCTGGAACTGCTCAAGGCCAAGCTGATCCGGGACGGCAAGGTCATCATGAAAGAGCTGCCGGGGCTCAAGCACGACCGCTCGCTGGTGCTGGCTGGCGGCCTGGCCATCATGCTGGCGGCCTTCCAGGAGCTCAAGATCAAAGTCATGGCGCCCGGAGAAGGCGCCCTGCGCATGGGGGTGCTGTACGACATCCTGGGCCGCGACTCGGACCACGACAAGCGCGACGAAACCGTGCGCCAGTTCATCAAGCGCCACCACATCGACACCCGGCAATCGGAACGGGTCAAGCGCATCGCCCTGCAGTTTTTCTCGCAACTCGACCTTTCGGACGACGTCGAGAAGGAAGACCTGCAGCGCACCTTGGGCTGGGCCTCCGACCTGCACGAAGTGGGCATCAGCATCGCCCACGCCGAATACCACAAGCACGGCGCCTATATCCTCCAGCACGCCGACATGCCGGGTTTTTCGAACGACGACCAGTCCCTGCTCGCGCTGCTGGTGCTGGGGCACCACGGCAAGATCAACAAGCTGTCGCTGCTGGAGCCCACGCGGGGCAAGTGGCTGACCCTGCTTTGCCTGCGCCTGGCGGTGCTGCTGTGCCGGCGGCGTGAAGACCACAAGGCCGGGCTGCCCATCACCCTGGAAGTCAACGGCCGGAAAATCACCCTCAAGGCGGCGAAAGCCTGGCTGGAGGCGCACCCGCTCTCGGAATTCTCGCTGCAGGCCGAAACCGCCGAGTGGGCCAAGGCCGGATTCGAGTTCACCCTGGTGGAAACCTAGGGCCGGCGCCGCCCGCCTTTTAGCGTCAACAGGCCCTAATCCAAACCGAAGCGGCGCCGATAGCGCTCCTCCATGTCGCGGATGTCCAGCAGCACCGGGAAATCGGCCGTGTTGAAGTCGGGATCCCAGGCGGGCTCGCCGCAAATCGTGGCGCCCAGCTTCAGATAGCCTTTGATCAGCGGCGGGATGCGCGCCGGCAAGGCGCTGTCCAGGCATTCCACCGGATAGCGGTGATGAGGCGTGACGCGCGGAATGCCGGACGCGCCTTCCAGGCCTCTTTTGACCATGCGCCAGACTTCGGCGGCGGTGACGCCGTCGTCGCGCAGGCTGACGCTGGCGCAGCCCAGCAGATAGCGGAAGCCGGACCGGTGCATCATGCCGGCGATGCCGGACCATAGCAGCATGATGGCCGCGCCGTTCCGGTAGTCGGGATGCGTGCAGGACCGCCCCACTTCGACGACTTGCTCGCGGATGGCGCCCAGGCCGCTCAGGTCGAATTCCGATTCTGAGTAATAGCCGCCGGCCTTGCGCGCGTTCGCCGGCGTCAGCAGGCGGTAGGTGCCCACCACGCGGCCGGTGTGCGCCTCTTTGACCATGAAGTGTTCGCACCAGGGATCGTAGCGGTCGGCATCCAGGCCGTCCGCGGCATCCGGGAACACCGCGTTCATTTCTTCAGTGAATACCTGGTAGCGCAGGCGCTGTATGGCCTCCAGGTCTTCGGCGCCGCGCGCCAGCCCCATCACCAGGCCGCCGGCCACGGGCCGCGCCCAGTTCCTGTCCGCCGGGAAACCGGCTTCTATGCGTGCAGACTCTAGCATTCGAGCAACTCCCAAACATTCCGTGATTGTCCGCGATGAATGTTTCAGGTTTTTGATGCTTACGTTACTCGTTTGCCAAGTTCACCGCAACCAGCTCCCGCACGCCCTCTTCCGCCAGCGAGGCATCTTCGGCCTCGACCATGAGACGCAGCTTGGGCTCCGTGCCCGACGCGCGTATCAGCACGCGCCCGCGCCCGTTCAGCTTCTGCTCGACCTTGGCGCGCGCGGCGGCCAGGCCCGGGTGGGTCTGCCATCGCACCTCGGGGGCCAGGGGCACGTTGACCATCTTCTGGGGGTACATTTTCAGGTCGGACACCAGGTCGGCCAGCGCGCTGCCGCCGCGGCTCATTGCCCGAAGGACTTGCAGCGCCGCGATGATCCCGTCGCCCGTGGTGTGGCAATCGAGGCACAGCAGGTGCCCCGAGCTTTCCCCGCCGTACAGCCACCCGCGCGCCTGCATGGCTTCCAGCACGTAGCGGTCGCCGACCTTGGCGCGCTCGAACCCCACGCCCAGCGCCTGCATGCGCTTCTCGAAACCGAAATTCGTCATGAGCGTGCCGACCACGCCCTCCACGCTTTGCTGCGTCATGCGATCGCGCACGATGGCATACAGGAGCTCGTCGCCGTTGTACAGGCGGCCGCTGCCGTCGACCATCTGCAGGCGGTCCGCGTCGCCGTCCAGGGCGATGCCGATGTCGGCGCCGCGCGCGCGCACTTCCGCGACCAGCGTCTCGGGATGCATGGCGCCTACGCCTTCGTTGATGTTGAAGCCGTCGGGCTGGCAGCCTATGGCGAAGACCTCGGCGCCGAGTTCGCGGAAGACGTGCGGCGCGATGTGGTAGGCCGCGCCGTGGGCGGCGTCCACCACGATGGACAAGCCGGACAGGTCGAGCTCGTTCGGGAAGGTGCTTTTGCAGAACTCTATGTAGCGGCCGGCCGCATCGTCGATCCGGCGCGCGCGGCCCAGCGCTTCGGAGCCGACGCAGCCCAGCGGCTCGTCTATCGCCGCTTCGATCTCGGCCTCGATTTCGTCCGGCAGCTTCATGCCCTGGGCGGAAAAGAACTTGATGCCGTTGTCCTGGTAGGGATTATGGGATGCGCTGATGACGATGCCCGCCACCAGGCGCAGGGCGCGGGTCAGGTAGGCCACGGCCGGGGTGGGAACGGGGCCGGCCAGCAGCACGTCGATGCCGGCCGCCGACAGGCCCGCTTCCAGCGCGGATTCCAGCATGTAGCCGGAAATCCGCGTGTCCTTGCCGATGACGACCGCGGGGCGGCCGCGGCCGGGATGCTTGCGGGCCAGCACGCGCCCAGCCGCATAGCCGAGCCGCAGCGCGAATTCCGCGTTGATGGTGGAGCCGCCCACTGCGCCCCGAACCCCGTCGGTGCCAAAATACTTGCGTTCGGTCATAAATATGCTCCGGTTTCCACTGCGCTCCAGACTTTGAGGGCGTCCGAGGTCGCAGCCACGTCGTGTACCCTGATGATGCGCGCACCGCGCGCCACGGCCGCCAGCGCGGCGGCCACGCTGCCATGGACTCTTTCGGCGGGCTTGCGCCCTATGATGTGCCCGATCATGGATTTGCGCGATACGCCGATCAGCCAGGGGTGGCCTTCGCTGTCCATGTCCGCCAGCTTGCGCAGCAGCAGATAGTTCTGCTGCGGGGTCTTGCCGAAGCCGAAGCCCGGATCCAGGACGATGCGGCGCTTGTCGACTCCCGCCGCGCGCAGCGCATGGGCGCGGTCCAGCAGGAATTGCCGGACTTCCAGAACCACGTCGCCGTAGCGCGGGTCGGCCTGCATGGTCTTGGGTTCGCCCTGCATGTGCATGACGCACAGCCCGCAATTGGAATCGGCGACGGCTTCGATGGCGCCCGGCCGGGTGAAGCCGCAGATGTCGTTGATCATGTCGGCGCCGGCGTCCAGCACCGCGCGCATCACTTGCGGCTTGAAGGTGTCGACGGACAGCGGAATGCCGATGTGGAGCAGGCCTTCGATGACGGGCAGCACGCGGCGCAGCTCGTCATCGGCGGACAAGGGCTCGGCGCCGGGGCGGGTGGATTCCCCGCCGATGTCGAGGATGTCGGCCCCTTGCTCGGCAAGCAGGCGACCGTGCGCGATCGCGGCTTCCGCCTCGAAGTGTTCGGCGCCGTCGGAAAAGGAATCGGGGGTGACGTTCACCACCCCCATGATCAGTGGGCGCCCGAGATCGAGATCGAAGCGCCCACAAAGCAGGCTGGAACCCATTGAAACCAGTCGGAGTCCAGCTTAGACCGGCGTGGCCGCTGCGTCGCCGCCCGCCGACGTGACGCCCGCGGCCGGCGGAGCGGCGTCGGACGCGTCGTTACGGCCCGACAAGGCCTGCGGCGGACGCGGAGGACGGCCCTGCATGATGTCCTCGATCTGTTCCGCATCGATGGTTTCCCATTCGAGCAGCGCCGCCGCCATGGCTTCCATCTTGTCGCGGTTGTCTTCGATGAGCTTGCGAGCGACGGCGTACTGGCGGTCGATGATGTCGCGGATCTCGTGGTCGACCTTCTGCATGGTGGCCTCGGACATGTGCGTCGTCTTGGTGACGCTGCGCCCCAGGAACACCTCGCCCTCGTTCTCGGCGTAGACCACGGGCCCGAGGGAGTCGGTCATGCCGTAGCGGGTGACGATGTCGCGCGCGATGGCCGTGGCGCGTTCGAAGTCGTTCGAGGCGCCCGTCGTCATTTGGTTCATGAAGACTTCTTCGGCGATGCGGCCGCCGAACAGCACCGCGATGGTGTTCAGCAGGCGTTCCTTGTCCATGCTGTAGCGGTCGCCTTCGGGCAGCTGCATGGTGACGCCCAGCGCGCGGCCGCGGGGAATGATGGTGACCTTGTGCACCGGATCGGTCTTGGGCAGCAGGCGCGCCACCAGCGCGTGGCCGGACTCATGGTAGGCCGTGTTGCGGCGCTCTTCTTCGGGCATGATGAGCGAGCGGCGCTCGGCCCCCATGATGATCTTGTCCTTGGCCTTTTCGAAGTCGGCCATGTCGACCGTGCGGCCGTTGCGGCGCGCGGCGAACAGCGCGGCCTCGTTCACCAGGTTGGCGAGGTCGGCGCCGGAGAAACCGGGCGTGCCGCGCGCGAGCACCATGGCGTCGACGTTGGTGGCCAGGGGCACCTTGCGCATGTGGACTTTCAGGATCTGTTCGCGGCCGCGGATGTCGGGCAGCGACACCACCACCTGGCGGTCGAAGCGGCCGGGCCGCAGCAAGGCGGGATCGAGCACGTCGGGACGGTTGGTGGCGGCGATGACCAGCACGCCCTGCCCGGTTTCGAAGCCGTCCATCTCGACCAGGAGCTGGTTGAGGGTCTGCTCGCGTTCGTCGTTGCCGCCGCCCAGCCCGGCGCCGCGCTGGCGCCCGACCGCGTCGATTTCATCGATGAAGATGATGCAAGGCGCCTGCTTCTTGGCGTTCTCGAACATGTCGCGCACGCGGGCGGCGCCCACGCCGACGAACATCTCAACGAAGTCGGAGCCGGAAATGCTGAAGAACGGCACCTTGGCTTCGCCGGCGATGGCCTTGGCCAGCAAGGTCTTGCCGGTGCCCGGGGAGCCGACCATCAGCACGCCGCGCGGAATGCGGCCGCCCAGGCGCTGGAACTTGGTGGGATCGCGCAGGAAGTCGACCAGTTCCTGGACGTCTTCCTTGGCCTCGTCGCAGCCGGCGACGTCGGCGAAGGTGACATGGTTGGTGTTTTCGTCCAGCATGCGCGCGCGCGACTTGCCGAAGCTGAACGCGCCGCCCTTGCCGCCGCCCTGCATCTGGCGCATGAAGAAGATCCATACGCCGATCAGCAGCAGCATGGGGAACCAGGAGATGAACAGGCTGGTCAGGAACGAGGGTTCTTCGCGGGCCTTGCCCGACACCTGCACGCCGGACTTGACGAGTTCGGGCACCATCCAGAGGTCGCCGGGGGACGTCAGGCTGTACGGGCGGCCGGCGTCGGGGGTGACATACAGGGTGTCGCCCTGGATGTCGACCTTGGCGATGCGCCCGGCCTGGGCGTCGTTCATGAATTGGGTATAGGTCACGGTCTCGGTCGTCGGCGCGCGCCCGTCGAACTGCTTGAACACAGTGAACAGGACGAGCGCTATCACCATCCAGATCGCGACCTTGGAAAACGAGTTGTTCAAAGCCAACCTCCTACTTGTAACCTGAGCTTGCCACACCCCCGCGAACCACGGCAGCAGGACAAGTATGTCAATGATTCATTCTACCTGATAGAAGGAATCCTGTTTTAAGAAACCTGGTGCTTCAGACGCCGTGCAACCAGGAAGGTTTCAGAGGATTTGTCGCGCGAAGCCTTGGGCTTGCGTTCGACCACCCGCTGAAAGCTGCGCTTGAACGATTCGACGATCTGGGAGAACCCGCTGCCATGGAAGGCCTTGACGACCAATGCGCCTTCCGGCTTGAGGTGCCGGGAGGCGAAATCGAGCGCCAAATCACATACATGCTGAATTCTAGCTGAATCTGCCGACCCTACCCCTGATAAGTTGGGGGCCATGTCGGAAATTACAAGGTCCACCCGGGCGCCCCCGAGGCGCTCGGCCAGCTGCTCGAGCACGGCGTCTTCGCGGAAGTCGCCCTGTATGAATTCGACGCCCGCGATGGGTTCCATGGGCAGCATGTCGAGCGCGATGATGCGCCCGTTGAGCACGCCGCCCGGGCCGACCAGCCGTTCGCGCGCCACCTGGGACCAGCTGCCCGGCGCGGAACCCAGGTCGACCACCACGTCGCCCGGGCGCAGCAGCTTCTCGCCGTCGAGGATCTCGGTGAGCTTGAAGGCCGCGCGGGCGCGATACCCCTTCTGTTGCGCCAATTTGACGTAGGGGTCGTTAATATGTTGCTGGATCCACTCTTTAGAGAATTTTTTTTTGGCCATTCCCGTACAATCTCACTATGCCAAAACTCGACATCACATCCCAAGAGCGCAGCGCCCTGCGCGCCGCCGCCCACCCTTTGCGCCCGGTCGTCCTGATCGGAGACCGGGGGCTGACGGATTCCGTACTGAAAGAAATCGACAACAACCTGACTGCGCACCAATTGATCAAGGTCAGGGTCGCCGGCGAAGAACGCGAAGCCCGCAACGCCATGCTGGAAACCATATGCGACAGCCTGTCGTGCGCGCTCGTGCACCATCTGGGCAAAACGCTGATTATTTACCGGCCGGATCCCAAAGCGCAAAAAGCCAAGGCCGAAGCGGAATACGCCACGCGTGCGCTGCGCAAGCCGTCTGAACCGCACACCCCCAAGAAGCAAGCGGCGGAAGGCATCACCCGCAGCCGGCGCGACGAAAAGACCAAGCGCGCGGCGCAAAGAGCCGAAGCGCCCGAAACCGCCGCGCCTCGCGCCCGCCGCGCCATGGCGGCGCAAAACGTCCCGGCGCGGCCGGCCCACGGCATACCGCGCCGCAGCGGCAGCGCGCTTTCGCTGCGCGCCGGGGCCCGGCGCGGCCTTCGATCAGGAAAACGTTAAGCAAATTATAAAGCCCAACGCCAGTGCGTTGGGCTTTTTTACTTTGGACGGCAGGCCCCCGGGGGTGTCGTGGCGGCGGCAGTTGCGCCGGACTCTGCCGCCGGGCCGCCCCGGACTTCAGATATAGCTGATGTTCAGCACTTCGTATTCGCGGATGCCGGCCGGGGCCTTGACTTCGACCACGTCGCCCTCGGCCTTGCCGATCAGGGCGCGGGCCACCGGGCTGGAAACCGAGATCAGATTCGAGCGGATGTCGGCTTCGACGTCGCCCACGATCTGGTATTTGACGCGTTCGCCGGATTCCAGGTCTTCGATTTCGACGGTGGCGCCGAACACGGCCTTGCCGTCGACGTCCAGCGAGGCGGGGTCGATGATCTGGGCGTTGGAAAGCGTGCTTTCCAGTTCCTGGATGCGGCCTTCCACGAACGCCTGGCGCTCGCGCGCGGCGTCGTATTCGGCGTTTTCCGACAAGTCGCCCTGCGCTCGCGCCTCGGCGATGGCATTGATGACTTCCGGCCGCTCGACGGTTTTCAAACGATGTAGTTCTGCTTGCAAGCGCTCAGCGCCGCGAACTGTCAACGGGATCGCAGACATAATATTCCTGACTCAAAAGTAAAAAGACGCTCGTCACGTGGAGCGCCTGTCGAAATTATTGGGACGGCCATGCATGCCGCCCGCGCGTGGAACTAAAGGGATCGTTGGATTGTTATAGCTGTCAACAACAATTTGGCTTAGTTCAAAATAAACCCCCGGCATGACGGACAACCGGGGGAACGTCTGTATTGTCGGCAAACTTCGAGGAAAATGCAAGCCCGCCCGGCGCCGCGGCGGGCGCGGCCGGCATCACGCCGCGGCGGGCGAACTGCGCCGCAGCAGCGCGTACAGAATAATGGCGCCGAAAGTGGCCGTGCCGATGCCGTCGAGGCGAAATGCGCCCAATTGCAAGGAAAAATTACCCGCGCCCAGGACCAGGGTGACGGCCGCGACGATCAGGTTGCGGTTGTCGCTGAAATCGACCTGGTTCACGACCCAGATGCGGGCCCCGGCCACCGCGATCAGGCCGAACACCACCACCGACATGCCGCCCAGCACCGGCCCGGGAATGGTCTGGATCAAGGCGCCGAACTTGGGCGAAAAGCCCAGCAGCACCGCGATCAGGGCCGCCACGACGAACACCAGCGTCGAATAGATGCGAGTCACGGTCATCACCCCGATGTTCTCGGCATAGGTGGTGACGCCGGTCCCGCCCACCGCCCCGGACACCATGGTGGCGACGCCGTCGCCCACGAAGGCGCGGCCCAGGTAGACGTCCAGGTTCTGCCCCGTCATGGCGCTGACGGCCTTGATGTGCCCGAGGTTTTCGGCCACCAGGATGATGGCCACCGGCACGATCACGCTCATGGCGTGCAGTTCGAACACCGGCGCCGCAAAATGCGGCAGGCCGATCCAGGGCGCCGCGTGGACGCCGCTGAAATCGATGGGCTTGCCCAGCCCGAGGCCGTTGGCCAGCACGGCGTAGATCACGCAGGCCAGCAGCAGGCCCACCAGGATGAGCAGCCGCTGGACCGTGCCGCGCGTATAGACGGCCACGCCCCCCACGCACAATACCGTGACCAGGGCCATCACGGCCTCGAAGGTGCTGCCGCCCATGGCGCCCTTGGCGGCGATGGGCGCCAGGTTCAAGCCGATGACGGCGACGATGGCGCCCGTCACGACCGGCGGCATCCAGGCGTTGATCCATTGCGCCGCCCCGCCGGAGCGGGCATTGGCCCACCAGACCAGCAGGCCGATGAGGGTGTAGACGAAGCCGCAGGCGATGATGGCGCCCAGCGCCACGCCGATGTTCGCATTGGCCCCCGCGCCCGCATAGCCCGTCACCGCGATGACCCCGCCGATGAAGGCGAAGCTGGACCCCAGGTAGCTGGGAACGCGCCCGCCGACGAACAGGAAGAAGATCAGCGTGCCGATCCCGGACATCAGGATGGCCACATTGGCGTCGAACCCCATGAGCAGGGGCGCCAGGATGGTGGAGCCGAACATCGCGACGACGTGCTGCGCGCCCATGGCGATGTTCTGGGGCCAGGACATGCGCTCGTCAGGCTGCACCACGACGCCGGAAGCGCCGCCCTCGACCTTGCGCCACCGGGGAAAATAGGAGTTCGACATGGAATTCGCCCTTTCTTATTGAATCCGCTTTTTTTGTTGCAGGCGAAAGTGTACGTGCGCCGCGTGCCTCACTGCAACAATTACGGTAATCTAATAGGTTTACTGTGGCGAAATCCGCCTTGACATGCTTTGGACATGAACACGACACACTTCTGGCTGGTGCGGCATGGGGAAACCCTTTGGAATGCGGAACGCCGGCTGCAGGGCTGGCTTGACATCCCGCTCAATGAAACAGGGCGCAAGCAGGCCGCGCAACTGGCCCGCTTCCTGGCTTCCGACGCGTTCACGGCGGACATCCACGCCGTATACAGCAGCGACCTCAGCAGGGCCTACGACACGGCGCAGATCGCGGCCCGGTCGCTGGGGCTGCCCATTTTCCGTGAGCCGGGCCTGCGCGAGCGCAGCTACGGCATTTACCAGGGCGAGGACTGGTCCAGCCTCAGCATGGCTTCCGGCGGCAAGGCGCTCGTGGATTTCCGCGACCCGGAGCAGCCCATCGAGGGCGGGGAATCGTATCTTGCGTTTTCGCAGCGCGCCGGCCGGGCTTTCGAAGAGATCGCCGGCAGGCACCCCGGCCAGAATGTTCTGGTGTTCACGCATGGCGGCGTGATCGATATCGCCTGGCGGCGCAGCATCGGGGCGGCGCTGGATGTGCAGCGGCCTTTCCCGATACTGAACGTGAGCATCAATCGCTGCGGCATCCGGGGGCCCGGGGATTGGTTCATCCAGGACTGGGGCTATACGGGCCACCTGGAAAACGAGGCGCTGGACGACGTCTGGTAGGGGGGGCCGTCACTCCCCGATTCGCGGCTTGCGTTTCCGGCCCGCGGCGAAATAATCGTACAAGCCATCAGGCACCGCGCGAAGCAGCTTCGCCACCACCCCCATCTGCCACGGAATCACGGTGTACGGCACACCCCGCTCGATCGCCCGCGCCGCCCTGGGCACGAATCGCTCCACCGGCATCAGAAACGGCATCCGATAGGGGTTGTGCGCCGTCATCGGCGTCTGGATGAAACCCGGCGCGATCGTCACCACCTTGACGCCGCTGGACCGCAATTCCACCCGCAGGCTTTCGCAATACGCCCGGACGGCCGCCTTCGATGCGCTGTACGCCCCGGCGCCGGGCAGCCCGCGCACCCCGGCCACGCTGCCCATTCCGACGAGCCTGCCCGCGCCCCGCTGCCTCATCGGCGCGATGAAAGGCTCGAAAGTCGCCACGGTGGCCAGCAGGTTCGTGTTCATGATGGCCGCGAAAACATCGTAGTCCGCGGGCTCTTCGGTCAGCGTGCCGGCGCTGATGCCGGCGCTCGCGATCACCGTGTCGACCGGGCCCGCGGCGAGGAAATCCTGGGCCGCCGCATGCAGGGCGCGGCGATCGGTGGCATCGACGGCATAGATCGAATGCCGGCCGGGCAGCGACGCGCGCAGTTCGGCCAGCGCCGCTTCCCGCCGCCCCAGCAACGCCAGCTGCGCGCCCCGGGCCGCATAAAAACGGGCGAGCCCGGCGCCGATGCCGCTGCTCGCCCCTGTGATGAAAATGCGCTTCACCGGCGCGCGGGCCGCTTGCTAAACGGCAGCAATCGACGCATGCAGGTCCTGCAAGGCATAGACCTTGAGCCCGTCGCCCTTGCGCAGGTACTGCAGGCCTTCGACCGCGGCCCGGGCGCCGGCGATGGTCGTGAAGAAGGTGACCCGCGCCGCCAGCGAATTCGTGCGTATGGTGCGCGAATCCGCAATGGCGTTGCGGCGTTCCTCGACCGTGTTGATGACCATGGCGATCTCGCCGTTCTTGATCATGTCGACGATGTGCGGGCGCCCTTCCGTGACCTTGTTGACCACTTGCACGGGCAAGCCCGCTTCTTCGATGGCGGCCGCGGTGCCGCGCGTCGCGATGATCTTGAAGCCGAGTTCGACCAGGCCGCGGGCCACTTCGACGGCGCGGGGCTTGTCTTGCGCCCGCACGCTGATGAAGGCCGTGCCTTTTTCGGGCAGCAGCACGCCGGCGGCCAGTTGCGACTTGACGAAGGCTTCGCCGAAGCTTTGGCCCACGCCCATGACTTCGCCGGTGGATTTCATTTCAGGCCCCAGGATGGTGTCCACGCCCGGGAACTTGACGAAGGGGAAGACCGCCTCTTTGACGGAGTAGTACGGCGGCACGACCTCGCGGGTGACGCCCTGCGCGGCGAGCGTCTTGCCGGCCATGGCGCGCGCCGCGATCTTGGCCAGCTGCAGCCCCGTCGCCTTGGAAACATAAGGCACGGTGCGCGATGCGCGCGGGTTGACTTCGAGCACGTAGACGTCGCCGTCCTGGATGGCGAACTGCACGTTCATCAGGCCCTTCACGTTCAGCGCGCGGGCCATCAGCGTGGTCTGGCGCTTGATCTCGGCGATGGTCTCGCTGGACAGCGAATAGGGAGGCAGGCTGCACGCGGAATCGCCGGAGTGGACGCCGGCCTGTTCGATGTGTTCCATCACCCCGCCGATGAAGACGGTCTCGCCGTCGGCCAGACAGTCCACGTCGACTTCCGTCGCGTTGTTCAGGAAGTGGTCCAGCAGCACCGGGGAATCATTGCTGACCTTGACGGCCTCGCGCATGTAGCGCTCCAGGTCCTGCTGCTCGTGGACGATTTCCATGGCGCGGCCGCCCAGCACGTAGCTGGGGCGAACCACCAGGGGGTAGCCGATTTCGGCGGCGAGCGACAGGGCCTCGCCTTCGGTGCGCGCGGTGCGGTTGGGCGGCTGGCGCAGGCCGAGCTTGTTCAGCAGCTTCTGGAAGCGCTCGCGGTCCTCGGCGACGTCGATGGACTCGGGGCTGGTCCCGATGATGGGCACGCCGTTGGCTTCCAGCGCGCGCGCCAGCTTGAGCGGAGTCTGCCCGCCGTACTGGACGATCATGCCGATGGGGTTTTCCTTGTGCACGATCTCGAGCACGTCTTCGAGGGTCAGGGGCTCGAAATAGAGGCGGTCGGACGTGTCGTAGTCGGTGGAAACCGTTTCGGGATTGCAGTTGACCATGATGGTTTCATAGCCGTCTTCCCGCAGCGCCAGCGCGGCGTGCACGCAGCAATAGTCGAACTCGATGCCCTGGCCGATGCGGTTGGGCCCGCCGCCCAGCACGATGATCTTCTTGCGGTCGGTGGGCGCGGCCTCGCATTCGTCCTCGTAGGTGGAGTACATGTACGCGGTGCGCGTGGGGAACTCGCCCGCGCAGGTATCGACGCGCTTGTACACCGGCCGCACGCCCAGCTGGTGGCGCAGCTTGCGCACTTCGGATTCGGACGTGTCCAGCAGGAAGGCCAGCCGGCGGTCCGAGAAGCCGCGGCGCTTCAGCTGCCAGACGGTTTCATAGTCGAGGTCGGCCAGGGTCTTTTGTTCGAGCGCGAGTTCGATGTCGACGATTTCCTTGATCTGCGCGAGGAACCAGGGATCGATGCTGGTCAGGGCATGGACCTCTTCCAGGGTGAACCCCTGCGCGAAGGCGTCGCCCACGTACCAGATGCGCTCGGGGCCGGGCTCGCCCAGCTCGACCTGCAGCTTCTCGCGATCGGTGGTCTTCTGGTTCAGGCCGTCGACCCCGACTTCGAGGCCGCGCAAGGCCTTCTGGAAGGATTCCTGGAAGGTGCGGCCGATGGCCATGACCTCGCCCACGGACTTCATTTGCGTCGTCAGGCGCGAATCGGCCTGCGGGAATTTCTCGAAGGCGAAGCGCGGCACCTTGGTCACGACGTAGTCGATGGCCGGCTCGAAGGAAGCCGGGGTGGCGCCGCCGGTGATTTCGTTCTTGAGCTCGTCGAGCGTGTAGCCCACGGCCAGCCGCGCGGCGACCTTGGCGATGGGGAAGCCGGTGGCCTTGGAGGCGAGCGCCGAGGAGCGCGACACGCGCGGATTCATTTCGATGACGATCAGGCGGCCGTTGGCCGGATTGACCGCGAACTGCACGTTGGACCCGCCGGTGTCCACGCCGATTTCACGCAGGACGGCAATGGAGGCGTTGCGCATGACCTGGTATTCCTTGTCGGTCAGCGTCTGGGCCGGCGCCACGGTGATGGAGTCGCCGGTGTGCACGCCCATGGGGTCCAGGTTCTCGATGGAGCAGACGATGATGCAGTTGTCGGCCTTGTCGCGCACGACCTCCATTTCGAATTCCTTCCAGCCCAGCAGCGATTCCTCGATCAGCAGCTCGCTGGTCGGCGAGGCCTCCAGGCCGCGCCGGCAAATGCTTTCGAATTCTTCGCTGTTGTAGGCGATGCCGCCGCCGGTTCCGCCCATGGTGAAGCTGGGGCGGATGACCACGGGGAAGCCCGAACCGCCCGCTTCTTCGCCGATGCGGCGCTGGACTTCCCAGGCTTCTTCCATGGAGTGCGCGACGCCGGACTTGGCCGATTCGAGGCCGATGGCGTCCATGGCGAGCTTGAACTTCTGGCGGTCTTCGGCCTTTTCGATGGCATGCTCGTTCGCGCCGATGAGCTCGACGCCATGCTTGGCAAGCACGCCGTGGCGGACCAGGTCGAGCGCGCAGTTCAGCGCCGTCTGGCCGCCCATGGTGGGCAGCAGGGCATCGGGCTTTTCGCGCTCGATGATTTTTTCAACGGCCTGCCAGGTGATGGGCTCGATGTAGGTGACGTCCGCCGTTTCCGGGTCCGTCATGATGGTGGCGGGGTTGCTGTTGACCAGTATGGTGCGATAGCCGTCGGCCTTGAGCGCCTTGCACGCCTGGGCGCCGGAATAGTCGAATTCGCAGGCCTGGCCGATGATGATCGGGCCGGCCCCGATGATGAGTATGCTTTTTATGTCTGTACGCTTTGGCATAATGCTGAATTATTTTTTTGCGGCCATGAGGCTGATGAATTTGTCGAAGAGCACCACGATGTCGTGCGGGCCGGGGCTGGCCTCGGGATGCCCCTGGAAGCAGAAGGCGGGGCTGTCGGTGAGCTCGAAACCCTGAAGCGTGCCGTCGAACAGGGACACGTGGGTGACGCGCGCATTGGGCGGCAGTGAATCGGCGTCGACGTTGAAGCCGTGATTCTGGCTGGTGATGAACACCCTGCCCGTGTCGAGGTCCTGCACGGGATGGTTGGCGCCATGATGGCCGGCTTTCATCTTGACCGTCTTGGCGCCCAGCCCCAGGCCGAGGATCTGCTGCCCCAGGCAAATGCCGAACAGCGGGATCTTGCGCTCGAGCGCCGCCTTGCAGGTGTCGATGGCGTAGTTGCAGGGTTCGGGGTCGCCGGGGCCGTTGGAAAGGAAAATGCCGTCCGGCTTCAGGGCCAGGACTTCTTCCACCGGCGTCTGCGCGGGCACCAGCGTGATCCGGCAGCCGCGGTCGGCCAGCAGACGCAGGATGTTGGTCTTGATGCCGTAGTCGTAGGCGACCACGTGGTAGGTGTTTTCGGCCGGATCGGCGAACCCCTTGCCGATCTGCCAAGTGCCGCCGCGCCAGTCGTTGGGCTGCTTGGTGGACACCGTGCTGGCCAGGTCCTGGCCGGACATGCCCGGGAACTGGCGGGCCAGTTCCAGCGCGCGGTCGACGTCGTCGCCCACCAGGATGCACCCGCCCTGCGCCCCGCCGTCGCGCAGGATGCGCGTAAGCTTGCGCGTGTCCACCCCCGAGATGGCGACGACGCCCTCTTCCTTGAGGTATTCGGGCAGGGATTTGGTGGCGCGGTAATTCGACACGCGCAAGGAACAGTCGCGCACCACGAGGCCGGCGGCGTGCACCTGCGTGGATTCGACGTCTTCGTCGTTGACACCGGTGTTGCCGATGTGCGGGTAAGTCAAGGTTACGATTTGGCCGCTGTAGCTGGGATCGGTCAGGATTTCCTGATAGCCGGTCATGGCGGTATTGAAGACGACTTCGGCGACGCAATAACCATCGGCGCCGATAGAGACACCCTTGAAGATGGTACCGTCCGCCAGGGCAAGAATTGCTGTGGGAGCCGCTTGGGCGCCCTCGGAAAAGAGTGACGGTAGCACTGTAAACCCCGGTTATAAAGTCAGTAATTAAACCTTCCGATTATACCTTGAGTCGCCTTGGGCCCGGCAAACCCATGTAACAATGGGGCCTGCGGCTGCCCGCGCCATGAAAATCGTCTACAGTAGCCGACCATGACTCTGTATTGTTTTAATCGGTGTAAAAACTATGTCCAATCAACTTGATTCTTTGCGCCAGTTTACAACCGTGGTCGCCGATACCGGCGATTTCGAGACAATGCGCAAATACCGTCCCACGGACGCCACCACCAACCCCACGCTGATCCTGAAGGCCGTGCAGCAGCCGGGCAACCGTCCCTTGCTGGAAAAGGTGATCGCGGACAACCGGAACAGTCCCAGCAGCGAACTGGCCGACCAGCTGCTCGTCGCCTTCGGCCGCGAAATACTGGGCATCATCCCCGGCCGCGTCTCCACCGAGGTCGATGCGCGGCTGTCTTTCGACGCCCAGGCCAGCATCGAGCGCGCCCGCCAGATCATCGCGCTATACCAGCGCGCGGGCGTGGAGCGGGAACGGGTGCTGATCAAGCTGGCGTCCACCTGGGAGGGCATACAAGCGGCCAAGGTGCTGCAGGCCGAGGGCATACGCTGCAACATGACGCTGCTTTTCTCGCTGCCGCAGGCGGTGGCGTGCGCGCAGGCGAAGGCGCAGCTGATCTCGCCTTTCGTGGGGCGCATCTACGATTGGCACAAGAAGGCCGCCGGAGCCAATTGGGACGAGGCCGCGAACGCGGGCGCGGCGGATCCCGGCGTGCAGTCGGTAAAAAGAATTTACGATTATTACAAGGCCTACGATGTTCCCACGGAGATCATGGGGGCGAGCTTCCGGAACATCGGGCAGATCCGCGCGCTTGCGGGCTGCGATTTATTGACGATCAGCCCTGATTTGCTGAACGAGCTCGCTTCCAGCACGGAGCCGCTGGAAAGAAAGCTGAATCCGGAGGACGCGCGGAAGAATGCGCCGGTCTGGATGGCGAGCAATGAAGTCGCTTTCCGGACGGAACTGAACCAGGACGCCATGGCGACGGAGAAGCTCGCGGAAGGGATCCGGGTCTTTGTCGCCGATGCCCAGAAGCTGGATGCGCTGATCGCCGAGGCGCGCCGGTAACAGAAAGAACGCCGCCGGGGCCGGGCGCCGCAATGGGGTCCGGCCACGGGGCGACCCCGGCGCCCTACAGCTTTTCCGTTTCGCCCGCCTTGGGCTTCCAGGCCAGTATGCGGTCTTCAAACAGGGTGACGGCGCCATCCAGCAACAGCGCGAACACCGTCAGCACCACGATGCCCGCGAACACCGTGTTCACGTCCAGCGTGCCTTCCGCCTGCAGGATCAGGTAGCCGACCCCGCTCGCGGACCCCAGGTATTCGCCGACCACGGCGCCCACGAAAGCCAGCCCGACCGAGGTGTGGAGGCTCGAAAACACCCAGCTGGTCGCCGAAGGAATGTACACGTGGCGCAAGAGCTGCTTGCGGTTGGCGCCCAGCATGCGCGCATTGTCGAGCAGCGTCGTGCTGACCTCGCGCACCCCCTGGTACACGTTGAAGAACACGATGAAGAACACCAGCGTGACCGCCAGCGCCACCTTGGACCAGATGCCCAGGCCGAACCACATGCCGAAAATCGGCGCCAGGATGACGCGCGGCATCGAGTTCAGCGCGGTGATGTATGGATCCAGCAGCGCGCTCGCCCCGCGCGACAGGCCCAGCCATAGCCCGAAACCCAGGCCCGCGACCGTTCCGATCACGAAGGCCAGCATGGTTTCCGTGAGCGTGACGCCCAGGTGCCGGTAGATGTCGCCGTTCGTCACGAACCACGCCCAGATGACCTTCGCGACCTCGACGGGCTGCCCGAAGAAGAAGGCGAAGTTCCTGTCCTGGGACGCAAAATGCCAGGCCAGAACGACCACCACCAGCAGCAACACCTGCCAGAACCGCAGGGAAAGGGAATGATTTTTGTTCGACTTCGACATCTCAAGCCCGCTTCTGTTGGGCATAGCCCTTGAGCACTTCTTCGCGCAAGACATCCCAGATCGCCTTGTGCAGTTCGACGAAGCGCGGATTCGTGCGCACTTCGGCCACGTCGCGCGGACGCGGAATATCGATGCCGAACTCGCCGATGGGATGCGTGGCGGGCCCGGCCGACAGCACCACCACGCGGTCGCTCATGGCGATGGCCTCGTCCAGGTCATGGGTGATGAACAGCACGGCCTTGCGCTTGGCCATCCAGATTTCCAGGACCTCGTTTTCCATCAGCTGGCGCGTCTGGACGTCGAGCGCGGAAAAGGGCTCGTCCATGAGGATGATGTCGGGATCGCGGATGAGCGTCTGGGCCAGCATGGTCCGTTTGCGCATGCCGCCCGACATCTGGTGCGGATAGCGGTTCTCGAAACCGCCGAGCCCCACTCTTTTCAGCCAATCGCGGCCGCGCTCCTGCGCTTCCGCCGCCGGGACGCCGGCGAACTCCAGCCCCGCGGTGACGTTGCTGAGCGCGCTGCGCCAGGGCATCAGCGCTTCGCCCTGGAACATGTAGCCCGCCCGCTGGTTCACCCCCTGCAGCACCTGGCCGAACACCCTGACCTGGCCCGACGAGGGCGCGAGCAGCCCCGCCCCGACGTTCAGCAATGTGGACTTCCCGCAGCCCGTGGGGCCCACCACCGAGACGAACTCGCCGGGCGCGATGGACAAAGAGGCGTCTTGGACGGCGGTATAGCTTTTACCCGCACTTTCGTTCGAGGCGAAGGTGCAGGTAATGTTTTCAAGCGACAGGGCGGCTTCAGGCATTCGGGTATTTTTGATTGGCCTTGTTGACGAAATCGTTGGTCCAGATCTTGCTTACGTCGATCTTGTCTTTCGGGAAATTCGGCACGAAAGCCGCCAAGGCGTTCAAGGCGGTCTGCGGGCCGTCGTCGGGCACCCGGCCGTCGGGCGAAAGCGCTTCCTTGTTGCCTTGCAAGGCGAGCTTGTACAGCTCCACGTCGCCCAGCAGATAGCTTTCGGGCACGACCTTGGCGATCTGGTCGGGCGTGGACGCCCGTATCCATTTGTCGGCCCGGACGATGGCGTTGGCCAGGGCCTGGACCGTATTGGGGTGCTTGTCGATGAATTCCTGCGAGGTATAGAGGCAGCCGGACGGCATGTTGCCGCCGAAGATCTGGATGGTGTCCTTGATGGTCCGGGTATCGGCGACGATCTGCACGGCGTCTTCCTTGACGAGCGTGCTGATGACCGGATCCAGGTTGGCGATGGCGTCGATTTGGCCGGTGCGCATGGCGGTGATGGCGCCCGCCCCCGCGCCCACCCCGACGATGGAGACGTCGGTGGGCTTGAGGCCGTGCTGAGCCAGGTAGAAGCTGACCATCATGTTGGTGGACGACCCCGGCGCCGTGACGCCGACCTTCTTGCCTTTCAGGTCGGCAGGGCTTTTGTAGCCGGCCATGGTTTTCTTGGAGACCGCCAGCACGATCATGGGCGCGTGGCCCTGCTGGGCGAAGGCGCGATAGGCCTGCCCCTTGGACTGCAGGTTGATCGTATGCTCGAACGCGCCCGAAACCACGTCGGCGCTGCCGCCGACCACGGCTTGCAGCGCCTTGGAACCGCCGGCGAAATCGACGATCTTCGCGTCCAGCCCTTCGTCCTTGAAGTAGCCGTTCACATGGGCGATGGACAAGGGCAGATAATAGATGAGCGCCTGGCCACCCACGGCAATCACCACGTCTTTCTTTTCCAGCGCCTGGGCGCCGGCAAAACGAGGGGCGACGGCCGCTGCACCGGCTACACCCGCCAACTTGAGCATATCGCGACGAGACAAGGACATTAGGGATCTCCTGAATTGTAGGCACGGGGGCCCGATTTTTTCGTCATATTACATGAGATCAGGCGCGGCAAGCGGATAGGACCGCTGGGCTCATGGATATCCCTATTCATTCCGATTCTCTTTCCGGCCGGAGCGGCGGGCGAGTTCCGCGACCGCCCTTCAGGTACTGCGCCGCTCCATCAGCGCCCAGGCGATGGTCCCCGCATCGACATACTCGAGCTCGCTGCCCGCCGGCACCCCTCGCGCAAGACGGCTCACCGCGATGCCGCGCGACTGCAGCAGCTCGGACAGGTAATGCGCCGTCGTCTCGCCTTCGGCCGTGAAATTGGTGGCCAGTATGACCTCTTTCACCAGCCCGTCATCCACCCGCTTCAACAGCCTGTCGAACCGCAGCTCATCGGGGCCTATGCCCTCGAGCGGCGCGAGCCGGCCCATCAGCACATAGTACAGCCCCCGATACCCATGGCTGGACTCGATCATGTTCTGGTCCGCCGGAGTCTCGACGATGCACAAGATGGACGGATCGCGCTTGGGATTGCTGCAGGTGGCGCAGATTTCCTCTTCGGTGAAGCCATTGCACCGCGCGCAATGGCGCAGGTCCCGCAGCGCCGAAGACAGCGCGCGGCTGAGCTGCTCGGCGCCCGGCTGGTCGTGCTGCAGCAGGTGGTAGGCCATGCGCCGGGCGGACCGGACCCCCACGCCCGGCAGGCGGCGCAGGGATTCGATGAGAGCCTTCAGCGGTTCAGGCTCTGGCAAAGGCGCTTCCATTTATCAGAACGGCAGTTTCATCCCGGGGGGCAAGGGCATGCCTGCCGTGACCGAAGCCATTTTTTCCTGGGAAGTCGTTTCCGCCTTGCGCAAGGCGTCGTTGAAAGCGGCCGCGACCAGGTCCTCGAGCATGTCTTTGTCGTCGGCGAGCAGGCTGGGATCTATCGTCACGCGCTTGACGTCGTGCCGGCAGGACATGGACACCTTGACGAGCCCGCCGCCCGATGCGCCTTCGACGACGATCTCGGCCAGCGCTTCCTGGGCCTTCTTCATGTTTTCCTGCATTTGCTGCGCCTGGCGCATCAGGCCCGCGATCTGTCCTTTCATCATGATTGATTTTTCCTGAGATGAGTATGGTAAAGAAGAAGAAAAACGCCCGGCCTCATGCCGCTGCCTTTCAGCGTTGCGGGGCCGCCCGATGCTCGGGCGCGGCGCTGATGGAACCCGGCACCACCGTGGCGCCGAACTCGGCGATCAGGGTCCGTACGAAAGCGTCGTTCGCCACCGCTCGTTCGGCGTCCTTCTGGCGCTGGGCCCTGCGCGCCTGCTCGACGGCATGGGCGGTTTCGTCGCCCGTGGCGCCATATTCGACATCGAGCTGGACGACGGTGCCGAAGTGCTCGGACAGCACCGTGCGCAGGCGGGCCTTGCCGGGGCTTTCAGCCAGGCTGCGCACGGCCACGCGCAGGCGGACCGTATCGCCCTCGGCGCCCAGCCACTCGCTTTGCCGGGCGAGCTCGGCCGCCAGCCCCGTCACGGGCAGGGTCGCGGCAAGCGCCGGCCAGCCGCTGGGGGACATGTCCCGCAAGCGGGGGGAGCGCGCCTTCTTGGGCGGTTCCGCGAACACCATGGGCACGGAGTCCGGCTCGTAGCCGGCCAGGGCTTCGAAGTCGTCCACAGGCGCGTAGCCGCCGTCCTCGTCCATGTAGACCGGTTCGAAGCGGGCGTCGTCGAATTGGCCGCCGTCGAATTGATCGCTGTCGAACCGGGCGTCATCGAGCCCGCCGCCGTGGGAGTCGCTTTCGCCTTGCGGATCCGGGGCGGGAGAGGACGCCGGCGCCGGGGATTCGGGTGCCGGTTCCATCGGCTGGGCGGCGGCCGGCTCTTCGCTTGCCGCCTGCTCGCCGTCCGATGGAAGGGGTTCCCAGGCGGGGACGTCGTGGTCGGCCCAGGAGCCCGCATCGGCGGCCGGGATGTCTGGAGATGTGGCCGCGGCAATGCCCGCGGATGCCGCTGCGGCGCCTTTCGTTGCGGCATCGCCGTCCGCGCCCTCGGCAGCCGCGGCATGATCCGCTGCGTTGCCGACGGACGAGGCGTCGTGGGCCGCCCGGGACGGCGACGCCTCCAGCGGAGCCGCCGCGGCTTGCGTGCTTGCCGGCGCGTCGACGCCGGGACCGGCGGCGGCCGACGCATCGGCGCCCGGTGAGGGCGGCGCGGCCGCCGGCGAACCGCCGGGGACCAGCGACAGCATGCGCAGGCAGGCCATGACGAAGCCGGCGTATTCGTCGGGCGCCAGGGCGAGTTCCTGCCGGCTGTGCACCGCCACGGAATAGAACAGCTGCACGTAGTCCGGATGCAGCAGGCCGGCCAGCGCCGCGATGTCTTCGGCCAGGGGGTCGTCCGCCGGCGTCAGGCCCGGCACCCGCTGCTGCATCGCCACGCGGGACAGCAGGACGGCGAGATCGGCCAGGGCGCCCGAATAGGACAGGCCGCGATTCGCGAGCTCGTCGGCCACCTTCAGCACTTGCCTGGCGTCGCTCGCGGCGAGCGCGCGCAGCAATGCCGCCAGATGGCGCTGGTCGATGGTGCCCAGCATGCCCTGGATGGCTTCGCTGCTGATGTTGCCCGCGCTGTAGGCAATCGCCTGGTCGGTCAGGGACAGGGCGTCGCGCATCGAGCCGGACGCCGCCTGGGCCAGCAGGCGCAGCGCCGGCGTCTCGAACTCGACGCCCTCTTGCGCGAGGATGTCCTGCAGATGGCCGACGATGGCGTCGGCCGTCATCTGCTTCAGGTTGAACTGCAGGCAGCGCGACAGCACCGTGACCGGGATTTTCTGGGGGTCGGTCGTGGCGAGTATGAATTTGACGTGGGGCGGAGGCTCTTCCAGCGTCTTGAGCATGGCGTTGAACGCGTGGCCGGTAAGCATGTGCACTTCGTCGATCATGTAGACCTTGAAGCGGCCGCTGCCGGGCGCATAGACGGCCTGTTCGAGCAGCTGCGTCATTTCCTCGACACCACGGTTGGAGGCCGCATCCAGTTCGACATAATCGACGAAGCGGCCCGCGTCGATTTCGGTGCAGGCGCGGCAGACGCCGCAGGGCTGGGCGGTGATGCCGGCTTCGCAATTGAGGGACTTGGCCAGTATGCGCGACAGCGTGGTCTTGCCGACACCGCGCGTGCCCGTGAACAGCCAGGCATGATGCAGGCGCTGGGTGGACAGCGCGTGCGTCAGGGCGCGTACCACGTGGTCCTGGCCGATCAGGGTGTCAAACGAACGGGGCCGCCATTTACGCGCCAATACCAGATATGTCATGCAAGGAGCCTGAAACCGGGAGCTATCGTGATGGGTAAACGAAAAGTGTACCGGATTCAAGAAGGCTAGTGGTATTTGGGGGCGAGCCTGACTTCGGCACTGATCCTAAACGGCTGTGGCTGCTTCGTTCCCGACCTGACCAGGTTCACCGCCGGACCATGCGAAGGGGCCCGCCGCCTGAAAGTTTAACAGGTCTTGGCCCCGCGTGCCGCCGCTCAGACGACCAGGCCGTAATCGACCCAGATGTCGGCCCTGGGGAAGTACAGCGCCCCGCGCGCGGGGCGGCCGTCCAGCGCCCGGACGTGGGTGCAATAACGTTCTATCTGCTCCCTGTAGGCTTCCTTCATGCGCGCCGAGAATTCCGCCGCGCTTTCGCCGTCGCGCGGCACGCCCGTCTTGTAATCGACCACCAGCCAGTCCCGCTCCCGGGAAATGGCCAGGTCGATGACGGAGACGCGGCCGCTGACGTCCAGCAGCGCCCATTCCCGGTGCGCCTTGGCCACGTGCAGCAGCCAGCGGCCGCGCTCGCTGGCGAGCGTGGCGAGCAACGTATCCCGCAAAACGCCGGCGGCGGCGTCCAGCCGGGATTCCCGCAAGCCGGCGCGGCTCAGTTGCTTGCGGAACACCGGCAGGCTGGCGCGCAGCACGTCCTCGCTCCAGGCCTCGGCGCCGTCGTGTCCCAGGCGTTCCAGCCAGGCGTGCGCCACGCTGCCGATGATGCTTTCGTCCGTCGTGGCGGCCCGCCAGTCCCAGGGCGCCGGCGGCCCGCCGGCGAGGGGACGGGCCTCGCGGCTTGCCGGGATGGAGGCTTCGGCCATGCGCAGCAGGCGGCGGTCTTCCGTCCGGCTTTTCCGCGTGGCGCCCGCAGCCTGGAGGGCGGCGGCTTCTGGCGCTTCGGGCGGACGCATCCGCCCCCACAGGCGCCCCAGCATCGAAGCGCCCGACGGCGGCTTGACGGCCATGCCCTCGTCGAGCCTGAGCTCGCCGATCAGGTGCAGCTGCTTGCGCGCCCGGGTCAGGGCCACGTACAGCAGGCGGTCGGCCTCGTAGGCGGCGCGCTTCTTTTCACGGGCCGCCAGGTAGAGCGAAACCGGATCGTGCTCGTCCGCCGCCCTGGGCTTGATGGGCCCCAGCAGCAGTTCTTCCCCGCTCTGCTCGAAACGCATCAGCGGCGCCCGGTCGCTGCGCGGCGATTTATGCAGGCCGGCGATGATCACCGTCTCGAACTCCAGCCCTTTCGACTTGTGGATGGTCATGACTTCCACCGCCGGGCCGCCGCCACTGGGCGCCGCGTACAGCTCGTCCAGCCGGTTCTCGAGCTCGACCGGATCGAGATTGCCGTAGGGCGCCAGTTCCTCGACCAGGCGGAAGAGACGCTCCACATCCGCCCGGTCGCTCGGCTCGGGATAGACGGCGGGGCCGCCGAGCCGGGTCCAGCATTCTTCGAGCCAGGCCGCGAAAGGGATGGCCCCGGCCGCGTTGGCGGGATCCAGCATCACGTGGGCCGCATGCCGCAGGCGCTTGAGTTCGCCCGCCGGCAGGCCGGCCTGCCCGGCCGCCGCGCGCTTCAGGAAATCTTCGATCAGAGCGGGCATCGCCGCATGGTGGTCATGCCCGCACAAGGCATGGAGGCTGTTCAAGGTGAGGCCGCACAAGGGCGAACGCAGCACCGACAGCCATGCCAGGCGATCCGCCGGATGGGACAGCGCCCGCGCCAGCTGCGCCAGGTCGATCACGGGCTGGCGCGAACGCAGGGTGACGAGCTCGACGGCCCGGCAAGGGACGCCCTGTTCGGCGAGCCGGTGCACGATGCCGCCCAGATGCGTGCGCGCACGCACCAGTATGGCCACCGGATGCTCGCTGCCGGCGTTGCGCTCCAGCGCTTCCCGGGCGAGCCGCACGGCCAGCGCCTCCGCGTCGTCGGAGAGGTCCTCGGCCGCGTCCCCGTCGGCCGGCGCGGGCAGCCATACGGGGTGGAACTCGGCGCCCGGGCCGTCCCGGCCCTCGTTGAAGGCCGCCGAGGGCGTATAAGTGATGGCGCCCAGCCCCGGATGGTTGCGGGACGGGAAAATGGGACCGCAGGCGGCGTTGACCCATTCCACCAGATGGGCTTGCGAACGGAAATTGTCCGTCAGGTCCAGCGCCGTCAGCTCGACCTCGCCCAGGCCGTTTTCCTTGACGCGCAGAAAGCCCCCCACGTCGGCCTTGCGGAAACGGTAGATCGACTGCATGGGGTCGCCGACCAGGAACAGCGTGCGGCCGTCGCCGGCCGACCAGCCCGCGGTCAAGCGCTCCAGCAGCGCGATCTGCGATTGGCTGGTGTCCTGGAATTCGTCCACCAGCAGATGCCGGATGGATGCGTCCAGGGCCAGCAAGAGATCGCTGGGATCGTCGGCCTCGCCCAGGGCCTGCAGGGCGCGCTGCGAGATCTCGGCGAAGTCGACCTCGCCGGTCTCGGTGAAGCGCAGCTTGAGCTGCGCCGCCGCCAGCCACAGCACCTGGATCAGGACGGCCAGGACCTCCTGCTGCCCGGCGGAATACCCGCGCGCGGGCGCGCAACGGATGTCCGCGAGCTCCGCCACCCAGGGCTCTTCTTCGGGCACCGCCTTGATCCAGTCCAGAAACGCTTCCTTGTATCCGGACTTGGCCTTGAAGCCCTGCTTGATGGTCGCCGTCCGGCGCGGCGTGCCCTTGCCGGTGAGCAGGATGTCGGCCAGCGCCTGCCATCTGCCCAGGCTTTGCGCGTCCGTGCCGAAGGGCGCGCCGTCCCAGTCCAGCAGCCGGCTCAGATCGAGGCCGCCGTCCTCGGATTCGGCCAGGCAGCGGGCGGCCTCGCGTATGGGTTCCGCCAGGGCCTGGGCCCAGCCCGGCGGCATGGCGTCCTTCAGCCGGCGCAGGTCCTGCTCGATGGAGCGGTTCAGGTTGTCCATGAGCAGATCGATGTCGCCGCCTTCGGCCAGCAGGGGCAGCCATTGGTCCCGGCTGGCGAGCATGTCGGCAAGCAGCGACTGGGCCGCGCCCACGTCCACGTCCATGTGCTCGATGAGCGCGGCGACGGCTGCATGCTCGTCCGCCATGGCGAGCGTGGCCCGCGCGGCCGCTTCGTAGTGCTCGCGCGCATTGTCGGCGATGGCGGGCACGCCGCCCAGGGAACTGAGCCAGGGCATGGCCCGCACCAGGTAGGTGCAGAAGGAATCGATGGTGCGGATGCTGAGCCGCGCCGGATGCTCCAGCAGACTCCAGCCCAGTTCTTCATTGCGCCGCATCGCCCGCTGCGCCAGCAGCCAGCTGCGCCGCTTGTGCGGCTCGCCCGGCTCGGGGCCCTTGCCGGCTTCCAGCTTGCCGATGACGCGCGCGTGCATTTCGGACGCGGCCTTGCGGGTGAAGGTGATGGCCACGATTTCCTCGGGGCGGTTCACCGTCGCCAGCAAGGCCAGGATGCGGTCGGTGAGCAATTCGGTCTTGCCCGAGCCCGCGGGGGCCTGGATGATGAACGACCGCGCGGGATCGACGGCCGCCGCGCGGACCGCGCTGTCGCTGGGTTGCTTATTCGACACGCTTATCGTCCTCGTTCAAGCGCAAAAAGGGCAGGATGTCGCAGTATTCGATGTCGTCCGGCCGCAGGCTCTGGTTGGCGGCGTGGCCCGATATGTATTCCCGCGCCAGCTGATGGATGGTCCGCCGCCACCTTGCCATCAGGTCTTCCCAGCCCAGTTCCGCAAACGCCGGCCATGCGCGCGGGGACACCAGGCCCTCGAGCCCGCATTCGGCATCGGCCAGGCCCTTGACCTCGGCTCCCTTGGCATGGAGCCTGGCCAGCACCAGCGCGCCCACCCCCGCCCCTGCGCTTTCCTGCGCCAGCACCGACGCGTAGAAGGGAAGCTGCAGGCCGATCGGCCGGTCGCGCATCCAATCGGAACGGGGATCCAGGCTGCCGCCTCCCGTCTTGTAGTCGATGACGGCCAGCCTGCCGTCGGCCAGCTCATCGATGCGGTCCAGCCGCAGATTCAATTCCAGCGGGCCGTGGCGCCAGAGGTAGTCCTGCTCGACGTCGCGCACGCTGAAAGGCGTGCGTGCGCACTCGACCTCCAGCCACGACGCCAGCACCGCCAAGGCGCGGGCCGACTCCAGCCTTCTGAGCGCCGGCCCGTAATCCGACAGACAGTCGTCGGCGGCCTGCTCGAGCACGCCGTGCAGCAGGCCGTCCAGCCGGCCCTCGCCGACCAGGCCGCGCAAGGCGGCCTGGTCGGGCAGCATCCGCCAGACCAGCTCCATCGCCCGATGCAAGAACAGGCCCCGGGCATTCTGGTCGCCGACGTCGGCGTAGGCCGAGAGCCGCCGCGCGCCCAGGCGATATCTGGCGAAGGCCCACAAAGGGTTGCGCGCCTGGGTATCGATGACCCCGATGCCGCCGCGCGTCGGCCGGCCCGGCTGCAGGGCCGGGCCCAGGTCGTCGCGCAGGGATTCCAGCATGCAAGAGCCGGCCGCCGCGCCGGGCGGGGAAAACGGCTCGGCGTCCAGCTCCGCGATGAACGGGCTGGGCCGGAGTTCGCGCTCGCCTTCCTGGCAGGCATGGCTCAGCCACACCTGCGGCGCGCATTCCAGCAGGGCGCGGAACATGCCCCTGGCCCATTGCAGTTCCCGTTCCGGCGTGGCCCGCGGCGCGTTGGCCCGGCGCTGCGCCGGCAGGGGCACGAAGGGGTTGGGCCGGGGCACGGCCGGCAGGACTTCGTCGGTCAGCCCGAGAATCCAGACCGCGTCCCATCGGCCGCCCTCGGATTCCAGGAAGCCCAGCACGTCGAGCCGCGCCGATGGATCGCGCTGCGGCTGGAACGGGGTTTCGTCGACCAGCCTGCGCAGCAGGCCCACGGCCGCGCCGAAGCCGAGCTTGCCGGCCACGGCGGACTGCGCGGCCATTCTTTCCAGCGCCGCGTCCAGCGCTTCGAGGACCTGGAAGGAATGGCTGTCCAGCATGCCGCGCCCCGGGAATCCCAGGCAGCGCAGATACCGGCGGAACCGGTCCGACCAGACGTCCAGGCCGGCCGGGGCGCCGTCGCCGTCCAACTCGGCCATGCAGGCTTGCCAGGCTTCCAGCAAGCGGGGCGCATGCCGCCCCAGCAAGGCGGTGAAATCCTTCGGCCGCACGGCCAGCACGGCCTGGTGCCGCCAGTACGCATCGATCACGGCGCGGCCCGCCGCTTCTTCGGCGTGCCCCGCGCAGCCGCCCGCCAGCAAGGCTCCGCCCAGGTCTTCCGGCCGGCAGGGCCGGCCGCGGCCGGCCAGCGCCAGCGCGCGCAGCCAGGCCAGGGCCGCCCGCGCCAGCGGCCAGCCCGACAAGGGCCGCGCGACGGCGACGTTATAAGGGATGTGCCTGCCTTCTGCATCGGCGCCCAGGGCGGCGCGCAGGCAGCGATGCGCGAGCGCGGCGTCGGCTTCGAGCCGGCCCGCGACGATGGCATAGCGCCCGTCGGGATTCTTGCGCAGTTCGCCCGCCGCCCAATGCGCGGCCAGGCGCCATTCCGCGTCGGGATCCGGCGCCGCCACGCGGTGCGCGGCATGCGGCGCGACGGGCGGCCGGCTCAGCGCCCAAAGGCTGCCGCCCCGCTCTTGCACGGCCGCCAGCATGGCCGCCAGCCTGGGGGAAAGCTCCGTGAAGCCGCTCAGGACGATGTGGCGCGCGCCGCTGTGCAGGCGGCCGGCCCGCAAGGCGGCGCATACCGCCTCATGAGCCTGGTTGGCGTCTTCGAGGTCGAGCTCCGCCAGCGCTTCGCGGTATCGGGCGCGCCATTCCTCGAAGCGCAGATAATCGCTGGTTTCGTGATCGGGGCCGACCTCGATGCGCCAGTCGTCCATCAAGCGGTCGGCCTCCATGGCCAGCATCGCCGCCTGGGCGGTATCGAGCAGCGCGCGGTCCGATTCCGCGCGTTCGATGACGCGCTGCCAAAGCAGCCGGGCGCCGAAGGCGTCTATCGCATGGCCGGCCATGCCTGAATCGGGCAGGAACGAGAGCCTGTCGGACAAGCGGCGCAGCCACGCCGACAAGGGAATGATGTCCGGCACCGCGATGACGCGGCGGTCACCGCCCAGGCTGGCCGACAGCTCCGCCAGCACGCGGCGCGCGTGCCGATTGTTCACCGTGAGCACCAGGGTGTCCTGAGCGTCGAAACCGGATAGCTGGTCGAAACTGATCGCGGGAAGGCTGTCTAGCATCGCAATGGCCGGGACGGCGGCAAGAGGCATGGGAGCCGACCATTCTAGGGCTTGCGGCGGCTGGCGACAAACCGCCTTGCGCCATACAATCGCGCCATGTCGAAGAAATCAGACCATGCCCCCGGCCGGCCCGCCCTGGAACTGAGCGGTTCCATCTGGTTTCGTTCGGGCGACCAGGATTGGGGCAGCCAGAAACGGATGGCGCTGCTCGAAGCCATCGACCAGGCAGGCTCCATCACCGCGGCCGCCAAGAAAGTCGGCCTGAGCTACAAAGGCGCATGGGACGCGGTGGACACGATGAACAACCTGGCCGGCGAGCCGCTGGTGCTCAGAAGCACCGGCGGGCAGCGCGGGGGCGGCGCAACGCTCACGCCGCGCGCCAAGGCGCTGTTGGCCACCTTCCGCGCCCTGAATGCCGAACACGAGCGCTTCATGGCGCGCCTGGCGTCGGTCAGCCGGCAGGCGCCGGACAACCTGGAGCTCATCCAGCACATGATGATACAGACATCGGCACGCAACAAACTGGCCGGCACCGTCCAGCGCATCAAGGTCGGGGCCGTCAACGACGAAATCACGCTGAAGCTGAACGACGACACGGCCATCGTGGCGTCCATCAGCAGCGAAAGCACGGCCGAACTCGGCCTGTGCGTCGGGAAACGCGCGCTGGCCTTCATCAAGGCCTCGTCGGTGATCGTCGGGCTGCCGGGCGGGGACACGCGCCTGTCGGCGCGCAACCAGCTTGCCGGGCGCATCGTCCGCATCGTGGAAGGCGCGGTCAACACGGAAGTCAGCATAGCGCTGCGCGGCGGGCAGGTGCTGACCGCCATGCTCAGCCGCGACAGCGCGCTTTCCCTGGAACTGCGCGAAGAACAGCCGGCCTACGCGATCTTCAAGGCGTCCAGCGTCATGCTGGGCGTGCTCGATTGAAGCGCCTGGCGCGCCAGTTCCCGCGGGTGGCAAGACTTCACGATGCGGCCGTCCTGGATGCAGAACACCTGGTCCGCCAGGCAAGCCGCGTCTTCGGGGTCATGCGTGATCAGGATGACGGGAATGTTCAGCCGCGACTGCAAGGCCGCGATTTCCTGCCTCATTTTTTCGCGCAGCGCGGCGTCCAGCGCGGACAGGGGCTCGTCCAGCAGCAGCAGCCGCGGCTTCAGCGCCAATGCGCGCGCCAGCGCGACGCGCTGCTTCTGGCCGCCTGAAATGTCGCGCGGATAGCTGTCCAGCAAACCGTCCAGCTCGAACGCCCCGACCCAGTACATGGCCTCGTCGGGCAAGGCCCCGCGGCGCGGGTTCAGCCATCCCCGGCACAAGCCGAAGCCGATGTTCTGCGCAACGGTCAAGTGGGGGAAGAGGCCGTAATCTTGCTGGAGGTAGGCGACGCCGCGTTCGCGCGCGCGCAGGCACACGCCCCGCTCCGAGTCGAACAGCGTCACGCCGTCGATGACGATGCGCCCCGCGTCGGGCCGCGCCAGCCCGGCGATCGCCTGCAGCGTCTGCGTCTTGCCCGAGCCCGACGGCCCGAAGAGCGCGATGCGCCGGGCCTCCGACACCAGTTCGATGTCCAGGACGAAAACCTGGGAGCCGTTGCTCAGCCGCCGTGAAATCGCGATCTCTATCATCGCGCCCCGCTTCGACTGCCGGCGACGCTCCCGCGGTCCGGCGACAGCCGGCCGGCCATCCAGAGCACCAGCACGCAGGTCAGCGACGTGGTCACCACCAGCATGTTGGCCAGGCTGTCGTTGCCCGCCTGGACCGCTTCATAGATGGCGATGGAGAGCGTCTGGGTCCGCCCCGGAATGCTGCCGGCGATCATCAAGGTGGCGCCGAATTCCCCCAGGGCCCGGGCGAAGGCCAGCAGCACCCCCGCCAGTATGCCGCGCATCGCCAGCGGCAGGCTCACGCGAAAGAAAACCGCCGCCTCGCTGAGGCCGAGCACGCGCGCGGCGCCCTCCAGGCTGGTGTCCACGCTTTCGAACGCCGCCCGCGCGCCCTTCAGCACCAGGGGGTAGGCCACGACGGTCGCCGCCGCCACGGCGCCCTGCCAGGTGAACACCAGCGCGATGCCCCATTCGGCCAGGAATTGGCCCAGCCAGCCGTTCCGCCCCAGCAGGACCAGCAGGTAGTAGCCGATCACCGTGGGCGGCAGCACCATGGGCAGGGTCAGCACGGAATCCACCAGGTCGCTCCAGCGGGAATGCCAGCGCGACAGCGCGAAAGCGCTGGCCACGCCCAGCACGGCGGCGAAGGCGGTCGCCCATCCCGCCACTTTGAGAGACAACAAGAGCGGAACGGCGAGTTCACCCACGGATGCCGTCCATCAGGGCTTGGAGAAGCCGTATTTGCTCAGAACGGCCTGGCCCTTGTCGGACAGAATGTGGTCCAGCAAGGCCTTGGCCTGGGGGTTGCGCCCGTCGCGCTTCACCAGCGCGATCGGATACAGCACCGGCTCGGGCGACGGCAGCTTCGTCACCACCTTGACCTTGTCGGGCATGATGGCGGCATCGGTGGCGAAGACGAAGCCGGCGTCGACCTCGCCCCGCGCCACGTAGTCCAGGACCTGGCGCACGTTCTGGCCCAGCACTTCGCGCTGCTTGACGGTGTCCCAGTCGCCCGTGCTTTCCAGGCCGGCCTTGGTGTAGCGCCCCACGGGCACCGTGGCGGGGTTGCCGAGCGCCACCCGCTTGACCGAGGCCGCCTTCAGGTCGGCCAGGGAATTGATCTGCACGCCGCCCTGGACGGGCACGATCAGAACGACCTCGTTGCGCACGAAGTCGCGGCGGGTGGTTTCGTCGATCTTGCCGGCGGCCACCGCCTTGTCCATCGCCTTCTGGTCGGCGGATGCGAAGATGTCGATGGGCGCCCCCTGGATCACCTGGTGGGCGATCGCATCGGACCCGGCGAAGCTGGTCAGGACCGTGGTGCCCGGTTGCTCCTGCTGAAACTGCACCCCGATCTCTTTGAAGGCGTTGGTCAGGCTGGCCGCCGCGCCAACCAGGATTTCGCCGGCGTTCGCCTGCGCCTGCAGCCCCATGCACACCAGGCCCAGCGCGGCCAATATCCGTTTCAATTTCATGCACATCACTCCTGTCAAAACCCATAAGCCGGTATTCACCGCGCCGGCGCGCGGCGGCACCGCCGCGCTGTCCCTGTCGCAATATACTCAAGTATATAACGGTTGGTCAATTCGCCATCCCGCTTTGATAAGATAAGGCACCATCCTCGTCCCGTTTCTTGCGCAAGACCTTGAACTTCGTTCCGCCCGCATCCCTCGACGCCTTTCTCGACGCCATCTGGCTGGAGGACGGCCTGGCCAGGAATACGCTGGACGCCTATCGCCGCGACCTCCTGGCCTTCGCCCGGTGGCTCTGGGCGAAGCAAGGCAAAGACCTGGACTCGGCCGGCACCGGCGACATCCAGGAATGGTTCGCGGCTCGCCATGCGAGCACCAAGGCCGCGACCGCCAACCGCAGGCTGGCCGCGCTCAAGCGCTATTACCTCTGGGCGCTCAGGCTGGGGCGGGTCGGCAAAGACCCTTGCCTGACCCTGCGCGCGGCCAAACGGACGGCGCGATTCCCCAAAACCATCTCCGAAGCCCAGGTCGACGCCCTGCTGCAGGCGCCCGACGACTCCACCGAACTGGGCCTGCGGGACCGCGCCATGCTGGAAACGCTGTACGCGACGGGCCTGCGCGTCACGGAACTGGTGAGCCTGAGCGTGCCGGAATTGAGCCTGCAGGACGGCGTCGTGCGCGTCACCATGGGCAAGGGCGGCAAAGACCGGCTCGTGCCGCTGGGGCAGGAAGCGCAGCATTGGCTGGACCGGTATCTGCGGGAAGCCAGGCCCGCCCTGCTGGGGCCGCGCCGCTGCGATGCGCTGTTCGTCACCGCCAGGGCGGCCGCCATGACGCGCCAGTCGTTCTGGCTCATCGTGAAAAAGTACGCGCTGCGGGCCGACATCCACGCCCCGCTTTCCCCGCACGTGCTGCGGCATGCGTTCGCGACGCATCTGCTCAACCATGGCGCGGACCTGCGCGTGGTGCAGATGCTTCTGGGCCATGCCGACATTTCCACCACGCAGATCTATACTCATGTTGCGCGCGAACGGCTGAAGACGCTGCACGCCCAGCACCACCCCCGCGCCTGATCCTCCTCCCATCGTTTCCGCACATGTCGAAAGAAAAACACGTTTCCGAAACGCCGGCCACGCAATTGCTCAAGCAGCGCCGCATCCCGTATTCGGAACACCCCTATGAATACGTCGAGCACGGCGGCGCGCGCGAGTCCGCGCGGCAACTGGGCGTGGATCCGCATCAGGTCGCCAAGACGCTGATCATGGAAGACGAGCACGCGCGCCCGCTGGTGGTGGTCATGCACGGCGACATGGAGGTATCGACCAAGAACCTGGCCCGGCAGATCGGCGCCAAGAAGGTCGCCCCCTGCTCCCCCGAGACCGCCCAGCGCAATTCGGGCTACATGGTGGGCGGCACCTCGCCGTTCGCCACGCGCAAGAAGATGCCGGTATGGTTCGAGTCGACGCTGCTGGACTACGAGGTGATCTATTTGAACGGAGGCCGGCGCGGCTATCTCATCGGCATCGCGCCCGGCGCCCTGGCCAAGGTCCTGGACGCGAAGCCCGTGAACGTGGGCCTGCCGAAGGATTAGCGCCCGCGATTGGCGGGCCTCATGCTTGCCCCAAGCTGCGTAGCGACGAAAGCATGTGTGCGGTCGCGGGCTCTGCTGCGCTTGCCCGATATGCCAATCCCAGTTCCCTCCAGAGCGCCGGCCGCAAAGGCCGCATCGCCATCCTGCCGTCGCCCGGCGGGGCCGCGCCCGCCTCGTGCGGCAGCAGGGTTGCGCCATAGCCCGCGCCGACCAGGCTTTTGATGGCGTCGTTGTAGTCCAGTGCAATGCGCGGCACAGGGCTTTGGCCGGCATGCGCAAACCAGTCGCGGGTCAATCGCGATAGATGTGTGCCGGGGCCGTTCAAGATCAGGGATTGCCGTGCCATCCATTGGGGCGTCACCCGGGACGGCACGCGCCAATTGGCGGGCAAGAAGGCAAGCACGGGGTCGCGCCGCCAGGCGTCTATGGCGAGGCCCGCCACTTTGGCTTGAGGCAGCGCCACTATTCCGATGTCGAGCGAACCCGCCTTCAGCCGCTGCAAGGACTGGTGCGAAGTCAGTATCGCAATCTGCACGTCGATGCCCGGATGCGACTGCGCAAGCTTTTCGAGAGCCTGAGGCAGGAAGTTCGCGATCACGCCGGTCGACGCGCCGAGCCGCACCCGGCCGGAAAGACCCTGGGCTTGGCGGGACACGTCCTCCAGCACGCGGGAGACGTCGGCAAGCAGCCGGCGCGCATGGTCGACCAGGCTTTCGCCTATCGCCGTCGGCCGCACTTGTCCACGGGTGCGCGACAGCAACCGGGCGCCCACGCGGCCCTCCAGTTCCGATATGTGCAGACTGATCGTTGGGGGCGCCAGATGGAGCCTGCGCGCCGCTTCGACAAACGAGCCGCAGTCCGCGATGGTCGTAAGCGTGCGCAGCTGATCCAGATTGATCTCACGCATGGTTTTTGCCTCAGAAAAACTGAATTTCAAGATAGGTTAATTCAACTTTACCGATCATGCGCAATCAGACAACATGCAGGCATCGATCAACATCACTCTCGGATTGAGAAAATGGCGCTACCTCGCATCTTCATTGACGGAGACCAGGGCACTACGGGCTTGCAGATTCATGAGCGGCTGCGTGAACGGACCGGCATCCTCCTGCAGACGCTGCCCGGCGCACAGAGAAAGGACAAGCCAAGGCGTGCCGAGGCGCTGAACAACTGCGACATCGCCATCTTGTGCCTGCCCGACGATGCGGCGCGCGAAGCAGTCGCCATGGTGGAGAATTCATCGGTACGCGTGATTGACGCCAGCTCCGCCCATCGGATCGAACCCGGCTGGACATACGGCTTTCCTGAAATGAGCCCCGAACAAACCGACGAGATCAGGCGGGCGAGCCGGATAACGAATCCGGGCTGCTATCCCACCGGGGCAATCGGCCTATTGCGTCCGCTGGTGGAAGCGGGCCTGCTGCCGCCGGACTATCCGCTATCCATCCATGCCGTCTCCGGCTATTCGGGCGGCGGGCGGGCCGTGGTCGATCTGCATGAGGCCGACCCCGGGCACGCGCCCGCATTCCAGGTGTATGGCCTGGGGCTGAAACACAAGCATGTCCCTGAAATACAACGCTATGCCGGGCTTTCAGCCCCTCCCGTCTTTGTACCGGCGTATGCCGCCTATCGCCAGGGCATCGTGCTCAGCGTCCCATTGCAGCGGCGCCTTCTGCCTCCCGGGGCGGATGCGCCCGCATTGCACGCATGCCTGGCTCGGCGCTATGCCCGAAGCAAGCACGTCCGGGTGCTGCCGCTCGTGGCGTCATCGGCGCTGGAGCGCCTCGATCCACAGCATCTGAATGCCACGAACGACATGGAACTCGCCGTGTTTTCAAATCCCGAATCCGGCCACGTGCTGCTCACGGCGGTCTTCGACAACTTGGGCAAAGGCGCGGCGGGCGCGGCGGTGCAGAACCTGGATTTGATGCTGGGATTGGGGCCTGGCGACGCGGCATGAGAAAATGTCGGCGAAAATCAGTTTCGACTATCGCCCGAACAAAGGAATGACGTGTTTTTCGATTTTGAAGCGCTGCAAGGACGGAATCGGTACAAATTGCTCACCGCGACGATCACCCCCAGGCCCATCGCCTGGGTCGTTTCCATGAACGGCGGCGGCGCTCTGAACGCCGCCCCTTTTTCCTTCTTCAATGTGGTCTGCGCCGACCCCGCGACGGTATGCCTGGGGATAGGAAGCCATGCGGACGGGCGGGAAAAGGATACGCTGTCGAACATCCGGGCGAACGGCGAGTTCATGATCAACCTGGTTTCCGAAGCCGATGCCGAGGCGATGAACGTCACGGCCGCCCCGTTCGCGGCGGGCGTCGACGAACTTGCCGCAGCGGGCGTCGCAACCGCCCCGGCCGGCCGCATCAGGCCGCCGCGCATCGCTTCGAGCCCGGTTTCCCTGGAATGCCGGGCGGTCGAGATCATCGACCTGAGCGAAAAAAACCATCTGGTGATCGCAAGCATCCTGGGCATGCACGTGGCCGACCATGCCGTCAAGAATCCGGAGCGCTATTGGATAGACACCGCCAGCCTGCAGTTGGTGGGGCGCATGGAAAGCCCGGGCTGGTATGTGCGCACGCGCGACCGTTTCATGATGAAGACGCCCGAGGCAAAGGACTGAGGGCAAGGTGCGGCAAGCCACCGCCGCCCGCGCGGGGCCATTGACGCTAAACCGCCCCCGCCGCGGGCGTATGCTGGTTATCCAGCCAATCCACGCCGCTCTCCCCGTGCTCCCTGAGCCAATCGTTCGCCTTCCGGAAATGGCCGCAGCCTATGAAAGGCCTGGGCGGCCGCGTGGCCGACAGCGGCGACGGATGATTCGCCTTCAGGACCAGCGTGGGGCCCGCGGGCGGCTGCGCCTGCAGCAGCGCCTGCTTGGACTGCGCATGCGAGCCCCATAGCAGGAACACCTTCGGGCGCGGCTCGCGCAGCACCCGCTCGATGATGTTGTCGGTGATGACCTCCCACCCCTTCTTGGCATGCGAAGCCGGCTGATGCGCCTCGACCGTCAGCGAAGTGTTGAGCAACAGCACCCCGCGCCGGGCCCATCGAAGCAGGCTGTGGCGCTGCGTGACGAAGGTGTCGGGATATTCCTGGGCGAGCTCGGCGAACATATTGCGCAGGCTGGGCGGCATACGGCAATTGTCCGGCACGGAAAAAGCCAGGCCCTGCGCCTGGTTCGGCCCATGGTAGGGATCCTGGCCCAGCAGCACCACCTGCACGTCCTGCGGCTGGATCTCCAGCAGGGCGCGGAAGGGCCGCAAGGGGAAGATGGTGGCCCCCGCTTCCAGGCGCTCGTCCAGAAAGGCGTCCAGATCGTGCAGCGTCTGTTGCGAACGCGTGTCCAGGAAGGCGTCCTGCCAGGCGGGCGACAAGGCATGAAGGTGCGCGTACAAATCGCCCTGGAAGGCGTTCTGCACTTCGCCGCCCGGCGGCGCGGCGGCGACGGAGGCATCGTCCCGCATCACGGCGCCTTGAAACCGGCCACCCACTTGGCGTAGGCGCCGATGAAGTTCTGCAGCAGCGCCCTGGCGGTTTCGGTCGGCTGGCCCGCGGGATCGAACAGCCTTTCGGCCTGGCCGAGATAGGTTTCGGGATTCGGCATGCAATAAAGATTGAGGCAGACCAACGACTGGCGCAGATGATGGTTGGCGCCGAAGCCGCCCTGCATGGACGGCGACGCGCTGATGACCCCGGCGGGCTTGCCGTTCCAGACGCTTTTGGAATAGGGCCTGGAGCCGATGTCGACGGCGTTCTTCATGGCGGCGGGCATGGAGCGGTTATGCTCGGGCGTGACGAACAGCACGGCGTCGGCGGCGGCGATCCGGCGCCGGAAATCCACATAGGACTGCGGGGAATCGTCGTCGTAGTCCTGGTTGTACAAGGGCAAATGGCCGATTTCGACGATGTCCAGGGCAAGGCCGGCCGGCGCCAGCGCCTGCAGCGCCACGGCGACTTTCCGGTTGATGGATTCCTTGCGCAAACTGCCGACAATGACGGCGATGTCTTTGGGTTGGTCCACGGCTGTCCTTTACTGTGTGAATTGCCACCTTGGCAGAATACAACAAGGGGAAGGCGTCGGCAAAATTCACGATCCAGCTCATGCCGATGAAAGTCCATGCGTCGGGGGTCGACGTCCTGCATGTACCCTACAGCGGTTCGGCGCCGCTGATGACCGATAAGACGCCCGAGCTGATCGCGCGCCTGGCCCAGGCCGGCGCGGAAGACGGAGGCGGTTCCGCCGAGCGGCTGGCCGAGTTCATGCGCAGCGAGCAGGCGAAGTTCGCGAAGGTCATCAAGGACGCGGGCATTTCCGTCCAGGGCTGACGCCGTCAACGCGCCATATACGGTTAACGCCAAGGCGATAGTCGTCCCCGGCAGACACAGCAAATAAATTCCGTTTCGGAAAAAAACGGACTGTATAATGCTGCGCAAAACCACATTGGAAGCGGGGGCAATAGACATGAACATCGAGCGTAGAAGCTTCATCAAGGGGTGCGCGGCGGCCGGCGCTTTGCTGCTGCCGGGCATCGCCGGCGCCGCCAAAGGCGCAAGCGCGCAGCATGCAGCGGCGCCGGACACCGGCCTGCGCGTCCAGAAATCGATCCAGGCAAGCTTCGGCGGCGGCTTCTCGGTACGCGCCCATACCCAATCGGGCGGATGGACCTACGCCCACATCGAACATTTCGGCACCCGATACGAGGTCGCTTCCGCAGACTTGCTGGACTGGAAAATCGTCGGTTCCGCCTGAAAAATTCCGGCTTCGCATCGCCCTTCCACGGGCGGATTGTCGATTTCTATGGGTGAGAACTCCTGGATACGGCGACTGAAGAGCCTTCCTTTCAGGATCGAGTAACAAAACATATCACAGGAGTTGAACTGTGTCCGAGAGCATCAAAAGCATTCGCATCCATCCCGGCATCGGCCTCGCCCGCCTGGGGGACAGCGACGAGTTCTACATCGGTCCCGAAGCGCCGGGGATCGTGGTCGATCCGGGCGGCAGCGGCGGGCCGGGGCCGAAGGGCGGCACGTACCGCGACAGCCGGGCCCGCTTGAAACGCCAGGCCCAGCGGTACCGGGTGTATGGTTACGACGCCGACGGCAAGGTCGTCGCCGAACTCACCTCGGATTCGGGCTTGATCCAGTCCATGCGCTGGCGGGTTCACGTCAGGAACATGAAAGCGGCGAACTATGCGTTTCAGGGCGCCTACCTGTTCGACCCGGACGAACTGCGCAATCCGTCCATCCAGCCCGGCAAGAAGCCGGGCGAACGCGACAAGCTGATCATCGACCCCGGCGTGCACACGATCTCCTCCGGGCAGGCGGGGCCGGTGGTCATGAAGGGCGACGTCTTCACCGGCATTGAAAAAGGCACGCTGCCCGGCGCATTGCGTTTCGAGGGCTTCACCCCCAAGGACACCTCGAAAGAAGTCGAGGTCACGTACAAGGCCGCCAAGGACATCGAACTGGGGCAGCTTCGCCTCGACGACCAGGATCGCCTGCTGTTCGTGCCCGCGCCCGGCAAGGGCGAATGCGTCACCACACCCAAGGTGGCGCTGTCGAACCCCAGTGAAACGGTCGACCCTCCCAATGGACCCGAAAACGGCAAGAACCCGCTGACGAACCAGTTCGCCTATTTCAATATTCCAGGCTGGTGGGACGATACCTGCGGCGGCGAAATCGACGTCACGGTCACCCTCAAGGACGGCACGGTCCTGAGCACGCGCGACAACGTGAAATCGGTCGGCGACGAAGGCACGCGGAACCCGCGGGCGGGGGCATGGATCATCACCGCGCCGCCGAAATTCGCGCCGCACATGTACCACGTGGTGTCCATCCTGGACCGCGTCTACGAAGCGTTCCCCGAAGCCTATCCCTACGCCAAGCAAAAGACGAATTTCTACCGCGATGTCTATCCCATCTTCGCCAAGGCGGTCAATTACGGTTGGGTGAGCATCGAGGCGTCCGGCGTCGCGCCCGAAACCAAAAACATCGCTCATGGCCCGGGGCAGCCGGGCAACCTGCTCCTGCCCCAGTATCTGTCGCTCCTGGCCGACCCCAGCGATCAAAGCAAGCCGATACGGCAGCGCATCTATGGCTTGATGCGCCATGCCCCCGGAAAGAACGGGCGGCTGGTCGACTCCTTGCTGCCCGCGCCGCCGCAGCGGCCGACCAGCTGGAAGAATGAGGAATTCCAGCGCGCCGAAGACAGCAAACAGATGCCCAAGCTGTGGGGCACGGCGGGCAAGCCCTTGCAGAACCAGCAACTGGGAAACAATTTCCCGGATCAGTTCTTGAGCTTGACCGACTGGCAATTGAATCACATGAAAAACTGGGCGGACGGGAACTTCGAAGTCGGCACCCTGCAAGAACCCGTGCCCTTCGACGAACTGCCCTTGGCCGAACAGCCGCACGCCCTGGACAGCTCGGCGCTTGAGCCGACCATCGGCGGCGGCTTCCACCCGGGCATTGAATTTCCCTATCTGATCATCTATCGGGAGTATTTCGCCGAGGCGTTCCGGGTGGGCAAAGACAACGAACCCGGTTCGATCTCGGCCTATATGTCGAGCCCGTGGCAGGGCGACTTCTGGTCGTGCAACGAGGCCTGGTGGCCGACGCAACGGCCGGACATCGTTTTCGAGTACGACCAGAAGACCCAGACCAGAACCTATAAAGAGTGGTTCCGCGGCTACGACGCCGACGGCGAGCCGCTGTCGTCCACCGATGGCTATCATCAGATGGCGTACGCGTGGTCGAAACTGGGGATGGTGCTTCCGATCAAGACCGAGGACGGCGGCTTCCTGAAAGACCAGGGAGCGATCGTGTTCGTGGAGCAAGAGCGCGACCCGGCGCTGAACCGGCCGCCCGCCAAAGGCAAATAATTCGTGCCGCCGGCCCCGCCCGATCCCGCGGATACCGCATGGGATGTCGCCATCGTCGGCGCAGGGCCGGCGGGCGCCGCAATCGCCATCACGCTGGCCGGCCTGGGCCGGCGCGTGCTCTTGGTGGAAGAACGGGTTTCCACCAGCTTCAAGCTGGGCGAATCGCTGGCCCCGGCCTCCATCGGCCTGGTCAAGCACTTCCTGGGTGACCTGGAAGATCCGGGACGTAATCTTCCAGTCCTCTTCAGGACCGCCGGCAATGTTTCGCTATGGGCGACCGGCCAAGCCGAGATCACGGACTTCTTCTTTACGATGACCGGCTTCGGCCTGTGCGTCGACCGATTGGCTTTTGACGAGGCCTTGCGCTCGCAAGCGGCCGCTGCCGGCGCGACCTTGCTCAGGGGCGCGCGCTTTCAATCCTGCGCGCGCATCGCCGACGGCGCCTGCAATTGGCAGCTGCTGCTCGCCTCCGAGACGCGGACGCATTCGTGCCGCGCCCGTTATCTGGTGGACTGCTCCGGCCGGCGCGCGGCGGTGGCCAGAACGCTGGGCGTCCCGATCCTCGATCATTACGATGGCCTGTTCGCCTATGCGCAGTGGTTCGCCTGCGCCGGCAACGATGACGACCGCTATACCCGGATCGAGGCCGCGCCACAAGGCTGGTGGTACAGCAACCGATTGCCGGGCGCCGAAGGCGATGAAACCCGGCGCTTGGTGGTGTGGCAGTCCGACAAGGATCTGCCCGAGGCGAAAATGGCGGCGCATCGGGAGGGCTTCGATCGGCTGCTGCGCGGCTCGGAGCACATCGGGCCATTGCTTCAGGCCAGGGGCTATCGCCCTTGCGGGGTCATTCGGGGCGCGCCCGCCAACAGCCAGCGGCTGCGCGACTTCTGCGGCGACGCCTGGATGGCGGTGGGCGACGCGGCGCAGGCCTATGATCCGTTGTCCTCGCAAGGCATCGACAAGGCGCTGCGCACGGGCAGCCACGCGGGGCACATGATCCATTACGCGTTGGAAGACTGCCCCGGGGGCGCGGAGGGATTGGGCGGCGGCAATGCGCACGTTCGCCAGTACGATGAGCAGCAGCGCCGGCTTTGGCAAGAGTACGTGTCGAAACGGGAGTACTACTATCGCATGCAGCCCCGTTGGCCCGATCAGCCGTTCTGGCAACGGCGCCGCCAGGACGGCCCCGGCGAGGCGGGCATGCTTCAGCCGTGATCCCGATGCATGGCCAGAGCAGGCAACAGCCTGTGCTGCGACTGGCGTCCCCGGCAGGAATCGAACCTGCAATCTTCCCTTAGGAGGGGAAAGTTATATCCATTTAACTACAGGGACTGCAATGCGGGCTGTGATTATAAGACACTTTGCCCGATGAAAAAGCCGGGGGCGCCCCGGCTTTTTCAATCGACCAAGCGGCCGCGCCGCGCAGGCGCGGCCTGGATGGCGGCTACTCGAGCTTGATGTTGCCCTTGGCGACGACTTCCTTGGCCCAGTCGTACTGCTGCTTGATTTCCTTGCCGAATTCCTCGGGCGTATTGCCGGACGGCGCGGCGCCCTGCTTTTCAAGCGTATCGATGACCTTGGGGTCCTTCAGGGCGACCACCGCCGCATCGCGCAGCTTCTTGATGATTTCCGGAGGCGTGCCGGCCGGCGCCAGCAAGCCGTACCAGGCGGGCTGGTTCAGCTGCGGATAGCCTTCTTCCGCCAGCGTCGGGACGTCGGGCAGGCTCTTCAGGCGCTCGGGCCAGGCGATGGCCAGGGCGCGCAGCTTGCCGGCCTGGATCTGGCTCATGGACGAAGGCAGGTTGTCGAACATGCTGTCGATCTGGCCGCCCACCGCATCGGTGACGGCGGGGCCGGACCCCTTGTAGGGGACGTGGATCGCGTCGGTGCCCGTGGCTTGCTTGAAGGCTTCGCCGAACAGGTGCAGGACCGAGCAGGTGCCGGAGCTGCCGTGGGTGTACTTGCCGGGGTTGTCCTTCAGGACCTTGACGAATTCCTTGAAGTTCTTGGCCGGGAACTTGGGATGGACTTCGATCACGTTGGGAACGTTCGCGAAGTTGGTGACGGGCATGAAGTCCTTCAGCGGATCGTATGGGAGATCATTGGGGCGGCAGGCCGAATTGACGGCCATGGTGGACACCGTGGCGATGGAAAGCGTGTAGCCGTCGGGTTTGGCCCGGGCCGCTTCCGCCGCGCCGATGGCGCCGCCGGCGCCGGCCTTGTTTTCAACGACCATGGTCTGGCCCAGCTCCTGGCCCATGCGCTGCGTGACGATGCGCGCGACGATGTCGGTGGAGCCGCCGGGCGCAAAGGGGACGATGACGCGGATGGGCTGCGAGGGATAGTCGGCGGCGAGCGCCGTTCCCGCTCCGAAGATGGCGGCCACGCCGGTGGCCAGTGTCAAAGCGGCGAACTTCTTGGTCAGTGTTGCCATGTATGAATCTCTCCGTAAGAAATCATATGAACCGAAAAACAAGCCCGCGAATTTACGCTAAGCTTTCTTATAAGCGTGGAGAATAACAGCAATGAGCCGCCGCTGTCTCGCCATGCGTCTTGATGGATGCCTCCTTTTTCCCGGCAAACCCGCCCTTTTTTCCCGCCAGGCGCCCCCCGCGGGCGCCCTTTCGCAAGCTTTATGGCCGTCTTCCAGCTCGTACTGCCCGACTTTCTCCTCATTGCGCTGGGGTGGGTCCTGTTCCACAAGCTCCGGTTCTCGCGCGACTTTTTCCAGGGCGCTGAAAAGCTCGTCTATTTCGTGCTGTTTCCGGCCCTGCTGTTCCAGTCCATCACCCAGACCCCCATCAGCATCTCGGGCGCCTACACGCTTTTGCAGGCCGTGCTGGCGCTGGCCGGCTTCGGCGTGGCGCTGGCCTGGCTTGCGGTCCCGGTGCTGCGGCCCGAGCCCGTGGCCCATGCCTCCGTGGCCCAGTGCGCCTACCGTTTCAACACGTACATCGGCCTGTCGCTCGCCGGCCCGCTGGCCGGTTCGGCCGGCCAGACCATCATGGCCATTCTGGTGGGCTTTGCCGTGCCCATCGTCAACGTCGCGGCGGTCCATGCGCTCGCGCGGCAGAACGGCGGCAGGATATTCGGCGAAATCCTGCGCAATCCCTTCATCATCGCCACCCTGGCCGCCCTGGCCTTCAACTTCCTGCAGATACCCGTGCCCGCCCCGGTGGACGTCACGCTCAAGCGGCTGGGCGCCTGCGCCATCGCCATCGGCCTGCTGTGCGTGGGCGCCACCCTGTCGCTGCAGGCCGGCCGGGGCAACGGCAGGCTGATCAGCTGGATGCTGGCCGTGCGCCTGCTGCTGTGCCCCGTGGCGGCGCTGGCCATCGGCTGGGCCATGGACCTGAGCCTGGTCGAGCGGCAGATGTTGTTGTTATTCAGCGCATTGCCGCCCGCCTCTTCGGCCTACGTGCTGGCGGCCAGAATGGGCGGCGACGGCCGCCTGGTCGCGGGGACGATGTCGATCGGAACCTTGATATCGGCCGCCACCATACCCTTGTGGCTGATGCTGGGCGCCACACTGTAACAAACAGCCATGAACGAAAATACACCGAAATTGAAGACGATTGCCATCGACTTGCCGGACGAAGACGCCACGGCCGGACTCGCGGCCCAGCTTGCCCCCATGCTGTGCGGGCGGCATCCGGGCCTGCCCGCCACGGCGCCGGGCGGCCGCATCCACCTGCGCGGCGAACTCGGCGCCGGCAAAACCTGCTTCACGCGGGCCTTCTTGCGAGCCGCGGGAATCCGCGGACGCATAAAAAGTCCTAGCTATACTTTGCTTGAAAGCTATAATCTTTCTAACTTATACTTCTATCACCTTGATTTTTATAGATTTAGCGATTCGAATGAGTGGCTGGATGCCGGATTTCGGGATATTTTGCATGAAAATGCGATCGTTTTGATCGAATGGCCGGAGCAGGCGGGCGCCCTGCTTCCCCCTCCCGATCTCGACATTCACCTCGAATATGCCGACACAGGGCGACAGGCGAGCCTGACGGCCCATAGCGACAAAGGATTATTATGGCTGACGACACTCGTCCTTCCTCCCCCGGCATCTCGCCCACCGGAGCCTCGCGACGCCGGCTGATCGCGACAGCCGGCACCCTGTTCGTCCTGCCCGTCATCCCCACGGCCGCCCAGGCCGCCACCATCGTGGCGGTGCGTACCTGGCCGGCCGACGAATACACGCGCGTCACCCTGGAAATGGACAGCGAACTGAAGGCGCAGCACTTCACGCTGGACAACCCCGACCGCCTGGTCGTCGACATCGAGGGCCTGACGATCAACGCCACCATCCGCGACCTGATCTCCAAAGTCCGGCCCAACGATCCCTACATCGAATCCGTGCGGGTGGCGCAGAACCGCCCCGACGTCGTCCGCCTGGTCATGGACCTGAAGCAGCCCATCGCGCCGCAGGTGTTCACCCTGAAACCGATAGGCGAGTATAAGTACCGCCTGGTGCTGGACCTCTACCCCAAGATCGCCCAGGATCCGCTGATGGCCATCATGGACGGCGCCGACACCGACCCGCTGGCCGAAGTGCTGGAAGACCTCGCGCGCAACAGCCCGCTGCCCGACGCGCCCGTGCCTTCGATGCCGGGGCAGACCTTGCCGCCGGTCGCGCGCAAGCCCAAGCCTTCCGCGCCGGCGCCGGCCCCCAAGCCGTCCGAGCCGCCCGCGGGCCGGCAGTCCATATTGATCGCGCTCGACCCGGGCCACGGCGGGGAAGACCCCGGCGCCATCGGCCGGAACGGCACGCGCGAAAAAGACATCGTGCTGAGCATCGCCAAGCGCCTGAAAAAGCTCATCGACGCGCAGCCCGGCATGCGCGCCTACCTCACGCGCGACAACGATTATTTCGTTCCCCTGCACGTGCGCGTGCAAAAAGCGCGCCGCGTCAAGGCCGACCTGTTCATCTCCATACACGCCGACGCCTGGATCAAGCCCTCGGCCCGGGGTTCTTCGGTGTTCGCCCTGTCGCAGAACGGGGCCACCAGCGCCGCCGCGCGCTGGATGGCGCAGCGCGAGAACGATGCCGACCTGATCGGCGGCGTGAATCTCGGCTCGCACAACAAGCAGGTGGCGCAAGTCCTGCTCGACCTGTCCACCGCGGCCCAGATCAATGATTCGGTGCGCGTCGGCGGCAACGTGCTGGCGGAAATCGGCAAGATCAACCGGCTGCACAAAAAAAGCGTGGAGCGCGCCGGCTTCGCCGTGCTGAAGGCGCCCGACATCCCCTCCATACTGGTGGAAACGGCCTTCATCAGCAATCCCGAGGAAGAGCGCCTGCTGCGCAGCCCCGCGCACCAGGACAAGATCGCCAGGGCCATGCTCGAAGGCGTCAACGATTACTTCGCGGCCCGGCCGGCCCTGGCGCGCCGCGCTTGAACGGCCCTCGGGCGGGCCGGCGCGCGCGGACGGGCTGACGCGGACGGGCTAAAATCGGCATGTCCACCCCACCCGCCATGCCCATGGAAATGAATGCCGCCATGCCGGAACGCCGTTCCATCGCCCCCCTGCCCGACCTGCTCATCAGCCAGATCGCCGCCGGCGAAGTGATCGAGCGCCCGGCCTCCGTCCTGAAAGAGCTCCTGGAAAACTCCCTGGATGCCGGCGCGCGCGCCATCGAAGTCCGGCTGGACGGCGGCGGCATCCGGCGCATCGCCGTGACCGACGACGGCTGCGGCATCCCGAAGGACGAACTGCATCTGGCGCTGATGCGCCACGCCACCAGCAAGATCGCCACGCTGAGCGAGCTGGAATCGGTGGGCTCCATGGGGTTCCGGGGCGAGGCCCTGGCCTCGATCGCCTCGGTGGCGCGCGTCAGCCTGACCTCGCGCACCGCCGGCAGCCCGCACGCCTGGCAGATCTCCAGCCGGAGCGAGACGCCGCAGGCCGCGGCGGGCGCCCAGGGAACGACCATAGACGTGCGGCAGCTGTTCGACGACATTCCCGCCCGGCGCAAGTTCCTGAAGTCCGAGGCCACGGAATACGGCCATTGCGTGGATGCCCTGGAACGCATCGCGCTGGCGCATCCCCAGGTCGCCTTCCGCCTGTTCCACAACGACAAGGCGCAGCGCAACTGGCGCGCGACCGACCCCCTGCAGCGCGTGCGCGACATCCTGGGCGCGGAGTTCATCGAGCAAGGCCTGGAGATCTGGCAGGAGCAGGGCCTGATCTCGCTGCAAGGCATCATCACCCGCCCCACTTTCGCCCGCAGCCGCGCCGACCGCCAATTCCTGTACGTGAACGGGCGCTACGTCCGGGACCGCAGCGTGTCGCACGCCATCCGCCAGGCTTATGCGGACGTCCTGCACGGCGACCGCCAGCCCGCCTTCGTGCTGTTCCTGGCGGTCGACCCGGCCGGCGTCGACGTCAACGTGCACCCCGCCAAGCACGAGGTCCGCTTCCGGGACAGCGGCGCCATACACCGCTACGTGAGCCAGACGCTCGGAAACGCGCTGGCCGCCGCGGGCGGCCAGGCCGCGGCCGCGCCCGGCTTCCTCGACGCCGCCGCCGTGCCGCCATCGGGCCCCTCGCCCGCACGGCACGAAGCCGCGGCGCCGCAGCCGTACGCCGACGCGCCGAGCCGCGGCATGCCCGCCTACCACCCCCCGTCCCGACCGCCTGCGCAGCAGGCCTTCCGCCTGAACGATCATGGCTCGCCCGCCGCCACGGACTGGCAGTCCTTCTATCGTCCCATCGAGGCATCGCCGGGCGCGGCGCCCGCGCGCACCGACTTGCCGGACGACGAATTCCCCCTGGGCATGGCTCTGGGCCAGTTGCACGGCATCTACATCCTGGCGCAGAACCGGTCCGGCATGGTCCTGGTCGACATGCATGCCGCGCACGAAAGAGTCGTGTACGAACAGCTCAAAGCCGCCATGGACGCGCAGGACCTTCCCCGGCAGGAACTCCTGGTTCCGATCGTGTTCAATGTCGGCGAAAAAGACCTGGCGCTGGCCGAAGAACATGCCGCCACGCTGAACGAGCTGGGGCTGGACCTGCGCCCCGCCGGGCCGGCCTCGCTGGCCGTGCGCGCGGTGCCCGCGCTGCTGGCCCACGGCGACATCGAATCGCTCGCGCGCGGCGTCCTGCGCGATCTGGCGAACGTCGGCGTTTCGCCGCGCCTGACCGAGCAGCGCAACGAGCTGCTTTCCACCATGGCCTGCCACGGCTCCGTGCGCGCCAACCGCCGGCTGAGCCTGGATGAAATGAACGCGCTGCTGCGCCGCATGGAGCGCACGGAACGGGCGGACCAATGCAATCACGGCCGCCCCACCTGGGTGCAATGGCCCTTGAAAGACCTGGACAAACTCTTCATGCGCGGCCAATGAGCTTCCCCGTCATCTGCCTTGCCGGCCCCACCGCGGCGGGAAAAAGCGCCACGACGCTCGCGATCGCGCGGCGCTGGCCGGTCGAGATCATCGCCATGGACTCCGCCACCATCTACCGCGGCATGGACATCGGCACCGCCAAGCCCTCGCGCGAGGAACGAGCGCTGGCGCCCCACCACCTGCTGGACATCCGCGACCCCTCGGAAAGCTATTCGGCCGCGGACTTCCATGCGGACGCCACCCGCCTGATCCACGACATCCGCGCCCGCGGCAGGCTGCCGCTGCTCTCGGGCGGCACCATGCTGTACTACAAGGCGCTGCGCGAGGGTCTGAGCGCGCTGCCCCCCGCCGACCCGGCGCTGCGCGCCCAGATCGACGAAGAAGCCCGCCTGGTCGGCTGGCCCGCGCTGCATCGCCAACTGGCGGCCTACGACCCGCAAACCGCCCAGAGGCTGGCGCCCAACGACAGCCAGCGGCTGCAGCGGGCCATCGAGATCTACCGCGCCAGCGGGCGCAGCATGTCCGCGTGGCTGAGCGACGCGCCGGCGCGCCGCGACGACAGCCTGTCCTTCGCCACCATCAGCCTGGAGCCTTCGGACCGCCTCGCTCTGCACGCGCGCATCGCGGCGCGCTACCGGAGCATGATAGAAAACGGCCTGGTCGAGGAAGTCCGGGCCTTGTACGAGCGCGGCGACCTGCACACGGGCCTGCCCGCCATCCGCTGCGTGGGATACCGGCAGCTATGGGATCACCTGGAAGGCCGGATCGGCCTGGAAGAAGCCGTGGAGCGGGCCACGGCGGCCACGCGCCAACTGGCGAAACGCCAGCTGACGTGGCTGCGCTCGCTGCCTGAACGAGAAGTCGTGGACTGCCTGTCGGCAAGCGCGGCGGAACAGGTGCTGCGCAAGGTCGCCGCGCACTGGCCCGGCGACCACGGCTGAACCGGCGTCAGACGACGATCGTCTGGGGCGCGCCGGCGCCTTCCCGCTCGATGATCTCGCCCAGGCGGCTGACCTGCTCGCCCTGGGCGGCCAGCGTGGCGGCGACGGCGTCCGCCTGGTCGGCCGGAACGACGACCACCATGCCGATGCCGCAGTTGAATACGCGATGCATCTCCGCGTCGGCCACGCCGCCGTTCTGCTGCAGCCAGGAGAACAGTTCGGGCATGGCCCAGGCGTCGCGGTGCAGGCGCGCCGCCAGCCCCGGCTGCAGAATGCGGGGCACGTTGTCCAGCAGGCCGCCGCCCGTGATGTGGGCAAGCCCCTTGATGGCGGCCCCATGCGCCTGCAAGGCCGCGAGCACGGACTTGACGTAGATGCGGGTGGGCTCCATGACGACGTCTTCCAGCGGGCGGCCGCCCAATTCCTGGCCGGGCCGCGCGTTGGCGTGCGTGAGGATTTTGCGCAGCAGCGAAAACCCGTTGGAATGCGCGCCGCTGGACGCCAGGCCCAGCACGGCGTCGCCCGGCTGTATGCTTTTGCCGTCGATGATGCGGGATTTTTCGACCGCGCCGACGGCGAATCCGGCCAGGTCGTATTCGCCGTCGGGATACATGCCGGGCATTTCCGCGGTTTCGCCGCCGATCAGGGCGCAGCCCGCCAGCTCGCAGCCCCGGGCGATGCCGCCGATCACGCTGGCGGCGGTGTCGACGGACAGCTTGCCGCAAGCGAAATAGTCCAGGAAATAGAGCGGTTCCGCGCCCTGCACCAGGATGTCGTTGACGCTCATCGCCACCAGGTCGATGCCCACGGTATCGTGGCGATTCCATTCGAAAGCCAGGCGCAGCTTGGTGCCGACGCCGTCGGTTCCCGAAACCAGCACGGGCTCCTTCAGCTGCGGCGGCACCTCGAACAGCGCGCCGAAGCCGCCGATGCCCGCCATGACCCCCGCCCTCATGGTCCTGGCCGCGAGCGGCTTGATGCGATCGACCAGCGCTTCGCCGGCGTCGATGTCGACGCCCGCATCGCGGTAGGTCAGGGAAGCGGAATGTTTGTTATTCATGAGAAATGCCGTGGGATATGTAAGAATTGCATGTTGAATTAAATAACCAGGCTTGATTTTACGATGAACGCGGTCCGGCATGCCCGCATGCCGGGCGGCGGGCGCCCGGCCCGGCCGGCGGACTGTCGACAAGCCGACACCCATGACACAGCAACTGATACTAGACCTTCTGCCGCCCCCGCCCCCTTCGCTGGAAAACTTCGTCGCGGGCGGCAACCAGGAAGCGCTGGACGCCCTGCGCCATTGGCGCTCCGGCCGGGCCATCTACCTGTGGGGCGCGCCCGGCGTGGGCCGCAGCCACCTGCTGCGCGCCCTGGCCGGCGACGGGCAGGCCTTCTATTTCAGCCCGCCGGGCCCGGCGCGGGCGCTGAAGGAAATCGCCACCGCCGACCCCCCGCCCTACCGGCTGATCGCCATCGACGACGTCCAGCGCCTGGATGCCGACGGGCAGGCGGCGCTGTTCACACTGTACAATCGCTGGCGCGAAGTGGCCTCGACGGAACAGGGTTTCGCGCTGATTCTGGCGGGCGACCGCGCGCCGCTGGCCATGCCGCTGCGCGAAGACCTGCGCACGCGCCTGGGCTGGGACCTGGTCTTCCGCCTGGACCCGCTTTCCGACGACGACCGCGCGCGTGCGCTCAAGCAGCGCGCAAGCGACCGGGGGCTGGAGCTTTCCACGGAAGTCGTCAACTGGGTGCTGACGCATTACGCGCGCGACATGAGCCGGCTGAGCGCCCTGGTGGACGCCCTGGACCGCTATTCCCTGGAAAAGCACCGCGCCATCACGCTGCCCCTATTGAAAGACCTGCTGGCCTCGAGCCAGTCCAACACCGAAGCTGCCGATTTATGACCTCCTCGAAACGCCTGGCCCTATTCGATCTCGACCACACGCTGCTGCCGCTGGACAGCGACTACCAGTGGGCCGACTACCTGGCGCGCACCGGCCGGGCCGGCGATCCCGCCGAGGCCCAGCGCCGCAATGAAGAACTGATGCTGCGCTACAACGCCGGCCAGCTGACCGCGGAACAGTCCGCCGAATTCATGCTGGGCCTGCTGACCCGCGCCGAGCCGCCCGAACTGGCCCGCTGGCACGAACAGTTCATGGCCGAGATCATCCGCCCCGCCATCCTGCCCACGGCCACCGAACTGGTGCGCGAACATCTGGCCCAAGGGGACTTGTGCGCCATCGTCACCGCCACCAATGAATTCGTCACCACCCCCATCGCCCGCGCCTTCGGCATCCCCAACCTGATCGCCACGATCCCGGAAATGCTCGACGGCCGCTACACGGGGCGCATCCAGGGCGTGCCCAGCTTCCAGGCCGGCAAGATCACGCGGGTCAATGACTGGCTGGCGGGCATGGGCCTGCGCCTGGACGATTTCTCGCGCAGCTATTTCTACAGCGATTCGCCCAACGACCTGCCGCTGCTGGAAGTCGTGAGCCACCCCATCGCCACCAATCCCAGCGACACCCTGCGCGAGGTCGCGCGGCAGCGCGGCTGGAAGATACTCGACCTGTTCAAGGACATGCGGGACGCAAAGTCATAAAATACCGCTCATGTTGAAAGAAACAATAAAAAACTTCGTTTCGCGCCTGTTTTCCGCGCCGGCGCGCGGGCCCGAGCGCCTGTCGCGCGACAAGCACGGCATCGATCGCCGCCTGGTTTCCCGCCATGCGATCAAAGTCTGCGAAGTGCTGCGCCACGAAGGCTATGAAGCCTACATCGTCGGCGGCGCGGTGCGCGACCTCATCGTCGGCCTGGAGCCCAAGGATTTCGACGTCGCCACCAACGCAACCCCGGATCAGATCCGCCCGCTGTTCCGCCGCGCGCGCATCATCGGCAAGCGCTTCCAGCTGGTGCACGTGGTCTTCGGCCAGGAAATCATCGAGACCTCCACCTTCCGCGCCAACGGGGCGGCCGACGAAGACACCGACGAACACGGCCGCATCCTGCGCGACAACCTGTTCGGCACGCAGGAAGAAGACGCGGCCCGCCGCGACTTCACCCTGAACGCGCTGTATTACGACCCCATCAACGAAGAAGTCATCGACTACCATCGGGGCGTCGCCGACCTGAAGAAGCGCGTGGTGCGCATGATAGGCGATCCGGAAAAACGCTATCGCGAAGACCCGGTCCGCATGCTGCGCGCCATCCGTTTCGCCGCCAAGCTGGACGCCAAGCTGGACCCGGCCACGGGCGAGCCCATCGCACGCCTGTGCCATCTCATCGAGAACGTGCCGGCCTCGCGCCTGTTCGATGAAATCCTCAAGCTGCTCACCTGCGGCCACGCCATGGACTGCCTGCGCCAGCTGCGTCTAGCCGGCCTGCACCAGGGGCTGCTGCCGCTCATCGACCTCATCTTCGAAGAAGAAGGCGGCGAACAGTTCGTGGATCTGGCGCTGGCCCGGACCGACGCCCGCGTGCGGGCGGGCAAGACCATCAGCCCCAGTTTCCTGTTCGCGGCCCTGCTCTGGAAGCTGGTCAAGAAGCGCTGGCTGGCGCTGATCGAGGGCGGCGAGCACGCCGCCCAGGCCCTCATGCTGGCCGCCGATTCCGTCATGGAAGAACAGACCCGGAAACTCGCCATACAGCGGCGCTTCCAGTCCGACATGCGCGAAATCTGGTTCATGCAGGCGCGCTTCGAGCACGTCAGCGCCCGCGCCATATGGCGCATGCTGGAGCAGCCCAGGTTCCGCGCGGCGGTGGACTTCCTGCAGCTGCGCGCCGAAGCCAAGGAAGTGGACAGCGTGCAGGCCCAGTGGTGGATGGACCTGGCCAACGCCGAAGACGCCGTCCGCGCGGAAATGATCGAGGCCTACCAGGCGGCGCAGCGCGGCAAGCCCCCGGCCGGCAAGCGCCGCCGCAGCCCGCGCAAGCGCGCGGCGCGCAAAAGCGCGCCGGCGGCCGCTCACGGCTGAGCGCTCGGCGGCATGCGGAACGCGGAGCGGGAATGATCCTGGCATACATCGGAATGGGCGCGAATCTGGGCGATGCGCGCCGGACCCTGCTGGCCGCGGCGCGCGAACTGTCGGAGCTGCCCGGGACGGCCGGACTCGCCCTGTCGCGTTTCTATCGCAGCGCGCCGGTCGATGCCGGCGGGCCGGACTACGTCAATGCCGTCGCCGCGATCCGGACGTCGCTGGACGCGCACGCCCTGCTGAAGGCGCTGCAGGCCATCGAAGACCGCCACGGCCGCCTGCGGCCGTACCGCAACGCCCCGCGCACCCTCGACCTGGACCTGCTGCTGTACGGCGCCGAAACGATAGACGACGCCGACCTGACCGTGCCGCATCCGCGCATGCACCAGCGCGCCTTCGTGCTGCGCCCCCTGGCCGACCTGGCGCCGGACACGGTGCTGCCGCAAGGCGGCCTGCCCGAGCTGCTCGCCGCCTGCGCCGGCCAGGAGCTTCAGATATTGCCGGACTGACCCCCCGCCGCCGCCAGGATGCGCCGGGCGCGTTCGATGACCGGCGCATCCACCATCTTGCCGTCCAGCTGGAAGGCGAAGGAGCCGGTCTCGTCGGCCATGGCGACCACGCGCCGGGCCCATGCCTGCTGGTCGGGCGGCGGCGCAAACGCCCGGACGATGACGGGCACCTGCGCCGGATGGATGCAGAGCATGCCGCCGTACCCCATTTGCGCGACCTGGGTGGCGATGCGTTCCAGCCCTTCGAGATCGGAAAAATTGGGGTGGACGCCGTCCAGCGGCGCCGCCAGGCCGCAAGCCGCGCTGTGCAGCAGTATCTGGCAGCGGATGTGGTCCAGCAGCAGCCGCGCGCCGGCGGTATCGGGCGCCGTGCCGGTTTCCAGCATCAGGTCCAGGCTGCCGAAGGATAACCTTTCGACGCCCGGCGCCGCCGCCAGGGCCGCCAGCGCCAGCACGCCGGCGGCGCTTTCGACGATGGGCGTGACGGGCTTGCCGGCCGCCGCCGCGCGCGCCACCTGCGCGGCCGATTCGGCCTTGGGCAGCACCACCCCGGACAGCGCCGGGCACTGGCGGCAGAGGTCGATGTCCGCGTCGAACCATTCGGTGTCCGCGCCGTTCACGCGCAGCATGAAGGCGGCGCCGGGATTGCCGCGCGCGAATTCGAGCACGTGCGCCCGGGCCTGCGCTTTCAGGCCGGTCTCGACCGCATCTTCGAGATCGATGATGACGGCGTCGGCGCCCGCCGCCAGCGCCTTGGCGAACCGTTCGGGCCGGCTGGCCGGAACGAACAAGGCCGCGCGTATGGATTTGTACTTCATCAGATGACTCCCTGGTCGTAAAGCGCCTGGACCTGCTCGGCGGTATAGCCGAGCTCGGCCAGGATGGCGCCGGTATTCTCGCCAAGCGCCGGAATCCTGTCCATGCGCGCCTCGAATGCGGAATTGCCGCCCGGCGGAATGAGCGCGGGCAGCGGGCCCACCGGGCTGTCGACCTGGCGCCAGCGGCCGCGCCCGGCCAGTTGCGGATGGCGCCAGACGTCGTGCATGGTGTTGACGCTGGCGTTGGCGATCTGCGCCTGCTCGAGCCGTTCGATGACCTGATCGCGCGACAGCGTCGCGAAGGCGGTCACGATGAGGGCGCGCAGGCTGCCCTTGTTGGCGACCCGCTGCGAATTGCTGCCATAGCGGCCGTCTTCCGCGAGTTCGGGCTGCCGCAGCACGATGCGGCAGAACGCCGCCCATTCGCGCTCGTTCTGCAGGCCCAGCATGATCTCCGTTCCGTCCCCGACCGGAAACGGCCCATAGGGATAGATGGTGGCATGCGACGCGCCGGCGCGCGGCGGCGGCGGCGCGCCGTCGAACGCGTAATACATGGGAAAGCCCATCCATTCGACCGTGCTTTCCAGCATGGAGACGTCCAGCCGGCTGCCGCGCCCGGTGCGTTCCCGCAGCAGCAGCGCGGACAGAATGCCGCTGTAGGCGTACATGCCGGCGGAGATGTCGGAAATCGAGCAGCCCGCCTTGGCCGGGCTTTCGGGCGTGCCGGTGACCGACAGAAAACCGCTTTCGCTCTGGATGAGCAGGTCGTAGGCTTTCTTGTCCTGGTAGTCGCCGCCCTCGCCATAGCCGGATATGTCGCAGACGATGAGGCGCGGGTTCAGTTCCTGCAAGGCCTCGAACGACAAGCCCAGCCGCGCCGCGGCGCCCGGCGCCAGGTTCTGCACCAGGACGTCGGCCTTGCCCAGGAGCTGCCGCAGGATGCCGGCCGCCTCGGGCCGCTTGAGGTCGAGCGCCAGGCTTTCCTTGGACCGGTTGGTCCAGACGAAATGGGACGACATGCCTTTGACGCGCTCATCGTAGCCGCGGGCGAAGTCGCCGACGCCCGGCCGTTCGATCTTGATGACCCGGGCGCCCATGTCGGCCAGCTGCCGCGTGCAGAACGGGGCGGCGATCGCGTGCTCCAGGCTGACGACCGTGATGCCGTCGAGCGGCCGCGGCCCGGCCGGGGCGTTCCGCGCCGGCGGAGTGTCCGGGCTCATGGGCGGAACCTCAGCTCGGACTGATGGGCCACCATGCCGTCTTGCTGGGCCCAGAGCGCGGCGGAATCGGCGCCGGTCAGCGCGCCCTCCACGCGGAAGTCGCGGGGCGCGATCAAGGGCCTGAGGCCGCGATAGGAAAAAGCCGCGACCTGTTTTTCCGGATGCGCCCGGGTGAACGCCCGGCACTGCAAGGTGGCGATCATGGGGCCATGCACGACCAGGCCGGGATAGCCCTCCCGGTGCATGGCGTAGTCCTGATCATAATGGATGCGATGCCCGTTGAAGGTCACCGCCGAATACCGGAACAGCATGACGTGATCGGGGTGGACGCGCTCCGACCACTGCGCCTCGGGCGCCGGCACCGTGCCCTGCAGCTTGGGCGCCGCGGGTTCGCGATAGACGATGTCCTGCTCTTCGGAAATGCACAGCGCGCCCCCCTGGAAATACTCGTGCTTCACCGTCACGAACAGCAGCTTGCCGGTGCGCCCCTCTTTTTCCTGGATCGCCGCGATGCGGGATTCGCGGGCGGCCGGGACGCCCACGCGCAAGGGAGCCAGGAACTCCAGCCGGCCCCCGGCCCACATGCGGTTCCGGTCGTCCGCCGGCGGCAGGAAGCCGCCCCGGCGGGGGTGGCCGTCCTCGCCGATTTCATCATGGGGAACCGCGTTCACGAACAGCGCCCAGTGCCACAGCAGAGGCAGCGCCTCGCCCGGCGCGGGGCACGGGGCGTCCAGCGTCAAGGCGACCTTTTTTATGTGGCCGGGATCGATGTTGTCGTCGCAGCGGTCGCTGCGCCCCACCCATGCATCGAGCTCTTGCGTCATGTGCATACTCCAAAGCGAATTGTCAGGCCCGTAGCTTGAACGCTGGCGGCCGCTTTGGGAATTCGTTTTTGAATAAGGCGGGATTCCGCCCAGGCTAACACGGCGCGCCAGCAAGGGGACCGGACCCCGTGCGGAGCCCGCCCCCTGCCCGCGTCAGACCGGCACCAGCGGGATCTCGGCGATGCGGCTGCGCCATTCGCGCGGGCCGGTGTCGTGCACCGAAACGCCCTGGGAATCCACCGCCACGGTGACCGGCATGTCCTTGACGTCGAATTCGTAGATGGCCTCCATGCCCAGGTCCTCGAAGCCCACGACCTTGGCCCCGCGGATCGCCTTCGACACCAGGTAGGCGGAGCCGCCCACGGCCATCAGGTAGGCGGACCCGTGCCGGCGTATGGCCTCGATCGCCGCGGGCCCGCGCTCGGCCTTGCCTATCATGGAGATCAGGCCGGTTTTTTCGAGCATCATGCCGGTGAACTTGTCCATGCGGGTGGACGTGGTGGGGCCCGCCGGGCCGACGACTTCGTCCCGCACCGGATCGACCGGGCCGACGTAATAGATCACGCGGTTGGTGAAGTCGACCGGCAGCGGCTCGCCGCGCTCGAGCATGTCCTGGATGCGCTTGTGCGCCGCGTCGCGGCCGGTGAGCATCTTGCCGGACAGCAGCAGGGTCTGCCCGGGCTTCCAGCTCGCCACCTGTTCTTTGGTCAGGGTGTTCAGGTCGACCTGCAGCGATTTGTTGTAGTCGGGCGCCCAGTGGACATCGGGCCAGTCGGACAGCGAAGGCGGCGTCAGCACCGCCGGGCCCGAGCCGTCCAGCGTGAAATGCGCATGGCGGGTGGCCGCGCAGTTCGGGATCATGGCGACCGGCTTGGACGCAGCATGGGTGGGGAAAGTGTTGATCTTGACGTCCAGCACGGTGGTGAGCCCGCCCAGGCCCTGGGCGCCGATGCCCAGCGCGTTCACCTTCTCGTAGAGCTCGATGCGCAGCTCTTCGAGCTTGTTCTGCGGCCCGCGCTGCATGAGCTCGTACATGTCGATGTCTTCCATCAAGGCCTGCTTGGCCATCAGCATGGCTTTTTCGGCCGTGCCGCCCACGCCTATGCCCAGCATGCCGGGCGGACACCAGCCGGCGCCCATTTGGGGCACGGTCTTCAAGACCCAATCGACCAGCGAATCGCTGGGATTGAGCATGACGAACTTGGATTTGTTCTCCGAGCCGCCGCCCTTGGCCGCGATCTGGACGTCGACCTTGTCGCCCGGGACGAGCTCCACGCTGACGATACAGGGCGTGTTGTCGCGCGTGTTCTTGCGCGTGAACAGGGGGTCTGTGAGGATGGACGCGCGCAGCGGGTTATCCGGATTCAGATAGCCTTGGCGCACGCCCTCGTCACAGAGCTCCTGCATGCCGCGCCTGGTGTCGAAGCGGACGTCCATGCCGATTTTCAGGAACACGTTGACCACGCCGGTGTCCTGGCAGATGGGCCGGCGGCCTTCGGCGCACATGCGCGAATTGGTCAGGATCTGGGCGATGGCGTCCTTGGCCGCCGGGCTCTGCTCGCGCTCGTAGGCGCGCGCCAGGTGCTGGATGTAGTCGGCGGGGTGGTAGTAGCTGATGAACTGCACGCCGTCCGCGATGGACTGGATGAAGTCGTTTTCTTTGATGATGGTCATGGGTGGGGCTCAATCGTAAAAATGGCGAGCCGATGAGCTCGCCGGTTTCCTTGCGGCGACGCGGTCTTACTTGCCGCGCCACACGGGCTTGCGCTTCTCGGCGAAAGCCGTCGCGCCTTCCTTGGCGTCGGCCGACGCGAATATGTGGGCGACCCGGGGGCGTTGCAGGTCGAACATGTCGGCCTGGCGCCAGTCGCGCGATTCGGTCACGATCTTCTTGGCGGTCTGGACCGCCAGGGGGCCGTTGCCCGCGACGATGCGGGCCAATTCCAGCGCGGCTTCCAGCGCCTGGCCGGGCTCCACCAGGCGGTTGACCAGGCCATAGCCGTGCATGCGCGCCGCGGGCAGCATTTCACCGGTCAGCACGGCTTCCATGGCGATGTGGTAAGGAATGCGGCTTGGCAGGCGCAGCATGCCGCCGGCGCCGGCGACGATGCCGCGCTTCACTTCGGGCAGGCCGAAATTCGCGTTGTTGGCCGCGACGATCATGTCGCAGGACAGGGCCATTTCGAAGCCGCCCGCCAGCGCATAGCCTTCGACGGCGGCGATGATGGGCTTGCGCGGCGGCCGTTCGCACAGGCCCGCGAAGCCGCGGCCTTCGACCAGGGGGCGCTGGCCGCTCTGGGCGAAAGCCTTGAGATCCATGCCCGACGAGAACGTGCCTTCGGCGCCGGTCAGGATGCCGATGACGACGTCGTCGTCGGCGTCGAGCCGATCCAGGGCGGCGGCGAGTTCGTGCGCCGTTTCGTAATTGATGGCGTTCCGCGCTTGCGGCCGATTGACCGTGATGATCTGGATTCGATCGATGATTTCAACTTTCACCAACTCGGACATGAAACGATCCCCATAGAAGTCCGCGCCCGGCGAGGCGCTGTTTGATAGATAACCCAACATCATACGGCCAATTGCCCATGGTCTTGGGGGCGGCATGGCACAGCGACACGGCGGAACCAGTTAAAATTGAAAAATTTTGCGGCTCATCGTTTTACTGACCATCGCTCATGCTCACTTTTCAGCAAATCATTTTAACGCTACAGCAGTACTGGGACGGCCAGGGTTGCGCGCTTCTTCAGCCCTACGACATGGAAGTCGGCGCCGGCACCTCGCACACGGCAACCTTTCTGCGTTCCATCGGGCCCGAGCCATGGCGAGCCGCCTATGTGCAGCCCTCGCGGCGCCCCAAAGACGGCCGCTACGGCGAAAACCCCAACCGCCTTCAGCACTATTACCAATACCAGGTGGTGCTCAAGCCCGCGCCGCCCGAGATCATCGACCTGTACATCGGCTCGCTCAAGGCGCTGGGCATCGACCCCGGCGAGCACGACATCCGCTTCGTGGAAGACGACTGGGAAAACCCCACGCTGGGCGCCTGGGGCCTGGGCTGGGAAGTCTGGCTGAACGGCATGGAAGTCACCCAGTTCACGTATTTCCAGCAGGTCGGCGGCCTGGACTGCAACCCCACCACCGGTGAAATCACCTACGGCCTGGAACGCCTGGCCATGTATCTGCAAGGCGTCGAAAGCGTGTACGACCTGGTCTGGACGGAAGCCGCGAACGGCCGCAAGATCTACTACCGCGACGTCTTCCACCAGAACGAAGTCGAGCAGTCCGCCTACAACTTCGAGTACGCCTCCACCAAGATGCTGTTCGCCCACTTCAACGACTACGAAGCCGAGGCGCAGCGCATGATAGCCGTACCGCTCGCGCTTCCCGCCTACGAAGCCACGCTGAAGGCGGCGCACACCTTCAACATGCTGGACGCGCGCGGCGCCATCAGCGTCACCGAACGCGCAAGCTATATCGGCCGCATACGCAATCTGTCGCGCGCCGTCGCGCAAGCCTATTTTGATTCACGCGAAAAACTAGGATTCCCCATGCTCGTCGACACCGCCGGCACGGAGGCCGCAGAATGAACTCCGCCACCGTGACGACCAAACCGCTGCTCATAGAATTATTCACCGAAGAACTGCCGCCCAAGGCGCTGCAAAAGCTCGGCAAGGCTTTCGCGGAGGGCGTGCGCAAAGTGCTTGCGCAGCACCATCTCCTGGCGCCGGATTGCACCGTGGCCGATTTCGCAACGCCCCGCCGGCTGGCGGCGCATCTGTCCGCCGTGCTGGAACAGGCGCCCGAACAAAGCTACACCGAAAAACTCATGCCGGCCAAGATCGGCCTGACCGAAACCGGCGAGATCAGCCCGGCGCTGGCCAAGAAGCTCGCGGCCAAAGGGCTGGCGCAGCTCACGCCCGCCGACCTGGTCACCGAATCCGACGGCAAGCAGGACTACCTCTACGCCAAGGGCACGACGCGCGGCATGGGGCTCGCGGCCGGCGTCCAGGAAGCGCTCGACCATGCGCTGGCCAGCCTGCCCATACCGAAGGTGATGCGCTATCAGTTGGCCGACGGCGTCAGCAGCGTGAAATTCGTGCGGCCCGCCCACTCGCTGCTGGCGCTGTGGGGCAACGACGTCGTGCCGGTGCAGGCCCTGGGCCTGCAAGCCGGCCGCCAGACCATGGGCCACCGCTTCATGTGCAAGCAGGCGCTCGACATCGCCTCGCCGGACACCTACCAGGCGCAGCTGCTGAACGACGGCATGGCGGTCGCGTCCTTCGACGAACGCCGCGCCATGATCCGCGAACAGCTGCACGACCGGGCCCGGGCCTTGCACGCCGGCATAGGCGACGGCCCCGAGGTCGATGCGCTGCTGGACGAAGTCACCGCCCTGGTCGAACACCCCACCGTCTACGTGGGCGAGTTCGAGGAACGGTTCCTCGGCGTGCCGCCGGAATGCCTGATCCTGACCATGCGCTTGAACCAGAAGTATTTCCCGCTGTTCGAGCCCGCCACCGGCAAGCTCACGCACCGCTTCCTGATCGTCAGCAACATGCGGGTCGACGACCCCGTGAACATCATCGAAGGCAACCAGCGCGTCGTGCGCCCCCGCCTCGCCGACGCCCAGTTCTTCTTCGAGACCGACCGCAAGACGCCGCTGGCCGAGCGCGTCGAAAGCCTCGCGGCCAGCGTCTATCACAACAAGCTGGGCTCCCAGCTCGAGCGCGTGGGCCGCATCCGCCGGATCGCCCGGCACATCGCCGCCCGGCTGGGCGCCGACCCCGACCGCGCGGACCGCGCCGCCCTGCTCGCCAAGGCCGACCTGAACTCCAACATGGTGGCCGAATTCCCCGAGCTGCAAGGCATCATGGGCGCGTACTATGCGCAGGCCGACCAGGAAGCCGCCGACGTCGTCCTGGCCATCCGCAATCAATACCGCATCCGCCTCGACGCCCCCGTCACGAACGACTCCCTGGTCGCCGCCGTGCTGTTCATGGCCGAACGCCTGGAAACCCTGACCGGCATCTGGGGCATAGGCCTGGTGCCCACCGGCGAGCGCGACCCCTACGGCCTGCGCCGCGCCGCGCTGGGCCTGATCAGCGCCTACGAACAGCTCGAAGCCGGCGGCTACCTGAACGTCACCGACGCCCAGGGCCTGCGCCTGTCCGACCTCCTGGACTTCGCCGCCGGCACGTTCGAGCCCGATGCGCTGGCCGCCGGCACGGCGGCCGAAGTCCGGGCTTTCGTCTTCGAGCGCTACCGCAATCAACTGAGCGGCGAGTTCGACCGCAAGGTGGTGGACGCGGTGCTGGCCCTGGAGCCGGCGCTGCATCAGGTCCACGCCCGCATCCAGGCCTGCGCCCAGTTCGCCCGCATGCCCGAGGCGGACAGCCTGGCCGCCGCCAACAAGCGCATTTCCAATCTGCTGAAGAAGGCCGACGCCGCCATCGGCGCCGTCGATGCCGGCGTCCTGGTGGAACCGGCGGAACGCGCCCTGGCCGACGCCGTGGCGCGCCTGGCGCCGCAAACCCGGGCGCGGCTGGACGGCGGCGACTTCACCGGCGCCCTGGCCACCATGGCCCAGGCCAAGGACGCGGTGGACGCCTTCTTCAACGACGTCATGGTCATGGCCGACGACCCCGCGCTGCGCGCCAACCGCCTCGCCCTGCTGAACGAGCTCCATCTGGTCATGAACCAGGTCGCCGACATCTCCATGCTGGGGCCGGCCGACGCCAAAAAGGATGCCGCATGAAGCCGTCCAGCGCTGAACACCGGGGCGCGGCAAGGTGAAGCTCGCCATCCTCGACCGCGACGGCGTCATCAACCACGACAGCGCCGAATTCATCAAGCACCCGGACGAATGGATCGCCTTGCCGGGCAGCCTGGACGCCATCGCGCGGCTCTCGCGCTCGGGCTGGCGGGTGGTCATCGCCAGCAATCAGTCCGGCCTCGCCCGCGGCCTGTTCAGCATGGACACGCTCAACGCCATCCATGCCAAGCTGCGCCGCGAAGTCGCCGTCGCCGGCGGCGCCATAGACGCCATCTTCGTCTGCCCGCATGGCCCCGACGATGGCTGCGCCTGCCGCAAACCCAATCCCGGGCTGTTCCACGACATCGCCCGCCGCTACGACATCGACCTGAAAGGCGTCCCCGCGGCGGGGGATTCCCTGCGCGACCTGCAGGCCGCCGCGGCCGCCGGCTGCGCGCCCTGGCTCGTGCTGACGGGCAACGGCCCCAAGACCCATGAAAAAGGCGGCCTGCCCGCCGGAACGCGTGTGACGGCCGACCTTTCCCTGGCCGTCGACGCCTGGCTCTCAGAGGACTGAATCATGGCCGTGCTCCGCGCAACCCTCTATCAGCTGTTTCTTGTCGTCACCGTCATCCCTTATGCCATCGCCTGCGTCCTGTGGTCGCCCCTGCCCCTGCATTGGCGCTACCGGCTCACGGCGGGCTGGCCGCGCCTGGGCGTCTGGGGCGCAAGAACCATACTCGGCATCAAGTGGCAACTGAAAGGCGCCGAAAATCTTCCCGACGGCCCGGCGATCATTCTGTCCAAGCATCAGTCCGCCTGGGAGACCTTTTTCTTTCCCGCCTACATGCCGCGCGAAGTCTGCTTCGTCTACAAGAAAGAATTGCACTGGCTGCCTTTCTTCGGATGGGGGCTGGCGCTGCTGCGCATGATACCCATCGACCGCTCCAAGGGCCGCGACGCCTTCGAGCAAGTGATCCGCATCGGGCAAGACCGCATCAACGAAGGGCGCTGGCCGCTGCTGTTTCCCGAAGGCACGCGCATTCCGCCCGGCAAAGAGGGGCGCTACAAGATGGGCGGTGCCCTGCTCGCCGTGCGCACCGGCACGCCCGTGATCCCGGTCGCCCACAATGCCGGCGAATGCTGGCCCCGCAAGGCTTTCATCAAGAAGCCGGGCCTGGTCACGGTGTCCATCGGGCCGGTCATCGATCCGGCCGGCATGGACGCGGCCGAGCTCAACCAGAAAGTCCGGGACTGGATCGAGGGCGAGATGCGGGTCCTGAACCCCGAGCGCTATGGGCTCGGCTGAACAGTTCTCCCTGTTTCCCGACATGCCGGAGCCCGCGGGCGCGCCCCCGGCCGCGGCCCCCAGGCCCGCGGAGCCGGCTCGCCTGCGCCCCGACGCCCCCGTCCCCATCGCCCCGCCGCCCGCCCTGCCGGCCAACGCCCGCTGGCGCGAGGTCGCGGCGCCCCAGCAGACCATAGGTTTCGTGCTGCGCCGCTCGCGGCGCAAGAGCATAGGGCTGGTGGTCAACGACGACGGGCTGCAGGTGACCGCCCCCAACTGGGTCAGCCTGAGCCAGATCGACGCGGCGGTGGCCGAGAAGGCGCACTGGATCCTCGACAAGCTGCGCGCGCGCCACGCCAGGCAGCAGCTACTGGCGACCGCCGAGACGCAATGGCAGGACGGGGGCGCCGTCCCCTACCTGGGCGTGCGCATCACCCTGAGGCTGGACGGCGCGCAGAAGAAGCCGAGCTTCAGCGGCATCCTGCACGAGCCGCGTGAAGGGGACGGCCTGTACCTGGCCCTGCCGGCCGATGCCGACCGCGACCGCATCCGCGACAGCGCGCACGCCTGGCTGCAGCAGCAGGCCCGCGACCACTTCGGCCGGCGCCTGGCCTTCTTTCTCGAACGCAGCGGCCTCGCCATGCGGCGCTGGCGGCTTTCCTCGGCGGCGACCCGCTGGGGTTCGTGCAGCAGCGACGGCAACATCATGCTCAATTGGCGGCTGATACACTTCAGCAAGGACGTCATCGACTACGTGGTCGCGCACGAGATCGCTCACCTGCGCGAAATGAATCACGGCAAAGACTTCTGGCGCGAGGTCGGCCGCATCCTGCCGGGCTTCGAACGCGCGCGCGATGCGCTGCGCCGGCATGACCCGGGCACCTTGCCGCTGATCTGACGGCGCCGTCCATTCTTTCACCCATCGTCAAGGAGACTTCTATGCGTTTACTACACACCATGCTGCGCGTGGGCGACCTGGATCGCTCGCTGGCCTTCTACACCGAGGTCCTGGGCATGAGGCTGCTGCGCCGCAAGGATTATCCCGAAGGCAAATTCACCCTCGCCTTCGTCGGCTACCAGGATGAAAGCGAAGGCGCCGCCATCGAGCTCACGCACAACTGGGACACCGACCGCTACGACCTGGGCAATGGCTACGGCCACATCGCGCTGGAGGTGGAGGACGCCTACGAGGCCTGTGCCCGCATCAAGGAAAAAGGCGGCAAGGTCACGCGCGAAGCCGGCCCCATGAAGCACGGCCAGACGGTCATCGCCTTCGTCGAAGACCCCGACGGCTACAAGATCGAGCTCATCCAGCGCAAGTCGCGCGTCGACTGAAGGCTCAGCGCGGCCCGCGCGCGAATTCGCCCGGCGCGAAATCATTCACCTCGATGACCCGGGCCACGGCGGCCTCGGCGGCCTCGATGGTGTCGGCCTGGGCCTGGGTGATCGCGCCTTTCTCGTAGGCCAGCCGCCAGTCCTTCAAGCCGGCATGGCGCACGCGGTCGAGCACCGGCTGCGCTTCGATCACCAGTTCGTAGGCGCGTTCCAGCTGTTCCACCGCAGGGCTGTCGTGGCCGTCCCATACCGCGCCCACGAGCCGGTCGCGGGTGTCGGAGGGCTCCAGCAGGATATTGGCGCAATTGGCCATCAGCGCGTCGTCCGGCGCATTGGCGGACAGCCCCGGCGGCAGCAGCAGGGCGCGCAAGGCAAGGGCCAGCCCGCGCGCCGGCAGGTTGTGCAGGACTTCGCTCAGGCGTTTTTCCATCGTGCAGAACCCCTGCTGGGCGCAAAGCCGGACCAGCGGCAGGTCGGACTCGTGCCGGCCTTCGTCGTGCCAGCGCTTGAGCACCGCCGAAACCAGAAAGAGTTCGGCGAGAATGTCGCCCAGGCGGGCGGAAAGCATTTCCCTGCGCTTGAGCGAGCCGCCCAGGCTGAACAGGGCGGCTTCGGACACCAGGGCAAAGGCCGAGGCATACCGTCCCAGCCGCCGGTAATAGCCCGAGACCGGGCCGGCGCGGCCGGGAGCCGACGCGAACAGGCCGGCCGTCCAGGCGTGGCCGGCCGCGCGCAGGGCGTTGCGGGCGCCGTGAGCCAGGTGCTTCCAGACCAGGGCGTCGAAGGCGTCCTGCCCGGCCGCCTGGTCGGGATCGCCGAGCGCGAGCACTTCCTGCATGAGGTAGGGATGCGAGCGGATGGCGCCCTGCCCGAACACGATGAGGCTGCGCGTGAGGATGTTGGCGCCTTCCACGGTGATCGCCACCGGCAGCGCGCGGTACAGGTTGCCCAGGTAGTTGTCGGGGCCGTCGATGACCGCCTTGCCGGCGTGCACGTCCATGGCGTCGTTCACGGACTGGCGCATGCGTTCCGTGGCGTGCAGCTTCATGATGGCGGAGATCACGGCGGGCTTGTACCCGAGATCCAGGCCCGCGCAGGTATAGCGCCTGGCGGCCTCGACCAGGTAGGCATTGGCCGCCAGCCTGCCGAGCTTTTCCTGCACGCCTTCGAAGCGGCCTATCGGTATCCCGAACTGCGTGCGCACGCGGGCATAGGCGCCGGCGGTATGCGCGGCGAACGTGCATGCGGCCGCCGACAGCGAGGGCAGCGAAATGCCGCGGCCGGCCGACAGCGCGCTCATGAGCATCTGCCAGCCGCGCCCGGCCTGCGAGATGCCGCCGATCAGGGCGTCGATGGGCACGAATACGTCTTTCCCTTCGGTGGGGCCGTTCTGGAAGGCCTGCATGGCGGGCAGGTGGCGGCGCCCGATGGACACGCCCGGCAGATTCGTGGGGACCAGCGCCACGGAGATGCCCGGCTCGGGCTGCGAGCCGATCAGGGCGTCGGGATCCTGGAGCTTGAACGCCAGGCCCAGCACCGTGGCCACCGGCGCCAGGGTGATGTAGCGCTTGCGCCAGTTCAGGCGCACGCCCAGGGTCTCCACGCCGTCGACGAGCTGCTTGCACACCACGCCGGTATCGATCATGGACGCGGCATCCGAGCCGGCCTCGGGGCTGGTCAGCCCGAAGCAGGGGATTTCTTCGCCGCGGGCGAGCCTGGGCAGCCAGTATTCGCGCTGCTCCTGCGTGCCGAACTGCATGAGCAGTTCACCGGGCCCCAGCGAATTGGGCACCATCGCGGTGACGGCCGCCGTCACGGAACGGACGGAGATCTGCCGCACGACTTCGGAATGCGCGTAGGCGGAAAACCCCAGGCCGCCGTATTCCTGGGGAATGATCATGCCGAAGAAGCCCTGCTCTTTCATGAAGGCCCAGACTTCGGGAGGCAGATCGCCGTCGCGCCAGACGATGTCCCATTCGTGCAGCATATGGCACAGCTGCGCCACGGGGCCGTCCAGGAATTCCTGTTCTTGCGGCGTGAGGCGCGGCGGGTGGACGTCCAGCATGGCGTTCCAGTCGGGCTTGCCGGAGAAAAGCTGGGCATCCCACCAGACGTCGCCGGCTTCGATGGCCTCGCGCTCGGTCGCCGACATGCGCGGCATGGCGTCGCGCGCCAGCCGGTACAAGGGTTCCGTCAGCCACTGACGGCGCAGGGATCTCCAGTTCATGATGCTTCCTTTCTACGAGCCACTTTCAGGCAAGCCATTATCCCCCGAAAGACGGGCGAATGGACGAGATCGCGCCATGCCAGAATGGCCATAGTCTGCGACAATCGCATCTGCCGTCCATCGCTTTCCCATTCATATGCTCAACGCCCTCTGGCTCGCTTTCTTCCTCCTCGCCGCGGTCGCCGGACTCTTCCAGTGGCTGGTCCTGCACGACGCGCAAGTGTTCACCCGCATCGTCCAAAGCCTGTTCGAGATGGCGGCGCTGTCGGTCAGCCTGATGATCCTGCTGTTCGGAACGCTCACGCTCTGGCTCGGCTTCTTGCGCATCGCCGAATCGGCGGGCCTGATCGACCTGCTCGGCCGGGCGCTCACGCCGCTGTTCCGCCGCCTGATGCCGGACGTGCCGGCGGGCCACCCCGCCATCGGGCTCATCACCCTGAACTTCGCGGCGAACGGCCTGGGCCTGGACAACGCCGCGACGCCGATAGGGCTGCGCGCCATGCGCGAGCTGCAGACCCTCAACCCGGAACCCGAATCGGCCAGCAATGCGCAGATCCTCTTTCTCGTGCTGAACGCGTCCTCGCTGACGCTGCTTCCCGTCAGCATCTTCATGTACCGGGCGCAGCAGGGCGCAAGCGACCCCACGCTGGTCTTCCTGCCCATCCTGCTGGCCACGTCGGCGTCCTCGCTGGTGGGGCTGCTGTCGGTGGCCTTCATGCAAAGGCTCAAGCTGCACGACCCGGTCGTGCTGGCCTGGCTGGGCGGCCTGGTGCTGATACTGGGCGGCTTCATGGCCATCCTCGCGACGCTCAGCAGCGCCGCCATCGCGGCCACGTCTTCGCTGCTGGGCAATCTTACGCTGTTCGGCATCATCATCATCTTCCTGCTGGCGGGCGCGCGCAAGAAAATCCCCGTATACGAACACTTCGTGGAAGGGGCCAAGGAAGGCTTCGAGATCTCCAAGAACCTGCTGCCCTATCTCGTCGCCATGCTGTGCGCCATCGGCGTGCTGCGAGCCTCCGGCGCACTGGACGTCGCGCTCGACGCGATACGATGGCTGGCCCAGGCGGCGGGCCTGGACGGCCGCTTCGTCGATGCGCTGCCCACCGCCCTGGTCAAGCCGTTTTCGGGCAGCGCCGCGCGCGCCATGCTGATCGAAACCATGCAGCATTTCGGGGTCGACAGCTTCCCCGCGCTGCTGGCCGCCACCATACAGGGCAGCACGGAAACCACTTTCTATGTGCTGGCGGTCTATTTCGGAGCGGTCGGCATACAGCGGGCGCGCCACGCCGTGGGCTGCGCCCTGCTCGCCGACCTGGCGGGCGTGCTGGCGTCCATCGGCATCTGCTACTGGTTCTTCGGCTAGGCCCGTCAGCCGTCGCGCAGCACGCCGGCGTCCACCAAGGCGTCGGACAAATCCATGAACCGCTCGACGGACAATTCCTCCGCCCTTGCGGTTTCCGGGATGCCCAGGCCGGCCCACGGAATGGATTCCGCCCAATCCGACAGGCCGCGCCGCAGCATCTTGCGCCGCTGCGCGAAGGCGCGGGCGACCACTGTCTCGAAAGCCTGTTCGCTCTTGGGCCGGCGCCGATCGGCCGGTAAGGGAACCATGCGCACCACCGCCGAGACCACCCGCGGCGGCGGGTCGAAGGCCTCGGGCGCGACGTCGAACAGCTTGGTCATGCGGTAACGCGATTGCAGCATGACGGACAGCCGGCCGTAGTCCGCCGTCGAGGGCTTGGCGACCATGCGATCGATGACTTCCCGCTGCAGCATGAAGTGCTGGTCCACGACCCGCCCCGCGTGGCGCATCAGGTGGAACAGCAAGGGACTGGATATGTTGTAGGGCAGATTGCCCACGATGCGCAGATTGCCGCCCAGGCTGGAAAAATCCACGTCCAGGGCGTCGCCTTCGACGACCGTGAGCTTTTCGGGCGGATACTGGCGGCGCAGCCGCTGGGCGAGATCGCGGTCGATCTCGACCACGGTCAGGTGGTCGAGCAGCCGCAGCAGCGGCGCCGTCAGGGCCGACAGCCCGGGGCCGATTTCCACCATTTCGTCGCCGGGCCGAGGCGCGATGCCGCGGACGATGGACTCGATGACGCCCTCGTCCGTCAGGAAATGCTGGCCGAAACGCTTGCGCGCCTGGTGAGCCATCAGCGGCGCCGGCTACTGGATTCCGGGTCGAGCCGGTTGTCGATGTATGCCTGGCCGCGCAACTGGCCCAGCCAGTCTTCGAATGCCGGCCCGACACGCTGCTCGAACAGGATCTGCCGGGCCTGCATGCGCCGGAACTCGTTCTCCATGTTCTTCGTGCGCCGCTCGAGCACCTGGATCAGGTGCCAGCCGAACTGCGACTTCACCGGCTGGCTGATTTGATTGACCTCGAGTTCGTTCATGGCCTGCTCGAAGGCGGGGACGGTTTCGCCCGGCGTCAGCCAGCCCAGATCGCCGCCTTGCGGGGCCGTCGCGTCCTCGGAATAGCGCTTGGCCAGCGTCTCGAAGCTTTCGCCATGCGCCAGGCGCTCGCGCAGCTGCGCCATGCGCGCCTGCGCTTTTTCGTCGGACATGACCTTGCTGGTCTTGATCAGGATGTGGCGCGCGTGAGTCTGGGTGACCATCATCGGGCCCTGCTCCGGCAGGGCGGGCTGGGCGAGGGTCGGGGGCGGCGCATGGGCGGGCGCCGATGCCGGCTGGCCACCGCGCTCGCCGCGCGTCAGCACTTTCAGGATGTGGAAGCCGTTGCCGCTCTGCACGATGCCGCTGACCTGGCCGGCCTGGAGGTCTTGCGTGGCTTTCACGAAGAGGTCCGGCCAGCCCTCGATCGGCCGGGTGCCCAATACACCGCCCTCGAGCGCTTCCGGCCCGTCGGACGACGCGGCCGCCACCCCGGCGAAGTCCGCCCCCGAGCGGACGCGCGCCAGCAGGCCCTCGGCCTTCTTGCGCAGTTCCTGTACGCGGGCCGCCGGCGCACCTTCGGGCACCACGACGAGAATTTGCGCCAGCCCCAGGATCTGCGGGCGATTCTGCTGCGCGGCGGGCACGGGCGCGCTCGAAGGCTGCGGATTGGCGGTGCGCTGGCCCTGGGTCTTGAGGAAGGCGTCGACCTCGGCGTCGGAAATGGTGATCGTGTTGTCCACGGCGCGCTGGCGCAGCATGTCGGAACGCACGTCCTGGCGCAGGGTCTTCAGGTAGTCGGACCAGTTGATGCCCGAGCGCTCGATCTCCTGGCGCAGCTTGGCCGTCGTGATGCGGTTGCGCTGCGCGATGGTTTCCAGGGCGCGGTCCAGGTGCTCGTCGGTGACGCGTATGCCCAGGCGCTCGGCCTCCTGGCGTTCGAGCTCGTCGGTGATCATGCGTTGCAGCACCTGGCGCTGCAGGGCGTCCTGGGGCGGCACGGGGATGCGCTGGCGTTCGAGTTCCTTGCGCGCCGCTTCGGCTTCGGTCCGCAGTTGATGCAAGGTGATGACCTGCTTGTTGACGACCGCGGCGATGCCGTCGACGAAACGCTGCGACGATTCCCGGCTCGAAGCGTCGGGCTTGGCAGCCGGCGCGGCCGCCGGAACGGCGCCTGAATAAAAAGCGCCCATCACGACCAGCAGGACGGGGGCCAGCCAGCGCTTGGCATGCGGACTACGCATCATTCATACCTCTCGAAGGTGGTTTTCTCAGCTATTGGTGTCGTGACGGATTGATAGCCGGCCACACGCTCACGCAACAGTCGCATGGGATCGGTGCCGATGGAGCCCAGGCCGGAGAGCTCGAGCTGGAAGAACATGGCGGTATTCACGTCTTCCCTGGACACGGCATAACGCTGCATCACGACACGGGCGGTCCAGCAGCAATCGCCCTTGTACTCCAGGCCGAAGATCGACTGCGTCGACCGCTTCTCGGCAAGAGAATAATCGAATCGGCCGACCGCATAAAGCTTGTTGGCCAGCGGCCATTGGCCCGCAAGAGACACCTGCTCTTTGGTGGCGTCCACATAGCCGGGCTGCGTCTGGACCTGAGGGTCGATGACCTGGCGCGGGTCGCGCTTGTACCGATAGGACAGGGACAGCGACGCAAGACGCTTGGGCTCCCAGCGCACCCCGGCCGTCATGCGGTTGCGGTCGCGCGATTCGGGATTGTACTGGGCGTCGAAGCGCACGAAGAACTTGTCGGTGAGCGCGGCGCTGGCGGCGAACAGATAGTCGGACTTGGTTTTGGTGCGTATCGTGTCGCCCGGATACAGGGTGACCAGCTGATCGCGGAAATAGACGCGCTGGGCGGCCGACAGCGACAGCCGCTCGAAGCCGGATTCTTCGTCCAGCCAGCGGCTGGTCAAGCCTATGGTCAGCTGGTCGGCGTCGGCGATGCGGTCCCAGCCGCCGCTGAAGATGTTTTCGTCGAACGCCTGCGCGAAGTTGAAGTCGGCGTAATAGGTGTCGAAGACCGGAATCTGCGACTGATCGCGATAAGGCACCCGCAGGTAGTAAAGGCGGGGCTCCAGGGTCTGTATGGCGGCGTTGCCGAACAACGAGGCCTCGCGCTCGAAGGTCATGCCGGAATCCACCGAGACGATGGGCAGGATGCGCGACTGCGTGCGCGGCCCCGGCGTCAGGGCGGGCGTGAACGGCGCCGAGAACCCGTGCCAGTCGGTGGAATACTGGCTGAGATGCAGGCCCGCCTTCGGTATCACGTGCCAGCCCGCGCGCATGATGGGATAGGACACCGTGGTGTACGAGCTGAAGCGCGTGCCGTCATAGGACTGATAGGGCTGCAAGCCCGAGGCCTGGGCCGGATACGGGTGCGTGCCGTACTTGAACTTGGGCATCACGAAGCGGGTCGCGTAGTTGTCCGAGCGCAGGTCGAAGCCGCCCCAGTTGTACCTTGCCCCCTGGACGTACAGTTCGGGCAGCCTGTCGTACTGGGGCAGAAGATAGCTGCCGCTTTTGTCCTGCAGCGTCTGGTAGGTGTGCGCATACAGGGACGCATGGAAATACTGCTGCCCGCTCCAGCTCAGGCCGGCGCTGCTGGGCAGATAGGTGTAGCTGGATTCGCTCAGCCCGAAAGAAGAGAAGTCGCGGAAATAATCGTCGTCCGACACGCGGCGCACGTCCAGGCTGGCGCTGAGCCCGCCGCCCAGGCCATGGACGTGCTGCAGCGCGTAGTACCAGCGCTTGCGGTCGGCCGCCCGGTCGTTGGGCAGATAGGTGCCGTAGAACTGCCCGCCGTAATCCTGGCCCAGATAGCGGAATTCCGCGCCCATCTGCAGGCCGCGCTTGCTGAGGTAGCGCGGGATCAGCGTCAGGTCGTAATTGGGGGCGAGATTGAAATAATAGGGAACGGACACCTCGAAGCCGCCGCTGCTCGACGTCCCGTAAGTGGGCAGCAGAAAACCCGATTTGCGCTCCTTGCGGACCGGAAAACTGAGGTACGGCGAATAAAGGATGGGAAAATCCTTGAAATACAGAACGCCGTCGCGGGCGATGCCCTCGTTTTCGTCGAAATGCAGATCGACCTTGGGCGACTTGATGTACCAGGCGGGATCCGGGCAGGGGCAGCCCGAATAGCTGACGTCGGTCAGCCGCATATGGTTGCGGCTGAACATTTCGGCCCTGGCGGCGGTGCCCGCGCCGCCGGTGGCGCCGAGCCAGAAATCGGGTTCGGAGATTTCGCCGGTTTCCTTGTCGACGTTGTAGTCGAAGGCCGGGCCGGTGATCAGGCTCGCGTCGCGCAAGATGAGGCCGTTGCCGCGCACGCGCACGTCGCCGGTGGAACGCTGGTAATCGATGCGGTCGCCCTTGACGATGGCGTCGATGCGCCGCACTTCGGCCTTGCCGGTCAGCACCACCCGGCCGTCCTGGTCGTTTTCGATCTTGTCGGCCACCAGGAAGGTGGACATGTCGTTTTCGTCGATGTTCTTGTGCACCTGCAGCTTGGGGGCGACCTGCAATCCTTTCAGCGCTACGCCCGCGGCAGCCGGTGAAGCCGACTGCTGCGCCTGTGCCGCCGGGAGGGCCCCGGCCGCGAAAAGAAGTGCCCACCAAACCAAACGCACGAGAATTGTGTCTCCTGAAAAGCCTATATTTTGGCACAGCAGCCAAACCGCAACGATTGGCGACCCGGTATTATAGAGAAGCCCGCGCGTGCGCGGGCAAAGCGCGCCCAACTATTTCCGCCCATGATTTTCTACCATGAAACCTGATTTGAACTCCAGCGCAGACGCCCGACTGATCGAACTGAAGGCCTGGCTGCAAGGCCTGCCGCCCGCGCTGGGCCTGGATCTCCAGACACTGCGCCCCGCCTCCAGCGATGCCAGCTTCCGCCGGTATTATCGCCTGCGGGCGGGCCCGGACACGGTCATCGCCATGGACGCCCCGCCCAGCCATGAAGACTGCCGCCCCTTCCTGCAGGTCGGCGGCCTGCTGGCCGACGGCGGCTTGAACGTTCCCAAGGTGCTGGCCCGCAATCTCGACGCCGGCTTTCTGCTGCTTTCCGACCTGGGCGAACAGACCTTCTACCAGGCCATACAGGCGGGCATGGACGACCGGCGGCTGCAGGCCCTGTACCGGGGCGCGCTCGCGGCGCTGGTGCGCATGCAGAAAATCCCGGCCGCGAGCCTGCCCGCCTACGACGCCGATCGGCTCATGCAGGAATTGGGCGTCTTCCCCGAATGGTATGCCCGCACCCACTGCCAGGCGGCGCTGGGCGAGGCCGAGCTGGCCGCCTTGCAGTCCGTCTTCGCCACGCTCGTGCAAGACAACGCCGGCCAGCCGGCCGTGCTCGTCCATCGCGACTTCCATTCACCCAATCTCATGGTGGGGCCGTCCGACCAGGAGCCCGGCATCATCGATTTCCAGGACGCCCTGGCCGGCCCCATCAGCTACGACATCGCCTCGCTGGTGATGGACGCCCGCACCACCTGGGAAGAGCCGCAGCAGCTGGACTGGGCGATCCGCTACTGGGAAGCGGCCCGGGCGGCGGGCCTGCCCATCGCCGGCGACTTCGCCGATTTCCATCGACAATACGAATGGATGAGCCTGCAGCGCAACCTGCGCATCCTGGGCGTCTTCGCCCGCCTGTCCCACCGCGACGGAAAACACGGCTACCTGGACCACATTCCCCGCGTTTCGGCCTATGTCCGGCAAGTCGCCGGGCGCTATGGGCCGCTGCGGCCGCTGCTGCGCATACTCGACAAAATCGAAAACCGGCAAGCCGTGGCGGGGTACACGTTCTGATGCGGGCCATGATACTGGCCGCGGGGCGCGGCCTGCGCATGCGGCCGCTCACCGACCACACCCCCAAGCCCCTGCTCGAAGTCCGCGGCAAGCCGCTCATCGTGTGGCACATCGAACGGCTGGTCGCCGCCGGCATCCCCGACATCATCATCAATCACGCCTGGCTGGGGGAGCAGATCGAACGGCGCCTGGCGGACGGCCGCCGGTACGGCGCGCGGCTGTCCTACTCGCCGGAGGCCCAGGCGCTGGAAACGGCCGGCGGCATCGCCCAAGCGCTGGAATTCTTCGAAAACGAGCCCTTCGTCGTGATCAACGGCGATATCTGGTGCGACTGGGACCCGGCCCAGGCGCCCGGCCTGGCCGCCGGCATGCGCGCGCGCGCCGCCCTCGCCTGCCTGATCATGGTCGACAACCCCGCCCACCATCCCGAGGGGGATTTCGAGCTCACCGCCGGCGGGCTGCTGCGCGATGCGGACCGGAATGCGGCGCGCCCGGCCCTCACTTTCTCGGGCATAGGCGTCTACCAGCCCGCCCTGTTCGGCGCCCTGCCCAAGGGCGATCCCGCCCCGCTGGCGCCGCTGCTGCGCAAGGCCATGCCGGACGGCAGGGTCATGGGCCGCAAGCACATGGGCAGCTGGGTCGACGTGGGCACGCCGGAGCGCCTGGCGGAGCTGGACCGCGGCGGCGGGCCGGGCCGGCCGGCGCAGGGCTAGAGCCTGGGTGCTAGTGCCGGGCAACACCACACGTTACACTAGCCCTTATTTTTCAAGGGCGGCCGTGTTTCAAAAGTTGCCCATGAGAAACCAGGATCGCCAAACCGCCCGCCGCGGCGGCGATTCGGTCTATGCTTTAGAGTTTTTCAACAAAAGGCCCGCCGGGTAGCGGCCTTTTGATCGCAATACAGGAATATTCGCCCATGTTCGGTTCGTCTAAACGCAACGTCTTCAAGCCCACGGCCTACGGCACGACGCGCCGCTCGCGGCGCGTCCCACGGTGGCTGATGCTGATGCTGACGGGTGTGGTGCTCGGCTCCGGCGGCCTGCTTTTCCTGCAGAAAAGCTACGGCCCCACACGGCTCACGGTCGAGCAGTCCGAACAGCTGCACTACGAGCTGAACAGCGTGAAAATGGACAAGCAGCGGCTGCAGACGCAGGTCAGCCAGCAGGCCCGCGAGCTGGCGGAGGCGCGCGGCAAGCTCGAAGCCCAGGCGACCGAGATCCAGGAGGCGCGCGCTTTCGTGGACAAGGCCAAGAAAGACCTGCAGCTGTTCATCGACGCCATGCCCCCGGATCCGCGCGGCACTTCGCCCGGCGTCCGCGCCGCCTCGTTCCGCGATGCCAACGGCCAGCTCGAATACGAAATCCTCGTCATGCAGGACGAAGGCAAGACCGACCTGTTCTCCGGCGAAGTCGAACTCGTCGTGGCGGGGCGCTATGCCAACGGCAAGAACGCCAACATCGACCTGCCGCCCTTCGGCATCGAGCTGCAGCGCTACACCCATACGCAGGGCCGGGCGCCGCTGCCCGACGGCTTCTCGCCGCGCCAGGTCACCATCAAGATCACGCGGGAAGGCTCGTCCAAGCAAGTGGCCACGCGCACCCTCCGCGTCACGCGATAGCGCTTAAAAGAACCCGGCGGCAAAAAAAAGCGGCATGAAGCCGCTTTTTTTGCGCCATGCCCCCGTCAGAAAGCGGGCACGATGGCTCCCTTGTATTTGTCGTTGATGAAGGCGCGGACGTCCGGGCTGTTCAGCGCTTCGACCAGCTGCTTGACCGCCGGGTCGTCCTTCTTGGCCTCGGTCGTGACCACGATGTTCGCGTATGGGGAATCCGCGCCTTCGATGAACAAGGCGTCCTTGACGGGATTCAGCCCGGCTTCGAGGGCATAGTTGGTATTGATGAGGGCCAGGTCCACATCGGGCAGCACGCGCGGCAGCGTCGCGGCCTCGAGCTCGCGGAATTTCAGCTTCTTGGGGTTCTCGACCACGTCCCGGGCCGTGGCCAGGATGTTGGCGGGATCCTTCAGCTTGATCAGGCCCTGGGCCTGCAGCAGCAGCAAGGCGCGCGCGCCGTTGGACGGATCATTGGGCAAGGCCACCTGCGCGCCCTGCTTCAAGTCCTTCACGTCCTTGATCTTGGAGGAATACCCGCCGAAAGGCTCGACGTGCACCAGCCCCACGCTCACCAGCCGCGTCTTGTGCTCTTTATTGAACGAGTCCAGATAAGGCTTGTGCTGGAAGAAATTGACGTCGATCTGGCCGTCCGACACCTGCTGGTTCGGCTGCACGTAATCGGTGAAGACCTTGATGTCGAGCTCCACGCCGTTCTTGGCCAATGCCGGCTTCACCCGTTCAAGCAATTCCGCATGGGGAACCGGCGTCGCCGCCACGCTCAGCTTGGCCGCATGGACGGCGCCGGCGGCGAACCAGGCGGCCGCGGTCAGCGCCAGTGCCGGCGCGAATTTCTTCAAAAACATAAAAACTCCTAGATGACGTTATTTACGGTTCAGCCTGGCGACCAGGCGGTCGCCGAAAACCTGCAAGACCTGAACCATCACTACAAGAATGACCACCGTCACGACCATGACGTCGGTCTGGTAACGCTGGTAGCCGAAACGCAAGGCGAGATCGCCCAGGCCGCCCCCGCCTATCACGCCCGACATGGCCGAATAGCCGACCAGGGCGATGGCGGTGACGATGATCGCCGCGACGATGCCCGTCGTGGCTTCGGGGATCAGCGCCAGAAGCACCGTCTGGCGCGAATTGGCGCCCATCGCGCGGCAGGCCTCCGAGACGCCGGGGTCCAGCTCGCGCAGCACGTTCTCGACCAGGCGCGCGAAGAACGGCGCCGCGCTGACCACCAGCGGCGGCACCGCGCCCTGCACGCCCAGCGAGGTGCCCGCCAGGACCCGCGTGAGCGGTATCATCACGATGAGCAGGATCAGGAAAGGCACGGATCGCAATACATTGACGATAAAAGACAGCGAGTGATAGACCGGCCCGTTCTCCAGCATCTGGCGCTTGCTGGTCAGGAAAAGCAGTATCCCCAGCGGCAGCCCGATGACGATGGTGAACAGCAGCGAAAACCCCGTCATGAGCAAGGTGTCGATGGTGGCTTCGGCGATCAGCGCCCAGTCGATATTGGCAAGCATCATGGCCTCAGGACCTCGCATTCCACGCCTTCGGCGGCAAACATGCCCGCCAGCGCCTCCAGCCCCGGCTCAGCCCCCTGGGCCGAGACCACCAATTGCCCATACGGCGTGTCCTTTATGCGGCTGACCGAGCCCTGCAGGATGCTCAAGTCCAGATTCAGTTCGCGGCTGGCGCGGCTCAGCATGGGCTGCACCGTCGCGTCGCCCCGGAAGCTGAGCCTCAGCAGCCGGCCCCGCACGGCTTGCGCCAAGTCCCGCCAGCCCTCGGCGTCCACGCCGCTTTCGCTCAGCAGCGACTGGGTGACGGCATGCCGCGGATGCAGGAATACATCGAGCACGTCGCCGCTTTCGACGATGCGTCCGGCGTCGATGACCGCCACGCGGTCGCAGACCGCGCGTATGACGTCCATGCCGTGCGTGATCAGGACGATGGTCAGCCCCAGGCGCTTGTTGATGTCCAGCAGCAGTCGCAATATGGACTGGGTCGTTTCCGGGTCCAGGGCGGACGTGGCTTCGTCGCACAGCAACAGCTCGGGCCGGTTGGCCAGGGCGCGCGCGATGCCCACCCGCTGCTGCTGGCCGCCGGACAATTGGCGCGGGTACTTGCCCGCGTGCTCGCTCAGCCCGACCAGCGCCAGCACTTCGTGCGCGCGCTCCAGCTGCGCGCGGCGCGCCATGCCCGCCAGGCGCAGCGGAAAGCACACATTGTCGATGACGGTGCGCGAGCGCAGCAGGTTGAAATGCTGGAAGACCATGCCGACGCCCTGACGGTATTGCCGCAGCCGGGCGTCCGAGAACCGGGTGATGTCCTCGCCCTTGACCCGGACTTCCCCCTGCGTGGGGCGCTCCAGCAGGTTGAGCATGCGGATGAGCGTGCTCTTGCCCGCGCCCGACCGCCCGATGATGCCGAAGACTTCCCCCTGGCGGATGTGCAGGTCCACCCCGTCGAGCGCATGGGAAACGCGCCCCGGAGACTCATAGGTTTTGCGGATGTTCTTCAGGTGGATCAAGGTGCTGACTTGTTTATGGAGTGCATGGCTCGGCCGGGGCGGAGCCATAATTTAACATAACCGCAATATTATTTTTTGCAACTCAATATAGTTTTAAGCTATATAAAGCATACGAGAAATTATGAGGGGCGCGGACGCGCCGCCCGGCCCGCCCCGGCGCCCGCTTTTTCAGTGGAAGTTCACGGTTTCGGGCCGGCCGGCCAAGTCCAGGCTCGCCCGGCGGGCCGGCATGCGGCTGACGACCCGGCCGCCGCGCAGGACCGCCAGGCGCGCCGGGCGCAGGCGCAAGGCGTCGATCGGGTCGGCGGCGTCCAGCACCACCAGGTCGGCCTTGCAGCCCGGCGCAAGCCCATAGCCTTCCAGCCCCAGTATGCGGGCCGGCATGGCGGTCACCGCGTCGTAGCACCGCAGCATGGCCGACCGCCCGGTCATCTGCGCCACGTGCAGGCCCATGTGCGCGACGTCCAGCATGTCGGCGCAGCCCAGGCCATACCAAGGGTCCATGACGCAATCATGGCCGAAAGCCACGTCCAGGCCCGCCGCCAGCAGCTCCGGCACGCGGGTCATGCCGCGGCGCTTGGGATAGGTGTCGGACCGACCCTGCAGCGTGATGTTGATCAGCGGATTGGCCACCACCGTCATCCCGGATTCGCGCATCAGGGGAATCAGCTTGCTGACGTAGTAGTTGTCCATGGAATGCATGGAGGTCAGGTGCGATCCATTGACCCGCCCGGCCATTCCCAGGCGGTGGGTTTGCGCGGCCAGCGTCTCGACGTGGCGCGACAAGGGGTCATCGGATTCGTCGCAATGCATGTCGACGCGCAAGCCTTTTTCGGCGGCGAATTCGCACAGCAGCCGCACGGATTCCGCGCCGTCCGCCATCGTGCGCTCGAAGTGCGGTATGCCGCCGACCACGTCCACCCCCATGGCAATGGCGCGCTTGAGGCTGTCGAACGCGCCGGGGTGGCGCAGCAGGCCGTCCTGGGGGAAAGCCACCAGCTGCAGGTCCAGGTAGGAGGCCACGCGGCGCTTCACCTCCAGCAGCGCCTCGACCGCCAGCAGACGCGGATCGGACGTGTCCACGTGCGAACGGATGGCCAGCAGGCCCTGGGCCACCGCCCAGTCGCAGTAGGCGAGCGCACGCTCGATGACCGCGTCCTGCGCGAGCGTGGGCTTGAGTTCGCGCCACAGCGCGATGCCTTCGAGCAAGGTCCCCGACTCATTGACGCGCGGCATGCCGTAGGTCAGAGTGGAATCCATATGGAAGTGCGCGTCGACGAAAGGCGGGCTGGCCAGGCAGCCCGCGGCGTCGATTTCCTGGGCGGCCTGCGCCTGCAGGCCAGCCTGCACCGCGGCGATGCGCCCCTGCGCAATGCCGATGTCCATGCCCCGCCTGCCGTCGGGCAGGTTCGCGCCGCGGATGATCATGTCCATGCAAGCCATGCCGGCCACTCCTTTGCAATGAAATTCAAATTCACTTGGCCGCTGGAGCATCGAACTTCAGCGACATGGAATATTTCATTTTATTGTAGGGAAAGGTCGTGATCGTCATCAGCATGAGGCTTTGCATTTCGCCATAGTATTTGCGGGTGATGACCAGGCCGGCCGTCCCCGGGCGAATTTTGAGCTTGGCGGCGGTCTCGCCCTTGATGGGGGTGGCCGAGAATTCCTGCCGGACTTGAATGATGCGCTTGCTGAAGCGCCGTTCGATCAGCAGCGAAAGCGGCAGCTTGATCTTCCCCACATCGCTGCCGACCGCGGAATAGTCCGGATGCACATAGACTTCGGAATAGGCGACCGGGGCGTCCTGGTCCTGCAGCAGCTTGATGGCGATGATGTTCAGCCAGCGGCTTTCCGGATCGCTTTCCAGCCATTGCGCACGGCGGGCGCCGATGCGCAGCAGCTTCACGGACAGCACCTGCAAGGTCGCGTGCTTGATGTACTGGAAAAGATCTTCCAGCCTGGAGATTTCCTGGGTATAGCGGGTGGTCGCACGCGTGGTCTCGACGCGCGTTCCCACGCCGGGGCGGCGGGACACCATCCCGCTTTCCGTCAGCAGGCGCACGGCTTCGCGTATCGTGTGGCGGCTGGCGGCATAGCGGCGGCAGAGCTCCAGCTCCGGGGGCAGCAGGCTGCCCACCGCGTAATGCCCGTCCCGTATGCTTGCCAGCAATTCCTGGTAAATCACCCTGTAGCGCGGCGTCAGCGCCTCGGCCTCTTCCGGCCTCCCCCGGCCGCCCACGTCGGCCTCCGGGTCTTTGAACATCGTCATGCTTTCCTCTACGGTAAACGCTCCGGGGGCATGCGCGTTCCTGGTTTTTCTCATGCATGCCTCTTGCGAGCGGATCATAGCAGCACGCCTTATCAGGAAAAACACTATTGACAAATTCCCGCTGGATAGTACAGTGTTTGTCCGGACATTATATGTCCGGACAAAGATGACTGACAAACACTTCCTCGGAGGAGACAATGAAAAAGTTACTGACGATGGCCGTCGCCGCGGCCTTGGCCGCCGGGGTCGGCACCGGCGCGGCGGCTCAAGAAAGACTCGTGGTTGCCGGCTACGGCGGCTCCTTTGAAGAAATAATGCGCAAAGACGTCTTCCCGCCCTTCGAAAAAAAGCACGGCGCGAAGATCGACTACGTGGCGGGCAACTCCACCAATACCGTGGCGCGGCTGCAGGCGCAGAAGGCGAACCAGGAAATAGACGTCGCCATCGTGGATGACGGCCCGATGTACCAGGCCATCGCCCTGGGCTTCTGCGCCCCCATCGAGAAAATGCCCAAGGACGACATCTACGCAACCGCTCGCTACAAAGACGACAAGGCCGTCGGCCTGGGCATCGTGGCCACCGGGCTGATGTACAACAAGAAAGTCTTCCAGGAAAAAGGCTGGGCGCCGCCCAAGTCCTGGAAAGACCTGGCCGATCCCAAATACAAGCAACTGGTCGTCATCCCGCCGCTGAACAATACCTACGGCCTGCACGCCGTGGTGCAGTTCGCGAAAATGAACGGCGGCAGCGAAAAAAACATCGACCCCGGCTTCAAGGCCTTCGTGAGCCAGATCAATCCCAACGTCCTGGTCTATGAGCCCTCGCCCGGCAAAATGACGGAACTCTTCCAGAGCGGCCAGGCCGTGCTGGCCGTCTGGGGTTCGGGCCGCGTGAAGACCTTCGCCGATACGGGCTTCCCCGTCGGCTTCGTTTACCCGGAAGAAGGCGCCTATGCGCTGCTGGCCTCCGTCTGCCCGGTCGCCAAGCCCAATGCCAAGCCGCTGGCGCAGGAATTCGTGGCTTATCTGCTTACGCCCGAGATCCAGTCCATCATGGGCACGGCCTACGGCTACGGCCCGGTCAACAAGAAGGCGTCCGCCAAGGACGACCCGAACGTGCCGCTGCCCATCGGCGACCGCGCGGCGAACCTCATCGTGGCGGACTGGGACACCATCAACGCCAATCGCGACGACTGGAACAAACGCTGGACCCGGGAAGTAGAGCGCTGATCCCGGGGCGCCTCGCGTTCGCGCCGGATTCGTTGGAGCCGCAATGAGCTACCTCGTATTGAACAACCTCACCAAGCGCTATGGGGCGGCGACCGTCGTCGACAACCTGACTCTGTCCATCCGGCGGGGGCAATTCATCGCCCTGCTGGGCCCCTCCGGCTGCGGCAAGACCACCACGCTGCAAATGGTGGCCGGCTTCGTCGAACCCAGCGAGGGCAGCATCGTCCTCGACGGCAAAGACCTGCGCAACACGCCGGCCAACAAGCGCGGGCTGGGCATCGTGTTCCAGAACTACGCTCTCTTTCCCCACATGACCGCGGCGCAAAACGTCGCGTTCGGCCTGGAAATGCAAGGCGTCGGGAAAGCCGAATGCGCGGACCGGGTGGCGGAAACCCTGGCGCTGGTGGGCTTGTCCCACCTGGCGGACCGCTACCCGGCCCGCATGTCCGGCGGCCAGCAGCAGCGCGTCGCCCTGGCTCGCGCGCTGGTCATCAAGCCCAGGGTCCTGCTGCTGGACGAACCCCTGTCCAATCTGGACGCCAAGCTTCGCGAGGAAATGCAGCTGGAGTTGCGCAGCATCCAGCGAACCGTCGGCACCACCACCATCCTGGTCACCCACGATCAATCCGAAGCCCTCGCGCTTTCGGATTGCATCGTCGTGATGAACCAGGGCCGGGTCGAACAGATCGCCGAACCCTACAGCGCCTATGAAGGTCCGGCCAACGAGTTCGTCGGCAACTTTCTCGGCAAGGCCAACATCTTCAAGGCCCAGGCGGCCAATATCGACGGCAGCCCGGCGATCCGCGTCGCCGAAGCCGTGGTGCCGCTCGGCGGCGTCGCGATGCCCGAGGGCAGCGTGCTCGTGCGCCCCGAAAAAATCCTGTTCACGGACCCGGGCCCCCATGCCTTGCCCGGCACCGTCAAGACCCGCGTGTTCCAGGGCAATCACTGGCTTTGCCAAGTCCGGACCTCGGCCGGCGACGTCCTGGTCATACGCCAGAACGACGGCGTCGAGGTCCCCGCCGAAGGCGCCGCCGTCCACCTGGCCTGGCGCGCCCAGGACATGCGGGCGCTGGGCGCTGCCCGGGAGGCCCGGCCATGATGCGCACCCGGACCCCGTGGCTGCTCAGCTCGCCCGCGCTCGCGCTGTACGCCACCTTTCTCATCGCGCCCATCGCCAGCGTCGCCCTGATCAGTTTCTACAACTTCGAGTTCTACGGCGGGATACAGCCCGCCTTCACGCTGAAGAACTATGCGGAAATCCTTTCCGACGGCTATTTCTACGAGATCTTCGCCCGCACCTTCGGCGTGGCGGCGGCCGTCACCCTTGCCTGCATCGTGCTGGGCACCGGCGAAGCCTATGTCCTGTCGCGCATGGGCAATCCCTGGAAAGGCCTGTTCCTGATGGTCGTCCTGGGCCCCCTGCTGGTGTCCGTGGTGGTGCGCACGCTGGGCTGGGCCTTGCTGTTCGGCTCCACCGGGCTCATCAGCGTGGGCCTGCAGGCCCTGGGCCTGGCGGACGGCCCGACCAACCTGATGTACACCAACATCGGCGTCATCATCGCGCTCACCCACGTCATGGTGCCGTTCATGGTGATCGCGGTATGGGCCTCGTTGCAGCGCATCAATCCTTCCACCGAGGCCGCCGCGCTGTCGCTCGGCGCCAGCCAGTTCACCGTCATACGGCGCGTCATCGTGCCGCAGATCATGCCCGGCATCCTGTCCGGGTCCATCATGGTGTTCGCCATGTCGGCCAGCGCCTTCGCCACCCCGGCCATCGTCGGCGGCCGCCGCCTGAAGAACGTCGCGACCGCCGCCTACGACGAATTCCTGAATACGCTCAACTGGCCCCTGGGCGCGGCCCTGGCCATGCTGCTGCTGGTCGCCACCATCATCGTGCTGGTGTCGGCGAACCGGCTCATCGAACGCCGCTACGGGGCGGTCTTCAACTGACAACGGTGGAGTTCACCATGTTCCTGCGCAACGGACCCATCGGCCTCATCTTCCACGTCGTCTTCGTGATCTTCATCCTCGCTCCGCTGGTCATGGTCTGCGCGGTGGCCTTCACCAGCGAAGGCTTCATCACCCTGCCCAAGGACGGGCTGTCCCTGCGCTGGTTCCGCGCCATACTCGAGAACCCGCGCTTCATGGAGGCGTTCTACTTCAGCCTCGGGCTGGGCCTGCTCTCGGCCACGCTGGCCATCGTCCTGGCCATTCCGTCCGCCCTGGCCATCGCCCGCTTCCGCTTCCCCGGCCGCGAAGCGCTGATGGCCTTCTTTCTCTCGCCCCTGATGATCCCCCACGTCGTGCTCGGACTGGCGTTCCTGCGCTTTTTCACGACCATAGGCATGGCCGGCACTTACATCGGCCTGGTCGTCGCGCACACCATCATCGTCATTCCCTACGCCCTGCGCCTGGTGCTGGCGTCGGCCACGGGCATGGACCCGGTGCTCGAGCGCGCGGCGCTGTCCCTGGGCGCCTCGTCCTGGATCACGTTCCGCCGGATCGTGCTGCCCCTGATCATGCCCGGCGTGGTGAGCGGCTGGGTGATCGCCTTCATCACCAGCTTCGACGAACTCACCATGTCGATCTTCATCGCCTCGCCGTCGACCACGACCCTGCCGGTCCGCATCTTCCTGCACATAGAAGACACCATCGACCCGCTGGTCACGGCGGTTTCCGCCGCGCTCATTTACATGACGGTGATCGCCGTGTTCATACTCGACCGCACGGTGGGGCTGGAAAAACTATTCGTGGGCAAGGGACGGACATGACTCAAAGCGCAGAATATCGCACGGGCGCCGGCATGCGGCCGCGCAGGCATCCGGGCGTCTACGACACCGCGGTCATAGGAGGCGGGCTGGTGGGCTCGGCGCTGGCTTTCGGGCTGCGGCGCCACGAAGAGCACGTCGCGGTGCTGGACGAAGGCGACATCGCCTACCGCGCCTCGCGCGGGAATTTCGGCCTGGTGTGGGTGCAAGGCAAGGGCATGGGCATGCCGGCCTACGGGCGCTGGACCATGGCCTCCCGCGAGCGCTGGGCCGAATTCGCCCGGATGCTGCAAGAGGCGTCCGAGGTGGACGTCCACCTGGAGCAGAAAGGCGGGCTGCATGCCATCCTGAGCGAAGCCGAGCACGAACACCGCCTGCAGTTCATGAACAAGCTGCTGTCGCAGCCCGGCATGCCGCAGTACGGCTGGAAGATGCTGGATCGCACGGAGTTGCGCGACATCGTGCCCGGCATCGGTCCGGACGTGCTCGGCGCCACGCTGACCCATGTCGACGGGATCGCGAACCCTTTGAAGACGCTGCGGGCGCTGCACATCGCTTTCGACCGGCAGGGCGTCGACTACCTGCCGCTCCACCCCGTCACAGGCATTGCCCGCCATCACGGCGTCTTCGCGCTCGGCACCCCGGGCGGCGCCGTCAAAGCGCGGAAAATCGCGCTCGCCGGCGGCCTGGGCAACAAGGCGCTGGGCGAAATGGTCGGCCTCGACGTCCGGGTGCGCCCCCAGCGCGGCCAGATCATCGCCCTGGAACGCACGCGCCGCCTGCTCGAACTGCCCTTCGGCACCCTGCGCCAGATGGACGAAGGCACCTGGCTCATCGGCGACTCGCAAGAAGAGGCCGGCTACGCGGACCGGGACGTCGGCCTGCCGGTGCTGGCGACGCTGGCCGACCGCGCGGTCCGCACCCTTCCCGCGCTGAAAGAGGTCAGGGTGGTGCGCAGCTGGGCCGCGCTGCGGGTCATGTCCCAGGACGGGTTTCCCATCTACGACGAATCACAGACCCATCCCGGCGCCTTCGTGGCGACCTGCCACAGCGGCGTCACCCTGGCCGCCGCCCACGCCTTGTGCCTGGCGCCCATGCTGGCGCAGGGGCGGCTGGACGACGAATTGGCGCCATTCTCTACCCGGAGGTTCCATGTTCACCAGGCTAGCTGAAGCTCAACAGGCGGTCGCGCAGGCGCCCGTCGCCGTCACCATCAACGGCGAACCCGTCCAGTGCCGCGCCGGCGATACGGTGGCCGCCGCCTTGTTCGCCGCCGGCTTCAACGACTGCCGCGACACGGCGGTGCGGGAAGCGCCGCGCGGCCCCTTTTGCATGATGGGCGTCTGCTATGACTGCCTGGTGGTCATAGACGGCCGCCCGAACCAGCAGGGGTGCATGATACCGGTCCGCAGCGGCATGAACATCGAACGCCAGCACGGCGCGCGCGAGGTCGAGAAATGACGACGCCTTCCACTCTGAATTGCGATTTGCTGGTGGTGGGCGCGGGCCCGGCCGGCCTGGCCGCCTCGATCACCGCCGCCGGGCTCGGCGCGTCGACCGTGCTGCTGGACGAACAGCCCGCGGCGGGCGGCCAGATCTACCGCGCGATCACCACCACGCCCGTCAAGGACCGCAAGGTGCTGGGCGCCGATTACTGGCGCGGGGAATCGCTGGTGGGGGCCTTCCTCCAGTCGGGCGCCCAGTATGTCCCGGGCGCGACGGTGTGGGCGGTGTCCCGCATGACCACCGCCGCCCCCGCCCAGGGCTATGAAGTCGCCTATTCCGTCGATGGCGGCGCCCGCCTGCTGAATGCGCGCCACATCATCCTGGCAACCGGCGCGCAGGAGCGCCCCTTCCCCATCCCCGGCTGGACGCTGCCCGGCGTCCTGACGGCCGGCGCCGCGCAGATTCTGCTGAAATCGGCGGGCGTCGTGCCCGGCCGGCACACCATCCTGGCGGGCAGCGGCCCGCTGCTCTACCTGCTTGCCTGGCAGTATCTGAATGCGGGCGTCGAGCTCGACGCCCTGCTCGACACGACGCCGCCCGGCCGGCTGGGCAAGGCGCTGCCCCATGCCTGGGACTTCCTGCGCTCGCCCTACCTGGCAAAAGGCATGAAGCTGGTGCGCGAGGTCAAGGCCCGGCTCGGCGTGACGGCGGGCGTGACCGGACTCGAAGCCGTCGGCGACGGCCGGCTGCGGGAAGTGCGCTATGCGGTCCGGGGCGGCCGGCAACGCAGCCTGCCCGCCGACCAGCTGATCCTGCATCAGGGCGTCATGCCGAACGTCAATCTGGCGCAGGCGATGGGCGCCGAACTGCAATGGAACGACAGGCTGAAATACTGGGAGCCCAAGGTGGATGAATGGGGCGCCGCCACGGTCGACGGCCTGAGCATCGCCGGCGACGGCGCCGGCATTGCGGGCGCCGTCGCCGCCGAGCATCGCGGCCGCCTGGCGGCGCTGGACGCGGCCAGGCGACTGGGCAAGCTGGACCTCGCCGCGCGCAACGAAAAAAGCCGGCCGCAGCGCCGCGAGCTGGCCCGCGCCACCCGTGGCCGGGACTTCCTCGACGTCCTCTACCAGCCGGCGGACGATTTCCGCTTGCCCAGGGGCGACACCATCGTCTGCCGCTGCGAGGAGGTGACGGCCGCGCAAGTCCGCGACACGGTCAAGCTGGGCTGTACCGGCCCGAACCAGATGAAGTCCTTTCTGCGCTGCGGCATGGGGCCGTGCCAGGGCCGTTTCTGCAGCGTCACCGTGACCGAGCTCATCGCCCAGGAACGCGGCGTCGGTCCCGAGGAAGTCGGCCACTACCGCCTGCGCTTTCCGACCAAGCCGCTCACCCTGGGCGAACTGGCCGCCTTGCCCCAGACCGAGGCGTCCAAGCAGGCCGTCGTCCGCATCGCGAAAGGAACGTGAATGAATACCGCCGCCCGTTCCGCGCCCGTCGTCGTCATAGGCGGCGGCCTGCACGGCTGCTCGGCCGCCCTGCATCTGGCGCGCGCGGGCGTCAAGGCATTGGTGCTGGAAAAAGACTATGTCGGCCGCCATGCCTCGGGCGTCAATGCCGGCGGCGTCAGGACGCTGACCCGCCACCTGGCGGAAGTGCCGCTGTCGCTGGCCGCGCGGGACATCTGGCTGAACATCCGCGACTGGGTCGACGACGATTGCGAATTTGAACAGAACGGGCAGATCCGCGTGGCGGAAGACGAAAAAGACGTCGCCGTCCTGCGCGAACGCCTGGCGACCATGCGGTCCTTGGGCTATACCCATGAAGAATGGGTGGAAGCCGCCGACGTCCGCGCACTGGTGCCGGCGATCACGCCGACCATACAGGGCGGCCTCATCGCGCGCGAGGACGGCTCGGCCGACCCATACCGCAGCACGCTCGCCTTCCGGCGCAAAGCGCAAAGCCTGGGCGCCCGTTTTCTGGAAGGCGTCGCGGTGCGCACGGTGCGCCGCGAGCACGGCCTTTGGCGCATCGACACCGACGGCGATTCCTATGCGGCCGAAGTCTTGGTCAACTGCGCCGGCGCCTGGGCCGACCGGATCGCCGCGCAAGCGGGCGAACCCGTGCCTTTGCAGCCCATCGGCCCCATGATGCTGGTCACGACCCGGATGCCGCAGTTTCTGGACCCGGTGGTGCTGGGCACCGGCCGGCCGCTGTCCTTCAAGCAGCGCCGCAACGGCACGGTGCTGATCGGCGGCGGGCGCCTGGCTTGGGTCGACCGTGACCGCAACGCCACCGAACTGGACTTCCAGGCCCTGGCGCTCGGCGCCCAGACCGTTTGCGACCTTTTCCCGCATATGGAAAGCGCCGTCGTGAACCGCGGCTGGGCGGGCATCGAGGCCGGGATGCCCGACGCGATCCCCGTGATCGGCCCCAGTTCGACACAAGAAAACCTGTACCACGCCTTCGGCTTCTCGGCCCATGGCTTCCAGCTGGGGCCCATAGTCGGCAAGATCTGCGCCGACCTCATCACCCGCGGGGCGACCGCCCTGCCGATAGAACCCTTCGCCATCGGCCGCTTCCGCGCCACGCGGAACGGCGCGCCCGCCTAGGGCCGCCCGGCCGGCGGCCGTCAGCCCTGGCCGCGCACCCAATAGGCCAGCTTCTCGAAGGACATGGGCCTGACGAAATAATAGCCCTGGCCGATCCGGCAGCCCAGGCTCTTGAGAAGCTCGGCGTCGGCGGCGGACTCCACCCCTTCGGCGATGGAGCATAGCGAAAGCTCGTTCGCCATGTAGATCACGGCGTCGAGGATGACTTCGTTGCGGCCCGAGCCGGTGGCGCGCGACACGAATGCGCGATCGATCTTGAGCTCGGTGACCGGCAGCTGGCGCAACTGGATCAAAGATGTGTTGCCCGCGCCGAAGTCGTCTATGGCCACCCCGAAGCCCAGGATCCGCAAGCGGGTCAAGGTTTCCAGCAAGGCGTCGTCGCTCAGGGCCACTTCCGTCTCGGTCAGTTCCAGCGTCACTTCGGAGGGATCGAATCTCGCCTGCTCGACACGCGTCTTCCAGCCCCGCACGAAGCCGTCGCCGCGCAAGGACGTGGCCGACACGTTGATCCCGACGCGCGGGCGGGGCAAGGACCTGGGCCAGGCCCGCATGGCTCCAAGACTGTATTCGACGACGCGCCACGTCAGCTCGTCCATCAGGCCGTGCTCGAGCACGCTGGGCAGAAACACCTGCGGCTGCAACAGGCCCAGGGTCGGGTGGTTCCAGCGGCACAAGGCCTCCACCCCGTAAAGCGAATGATCTTCGAGATGGATCTGCGGCTGGAAATAGGCCACGAATTCATCGTTGCGCAGCGCGGCGAGCAAAGCGCTCCTGGGAATTTCCGGGAAGCTCTCCACGATGGGACTGAACAGCGGCTTGGCTTCTTGCGCGACGTGGTTGCGCAAGACGTTCAGGAAGGACGGCATGTTGAGCGGCTTCGGCAGGCAGGCGGCAATGGGCACGCCCCGTTGCGCGAGCAGCCGGGCGGTGGCCTGCTGGATGTCGTTCGGCAGCGAGGAATGCAGCACGATGGCGCCCAGACGGCCCGCATCCGCCCGCAGCAGGAACGCCATGCCGTCCATGTCGTTCAGCCGTATGTCGCACAGGGTGATGTCGAAATTGCCGGGCGCGCGCCGCAGCGTTTCGAGCGCATCTTCGGCGTTTTCGACGGCGCAGACGTCCTCGACCTTGTGGGCCAGCAAGCGCGTGATAATGGCCATGCGCTGGAACTCGTCGTCCTCGATCACCAGCACGCGCGGCGAATTCAAGGCGGTCTGGATCGGTGAACCCGGAGTCGTGGTCAGCTTCTTATCCAAAAGTCGACACCTCCTGGAGGACCCGCGCGAGCTCCTGGCGCAGCGCTTGCCACATGGCGTGGTCGATATGAGCCCCTGGCTCCGCCATCAGCCCGGAAAATGATTTGAGCCGCTGCGCGGTTCCCTCGGCGCCGACGGCCAATGCCGACCCGGCCATCCTGTGCGAGAAGGCGGCCGCGGTCGAGCGTTGGCCCGCGCCGACGGCGTTTTCCAGGGAGGCGAGATCGTCCGCGAATGTGCGCAGGAACACATTGACCAGTTGCCGCACGACCGCCGGGTCGCCGCCGCATAGCTCCTCGAGCGCGCCCGCCCGAGTCAGCGAGATCGTCACAATATCTTCCACTTTCTCAAGACCTCGGATAAGGCCGCCAATCCCAGCGGCTTGGTCAGGTAGTCGTCCACGCCGGCCTCCATGCAGCGCTCGTAGTCGCTGGGCATGGCGCCGGCGGTGACCGCGATGATCAGCGACCTGGCCGGGGCGCCGTTTTCATATCGCCTGACCTGCCGCACGAATTCGGCCCCGCCCATGGGGTGCATTTGCCAATCGGTCAATATCAACCGGCATGTGCGGCCCCGGAGCCAAGCAAGCGCATCGCGGGCGTCGGAGAAATGGGTCAGGTCGTCGAGCCCCAGATGCCGCAGCTGATGCATCAGCAAGCGCGCGTTCATTTCATTGTCCTCGACGATCAGTGTGGAATCATCGCCCCGCATCACGCCGCCTTTTGAGCCGTCGGTTCCTCTGCCGGCGCCGGAGCGGCGCGCAGCGGCAAATGCAGCGTAAATGTAGTTCCCTTGCCAAGATAAGACTCCACCCGCACCCTGCCCTCCATGAGATCAGTCAGTTGTTTCACTATGGGGAGGCCCAGTCCGAATCCTTCGTCGCCCTGGGCATCGCCGTGTTTGATTTGGAAAAATGTATCGAAGAGATGCTCCTGGCATTCCCGCTCGATGCCGCGGCCGGTATCCTGCACGGCGATGACCAGTTCATCGTTGCGGCATTCCACCGACACGATGATCGAGCCGCGGTCGGTGAATTTCACCGCGTTGCGGATGAGGTTGTGCAGGATCTGCGTGAGTTTGACCCGGTCGCAGAAGATGTAAGCCGGCACGTTGCGGGCCACATGCAAGGACAGGCTCACCCCCTTGGTGTGCGCGCTGCGCATGTGGATTTGCACCACGCCCGACAACAAGGAGTGCAAGGCCTCGCGGCGCAGCTGCAGCGGCACCAGGCCTCTTTCGATGCGGCTCAGGGCCAGGAGCGAATCCACCAGCGACAGCAAATGCGCGCCGCTATCGTATATGACGCGCAGGAACTCGCCGCGCTCCTTGTCCTTTTCGTTCAGCAGCAACAGCTCGGTGTAGCCCAGAATGCCGTTGAGCGGCGTGCGCAGCTCGTGGGACACGTTCGAGAGAAACCCCGATTTTTTCTGGTTCGCCTCGATGGCCTGGAGCCGGTTCTTCTCGATCACGAAAATGTATTTCACCACCGCCCAGGCCAGCCCGAAGATGGTCATGCTCAACAGGACCGCCATGATCAGTATGCGCACCCGCAAGTGCGTGATGGGCAGCATCTGCTCGTCCAGATCCATCGCGACGGCAACGTGCAGCTCCTTCCCCTCCAGCTCGGAATACGCCCACAGGGTTTCTTTTCCTTTCTCGTCGGTGAGATGGAAGATGCCGCCGTCCGTGGTCTGGGCGTGCTTGAACAGGTCCGTTCCGGAGATATCGACCCCGACCGCGTCTTGATGATCCTGGTGGCGAACCAGGGCGAGCCCGTCGCTGCGGAAGAGCTCCACCCTGCCCCCTTCCCCCAGGTTGAGCGATTGGTACGTCGCCGTGAAGTAGTAGGGATCGACCGAGACGACCACGATGCCCGCCAGCGTGCCGTTCGTGTTCAGGATCTTGCGGGTGAACTGTATGGACGGCTTGCCGGACACCCGCCCGATCACCGGCCGCCCTGGAAAAAGAAAGTCGTTCTTGCGCGTGAAGTGCTCTTTGATGTGTTCCCGGTCGCTCAGGTCCAGGCCTTTGGTGTAGGGCTGGCTGGACGATATCAGGGCGCCGCGGCTGTCGGCGATCGACAGCAGCACGAACAGCGGCTCGGAGAAATCGCGCGAATTGACCAGCTCGTTCAGGTCCAGGCTCTCGCCTTCCAGAAGGTAGCGCTGGCGGATCAGCAAGGCGGCATGGTCTATCCATTGCAGCGTGCGATTCGAGTGCGCCACGATGGCCTGCGTGACGCTGGACAGATTCCGCTCGACAGCTTCGCGCTGCATGTTCTCGGCCTGCTGCAGCAAGTACATCACCGACGTCCACATCAAGGCGGCGATCAATCCCGCCACTGCCATGGCGCGTATGGTAGTGGTGCGCTTTCGTTTTGTGAGCGGCATGGCAGTTATCCGGCGGCAGTCAGTCAGGCAAGTACAGCTCGGGGAAAAGCTTGCGCAGCTGCGACAGGCAGCAGGCCGTCAGATACCCACGAAATTCTTTCAAATCGATCGGCTTGTAAAAACACGCGACACGCGCGGGCAGGCCGCTGAACGCATCGACGTGGCTGGACGCCGTGGCCAGCGCCGCGACCTGGCAGCCGGACAGCTCGGGATTGGACACGATGCGGCACAGCGCTTTGTGCGCATCGAGGCCGTCGCCGTCCAAATCCATGACGACGATGTCCGGCCGGCGCAAGCCGATGGTCAGCAAAGCGTCGTAATCGGCCGGGCAGGCGATCAGGCTCAGGGGCAGCCGCCATTCCAGGAGCGCGGCCTCGCATAGCTGTATCGTCTGCGCATCCGAACTCATGACCAGCGAACACTTCGGGCCGCCATGCGAGCCGTCGGCGGTGTCCGCCGCCGATTCAGTGGGCAAATGCCGCCGCAGGTAATTATGCAAGGCTGATTCGGGAATGCGCCGGTGGCCGCCGGCGGTTTTCCAGGCGGCTATGGCGCCTGTTTCAACAAGCTGTTGAACCGTGGGCACCGATACGCCCAGCAAGCGGGCAGCGGCTCGGGTGGTATACACCGTTGTCTCATCGGGAAGTATGGGCGACCAGGTCGAACGTGACGATTTCATTTCAAATATTTCATTTTTTTCATTTTAATGGGTTGCATCGTGTTACGACAAGGCATCCACCCTGTTTTTTTGATATATGTTGGTATATGTATCTGAAAAACGACAGCGCGCGCCGTCGGCTCCGCGATCTACAGGGACATGGAGAACGAATTGGACATGGGAGGGCTCCCTGGAGTCACAGGGCAGGCGGCACGCCGTATGGACATGCAGCGGGACGTGGTATTCGGTGACCTGGGTTGCTATCCGGCCATGGTGATAGGCGGCTTCGGACTGGCTCATCGGCCCGCACTCGATCAGCTTCTTCATCGTGCGCTTTGCGCTGGCCCACAGCGTAGGCACGGCCACCCCGCAGTGCGATGGCAAACGACGCTGCGGCAGAGACAATGAGCGCCCGCCGGAATTGGCGGGCGCGGCCGAGGCTACTGGATTTTCGAGACTTCTTTCTTGGCGTGCATTGGCATCGTAGGCGAAACCCCTGCACGCTTACGCTGCTTTCTTGCCCATGTGCATATCCACATGGATGTCGACATAGGGACAGATCAGCGCGCCTGATTCGGCGTTCTCCAGCAAGCCCACTTCGACCAGGGCGGCGGCGTCTTCATGCACTCGCGTCACATCCCGCCCCAGGCGTCGGGCAAACTCGCGCACCCCGACCTCGCCGGCGCCTTGCAGCTCAGCAAGCATTGCCCAACGGTTCGGCGTGAGGCGCGAGAAAAAGGCGCCGGGAGTCTCGAAAACTTGAAGCCGTGGGTCGTGGGCGGAACCGGAGCCGGCGCCTTCCAGATGATCACCTGGATGATCCCGCCGTCGGGCGTCATGTCCTTGAAATCATGAACGAGTTCGGCTTTCATGTTGTCCATCGTGCCAACACAATGCGCTGTTGTCAGTGCCGACAACACTGCCGACAACACTGACCTATCGACCATATTGGCCGACAGGATTCAAGAAGACAGACGATCCAGCGCTGCCCTGACGCGACACGCCCCTATGAGGCGACCGCCGGGCATAAATCTTTCCTGATTCGCTCTTCTTGTCCCGCATGCGGGACAAGGCCCGGACCGTCCCTGCCGGCCACGGCAAATCTCACTGACGCCGGCCACCTGGCGCGATTCGCCAGCGCGGTCACATTTCGGGCACACAAGGACGGAAAAGAAAAAGCCGCTCCGGCCAGGGAGCGGCTAATTGCTTGATTTTGCTAGAATTGGTTGGTGGGTCGTGCGCGATTCGAACGCGCGACCAACGGATTAAAAGTCCGGTGCTCTACCGGCTGAGCTAACGACCCCGACCGAAAGAACGAGATTATGACGTTTTCCCACGAAGCTGTCAATTTGACCTGCTCCCAACATTTACCCTGTTCCCACCGCCATGCCACAGACCATACGCCTCAACATACTGTCCGACCTGCACCTTAGCCGGGCGGGCATGCCGCTGCCCCATACCGAGGCGGACATCGTGATTCTGGCGGGCGACATCGCGCGGCCGGAGCGCGCCATAGACTGGGCGATGGGCTTCGACAAGCCCGTGCTCTACGTTCCCGGCAACCATGAGTTCTATGGCGGCACGCTCGACGGCACCATCGAAGCGCTGCGGCGGCTGACCGCCGGCACGCACATCCGGCTGCTGCACAACGGCCAGGCCGAGCTGCACGGCGTCCGCTTCCTGGGCAGCACGCTCTGGAGCGATTTCAACCTGGAAGGCCGGGGCCCCGCCCGCGAAAGAGCCATCGCCCAGGCGCTGCGCCTGACCTACGACTACGCGCGGATCAAGTCGCCGTCGGGGCCGCAGGGCCTGCTGACGCCGCAAGAAATGGAGGCCCTGTACGCTCGCAACCGGGCTTGGCTCGCGGCCAAGCTGAACGAAGCCCACCAGGGCCCCACGGTGGTGATCACGCATCATGCGCCGTCGCCGCGCAGCATCCACCCGCGCTTTGCCGGTTCGGCCATCAACACCTGCTTCGTCACCGACAATGAAGGCCTGATGGGCGCGGACCGGGTGGCCTTGTGGGTGCATGGGCACACCCACAACAGCTTCGACTACATGGTCGGCGGCACGCGCGTCGTCTGCAATCCGCGCGGCTACGTCACGGACGACAAGCTTGAAAACCCGGATTTCCGGCCCGGCCTGGTGGTGGAAATCAGCAAGCCGGACGCCGCTTAGCGGGCTCTTGAAATACGGACCTCGGCGCCGCGCCGCTTGACTTCCAGCCCCTCGGACGGCAGGATCCGCAGCCCTTCCAGCCCTTTGATGTAGCTGGAGCCCTGCATCTGCATGACGCGTATCTTGTTGCGCATGACGACGGGGCTGTGTTCGGGCATGCCGAACATCCAGACCTCGTCGAGGATGCGCGCGGAATTGAACTCGCCGGAATGCTGGACCGTGGGCCCCAGGCAGAGCATATGCCCTTCGCGCCCGAAGATGGGCAGGGTGTCCAGGTCGGCCTGGACCGTCCAGGTGGTGCCGCCTTCGTAGCGCCAGCCGGTATTGAGGTCCCACCAGGCCTCGCCCTTGGGCAGGTACACCTGGACTTCCTTGCCGGGCTTGAGCACGGGCGCGACCAGAAGAGCCGGCCCCAGCATGTATTGGGTGTCCCAGGCCTGCGCCAGGGTGTCGCCGGGAAAGCACAGCGCCATGGACCGCTGCACCGGCAGGCCGCTGCGCACGGCGTCTTCGATGATGCCCAGCACATACGGCACCAGGCGATAGCGCCACTGCAGCCAGTGCCGGACGAGCTCGCGGGTCTGGGCGTCGAAGGCCGACGGCAGCAATTGCGGATGGCCCTGGAAGCGGAAGTTGGCGGAAAATACGCTCATGGCCAGCCAGCGCACATAGAGTTCCGGAGTCATTTCGTCCAACGGGTGCTTGGCGGAGCCCAGCGCGTGCGTCTGCACCGGGACGCCGCTGTCGCCCAGCGACAGCGCGGTGCGCAGGGAACGTTCCATGGCCGGCCAGCCGTTGCCGCCGCAGGCGCCGTCCTGCCAGGCGAAACGCTGGGCGGTGGGAAACAGGTCCGTGCTGCAGATGACGCCCTCCTGCGGCGTCTTGTGCCCCGCAACGGCATCGAAAAGCGCCTGCCGCGCCAGCAGCGGATAGATGCTGCGCAGCACCGCGCCGGTTTCGCCGCCCCGGGCCGTGATGCCGTCGGGGATGTCGAACTGCGCATCGCAGGCGGGCGCGCCCAGGCCTTCGTCGACGAGCTGGCGCTGGCGTTCCGACCACAGCTTGAAGACGTCCTTGTTGGTCAGGTCGAGCAGCCCGAAAGGCTTGCCGCCCGTGACTTCGGTGCCCGGAAAGACGTGCGCTTCGCCGTCGTCGTTGATCAGCAGCCAGCCGCGGTCTTCCCATTCGGTGAAGAGCTCGGTGCCGCTCGGCACGCCGGGGAAGAACGGCGCCGCCACCTGCACGTTCAGGTCCTGGAAGGCGGCGAACATGGCGCGCGGATCGGGCACGCGGGCGGCATCCCATTCGAACGCCGGCTTGTCGGACTGGAAGCCGCAGACGGCGGGCGGCGCCAGGCGCACGACGTCCAGCCCCCATTCGTTGGCGCGGAATTCGCGGACGGCGCCCAGCGTATCGGCCAGCGACTGGCCCGCGGCCTGGTCCAGCCACACCCCCATGGGCCACAGCCCGGGCTGGCCCGCCCGGCCGGTAAGCGCGGTATATTGATTGAGGATCTCGGATGGTTCGCCCACGAACAGGTAGGCGTCCAGCAGCGCATCATGAACGGCGATGCGGTAGCCGTCGTCCCGTTCGCTGTCGAGATCATGTTCGATGCGGGCCAGGGTGTTGACGTACAGGCCCCAGCCCTTGGTGCTCCATACCAGCGGCAGCGCGCGGCAGGCCGGGTCGTCCGACACCAGGCGCGTGCCGCGCCGGTCGAGTTCGCCGCCGGTCTCGCCGCCGCCGTGCAGCGCGTCGTCGCCGTCCAGGTCGATGCACAGCTGCCATAGCGCCTGCCCGCCGGCCTGGCCATGGGCCAGCGTGCCGCCGGCCCGGCTGCTCATCAGGCAGGCGCCGCCGCGATACACCGAGAACTGGAAGGGGCTGAGCTGAAGTTCGAGCACGGTGTCGCCTTGTTCCAGGCGCCACCCTTGCCGGGCGGATTCGGCGATGGACGATACCGCGAGCTCGCCGACGGCTTCCTGCCGGGCGATCAGCATTTCGGCATGGGCGCGCTTGCGAGGGCTGAGCTTGTCGGGATCCAGGCTGCCTTGGGGGCCGCAACGCAAGCGGTATACACCCGGCGCGGCGGCCTCGACCTGCAGGTGCAGAGTGCCGCCTTCCATCGAAAAATCGGCGCAAGTCGATTTCGAAGCCAGGAATTCAATGGTGTCAATTTGCGTCAGGTGTTCAAGGTCGGACTTGGGCGGCACAGCGCAATCCTCGGGGCTTACGCCCATAAAAGCATCAAAAGCCATTATTCTGACGGATTTAAGCCATAAAATAAAATGGTACAGCTTTATGAGCCTTCCGCAATGGCCGCAAGGCTTAGCGCGGCGCGATTTTTTGCAGCAATTCGCGCTCCAGCGGCAGCGGTTCGCCGCACAGCCAAGCGGCGATCAAGTCCCCCGCCAGGGCGGACCAGCTCAGCCCCCGCGACCCGTACGCGCAGGCCAGCCACAAACCCTCGGCGCCCGCCACCGGCCCGATGACCGGCAGCCGGTCGGCCACGGCGGCCCGCCAGCCCGCCCACCCTTCCATGGCGCCCCGGCCCTGCGCCGCGGGCTGCGCGCGGCCGAGCAGCGCATGCAGCTTGCGCAGGTTTTCCTCGTGCCCGGCAACCGTCAGCTGCGGGCTTTCCGCATCCGGCACATAGGTGCCGCCCACCACGCCGCGCCCCTCGATGCGCGGCAGGCAGTACCCATTGCCGGCCAGGATGGCCCGGGTGTCCACCGCATCGGCTCCGTCCAGATAGCTGACCTGCCCGCCCATTCTGTACATGGCGCGCAGTTTCGGCAAGGGCGGCGCGCCGGCCACCGTGGCCAGCAGCGCCGGCGTGCCATGGGCGCCCGCCAGGACCAGATGGTCGCCGCTGGCCAGCACCCGCCCCTCGGGCCCGAACGCCCGCCACGACCCGGATGCGTCTTGCCCGATGGCGAGCACGCTCTCCGCCCTGAGCGCGATGGCCGCGGGCGCGAGCATCGCTGCGAGGAGCGGCTCCATCCGGACCAGCTGCCCGGCGGAAAACCACAAGCCGCCGGCGCCCAGGTCCACCCCCGTCCGCTCGCGTGCCTGCGCGGCATCGAGCCAGCGGACCCAGTCGGAAGCGAGCCGCAGCTCGTCCAGCGCGCGCCGCCATTGCCGGGCCCCGACGGGGTCGCGGATGACTTCCAGCGTGCCGCAACGCCAAGGGCGCGCCGCGCCGTCGAATTCTTGCCAGCGTGCCAGGGCGCGCAGGGCGCCGGCACGGCCGATGCGCGAGCGCGGATCGTCGTCGCGGCTGAGGGCGGGCGTGAGCGCCGCGGCAAGATGGCCTTTGTGGCTTCCGCCCGCCCCCAGCGCGAACACCGGATCCAGCACCGTCGAACCAATGCCGCGCAGCGCCAGGGCGTGCGCCACCCCCGCGCCCGCCAGCCCGCCGCCGACGATGACGGCCGTGGCGGACCCGCCCTCGCCCGGCGGGCAGCCACGGCGGCCCAGCTCCGGCCGCAGGGAGGCCACCGTCATTTCCCGCTTGCCGCCGAAACCCCGGGTCTTGCTGACGAGAAACCCCGCGGCGGCCAGGGAGCGCCGCATCTCGCCCGCGCAGCACCAAGTGGCCGCCGTCGCGTGCGCATTGGCCATGCGGACCAGTTGCCCGAACAATTGGCGGGACCACATCTGCGGATTCACGCGGGGCGCGAACCCGTCCAGGAAGAAGGCGTCGACCCGGGCCGAGACCTGCCTGGCCAGGCGCTCGACCGTGCCGAACGCCAGCGTCAGCGTCAGGCTGCCGCCTTCGAATTCGAGCCGGTGCAGGCCCGGCAGCAGCACCGGCCACGCCTGGATCAGCTGCTCGGCGAGCCGCCTTTCGGGCGGCTCCAGGCGCGGCAGCAACAGCCCGGACAGGTCCGGCGCGGAAAAGGGGTGGGCTTCGAACGACACCACGTGCAGGCGCCGGGACCGCTGCGGGTCATCCCGCCAGGCCTGCCACAGGGCCAGGAAGTTGTGCCCCAGCCCGAACCCGGTCTCGCACACCGTGAAGGCGTCCTTGCCGCGCCAGCGCTCCGGCAGGCCATTGCCTTCCAGGAACACCCGCCGGGCCTGGGCCAGCGCGCCCCAGGCCGGATGATAGACGTCGCCGTACCGGGCGCTCATGGGGGTGCCGCGCGCGTCGAAGGCCGGCGTGGCGGGAATCAGGGGTTCATACTTGCTCGACATGCCTGCCGCCTGGAACAAAGACCTTCACGTACAATGACTGTGGAAATGAATGAGCGTGTTCCGCTCTTGTCGAACAGGGCCTCTACCGTATGCAATCAACCCGTCTGCCACTCAGCGACTGCCTGGATGCCGCCGTTACCGCCGCGCACGCCGCAGCCGCCATTCTACAAGCCTACTCGCACAACCGCGCCGAACTCGTTATCGACAAGAAAATGCGCAACGACCTGGTCTCCCAGGCCGACCGCGAAGCCGAACAGGCCGTCATACAGATCCTGCGCGACCGCACGCCCGACCTGGGCATCGTCGCCGAAGAAAGCGGCGGCAGGGCTTCCAGCCTGGCGACCTGGTATATAGACCCGCTGGACGGAACCACCAATTTCCTGCATGGCATTCCCCATTATGCGGTGTCGATCGCCCTGGTCGCCCATGAAAACGCCGTGGTCGACGGCGGCAAGCCCCTGCAGCGCGACACGCCGGTCATCGGGGTGGTCTACGACCCCAACCGGGAAGAGCTCTACAGCGCCATGCACGGCGTCGGCGCCTGGCTGAACGAACACCGCATCACGTGCTCGCAAACCACGCAGCTGTCCGAAGCCGTGCTGGGCACGGGCCTGCCCTTCCGCGATTTCTCCTTCACCGACCAATACATGCCCACCCTGGACGCCTCCATCCAGCTCACGCGCGGCGTGCGCCGCCTGGGCGCGGCGGCGCTGGACCTGGCCTGGGTGGCTTGCGGGCGCTACGACGGCTATTGGGAAATGGGCCTGGCCCCCTGGGACGTCGCCGCGGGAACCGTCATCGTGCGCGAAGCCGGGGGCGTCTGCGAAGACATGTACCACCGCGACCCCTGGCCGATCAAAGGCTATGTCTATGCCGGGAACCCCCACACCGCCCCCGCGCTCGACGCCATGATACAGCCGCACCTGGACTACGCCGCGCCGGGGCCCGCCGCCGAATAAACGATGCGGGCGCCGCCTGCCGGCCCGGCTTCAATTGCGCGATGATCGGTGATACGCTCCCATACGGGTATTTCCACGGCATTCAACACATCAGGAACCAAACCATGAAGCTTACCGAGCCTATTCTGGAATGGAAGTCGGAAATCACAGCCATTCGCCGCGACATCCACGCCCACCCCGAACTCGCCTACGAAGAAATCCGTACCGCGGACATCGTCGCGCAAAAACTCGAATCATGGGGCATACCGGTCCACAGGGGGCTCGGCGTCACCGGCGTGGTCGGCACCATCCATGGCAAGACACAGAACGGCAGGGCCCTGGGCCTGCGCGCCGACATGGACGCGCTGCCCATGCAGGAACTCAACAGCTTCGAGCATGCCAGCCGCCATCCGGGCAAAATGCACGCCTGCGGCCACGACGGCCACACCGCCATGCTGCTGGCGGCGGCCCGCTACCTGGCCGAACACCGCGACTTCGACGGAACGGTTTATGTGATCTTCCAGCCGGCCGAAGAAGGTTCGTGCGGGGCCAAGGCCATGATAGACGACGGCCTGTTCACCCGCTTTCCCATGGACGCCGTCTTCGGCATGCACAATTGGCCCGGCATGGCGGTCGGCAGCTTCGGCCTGGTCGCGGGCCCCATCATGGCCTCCAGCAACACCTTCGAAATCGCCATCGAAGGCAAGGGCGCGCACGGCGGCATGCCCCATCTTGGCGCGGACCCGATCATGGCGGCCGTCCAGATCGCACAAAGCCTGCAGACCATCGTCACGCGCAACCGCAACCCGCTGGAACCGGCCGTGGTCAGCATCACCCAGATCCACGCCGGCTCGGCCGACAACGTCATTCCCACCGATGCGATGCTGCGCGGCACGGTGCGCACCTTTTCCGAAGACATGCTGGACCTGATCGAGCAGCGCATGCGGGAAATCTCCGAGCACACCGCCCATGCCCTGGGCTGCAAGGCCGATTTCCACTTCCAGCGCAAGTATCCGCCCACGGTCAACCACGCCGGCGAAGCCGCCTTGTGCGCGCGCGTCCTGGAGGGCATCGTGGGCAAGGAAAACGTCAACGCCTCGGTCCAGCCTTCCATGGGCGCCGAAGACTTCGCCTTCATGCTCAAGGAAAAGCCCGGCTGTTATGTCTGGATCGGCAACGGCCAGGGCGACCACCGCGCCGCCGGCCACGGCCTGGGGCCCTGCATGCTGCACAACGGCAGCTACGATTTCAACGACGACCTCATTCCCCTCGGGGCGACCTACTGGGTGGAACTCGCGCGGCATTGGCTGGCACAAGCCGGCGCGTAGGTTTTCATCGACAACCCACATTTAATGACTCCTCAACGGGGCGGCAGGCCTGCTTGCCGCTAAAATGCCAGCATGAGCACCGCCAACACCCCCACCCTGCTGCCGCCGCCCGAACGCCACGCGGTCCTGCGCGTCATGCCCATGCCATCCGACGCAAACATCCACGGAGACGTCTTCGGCGGGTGGATCATGGCGCAAGTCGACATCGCGGGCTCCATTCCCGCCGCCCGCCGCGCGGCCGGCCGCGTCGCGACCATCGCGGTCAACGCCTTCACCTTCAAGCAACCGGTATTCGTCGGCGACCTGCTGAGCTTCTACGCTGAAATCCTCAAGGTCGGCACGACATCCGTCACCGTTTCGGTCGAGGTCTATGCGGAACGGCAAAGGCTGGAGCTGGAAGTCGTCAAAGTGACCGAAGCCGTCCTCACCTACGTCGCCACCGACAACCAGCGCAAGCGCCGCCCTCTTCCACCCGTTTAACGCAAGGTTCGCCTATGTCGGAGCCCGTAGTCCAGACTGAAAGCGCGCCCATCGTCATTCCGCGCCGCCTCGACCCCGAAGATGCCCAGCTCGCCTTGCAGCGCCTGCAGTCCATCCTGAAGCGCCAGGAGGTGGTCGAAGCCCTGGCGCAGCGGCAATACGAGGAAGACGACCGCTCCAACCTGCTGGAAGGGCTGCTGCACCGGCAGCACGAAAACGAAATCCGGGCGATCGTCAACGACCTGCACCCGGCCGACATCGCTTTCATCCTGGAATCGCTGCCCGTGCACGAGCGGCAGGCCGTCTGGCAGCTCGTGAGCGCGGAGCACGACGCCGACGTCCTGCTCGAAGTGGACGACTGGGCGCGCGAGTCCCTGATCGAATCCATGGATCATCAGGACCTGATCGCCGCCACCGGCACCATGGATGCCGACGAGATCGCCGACCTGGTCCCCGACCTGCCGCCCGACGTGGTGGCCGAAGTGCAGAAAGGGCTGACCGACGAGGAGCGCGCGCAGCTGATCGAGGCCATGGGCTACCCCGAAGACACCGTGGGCGCCATCATGGACTTCGAAATGGTGCGGGTGCGCGAAGACGTCTCGCTGGAGGTCGTGCTGCGCTACCTGCGCCGGCTGCATGAACTGCCCGACCACACCGACCAGATCTTCGTGGTCGACCGCCAGGACCGCCTGCAGGGCACGTTGCCCGTGTCGACCCTGCTGGTGCAGGATCCGGAAACCCAGGTGTCGGAGGTCATGACCAAGGACTACCTGGCGCTCAATCCGCTGGACTCCGACGCGGACGCGGCCGGCGCGTTCGAGCGCTACGATCTGGTGTCCGCGCCCGTCGTGGACGACCAGGGCCGGCTCATCGGCCGGGTGACGATCGCGGAAGTGGTGGACGTGATCCAGGAAGACTCCCAGGAACAAGCGCTGTCGCGCGCCGGCCTGCAGGAAGAAGACATTTTCGCGCCGGCGCTCGATGCGCTGCGCAACCGCGCTCCCTGGCTGCTGGTCAATCTTTGCACGGCCGCGATCGCATCGGTCGTGGCCTCCCGTTTCGAGGACACGGTCAGCCACATCGTGATCCTGGCTTTCCTGATGTCGATCGTGGCGGGCATCGGCGGCAATTCGGGCAATCAGACGATGACGATGATCATCCGCGCGCTGGCGGTCGGCAGGGTGACCGAGGCCAATGCCTGGCAACTGGTGAAGCGCGAACTGACGGTGACCTTCATGGTGGGCACGCTGGGCAGCGTGGTGGCCGCCACCTTCGCGTGGGCGATTTCCGGGTCCGCGGCGATCGCGGCGGTGATGATGGCCGCGATGATCTTCAACATGCTGATCGGGGCGGCGCTCGGGGTGGTCATCCCCATTCTGCGCTCGCGCTTCGGCAAGGACCCGGCCGTGGGCTCGTCGGTGCTCCTGACCTTCGCGACCGATTCGCTCGGGTTCTTCATTTTCCTGGGCCTGGCGACGCTGTTTCTGATCTAGGGCCCGTCAACGCCAAAAGGCGGGCCCCGGGCCCGCCCGCCTCAATCGATTTTGTAGTCCATCCAGGTGGCCACCATATCGTGCAATTCCGAGCCCTCATGGAATTGCGCATGCGTGCCCTCGGCCTTGTTCCTGCCCAGCTCAAGAATGAACATATAGTCCGAAATCTCCGCGCAGCGGCGCACGTTCTGGTCCACCAGCACCACCGTCATCCCCTCGTCCGCAAAGGCCCGGATCAGGCTGTACAGTTCCTTGGAGATCTTCGGCGCCAGCATCGCCGTCGGCTCGTCCAGCAGAATGACGGACGGCTCCAGCAGCAGCGCCCGGCCGAACTCCACGAAACGCTGCTGCCCGCCGCTCATGCTGGAGACCGGATCATTCCGCTTCGTGGCCAGAATGGGAAAGCGGTCATACACCATGTCGATGCCGCGGCGGATGCGCGCCTTGTCGCGCTTGAACGACCAGCAGCCCAGCAGCAGATTGTCCTCGACGGACAGATCCCCGAACAGGCTGCGATGCTGCGGCACGAACGCCACGCCCATGGCGGCGCGCTCGTCCGGCGCCATGCGGCTGATGTCGCGCCCATGCAGCGTGATGCTGCCCGTGCGCAGCGGCAGAAAGCCGAACATCGTCTTCAGCACCGTGGACTTGCCCGCCCCGTTGGGGCCGATGATGCCGGTCACCTGGCCGGCGCGCGCCTGCACATTGACACCGTTCAGAATGGTGATGTCGCCGTGGTAGGCCACGGTCACGTCGTGCAATGCAATGGAAATATCGCTCATGTCAGGCTCCCAGATAGGCTTCGATCACAGCCGGATCATTGCGCACGGTGTCGGCCGAGCCCTGGCAAAGTATGGCGCCTTCGTTCATGACGATGATGTGGTGCGACAATTGATAAATGGAGGTCAGGTCGTGCGAAACCAGCACGACCGAGCAATCGTGTTCCGTCGGCAAGGTCTTGATGATGGCGATCAGCAGCTGCGCCAGGCCGGGATTGACGCCCGCGAAGGGTTCGTCCAGCAGCACCACCTTCGGGCGCGACACCATGATGCGCGCCAGCTCCAGCAGCTTCTGCTGCCCGCCGGAGAGCTCCTCGGCCATGTTGTGGCGCAGGCGATAGAGCTCGACGCGCTCCAGCCACTCCACGCTGTGCTGGTAGCGCTCTTCGGCGCTGCGGCCCTTCTGCAGCTGCGACACGTCCAGGTTGTCCAGCAGCGTCATGTGCGGGAAGACGCGCGGCACCTGGAAAGTGCGCCCGACGCCGGCGCGGGCCACCTGCTCCACCGGCAGGCCGGTGATGTCACGGCCCTGCAGCAGGATGCGGCCCTCGGTGGGCGTATACAGGCCGTTGACGCAGTTCAGCATGGTGGTCTTGCCCGAACCGTTCATGCCGATCACGCCCAGGATGTGATTCGGGGGCACGTGCAGGTCGATGCCGTTCAGGGCGACCAGGCCGCCGAATTGTTTCTTGAGTTTCTCGATTTTCAACATGTGTCGTCCCCTGGTTCAGCGCAGGATCTGCTTGCCGAACAGGCCGTTGGGCCGTACGAAGATCATGGCCACCATCAGAATGAAGCCGCAGATCGTGCCGATGGACGGGTTGAAATAGACCGAGGCCACTTGCTCCGCCACCGCGAACAGCAGCGCGCCGGCCAGCGCCCCGACCGGATGCCCCAGCCCGCCAAGCACGATCACCACGAAACCGATGAGGGTGTAGTCATTGCCCATGAAGGGCGAGAAGGCGGGAAACACCATGGCGGTCAGCACGCCGGTCACGCCGGCCAGGCCGATGCCCAGGGCGAAGGCCAGCGCCGACAGGCGTTCGGTCTTGATGCCCACGATGCGCACCGCGTCGCGATTCATGATGATGGCGCGCAGCGCCTTGCCCGTCAGGGTGCGGTACAGGAACCATGCCAGCAGCGCGACGATGGCCAGGCTGATGGCCAGGGCGATCAGGCGCACGGTGGGCAGGATGACGTCGCCGAGCATGATGAAAACCGGCTCGATGCTGTATTCCAGCGTGCGCGCGTCGGCCTCGAACAGCAGCAGCATGATGGCGCCCAGCATGATGGACACGCCGAACATGAGCAGCAGCGAGCTGGTCTCGGGGTCGTCCGAGCGGCTGAGCCGGGGGATCAGGACGAAGTACAGCAGATAGCCCAGCGCGCAGAACACCAGGAAGGTGATGGGCAGCGCGAGGAAGGGGCTGATGCCGGCGTACTGCGCGAGCATCAGCGCCAGGTAGGCGCCCAGCACCAGGAATTCGCCGTGCGCGAAGTTGACCACGCGCAGCACCCCGAAAACGATGTTCAGGCCGACGCCGATCAATCCGTAGATGGCGCCCAGGATCAGGCCGTTCATCAAGCCTTGCAGCAGCAGATCGTGCATGATGGAAGCCTCCTTAAGCGATATAGCGACGTAGTTGCGGATAGCGGCGCAGCAGGCCGCCGACGATGCCGCGCGGCAGGAACAGCATGAGCAGGACAATGACCAGGCCCAGCAGCAGCAGGTTGATCAGCGGGAACTTCTGCCAGATGATGTGATCGATGCCCAGCAGCGCGGTGGTACCCACGACCGGCCCCAGTATCGTGCCGAAGCCGCCCGCCATCGCATACACGATGCTTTTGGCGGTGACCAGCACGTGGAAGGCGTATTCGGGGTCGACGACGTTGGTGTGCCAGGCCTCGATGCCGCCCGCCAGCGCCGGGAACACGGCGGCCAGCACCCATGCCTTCAAGCGCGTGCGCGGCACGTTGATGCCCACGCAGGCCGCCGCGCCGTCGTCGTCGCGTATCGCCTTCAGGGCCTTGCCCAGGCTGGATGCCGACAGCCACAGCACGCAGGCCAGCGTCAGCACGAGCACCAGCAGCATGGTGTAGTAGCTGAGCACGGGATTGTTGCTGCCCGCCAGAATCAGGCCCATGCTGCCGCCGGTGATCTCCGACGGCAGGTTGGAGATCACCAGCCGCACGATGGTGGCCAGCGCCAGGCTGACGATGCCGAAGTAGACGCCTTTCAAGCGCAGGGTCGGCGCAAACAGCATGGCCAGCGCGATGCCGAAGCCGCCGGCCAGCAGCAGCGAGGGGAAAATGGGCCAGCCCAGCACCTTGTAGCAGATGCCGGTGGCGTATGCGCCTATGCCGTAGAAGACGACATAGCCGAAAGGCAGGTAGCCGGTGAACCCGACGCTGATGTTGATGGCGCTGGCCATGATGATCCACAGCATCAGGTAGAAAGCGAACGAGGTGTTCGAGGCGAACAGCGGAAGCACGCAGAACACCGCGACGATCGCCAGGAAGACCGCCGCGGCGATCTGTATCCTGAGCTGTGAGATGCGCTGGTCTTGCGCCCGGGTGGCATGTGCGGCCGGAACAGCGGCCGGAGAATGTTGCATGGTGCGCTCCTGAAAAGAGGCGGATTCGATAGCCCACGCATTATGGATAAAAAAAATTATAACTACAAGTTAATGGCCACCTAGTATTTTCCCTGATATTCGCCCCATCCGCCCGCCCCCTGCCGCCGCGCAAACGGCCCGCCGGGGCCTGTCGACGCCAAAACGCCGGCCCTAGGCCTGCGGGCGGGCGGCCGCGGTTTCCGACGCACGGGACCGCGCCAGCTGGATGAAGGTGTCGGCGGCTTCGCTCAGCTTGCGCTCGCGGGCGTGGATGATGTTGACCTGCAAGGGGATGCGCTCCTTCAGCGGCACGATGCGCACGTTCGGCCAGATATTCTGCGCCGCCGTGAATTCGTCGATCAGGGCGACCCCCATGTCGGCATTGACCAGCGCGCATGCCTGCTGGCTCCAGGGCACGTCGGCGCTGATCCGGTACTGCAGGCCCTGGCTGTCCATGGCGCTGAGCGCCAGCATGCCGTAGGGCATGCGGGTGCCGGTCACGATCTGCGGGTGCTCGGCCAGTTCCGCCAGCGTCGTCTGCCGCTTGGCGGCCAGCGCATGGCCGGCGGGAACCGCCGCCACCATGCGCCCTTCCATCAGCGGAAGCACCGTCAGATAAGGGTGTTCGGTCAGGAGCACGATGAAGCCGACCTCGACCTCGCCCTGCAGGACGGCGCTCACCAGCTTGTGCACGATGTCGCTGTGGATGCGCATCAGGACATTGGGGCGCAGCCGTTGAAAGTCGGCCATGACCCTGGGCAGGAACTGGTGCACGAGGCTGGGAATGGAGCCCAGATTCAAGCCGCCGCCGCTGCGGTCCGCCAGGGTGTCGGCGATGTCGTTGATGCGCCCCATCACGCGCTGGGCGCGCTCGATTTCCTCGAACAGCGAACGGACGTCCTGCGTAGGCTGCAGCTTGCCGCGAATGCGCTCGAACAGCCGCGTGGAAAGCTGCTTCTCGATCTGGCCGAGCATGCGGCTGACGGCCGGCTGGCTGATGTTCAGCAGCCTGGCCGCCCCGCTGATGGAGCCGGCCATGACAATGGCCCAGAGAATTTCCGTTTGGCGGTAATTGAGTTGTTTATTCATTGCGTACAGCCTATACCTTTATGTTATATTTTATTCCGGCTTCGGGTGGTCCAAGCCCGGTGTCGCACGGGATTGTTTGCTTGGATATGTATTGTCTACAAAGAAAATTTTAGGGAAGGAGTAAAAAATGTCGGGAAAGAACATACTTCGGAACTTGGCCGCGGCCTTGGCACTCACAGCATGCGCCGCCGCAGCACAAGCGCAAGATACCATCCGCCTCGGGATGACGGTATCCACCACCGGCAGTTTCGCGCTGGCGTCGCAGTCCGGCGTGCGCGGGGTGGAGGTCTGGGTCGATGACGTCAATCGGCGCGGCGGCATAGAGATCGGCGGCAAGAAAAAGAAGGTTGAACTGGTCAAGCTGGACGACCGCAGCGACAAGCAGATGGTCACGCGGGTGTACGAGCGCCTGATCGTCGACGAAAAGGTGGACCTGGTGTTCGCGCCCTTCGGCTCCACGCTGACGACGGCCGCCGCCACGGTCACCGAGCGCCTGGGCAAGTATATGATGATCTGGTCGGCGGCCAGCGACAGCCTGTACAACCAGGGCTTCAAGTACATCGTGTCGGGCACGCAAATGCCCGTGTCGGCCATGCTGCGCGCCGGCATGGAGCACGCCAGCTCGCTGGGCGTGAAGAAAGTCGCCCTGCTCTACTCCGACGAGCCCTTCCCCACGGGGCTGGCCGAAGGCGGGCGCGAACAGGCCAAGGCCAACGGCATGGAAGTGGTGCTCTACGAGCGCTACCCGAAAGGGCAGAAAGACTTCAGCACCATTCTGCAGAAGGTGCGCGCATCCGGGGCCGAGGCATTCGTGCCCACGTCCTATGAAGGAGACCTGATCAGCATGGTGCGCCAGATGCGCCAGCTGAACATCAACTTCCCCTACACCTTCATGGTGTATGCGTCCACGCCCCAGTTCCTGGACATCGGCAAGGATTCCGACTACATCTTCAGCCACACCAACTACCACCCGGCCGTCAACTGGAACGTCACCGCCGGCCTGACGCGCGAGCAGTTCGCCCAGGCCTACGACCGCCTGTTCCCGAAAGCCGAATTCGCGCCCGATTTCCAGACGGCGCTGGCCTATGGCGCCGCCGTGCTGACCGAGGAAATCATCAAGAAGGCCGGCTCCACCGACGCCAAGGCGCTCAAGGATGCCTCTCTCGCGCTGTCGGACAAGGTCACGGTCATGGCCGGGCCCTATGCCATCTCGGAAACCGGCATGCAGCTGAAAATGCCCTTCCCCGTGGTGCAGAGCCAGCCCGGCAAGGGCCTGGTCACGGTATGGCCCAAGGACGTCGCGACCGACAAGGCCATCTACCCCATCCCCGCCTGGAAAGATCGCTGATCGGGGCATGAATGCCGGCGCCTGGCCGGCATTCCGCGGCGGCGGCGGCCCGCGGGCCGCCGCCGTCATTCTTCTGTTTAAAGACGTGAGTAGAAAGTCGACATGGAGCTTGCATTTTCAAGCCTGGGACAGTTGGCAAAGAAACTGGACACAGGGGCGCTCAGCGCCCTGGAATTAACGCGGCACTATCTGGACCGCATCGAAAAAGGCAATGCCGGCCTGCATGCCTATGTGCATGTCGATGCGCAAGGGGCGCTGCAGCAGGCGCGCGCCGCCGATGCGCGCCGCGCGTCGGGCTACAGCCTGGGCCCGCTGGACGGCGTGCCGATAGCGATCAAGGATCTTTGCGACATCGCCGGGCAAGCCACCACGGCCGGCTCCGAAGCATGGCGCGGGCGTGTGCGCCATGAAACCGCCACCGTGGTTTCCCGGCTGCTGCAGGCCGGCATGGTCGTGCTGGGCAAGCTGCACATGGTCGAGTTCGCCTTCGGCGGCTGGGGGCTGAACCCCCGCATGGGCACGCCCGTCAATCCCTGGGGCCTGCCCCACGCATACATTCCCGGCGGCTCGTCCAGCGGCTCGGGCGTGGCCGTCGCCGGCGGCCTGGCGCCCGCCGCCCTGGGTTCGGACACGGGCGGGTCGGTGCGCATTCCGGCGGCGCTCAACGGCATCACGGGCCTGAAGACCACCAGCGGGCTGATCAGCCGCCACGGGGCGGTGCCGCTTTCCGATACGCTGGACTCCATCGGCTTCCTGGCGCGGACCGCGGAGGACGCCTGGTGGCTGTCACGGCTGACGGCCGGGTACGATGCGCAAGACCCCGCCACCTGGCACCTGCCGCCCGCCGAACCCATGGCGCAATGGCACGCCGGCAAGCCGCTGCAGGGCGTGCACCTGGCGCTGATGGACCTGGAACAGTTCCCCACGCCGGCCAGTCCGGCCGTCGTGCAGGCCTACGGGCAGGCGCGGACGGTGCTGCAGGCGCTGGGCGCAAGCGTCGAAACCTACCGGCTGCCATTCGATTTCCACGAGCTGATGCTGGCCAACGGCACGATCATCGCGGCGGAATCGTATGCCTATCATGCGAGCTATATCGAGGATCCGGCCCTGCCTTTCGGCGATGGGGTGCGCGGGCGCATCCGCAATGGCAAGACCGTGGATTCGGCGTCCTACATCGGGGCGCTGAAGTACCACAGGGAAGCCAGCCGGCAGTGGCGGGAATGGATAGTCGGCCATGCCGACGCCCTGCTGATGCCGACGCTGCCCTGCGCCGCCTGCCGGGTCGACGAGGTGGACGAGAATTCGCTGGCGCTGGCGTCTTTTACCCGGGCGGCGAATTTCATCAACGCCACGGCGCTGAGCCTGCCGGCCGGGTTTTCGGAAGACGGCCTGCCGGTAGGGGTGCAGCTGCTGGGCGCTCCCTTGGCCGAGCCGCGGCTCACGGCCATCGGCGCGGCGTTCCAGCAGGAAACCGACTGGCATCTGAAGACGCCGGATCTGCACGCCGTCGGGCTGTAAGGCCCGCCCGCCCGATAGGCCTCGCCATCAGGTCATGTGGAACATGGCCTGATGGCGTATAAGGGTATCAAGCAAGCTTCCCATGGCAATGCTTGTACTTCTTGCCGCTGCCGCAAGGGCAAGGATCATTGCGGCCCACCTTCGGTACCGCTTGACCCGACGCCGGAGACGACGCAATGCCCGGGTCCTCGCCGCTCAGGGCCGCGTCATAGTCCGAGTGGTGATACGTGACGTTCTCCAGCTGAGGCTCCGATTCCGCCACCTCCACCTGCTCCGGCGACTGGATCTTCACCGTCATGAGCACGCGCACGACCTCGTTGCGCACGCGGTCGAGCATGTCGGAAAACAGCTCGAAGGCCTCGCGCTTGTATTCCTGCTTGGGGTCTTTCTGTGCATAGCCGCGCAGGTGTATCCCCTGGCGCAGGTGATCCAGCGCCGACAGATGATTGCGCCAGTGCGTGTCGATGGCCTGCAGCAGCACGGCGCGCTCGAAAGGCGCCCACCCTTCCAGGCCCACCAGGTCGACCTTGGCCTGATACAGGCGGGCGGCCTCTTGCTGCACGCGGTCGAGCAGGTCGTCGTCGGTGAGGTTGGGCTCTTTTTCGAGGATCTCGACCAGCGGCATGGCGATCTGCCATTCGCTTTCCAGCGCGGCCTGCAGGCCGGGCACGTCCCATTGGTCCTCGACGGATTCCGCCGGAATATAGGCGCGGAACTGTTCTTCGATGGCCGCCATGCGCAGATTGGCGATGGTGTCGGCCACGTTGCTGGATTCCAGGACCTCGTTGCGCTGGCTGTACAGCACCTTGCGCTGGTCGTTGGCGACGTCGTCGTATTCGAGCAATTGCTTGCGGATGTCGAAGTTGCGGGCTTCGACCTTGCGCTGCGCCGATTCGATCGAGCGCGACACCATCTTGGCCTCGATGGGCTCGCCCTCGGGCAGGCGCAGGCGCTCCATGATGGCGCGCACGCGGTCGCCGGCGAAAATGCGCATCAGGGAGTCTTCGAGCGAAAGATAGAAGCGCGAAGAGCCCGGGTCGCCCTGGCGCCCCGCGCGGCCGCGCAGCTGGTTGTCGATGCGGCGCGACTCATGCCGCTCGGTGCCGATGATGCGCAAGCCGCCGGCCGCCTTGACCGCCGCGTTGTCGGGCGCCCAGGCCGACTTGATGGTTTCGATCCGGGCTTCCTTCTCTTCGGGGGACAGCGATGCGTCGGCGCGGACCAGGTCGATCTGCTTCTCGACGCTGCCGCCCAGCACGATGTCGGTGCCGCGGCCCGCCATGTTGGTCGCGATGGTGATGTGCCCCGGTTTGCCGGCCTCCGCCACGATTTCCGCTTCGCGGGCGTGCTGCTTGGCATTGAGCACCTGGTGAGGCAGCTTGGCCTTGGTCAGCAGGCCCGACAGCAATTCGGAGTTCTCGATGCTGGTCGTGCCCACCAGCACCGGCTGGCCGCGCTCGTGGCAGTCCTTGATGTCGGCGAGGATGGCGTTGTATTTTTCGGCGTCGGTCTTGAAGACCTGATCGTTCTGGTCGACCCGGGCCATGGGCCGGTTGGTCGGGATGATGACGGTTTCCAGGCCGTAGATTTCCTGGAATTCGTAGGCTTCCGTGTCCGCCGTGCCGGTCATGCCCGCCAGCTTGGCGTACATGCGGAAATAATTCTGGAAGGTGATCGAGGCCAGCGTCTGGTTCTCGTTCTGGATGCTGACGCCTTCCTTGGCCTCGACGGCCTGGTGCAGGCCGTCCGACCAGCGGCGGCCGACCATGAGCCGGCCCGTGAATTCGTCGACGATGATGATTTCGCCGTTCTGGACCACGTATTGCTGGTCCCGGAAGAACAGGTTGTGGGCGCGCAACGCCACCATCAGGTGATGGACCAGCGAAATATTGCGCGGATCGTACAGGGACTCGCCTTCCTTCAGCAGGCCCTTGCTGATCATGATCTGTTCGGCCTTGATCTGGCCGGCCTCGGACAGATGGACTTGCTGGCCTTTTTCGTCGACCCAGAAATCGCCTTCGGGCTCGGGCTCGTGGGGCCGGGGCTCGGACGCCATGCGCGCCAGCAGTGGCGGCACGGCGTTCATGCGCACGTACAGGTCGGTGTTGTCTTCGGCCTGGCCCGAGATGATCAGCGGCGTGCGGGCCTCGTCGATCAGGATGGAGTCGACCTCGTCGACGATCGCGTAGAACAGCGGACGCTGGCGGCGGTCTTCCGCGCGGTATTCCATGTTGTCGCGCAGGTAGTCGAAGCCGTATTCATTGTTGGTGCCGTAGGTGATGTCGGCCTGGTAGGCCGCCCTTTTTTCCTCGTTTTCCTGCTGCGGCACCACCACGCCCACGCTCATGCCCAGGAAGCGGTACAGGCGCCCCATCCATTCGGCGTCGCGCCGGGCCAGGTAGTCGTTGACGGTGACCACGTGCACGCCCTTGCCCGCCAGCGCATTCAGGTAGACGGCCAGCGTGGCCATGAGGGTCTTGCCTTCGCCCGTGCGCATTTCGGCGATCTTGCCGTTATGCAGCGCAATGGCGCCCATGAGCTGGACGTCGAAGTGGCGCATGCCGAACACACGCTTGCTGGCCTCGCGGACCACGGCGAAGGCTTCGGGCAAGAGATCGTCGAGACCGGCGCCGCCGGCGACTCTTTCACGAAACTCGACGGTCTTGGCGGCCAGGGCATCATCCGACAAGGCCGCCATGCCGGGTTCGAGCGCATTGATTTGCGCCACTTGCTTGCGGTACTGCTTCAGTATGCGGTCGTTGCGACTGCCGATAAGCTTTTTTAGCAGAGAAACCATTCTTCTGTCGTCCATGAAGGCCCGTCATGCTGCGCGGGGCCCTCTTGCTCGTGTGTTCTGGGTTGGCGGATACACCGCGGGAAAACGATACAGTTTAACGCACCTCGGACCCAAGGGGTTCGTGCTCGCCACGGGCGTCCGCAACGAGCTGGTCGGGCGCATCGGGCCGCTCGAAGAAGAGCGTGGGATCGAGCGGATGGCCGGCCATCCGGACCTCGAAATGCAGGTGCGGGCCGGTGGATCGCCCCGTGGAGCCCACCCTGGCGATCATCTGGCCTTTTTCGACCAGGTCGCCCAGCTTGACGTTGATGGACGAGGCGTGCGCATAGCGCGTGACCAGCCCGTTGCCGTGATTGATCTCGACCATCTTGCCGTAGCCCGGCGCGTAGCGGGCTTCGGTCACCACGCCCCCGGAGGCGGCGTGTATGGGCGTGCCCTTGGGCGCGGCGAAATCCAGCCCTTCGTGCATGGTGTGGCGCCCCGTGACCGGATGGCGCCGCCACCCGAACGAGGAGCTGAGGTAGGGGTAATCGACCGGCTGCAGGGTGGGCAGGCTGGCCTCGACGCCGGCGCGCCGGGTGAGCACCAGGTCCAGCATGGACAGCCAGTCCTTCTGTTCCGAAATGCGCTGGGCCAGGAGGTCGACCTGCCTGCCCAGCCCCTCGGCCGACCAGGCGGCGCCTCGATCCCCGCCGATGTCGTCCATGACGGGCGGCGGCGCGGACTGATCCAGGGTGGCGGCGACTTCCGGATCGGTATAGGCGACGCCCGCCACCTCGGCGACCCGCTTGCCCAGGCCGTCCATGGCGATGAGCCGCGCCTGGAGGTCGCCGACCTTGGATGCGAGCTGGTTCACGTTCTGCCGCAAATAGGAGGAATCCCGGGTGAGCTGCTCGGCGAGCGCCTGCTCCTGTTCGGCGCTGAGCGCCGGTTTCTTGTCCACGCGCGACTGCATCCAGGCGCCGGCTGCGGCCGACATGCCCATGGCGCAGACCACCGCCAGGGCGGTGAGCGCCGATTTCAGTCTCTTGGCGTTAGAATCGACATGCTTGCTTTGCATAAACCTCTCACGTAATACCATGACCGGCATGACCCGATCGAGCCCCCGCCCTCGCCCCGAAAACGCCGCGCCCGCCCCTTTGGCGGTGCAGTGGCTGGACGGCGACCAGCACGGCGCGCAGGTGCTGGCCACCGCGCGCCATCTCCTGCAGGTCGAGGAATTCGCCAAACAGGCCCTGCCGCCCGCCTTGGCGCAAGTGTGCAAGGCGGCGCGTATAGAAAGACAGCAAATCACCCTGACAGTTCCCAGCGCCGCCTACGCGTCCAAGCTCCGGCAGTTGGCGCCGCGCATTGCGCGCCTGCTGGCCGACAACGGCTGGAACCTTAACGAAATCATCGTCAAGGTTCAAGCGAGGCCATGGCGGGACGAGACAAAACCAGCCCCCCGTGAAGTCATCCCCCTGGATGATTCAGCCCTGGCGGCATTCGACGAGCTGCGCCGGAAACTGCGCCCCGGCCCCCTGGCGAACGCCGTGGGGCGCCTGCTGGAGCATCATCGAAGGTGATTCGAAAGGGCGTGCCGCGCCTGGATCAGGCGAGCTTCCATTCGTGCGTGAAAGCCTTGGGCGCGGCCGCGCTGGACTCGTAAGTGATGAGTTCCCAGCAGTCGCGCCGGGCCAGCAGCGCGCGCGCCAGCTGGTTGTTCAGCCCGTGCCCGGACTTGCACGCCACATAGCGCGCGACCAGCGGCTTGCCGATGAGATACAGGTCGCCGATGGCGTCGAGTATCTTGTGCTTGACGAATTCGTCGTCGTAGCGCAGGCCGTCGGAATTCAGGACGCGGTATTCGTCCATGACGATGGCGTTGTCCAGGCTGCCGCCGCGTGCCAGGCCGGCGGCGCGCAGGGCTTCGACCTCGCTGACGAAGCCGAAGGTGCGGGCCCTGGCGATGGTCTTGACGTAGGAATCTTTTTCGAAATCGACTTCGGCGAAATTCGCGGTGGAGTCGATGGCGGGATGGTGGAAATCGATGGCGAAGGACAGCGCGAAACCGTTATAGGGTTCCAGGCGCGCCCATTTGGCGTCTTCGCCTTCGCCCTCGCGGACTTCGACGGGCTTCAGGACCCGCAGAAACTGCTTGGCGGCGGGCTGCTCCTCCAGGCCGGCGGAACGGAGCAAATACACGAAGGTGCCGGCGCTGCCGTCCATGATGGGCACTTCTTCGGCGGTGAGGTCGACGTGCAGGTTGTCGATGCCCAGGCCGGCCAGGGCGGACATCAGGTGTTCGACCGTGGACACGCGCACGTTGCCTTGCTGCAGGACCGACGCCATGCGCGTATTGCCGACCTGGTCCGCTTTGGCGGGAAGGTCGACGACTTCGGGAAGGTCAACGCGGTGAAACACAATACCTGTGTTGGGCGCGGCCGGCCGCAGGGTGATTTCGACCCTTCGGCCCGAATGCAGGCCTACACCTTTGGTACTGATGGATTTCTGGATGGTGCGTTGACGTAGCATGTTTTGTGTTTGTTTGGGGCGAGCGCTTATTGGCTCCTGAGCGAACCGATCCCGATAGTGTAACCGAATCGGGTGCCGATCACTCGGTTTTTGTGTTTCAAGCGGCTTCAATGCGGGTCGCCGGCATGTTGCGGGGGTCCGGCAAAGCGACGGCGCGCGTCCCCGGGGAATGAGGGACGGCGCGCCTATCGTGGCCCGGCCGGGGCGTCGCTCCCGCCCGGCCGGCATGAGAGAGGCGGTCAAGGCCGCGGGACGGTCGGCCCCGCGGTTCAGTCGGCCTGCTTGCGCAGGAAGGCGGGAATGTCGAAGTGGTCCATGCCCGCGGTTTCCAGCGCGCGCACCTGGGCCGAGGCCTGGCTGCGCGGGTTGCGGATCACCGCCGGAACGGCCGAGCCGCTGAAATCGTGGCCGCCCATCAGGGTCAGGTTGTCCGTGCCGGTGCGCAGGTCTTCCACCGTGTTCTGCACCAGTTGCGGCCGCGATGCCTCTTTGCGGCCCAGGCCGGTGGCGACCACCGTGACCCGCAGGTTCTCGCCCATGGATTCGTCGTAGGCCGTGCCGAAGACGATGGTCGCGTCGTCTGCCGCGTAGCTGCGGATGGTGTCCATGATCTCGCGCGTTTCGCGCATCTTGAGCGAACGGCTGGCCGTGATGTTGACCAGCATGCCGCGCGCGCCGTGCAGGTCGACGCCTTCCAGCAGCGGGCATGCGATGGCCCGCTCGGCCGCCACGCGGGCGCGGTTCTCGCCGGCGGCGATCGAGGTTCCCATCATCGCCTGGCCTTGTTCGCCCATGATGGTCTTGACGTCCTCGAAGTCGACGTTGACGTTGCCTTCGACATTGATGATTTCGGCGATGCCCGCGCATGCATTGTGCAGGACGTCGTCGGCTGCCTTGAAGCAGTCCTCCTGGGTCGCGTCGTCGTCCATGAGGTCGTACAGGTTCTCGTTCAGGACGACGATCAGGGAATGCACGTGCTTGGACAGCTCGGCGATGCCCTCCTCGGCCATTTTCAAGCGCTTGCTGCCTTCGAACATGAACGGCTTGGTGACCACGCCGACGGTCAGAATGCCCAGTTCCTTGGCGACTTCGGCCACCACCGGGCCGGCGCCCGTGCCCGTGCCGCCGCCCATGCCTGCGGTGATGAACACCATGTTGGCGCCGTTCAAGGCGGCGCGGATTTCCTCGCGCGCGGTTTCCGCCGCGGCGCGTCCCTGTTCGGGGCGCGCGCCGGCGCCCAGCCCGGTGCGGCCCAGGCGGATCTGCACCGGCGCCTCGCTGGTCGCCAGCGCTTGCGCGTCGGTGTTGGCGCAGATGAATTCAACGCCGTGCACGCCGGAACGTATCATGTGCGCCACCGCGTTGCCGCCGGCGCCGCCCACGCCCACTACTTTAATCACGGTACCGTTGGCGCTGGTATCGAGCATTTCAAAGTTCATCATGATGGACTCCCTCACATATCCAAAAAAACGGTCAAATACTAAAAATGTTCCCCAGTACTGCTTGTTGTCCGGAATGATTTCAAAGGAGGCGCCAGCTGCATCCGCTCGCGCCTGATTTGAAACGCCTCCGTGAACAGGCTTGTGCCGCCTGCTCATCAGGGCCCGCGGGCCCTAATTCATGAACCACTCCTTCATGCGCGCCAGCAGGGTCTTGAAGCTGCCCTTCTGCTGGGCGACCTTGCGCCCTCGCGCGCGCTGCAGACGGGCCTCGGCAAGCAGGCCCATCACGGTGGAGAAACGCGGGTTGTGCATGACGTCCGCCAGGCTGCCTTCATAGGCGGGCACGGCCACGCGCACCGGTTTCAGGAATACGTCTTCCGCCAGCTCCACGATGCCCGGCATGAGCGCCGTGCCGCCCGTCAAGACCACGCCCGAGGACAGCAGGTCTTCATAGCCCGACTCGCGGACGATCTGCTGGACGAAGGTGAACAGTTCTTCGACGCGCGGCTCGATCACGGCGCCCAGCGCCTGGCGCTTCACCTGGCGATTGGGGCGGTCCCCCAGGCCCGGGACCTCGATCTGTTCGTCCGCGCCGGCCAGCACCTGTTTCGCGATCCCGAAACGCAGCTTGATTTCTTCGGCGTCGGGCGTGGGCGTGCGCAGCATGGCGGCGATGTCGCTGGTGATCTGGTCGCCCGCGATGGGCACCACCGCCGTGTGGCGTATGGCCCCGCCCGTGAAGATGGCGACGTCCGTCGTGCCGCCGCCGATGTCGACCAGCACGACGCCCAGCTCTTTTTCGTCGGCGGTCAGGCAGGCGAGGCTGGACGCCAGCGGCTGCAGGATCAGGTCATGCACTTCCAGGCCGCAGCGGCGCACGCACTTGACGATGTTCTGCGCGGCGCTCACCGCGCCGGTCACGATGTGCACCCGGACTTCCAGCCGGAGGCCGCTCATGCCGATGGGCTCGCGGATATCCTCCTGGGAGTCGACGATGAATTCCTGGGTCAGCACGTGCAGCACCTGCTGGTCGGTGGGGATGTTGACCGCCTTGGCGGTCTCGATGACGCGGGCGACGTCGGCGGCGGTGACTTCCTTGTCCTTGACCGCCACCATGCCGCTGGAATTGAAACTGGTGATGTGGCTGCCCGCGATGCCCGTATAGACCTCGCGGATCTTGCAGTCCGCCATGAGCTCGGCCTCTTCCAGCGCCCGCTGGATGGAGTTGACGGTGGATTCGATGTTGACCACCACCCCCTTGCGCATGCCCTGGGACTCGTGCTGCCCCAGGCCCAGCACTTCGAAACGCCCCTCCGGCAGGATCTCCGCCACCACGGCCACCACCTTGCTGGTGCCGATGTCGAGTGCAACGATCAGGTCCTTGATGTCACGAGTCATAGTCTTGGTCTTTTACTTCGTAGAGGGATTGGAAACATTGGCCAACGTGATGGCGAACCCGTTGGAATAACGTAAATCGGCGCTGCTCAGCGCCCGCCCGTCGAGCCGCTGCGCCAGCTTCGGCCACACCTGGACGAAACGCTCGATGCGCGCGGCGAACGGCAGCGCTCCCGAGCGCCCGTGGGGATCGGCCACGTCCGCCGCCGGATCGCGCCCCAGGCTGAGCCTCATGCCGTCGGACAAGGTGACCTCCCAGGCATAGCGCGGGCTCAGAGTGACCTCCTGGATGCGCAGGTTCAGCGGCGCGAACCACCGCGCGATTTCCGCATAGCGCTGCACCACCAGCCGCTCCGAATTGTCGGGACCGTTCAACTGCGGCAATTCGGCGTTGTCGGGCAGCGCGCCCTGGTTGGCCGTGAAGGCCTCGCCCCAGGTGTTGATCATCTGGCCCTCGTTCCACAAGGCCAAAGGCTGCTGCTCCTCGATCTGGACCCTCAGGGAGTCGGGCCATACGCGCCGGATCTGCGCATGGCGCACCCATGGCACGGTCTCGATCAGCTCGCGCGTCCGGTCGAGGTCGATCGAGAAGAAGTTGCCCGCCAGCTTGCCCGCGATGGTCGCTTTCACGCTGGCCGGGGAGACATAGCTGAGATCCTCGGCCTCCATCGCTTCGATCTGTATCGTCGAGATGGCGAAGTAGGGCCGCTGGGCGATCCACACGACGACGCCCAGCAACATGGCGGACACGGCCAGCAGAGCCAGCGTGTTCGCGATGAAGTTGATGAAGCGGGCGTCGTTGAACACGTCTTCTCCTTCAGGCGGCGGAAGCCGAACGGACTTTGCACGATGCCGTGGAAAGGATCTCCACGCACAGCTCGGCGTAGCTCATGCCCGCCGCCTTGGCGCCCATGGGGACCAGCGAATGGCTGGTCATCCCCGGCGAGGTATTCATTTCCAGCAGCCATGGCTTGCCCGACTCGTCGAGCATGAAGTCGGCCCGGCCCCAGCCCTCGCAGCCCAGGGCGCGGTAGGCCTGCTCCGAGAGCCGCGCCAGCTCGGCGGCCAGCGCCGGCGCCAGCGCGGCCGGGCAGATGTATTGCGTTTCGTCCGAAATGTACTTGTGCTCGTAGTCGTAGTTGCCGCCGGGCGCCACGATCTCGATGGCCGGCAGCGCGCGGGCGGCGGGCCCCGAACCCAGTATCGGCACCGTCAGCTCGCGCCCCTTGATGAACTGCTCGGCGAGCACCTCATCGTCGTAGGAGGCCGCCAGCCGATACGCGGCGGCCACCTCCTCGCGCGTCGTCGCCTTGGTGATGCCCAGGGTCGAGCCCTCGTGCGGCGGCTTCACGACCAGCGGCAGGCCCAGCGCCGCGATCACTTCATCGATGGAGGTCCGGGCGTCCATGGACATGTACGCCGGCGTCGGCAGGCCTTGCTGCAGCCACACCTTCTTCGTCATGATCTTGTTCATCGCCAGGCTGGAGGCCAGCGTCCCGCTGCCCGTGTAGGGCAGGCGCAGCAATTCCAGCGCGCCCTGCAGCGTCCCGTCCTCGCCATAGCGGCCGTGCAGCGCGATGAAGACGCGATCGAAGCCGGCGTTGATCAGGTCCACCAGGGTGTAGCGCCCCGTATCGAAAAGATGCGCGTCTATGCCCTGGCTGCGCAGCGCGTCGTGCACGCCCTGGCCCGACATCAGCGACACCTCGCGCTCGGCGGATCGACCGCCGTACAACACGCCTACCCGGCCGAAATTCGAGCTCATGATGGTTCCCCCAATTGCGCGGGGACGCGGCTGATCGAACCCGCCCCCATGACGATCACGACGTCCCGGTCGCGCGCGAAATCGCGGATCGCCGACGGCAGGTCGGCCACGTCCTCGACGAAAACCGGTTCGACCTTGCCGGCGACGCGCAGCGCCCGCGCCAACGCGCGGCCGTCCGCCGCGATCAGCGGCGCCTCGCCGGCGGCATAGACTTCCGTCAGCAGGACGGCGTCGGCCTGGCCCAGCACGCGGACGAAGTCCTCGAAGCAGTCGCGGGTGCGCGTGTAGCGGTGCGGCTGGAAGGCCAGGACGATGCGCCGGTCGGGCCAGGCGCCGCGCGCCGCCGCCAGCGTGGCGGCCATCTCCACCGGATGATGGCCGTAGTCGTCGATCACCGTGAATGAGCCGCCGCCGCGGGCCTGCGAAACGCTGAAGTCGCCCACGTGCGTAAAGCGGCGCCCCACACCGTTGAACGCCAACAGCGATGCGGCGATCGATTCGTCGCTCACGCCCAGTTCCGTCGCCACGGCGATGGTGGCGAGCGCGTTCAGGACGTTGTGCCGGCCCGGCAGGTTCAGGGTCACGGACATGGGCGGCAGCGCGCCCGCGGCGCCCTGGCGCTCCACGTCGAAACGCATGCGCGTGCCTTCGGCGCGCAGGTCGTGGGCCCGCACCTGCGCATCGCTGTCGATGCCGTAGGTGGTGACCGGCCGCGACACGAAGGGAATGATCTCCCGCACATTGGCGTCGTCGCTGCACAGCACGGCGGTGCCGTAGAACGGCAGGCGCTGGGTGAATTCGATGAAGGCGCTCTTCAGGCGCGCGACGTCGTGCCCGTAGGTGTCCATGTGGTCGACGTCGATATTGGTGACCACCGCCATGACCGGCAGCAGGTTCAGGAAGGACGCGTCGGACTCGTCGGCCTCGACCACGATGAAGTCGCCCTGGCCCAGCCTGGCGTTCGCGCCGGCGGAATTCAGCCGGCCGCCGATCACGAAGGTCGGATCCAGCCCGCCGCCCGCCAGCACGCTGGCCACCAGGCTGGTGGTCGTGGTCTTGCCGTGCGTGCCGGCCACCGCGATGCCGCGCTTCAGGCGCATGAGCTCGGCCAGCATCAGCGCGCGGGGCACGACGGGAATGCGGGCGGCCCGGGCCGCCAGGACTTCGGGGTTGTCGCCCGAGACCGCCGTGGACGTGACGATGGCGCCCACGCCCTTGACGTTGTCGGCGTGATGGCCGATGGTCACGCGGGCGCCCAGGCCCGCGAGCCGGCGCGTCACCGCGGATTCCTGGATGTCGGAGCCGCTGATGGAATAGCCCAGGTTCAGCAGGACTTCGGCGATGCCGCTCATGCCCGACCCGCCTATTCCGACGAAATGTATGCTTTGGATTCTATGCTTCATGCCGGCCTCCTGGCGACTTGTTCGCATGCGTCGGCGATGTGCGCCGTTGCTTGCGGGCAGGCATGCTCATGGGCATGCGCCGCGACCCGCGCCAGTTGTTCCCGAGTGATGCCGCCCAGCCAGCCGGCCAGCCACTGCGGGTCCAGCTCGGACTGCTTGCGCAGCCAGCCTCCCTCGCAATCGCTCAGATAGCGGGCGTTGGCGGTTTGATGATCGTCTATGGCGTGCGGCAGCGGAATGAACAGCGCCGCCACGCCGATCGCCGCGACCTCGGCGACCGCCATGGCGCCCGCGCGGCAGATCACCACGTCGGCGTCCGACATGGCCGCCGCCATGTCGTCGATGAAGGCATGGCAGTCGGCGGATACGCCGGCCTTGTCGTAAGCGGCGCGCAGCGCGGCCAGGTGCTGCTCGCCCGACTGATGCGTGATCAAGGGCCGCGCGCCTTCGGGCAGCAAGGCCATGGCCTCCGGCACGACCCGGTTCAGGGCCGCCGCCCCCAGGCTGCCGCCCACGACCAGCACGCGCAAGGGCCCCTGGCGGCCGGCATAGCGCTCGGCCGCGGGCCGGCCGGCGGTGAAGGACCGGCGCACCGGGTTGCCGACCATGATCGCTCCGGGCAGCGCGCCCGGAAAGCCGACCAGGACCTTGCTGGCCAGGCGCGCCAGCCAGCGGTTCGCCGTTCCGGCCACCGCGTTCTGCTCGTGGATCACCACGGGTATGCGCCGCGCCGCGGCCATCAGCCCGCCCGGGAAGGCCACGTAGCCGCCCATGCCCAGGACGACGTCGGGCCGGTGCCGCGCCAGCAGCCCGCCTGCCTGCAGGCAGGCGCGCGTCAGCGTGAAAGGCAGCTTGAGCATGGCGGCCGGGCCCTTGCCGCGCAGGCCGGCGAAGCGCAGCGGCAGCAGCTCGAAGCCCTGCGGCGGCACCAGGCGCCCTTCCATGCGTTCGGGATGTCCCAGCCACAGGACCTTCCAGCCGCGCGCCTGCATTTCGTGGGCCACGGCCAGGCCCGGCATGATGTGCCCGCCCGTGCCGCCCGCCATGATGAGCAATGTCGGCGCCGTCATGTTCGTTTCCCCCGCATCATGTTGCGGTTCTCGTAGTCGACGCGCAGCAGCAGGGCCATGGCCACGAGGTTCATCACGATGCCGCTGCCGCCATAGCTGACCATGGGCAGCGTCAGGCCTTTCGTCGGCAGCAGGCCCAGGCATACGCCCATGTTGATGAAGGACTGCACGCCGAACCACAGCGCCACGCCCTGGGCGACCAGGCCGTTGAAGATGCGGTCCATTGCGATCGCCTGGCGGCCGATCTCGAAGCCGCGCCACACGATGAAGAAGAACAGCATGATCAGGAACATCACCCCGACGAAGCCCAGCTCTTCGCCGATCACCGCGACGATGAAGTCGGTGTGGGCCTCCGGCAGGTAATGCAGTTTTTCCACGCTCGAACCCAGCCCCACGCCGAACCATTCGCCGCGCCCCAGCGCGATGAGCGAATGGGACAGCTGGTAGGCGCTGCCGTAGGCATTCTCGGGGTTCCATGGATCCAGATAGACGAACAGGCGTTCGCGGCGCCAGGGCGACAGCCAGATCAGGACCAGGAAGCTGCCGATCAGGATGGCGAGCAGGGTCGAGAACAGCTTGCCGTTGATGCCGCCGATGAAAAGAATGCCCACCGCGATGGCGACGATCACCATGAATGCGCCCAGGTCGGGTTCGAGCAGCAGCACCATGCCGACGGCGGTAAGGGCGACCGCCATGGGCAGGAAGCCGCGCAGGAAGTTCTGCATGTGCTCCTGCTTGCGCACGGTGTAGTCCGCGGCGTAGAGCAGCACCGCCACCTTCATGAGTTCGGAGGGCTGGAAGTTGACCGGGCCCAGCGGCAGCCAGCGGCGCGCGCCGTTGACTTCCCGCCCGATGCCGGGCACCAGCACGACGACCAGCAGCACCAGGCACAGCAGGAAGAGCGGGACGGCGAGCTTGGCCCAGACCTTCATGGGCACGTTGAAGGCGAACAGGGCCGCCAGCACGCCCACCGCGATGAACAGGCCGTGGCGGATCACGAAATAATACCGGCCGTAGCTCTCGTAGCGCGGGCCGTCGGCCAGCGCGATGGATGCCGAATACACCATCAGCAGGCCGAACAGGACAAGGGTGCCGGCGGCGATCACCATGGCCATGTCCACGCTGGGCATGGTGGTGCGCCCCGGCCTGACCGCGTTGACGCCCGATGAGAAGTCGGCGAACAGGCTCATGCGACCTCCCCCCGATTCAAGGCCAGCTCCTGGACCGCGTCCATGAAGCGGGCGCCGCGCACCTTGTAGTTGGGAAACATGTCCAGGCTCGCGCAGGCCGGCGACAGCAGCACGGAATCGCCTTCGCCGGCCAATTCGAAGCCGCGTTCCACGGCGGCCTGCAGGCCGTCCACGCGCTCCAGCGGAACGCCGGCGCCGGCCAGCGCCGCCTGGATGAGGCCGGCATCCTGCCCGAACAGCAGGACCGCTTTCGCATGCCCGCGCACCGCCTTGGCCAGGGGCGCGAAGTCCTGCCCCTTGCCCTGGCCTCCGGCGATCAGCACCACGGGCTCGTCCATGCCTTCGAGCGCCGCCACGGTCGCGCCCACGTTGGTGCCCTTGCTGTCATTGATGAAGTCCACGCCGGCGATGCTGCGCACGAACTCGGTGCGATGCGGTTCGCCGGCGTAGTCGCGCAAGCCGTTCAGCAGCCCCGCCCACCCCAGGCCCAGGCAGCGCGCCAGCGCCAGCGCGGCCAGGGCGTTCAGGGCATTGTGCTGTCCGCGCACCCGCAGCGCGTCGGCGGGCATCAGGCGCCGCATGCGGCCGGGCGCGCGCGGCGCCTCGACGGCCTTCCGGCCGCGCTTGGGCGTGGGCGCGGGCAAGTCGAAATCATCGGCTTCCGCGGCGGCCAGCCATACGATGCCGTCGCTCGCCTCCAGGCCCATGTCCCCTTCCAGCACGGGCGCGCTCCGGCCGAAGCTGCGCACGTTGCGCGCGTCGAGGTTCGCCACCATGGCGACCGTGAGTTCGTCGTCCCGGTTGACGACCATGACGTCGGACATGCCCGCCAGGCGCGCCTTGGCGGCCGCATAGGCCTGCATGGAGCCGTGCCAGTCCAGGTGGTCCTGGGTGACGTTGAGCACGGCGCCGGCATCGGCCTTCAGGCTGTGGACGGCCTCCAGCTGGAAGCTGGACAGTTCGAGCACCCAGGCGTCGGGCAGCGCATCCTCGTCCAGCGCGTCGCGCAGGGCGTCGAGCGCCGCGGGGCTGATGTTGCCCGCCGCCCTGGCGCGCAGGCCGCCGGCTTCCAGCAGGCGCCGCGTCATGGCGGCGACCGTCGTCTTGCCGTTCGTGCCGGTCACCGCCAGCACCTTGGGCCGGTATCCCTGGCTCGACATGTCGGCCAGCGCGCGGGCGAACAGTTCGATCTCGCCGATGATTTCCACCCGCCCGGCGCGGGCCAGCTCCAGGAAGGAACGCTGCGGCTCCTGGCCGGGCGCCAGCCCCGGGCTGAGCACGATGGTGTGCACGTCCTGCAGCGCGGACGCCTCGAAGCCGTCGCTCCCCAGGCGGTAGTCGACCTGCGCGTCGCCCAGCTCCCGCCGCAGCACATCCAGCCCGCCCGGCGCCTCGCGGGTATCGAGCACGCGCAGGGCCGCCCCGTGCCGCGCGCACCAGCGCGCGGCCGCGACGCCCGTCTCGCCCAGACCCAGGATCAGGGTCAGGCCGTCCGTGCGCACCGAGGGGAAAGTCATCGTCGTCATCGCAATTTCAAGCTCGCCAAGCCAATCAGGACCAGCATCATGCTGATGATCCAGAAACGCACCACGACCTGCGTCTCCTTCCAGCCCGTCACTTCAAAATGATGGTGCAGCGGCGCCATCCGGAAGATGCGCCGCCCTTCTCCGTATCGTTTCTTGGTGTATTTGAACCACGCCACCTGCATCATCACCGACAGGGTCTCGACCACGAACACCCCGCCCATGATGAACAGGACGATTTCCTGGCGCACGATGACCGCGATCGTGCCGAGCGCGCCGCCCAGCGCCAGCGCGCCGACGTCGCCCATGAAGACCTGCGCCGGATAGGCGTTGAACCACAGGAATGCCAGCCCCGCCCCCGCGATCGCCGCGCACAGGACCATGAGCTCCGCCGCGCCGGGTATGTAGGGGAAGAGCAGATACTTGGAATAATCGACGCGCCCGACCACGTAGGCGAAGATGCCCAGCGCGCTTCCGACCATGACGGTGGGCATGATGGCCAGGCCGTCCAGCCCGTCCGTCAGGTTCACCGCGTTGCTGGAGCCGACGATGACCAGCCAGGTCAGCGCCACGAAGCCGAACACGCCCAGGGGGTAGCTCACGCTCTTGAAGAACGGCACGATGAGGTCGGCCCGGGTCGGCAGCGGCATGGTGAAGCCGCTCAGCACCCAGTCGCGGAACAAGGGCCACAGGTCGGCATTGGCGGGCGCCGACACCGCGAACGTCAGGTAGAGCGACGCCACGATGCCGATCAGGGCCTGCCAGAAGAATTTGCGGCGCGACGACATGCCCTCCGGATCCCGGTGCACGACCTTCTTGTAGTCGTCGGCCCAGCCTATCCAGCCGAACCCGAAGGTGACGAGCAGCACGACCCAGACGAAGCGGTTGGTCCAGTCCGCCCACATCAGCGTGCTGACGCCGATCGCGATGAGGATCAGCGCGCCGCCCATGGTGGGCGTGCCGTTCTTCTGCAGATGCGACTGGGGGCCGTAGCTGCGCACTGCCTGGCCGATCTTGAGCTCGGTCAGCTTGCGGATGACGGCCGGGCCGGCGAACAGGCCGATGAGCAGCGCGGTGCCGCAAGCCAGCACCGCCCGGAAGGTGATGTATTCGAAGACGCCGAAAGCGCGTATATGGGAGTCGGACAGCCAGCGCGCGAGCTCAAGTAGCATGGCGGTCCCCCTCTTCGCTCTTTGGCGTCTGCTGGGCCAGGGCCGCCACGACCCGCTCCATGCGGGCGCTGCGCGAACCCTTCACGAGAATGTGGGCCGGCATCCACGGCGTGATGCCGCGCAGCAGATCGGCCAGCGAGTCGAACACGAAGCCTTGCGGCCCGAAGGCGCGGGCGGCATGGGCGCAGGCGGCGCCGTGGACCAGCAAGACGTCGATGCCCTGGTCTTTCGCGTAGCCGCCGACCTCGGCATGCAGCGCGTGGCTGTCGGCGCCCACTTCGGCCATGTCGCCCAGCACCAGCACTTTGGTGCCGTTCAGCCGCGCGAGCACGTCGATGGCGGCGCGGACCGAGTCGGGATTGGCGTTGTAGGTGTCGTCGATCAGCTGGAAGCCGCCGTCCAGCGCGCGCGGCTGCATGCGGCCCGTCACCGGATGGAAGGCCTCCAGGCCGCGCAGCACCGACTGCAGCGGCGCGCCGGCGGCGACGGCGCAAGCGGCCGCCGCAAGCGCGTTGCGCAGATTGTGCACGCCGGGCGCGGCCAGCGTCAGCTTGCCGGCGCCTGCGGGCGTCTGGATCTGGAAGGAGGTCCGGTCGGGTTCCACGCGTATCTGGTCCGCATAGACGTCGAACTCGGGTTCGAAGCCGAACCGCAGGATCTTGCGCCCGGCCGCCTGTCCGGCCCAGTACGGCGCGTAGGTGTCGTCCCCCGGGAACACCGCCGTGCCGCCGGCGGGCAGCGCATCGAATACCGACCCGTTCTCGCGGGCGACGGCCTCGACGGTATGCAGGAATTCCTGGTGCTCGCGCTGGGCGTTGTTCACCAGCGCGACGGTGGGCTGGGCGATGGCGGCCAGGACGGCGATTTCGCCGGGATGATTCATGCCCAGCTCGAATACGGCCGCCTGATGCTGTGCGCGCAGGCGCAGCGCGGTCAGCGGCACGCCGATGTCGTTGTTCAGGTTGCCCCGCGTCGCCAGGCTGTTTTCTTCGCCCAGCCAGTCGCGCAATATGGACGCGATCATTTCTTTGGTGGTGGTCTTGCCGTTGCTGCCCGTCACGGCGATGGCCGGAATGCCGAACCGGCGGCGCCACACCGTGCCGATGCGTATCAGCGCCTGCCGGGTGTCGCCCAGCTCGAACTGGTGCAGGCCTGCTTCCGGACGCTTGCGCTCGACCACGGCGGCGCAGGCGCCGGCCGCGCGAGCCGCTTCCAGATAGTCATGGCCGTCGAACGCTTCGCCCTTGAGCGCCACGAACAACTGCCCCGGCGCCAGGCTGCGCGTATCGGTGGAGACGCTCAGCCCCTGCTTCCAGGACAGCGCGAACCGCACCCACTCGCGGTCGTCGAAGGGCACGCGGACGCCCTGTGTTTCCTGGTAGGTCTCGTGGCCTTTTCCGGCGATCAGCACGACGTCGTCGGGCGAGGCGCCCCACACCGCCGACAGGATGGCGCAGGCCCGGTCCAGATCCACACGCGGCGCTTGCGGCATGCCCGCGATGATCTGCGCGGTGATTTCGCGCGGATCTTCGCTGCGCGGATTGTCGCTGGTGAGAATGACGGCATCCGCGCGCTCGGCGGCGATGCGGCCCATGACCGGGCGCTTGCTGCTGTCGCGGCTGCCGCCGCAGCCGAACACGCATACCAGCTTGCCGCCGCGCGCCGCCGCGATGTCGCGCAAGGCCAGCAGCGCGCGCTCGAGCGCATCCGGAGTATGGGCGTAATCGACCACCGCCATGGGATGGCCGGCGCCGGATCGGATGTGGTCGGGAGGCTCCACGACTTGCAGGCGGCCCTCGACCGACGTCAGGGCCCCGAGCACCCTGGCGATGCGCTGCAGGTCCCAGCCCATGTCGCGCAGGACACCGGCGACCAGCAGCAGGTTCGACACGTTGTGCTCGCCCACCAGGCGCGTCAGCATCTGGACCGTGCCTTCGGGCGTCACCAGGTTGAAGACCAGCCCATAGGGTCCGGCCTGGATGTCCTGGGCCCGCAGCACGGCCTGGCCGTGGCTGCGGGTCGAATAGCCGACCACCGAGGCGGGCGCGAGCAGGCCGGCCAGCTCTTCGCCGGCGGCATCGTCCAGATTGACCACCGAGCAGCGCAGGCCCGGCCAGTCGAACAACCGGAACTTGGCGGCCTTGTACTCTTCCATGCTGCCATGGAAATCAAGGTGATCGTGCGTCAGGTTGGTGAAACCGGCGATCTGGATCCGGACGTGGTCGAGCCGGCCCTGCACCAGCCCGATGGAGGACGCCTCGATGGCCACCACCTGGACCCCGGCCTTGCGCATGGCCGCCAGGCTGCGGTGCATGGTCAGGACGTCGGGCGTGGTCAGGGCGCCGCCGAGGTTGGTGCCGTCCGCCAGGGTCACGCCCAGCGTGCCGATGGTGCCGCAGGGAACGCCGTCCGCGTTCAAGGCGCCGGCCAGCCACTGGACGCAGCTGGTCTTGCCGTTGGTTCCGGTCAGCGCCACGACGGACAGCGCGCTGGACGGCTCGCCATACCAGCGATGCGCGACCTGCCCAAGCAGGTCCGGCAGGCCTTCGACCTCCAGGACCGGCACCGATGCGCGCACGGCGCCTTCGGCGGAGCCGCCGGAGGCATGCGCGACGACGGCCGCGGCGCCCAGGCGCTCAGCCTGTTCGATATAGGCGCGCCCATCGCTGGCAAGGCCCGGGCATGCGAAGAATACGTCGCCGGCATTCAGCTGCCGGGTGTCCAGGCATAGATGCGCCCCGGGCGCGACATGCCGGCTCAGCCAGGTAATGATTTCTCGGGCGTTCATTGCGCCACCTCTCTCTTGGCGCCCAATGCAACCAGCGATTCGATCGGGGCGTCTGGCTGTACACCCATACGTCGCAGGCTGCTGGCGACCACATCAGCAAATACAGGGGCGGCCACGCGGCCGCCATAATAGCCATTGGAACCCGGCTCGTCGATGCTGATCGCAACGACGATGCGCGGATTGGAAACCGGAGCAAAGCCCACGAAGGAGCTGCGGTACAGCGACGTGCTGTACTTCCCGTTGACGATCTTGCGCGCCGTGCCGCTCTTGCCGGCCACGCGGTAGCCCTGGACCTGCGCAAGCTTGGCGCCGTCCGGGCCCGCGGCCGCCTCGAGCATCTCGCGGATCTGGGCCGACACCTCGGGTGTATACACCTGCACGCTGGTCGGCTTGCCTTCCCGCTTCAACAGGGTCAGCGAGACCATGTCGCCGCCACGAGCGAAGGCCGTGTAGGCGTGGGCGATCTGCAGCAACGATACGGACAGGCCGTAGCCATACGCCATCGTCGCCCGTTCGATGGGGCGCCAGCGTTCCCAGGGACGCAGCCGCCCCGAGGCGACCCCGGGGAAATTAGCTTGCGGCGCGCGGCCGAAGCCCAGCTCCGTGAACTTGTTCCACATTTCCTGGGACGTCAGCTTCTCGGAAATCATGGTCATGCCGATATTGCTCGACCGACGCAGTATACCCGCCGCGTTCAAGGTGCCGTTGCGGCTGACGTCGGAGATGGTCGAGCCTTGATAGCGGTACTGGCCGTTGCCGGTGTCGAAGAGCGTGGACGTGGTGATGCGCCGGATGTCCAGCGCCAGGGCCACCGTGAAAGGCTTCATGATGGAGCCCGGCTCGAAGGTGTCGGTGATGGCCCGGTTGCGCAGCGCCTGGCCCTTGCGGTCGTCCCGGTCGTTGGGATCGTAGGTGGGCAGGTTCACCAGCGCCAGGATCTCGCCCGTCTGCACGTCTATCACGATGCCGGCGCCGGCCTTGGCCTTGTGCTGCTCCAGCCCCTTCTTCAGGGCGGTATAGGTGTCGAACTGCAGGCCGCTGTCGATGGAAAGCCGCAGGTCCTGCCCGTTCACCGGGGGGATGATGGCCTGCACGTCCTCGACCACCCGCCCCAGCCTGTCCTTGATGACGCGGCGCGAGCCCGGCTTGCCGGAGAGCTCTTCGTTGAAGGCGAGCTCCACGCCCTCGATGCCCTTGTCTTCGATGTTGGTGAAACCGATGACATGGGCGGCGATCTCGCCCTCGGGGTAGAAGCGGCGCATCTCCGACTGCTGATGGAAGCCCGGAACCTTCAGGTCGCGGACCTGGTCGGCGATGTCGATGGAAACCTGGCGCTTGATGTAGACGAAGGATTTTTCCTCGTCGGTCAGGCGGCTCTTGATGTCGCCGACGGACATGCCCAGCAGCTCGCCGAGCTTGCGCAGCTGCGCGTCCGTGGCGTGGCGGGTGTCTTCCGGTATGGCCCAGATGGCCCGCACGGGCACGCTGGAGGCCATGACGACCGCGCCGCTGCGGTCGAAGATCTTGCCGCGCGTGGCCGGCAGCACCAGGGTGCGCTCGTAGCGCCTTTCGCCCTGCTGCTGCAGGAATTCGGTGGACAGGCCCTGCAGGTGCAGCGCCTTGCCCGCCAAGGCGGCGAAGCCCAGCACCAGCAGGACCAGCACCAGGCGCGAGCGCCACAGCGGCATTTGCACATTGAGCACCGGGCTGTCGAAGAAACGGACGCGCTTCATCGCCGTTCCCCCCGCGCCGCGCCGCCGGGCGCCCCGCCGGGCGCCCCGCCGCCGGTGACGTATATGGTCCGGTCGGGCGAAGTCGTGACCATCTGGAGCTCTTCGCGCGCCATTCCGTCGATGCGCGCATTGCGCGCCAGTTCGGCGCGCTCCAGCTGGAGCCGCCGCCAGTCGGTGTCGAGTTCGCGGGCGCGGTCTTCAAGCCGGTCGACCTCGATGAACAGCTGCCGGGACTGAAAACGCGCTGTCACCAGCGACAGCGCGGAAATCATGAGGACCAGGGCGAAGAAAAGGCTGAGGCGGCCCATTACCTGTGCCTCCTCTTGCCGTGCCCGGATGCGCGGCCGACCAGGCCCATGGCGTTGATGAAGGAAGCGCCCTGGTCCGCGGGCAAGGGGGTGTGGGTGCGTTCGGCCACGCGCAGCACGGCGGAACGCGCGCGGACGTTGTCACGCGCTTCTTCTTCCGAGGGCAGGATGCGGCCCAGCGACTTGAGGATGGGCTGCGGCATGTCCTTCTCCGGGATGGGCATGCGGGCATGCGCCGCGGCCGGCCTGGCGGCCGCGGCGATGCATTGCTTGACCATGCGGTCCTCGAGAGAATGGAAGCTGATCACCGCGAGACGCCCTCCTGGAGCCAATACCTTCAGAACTGCCGCGAGGGCGAGCGCGAGCTCCTGGAGCTCTTGATTGATGTGAATCCGTATAGCTTGAAAGCTGCGAGTGGCCGGGTGTTGACCCTTTTCGCGCGTACGGACGACACCGGCGATGAGCTCGGCGAGGTCGAGCGTTGTGCGCAGCGGCCGGGATTCGCGGCGAGCAACAACCGCCTTTGCAATCTGGAAAGCAAACCGTTCTTCGCCATATTTAGCTATGACCTCCTTTAATTCGTCTATGCCGACTTCCGCCAGCCATTCCGCCGCGGTGGGACCGCTGCTCGTATCCATGCGCATGTCCAGCGGCCCCTCGCGCATGAACGAGAATCCCCTGCGCGCGTCATCGATCTGCGGCGAAGAAATGCCCAGGTCCAGCATGACGCCGTTCACCTGCTCCACTCCCAGACCGGCCAATGCCTCCGGCATGCCGCCAAAACCGCCATGCACGACGACGACCCGGTCGTCCTCCTGCTGCAGAGCCCTGGCCGCGGCGATGGCTTCGGGATCCTTGTCGAAAACCACCAGCCTGGACCGCGGGTCCAGCCGCGACAGCAAATGCCTGCTGTGCCCGCCCCGGCCGAAGGTGCCGTCCACATAGACGCCCGGCGCCGGCCCGTGCGCGGCGGCGGCCGCGGCCTTTCCGCCTTTCCCCCGGACCCCGAAATCGGGATCGACGAGGGCCTGGACCGTAGGCTCCAGCAGCACGGATCGATGTATGAACTCCATATTGGTTTAGAAAGAAAACTGGTCCATGACCTCGGCCATGCCTTTGGCCAGGTCTTCCGCCTCGCGGCGCGCCCATTCTGCGCTATCCCACAACTCGAAATGGCTGCCCATGCCGAGCAGCATGACTTCACGAACCAGCCCGGCCGCCGTACGCAGCTCGGGCGCGATGAGGATGCGCCCGGAACCATCCATTTCCACGTCCTGCGCGTTGCCCAGCAGCAGCCGCTGCAGAGGCCGGGCGCCCATGGGGAAGTTCGCGATCTGTTCACGCTTCTTTTCCCACACGTTGCGCGGATACACCAGGAGGCAGCCATCGGGATGGCGGGTGAGGGTCAGACGGCCTTCGACCTGGGAAACGAGCGCGTCACGGTGCCGGGTCGGAATCGAGAGCCGACCTTTGGCATCCAACGTGAGAGCGCTGCTACCCTGGAACAAGATTTCTTCCCCACTTTTTTGCACAAAATCCTACTTTTCCCCACTCTACGGGAACGAATGCGGCTGGTCAAGCGCAAAGTTGCAATTTTTTCAATTACAACAAGCACTTAGCGCTGCCCCGCAGGAGAGTGCGAATAAAAATGTCCAGGAAAATCAAGAAATTGGGTGGGGATGTGAAAGTCCTTTGTAAAAACCCGGGAGGGGTTTGGGCACGGGACTTTGCATTTGATAACCATTGGCCTACCGAAGGAGGCCGGACAAAAAGTGAGACAGGCCTGTAGGCCGGATTCTGTACGCCAGGCGAGCCTGGCGGGCAATCATTCCTCTGGGCCCGGCATTGCTGCCGGGCTCTAGCCATCTACCCGCATGCTCGGGCGAGCCACCCTTTCGGCCCGAAGGCCGGACGCATGCCTATTTGATGTTGCTCCGGATAGAGGTTGCCGCGTTTCACCCTGCAGCGCCGCGGCCGGTTGCCCGACCGCGCGGCATGGAGGTGGCCATGCCGGTGCGCGCCTAGGCGCGCCCTCGCCGCAGACTCGTCTCTGTGGCCCTGTTCCTCGGCTCGGCGCCGCAACGGATTGCGCGCGCCTTGCCGGACGGCCGTTAGCCGCTATCCCGCTCTGCGGAGTCCGGACCTTCCTCGACGCCTTGCGGCGCCGCGATTGCCCGGCCTGCCTCACCTGTGCATTGTAACCTGCGACAATAGGGGTTTCCATCGAATTGAACGTATCGGTTTTTGCATGGCTGCTCCCACTCTCATCACGCTAAGCGGCGTACAGCTTGCCTACGGGCACCATCCGCTGCTGGACCACGCCGACTTCACCATCCAGTCCGGCGAGCGCATCGGCCTCATCGGCCGCAACGGCGCGGGGAAATCGTCTCTGCTCAAGATCCTCGACGGCCGCACGCTGCCCGACGACGGCGAGATCATGCGCAGCGGGGGCCTGAAAATCGCCACGGTGGAGCAGGAGCCCGAACTGGACGCCGAATCCACGGTGCTGGACGCGCTCTGCGGCGACTACGCGGAAACGGAAGACTGGCAGCGGCCCGCCCGCGCCAATGCGCTGATCGAGCAGTTGAACCTGGCGCCCGACGCCCTCATCGAAGGCCTGTCCGGCGGCACGCGCAAGCGCGTGGCGCTGGCCCGCGCCCTGGCCGACGAGCCCGATCTGCTGCTGCTGGACGAACCCACCAACCATCTGGACTTCGTGGGCATCGCGTGGCTCGAGGGCCTGCTGCAGACTGCGCGCTGCAGCGTCATCATCATCACGCACGACCGGCGCTTTCTCGATGCCGTCGCCACGCGCATCGTCGAGCTCGATCGCGGCAAACTGTACAGCTTTCCCGGCAATTTCTCCCAATGGCAGCAGCGCAAGGCCGAAGCGCTCGAAGCCGAGAAGCAGCAGAACGCCAAGTTCGACAAATTCCTCGCCCAGGAAGAAGTCTGGATCCGCAAGGGCGTCGAGGCGCGACGCACGCGCAACGAGGGCCGGGTGCGCCGGCTGGAACAATTGCGCCGCGAACGCGCCGCGCGCCGCGAGCGGCAAGGCAACGTCAGCCTCGCCATCGCGGAGGGCCGGCGCTCGGGCAAGCTGGTGGCCGAACTCCAGCATGTCTCGCATCGTTTCGGCGAGCGCGTGATCATCCGCGATTTCTCCACCGTCATCATGCGCAAGGACCGCATCGGCCTCATCGGCCCCAACGGTTCGGGCAAGACCACGCTCCTGAAAATCATGCTCGGCAAATTGCCGCCCACCTCCGGCACCGTGCGCCTGGGCGTCAACCTGACCGTCGGCTATTTCGACCAGATGCGCGCCCAGCTCAACGAGAACGCCACGCTGGCCGACACCATCAATCCCGGCAGCGAATGGGTCGAGATCGGCAATCAGCGCAAGCACGTCATGAGCTATCTCGAAGACTTCCTGTTCCCGCCGGCCCGCGCGCAATCGCCGGTGCACAGCCTTTCGGGCGGCGAGCGCGCACGGCTGGTGCTGGCCCGCATGTTCGCGCGGCCGACCAATGTGCTGGTGCTCGACGAACCCACCAATGACCTGGACATCGAAACCCTGGAATTGCTGGAAGAATTGCTCCAGGACTACCCCGGCACCGTGCTGCTCGTGAGCCACGACCGCGAGTTCCTGGACAATGTCGTGACGCAGACCATCGCCTTCGAAGGCGATGGTCGCTGGGGTGAATACGTCGGCGGCTATGATGAGTGGCTGGCGCAACGGCCCGCCGCGCAGGGCCTCGAATCCGAAAAGCCGCGCAAAAAGGAGGCCGCCGCGCCGGCCCGGCCGAAAGCCGCGAAGGCAAGCCGCATCACCTCCTGGGAACTGCGCGAGCTGGATGAACTACCCGACCGCATCGCCGCGCTCGAGCGCGAGCAGGCGGCGCTGGCCGCCCGCCTCGCCGACGGCGACTTGTATCGCGAAGCGCCCGGGGAAGTCGAGGCGATCAACAGCCGGATGCACGAGATCGAGCAGCAGCTGGAGGTGCTGTTCGTGCGCTGGGAGGCGCTGGAAGACAAACGGAACGACGGCGCGGCGCCGGGCGCGACAATCAGCTGACCACTTGCCAGCCCAGCGTCTCGCCCGCCGCCAACGGAACGACGGTGGAATCCGCCATCGGCAGTTCCTGCGGAACGGCATAGCTGCCGCGCTGCAAAGTCAGCGTGCCGCCATTGACCGGCAGCCCATAGAACGCGGGCCCGTTCCTGCTGGCGAAGGCTTCGAGCCGATCCAGCCTGCCCACCGAATCGAAGGCCGTGGCGTATAGCTCCATGGCGTGCAGCGCCGTATAGCAGCCCGCACAGCCGCATGCGTGCTCTTTCAGCCCCCTGGGGTGCGGCGCACTGTCCGTGCCCAGGAAGAACCGCCCCGAACCGCTGGTGGCCGCATCGAGCAGAGCCTGCCGGTGCCGCTCTCTTTTGAGGACCGGAAGGCAATACCAATGCGGCCGTATGCCTCCCTGGAAGATCGCGTTGCGGTTGTACAGCAGGTGATGGGCGGTGATCGTCGCCGCGACGGGCCCGGGCGCGTCGCGCACGTAGTCCACGCCCTCACGGCTGGTCAGATGCTCGAACACGACCTTGAGCTCGGGGTAGGCCTTGCGCAGCGGGATCATCACACGGTCGATGAAGACCGCCTCCCGATCGAAAAGATCCACCTCGGGATCCGTGACCTCGCCGTGCATCAGCAAAGGCATGCCGCAGCGCTGCATGGCTTCGAGCGCCGCGCCGCAGCGCCCGAGCAGGTCAGTGACCCCCGCGTCGGAATTCGTGGTGGCTCCCGCCGGATACAGCTTGATCCCGTGCACGAAACCCGACTCCCGCGCGCGCAGGACGTCTTCGACGCGGGTGTTGTCGGTCAGGTAGAGCGTCATGAGGGGCGTGAAATCGCCGTCGTCCATGCCCGCGCGCCGCAAGGCGGCGTAGATGCGGTCCCGGTACGCCGCCGCGAGTTCCGGCGTGGTGACCGGCGGCTTCAGGTTGGGCATGACGATGGCCCGCGCAAACTGCCGCGCCGTGTCGGCGATGACGGATTCCAGCACGGCGCCGTCGCGCAAGTGCAGGTGCCAGTCGTCCGGGCGGACGATGGTCAGGGTCTGAGGGGCATCGATCATGGAAGAATTACCGGCCGTCAAGAGAAAACCCGCATTATGACCCGGAAGCGAGCGGCATGCTACGTTCGACCAGGCGGACGAACATCGCGCTGCCGACCGGGATGACCGCGTCGTTGAAATCGAAGGTGGCGCTATGCAGCACCCGGCCGGTCTCGGCGCCGCCCTGGCCCAGGCGGAAATACGCGCCGGGCCGATGCTGCAGCATGAAGGAGAAGTCCTCGGAGCCCATCGAGGGCGTGAGGTTCGGGATCACCTTGTCGGCGCCAAAGAGCTCGGTGGCCACTTCCGCCACGAACTGCGCGTGCTCCGGCGTGTTGATGGTGGCGGGAAACAGCTTGTGGTAGTTGAACGTGATGCCGGCCTTGAACACGGCGGCCATGCCGTCGACGATTTCCCGCATGCGCTGGATCACCTGTTCCTGGACGACCGGATTGAAGGTCCTGACCGTTCCCACCATGCGCGCATCGCGCGGAATCACGTTCATGGCCTGCAGGTTGCCGGCATGCACCGCCGCGACCGTGACCACCGCCGATTCGGGCGCCGGCACGTTGCGCGACACGATGGTCTGCAGCGCGGTGATCAGCTGCGCGGCGATCACGATGGGGTCGTTGGTCTGGTAGGCATGGGCGCCATGGCCGCCCCGCCCTTCGATGTGGATCTCGAAGTGGTCGGCCGCCGCCATCATGGGGCCGGGGTTGACGCCGATCACGCCCGCCGGCAGGCCCGGCCAGTTATGCAGCCCGTAGATCGCGTCGCAGGGAAAGCGGTCGAACAAGCCGTCGTCGAGCATGGCCTGCGCCCCGCCCAGGCCTTCTTCGGCGGGCTGGAAGATCAGGACGGCCTTGCCGTCGAAGTTGCGCGTCTCGGCGAGATAGCGGGCGGCGCCGAGCAGCACGGTGGTGTGGCCGTCATGGCCGCAGGCATGCATGACGCCGTGATGCCGCGAAGCGTATTCGGCCTCGCCCTGCTCGACGATGGGCAGGGCGTCCATGTCGGCGCGCAACCCTATGCTGCGCCCGCTGGTGTTGCGCCGGCCCTCCAGAACGCCCACCACGCCCGTCTTGCCGATATTCCGATGCACCTGGTAGCCCAGCGCGGTCAGGGCGTTGGCGACGATCGTGGAGGTGCGCTGCTCCTGGAAGCCGAGTTCGGGGTGGGCGTGAATGTCCTGTCGGATGGCGGTCAGCTCGTCGTGGAAGCTGCTGATGGATTCAAACACACTCTTGGCGTACATCGGTTCGGGTCTCCTTTTGGGCGGCGCTCTGCGGGCGCTGGGCTCGTGCGGGCACTGGTTAAAATAAAACATTACCATAAGCAAACACGCACTGCGCAGCCGTTGAGCTCCCTAGGCCGGACATACTCTTCTGCACTTTTTGTTTTGTCTTTCGAGGATTCTCACGTTATGCTGCGGGGGAACGTTTTTATCAACTATCAGTCAGGAGCCCCTTTCTATGGCAACAACCGAGAAATCCGCCCGCAAACCCAATGCGGCGTTCATGAAGCCGCTCACTCCCAGCGCTACGCTAGCCGCCATCATCGGGCCCGAGGCAGTGCCCCGCACCGAAGTCACCAAGAAGATCTGGGACTACATCAAGAAGCATGATCTTCAAGACCCCAAGAACCGCCGCAACATCAATGCCGACGACAAATTGCGCCCGCTGTTCGGCAAGGACCAGGTATCCATGTTCGAACTGACCAAGCTGGTCAGCGGGCACCTGAAGTAAGCGCCCAAGGCGCCGCTCTGGCAAGAGCCGCAAAAAAACGCTGCCGAGGCCTCGCGCCCGGGCAGCGTTTTTTTGTCGCTGGGCCGCCCCGAGACAAAAATGTCCCCTTGGGGGGCAGCAAGCCGAAGGCGCAGCGTGGGGGCGTTTCTCTGTCGCTGGGCCGCCCCGAGACAAAAATGCCCCCTTGGGGGGCAGCAAGCCGAAGGCGCAGCGTGGGGGCGTTTCTCTGTCGCTGGGCCGCCCCGAGACAAAAATACCCCCTTGGGGGGCAGCAAGCCGAAGGCGCAGCGTGGGGGCGTTTTTTGATTGCGGGGCAGGCTTGCTCAGTCCGCCAGGGGCGACTGCGCCGAGAACAAGGCCAGCCAGCCCTTGATGACCCGGTAGACGATCCAGACGATGGCGATGAGGCCCGTGACCCAGCCTATGAAGATGAAGGTGAACACCGCGCTGATGAGGATCCAGAGCAGGCCCCACCAGAACGTCTTGATCACCCAATCGAAATGCGCCGCGTACAGGGTGCCGGCCGCGTCGCCGCGCTTCAGATAAGCCAGTACGACCGCCGCGATGGTTGCAACGCCGAAGAAGCCGGCGCTCAGTAGGCCCAATGCAAAAAGCCCGTAGATGAGATGCGTCAGATTGCGCATGGACAAGCCAGTGCCGTCCTCTGGCGGAAACGCCTGGGTCATACAAAACCTCCGGAGAAACAAGAATGATAAGCAGCCGGCCGACGCCGAGGGCCTATTTTACTCGACTTCCCGTTCCGGTCATGTCCAATGGCGCGCTGGCGAGCCGATGGGTCCGGCATCGGCTCAGGAGTGCTGTTCAGGCGCGTTCAAAGCAAAACCCCCCAGTCGATGTGTCGCTGGGGGGTTTTTTGGTATAAGAGCCTGACGATGACCTACTTTCACAGACGTACGTCCACTATCATCGGCGCAAAGGCGTTTC
>NZ_JACCEM010000030.1 GCF_013416525.1 Parapusillimonas granuli
GCCCGTTTGGCGAAAGACGCAGTGTCTCGCGTATCGTCGCCGAGGACTACCTGGTGAGCTACCAGAGCAATCGCTACTCGGTGCCCTTTGGTCTCATCGGCAAGGAGGTGCAAATCACCCCTGTGGGCGGTGTGCTGCGCGTGCAATATGGCAATGACATCGTTGCGGAACATCCCTTGTTGGCAGGACGCTATCAGATGCGTATTCTGCCCGAGCATGGGCCGGGCGCGGTGGCTCGCAATAGCCGCCAACGCTTTAGCCTGTCGGGCGCCGAGCCCTTGAGTCGCTGGTGGGGGCCGGCGGAAGTGGAAGTGCGCGATCTGCGCGTCTACGAAGAGGTGGCGCGATGATGGCCGGCCAATTGGAGCGACTACAGGAGCATATGGTCAAGCTGCGCCTGTTTAAGAGCCGCGATCGTCTCGAAGCCGTGTTGCAGCAGGCGACGGCCGACGAGTTGTCCTATGCCGACTTCCTGGACCAGCTGTTGGGTGAGGAGGTGGCCAACAAAACGACCAAGAACGTGACCATGCGTACTTCGCTGGCCAAGTTCCCCTTCGTGAAGGACCTGGAGAGCTTCGACTTCACCTATCAGCCTTCCATTGACCGCAAACAGGTGGAGACCCTGGCTTCGTGTCATTACATCGAACACGGCGAGAATATCGTCATATTGGGGCCACCCGGTGTGGGCAAAACCCATCTGGCTGTCGGTCTGGGAATCAGAGCTATCGAAGCCGGCTATCGTGTGTTGTTTACCACCGCTGCGGCCATGATTGCGACGCTGACCAAAGCGACCAGCGAAGGCCGGTTGGAGGAAAAGCTGAAGTTCTATACGGTTCCGCGCCTGCTTATCATCGACGAGATCGGATACCTACCCATTGATCGGCAAGGCGCCAATCTATTCTTCCAGCTTATCAGCCGACGCTACGAGAAGGGACCAATGATCCTGACCAGCAACCAGAGCTTCGGGGCTTGGGCGGAGGTCTTCGGGGACCGGGTGATAGCCACCGCGATTCTGGACCGGGTCCTGCACCATGCCATCACTATGAACATACGAGGAAATTCTTACCGCCTGAAAGACAAGCTCAAAGCGGGCCTGGTCAGACCCGCTGAA
>NZ_JACCEM010000031.1 GCF_013416525.1 Parapusillimonas granuli
TTGACCCGCACTGGGCATAAGGGCCGCAGCCTCTGCGGCAAACCGGTCAATCGGCCGCTGATGAGTGGTGCCGTGGATACGCACATCAGCCACCGTCGCCATCCATTCGTTCATCTGCTCCTGCACATCAACCATATCGGTAAAGGTTCGCCCGGGCAGGAAGTTGCGTTTGACATACTTCACGCCTGATTCTACCTTGCCTTTGGTCTGTGCCCGGTAAGGGGCGCACACTCGGGGCTCAAACCCCCAGTGCCGGGCAAACTCGCGGAAGGTGTCGTTCCAGCACCAGCCCTTGCCCGGCACCGGTCGGCACACCGTACGTGGCCGATCGTAGAGCAACTCTCGCGTCAACCCGCCGAAGTAATCGAAGGCCGCCTCATGGCTCTCCAGAAACAGCCCCAACTGCTCGTTGGCGCAGGCCCGGTAGTAGCCCCGTCTGCTGTAGCCCAAGGTCAGCACAAAGATATGCAGCACAACCGGACGACTGCGAAGGTAAATCCCGGTCTGGCCCCAATCAATCTGGCTTTGTTGCCCCGGTCCGGTCTCGAAACGGCGCTGGCACAGCTGCGCGGCCTTCACCGCTTGCTGGCGCAAGGGTACAACGAACCGCTTGACCGTCTCATAACTGCCCTGGAACCCGCGATCTCGACGCAGCTCCTGGAACAGGATCCGTGCCGAGTAATCCACCTGCGTGGCGCGCTCCCGCAGATACGCCGCATGCGAAGCCAACAGCGTATCCGAGCGCTGTGGGCGGGCGTACGCCCGCCAAGGCTCCTTGAGCAGCTTACGTACCGTCTTGCGATCAATCTCCAGTTGCCTGGAAATTTCCGAGACCGAAAGACCTTGACCACTCATCTGCCGCACTTCCTCCCAGCGTTCCTTGCTCAGCATCATGGCCTCCACAGGCTTGGCATGAGCTGCCATGATGCGCTGGTTCCAATTCATCTGAGTATCCATCTGCTTTATCTCCGAAAAGCAGGTGGGGAATTTTCAATGATCCCAACTGGGGATTATTGGATGACCGATGACA
>NZ_JACCEM010000032.1 GCF_013416525.1 Parapusillimonas granuli
GTACGACTTTACCGAAGGGCGCAGCGGTACCCATGCGCGGGCCTTCCTGGGTGACTGGCATGGCCTACTGATCTGCGACGATTACGGGGGTTATAAAGCCTGCTTCGAGCAGGGTATGACCGAAGTCGGCTGCATGGCGCATGCGCGCCGGAAGTTCTACGAGTTACGCCAGTCCGGCAAGAGCCTCATCGCCGAGCAGGCCCTGAAGTCCATCGGACAACTCTACGAGATCGAAGCTCAAGCTGCGGATCTCACACCCGAGGCACGGCAGCAATTGCGCAAGCAACAGGCCCGGCCTATTGCCGACACCCTGCACGCCTGGATGCAAGCGCATCGCTTCAAGGTGCCGGACAGCACAGGGATGGCGAAGGCCTTGGACTACAGTCTGAAACGCTGGGAAGCGCTCACGCGCTACCTCGATGACGGACGACTGCCTATCGACAACAACTGGATCGAAAACCAGATCCGGCCTGTGGCCCTGGGCCGTAAGAACTGGCTGTTCGCTGGCTCGCAGCGAGCGGGCCGGCGGGCGGCTGCCGCCATGAGTCTCATCCAATCAGCCAAGATGAATGGGCATGATCCGTATGCCTATCTGAAGGATGTGCTCACACGCCTGCCGACGCATCCGAATAACAGGATCGAAGCGC
>NZ_JACCEM010000033.1 GCF_013416525.1 Parapusillimonas granuli
GGAAACTCGCCCTGACCACGACAAACCACTGTTTTCCCCTAAGGGGAAAGCCTTTTACCTTCTATATTAAAAAGACGAGATAGCGGCTGAGCCCAGATACAGCCGCTTGCAGAGACAGCACCTGAGTCAACATCTGCACGTGCTAGTATGCATTACTATAATCGCCTTCCTTGGGGGCGCCACTCCAAGCCTGGCGCCCTACTTATGAATCATTACTTTCAAAACGCACTGACTGCCGGCCTGTTACGCACGCTGGCCATCATGCCTTATGGCCTTGTCGCCCGCATGGGCGAAACACTGGGCAAGCTGTTGTACAAATTGCCCAGCAGACGCAAACGCATATTGCATACTAATCTTGAACTGTGTTTTCCCGAACAAAGTGCCAAGCAAAGACAGGCGCTGGCGCAATCGACCTTCGGGCACGTGATACGCAGCTACCTTGAACGCGGCACGCAATGGTATGGCAGCGCTAAGCAAATTGAACAACTGGTTCAATTGGAAAGCGCCATAGAACTGCAAGACAACTACGGCCAGCCCTCCATATTTCTTGGCTTTCATTTTGCAGCCATAGAAGCCACCTGCATGTACTACTCTATCATGCATCCGGTTGCCT
>NZ_JACCEM010000034.1 GCF_013416525.1 Parapusillimonas granuli
CGTTGGTTCGATTCCAACTTGACCCACCAGCAGGCTTGAGCGGTGCGACGGGGGGGATTAGCTCAGCTGGGAGAGCACCTGCTTTGCAAGCAGGGGGTCGTCGGTTCGATCCCGTCATCCTCCACCAGGCGCGCCGCGGGTTGGCTGTGGCTGGGTTGGTCGGTTGCTGATCGGTTGTTTGGTTGATGGTTTGCTGATCGGCTGCGAGGGGCTAGGGGTTAACGAAGAGTCAAGCCGTGTGCTTGATTGCTCGTTAAGTCTTATAGGCTTATCTGGTATTACTCGTTCTTTAACAATCTGGAAGAAGCACAACGAAGTAATTGCGGGGCATTGTCCTAAGGGATGGTGCGCGTAAATACGGGTTGTGATTGCATTAAACAATTTTGTTCAAATAGTTCTCAAAAATACATGTTTAAGGACATGGCCTTTGAAAATGATGAACGGCACAAACACGCATAACTCAATGGGTTCTATAGCTTGGGGGTTTTTTTAAGCCTGCAACGTTATAGGATCAAGCGACTAAGTGCACATGGTGGATGCCTTGGCGATCACAGGCGAAGAAGGACGTGGTAGCCTGCGAAAAGCTGCGGGGAGCTGGCAAACGAGCTTTGA
>NZ_JACCEM010000035.1 GCF_013416525.1 Parapusillimonas granuli
TAGGTCCCGGAGGCGTCGATCACCGCGCTGGCCAACACGTCACGCTCGCCATCGGGGCCGGCAACGCGCAATAAAAAGGGAGTCGAGTTACGGCCTTGGGTTTTCATGACGTCGCGCTCTACCCGGCTTACTGCCAAGACACGACTGTTCAAGTGTAAGTGTGGTTCGATTTCCGGTAGCTTAGACAACGGCTGAATATACTGACCCAGTAATTCTTGGCCAGTTGGGTAGACATCCGGTTGCGGTGTCGTCCAACCACTGGTTATCAATAAGCGCTCTGCCTCCTTGTCGATATTAAAGCGCCAGGGAGAGAACATCTTGACGTGCCCCCACTCATTGATACTGGCTCCGGCCTGCTTACCTGCTTCCAAGATCAATGCGGTAAGGCCTCTGCTTAGCAAATGCGCTGCAGCAGCAAGTCCAACAGGACCTGCACCAATAATGGCGATAGGATGTTTGATCTTATCCATGAACACTCCTTACGTTGATAGCAAAGCCCTTCTATCAATATGCTGGCTTCACATTTAAGTTGGTAGTAACAACATATAAGACAAAAAAACTTGATTGCGTGCGTCAAAAAAG
>NZ_JACCEM010000036.1 GCF_013416525.1 Parapusillimonas granuli
TTTCGGTGGCCACCCTGTTCGATTTGCTCGATATCTGCGACCGCACCGATTTACGGGGCGCGGTATTGCAAGACCTTGAAAGACAACGTGTTTCGCTGGGCGCGCTGCGCCAGCACCCGGGTGTCGACCCGCAGGCCCTAGACGCCATGCTTGCTGAAATCCAGGCTGCGGCAGCCGATTTGGGCGGGCAAGGCCGCATAGGCCAGGAATTGCGCGATAACGAATGGCTGGCCAGCCTGCGCGGTCGTCTGGCGGTGCCGGGCGGCTCGTCTCAGGTCGATATGCCCTCGTATTTTTCCTGGCAGATCAAGCCGCCCGAAATCCGCTCACACGATCTGGGCCAGTGGATCAGGCCTTTTCTGCCCTTGTACAAGGGGTTGGCGCTTATTTTGCGCGTGCTGCGCGATTCCGGCGATAGGGCCGATGTTACTGCGCGTCAGGGTGCTTACCAGGAAATGCTAAGCGGCAAGGTGTTCCAGCTGCTGCGAGTATGGGTAGACTCGGCCCTGAATATTTTCCCCGAAATGAGTGCCAATAAATATGTAATCTGGGAACGATTTGCCGCG
>NZ_JACCEM010000037.1 GCF_013416525.1 Parapusillimonas granuli
TGTTCATGCTGGCCACGATAGCGTGTGCCATGTCGCCCAGCATGCCTATGCTTCTGGTGGGACGCACCGTGCAGGGCCTGGGCGGCGGGCTCCTGCTGAGCATGAGCTATTCGGCCGTGCGCATGGTGTTCGACGAACAGCTGTGGTCGCGCGCCATGGTGCTGGTATCCAGCATGTGGGGCGTGGCCACTTTGATGGGGCCGGCGATAGGCGGTATTTTTGCTCAGACCGGGCACTGGCGCCTGGCATTCTGGGCAGTGTTGCCGATCGCGGGCCTGCTGGCCCTGCTGGTTCATACGCAAATTCAACAGCAGCGTGCCGCCAGTACCAGGCGTGTGCAGGCCCCCGCAGGCAAGATAACCTTGCTGGCGATTTCGGTGCTGCTGGTGTCGCTGGCCAGCTTGGCGCAGCACTGGACCTGGAACGTGGCAGGAATAGCCGCCGGCGTGCTCATGACGATACTGATTGCAAGAGCAGACAGTCATGCCCGTATCCGGCTTTTTCCTACGGGTTCTTATTCGACCGGTACGGCGCTGGGTAGT
>NZ_JACCEM010000038.1 GCF_013416525.1 Parapusillimonas granuli
CGACCAGCACAACAGAAAATCCCCAGGAGTTGAATGCATGACTACATCTCAAGCACCGAGCAGAGTTTTTATCGTCGATGACGACGAAGCGGTACGCGACTCAGTACGCTGGCTGCTGGAAGCCAATGGCTACCGTGTGCGCAGCTTCAGCGGTGCTGAAGAATTCCTCCATACTTACGAGCCCGATCAAGTGGGTGTCCTGATTGCCGACGTGCGTATGCCGGGCATGAGCGGTCTTGAGCTCCAGGAAGAACTTAATAGGCGGGGCGCGCCATTACCCATCGTCTTCATCACCGGGCACGGCGACGTTCCCATGGCCGTCACCACCATGAAGAAGGGCGCCATCGACTTTCTTGAAAAGCCCTTCAACGAAACTGACCTGCGCACTATCGTTGCTCGCATGCTGGAACAAGCCACCGAGCGGGTCAGCCAGGCCCAGGCTCAAAAAAATCATCAAGCCGTGCTCAGCCGCCTGACAGCACGCGAACAGCAGGTGCTGGAGCGCATAGTGGCCGGTCGCCTGAACAAACAGATTG
>NZ_JACCEM010000039.1 GCF_013416525.1 Parapusillimonas granuli
CCGAGTTTGACGAATACCCAGATCCCCCGATTATGGGGAAGAGCCCGCTAACGCCTTATAAACACTAGAGATTTTAAGCTGGTGCCGGGGCCGGAATCGAACCGGCACGCACGCCTTGCGGCGGGGGCTTTTGAGTTCGCGAGTTAGGGGGCCTTTATAAGGAAGCCGGGGGCAAACGAGTGTAGGCTGAAAAGAATAAAAGTAATTATTAATCAAATGGTTATGGTGTTTTAACGAAATTCAATAGAACTGGTCAGTGTACCTGTACTGTACCGAAATAGGGTGCAGAGGTACAGTTCGGTACAGTGGGTCTGACAAATGTCTCTTGGTAGTTGTAGCTTCCAATAGATCAGTGGCAGATCAATCAATCGTCCGCTACACGCAACATCAGCAGGAGAATAGCATCAGAAGCAGACAGACCCATCGCCTCAAGTGCGGCGGTGGCACGTTCCTTGGTATCGGTATCGATCCGAGCGCGGACATAAGAATCAGCAGTGCTCATGGAGCATCCCCTATAGATCGTTTTCAGGGA
>NZ_JACCEM010000003.1 GCF_013416525.1 Parapusillimonas granuli
GAAACGCCTTTGCGCCGATGATAGTGGACGTACGTCTGTGAAAGTAGGTCATCGTCAGGCTCTTATACCAAAAAACCCCCCAGCGACACATCGACTGGGGGGTTTTGCTTTGAACGCGCCTGAACAGGGCACATGTCCGCCATCTTGAGAAGAATCAAGTTGGCGGCCCGGCTTGCCACGCGGCGGCGGTGCCGTCATGCTAAGCTCTACCCCCATCATCTCGATAAGCATCTTGCACGGGCGGGGCCATGATATTGAGCAACACCACCTTAATGATCATTTTCGTCGTGGGTTTCATCCTGTCCTTCATCGGCTTGGGCTTCCGGGACAGAAATCCTGGTATCGTACTCATGGGCATCGGTTTTCTTGCCGTCCTGTACGCCGTCATCCAGAAGGCCATTGAAACCTTCGGCTGACGCCGCATGCATGCTCGGCATGGGCCTTCGCCTTCCGCCGCGCGCCGGCGTGGCGCGCCGGCCCTTTGTCCAACCGTTCGAATGAAGCGATGCCCGACAGACCGACAAGAAAGGGATTCATCATCGCCGCGGCCGCGGCCCTGATCGCGGCCGCGGGCGCCTATTATGCGCTGAAGCTCCAGGACAAGGGCTATGGCGATGCCTTCATCAGCGGCAACGGCCGCATCGAGGCAACCGAGATCGACGTCTCCACGAAACTGGCCGGCCGGGTGGCGGACATCCTGGTCACCGAGGGCGGCTTCGTGAAAGCCGGGCAACCCCTGGCCCATATGCAGGTCGACGTGCTCCAGGCGCAGCTGGCCGAGGCGCGGGCGCAGCATCAAAGGGCGCTGCACAACGTCAGCAGCGGCTTGGCCCAGGTTGCCGCGCGCAAGAGCGAGCATGCGGCGGCGCTGGCCGTGGTCGCGCAAAGGCAGAGCCAGCTGAATCTTGCGCAGCAGCGCCTGGCACGATCGGAAAAGCTTGCGCAGGAGGGCGCCACGTCCCGCCAGACCCTGGACGACGACCGTGCCGCGGTGCTGGGCGCGGAAGCCGTCCTGGGCGCCGCCCAGGCCCAGGTCGAGGCGGCGCTGGCCGGCATCGACGCCGCCCAGGCCCAGGTGGTCGGGCTGGAGTCCGCCGTGGTCGCGGCCGAGGCGACCATCGCGCGGGTCCAGGCGGACATCGAAGACAGCGTGCTGAAATCGCCGCGGGACGGACGAGTGCAATACCGCATCGCGCAGCCGGGCGAAGTCCTGGGCGCCGGCGGCAAGGTGCTCAATGTGGTCGACCTCGCCGACGTCTACATGACTTTTTTCTTGCCGGAAGCCGTGGCCGGCCGGGTGGCGCTGGGCAGCGAGGTGCGCCTGTTGCTGGATGCGGCGCCCGCATACGTCATCCCCGCCAAGGTGTCCTTCGTTTCGGCCACGGCGCAATTCACGCCCAAAACCGTGGAAACGGCCAGTGAAAGGCAGAAGCTCATGTTCCGGGTGAAGGCGCAGATCGATCAAAGCCTGCTGCAAAAGCACCTGGAGCAAGTGAAGACCGGCTTGCCGGGCGTGGCCTGGCTGCGCTTGAACCGCGACGTCCCCTGGCCGGACGAGCTGGCGATCAAGGTGCCGGAGTAAAACATGCCGGACGCCGTCGCCAGCGTGCATGGGGTGAGCCTGCGCTATGGCGAGACGCTGGCTCTGGACGGCATCAGCCTGGAGCTCCCCGCGAGCGGCATGGTGGGGCTGATCGGCCCCGACGGCGTGGGCAAGTCCAGCCTGCTGGCGCTGATCGCCGGGGCGCGCAGGGTCCAGCAGGGCGAAGTCCGCGCGCTGGGCGGCAACATGGCCGACCCCGCGCATCGCAATGCGGTCTGCCCCCATATCGCCTACATGCCCCAGGGCCTGGGCAAGAATCTCTATTTCACGCTGTCGGTCGAGGAAAACCTGCAATTCTTCGGCCGCCTTTTCGGGCACGGCGAGGCCGAGAGGCGCCGCCGCATCGACGACCTGACCCGCAGCACGGGCCTGGAGCGATTCCTGGCGCGCCCGGCCGGAAAGCTTTCCGGAGGTATGAAGCAGAAGCTGGGCCTGTGCTGTGCCTTGATCCACGACCCCGATCTGCTGATCCTGGACGAGCCCACGACGGGCGTGGATCCCCTGGCCCGCAGCCAGTTCTGGGACCTCATCGCCCGCATTCGCCGCGAACGGCCCCACATGAGCGTCATCGTGGCCACCGCCTACATGGAAGAGGCCGACCGCTTCGATTGGCTGGTCGCCATGGATGAAGGCCGCATCCTGGCGCAGGGCACGCCCGGGCAGTTGCGCGCGCTGGCCGGCGGCGCCACCCTGGAGCAGGCCTTCATCGCCTTGCTGCCCGAGGAGAAACGGCGTGGCCACCGGCCGGTGGACGTCCGGCGCCTGGACGCGGACCGGGCCGCCGAGACCGCCATCGAAGCCCGCGGCCTGACCATGCGCTTCGGTGACTTCGTCGCCGTCGACCACGTCGACCTGAAGATCCGCCAAGGGGAGATCTTCGGCTTCCTGGGGTCCAACGGCTGCGGCAAGACGACGACCATGAAGATGCTCACCGGCCTGCTTCCCGCCAGCGAAGGACGGGCCTGGCTGTTCGGCAAGGAAGTCGATGCGCAGGACATGGACACGCGCCGGCGCGTGGGCTATATGTCGCAATCCTTTTCGCTGTATTCCGAGCTGACCGTGCGCCAGAACCTGGCCTTGCATGCGCGGCTGTTCCGGGTCCCGGAAAGCGCCATTCCGGCCCGCGTGCGCGCCGTGGCCGAGCGCTTCGGCCTGCTGGACGAACTGGACGCCCTGCCGGCGAGCCTGCCCCTGGGCCTGCGCCAGCGGCTGTCGCTGGCCGTGGCGCTCGTGCATGGCCCGGAGCTGCTGATTCTCGATGAGCCCACGTCGGGCGTGGACCCCATTGCGCGCGACATGTTCTGGCAACTGATGCTGGACCTCGCACGCAATGACGGCGTGACGATTTTCATCTCCACGCATTTCATGAACGAGGCCGAGCGCTGCGACCGAATTTCGCTGATGCATGCGGGCAAGGTGCTGGTCAGCGGTACGCCGTCCGAGCTGGTGCGCAATCGGGGCGTGGCGGATCTGGAGCAGGCCTTCATCAGCTACCTGGAAGAGGCCGTCGCGGCGCAAGAAAAGGATGCGCCGGGCCCGTCGCCGGAGCCGGCCGCGCCCGAGGAGCGCCCGCCCGCCGCCGCGCATGCCGCGGCCAAGCGCGGCGGCGGCTTCAGCATGGCGCGGGCATTGAGCTACACACGCCTCGAGACGCTGCAGCTGCGGCGCGACCCGGTGCGCCGCACGCTCGCCCTGCTGGGCACGGTCCTGCTGATGTTCATCATGGGCTACGGCATCAGCATGGACGTGGAAGACCTGAGCTATGCCGTGCTGGACCGGGACCAGACCACGCTGAGCCGCAACTACACATTGAATCTGTCGGGCTCGCGCTATTTCGTGGAGCATCCGCCCATACTCGATTACGAAGACCTGGACAGGCGGATGCGCAGCGGCGAACTGGCGCTGGCGATTGAAATACCGGCGGGCTTCGCGCGCGACTTGAAGCGCGGCAAGACGGTGGAAATCGGCGCCTGGGCGGACGGCGCCAACCCCCAGCGGGCGGAAACGGTGCAGGGGTATCTGCACGGCATGCACCAGGGGTGGCTGGCCGACATGGCGCGCGAACGCCTGGGCGCCCAGGCCGGGCCGGCCGCCCTCATCGAGACGCGCTTTCGCTACAATCCCGACGTCAAAAGCCTGCCGGCCATGGTGCCGGCCATCATTCCGCTGCTCTTGCTGATGATCCCCGCCATGCTGACGGCCTTGTCCGTCGTGCGCGAGAAAGAGCTCGGCTCCATCACCAATTTCTATGTGACTCCGGTCACCCGCAGCGAATTCCTGCTGGGCAAGCAGCTTCCCTACATCGCCATGGGCATGCTGAACTTTCTGATGCTGACCGCCTTGGCCGTCCTGGTCTTCGGCGTGCCGCTGAAAGGAAGCTTCTGGACGCTGAGCTTCGCCGCTTTCCTGTTCGTGGTGTTTTCGACCGGCTTCGGGCTGTTCGCCTCCAGCTTCACCCGCAGCCAGATCGCCGCCATATTCTTCACGATGATAGGCACGGTGCTGCCGGCGGTGCAGTTCTCGGGCCTGCTCAACCCCGTGTCCTCGCTGGAAGGCGTGGGCGCATTCATCGGCGCCGCCTATCCGGCCACTTATTTCCTGACGATCAGCCGCGGCGTGTTCAGCAAGGCGCTGGAACTGGCCGACTTGCGCCTCGCTTTCTGGGCCATGGCCGCGTCCATACCGGTCATACTCGCCTTGTCCATCGCCTTGTTGAGAAAGCAGGAGCGCTGACATGCCGAGTTTCGCGAACGTTTTCCGCCTGGGCATCAAGGAGTTCTGGAGCCTGATCCGGGACCCGGTCATGCTGGTGCTGGTGGCCTACGCCTTCACGGTGGCGATATACAGCGCGGCGACGGCCATGCCCGAAACCCTGCACAAGGCGCCCATCGCCATCGTGGACGAGGACCGCTCACCATTGTCGGGCCGGATCGCCGCCGCCTTCTACCCCCCGCGCTTCAATCCGCCGTTGATGGTCGCCCACAACGAGATCGACCGGGGCATGGACGTGGGCGAATACACCTTCGCATTGAGCATTCCGCCCGGCTTCCAGCGCGACGTCCTGGCCGGCCGGCAACCGGCGCTGCAGCTGAATGTCGATGCCACGCGCATGTCGCAGGCGTTTGCCGGCAGCAACCACATACAGCAGATCGTGAACGGCGAGATCAGCGAATTCGTGAACCGGCATCGCGCGGACGCCGTTGCGCCGGTCGAGCTGGCCTTGCGCATGCGCTTCAATCCCGGCCTCGATCAGGCGTGGTTCGGTTCGCTGATGGAAATCATCAACAGCATCACGATGCTGTCCATCATCCTGTCGGGCGCGGCGCTCATCAGGGAGCGCGAGCATGGAACCATAGAGCATCTGCTCGTCATGCCGGTCACGCCGGCGGAAATCATGCTGTCCAAGGTCTGGTCGATGAGCCTGGTCGTGCTGGGGGCTTCGGCGGTATCGTTGGTTTTCGTCGTGCGGGGCGCGCTGGGGGTGCCCATAGAAGGCTCGATCGCGCTTTTCCTGGCGGGCGCCGCGCTGCATCTTTTCGCGACGACGTCGATGGGCATCTTCATGGCGACGGTGGCGCGGTCCATGCCTCAGTTCGGGCTGCTGCTGATACTGACGCTGCTGCCGATGGAGATGTTGTCGGGCGGGCTGACGCCGCGGGAGAGCATGCCGGTGTTTGTCCAGGACATCATGCTGGCCGCGCCGACGACGCATTTCGTGTCGCTGGGCCAGGCGATTCTTTATCGCGGGGCGGGCATCCAGGTGGTCTGGCCGCAGTTCCTGGCGTTATCGTTCATCGGCGCGGTGTTCTTCACCGTGTCGCTGCGCCGCTTCCGGAAGACGCTCAGCCTGATGGCCTGAGCCGGCCCGCCTCGCTCCGCGCCCACTCCGCCACTTGGCCCGCCAGCTCGCCGCTGGCCGCCCCGAATGCGTCCACCACCTCCGGCATCCGCCGATCCCGCGCCACCCGGCTCACTTCGAAGCGCCGGCCGGCCTGGATACGATTGCTGTCCAGCGCAACCAGCGATGCCTGAAGCACGATATGGACGGTGGGCCGCCCCGCCGGATGCTCGACCTGATAGGCGAGCAACTCGCTGCGAAGCTCCAGGTCCGCCCTGGCATTGTTCCGCGCGCCCGCCACGTCCCGGAAGCCGTTCCGTTCCCGCAATACATCGACCAGGCGATCGCGCAGCAGCGCCGGTGCCCGGTCGCTCCACCTGGCGCCCGCATAAGCCTGGATCTGCGTGGTGCCCTCCGGCACCACCATGATGCGCGTGCTGTCCAGGATCGCGCCGCTGTACGGCGTGGCCACCCGCAGTGTCAGCGGCAGCGGGGCGGGCGCGCCGGCGGCGTTCGCCGGCGCGCCGGGCGTTGCCGGCAGCAAGTAGACGCTTGGCGATTCCGCCTTGGGGACCAGCGAGCAGGCCGTCAGCAACAGGGTGGAAAGAACGACGGCGAGGCGGGCGGCCGGCCGCCGGGAAGGCGCGTGGCGCGGAATCATGGGGCATACTCCTGTAGTCGTTCCCCGCGCAGCAGGTAATCCGCGGGGTTTTCTTCGAGCCGGCGCATGAAGGCGTTCATGCCGCTGAGCGTTGCGCGGAGCTCCTGCAGCACCGGCCCGAGCTCGCCCAGGCCGTTGCTGAGCGAACCGTCGCCCTGGTTCAGCAGCTTGCTGACGCCGGCTCCGGCCTTTTCCAGCGAGGCCATGGCGCGCTGGGCGGCGACCATGGCGCCGGTGGCCTGGTTCTTCACCAGGCCGTCCGCATCGCGCATCAGCCTTTCGGCTTCCCGCAGCGTCGAGCGGACGTCCTGGCTGGCCATGGCCAGGCTGTCCAGCAGCTTGTCCACGCTCTGGCCCTGCCGCGCCATGCCGGCCGTGAGGCTTTCCAGCGACTTCAGGCTGTTGCCCAGGCTTTGCGCGTTCTCGGGCGACAGCAGCGCCTTGGCGCTGACCACCAGCTCCGTGATGCCGGTCAGCAGGCTATCGCTGTTGGCCAACAGCTGCGTCAGCGACGAAGGCGTGGCCATGATGACGCCCGGATTGTCCTCGTCGCCCTTCAGCAAGGGGCTGTGGTCCGAGCCGCCGCTCAGCTCGATGACCGAGGTCCCCGTGATGCCGGTGAGCGCGAGCTTGGCCCGCGTGTCCTGCCGGATCGGGACTTTGCCGTCGATGCGGATGTGGGCGCGCACGGTGTCGAGCTGGTCCGGGTCCAGCGTCAGGTCGATGACGTCGCCGACCTTGATGCCGCTGAATTGCACTGCGCTGCCCTTGGACAGGCCGCGTATGGTCTCGTGGAAGACCACGGTGTAGTAGTTGAACTCGACGTCCTTGTACGACTTGCCCAGCCAGAGCGCGAACAGCAGGGCGGCGCCGGACAGCGCCACGGTGAACAGGCCGATCAGAATGTGATGGGCGCGGGGTTCCATCAGGAATGCTCCTTGCGATGCGAATTGGCCGTACCGGCGGCACGGCCGCGAGGCCCGTGAAAATAGCTTTGTATCCAGGGGTCGGGGTTGGCGGCGACGGCTTCCAGCGTATCGGCCACCAGCACTTTTCTGTTCGACAGCACGGCGACGCGATCGCAGATCGCGTAGAGCGTGTCCAGGTCGTGGGTGACGAGGAACACCGTCAGCCCCAGCGCGCCGCGCAGGGTCAGCACCAGCTCGTCGAAGGCGGCGGCGCCGACCGGGTCCAGACCGGCGGTGGGCTCGTCAAGGAAGAGGATGTCGGGGTCCAGCGCAATGGAGCGGGCCAGGGCGGCGCGCTTGATCATTCCGCCCGACAGTTCGGAGGGGTACTTGCCGCCGGCGTTGGCGGGCAGGCCGGCCAGAGCGATCTTGGTGCCGGCCAGGGCCTCGGCCTGGGGCCGGGTGAGGCCCGCGTGTTCGATCAGCGGCACGGCCACGTTTTCCGTGACGGTCAGCGACGAGAACAGGGCGCCTTGCTGGAACAGCACGCCGCAACGCCGATCGAGGGCGGCCCGTTCGCGCGGGCTCAGGGCTTGCGGGTCTTGCCCGAACAGGCGCAGCGTGCCCGCGGCCGGCTTCTGCAGCCCGATGATGGTGCGCAGCAGTACGGATTTGCCGGTGCCGGAACCGCCGACGACGCCCAGGATCTCGCCGCGGTATACGTCCAGGTCCAGCGCTTCGTGCACGGTATGGGAGCCGAAACGGTTGGTGACCCCCTTGACCTGTATGATCGTTTCCTTGCCGTTCGTGGAAGGGGGAGTCACCATCCCATCTCCATGTAGAACAGCGCGGCCAGGGCGTCGAGCAGGATCACGATGAAAATCGATTGCACCACGGAGGACGTGGTGTGCTCGCCCACCGATTTGGCGCTGCCCGACACCTTGAAGCCTTCCTGGCAGCCGATGACCGCGATCAGGTAGGCGAACAAGGGGGCCTTGGCCATGCCCAGCAGGAAGTGCCGCAGGGGTATGTCGTCCTTGAGGATGGTGAAGAACATGGTGGGCGAAATATCGAGCGAAAGCGCGCAAACCAGCAGGCCGCCGAGAATCCCCGACACCATGCCGACGAAGGTGAGCAAGGGCAGCGAGACCAGCAGCGCCAGTATGCGGGGCAGCACCAGCACTTCTATCGGGCTCATGCCCATGGTGCGCAAGGCATCGATCTCTTCATTGGCTTTCATGGAGCCCAGCTGCGCGGTGAAGGCGCTGGCCGTGCGGCCGGCGATGAGGATGGCGGTGAGCAGCACCGCGAATTCGCGCAGGAACGAAAACGCGACCAGGTTGACGGTGTAGCCGCTGGCGCCGAAGTCGGCCAGAATGGTCGCGCCCAGGAAAGCGATGACCGCCCCCACCATGAAGGTCAGCAAGGCAACGATAGGAACCGCGTTGAACCCGGTTTCTTCGATTTGCGCGACGATGGAGGTGACGCGCCACCGCCGGGGCCGCGGCAGATTGAGCACCAGGGATTGCAGCGTCAGGCCGATGAAGCCAAGCAGCGCGAGCGTCTGGCGCCATAGCTGTTCCATCGCCAGGCCGATGCGGCCGAGCAGTTCCACGAAGGCCGGCAGCGCCCGGCGCTCGGGCACCTGCCCCGCCGCCGTGGTGGCGTCGATCACGGTGCGAAGCAGGGCGCTGCGCTCGCGGGGCAGGCCCGAACCGGGGCGGGCGACGGCCGCGGCCGCATCCGGGCCCAGCAGTTCGAGCAGCCGCGCCGCGCCCGAGGTGTCGAGCGCATGCAGCGCGCTGACGTCGACGGGAAGCGCGCGGCCCTCATCGGGCGCGGGCAGCCGGCTCTTGAGGCTCGCGATGGCGTCGCCGATTTTCACGTAGTTGCGCAAGGTCCAGTCGCCCAGCAGGATCAGCCGGGCTTCGGGGGCGTCGTCGTAGCGCAGGAAAATTTGGCCGTCTTCACCGGTCATGGGGCAAGGGGATTCCGTCTGCAATATGTGGTCTCAGGGCAGAATTTACCATTACCTCCGGCTTTGATCACCGTCACCCGCCCGCGGGCGGGTTCGGCGATAATGGAAACGCAATCCAACTCCAAGGAGTACACGATGACTGATCCGTTACGTGGTCCAACCCCCGATTCCGTTGACCTGGCCGCCGCGCTGACGCAATTGCGCGCCCGGTGGGGCTGGTTCGTCGCCCTGGGGGCGGTGCTGGTCGTGCTGGGCGTGATCGCCATGGCGTATATTTTCGCGGCAACCCTGGTCAGCGTGCTGTTCATCGGCGCGATGATGCTGGCGGGCGGCGTCGGCCAGCTCATCCATGCCTGGCGCATCAAGCACATGTCGGGCTTTTTGTTCTGGACGCTCAGCGGCTTGCTGTATGCCGGCGCGGGCCTCATCGCCATCGTCAATCCCGCCGTGGGCGCATCGGCCCTGACCTTGCTCCTGGGCGCCTCCCTCATCGGCGTCGGGGCCTTGCGGCTGTGGATATGGTTCAACAACCGCGCGCAGCCCGGCTGGAAATGGCTGGCGTTTTCGGGAATCATCACCTTGCTGACCGGCGTACTCATCGCCGTCAACTGGCCCGGCAACAGCGCCTGGATACTCGGCTTGCTGCTGGCTTTCGACCTGCTGTTCCAGGGCTGGACGTCGATGCTGGTGGGGTTCGCGCTGCGCGAGCGCAAGGCCTGAGTCTCGGCGGCGCAACGAAGCTTTCGATCGGCTTCCAAACAGGCATAGAGAATTACCCTAGTATTGAGCTCAGGGAATGGAGCGAGGCGCGCCGGGCCGCAAGGGCCGCGCGCCATCCGCATGGGGGCCGCCGCAGCGCCGCAGCCCAGTATCCATGCGGGTCTTGCGCGGCCGGCCGGCCTGGCCATGTTTGGACGCACCAGCACATGATTCCTTCATGGAATTCAGATGGTGGAAAATTATTCTCTTTTTGAAACAAGAGAAGCTGCGCATGATGCACCGTGGCATGAATGTTCAATTTCACGGAAGCATCTACACCATCATGGCAGTTTCTCTTTCAGGTTCCGAACCTTCCCAGGCGGCGCGCGCCGTGCTGTCGCAGCGTGTGCGCGCCATCAAGCCTTCCCCCAGCATGGCGGCCAAGACGCGGGTCGACCAGCTGCGCGCGCAAGGGCAGGACATCACCGACTTCACCGTCGGCGAGCCCGACATGGACACGCCCGCCCACATCGTCGAGGCCGGCGTGCAGGCCTTGCGGTCGGGCCAGACCCGCTATACTTCCAGCGTCGGCACACGGGCGCTCTTGCAGGCGGTGCAGGCCAAGTTCCGGCGCGAGAACGGCCTGGACTACGGCCTGGACCAGCTGGTCGTCGGCACCGGCGCGAAACAACTGATCTACACCGCCTTTTCCGCCACGGTGGACGCCGGCGACGAAGTCATCGTTCCCGCGCCGTTCTGGGTGTCCTACCCGGACATGGTCCTGCTCAACGACGGCAAGCCCGTCATCGTTCCCTGCACCGAGGCCGACGGCTTCAAGCTCACGCCCGGGCTGCTGGAGAACGCCATCACGGCCCGCAGCAAATGGGTCTTGCTGAACACGCCGAGCAATCCCACGGGCGCCTTGTATACGGAAGCGGAGCTGCGGGCGCTGATCGAGGTCCTGCGTCGCCATCCCCATGTATGGGTGTTGACGGACGAAATATACGAGCATCTGGCCTACGGCGATGCGCGCCATGTTTCCATCGCGGCGCTGGACGCCGGCATTGCGCAGCGCACGCTGACGATAAATGGCGTGTCCAAAGCCTATGCGATGACGGGATGGCGCGTCGGCTATGCCGGCGGGCCCGCCGGGCTGGTCAAGGCCATGGGCACCTTGATATCGCAGAGCACCAGCTGCGTGGCCGCCATGAACCAGGCGGCCGCCGCCTTCGCCCTGAGCGCCGATCAGGCTTGCGTGGCGCAGGCCACGGCACTGTTCAAGGCGCGCCGCGACCGCATCGTGGCGCTGCTGAACGCGATTCCGGGCATACGCTGCGCACAGCCGGCGGGCGCGTTCTACGTCTATCCCGGCGTCGAGGGCCTGATCGGTAAAAAGACCCCGGACGGCCGGGTGCTGGAGTCCGATCTGGACGTATCGATGTACTTGCTGGACGAGGCGAAAGTCGCCGTGATGGACGGCACGTCCTACGGCTTGTCGCCTTATCTGAGGCTCAGTTTCGCGACTTCCATCGAGCAGATCGAAATTGGTTGCGAACGTATCGCGCGGGCTTGCGCGAACTTGGCTTGAGGCCGGCAGAGGCGGCCCTGGTTTTCAACGGCATTGTTTTTATTATTTGAAGAGGAAACATCATGAAGAAGCAAATTTTGGCTCTGACCGCCGCGCTCGGCATGGTTGCCGTACTGGCGCCCGCCGCCCAGGCCGGCACGCTCGACGACATCAAGGCGCGCGGCAAGTTCATATGCGGCACCATGGGCACGGCCGAGCCCTTCAGCTTCCAGGATCCCAAGACGCGCGCGATCGTGGGCTATGAAGTCGACATGTGCCAGGCCGTGGCCGACAGCCTGAAAGTGCCCCTGGAGCTCAAGCTGATCGCCGTCGAGGCCCGCATTCCGGAGCTGGTGGCCGGCCGCGTCGACCTGATCGCCGCCAACCTGGGATGGACGCCGGAACGCGCGCAGCAGATCGATTATTCCTTCCAGCATTTCGCCAGCCTGCAGAAGGTGCTGGCGCGCGAATCCGACAAGGACCTGAAGTCGCCCGCCGACCTGGCGGGCAAGCGCGTGAGCGCCGTGCGCGGTTCGTCGTCCGAAGCGGGCGCACGCAAGCACATTCCCAATGTGGAGACCGTGACGTTCAAGGATCCCAGCGGCGCCTTCTTGGCGGTCCAGCAGGGCAAGGTCAGCGGCTTCGTGATCTCGGAACTGAACGCCGTGAAATTCAAGGCCCAGGCCGCCACCAGCCCGGTACCGGTCAAGCTGCTGGAGCCCGCGCTGTTCCTGGAACCTTGGGGCATGGGCATGCGCAAGGGCGACACCGAATTCCGCAACCACGTCAACAAAGTCCTGACGGACATGGATGCCTCCGGCGAAGCCGATCGCATCTACGACAAGTGGTTCGGCATGGACACGCTTTACAAGATGAAGCGCGAGTTCAAGATCGCGGAAATCACGGGATGATTTCCCGGCGATAGAGATTTGGAGTCTCGGGTAGATGCATTACGTTTTTGATTTTGGCGCCATCTTCCAGGGCGAGTATCCGGACATATTGCTCAGGGGGCTGTTGAACACCCTGGCGCTGACCGGACTCGCCTGGCTGCTGGCATTCGCGATCGGCATGCTGCTGGCCATCATACGCATGACGGGCTCGCGGCTTGCGAACGGCGTCGTCACGCTATATGTGGCCTTCCATCGCAACGTGCCGATGCTGGTGCACATCCTGTTCTGGTATTTCGGCATACCGCAGCTGCTGCCGGTATCGGCGGTGGACTGGCTGAACAGCCATGGCAGCGAGTTTCCGCTGGCGATGGTCGCCATCGCGCTGGTCACTTCCGCGTATGTCTGCGAAGACTTGCGCAGCGCGGTGCGGTCGATCCCTTCGGGGCAGATCGAAGCCTCGCGCGCGCTGGGCTTGAGCTTCCTGCGGACGATGCGCAAGGTGGTGCTGCCGCAGGCCTTCCGCATCGCCATACCGCCCCTGCTCAACCAGACCCTGCTGCTGTTCAAGAACACCAGCCTGGCCATGGCGATCGGGGTGATGGAGCTCACGGCGGCCGGCCGCGAAATCGAAAACTACACCTTCCGGACCTTCGAAGCCTACGCGGCCGTGACGGTCATCTACCTGGGAATCTCCTTTCTCATCATGTGGGGCGGCGCGGCATTGGCGCGCCGCTTCCGGATCGTAGGGGCGCGCTGAGCCATGTGGGAAATTCTTCAAGACAATGCGCTGTTGCTGCTGGTGGGCCAGTACCCGCACGGCCCCGTGGGCGGCCTCGCCGCCACCCTCGGCCTGGCCGCCGTCAGCCTGCTGCTGGCGTTCCCGGGCGGCATACTGCTGGCGCTGGGGCGGGTGAGCCCCTATCGCATCTTCTACCTGCCGGCGTCCGCCGTCGTATACGTGGTGCGCGGGCTGCCCCTGTTGATGTTCATTTTCTGGGCGTATTTTTTCGTGCCGCTGATCATCGGGCGGCCGGTGGCGGGCGCGACGACCATGGTCGTGGCCCTGGTCATCTATGAAAGCGCCTATCTGGCGGAGATCATACGCGCGGGCATACAGGCCTTGCCGGCCGGCCAGCAAGAGGCGAGCAGGGCGCTGGGGCTGTCGTACATGCAGACCATGCGCAAGGTTATCCTGCCGCAGGCCTTGTTCAACATGCTGCCCAGCATGCTGAGCCAGTTCATTTCCACGGTCAAGGAAACCTCGCTCGCCTATGTGATCGGCGTGCAGGAATTGACTTATGCCGCAAACCAGATCAACAGCGTGCTGCTGACCAAGCCGCTGGAGGTCTTCACCTTGCTGGCGCTGACATATTTCGTATTGAATTTCGGCCTGACTTGCCTGGTTGCGCTCACCGAGCGCATGATAGGGCGCAAGCGCAGCGGCCAGGCCGTGAAGGTGGCAACGACATGATTCGATTTTCCCAGGTCAACAAGTGGTATGGCGATTACCATGCCCTCAAGGACATCAATGCCCACGTCAAGCCGGGCGAGGTCGTGGTGGTCTGCGGCCCGTCCGGGTCGGGCAAGTCCACGCTGATCCGCACGGTCAATCGCCTGGAGCCCATCGACCAAGGCACCATCACGGTGAACGGCCGCGACGTCTACGACAAGCGCAACCAGATCGACGAGCTGCGCAGCCACATCGGCTTCGTCTTCCAGCAGTTCAACCTTTTTCCCCACCTGAGCGTCATGGAGAACCTGACGCTGGCGCCCTTGCAACTGAAGCGCGCAAACAAGGCCGAGGCGCGGGAACGGGCGATGCAGTTGCTGGAGCGGGTGGGCCTGGGCCACAAGGCCGACGCCTATCCCCTGCAGCTTTCGGGCGGGCAGCAGCAGCGCGTCGCCATTGCGCGCGCCCTGTGCATGAATCCGCCGGTCATGCTGTTCGACGAGCCCACCAGCGCGCTCGATCCGGAAATGGTGGGCGAGGTGCTGCAGGTGATGAAGCTGCTGGCCAAAGAGGGCATGACCATGGTGTGCGTCACGCACGAGATGGGCTTCGCCCGCGAAGTGGGCGACCGGGTCTGGTTCATGGACGCCGGCAGCATCGTCGAGACGGGCACGCCGGAAGAGTTCTTCAACCGGCCGCAAAGCGCCAGGGCGCAGAAGTTCCTGAACGAGATCCGCCATTGAGGCCGCCAGGCGCCGGCGCCGCGGCGCGCGTTGCCGGACGGCCGCGGCGGGAGGGTCGGCGCGGTAAACTGGCGCACGGCCGGCGCCGCCTTCCCCTTCGTGTTAACGGCCACCGTCTATGCTGACATTCAAACAGATCGAGGCCCTGTACTGGGCCGTGAAGCTCGGCACGTTCTCCGCCGCGGCGGACAAGCTGCACACGACGCAGTCCGCCATCACCAAGCGTATCCAGGAACTGGAAAACAAGTTCGACATCGTGCTGTTCGACCGCAGCGGGCACAAGGCTGCGCTGGTCGGCAAGGGCCACGAGATCTTCGCGATCGCCGAGAAGATGCTGGCCGACCGCGACCAGTTGGTGGCGCGGCTGGAGGGGCACAATGTGCTCACCGGCACGTTGCGGTTCGGAATCACGGAGATCATGGCCATGACCTGGCTGCCTTCGCTGATCCGCAGCCTGCGTTCGCGCTATCCGAACGTGGACCTGGAGCCGCGCATCGACATGGCGGGGGAATTGCAGAAGCAACTGCTGTCGGGCGAGATCGATCTGGCCTTTCTGAATCACAAGTTCCTGGACGGCCATCTGGTGTCGCAGCCTTTGCGCGAGCTGGAGTTCGCCTGGATGGGCTGTCCGGACCAGCTGGATCCGGACGCGGTCTATACGCCCGCGCAGCTGGCCAAGATGCCTTTGCTGCGCCAGTCGCAGGAGTCGGCGCTGAACACGGTGTATGACGAGTGGCTGAGCCCCCATGTGGCCCAGAAGAATCTGTTCACGATCAACAGCCTGATCGCGATGGCGGGCCTGGCGGCGGCGGGCTTCGGGGTATGCTGCCTGCCGCGCGATTATTTTTCGGACATGGTGCGGCAGCGGCGGCTGGTGGTGCTCAGGACGACCGTGCCGGCGCCGAGCACGCTGTATTGCGCGGCTTACCGGCGGGAGGCCGGCTCGATTTTTTATGAGAACGTGGCGCGGCTGGCCAAGGACTGCTGTGATTTTTCCAAGGCGGCTTAGGGCGGGCCGCCCTGGAACACAGCCCGCTTGCCGATAAGGGCAGCGGCATGCTGAAAGGGCGGGCTCCGCGTGTGGCCCGCCGCTTATCGGAGCGCGGCCTCGATTCCCGCGCCCACGTCCAGGATGTGCCGATCGTGCATCGCCGGCCCGGCCACCATCAAGCCCACGGGCGCCGTCCCCGCCTGATGGCAGGGGATGGAAAGCGCGCAGCCGTCCAGGAAGTTGATGAACGTGGGATTGCGGAGGATCAGCCCGTTCGCCGCGAAGTAGGCGTCGTCCGAAGCCTGCAAGTCCTGGATCCTGGGCGCCACCACGGGCGAGACCGGCATCAGCAGGGCGTCGTATTGGCGCAGCCTGGCTTCGACCGAAGCGATCCAGTTTTTGCGCGCATCCAGCAATTCAATATAGTCCGCGGCCGAGATGTCCTTGCCGCGCAGTATGCGCGGCGACACCCTGGGATCGTATTCGCCCGGTCTTTCGCTCAGCAGGGAACGGTGCCAGGACCACGCCTCGGCGCAGACCAGGCCGCCCTGGCGGTTGATGTGGGGCAGTTGCTGGAACTCGGGCAGGTCGATGGCTTGGACGCTGGCGCCGGCCGCCTTCAGGGCGTCCAGCGCGCGCTCGAACGCGCCGCGGACGTGGTCGTCCGCGCCTTCCAGGACCATGGACGCCGGAACGGCGAGGCGCATGTGCGCCGGGGCCACGGCTTCCGGCGCCTTGTACGGCTGGGCGGACAGCACGGCGTCCACGATGGCGCAGCATTCCACCGAAGCGGCGAGCGGCCCGATGGAGTCCAGGCTGAACGAAAGAGGCAGGGCGCCGTCGGCCGGCACGCGCCTGGCCGTGGGCTTGAAGCCCACCAGGCCGTTGAAGGCGGAAGGAATGCGGATCGAGCCGCCGGTGTCGGTGCCGATGGCCGCCACGGCCATCTGGTCGGCCACCGATACGCCGGCGCCCGACGACGAGCCGCCGGGAATGCGCCCGGACGCGCGGTCCCAGGGGCTGCTGGGCGTGCCGTAGTGGGGGTTGAGGCCCAGCCCCGAGAACGCGAATTCCGTCATGTTGGTCTTGCCGACGATGACGGCGCCGGCGTTGACGAGGCGCTGCACGATTTCCGCATTGGCCTGCGCGGGCGGGGCGTTTTTCAGCACCGCCGAGCCGGCCCAGGTGGTTTGGCCGGCGACGTCGAAGAGGTCCTTGACGGAAATGGGCAGGCCTTCGAGGGGGGAGCGGACCAGCCCGGCCGCCCGCAGGGTGTCCGAGGCGCGCGCGGCCGCAAGGGCCTGGTCGCGGAATACCTGGGTGAAGACGCGCGCGCCTTCGCCGTGGGGGTCGCCGATGCGTGCCAGGGCCGCCTCGGTCAGCGCCAGCGAGGTGGTCGTGCCTTGTGCGAGTCGTTCCTGAAGGGCGCGGATGGTGGGAAGCATGTCGATGGCCTTGCGGTGTTCCGGTTGTACGTTGATGGGATCAGGCGATTTCGGGCAGGATGTCGAGCGTGTAGCGATGCTTGATGCTGCGCTGCAGGCGCGGGTCGTGCAGTTCCATGGTAAACGACGGCGAGGGCCGGATGCCGCCGATGGCGGCCACTGTGCCGCAGGTCATGCCGCAATGTTTCGGCATGGCGTCCCGCCCGAAGTGGCCGCGGACGAGTTCCAGCGGGTGGCGCAGCTGGGCCAGCGGGCCCTCCTGGTACAGCACGGTCTTGCCCTGTTCTTCGATCCATGATCTTAGCAGCAGTTCGTCCCAGTGGCCGGCGACGTCTTCATAGAGCCAGGCCTGGGTGGCGACGGGCTTGACGCACAGCTGCTTGGACAAGGCGACGCTGTGCGCCTCGAGCTTGCGGTCGGTGTGGTCCGACGCCAGGCTGACCAGGGTCCGGCCTTGGCTGGAAAACAGGAAGACCTCGGCTTCGCCGGAAGAGCCGTCGCCCACGACCTGCACTTGCGGATCCTGGATGAGCTGGTTGGCGGCGATGCGATAGTAGAGGGGCACGGCGCTGGGGCGCGGGACGCCGATGGCGGCCAGTTCTTCGATGTGGTGCTCGATGGCGGCCAGGTCGCGGCCGGCCCAGCCGGCCACGATGCAAGTGGTGATGTCGGCCTCGACCCGTTCTTCGGGTCGGTCGGCGCGGATGAGTTGGAACGAGAGTTTCACGGTTTCCTCTGACGGTTAACTGAAGACGCGCGGCAGCCACAGCGCCAGGTCGGGCACGACGGCCAGGATGGCCACCATGGCGATGAGCATGATCACGAAGGGCAGGCTGCCGATCATGACGGCGTTCATGCTGCCGCTGGTGCGCAGGCTCTGGACCACGAACAGGTTCAGCCCCACGGGCGGGGTGATCAGCGCGACTTCGACCAGGATGATGATGACGATGCCCAGCCAGACCGGATCGTAGCCCAATGCGATCATGATGGGCGCCACGATGGGAATCGTGGTGATCATCATGGACAGGGTTTCCATGAAGCAGCCCAGGACCAGGTAGAACACCACCAGAATGATCAGCATGGTGGTGGGAGATACGTCCAGCCCGGTGATGGTCTGCGTCAAGGCCGTCGTCAGCCCGGTCGCGGCCATGATGAAGTTCAGGAAGGCGGCGCCGATGACGATCAGCATGATCATGGCCGTGGCCTTCATGGTGCCTTCCAGGACGTCGCGCAGCATGGGCAGCGTCAGGCGGCCCACGCTGGCCGCGAGAATCAGCGCGCCCACCACGCCCAGGGCGGCGGCTTCGGTGGGCGTCGCGATGCCCGCGTAGATGGAGCCGACCACCAGCATGAAGATGCCCAGCGGCGGCACGAGATGCACCAGGCTGGCCATGCGCTGGCCCCAGGTGGCCGAGACTTTCTCGCCCCCCCATTTCGGCTTGGCGATGCAGGCGATGGCGATGGCCAGCATGAACAGCGCCGCCATGCCGATGCCGGGGATGATGCCCGCCAGATAGAGCTTGGGCACCGAGGTGTTGGTCAGCACGCCGTAGATGATCAGGTTGATCGACGGCGGGATGAGGATGCCCAGGGTGCCCCCGGCCGCCAGGCTGCCCAGGAAGAGGGATTCGTTGTAGCCCTTCTTCTGTATCTGGGGAATGGCGACGGTGCCCACGGTGGCCGCGGTGGCCACGCTGGAGCCGGACGTGGCGGCGAAGAGCGCGCTGGCGCCGATGTTGGCGTGCATCAGGCCGCCGGGCAGCCAGGAAAGCCAGAGGCTCATGGCGTTGTACATTTTTTCCGCCAGCCCGGACCGCAGCAGGATTTCGCCCAGCATCACGAACAGGGGGATGGCGACCAGCAGGAATTCATTGCTGGTGGACCACGAGACTTCGCCGATGGCGCGCGTCAGCGGCAGCATGGAATACAGAGGGTCCAGGATCAGGCCCAGCACGCCCAGCGCCGCGCCGACCGGTATGCTGATGCCCAGCAGGACGAGCAATAGAACCAAAGAGGTGGCGACCATCATGCGTCTCCTCGGACCATGCGCACGCCCGCCTCGGCTTCTTCAGCCGCTTCCTCTTGCGTGCTGCGTATGCCGCAAATGGCGCGGACCGTGTCGATGTCGCCGGTGACCAGGGCGATGGACGAGCGTATGAGCATGAGCGCAAGGACCACGCACAGCCAGATCAGGCCGATGGCCCACAGGAATTGCGGGATCCATAGGGGCGTCGCCATGACGGTGTTGGCGGTGGCGTTGCGTTCCCAGGAAAGCGCGGCCACGTCGCTGGCGTACCAGGTGAGATAGATGGCGAACACCGCCAGCCCCACCAGCGCGATCCAGTCCAGCAGGGCGCAGACGCGCGCGGGCAGCAGCTGGTACAGGGCGTCGATGCGGATGTTGGCGCGCTGCAGCGTGGCGAAAGCCAGCGCCCATGAAATACTGATGGCGAAGGCATAGCCCGAGAGTTCGTCGGAACCGCCCAGCGCGATGCTGAAAAACTTGCGGGTGATGACGTCCGCGGTGATGTACAGGGCGCTGGCCAGCGTGAGCCCGCCGGCCACCCAGATGGCCAGGCGCGACAGCGACGTGGCCGCGCGGAGCAGCCGGTTGAGAAGAACGTAGCGTTCCGAGGATAGTTTCATGGTGTTCACCGCTTTGTCGGATCTGGCGGCGGCCGCGCGGGCCGCCGCCGGTTCAAAGTAGGACTACTTCTTGGCGGTGATGCCCAAGGCCTTGCCGATGGTGTCGTTGAAGTCGGCCACGCATTCGGCCGAGCAGCGCGCCGCCCATTTCGGCACGACGGTTTCCGCCGTGATCTTCTTCAGCAGCGCGCGGTCGGCGTCGGTGGGCGCGACCAGCTTCATCTTGCCCTTGACCGGCTGTTTGCATGCGTCGGCGCCCGTGTTGCAGTCATAGCCTTCCTGGGTTTCACGTGCGGCGGCCTCCCAGATGGCGTTGGTCATGACCTTGATGTTCTTCTGCAGGAAATCCTGGACCTTGGGATCGAGCTTGTCCCAGTAGCCCTGGTTGGCCGCGTGGATCTGCTGGTTCCAGTTGATGGGCAAGGCGTACAGGTGGGTGCTGACTTCGTACCATTTGGCGGAATAGCCCGACATGGAACCCGTGATGGCGCAGTCGACCACGCCGTTCTGCAGGGCGGGAACGACTTCGCCGAACGGGATGGTCACGCTGGAGCCGCCCAGCGCCTGCACGAACTCGGCCGTGGTGCGGCTGCTGGTGCGGACTTTCTTGCCCTTGATGTCGGACAGGCCGGAGATTTGCGCGTTGCAGAACAGCACTTGCGCCGGGTAGGTGGAAAAGCCCAGGACCTTCACGTTGTTCTTGCCGTAGAACTTTTCATAGACCGGCTGGAAGGCTTCGGTGATTTCCTTGGCGGTCTTGACGTCGGGCGCCAGGCCGGCGAGGTCGATGGCTTCGTTGATGGGGTTGTCGCTGGCGAAATAGGCGATGGTGGCCGTCCCGATGGGGATGACGCCCTGGCCGACCAGGCGCAGGATTTCCGGACCCTTCAGGCCCATGTCGTTGAAGCCCTTGATGGTCGCCGTGACCTGGCCTCCGGAGAGTTCGGGGATGGTCTTGGTCCAGAACGGCTGTTCGTGGTTCTGGTAGGCGGTCAGGTTGCTCAAGCCGCCGACGACCTGCAGCTGGGTCTTGGGCAGGCCGGCGACCTTGTCCTGGGCGAAGGCGCCCGAACCCGCCAGCAGGGCGCCGGCCGCGAATGTCGAGAGGAACAATGCTTTCATGTGAGTCTCCTTGAGGGTGTCCAAATGGTTACGGACGAAAGGTCTTGCGGTTTCAGAACGAGGCGAGGCTGGTGTTGCCGACGTCGGTGATCAGCATGTGCCCGGGCGCATGGGTGATGCTGAATTCGGGCTTGACGGTATGGATGACGGCCTGCGGCGTGACGCCGCAGGCCCAGAACACCGGGATTTCGTCCGCATGCACGGCGACCGGGTCGCCGTAGTCGGGCTGATGGATGTCGCGGATGCCGATCAGGGACGGGTCGCCCAGGTGCACGGGCGCGCCGTGCACGGACGGGAAGCGCGAGGTGATCTGGATGGCGCGTATGGCGTCCTTGGCCTTCATGGGGCGCATGGACACCACCAGCGGGCCGTGCAGGCTGCGCGTGCCGGCGGTGGGGATGCTGCTGCGGTACATGGGCACGTTGACGCCCATGCTGATGTGGCGGACGTCGATGCCGTCGGCCAGGAGCGCTTCTTCGAAGGAAAAAGAGCAGCCGATCACGAAGGTGACGAGGTCGTCGCGCCAGACGGCGTCCAGGTCGGCCGGTTCGGCGACGAGTTCGCCGTGCCGCCAGACGCGGTATTTGGGCACGTCCTTGCGGATGTCGATGTCCCGGCCCAGGGCCGGCACGGTGTATTGGCCCGGCTCGGTGACCGCGAGCAACGGGCAGGGCTTGGGGTTGCGCTGGCAGAAGAGCAGGAATTCGCCAGCCAGGGAATCCGGCAGAATCATCAGGTTGGCTTGCACGCAGCCCGGCGCCAGGCCCGCGGTGGGCCCGGTGTGCCCGCCCTGCCGGATGAGGCGCCGGCTTTCCTGCGCCAAGGCCGCGCAGCCGTCTTGAGAGTTTGAATGCATCGTCATGGTTGCCGTTCATGCTCCAGAGAATTCGCTGCGGCTTATTGCAGCCCAACTAGGTTTCCGTGTCCAATCGTTCCTTTTCATGCGGGGTGATAAATTATTCTTATGCCTGGGCGGCGGCCTGCGCCACCCGCTGCGCCAGGCGCGCGACGGTCCGGACGGTGTGGCTGTGCGGCGTGTCGATCCAGCAGGCGTGGAAGCCCAGCGCTTCGGGTGTTTTCTCGACGTTCAGCACGCAGAGCTTGCCTTCCAGGATTTCTTCGCGGATCACGGCGGGGGCGATGACGCTGGGGCCGATGCCGCGCAAGGTCATCTGGACGATGGTGCTCAGCGACGCACTTCCGTAGATGCGTGGCGTCTTGATGCCGGCCTCCTCGAGCAGGGTCTTGATCGCCTGGTACGGCTGGCTGACCGTGGGATAGGTAATGATCGGATAGGCGCCCAGTTCGGTCAAGGTTACGGGCTTGCGGTGCAGCTTCAGGCGCGGGCTGGCGATCCAGGCGAGCTCGTATTCGCACAGATACAAATGGCATTCCTTGGGCGATTGCGGCCGTCCCACCACGAACGCGAGATCGATCTGGTGGGCGGCGAGCTGGGCACGCAGCACGTGCGAGGTGTCCACGTGCAGCTCCACGACCAGCGCCGGATACTTCTGGTGCAGGTCGTCGATCAGGTGATGCAGCCAGGTATGCACCAGGGTTTCGCTGGACCCCAGGCGCAGCGTGCCGCGAACGGCGTTCTGGGCTTTGGCGACAGTGAGCATTTCGCTGCGCAATTCCAGCATGCGATGCGCGTGCGACAGCAGTTCCTGGCCTTTGTCGGTAAGCTTGATGCCCCGCGCCCCGCGCTCGAACAGGCGGGTGGTCATGGCCTTTTCCATGGCCGCGATCCGCTGGGAGATGGCGGGTTGGGTCGTATTGAGCTTTTCCGCCGCGGCCCGGAAGCTGCCGAGTTCGGCGACCCATACGAAGGCGTCTATTTGCTTGAAATCTATCATTTTTCGTATGTGTATCATTTTCCGCCCCGGGTGGGGGTAGTATGATGCAATTCTTCACGCACCGCCCAGCACACCTTCGATGCCCCAAGCACACACCGCCGCCCTGGATGCGCTCACCCCCGGCCAGACGGACTATTTCGACGTTACGCCAATTTCCCTGTGGCTGGAAGACTATAGCGAATTGCGCGCGCTGTTCGGCTCATGGCGGGCGCAAGGGGTCACCGATTTGCGCGCCTTCCTGGCACGCGAGCCGCAGCGCCTGAAGGAGTGTTCCGACAGCATACGCTTGTTGCGGGTGAACCGGGCCACTTTGTCTTTGTACGCGGCGGATTCGTTCGAAACGCTTGCGAGCCGCCTGAGCGAAGTGCTGCGGGACGACACCTACACGGCGCTGGTCAGCGAGCTGGAAAGGCTGTGGCAGGGCGAACTCACGTTCCAGAGCCAGAGCGTGAACTACGCGCTCGACGGCCGGCGCATGGACATCCTGCTGAAAGGCGTGGTGCTGCCCGGGCACGAATCCGATTGGGCGCGCGTGCTGGTCTCCATCGAGGACATCAGCCGCCTCGAGGACGCCCGGCGCTGCATGGTGGAAAGCGAGCAGTATGCGCGCGGCCTGTTCGAGCAGAGCCCGGTGTCGCTGTGGGTCGAGGACTTTTCCGCGATCAAGCGCCTGCTCGACGAAATCCGCGATCGCGGCATCGTGGACTTCCGCACCTTCATCGACGTGCACCCGGAATTCGTGGAACGCTGCCTGTCGGAAATCAAGGTGCTGGACGTGAACCGCTACACCTTGAAGATGTTCGGCGCATCGAGCAAGGCCGATCTGCTGAGCAGGATGTCGGAGGTCTTCCGCGACGAGGTCCACGTCACCTTCGGCCTGCAGCTGCAGGACCTGTGGGACGGCAAGCTGTTCCAGCAGCGCGAGGTCATGAATTACAGCCTGGACGGCAGCCTGCTGTATGTCCACCTGCAGTTTTCGGTCTTTCCGGGCCACGAAGACAGCTGGGACAAGGTCCTGCTGGCCTTGACGGACATCACCGCGCGCAAGAAGGCGGAAGCCTACCTCGAATACCTGGGCAAGCATGACGTGCAGACGGGCTTGAAGAACCGGTCCTTCTATGTGGAGGAGCTGGCGCGGCTGGACCGGAAGAAGCAGTTTCCCATCACCATCGTCTTCATCGACCTCAATGACTTGAAGGGCGTGAACGATACGTCGGGCCACATGGCGGGCGATGCGCTGCTGCGCCGCGCCGGCGAAGTGCTGTCGCAAGCCATCGACAAGCTCCATTACGCGGCGCGGATAGGCGGGGACGAATTCGCCATACTGATGCCGGGGGCCAACGAAGACGCCGGCGCCCTGATGGTGGACAACATCCGCAAGCTCACGCGGCTGAACAACGACTTCTACAACGGCCCTCCCTTGAGCCTGTCGATCGGGGTCGCCACCTGCCACAAAGGCATGTCCCTGGACGACGCCTTGCGCGCCGCGGACCTGGCCATGTACGAGGAAAAGCGCGCCTATTACAAGAGCGGCGAGGCGCGCGACCGCCGCGCCTGACCGGCCGCACTGGCCGGCGGCATCTTGGACTACAATCCGGGCGTGCCCGCGGCACGGTCGGCGCATGCGCACGCCGGCCGGGCAGGCGCCGCCCACCTTTCAGCGCCCACAGATCCCAAGCCGGCACGTTTTCCGTGCCACGGCAAATTTTGAATGCAGAGACATGCAACTCACCAAAAGATTCGTCAAGGCCAAGAATCCGTGCACGTCGGGCTATCGCTGGTTCCTCAAGGACCGCAACGGCCAGGGCGATTATCAGGAAATCCTCGATGCGCTGGTGGCCGACAACCGGGTCGATGACGCCTGCTGGCTGCTCGACCAGTTCGGGCCGACCGACGAAGTCCTGACTCTCGACTACGTCGACGCCAACGCCATCGTCTTCGCCGGCTCCCTGATCGTGCGCCAGGGCATCAGCGTCGATACGGTCGCGCGGGCCGGCCAGAAGATCGTCGCCGGCGGCGGCATCAAGGCGGGCACCGACATCGTCGCCGGGCAAGGCATCGAATCGCGCGGCGGCATCATCAGCGGCGGGCACATACGGGCCGAAGGCGACGTGGCGGCCGATTGGGGCATCGACGCGGCGTCCCGCATCGAGTGCGGCGGAAACCTGCGCGCGCAATGGGACATCGTCGCCGGGCAGGGCGTGGTGGTCGCGGGCGACATACGCGCCGGGCAGGCGCTGCAGGCCGGCGGTTCCATCAAATGCGAGCAGGGCGTCAAGGCCGGCGGCGACATCAAGGCCGAGCACGACATCGTCGTGGCGCGCGGCATCCAGTCGGGCGGCTCCGTCATTGCCGGCAACCATATTGAAACCGGATGGGGGATTTTGTCGGGCTGCGACATCGTGGCCGACGGCTCCATCAAGGCGGGCGAAGGGCTGGTCGCGGACGGCCTGATAGAGCCGGGGCTGGGCCATGGCGTCTACGCCGGCCTGTGCGTCCGCCTGGACGCCTGGGCCGATGCGGCGCGCGTGGTGGCGCGGGCGCGGCCCCGCCAATTGATCAGCGGCTATTGGTGCGGCGCCGAGGCCTGAGCCAGCGCCTCTATGCGCTTGAAGTCCATGCGCAGCAAGGCGCCGCGGACTTCGGCCAGAAAGCCCGCGGCCTGGGGATGAGACCGCGCCGCCAGCCCCAGCCATTCTTCGATGCGGCTCAGTTCGCCCGCTTGCGCCAGCGCAGCCAGCTGGCGCAGGTGGCCGTCGGGCATGCCGCTGGGGGCCGGCGCCGCCGCTGCGCCTGACGGCTGCGCGTCGGCTCGCCGCCAATGGGTCGGCCTGCCGTCGACGATATCGGCCGAGATCCGGAAGTGGAAGCGGCTGCCCTTGCCCGGCGTGCTTGCCACGGACAGCGAACCGCCCATGTTTTCAATGAGGCTGCGGGCGATATGCAGGCCCAGGCCGACGCTGCCCGGGGTGGCGCGGACTTGGCTGAACGGCATGAATATCGCCGCTTGGGATTGCGGCGCGATGCCGATGCCGGAATCGCTCACCGAGAATTCCAGCGCGCAGCGCTTGCCGGTGATGCTGGCCTCGACTTTCAGCTCTATGGTGCCGTCGCGCGTGAATTTGGCCGCATTGGACAGCAGGTTCAGCAGCACCTGTTTCAGGCGGTGCCCGTCCATGAGCAGCCGGGACGGCAAGGGCGACGCCGCGCCGGCCTTGAAGACATTGTTCTGCTGGGTGCTCAGCGCCTCGGCGTAAGAGGCGATTTCATCCAGGAAGGCGGTGACGGAGACCTCGGTGGGCTGGATGGTCAAAGGCAGCAGCTCGGTCTTGGCGCATTCCAGTAATTCGTCGATCAGGACCAGCTGGTAGTTGACGCTGCGTTCGATGGCTTGCATATGGGGCGCCTGTTCCGAGGTTTCCGTGTGCTTGAGCAGGCGTACGTAGCCGGCGATGGTTGCAAGCGGGGCGCGCAGGTCGTGGCCGATATAGCTGAGCATCTCGGACTGCCGCCGGTTTTTTTCGTCCGCCTCGTGCAGCGCCCGGTTCAGGGCGGCCGTCTGTCCGTCCGGCTGCGCTTGCGGCGGGGCCGGCGGCGGTCCGGGCGGCGGCGCGAGCGGCGCGCGGGCGGGTTCGGCCCGGCGGCCGGCCTCGATGACCCAGATGGTGAGCAGCGGCAGGCTGAAGGCCAGCCCCGCAAGGGCGATGACGGGGTGGGTGCCGGGGTTGTCCAGGCCGACCGAGCGCAGCGGTTCGGCAAACAGGCCGCCGCGCTCCAGCGCCCGCAACAGGGTATGGGAAAAGAAGAATGCGCTCATCACGATCAGCAGCCGGAAAGAGCGGACGGAGCGGCGCAGCAGCACCAGCGCGGCGATCGGCAGGCCGATGGCATAGAGCAGGGCGATCTGGGCGACGATGCCGTCCAGCAGGGCCAGATCCACGCACAGCGCCGCGGCGGCCAGCGTGGCCTGTATGCCCGCAAGCACCATGACGACCTTGCCGACCAGGGGATGGTGCCGGCCCTCTTTCGCCATGCTGAGCAGGAACAGCAGGAAGAGGGCGAGCGCCGCATGGCCGAAGACATGCGGCGCCCGGGCGGCCCACTCCGTGGCTTCGGGCCATAGATACAATTTTGCGTAGCCGCGCAGCGACGCTTCGTACAGGGTCATGGCGGCGCCGAGCAGCGACAGCAGCCCCAGCGCAAGGCTGTGCATGTGCAGCGCCACCAGCAGGCAGCACCAGGCAATGCTCAGCAGGCCGCCGAACAGCATGCCGACCAGCAGGTTTTCATGTTCTTCCGCCAGGAAGTATTGCGGCTGCGGGTAGAGTGTGGGATGCAGCGTGAATTTCTTGCTGTTCTGGATGCGCATCAGGATACGGCGTTCTCCTTGCGCGGGCAGTTCGATCAGCAAGGCCTGCTCGCGGGCGGTGTCCGGGCTCTGCTCGGAGACGGGCACCAGCCTGCCGCTGGCCGTGTGGGTCCAGCCTTCCGCCGTTCCTACGTAGTAGTCGAGGCGGTCCAGTTCCAGCGTGCCGGGCAGGAAGCGCAGGGTCATGGGAGTGGGTTGCGTGTTGACCACGGCGAAGCTCAGCCACCAGGCGGACGACGGCGCTAGCGCCTGGTGGCGTTCAAGTACCGTGTCGTGGAAGGAGTCGGGGGCTTCCAGCGCCCAGGCCTGCATGGCGGTGAGGTGCTGCGCGTGCGCCGTGTCTTCATATAGGCGGATCTGCCCGCTCAGCGAGACGGGCAGGTCCCCGCGCACGTCGACGCCATGGGCATTGGCGAGGGAGGCCCAGACCAGTAATAAAATCTTAAAAATAAGTTGCCACATGTCATTGATGTAATAATTAGCTGGCTCTCTCGCTGCTTGATCTCAATAGTAATGGTTCATGTTTTCTTCGCGTAAGCTCGCGTTGTCAAGGATTGGAAAGTATGGCTGCTGCGCCGCATATTCTATTGGTGGACGATAGCCCCGACGAATTGCGGCTGCTCGTCGAGGCATTGCGCGGCTGCGAATTCCGCCTCAGTGTGGCCTTCGACGGCGTGCAGGGCTACGAGCGCGCCGTCGCCCGCCTGCCCGATCTCATCCTGCTCGATGTCCGCATGCCCAGGCAGGACGGCTTCGTGACCTGCCGCCAACTGAAGGCCAATCCCCGTACCGCCCACGTGCCGGTCATCTTTCTCAGCGCCGCCTCCGACCGCGACGAGCGCCTCGAAGGCCTGAACGCCGGCGCCGTCGACTACGTGCTCAAGCCGTTCTGGCCCGAAGAAGTCCTGGCCCGCATACGCGTGCACCTTAAGTACGCCGGCGCCGTCGGCGCCCAACCGGCGGTCGTTCCCGTGGTGGCGGAAAACCGGCCGCTCCGGAGCGAGGACGAGGTCCTGGTCCAGGCCGCCAAGCGCTATCTGGCCGAGAAGCTGGCTTATCCGCCCGGGCTGCAGGAACTGGCCCAGCTGCTGGGCACCAACGAGAAGCGGCTCACCCGGGCGTTCCGCAAGGTCTGTGGCACGACCGTCTTTGCCTACCTGCGCGGGTTGCGCATGAAAACGGCCGAGCGCCTGCTGTGCGAAACCTCGCTCAGCATCATCGCGATTTCCGAAGAGCTCGGGTTTTCCAGCGCGGCCAATTTCGCCACGGCCTTCCTGGAATACGCGGGTTCCTCGCCTTCGGTATACCGCGCGCAAAACGGCTCGGCCACCCAGCCCGAAATGGTTTAGGGCCTTTTGGCCTCGACAGGCCGCTAAGCAGCGGCGGCGGCTGTTTTGATGCATCTTAATTCCGGCAGGCAATGGAAAATGTCCGCGTGGCAAAGCAGGCTTGCGCGCGCTTTACCCTAAATTGCCCTGCATGAACGCGATCAACACATATTTCGACCGTCACTACAGGAAAGCCGACCGCACCATGCTGGGCGTGCTTTGGCTGCTTCTGCTGCTGGCATTCGGCCTGGCGCCCATGCACGACACGATCAAGTGGGCGGCGCTGGTCGGCGTGCCCGTCGTGCTGGCGGTCACGGCCATGGTGTTCCTGCTGCCGGCGCGCCTGGCCACACGCTGCGCCATGGCGGCGGCGTTCATGGTAATGACCGGTCTGCACATCCACCAGGCGAACGGCGTCACGGAACTGCATTTCGGCGTGTTCGTCCTGCTGGCGGTGCTGCTCAGCTATCGCGACTGGGTGGTCATCATCGTGGCGGCCGGCGTCATTGCCGTGCATCACTTCAGCTTCAACTATCTTCAAACCCTGGGCTACGGCGTCATCTGCTTCACCGAACCGGGCTTTTCGCGGGTGCTGGTCCATGCGGCTTATGTGGTGGTCGAATCGGCCATACTTTGCTATGTGGCGCTGTGGATGAAGCGCGACGCATTGCAGGCGGCCGAGCTGCACGTGCTGGTCGACACCTTGCGCGGGACGGACGCCGGCAAGATCAATCTGTCGCTGCGGCGGGTCCAGGCGCAAACGCCCAGCGCTCAATCGCTCAGCCAGGCGCTGGGCGCGGTCTCGCAGGCGGTGGCGGGCGTGCGGGACGGCTCGCAATCCATTGTCCAGGCGGTCGGCCAGGTGGCCGACGGCAACCGCGTGCTGCACGAGCGCACCGGCGAACAATCGGGCGCGGTGCAGACCGCCGTCTCGTCCATGGCGCAGCTGTCCGAGGCGGTGGAGCGGAACGCGGGGCGGGCGTCGGAAGCCAATACGCTCGTGGCGTCGGCCGCGGACCAGGCGCTGCAAAGCAACCAGACCGTCGCCGAACTGGTGAAAGCCATGGGGGACATCAGCGCGATTTCCGGCCAGATCGGCGAGATCGTCGCCGTGATCGACGGCATCGCGTTCCAGACCAATATCCTGGCGCTCAATGCGGGTGTCGAGGCGGCGCGAGCGGGCGAGCAGGGGCGCGGCTTCGCGGTGGTTGCCAGCGAGGTGCGCAGCCTGGCGCAGCGCAGCGCGAGCGCGGCGCAGGAAATCAAGTCGCTGATCGAGCATTCGGTATCGACCATTCAGCATGGCGGCGCGCTGGTCGAGCGCGCGGGCGCGGCCATGACGAGTCTTGCCGGTTCCGTCCAGGAGGTGGCCCAGGCTTTCGGCAGCATTGCGCGCTCCCATCAAGAGCAGGCCCAGGGGCTGGCCGACGCCAATCGCGCGATTCTGCGCATAGACGGCATAGCGGGGCAGAACGCCATGCTGGTCGAGCGCGTGAACGAGGCGACGGAAGTCCTGCAGCGGCAGGCCGAGCGGCTGCGGGACATGGTGGATTCTTTCCAGCTGGATGACGCGGGAGCGGGCGTCCGGGCGCTGCCCGCGCGCTGACACGCCCGGGGGCTCGGGGGCTCCGGGGCAAATGGACGGCCAGGGCCTCTTGACGCCAACAGGCCCTAAGCGGCCGCGGCGGCCGAACCGCCGTTGCGGCTGCGGAACCAGGCCCTGGGCGCGGCCTTGCGCAGCCTGGCCCACAGCCGGTCGTGCAGGGGCAGCAGCACCACGTTGCAGACGGGTTCCACGATGGCCGCGAGCCCGCCCGTGGCCAACGAACCGGTGAACACATAGGTGATGGTGAAAGCCACCGACATGTGCAGTAGAACTTGGCTGGTTTTCTGTGCGAGCAGCAACATGGCGTCCTCCGTATATCATTGTGGGTAATGATAATCGGTCTCATTAACGAGATACACTTGTTTTTTTGCATCGTTGCAATAGTGCAAATCTATTGCCGTTTTGCGAATTCAAATGAATGACTATGATGCGTGCGGCCAGGACGCCGGCGAGCGCTTGCGGCCCGGCGGGCCGCAAGCCGGGACGGCTACGCGCAGGTGATGAGGGCGGGATGGTCGGCGTTTTCCAGGATGCGGCGCACGCGGTCCTGCCAATTGAGGGCGAAGGAGCGTTTCAATTCTTCGCCGGCGTCGTCGGCCAGGATTCTTCGCAGGTCTGACATCAGGTCGGGGGCGCCCGGCACGTGCTGGGAATGGAAGCTCGTCACCACCTGGGCGCCCGTGTCCACCCGCGTGTAGCGGATGGAGCCGGGAATGGATGCGTTGAAGAACAGCAGGTTGCGGCGGTCGTACTTTCCGGCAAGGCCTTTGAAGCCGTTGTCGGCGGTGGCGCCGGTAATGAAGCTCACGACGTTGGCGATCACGCCGGTCACGCCGTTGGTCAGCTCGTCCTGGAAGTCGACGCGGATGCCGCCCCGCAGGGGCAGCTCTTCGCCGTAGAGCTTGCCCAGGGCGGCCCTGGTCATGAGGTAGGCGCCCGCGACGGTGGGGCAGGAATGGCCCGCCAGCTTGACCACGTCTGCGTAGGTGTATTCGATGACGCCGCCCTGGGCGGCGCCCAGGAGCTCGGACAGCGGGTCGCGCATGAGGATGGTGGGGGCGCTGCGGAAGAAATCGGGGGCTTGCATGGAGGGGCTCCGAAGATACGTGGATGTCATGGGCATCGGCATGGCCGGCTGCGCCATGACGAGCCACTATAGCGGCCGCCCCGGCGCAGCCGCGGGAAGCCCGGGCGCATGGCATGGGTATAGGGCTGCGCCGGGCCGGAGGCTTGCGTTGACGCAAAAGATGCCGGCCGTCCTTTGACATGCGGTGCCGCCGCTGCAATATAATCGCGCCTATATAATAATCATTTTCATTCGTGTTGGCAGTGAAGCCGCCAACGCGGTCACTCGGAGGTTCCGGTTTTGCCCGCATCGCTATCTATGAATAAACGCCTGCCGACCGCGGCATGGGCCCTGGTTCTCATGGTCGCCGCCCTGTGCTGGGTCTTGTGGCCGGCCATCGCCGGGGCGGAATCCGCCCGCAGCATCGAATCGGCCTACGGGCCCGCCAAGGTGCAAGGCACGCCCAAGCGCATCGTCGCCTTGAACGAATCGGCGCTGGACACCGCGCTGGCCCTCGGCCTGAAGCCGGTCGGCACCGTCGCCGCGCGCGGCGGCGACGCCGTCTCGGTGTACCTGCAGGAAAAAGCCGGCAAAATCGGCATCGTCGGCACGACGCGCGAATACAACCTGGAATCCATCCTGGCGCAGCAACCCGACCTGATTCTGGCCGCCGCCGGCCTGAACAAGGAAATCTACGCGAAGCTGAGCATGCTTGCGCCCACGGTCGTCGCGCCCCATTCCGGCCTGGAAGACTGGCGCAAGAACGTTCGCCTGTACGCCCAGGCCATGAACCGCGGCGAGCAGGCCGAACAGGCCCTGGCCGAACTGGACGGCCGCATCGGCGCCCTGCGCGCCAAGCTGCCGGCCGGCACCACGGTGTCGGTGGCGCGCTGGAATCCCCAGGGCCCCATCCTCATGTCCAGCAAGATATTCACGGGGCAGATCCTCGGCCAGCTGGGCCTGAAGGCGCCGCCGCTCGCCGAAGACCTCGGGGACCGTCCGCACAGCGACGTCCTGAGCCTTGAAAACCTCAGCAAGATCGACGCCGACTGGCTGTTCCTGGCCACCCTGAACGCCAAGGGCCAGGAAACCCTGGACGCCGCCCGCACGCAGCCGGCCTTCACCCGCCTGGAAGCCGTCAAGAAGGGGCATGCCGTCACGGTGGACGGCCAGGTCTGGACCAGCAGCACCGGCATCCTCGCCGCAAACCGCATTCTCACGGACATCGAGAAGGTTCTGCTGCCCTGATGGACTCCATCCCGGGCGCATGCCGCGCCAGGCGGCCCCTGCGCCGCGCCATGCTCGGCATGGCTTTGCTGCTGACCGCGCTCTCCTTCGCCAGCCTCGGCTATGGCGCGGGAGACGTCTCGTTCGCGCAGGCCATGCAGGTGCTGGCGGGCGCCGGCCGGGACTCCGACGCTGGCTTCGTGGTGACGCAGCTGCGCCTGCCCCGCACGATACTCGCCATGATCGTGGGCGCCGCGCTGGGCGCGGCCGGGGTCGTCCTGCAGGCGGCGACGCGCAATCCTCTGGCTGAGCCGGGGCTGCTCGGGGTCAGCGCCGGGGCGTCGTTCGCCGTGGTGCTGGCCATCAGCCTGGGCGCCGGGGCCGCCACGCTGCACCTGGGCATCGCTGTGCTGGGCGCCCTGGTCGGCTGTCTGCTGGTGCTGCTCGTGACGCAAGTCAGCGACGTCGGGGACGACCCGGTGCGCCTGGTGCTGGCCGGGGCGGCTTTCTCGGGGATACTGATGTCGATCAGCACCCTCATCCTTCTTTACGACCAGCGCACGGCCGACGAGATCCGGTTCTGGATCATCGGCGCGCTGGGCGGGCGCTCGGCGGCCACGCTCTACTGGAGCGCGCCGGGCTTGTTGGCGGGCTTGTTGATGCTGCTGCCCGCCGTCCGGCCGCTGGCGGCGCTGGCGCTGGGGGAAAAGGTCGCAACCGGCCTGGGCCACCATCCGCGCGCGACCCGGGTCTGGGCGCTGATCAGCGTCGCCGTCCTGGTCGGCACGGCGACCGCCGCGGCGGGGCCCATCGCCTTCGTGGGCCTGGTCGTGCCCTTCGTGGCGCGCCGGTTCGTGGGGCCGGACATCCGCCGCACGCTGGGGCTGTCGCTGCTGATCGGTCCCGTGGTGGTGATGTTCTCCGACATCGTGTCGCGCCTGGTGGTCAAGCCTTACGAGCTGCCCATAGGCGTGGTCACCGCCATGGTCGGGGCGCCGGTCCTGATCGCCATCGTCCGCAGCCACAGGCTGCCGAGGCTCTGAATGCATACCCGGGCTTCTTCGGCGCTTGCCACGGCATTTCCGCCGCCCGCCGGCTATTGGGCCTTGTCGGCCGGCGCCGGCCGGGTGCTTTTCCACAAGCGCGGCGTTCTGGCGGCGCTGGGCCTGATGGTGCTGCTGACGGCGCTGGCCGGGGCGAGCCTGGCCTACGGCACCGCCGAACTGAGCCCCTGGGACGCCTTGCGCGCCATCCTGGGCCAGGGCGAGCCCAAGCATGTTTTCCTGATAAAAGAGCTGCGCTTGCCCAGGCTGGCGGCCGGCCTGCTGAGCGGGGCGGCGCTGGGCGTGGCGGGCTGCCTGCTGCAGACGCTGGCGCACAACCGCCTGGCGACGCCGGGCATCATCGGCATCGACGACGGGGCCAGCGCCTTCGCGGTCGCGTCCATCATCGCGGTTCCCACCAGCCTCGCGCCCTCCGCCCTCGCCCTGATGGGCGCGGCCACGGCCACGGCGCTGGTGTTCGGCCTGAGCGGCGGCTCCGGCTCCAAGGGCTACCGCTTCATCGTCGTGGGCATCGCGGTCGGCGCCGTATTCGGCGCGCTCACCAATCTGATGCTGGCCCGCAGCGACATGGACAGCGCCAATCTCGCCTATCCCTGGACGGTGGGCAGCCTGAACGCGCGTCCCGCCCAGGCGGTGTGGCTGCTGGCCATGGGCCTGCTGGTATGCCTGCCGGCCGCCAAGTATCTCGGCCGCGCCCTGAATGTGCTGCGCTTCTCCGAGCCGGTGGCCGTGGGCCTGGGCGTCGCCCTGCGCCGGACGCGGGCCCTGACCCTGGTCGTCACGGTCGTGCTGACGGCGCTCGGCGTGGCGGTGGTGGGGCCCGTGGGCCTGATCGCCCTGGCCGCGCCGGAAATGGCCCGGCAACTGGCGGGCAGGCAGGGCGTGCCCATCATCGGGGCCGCCTTGTCTGGCGCGCTGCTGATGGCGCTGGCCGACTGGGTGGGCCGCAGCGCTTTCGCTCCCATAGAAATACCGGTGGGCGTGATCACGGCGGTGGTGGGCGGGCCTTACCTGCTTTGGATATTGCTGCGCCGGCCGGACCGGAGAATTGGATGAGCACATCGCATTTATTCACTGAACTCGTCGCGGAAACGGCGGGCGCCAACCTAGAGGCGCGCGAGCTGAGCCTGGGCTACGGCGACACGACCATCGTCAAGGAGCTGTCCCTGCGCATACCACGAGGCAAGGTGACCGCCATCGTCGGCCCCAATGGCTGCGGGAAATCGACGCTGCTGGCGGGGCTGTCGCGCCTGCACAAGCCGTCGCATGGCGCGGTGCTGCTCAACGGCAAGGCCATTGCCGGCATGTCGTCCCGCGAGGTGGCGCGCCAGCTCGCGCTATTGCCGCAAGAGGCGACGGCGCCCGACGGCCTGACCGTGTCGGAACTGATACAGTTCGGGCGGCAGCCGCACCAGGGCGTGCTGCGCCAGTGGTCGCGGCAGGACCACGACATCGTCCGCGATGCGCTGGCGGCCACGAATCTGGTGGACCTGGCCGATCGCCCGCTGGAATCGATGTCCGGCGGCCAGCGCCAGCGGGCATGGATCGCGATGGCGATCGCGCAGGCGACGCCCTTGCTGCTGCTGGACGAACCGACGTCCGCGCTGGACCTGGGCCACCAGATCGAGGTGTTCGAGCTCATCCGGGAACTGGCCGGGTCGGGCAAGACCATCGTCATGGTGGTGCACGATCTGACGAGCGCGTGCCGCTATGCCGACCACATCGTGGCCATGCTGGACGGCGCCATCATCGCCCAGGGCGCGCCGCTGGACGTGGTCACGTCGGAACTGGTCGAGCGGCTATATGGCGTCAGCTGCGTGCTGATCCGGGACCCTCGTTCCGGCACCCCTTTGATCGCCGGCATAGAGCGCGCCGCCCAGCCCGGATCCGGGCGCTGACGGGCCTGGAGGCTACAATACCGCTCTCGGAATGGAATGGCGGGTGTCGCGTGGATCCGGAACAACGGCTGGTCGAGATCGAAATCAAGCTGACGGCCCAGGAAGACCTGGTGCAGGAGCTGAACCGGCAGGTTTACCTGCAGCAGCGCCAGATCGATGAATTGCGCGCCTTGTGCACGGCTCTGGTGAAGCGCCTCGAACAGGCGCGGCATGAAGGCGGCGCCGATCCCTACACTCCCGAAAAACCCCCTCATTATTGATATTGAGGGGCCGGGCCCAAGGGCCTTTTGACGTCGACAGGCCACGGCCCCGTCGACACGGCGGGCGAGGAATGCCATCTAATCAGGAAAATGGCTCGTGGTACGAGCTTTTATGGGGCGGCAACGGCTTGCGCTCCCTGGCGCTGGCGGGCGGCGTTGCCGTGCATGCGGTGAACGTCTACATCGCCACGACCATCCTGCCGTCCATCGTGGCCGACATCGGCGGGCTGGCCTACTATGCGTGGAACACCACCCTGTTCGTCGTGGCTTCGATACTGGGCTCGGCCATATCGCCGCAGGCGGTCGGATCGCTCGGCTTGCGGCGGGCCTTTCTGTGCGCGCTCGCGATATTCGCCGCGGGCACCATGGTGTGCGCGCTGGCCCCGTCCATGCCGGTGCTGCTGCTGGGGCGGACGGCGCAGGGCCTGGGCGGCGGCCTGCTGCTGGGGCTGAGCTATTCGGCCGTGCGCCTGGTCTTCGACGCGCGGCTTTGGTCGCGAGCCATGGTGCTGATATCCAGCATGTGGGGCGTGGCGACGCTGGCGGGGCCCGCCATCGGCGGCATCTTCGCGCAAGCGGGCCACTGGCGTCTCGCGTTCTGGTCCGTGCTGCCGATCGCGGCGGTCCTGGCCGTGCTGGTATGCACGCGGATCGCGGGCGTGTCCAAGCACGAGGACGGACCCGTGCGCGCGCCGCTGGGCATGATTTCGCTGCTGGCCGTTTCCGTGCTGGCGGTGTCGCTGGGCAGCCTGTCCGACAAACTGGAATGGAACGCGGCCGGGATCGCGGCGGGCGTGCTGATCACGGGCTGGATCGCGCGGGCCGACGATCGCGCCGCCGTGCGCCTGTTTCCTACGGGATCTTATTCGCCTTTCACGCCGCTGGGCAGTCTGTACGCCAGCATCTGCCTGCTGAGCATCGGCGTCACCACGGAGATCTACATTCCTTATTTCCTGCAGCACATCCACGGCAAGAGTCCGCTGGCGGCCGGATACTGGACCGCGCTGATGTCGGCCGGCTGGACGCTGGGGTCTTTCGCAAGCTCGGGCAGGCGGCGGAAGCTGGCCGATAGGCTGATGCTCGCCGGCCCGGCCATTTCCGCCGTGTCCCTGCTGCTGTTGGCGTTCATGCTGCCGATGACGAGTCTTTCGGCGGATGGGAAGGGGGCGTACGGATTGATGCCGCCATTGCTGGGCGTGGGACTGGGGGTGGGGTTCTGCTGGCCCAATATGCTGACGCGCATATATCAGTCCGCGCCCGCCGGGCAGGAGAACATTGCCTCGGCGGCGATCACGACTTTGCAGCTGTATGCGATGGCGATGGGAGCGGCGCTGGCCGGGATGGTGACGAACGCGGCGGGGTTCACGGAACCGGGAGGCCCGGCAGGCGGCAGGCAGGCTGCTTGGGTGCTTTTCGCGGTGTTCGCTTGCGCGCCGGGGTTGGCGGTGTTTCTGGGGAAGGGCGCGCGAGGCGCCGGCGCCCCCCAGGGCCGGTGACGCCCGCCTTTTAGCGTCGACAGGCCCTAGAAGCCGCTGAAGACCTCCGGATCCGGGCCCCCGCGGCCCTCCGCGCTGTCCAGCGACGCAATGGCGGCCATGTCGTGTTCGTCGAGCATGAAATCGAATACCGCGAAATTTTCCCGCATCCGGCCGGGCGTCACGGATTTCGGAATCACCATGTGGCCCAGCTGCACATGCCAGCGCAGAATCACCTGCGCAACCGAGCGCCCGTGCTTGACCGCGATCCCGGCCAGCGTCGCGTCATCCCATAGCCGCCCGCGGCCCAGCGGGCTCCAGGCTTCCGTGATGATCTCATGCTCCGCATGGAACCGGCGCAGCTCCGCCTGCTGGAACCGCGGATGGAGCTCGATCTGGTTCACCACCGGCAGCACACCCGTTTCATCCAGCAGCTCCTGGAGGTGCGGAACGTTGAAATTGCACACGCCTATGGACTTGGCGCGGCCCTCGTCGCGCAGCTGGATCAGCGCTTCCCAGGTCTGGACGAAACGCCCTTGCTGGGGAACCGGCCAGTGGATCAAGTACAGATCCACATAATCCAGGCCCAGCTTTTCCAGGCTTTCCGACAGCGCCGCCTTGGCGCCCTCGTGGCCGTGCCGGTCGTTCCATACCTTGGTCGCGATGAACAGCTCTTCGCGCGCCACGCCGGACGCCGCGATGCCGCGGCCCACCCCGGCCTCGTTTCCATAGATCGCCGCAGTGTCGATCGAGCGATAGCCGATTTCCAGCGCCGTCTCGAGCACCGATGCGGCTTCGTCGTCTTTCACCTGCCAGAAGCCCAGTCCGATCTGGGGGACGCGGCGGCCGTCGTGGAATGGCAAAGTCCTTTGTGTTCCGGGCATGAGATCCTCCGTGCGTTCAGCGATTGTCCTTTGCGTTAATCTAGCCGATTATACGGTTGTTGCACCGCGCAAACGCCGTGCGCGGCCGCCGGCTTGAAAAGACCCGTACCAGGAGAAGTGAATGAGTGTGCATACACAGGTGAAACGCATCAGCGTGCCCCAGCTGATGGCCTACAAAGGGCAGCGGAAGATCGCGGCTTTGACGGCGTACAGCGCGCCGTTCGCGCGTTTGCTGGATGAAGCGCTGGACATGATTCTGATCGGCGACTCCACCGCCATGGTGGCCTACGCCCTGCCCGACACCCTGTCGATCACCGTGGAACAGATGGCCGCCCATGCGGCGGCGGTGGTGCGTTCCACCTCACATGCATGCGTCATCGTCGACATGCCCTTCGGCAGCTACCAGGAATCTCCGCGGCAGGCCTTCGCCAACGCCGCCAGAATGCTCGCGGCCAGCGGCGCCGACGGCATCAAGATGGAAGGCGGCATCGCGCTGGCCGATACCACGCGTTTTCTGGTGGAGCGCGGCATTCCGGTGCTGGCCCACGTGGGGCTGATGCCCCAGTATGTCAATACCATGGGCGGTTTCAAGGCCCAGGGAATGACGGAGGAGTCGGCCGAACGGATACTGCGCGATGCGCAGGCCCACCAGGAGGCGGGCGCTTTCGCCGTCGTGCTGGAAGGCATCGCCGAACCTCTGGGCCGCCGCATCACCGACGCCCTGGCCATCCCGACCATAGGAATCGGCGCCTCGCCCGCCTGCGACGGCCAGATCCTCGTCACCGAAGACATACTCGGCCTCAGCGGGGACCGCATTCCCAAGTTCGCGCGACGGTTTGCCGACGTGGGCGGCATGATCAAGGCGGCCGCGGGGCAATACGCGCAAGACGTCCGTGAAGGGCGGTTTCCGGGGCTGGAGCATTGCTTCGGCGTGAAAAAGCCCGATTCGCCGTAGGACCGCGGCCGGCCCGGGCGGAATGGGAGTCGGGGAGCGGACGGGCGCGGGCGACACGGTCCGCATGCCGGTCAGTGCGCGAAGCTGGGCGGAAGTTTGTATGCAGATCGGCGATATATCTGGCCGTATTGTGGGTATGATCTCGGATGGTATACAAATGTTTTCAATTGTACGCCTCACCGCGTCGCTTTATCCCACATGGAAATCCGCCAACTCGAGGCCTTTGCGGCAGTATGTTCCGCAGGCAACGTCACTGCAGCCGGCCGCTTGCTCGATCGTTCCCAGTCCGTGGTCAGCCGCCAGGTCCAAGACCTGGAGCAGGAGTTGGGCTTCACGCTCTTCACTCGTACCCGTCCCCACGTCACGCTGACGGCCGAGGGGCAGCGCTTCTATGACGAAGCGCGGCACGTGCTGGCCACCTTGCGGCATCTCGAGGACCGGTCCCGGGAAATCGCCCGGGGGGACGCCCGGCCTTTGTGCGTCGCCTCCAACCACACCCTGGGCGCCTCGCTGGTGGCGTCGGTGCTGGGCGGCCTGGAAGCCACCACGCCGGTGTTCGAGAACCGGATGTGCCTGAGCACCATGCCCTCGAGCCAGGCGGTGCAGATGGTCGCGAACGGCAATGCGGACTTGGGCGTCATCAGCATGCCCACCGAGCTGGGGCGTTGCCGGCTGCAATGGAGCGGCCAGGCGCCTTGCGTCATCGCCCTGCCCGAGGGCCATCCGCTGGCCGAGCACGAGGTCATCCCGCTGGACATGCTCGGCGAGCAGACCGTGATCACCATGTCCAACAGCACGCGCCTGCGGCATCGGCTGGCGACGGCGCTGCTGGGCCACCGCGGCGGCGCGGCCCCCCGGCGCCACATCGAAACCACGTCCAACCTCACCGCGCTGATGCTGGTGGAGGCGAAAGTGGGACTGGCGCTGATGGATCCGTTCACGGCGCAGTGCGTGCAGCCCCGGGGCGTGGTCTACCGCTCGGCGGACCGGCACCTGCCTTATGTGATCGGCGTGATCACCCATCCGGACCGCCCCATGGCCGACGAGACCCGGCGGTTCATCGGCGCCCTGTGGGATTTCGCGAGCGCCAGGGTGCCCCGCTTCGTGCGCGGCGACCCCAGCGGCCTGCCCCAGGCGCTCGACCCGTTTCCGGGGCTGGGGTCTTTCAGCGTCGACAGGCACTAGGGCCCGAGCCGGGCGCGCGTCAGCGGATGGACATATCCGATACGCTGACGATGCGCCGCCATTTTTTTTGTTCTTCGAGCATGTGCGCTTCGAGGTCGGCGGGCGTGCCGCCCCGCGGGCTGACGCCAAGCTCGATGAGGCGGCGGCGGACGTCGGGCTCCTGAAGGATTTCGTTGACGGCCGTGTTGACGGCCGCGATGGCGTCGGCCGGGGCGCCTTTGGGCGCCAGCAGCGCGAACCAGTTCGATGACTGCAGTTCGGGGTGGCCTTGCTCGGCCATGGTGGGGACGTCGGGCAGGGTGGGCGAGCGCGTGGCGGCCATGACCCCCAGGGCCCGGACCTTCTGGGCCCGCAGGGGTTCCAGCGCGCCGGGAATGAGCTGGAACATGGACTGGATCTCGCCGGAAATGAGGTTGGACGTGGCCAGGCCGGCCGCGCTGTAGGGAATGTGCACCATATTGGTGTCGGTGACGTTCATGTACAGCAGGCCCGCCAGGTGCATGTAGCTGCCGTTGCCGATGGACCCGAAGTTGACGACGCCGGGATGGCCGCGCACGTAGGCGGTGAATTCGGCCAGGTTGTGCACGGGCAGGTCGTTGTTGACGATCAGGATGTTGGGCGTGTCGCCGATGAGGACGATGGGGTCGAAGCTTTGCGCCGCGGATTGCGCGCGGTCGGCGGCGGGATGGAGGGCCAGGATTTCGCCCCAGGCGAAGAAGAGCGCGGAGCCGTCGGCCGGCGCCTTGGCGGCGAGTTCGGCGGCGATGTTGCCAGCCGCGCCCCCCTGGTTCAGGATCTGGAGATTCCGGCCCAGCTTTTGCGCCAGCTTCGTGGTGATGAGCTGAACGATGGCGTCGCGCGTGCTGCCGTGGCCTTGCGCGGGTACGATGATCTGTATGGTTTGATCGTCGGCGGGCCATGGGCGGGCGCCGGCAGATCCAGACATCGTGATGGTCGCGGCGGCGGCCAGCAGTATGCAGCGAAGTAATCTACCCATGTTTGATGAAGGAAAGGGCGCAGGCATGCCGCGTAAACTATGCATTTCGGCCGGGTACGCGGACGGAAATACGAAGCATACAAACTTGTGTCAAATAGTCAAGCGCGGCATGGCGCGGGACGGGGCGATGATTATTCTGAGAAGGCGACAGGCATGAATCCATGGTCCATCGAGCTGCAGCTCGTCGTTTCCGGCGCCCTGGGACTGGCCGCCGGGATAGTCATCGCGCTGCTGGCCTCGGGCCCCGCGCGGCGCGCGTCCAGGCGGGCGGCGCGCGAGCTCGAGCGCCGCCTGATACACAGCGAGGCCGAGGCCGCAGGCCTGCGCGAGCGCCTGGACGACTTGCGGGCGGAATCCCGCCTGAAAGACGAAGACATGCGGCGCACCAGGGACGTCCTCAAGGCCGAGTTCGAGAACCTGGCCAACCAGATCCTGGAAGAAAAAGGCCGGCACTTCACCCTGGACAGCCGCCGCTCCATGGACGCCCTGCTCGCGCCTTTGCGCGAACAGATCGAGGCATTCCAGCGGCGGGTGAACCAGGTGCACGACGAAGCCGTGCGCGGCAACGCCATACTGGCCACGGAAGTGCGCCGCGTGCTGGACGTGGGGCTGAAGATGAGCGCGGAGGCCGAGAACCTGGCCGGCGCGCTCAAGGGTGACAAGAAGACGGCGGGCAACTGGGGCGAAATGCAGCTGGAGCAGGCCTTGCAGCTGGCCGGCCTGATGCGGGGCGACCACTACGACGCGCAACTGCGCCTGCGGGACCAGCAGGGAAATGCGCGCCTGCCGGATTTCGTGGTGAAGCTGCCCGATCAGAAGCACATTCTGCTGGACAGCAAGGTGTCGCTGGTGGATTACGAGCGCGCGGTGGCCGCGCGAACGCCCGAGCAGCTGCGGGAGGCGCTGGACGCCCACGCCAAGGCGGTGCGCCATCACATCGACGACCTCAGCCGCAAGGACTACAGCAATCTTCCGGGCATGCGCAGCCCCAGCTTCGTCCTGATGTTCATGCCCATCGAGGCCGCCTACATCGAAGCCATGAAGCACGACCGGGAGCTGTTCGACTACGGCTACCGGCGCAACGTGGTCCTGGTGTCGCACACCACGCTCATGCCCATACTCAAGACGGTGGCCAATCTCTGGATGACGGCCCGCAGCAACGAGCAGGCGCACGAGCTCAGCGCGCGCGCGGGCGAGATCTACAATCAGGTCGCCATGGTGGCCGAGCGCCTGAAGCGGCTGGGCGCCACGCTGGACACGGCCGGCCGCCACTACAACGAGGTGGTGAAGTCGCTTGCCGGCCAGCAGGGGCTGTATGGCAAGGCGGCGCGGTTCCGCGAGCTGTCTTCCAGGGCAAACCGTACAATGCCTGATTTGACCCCCCTGCATGCGGACCACGAGCACGAACGGCTGGACCTGATCGTGTCGGGCGGCGAGGCGAATGGAACGGGAACGGAATGATCTTGGTTTATCGACATGAATAGTTTAGACATCAAGGAAGAGGCGGCCGGCCTGCCCTTGGAAAATCCTTATCTCGAATGGCTGGGCGTCAGCCTGGTCGAATGGCGGCAAGGCTATGCCGAGATACACCTGCCCATGTCCGGCCGGCTCGACAACCGCAGCGGGCGAGTCCATGGCGGCGTCATCTGCACGCTGCTCGACTCGGTCTGCGGCTATTGCGGCCAGTACGCGCCGCCGGACGAACCGCCGCGCCGCGCGGTCACGCTGACGCTGACCACGAATTTCGTCGATGCCGCGCAGGGCGACATGCTGATCGCCAAGGGCCATGTGCAGAAGCAGGGCAGAAGCGTCTATTTCTCGCAAGGGGAAGTCTGGTCCGGCGGCCGGCTGATCGCCACGGCCACCGGCACCTTCAAATACATGCGCTGAGGCCGGATCGGCGCCATTCCTAGGGCAAACCCCGATAAAAACATTTGTTTTAAATTTTCGCCTCGTTGTAGCATATGTTTTTTATCAATACGCGCTTACGTCCACGGCATGGCTGCTTCCCCCAACGATCCGCAACAGCGCCTGCAGGCGGTGTTCGCCGAGCTCACGCCCGAATTGCAAAGGGCGGCGCGCTGGGTCAGCCGTCATCCGGCCGAGGTCGGCCTGTGGTCCATGCGCAGGCAGGCCCAGGCGCTGTCGGTGTCTCCCGCCACCATGCTCAGGCTCGCCCGCGCAGCCGGCTATCCCAGCTATGACAGCTTCCGCGCCCCGTTCCAGCAGGCCCTGACCACCGGCGGCGACAGCCTCAGGCAGAAGGCGGCCAAGCTGCAGGCGGCCGGCCCGCGGAACAACCGGTTTGCGCACGATGCGCTGTCCGAACTGCAAAGCGGAGCCGTGCAGTCGGTGCGCGCGTTGAATACGCCGGCGCAGTTCGACGCCGCGGCGCAGACCATGCTGGGCGCGAGGCTGGTGGGCTTTCTGGGGTCCCGGTCCAGCTTCGGCACGGCCTTCCAGATGCGTTATGCGTATCAGCTGGTGCAGCGCAACGGTGTGCTGCTGGACGGCTGCGGCAGCACCTTGCACGAACAGGCCGACCTGCTCGGCGCCGGCGACGCGCTGGTGGTGGTGAGCCAGTCGCCCTACGCGACGCAAACCATCCGGGCCGCGCGCGACATCGCGGCGCGCGGGGCGGCCGTCATCGCCCTGACGGACGACGCCCTGTCACCGCTTGCGCTGAACGCCCGCCACGTGCTGCTGTTCCGCACGGAAGGCGGCCAAGTGGGCAGCGGCCGCAAAGGGCCGGGGTCGTTCTTCCACACCATGGCGGGCCCGCTGGCCCTGGCGGAACACCTGGTGGCCCGTTGCGCGGTGGCGGGCGGCAAGGAAATACTGAACCGGCTGGACGAGGTCGAGCTGCGCATGCGAGACGAGCTGACCTACGGGAGCCCGCCGGCAAAACGCGGCTGAATGCGGGCCGCGGCGATTTTTTTGTATCCGTCCGCCGCATAAAGCGGGCGGGTGTGTAACGTACCGGTTACGAGCCGGCAATAACAGCGGGGAAACCCAAGGAGAATAGACATGCGTAAGTTTTTGAACGCCTCTTTCGGCAAGCGCCTGACCATGACGGCGGGCGCTGCGGCAATGTTCGCGGCCCTGGCCGCGCCCCTGCCCGCGGCCGCGCAGCAAAAATTCGTGAGCATCGGCACCGGCGGCGTGACGGGCGTTTACTACGCGGCCGGCGGCGCCATCTGCCGTCTGGTCAACAAGGACCGCGCCAGCCACGGCCTGCGGTGCTCGGTGGAATCCACCGGCGGCTCGGTCTTCAACATCAACACGATCAAGGCCGGGGAACTGGATCTCGGCGTGGTCCAGTCCGACGTCGGCTACAACGCCTACAATGGCGAGGGCCAATTCAAGGATGCTGGCGCCTTCAAGAAGCTGCGCTCGGTGTTCTCCATCCACCCGGAGCCGTTCACGGTGGTCGCCCGCAAGGAAGCCAACATCAAGTCTTTCGACGACTTCAAGGGCAAGCGCTTCAACGTCGGCAACCCGGGTTCGGGCACGCGCGCCTCCATGGAGCAGCTGCTCAAGGCCCGTGGCCAGAACCTGAGCTTCTTCTCGCTGGCGTCCGAGCTGCGCCCCGACGAGCACGGCTCGGCGCTGTGCGACGGCAAGATCGACGGCTTCTTCTACGGCGTGGGCCATCCGTCGGCGAACATCCAGGACCCCACCACGACTTGCGGCGCGCAACTGGTGTCGCTGACCGGCCCGGTCATCGACAAGCTGGTGGAACAGTACCCCTATTATGCGAAGGTCTCGATTCCCGCCGGGCTATACCCCAACAACCCGCAGGAAACCAACACCTACGGCGTGCTGGCCACCTTCGTCACGTCGGCCGACGTGCCCGAGGAATCCGTCTACCGGATCGTGAAGGCGGTGTTCGACAACTTCGAAGACTTCAAGAAGCTGCATCCGGCCTTCGGCCACCTCGAAGCCAAGGACATGGTGAAGAACGGCTTGTCGGCCCCGCTGCACCCCGGCGCTGAAAAATACTTCAAGGAAAAAGGCCTCCTGTAACGTCAGGGCGAAGCATAGGCAACAGGCGGGTGGCCACGAGCCGCCCGCTCCCCGTTCAAGGTCCGGCCCCCGCATGGCTATCCATGGAGCGCCGGACCGAATCGTCAGCAATACAATAGGAATCCTCACATGAGCACGACAGCATCGTCGTCCGTCGACCCTCAGCAAACGAATGCCAACCTGGAGCAATTGGTTGCGGATGTTGACCGAGGCGGCCGCAATGTGGGTGGAATAACCGGCGCCGTCCTGTTCCTGGGAGCGATCGCATGGTCGCTCTTCCAGCTGTGGTATGCATCGCCGCTGCCTTTCTCACTGAACTTCGGCATTTTCAACGACACCGAAGCGCGGGCCCTGCACCTGGGCATCGCGATGTTCCTGGGCTACCTGGCCTACCCCGCCCGGAAAAGCTCCCCGCGCGACCAGATGCCCTGGTACGACTGGGTGCTGGCGCTCATCGCCGGATTCTGCGGCGCGTATCTTTTCCTTTTCTACAACCAGCTGGCCAGCCGGCCGGGCATTCCCACTGCGCTGGACATCGGCGTGGCCGCCGTCGGCCTGGTGCTGCTGCTGGAAGTCACGCGGCGCGCGCTTGGAGCGCCCATGGCGGTGCTCGGCGCGGTCTTCATCCTGTATTCGCTGCTCGGGCCATGGCTGCCCGACGCGCTTGCGCACCGGGGCGCCTCGGTGGAGCGCCTGGTGTCGCACATGTGGCTGACGACCGAAGGCGTCTATGGCGTGGCCCTGGGCGTGTCGGTCTCCTATATCTTCATTTTCGTGCTGCTGGGCTCGCTGCTCGACCGCTGCGGCGCCGGCAACTACATGATGCAGGTGTCCTTCGCCTTGCTGGGCCACCTGCGCGGCGGCCCGGCCAAGGTGGCGGTCGTGTCCTCGGCCGTGAACGGCATCGTTTCCGCGTCGTCGGTCGCCAACGTGGTCACGGGCGGCATCTTCACCATACCGCTGATGAAGCGAGCCGGCTACGGCGGCATACGCGCCGGCGCCATCGAAACGGCTTCGTCGGTGAACGGGCAGATCATGCCGCCGGTCATGGGCGCCGCGGCCTTCTTGATGATCGAGTACGTGGGCATACCCTATACCGACATCATCCGGCACGCCCTGCTGCCCGCCACCATTTCCTACGTGGCGCTGTTCTACATCGTGCACCTGGAGGCCTTGCAGCTGGGCATACAGCCCATGATGTCCGCCGGGAAGCCGCGCACGCTGCTGCAGAGGATGGCGGGCTGGGGCATGGGCACGGCAGGCTCGCTGATCGTCATGGGCCTGGTCTACTGGATAGGCGTGGGCGTGCAGGCGGTGGCCGGCGACGCGGCGATCTGGATCCTGACCGGCCTGCTGGTCGCGCTATACCTCTGGCTGCTGCGCATCGCGGCATCGCATCCCGATCTGCCCACCGACATCAACATCACCAATCCGGTGCGGCCCGAAACCTGGCCGACCGTGCGCGCCGGGCTGTATTTCCTGATCCCCATCGGCATACTGGTCTGGTGCCTGACGGTGGAGCAGCTGTCGGCCGGCTTGTCGGCGTTCTGGGCCGTGGTGTCCATGCTGGTACAGATGCTGACCCAGCGGCCGCTCATCGCCTGGTTCCGCAAGCAGCCGATGGCGCCCGCCGTCGGCACGGGCTGGTCGGAAACCGTGACGGGCTTGCAGGAAGGCGCCCGCAACATGATCGGCATCGCCATCGCCTGCGGCACGGCCGGCCTGATCGTCGGCGCCATCACGCTCACCGGCCTGGGCCTGCGCATGACGGCGTTCGTGGAACTGGTGTCCATGGGCAGCGTGCTGGGCATGCTGTTCTTCACCGCGGCGGTCTGCCTGATTCTGGGCCTGGGCATGCCGACGACGGCGAACTACATCCTGATGGCCACCCTGATGGCGCCGGTCGTCGTCGAACTGGGCGCGCAAAGCGGCCTGGTCATTCCCCTGATCGCGGTGCACATGTTCGTGTTCTATTACGGGATCATGGCCGACATCACGCCGCCCGTGGGGCTGGCCACCTTCGCCGCGGCGGCGATTTCCGGCGAAGACCCCATCAAGACGGGCATACAGGGCGTCACCTACGCCATGCGCACGGCGGTGCTGCCCTTCATGTTCATCTTCAACCCGCTGCTGCTGCTGATCGACGTCGAGGGCTGGGGCGAACTGGTCCTGGTCGTGGGCGGCGCCACGCTGGCGTCGCTGACCTTCGCGGCGGCCACCATGCGCTGGATGCGCGTCAAGGCGACCTGGCTGGAAGTCGCCCTGCTGCTGCTGGTGACCTTCATGCTGTTCCGGCCCGACTGGTTCATGAATCACATCGCGCCCAAGTACGAGTCCCGCCCCGCCGCCGAATTGCTCAAGATCGCCGCCGACATGCCGGAAAGAGGCCGGCTGGTCGCCGTGCTCAGCGGCATGAACCTGGAAGGCGACGAACTGGAGAAAACCGTGGCGGTGCCCTTGCCGGCGCTGCCGGAAGGCAGCGCGGCCACCGGCGACGCGGCCGGCCTGCAGCGCCTGTCCGCGGCGGGCCTGACCGTCATGGCCATGGGCGACCAGGCGCAGATCGCGGCGGTGCGCTTCGGCAGCCAGGCGCGCCGCGCGGGCTGGGAGCAGGGCTGGGACATCGCCCGGGTGCTGGTTCCCAACCCGGCCCGGCCGTCGGAGTTCTGGTTCTACATCCCGGCGCTGCTGATCCTGGCGCTGATGTGGGTCGCGCAAGGGCGCCGGCAGAAGAAGCAGACAGCGGGCGCCGTGCGGGGGCTGGGCTCGTGAAGCACGCATTCTTCGAGCACGCGCAAGCGCAGGTCGACCAGTTGCGCGCCGACGCCTATTTCAAGGCCGAGCGCGTGATGGCCGGCCCGCAGTCGGCGCAGGTGCGCCTGCAGGGCGGCGCCCAGGTGCTGAACTTCTGCGCCAACAACTACCTGGGCCTGGCCAACGACGGCCGCTTGATCGAGGCGGCCAAGCAGGGCCTGGACGACGCAGGGTTCGGGCTGGCGTCGGTGCGGTTCATCTGCGGCACGCAAGCGGGACACAAGGCGCTGGAGCACGGCCTGGCCGCCTTCCTGCGGATGGACGACGCCGTGCTCTATTCCAGCTGCTTCGACGCCAACGGCGGCCTGTTCGAAGCCTTGCTGGACGAGAACGACGCGGTCATCAGCGACGCCTTGAATCATGCCAGCATCATCGACGGCATCCGGCTGAGCAAGGCGCGCCGCTACCGGTACAAGAACAACGACATGGCCGACCTGCGCGCCCAGCTGCGGGCGGCGGACGCGGCCGGGGCGCGCTTCAAGCTGATCGCCACGGACGGCGTGTTTTCCATGGATGGCATCATTGCCGACCTGAAGTCCATCTGCGATCTGGCCGACGAATTCAACGCGCTGGTCATGGTCGACGATTCCCATGCGGTGGGGTTCGTGGGGCCGCATGGGCGCGGCACGCCCGAGCACTGCGGCGTCGAGGGCAGGGTCCACATCGTCACCGGCACGCTGGGCAAGGCGCTGGGCGGCGCCTCGGGCGGCTATGTGGCCGCGCATGCTTCCGTCGCCGAGCTGTTGCGCCAGCGTTCGCGTCCCTATCTGTTTTCCAATACGCTTGCGCCGCCCATCGTGGCCGCCTCTCTGAGGGTGCTGCAACTGCTGCAAAGCGACGAGGGCGAGGCGCTGCGGCGGCGCGTCCACGAAAACGGCCGGCGGTTCCGCGCCGCCATGCGAGGCCTCGGGTTCGAGCTGGTGCCGGGGGAGCACCCCATCATCCCAGTGATGTTCGGCGATGCCCGGCTGGCCCGCGACATGGCGGACGAACTCCTGAAAGAAGGCGTCTACGTCATCGGGTTTTCGTATCCGGTCGTGCCGCGCGGCCAGGCGCGGATACGCACGCAGATGAGCGCGGCCCACACGCCGGAACAGATCGACCGGGCCGTGGCGGCGTTCGAGCGCGCCGGGCGGCGCCTGGGGTGCATATAAGCCTGGAGTGAATATGAACACGATGCGAGCGCTGGTCAAGACTCATGCGGGCGTGGGCCTGGAGCTCACCGACGTCCCCGTCCCGGCCGTCGGCCACAACGACGTGCTGATCAAGATCCGCAAGACCGCCATCTGCGGAACCGACATCCACATCTGGAACTGGGACGACTGGGCGGCCCGCACGGTGCCGACGCCCATGCACGTGGGCCATGAATACGTGGGCGAGATCGTGGCCATCGGCCAGGAGGTCGCCGGCTTCCGCATCGGCGACCGTGTCTCCGGCGAGGGCCACATCACTTGCGGATTCTGCCGCAATTGCCGGGCGGGGCGCCGGCATCTGTGCCGCAACACCTCGGGGGTGGGCGTGGACCGCCCCGGCGCTTTCGCCGACTACCTGGTCCTGCCGGCGTTCAACGCCTTCAAGATACCGGACGACGTGCCGGACGAGCTGGCGGCCGTGTTCGACCCCTTCGGCAACGCCACGCACACGGCGCTCGCCTTCAACCTGGTCGGGGAGGACGTGCTCATCACCGGCGCCGGTCCCATCGGCGCCATGGCCGCGGCCATCGCCCGCCACGTGGGTGCGCGCAACGTCGTGGTCACCGACGTCAATGACTACCGGCTGGCGCTCGCCGCGCGGATGGGGGCGACGCGCACCGTGAACGTCGCCGACGAGACGCTGGAAGCGGTCATGCGCGAGCTGGGCATGACCGAAGGCTTCGACGTGGGCCTGGAAATGTCGGGGGCGCCCAGCGCCTTCGTCTCCATGCTGGAACAGATGAATCACGGCGGCAAGATCGCCATGCTGGGCATTCCGCCCCAGGGCTTCGGCATAGACTGGACCAAAGTCATTTTCAAGGGGCTCGAAATCAAGGGCATATACGGCCGCGAGATGTTCGAGACCTGGTACAAAATGGTGGCCATGCTGCAAAGCGGGCTGAGCCTTGCGCCCATCGTGACGCATCGGTTTCCCGTCCAGGAGTATCGGGCGGGCTTCGAAGCCATGCTGTCGGGCAAGAGCGGCAAAGTCATCCTGGATTGGACGGCGGATTGATGGAGACGCGGCATGCGGGGGCCGATGCCGCCGCCGCGCCGCTGCCCGTCAGGGACGGCGTCGGGCCGAGCAGGGTGTATCTGCCGGACGGCCCCTGGCGCAGCCTGCTCGATTTCCTGGCGGAGCGCTTTCCCCATGTTCCCCCGGAAATCCTGCGCGAGCGTCTCGCCCGGGGAGACATCGTCGACCGGGCCGGCCGGCCCCAGCGGGGCGAGGCGGCTTATGCACCCGGGCGCTGGCTTTGGTACTACCGCGAAGTGCCCGGCGAAGCGCCGCTGCCGTTCGATCTGCCGGTGCTGTTTCGCGATGAACACCTGGTGGCGGTCGACAAGCCGCATTTCCTGGCGAGCACGCCGGGGGGCAGGTATTTGCGGGAAACCGCGCTGACCAGGCTGCGGCGCGCGCTCGACATGCCCTGGCTGACGCCGCTCCATCGCCTGGACCGCGAAACCGCGGGCGTGCTGCTGTTTTGCGCGCATCCGGACCACCGGGGCGCGTATCAGTCGCTTTTCCAATCGCGCCGGGTATTCAAGGAATACGAGGCGGTCGCTCCCTTGCGGGCCGGTCTCGAACCGCCGGCGCTGCGCCGCAGCCGGCTGGAGCAGTGCCCGGGGCAATTCACCATGCGGGAGGTCGATGGGCCGCCCAACAGCGAAACCCGCATCGAGCTGATGCGGGTCCGGGACGGCCTGGGCTGGTTCAGGCTGATGCCGCTCACCGGCCGCAAGCACCAGTTGCGGGTGCACATGAGCGCATTGGGAATGCCGATATGCAACGACGGGTTCTATCCCGTTTTGCGGCCGCGGGCGCTGGAGGACGACTTCAGCCGGCCCTTGCGCCTGCTGGCAAGGGCGATCGAGTTCGTCGACCCGCTGAGCGGCGCGCGCCGGCGGTTCGAAAGCCTGCGACGCCTGGAGGGATGAGGGTCCGGGGCCGTTTCGTTGCCGTCAGCAATGGTCGAAATACCATTGGATCCGTTCGCGGTCGCGGGTGACGGTCAGTGCCAGCTTCAGCAGGATGCGCGCCTTCTGGGGGTTCAGCGAGCCGGCCGATATGAGCCCCAGGCGGGCGTCCGACGCGCTTGCCGATACGGCGCCCGCGCCGACGCGGCTGCTGCGCACGCAGGCCAGGCCTTTCCTGGCGGCCAGGCGTAAGCCTTTTTCGGCGGCGGGCGACATGCTGCCGTTGCCGGTGCCCGCCAGCACGATGCCTTGCGCCCCCGCCGCGATCGAAGCCTGGAACAGATGCGGGCCGGCGCTCTGGTGATCGTAGATGACGTCCACCCAGGGCAGCGCCTTCACCCCAGCCAGCGCGAAATCGGTCGCCAGCGTATGGCGGGCGGCGGGGGTGTTGAAGAACCGGGGCTTGCCGTTGACGATGCCGCCCAGGCAGCCGTGCTCTTGCGAACTGAAGGCCTGGACGCTGCTCGTATGCGTCTTGCAGACATGGCGGGCGGCGTGGATACCGTCGTTCATGACCACCATCACCCCTCTGCCGGCCGCGTCGGGCTCGGCGGCGACCAGCATGGCATGGTACAGATTGAGCGGGCCGTCGGCGCTGCGCGCCGACGCCGGCCGCATCGCCCCCGTCATGACCACCGCCTTCCGGCTCTTGAGCACCAGGTTGAGGAAATAAGCGGTTTCTTCCAGCGTGTCGGTGCCGTGCGTGATGACGGCCGCGTCGACGGCGGGGTCCGCCAGGATGCCGTCGACGCGCCTGGCCAGCTTCAGCAGCATTTTGTCGTCGATGCAGCGGCTGTCGACGTTGAAAGGCTGGCAATACTGCACGTCGGCGAGGGCGTTGATTTCGGGGACGGCGTCCAGGATGGCGCTGACGGGTTCCGTGACCGCGTAGTCGGTCATGGCGGCGGGGTCGGCGGCCGTCGAGGCGATCGTGCCGCCGGTGCCGATCAGCGCGATGGTGGGCGGCTTGGGTGTTTCCATGCAGGTCTCCGGGAGATCCTGCGGGATTTTACCCGCTTTGCCGGCCCATCCACGGCTCCGGCCCCGGCGCGGCGGCCGGGCACGGGCCTATGGCGCCCGCCGCAGCTCTGCCGGCGGATACTTGATCTGCGCGCGGTATTTGGAAACGGTCCGGCGGGCGACGACCACGCCTTCGCGGGCCAGCTTGCGGGCAAGCGTGACGTCGGACAGCGGCTCCTTGGGGTTTTCTTCGTCTATCATTTCCTGGATCAGCGCGCGCACCGCGACGGCCGAGCAGGTCCCGCCGGAGCTGGTGGCCAGCTCGCGCGAGAAGAAATGCTTGAATTCGAACAGGCCGCGCGGAGACGACAGGTATTTGTGGCTGGTCGCGCGCGAAACCGTCGATTCGTGCATGCCGAGCTCCTCGGCGATTTCGCTCAGCATCAGGGGCCTGAGGGCGATTTCCCCATAGTCGAAAAAGGTTTGCTGCCGCGCGACGATGGCCTGCGCCACGCGCTGGATGGTGCTGCTGCGCTGCTCCAGGCTGCGCAGCAGCCAGCGCGCCTCCTGCAGTGCCTGCGCCATCAGTGAACGGTCCTCGTACCGGGACTCGCGAAAGAGCTTGGCGTAGACGGTGTTCAGGCGCGCATGCGGCATGGCGCTTTCGTTGCTGACCGCCACCCACAGTTTGCCCACCTTGCGCACGATGACGTCGGGCACGACATAGCAGGACGGGTCTATGGCGCCGTAGCGCCGGCCGGGATGGGGTTCCAGGTTGCGGATCAACAGGGTGGCCCGCTGTATGTCTTCCGCGCTGCAATCCAGCGCGCGCGCCAGCCCGGCATAGTCGCAGCGACCAAGCTTGTCGATGTGTTCCGAGACGATACGCCCGGCCAACTGCTTGCCCGGCGTGTCCTCGTCCAGCGCCCGCAGCTGCAGGGTCAGGCATTCCTGCAGGTTGCGCGCGCCCAGCCCCGGCGTGGCGACTTGCTGCACCAGCCGCAGCGCCGCCTCCCATTCCTTGTCGTCGACGGGCGGAGAAAACGCGGAAGCCGGCGCGAGGTCGGAGAAAGGCAGTCGCAGGTAGCCGTCCTCGTCTATGGCTTCGATGATGTATTCCGCAAGAAGGCGATCGCGCTCGCTCAGGGGATACGCGCAAAGATCGGTCAGCAGGGATTCCTGCATGCTGGTCTGGTGCTGGGCCCATTGGCCGACATCGGTGTCCGGCAGGTCGGGATCGCGCCGGACGGGATAGTCGCCCGAGTACGTGGAGGCGCTCTCGTCGAAGGCAGGCTCGGCGGCTTGCGCGTCCCGGTCGCCTTCCGCTTCGGCGGCGGCGTGTTCGGAGGACTCCGGGTCGGCGTTCTTCACATGTCCGGCGTCTTTGGCGGCGGGTTGGCCGGCGTCCGCATGTTCCTCCGATGCACCGTCCTCTCCGTCCTCGAGGAAAGGATTGTTGGCGATGGCCTGAGCAACTTCCTTCGTGAAGTCCAGGGTCGACATTTGCAGCAGCTTCACCGACTGCTGCAGGCGGGGCGTCAGACTGGTTTGCTGCTTGGTCAGCAACTCGTAAGACATCTGCGTCATTTGTCTGGTCTCCTGTTGTTGGATGTGGCGCCAGTCGGCGCATGCACAATGGAACATGACGCAATATCCGTGCCAGATCGGCCGAAGAACGGGCTCGAGCGGCGGCCCGCGAGCCGCCCGGTTGCCGCAAGACAAAGCCGTATCGGTGTTTTGAACGATTGAAAAAAGATGTGTCTTCCCGCTCTCCGGCGCCGCGAAGCCGGCCGCCGCGCGGCGGCCGGACGGTGCGAATTACCGGTGGCGGTAAGAAGTGCCCGCCGGCGTTTCGCCGTTGCGCATCTGTTCCAGCCGGTTGTACAGGGTCTTGGGGCTGATGCCCAGCGCGGCGGCCGTGCGGCGCTTGTCGCCGGAGTAATATTCCAGCGTCGCCTGTATGAGCGCATGCTGCGCGTTGGCCAGGTCCGTGCCGATGGGAATCTTCAGGAAGCCGTTGGACAGGTCGGGGCTCTTGACGCGGAATACCGGCGCCAAGGGGCCGATTTCGATCACGTCGTTGGCCAGGATGTAGGCGCGCGTGACCGTGTTCTTCAGTTCCCGCACATTGCCGGGCCAGTTGTACGCTTCCAGATGCGCGATGGCGTCATCCGAAAACATCTTCCGGGTTTTTTCTTCGGCATTGAGCTCGTCCAGGAAGCGCTGGGCCAGGTAGGCGATGTCGGACTGCCGCTCGCGCAGGGCGGGAACGCGTATGGGAAAGACGGCCAGCCGGTACAGCAGGTCGGAACGGAAACGCCCCGACCTGACGGCCTCTTTGGGGTCGCGGTTGGTGGCGGCGATGATGCGCACATGCACGCGCCGCAGCTCCATGCCTCCGACGCGATGGTATTGGCCGGTTTCGAGCACGCGCAGCAGCTGCACCTGCATGGGCAGGGGCATTTCGGTGACCTCGTCCAGGAACAGGGTGCCGCCGTCGGCGGTTTCGAAGCAGCCTTTGGCGGTGGCGGCCGCCCCCGTGAAGCTGCCTTTTTCGTGTCCAAAGAATGCCGTTTCGGCCAGCGATGCCGAAATGGCGCCGCAATTGATGGCTACGAATGGGGCGTCGCAGCGGGCGCTGCGCTGATGGATGGCGCGTGCGACGACTTCCTTGCCGGTGCCGCTTTCCCCGACGATCAGCACGCCGGCATCCGTCGGGGCGGCTTTCACGATCGACCGGGCAAGCTCGAACGCCGCGGGGGAGCGCCCAATGAGTTTGGACGAGTTAATCATTTGCCGGAGTCTAATATGAAATGCGCGGCGGATCGCAATAATAGCCGTTGGTTTCAAAAGCAAATTTTGTTTACATTGGCTCCCACCGTTTCCGCGTACCATGACCAACAAGGGAATCCCTGTCGACTTCTCCCGCATGGCTTTCCACAAGTCGGCAAGGCAGCAATTTTTAAAACGAAGCGTATATGCCGCATTTATTGATCGTTGACGATGAATCCGACATCCGCGAGCTCATCGCGGACGTCGCGCTGGAGGCCGGCTATACCGTCGCCCAGGCGAGCGACGTGCGCCAGGCGCGCATCCAGATGGAAAGGCAGAAACCCGACGTGGCGCTGGTGGACGTGCAACTGCCCGACGGCGACGGCGTTGCCTTCTGGAAGGAAAGCGGGCCGAGCGATACGCAGGTGGTGTTCATGACCGGCTATTCCAGCGTGGACAGCGCCATCGAGGCGCTGCGCTGCGGCGCGGTGGACTACCTGCTCAAGCCGCTCAGCCTGCGCCGGTTGCGCGGAATACTGGTCGAACTCAAGACCATGGCGAGCAGCCCGCCCATGCCCGGCGCGTCGGACTGCTTCGCCAAGATGATAGGCAAATCGAGGGCGATGCAATTGCTCTGCGCCCACATCGAGAAGGTGGCGCCCACCCAGGCCACGGTGCTGCTGGTCGGCGAAAGCGGCACCGGCAAAGAGCTCGCGGCCGAAGCCATACACCTGGCCAGCCCGCGGCACCAGCAGCCTTTCATACCCATCAATTGCGGGGCCATCTCCCCCAATCTCATCGAAAGCGAGCTCTTCGGCCACGAGAAAGGCAGCTTCACGGGGGCGGACCGCCAGCACAAGGGCTATTTCGAACGCGCCCGCGGCGGCACGATCTTCCTGGACGAAATCACCGAGATGTCCATGGAACTGCAGGTACGCCTGCTGCGTGTGCTGGAAACCGGCCGTTTCATGCGTGTCGGCGCCCACGAGGAAATCGAGACCGACGTGCGCGTCGTCGCGGCCACCAACCGCAACCCGGAACAGGCGGTCGCGGGCGGGGCGCTGCGCGAGGACCTCTATCACCGGTTGAGCGTCTTTCCGCTGGAGCTGCCCCCTTTGCGCGAGCGGGAAGACGACGTGATCCTGCTGGCCGAGCATTTCCTGCAGAAGCTGAACGACGAGAACAACACCCGCAAGACCTTCGCGCCCGAAGCGGTCAAGGCCATGCGCGAGTATTCCTGGCCGGGGAACATCCGGGAACTGCGCAATTACGTATATCGTAGTTACATTCTGGCGGACGACGTGATCAAGGGCGATTTCAATTCGTTCGAGCTGGAGGCGCATTCGGCCGGCTGGGGGTCGGAGATCCTGGTGCCGGTGGGGGTGCCGTTGGCGGAGGCCAACCGGCAGTTGATTCTGGCCACCTTGAAGCAGTGCGGGGGGGTGAAGAAGACGGCTGCCGAGATGCTGGGCATCAGCCTCAAGACCTTGTACAACCGGCTGGAAGAATACGGGGCGGATACGGATCTGGACGGGTCGTCGAATCCGCTGCGGTAGGCTTGCCCAACGATAGGTACGAAGATTGCTGGCGCCCTGCCAACTTGCTTTGCAACCTATCCGAGCGTGGGCATGAGTATCTATCTGAACGAAAAGGCGGAAGCGCGCGTCAGCATCGTCGTGCTGACCTACAACCGCCGGGCGCGGGTCTTGGGGTTGCTGCGCCGGCTCCAGGCGCTGGCCGGCGACTGGCCCATCATCGTGGTGGACAACGGCTCCATGGACGGCACCGCGGCGGCGGTGGCCGCGGCTTTTCCGTCCGTGCTGCTGATCAGGGCGAAACGGAACCTGGGCGCCGCGGCGCGCAACATCGGCGCGGCCTACGTCCATACCCCCTATATCGCTTTCTGCGACGACTACATGCAATGGGAGCCCGACGCCCTGGAGCGCGGCGTCCGGCTGCTCGACGGCGCACCGGACGTCGCGGTGCTCAGTTCCCGCATATGGAAGGACGGCGACCCCGCGGGCGATGAGGACGGCGGGGCGCAACACCCGGCCTTCCAGGGCTTTCTCGCGGGCGCATGCATGGTGCGGACGCGCGCGTTCTGCGATGTGGGCGGCTATTGGCCGCCGCTCTTCAACGGCGGGGAAGAAGTACTGATGGCGCTGGACCTGGTGGAGCGCGGCTGGCGCATCGTGTATGCCGCCGATGTGGTCGCCCGCAGCCTGCCGTCGCGCCGCGAGGAAGCCGATGCGCGCAACCGCCTGCTGCTGCGCAATGTGATCTGGGTGGCCTGGATGCGCCTGCCCATGCGGGCGGCGTGGCGCATCACGGCGCAGCAGCTCCGCCGCGCCTATCGGCGGCGCTGTCTATGCCGCACCGCGCTGGGGGCGATCGCGGGGCTGCCGCGGGTGCTTTCCCACCGCCAGGTGGTGTCGGCCGCGGCTCAGCAAATGAAGCCGACCCTGGGATTCTGAACGTCCCGGTTCACGCGCTTGCCCGGCGGCGGATCCGGAATCCGTATTTCCTCGGGCGTTTCGCGCGGCGGCAGTTCGATGTCCTCTTCCGGCTCCTCTATGGGCGGTGTTTCGGGCGGTGTTTGTGGAATGCCGTCGGGCGGATCGGGCGGCGTGGGTACGTGAGCGCGCTGCGATCCCGCCGATATTTGAAAATTCTGCGTGGTGTGCATGGGGTCCTCCGGGGCTGGATGGCCGGCCGGCCGGCCGCGCCTTCGGATGCCCGGCAAATCGCGTGCCCGGCATCGAAGGCGGGGCGCGGCGGCGCCAGGCACGGCACTTGCTGCGGGGCTCCCAGGCCATGACGCGGATGGACCGCAACCGCGTTGCGTTCGGTGTCATGGTGTCCAAAGCCTTGAAGGGAGAAAACTGTGGCTCTGAACATACTTGCTGTTTCGTCGGAAGTGTACCCTTTGGCGAAGACCGGGGGGCTGGGGGATGCGGTGAGCGGCCTGGCGGCGGCCCTGTCATCGGGCGCGGCGCGGGTGACGGTGCTGCTGCCCGCTTATCAAGGCGTTTCCAGCCACGTCGATCGAATGCGGCGGGTGGCCACATTGACGGATCTGCCGGGCGGCGACGCGGAGCTGTGGGCGGCCCATTGCCCGGAACTGGACTTGCCGGTGCTCCTGCTGAAGAACGACGCCCTGTATGCGCGCAGCGGCCTGTATCTGAAGCCGGACGGCACCGAATACGAGGACAACGCCGTACGGTTCGCCGCCTTGTCCCAGGCGGCGGCCAGGATCTGCCAGGGCATATTGGGCCTGCAGCGCCCGCATGTGGTGCATGCGCACGACTGGCATGCGGCGCTGGTGCCCATCTATCTGCGGCAGCGGCGGGTCGAGGACGTGAAATCCGTGCTGACGCTGCACAACATCGCCTTCCAGGGCGTCTTCCCCATGTCGCTGGCGCCCCGCCTGGGCATCGAAGAGGCCTATTGCACGTCCGACGGGCTGGAGCATTGGGGGCAGATGAACTTCCTGAAGGGCGGCATCCGCTATGCCGACCTGATCACCGTGGTCAGCGGCAATTATGCGCGCGAGATCCTGACGCCCCGCTTCGGCTGCGGCCTGGAGCACATGCTGACGCAAAGGCGGGCCGACCTGATTTCGATACCGAACGGCATCGACACCGTGCTGTGGAATCCCCGGGCGGACCAGTTCCTGGATGGCGAAGGCTTCGATGCGGAATGCCTGGAGAACAAGCAGCGGTACAAAAAAGCCTTGCAGGAATTCTTCGGCCTGGCTCCCGTGGCCGGGACGACGCTGATGGCGATGGGCAGCCGCCTGACCACTCAGAAAATGGCCGACGTGGCGATGGCGGCGATTCCCCGCGCGCTGGACGCCCACCCGGACCTGCAGGTGTGCGTCATGGGGCAGGGCGAAAAGGGCCTGGAGCAAGGCCTGCTGCAAGTCGCCGAGCGCTATCCCGGCCGCTGCGGCGTGCACGTGGGCTTCGATGAGCCGCAGGCGCATCTGCTCCATGCCGGCGCCGATGTGCTGCTGCACGGCAGCCGCTTCGAGCCCTTCGGCCTGACGCCGCTGTACGCCATGCGCTATGGCTCGGTCCCGATAGGATCCAGGGTGGGCGGCATGGCCGACACCATCGTCGACCCGGGCGGCGGCGTATCGACCGCCGCCATGCGCGCCGCCAACGGCATACTGTTCGACGGCGAGCAGCCGGACGACATGCTGGGAGCGATACACAGGGCCATGGCGCTGCGGCGCACGCCGGACGTCTGGCGCGCCATCCAGGTGAACGGCATGAAAACCGACTACAGCTGGGAGAAATCCGCGCCGGCCTATCTCAGCGCCTACCAGGCGCTGCGCCCGGACGTCATGCTGGGCCGCATTCCCGAGCGCCGCAGCGCCGTGGTCGGCGCGCGCGGCTGGAAGCCCGTGTTGCCGGCAGCGCTGCGCAATGCGCCGGTATCCGGACCGTCCACGGGCGTGGCCATGGGGCGGTCCGCGCTCAAAGGGCTGGAGGTCGGAGGCGCGATATCCGCCCGTGAACCGTCCGCAGCCTGATCATGCGTATCTATCACTTGCGCCATGCGTCCGACCGGCCCGATTGGGCGGCGGTATGCAGCCACGTGAAAGGCCTGGGCTTCGACCATTTGCTGGTTTCGCCGCCCACGGACGAGCTGGAACGGCTGGCCGGCCCGCTCGCGCGCGAATGCGGACGCGCGGGCCTGGCCTTGCTGGCCGACCTGGACCCGCCGGCGGAAGCAGGCCCGGACGCTTGGGCCGAAGCCGCGCTGGCCGGACTGGGAGCGGGCCTGGCGGGTCTGCGGGTGCTCCAGCCGTCCCGGCTGGACGGCCGGGCCTGGGCCGGCATGATCGCGCACATGCATGAACGCCACCCCGACGCATCGTTCCTGGCATGGACGCCGGGGCTCAGCCGCCAGCAGCTGCTGGATCTGGCCGACTCGGGCTTCGACCACGTCTTCTCGTCCCTGCCCTGGTGGGACTTCCGCTCGGACTGGCTGGTCGAGGAGCGTGCCCGCCTGCGCGAGGTGGCCCCCGTCATCGCGCCGGTCTACATGCCGGAAGGGCGTGCGCGGCGGGACGACGAGCAACGCGCCTTGCGCTGGCTGTGGACGGCGGCTTTCCTGGGCGACGGATGGCTGGTGCAGGAAGGGCTGGAGGAGCTGGCGGGCGCGGCGGCCCTGCAGGAGATCAATCGCTGGGTCGCGCAGGACGCTTCCGGGACCGCGCGCATCCGGGGGCTGACGGGGCCTTTGTCGCCCGTGACGGCGCTTGCGCGGCTGGATGCGCAAGCCTCGCTTCTTCTGGTGAATCCGCGCGATGACGAAGCCGTGCCCGTCGATGCGCGCCAGGCGGGCGCCCGCCTGCCCGGCAGCTACACGCTGAGTGCGGATGCGGCCGCCTCCCTGCCGGAGCGCCTGCCGCCCGCGGGCTGGCTGCTGCTGCCGCTGGAGCAGTCCAGGCCGGTGCTGATGCCGACGGGCGTCAAAGCCTGGCGGCGCAAAGGCGTCGCCGAAGCGCTGGCCGCGCCGCGCATCGCCATCGAACGGGTCACGCCTTTGGTGGACGACGGCGCGTTTGCCGTCAAGCGCAGCGTGGGCGAGGCCGTGGAGGTCCAGGCCGACATCTTCATGGACGGCCATGCCAAGCTCTCGGCCTGCCTGCTCTGGCGCGCCGTCGACGAGCCGAACTGGCGCCGCGTTCCCATGGCGCTGGTGGACAATCACCGGTGGAGCGCCACCTTTCATCCGGACCGCCTGGGCATGCACTGCTATGCGGTCCAGGCCTGGCGGGACGACTGGCTGAGCTACCGGGACGGCCTGGCCAAGCGCGTGGCGGCCGGCCAGGACGTGGCCCTGGACGTGGAAGAAGGGCGCATGCTCATCGCGCGCTATCGCGACCGCATTCAGGACGAGTTGCCCGACATGGCCAATACGCTGGCGTCGATGCTGCACAGGATAGGCAATCCGCGCTCCACCATGACCCCAGTTCCCAGGAAGAAATCCCTGCTCACGGGCGCCACGCCGGAGACGGGCGCGCGTGACCTGCCGCCCGCCGCGAGCGAGCAGATCGAGTTGCTGCTGTCGGAGCTGTGGTCCAGCATCATGCACGAGGTGCCGGTGCGCCCCTTCGAGACGACGACGCCCAGCCACCCCTTGGTGGTGGAAAGGCGCGAGGCCCGCTATGCGTCCTGGTATGAACTGTTTCCCCGCTCGCAGGCGCCGGAGCCCGGCCGCCACGGCAGCTTCCGGGACGTCATCGCGCGCCTGCCCTATATACGCCGCATGGGCTTCGATGTGCTGTACATGCCGCCCATCCATCCGATCGGGATGACGAACCGCAAGGGCCGGAACAATGCCCTGAAGGCGGAGCCCGACGACCCGGGCAGCCCGTACGCCATCGGGTCCGAGGACGGCGGGCACGACGCCGTGCATCCGCTGCTGGGTTCCATCGAGGACTTCCAGGAACTGGTGAGCGCCGCGCAGGCCGAGCATCTCGAAGTGGCGCTGGATTTCGCCATACAGTGCTCGCCGGACCATCCATGGCTGAAGGCGCATCCCGAATGGTTCGATTGGCGTCCGGACGGCAGCTTGCGCTATGCCGAGAACCCGCCCAAGCGCTACGAGGACATCGTGAATCCGGAGTTCTATGCGAGTTCGGAGTTGGCGCCGGGCAAGGCCGGGCTGTGGAAAGCCTTGCGCGACGTCGTCCTGTTCTGGGTGAGCCAGGGCGTGCGCGTCTTCCGGGTCGACAACCCGCACACCAAGCCCCTGCCTTTCTGGCAATGGCTGATCGCGGAAGTGCAGGGCGCGCATCCCGACGTCATTTTTCTGTCCGAGGCCTTCACGCATCCCAAGCTGATGTATCGCCTGGGCAAGCTGGGCTTTTCGCAGTCCTACACCTATTTCACGTGGCGCCACGGCAAGCACGAGCTGACCGAGTATCTGCTGGAAGTGTCCCGGCCGCCCGTGTCGGATTATTTCCGGCCGCATTTCTTCGTCAACACCCCGGACATCAACCCTCATTTCCTGCAGGAATCCGGCAGGGCGGGCTTTCTGATCCGCGCCGCGCTGGCGGCCACGACCTCGGGCTTGTGGGGCATGTATAGCGGTTTCGAGCTGTGCGAGGCCGCGGCGATCCCCGGCAAGGAAGAATACCTGGATTCCGAGAAATACCAGCTGCGCCATTGGGACTGGGACCGGCCGGGCAACATCGCGCAAGCCATCGCGAGCCTCAACCACATCCGCCGCATCAATCCCGCCCTGCAGATCCAGCAAGGGCTGGAATTCCATCGCGTCGACAACGAGCGGATATTGTTCTTCACGCGCAGCACGCCCGAGCGGGACAACGTGGTGCTGGTGGCGATCAGCCTGGACCCGCATGCGCGCCAGCAGGGATGGCTGGAGCTGCCGGTGGCCGAATGGGGGCTGAGCGGGCGCCCCGTGCCGCTGCACGACCTGCTCGGCGACCAGTATTTCACCGCCCGTGACGCCTGGCGCCAGGTGGAATTGACGCCCGACCAGCCCTTTTTGATCTGGCGGCTGTCTGCCGGGACGGAGGCATGATGGAGACCCAGTGGTACAAGGACGCGGTCATCTACCAATTGCACGTCAAATCCTTCTTTGACGCGAACAACGACGGCCAGGGGGATTTCGCCGGCCTGATCCAGAAGCTCGACTACATCGCCGGCCTGGGCGTGAATACGGTCTGGCTGCTGCCGTTCTACCCGTCGCCGCGCCTGGACGACGGCTACGACATCGCCGAGTACCGCGGCGTGCACGAAGACTACGGCTCGCTGGCGGACGTCCGCAAGTTCATCCGCGCCGCCCACGAGCGCGGCCTGCGCGTGATCACCGAACTGGTGGTCAACCATACGTCGGACCAGCATGCCTGGTTCCAGCGCGCACGCCGCGCGCGGCCGGGTTCCGCCGCCCGCAACTTCTACGTCTGGTCGGACAACGATCAGGCCTATAGCGGCACCCGCATCATTTTCTGCGATACCGAGAAGTCCAACTGGACCTGGGATCCGGTGGCCGGCGCCTACTTCTGGCATCGCTTCTATTCGCACCAGCCCGACCTGAACTACGACAATCCGCGCGTCCTGAAGGCGGTCATCGGGGTCATGCGGTACTGGCTGGACATGGGCGTGGACGGCCTGCGCCTGGACGCCGTGCCCTATCTGGTGGAACGCGAGGGCACGAACAACGAGAACCTGCCGGAGACCCATGCCATCCTGAAGCAGATCCGCGCCGCGCTGGACGCCGACTATCCGGACCGCATGCTGCTGGCCGAGGCGAACCAGTGGCCGGAGGACGCCCAGGAATATTTCGGGAACGGCGACGAATGCCACATGTCCTTCCATTTTCCGCTGATGCCGCGCATGTACATGGCGATCGCGCGCGAAGACCGGCTGCCCATCGTGGACATCATGCAGCAGACGCCGGAAATCCCCCCGGCGTGCCAGTGGGCCATTTTCCTGCGCAACCACGATGAGCTGACGCTGGAAATGGTGTCCAGCAGCGAGCGGGACTATCTATGGGACGTGTACGCGGCCGACCGGCGCGCGCGCATCAACCTGGGCATACGCAGGCGCCTCGCGCCGCTGCTGGAGCGCGACCGCCGGCGGATCGAATTGATGAACAGCCTGCTGCTTTCCATGCCGGGAACGCCGGTGCTGTATTACGGGGACGAGATCGGCATGGGGGACAACATCCATCTCGGCGACCGCGACGGCGTGCGCACCCCCATGCAGTGGAGCCCCGACCGCAACGGCGGGTTTTCCAGGGCGGACGCCGAGCAGCTGTCGCTGCCGGTGCTGATGGGCTCTTTGTATGGCTACGAGGCGGTCAACGTCGAGGCCCAGATGCGCGATCCGCATTCGTTGCTGAACTGGACGCGGCGCATGCTGGCCAAGCGCCAGCAAAGCCACGTGTTCGGCCGGGGCAGCTTGCGCTTCCTGCATCCCGGCAATCGCAAGATCCTGGCCTATGTGCGCGAGTACGAGGGCGCGGTGCTGCTGTGCGTCGCCAATCTCTCCAACGCCTCGCAGCCCGTGGAGCTGGACCTCGCCGCCATGGCGGGGCGGGTGCCGATCGAAATGCTGGGCGGCACGCCGTTTCCCACCATCGGCACGCTGCCCTATCTGCTGACCCTGCCGCCCTACGGATTCTATTGGTTCGAGCTGAGCGAAAACGCCGCGCCGCCGGCCTGGCACGCGAGCGGGCCGCCGCAGATGCCGGAATACATTACGCTGGTGCTGCGGCGGCGGGGCGCCTTCCAGCTGATGGAGGGCTCGCGCCGGGCCCTGAGCCGCGACGTATTGCCGCTGTACCTGGAAAGGCAGCGCTGGTTCGCCGGCCCGCGCCCGCCGGGCGAGATCGGGCTGGCTTATGTCGCGCCGCTCATGGCCGCCGGCGACGGGCGCGGCGTCGAACTCTTTCTGTCGGAAGTCGAGATCGGCGCCGGCCAGGGCGGCGAGCCGGCGCGCTATTTCCTGCCGCTGGGCCTGCGCTGGGAAGAGGAGGCGTCGGGGCCGGCCGGGCAATACGCCCTGGCGCGCGTCCGCCGCGCCGCCGACCTGGGGTGGGCGACCGACGCCCTGACCCTGCCGGAGTTCACGCGGGCGTTGCTGGCGGGCTGGGCGTCCGGGCGTGAAATCGAGTTTGAAACCGCCGCCGGCCGCTCACGCCTGATCTTCCGTGCCGAGGCCGGGTTCGCCGACTGCGAATGGGACGGCGAGCAGAGCGTGGACTGGTTCCCGGGAGAGCAGTCCAACAGCTCGGTGTCCATCGCCCACAAGGCGGTCCTGAAGCTGTTGCGCCGGGTGGTGGCGGGCGAGCACCCGGAGGCCGAGATGACGCGCCGCCTGACCTCGGTGGGCTATGCGAATTCCGCCGCGCTGCTGGGAGAGCTGCGGCGGGTCGACGCGGAAGGCACGCCGCATACGCTGGCCTTGCTGCATGCGCACATACCGAACCAGGGAGACGCCTGGGCCTGGACGCGCGATTATCTGCAGCGCACCCTGGAAAACGCCGCGCTGACGGGAGAAAGCAGGGCGGATTTCGAAGAGGACTTGCGCGGCTACACCACGGTCGCGGGCATCATGGGCGAAAGACTGGCCCAGTTGCATGCGGCGCTGTCGCTGCCCACGGACGATCCGGCCTTCGAGCCCGTCGCCGCGGGCGCGCGCGAGGCGCAGGCATGGGCCGTCCAGGTGGGCGCCATGTTCGACGACGCTTTGGCCGCCGCCGACCGCTGCGCGCTGTCCGACATCGCCGCCCAGCAGCTCAAGGCGCTCCGCAATGCCCGCAAAGCCCTGCGCAAGAGCATCGATGCGCTGGCCGCCGCCCTGCGCGGAACGCAGCGCACGCGCATCCATGGCGACTTCCACCTGGGCCAGATCCTGATCGCCCAGAACGACGTGTACATCATCGATTTCGAGGGCGAACCGGTGCGTTCCCTGGAGGAGCGCCGGGCGAAGAGCACCCGGTGGCGCGACGTGGCCGGCCTGCTGCGGTCCTTCGACTACGCGTGCGCGGTATTCGCATCGTCCGCCGCGCCCGCCGCGCGGCCGGAGGCCCCCGCCGAGCCGGACGCCACGGGCGCTTCGGCGGCGGCGCTGATGGCGCAGCAGCGCCAGGCCTTGCTCGGGCAATTCTGCGAAAGCGCCTCGCAGGCTTTCCTGCGCGCCTATCGGGCCGGCTATGAAAAAGCCATGCGCCCGGACGGGAGCGATGCCGCCGCTGCCGAGCCGCCCGCGGAGGCGGGCGGGAACGAGCCCTTGCTGGAGCTGGCCTTGCTGGAAAAAGCGGCCTACGAAATATGCTACGAGGCGGCGCACCGGCCGGACTGGGTGGCCATCCCGCTGGCCGGGCTGCATCGGGTCGCCCAGCGTTTGCTGCCGCGCGGCGCATCGGGAGAGGCATCATGAAGCCTGCGGATTCCACGGCGCAGGCGCCGGCGCGCGCCGGGCGGGAAGGGCATCGCCTGCTCTTGGGCGAGCTGGACGTGCATCTGCTGGCCGAAGGGCGGCATTGGCGCCTGGCCGACTGCCTGGGCGCCCAATGCATGGACGTCGACGGGGTGGACGGGGTGCGTTTCGCGGTCTGGGCCCCCAATGCCAGGAAGGTGTCCGTCGTCGGCGACTTCAATGACTGGGACGGCCGCCGCCATCCCATGTACCTGAGGCGGGAATGCGGCGTATGGGAGGTCTTCGTGCCGGGCGCGGGCCCCGGCGCGCTCTACAAGTACGAGCTGCAGGCGCCCAACGGCGAGATGCTGGCCTTGAAGGCGGACCCCGTGGCGCGGCGCAGCGAACTGCCTCCGGCCACGGCCTCGGTGGTGGCGGAGCCCGCGGCATTCCGCTGGACGGACGAGGCATGGATGGCGGAGCGCGGGCGGCGCCAGAGGGTGGACGCCCCCTTGTCCATCTATGAGGCGCACCTGGATTCCTGGGCGCGCGATGCGCCGCCGGGGCGGGTATGGAAAGAGACCGGCCCCAGGCTGATCGCCTACGTCCGCGAGATGGGCTTCACGCACCTGGAACTGCTGCCCGTCATGGAACACCCCTTCGGCGGTTCCTGGGGCTATCAGCCGCTGGGCATGTTCGCGCCGTCGGCGCGCTATGGTTCCCCGGCGGATTTCGCCGCCTTCGTCAATGCCTGCCACGAGGCCGGACTGGGCCTGATCCTGGACTGGGTGCCCGCCCATTTTCCGTCCGACCCGCACGGGCTCGCCTGGTTCGACGGCACGGCGCTGTACGAGCATGCCGACCCGCGCCAGGGCTTCCATCCGGACTGGAACACGCTGATCTACAACTTCGGCCGGACCGAGGTGCGGAACTTCCTGATGGCCAGCGCCCTGGAATGGCTGCGGCATTTCCACGTCGACGGCCTGAGGGTGGATGCGGTGGCCTCGATGCTGTACCTGGACTACAGCCGCCAGCCCGGCCAATGGACGCCCAACCGCCATGGCGGCCGCGAAAACCTGGAAGCGGTGTCGTTCCTGCGGGAGTTGAACGCGCTCGTGGCCGAGCAATGCCCGGGCGCCGTCATGATCGCGGAAGAATCCACCGCCTGGCCCGGCGTCACGGCGCCGGTGGGCGGCGGCGGGCTGGGCTTCCATTACAAGTGGAACATGGGCTGGATGCACGACACGCTGAGCTATATGGCGCGGGACCCCATACACCGGACCTATCATCACCATGAAATGACCTTCGGCATGGTCTACGCCTATTCCGAGAACTTCATCCTGCCGCTGTCGCACGACGAAGTCGTCCACGGAAAAGGTTCGCTGTACGGCAAGATGCCGGGCGATGCCTGGCAGCGCCATGCCAACCTGCGGGCCTACCTGGGCTTCATGTGGGGCCATCCGGGCAAGAAGCTGCTGTTCATGGGCGGGGAACTGGCCCAGCAGGTGGAATGGAATCACGAGGCCGCGCTGGACTGGGCCGGCCTGGAGCCCGGCCGGCCCGAGGCGGCCATGCGCGCCGGCATGCAGCGGCTGGTGCGCGAACTGAACGCCCTGTATCGGCGCCTGCCGGCGCTGCACGGCGCGGACGCGGATCCCACCGGCTTCGCGTGGACCGTTGGCGACGACACCGGGAACAGCGTGTTCGCCTTTACGCGCTGGTATGCCGGGCAGTGCGTGCTGGTGGTGTCCAACATGACGCCGGTGCCGCGGCAGGCCTACCGGATCGGCGTGCCGGTCTCCGGCCGCTGGTGCGAGCTGCTGAATACGGACGCGGCCGTCTATGGCGGATCCAACGTGGGCAACGGCGGCGAGGCCTGGACGGCCCCGGTCCCGGCGCACGGCCATGAACAATCGCTTGCGCTGCAGCTTCCGCCGCTGGCGACGCTGATGTTCGTACCGCAGGAGTGCTTGACATGATGCTGCCTGATCGTCTGGAGCCGGGCCTGCCCTATCCGCTGGGGGCGACCAACGACGGCCTGGGAGTCAATTTCGCGGTGTTCTCGGCCAACGCCACCAAGATGGAGCTCTGCCTGTTCGATGCGCGCGGGCGCAAGGAGCTGCGCAGGCTGGCCATGCCGGAGTGCACGGACGAAGTCTGGCACGGCTACCTGCCCAATGCGGGGCCCGGCCTGGTCTACGGCTACCGCGCCCATGGGCCTTACGACCCCAAGCGCGGCCACCGCTTCAACCCCCAGAAGCTGCTGATCGACCCTTATGCGCGCAAGCTGCTGGGCGAGACGCGCTGGTCCGACGCCTTGTTCGGATACCGTGTGCAGCATCCCCGGGCCGACCTCAGCCTGGACAGGAGGGATTCGGCGCCCCTGATGCCCAAGTGCATCGTCACCGACACGCGCTTCCGGCCCGGCGACCTGAACCGGCCGGTGGCGCCGTGGGCGGAGACGGTCATCTATGAAGCGCACGTGCGCGGCATCTCCATGATGCGCGACGACATCCGCAAGGAGTTGCGAGGCACTTGCGCGGCGCTCGCCGACCCGAGGCTGATTGATCATTTGCTGAGGATAGGCGTGACGGCGATCGAACTGCTGCCGGTGCACGCCCATCTGCAGGATCACTTCCTGTTCGAGCGCGGGCTGCGCAACTACTGGGGCTACAACAGCCTTTCCTTCTTTGCGCCGGAGGCCTCGTATCTGCAGAACGGGATGAACAACGACTTGCGCATGGCCATCCGCCGCCTGCGCAGCGCCGGCATCGAAGTCCTGCTGGACGTCGTGTACAACCATACCTGCGAGGGCAACGAGCTCGGCCCGACGCTGTCCTGGAAGGGGCTGGACAACGCCAGCTATTACCGGCTCGTGCCGGGCGACGAGCGCTACTACATCAATGACACGGGCTGCGGCAACACGGTGAACCTGTCGCATCCGCGCGTGCTGCAAATGGTGATGGACTCCTTGCGCTATTGGGTGGAAAGCTATGGAGTCGACGGTTTCCGCTTCGACCTGGGGGTGACCCTGGGGCGCGAAGGAACGGGCTTCGATCCCGGGTCGGGTTTCTTCGACGCCATCCTGCAGGACCCGGTCCTGTCGCGCCTCAAGCTCATCTCCGAACCCTGGGACATCGGGCCGGACGGCTATCAGCTGGGCAACCATCCGCCCGGCTTCGCCGAGTGGAACGGCCGCTTCCGCGACGACGTCCGCCGCTTCTGGATGGGCGAGGAAGGCATGCGGGGCGAGGTCGCCGCCCTGTTGATGGGTTCGCCGCAACTGTTCGACAGCCGGCATCGCCGCCCCTGGGCGTCGGTGAACTTCCTGGCCTCGCATGACGGCTTCACGGCGAACGATCTCGTCACCTATGCGGAGAAGCACAACGAAGCCAACGGCGACGACAACCTGGACGGCCATGCGGACAACTTCAGCAGCAATTGGGGCCATGAGGGCCCGGTCGACGATCCCGCCATCACGGCCTTGCGCCGGCGCGCGCTGCGCGCCATGCTGGCGACGGTATTCGTGTCGCACGGAACGCCCATGCTGCTTGCGGGCGACGAATTCGGCAACAGCCAGCAGGGCAACAACAACGCCTATTGCCAGGACAACGAGATTTCCTGGCTGGACTGGTCCCGCGCCGCCACGCCGGAAGGGCGCGACCTGACGGCCTTCATCGCCCGGCTCGCCGCCTTGCGCCGCGCCCATCCTTCGCTCAGGTTCCCGCGCTATGTGGACGGCAATCACGAGCTGCTGCCCGGCCTGCCCAGGGTCGGCTGGTTCGATCTGGACGGCGGGCCCATGAGCGCCGAGGCCTGGGACTATGCGCCGGGCAGGGTGCTGGGCTTGCGCCGGGCCGCCGAGACGGGGCAAGGGCACATCGACCTGAGCCTGGTGCTTTTGAACGGCGGCGGCGACGACGTGCGCTTCAAGCTGCCGCAGCCGGCCTTCGACTGGAAATTGCAGCTGGACACCGCGGCGAATCCCAAGCCGAGCGTCGCCAGGCCGGGCGCCAGGCCCGCCGCGGCCCCCCCCGTCGGCGACGCCGTCGACTTGCGCGGCCATTCGCTGATGGTGTTCACCGCCACGCATGAGCCGGAGGGCGGCCATGGCTGAACGGGGCGAACATCCCGCCGCCGGCGCCGCCTACGCCTATGGCTTCGGCGCGATGCCGGTGGACGGGGGACGCACCCGTTTTCGCCTGTGGGCGCCGGATGCATGCCAGGTGCGGCTGGAGCTGGAAGGACAGGTGTCCATGCTGATGGGCACGGCCGCCGACGGCTTCCATGAGCTGGTATGCCCGTGCGCGCCGGGCACGCGCTATTGCTTCCGCATCGACGACGATCTGTGCGTGCCGGACCCGGCTTCCCGCCGGCAGGACGGCGACGTGCACGATCAGAGCATCGTGGTGGATCCGTCCGCCTATGCCTGGCAGACCCGCGGCTGGCGCGGGCTGCCGTGGTCCGAGAGCGTGATCTACGAAATCCACGCCGGCCTGGCGGGCGGCTTTCGCGGCGTGCTGGAAAAACTGGCGGAACTGAAGGACCTGGGGATCACGGCCGTGGAGCTCATGCCGGTGGCCGATTTCCCGGGGGCGCGCAACTGGGGCTACGACGGCGTGCTGCCTTACGCGCCCGACTGCGCCTATGGCGGCCCGGACGACCTGAGGCTGCTGGTGGACACCGCGCACGGCATGGGCATGCAGGTCTTTCTGGACGTGGTGTACAACCATTTCGGGCCGGACGGCAATTATCTCGGCAAGTATGCGTCCGGCTTTTTCCGGGACGACGTGAAGACCCCATGGGGTCCCGCCATCGATTTTCGCAAGGCTCAGGTGCGGCGTTTTTTTGCAGAGAACGCCCTGTACTGGCTGGAGGAATACCGCATGGACGGCTTGCGCTTCGATGCCGTGCACGCCATACGGGCGGAGGGCTGGCTGCCGGAAATGGCGCGCTTCCTGCGCGACCGGATAGGCCCGGACCGGCATGTGCACCTGATCCTGGAAAACGACGACAACAGCGCCGCCCTGCTGGGCCAGGGTTTCGACGCGCAATGGAACGACGACGCCCATCATGTGCTGCACCATATCCTCACCGGAGAGACGGAAGGGTATTACTCGGACTACGCGGAGGACCCCACGGCGGACCTGGCCAAGGTGCTGGCCGAGGGCTTCGTCTACCAGGGGCAGGCCAGCCGGTGGCGCGGGGGCGCCAGGCGCGGCGAGCCCAGCGGCGGCCTGTCGCCCCTCGCCTTCGTGTTCTTCCTGCAGAACCATGATCAGACCGGCAACCGCGCCATGGGCGAGCGCCTGGCCGCTTTGTGCGCCGACCGGCCCGGCGCCCTGCGCGCCGCCGTCGCGCTGCAATTGCTGGCGCCGCATATTCCCATGCTGTTCATGGGAGAGGAATGCGGGTCGCGGGATCCTTTCCTGTATTTCACGAGCTTTCGCGACGAGGCGCTGGCGGCCGCGGTTCGGGACGGGCGGCGCGCCGAGTTCGCGGGCTTCCGGGCGTTTTCCGATCCGGACGAGCGGGCGCGCATACCGGACCCGAACGATGTCCGGACCTGGGAGGCATCGCGCCCCGGGTCCTTGCATTGCGCCGACCCGGCGGCCAAGGCCTGGCGCGCGTATTACCGCGGCTTGCTGCGGGTGCGCAAGCAATTCCTGACGCCGCATCTGCGCGGGGCTCGATCCGTGGGCGTGCGGGAGCTGGGCAGGCTGGCCGTGCTGGCGGCCTGGCGGCTGGACAATGGCAGCGTATTGCGGCTGTATTGCAATCTGTCGCAGGAAGAAGTCCTCACGCCGTCCGATGTCTCCACCAACGAGGTCATCCTGTTTTCCAGCGCGAAGCAAGCGGACGCCGCTATGCGCAAAGGGCGCCTGCCGGCGGAAAGCACCATCGCCACGATCGAATCGCTCGCCTCCATGCCGGCGCGGCCGCGGAGGGCGCGATGAGCCGGCCGGAGACGGAGGCGCTGCGCGATCTCGCGCGTGCCGCCGGGCTGCTGGCCGAGTGGCGCGATGCCTTCGGCGCGCCGCGCTCCGTCGCGCCGGAAGTGCTTGCCGGCATGCTGGCGCGCATGGGCTTTCCCTGCGGCACGGTCCAGGACCTGCGGGACAGCGTCCACAGGCTCGAATCGAAGGCAACGGCCGGCGGGCGGCCGTTGCGGGTGGTGGACGCCGGTCAGGCCATCGAATTGCGCGATGTCGCGAGCCTGAAATACAAGGTGGAGCTGGAATCCGGCGAGACGCTGTTCGGCACGGCGGGCGCCGGCGCGCCCGGTTCGGCCATCATTCCAGCCATCCGCCGGCCCGGCTATCATCGCCTGCTCATCGGCGGGCAGGCGTTCGCGCTGGCGGTGTGTCCCGCGCGCTGCCCGGCGGTCCGGGACCTGGTCCCTGGCGGCGGCGCGAGGCCATGGGGCCTGACCGCGCAGCTCTACAGCCTGGCCGGCGAGGGCGCTTACGCCCAGTTGGCCCGCCTGGCCGGGCACGCGGCGGCGCAGGGCGCCAGCGCGCTGGCGATCAGCCCGGCCCATGCCATGTTCAGCGCCGACCCATCGCGCTTCAGTCCTTACTCGCCGTCCAGCCGGCTGTTCCTGAACGTGGCGCACATCGAGCCTTCCAGCGTCCTGGGCCCGGACGCGGCGGCGAGCGCGATCGGATCGCCGCCGGCGGAAGCCGAAAGGCCGGACGCGGCATCCGGCTCGCGCCACCTGCATTGGGACCGGATCGTGCCGGCGCGGCTGCGCGTCCTGCGGCGGCTGTTCGATGCGTTCCGGACGCAAGGGGCCGAGGGGGCGAAGCGGGAGTTCGCCGAGTTTTGCCGCCAGGGCGGCCAAGCGCTGCGGCGGCATGCGGGCTACGAGGCCCTGCACGCGCATTTTTCCGCCGCCCTGGGGCCGGGCTGCGGCTGGCGAGACTGGCCCGCCGAATTTCACGATCCGGATGGGCCGGCGCCGCGGGATTTCGCCCAGCGGCACGCGCTGGAGCTGGATTTCCACATGTTCCTGCAATGGCAGGCCTTTCGCAGCCTTGCCGGCGCGCAGCGCGCCGCGAAGCAGGCCGGCATGGGCATCGGCCTGATCGCCGATCTGGCCATCGGCGTCGATGGGCGCGGCAGCCAAGTGTGGAGCCGCCAGTCCGAGATGCTGGTGGGGGCGTCGGTGGGCGCGCCGCCCGACCTCTACCAGCAGGCGGGCCAGAACTGGGGGCTGTCGACTTTTTCCCCCTGGTCGCTCGCCGACAACGGGTATGCGGGCTTCCTGGAGACCTTGCGGGCCGCGTTCGCCCATGCCGGAGGGCTGCGCATCGACCACATACTGGGCTACGGCAGGATGTGGCTGATAGAGGAAGGCGGCGACCCCGTGGACGGCGTCTACCTGCGCTATCCCCTGGACGACATGCTGCGGCTGCTCACGCTGGAGGCATGGCGCGCCGGCGCCGTCGTCATCGGCGAGAATCTGGGCACCGTGCCCGAAGACTTCAATGACAGGCTGGCGCGCCGGGGCATCATGGGCACCAGCGTGCTGTGGTTCGAGCGGCGGGACCACGCCCGGGGCGGGGCGCAGGATTTCGCCGCGGCCGAGCAATGGCCGGATTGGACCATGGCCACCAGCACCACGCACGACCTGCCCACGGTGGCGGGCTGGTGGAAGGGCAGGGACTTGTACTGGCGGCGGCGGCTTGCGCCGCCGCCCAGCGGCGCCACGGCCGACCCGCACGATGCCGCGGCCGATCCGTATGGCGCCGCGGCCGATCAGCATCACGCCACGGCGGGTCCGGGAGAGTCCGGCGTCCGGGCGCAGGAGCGGGCCCTGCTGTGGCGGCGGGCGGCGCCGTCGGCCGCCGCGCCGCCGCCTGCGGAGCCGCCGCTGGCGGACATACTGGCTTTCGTCGCGCGCTCGCCGTCCCCGCTCTTCATGCTGCCGCTGGAAGACTTGCTGGGCGTGGAGGAACAGCCCAACATCCCCGGCAGCCGGTCCGGGCTGGAACCGGGCTGTTATCCGAGCTGGATGCTGGCCCTGGGCGCGGACCTCGACGCCATGTGGGCGAGCGAGGGCGTGCGGCGAACCATCGCGGCCGTCAAGCAGGCCAGGGCCCGCACCGGGAGCAGCGATCCATGACCCCATCGTCCACCGTCCGCCTGCAATTGCATGCCGACTTCGGCTTCGATGCCGCGCGCGAGCAGGTGCCCTATTATGCCCGCCTGGGCGTCTCGCATTTCTATCTGTCGCCCGTCACCCGGGCGCGGCCGGGCTCGCGCCATGGCTACGACGTGGTCGACCATACCCGCGTGAGCGATGCGCTGGGCGGCGAGGAAGGCTTGATCGCCCTGGCCGAGTGCCTGCACGAGCAGGGCATGGGCCTGATCCTGGACATCGTTCCCAACCACATGGCGGTCCATGCCGACAACGCCTGGTGGTGGAGCGTGCTCGAATCCGGCGTGAACAGCCCATGCTCGGCGTGGTTCGACATCGACTGGCGGGCGGCGGACCCGCGGCTGCGCGGCAAGGTCCTGGCGCCCTTCCTGGCGCGCCCTTACGCGGAAAGCCTGGCGAACGGCGACATCCGGCTGGTCCACGATGACGGCGCCGGCGCCTGGCGCATCGAGGCTTGCGGCAATCCCTATCCCATCGCGCCAGGCACGATGCCGGCCCTGGGCCTGGATCCCGCCCAGTCGCAAAAGCTCTTCAGCGGCCGCCACGCCGACGGCCGCCAGCGCCTGCACGATCTGCTGGAGCGCCAGCACTACCGGCTGGCCTGGTGGCGTTGCGCGGCCGACAGCATCAACTGGCGCCGGTTCTTCGACATCACGGAGCTGATCGGCGTGCGCGTCGAGCTGGAAGAAGTCTTCGACGCGGTCCATGCGCTGCCCTTGAGGCTGTATGAGGACGGCTGGATAGACGGCTTGCGGATCGACCACGTGGACGGTCTGGCCGATCCGCTGGGATACTGCCGCCGGCTGCGCGCCGCCCTCGACGAGCGGGCCCTGCGCCGTCCGGCGAAGCCGGGCGCCGGCCGTGCCTGGATCGTGGTGGAGAAGATTCTCGCGCCCAGCGAAATCCTGGACAGCGACTGGCAGGCGGACGGCACGACGGGGTACGACTTCATGGACCAGGCGGGGGCCGTGCTGCACGATCCCACGGGCGAGAGCGCGCTGACCGCCACCTGGAACGCGGTGGCGCAAGACGCGCGCGAAGTCGGCGACTACGTGCGCGAGGCCCGCGCGCTGCTGCTGCGGCGCTACTTCGTCGCCGAGCGCAAAGCCTTGCTGGAGGCCTTGCACGAGGTGGCCCAAAGAGGCCTGCAAGGCCGCGACTGGAGCATCGAAGCCATTGGGCGCGTCCTGGACGAGCTGTTGCTCGGCTTTCCGGTGTACCGCAGCTATGCCGACGGAAGCGGGCGCCGGCAGGCGGACGCCGATCTGTTCAAGCGCTTGCTGCCCGGGGTGTCCGAGCGCCTGCAGCTGGGGCGCTACGAGGGCGAGCCCCTGCTGGCTTGCCTGGACGGCTGGCTGGGCGGCGAGCCCTGCCTGGGCGCGGCCATTCCGGATGCGCCGGGCGGCGACGCGCGCAAGACGGTGCTGAACCGGTTCCAGCAGCTGACGCCGCCGCTGGCGGCCAAGTCCCTGGAAGACACCGTGTTCTACCGGTACGGGCGGCTGCTGTCGCGCAATGAAGTGGGTTCCGATCCGGCGGTTTTTTCCTTGTCGGTGGACGACTTCCACCAGCAGAACGCCTGGCGCGCCCGCTACGGCAATATGTCCATGCTCGCCACCGCCACGCACGACCACAAGCGCGGCGAGGACGTCCGGGCCAGGCTGGCGGTGCTCAGCGAGATTCCCCTGCGCTGGGGGCGCAAGGCGCGCGGCTGGCTGCGGGACGCCGAGCATGAATACCCGGCGGCCGGCCCGCGCCAGGCGGGCGAGCGCTACATGCTGTTCCAGACGCTGGTCGGCGCCTGGCCGCTGGATCTGGCGCCCGACGCCGCGCCGGCGGACACGCAAGCCTATCTGGACAGGGTCGCCGCGTGGCAGCTCAAGGCGCTGCGCGAGGCCAAGCGGGACAGCAGCTGGATGGCGCCGGATCCGGGCTACGAGGCGCGGGCCGCGGACTTCATCGGCAGCCTGGCCGCGGGGGGCGCAAATCGGGCCTTGCTGGCGGAGATCGGAGAATTCGCCCACGACGTGGCCGCCGCCGGCGCCGTCAACAGCCTGGCGCAGCTGATGCTGAGAGTGATGTCGCCCGGCGTTCCCGACCTCTACCAGGGGACCGAGCTATGGGATTTCAGCCTGGTGGACCCCGACAACCGGCGGCCGGTGGCCCATGATCTGCGCGGCCGCATGCTGCGGGAACTGGAGGGGAAGGACCATGCCGCGCTGCTGCGGGACTGGCGCTCCGGCGCGATCAAGCAGGCCGTGCTGGCCCGGTCGCTGGCGGTGCGCCGCGGCATGCCGGAGCTGTTCCGCAAGGGCGACTACGTGCCGCTGCGGGTGGACGGCCCGCGCACCGGCCACGTGCTGGCCTTCATGCGGGTACTGGGCGACCAGCACGCCGTCGTCGTGGCGCCGCGCCTGTGCGCCCAGGCGATAGGCATCGGGGCCGCCGCCCCGATGCTGCCCGCGACCTACTGGCGCGGCACGCGGCTGGCGCTGCCGTCGCGCTATGCGGGCGCGGCCTTCACCGATGCCCTGACCGGCGCGCGGCATGCCGGCGCCGCCGACGGCATGCTGGACGTGACCGGCCTGCTGGCCCGCCTGCCCGTGGCCTTGCTGGTCGAGGCGTGAGGGATCAGGGATAGAGGCCGCGCAGTTCGCGTGCCTCCAGGATGCGCGTGCAGGCGGTGATGAAGGCCGCCGTCCGCTGGCTGACGCGGTGTTCCTTGGCGACGGCGGAGACAGCGCTGTATGCGCTGCGCATCATGGCTTCCAGGCGGTGGTTGATTTCGGGCTCGGTCCAGTAGAAGCTGGAAAAGTCCTGGACCCATTCGAAATAGCTGACCGTGACGCCGCCGGCGTTGGCCAGGACGTCGGGGACGATCAGGGTGCCCTTGGACGTCAGGATATCGTCGGCTTCGGGCGTGGTGGGGCCGTTGGCGCCTTCGATGACGATTTTCGCCCGGATGCCGTCCGCGTTGCTTTCGTTGATCTGGCCTTCCAGGGCGGCGGGAATCAGGAGCTCGGTGTCCAGCGCCCAGAATTCGGCGGCGGACAGCGATTCGGTGCCCGGGCAGCCGGCGACGCCGCCGTGCTCTTCGGCGTGCTTGGTCAGGCCCAGGACGTCCAGCCCGCCGGCGTTGTGCACGCAGCCGGTGTGGTCCTGGACGGCGATGACCTTCGCGCCGGCTTCATAGAACAGGCGGGCGGCCGTGCCGCCGACGTTGCCGAAGCCCTGTATGACGACGCGAGCCCCTTCGATGGGAATGCCGGCGTCGCGGGCGGCTTCGGTGCCGATCACGAACACGCCGCGGCCGGTGGCTTCGACCCGGCCCAGGCTGCCGCCCAGGGCGACGGGCTTGCCGGTGACCACGCCGGTGGTCGTGGCGCCCTTGTTCATGGAGTAGGTGTCCATCATCCAAGCCATGGTCTGGGCGTTGGTGTTGACGTCGGGCGCGGGGATGTCTTTGTGGGGCCCGATGATGGCGCCGATTTCACTGGTGTAGCGTCGGGTGATGCGTTCGAGCTCGCCGCGCGAATAATTGCGCGGGTCGATGCGCACCCCGCCCTTGGCGCCGCCGAAGGGCAGGTTGACCGCGGCCGCCTTGACGGACATCCAGGCCGCCAGCGCCATGACTTCCGACAGGGTGACGTCTTGGTGGAAGCGCACGCCGCCCTTGCCCGGGCCGCGGCTGGTGTTGTGCTGCACCCGGTAGCCCTCGAAGTGGGCGATGGTGCCGTTGTCCAATTCCACCGGAATGTCCACGATCAGAGTCCGCTTGGGCCGTTTCAGGGTTTCGACCCATTTGGACAGCTTGCCCAGGTAGGGGGTAACGCGCTCTACCTGCTCCAGGTAAATGCCCCAAGGGCCGAGGTCGTCGGCGTGCAGATATGAAGGGAGCGGATGCGTCGGGTTTTCTGACATTTGGAGGGCCTTAATGATTGAATGTGGCGCCCGCCGGCGCGGGCGGTGGATTGGAAATGCGGATATTTTAGTGTCTTGCCGCGGTAGCGTCCCTTTTTTTCGGGGGCGTGTGCCAAAAAGGGGACGGAAGCGCGGACGCGCCCCCGGCATGCGCCGGCAGGGCCGGTCCGGATTTCATTATCGGATATTTGCATGCATAATCAAGCCCGTAAATCTTCATGTCTATAAATTCAATGAGGCAAAAGTCCATGTCTAAAATTCTGAAATCCATGCTGGCCGTAACGCTCTTCGGGGTCGCGGGCATCAGCCAGGCCTCGGCCTGGCCTGAAAGAGCCGTGCAATGGGTCATCCCGTATCCCGCCGGCGGCGGCTCCGACGTCATCGGCCGGGTGGTGGCATCCGGCCTGGAAAAGCGGCTGGGCCAGCCCATCGTCGTGGAGAACAAGCCGGGCGCGGCCACCATCGTGGGCGCCAGCTACATCCAGAGCGCCAAGTCTGACGGCTACGTGGTGGGCACGGCCGATTCCGGAACCCTGGCCTTCAACCCGTCCCTGTACGATTCCCTGAAGTACGACCCGGCCAAATTCACGTATATCGGCGGGCTGGGGCGCTTTCCGCTGATGCTGGCCGTCAAGGAAGACTCTCCGTTCAAGTCCGTGGCCGACGTCCTGGATGCGGCGCGCAAAGAGCCCGGGCAGCTCACTTCCGCCTCGGCGGGGGCGGGTTCGCCCCACCACATGGCCCTGGAAATGTTCAAGCAGCGCGCCGGCGTGCAGATCCAGCACGTGCCGTACAAAGGCGCCGCTCCCGCCCTGCAGGACATCCTGGGCGGCCAGGTCAGCCTGGGGTTCGTCGATTCCGCATCGGCGCTGGCCAACATCAAGGCCGGCAAGCTGCGCGTGCTGGCCGTCGCCACGCCCGAGCGCATCGCCCTGCTGCCGCAAGTGCCCACCATGGCCGAGGCGGGCGTCCCGAACTTCACCGCCTATGCTTGGCAAGGCCTGGTCGGCCCGGCCGACCTGCCCGGCGAGGTCGTGGAAAAGCTCAGCAATGAATTGGCGGCGTCCTTGAAATCCGAAGAGATCGACGCCAAGATCCGCGCCATGGGCGTCGAGCCCCTGCCCATGCCCGCCGCCGAATTCAAGCGCTATTCGGACGCCCAGCGGGCCGAATGGGCCGAGGTCATCAAGACCGCCGGAATCAAGCTGAACTGAGTGCGGCCGCTTGGCGCCATGGGGCGCTACATTCCGTAGCGCTTCAGGCCTTCCAGGTCCAGGACCTGCAAGGCGCCGTATTCCACCTTCAGCAAACGGGCGGATTCGAGCTTGCTGAGGGCCTGGTTGGCCCGCTGCCGCGATATGCGGGCCAGGTAGCCCACTTCTTCCTGGGTGATGTCCAGCCGCATGTTGCGGCTGGGGTATAGCAGGGGGTTGAACAGTTCCGCCAGGCAGCGGGCGACCCGGGCGTCGGGCGCCAGCAGGCGGTCGGATTCCGCCTTGCCCACGAACTGCCCCACGCGCTCGTTCAGTTGGTGCAGCAGGTAGCGATTGAACGGGATGCTGCGGTCGAGCAGCCAGTTGAAGGTCTGGTCGGGCAGCCGCGCGATGGTGGTGTTGCGCAAGGCCACGACGTCGTATTTGCGGGCTTCGTTTTTCAAGAGCGAGCCTTCGCCCAGCCAGCCGCCGGCGGGCACGCCCATCAGCGAGGCCACCTTGCCGTCGGAATTGCCCACCGACACCTTGATCAGGCCGCTGATGACGCCCAGCCAGGCGTGGGCCTGTTCGCCCTTGCGTTCTATCATGGCGCCGGCCGGGTAGTGCGTGGTCGAGATGTCACGCTGGACGCGTTCCTGCTGTTCGCGGTCGAGTAGCCTGAACCAGGCGGCTGCGTCTTGCAGGGAGTCTTTCATCAGCATGAGGATTAACCCTAGAAAAAGCAGGAATGTCACGTTCGTGACAGTTGACGCGGTGGCGAGCCTATAACTTATACCCAGCTCAATCATAAAACGTCCGGACCGTGCGCAAGCACTAGGAAATCTACCGACCGGAGGAGACAACGTGGCGCAAAATGTCGCTTCGCCGCACGCCGATGCAGGGATGACGTTCCCTGCGCTGGTGCTGCATCATGCCAAGGTGCGTGGCGCGCGCCCCGCCATGCGCGAAAAGGATCTGGGCATCTGGCAGACCATCACCTGGGCCGAGCTCGCCGCGCAGGTGCAGGAGCTTGCCCACGGCCTGGCCGCGCTGGGCCTGCGCGCCGGCCAGCACGTGGCCATTGTAGGCGAGAATCGCCCGCGCCTATACCTCGCGATGATGGCCGCGCAATGCGTGGGCGCCATCCCCGTCCCCTTGTACCAGGACGCCGTCGCGCAGGAAATGCTGTACGTGCTGCAGGACGCCGAAATCAGCCTGGCCGTCGTCGAAGACCAGGAACAGGTGGACAAGCTGCTGGAAGTCAGCGACCGATACCCGGGGCTTGCGCGCATCGTGTACGACGACCCGCGTGGCCTGCGCAACTACAAGGACGCCAGGCTGATGGCCTTCACGCGCGTGCTGGAGCTTGGGCGCGAGCACGCCGCCGCCCATCCGGCCCATGTCGACCAGGCCATCGCCGCCATCGACCCGCAAGACGCGGCCGCCATGTTCTATACGTCGGGCACCACCGGCAAGCCCAAAGGGGTGGTGCTCAGCCACCATGCCCTGATCGACCGCGGCCTGGCCATACAGGAATTCGAAGGCCTGACCGACCGCGAAGACGTCCTGGCCTACCTGCCGCCCGCATGGATAGGCCAGAACATGTTCTCGTACACGCAGTTCCTGGTCACCGGCTTCACCGTCAACCATCCCGAATCCCCCGACACCGTCGCGATCGACATGCGCGACGTCGGCCCCACCTATTATTTCGCCCCGCCGCGCGTGCTGGAAGGCCTGCTGACGCACGTCATGATCCGCATGGAGGACGCCGGCGCGATCAAGCGCAAGATGTTCCACGCCTGCATGAAGCTCGCGCGCCGGGTGGGGGTGCGCATCCTGGACCAGGACCCGTCGGTCGGCGCCTGGGACAGGCTCAAGTACGCCGTGGGCAACCTGCTGGTCTACGGGCCCTTGCGCAACGCCCTGGGCATGAGCCGCGTGCGCGTCGCATATACGGCGGGCGAGGCCATCGGGCCGGACCTGTTCATTTTCTACCGTTCCATCGGCATCAATCTGAAGCAGCTCTACGGCTCCACCGAAACCTCGGTGTTCGTCTGCGTGCAGGCGAACGGCCAGGTGCGGTCCGACACCGTCGGGCCGCCCGTCAAGGGCGTGGAGATCCGGGTGGCCGACAACGGCGAGATCCAGGTCAAGAGCCCTGGCCTGTTCAAGGGCTATTACCGCAACCCGGCCGCCACGGCCGAATCCTATACCGAGGACGGCTGGTATCACACGGGCGACGCCGGCTACCTGGACACCGACGGGCAGCTCAAGATCATCGACCGCGCCAAGGACGTCGGCAAGCTGGCCGACGGCAGCCTGTTCGCCCCCAAATACATCGAAAACAAGCTCAAGTTCTTCCAGTACATCAAAGAGGCGGTGGCCTTCGGCGCCGGCCGCCCGGAAGTCTGCGCCTTCATCAACATCGACCTGGAAGCGGTGGGCAACTGGGCCGAGCGCCGCGGCCTGCCCTATGCCGGCTATACCGATCTCGCCGGCAAGCCCCAGGTGTCGGAGCTGATCCGCGAATGCGTCGAGCAGGTCAACGCCGACCTGGCCGCCGACCCGCGGCTGGCCGCGTCGCAGGTCTCGCGCTTCCTCATCCTGCACAAAGAGCTGGACCCGGACGACGACGAGCTCACGCGCACGCGCAAGGTCAGGCGCGCCTTCATCGCCCAGAAGTACCAGGTGCTGGTCGACGCCATGTTCGCGGGCAAGTCCAGCCAGTTCATCGAAACCGAGGTCAAGTTCGAGGACGGTCGCAGCGGGGCGATCTCCGCCGACCTGCAGATCATCCCGGCGAAGACCTACCCGGAAAACACCAGGAAGGCCGCATGATGAGCCAGAGCATGCACCAGCGCCGGATGGGCGAAGTCATACTCGACTTGCGCAACATTTCATTGTCCTTCGGCGGCGTCAAGGCGCTCACGGACATCTCCTTCGACATCCGCGAGCACGAGATCCGCGCCATCATCGGGCCCAACGGGGCGGGCAAGAGCTCCATGCTGAACGTCATCAACGGCGTCTATACCCCGCAAAAAGGCGAAATCCTGCTCGACGGCATCCGCTTTTCCAAGATGAATTCGCGCCGCGCCGCCGAGATGGGCATTGCGCGCACCTTCCAGAACCTGGCGCTGTTCAAGGGCATGAGCGTGCTTGACAACATCATGACGGGCCGCAACCTGCGCATGAAAAGCGGCATACTCGCCCAGGCCCTGCGCCTGGGCTCGGCCGAGCGCGAAGAAATCGCGCACCGGGAATTCGTCGAGAACATCATCGACTTCCTCGAAATCCAGGCGCACCGCAAGACCCCGGTGGGCCGGCTGCCCTACGGCTTGCAGAAGCGGGTGGACCTGGGCCGCGCCCTGGCCATGGAGCCGCGCATCCTGCTGCTCGACGAGCCCATGGCCGGCATGAACATCGAGGAAAAGCAGGACATGAGCCGTTTCATCCTCGACGTGAACGATGAATACGGAACCACCATCGTCCTGATCGAGCACGACATGGGCGTGGTCATGGACATCTCCGACCGCGTGGTGGTCCTGGACTACGGGCGCAAGATCGGCGACGGCGCGCCGGACGACGTCCGCCAGAGCCCCGAGGTGATCCGGGCCTATCTGGGGGCGGGCGGCGCCGCCCCGGCCCCGGCCGAACCCGGGCTCGCCAAATAGGAAAGGACGGCAGACATGGCATTTTTCCTGGAAACACTGTTCGGCGGCTTGATGACGGGCATGCTGTATTCCCTCGTCGCGCTGGGCTTCGTGCTGATCTTCAAGGCCTCGGGCGTCTTCAATTTCGCGCAGGGCGCCATGGTCCTGATCGCCGCGCTGTCCATGGCCCGGTTCTCGGAATGGATCCCCGGATGGCTGGGCATCGACAACATGATCCTGGGCAACATCCTGGCTTTCGCCGCCAGCGCGGTGTTCATGTGGCTGATCGCCGTGGCGGTCGAGCGCTGGGTGCTGCGCCACCTGGTCAACCAGGAAGGCACGACGCTCCTGATGGCCACCATAGGCATCAGCTACTTCCTCGACGGCATGGGCCAGATCATCTTCGGCAGCAGCGTCTATTCCATCAACGTCGGCATGCCCAAGGACCCGGCCTTCATCCTCGACGGCGTATTCGAAGGAGGGCTGCTGATCAGCCTCGAGGACTTGACGGCGGCCGTCATCGCGGCCCTGCTGGTGGCCACGCTGGCCTTCTTCTTCCAGTACACCGGCGTGGGGCGCGCCCTGCGCGCCGTGGCCGACGACCACCAGGCAGCGCAATCCATAGGCATCCCCCTGAATCGCATCTGGGTGGTGGTCTGGACGGTCGCGGGCCTGGTCGCGCTGGTGGCCGGCATCATCTGGGGCTCCAAGTTCGGCGTGCAGTTCACGCTGGCCACCGCCGCCTTGCGGGCCTTGCCGGTGGTGATCCTGGGCGGGCTGACCTCGGTGCCGGGCGCGATCATCGGCGGGCTGATCATCGGGGTGGGCGAAAAGCTGTCCGAAGTCTACCTCGGCCCCTTCGTGGGCGGCGGCATCGAGATCTGGTTCGCCTACATGCTGGCGTTGGTGTTCCTGCTGTTCCGGCCGCAAGGCCTGTTCGGCGAAAAAATCATAGACCGTGTTTAGCGCATACAGGGAAGACCATGTTCTATCGTGAAAACGGCCAGTTCAAAAGCACTTACCGGGCGGACCAGCAAATCTTCCCGATCCGGCAGGACCGGGTGTTCATCCTGGGCCTGCTGGCCGTCGCCGTGGTGGCGGTTCCCCTCCTGGCCACGCCGTATTTCCTGCAAGCCATACTCACGCCCTTCCTCATCCTGTCGCTGGCGGCCATCGGGCTGAACATTCTGGTCGGGTACTGCGGGCAGATCTCCATCGGGTCGGGCGCCTTCATGGCGGTGGGCGCCTATGCTGCATGGAATTTCGGCGTGCGCATGCCGGCCACGCCGCTGGTGGTGCAAATCCTCCTGGGCGGCGTGTTCGCCACCCTGGTGGGCGTGGTGTTCGGCGTGCCCAGCCTGCGGATCCGCGGCCTCTACCTGGCGGTCACCACGCTGGCCGCGCAGTTCTTCGTCGACTGGGCCTTCCTGCGCATCCCCTACTTCACCAATTATTCGTCGTCGGGCAACGTCTCGGTGCCCGCCCTGTCCGCTTTCGGCCTGCCGGTCCAGACCCCGGCGCAGCGCTATCTGTTCGTCCTGGCTTTCGTCGTGGTGTTCGCGCTGCTGGCCAAGAACCTGGTGCGGGGAGCTATCGGCCGGCAATGGATGGCCATACGCGACATGGACGTCGCCGCCTCCGTGATCGGCATACGCCCGGTCTACGCCAAGCTCACGGCCTTCGCGGTCAGTTCTTTCATCATCGGGGTGGCCGGCGCCTTGTGGGCATACGTGCACCTGGGGTCCTGGGAGCCCCTGGCCTTCGACCTGAACCGTTCCCTGCAATTGCTGTTCATCGTCATCATCGGCGGGCTGGGCTCCATCGTCGGCAGTTTCTTCGGCGCGGCCTTCATGGTGCTCCTGCCGGTGCTGCTGACCAACGTGCCGCACTTCTTCGGCCTGTCCCTGGCGGTGGACACGGCGTCGCACATCGAGCACATGGTGTTCGGCGCTTTGATCGTATTTTTTCTCATCGTCGAGCCGCACGGGCTGGCCCGGCTATGGAGCATAGGCAAGGAAAAACTCAGGATCTGGCCGTTTCCGCATTGATGCCCGCGGGAAGGCGGCTGATTCCGTTTCACCATCCAGCGCATGCGCGGCGCCCAGGCGCGGCGTCACCGGCGCAAGACGGGAAACGGGACGACGAGGCGGCCGGTCTGTTCCGGCTACGCTGAAACACAACGGTGCATTCAGACACCATGGAGGACTTGGAGATGAAGGTTTCCCTTAAACGTGCAGTTGCCATGGCCGCGGTCGCGGGTTCGCTGGCCGCCGCTTCGCTTCCCGCCGCGGCGGCGGAGCAATTCATTCCATTGCTGGCCTATCGCACCGGCTCGTTCGCGCCCCTGGGCATTCCATGGGCCGACGGCAAAATGGACTACCTCAAGCTGGTCAACGAGCGCGACGGCGGCATCAACGGCGTGAAAATCGTCTATGAAGAATGTGAAACCGCCTACGCGACGGACAAGGGCGTGGAATGCTACGAACGCCTGAAGGCCAAGCACGGCGGCGCGTCGGGGTTCGACACGCAATCCACCGGCATCACCTTCGCGCTGACCGACAAGGCCATCGTCGACGGGATCTCCATCGAGACCGTGGGCTACGGCCTGTCGCAGTCCGCCGACGGCTCCGTGTTCAAATGGAATTTCCCGCTGCTGGGCACGTACTGGACGGCGGCCGACGTCATGATCCAGGACATCGCCAAGAAGCTGGGCGGCGAAGACAAGCTCAAGGGCAAGAAGATCGCGCTGGTCTATCACGATTCGCCCTATGGCAAGGAGCCCATCGTCCTGCTGCAGTCGCGCGCCAAGGCCAATGGCTTCGAATTGCTGCTGTATCCGGTGACCGCGCCCGGGGTCGAGCAGAAATCCACCTGGCTGCAAATACGCCAGAGCCGCCCCGACTTCCTGCTGCTCTGGAGCGCCGGCATCATGACGCCCACCGCGGTGCGCGAAGCCCAGGCCGTGGGCTACCCGCGGGACAAGATGTACGGCATCTGGTGGGCCAGCTCCGAGACCGACCTCAACGACCTGGGGCAGGTCGCGAAGGGCTACAACGGCATCACCATACACAACAGCGCCGACCATGGCCGCGTGCATGAGGACCTGAAGAAATACGTCTACGCCAAGGGCCAGGGCTCGGACACCCAGGGCAAGTACGTGGGCAGCATCGCGCACACCCGCGGCATGATGATTTCCATGCTGCAGGTCGAGGCCATCCGGACCGCGCAGGAAAAGTTCGGCAAGGGCAAGCACATGACGCCCGAACAGGTGCAATGGGGCTTCGAGAACCTCAACATCACGCAGGAGCGCCTCGAAGAGCTCGGCTTCGCCAAGCTGATGCGCCCGGTGAAGACCAGCTGCAGCAACCATATGGGCGACGACTGGGCGCGCATCATCCAATGGGACGGCGCGAAGTTCAACATCGTCTCCGACTGGTATCAATCCAACAAGGATTTCGTCCAGCCGCTGGTGAAGGAGCTCGGCGCCAAGTACGCCGCCGAGAAAAAGCTGGAAGTGCGCAACTGCGCGGGCTGATTGTGCATCGGGTCGGGAAGGCGCTTGCGCAGCCCCGGCCCCAACCATGGCGGTCATCATGACGACAAACGAGGCGGCAGCCACACAGGCCCCGGACATTCTCCTGAATGTGAACGGCATCGAGGTCATCTACAACCACGTGATCCTGGTCCTGAAGGGGGTGTCGCTATGCGTGCCCCAGGGGCGGATCGTCGCGCTGCTGGGCGCGAACGGCGCGGGCAAGACCACGACGCTGCGGGCGGTTTCCAACTTGCTGAAAGCCGAGCGCGGGGACGTGACCAAGGGCAGCATCGACTATCGCGGCGAGCGCATCGACAAGCTCACGCCGGCCGACCTGGTCAAGCGGGGCGTGGTGCAGGTGATGGAAGGGCGCCACTGCTTCGCCCACCTGACGATAGAAGAGAACCTGCTGACGGGCGCCTACACGCGCTCGTTGAGCCGCGGCGAGCTGAACGCCGAGCTGGAAAAAGTCTACCGGTACTTTCCCCGGCTCAAGCAGCGGCGCGGCAGCCAGGCGGGCTATACGTCCGGCGGCGAGCAGCAAATGACGGCCATCGGCCGCGCCTTGATGGCCAACCCCGCCATGATCCTGCTCGATGAACCGTCCATGGGGCTGGCCCCGCAAATCGTCGAGGAAATCTTCGAGATCGTGCGCGACCTGAACGTGCGCGAGCGGGTCAGCTTTCTATTGGCCGAACAGAACACCAACATCGCCCTGCGCTACGCCGACTACGGCTACATCCTGGAAAACGGCCGCGTCATGATGGACGGCCGGGCCTCGGAACTGGCCGAGAACGAAGACGTCAAGGAATTCTACCTGGGCGTGTCCAGCGGCGAACGCAAGAGCTTCCGAGACACCAAATTCTATCGGCGGCGCAAGCGCTGGCTGGCTTAGGATCTGTCATGAATCCATACTATCAGGATCGCGAGGCGATCTCCCCCGAGGAACGCGAGCGCGAACTCTTTTCCCGCTTGCCGGCGCTTCTGGCGCGCGCGCGGGCGCGCGCGCCGGCCATCGCGCAGCAGCTGCAAGGCGTGGATCCGGAAGCGATCCGCAGCCGGCCGCAGCTGGAACGCATACCCGTCATCCGCAAGAGCGAGCTGCTGCAGGCGCAACTGGCCATGCGGCGGCAGGGCGGGCCTGAGGGGCAGCCTTCCTCGAGCCGCGTCTTCGGCGGTTTTTCCACCATAGGCTGGGGCGAGGCTTTGCGGGTCTTCGCGTCGCCCGGCCCCATCTATGAGCCCGAAAGCGCCCGCGCCGACTACTGGGGTTTCGCCCGTTCGCTGTACGCGGCCGGGTTTCGCCCGGGCGACCTGGTCTACAACTGCTTCTCCTATCATTTCACCCCCGCCGGCTCGATGATGGAGACCGCCGCCCACGCCCTGGGCTGCACCGTGTTCCCGGGCGGCGTGGGGCAGACCGAACAGCAGGTCCAGGCCATCGCCGACCTGGCGCCCTCGGGCTATACGGGCACGCCCAGCTTTCTCAAGATCATCCTGGAGAAAGCCGACGAGCAAGGCATCGGGCTACCGTCCCTGAAGCGGGCGCTGTTTTCCGGCGAGGCCTTCCCGCCGTCGCTGCGCGACTGGTTCGCGGGCCGCGGCATCGACGGCTTCCAGGCATACGGCAGCGCCGACCTGGGCATGATCGCCTTTGAAACCCAGGCGCGCGAGGGCCTGGTCGTCAACGAGGACATCATCCTGGAGATCGTGCGCCCGGGCACCAGCCAGCCAGTGCCCGCCGGCGAGGTGGGCGAGGTCGTGGTCACGACCCTGAATCCCGACTATCCGCTGGTGCGCTTCGGCACGGGCGACTTGTCCGCCCTGTTGGCCGGGCAATCGCCTTGCGGCCGCAGCAACCTGCGCATCAAGGGCTGGATGGGCCGGGCCGACCAGACCACCAAGGTGCGGGGCATGTTCGTGCATCCCGGGCAGGTGGCCGGCGTGCTCAAGCGCCACCCCGAGGTCGGCCGGGCAAGGCTGGTGGTCAGCGGCACGCCGGGCAGCGACGTCATGATCCTGAAAGTCGAGCTTCCGGAACCCCGCCGCGAAGTGCTGGACCAACTGGCCGCGTCGGTGCGCGAGCTCACGAAGCTGCGCGCGGACATCGAGCCGGTCGCCCCGGGCAGCTTGCCCAACGACGGCAAGATCATCGACGACATACGCAGTTACGAATAAGCATATAAGGTGTGGCCCCCGCCGGCTTTGCAGTAAGATGCAGCGAAAATCCACGTTGTTTCTTACAGGGGAATGTTTATGCGCAAGTTCAAGTACGCCTTGGGCGTGATGGCCATGTTCGCCGCGGTGCAGGCCGCGCAAGCCGCTACGCTGGACGTCGTCAAGAAGCGCGGTGTCGTGCACTGCGGGGTGACCACCGGTTTCGCGGGGTTCTCGGCGCCCGACTCGAAGGGCGAATGGCGCGGGCTGGACGTCGACGTCTGCCGCGCGGTGGCGGCGGCGGTTCTGGGGGACGCGTCCAAATTCAAGGCCGTCCCGCTCAATTCCCAGCAGCGCTTCACGGCCCTGCAATCCGGCGAGATCGACCTCCTGGCGCGCAACACCACGGTCACGCAGCAGCGCGATACGGCCCTGGGCGCGATCTCGGCGGGCGTGAATTTCTATGACGGGCAGGGCTTCCTGGTGCCCAAGTCGCTGGGGGTCAAGAGCGCCAAGGAGCTCAACGGCGCTTCGGTCTGCATGCAGACCGGCACGTCCAATGAGAACACGATGGCCGACTGGGCGCGGGCCAACAAGGTCACGTACAAGCCGGTGGTGATCGAGCAGTTCAATGAGGTGGTCAACGCTTTCGCGGCGGGGCGCTGCGACGTCTTCACGACCGACGCTTCGGGCCTGGCTTCCATACGCATTTCGAAGCTGTCCAACCCCGACGACTACCAGGTGCTGCCGGAGATCATTTCCAAGGAGCCGCTTGGCCCCTTCGTGCGCCAGGGCGACGATGCCTGGCTGAATGTGGTGAAGTGGACGCTGCACGCGATGGTGGGCGCTGAGGAGCTGGGGGTGAATTCGGGCAATGTGGACGAGCAGCTGAAGAGCGACAATCCGAACATCAAGCGCCTGCTGGGGGTGACGGAAGGGTCGGGGAAGAACATGGGGCTGGATGAGAAGTGGGCCTACGCCATCATCAAGCAGGTGGGCAACTACGGGGAAAGCTTCGAGCGGAACGTGGGGCAGGGCAGCCCGTTGAAGATCCAGCGCGGACTGAATGCGCTGTGGACCGACGGCGGGCTGATGTACGCGCTGCCGATACGGTGAGCACAGGCGGCGCGGGAGGCAAGCCGCCTACCTGCGCCTTCTGTACACCAGCGCGATCCTGGCGAAGGCGATCTGCAGTTCCCTGGTGCCCGCCTGGAACACCACCGGCCGGCCGCGGCTGGTGAAGCAGATCAGCCGCTTCGAGGCAAGCAGCGGGACGAACTTGGCAAAGGTGATGTCCTGCCAATCGACTTCCCGGCGGCTGATCCAGGTTTGCCGTATGCCCTCGTGCGTGATGCTGGTCACCGACACCAGCATGTAGCGCGCCAGGACCACCAGCCCGGCGAAGCACAGCACGATGCTGCCCGCCACCATCGGGCTGACGTTCCGCCCGACGGGGCCGGCGGCGGTGACGGCGATCTGCACGCCGATGAACGCCAGCACTGCGCAAGCCAGCACCTTGATCCATTTCGGCCAGGCCATGCCGTTGAGCGGCAGCGGCCCCAGTTCCTGCATCAATTGGGCGTGTTCTTCGGGGCTGGGGCGCTGGTGACCCAGCAGATTCATGCGGCCGCCGCCTTGCGGGCCGCCAAGGCCGAGCCGGCCCGGCTGGACGACTTGCGGCCCAGCTGGCCCGAGATCCAGTGGCCGATGTCGGCCACGGCGTCCAGGTCGACGCCGGTTTCTATGCCCATGCCGTGGAGCATGTACAGCACGTCTTCCGTCGCCACGTTGCCGGTGGCGCCCTTGGCGTAGGGACAGCCGCCCAGGCCGGCGACCGAACTGTGGAATATCGTGATGCCGGCCTGCATGGCGGCCAGGATGTTGGCGAGCGCCTGGCCGTAGGTGTCATGGAAATGGCCGGAGACGCGCGCCGGATCGACGACCTCGGTGACCGCGCGCATGACGTCGTACACGCGGCGCGCCGTGCCCGTGCCGATGGTGTCGGCCACGTCGATTTCATCGCAGCCCATGGCCAGCAGGCGCTGCGCCACGTTGACGGCCGAGGCGATGGGGGTTTCGCCCTGATAGGGGCAGGCCAGGGCGCAGCTGATGCTGCCGCGCAGCCGGATGCCGGCGGCCTTCGCCGCCTGCGCCACCGGTTCGAAGCGGACCAGGGATTCGTCTATGCTGCAATTGATGTTGCGCTGGGAGAAGGCTTCGCTGGCGGCGCCGAAGATCACCACTTCGTCGATGCCGGCCGCCAGGGCGGCCTCGAAGCCGCGCAGATTGGGCGTGAGGGCCGAATAGACGGTGCCGGGCCTGCGCCGTATGCCCCGCATGACTTCCGTGCCGTCGGCCATCTGGGGCACCCACTTGGGCGACACGAAGGACGCGGCCTCCACGTTGGGGAAGCCGGCGGCGCTGAGCCGGTCGACCAGCTCGATCTTGACGGCGGTGTCGATGAACTGCTTTTCGTTCTGCAGCCCGTCGCGGGGGCCGACTTCCACGATCTTTACTTTGCTTGGGAGGTACATATGCGCATTCCCGGAGGATTCATGAGGGTTGCCGGCCATCATAAAGCCTTTGATCCGTAGGCGCCACTGCGGCCTGGCGCCGCTGGAAGCGGCCGTCTTCGTGCCGGAAGACGCGGTCCGACAATTCGAGTTCCAGCAGGCAGGCGTTGAGCCGGGGCAGGTCCATGCCGCTGCGCGCGGCCAGCTGGTCGATGTGGGCCGGGTCGTGGCCCAGGGCATCCAGCACCCTGGCGGCGTCCTCGTCCAGCGGGGGCGCCTCCAGCGGAGAAAGGAGATCCGGCGCGGACGCGGCGGCGCTTGAGCCGGGAGCGCCCAATTCCTCGTGGATGTCCTGCCCGGACTCGACCAGCTTGGCGCCCTGGCGGATCAGGGCATGGCAGCCGCGCGACAGCGGCGAATGGATGGACCCCGGGATGGCGAAGACTTCCCGCCCCATTTCGGTGGCGAGCCTGGCGGTGATGAGCGAACCGCTTTGGCGGGCGGCCTCGACCACCAGGACGCCGCGCGACAACCCGGCGACCAGCCGGTTCCGCCTGGGAAACTGATGGGGCAAAGCCCGGGTGCCCAGCGGGAATTCGGAAACCAGCGCGCCTTCCGCCGCGATGCGGTGGGCGAGCCCGCGATTGCGCGCCGGATAGACGATGTCTATGCCCGTGCCCAGCACCGCGACGGTGCCCCCGCCCTGGCTGCCCGCCGCCAGCGCGCCTTCGTGCGCCGCGGCATCGATGCCCAGGGCCAGCCCGCTGACGATGCTCCAGCCTTGCTCCGCCAGATAGCGCGCGAACGCCCGGGCGTTGTCGGCGCCGCCGACGGTCGCGCTGCGCGCGCCCACGATGGCGATGCCGGGACGGGACAGCAGCGGCACCGCGCCATTCACGTACAGCAGCAAAGGGGGATCGTGGGTGTCCAGGAGCGACCTGGGATAGCCGGGATCGGCCAGGGTCAGCAGGTGGTGCCCGGGCTGGTCCAGCCACTTCAGGGTGGCATCGACGGCGGCGCGGGTTTCGTCCGCGAGCGGGCTTTTCAGCTGCAGGGCGAGCGGCGGCGGCAGCAGCCCGGCCAGCTGTCCCAGCGAGGCCGCGTAGACGTCTTGCGGCAGGCCGATGGCGGCCAGCAGGCCGCGCGCCTGCGCCGGGCCGAGGCCGGGTTCGAGCGACAGCCGGATCCAGGAGGAGAGTTCGTCTGTGGGTAAGGTCAGGGGCATGCCTCAGTTTGACACAATGCCGGCCTTCGAGGAGGGCCGGCGCCACGAATGGTCACAGTCAAAACTTTGTTTTATCATGGAAGCTTAGACTAATTCAGAGATTTTGCTTCATGGCTTTGCTTCCCATACTTCGCTACCCCGACCCGCGCTTGCACAAGGTTGCAAAGCCGGTCCAGGTGGTCGACGACCGTATCCGCCAGCTGGTGCGCGATATGGCCGAAACCATGTACGCCGCCCCGGGCGTCGGCCTTGCCGCCACCCAGGTCGACGTGCACGAGCGCGTGGTGGTCATCGACGTCTCTGAAGGCGGCAACGAACTCATCGTGCTCATCAACCCCGAAATCATCTGGAAGAGCGAAGAAAAACAGGTCTACGAAGAAGGCTGCCTGTCGGTGCCCGGCGTCTACGACGAAGTCGAACGCGCCGCCCGCATACGGGTGCGGGCGCTGAATGAAAAAGGCGAATCCTACGAATTCGACGCCGAAGGCCTGCTGGCCGTCTGCGTGCAGCACGAACTCGACCACCTGCTGGGCAAGGTGTTCGTGGAATATCTTTCCGTCCTCAAGCAGAACCGCATCAAGACGCGGCTGCGCAAGCAGGAACGCGAAGCGCTCAAAGCCTGACCCCGTCATTCCGATACCAAGTCCCTACGCCGTGCGCATCGTATTTGCCGGAACCCCCGAATTCGCCCGCCAGGCGCTGGACGCCATCCTGGCGGCCGGGCATCAGGTGCCCCTGGTCCTGACCCAGCCCGACCGCCCCTCGGGCCGCGGGTTGAAACTGATGCCCAGCGCCGTGAAACAGGCCGCGCAGGCGGCGGGCATTCCGGTCTGCCAGCCGCGCAGCCTCCGGCTCGACGGTAAATACCCCGAGGACGCGGCCGCCGCGCGCCAGGCCCTGCTGGATGCGCGGCCCGAACTGATGGTCGTCGCCGCCTACGGACTGATCCTGCCCGAATGGGTCCTGGCCCTGCCGGAACGCGGCTGCTTCAACATCCACGCCAGCCTCCTGCCGCGCTGGCGTGGCGCCGCGCCCATACAGCGCGCGATCGAAGCGGGCGACGCGCAAACCGGCATCACGATCATGCAGATGGATCAGGGCCTGGACACCGGCGACATGCTGCTGGCCCGGGCGCTGCCGATCACGCCGGAACACACCGCGGCCACCCTGCACGATGCGCTCGCGCAAATGGGCGCGCAGGCCATCGTCGAGGCCGTCGAGGCGGCCGAGGCCAATGCGCTGCGCGCCACGCCGCAGCCCGCCGAAGGGGTGACCTACGCCGCCAAGCTGGAAAAATCCGAGGCGCCGCTGGACTTCACGCAGCCCGCGGAGCAATTGGCTCGGCGTGTCCGCGCGTTCAATCCGGTTCCGGGCAGCACCATGCGGCTGCCCGGCCTGGCCGACCCGGTCAAGGTCTGGCGGGCGGCCGCCTTGCCCGGCCGGCCCGCGGCGCAGCCGGGCGACATCGTGGCGGTCGGCGCGGAAGGGGTGGACGTCGCCACCGCCGACGGCGTCCTGCGCCTGCTGGAGTTGCAAAAAGCGGGCGGAAAGCGCCAGCCCGTAGCGGCTTTTGTGCAGGGCTGGCAGGCCTGAGGGGCCGGCGGAGCGCCGCCCGAATGCCTCGCCGGCCCGGCCGGCGGCCGGCAATGCCTGATTAGCCGGCCAGCTGCGTGCCGTATAGATCGTACTCGTCCGAATCGGTGACGCGCACCCGCACGATGTCTCCGGGCGCCAGCGTTTCCTCGGTTTCGACGAACACGCTGCCGTCGATCTCGGGCGCGTCGGCGCTGGACCGGCCGATGGGGCCGTCTTCGTCGATTTCGTCGATCAGCACCTCGATTTCACGGCCTATCTTCCCGGCGAGCCGCTGCGCGGAGATCCGCTGCTGGTGTTCCATGAAGCGATTCCAGCGCTCTTGCTTCACTTCGTCGGGAACGTGATCGGGCAGTTCGTTGGCCTTGGCGCCCTGCACGGGCGAATACTGGAAGCAGCCCACGCGATCCAGCTGCGCTTCGCTCATCCAGTCCAGCAGATACTGGAAGTCCTCCTCGGTTTCGCCGGGGAAGCCGACGATGAAGGTGGAGCGCAGGGTCAATTCCGGACAGGCCGCGCGCCAGCTTTTGATGCGGGCCAGGGTCTTGTCCTCGAATGCCGGCCGCTTCATGGCTTTCAGGATGCGCGGACTGGCATGCTGGAAGGGGATGTCCAGATAGGGCAGGATCTTGCCGTCGGCCATCAGGGGAATCACTTCGTCGACGTGCGGATAGGGGTAAACGTAGTGCAGGCGCACCCACACGCCGAAGCCGGACAGCGCTTCGCTCAGCTGCGTCAGGTGGGTCTTGATGGGGCGCCCGTTCCAGAAGCCGCTGCGGAACTTGACGTCCACCCCGTAGGCGCTCGTGTCCTGCGAGATCACCAGCAGTTCCTTCACGCCCGCCTTGACCAGGCGTTCGGCTTCGCCCATGACGTCGCCGATCGGGCGGCTGACCAGGTCGCCGCGCATGGAGGGGATGATGCAGAAGCTGCAGCGGTGGTTGCAGCCTTCCGATATCTTCAGGTAGGCATAGTGGCGCGGCGTCAGCTTGATGCCCTGGGGCGGCACCAGGTCGACATAGGGGTCGTGCTCGACATTGGGCGGCGCCGCCTCGTGCACGGCGCGCACCACCTGCTCGTATTGCTGCGGGCCGGTCACGGCCAGCACCGCCGGGTGCACTTCCCGGATGAGGTTTTCTTCCACCCCCATGCAGCCCGTGACGATGACCTTGCCGTTCTCGGCGATGGCTTCGCCGATGGCGTCCAGGGATTCGGCCTTGGCGCTGTCGATGAAGCCGCAAGTGTTGACGACGACCACGTCCGCATTGTCGTAGTCGGGGGTGATGGCATAGCCTTCCGTGCGCAGCTGCGTCAGGATGCGCTCGGAGTCGACCAGCGCTTTCGGGCAGCCCAGACTGACGAAGCCGACTTTTGGGGAACTCATGGATGACCTTTTAGCGTTGACGGGCCGCCGGGGCCCGGAAAAGAAAGAATTTTAACGGTGCGCCGCGCGCCATGGACGGGCCGCGCGCGATTTGATGATAAAGTCCGACTCAAAGCCCATTCATACACACGTCTTTCGCAGCTGTGCACCCAGACCCGTCCCGGCATCGCAATATCAGCTTGTCCGACACCTTGTCGGCCAGCGCGCGCAATGTGCGCGACGTCCTGGCCGGCAGGTCGCTGTCGGACAGCCTGGCCGCGACGCCGGGCGAATTGCGGGCCTCGGCCCAGGCCGTGTCGTTTCATGCCATGCGCAAGCTGGGGCAGGCCCGCCATGCCAGGCGGATGCTGGTCAGCCGCAAGCCGCCCAACCCGCTGTTCGATGCCTTGCTGCTGGTGTCGCTGGCCTTGCTCGAGACCGCCATCGGGCACGAGGCGCCGGAAGGCGGGCCCGTTCCGCGCCACCTGCCCGTCTATGCCGTGCATACCCTGGTGGACCAGGCCGTCAAGGCGGCGTCGGCGCAGCCGAAGCTGCGTGCCTACAAAGCGCTGTTGAATGGGGCGCTCAGGAATTACATACGAGAGCGCAAGGCGATTTTAACCCAGGCGCAGGAGTCGCCCGAGGCCTGTTTCAACTTTCCGGACTGGTGGGTGGCGCGCCTGCGCAAAGCCTATCCCGATCGGTGGGAAGATCTGCTGCGGGCGTCCGACGAACCGGGGCCGATGACGCTGCGCGTGAACCGGCGCCGCGCCACCGTCCAGCAGATGCTGCGGGCCCTGGACGCCGCCGGCATGCCGGCGTTCCATCGGGGCGGCGACGCCGTCACCCTGTACACGCCCAGCCCGGTGCCGCTCGTCCCCGGCTTTGAAGAGGGGTGGTTTTCGGTCCAGGATTACGCCGCGCAGCAGGCCGGCGCCCTCTTGCCCCTGGAGCCGGGCATGCGGGTGCTGGACGCCTGCGCCGCGCCGGGCGGCAAGACCGCCCACTTGCTCGAACGGGCCGATGTCCGCTTGCTGGCGCTCGACGCCGATGCCGGCCGGCTCGTGCGCGTGCGGGAAAACCTTGCGAGACTGGGGCTGGACGGCCCGGCCGTGGCCCTGAAGTGCGCCGATGCCGCCGACCTTCCCGCCTGGTGGGACGGCGCGCCCTTCGACGCCATCCTGGCCGATGTCCCCTGCACGGCCTCCGGCGTGGTGCGCCGCCATCCCGACATCCGCTGGCTGCGCCGCGAGGCCGACGTCGCCAGGACCGCCGCGCTGCAGCGGCGCATCGTCGATGCCCTGTGGCGCACCCTGCGCCCGGGCGGCCACATGCTGTATGCCACCTGCTCCATTTTTCCGGAAGAATGCGAAGACCAGGCGCGGCGATTCCTGCAGCGTCAGGCCGACGCCGTCCGGCTCGACGCGCCCGGCCAGATGCTGCCCCTGGCCGAAGATCCCATGACGGCGCACGACGGTTTTTTTTATGCTTTGTTTGCCAAGAAGGCGTGACTCGTCAAAAATGACGGCTTCGGACCACTCTTTGTGCAGGCCGGCCCTGCCACTCTTTAGCATTGATAGGCCTTAAATGCTGCGACTGCTGTTTTCCGTTTTCCTTTCCCTGGCATTGGCGGGGGCCGCGTGCGCCGAAGCCGGCGTGCAAGAGGCGGGTGAACAGGTGCTGCGCGTCGAGCCGATGGTCCGCGACGGCAAGCTTTATATCGACGCCGACGTCCAGCTGGACGTCACGGGCGACCTGCGCAACGCCGCCGAAAAGGGCGTGCCCATTTATTTCACGGCGGACCTCAAGATCGTTACCAAAAGATGGTGGTGGTTCGACAAAGTGGTCGTCGACGAGCAGCAAACCTGGCGCATCGTCTACAACGCCCTGACCCGGCAATGGCGCGTGGGCACCGGCGAGCTCTCGCTGCCGGAATCCTCGCTGGACAACGCATTGTCGCTGGTGCGGAACATCCGCGGCTGGGCGGTCGCGGACATCGGCGACCTGGAGCACGATGAGCCTTACGAGGGCCGCATCCGGGTGCGGCTCGACACTTCGCTTCTTGCCCGGCCCTTCCAGGTCGACGCCCTGAACAGCAGCGCGTGGTCGCTTGCTACTCCATGGAAAAATTTCAATTTTTCAATCTCGGTCGTCGAGCCTCAGCGCTGATACGCTGGGGCTTGCGCGCCGCCCTGATCGTCGCCGCGCTCAGCGCCCTGGCGTTGCTCGCCTTGCTGGTCTGGTCCACGGGCAATGCGTCGCGCTACGCCCAGCAGTACGACACCTTGCTGGTGCTCAACGGGATACTGGCCGTCGCGCTGATCTTCTGGGTGCTGGCCCTGTCGGCGAGGCTGCTGCGCCAGATCCGGCGCAGGCAGTTCGGCGCCCGGCTGACCGCCCGGTTCACCCTGTATTTCGCGCTGATCGGCGTACTGCCGGGGGCCCTGATCTACGTCCTGTCGGTCGAATTCATGTCGCGGTCCATCGAGTCCTGGTTCAACGTGCGGGTCGACACGGCGCTGGAGGCCGGCCTGAACCTGGGCCGCGCGGCGCTCGATTCGCAGCTCGACGACCTGAACGCCCGCGCCAAGGAAATGTCCGCCAAGCTGGGCAACGCCAACGATGCGGAAATGTCCCTGGTCATCTCGCGCCTGCGCGAGTCCTATGGCGTGGCCGAGGCCATGATCTTCACCGGCAACGGGCGGCTGATCGCCTTCAGCTCCTCGGCCTACGGGCAGTTGCTGCCGGATCTGCCGCCCGCGTCGGTGATCAACCAGCTCAGGGTGTCGCGCTACTACTCGGCGGCCGAGGCCGACGAAGTCGACGAGCCCGCCAAGGACCGGGACGGGGAGGCCGTGGCGCAGGCGGGCCTGCATCTGCGGGTGGTGCTGCCGATCAACACGGTGGAACGGCTGTCATCGGTGCTGGGCATGGCGCCCGATGCGCGCTGGCTGCAGGTGATCGAGCCGGTGCCGGAACAGATCGCGCGCAACGCCAACCAGGTCCAGCAAGGCTTCCGCGACTACCAGGAACTGGCGCTGTCGCGGCTGGGCTTGCGCAAGCTGTACGGCATCACCCTGACCCTGGCGCTGATTCTGGCGGTGTTCGCGGCCATCGTGTTCGCGCTGTCGGTGTCGCGCCGGCTGGTGCGGCCGCTGCTGTCGCTCGCCGCCGGCACCCAGGCGGTCGGCGTGGGCGACTACCGCCCGCTGCCCGAGCCGCCCGAGAAAGACGAAGTGGGGCAGCTGACGCGCTCTTTCAACGCCATGACGCGCCAGCTGGACGAAGCGCGCCACATGGTCGAGAACAACCGGCAGCAGCTGGAGCGGTCGAACGTCTATCTGGAGTCCGTGCTGAGCAATCTGTCCTCGGGCGTGCTGGTGTTCGACGAAATGTTCCGGGTCAGCATGTTCAACCAGGGCGCCCAGAGCATCCTGCGCACCGACCTGCGCTCGGTCAAGGGCCGGCCGCTGGAGACCGCCGACGGCGCTTTCGCGCTGTCCCAGCTCATCCGCCAGGCCTTCGCCGCCCATGCCGCCGTGGGTTCCGAGCGCCAGTACTGGCAGCAGCAGTTCGAGCTCGAACTCGAAGCCGCGGTCGACAACGAAAAGAAGAAGCACATCGTCACCCTGCTGGCGCGGGGCACGCACCTGCGGGTGGACGGCCGGGGCAACGGCTACCTGGTCGTGTTCGACGACATCAGCGAAGTGATCTCCGCCAACCGTACCGTCGCATGGGGCGAGGTGGCGCGCAGGCTGGCGCACGAGATCAAGAATCCCCTGACCCCCATACAGCTGTCGGCCGAAAGGCTGGCCATGAAGCTGGAAGGCAAGCTCAGCGACGAGGACGCCGCGATGCTCACGCGGTCCACGGCCACCATCGTCAACCAGGTGGCTTCGCTGAAGCAGATGGTGGACGACTTCCGCGAGTACGCGCGCACGCCGCCGGCGCAGATGCAGCGCATCGAAATCAATGCGCTGATCGCCGACGTGCTCGCCCTGTACGGGTGGGACCCGGAGGGCGGCATGGTGCGCGACGACGGGCAAAGCATGCATATCGATGTGGAGTTCGATCGCGCCGTGCCCGACATCGAAGGCGACCCCACCCAATTGCGCCAGGTGATCCACAACCTGCTGGCCAATGCGCGCGACGCGGCCTCGCAGCACCAGCCGCTGGCCGAGGCCCGCATCCACGTGCAGACCAAGCTCATGTATTCCGGCGCGGAGGGCGACACCCAGCGTTCCGGCGTGCGGCTCACCATCACCGACAATGGCTGCGGCTTCCCTTCCCAGGTGCTGGCGCGGGTCTTCGAGCCCTATGTGACCACCAAGGCGAGCGGAACGGGCCTGGGACTTGCTATAGTTAAAAAAATTATCGAAGAACATGGCGGTCGCATCGATATTTCCAACCGCCGCGAAGGCGGGGCGCGCATCTCCATCCTGTTCACGCGCCTTGCCGACCCAGCGTCTCCGCTGGACGAAGAAAGACAAGGGAACGATAATGCGGAAAAAAGGTAGGTGACGCTTTATGGCCAGAATTCTGGTTGTTGACGACGAAATTGGTATCCGTGAGCTTTTGTCCGAAATCCTTTACGACGAAGGGCATTCGGTCGAGCTCGCGGAGAACGCCGCGCAGGCGCGCGCGGCGCGCTTGCGGGCCCGCCCCGATCTGGTGCTGCTCGACATCTGGATGCCGGATACCGACGGCGTGAGCCTGCTGAAGGAATGGGGCTCGCAAGGCCTGCTCGACATGCCAGTCATCATGATGAGCGGCCACGCCACGGTCGACACGGCGGTCGAAGCCACGCGCATCGGCGCGGTGGATTTCCTCGAAAAACCCATCACCCTGCAGAAGCTCCTGAAGACGATCGCGGCGGCCCTGGCCAAGCCTGTCGCCGCGCCTGCGCCGGCGGGGGGCGCGCGCCTGCCCGAACGCCGCCCCGACCACCTGCCCCCGCTGACCACCGACACCGCGTCGGCCCCCGCCGCCGAGCCCGCGGCCGAACTCAACCATTCCCTGCTGGGCGGCATTTCGCTCGACCAGCCGCTGCGCGACGCGCGCGACGAATTCGAGCGCATCTATTTCGAATATCACCTGGGGCGCGAAAACCACAGCATGACCCGCGTGTCGGAACGAACAGGCCTGGAACGCACCCATTTGTACCGCAAGCTCAAGCAGCTGGGCATAGATTCCTCACGCAAGAAGCAAAGCAGCTCGAACAACTGATGGCCGATCTTTTCGACCCCATGGCCTTGCGCGGGCTGGCCCTGCCCAATCGCGTCGTCGTGTCGCCCATGTGCCAGTATTCGGCACGCGACGGCAATGCCAACGAATGGCACGTCGCCCATCTCGGCAGCCTGTCGCTGGGCGGCATGGGGCTGTTGTGCCTGGAGGCCACCGCGGTCACGCCCGAAGGCAGGATCTCGCCCGGGTGCCTGGGGCTATGGTCCGACGAAAACGAGGCCGCCATGGCGAAGCTGCTGAAGGTGATCCGGGCGGCGAGCCCGGTGAAGCTGGCCATACAGCTGGGCCACGCCGGCCGGAAGGCGTCTAGCGCGCCGCCATGGCAAGGCGGCCAGCTGCTGGCCGAAACCGAGGGCGGCTGGCGGCCCATCGGCCCGTCGGCGGTGCCGCACAAGCCCGGCGAGCCCGCGCCCGAGCAGCTGGACGCCGCCGGCCTGCGGCGCATCCGCGATGCCTTCGCGGCGGCGGCCGGGCGCGCCGTCCGGCTGGGCTTCGATGCCATCGAGCTGCATGCGGCGCACGGCTATTTGCTGCACCAGTTCCTTTCGCCGGTCTCGAACAGGCGCGGCGACGAATACGGCGGCAGCCTGGAAAACCGCATGCGCTTCCCGCTGGAGGTCTTCCGCGCGCTGCGCGCCGCGGTGCCGGACACGATGCCGGTGGGCGTTCGTTTATCGGGCACGGATTGGCTGGACGGCGAGCCGAGCTGGACGCTGGAGCAGACGGTCGAGCTGGGCCTGCGCTTGAAGGACGCGGGCGTGGACTGGCTGGACATCTCCAGCGGCGGGGTCTCGCCGCGCCAGAAGATTCCGGTCGCGCCGGGGTATCAGGTCCATCTGGCGGAGGCGGTGAAGCGCCAAGTGGGCGTCCCGACGATGGCGGTCGGCCTGATCACGGAGCCGCGGCAGGCGCAGGACATCGTCGCGCAGGGCCGCGCGGACATGGTGGCGTTGGGGCGGGCAATGCTCTACAACCCGCGCTGGGTCTGGCACGCCGCCGCGGAACTCGGCGCGCAACTGGAGGCGCCGCCGCAGTACTGGCGCTCGCTGCCCGCGGGCTTGAATTCCATCTTTCTGAACACTGCGTTCGGGATGCGCTGAGCGGGCCGCCCGCCTTTCAGCGTTGACGAGCCCTAGAACTCGTCCGGCTTGCGCGGCCTGACCGTAGGCCGCGGGCCGCCCGCGTCGCCCGCCCTGCCCACCGACGAAACCGAGATGCGCGTTTCCCCCGGCGCGCGAAGCGCTGCCGAACGCCAGGCATGGCCGTAAGCGACTTCCAGGCTCAGATGGATGGTGCCGTCCTGATGCCGCTGCGCCTCCAGGGCCGTGAGCAGCCGGTTCAGCCATTGCCGGCCCGGCAGCCCGGCCCGGCGGTCCAGGCTCGGATTGCCGCCCAGGATCCGCATGTCCTCCAGCAGCTTTTCGGGCGTCCGGTAGGTCAGGGTGATGATCTCCTGGTCCATGACGGGATCCAGAAAACCGCGCCCCAGCAGCAGATCGCCGAAGTCGTGCATATCGACGAACTGCAGGGTTTCCGTCTGCAGGCCGGCTTCCGCGACGGCCGCGCGCAGTTCCGCCAAGGAGCCCGGGCCCAGGCAGGAAAACATCGCCAGGGCGCCCGGCTTCAGTATGCGCCGCCACTCCGCCAGCACGTTGTGAGGCTCGGGATGCCAGTGCAGGGCCATGTTGGACCAGACCAGGTCCATGCTTTCCACGGGCAGGCCCGAATCGGCCATGTCGGACTCCAGGAAGCGCACGGGCGGCGTGGGCTTGTTGCGCAGCTTTTGCCAGAAGCCGGGCTTGGCGACGTAGCGTTCGCGCGCCACGTCGAGCAGCGCCTTGCAGGCGTCCTGGCCGGAATAGTCCATGTCGGGGTATTGCGCGCGCAGCGGTTCCAGCGCATGGCCGGCGCCGCAGCCGGCGTCCAGCACGTTGACCGGCTTGACGCGGATGTAGCTGAGGCGCTGCAGCATGCGCTGGGCGATTTCGCCGTACAGGAACTGGGCCGCGTCCAGCGGACTGCGGCGGGCGAATTGCCGGCTGACATGGGATGCGCTGATGCGCAGTCGGGGAGGCTGGGACATTTATGGCTGGCGGACGATGGCGTTGAAAGGCGATTCGTGTTCAGATGCGGGCGTAAGGCCTGGCGGCCGCAACGATAGATGTCATTATGGCGTATATGAACTTCCTGCGCGAATCGGCGGCGCCCATCGCCGCGCTCATGCGGCGCTTGCACGGCGCGTTGCCGCTCGATCCCGCCGCGCTGGCGCCCGGCCATTGCGATCTGTGCCAGTGCGCCTCGCGTGCAAGCCGGCTATGCCCGTATTGCCGCGGCCTGGTGCTCGCGTCCATGGCGAACGGCGGCGCGCGCTGCGCGGTCTGCCGCCTGCGGCTCGACGGCCGCAAGCGCTGTCCCGACTGCCCGCCGGGCGGCTACGCCTTCGATCGCATCATCGCGGCGTTCGACTACGCCGCTCCGGGCGACCTGCTCATCCACCAGCTCAAGAGCCGCGGCAAATTCATCAGCGCCGCCACGCTGGCCGGCCTGCTGGCCGATGCCGTCCAGGATGCGGGGCCGCCTCTGTCCAAGGCTACAATTCTCGTTTCCGTGCCCGCCGGCCGGGCCGCCGTATTGCGCCGGGGCTTCAACCCCGCCGCCGAGATCGCGCGGTCGCTGTCCCGCCGCCTGCGGCTTGCCCACCGCCCCGAGCTGCTGGTCCGGGCGCGCGACGGCGCGAGCCAGACCCGCCTGAACCGGCACGAGCGCGGCCTGCATGCGCGTGCGCTGTTCCGCTGCGCCGGCGACGTCTCCGGGCGGGACATCGCCGTGGTGGACGACGTCCTCACCACGGGCAGCACCTTGCACAGCATCGCGCTTGCCCTGAAAGAAGCGGGCGCGGCCTCGGTGTGCGGGCTGGTCGTGGCCCGCACGCCTTATTGATTCTTTTACGGATGTTCCATGTTTCATATCGTCCTGGTGTCGCCCGAAATCCCGCCGAATACGGGCAATGTGATCCGGCTGGCGGCGAATACGGGGGCGGCCCTGCATCTGGTCCGCCCTTTGGGATTCGAGCTCGAAGATAAAAAGCTCAAGCGGGCGGGGCTGGATTATCACGAATGGGCGCGGGTCCGGGTGCACGACGGCCTGCAGGCCGCCTTCGACCACATAGGCGGGGACCCCGAGCGCCGCTACGCCATGACGACCAAGGGTTCGCGCCTGATCGGCGCGGCGCTTTTGCGTCCGGGCGACGTATTCGTATTCGGGCGGGAAACCGCCGGCCTGTCGGCGGAACAGCTGGCGCTGTTTCCCGCCGCGCAGCGCCTGCGGCTGCCCATGCTGCCCGCGCAGCGCAGCCTCAATCTGTCCAATGCGGTCGCGGTGACCGTTTACGAGGCATGGCGGCAGGCGGGCTACCAGGGCGCGGTCTAGGGGCTCAGGGCCTAGTCCAGCGACAATCCCAGGCGGTTGATGACCTCGTCCCAGCGCTTCTTTTCATTGACCACCAGCGCGGTCAACTCCTCGGGCGTGGAGGCCGCCGGGGTGAAATAAAGCGCCGCCATCTTCGCCTTGACCTCGTCGCGCTCGATGACTTTGCGGATGGCCGCGTTCAGCTTCCGGACGATGTCGTCCGGCGTGCCGGCGGGCACGAAGATGGCGTCCCAGGAAATCGATTCGAAGTCCTTGAAGCCTTGCTCGGCCATGGTGGGCAGGCCCGGCAGCACGTCGCTGGGCTGCAGGCTGGTGATGCCCAGGATTTTCGCCTTGCCCGCCTTCACCTGGCTCATCGCGATGCCGGGCACCATGAATCCGGCCTGGATGTCGCCCGCGAGAATGGACGTGATGATTTGCGGGAAGCCGGTATAGGGGATTTGCTGCAGCTTGATGCCGGCCTGGTGTTCCAGCATGGCCATCGCCAGGTGCGAGGAACTGCCCGGGCCCACCGTGCCGTAGTTCAGCTCGCCGGGCTTGCTTTTCGCCATGGCGACGAATTCCTGCGCGTTGCCGGCGGGCGAGCCGGCCGGCACCACCAGCACGTTCGGGCTGGTGCCGACCAGGGTGATGGGCGCCAGGTCCTTCAAGGGGTCATAGCCCAGCGTCTTCTTGTACAGCGTCGGCGCGGTCACCATGGGCCCGTTGATGGTCAGCAGGATGGTGTAGCCGTCGGGCTTGGCCTTGCTGGCGAAGCGCGTGCCGATGTTCCCGCCGGCGCCGGGCTTGTTGTCGACCACGATGGGCTGGCCGAGATCCGCCGACAGGGGTTCCGCGATCGCCCGCGCCAGGATGTCGGGCGACGAGCCGGCGGGGAAGGGGACGACCATCTGGATGGGGCGGTCGGGCCAAGCGGCCTGGGCGGCGGCGGATGCGGCGAGCAGTCCGGCGGCCGCCAGGCCCAGGAGGGACGCGCGCAGGCGGCGCGTGGAAAGAGAGCGAGACATGGGATTCCTCTTTGCAGAAAAAAGATGCCTATCGCGGAGCGAGCGGCGATTCGGATCGCGCGACACGGGACAGCAGGCCGGTGACCGCCTCCTGTGGCGCAAGCCCTTCGAATAATACCTGGCACACGACCTCGGTGATGGGCAGGTCGACGCCATGGCGCCGCCCGAGGTCTCTTGCCGCCTGGGCGCAGCGCACGCCTTCGGCGGTCATGCCGCCGGCCAGGATGTCGTCCAGCCGGCGCCCCTGCCCGATAGCCAGGCCGACCTGCCGGTTGCGGGACAGGGCGCCGGTGGCCGTCAGGACCAGGTCGCCCAGGCCCGTCAGGCCGGAAAAGGTTTCCGCCTGGCCGCCGAGGGCGACGCCCAGCCGCTGCATTTCGGCCAGCCCGCGGGTGATGAGGGCGGCGCGCGCGTTGGTGCCGAGCTCGAGGCCGTCGGCGATGCCGCAGGCGATGGCCATGATGTTCTTGAGGGCGCCGCCGACCTCCACGCCGATGATGTCTTCGCTGTTGTAGATGCGCGCGCTGCCGCCGTGCAGGGCGGCCGTGACCGCCTGGACGGTGCGCGCTGCGCGGGTGGCGATGGTCAGCGCCACGGGCAGGCCGCGGGCGACCTCGTGCGCGAACGACGGCCCCGACAGCACGCCCAGCCCGATGGCGGGCAGGTCCTTGAATGCGGCTTGCGCGATTTCATGGGGCAGCTCGCCGGTCTCCGGCTGGAAGCCCTTGCAGGTCCAGACGACGCTCAGGCCGGCATGGGGAAGATGCCGCAATGCGTCGGCGAGCCGGCGGCAGGTGTCGCGCAGGCCGGCCACCGGAACGCCCAGCACGATGAGCCCGCGCGCCGGGTCGGCGCAGGCATGCCCCAGGGCATGGCCGAAGTCGGACGTGGCTTCCAGCGTTTCGGGCAGCGCGATGCCGGGCAGGTATCGGTCGTTGCGGCGCGTGCTTTGAATGGCGAGCGCCAGCGCCGGATCGCGGGCCCAGAGCAGCGCGCCGGCCTGTTTGCAGGCCAGCGCCGCCAGCGCGGTGCCCCAGCTGCCCGCGCCGATGACGGCGACGCGAATGGTCGGGGAGGCGGCGCTCATGCGCAGGCAGCCATCGGCCGGTTACTGGCGTGTGGCGCCGGGAGGCAGGATGATGCCGGAATCCTGCTGCTTCTGTTCTTCGGCGAGCTGGGCGATGCGCTGTTCGTACAGGGCCTGGAAATTGACTTCGGCCAAGTGCAGCGCCGGCAGCGAGGTGCGGTTGATGGCGTCGGCCACGTTGGCGCGCAGATAGGGGTAGAGCATGGTGGGGCAGACGATGCCGATCAGGGGATCGAGCTGTTCGGCCGGGATGTTGGAGGCTTCGAAGATGCCCGCCTGCGTGGCTTCGACGAGATACAGGACCTTGTCCTGGATGCGGGTGGTCACGGTGGCGGTGACGGTGGCCTCGAAAATGGTTTCCGCCAGGCGCTGGCCGCCGACGTTGATCGATACTTCGACGGTGGGGCCTTCCTGCTCGAGGAAGATCTCGGGCGCATTGGGCATCTCGACCGACAAGTCCTTGATGTAGGTGCGCTGCAGGCTGAAGCTGGGATCCCGGCTGGCTTGCTGGTCGTGGCTGTTCTGGTTCTCGGCCATGGTTGTGTCCTGATTAGAATGAGGTGAAGCGTAAGTGTAAGCCTAGGGCCTGGGGGTGTTGAGCGCCCGCCGGCTAGCTTGCCAGCAGGGGCAGCAGGCCGTTGGCGCGGTCCAGCGCGGCCAGGTCGTCGTAGCCGCCGACATGGGTCTCGCCGATATAGATCTGGGGTACGGTCCGGCGGCCGGTGCGTTCCATCATGATGGCGCGCTGGCTCGGATCCAGGTCGATGCGGATTTTCTGGATTTCGCTGACGCCGCGCTGCTTCAGGAGCATTTCGGCGCGTACGCAATACGGGCAGACTGCGGTGCAGTACATCGTTACGGTAGCCATGGGATTCCTTTACAGGTGCAAGAAGTCAGTTCTTTTTGGTCAGCGGCAGGCCGGCCTGCAGCCATGCGCGCAAGCCGCCTTCCAGGCTGACCGCGCCGGCGTGGCCCTCTTTGCGCAGGGTTGCGGCGGCCCGGACGGACTCGCGGCCCTGGTCGCAGACTATGATGAGGGGTTTGTCCTTGGGCAGCGTGGCGTGCTTGGCGGGGATGTCGGCAGTGGGCATATTGCGTGCCTGCGGTATGCTGCCGAGCTTGAAGGCTTCGGCGCTGCGCACGTCGATGAACACGCCCTGCTGGTCGTTCGCCAGCTTGACGGCCTCGTGGACGCCCACGGCTTTGGAACCGCCCTTCAACAGGCTGGGCAAGGCCAGCATGACCGCGGCGGCGATGGCGATGAAGACGAGGATGAGGTTGTTCTGGTCAAGAAAAAAGTCCACGATGTATCCCGAATAGGCCTTTGGAAAATAGGCTGATTGCGGGGATTATAAAATGGACGAAGAATTTCAACTTTTAGGCGATTTTTACCATGCATAAACTTGTTCTGATGCGCCATGGCGAAAGCCAGTGGAATCTTGAAAACCGCTTCACCGGCTGGACGGACGTCGATCTGACCGACGCCGGCCGCGAGCAGGCGCGCCTGGCGGGCGAACTGCTCAAGGAAAAGGGATTCGAATTCGACCTGGCGTATTCGTCCGTGCTGAAGCGCGCCATTCGCACTCTGTGGATCGCGCTCGACGCCATGGATGCCATGTACACGCCGGTCGGGCTCAGCTGGCGGCTGAACGAACGGCACTACGGCGCGCTGCAGGGGCTCAACAAGTCGGAAACCGCCGCGAAGTTCGGCGACGAACAGGTGCTGATCTGGCGCCGCGCCTACGCCATCGCGCCCGATCCGCTCGATCTCGACGACCCGCGCCATCCGCGCTTCGACCGGCGCTACGCCAAGATCGGCGCCGACAAGCTGCCCGCCACGGAATGCCTGAAGGACACCGTGGCGCGCGTGCTGCCCTTCTGGAACGAGTCCATCGCCCCCGCCATACGCGCCGGCCGCCGCGTGCTGGTGGCCGCGCACGGCAACAGCCTGCGCGCGCTCATCAAGCACCTCGACGGCATTTCCGACGACGACATCGTGCACCTGAACATCCCCACCGGCCAGCCCCTCGTCTACGAGCTGGACGAGGACTTGCGCCCGGTCCGGCACTACTATCTCGGCGATCCCGCCGAGATCGAGGCCGCGATGGCGGCCGTGGCCAACCAGGGCAAGGCGGCCAAGTAAATCATGCGGATCGCGGCCGGTCTCCTGGTGCTCGCCTTCTGGATGGGGGCGGCCGCGGGCGCGGAGCCGACGCTGGCCGAAAAACAGGCGGCGGCCAAAAAGCAGCAGGCCGAGCTGCGCGAGCGGATCGAGCAACTGCAAAAGGAAATAGATGGCCAGGAGTCCTCGCGCCGCGATGCGGCCAGCGAGCTGAAAGAATCGGAATCGGCCATTTCCGCCATCAACCGGCGGCTGGCCGAACTCTCCGAGAGCCGCCGGCATGCCGAGAACGAACTGAAGGACCTGGCCAAGCAGACCGAAGAACAGCAGCGTCTGCTGGCCAAGCGACGTCACGAGCTCGGCGAGCAGCTGCGCGCCCAGTACGCCGGCGGCCTGTCTCCCTGGGCCGCCCTGCTGTCGGGCGACGACCCGCAGCAGATCGGGCGGGACTTGAGCTATCTGGGCTATGTCACCCGGGCGCAGGCGGCGGCGGTGCAGGCCGTGCGCGAGGCGCTGGCCCGCCTGGAAGGCCTGCGGCAGCGCACCGAGACCGGCCGGAAAGAGCTGGCGCGCCTGGTGGAGGAAACCTCCGAGCAAAAGGCCTCGCTGGAGAAACAGACCGAGGAAAGGCGCAAGGTGCTGGCCCGCATCGAATCGCGCCTCGCCGAACAGCGCGGCCAGGCCGAGCGCCTGGCGCGCAATGACGCCCGCCTGGGCAATCTGGTCGCCGGCCTCGAAAAAGCCATCATCCGGCAGGCCGAAGAGGCCAGGATCGCCGAAGAAAAACGCAAGGCCGAAGCGGCCCGGCGCGCCGCCGAACTCGCGCGCCGGCGCGAGGCCGCGCGCAAGGCCGAGGAAGAAGCGCGCATCGCCCAGGCGCGCGCCCAGCGCGAACGCGAGCGCCAGGAAGCCGAGCAGGCCCGGCTGCAGGTGGAACAGGCCCGGGAAGAGGCGAAGCGGGCGGAACAGGCCGAACGCGCGGAGCTGGCGGCGCGCACGGAGCAGGCGGAACGCGCGGAACAGGCGCAGCAGGCGGAGCGTGCGAGACAGGCCGAGGCGGCGCGCGAACCGGCGAGCCGGCCGGCCCGTGCGGAACCTTCCGGGGGGTTCAAGGGTCTACGCAAGGGGCTGCCATATCCCGTGCGGGGGGAGGTGCTCGGCCGCTTCGGCGCGCAGCGGCCCGACGGCGGGCTGTGGCGGGGCATCGTGCTGCGCTCCCCGGAAGGAACGGCGGTGCGCGCCATCGAGGCGGGCAGGGTGGTCTATGCGAGCTGGCTCAGCGGCTTCGGCAACATCATGATCGTCGATCATGGCGCCAAGTTCCTGAGCGTCTACGCCTATAACCAGAGCCTGCTCAAGCAGGTGGGCGACATCGTCCACGGCGGCGACACCATCGCCACCGTGGGCGCCACCGGCGGGCAGGTCGACCCGGGTCTATACTTTGAAATCCGGCACCAGGGCACCCCTGTGAATCCCCTGCTTTGGTTGAAGCCGTAATTTCGTTACTATTTACCTGATGCCGCCGGCATCGGGTTTTGTCTTTCATCAGGAACGTGCATGAGCACTCGCAGGTTACGCGGATTTGGATTGGTGGTTGCGGGCGCGCTTGGCGGCGTGCTCATCAGCCTTGGCATCACGGCGGCCGCCCAGCGGGGCGAGCCCTTGCCGCTCAAAGAATTGCAGCAGTTCGCCAACGTCTTTGCGGCCATCAAGGCCAGCTACGTCGAGCCGGTGGCCGACGACAAGCTGATCAATGACGCGATCAAGGGCATGTTCAGCGACCTGGACCCGCATTCCACCTACCTGGACGCCGAGGCGTTCAAGGAAATGGAAGCCATCACGCAGGGCGGCTTCGGCGGCCTGGGCATCGAGATCGGCAGCGAAGACGGCATGCCCAAGGTCATTTCGCCCATCGAGGACACGCCGGCCGCCAGGGCGGGCATACTGTCGGGCGACCTCATCACGCACATCGACGGCAAGCCCACCAAGGGCATGACGCTCAACGACGCCATCAAGCTCATGCGCGGCGAACCCAAGACCTCCATCGTGCTGACCATCAAGCGCGCGGGGGTCGACAAGCCGCTGGTGATCACGATCGTGCGCGACCTCATCAAAGTGCGCAGCGTGCGCAGCAAGATGCTGGACAACGACATCGGCTACGTCCGCATCGCCCAGTTCCAGGAACGCACCGTCGAAGACCTGGCCCGGCAGCTGACCGAACTCGGCAGCAAGAAGCAACCCAAGGCGCTGGTCCTCGATCTGCGCAACGACCCGGGCGGGCTGCTCGACGGCGCAATCGGCGTCTCGTCGGCCTTCCTGCCGCCCGACATCCTGGTGGTCTCCACGAAGGGCCGCATTCCCTCGTCCAACCGCGAGTACTTCTCCAAGCCCGTGGGCTTCACCAGCAACCTGCTCAACGGCGAGCCGCCGAACCGGGTGCGGGTGCCCGAATGGGTCAAGACCATCCCCATGGTGGTGCTGGTCAACGTCGGCTCCGCATCGGCCTCCGAAATCGTGGCGGGCGCCCTGCAGGACCACGGCCGCGCCAAGATCCTGGGCAACCGCACCTTCGGCAAGGGGTCCGTGCAAAGCGTGCTGCCCCTCAGCGAAGACACCGGCATCAAGCTGACCACCGCGCGGTATTACACGCCCAAGGGGCGCTCCATCCAGGTCACCGGCGTCGATCCCGACATCACCGTGGACGACACCGCGCAAGGCAATCTCTTCCGCCTGCCCCGCGAGGTCGACCTGCAGCGCCATCTGATCAACAGCGGCGTGGTCGAAGACCCTGCCGAGGAAGCCGCCGACGACGACGGCAAGCCGAAGCCCAAGATGTTCGAGTTCGGCGGCGGCGACGACTACCAGCTGATGCAGGCCATCAATTTCCTGGAAGGCCGGCCGGTCAAGAAGAGCGATCCCAGCATGGTCGCCAAGGCCGACAAGCCGGCCGACAAAGCACAGGGGAGCACAAAAGGGAATTCATCCGGGGCTGAAAAAAAAAGCCCAGTGAAAGCCGCTGAGGCTCCCAAAGTGCTCCGCTACAGGGTCACTCCCCAGGGCGTGGTGCCTGTTCAGCCATGAACGACGAGCAGCTGCTGAGGTACGCGCGCCATGTCCTGCTGGACGAATTCGGAATAGAAGGGCAGGAGCGCGTGCTGTCCGCGCGGGCGCTGATCATCGGCGCCGGGGGGCTGGGGTCGCCGGCGGCCCTGTACCTGGCCTCCGCCGGGGTCGGCCACATCGTGCTGGCCGACGACGACGAGGTCGAGCTCAGCAATCTGCAGCGGCAGATCCTGCACACCACGGCGCGCGTGGGCCAGGCCAAGGCGCAGTCCGGCAAGCTCGCCTTGAACGCCCTCAACCCCGATGTCCGCGTCGACGCGGTGGTGGCGCGGCTGCTGGGGCCGGCGCTCGACGAGCAAGTGGCGCAGGCGGACCTGGTGCTGGACTGCTGCGACAATTTCGCCACGCGCCACGCCGTCAATCGCGCCTGCGTGCGTTACGGAAAGCCGCTGGTGTCGGGCGCGGCCATTCGCTTTGCCGGCCAGGTCAGCGTGTTCGACCTGCGGCGCGCGGACGCGCCCTGCTATCACTGCCTGTTCCCCGAAGCCGACGATGTCGAGGAACTGCGCTGCGCGACCACGGGCGTGCTGGGCCCGCTCGTGGGCATAGTGGGCAGCATGCAGGCGGCGGAGGCCTTGAAGGTGATCACTGGGATGGGGGACACGCTGACGGGGCGCATGCTGTGCCTGGACGCGCTGGCCATGCAGTGGCAGACCATACGGTTCCGGCGTGACCCCGCCTGCCCGGTGTGCTCGGGGCGCTGACCGGGGTCAACCGCCGCCGCGCACCAGCAGCCGTCCCACCGAATTGACCCGCACATCCACATACAAGGCGCGGCCGTAATGCTGCGCCGAAAACGGCGTTCCCGCATGGTACACATGCACCGTCCGCATGCCCGCCTGCCGCGCGCTCTTCAGGTTCCTGAGCGTGTCCTCCACCAGCACCACCCGCGCCGCCGGCACGCGCAAGCGCGCCAGCACCTGCCGCATCAGCGCGGGCGAGGGCTTGGGACGGATGCGGCCCTGCAGCGCCATGTGCTCTATCGTCCAGATCCCGTCGAAATGGTGCAGTATGCCCAGCGTCTTCAGCACCGTGCGCGCGTACTCGGTGGGCGCGTTCGTCAGGAGGATCTTGTGCCCCCGCAGCCGCCCCAGCTTGCGCGCCAGGCCGTATTCCGAATGCACGAGCGCCGCGATGTCGAAATCATGGCTCAGGTGCAGAAAGGTATCGGCCTTGATGCCGTGATGGCGCACCATGCCGATGACCGTCGCGCCATAGCGCCGCCAATAGTCCTTGCGCAGCACGTCGGCCTCGTGCTGAGGCAGCTGCAGGCTGGTGGCGACGGCGCGCGACATCGCGCTGTCTATGGCCTTGAAAATGCCCTTGGAGCAATCGTGCAGGGTGTTGTCCAGGTCGAACAGCCAGACCGTTTTTCCGGTGTCCGCGGGCAGGGGCGGACGATGCCGGGCAACGGCATGGCGCAGCGGACGCATGGGATCAGTGGGAACTGATCATCGTGCCGACGCCGCGGTCCGTCAGGATTTCGAGCAGCAGGCAGTGCGGAACGCGCCCGTCGACGATATGCACCGACGTGACGCCGTTGCGCGCGGCATCCAGGGCGGAAGAGATCTTGGGCAGCATGCCGCCTGAAATCGTGCCGTCCGCAAAGAGCTCGTCGATGGTCTGCGCGGACAGGCTGCGCAGCAGATTGCCGTTCTTGTCCAGCACGCCCGGCGTGTTGGTCATCATGACGAGTTTTTCGGCGCCCAGGACCTCGGCCATCTTGCCGGCGACCACGTCGGCGTTGATGTTGTAGGCGCGGCCGTCTTCACCGTAGCCGATGGAGGAAATCACCGGGATGAACTGGTCGTCCTGCAAGGCCTTGACCACCGCCGGCTCGATGTGGGTGATGTCGCCCACGTAGCCGATGTCCAGCCATTCGCCGGGCTTGTCCTTGTCGGCCAGCATTTTCTTCTTGGCCTGGATCATGCCGCCGTCTTTCCCGGTCAGGCCCACGGCCTTGCCGCCGGCCTCGTTGATCATCATGACGATGTCCTGCTGGACCTGCCCGCCCAGCACCCATTCGACGACTTCCATGGTTTCGGCGTCGGTGACGCGCATGCCCTGGACGAACTCGCCTTCCTTGCCGATGCGCTTGAGGGCGGCATTGATCTGCGGGCCGCCCCCGTGCACGACCACCGGATTGAGCCCCACCAGCTTGAGCAGGACCACGTCATGCGCGAAGCTGCGCTGCAGTTCTTCTTCGGTCATGGCGTTGCCGCCGTACTTGATGACGACCGTCTTGCCGTGGAAGCGGCGGATGTAGGGCAGGGCTTCGGAGAGGACGTCAGCCTTGACGGTCGAGGAATGCTGGGATGGATCGATGGGAGTGGTCATGTTTCTTAGCTGGCCAATGCCTTGTTGACGATGCTGAGGAAGGCTTCTTTATCGTAGTTGCCCAGGTAGCGCTTGATGATGTGGCCTTCCTTGTCGATCAGGAAGGCCGTGGGCGTGAGCCGGACGTCGCCGAACGCCTTGGCGATTTCGCCTTGGGCGTCGATCGCCACCTTGAACGGAAGCTGGCGCGTTTCGGCGTAGTTCTTGACGTAGTTGGGCGGATCGTACTGCATGGCCACCGCGATGGTCTCGAAGCCTTTGGGCGAAAGTTCGTTGTAGTACTTGATGGTGTCCGGCATCTGGGCGATGCAGGTGACGCAGCTGGTCGCCCAGAACTTGACCAGCACGACCTTGCCGCGCAGATCGCGGGTGGTGATTCGTTCGCCCGTCAGAGACGTGAAGGTGACGTCGGGCGCGGCCTTGAAGGGCGCGGAGAATTGCCAGATGCCTATGCCGGCCAGGGCCAGGACGGCGATTGCGCCTAGGAGTATCTTTTTCATTGGACAGGTATGGCTTCAGCGCCGCCCATGCCGGACGCGGGCGCGGCGGGGGTTGGATCGGCCGGCGGCCTTTCTTCGACCACGGCGGGCGAGTCGGGCGCGGCGATGCTTTCCGGCGAGACGATCTGGAACAATTTTACTACCTTGTTGACCCCGCCGACCGCGGCGGCGGCCTTGGCGGCGCGCTTGCCTTCGGCGTCGGTGACCTTGCCGAGCAGGTAGACCACGCCTCTTTCGGTGGTGACCAGGATGGTGCGGCTGGGGACTTCCTTGGTGTTGATGAGCGCGCTGCGTACCTTGGAAGTGAGCCAGGTGTCGTTCGTGCGCACGCTGATGGGGGTGATGTCGCCCACCCGCAGTTCGTTCACGACGCGATTCACTTTTTCGACCTGCTTGGCGGCTTCCTCGGCCTTTTGCTTGTCCTGCGCGGTCGGGACGTCGCCGGTCAGGAGCACCAGGCCGGCGTAGGAGGCGACGTTGACCCGGCCGCGGTCGTCGAAGAGCCTGCGCATGTCGGCCGCCGTCTTCATTTCGATGGTCTGGTCTTCGACCTGCTCGCCGGTCGTGCGCCGGTCTGTCGCGACGACGGCGGTGGTGGCCGCCGCGCCGCCCACCACCAGGGCGCCGCAGCCCGACAGGACGGTGAGCCCGGCCAGCGCGATGCCCGCCAGCAGGTATCGTTGCGTGTTGGACGGTCTGCGCATTAGAGGGTGTCTCCCAGGAGTAGGGCGTCGATTCCGTCGCACAGCGCATGGAGCAGGACGATATGGACTTCCTGGATGCGCATGGTGCGGTCGTGGGGGACGCACAAGTGGATGTCGGTTTCTTGCAGGAGGCCGGCGATGCCGCCGCCGCCCTTGCCGGTGAGGGCGATGACGGACATTTCGCGGTCGTGCGCGGCCTCGATGGCTTTGATGACGTTGGGCGAATTGCCGCTGGTGGAAATGGCGACCAGGATGTCGCCCGGCTGGCCCAGCGCATTGACCTGGCGCTCGAAGACGGCGTCGAAGCCGTAGTCGTTGCCCACGGCGGTGAGGATGGAGGTGTCGGTGTTCAGGGCGATGCCGGCGAGCGGCAGGCGGTCGCGCTCGAAGCGGCCGACGAGTTCGGCGATGAAGTGCTGGGCGTCGGCCGCGGACCCGCCGTTGCCGCAGGCCAGGATCTTGGCGTTGTTGGCCAGCGCCCCGAACAGCATGTCGACCGCCACGGACAGCGGCTCCGCCAGTTCGCGGGAACTGGCTTTCAAGGTGTCGATCGCGTCGTCGAAGTGCGATGCCATGTGGGAGGTCATATCCATGAGGGGAATTATCTCATGTTCGTATTGAAACGATGTCAAAGAACGTAAGCCCCGCCGCGGCGGCCGGGGCCTTCCGGCTTTCGGCGCCGACTGGCCCCGGGGCGCTTTCAGCTTTCGGTGAAAGCGTTTTTGATCCATTCCAGCGCGTTTGGTTCCACGCTGACCACGTCGAACCGGCAGACGGGCGTGCGGCCTCCGAAATGGCGGCGCACCAGCATGGGCAGGAAATAGCCCGCGCTGCGCAGCAGCTTCGCCTGTTTCAAGCCGTCCACGCTGCCGGAGGCGCCGCCGTAGCGCGACGAGCCGCGGCGCCGTACTTCGATGAACACCAGCACCGTCCCGTCGCGCGCGACCAGATCGATCTCGCCGGCCCTGCAGCTCAGGTTGCGCTCCAGGATGCGCAAGCCCTGTGCCTGCAGATGGCGCATGGCCAGGCCCTCGAAATGGCGGCCCGCCCTTTGCGTGGGCGAATAGCGCGCGGCGGCATCGGCGCTTGCGGATGCGGAGGGGCCGGCCGCGGCTCGCGCCGCCTTGCGGCGCCTTGCCTTGGCGGCGCGCTGCTGGGCGCCGGCGGCCAGGGCATACAAGACCGTTTCGTCTATCATGTCCGTCTGCCTTTCATTTCCATTGAGCTCGTCTCATTGCCCAGTATGACCGAAACCCCCGAATTTTCCGACCTCTCGCCGTCATGGAAACGTCTCGCGGAGCGCGTCGGCGCGCAGCACTGGCCCGCGGCGACGCTGTACGTGGTGGCCACGCCCATCGGCAACCTGGGGGACCTCGGCTTGCGCGCCTGGCAGGCATTGGCGCGCTGCGACGTGATCGCCGCGGAAGACACCCGCGTCAGCCGCGCCCTGCTCGAGGCATGGGGCATCGGCACGCCGCTGATGGCCGCGCATCGCCACAACGAGGCGCAGGCGGCGCAGTCGATACTCGAACGGCTGGCCAAGGGCGAGCGCGTGGCCCTGGTCTCCGATGCGGGCGCGCCCGCCGTCAGCGATCCGGGGGCGCGCATCGTCCGCGCCGTGCGCGCCGCCGGCTACGGCGTGACCGCCATACCGGGCCCGAGCGCCGTCATCACCGCCTTGATGGCCAGCGGCGCAACGTCGGACGAGAATCCCGCCTTCGCCTTTGCCGGCTTCATCCCCGCGAAGCCGGGCGCGCGGCGCAAATGGCTGCAGCGCTGGTGCGCGCTGCCGGCGCCGGTGGTGATGTTCGAGTCGCCGCACCGGCTGGCGGCGTCCATCCGCGACATGCACGACGTCTGCGGCGCGCAGCGGGAACTGACCGTGGCGCGCGAACTGACCAAGCGGTTCGAGCAGGTCCATACCCTGACCCTGGGCGAGGCCCAGGCATGGCTGGAAGGCGACCCTCATCGCGGCCAGGGGGAGTTCGTGCTGATCGTGCACGAGCCGGAGCAGGAGGCGGACGACCAGGAGCTGGATTCCGCCACGCTGTCCTTGCTGGACGCCTTGCTGGAAACGGTTTCCGTGCGGGACGCGGCCCGCATCGCCGCGAAGGTCAGCGGCGCGCCGCGCGACGTCCTGTATGCGCGGGCGCTGGCCCGGCAGGCGTCAGCGCAGGGCCATTGAGGACTGCAGGCCGGTTTCCTGCTGTATGCGCATGGCGGCATTGACGGCGGCCGTGCGCGAAGGATAGGGCCCGATGCGCACGCGGTGCAGGCCGTCCCCTTCCTGGACATAGGCTTGCCGGGACTCGAACTGCCCGATCTGCTGGTTCAGCCTGCCGGCAAGATTGACGGCGGTCTGGGCCGCGCTGAACGCGCCGAACTGCAGGAAGACGTCGGCCCCCGGCGCCGAGGCGGGCGGCGTGCCGGCGGCGGGCCGGGAAGCATCCGCGGCGGCGGCCGGCTGCGACACGCCCGGGATCACATCGCCGCCTGCGGCCCCATCGTGCTTGAGCGCGTCCAGCGCGTTGGGCGTCGGCGGGCCGGCTTGCCGCGCGATGAGGATGGGCGCGTCGGGCGCCGGCGCGGGCTCCAGCGGCGCGGGGCGCGGCGCGGCGGGGGCCGGCGTCTTGGTCGGCGGGCGAGCGTAGCGGCCGCTGCGGATGTCGTCGTTGGTGATCGCCTCAACGACCACCTGGCCGCTGCCGGGCCCGGTCAGGCCGAGCTTGGCCGCCGCCACGTAGGACAGGTCGATGATGCGGGAGCTGTGGAAGGGGCCGCGGTCGTTGATGCGGACGATGATCGACCGGCCCGTGGTGGCATGCGACACGCGCGCGTAGCTGGGCAAAGGCAGGGTGGGGTGCGCGGCGGTCATGGCGTACATGTCGTAGGTTTCGCCGTTGGCCGTCTTCTTGCCGTGGAACTTGCGCCCATACCACGACGCGGTGCCCTGCTGCCGGAAGGGCCGGTCGTCGCGCACCGGAACATAGCGCTTGCCAAATACCACGTAAGGCTTGAAATTGGCCGGGGAGTGCCGTTCTATCCTGGGCTGGGCGTCGGGAATGGAGTCGATGTCGACCGGGATGTTCGAGCCTGGCCCGTCGTCCTTGTAGTAGCCGCCGCGCCCTCCCCCTGTGCTGGAGCAGCCTGCCAGCACGGCGAGCGCGAGACACAGCCAGAGGTGGGCGAACGTGCGGAGCCGGGTCATGGGATATCGGGCGGCGGCTGGTTTCGATGCCTGATCAGCAGGGGCGAGTGGTCGGCGAAACGCAGGGCGAGCTGCTCGGTGACGTACACGGAGCGGTGCTTGCCGCCCGTGCAGCCGATGGCCACGGTGAGGTAGTTGCGCGTGTCCTGCATGTACAGCGGCAGCCAGCGGCGGATGAAACCGGCGATGTCCTCGATCATGGCTTCGACGCTGCCGAACTGCGCCAGCCATTCCGCCACCGCGGGGTCGCGGCCCGTCAGCGGCCTGAGGTTGCGGTCGTAGTGCGGATTGGGCAGGCAGCGCACGTCGAACACCAGGTCGGCGTCCCCCGGCACGCCGCGCTTGTAGGCGAAGGACTCGAAAGTCAGGACGACCGGCGCGCGGTCGGCTTGCACCAGGTCGCGCACCCAGGCGCGCAGCTGCCCGGGGGTGAGGTCCGAGGTGTCGATGACGTGCTCTTGCTCACGCAGGGGCGCGAGCAGTTCGCGTTCGGTGTCTATGCATTCCTGCAGCGACGGCGACTTGCCGTCCTTCTGGAGCCGGTCGGTGAGCGGATGCCGCCGGCGGGACTCCGAATACCGCTGCTGCAGGGTGTGATCGTTCGCGTCCAGGAAAATGACGCGGAAGGCCATGCCCATGGCGCGCAGGCTGGTGATGACGCCGGGCAGGTCGTCCAGTTCGCCGGGCGAGCGGACGTCGATCGCCACGGCGACCCGCTCCAGGCCGCTTTCGCTCGTGCTGGCGATGAAATCGTGCAGAAAGCGCACAGGCAGATTGTCGACGCAGGTATAGCCCGCATCTTCGAGCAGGCGCAGGGCCACGGACTTCCCCGAGCCGGATATCCCCGTGATGAGCACGATTTTGAGCATGACGAGAGAGCTTCCACTTGGTGGGGCGCGTCGCATGGGCGCGGCCCCGGAACACGATAGATTGCCGCCGTCGTCGCGGACCGGCAGGGCCTTATTCTTGCCGGCTGCTTTCCATGATGGCCAGCGCCTGGCGTTCTATGAATTCGCCCATGGTGTCGATGCCGCGGAATGCCAGGATGGTGTTGCGCACCGCGGCCTCGACCAGCACGGCGAGGTTTCTGCCCGCCGCCACCTGCAGCATCACCCGCTTGATGGGCAGGCCGAGGATTTCCTCGGTCTGGTCCTGGACGGGCAGGCGTTCGAAGGTGTCGGCATTGGAGCGGACCAGCTGCACCTTGAGCTTGAGCGTCATCTTGCGCCGCACCGAGGTCTCGCCGAAGATGGTGCGGATGTCCAGCAGGCCCAGGCCCCGGACTTCGAGGAGATTCTGCAGCAGGGGCGGGCAATGCCCTTCGATGATGTGGGGCGCGGTGCGCGAAAGTTCGACCGCGTCGTCGGCCACCAGGCCGTGGCCGCGGGAAATGAGTTCCAGGGCGAGCTCGCTTTTCCCCAGGCCCGATTCCCCCGTGATGAGCACGCCCAGCCCGAGGACGTCCATGAAGACGCCGTGCACGGTGGTCTTGGGGGCCAGGCGCTTGCCCAGATAGATGCGCAGCAAGTCGATGACGCGCGCGGCTTCCATGGGGGTGGACAGCAGCGGTATCTGCTGCTGGTTGCAGAAGGCCTGCACTTCTTCGGGAATGGGCCGGCCTTCGGCGATCAGGATGGCGGGCACGTTGCCGGCCAGCAGGTCCTGCAGGAACTGCCGGCGCCGGCCGGCGTCGGAACGCGTGTAGAAGGCGAGCTCTTCGGTCCCGAAGACCTGGATGCGGGACGGGTGTATGAGGTTGAAGTGCCCCACGAGGTCGGCGCCGGACTTGCCGATGTCCGGGACGAGCCTGTGCGCTGCTTCCAGGCCGGCTTCCCAGGCGAACGGGATTTTTTCCGCATTGTCGCTGACGAGGTCTTGGATGGTAAGCATGCTGGGGCCCGCCCTGGGGGTTATTGCCCGCCGCCGGTCAGGAGCCGGTGTATCACGGCGGGATCGGTTTCGGTGGACAGCGCCTGCCGGAGGCTGGGGTCGGACATCAGGCGGGCGATTTCCGCCAGGAGGTCCAGGTGCAGCTGGGTGGCGGTTTCAGGCACCAGCAGGATGAACAGCAGGCTGGCCATGCGCCCGTCGGTGGCGTCGAAGCGCACCGGGTCGGCCAGCCTGATGAAAGCGGCACAGGGCTCTTTCAGGTCCTTGATGCGGCCGTGGGGGACGGCGACGTGGTGCCCCAATGCCGTGGACCCCAGGCGTTCACGAGCGATGAGGCTGTGAAAAACCGCCGTGCGGGCGATGCCTTGGTGGTTTTCGAAGAGCAGGCCCGCTTGTTCGAAGGCGCGCTTTTTGCTGGTGGCAGCAAGATCGAGCACGACGTTCGACAGCGGCAGGATACGCGACAATAAGTTCATAAGGTGATTATATGAGCTTTGGCGCTTTTGCATCAAAGTGGCATAACTAAGGCCTCAATCACGCGGGGCGATCGAGGCCGGATGCCATCGGACGGCAGCGCTGTTCCTGGCAGGCGTATCGGGCCTGCGGCAGCCGGGCGCGATGGGAGCGAGTGTTACTCGATGGCGGACACGTCTTGCCGTTTGACGGGCTCGTGAGCGTGATCCTGGACTTTGGTCTTGTACTTGATGACTTGCCGGTCGATCTTGTCGGCCAACAGGTCTATTGCGGCGTAGAGGTTTTCATCGGAGGCGGCGCAGTGTATGTCTTTGCCGCGCAGGCGCATGGTGACTTCAGCCGTGTGCTTGAGGCGTTCGATCGAGAGTATGACCTGCGTGTCGATGACATTATCGAAATGGCGCGATACCCGCGACATCTTGTTGAGTACGTATTCGCGAATTGCGGGGGTTACATCCAGGTGACGACCACTGATGCTCAGGTTCATATTGGGCTCTCCTTGCTAGAAAAAACGGGGCGCGGATGCGCGTCATGTGTGTATGGCAGGACTCCTTCTAATCTGTTCGTCATGATTCCAGTGTATAGATTATGCGGCCGAAATCAAGTGGCGGGCGCCGGGGGCGGCGCGGGTTTGGACGTTGCGGATGGACTGAATGACGGGGGTTTGAGCTAAATCAAGGGCGCTCGCCGGGCGGCGGCCCGCCCTCGGGCTACATCTTGAAATTCTTGCCCAGATAGACTTTCCGCACCGCTTCGTTGTCGATGATTTCGTTGGGATGGCCGTCGGTCAGCACCTTGCCCTCGCTGATGATGTAGGCCCGGTCGCAAATGCCCAGCGTTTCCCGCACGTTGTGGTCCGTGATCAGCACGCCGATGTTGCGGCTCTTGAGGAAATGCACGATGCGCTGGATCTCGATCACCGCGATCGGGTCCACCCCCGCGAACGGCTCGTCGAGCAGAATGAAGCGCGGATGCGTGGCCAGCGCGCGCGCGATCTCCACGCGGCGGCGCTCGCCGCCCGACAGCGAAATCGCCGTATTGTTGCGGATGTGCCCGATCTGGAGCTCGTCGATCAAGGACTCCAGGTTTTCGCCGATGGCGGCCGATGTCAGCGGCGCGCCCGCCTCGTCCAGCTGCAATTCCAGCACCGCGCGGATGTTTTCCTCGACCGTCAGGCGCCGGAAGACCGAAGCGTCTTGCGGCAGATAGGACAGCCCCAGGCGCGCCCGCTTGTGCATCGGCATGCTGGTGATGGGCACGCCGTCGATCTCGATGCGGCCGGCGTCGGTGGGGACGATGCCCACGATCATGTAGAAGCTCGTGGTCTTGCCCGCGCCGTTCGGCCCCAGCAGCCCGACGACCTCGCCGCTGTCCACCGATAGCGAGACGTCCTGGACGACCGTGCGCTTGCCATAGGTTTTCCGCAGCCCCGTGGCGCGCAGGCTGCCTTGCGCTGAACGGGGCGGGCGGACCCTGCCGGGGCGGCCCGCGCCCGAATCCAGCTTGTTGGATTGGAACATAAACGTCGTCTGTGGTTTGCGCCGGGCGGCTAGCCGCCCGACGCGGATTTCTGTTTGCATGCGGCGGCGGCCGCGTCGGCCTTGGCGCGCGACTGCGCCAGGGAGCGCACCCGCCCGCCTTGCGCCGCAGAGTTTGGACCGCCGAAGGCCTGATAGGTTTCCGTCTTTTGCCGATAGACGATGCGTTCGCCCTGGATGTTGTCGAAGGGCTTGCCGCAGATGAAGCGCGTGACCACCGCCTGGCCGATCACTTCGATGTCTTCGGTCTTGCCGTTGTAGATCGCGCGCGTGCCCTTGGCTTCCAGGATCTCGAACTTTTCCGGGTTCTCCTGGCGGATGAACACCAGCTTGCCGGGCTCGACCGTGGCCGTGCCGTGCTGGAAGCCTTCGGCGTCCTCGCTCATGACCAGCTTGTCGGCGCGCAAGGTCATGGGGCCGCGCGTCAGGATGACGTTGCCCGTGAAGACGCTTTCCTTTTTTATGTCGTCGTAGTTCAGCGTGTCGGAAAGAATGAGGGTGTCGGGTTCTTCCGCCGGCTTGGCCGATTTGCCGCCGTTTGCCTGGGCGAGGCCCGACGCCGGCGCGAGCAGGGCGGCGGAGGCGAGCAGGAGAGCGGCTAGGAATGAGGGTCTTTGTGGATTCATGGTTTTTTTTCTGTTCGTCCGGAGGATGTGCCGCGTTTGGAACGGGATTCTTCGCCTGAGATCTTGACGTCGGTGGCCGAAAACACTTGCAATTGCCTGGTCTTGTTATCGTACCGCATGCCTGTGCCGTTCATGACGGATTTTCCGTGCACGACCAGCGCCGGGAGGTCGGTGAAGACCACGTCCTGGTCGGGCAGCAGGGTCAGCTCGTCGCTCTTGACGTCGAGCACGGGGACGTCCTGGCCGGGCTGGCGGCGCACGTGCGCGTCGCCCTTCATGATGATGCGGTCGCCGTTCTGGTCCATGACGGCGGTGTTCGACGTGCCCACGGTAATGGGCGAGCCCGGCTGCTGCCCCACGGCCCGGGCCCGGGTGATTTCGTAGGAGTCGTCGTCCGGGTAGTGCTGCATGCGCTCGCCTTCGAGGCGATTGATGGCGATGCCTTTCTCGTCGGTGCGCACCATGGTGAAATCGGTGGCCCAGGAGTCCGGTTCGTGCGTGATCCGCCGCGGCGGGTCGATGGGGATGGAGCGCCGGGCGTAATCGGCCGCCCACCAGGTGCCGGCGACCAGCGCGAGCAGCAGCAGGATGGCGACGATGGCCGGCGCGCGTTCTTTCATGGGCTTACTGGATCGCGCCGCTCAGGCGCGCGGTGCCGCCGGCCAGGAAGCCGCCAAGCCGGCCCTGCGCCGCAAGAATCAGGTCGCAGCAATCGCGCACGGCGCCCGAGCCGCCGGGGCGGTTCGATACCCAGTGGACGATCTGGCTGACGTAAGCGGGGGCGTCGGGCACGCTGGCGGCGAAGCCCACCCGCTGCAGCGCGGCCATGTCTATGATGTCGTCGCCCATATAGCCCACCTCGGACAGCTCGAATCCGCGTTCCTGCGCCAGGGCGACGATGGCCTGGCCCTTGTCGCGCACGCCCTGGAACACCAGGGAGATGCCGAGTTCGGCGGCCCGGCGCGCCACGATGGGGCCTTCGCGCCCCGTCATCAGCGCGACTTCGATGCCGCTTTCGCGCAGCAGGCGCAGGCCGTGCCCGTCCAGGGCGTGGAAGCCTTTCATCAGCTCGCCGTGTTCGCCGTACCAGAGGCGGCCGTCGGTCAGCACGCCGTCGACGTCGAAGATCATGAGGCGCAGCTGCCGCGCCCTGTCGATGACGGCGGGCGCGAGCTTGGCGAGAATCAATGCTTCGGCGGGGTGGGTCAGTTTGGGCGGATTCATGGTCAGATAACCTTGGCGGCAAGCAGATCGTGCATGTGTAAAGCGCCTAATAATAGCCCGCCGTCATCCACCACCAGCATTTGGCTGAGGCGGCCCGAGTCCATCAGGGCGGCGGCCTCGATGGCCAGCGCGCCCGGCGCGACGGATTTGGGGCCGTGCGTCATGCCCGCCGCGACGGTCAACGGGCGGATGTCGCCGTGCCTGGCGATGAGCCTGCGCAGGTCGCCGTCGGTGAAGATGCCCACCGGCCGCCGCGCGTCGTCCACGACGATGGTCATGCCCATGCCCTTGGCCGACATCTCGGCCAGGGCGTCGGCGATGGGCGTGTCCGCGCGCACGACCGGCAGCGCGGCGCCGGTGCGCATGATGTCGCGCACCCGGGTCAGGAGCTTGCGCCCCAGCGCGCCGCCCGGGTGCGAGCGCGCGAAATCCTCGCGGCTGAAGCCGCGGCTTTCGAGGCATGCGACCGCGATGGCGTCGCCCAGCACCAGGGCGGCGGTGGTGCTGGCCGTGGGCGCCAGATTGAGCGGGCAGGCCTCGTGCGCGACGTGGGCGTCCAGGTGGAGGTCGGCGTTGCGGGCCAGGTCGGAGTTCGGATGGCCGGTGATGGCGATGAGGCGGGTGCCCATGCGCTTGGCGACGCTCAGGACGGTCAGCAGCTCGTTCGCGGCGCCGGAGTACGAAATGCCCAGGACGATGTCCTGGGCGGTCAGCATGCCGAGGTCGCCGTGGATGGCTTCGGCGCCGTGCATGAAAAACGCCGGCGTGCCGGTGGAGGCCAGGGTGGCCGCGATTTTCTTGGCGATGTGCCCGGACTTGCCGATGCCGGTCACCACGACGCGGCCGCGGCAGCCCAGGATCATTTCCACCGCGCGGCCGAAGGAGTCGTCCAGCCGGGCGTCCAGCGCTCGCAGCGCCTCGATTTCCGTGGCGAAAGTGCGATGGGCCGAAGCCAGCGCCTCGCGGGGGTCGGGATTGGGAGGATTTTCCATTTGCCGATTTTAATCACAGAAGCGCTTATACTCAGCGCTGGGCCGTTTTGCTTTTAATCAAGAATTCCATGCATATTGATCCTGTCAGCTACGTGCGCAGCGCGATACGTAGCGTGCCTGACTGGCCGAAACCCGGCGTCACTTTCCGCGATATTACCCCGGTGCTGCAAGATCCCCGGTCCTTCAGGGTGCTGATCGACCTGTTCGTGTACCGCTACATGCGCCAGCGGCTGGATCTGGTGGCGGGCATCGACGCGCGCGGCTTCATTCTGGGGTCGGTGCTGGCCTATGAGCTGAACTTGGGGTTCGTGCCGATCCGGAAGAAGGGGAAGCTGCCTTATCGGACGGTGGCCGAAGAATATTCGCTGGAATACGGCAATGCCGCGGTCGAGATGCACACCGATGCGGTGCGGCCGGGGCAGCGGGTGCTGCTGATCGACGACCTCATCGCCACGGGCGGGACGATGATGGCCGCTTCCAGGCTGCTGCAGCGCCTCGGGGCGAATGTGATCGAGGCCGCCGCCATCATCGACCTGCCGTACCTGGGCGGTTCGGCGGTCCTCAGGAAAACGGGGCTGCCGATCTATACCGTTTGTGATTTCAACGAAGGCGGGTAGCGCCGCGGCGGCCCTGCCCTAGACCAGCACGCGCTCGATTCCCCCCGCATTGGCGTCGCGCACGTAATTCTGCATCCAGTCCTCGCCCAGGATGTGGCGGGCCATCTCGACCACGATGTAGTCCGCTTCCATCCCCGTTTCGCCCTGGTAGCGCGACAATCCCTGCAGGCAGGACGGGCACGAAGTCAGCATCTTGACCTCGCCGGCGTACCCGTCGGCGCGTATGGCCTGCGTGTTCTTCACCAGTTCCTCCGATTTCCGGAAGCGCACCTGCGTCGAGATGTCGGGCCGCGACACGGCCAGCGTGCCCGACTCGCCACAGCAGCGGTCCGTCTTGATCGCCGCATCGCCCACCAGCGCCTTCACCGTCTTCATCGGGTCCTGCAGCTTCATCGGCGTGTGGCAGGGGTCGTGGTACATATAGCGCACGCCCTGCACACCATTGATCTGTATGCCTTTTTCCAGCAGGTACTCATGGATGTCGATCAGGCGGCTGCCCGGGAAGATCTTCTCGAACTCATAGCCGGCCAGCTGGTCGTAGCAAGTGCCGCAGCTGACCACCACCGTCTTGATGTCGAGATAGTTCAGCGTGGTGGCCATGCGATGGAACAGCACACGGTTGTCGGTGATGATTTTTTCCGCCTTGTCCGACATGCCGTTGCCGCGCTGCGGATAGCCGCAGCATAGGTAGCCCGGAGGCAGCACCGTCTGCACGCCCGCGTGCCAGAGCATCGCCTGCGTGGCCAGGCCCACTTGCGAGAACAGCCTTTCCGAACCGCAGCCGGGGAAATAGAACACGGCCTCGGTGTCGGCGGACGTGGCCGCCGGGTTGCGGATGATGGGCACGTAGTCCGGGTCTTCGATGTCCAGCAGCTTGCGCGCGGTCTGCTTGGGCAGGCCGCCGGGCATCTTCTTGTTGACGAAATGGATCACCTGCTCGCGTATGGGGGCCTTGCCCTGCGTGGCGGGCGGCTGCGCCACCTGCTTGCGCGCGCTGCCGGCCAGCACGTCGTGCGCGAGGCGCTGCGCCTTGTAGCCCACGTCGATCATGGCCTTGCGGGTCGCCTTGATCACGGCGGGGTCCTTGGCGTTCAGGAAGAACATGGCCGCCGTCGTGCCGGGATTGAAGGACTTCTTGCCCATGCGGCGCAGCAGCGAGCGCATTTCCATCGACACGTCGCCGAAGTCGATGTCGACCGGACAGGGGTTGTAGCACTTGTGGCAGACCGTGCAATGGTCGGCCACGTCCTCGAATTCCTCCCAGTGCTTCAGGCTCACGCCGCGCCGGGTCTGCTCTTCGTACAGGAAGGCTTCGATGAGCAGCGAGGTCGCGAGGATCTTGTTGCGGGGCGAATACAGCAGGTTGGCGCGCGGCACGTGGGTGGCGCAGACCGGCTTGCATTTGCCGCAGCGCAGGCAGTCCTTGATGGCGTTCGAGATGGAGCCGATTTCGCTGCGCTGCATGATGAGCGATTCGTAGCCCAGCAGATTGAAGCTGGGCGTCCAGGCGTTGCGCAGGTCGGCGCCGGGCATGAGCTTGCCGGCGTTGAAGTGGTCGTTGGGGTCGATGCGGCGCTTGTAGTCCTGGAAGGGCGCGAGCTCTTCCTCGGTCAGGAACTCGTACTTGGTGAGCCCGATGCCGTGCTCCCCGGAAATGACGCCGTCCAGGCTGCGCGCGATGCGCATGATGCGCGCCACCGCCTCGTTGGCTTCGCGCAGCATCTCGTAGTCGTCCGAGTTGACGGGGATGTTGGTGTGGACGTTGCCGTCGCCGGCGTGCATGTGCAGGGCCACGAAGACGCGGCCCTTCAGCACGCGGTCGTGGATGGCCTGGATCTCGGCCAGGACCGCCGCGCAGTCCGCGCCCGCGAAATAGCGCTCCATCAGGGCGCGGACCTCGGTCTTCCAGGAAATGCGCAGGGTGTGGTCCTGCACCAGGTCGAAGATGGTGGCGCCGGGCTGCTCGGCCAGTCTTTCCTCCAGCACGGGGCGCAGGTGCTGCAGGCCGAGCCCGCAGAGCGTCCCGACGTTCCCGGCCAGGGGCAGGTCCAGGCCGTTCAGCAGCCAGTTCCAGCGTTCGCGCACGGCCCCGACGCTTTGCAGCGCGTCGCGCGTGCGCCCCGCCAGGATTTCCTCGCGGGTGTGCTCGGCGTCGTCGTGGTCCTGGATCTTGCCGATGGGCAGGTCGCCCCGCAGGAAGGCTTCGATCTGGTCCAGCAGCCGCAGCTTGTTGCGGGTGGACAGCTCGATGTTGATGCGTTCGATGGCGTCGGTGTATTCGCCCATGCGGTTCAGGGGAATCACGACGTCTTCGTTGATCTTGAAGGCGTTGGTGTGGCGCGCGATGGCCGCGGTGCGCGCGCGGTCGAGCCAGAAGCGCTTGCGGGCCTCGGCGCTGACGGCGACGAAGCCTTCGCCGTGGCGGGAATTGGCGATGCGCACGACCTCGCTGGCCGCCGTGGCCACGGCGTCGGCGTCGTCGCCGACGATGTCGCCGATGAGGACCATCTTGGGCAGCACGCCGCGCTTGCTTTTCGTGGCATAGCCGACGGCGCGCAGATAGCGCTCGTCGAGGTGCTCCAGCCCGGCCAGGATGGCCCCGAGCGCCTTGCCCGGGCCGTCGAGGTAGTTCTTGACCTCGACGATGGACGGCACGGCGTTGCGCGCCTGGCCGAAGAATTCCATACAGACGGTGCGGGTGTGGGCCGGCATCCGGTGCACGATCCAGCGGGCCGAGGTGATCAGGCCGTCGCAGCCTTCCTTCTGTACGCCGGGCAGGCCGGCCAGGAATTTATCGGTGACGTCCTTGCCCAGGCCGGTCTTGCGAAAGCGCGCGCCTTCGATGACCAGCAGCTCGCTGCGCAGCGGCACGGCGCCCGGGGCGTGCCGGCCGTCGAACCACTTGAGCTCGAAGCGGGCTTCCTTGGCGTCGTGGATCTTGCCGAGATTGTGTTCCAGGCGGGTGACTTCCAGCCAGTCGCCCTGGGGGTCGACCATGCGCCACCAGGCCAGGTTGTCCAGCGCCGTGCCCCACAGCACCGCTTTCTTGCCGCCCGCGTTCATGGCGACGTTGCCGCCCACACAGGAGGCGTCGGCCGAGGTGGGGTCCACCGCGAAGACCTGGCCGGCGGCTTCGGCCGCTTCGGCGACGCGGCGCGTGACCACGCCCGCGCCGGTGAGTATGGTGTGGACGGGTTCGGCGACGCCGGGCAGCCGGGTCGGTTCGGCCGGGCCCATGGCGTCGAGCTTTTCGGTGTTGATGACGGCGGACCGCGCGGTCAGGGGGATGGCGCCGCCGGTGTAGCCGGTGCCGCCGCCGCGCGGAATGATGGTCAGCCCCAGCTCGATACAGGCGCGAACCAGCGCCGCGATTTCATTTTCGGTGTCGGGCGTGAGGACCACGAAGGGGTATTCCACGCGCCAGTCGGTGGCGTCGGTGACGTGCGACACGCGGGAAAGCCCGTCGAACTTGATGTTGTCCTTGTGCGTGATGCGGCCCAGGCGCTTGACGGCTTTCTTGCGCAATTCCGTTGTTTGCACGAATTCTTCTTCGAAGCTGGCCACGGCATAGCGCGCCGCGCCCAGCAGCTTCGCGACCTTGCCGTCGCGCTCGGTGCAGCTGGTGTCGCGGCGCTGGTCGATTTCGTTCAGGCGGTGGTTCAGCGCGTGGATGAGCTGTTGCCGGCGCTTGGGATTGTGCAGCAGGTCGTCTTGCAGATAGGGGTTGCGCCTGACCACCCAGATGTCGCCCAGCACCTCGAACAGCATGCGCGCGGACCGGCCCGTACGGCGCTCGCCCCGCAGCTCGGACAGCATCTGCCATGCTTCTTCGCCAAGCAGGCGCAGCACGATTTCACGGTCGGAGTAGGAGGTGTAGTTGTAGGGGATTTCGCGCAGGCGCGGGGTGGCGGCAAGAGGTGCCTGTGAGGCAAGCAGATGACTGGCGACGGGGGCGTTCATGACAAGAGAAAAGGATGGCCCTTAAAGACACAGTGTAAGGGATAAGGGCGAGTTTAAACCAGAACGCCCGGCCGGCCTCAGTAGCTGCCGGGGAAGATCCACAGCAGGATGCTGGTCATGCCCGCATAGCGCAGGAACTTGCCGATGGCCATGTACAGCACCGAGGGCCAGAAAGGCAGCTTGAGCCAGCCGGCGACCGCGCACAGCGGATCGCCCAGCAGCGGCAGCCAGGAAAACAGCAAGGCGCGCGGGCCGAGCCGGTGCAGCCAGTAGCTGACGTAGTCGTGCCAGCGGCCGCCGGCACGGTTCTTGACCTTGTGCGGATGGGTTTCGCGCCAGCGCTCGTAGGCCTTTTCCGCGCCCAGGCCCATGCCGTAGCTGATGGCGCCGCCCAGCGTGTTGCCGACCGTGGCGACGAGAATGGCGGCCCAGAACATGTCGGGCGCCATCTTCAGGTAGCCGAAGACCGCCGGCTCGGACCCCATGGGCAGCAGGGTCGCCGACACCAGGCTCACCACGAAGATGGCGCTCAGCCCGACGCTGGGCAGCGCCAGGGTGACGAGCAGCCAATGTATCGAATGTTGCAGCCAGGCTTCCATAAGGAATCCGTGAAATGAGGTGGCGCTAGTTTATCGCCGAAAACGATCGAGGCCGTGGATTGCGCTATGGTATCCTTTTGCTACAACTCCGCCGCATTTTCCCGCCCTCGTATCACCGCACTCTCTCATGTCGACTGACTATCTAAAGCGCATCCTGACGTCCAAGGTCTATGACGTGGCCGTCGAGACCCCTCTTGATTTCGCTCCCCAGGTTTCCGCAAGAGTCCACAACAACGTCTACCTCAAGCGTGAAGACACCCAGCCCGTGTTCAGCTTCAAGCTGCGGGGCGCCTACAACAAGATGGCCAACCTGAGTCCCGCGGAACTCAAGCGGGGCGTCATTGCGGCCTCGGCCGGCAATCACGCGCAAGGGGTGGCCATGTCGGCCCGCCGGCTGGGCTGCCGCGCCGTCATCGTCATGCCGGTCACCACCCCGCAGGTCAAGATCGACGCCGTGCGCGGCTTCGGCGGCGAAGTCGTGCTGGCCGGCGAAAGCTTTTCCGACGCCTACGAGCACGCCAAGGAACTCGAAAAGAAAGAGAAGCTCACCTTCGTCCATCCTTTCGACGACCCCGACGTGATCGCGGGCCAGGGCACGATAGGCATGGAGATCCTGCGCCAGCATCCCGGCCCCATCGACGCCATTTTCGTGGCGATCGGCGGCGGCGGGCTGATCGGCGGCGTGGCGGCCTACGTCAAGCAGCTCCGGCCCGAGATCAAGATCATCGGGGTCGAAACCTTCGACTCCGATGCCATGCTGCGCAGCGTGAAGGCGGGCCGCCGCGTCACGCTGAACGACGTCGGCCTGTTTTCCGACGGCACGGCGGTCAAGCAGGTCGGCCTGGAGACCTTCAAGCTGGCGCGCGAGTTCGTCGACGACTATGTGCTGGTCGACACCGACGCCATCTGCGCCGCGATCAAAGACGTATTCCAGGACACCCGCAGCGTGCTCGAGCCCGCGGGCGCGCTTGCGCTGGCGGGCGCCAAGCGCTATGCGGCGGTCAACAAATGGAAGGACAAGAACCTGGTCGTGATCGCCTGCGGTGCGAACATGAATTTCGACCGCCTGCGCTTCGTGGCCGAGCGCGCCGACGTCGGCGAGGCGCGCGAGGCGCTGTTCGCCCTGACCCTGCCCGAGAAGCGCGGCAGCTTCCTGCGCCTGTGCGAGGCCGTGGGCAACCGCAGCGTCACCGAATTCAACTATCGCATCTCCGACGCGGAGCAGGCCCATGTCTACGTCGGCCTGCAGATCCGTTCCGAGGCCGAGATCGAGAAGCTGGCCGTGAACTTCCGCAAGAAGGGCTTCCCCACGCTGGACCTGACCAGCAACGAGATGGCCAAGACGCATTTGCGCTACATGGTGGGCGGGCGTTCCGCGCTGGCCAACCACGAGATGCTGTTCCGCTTCGAATTCCCCGAGCGCCCCGGCGCGCTGATGAAGTTCCTGGGCGCCATGAGCCCGGACTGGAACATCAGCCTCTTCCATTATCGCAACCAGGGCGATGACTACGGCCGCATCCTGGTCGGCATACAGGTGCCGCCCGCCGACAAGAAAGCCTTCAAGGATTTCCTCGACGGCCTGGGCTATCCGTACTGGAATGAAAGCGAAAACCCCGCATACCGGCTCTTCCTCTGAGCGGATGGCGGCGTCGTTCGTCTACCGGCCCCGGCTTGGGCTGGAAATGGAAATGGTGGTGGCGGACGCCGGGTCCGGCGCCAGCCTGCCCGTGCGCGATTATTTCGACGCGCTGGCCGAGGCGAAGCGGCGCAGGGGCGTCGCATGCGAACCCTATTACCTCGGCGGGCGCTGCGTGGGCCTGAGCACGCCCCCGGCCGATTGCGGCCTGGACAACGGTTTCAACCTGCTGGAAACCGCGCTCGCGCCGGTGGAAGGCGGGCCCGGCGGCCTGCAGCGCCTGGCCGACGCGGCGCACGCCGAACTGGCGGACACGCTGGACGCCTTGCGGGCCGACGGGGCCTGCGTGCTCAGCGCATCGCAACACCCCACCTGCGGGCGCGACGCCGAATGGTATGGGCGGGTCTGCGTGCCCCGGCCCATCTACCGGGAACTGCGCGAATACCGCGGCTGGCATCATTGGGAAGGCATAGACGCCAAGGCGCAGAACGGCGCCAATACCTCGGTTCCGGTCCGCGACGCGATCCGCGCATTGAACGTGGCGGTCGCCCTCGCGCCGGCCGGCATCGCCTTGTTCGCCAACAGTCCGATCGAATCCGGGCGGGCAGCGGGCTACAAAGAGAACCGCATGCGGCTCTGGCCGCGCGTGTTCGCCCCGGCGCGCTTTCCCGGAGACCTGCGCCTGTGCCGGTATCCGGCCCGGCCTTTTCGCGATCTGGCCGACTTCTTCCACTGGATGTTCGGCCCCGGCACGGTCACCCGCGGCCTGCCGCTGGAGCCGTCCGACGATTACAAATCGGTCCCGACCGCCTTGCCGGAAGGCGACCCGTGCCTGCTGGACTTCCTTCGCGCCGAGCGCTGGCCCGCGCGGCGCATGGACACCGGCCGGCCGGAAGAACTCGTGCCGCATGCGGGACATTTCGAGTATTCGCAGATCGGCCAGTTTCTCGACGCCAGGCTGCGCTACAAGCTGCACGCGCCGCCCTCCCTGGACGAAATCATGCGGGCCTGGGAGCGCGACGGCGGCCTGGAAGAGTTGTTCGAGCGCTGCGGCGCCGATCCCTACATCGAGGCCCGCGGGCCGGGCGCCGCCTTTGCCGACGCGGACTTGCTCGAAGAAGCCGGGGACGAGGCGGCGCGCAGCGTGCTGGTTGCGCCGTCGGCCTTACAGGCCGGCTTGCTGGCCAATCTGGACGAGGCCTGCCGGCTGCTGCGAGACTACACTTGGGAAGGCCTGGGCGCCCTGCGCGAGCCTGCGATGCGGCTGGGCCTGGCGCACGAGGGCGTCCGGACTTTATGCGCCGAGGTCCTGGCCTTGGCCCGGGACGGGCTGGACGCCGCCGACCGGCATTGGCTGGCCTATCCCGAATTCATGCTGGCCACCGGTCGCAGCGCGGCCGACCGCTTGCTGGACACCTGGAATGCCGCCGCCGGCGCGCCCGAGGCGCGCATGCGGGCGGTCTTGGCCAGGCATGCGGCCCTGCATCCGGATGCGCTGCGCGGCGCCGATCCAAGGAAAAGCCGCGTCAGCGAAACTTGACCAAGCCGAACCGCTCGTTCACGGGTTCGAAAACCGCCGTGACGGTCGAGCCGATCACCGGCATCGAATCACCCGCTTCCGCCGCAGGGTTCGCATACAGGCGAATCCCTCCTTCCAGTTCAACCAAGAGAACGGTGTAGGGCAGCTTGTCTTTGAACTCGCTGAAATAGGCGCGATGGAAGTGGCACCATGCCAGGACGCGTCCGGTCGTTCCGATTTCCACCCACGTCGATGCCTGGCTTCCGCATTTCGAGCAGAGGGGGGCCGCTGGAAACCGGAGCTGCGCGCATCGGCCGCATCGCTGCACGCGAATCCGGCCCATGCGGGCGCCTTCCCAATGAACGCAATTCGCATCGTCCGCGGACATCAAACCTGGCAAGCCGGCCATCATGGAGAATCCGAAAATATGATGGAGCTGCTCAACGGCGCAGCGCACATGTAATGGACATTTCGAGGGCCGCCGATTTGCCGCGCACCGGCCGTTCCTCGGACTTGCCTGACGCTTTCAGCGATGAGTCCCCACCCCTGCATATAGCTTTCCGATAAATGGCCGCCGTTCGTGTTGGCGGGGAATCGGCCGCCGTCCAGAGCCAGCGTTCCCTGCATGACGAACGGGCCGGACTCCCCATGGCCGCAGTAGCCGAAGCCTTCCAGGGTGAACAGCACGGTGGGGCTGAAATTGTCGTAGATCATCAGCGCGCCCATGTCGTCGGGACCGAGGGCGGCTGTCTGGTACACCGATGCCGCGACGGTCTGCATGGGCGCGCGCCAGTAGTCGGAAGGCGGGAAGCCTGAGTCTCCGGGGGCCAGCGCGCTTGCGCAGGCGCGTACGTAGACGGGCGGATTCTTCTGGTCGCGCGCGGCATGCGCGCTGGAAAGAATGACGGCGACGCCGCCGTCGTTGATCAGGCAGTAATCGAACAGGCGCAAAGGCTCGGCGATGAAAGGGCTTTGCTCGTAATCGGATCGGGTGATGGGCTTGCGCATGACGGCCGCCGGATTCAGCAGCGCATGCCGGCGAAAGGTCGTGGCGATGGCGGCCAGCGCGTCGGGCGTCGTGCCGTACTGGTGGGCATGCATTGAAAACATCATGGCGTGCACGGCGCCGGGCGAGGTCATCCCGTATGGGAACCAGACCGCGCCATCGTTTCCCGCATAGCGGTCCCCCGACCCGCCGTATTTCGCCCCGGCGGATTTGCCGTCATTGCCGTACACGATGGCAACGTTGGCGGCCTCGCCGGAGGCGATGAGCGAACTGGCCAGGCGCACCGCAAGACCGCTCATCCTGCCTTGCCCCGGCAAGGGCATGGCGATGCCCGGCTCGATGCCGAACAACTGCGCAAACCGCAGGTATTCCGGGATGCGCATGACGATCAGGGCGTCGATGTCCGACTTGGCCATGCCCGCGTCGTCCAGCGCGGCCGATAATGCCCGCGCGCCCAGCGTGTATGAATTTTCATTGCTCAACGCGCCGAATTCGGTGGCGCCGATGCCGGTGATGATCGCTTTGCTGCGCATGTTCATCTCCAAGTCGCCGCCAAGCGCTGCTCCGGCATGCCTTGCGCCTGGACCTGGAACGCCAGCACGCGCCCGGCCAGGGGCTGGCCGGCCAGAGCCGGCGCGATGCGCGGATCGCCCATGGTCGTCACGAAGAGCGTACGCAGGTCGGAATCGCCGAACGCGCAATGCGTGGGGTGGGAAACCGGCAGGTCCAGAACCCCTACCAGCCAGCCTTCGGGTGAATACCGTTCGATGCGCCCTCCGCCCACGCTGGCGCTCCAGAGGCAGCCGTCGGAGTCCATCGCGCTGCCGTCGGGCTTGCCCGACCCGCCCGCCGCCTGGACGAACAGCCGCCCGTCCGCCGCCTGGCCGTCCATGAGCCCGGCCTTTTCGTAGCGATGGATGGTTCGCGCATGCGTGTCGGAAAAGTAGAGAAACCGGTCATCCGGACTGAAGCAGATGCCGTTTCCCAGAATGGCGTGGCTGGGAAAGGCCCGGGCGTCCGTCGCGGAGGCGATGCGAAGGATGGCGCCGATCCTGGATACGCACCGCCGGTCCATGGTGCTGATCCAGACGGCGCCATGCCGATCGCAGCGGCCGTCGTTGAAGCGTTCGTCCGGCGACATGGGCCATGCGCCCGCCAGGGGAGCGACGCATGCGTCGGAGAGATCCAGCCAGACGAACCCGGAGCGCAAGGCCGCCAGCAGGCGGCCCGGCTGGGCGAGGTAGATCGAGGCCACCGGTTTCGGCATGGCATAGCGCCGCAGCGCGTGGTTCGCATACGCATAGATTGCCGGGTCAACGACGTCTATCCAGTGGAGCGTGCCGGAATGAGGGTCCCAGACAGGGCTTTCCCCCAGCATGCAGACCGCGTCGGAGCGCCACGTCAGTTTGGAGTCCAGTTTCACTTGCAAGCTCTCATTGGAGTCGGGAGGCTTCAATCCAGCTTGATGCCGACCTGTTTCGCTATGCCGCCCCATTTCCGCCGCTCGTTGGCGATGAAATCACGGAACTCGTCGCGCGTCGATTCCACGATGATGAATCCGCTGGCCTCCAGTTGATTCCTGACATCCGGCATCTCCTGGATTTTCATGAGTTTCGCATGCAGGTCCTGGACGATCTCCAACGGGGTTCCCGCGGGAACCAGGAATCCGCTCCAGTCATAGATTTCGAAGCCCTTGAGCGTTTCGTCCATGGTCGGCGTGTCGGGGTAGCGGGACAGCCTCGTATCGCTGGTCACCGCGAGCGCGGTGAGTTTTCCGCTTTGCACCAAGGGCCATACGCCGGCCTGATTGCCGAAAACGATATCGATCTCGCCGCCGGCGACGCCGACTATCGAGGCGGGGGTGGAGCTGAACGGGATATGGGTCAGCGTGATCCCGGCGCTCGTGTTGAGATATTCGCCGGAAAGATGCTGCCCGGTCCCGTTGCCGCCGGAGGAAAAGGTCAATTTGGTCGGCTTGGCCTTCGCCTGCTCGATGAGATCGGCCAGCGTGTGGATGGATGAGGTTTTCGCGGCGGCCAGCACCAGGGGAGACTTGACCAGTTGCGCGACCGGCGCGAAGTCGCGCTGCGCGTCATAGGGCAGGCGCGTGTATACGCTTGGATTGATCGCCAGATTGCCGAGCGCGCCGATGACGAGCGAATACCCGTCCGGCGCAAGCTTGGACGCATAGGCCAAGCCGATGCTGCCGCCGGCGCCCGGCTTGTTTTCGACGTAGAAAGACTGGCCGTACAGCTCGCTCAGCTTTTGCGCATAGATGCGCGCGATCAGATCGGGATTCGAACCCGCCCCCGCGGGCACGACGATGCGCACGGGCTTGGCCGGGTAGGGCGCGGCGGCGGCCGTCAATGCGCCAATTGCCAGGGGCAGGGCGACGATGAGCCTGCCCAGTCGCGCGAGTGGATTGAATTTCATGCTGTTCTCCTTTTGTGAATGCTTCCGGCCACTTGGGGTTCATGTGCTGGTCGAGAAAAAGGTCTCGCCGATCTTGTTCTTTTGCACTTTCTTGGTCGTCGTCAACGGCAGTTCGTGTTCGGCGACTATCCGAATCTTGCGCGGCACCTTGTAGGCGGCCAGCGAGCTCTTGCAGAAGGAAAGTATTTCGTCGCTGGTCACGGCCGTGCCGGGCTTCTTCACCACGACCGCTGCAAGCAGCTCGCCCCGCACCGTGTCCGGCAAGCCGACCACGTGCGCCAGGTAGAGGGCCGGATGCTGCAGCAGGACGGCCTCCACTTCCGCGGGAGACACGTTTATCCCGCCGGTCTTGACCATCTCTTTCAGACGGCCTTGAAAGAACATGAATCCTTGTTCGTCGACATAGGCCAGATCGCCGGTCCTGAAATAGCCCTCGTCGTCGAACGCTTTGGCCGTCTGTTCCGGATCCTTGTAATAGCCGGGAGTCACATAGCCCTTTAGGCAGAGTTCGCCGATCCGCCCCGGGGGAAGCCGCTTGCCGTCGGGGTCGACGACTTTTTGCAGGACACCGGGCAGGGGGCGGCCGCATGAGGTCAGGCGCAATTCCAGGGGATCGTCGACGTCGGTGACATGGGAATTGCCATAGACCTCGCTCAGGCCGTAGAGATTGCATATTTGCGGGGCCATTTCGATCGCCCGGATCCTTTGCTCGCGATTCCCGGAGGCCGACCCGCCGCGCAGCGACGAGAGGTCCCTTCTTTTGCGGTCCGGGTGGTCGTATAGCGCCTGCGCCATATTGGGGGTCGCATAGATCAGCGTGCACTGCTCCCGCTCGATCAGTTCCAGCGCCGCGCCGGCGTCGAAATGTTCCTGGAGCACGATGGCCGCGCCGTGGGTGAGCATGTTCATCAGGGCGTTCGAGCACCCGTATCCCCAGAAGAGGGAGACCGCAAGCCATAAGCGGTCGCGGCGAGTCACGTGATGCCGTTCGCCGATGTTCCAGGTGTTTTCGATCAGGGCGTAGTGCTGCAGCTGCACGCCCTTGGGGCGGGCCGTGGAGCCCGAGGTGTACAGCAGGATGGCGACGTCGTCCCCCCGCACCGCGCTCATGCGATGCCGCAGCGTGGGCTCGCTTGGCCATTCGGCCCCTTCGATCCTGCCCAGAAACGGCAGCCAGCCGTTGGGCAGGTCGTCGGTGACGCCGATCACGCGCTCCAGCAAGGGCGCTTTCGCCCGTATCGCTTCCAGGTCGGAAAATACGTCCGCGTAGTCCGTTTTGAGAAATCTGCGCTGAAGAATGAGATGCTTGGCATCCGAATGTTCAAGCATGTATTCGAGTTCACGAGGCGTTGCCCAGGTATTCAGGGCAACCGCCGTTGCCCCGATGCCGGCGATGGCGAGCGCGCTCACGACCCACTCGATCCGGTTTCCCATGAGCACCGCGACTTTGTCTCCGGGCGCCACGCCCAGGTGGATCAGCCATCGCCCCGCTTCCCACACGGCATCCTTGAGTTCGGCGTACGTTAGCGTGCGGCCGCCGCAGATCAATGCCGGCGCGGCGGGATAGGCGTCCGCCTGCTCGCTCAGCAGACGCGGTATGGTTTTTGATCCGGGCCGTTGGTTCATGCGTGTCGTTCGCCATGATGTGTTGGAATTACTGAAATTCTAAGGAGCGCGAATGCATGCAACAAGCTTATTTGCTGTTATATTTTTTATTCCGTAAAGTTATTCATTCCCTCGTTGAGAGCCAAGGCCGTCGATGAACAAAGACTTTGAAATAGACCTCGGCACGCTGCGCGTGGTCCTGGCGGTCGCTGAATGCCTGAGCTACACGCGCGCGGCGCATAAGCTGGGCATCACCCAGCCCGCCGTCAGCAAGCGCATCACGGCGCTTGAACGGAAGTTGCGCACCAAGCTTTTCCGCCGGGACGGGCAGCGTTTCTTTCCCACGGATGCATGCAGCGCCTTGTGCGAGCGGGCGGAGCAGATCTTCAGCCTTGTCGACCAGCTGACCGAGTCGACGCTGCATTTTTCCGAAAGGCCGACCGGCTCGGTGGCCATCGGCGTGCCGCAGAGCACCGGGGAGCGCCTGCTTCCGCTGCTCGTGCCGGCATTCCGGGACCGCTATCCGGGCATCTTCGTCCGGGTGGAGCAGGGATATGTCGCGGATCTATTCGAGCAGCTCATGGCCAAGCGGATCGACATCGCCATTCTGTTCGGCCATTTCAGCTCCCCGAATGTGGAGCTCGTTCCTCTTGCGGACCATGAGCTGGGCATCCTGTATCCCGCCTCCTGGAGCCGGCGCAGCCCATTGGGCTACCCGGTGCCCGAGGAGATATCCTTGAAGGAAGCGGCGCTGCTGCCATTGATCGCGCCGAGCATCGAACAAAGCCTGCGCCCCTTGATAGAGCGGACGTTCCATGCGGCCAGGCTGCGGCCGAACATCGCGATCGAGATCAATAGCCTGGCGCTGCAAATGAGCCTGGTGGAGACCGGCTTCGGATGCATCTTCATCACGGAACGCGCAAAGCTGGGCGCCCGCAACGGGTCCGCCATGAAATTCGCCAGGCTGGCGGACGCGAGCATGACATGGCCGATGTCGATGGCCTTTCGCAGGCATGGCCAGAATACCCAGGCGGCCAAATTGATGATGGCCATGATCCAGGATTGCATGCCTGCTTTGATGCGCTGACCCGTCGCGCGGGCTCGGGGAATGAAACGCTGCGCGGGCGGCCCGTCAGGGCGCTTTCTCGTAGACCTCGTCGGCCGCCAGCAGGATGTCGACGGGCGGGTCGAAGCCTATGATGCGCGCGGTGCCCAGGTTCAGCGCGATCTTGGGCGGGTCGACCCATAGCTGGCTGAGCTGCCGGGGCTTGGCGCCGTTGAGGATGCGGGCGATGGTTTCGGCGTGGAACAGACCGACGTAGGACACGTCGGCGCGGGCCAGGCTCAGCAATATGCCTTGCTCGACTTCTTGCGAGCCCGCCATGGAAAAGCTGGGGATCTTCGCTTTTTCCAGGATGTGCGCCAGGTCTTTGATGGACGCGCTGGTGATGCCGCGATGCAGGGTGACGTAGAAGGCATCGACCTTGTTCGACAGCTGGCGATAGCAGTTCAGCGCGTTCTCGATGGCCGCTTCGGTGCTGATGCTGCTGGACCGGGCGTGGCAGTGCTCGACCGCGAAGCCGAGCTCGCCCGCCACTTGCTCCACGGCGTCGACGGCGGCGTAGCTGCGGCCGGCGTCGCTGTCTTCATAGACGATGCCCAGTTTCTTGAAAGGCACGATGCCGTGGAAGAGCCGGACCTGGCGCTGGAAGCGTTCGGGTTCGACGCGGGCATGCAGATTGTCGCGGCCGCTGTCGGCGGCGCTGTCGGAGATCCGGGCGGCGATGGGGTCGCTGGCCGAGCCGACGATGGTCGGCACGGGCGGGCCCAGCGCGCGCATGTCCTGGCCGGCCCAGGTGCCCATCGCAATGATGAGGTCGATGTCTTTTTTGTCGTTGAGGCGGCGCATGATGGCCTCGCGCATGGGGGCGCGCTGCTCGGCATCGAAGTTGCCGGGCTGCCACCAGGCGTCCTCGACGAATTCCAGGTGGTTGCTGCGGACGTTCCGGCTGAGCCAGGACCACATTTCCCGGCCCGTCATGCCGGCGGGCATGTCTTCGCTCAGGCCCAGCCAGCCCAGGCGCTGCAGGCCTTCGACGATGGCGTCCAGCGTGCGCGGGTACTCGCTGTATTCGCCGCTTTCGACATAGCCCAGGCGCCAGCGGGAGCCGTCGGGCTTGCCGACCGGCGAGGTCATGAACACCTGGGGCGCCGCGGCGGCCTTTCCGCCGCCGCCCTGCGCCTGGGCGAGCGGCGTGCAGAGCAGGCCCAGCACGGCGAAGATGGCGGCGAGGTAGCGTGAAATCATGGATCGGCCCTTTTGGCTGCGATGACGGTGATGTCGTCCGATTGATCGGTGTCGTGCGCGAATTCGCGCACGTGCCGGATCAGCGCGTCGGTGGTGGCCTGGGCATCGGCGGGCGGGCGGCGGGCAAGGAATTCGAACAGCCGGGATTCGCCGTACAGCTCGCCCGCGGGGTTGAGCGCCTCGGTGACGCCGTCGGTATAGCCCAGCACCGTTTCGCCCGGCTCCAGCACGGCGGTGAAGAGGCGGTAGGGCAGGCCGTCCTGGACGCCGCAGGCCGGGCCGCTGCGCCCTTCCAGCATGCGCAGTTCGCCGTTGCGCTGCAGTACGCACAAGGGCGGATGGCCCGCGTTGGCCCAGGCCAGCTCGCCCGATTCGAGGTCGACCACCGCGAGTATCAAGGTGACGAACATGAGGTTCGGGTTGTTCTCGGCCAGGCGGTTGTTCACGCGTTCCATCAGTTGCGCGGGGTCGGTCTCGTCTTCGGCGCAGGCGCGGACGAGCGTGCGTGTGACGGCCATGAACAAGGCGGCGGGCACGCCCTTGTCGGAGACGTCGCCGATGACGAAGCAGAGCTTGCCGTTGTTCAGCAGGAAGTAGTCGTAGAGATCGCCCCCCACTTCTTTGGCCGGCAGCATGGTGGCATAGAGGTCGATCTTGTCGAGGATGGATTGTTCCAGCGGCACGGGGAGCAGGCCCATCTGTATGTCGTGGGCGATGCTCAGTTCGCTTTGCAGCCGCTCGCGGCTGGAGGTCTCCTGGACCAGGCTGGCGATTTTCTCGCGCAGCTGCTGGTCCATGAAAATGAAGGTGGCGGCCAGCCTGCCGACCTCGTCCGGCTGCTTGCGCGGCAGTTGCGCGATGTGGTCGGGGATGTCGGCCGCCGCGCTGAGGTCCTGCTCGGGCAGCTTGCGGGCGAAGTCGCTGAGCTGCTGCAGCGGCCGCGTGATGCGGGCGGACATGGCCCAGGCCACGAGCAGGGACAGGCCCAGCACGCCCAGGAAGATGGTGCCCAGTCGGAAGCGCAGGGCGGTGGCGGGACGCGTCAGGTCGTCGGTGGGCACCGCCGCCACGATGGTCCAGCCCAGGGGCTTGAAGCGGGAGGCGCTGATTTCCCAGTCGCTCTTGTCTTCCGGGCTGTCGAAGGTGAAGGTGGCGATGTCCCCGTTGGGAGGGGGGATCCGGCGCAGCAGGTCGCGCAGCGTCGATCGGCTTTCGGGCTCGCGCTCGTCGAGCATGCCGGCGTGCATGGCCGGCAAGGGGGAGACCAGTTCGTCGTCGTCCCGCAGAATGAAGGCGAAACCCGAATCGGCCAGGCGCAGCGAACCCAGGGCCTCGCTGACGGCGGTTTCCATTTCGTTGCGCCGGCGGTCGAATTGCTCGGAGACTTCGCGCGCGCTGTCGGTGATGGCGAAGATCCAGTCCCAGGGCTCGAAATAGGCAAAATAGGCGTAGCGCAATTCGCCCTGGCCGTCGCCGGCCAGCGACGGCCAGCGGTAGATGGCGAAGCTTTGCCCGGTGGTGCGGGCTTCCTGGTAGGCCGAGGCGGCCAGGTCGTGCCCTTTGAAGTCCTTGACGGTCGCCAGGCTCATGCCCAGCAGTTCGCGCTTGCCGCTGGCCAGGGCGATGAGGTCGCGGTTGAAGACGAAGGCGTAGCGGCCCTTGTCCAGGTTCAGGCCGTTGATCCATTTCTTGGCCAGGTCCTGGGCTTCGGTGGTGGTGATCTGCCGGCGTTCGACCTGTTCGGCGAACATGTCGAGCACCGAGCGCACGGTGGCGCCCAGCTGCACCAGATGGCTTCTGCCGTTGCGCACGGTGAGGATCTTGTCGTTCAGCAGCGCGCCCCAGCGGGCCTCGCTGTCGCGCACCAGCAGGTTGAGCACGTTGCGCACCGCTTGCTGTTCGCTGGCGACCACGCTGCGGGTGACGTTGCGCTGGGTGACCAGGAGCACCGCCACGGCGACGACCAGCAGGGTCAGGCCGACCAGCAGGAATATTTTGCTGCGCAGCGAGGTCAATCGCATAGAAGACACCGGCTCGGTATTCATTTGCATGGGATTGTAAATTACTATTGCATGTCTGCGTTGGCCTTTCCGGCGCGCGGACGCGCCCGGCATCGGCGGTTTGCGCGCCGCGCGCCGTTCTTCGCACCGATACCAGGCACATCCACCATGACCGTCCTATCACGACCCGTAACCGAAACCCGCCGGCGGCGGCCGCTGCGCGACGTTCTTCTGGCGTGCATGGTGGTGCTGCTGCTGGCGCAAGGCCTGATCGGGGCGCTCAGCCTGTCCGCCCTGAACCGCCTCGTGGCGGACAACACGGCGGAGCGCGTCGAACTGCTTGCGCGCCGCACCTCCACCCAGATACAGACCGGCATGGACCTGGGCAAGCCTCTGGCGCAATTCTTCGGCTTGCCCGCCCTGCTGGACGAGCTCCGCCTACGGGTACCGGACTTCAGCGCCGCCGCCGTGGTGCTGGCCGACGGCACGGTGCTGGACGCCATCGGCGATCCGGACGGCTTTCAGGACATGCCTGCGGCCTTGTCCCGGCCGGCCGGGGCCGAGCCCGAGGGGGTGTCCAGGACCGCGGCGGGCGCTGTCCACGAGACGGACGAGCACGGCGTCGCCGTTGCCGTGCCCTTGTTGCGGGCCGATGCCGGCGTGGCCGGCGCCGTCGTGCTGCGGGTGGCGCCGCGCGACATGCGCGAGGCCGGGCTGCTGGTGCAGAACGCCCGCGTGCTGGCGGGCGTCACCTTGGCCGCCGCGCTGCTGCTCGCCCTCGCATTCCGCTATGCGATGCCTTTGTACGAGCTCGCCGCCGCCAGCCGCGCGAGAATGGCGGTTCCGCTCGTCATCCTGCTGCTGGCCCAGGGCGTGTACGCCGCCTACACCATCCATACTTTCCGCGATGTCTGGGTGGACGTCACCCGCGGCAACACCGAGATCGTGGGCGGCGGATTGCAGCGCGACCTGAACCGGGTCCTGGGCTACGGCATCGCGCCCGCCGCGCTGCGCGGCGTGGAACAGCCCATGGCCCGGCTGGCGGCCTCGTTTCCGGTGATCGCCGAATTGCGCCTGACGTCTCCGGAAGGGCGGGTGCTGAACCGGGCCGACGCCCGGGGCCCCTTGCCGGTGGGCCAGCCCTTGCCTGATGGAAACAGGCTGGCGTTTCCCCTGGGCGCGGGCGGCGAAGGGCCGGCGCTGGCCACGCTGGAAATCTTCCTGGACGACGCGCGGATCTCGGCCGGCGTGCGGGCCCGCATCCTGGACGCGGCGACCGTCGTCGCGGTCGCCATGGTCGCGGCCATCGAGCTCCTGCTATTGCTCGCGCTGCTGATGGACCGCGCTTTTGCGGTGCCGGCCGGGCGCGCGCCGGGCGACCCCGACGGGCTGGACGACCAGACCAAGGTGGGCGCCCTGGTGCGTCCGGTGATGTTCGGCTTTCTGTTCGCCATGGCGCTGCCGCTCAGCTTCCTGCCCATCTATGCCCGCTCGCTGATGCCGCTGGCGGACCTGGGGCGCGAGGCCGCGCTGCTGATGGCGCTGCCCATCGCGGCGGAAATGGGTTGCGGGCTGCTGACGGCATTGCTGGCTGGCCGGCTGGCCGATCGCCGCGGCTGGCAGTGGCCGGTGCTGGCCGGGCTGGCGGTGGCGGTGGCGGGCAACCTGGCATGCGCGCTCGCCGATACGCTGACGGCGCTCACGCTGGCGCGGGCGCTGGTGGGCCTGGGCTACGGCCTCACCTGGATGGGCCTGCAGGGCTTCATCGTCATACGCAGCCCCGCCGCCTATCGGGGGCGCAACATGGCGACGGTCATCGCGGGACTGTTCGCGGGGCATTTGTCGGGCGCGGCGGTGGGCGCCATGCTGGCCCAGCAGCTGGGCGCCAGCGCGGTGTTCGCCGTCGGCGCCTTCCTGCTCGCACTTCCCGCGCTGGGCGTGTTCACCCTGATGTGGCCGTACCGGCATGCCGCCGGCCGGCCGGCGGCCGGCGCCGCGGCCGGCCGGCCCGCCCGCTCGTGGTCGGCCGTGGCGCGGCTGCTGGCGACGCGCGACTTCGGGATGCTGCTCGCCGGCAGCATCGTGCCGTTCTCGATCGCGCAGGTGGGCATGCTGACCTACGCGCTGCCGCTGTACATGGAGGCGCAGGGCGGGACCTCGGCCAGCGTCGGCCGCGTGCTGATGCTGTACGGGTTTTGCGTGATCTATATCGGCCCCTGGATGGGCCGGCTGGCGGACCGCAGCGCCGACAAGAAGCGCTGGATCGCGCTGGGCGGGCTGGTGGGCGGCGCCGGGCTGCTGTCCCTGTACTTCGCCACGGGTGTGTACGCCGCCGCCGTGGCGGTGGTGCTGCTTGCCCTGGCCAGCTGCCTGGCGGGCGGGGCGCAGACCGCCTACATGCTGTCGCTGAAGGACGTCCAGCAATACGGCCCCGGCGGCGCCACCAGCGTGATGCGCGCCGCCGACAAGTTCGGCCAAATGCTGGGGCCGCTGGCCGTGGGCGGGCTGTTCGCCTCCATGGGCATATCGGGCGGGCTGGCCGTGACCGGCGCGTTCTATTTGCTGGCCACCCTGGCCTTCTTCCTGGTCGCGCCGGCAACGGGCCGCGACGGCTCTTGAGCCTCGGGCCGCAAGATCCTGGGCACGCGCGCCGTCAGGCCCACGCACAGATGCGCCGAGATGGTGCCGGCCCATCCGGCCACGGATTCGACCTCGGGCCCGCCCGGCCCCCATAGCGTGACCGCATCGCCCGGGCCCGCGTCGGGATGCGCGCTCAGGTCGACGGCGAGCGTGTCCATGGACACCCGCCCGACGATGGCGGCCATGCGGCCCTGGACGCCGGCTTGGCAGGGGCCTTGCACCGTGCGCGGGTATCCGTCCGCATAGCCGCAGCGCACCAGGCCGATGCGCATGTCGCGTTCCGCCCGGAAGCCGCCGTGATAGCCCACGCCTTGCCCGGCGCGAACCGCCTGCGTGGCATATAGGGGGGCTTGCAAGGCCATGGCGGGGCGCAGCCCGAGCGCGCGCCCGGTCAGCCCGCGCAGGGGGCTGATGCCGTACAGCGCGATGCCGCAGCGCACCCAGTCCGTCAGGCAGGCGGATGCCGGGTCGGACAGCACCGCGGCGGAGTTCTCGGTGCACAGCGGGCCGGGCATGCCGGATATCAGTTCATGGAAGGCGCGGCGTTCCCTGGGCAGCTGCTCGGGGTCTTCGGCGCCGGCATAGTGCTGCAAGTGTCCCAGGCCGGCTAGCCGCCCCGCTTCGAGCTCGGCATGCAGGGAGCGGAACGCCGCCCGGTATTCGCCGGCCTGCAGGCCGGCGTGGTTCAGCGCGCCGCAATGGCGCAGCCAGACGTGCGGCATGCGGGGCGGCGGCAGGCCGGCGAGCCCGGCCAGCTGCTCCGGCCGGTCGATGACCACATGCAGCGGATACAGGGCCGGATCCCGCAGGTCCGCGAGCGTGAAGTCCGCGCCCATCGCCAGTATGGGGCGCTTCCAGCCCAGGCGGCGGCAGCGCAGCGCGTCGTCCAGCGTGAGAACGCCCAGCCCGTCGGCGTCGGCCAGGCCGGCCAGCGCGTGCTCCAGGCCATGGCCGTAGGCATCGGCCTTGGCCACCGCCCAGATGCGGGGCGCGCGCCGCGTGCCGGCGGGGCGCAGCACCCGGCGCAGGCGACGAAGATTGTGTGCGATGGCTTGCGCGTCGATCAGCGCCACGGCCCCCGGGGGATGCCCGGTCATTGCGGCTGGTCCAGCGCCGCGATCATGCGCAAATGGTTGTGCCCGCCTTCCCGGCGGTACTGGATGTCGCGCAGATAGTGGCGCATGATGCGCAGCCCATGGCCGCCGACGTCAGCGTCGTCCAGGGAGGCGGCGAGCGGCGGCGTGTCTTGTTGCGTGGGGTCGAAGGCGACGCCGTTGTCGATGACGTCCACCAGTACGTCCGGGCCCTGCCGCGACAGCACGACCCGCAGCTGGCCCTGGCCGCCGCCCTGCGCGCGGTCCGGGAAGCCGTAGAGCACGACGTTGGTGAGCGCTTCGTCCAGGCACAGGCCCAGCTGGAACCCGAGGCGTGGCGGCCAGCGCTGCTGTTCGGCGAGTTGTTCCAGCCAGCCCAGCGCCTGCGGGACGGCGTCCGGGCCGGGAGCGAGTGATAGGGACGCTATCGTTTGCATGACGAAGCCTTCAGCGGGGATCAATGGTCAAAATGTAATCGAAGGTAAGAATTTTCGCCACGTTTTCCGCTGAGCAGCCGGTCCGCCATGTGCCGCAGCAGTACGTGCGACACGCCGGACAGGGCCTGGTCGAGCGCCGCTTCGAAAGCATGGTCGTCGATGTCGAGCAGCGCGTGCGCCCCGGTCGCGGGCTTGGCCTGCAGGACCAGCGGCGGGCCGCTGTAGACGAATTCGATGTCCAGGTTGAATTCGTCGAAACTGCCGTGCACTTCCTGGATCCGGCGTTCGGACCCGGCCTGCAGGGCCTCGGCGGCTTCCAGGGCGGCCAAGGCGGCGCGGCGCACCGTGTCGCGCCGGGCGTTCCAGGCTGCGCCCTGGGTCTCGACGAAGCCGACGATGTCCTGGGCGGTCTGGGCATGGGTTTTTTGCGGACTCACCGCCAGCCGCGCCCGCCGCGAAGTGCCCAGGCGAAACAGCAGGTTGAGCAGGATGGCGGTCAGGCCGGCGACGATGACGCCGTTTTCAGCCAGGAAGCGGAGCGATTCGGGCGCCAGCTTCGCAAGGCCGGGCAGGAACATCACCCCCAGCCCGGCGATGAAGGCCAGCCCCACCATGAATATGCCGCGGGAGTCCATGGCGCGGGAGGCGATGAGTTCGATGCCGGACACGATGAGGTAGGCGGCGGCGTAGACCTCGACGGCGCCGATCACCGAGATGGGCGTGAGGGTGAGCGCGAGCGTTACTTGCGGAAGAAAGGCGGTGAGCGCGAGCAGCGCGCCGGCGGCCAGGCCGATCCAGCGCGACGTCGAGCGGCTGATGTGCGCCAGGGCGATGTTGGCCGAGGACGTCGCGCCCGGGTAGGCGCCGAACCAGGCCGCCAGCAGGTTGCCCAGGCCGTTCGCGCGTATGCCGCCGCCGACCATGTCCATGTCGGGGCGGCGCCAGTCGGCGTCGTTCATCTTGTGCATCAGCACCACGCAGCCGAAGCAGTCCAGCTGGGTCATCAGCGCCAGCAGGCCGACGGCGATCAGCAAGCCCGGATCCACGTTCAGGGCGGGCGCCGGCAGTCGGGGCAGGCCGAAAACGGGCGTGTGGGCGAGCTGCTCCACGCCTTCCAGTTCGCCGAGCATGGCGGCCAGCACGACGCCCACCGCCAGGCCGACCAGCAGGGCGAACAGCTTCATGCGCTGGCTGCCCCAGATCGACAGGCCCGCGATGATGCCCAGCGTGGCGATGCCGATGAGCAGGTCGTACGCGCTGATGGCGCCGGCGCCGTCCATGTCGGCCATGTGCGTGAGCGCGGGCGACACCAGGGAAATGCCCGCGACGCAGACGACGACGCCCGCCACGGACGGCGGCAGCACGGCCCGCAGGCGCGGCACGACATAGCCCGCCCCGAGCGCGACGGCGCCGTTGACGACTCCGACGAGGACCAGCCCGCCCAGGCCGTATTGCGCGGCCACCGTGCCCGAGATCACCACCAGCAGCGGGTCGGGAATGTTGACCAGCAGCGTCCCCGAGCCGAAGCGGCCGCCCCAGGACTGCAGGAAGGTCGCGATCGCCATGCCGAGTATGGTGGCCGTGACCATGCCGCGCGTGGCCTCGGCGTCCAGGCCGCCGATCTTGGCGGACGCCAGCACGTAGGCGATGAGCGCGAGCGCGGTGGCCGCGTGCTGGAAGGCCAGGCCGATGAGGGGCACGGCGGGCGGAAGCTCGGTCGAGGCGTAGAGCAGGTCTTGCGGGCGCTTGAAGGGCGGCGTGGGCGCCAGGGCGAGCCTAGAGAGCAAGGACATGTGAAAACTCCGAGTTCGTGATCAGAGAGCGGGCTGTCGCTTATCATATGGCCGGTTACCAAATGACATGCGCCGCAATGGCGCGGCAAATTCGGATTACACCTGAAAACAGGCATGGCGTACACCGGCGGATCGACATGATTCCAGATCTTCTTACGCTGCGATGGGCGGGCGGGCGTCCGGCGCTGCCGCCCGGCACGCCGGGGCCGGGGCCCGGGCAATGCCGGGCCTGGCTCTTCGCCTTCACCGGCGAGGCGGATGCCGAACAGGCGCTTTTCGAGCTGCTGTCGGCCGAAGAGCGCGACCGCGCCGGGCGGTTCGTGGCGGCGCTTGCCCGCCGCCATTTCGTGCAGACCCGGGCGGCGCTGCGCATGCTGCTGGGGCAATGCCTGCGGCGCGAACCCGCCGCGCTGGCCTTCGACTACGGCGCCTACGGCAAGCCGTCCCTGCAGGACGCCGGCGCCCTGGATTTCAACGTGGCGCATTCGGGCGCTCATGCCTTGCTGGCGCTGGCCGACGGCTGCGGCGTGGGCGTGGACATCGAGCAATGCCGGCCGGTTTCCGACCTGGATGCGCTGGCGGCCATGGTGTTCTCCGCCACCGAGCATGAGGCCTGGTCCGGGCTGCCGGCGGACGCGCGCACGCGGGCGTTTTTCGAGTCATGGACGGCCAAGGAGGCCGTCGCCAAGGCGGTGGGCCGGGGCTTGGGTCTGGGCCTTCCTGAAATCGAGCTTGGCGCCGCCCCGATGCCGGACGGTGCGTTCGAAGCGAAAGCCGGCGGCCTGGGCGCATGCCGGGTATTCCGCCTGCGGGCGCCGGAAGGGTATGCGGCGGCGCTCGCCTTGTGCGGGGCCGGCGGCGGGGCTGCAGGGGGCGATCAGTCCGTCGTCCGTCATCGTTCAGGCGATTGAATTCCCGCAGGCCAGGGCTTCGGCGCGCAGCAAGTCGGCGATCGCCGCGGCCACCGCGCCGGCGCCGTCCCCCGCCAGCATCGTGACATGGTCGCCCGCCACGTAGCGCAGCTCGACCGGCCGGGCGCTGAAGGCCTGCCAGCCCATGTCGGGAACCGCCAGCTGACGATTTTCCAGGTCGCCCAGGTCGGCGTCGCGCGGCGCGTCGGCGCGGATCAGGGCCAGGGCGATGCCCGGGTGGGCCTGGACCGGCGGCCGATAGGCCAGGTAGGCCTCGTACTGGGCCAGGCTGGTCCGGTGCGCGCGCGCCAGCCAGTCGGCATCGGCGGCGGGCGGCAGCAGCCTGGCGGCGTGCAGGCGGGCCGCGGCGAAGGCGAAACGCCCGCCGGCCGGCAGCGCCAGCAGATCCTGCCGCGTCAGCACCGGCGGCACGCCCTGGAACCTGGCGCGGACGTCGGCCATGCGGACCAGCCATTGGGCGTGGGCATGATCGGGGTCGGGCTCCAGGATGGAAACGCGCTCGAGCGGCGCGGGCGTGTCGATGAGCACCACGCGCTCGGGCGGCGCCCCCATGCCGGCAAGCCGGCGCGCCATTTCGAAGGCCACCAGGCCGCCGAAGGAATAGCCGCCCAGCCGGCGCGGGCGCGGCACGCCGCGTTCCGCCAGCGCCCGCAGATTGGCGTCGGCCATCTCTTCGATGCTGCGCAGCGGTTCCTGGCCTTGCTCCAGGCCGGGCGCCTGGATGGCCCAGAAGGGGAGGGAGGCCGGCATGGCGCGCGCCAGGTCCAGGAAGACGCTGACGTCGCCCGCGATGGGGTGGACGCAGGCGAAAGGCTGCGGCGGGGCGTCGGCGGCGCCGTCGTCCCGGGGGCGGTTCATGGGCACGATGGGATTCCAGCTTTGGCCGGATTCCAGCGCCCGGGCCAGCGCCGCGACCGAGCGGTGCTCCAGCAGCAGCGAAATGGGCACGCGGCGGCCCAGGCTTTCTTCCAGGCGCAAGGCCAGCTGCGTGAGCCCCAGCGAATTCAAGCCCAGCTGCCAGAAATCGGTGTCCAGCGTGGCGGCGGCGCCTGCCGGGGCCGGGGCGGCATCCAGAATGCCGGCCACGGCGTCGGCGATGCGCGCTTCCAGCGTGCTGCGCGGCCGGGTGGCGAAGCGCAAGGGCGTGGAGGGCGCGACGCCGCCGCCCGCCGGCGGGGCGGGGCGGGGCTCGGGCCGCGGCAGGCGCCGCAGCGCGCCGTCGGCATGTTCCGGCAGGGCGATGAGAAATTCGGCGATCGATTCCAGCAAGGCCGCGCCGTCTTCCAGCCGGCGCCCGTCGTCGGGCTGCACCGTGGACAGCGTGATCGAGTCGCCCGGAATCGCGACGAAGGTCAGGTCGTAGGCGGTCTTCAGCCGCGAGTGGACGGCTTCGACCGTCAGCGCCTCGGCGCCGCTCCAGGCGCTGGTGCCGGAAGCCAGGTTTTCGACCAGGACGAGGGTGTCGAACAGCGGGCCGGCCTGGCCTTGCTTGCCGGCGATGGCGGCCACTTCGGCGGGCGCCAGGTGCGCATGCTGCTGCAGCCGTCCCAGCAGCGCCTGGATTTCGGCCAGCAGCGCGGCGGGCGCGGCCTCGGGCGCGACGCGCACGCGCACCGGCAGGTTGTTGATGAACATGCCGACGATGTGCTCCACGCCCGGCACGCCGGCCGGGCGGCCCGAAACCGTGGTGCCGAACACGACGTCCCGCACGCCCAGGCGGGCCGACAGCCAGGCCGCCCAGGCGAAATGCATGACCGTGGCGAGGGTCAGGCCGCGGCGCCGGGCGAAGGCCAGCAGGGCGCGGCTGGCCGCCGGGCCGAGCGCGCGGCGATGGGTGGTGAAGCCGTGCGCGACGGCGGTCGGCGGCGCGAACAGGGCGCGGCGTTCGGGCAGTTCGCGCAGCAGTTCGGCGAAGAAGCGGCGGCCGTCCGCCTGGTCGGCGCGTTGCAGCCAGGCGATGTAGTCGCGGTAGGGGACCGGCGCGTCGAACAGGGGCGCGCGGCGGTTGCGATGGCTTTCATAGGCGGCGCGGACTTCGCGTTCCAGCTTTGCCAGGCACCAGCCGTCGACCAGCAAGTGGTGGAAGCTGGAGACCAGGTAGACGTCCTCGGGCGCCGCCTGGATCAGCGTCATGCGCACCAGCGGGGCGCGTTCGAGTTCGAAGCCCAGGACCTGGTCCGCCGCCAGGAAGGCCTGGAGCCGGTCCTCGTCGAAGGCGGGCCAGGCCTGGATGGAAAGCGGCAGCGGGACATGGCGGTGCACCACCTGCATGGGGCGGGACAGGCCGCGCCAATGGAAGGCGGTGCGCAGCACGTCGTGGCGTTCGAACACCGTGGCCCAGGCATGCCGGAAAGCGTCGATGTCGAGCGGGCCGCGAATGCGCACGCAGCTTTGTTCAAAGTTCACGCCCGATCCGGCGGCGGCCAGCGTATGGACGAGCATGGCTTCCTGCATGGGCGACAGCGGATAGACGTCCTGTATGTCGTCGGCCGAAGCCAGCAGCGCCGCAAGTTCGCCCTGGGGCAGGTCCGCCAGGGGAAAGTCGCGCGCCGTATACAGCGGGCGGCTTTCCCGGTCGGCCAGCGCCGCGATCTCTTCCAGCGCGCGGGCGACGCGTTCGAGCATGGCCGCCGCCCCGCCCGGAGGCTCGGCGCCGGCCCAGGCCAGCTTGAAGCCTGCTTCGGAGAGCCGCGCCAGCAGGGCGCTTTCCACCGACGGCCCGAAACCGGGCGGGGTGTGCATCCGCATGGCGGGCGCCGGGTCGGGCGCGGGCCAGGCCAGGCCTAGCGCCGCCGCCGGCAAGTCGAAGGTTTGCCCCAGCGTGCGATAGACCGGCGCGGTGGCGGCGACGGCCTGGCGCGCGGCCTTGACGGCGCGCAGGGTGTCGGCGGGCGCGCCGCCGCCCGCCGGCGCCAGGATGGGCAGGACGCCGTCCATCTTGCCGACGATGCGCGCCGTGTCCGGAGCGCCTGGCGGCAGGCGGCGCTCGGCATCGACGCCTTCCAGCAGCAGCGCCCCGCCCAGGCCGCCGGGCCCGGCGGCGGAGGCCAGCGCGCTTGCCAGGATGTCCAGCGGCGCAACGGCCAGCCTGGCCGCCGCCTGATGATACAGGCGGGCGCCCAGGGCGGGATCCAGGCATCGCTCCGCAACGACGGGGAGGGCGCGGGTGGCGGGCTCGCGCTGCGCGGGCAGGGACGCCGCCCGCATCTGGGCGGTCTCCAGGGCGGCCAGTCCGGGCCCGGCCGCCTGGGCGTCGGCATGGGTTTCGAGCCAGTCCAGCCAGTCCGCGTAAGTCGGGGTGTCGTCCAGGGCGGGCAGGGCCGCCGCGCCGCTGGCCAGCGCCGTCTGCAGCTCGTTCAGCAGCAGCATGGCGCCGGTGTAGTCGGCAATGCCGGGATGCAGCGCCACGACCACCACCGGCGGCGTGACCGGCCCGCGGTCGACCAGCGTGGTGGCGAGGGTGACGCCGCTGCCGGTATCCAGCCCGCGCGCGATGCGGGCGGCGTGCTCGGCGACCCAGGCGTCGATCCGCGCGTCGGGCAGGCCGGGCACTTCCACCATGCGGATGGGCAGCCGGCCGACGTAGGCGGCGATCTCGACGTGGCTGGCCTGCCCGTCACGCACCCAGCGCAGGCGCAGGGCGTCGTGCCGGTCCGCCAGGCGGTGCACCGCCAGGGCGAGCTCGACGGCGCCGATGTGGGCGTCCAGGACCAGGCTGGCGATCAGGCAGGCGGGCGCCGGCTCCTGGCCCGCCGCGGCTTCGGGCAGGAGAGCGGCCGGAAAGACGCGGTCGGCGCCGCGCCGCTGTCGGGGCCGCAATGCGCCGGCCAGCTCGGCGAGGCGCTCGATGGTTTGCAGCTGGAAGACGTCGGACGGCGTGATCGGCAAGCCCGCCTTGCCGGCGCGCGCCGCCATGCGTATGGCCAGTATGGAGTCGCCCCCGATGTGGAAGAAGTTCTCGGTGACGCCGACGGCGTCCAGGCCCAGGAGCTCCTTCCATAGCGCGTGGAGCGTCGCCTCTTCTTCGCTGCGGGGTTCGACGAGCGTCCCGGAGCGGTCGTAATGGTGGTCCTCGACCGGCGGCAGGGCCTTGCGGTCCACCTTGCCGTTCAGGTTCAGGGCCAGCGCGGGCGCCGTGACGTAGGCATGCGGCAGCATGTGCGGCGGCAGGCGGCTTTGCAGGAAGCGGCGCAGTTCGGCCGGCCCGGGGCCGGGCATGTGCTCCGGCACCACATAGGCGATGATCTGCCTTTCGGCTTTTTCCTGCCGGGGCGCCGCGACGTAGACCGTGCGCAATTCGGGGTGGCGGCCCAGCGCGGCCGCGATCTCGTTGAGCTCTATGCGGAACCCGCGCACCTTGACCTGGTCATCGGACCGGCCGGCGAACAGCAGGGCGCCGTCGGCGCGCCAGCGGCCGAAGTCGCCCGTCCGGTACATGAGGCGGCCCTGCTGGAGGAAGGGGTCGGGCAGGAAGGCGGAAGCCGTGCGCTGCGGGTCGCCGACATAGCCCTGGGCGACGCCGTCGCCGCCGACGTAGATTTCGCCGTTGACGCCCGCCGGCAGCGGCCTGCCGCGCCGGTCCAGCACATATGCCGTGCTGTTGGCGATGGGCGGCCCGATGGGAATGACGGCATCGCCGGGCGCGAGCTCATCGGCGTCGAAACAGGTGCTGAAAGTGGTGTTCTCGGTGGGGCCGTAGGCATGCAGCAGCCGCAGCCCGGACCCGGCGCAGGCGTCGCGCACCGCGCGGACCAGGTCGGCGCTGGTCGTGTCGCCGCCCGTCATGACCGTCCGCGGGCCGGCGAAAACGCCCGGATCTATGGCGGCGATCTCGTGGAACAGGCCCGTGGTGATCCAGCAGAAGCTGATGGCGTGGTCCGCCAGCACGCGCCCCAGCAGGGCGATGTCGAGCACGGCGGCGCGCTCGATCACGACGGCGGTGCCGCCGTTGAGCAGCGGTCCCCAGGTCTCGACGGTCGAGGCGTCGAAGGCGGGATTGGAGTAGATCGCGGCCCGCGTATCCGGCCCGAAGCGGATGTAGTCGGTGTTCCGCACCAGCCGGACGATGGCGCGGTGGGGGACGGCGACGCCTTTGGGCTCGCCCGTGGAGCCCGAGGTGAACATGATGTAGGCCGTGTCCCCGGGGGCCGCGGGGTGCGCCGGCAGTTCCGGCAGGCGCGCCGCTCGGGCTTCCAGCGTGGCGGCGTCCAGGACGGGAATGCCGCCGTAGTCGGTGTCGTCGCCGGCGGCCAGCACCACGGCGCGGGCGCCTATGGACTGCGCGAGCCGCCGCCGGTGGGCATGGGGGTGGGCGGGGTCCAGCGGCACATAGACCGCGCCGGTGCGCAGGATGGCCAGCACCAGGGTCAGGAAGCGGGCGGACGGCGACAGCACCAGCACGACGGGATCGCCCGGTCCGACGCCCGCCTGGGCCAGCGCGGCGGCCAGGCACGCCGACGCGGCGCGCAGCCGGGCGTAGTCGATGTGTTCCTCGCCTTCTTCGATGGCTGCCTGGCCGGGGTGCTCCGCGGCGACTTCATCGAACAGCTGAACCACGGATTTGCCGGCTGGATAGGGCCGGGCGGTGTCGTTGAAGCGCGCGATGAGGGCGCGGCCTTCGGCCTCGCCGATGAGCGGCAGGTCGGCCACGCATTCGCCGGGCGCCTGGGCCGCCGCCCGGGCCAGCGTGCCGAACCAGGCAAGCAGGTTCTCGATGGTGGCGCGGTCGAAAATGGCCGGTTCGTAGCGGCACCAGAGTTCGAGGTGTTCGGGCGTCTGGTGGTAGACGAAGGAAAGATCGGATTTCGCCGCCTGTTCGGTCTGGTCGTCCAGAACCTGGAAGCGGGCGCCGTCCCGGGCGGCCAGCGGGCCGGCGTCGGACTCCAGGCTGCCGAACAGGATCTGCATGAGCGGCATGGCGCCCGGGCGGCGCTCGATGTCGATGGACTGGACGATGCGCTGGAAGGGCACGTCGCGGTGGCGCAAGGCATCGCGGAAAGCCGTCCGCACGCCGTCCAGCAGCGCTTCGTAGCGAGTGTCGGCGGCGCATGGCACGCGCAGCGGCAGGGTGTCGACCAGCAGCCCCACCAGCCCGGATAATTCCGGCCGCGTGCGCTTGGACACGGGCACCGTGACGACCAGGTCTTCGAGGCCGCTCCAGCGATGCAGGACCGCGAAGAAAACGGCCAGCAAGGCCATGAACTGCGTGGCGCCGCGCTGCCTGGCGGTTTCGGCGAGCGCCGTGCCGACGGACGCGGGCAAGGCCAGCCGGACGCCGGCCTCGGCGGCCCGCGCGGCCTGGGCGCCGCGCGGGCGGTCCAGCGGGAGTTCGAGCGGCGAGGGCGCCGCGCGCAGCTGTTCGCGCCAGTAGTCCAGCGCTTCGGCCAGCGCGGGGGAGTCGGGATCGCCGAATTGTTCTTGTTCCCAGTCGGCGTAGTCGGGATACTGCAGCGGCAGCTCGGCCCAGGCCGGAGCCATGCCCGCGCGGGCGGCGTCGTAGGCCTGGACGAGATCGGCAAGAAAGATCGGCAGGGACGAGCCGTCGGCGACGGCATGGTGGAAGACCACGGCCAGGGCGAGGCTGCATCCGGCTCCCGCGTCGCCGGGCTTGAACAGGCCGGCCCGCAGCGCCGGGCCATGTTCCAGGTCGAAGGGGCGCGCGGCCAGCGCCGACAGGGCGGCGGCCAGCTCGCGCCGCCAGGCGGCGGGTGTGCCGGCCGCCAGCGCCGTGGTGTCCAGGGGAATGCGCAGCTCGTCGCGCACGGCCTGGCAGGGGGTGTCGTCGACCAGGGGAAAGCTGGCGCGCAGGCCGTCGTGCCGTTGGATGACGGCCTGGAAGGCGGCGCGCAGGGCGGTTTCATCGACCGGGCCGCTGATTTCGACCAGAAGGGGCACGGCATAATCGGACCGGCCGGGCTGCAGCAAGTCCAGGTAGCGCAGCTGGCGCTGCGCGAACGCGGCGGCGGCGATGTATCCGCTGCTCATGGACGGGGCTCCGCCCCCGCCGGCAGGTCGACCCGGGCGCGCTGCCGCTTCGGTATGGCGGCGGGCGCCGCCGCCTGGCCGGCCTGGCGCTGGAGCAGCCGCTCCGCCAGCTCCGACAGCCGGGGGGTTTCGAAGAGATCGATGAGGTCCAGGGGCGCCTTGAGTTCGCGCCGCAAGCGGGACACCACCTGCATGGCGTCCAGCGAGCGCCCGCCGATGGCGAAGAAATCGTCATGGCGGCCTATGCCGTCCCGAGACAGCACGGAGCGCCACACCTGGGCGATGAGCGTTTCGGTCGGGCCCTGCGGGGCGGCGGCCGCGGTGTCGGGCGGGCGCGGAGCGGGCAATTGCCGGCGGTCCAGCTTGCCGGCCGCGTTGCGGGGCAGGCGCTCGTGCAACACGATGTCGTGGGGCACCATGTACGCGGGCAAGCCGCGCCGGGCGTGGTCCAGCAGCGCCTCGCGGCTGAGCGGGCCGGGCCCGGCCACGTGGGCCACCAGCATGGCGTGCGGCCCCGACTGATGAACGACGGCCGCCGCTTCGGACACGCCGTCGCAACCGCGCAGGCAGGCGCTGATTTCGTCGAGTTCGATGCGGTAGCCGCTGATCTTCACCTGGTCGTCGGCGCGCCCCTGGAAGCGCAGCTTGCCGTCGAAGCCCCGCGCGACCTGGTCGCCGCTGCGATAGACGCTGCGGTAGCCGTCGTCGTCATGGAAGGGGTTGGCGACGAAGCGTTCGGCGGTCAGTTCGGGCCGGCCGACGTAGCCCTTGGCGATGCCGGGTCCCGCGATCAGGAGCTCGCCGGTCGTGCCTGGCGGGCAGATCCTGCCGTGGCGGTCGGTGACGTAGGCGCGCATGCCGGGTATGGGGCGGCCGATGGCCACGGGGCCGGACTCGCCGGGCACGCAGAGCTCGAAGGTGGCCCAGACGGTGGTTTCGGTGGGGCCGTATTCATTGCAGAAGCGCGTGCCCGGCAAGACCGCGTAGTGCTGCTCGACGAGCTCGCGCGGGCAGGCTTCGCCGCCCACGATGGCGAGCTCCAGTCCGGACAGCCGCTCGGGCCGGCCGGACGACAGCATGAGCGCCCACTGCGAGGGAATCATGATGGTCTGGGTGACGCCTTCCCGCGCCACCAGCTCGGCCAGGCGGTCGGGATCCGTGGCTTCTTCGGGCAGTGGCAGCACCAGCTTGCCGCCCACCGACAGGGCGCCGAATATGCAGGTGACGGAGCCGTCGAAAATCAGCGGGAAGGTCAGCAGCTGGCTGCGGTTGGGCATGCCGGGATGAGCCTGCTTGCGGGCCTCGACGTGATAGGACAGGTTGTCGTGCGTGACCGACACCCCTTTGGGACGCCCCGTGGAGCCCGAGGTGAAGATCACGTAGGCCTCGTCGGCGCCGGCGGGCCAGGCATGGCCGGCGTCCGCCGGTTGCGGCTGGGCGGCGGCGGCCGGAGCCAGGTCGCCCAGGGCGATGCCGGGCTTGCCGGCAATGGAGGCGGGCGCGGCGCAGACGATCGCGCTCAGCGCCGCTTCGGCGATCATGAACGCCTTGCGCTCGTCGGGAGCGTTGAGGTCCAGGGGCACGTAGGCGGCTCCGCACAGCATGATGCCCAGCATGGCGGCGATGGCGAGCGGGCTGCGTTCCATGTGCAGCCCCACCCGCGCGCCCGGGGCGACGCCCTGGGCTTGAAGACGGCCGGCCACCGCCCGGGCCAGGGCCATCAGCTCGCCATAGTTCAGTCGTTCTTGGCCGTGCACCACGGCCGGCGCTTCGGGATGCGCGGCGGCATGGCCGGCGATGGCGGCGATGACGGGCGGGCGCGGCGCAAGCAGCCGCGCGTCCGGGACTGCATGCAGCAAGGACGCCCGCAGCGCCGGCGGCAAGGCGTCGATGCCGGCCGCCGGCGCGTGGGCGGCGTCCGGCATGAGGGACAGGGTGTGCGCCAGCATGTCGAGGCGCAAGGCGGCTTCTTCGGCGCCGACGTAGCGCCGGTCGGCCATCAGCTGCAAGCTCAGGCCGCCGTCGGATTGCCGCTCCACCATCAGGTTGAGCGGCATGTCGGGCACGGTGGCGTCGCCGTTGTCCGCCATGGCCAGCCCGCTGCCCCGCAGCGCGGCGGCCTCGTCCAGCGGATAGTTCTGAAAGCCCACCAGGCTGTCGAAGGGCAGGCTGTCGGACGGCAGCGACAGCAGCTGGCGCAAGTCGTCCATGCCCAGCGGCCCGGCCTCGCGCGCGGCGCCGGCCGCGGCCTGCAGGGCTTGCATCCATGCGCCCAGCGGGGTGGCGTCGACCCGCGCGACGATGGGCTGCACCTGTATCTGTATGCCCACCAGAGCCGGCCCGCCGCCCTGTTCCAGGTGGGGCGGCCGCACAGTCTCGACCGAGCCGAAGAGCACGGCAGCCTGGTTCGCCAGGCGGTCGGCCGCCAGGGCCCAGGCGGCCTGCAGGACGGTGCCGAGGGTGACTTGCGTGTCGCGCGCCAGGCCTTGCAGGCGGGCCGCGAGGCCGGCCGGCAGCCGGCGGACGCTGTTGTGGATGTCGGGGCGGCGCGTGTCGTTCAGCGACAAGGCTTGCCGCGGGGCAAGGTCGGCGTCCGGCATGGCGGCCAGCACCGAGCGCCAATGTTCGCGGGCGCGGTCCCGATCGAGGGACTTTTCCCATTCGACGTAATTCCGGAACGGCGGCGCCGGCGGCAGGCCGTGGGCTCGCCCGGCCACTTCGGCCTTGTACAGCGTGAAGGCTTCATCCAGGAGTATGCCCAGCGACCAGCCGTCGACCGTCAGGTGGTGGCGGGTCCAGACGACGATGTGCCGCGCGGGCGCCAGCTGGATCAAGGCCAGGCGCATGAGCGGCGGCTTCTTGATGTCGAAGGGCAGGTCGCGGTCCAGGGCCAGGAATTCCCGCAGGGCGGCCTGCCAGTCGCCGACGCCCGTCCAGTCGATGTCGGTGAAGGTCAGCGCGGCCTGCCGGTGGACGACCTGGAAAGGCTGGTCTTTGAGGTCCCAGTGGAAGCCGCTGCGCAGCGCGGTGTGGCGGTCCACCACCGCTTGCCAGGCAAGGCTGAATGCCGGGGCGTCGAGCTCGCCCTCCAGCAACGCCCACCATTGGCCCATGTACAGGGGCTGGTCCGGGTAGGTGACGCAGCGCAGCAGCAGCGCCTGCTGCATGCGGGTAAGAGGGTAGGCGTCTTCGATGGGGCGCTGCGCGGAACTGCCGTTCGAGGAAATGGGAGTCGCGGTCATGGGCATGCGCGGCCGGCTGGCGGCGGATATCGATTGTGAAACGAAGGAGAGGGACGGCGCCGCATGCCTGTGCCGGCAAGGCGGCGGGCCTGCATGCGCCGTGCTCTCGGCAGGCGATTACAGGCTTTCTATGTAGAACCCTTCGCCCTTGACTTCGCCGTCAGTGAACTTCATGAACTTTTCGACCCAGTGGCCGCCGGTCTTGGCGTTGGGGTTGCGGGCCAGGGCGTCGAACGAGGCTTCGTCTTTCCAGACGGTGGCGAGGCCGAACATGGACGGATCTTTTTTGGAGCGCATGAGACCGAAACCGATGAGGCCCGGAATATGGTCGCCCGGCTTGGAGCCGTCGTTGGGCAGGAGGGATTTTTCGAGGAGGGCTCGTGCGTCCTTTTCGTTTCCGGCCTTGATGTTGGCGCGAGTGATAGTGAGAAACATTCCAGCCATGATGGTGATACTCCTTCTGGTTAGATGGGAACAACGAGGGAGACTGCCATGCCTAGCCGCTGTCTGAATGTTACTTCTGTATCCGGGTTTGGCACACGGGCAGTGTATTCGCGTTGAGCCGTATCGGCCAGCGCTTGAAAACTATTTTATCATTTAGTTACAAATAAAGCACGGATCATTGGCCTGGATCAATACTGGAATTCGGGAAACAAGGCATTGCGTATGGGGCCGCCGACGCGCAATCCGGCCTCCAGGCCGAATTTTTCCAGGGCGTCGACCATGTTCTGGGCATGGGGCGCCACATAGGCCTCGTCCGTGACCCAGCGGGTGACGAAGCGACGCGCGACGCGGGAGGTCCGGTTGCCCGGGGCGCCGTGGACGGTGCGCGCATCGAAGAGCACGCAATCGCCGGGTTCCATGTCCCAGCTCACGATGTCGTAGGCGGCGCGGTCGGCCTCGATGTCGGGGATCTCGCCGAACAGCGAGGCGTCCAGGCGGGACTTGTCGCCATGGAACTCGGCGTAATAGGCATCGGCGGCGGAATGCCTGGAGGCGTCCGCGAAGAAGGATTTGGGCATCAGGATCTTGCCCCAGGCATGCGAGCCGCGGACGAATTCCAGCGTGGCGCTGCGGGGAATCGGGTCCAGCGCCACCCAGATGGAGCAGAACGGCCCCTGGATGACGGTGTCGTGGTGCCAGGGAGTGCGGTCCGACGTGCCGGGCTCTTTGACGAACCAGGTGTCCTGCGCCAGCCGGATCCGGGAGCAAGCCAGGGCGTGCGCGGCGATGCGCCCCGCCGGGGATTCGCGGCAGAAGCGCTCGAATTCGGGGATGTGCCGCCGCGACCAGCTGTCGGACAGGAAGGCGCCGCTGCCGTCGTCGAGCTTGCGGAAGAAGGGACTGGGCGCCTGGATGTTGCGCTCTATGCCCCGGCGCACGAGTTCCACCCATTCTTCCGGGAAAGCCTGGCGTATGCAGACGACGCCGTGCGCGTCGTAATCGTCCATGTAGTCGGGCCGTGTCGCCATCATGTCTTTCCTTGGGTTGGGCCGTGCGAGCGGGCGGTGCTATGCCGCCGCGGCGCGGGCATTGGTCAACGTATAGCCAAGTTTGAAATAATTTGTATCTAAATTTATATAAAAATGGGATAATCGCGCTTCGCTGATAGAATCCAATTTAATTGCTACAACTTGTTAGCGCAATGGGGAATCAATGCCATATACGGAGGAATGCGACCAGCGGCCGGATGTAACAAGGGCATATTGGATGCTGCGCATCCGCCCTGCGCGGCCGGCCGAGCCCACCTTCGCATTCTTTCCCCATGCCGGCGCCACCGCCCTGTCCATCGGCCGACTGCTGACGGCCTTGCCGCCGCAAGCGGGCGTCGCCGTGGCCGACCTGCCCCGCGGCGGCGGGCTCGACGACGGCACGCCTCCACGGCAGGCGGCGGCCGCCGCCCAGGCGCTGGCGCAAGGCCTGGCGGCGCTGTTCGAGCAGGATGCGCGGGCGCCCAGGCTGGTGCTGGTGGGCAACAGCTATGGCGCCTTGCTGGCCTATGAAACGGCCTGGCATCTGCTGGACACGGCGCTGTCGCCCGAACGCCTGGTCGTGTCGGGCTTTCGCGCGCCCGTCCTGCCTCCGGCGGACCCGCCCCTATACCGCCTGCCCCTGCCGCAGCTGCGCGCCGAGCTCAGCGCGCGCTACGGCGGGCCGCACGACGACGGCGGTTCCGCATGGGGCGGCGAACTCGGGGCGGAGGCCTTGCGGGCGGATCTGCAAGCCTGCGACACCTACCGGCACGCGCGCGCCGGCCGGCTGCCCCTGCCGATCGACGTCCTGCGCCTGACGCGCGATACGTCCACGCCGCTGGAAGACCTCCGCGCCTGGCAATCGGTCACCGACCGGCCGCTGCGCATGGCCGATTGCGCGGCGGGCCATTTTCCCTGGGCGGAGGCGCCGGAACTCATCGCCCGCACTCTCGTTCATCTGACGCAGGCAACTTAGGGCCGCAGGCCCTGCATGGAGCCAACCGTGAAACAACAGCTACGGGATTTACTGCAAGGCGGGCTCAACTCGAACATCCGCCGACTGGATAAGGTGGAGAAGGAAGTCCGCGCCTTGCTGGAGCTGGAGCCGCCCGAGTCGCCGGAAGAGCGGTTGTCGGCGAACTTGCGTGCGGGCGCCGCCGGCCGGGGCGACCAGGATCCGGCGCTGGCCCTGGTCCAGCATCTGCTGGCTGAACGGCTGGCCTGCCCGCAGCGGGCCCTGGGCCTGTTCGGCGTGGGCATATTGCACCTGGCCACCCACAAGTCCGAGGAATCGCGCTACGTCGGGCTGGATGACATCGGCGACGTGGAAGGGCTCGCCGCCCGGCTGGACCTCAAGGCCGCCGGCCCCGAAGACGCTTTGCGCGCCGGCGCCTTCACGCGCTTCCTGCTCGACGCCTACGGCCTGGAAGGCATGCTGGCGTTCGCCCGCGGCATGGAAAAAGGCGTGCCGCTGGACGAGGTCGCGCGCAAGGCGACCGGCAAGTCGCTGGCCATGCTGGAGCTCCAGTGGGGCGAAACGCTGTCGCGGGAGCAGCCCGCCAAGGGCTTGTGGCCCTTCGTGGTCTGGACGGTCGGGCTGCTGCGGCCCTATCGACTGTTCTGCATATTGCTGGTCGTGGGCATACTGATCCAGACGGCCTATGCCACCATGATGCCCATCTGGCTGAACGACTTGTTCGACGACGGCATCACGGCCCAGAATGCCGCCGTCATCTGGCGCACGCTGGCCTTGCTGGTGGGCGGCTTCCTGGTCACGTCGGCCGCGGGCGTCGCCATCGATTTCAGCGTCTCCACGCTGGGGCCGCGGGCGCTGAACGACGTGCGCACCCAGGTGTTCAGCAAGCTGCTCGCCTTGTCCTCGCGCTCCCTCAATCACTTCAAGAGCGGCGACATCGTCTCCATGTTCTCGGCCGACATGCAGGTCATCGAGAACGCGATCGTGCGCGCCGTGCCCGGCATCGTGTCCAAGGGATTCCTGATGCTGGGCTCGCTGATCACGGCGGTCATACTCGACTGGCGCATGGCGATCGCCACGATATCCCTGCTGGTCGTCGCCTTCTGGCTGCCGCGCCGGGTGGGGCGCCTGGCCGTGCGGGCGGCTTACGCGCGCAAGGTCGAGGACGGCAAGCTGGCGGGCTTCATCCGGGAGTCCGTGCAGCTGCTGCCGGTGATCCGCATACTGGGCATAGGCGCGCACCGCCGCGAACAGTTCGACGGCCACATCGACGACATCTACCAGGCCAGCCACCGGCAGTTCCTGATGGGCGAACTGACCGGGCGCGTGACGGTGTTCGCCATCAGCGCGGCCCAGCTCGGCATCATCGGGCTGGGCGCGATCCTGTCGCTCAACGGCACGGTCTCGGGCGGCGTGGTGGTGGCCTACATCGGCCTGCTGCTGGCCTTCGGCGGCTCCGCCGGCGCCATCGCCGCGCTGCTGCCGCCGGCCATACAGGCGGTGGGCAGCTGGCAGCGCGTTTCGACCGTGCTCGCCCAGCCCGACGACATCCCCGAGGCCGCGGCGGGAACCGTTTTCGACGCGCCCCTGGAGCGCGTGGCGTTCGACAACGTGTCCTTCAGCTACAGCGGCGACCGCCTGAACCTGCAGGACGTCTCGCTCGACACGCCCACGCCGCGGCGCATCGCCCTGGTGGGCCCGTCGGGTTCGGGCAAGAGCACCGTCATCAATCTGCTGTCCCGCAACTACGACGCCACCAGCGGCAGCATCTACTTGAACGACACCGATATCCGCGACATCGACAACCGGTCGCTGCGCTCCCTGATGGCCGTGGTCAACCAGGACACCACGCTGTTCGAAGGCTCCATCGCCTACAACATCCGTATCGGGCGGATGGACGCCAGCGACGAGGAGCTGCGGCGCGCGGCCAAAGCGGCCGAAATCCACGACTTCATCGCGTCCCTGCCGGCCGGCTACGACACCAACGTGGGCGAAGGCGGCAAGCTGCTGTCCGGCGGGCAGCGCCAGCGCATCGTGATCGCGCGGGCGCTGCTGCGCGATCCCCAGATACTGCTGCTGGACGAAGCCACCTCGGCGCTCGATGCCGAAGCCGAGGCGGCCATCAACAGCACGCTCGCCAAAGTCAGCGCCGACCGCGCGCTGTTTTCCGTCACCCACCGGCTGGCGTCATGCCCGGACATGGACCTGATCTGCGTCTTCCGCGACGGCAGGCTGGTCGAACAGGGCAGGCACGATGAATTGCTGCGGCTGGGCGGCGTCTATGCGGGCATGTGGGAGAAGCAGGCCGACATCTCCATCGCGAACGCCGGCCAGGACGTCGAGATCACCGTCGACCGCCTGCGCAAGATCCCCTTGTTCGCCAACGTGCCGGACGCGGACCTGGAACGCATACGCGGCAAGCTGCGCGTCGAGGAGGTCGAGGCCGATACCGTGCTGAGCATAGAAGGCACGACCGCCGGGCGCTTCTACATCATCGCGCGCGGCACGGTCGAAAGCTCGGTGCTGCTGGGCGACGGCAGCTCGCTGACCATGGAGATCCTGGAAGTGGGCGACTTCTTCGGCGAGTTCGCCCTGATCGAAGGGCTGCCCAACCCCACCACCTGCCGGACGCGCCACCCCTGCCTGCTGCTGTCGCTGAGCCGGCAGGATCTGCGCCACATCGCCGATCTGCATCGCAGCACGAGCGAGCAGTCCGACCTGGAAAAAGAAATCGCCGCCACTCTGGACCGCCGGCTGGATGCCAAGCTGGACGAGCTCATGAGCCGTCGCCTGGGGTCCGCCAACCCCAAGAGGCCCGCGCCCGCCCAGGCCGCCGACTGACTTCGAGGAGCCATCGTGAAGACGCCCGCCCCGATAGCCGAGCCCGCCATGCTGCCGCGCATTCTCGCGCGGCGGGCGGCCGATCCAGCGGATCGCTGGTCATATGTTTTCCTGGACAGCCAGGGCGGCGAGCAGTGCCGCTGGAATGCCGCCGAACTCGCGGCGCGGGCGCGGGCCGTTGCGGCGCGCCTCATGCGGGTCACCGAGCCGGGCGAGCCGGTCCTGCTGGTCTTCCAGGCCGGGCCGGCCTTCCTCGCCGCCTTCATGGGCTGCCTCTGGAGCGGCCGCCTGGCCACGCCCATCAACCCGCCGCGGCGCAATCGCCTGATCGAGCGGCTCGAAGCCGTCGCCGTGGATTCCTCGGCGCGCGTGGCGCTCACCAGCGCGGACCTCATCGATTCCATTGCGGAATGGCGCCAATCCAGCCGGCATCTCGGCGCGCTGGACTGGATTCCGACCGACGGCCTGCCCGAGGCGAACGGCCTGGAGCCCGCGGACGTCCCGGCCACGGACATCGCCTTCCTGCAGTACACCTCGGGCTCCACCGCCTCGCCCAAAGGCGTGCGCGTCAGCCACGGCAATCTGGTGGAGGACATGGCGCGCATGCAGCGGGCCTGGGCGCTGGACCCGTCCTCGGTCATGGTCAGCTGGCTGCCGGCCTTCCATGATCTGGGGCTGATCTTCGGGTTGCTGCAGCCCCTGTTTTCCGGCTGCGCATCGGTGCAGATGGCGCCCAATGCCTTTCTGCAGAAGCCGGCGCTGTGGCTGCAGGCGATCACCCGCTACCGGGGCACGCACTCGGCCGCCCCCAGCTTCGCCTACGATCTCTGCTGCCGCCGGATCGCGCCCGAGGACCGCGCCGGCCTGGACCTGAGCAGCCTCGCCATGACCATGAACGCCGCCGAGCCGATCAACCCCGCCGTGCTGGAGGAGTTCTCGCTCGCCTTCGGGCCCCGGGGCTTTCGCCGCGAGGCCTTCGCCCCGGCCTACGGCCTGGCCGAGAGCACGCTGGCCGTCACGGCGAACCCGGTGGGCGCGGCCCCCGTCATGCGCAGCTTCGACGTTGCGGCGCTGGAGCGCGGCCAGGCCCGTATCCTGCCCGACGGCGCCCCGGGCGGGCGCGTGATGCCGGGCAGCGGCCGGGCGCTGCCCGACGTGCCCATCGCCATCGTCGATCCCGACACCCTGGCGCGTCGCGGGCCGCATGAAATCGGCGAAATCTGGGTCGGCGGGCCCACCATCGCCGCGGGCTATTGGCGGCGGCCGGACGAAACCCGGGACACCTTCGGCGCCCGGATCGCCGGCGAAACGGACGGCGCGCAGTATCTGCGCACGGGCGACCTGGGCGTCGTGAAGGACGGCGAGCTATTCGTGACGGGGCGCATCAAAGACCTCATCATTCTCGGCGGCGCCAATTTCTACCCGCACGACATCGAGCGGGTGGCGCAGAACGCCCACGATGCCTTGCGCCGCGACAACGGCGCGGCCTTCGCCATCGCGTCCGACGACGTGGAGGGCGGGCGCGAGCAGGTCGTGCTGGTGCAGGAGCTAGAGCGTTCGCGGCGCGGGGAAGCGCCCGAACCCATCATCCAGGCCATCGTCGAATCGGTATGGCGCAACCTGGAGCTGCCCTTGGCGCACGTGGCGCTGGTGATGCCCGGATCCGTGCTGCGCACCTCCAGCGGCAAGATCCAGCGCCTGGCGAACAAGCGCGCCTTCCTGGAAGGCAGCCTGCCCATTATCGCAAGCTGGCGCCGCATGGGCCTGGAACCCGCAAGGGCCGGCGCGGCCGCATCCGCGCCGGCCGGCGCAATGGACGCGGCCTCCCTCACCGGCTGGCTGACGGGCTGGCTGGCCGGGCGGCTCGGGCTGCCGGAACGCGCGCTGGACGCGGGCCGGGGCTTCGCCGAAATGGGCCTGGATTCCCTCGGCTCCGCCGAACTGGCGCTGGCATTGGGGGAAAGGCTGGGCGCCGAGGTGCCGGAAACCATCGCCTTCGATCATCCGACCATTGCGCGGCTGGTCGCGCACTTCGCGCCCAGCGAGCGGGCCGCCGCCGCGCCTGCCGGCGCCAAGCAGCCGGTTGCGGCGCCGCCGTCCGAGGGCGGCGATCTCGAAGACTTGTTGAGCGCGATTGAAAGGGGGGAGCCGTGACGGACCAAGCCAGGCAGGCGCTGCGCGAGCGCATTTCGCGGCTGGACGCCGACCAGGTCGTTGCGCTGGTCACCGGCCTGCAGCAGCGCATCGATGCGCTGCGCGCGGACCAGGCGGGCCGGGACGACGCGTCGCTGGTGGCCGTGATCGGCCTGGGCTGCCGCTTCCCGGGGGCCGAGGACGCCGCCGCCTTCCGCCGCCTGCTGCAGGAAGGCGCGGACGCGATCGGCGAGCCGCCGCCGGACCGCCCCGAACGCGATACGCTGCCGCGCGGCGGCTATGTGCGGGGCGTGGAGTGCTTCGATGCACCGTTCTTCGGCATGCGGGACAGCGAAGCCGCCCACATGGATCCGCAGCATCGAATGCTGCTCGAAGTCGCCTGGCATGCGCTCGAAGACGCCGGCGCGGCCGATCCCGGGCGGCGTCCGCGGGCGGCCGGGGTGTTCGTCGGCATCAGCACCCATGACTACGAAGCGCGCTTCCACGCGCCCGGCCAGGGCTTCACGCCGCAGGCGACGACCGGCAATTCCGCCAGCGCGGCCGCCGGCCGCCTGGCCCATCTGCTCGACATCACCGGCCCGGCGCTGGCCATCGACACCGCCTGCTCCTCGTCGCTCGTGGCCGTGCATGCGGCCTGCCGCAGCCTGCAGGCCGGCGAATGCGACATGGCGATCGCCGGCGGGGTCAACGCCCTGGTCTCCGATGCGCTGACGCGCGGCTTCGCCGCGGCGGGCATGCTCAGCCCCAGCCACGCCTGCCGTACCTTCGACGCCTCCGCGGACGGCTATGTGCGCGGCGAAGGCGCGGGTTTCGTGGTGCTGAAACGCCTGTCCGACGCGCTGCGGGACGGCGACCGGATCCGGGCCGTCGTGCGCGGCGGCGCGGTCAACCATGACGGGCGCGCCAGCTCCCTGACGGCGCCCAATGCATCCGCGCAGGCGGGCTTGATACGCGCGGCGCTGAAAGACGCCGGTCTGCGGCCGGCCGACGTGCAGGTGGTGGAATGCCACGGGACCGGCACGCCGCTGGGCGATCCCATCGAGACCCAGGCGCTGGCCGAAGCCTACGGCCCCGGGCGCGGCGAGGCCCTGCTGCTGGGTGCGGTCAAGACCAATATCGGGCATCTGGAGGCGGCCGCCGGCATCGCCGGCCTGATCAAGCTCGTGCTGATGCTGGAAGCGGGGCGGCTGCCGCCCACCTTGCACCAGTCATCGCCCAATCCCCGCATCCCCTGGGACCGGCTGCCCTTGCGGGTGGTGGATCGCGCTCAGGCCTGGCCGCCGGCGCCCGTCCGGCGCGCGGCGGTCAGCAGCTTCGGTTTCAGCGGCACCAACGCCCATCTCATACTCGAAGCCGCGCCGCCGCGCGATCCGTCCGCGGCGGCCGCGGAGCGGGCCGGCCCGCTGGTGCTTCCCTTGTCGGCGCGCGATGAGGCGGGGCTGGCGCGGCTGGGCCGGCGGCTGGCCGCATGGATGGCGCAAGAGCAGCCCGATCCCCGCGGCGTCGCGGCCTCCCTGGCTCTGGGGCGCGGCGGACATCCGTTCAGGGCGGCGGTCGCGGGCGAGGACGCCGAAGCGCTCCTGGCCGGGCTGAACGAGGTCGCGGCCGGGCAGGCGCCCGCCGGCGGCGCCCGTGGAACGGCCATGCGGGCCGCTCCGCGCATCGCTTTCCTGTTCACGGGGCAGGGCAGCCAATGGCCCGGCATGGGCAAGGGTCTGTACCAGGACGACCCCGTGTTCAGGCGAGCCGTCGACCATTGCGCGGCGGTGGTGGATCCCTTGATCGGCGCGTCCTTGACGCGCCTGATGTTCGACGACGCATCCGCCCAGGAGGGCGTTTCCCTGACCGACACGCGCATCGCCCAGCCCGCGCTGTTCGTGCTTGGCTATGCGCTGGCCGAGCGCCTGGCGGCCTGGGGCATCGAGCCCGAGTTCGTCATGGGGCACAGCCTGGGCGAATACGTGGCGGCCTGCCGGGCCGGGGTGTTTTCCCTGGAGGACGCCCTCCGTCTGGTGGCCGAGCGCGGGCGCCTCATGGGGGCGGCCGCTCCCGGCGGCGCCATGGCGGCGGTCTTCGCGCCGCCCTCCTGCTTGTCCGAACTGCCCGGCGGCCTTGCGGCCGCCATCGATCTTGCCGCCGTCAACTCGCCCGACGAGTGCGTGATCTCCGGAGAGTCGGCCGCCGTCGGCCGGGTGTGCGAGGCCCTGGAAGCCCGGGGCATCGCATCCCAGGCCTTGCGGACTTCGCACGCCTTCCATTCGCGGCTGATGGAGCCCGCGCTCGAGCCCTACGCCCGGGCCTTGTCCGGCCTGCGCTTGTCGCGGCCTCGGCTGGCCCTGATTTCCAATTCGACCGGCACGGCGGACGCCGCTTTCGATACGCCTGAGTACTGGACGGACCACATCCGGCAGCCGGTCCGTTTCGCCGATGGGATAGGCGCGCTCGCCCGCATGGGCGCGAACGTGCTGATCGAGGTGGGCGCGGCGCCCAATCTGGTCGGCTCGGCGGCGCGCTGCCCGGGCTACGCGGATGCGCCGCCGGTGCTGGTCCCGACCTTGCGCCGCAACCAGCCCGCCTGGCGCTCGCTGGGCGGCATGCTGGCCCAGTTGTACGCGGCCGGCGTGCCGCTGCGCTGGGAAGCGCTTTATGACCCGGCCGAACGCGGCGAGACGCCGGGCTATCCCTTCGAGCCCCGCCGCCACTGGATCGCAAAAACACCGGTCATGGCGCTGTCCGCCGCCGAGGGCGCGGCTGAATTTTCTGCGATCGGCTCCCCGACGGCCGGCGTCCCGGCGACCGCCGTTGCAGCCACGGCCACGGATGCCGACGGGGCCGCGGCCCAGCCCGCCGTGGCGCTCGCGGACGACATCGCCGCCTTCCTGGCGCGCGCCCTGCAGCTACCGGCCGCCGACCAGCGTTCCGACCGCGGCTTCCTGGAAATGGGGGTCGATTCCCTGGCGCTCACCGAGGCGGTCGCCGCCATGGAGCGCAAGTGGGGCATTTCGATTCCGCGCCGGGCTTTGTTCGAGGCCCTGAACACTCCTTTGCGCCTGATCGAGCATGTGCTGGCGCAAGTCGGCGGCAAGCGGCCCGCCGCGCCGGCGCCTGCCGCGGCACCGGCGCCGGTGACGGACGCCGAGGCGAATGCCGCCGTGCCGGACGCCAGGGCCGCGCTTGCGGGCGCGCCGGGCGCCCAGGCGCCGAATGCGCCCGCGTCGCTTGCCGCGTCCGTGCCGGCGACGCTTGCCCGCCTGGAGCTCGGCGCCGAGCAGGCGAGCGGCCTGGCCGAATTTTCCCAGGCCTACATTCAGCGCAGCCGGGCGTCGCGCGACCAGCGCATCCGCTACGGCGCCCATCTGGCCGACAGCCGCGCCGTGGCGGGGTTCCGCCCCGAAACCAAGAACATGCTGTACCCCATCGTGGGCGCGCGCGCGCAGGGCAGCGAATTGTTCGACGTGGACGGCAATCGCTATGTCGACATCGCCATGGGGTTCGGCGTGCAGCTCTTCGGCCATAGTGCGCCCTTCATCGCCGAGGCCATCAACCGGCACCTGGGCGAACGCGGCCTGTTCATCGGTCCGCAGGCGCACCTGGCCGGCGACGTGGCGCAGCGCTTGTGCCGCCTGACCGGCAACGCCCGCGCCGCCTTCTGCAACAGCGGCACCGAGGCGGTCATGACCGCGCTCAGGCTGGCCCGCCACGCCACCGGGCGCCGGCGCATCGCCATGTTCCAAGGGTCTTACCATGGCCATTTCGACGGGGTGCTCGCCCAGCCGGGGCCGGATGGCAAGGCCGCGCCGATGGCGGGCGGCACCCCGCCCGGCATGGCCGAGGACATCCTGCTGCTCGATTACGGCGACGAAGCCGGCTCGCTGGAGCGCCTGGCGCGCGAAGGGCAGTCGCTGGCCGCCGTGCTGGTCGAGCCCGTGCAGGGCCGCCGCCCCGACCGGCAGCCGCGGGAGTTCTTGCAGCGCTTGCGGGCGCTGACCCGCTCGACGGGCACGGCCCTGATCTTCGACGAGGTGCTGCTGGGCTTCCGCGTGGCGCTGGGCGGCGCCCAGGCCTGGGCGGATGTCCGCGCCGACCTCGTCACTTACGGCAAAATCGTGGGCGGCGGCCTGCCCATAGGGGTCGTGGCCGGCGAGGCGCGCTACCTGGATGCCCTGGACGGCGGCGCCTGGCCGCTGGACGCCGCGGGCTCGCCCCGGGGCGAACGCACCTTTTTTGCGGGCACCTTCAACAAGAACCCGCTGGCCATGGCCGCTTCCCTGGCCGTGCTGGAACACCTGGAATCCGCCGGCCCCGGGCTGCAGGAAACCTTGAACGAACGCACGCGCGCATTCGCCGAGCGGCTGAACCGCATGCTGGCGGAAGAAGCATGCGGCATATCGGTGCACAGTTTTTCCTCCCTGTTCCGTTTCATCGGGGCCGGCGACCTGTTCTACAACCACATGATCCAGAACGGCGTCTACGTCTGGGAAGGGCGCACCTGCTTTCTTTCCACCGCGCACAGCGAAGAAGACCTGCTGACGATAGAGGACGCCGTGCGTGATTCCGTCCGCGGCATGCGGGCCGCCGGCATGCTGGCGCCCGCGCGGGCATCGACACAGACGCCGGCGCAGGCGTTCGCGCCGGCGCCCGAGGCCAAGGCGCTCATGGCCATGCCGTCCGGGCCCGAGGTCCTGCCCGCCGCGCCGGGCCAGACCGCCTTGCGCATGCTGGCGGCGTTCAGCCCCGAAGCGTCGGCCGCCTACAACCAGACGCTGCTCTTCGATCTGCGAGGCAAGCTGGAGCCGGCCGTGCTGCGCGCGGCCCTGGAAGCCGTCTGCCGGCGCCACGAAGCCTTGCGCACGACCTTTCCCGAAGACGGCGAAACGCAAGCCGTCCATGCCGAGCTGGCGCCCGATTTCCGCACCTTGCGCTGGCGGGACGCCGAAAGCGCCTTCCAGCACTGGCTGGACGGCAGGGCGCTGGTTCCCATGGATCTCGAGCATGGTCCCATGCTGACGGCCTGGCTGGTCGAGTTCGCGCCCGAACATCACCGGCTGGTGCTGATCATGCCGCATCTCGTCGTCGACGGTTGGTCCATGCAGGTGATCGCCCTGGAGCTCGCGGAGCTGTACAACGCGGCGCTGCGGGGACGCGCGCCCGAACTGGCCGAGGCCGTGCCGTATCGCCGCTATGCCGACCATGCCAGGCGGCGGGCCGAGGACGCGGGCGCGGCCGACTACTGGAATTCGGTATACCGGACCATTCCGCCGCCGCTGGACCTGCCGGCGGACCGTCCGCGGCCCGCCTTGCAGAGCTATGCGGGCGCGCGCGCCGCCTTGCGCGTGCCGCCCGAGCTGCGGACCGGGCTCGAAGCCTTGGGGCGCCGGATCGGATGCAGCCTGTTTTCCGTTTGCCTGGCCGCCTACGGAAAACTGCTTGCACGCTTGTCGGGCCGGCGCGACCTCGTGGTCGCCGTCTTCTCCGCCGGGCAGCCCGAGCTCGCCGCGACATCGCTGGTGGGCTATTGCGTGGGTGTGCTGCCCCTGCGGCTGGATCTGGACGAGTCCCAGCCGCAGGCGGCGCTCCTGGCCCAGGCGCAGCGCGCCGTCGCGCAGGGCATGGCGCGGCGCGACTACCCCTACGCGCGCCTGCTCAAGGGGCTGAAGCTGCGCCGAGACCCATCGCGGCCTCCCCTGGCGTCGGTGTCCTTCAACCTCGACCGCATCGACGCGCTGCCCCGGTTCGACGGCCTGGACACGCGCATCGACGCCAATGCACACGGCGCGGTGCGCTGGGACCTGAACTGGAACATTCTGGCCGATGCCGACGGCCTGCTGATCGACGCCTTCTACAACCGCGATCTGTTCGATGCCGAACGGGTCGAGTCCTGGCTGCGGCAGTATGCCGGCATCCTCGAAGCCTTCGTACGGGATGGAACGGACGCTGTGCCCAGCCTGGCCGGGCAAGTCGCGCGCGCCGCGGCGGCAACGCCGTCGGCGCTTGCCCTGCGCGACGCCCTGGGCGCCGTCGACTACGCCACGCTGGATGCCGAGGCCCATGCCTTGGCCGGGGAGCTGGCCCGTTCCGGCATCGGAGCCGGCGACAGGGTGGCGTTTCGCCTGCCGCGCGGGCTGGGGCCCGTCGTGGCCATGCTTGCCGCCTTGCGCCTGGGCGCGGCCTTCGTGCCGCTGGATGAAGACCATCCCGATGAACACCATGCCTACGTGCTGCGCGACAGCGGGGCGAAGGCCCTGGTGGTCGCGGACGGCGCGCGGGCGGCCTTCGACGGCGTCGCCGTGCTGGCATGGCGGCGCGGCCTGGCCGCCGGCGGCCCCGCGCCGCTGCCGGCGCCCGTCGCCGCCCGGGACATCGCCTACGTCCTGTACACCTCGGGCTCCACCGGCAGGCCCAAGGGCGTCATGGTGCCGCATGGCGCCATCGCCGCCTACGTGCCGGCCATGCTGAAACGCCTCGGCATGGCCGGGCCGCCGTCATTCGCCATGGTGTCCTCCTTTGCCGCCGACCTGGGCTATACCTCGGTATTCGGCGCGCTCTGGAGCGGCGGCGCGCTGCACGCCATAGACGCGGAAACCGCCAGAGATCCCGCCGCGCTGGCGTCCTGGGTGCGGCAGACGCCGTTCGACGTGCTCAAGATCGTGCCGGCGCACCTGGCGGCGCTGCTGGATTCGCCCGATGCGGAAGGGCTGCTGCCGCGCGGGGCCCTGATCCTGGGCGGCGACGTCCTGGCCTGGCGCCTCGTCGACCGCCTGCGCGCCCTGGGGGCGGCGTGCCGGATCTTCAACCACTACGGCCCCACCGAGACCACGGTGGGCGCCTGCATGACCGAAGCCCTGCCCGAATTGCGCGCGGACGGCGACCACGCCGTTCCCATCGGCCACCCGCTGGACGGCTATGGCGTCGAGCTCCTGGATGCCGATGGCCGCCCGGTGGCGGCGGGCGGCGAAGGCGAGATCGTCATCTCCGGCCCTGCGGTGGCCGCCGGCTACACCCAGCCGGAGCCCGCCGGCAAGGAGAGCTTCCGGCGGGCGGACGACGGCACGCGCAGCTATCGCAGCGGCGACCTCGGCCGCCGGCGTCCGGACGGGCGCATCGTTTTTCTTGGGCGCGGCGACGACATGGTCAAGATACGCGGCCACCGGATCGAACCGGCGGGCCTGGCCGAGGCCCTGCGCGCGCATGCGGGCGTGCGCGACGCCGTCGTGCTGGTCGACAGGCGCGACGGCCGCGAGCCCGCGCTGGCGGCGGCGGTGGCGGGCGACGTGGACGGCGAGGCATTGCGGACCTGGCTCGCCGGACGCGTGCCGGCGGCCATGGTGCCGCGGCGCATCCTCTCGCTTCCCGCCTTGCCCCTCACCGTCAATGGCAAGATCGACCGCCAGGCCTTGCTGGCTTCATTGGCCGGCGCGCCGGCCGGCGATCCCGCCGCCGGCGCCGGGCCCGGCGCGGAAGATTCCGTCCTGGACCAGATCCGCGGCCTATGGCGCGAGGTCCTCCAGACGGAGTCCGTGGGGCCGGACGACGATTTCTTCGCCTTGGGCGGCGATTCCATCATGGCCATCCAGATCGTGGGGCGGGCCCGCCGGCTGGGCTGGGCGCTGACGCCGGCGCAGGTGTTCCAGGCTCCGACGCCCAGGGGCCTGGCGCGGCTGGCCGTGCCGGTGGGCGGCATGGCGGGCCGCGAACCGCTGCGGGAGGCCGTGCCGCTCACGCCCATACAGCAATGGTTCACCGAAATACCGATGCCTGACCGGAATCGCTGGTGCCTGGCGGCGGTGTTCCGCTATCCGGGCCGGGTCGACGCGGACGGCCTGCTCGCCGTTGCCCGCGCACTCCAGGCCACCCACGACGCCTTGCGCATGCGCTGGATTCCCACGGCCGGCGGCATGGCGCAGCAACTGGCCGATGCCGCCGATCCCGGCGTGCGCGTGGTCGAGGCGGCAGGGCTGGACGAGCCCGGCCTGGCGCGGCGCGAAGACGCCCTGGCCGACGAACTGATGGACACCCTGGACCTGGCCGAAGGCCGTGTATTCGCGCTCGGGGCGCTGCAGGTTTCGGCGCGGCAGGCCAGGCTCGTCGCCGTCGTGCACCATGCGCTGTCCGACATGGTGTCCTGGTCCATACTCGCGGACGACCTGCGGGCCGGGCTGGCCGGCGGCCCGGCCTCGATCCGCGCCGCCTCCACTTCCTGGTCGTGGTGGGCCCGGGCCCTGGCGGGCCGGGCGCAGGCGGCAAGCGCGTCCCTGGGATTCTGGCAGGACATGCTGCGCCTGGCCGGGGACTGCGTTCCGCTGCCCATGGACCGGCCCGGCCATGCCAACACCGAAGGCGAGGCGGCCGACAGAAGGCTGGCATTGCCGGCCGACGAGTCCGCCGGATTCCTCGGCGGCATGGCCTCCGTTTTCGGCTTGCGGCCGCACGAGGCGGTGCTGGCCGCGGTGGGCATGGCGGTGTCCGCCTGGGCGGGCGGCGCCTGCCTGCTGGACCTGGAAGGGCATGGGCGCCAGCCTTTCGACCCGGCCATCGATCTGTCGCGCACCATAGGCTGGTTCACCACCCGTTATCCCTTCGTGGTGCCGGCGGCGTCCGACGACGTCCCGGCGTGGACCGTGACGCTGAAAGAGCGCCTGAGGGCCACGCCGGAAGGGGGGATGGGCTACGGGCTGCTGCGCTACGGCGGCCACCCGGACTTGCGGGCCGAGCCGCCGGTGTCCTTCAACTTCGTCGGGGAGATCGGCCAGTTCGGCAGCCGCGGGCTGGACCTGCTGCGCCTGGCGCCGGGCAGCGAGCGCGCGCCGCAGGCTTCCCGGCGCCACGTGCTGGCTTTCGACGTCTGGCTGGACGGGGGCGCCATCGTGCTGTCATGCCGGCATTCGCCCGGGCACGAGGCGGCCACGGTGGACGCCTTGCTGGACCGCGTGCGGCAGGCCGTGCGGCGCCTGTCGGCGGCCTGCGCCGGATCGTCCGCGGCCGTGTATACGCCGTCCGACTTCACGGGCATGGATTTTTCCCAAGATGAGCTCGATGAATTGATGGGGCGGATCGACGATGCCGGAATGGCGCAAGGAGTGCCCCAGCCATGACGCCGTTTCCGCTGCATTTCCACTGGCTGGTGAATGATCTCCATGTTTGCGCCGGCCCGCCTTCCAATGGGCAGCCCTGGTGCCTGGACGTCGACGTCTGGCGCCCCGAAACGGGCGAAGGCGAATTCATGCTGTGGGACGCCAACAGCCCGTGGGGGCTGGTGCGGCGCGACCCGCGCTCGCGCACCATCATGTCCGTCTCGCCCGTGGGGCGCGAGCGCGATCTGCTGATCGTGGCCGAGCAGGGCATAGGCGACATCATCCAGCAGTTGCGCTACGTGCCGCCCGTGGCCGCGCAATTCAGCCGCGTGCGGATACAGTGCAATCCCGAACTGCATCGCCTGATCCGCCTGCAGGCGCCGGGCATGGTCATGGAGCCGGTCACGCCGGACCAGGCGCTGGCCGACCCGCCCAAGGCGCGGGTGTCGCTGATGCGCATGGGCGCCCTGTGCTCCGACCCCAGCCGCGGCGCAGCCTATCTGACCGCCGCGCGCCGCCCGGGCGCGCATCTCGCGGAGCGCCCGCAAGCCGGCCTGCGCGTGGGGCTGAACTGGTCGGCGAACCGCAGAGGCTTGGCCTGGGACATCAAGTCGATTCCGCTGGGCCTGCTGGAGCGCCTGGTCGCGGACCACCCCGACGTCCGTTGGGTCAGCGTGCAATGGGGGGACGACGAGACGGCCCTGGACGCGGCGCCCTGGGCGTCCGGCATCGAGCGTTGCGGGCGCAGCGTGCGCGACGTGGCCGACCTGGCCGAAATCATCGCGGGGCTGGACCTGCTCATCACCATAGACAGCGCGCCCGCTCATGTGGCGGGGGCGCTGGGCGTTCCGGTCTGGACCTTGCTCAGCAACCCCTGCAGCTGGCGCTGGGGCCTGGACAGCGAAGAAACCGCCCTGTACCGCAGCATGCGCCTGATCCGGCAGACGGTGTCCGGCGACTGGCCGGAATGCCTGGCAAGGATGTCGGAGCAGCTGCGCCAGGCCGGGCATTCCACCGATCCGTTCCGCGCCAAAGACGGCGCGCCGGCGCCGGAGCCGGGGCCGGTTGCCCCGGGCGCGCGCAACGGCCCGGCGCCGGTGTCGCTGTCCGATGCGCTCGATCAGTGCGAACGGCACCCCAGCCTGCGGGCGGCCTTCGTGGCGCGGCCGCTCGAATTCCTCGAAGCGCAAGGGGTGCGCCTGTGGCCGCGCGACTACCGCGGCCTCAATCAGGTGTTCAAGGCCATGGTGGACTTTCACGGAGGCTTTTCTTGGTGCTCGCCCCTTAAGTCGCTACAATCAGCTACTTTCAACACAACGGTTACCTCATGAGTCTCTCTAGCGAAAAAATCGGCGAGGTTCTGGTGATTTCGGCGTCCGGCCAGATCAACAGCGCGAATGCGGCGGAAGTTGAAACCGGCCTGCTGGGCTATGTGGAACGGGGCGAGCGCCTGTGCGCGCTGGACCTCAGCGGCCTGGACTACATTTCGAGCGCCGGAATGCGGGTCATCCTGATGCTGGCCAAGCGCCTGAAGCAGAACTCCGGGCAACTGGTGCTGTGCAGCCTGCAGCCGCACGTGCACGAAGTATTCGACATCAGCGGTTTCCTGGCGATACTGACGGTGGTCGACGACCGCGCCACGGCGGTGGCCCGGCTCGCGGCCGCATAGCCAATGGCGGCGCCGGCGGCGCGGGCCTCGCCGGCCCGGGCGTCAATGCCGGCCGAACAGCTTGCGCAGCGGCGCCAGCGCAAGCTGCAGATCGTCGAAGGCTTCTTCCCGCTGGCTGTCCAGCCGGCGCGCCTGATCCAGGCTGATTTCAACGAAACGCAAGACGTCCCCCGGCATGCTCTGGGCAATGATGGGCAGGTCCACCGACGCGGCATGGGCGATCTTGGCATAGCCGCCCGTGGTTTGGCGGTCGGCCATCAGCACGATGGGAGACCCGTCCGGAGGAACCTGTATGCTGCCGAAGCTGGTGGCTTCGGACAGCAGCTGGGCGGTATGCGCCAGCGCCAGCGTCGGGCCTTCGAGCCGGTATCCCATGCGTTCGGAGTGCGGGCTGACGCGATAATCGCTTGAAAAGAATTCCCGGACGGCGGCCGGCGTGAACAGCGCCGCATGGGCGCCGCGCACGGCGCGGATCGCGGTGCGCGGCTGCGCCCCCAGGGTGGCCGGCAGATATATCTTGATTTCCCACAGCCGTCCGGACAGGTCGTCCAGGTCGCGGTCGGAGAGATCGGCCCGCATTGCGAAGACGTCCCCCTTCTTGAGCGCCCGGCCCTGGTGCCCGCCCAGGCCGCCGCGGAGATAGGTGCTGCGGCTGCCCAGCACCGGCTGCAGGTCCACCCCGCCATGCCAGGCGATGTAGGCCCGCAAGCCGGAGGCGCGGGCGCCGAAGGCCAGCACGTCGCCCGCCCGCACGACGATGGGGCGGTTGTTGGGGATGGGCGCATCGTTGATGGAAGGATGCAGCTGCGCGCCGCAAATGGCGATGCAGCCCGGCGCCTCGAAGCGCAGGCTGGGCCCGGTGAGCGTGACCTCCAGCGTGGCCTCGTCTTCGTCGTTGCCGGCCAGCAGGTTGGCGAGCCGATGGGCGCGCCCGTCCATGGCGCCGCCCACCGGCACGCCCAGATGCTGGAAGCCGTGCCGCCCCAGGTCCTGGAAGGACGACAGCATGCCGGGCTTGAGTACGGTGATGGTCATGTCGGCGCGCGCTTCAAGGCAAGATAGTCGTCGGGGCCGATGGGCACGAACCTGACCGTGTCCCCCGGGGCGAGCAGCGTGGCGGGTTCCCTGGCCGCGTCGAACAGCACCGAAGGCGTGCTGCCGATCAGGTTCCAGCCGCCCGGCGAAGCGTTGGGATAAATCATGGTCTGCAGATTGGCGATGGCGACCGACCCCGCGGGCACGACGGTCCGGGGGGTGTCGCGGCGGCCGATGGCGAGCTTGCGGTCGTGTATGCCGATATACGGCGCCCCGGGCGCGAAGCCCAGCATGAAGACGTAGGCCGGCGTGCCGCTGTGCAGCCGTATGACTTCCCGCGGCGTCAGGCCGCAGTGCCGGGCGACGTCTTCCAGGTCGGGGCCGTATTCGCCGCCGTAGCATACCGGGATATCCACCTGCCTGGCGTCGTCGGCGGGCTTGTCGCCGGAAAGCGCGGTTTCGAGGGTTGCGCCGATGCCGGCGACGAGGCGGTCCAGCGTGGCGCCGTCTTTGAACAGGCGGGGCTGGTAATGGACAGCCACGGAATTGAAGGCGGGCACGATGTCGCTCACGCCCGGTAGGCGCGCCGCGCGCAGGGCCGCCGCCGCCGTCCCGCAGCGCCGGCCGGTCGCGATGTCGATGCCGTCGCCGAACACCAGCAGCAGGCAGCGGTCTCCCTGGGGGACGATGGTCCAGGCGGTTTCCCGGCCGAGGGCGTTGCTAGTCATCGGCGTGGAATCCGGCTATTTGGCGAAGAGGGAGTCCAGGTTCTTGAAGGCCTTGAACTCGAGCGCGTTGCCGGACGGGTCCAGGAAGAACATGGTGGCCTGTTCGCCGGGCTGGCCTTTGAACCGTATGTAGGGTTCGATCACGAACCGGGTGCCGGCGTCTTTGAGCTTTTCGGCCAGCCGTTCCCATGCCTCCATGTCGAGCACGGCGCCGAAGTGCCGCACGGGCACGTCGTGTTCGTCCACGCTGCCGGTTCGCGCCTGGCCGCATTCGTCGGGCGACAGGTGCGCGACGATCTGGTGGCCGTAGAAGTCGAAGTCCACCCATTGGTCGGAGGACCGGCCTTCGGGACAGCCGAGGAGGTCGCCGTAGAAGGCGCGGGCTTCGGCCAGGTCACGGACGGGGAAGGCGAGATGGAAGGGGGGAAGGGTACGCGCGCGGGTCATCGTGGGCTCCGTGTTGGTTTTGGGCCTTGGTCGGCGAGGGGTATTTTAGCTTGTCGCGCCGATTGGTGACCCGTCCGCGAGTCCCGTCAACCATCCGCCCTCGCCACTCGCGACGGCGGAAAGACCAGCGAGAACAGGCTGCCCGCGCCGAGCCGACTGTGGATGGTCAGTTCGGCATTATGCCGCATCGCCACGTGCTTGGTGATGGCCAGGCCCAGACCGGTGCCGCCGGTTGCCCGCGAACGGCCGCGGTCCACCCGATAGAAGCGCTCGGTGAGCCGGGGAATGTCCTGCGAGGCGATGCCGATGCCCGTATCCTGGACGGAGTAGCAGGCATGCCCGCTTTCGGTGATGTACCAGCTGACCGTGATGGTCCCGTCCTTCGGCGTGTAGCGTATCGCATTGGTAAGCAGATTGGACACGGCCGACGCCAGCTCCGTCTCGACGCCGATGACACAGAGGTCGTCCGCGATGTTCTCGACGAAGACATGCTGGTCGTTCGACAGAATGCGCCCCTGCGCCAGCGCCGTGCGCACCAGTTGCGCCACGCGCACCGGCTCGCCTTCGGTATTGGGCGACGATTCCAGCGTCGACAGCGTCAGAAGGTCCGCGACGATGGCCTGCATGCGTTGCGCCTGCTCCAGCATCAGCGACTGATAACGCTGCTTCTGCTCCTCGCTGAGCGAATCCTCCGGCAAGTCGCGCAGGGTCTCCAGGAAGCCCGACAGGACGGTGAGCGGCGTGCGCAATTCGTGCGAGACATTGGCCACGAAATCCTTGCGCGTGGTTTCCAGCTTTTCCACCTGGGTGACGTCGCGCGTGACGATCAGATACTGGTCCAGCCCATAGCGGGTGAGCTGGACCAGCAAGGCCCGGTGCAGGCCTTCGGTGTTCAGGTGGAGCAGGACCGGCGCCGGCCAATCGGCCTGCCGGGCGTAGCGCGCGAACTCGGGTGCGCGCAGAATGTTGAAGATGCTGTGATGGCGGTCTTTCTCCAGGTCCAGCCCGATGTGCTCGCTCGCGGTCTGGTTGCACCAGGTCAGCTGCATGGCGTGGTCCAGCGTGATGGCGCCGTCGGGCAGGGCCTCGGCGGCGAGCATGATGCCGTTCACATGTTCCTTGAGCGCGTCGATTTCCTGCCGGTTGTGGCGCAGCTTGCGGTAGATGGGCGCAAGAATCGCGTCCCAGGGGCCCACCGACGGCGGCGGCGGGCTTTCGATGTCCTTGACCCAGGCGGAAATCCGCGACAGCTGCACGCCGCTGACCAGTATCATCAGGACCAGCCCGAACGAGAACGCCGCCCAGCCGGTGCTTGCCCCCAGCCAGGCGCCGAGCGCCCAGCCCAGAACGCCCCACAGGGCAATTGAGATTACGGTTTTGATCATGATGAGGCTTCAGGGCTGGCGTTTCGGCGAGGTGCGTCAGGCGTTCCGGGGTAATTGAGCCGTGAAGCGGTATCCCGCGCCGCGCACCGTTTCGATGTGGTTTTCGTGTTTGCTGGGCTCCAGCGCCTTGCGCAGGCGCCGGATGTGCACGTCGACCGTGCGCTCTTCCACGAAGACGTGGTCGCCCCATACCTGGTCGAGCAACTGCGTGCGGGAAAAGACGCGTTCGGTGTGCGTCATGAAAAAGTGTAGCAGGCGGAACTCGGTCGGCCCCAGGGTGAGCGCCCGGCCGTCGCCGGTCACCCGGTGCGTGGCCGGGTCCAGCGTCAGCGTGCCGATCCGGATCAGGTCGTCGGTCAGTTGCGGCGCGCGGCGGCGCAGCACGGCCTTGATGCGGGCGATCAGTTCCTTGGGCGAAAACGGCTTGGTGATGTAGTCGTCCGCGCCCGCTTCCAGTCCGTCCACCTTGTCGTGCTCCGCGCCCTTGGCGGTCAGCATGATCACGGGCACGTTGCGGGTGCGTTCATCGGCGCGCAATGTCTTGGCCAGGGTGATGCCCGACGCCCCCGGCAGCATCCAGTCCAGCAGGACGAGGTCCGGCAGCTCGGCGCGTATCAGCGTCTGCGCCTGTTCGGCGTCGAACGCCCGCAGCACCTTGTGGCCGGCGAAGGACAGGTTCACGGAGATCAGTTCCTGGATGGCGGGTTCGTCTTCGACGACGAGTATGGTGGTGCTCATGCTGGCTTGTATTCTGGGTGATGAAGGATCCCATGAATAATATGGCGCAAATATTTCAGGTTTGTGAAAGCCGCCGGTCGTGGGAATCTTAACCCGGGAATGATGTACGATTAGGAAATCATGCAAAACGTCCATTCCTCCACTCCTGATTCTTCCGGCACCGACGCCGGCCGCCAGGCAGGCGCCAGCACGCATTTCGGCTTCAAGACGGTGAGCGAGCAAGAAAAGGCAAGCAAGGTCGCCGAGGTCTTTCATTCCGTCGCCGGCCGCTACGACCTCATGAACGATCTCATGTCGGCCGGGCTGCATCGCGTCTGGAAGGCGTTCACCATAGGCCGTGCCGGCATCCGGCCGGGCATGAAGGTGCTGGACATCGCCGGCGGCACGGGCGACCTGGCACGCGCATTCGCCAAGCGGGCGGGGCCCCAGGGCGAAGTCTGGCTGACCGACATCAACGGTTCCATGCTGCGCGTCGGGCGCGACCGCCTGACGGACGACGGCCTGCTGCTGCCCATGGCGGTGTGCGACGCCGAAAAGCTGCCCTTTCCGTCAGGGTATTTCGACCGGGTCAGCGTGGCTTTCGGGCTGCGCAACATGACCCACAAGGATCGCGCGCTGGCCGAAATGCGGCGCGTGCTGAAACCGGGCGGCAAGCTGCTCGTGCTCGAATTCTCGCGCATCGCCAAGCCCCTGTCGCCCGCCTACGACTGGTATTCCTTCAACGTCCTGCCCTGGCTGGGCAAGAAGGTGGCGGGCGACGAGGCCAGCTACCGCTACCTGGCGGAATCGATACGCATGCATCCAGATCAGGAAACGCTGGCCGGCATGCTGGCCGACGCCGGCCTGTCGCGGGTGCGGTATTTCAATCTCAGCGCCGGCCTGGTCGCGCTGCACGAGGGCGTCAACCTGGCTTGATGCCTGCCCGGCGCCGTTCATGTCTTCTTCAGGTTTTTTCGCGGGAACATGAACGTTTTTTAACACCACATGTCTTACTTTATGCTAATGTTCAGCTTCCAGTAAGTATTGTGGCGTTCATGCGCTATGCGGCCGCCACATCGTGTTCAGATAAAGAAATAAGCGGCGGCGGGCCGGCCGGCTCGCTGCCCCTTCAAGGAGATCACCAGATGTCTAAACGTATTTCTCGGCTGCTTGCCATCGCCATGCTGACGATATCCGCCGGCGCGATGCTCTCGGTGTCCTTCGACGCCGAAGCGCGCAGGGCGGGCGGCGGCAAAAGCCTGGGACGCCAGTCGACCAACGTTACCCAGCAGCGCCAGGCCGTGACGCCGCCGGCGGCAACGACCACCAATCGCGCCGCGGCGCCTGCGGCCGGCGCGGCCGCCACGGGCGCAGCCGCCGGTGCGGCGGCCAAGAGCGGCATGTCGCGCTGGCTGGGGCCCATCGCCGGGATCGCAGCGGGCCTGGGCATCGCCGCGCTGCTGTCCAGCATGGGCCTGTCGGGCGCCTTCCTGGAAATGATGTCCAGCCTGCTGCTGATCGCCTTGCTGGTCTTCGGCGTCATCTTCATCGTGCGCAGGTTGCGCGGGGGCGCGGCGCGCCCCGCCATGCAGCAGGCGGGCGGCGCGGGCAATCCCGGCGGAGCGCAGAACCTGTTCCGCCAGGCCGCCGGCGGCCAAGCCCATGGGCAGGCGCCCGCCCAGCAAGCCGGGGCCGGCGCTGCGGCGACCGGCGCTGCGGCGGCTGCCCCTGCGGCCGTCGCCGCAGCGGCGGTGCCCGCCGCTCCGGTGGACGACAAATGGTTCATCCCGGGCGACTTCGACACGTCCGCCTTCCTGGCCAACGCCAAGGCGCAGTTCATCCAGATCCAGGCCATCTGGGACAGCGGCGACCTGGACCGCCTGCGTGAATACATGACCGACGACCTGGTCGCCGAAATCAAGCCCGAAATCCTTGCGCGCGAAGAAGGCAACGTCACGGAAGTCGTGCTGCTGAATGCCGAGCTGCTGGGCATCGAAGCCGTGTCAGGCGGCCACCTGGCCAGCGTGCGCTACTCGGGCATGCTGCGCGAAGCCAAGGGCGCCGAAGCCTTCCGCTTCGAAGAGGTCTGGAATCTTTACAAGGGCGAAGGCACGGGCTGGCTGCTGGCCGGCATCCAGCAGATTCCGGTCGAATACGCCAGCTGACGCCCGGCGCGCGGGCGGGTCGTCCCCCCGCGCAAGAGTTCGTCCGGCGCCGGCCGGCTCCCATCGCGCATGGCGGCCCAGGGCCTGTCGACCTCGACGGGCCCTGGGCGCCGCCGCGAAACCGGCTTGTGGCGCCGTTGCAGCTTGGGCACGGTGCGGCGGACCGTCCGCCGCGTATAAAACCGTTAAACTTGGGCTCTGACAAAGTTCTGAACCATACCGGTTTTATCGTGCACCTCGACATGTTTCCATTTTCCCTGCTTCCCGACCCGGCCTCCGTGCACGCGCGCATGCTCAACATGCTGTTGCGGCGGGAAGACTGGGCGCGCGAACGGCTGAGCCGGCACGCGGGAAAAACGCTGCGCTTCGCCGTCGGCGCCTTCAAGACCGACTTGGCCCTGCAGTCCGAAGGCTACGTGCAGGCGACGGATCCGGCCGTGGTGCCCGACGTCGTGCTCACCATACCGGCCGCCCGCTTTGCGGAGCTTCCAGCGGCTTTGCGTTCCCGCGATCCCGCCGCGATCGCCGCCATCATGCACGTGCAGGGCGACGCCGGGCTCGCCCAGGTGGTGTCCGACCTGGCCCGCGATTTGCGCTGGGACGCCGAAGACGATTTGTCGCGCGTCGTGGGCGACGTCGCGGCCGCGCGCCTGATGGGCCTGGGGCGCGGCCTGGCCGGCGGCATGCAGCTCGCGGCGGCCAGGCTGGCCGGCAACGTCGGCGAATTCCTGACCGAAGAAAGCGGGCTGATGGCGACCCGGCCCGCCTACGAGGACTGGGTGGTCCGGCTGCAGGAAATGCGCAAGCGGCTCGACCGCCTGGACGCCCGGGTGGGCGCCCTGTCCCCGCTTGCGGGGCCGGGCCTGAGAACGGGCGGCCGCTGATGTTCACCCTGCTGCGCCTGCTGAAGATCATCGTCGTCGCCCTGCGCTACAGGCTGGACGAACTCGTGCTGTCGGGGATCAAGCATCCCATCGCCTACACGCTGCTGCGCATCGTGCGCTTCGGCCGCCCGCCCAAGACGCCCCGCGGCGTGCGCTTGCGGCTTGCGCTCGAATCCCTGGGGCCTATTTTCGTGAAGTTCGGGCAGGTTCTTTCCACCCGCCGGGATCTCATCCCGCTGGACGTCGCGATCGAGCTCGCCCTGCTGCAGGACCGGGTCCCGCCGTTTCCCTCGGACCAGGCCGCCGCCGGCATCGAGGCGGCGCTGGGCGCGTCGCCCCATACTCTGTTCAAGCACTTCGAGGTCGACCCCGTGGCCTCGGCCTCCATCGCCCAGGTGCATTTCGCCGTGCTGCACGACGGGCGGGAAGTCGCCGTGAAGGTGTTGCGCCCCGGCATGCGCGACATCATCGAAAAAGACCTCGCGCTCATGCGCGTGCTGGCGGTCCTGATCGAACGCCTGGCCGCGGACGGCCGGCGCCTGAAGCCGCGCCAGGTCGTCGCCGAGTTTGACAACTACCTGCACGACGAGCTGGACCTGATACGCGAAGCCTCGAACTGCAGCCAGCTGCGCCGGAATTTTTCACCCGAGACCGGGCGCGAGCACCTGCTGATGGTGCCCGAGGTCGTCTGGGAATACTGCGCAACCACCGTCTTCACGATGGAGCGCATGAGCGGCATACCGGTCAGCCAGATCGAACGCCTGCGCGCCGCCAATATCGATACCAAGGAACTGGGCCGCGCCGGAGTGGAGATCTTCTTCACGCAAGTCTTCACCGACGGCTTCTTCCATGCCGACATGCACCCCGGCAATATCTTCGTTTCCGACCGCCCGGAAACGCTGGGCCGCTACATCGCGCTGGACTTCGGCATCGTCGGCTCGCTGTCCGAATTCGACAAGAACTACCTGGCGCAGAACTTCCTGGCGTTCTTCCGGCGCGACTACCACCGAGTCGCCCAGCTGCACATCGAGTCCGGATGGGTGCCTCCCAACACGCGCGAAGAAGAACTGGAAGGCGCCGTGCGCGCGGTCTGCGAGCCGTATTTCGACCGCCCCTTGTCCGAGATATCGCTGGGCCAGGTGCTGTTGCGCCTGTTCCAGACTTCCCGCCGCTTCAACGTCGAGATCCAGCCGCAGCTGGTCCTGCTGCAGAAAACGCTGTTGAACGTCGAAGGCATGGGCCGCGAACTCGATCCCAACCTGGATCTCTGGAAGACCGCCAAGCCCTACCTGGAGAAATGGATGCACGAGCGAGTGGGCCTAGCCGGCCTGCGCAAGCAGCTCGACAAGGAAGCCGCCCAGTGGTCGCAGCTGCTTCCGGAAATACCCCGGCTGGTTCACGCCCGCCTGAGCCGGCCCGACTACGGCCCTGCGTTAAACTTGGAGCTCACACGCCTGCGCAAGGCACAGGAGCAAAGCAATCGCTTGCTGATGCTGCTGTCCGTCATCGCCATGGCGGCTCTAGGTTTGGCTGTATGGGCATTGACCCAAAACTAGGCCACGCCGGGGCTGACGCCCCGGCCGGCCGATCATCGCTATGAGAGACCCCCACATGCTTTACCCTGAACTGTTCAAATCGATGGAAGCCGTGCGCTGGAACATGGGCACCGACATCCCCTGGTCGGACTTCGATCCCGCGAAACTGAGCGACGAACAAGCCTACACCATCAAGATGAATGCCATCACCGAATGGGCGGCATTGCCGGCCACGGAAATGTTCCTGCGCGACAATCGCGACGACAGCGATTTCTGCGCCTTCATGTCGGTCTGGTTCTTCGAAGAGCAGAAACACTCGCTGGCCCTGATCGAATACCTGCGCCGTTTCCGGCCCGAGCTCGTCCCGACCGAAGAAGAGTTGCACAAAGTCCGCTTTGAATTCGACCCGGCGCCCGCGCTCGAAACCCTGATGCTGCACTTCTGCGGCGAAGTCCGCCTGAACCACTGGTACCGGCGCGCGTCCGATTGGCACACCGAGCCCGTCATCAAGGCCATCTACAAGATCATTGCGCAAGACGAAGCCCGGCACGCCGGCGCCTACCTGCGCTACATGAAGCGCGCCCTGGTCCATCGCGGCAAGGAATTCGGCCACAATGCGCGCCTGGCGTTCTCCAAGATCGGCGTCCTGATGGCGTCGGCACACAGAACGCCGCAGGCCCTGCACCCCACCAATCTGCACGTCAACAAGGACCTCTACCCGCAAGACACGGTGCAGTCGAAGCTGCCGTCGCCCGGCTGGCTCGAAAACTGGCTCGACAATCAAATCCAGTTCGACAACGAATGGGAAGGCAAGGTCAGCACGCGCATCCTGCACAATATGTCCTTGTTGATGGACAGCACCTTCAATACGGTGCAGGACCTGAACCGCTACCGCAAGCAGCTCGCCAAGGGCCTGGTTCCCGCCTGAGAGCGCCGCGCCGTATGACGGTCCGTTTCGAAGCCAAGATCCTGTCCCGCGATGCATGCGTCGCCGCCGTGAAGAACGGCGCGCTGCCGCGACCCATCATCTTCACCAACGGTGTGTTCGACATCCTGCACCGCGGCCATGCCAGCTATCTGGACGAGGCCGCGCAGCTGGGCGCCAGCCTGATCGTGGCGGTCAACACCGACGCGTCGGCGCGCCGCCTGGGCAAGGGCGCCGACCGCCCGCTCAATACCGAGGAGGACCGCGCGGCGCTGCTGGCGGCCCTGGCCAGCGTGACGGTGGTCACGTCGTTCGACGAGGACACGCCCCAGGCGCTGATCGAGGCTTTGCGGCCGGATGTCATCGTGAAGGGCGGCGACTACGATATGGAAAGCCTGCCGGAAACGGCCAGTGTCAAGGCCTGGGGAGGCAGGGCGGTCGCGATTCCGTTTCGGCATCAGCGGTCGACGACGGCGCTGGTGCGGAAGATCCGCGGGGGGGATCAGCCACCGGGCGGCTGAGCGGGGGCTTCCCCCGCGCTGGAAGCGCTCAGGACGCCTTGGCCTTGCCGGCGGGCGTGGTCAGCAGCCGGTTGACGGCCATGATGTCGTTTTCCGTGAGTATCCCCGTGCTGGCCTTCAGGCGCAGACTGCTCATCAGCGTATCGTAGCGCGCCCTGGCCAGGCTGCGCTGCGTTTCGTACAGCTGTTGCTGCGCATTGAGCACGTCGATGTTGATCCGGACGCCGACCTCGTAGCCCGTCTGGTTGGCCTGCAGCGACGACAGGCTGGATTTCTCGGCGGCACGCAGCGCCTGGACCTGGGCCAGGCCCGATGTCACCCCCGAAAAATGCCGCTGCGTCGACTGCACCGCCTCGCGCTTGGCGTTTTCGAGCTCATAGCGCGCTTGCTGCAGGCGGGAAGTCTGTTCGCGCACCACCGAAGAGATCTCGCCGCCGGAGAAAATCGGAATCGTGACGCGCAAGCCCACCGAACTGTCCAGCGAACGCGGGCCGCTGTCCTTGCCGGCCAGGCCGCGGTCCGAGGCGGTGCCGGTCTGGGCTTCGAGATATAGCCTGGGATAATGCTCGCCCTTGGCGATGTCGATCTGCTTTTCGACGATCTTGGCCTGCAGCGCCGCCTGCGCCACCGCCAGGCTGGAGGCCGACGACTGCAGCACCCAGGCGTCCAGCCGGTTGGGTTCCGGCGCGGGCAAAGGGGTGTCGTTGGCCAGCTCCGCCAGCGTTCCCGGCCGCTCGTGGATGATGCGCGCCAGTTGATCCTGGCTCAGTTGCAGCTGGTTCTGGGCCTGGAGTTCACTGGCTTTCAGGAGATCCAGCCTGGACTGGGCCTCGTAGGCGTCGGCGATGGTGGTGCCGCCCAGCTCGTAGCCGCGGGTGGCGGCATCCAGCTGGGTCTGCACGGCTTCCTTCTGCGCCTGCAGGACGCGCAGCGTATCCTGGGCGGCGAGCACATCGAAATAGGCTTGCGATACGCGCAGGATGAGATCCTGATAGGCCCTGGCCTGTGCGATGTCGGCGGCGCCGGCGATGTATTCCGAACGCTTCAGCTGGTCCCACGCGCCGATGTCCACCAGCGGCTGGGTCAGCGTCAGCGCCCATTCCGCCCGGCGCGAACTGCTTCGATCACCGAGCGTGCGGGCCCGGCGCACGTCTTCGGTCTCGGCGACGGCGCCCGCTGTCACGAAGGGAAGCAGCCGGGCCTTGGCCTGGTTGACGAATTCCTGGTCGGCGTTTCGCCCGGCGCGGCTGGCCGCGTAGATGGGATCACGTTCCTGGGCGAGCTGCCAGACCTGCAGGAGGTCCTGGCCGTGAACGGGGAGCACGCCGGCGCAGAGCAGCGCGATGCACGAAACGAAGTACTTGCCCAGGGACGTTGGCATTCAGATTCAGAATTTGAATTTCGATATGGTTGCGCCGCGCAGCGGTTTGATGACGGTATCGAAGAGCGCCGTGGTTTCGAAGCTGGCCGCGCTGGTGCGCGTGATGCGACAGGCGGTCATGACGGGATGCTGGCCCACCACCACGACCAGGCGGCCGCCGATGCGCAACTGGTACTTCAGCGCGTCGGGCACCACGGGAACGGAGCCGGTGACCAGGATGGCGTCGTATTCGGTGGTGCCCCAGCCCGCGTGCGCATCGCCGGTTTCGACCTTGACGTTGCCGACCTGGTTGCGCTGCAGGTTCTGCAGGGCGAACGCGGACAGGCGGCTGTCGACCTCGATGCTGGTGACCTGCTGGCACAGCTTGGCCAGCAGCGCGGCCTGGTAGCCCGAGCCGGTGCCGATCTCGAGCACGCAGTCGGTGGGCTTCAGCTGCAATTCCTGCGCCAGGCGCGCTTCGACCTTGGGGGTGAGCATGGTTTCGCGCGTGTCGACCGAATTGATGACGAGAGGCAGTTCGACGTCGGAAAAAGCCAGCCCCTGCATGGGAGCCGGAACATAGCGTTCGCGGGGAACGTCGAACAAGGCTTGCAGGACCCGATCATCGAGCACGTCCCAGGGGCGGACCTGTTGCTCGATCATGTTGAATCGAGCCCGTTCGATTTCTGATAGTGCTGTAACGTTCATGGTGTCTACAAATAAACGGTGAAGTGTATTCATTGTGGCGGCGGGCTTACCAATGGTAAGCCCGCCGCGTCGTGCTAACTATAGCGTATTTGGGCTATTTTGGCGCAGGCCACCAGGCATGGAAATGCTGCACCGGACCGTGGCCCGACCCGACCCGCAAGTCGCCCGATCGGGCGATGGCCTGCACCAGATAGGCCTTCGCCTGCCGGGCCGCTTCGGGCACGTCGCCCACGCGCGGCAGCAGCGCGGCCAGCGCCGCGGAAAGCGTGCAGCCGGTGCCATGGGTGTTGGGCGTGTCGATGCGCTTGCCGGGCAGTTCGATCATGCGGTCGCCGTCGTGCAGCACGTCGATGGTGTCGTTGCCGGGCAGGTGGCCGCCCTTCAGGTAGACCCAGCGCTCGCCGGAATCGCTCAGCAGGCGGCGCAGCCTTTCGGCCGCCCGGCGCATGTCGCGCAGGTTGTCCACGGGGGCGGCGTCCAGCAGCACGCCGGCTTCGGGCAGATTGGGGGTGAGCAGGGTCGCCTGCGGCAGCAGGCTGGCGCGCAGCTCGTCGACGGCGGCGCGCTCCAGCAGGTGGTCGCCGCTTTTTGCGATCATGACCGGATCCAGCACCAGGTGCGCGGGCTTCCAGTGGGCCATGCGGTCGGCCACCTTGCGGGTCACGAGCTGCTGGCCCAGCATGCCGATCTTGACGGCGTCTATGTGCACGTCGGCGAACAGCGTGTCGATCTGGGCGGCGACGAAGTCGGGCGGCACGGGCGAGATGCCGGTCACGGCCTGCGTGTTCTGGGCCGTCAGGGCGGCGACGACGGCCGTCCCGTAGGCGCCCAGGGCGCTCATGGCCTTGATGTCGGCAAGAATCCCCGCGCCGCCCGATGGATCCACGCCGGCGATGGTGAGGGTGTTGGGAATCATGCGTCAGTCTCGCTTGCGGGGCGTCAAGAGGCCTTCGGCGGGCGAACTGGGATCCGCGCTGTAGAACTTGCGCGGCACGCGGCCGGCCAGGAAGGCTTCGCGGCCGGCCTGCACCGCCTTCTTCATGGCGCTGGCCATGAGAATGGGATTGCGGGCGCCGGCGATGGCGGTGTTCATCAGCACGGCATCGCAGCCCAGCTCCATGGCCACGGCGGCGTCCGACGCCGTGCCCACGCCGGCGTCCACCAGCACGGGGACCTTGATGCTGTCGATGATCAGGCGCAGGTTCCAGGGGTTGAGTATGCCCATGCCGGAGCCGATCAGCGACGCCAGCGGCATGACGGCGATGCAGCCGATGTCTTCCAGCATGCGGCACTGGATCGGATCGTCGGTGCAGTAGACCATGACCTGGAAGCCTTCCTTGACCAGGGTGCGGGCCGCTTCCAGGGTCTCGGGCATGTTGGGGAAGAGATTGTCCGCGCTGCCCAGCACCTCTAGCTTGACCAGCGCGTGCCCGTCCAGCAGTTCGCGCGCCAGGCGCAGCGTGCGCACGGCTTCGTCGGCCGTGTAGCAGCCGGCGGTATTGGGCAGTATGGTGTATTTGGACGGCGCCACGTAGTCGAGCAGATTCGGCTCGCCCGGGTTCTGGCCGATGTTGCTGCGCCGGATGGCCACCGTGACGATTTCCGTGCCGCTGGCTTCGATGGCCTGGCGGGTTTCTTCGAAGTCCTTGTACTTGCCGGTGCCGACGAGTAGGCGGGACGAATAACTGCGGCCCGCGAGAGTGAAAGTGTCGTTCTGAGTCATGGTGCGAATAGGGGGGACGGATTGCCAAGTCTGTGCAAGTGTACTGCGACATCAGCGGCGTACCAATTCCACGTATTCGCACAGCCGCTCGGCGGCGTCGACCAGGCGCGGGCCGGGACGGAACAGGGCGTCCGGATCCAGGCCGAACACATGTTCTTGCAGGGCGGCCGGCAGGCGCAGGGCCTGCCAGCGCCGCAAGCTGTCGCCGACGTTCCCGGCGGGGCGGGCGGGAACGACGACCGCATCGGGATTCTTCACCAGCACACCCTCGGGGTCGACCTGCGGCGCGGCGATGCCGGCGGCGGCGTACACGTTCCGGGCGCCGCAGGCGGAAAGGACGTCGTTCAGCAACGGGTCGTCGCCTATGGTGTAAAGCGGCGAGCCGCCGATCTCGATGAAAACGGCGACCGGCGCGGCGCCTGAATGGCGTTCGCGCATGGCGGCGATCCGCCGGCGCAGTTCGGACGCCGTTTCCCGCGCGGCGGCCGAGGTGCCGAACAGCCGGCCGTAACGCTCGATCTCGTCGGCGATGTCCTCCAGCTTGCGGGGGTGGGAATGGATCAGGGGGATGTCCAGCCGCTTCAGCATGGGGGCCAGCGTCTGCGCGGCGCCGGTGGACAGCCAGGCGATCACGACGTCAGGCCGGGCGGCGACGGTTTTCTCGACGTCGACGTGGATGCCGGTGCCCAGGCGCGGGATCCGGCGCGCCTGCGGCGGATAGTCGCTGTCGGTGACCGTCGCCACGATGCGGTCGCCCGCGCCGGCGGCGAACACGAGCTCGGTGATGTGCGGGGCGAGCGTCACGGCGCGGGTCTTCTCCGCGCCTTGCGCCGCGGCGGCCGGCGGCGCAGGGGCCGCCAATGCCAGAAGAAGCGCCGCCAGGCCGGCGCACCGCGCAGCGTATGGGCTCGCCATGTTCGCGCTATGCCGCCCTACATCCGGAGCGACAGGTTGACGAAGAAATTGGAACCCGCATTACGATAGCCGTAGGTGGTGCTGTATTCCTTGTCGAAGACGTTGTTCCAGCGCGCCTGGACTTCGACGTTCTTGCTCAAGGCATAGGCGGCCGTCATGTTGAACACCCCGTAGCCGCCCAGCAATATCCGGTTCTGGACGTCGCTGTACCGCTTGCCGGTGAACTGGTATTCGGCGCCGACCGTCAGCGCCCCGTAGCGCTGTTCGGCGCCGAAGCGGTATACCTGCCGGGCCCGCTGCGCCAGCCGGCTGCCCGATTCGCCGGCGCGCGGCCGGTCGTTGCGCGGGTCCAGGAAATCGGCGCTCGCCCGCAGCGTGGTGTTGCCGTAGGCCTGTTCCCCCGTGAGGGTGATGCCGCGTATCGTCGCGCGTTCGGTGTTCATGGCCGTGCAGTCGAAATTGGCGTCGCAGACGTAGCCGTTGATCAGGTCGCGCACCTTGTTCTGGAAGACCGTCAGGCCCAGGCGCGTCGTATCCGTTTCATAGCTGAGCCGGGCTTCCAGGTTGCGGGATTTTTCGGGCTTGAGATCGGGATTCCCCTGGAAGCTTCCCCACGGGCCGCCGTCGTAGGGGTAATACAGGTCCGAGAATGTGGGCGCGCGGAAACCCGTGCCGCCCGACACCCCGACTTTCCAGTTTTCCGTCAGGTCGAAGTCATAGGCCAGCCCGCCCGTCGCCTGGTTTCCATAAGAAGAGATGTTGTCGTTGCGCAGATTGGCTTGCAGGTGGTGCGCGCCGAAGTCGCCGCGGTAGATCAGCCCGGCGGCGTTGGTGTTGCGCTGGCTGCTGGTGTAGCGGCCGGTATGGCTGACCCGCTCTTCCAGCCGCTCCAGCAGCGCGCTGAGGTTCTGGTCGGGGGCGAGCTTGAAGTCGTTCTGCCACGTGTAGGACCGTTGCAGCGTGGAGAACCGCGTGCTCCAGCTGCGGTCCTCGGACGTCTCCTTGCTGAGCCCGAAGCGCAGCATGCTGTCCCAGCGGTCGGCAAGCCGGTTGGTGCTGGTCACGGTGTATACCTGCTGGCGCGTCAGGGCGTAGGCCTTTTCCGGATAGTCGCCGACGTCCACGTCGGAGCGTATGTAGCTGTTGTACGCGGTCACGCCCAGGTGGTGGCCGGGCTTCCAGCGGTATCCCAGGCCCGCGCGGAATCCGTGCAGGTCATAGCCGTCCGCGTCGCGGTTGTAGGTGTAGGGACCGGCGTCCTTGTCGGTCGCGTTGAAGCCGTCGCTGCGCGCTATGTTGCCCGCAATCGAATAGTCCCAGCCGTCCTGCGCCCCCGAGACGCCCGCGCTGGACTTGACGGTGCCGTAGCTGCCGATGCCCATGTTCGCCCAGGCGCTCGGGGCCCGGTCGCCGCCCTGGGCCTGGTTCGTGATGATGTTGATGACGCCGCCCATGGCGTCGGAACCATACAGGCCGCTGGCGGAGCCGCGCAGGATCTCGATGCGTTCTATGGAAGCCGGGTCGATCGCCGCCCAGTTCGTGGCGCCGCTGACGGAACTGTTCACGCGTACGCCGTCCACCAGCACCAGGGTCTGCGCCGGGCTGGCGCCGCGCAGGAATACGCCGGTGACGGTTTGCGGGCCGCCGTTGGCGTAGAACTGGACGTCATGGTGCCGCGCCAGGACTTCGGCCACGCTGCTTTGGCCGGCGCGCTGGAGCTCGCGCTTGTCGATGACGGTGACGTCGCCCTGCACGTCCTTCTGCGGCTGGGCGCTGCGGCTGGCGGTCACGACGATGGAATCCAGCCGGCCGACGGCCTGCTGGGATTGCGCCATGGCGCTGGACAAGGGAAGGAAACAGGAGAGGACGGCAAGCGCTTGCCGGTTCAAGATGAGAGGCATGATAGACCCTGAAAGACATGCGTCCCCGCATGCCGGATTCGACAACATTGAAAGGGCGACCAAGGCCGGTATCGGGCTGGCATGCAGGCATGCGCACCGTTGCGGGGGCAGCACAGTCCGGTCGTGTCCAGGCGGCGCGCGGTGGCGGCCGGCATGCCTGGGACGACGTCTGTTTCCCGTTTAACTTTCGCAGAGCGCTTCCCACCGCCATGGCGGAAGCGTTCCGAAAGCACCTCATACGGCTCGAAATATATCACAGCGAGAGGGGTCAGGCCGCGCTAGGGTGACTATCTAAGCGAACCGAATATGGCGTGTCTCGTTGTTCGCGGGACAAAGAGTTTTTTGGCGGCGCTTAAATGTCAGCCGATTAGAGAGGGCCTACCTGCCCTCAAACTGCACCGTGCCCTTTTTTAGAAAGGCTTTGCATGCTGCTACATGATCCCTGGTGTTTCGGAGAAAGTCTTGCAGGTCGGATTCGATGTGTAGTGCTTCTTCCAGGGACGCTGGGCGGCGATACAAGGCAGATTTGACAGCAGCAATGGCCAACGGGGCTATGGCTTCATAGTGCCGAGCTTTAGCGAGCGCGATTGAGAGGGCATCACCCTTTGGTGCCGCCTCATCGACTACACCCCATTCGAGTGCCTGTGCCACGCCGAATGGGCGGCCTGTCATCAATAAATCCCGTGCGAGTCCAAGCCCCACGCGCTGCGGCAACGTCCACAACAATCCACAGTCGGCGACCAAACCAATGCGTCCGAAAGAGGCGCTGAAGCGGCTTTCTTCAGCTGCAACGACATAATCGCACGCTACGGCAAGTGATAGTCCCGCGCCATAGGCGACGCCCTCTACTGCGGCAACTACCGGTGTAGGGCCTGAAATGATTAGTCGGACAATATCATGGAGCACTCCTAAACGTTGACGTGCGACTAACGGTTCAGGTTGTTCCGCCATTTTTGTGATGTCCCCGCCAGCTGAAAAGGATCCATTCGCACCGGTGAGAACAATGCAGCGCACGTGTGGGTCAGCGTGCGCGCGCTGCAGTTGTTCTTTAAGCTGTTCGCGTATATTTAGCGATAATGCATTCAGCTTTGAAGGCGCCTCCAACGTCAATACCACAGCGGATCCGTGTAATTCTCGGTGTACGATGTCACGATTCATTGATGCGTGCCCCTGCACATTAATATGATCCACCACACGATATGGTCATATGGTATGTCAATTGACGGGCGCCTTCCCACGAGGTCATGGATATTAATCGAGCTGCAAATTTGTAGCGGTTATCACGCTTTCCCATACTTTGGATTCGCCATCAATAAAATCCTGGAAACCCTTGGGACTAAGCTGGCGAACGATTGAACCATCGGCCTTTAACCGCTCACTGAAGGCAGGGGTATCGAGAATGTCATTAACGGCCTTATTCAGAGTAGTAATGATGTGATCAGGAGTTCCGCGTGGTGCCATCACCCCGAACCAGACGTGAATTGTCCCTCCTGTGACGCCCGACTCCTCGAAGGTCGGCAAGTTTGGGTAGAGAGTTGATCGCTCTTTAGAGCTGATTGCAATTGGCTTGATTTTTCCTGCGTTGATCAACGGTATTGACGTAGTTATTGCGTCACCATAAAGATCCACCTGCCCAGAGATGATCGCGGTCAGCGCAGGTCCAGAGCCACCATATGGTATCGGTGTAATCTGCATGCCGGTTCTGAGCGCTATTAGCTCCGCGACGAGGTGCACTGACGATCCCTTGCCAAGCGTAGCGAAGGATAGCCCGCCCTTTCTATCTTTTGATGCTGCAACTAAATCGGCAATCGAGTTGGCTGGGTCGGTTGTCGTCACTGAAATGACCATCGGAGTCATTGCAATTAGCGCGACCGGTTGTAGTTGTTCGACCCGATAGGGAAGCTTTTTGAACAGCAATGGATTTGAGGAAATAGCGGTATTGACTCCAAGCAACAACGTATAGCCGTCAGGTGCAGCCTCCGCTACGGCTTTTGTGCCAATGATAGCGCTGGCACCAGGTTTGTTTTCTACGATGACGGACTTTCCGAGCTTGTTACCCAACTCTGTCGCGATGAGCCGAGCCAGAACGTCGGTTGTTCCTCCTGGCGCATATGGAACCACGAGCCGTATCGGCCTAGTGGGGTAGTCAAGGTTAGCACTATGGGCTGCAGGCGCCATGCTCGCTGTGGCTCCGGCCATCAGGCTGAGTAATAGGCAAGCTTCCCTGAGGCGACGAATGATTTTCATGCGATGTCTCCTATTTTGATCAATTAACAACTAGGTTCATATCCCAAATTCTTCGAATTCAGTCTTCGGTGAATATCGGTGGCCTTTTCTCCAGCATGGCACGTCTGGCCTCTAGCCCATCGATGGATGAAGCCAGCATAGTGGTGTAATGTTGCTCGAACTTATATGCCTCGGTGGGTGTCATAAGTTCGGCGAAATTCCCGGATCGCTTTGCATAGCGCAGGGCGGGCGGGCTTTTCGATGCAAGCTCTTTGGCAAGTGCGGAGGCAAAGGCGTCGAGGCGCTCAGGCGGCACCGCCTCTAGTACGCCGAATTGTGCAAGTTCTTTGGCAGTGATTCTGGCTCCAGTAAATAAGAGCCTGCGGGCTAGGGAGCGCGGAACGAATGACTGCACTGCAGCTACGCCTCCAGCAAGTCCCACATTGATTTCCGGCATTGAAAACCATGCGTTCTCCGCTGCGACGATGATGTCGCATGAGATTGCGAGGACCATTCCGAAACCGATTGCGGGACCGTCCACTACGCCGATGACCGGCTTCACGCACTCGCGTACTGCGTTGAAGGTCTCTCTTGTCAGTCTGTGCGTTCCTGTGATGTCTCCCCACAGCTCTGGGTCAGGCCGATCTTTAAGGTCGACGCCGGCACTGAAAGCTTTCGCGGACGATTGAAGCACGACGCAGCGAACGTCTTTGCGTTCTCCTAGCTCATCGAATACTTCTATGAGCTTTTTTCGGAAAGCGCGGTCAGCGGCATTGACGGGATTTCTGGCCATGGTGACTGTCGCAACGTAGTCGGCGATCTCCACAGCAACGTCAGTTTGGATGCTCATTGATTGATTTCTTCCTAAGTCGGTTATTTTGAGCCATCAGTAAGAGCTTGAAGTGCAGGAGCGGTTTCGATCAGAGCATCGAGTGCGACTACTCCTTCCCCTTCAGGCAGTACCGCGAGCGGATTGATTTCTATCGATCCGAGAAGTTGCGCATTGGCGTAGGCAAACTCAGACAACGTAACGATCGTGTTTACGAGAGCATTGATATCAGCGCGTGGGCGGTTTCGAAACCCGTCAAGCAGCCGTCCGCATTTCAAGCTGCGTACCATTGCAAGGGCGTTCTGTGTATCGACAGGCGCGAGTTGGCATGCTACGTCGTCCGTGATTTCCACTGCGATGCCCCCTGCGCCGACCATAATGACCGGACCGAAAACAGCGTCCACATGCACGCCCACAATAAACTCCAGTGCATCATCCAGCATTGGGGAAATCAACACTCCGTCGATCTGAGCTTCCGGCTTGGCATGCTTTACCGCTTGCATCATTTCCGAGATGCTTGTCAGCACGTCGGAGCAAGAGACGTGCAACCGTACGCCGCCAACATCCGTTTTGTGAAGAATGTCTGGCGAAACAATCTTAAGAGCCACTCGACCACCGAGCGCAGTGGCGATTTGTTCTGCGCTTTTTGGGTTGTCAGCTATTCGTTCTTTTAGCAATGGGATGCCGATTTGCTGAAGTAACGCTTTACTTTCGACTTCGTTATAACGGCGACCAGCTATTAGATCGCCGGTTTTTTGGGAGGGACGATGCATCGCGGCCACTGGGTCGAGGCCGACCGGGCAGTTATCGAAAACTGTAAGGCTGTGCAAAGCGGTGATCGCCCGACGAGGATCCTGGATGAGCAAGAAACCTGCCGCCTCATAGCGCCGCACGACTGCGTCAGGTGCAGTAATTGATAGAGCTATCGGTACGCCTGGGTATCGACCCGGAATTGGGCTAAGCGCATTGAGCAGCGGCTCGATCAATGCAGGGATGCCGGCAATCAATCCAACAAAGACATAAAAGCCGTCATATGACCCGGATGAAATCAAAGCTTCGAGTGCCTTGGCGATGATTGATGGGTCGCTAGCGGCCTTGGCGGTGAGGTCAATGGGATTGGCAGTCGCGGCATGCGGCGACAAGGCGCGGATACGTTGTTGCAAGTTCTCTGCAAGAGGCTCAAGAGAGAAACCGAGGTCGGCAGCGTAGTCAGCCGCTAGAGCGCCATTGCCGCCTGAAGTGGAAAGGATCGCCAAGCGCTTGCCCTGCATTCGGACGGGCTGTCGCGCTGCATATACAACATCCAGCATCTCCTCAATGGAGGACGAGCGATAGGCGTTGTATTGGTCAAAGAGTGTGTTGTAAAGCCTGTCGGACCCCGCCATGCCTGCTGTATGTGATTGGACTGCAGCAGCACCAACTTCGCTACGGCCGGCTTTCAGTGCAACTACACGTTTGCCGTTACGGCGTGCCAGAGCTAACCCTGCGAGAAATGATTCACGCTTCCGTGCACCTTCCATATAGATGCAGATCACACGTAGGTTCGGATCCTGCGCGAGATGAATGAGCGCCTCGCCAAGTTCAACATCTGCTTCGTTGCCAGTGGTAAGCCAGGTTCCGAATTGCAGGCCCCTCTGAATCGACAGTTTGACGATTTCGCCGGCGAATCCGCCGCTTTGGCTGACCAGTCCAAGATCACCGTTTGTACCGACGACATCATCGAAGACGCCTGAAAATGTTAGGTACGCTTGGCTTGATTTGCAGAATAGACCGAGGCAATTCGGGCCCAGGACGCGCATGTTGGCATGTCGAGCGATTGCCATGATTTCATCCTGCATTTGTGCTCCTTCTGGGCCGGTTTCGGCGAATCCAGCGGAAAAGATGATGATCGCCTTGACGCCTACGGCGGCGCACTGAACTACGGCATCAACAACTGACAATGCGGGAAGGATGATCAGCGCGCAATCGATTTTCGTCGGAACCTCGCTCACGCTGGAATATGCGCGCAAGCCTTGCACGAACTGATGCTTCGGATTGATTGGAAAAATAGCGCCTGGATAGCTTGCTTCGATCAGATAACGTAGCGGACGTCCACCAATGCGGGTCGGATCTTCGGATGCGCCGATTATCGCGATCGAGCGGGGTGCCGTGAAGTGCTCGAGAGTGTTGTGAGGCTTCATCCAAGTATGCCTCGCGCGATTATGTTGCGTTGTATTTCGCTGGTCCCGCTGTAGATCGTGGCAGGCCGTGAGAGCATGTAGATTTGATGCAGATCGATTTCCTCGTTGCCGTGTCTGAAGGCCTCCTTTTGGCCTGCATACCCTTGGCCGAATTGAATCAATGCATCTGCGATATATTGAAAAAGCTCGGACGAGACAACCTTCATAATAGAAAACTGTTCGGGTGTTGCCTCTCCGCGAATTGCAGCTTCACAAATTTCCTCATAGAGCGCTTGAGCGTTGTGTAGCTCGCAAGCAAGTCGCGCGCGCGTCAATTTGACCGCAGATGACTCTCGCTGATTGGTGACGTTCAACAGCCTATCTAGAGCGGCAAGCGCCTTTCTCGAAAGGTGGGGATTGCCGTTGACAATGCGCTCGACACCGAGCAGAGATCGCGCGACTTGCCAACCTTTGTGGAGTTGATGAACCAGGTTGTGTGCTGGTATGTGTACGTCGTTGAAGAATACTTGGGAAAATTCGTTTTCACCCTGTAGATTGATAATCGGCTGCACAGAAATGCCTGGTGTTCGCATATCGGCCAGGAAGAACGAGATTCCGTCCTGCTTCTTCTCTGTTTGAGCGGTCCGGGCCAGCAGAAAGATATAGTCGGCACTGTCGGCCTGCGTCGTCCAGATCTTAGATCCATTCAAGACATAACCGTCGTTATCCGGAACGGCGTGCAAGCCGAGATTTGCTAGATCTGAACCAGCGTTTGGTTCAGAATATCCTTGGCACCATAAGGTTTCACCTCGAAGGATTCTTGGTAGATGGCTGCTTTTCTGTTCAGAAGTGCCGAAACGTATCAGTGTCGGACCGAGTAGCGTCCCGCCAAAGTCGATGAACCGGGCTGTCCCATGTCTGGCTAGCTCCTCGTAATAGATCAGCTGGCGCCGCAGAGACATACCCAAACCACCATGTTCCCTTGGCCAGCTCGGCGCCCGCCAGCCATGCTCGTAGAGCATGGCCAGCCATTCCTTTTCCGCCTGTCCTCGCAGACGTAATGTAAGCGGATTGCGCCAGTGTTCTGGGTAGTACTGTTCCAGCCAAGTCCGAAAACGTATGCGAAATTCTTCGTCTGATTCGTTGTTGATGATATTTTGATCCGGCATAGCCTGCTCCATTACGCCAGTTGGACTTCAATCTCGGAGGATGCGACTTGTTCGAGATGCCAAAGGCTTCCTCCCAATTGCGTTGCCCAGGTCAACGCGACTTTGAGGTACTGGCCTGGATCGGCTTCTTCCGTATAGCCGATCGCTCCGTGTAGCTGGATACACTGCTTCGCCGCCAACAATGCTGTTTCGGAGCAAGCGATCTTTGCCGCTCCAACGGCCATCCTTAGTTCTGCGCTACCAGCGTGTGTTTCATAGGCTTTTAGCGCGTGGCGCCACGATGCGCCTGCCAGCTCAATCGCGATTGCGATATCAGCAATGCGATGCCTAACAGCTTGAAACTGTCCAATTGCCTGTCCAAACTGAATGCGCTGGTTAACATACGAGACGATCGTTGCCAATGCTCCACGTGCAAGGCCATGGAGCTGGGCCGACATGCCTATCGTTGCGAGTTGGACGCCCGCTTCGATTGCATGATGCGCACGTGGGCCGGCAGCCAAAATGAAGGCTTCCGAAACGGGCACATTTTGTAGCGTGATGTCTGCCGTGGTCGATCCGTCTGCCATGCGTTTCGGTATGGCTTGGACGCCAACTGCGTCCGACGGCACTCGTACCAAATAGTGCATGCCATCTGCGCACGCATTAACGATCAAGTCGCTATTCATATCCCAGGCGGGAACGAAAACCTTTCGCCCCGATATGGTCCGAGTACCGTCAACTTGCTTGACGAGTGTCGTGCTCCAGCCCGCAGTGTTGTCGGCATCACTTTCTTGCCATGCCGGCACCAATCTGCGTCCCGATCCGAGTAGCGAAGCGGCAATGGAGCGTATTTCGAGTGATCGCGCTAAGTATGCGGGGAAAACAGCGCTGAAGAGATAAGGTTCGCGAGCGAGCCAGTACCCCATACTCTCAAGAAGCTCCGATGTATAAGTATGCGACAGTCCTGAGCCGCCCAGATGCTCCGGAAGATTCAGGGACAGCCAACCAAAGTCAAGGTAGTCTTGCCAGCGGCCAGCATCGTTACTTCGCAGCGGCCTCCCATCGTTTTGGTCGCCAAAGTAACGCTCCGCGCTATCGCGCAATTGCTTTCGAATTTCTTCGTGCAGCTCGTCCGTCATAAATGCTCTTTAAATGTCTCTGCTGAGGTAGGCTCTGACGAATACTACGATGGAGACTTCTGTTGAACAATAGACTAAATCGAGCTAGTATCTTTTCTATTTCGCGATAGATGGACAATACCAATGGACACCATAGAATGCATCAAGGCTCTTATAGAAACAGTGGACGCTGGTGGGTTCTCAGGGGCGGCACGGCGCTTGAATGTGGTTCCTTCAGTCGTGATGAAACGGGTTAACTTTCTTGAGCACACAATCAAGCAGCAATTGCTGCATCGCTCGACACGCTCAGTACGATTGACGGAGGAGGGTCTGCGCCACATCACTGATCTTCGTCAAGCCGTAGCGCAGTTCGAAACCGTTTTGCAGGGGATGAAGCGCGCCGAACAGGCGCCGGGAGGGCATCTCAGGATCGGAGCACCTCCAGCGATTACCGCTTTGCATTTTTCGCGGCTTCTTGGCGAGTTTGCGCAAAGCTACCCTCAGATAAGCATAGATTTGACACTTCTCGATCGCGCGGTAAATCCCCTCAACGCAGGATTCGATGTCGTGCTCAGTGGATCTACCGGTACGTTCTCAGACGTTCACGATATCCCTCTGTTTCGCTTGCGGCGGATCGTGTGCGGGTCGCCAGATTATCTTCACAGGATGGGCGAACCAACGCGTCCGAACGATTTATACTCACATCGCCTACTCGCTCTAAAGCCGTCGACAATTATCTGGGAGTTTCGCGGCCCAAAGGGGCCCATCCGGATTGAGCACGCACCCGTCATGCTGTCTAACGACTCGCTTGTTCTGGCTGCTTCGGCAATTCAGGGAAACGGGTTGGCCATGCTCCCCGCATATGTATGCGCGCCCGAGATCCAGGCAGGCCGGCTTGTCGAGGTCCTAGTGGATTATCCAATTGCGGAAATGTGGTTCAAGGCATTTGTCCCTGACAAGCAATTCAATACGCTACCCGTCCGCACATTCATGGCTTGGATCCAGTCCGCACTTTCGCCCGCCCCGCCTTGGGAGCGTGGTTGACCGTTTGCTTGATATCGCCCTAGTACAATAGAGGCCTCTGTTCATCGCCAGGTAGCGCCGTGTCCCACCCAAATTTACCTTATCCACTCGCTTCCTATACGCATGGCGCCGAATTCGCGCGCCTGCTTGGGGAGCGCATTCTGATCCTCGATGGCGCCATGGGCACCATGATTCAGCAATACAAGCTCGGGGAAGCGGATTTTCGCGGCGAGCGGTTCGCCGAACACCACAAGGACGTCAAGGGCAACAACGAATTGCTGTCGCTGGTCCGGCCCGACGTCATCGCCGAGATCCACCGTGCCTACCTGGAAGCCGGCGCCGACGTCATCGAAACCAACACATTCGGCGCCACCGCGATCGCCCAGGGCGATTACGACCTGGCCGGGCTCGCCTACGAAATGAACCTGGAGTCGGCGCGGCTGGCGCGCGCCGCCTGCGACGCCTACGGCACGCCGGATCGGCCCCGCTTCGTGGCCGGCGCGCTGGGGCCCCAGCCCAAGACGGCGTCCATCTCCCCCGACGTGAACGACCCCGGCGCCCGCAACGTGACGTTCGAGCAGCTGCGCGACGCCTATGTCGAGCAGATGAACGGCTTGCTGGACGGCGGCATCGACATCGTCCTGATCGAAACCATCTTCGATACGCTCAACGCCAAGGCCGCCATTTTCGCGGTGGAAACCGTGTTCGAGGAACGCGGCGTGCGGCTGCCCGTCATGATCTCGGGCACCGTGACCGATGCTTCCGGCCGCATCCTGTCGGGCCAGACCGTCGAGGCGTTCTGGAATTCCGTGCGCCATGCGCGGCCCATCACCATCGGCCTGAACTGCGCGCTGGGGGCCGCCCTCATGCGCCCCTACATCGCCGAGCTGTCCAAAATCTGCGACACCTACGTCTGCGTCTATCCCAATGCGGGCCTGCCCAATCCCATGGCGGAAACCGGCTTCGACGAAACCCCTGCCGACACCTCGTCGCTGCTGGAGGAATTCGCGCGCGCCGGGCTGGTCAACATGGCGGGCGGCTGCTGCGGCACGACGCCGGACCACATCCGCGCGATCGCCGGCAAGGTGGCGGGCCTGCCCTCGCGCGTCGTGCCGGCCATTCCCGTCAAGACGCGGCTTTCGGGGCTGGAGCCCTTGAACATAGACGAAGAAACGTTGTTCGTGAACGTCGGCGAACGCGCCAACGTCACGGGCAGCAAGATGTTCCTGCGCCTCATCCGCGAAGAAAAATACGACGAGGCCTTGTCGGTGGCGCGCCAGCAGGTCGAGAACGGCGCCCAGATCATCGACGTCAACATGGACGAGGCGATGCTCGACTCGGCAACCTGCATGCGCCGCTTCCTGAACATGATCGCCTCGGAGCCCGACATCGCGCGCGTGCCCATCATGATAGACAGCTCGAAATGGGAAGTCATCGAGGAAGGGCTGCGCTGCGTGCAGGGCAAGCCGGTCGTAAATTCGATCTCCATGAAGGAAGGCGTCGAGCCGTTCCTGGAACACGCGCGCCTGTGCCGCAAGTACGGGGCGGCCGTCGTCGTCATGGCCTTCGACGAACAGGGCCAGGCGGACTCCCTGGAGCGGCGCAAGGCAATCTGCGAGCGCGCCTATCGCCTGCTGGTGGACGAGGTCGGCTTCCCGCCCGAGGACATCATCTTCGATCCCAACGTCTTCGCCATCGCCACCGGCATCGAGGAGCACAACCACTACGCGGTCGACTTCATCGAAGCCACCGGCTGGATCACCCGCAACCTGCCCCATGCGCGCGTGTCCGGCGGCATCTCCAACGTCAGCTTCTCCTTCCGCGGCAACGAGACGATGCGTGAAGCCATACACGCCGTCTTCCTCTATCACGCCATCCGCGAAGGCCTGACGATGGGCATCGTCAACGCCGGCCAGCTCGGCGTGTACCAGGACATCGACAAGAAGGTGCTCGACATGGTCGAGGACGTGGTGCTGGATCGCGACCCGCCCCTGGGCAAGACGGATCCGGACGACGAACGCACGCCCACCGAACGCCTGGTGGAGCTGGCGGAAACGATCAAGGGTTCGGGCGCGAAAAAGGAAGAAGACCTCAGCTGGCGCGAACAGCCGGTGGAGGGCCGCTTGTCGCACGCGCTGGTGCACGGCATCACGACCTACATCGTCGAGGACACCGAAGAAGTCCGCCGGAAGATCGCCGCGGCCGGCGGGCGGCCCATCCAGGTCATCGAAGGCCCGCTGATGGACGGCATGAACGTGGTGGGCGACCTGTTCGGCGCCGGCAAGATGTTCCTGCCGCAGGTGGTGAAGTCGGCGCGCGTCATGAAACAGGCGGTGGCCCATCTCATTCCCTTCATCGAGGAAGAAAAGCGCCAGATCGCGGCGGCGGGCGGCGACGTCCGCTCCAAGGGCAAGATCGTGATCGCGACCGTCAAGGGCGACGTGCACGACATCGGCAAGAACATCGTTTCCGTCGTCCTGGAGTGCAACAACTTCGAGGTCGTCAACATGGGCGTCATGGTGCCCTGTTCCGAAATCCTGGCGAAGGCCAAGGAAGAGGGCTGCGACATCGTGGGCTTGTCGGGCCTGATCACGCCCAGCCTCGAAGAAATGGCCTACGTGGCGTCCGAAATGCAGCGCGACGATTACTTCCGCGAGCGCAAGCTGCCCTTGCTGGTGGGCGGCGCCACCACCAGCCGCGTCCACACCGCGGTCAAGATCGCGCCCAACTACGAAGGGCCCGTCATTTACGTGCCCGACGCCAGCCGCTCGGTGGGCGTGGCCACCAACCTCATGTCGGACCAGGCCGGCACTTACCTGGAAGAAGTCGCGGCCGAGTACGAACTGGTGCGCAAGCGGCATGCCAATCGCAAGGCCACGCCGCTCATTTCCCTGGACGAGGCTCGCGCGGACCGCCCGGCCATCGACTGGTCCGCCTACACCCCGCCGCGGCCCAAGTTCATCGGCCGGCGCAGCTTCAAGAATTACGATCTCTCGGAAATCGTCGAGTTCCTGGACTGGACGCCTTTCTTCCAGACCTGGAGCCTGTTCGGCCAATTCCCGGCCATTCTCGACGACAAGGTCGTCGGCGAGCAGGCCCGCAAGATCCACGTGGAAGGGCAGGCCATGCTCAAGAAAATCATCGACGGCCGCTGGCTCACGGCCAACGGCATGGTCGCCTTCTACCCGGCCAACACCGTCAACCACGAAGACATCGAAGTCTATGCCGACGAGTCGCGCTCCGACGTCCTGTTCACCTGGCGCAACCTGCGGCAGCAGACCGCCAAGCGCGAAGGCGTGGACAACAAATGCCTGGCCGACTATATCGCGCCCAAGGAAAGCGGCGTGGCCGATTACATCGGCATGTTTGCCGTGACCGGCGGGCTGGGCATCGAAAAGCACGACCAGCGTTTCCTGGACGAGGGCGACGATTACTCCAGCATCATGCTCAAGGCCATCGCCGACCGCCTGGCCGAAGGCTTCGCCGAATGCCTGCATGCGCGGGTGCGCCGCGACCTGTGGGGCTACGTGCCCGACGAATCCCTGAGCAACGAGGACATCATCGCCGAAAAATACCAGGGCATCCGTCCCGCGCCCGGCTACCCCGCCTGCCCGGAGCACGTGGTCAAGAAGGAAATGTTCCGGGTCATGAACTGCGAAGACATCGGCATGCGCCTGACCGACAGCTACGCCATGTATCCCGCCTCCAGCGTCTCCGGCTTCTATTTCAGCCACCCCAAGTCGCAGTATTTCAATGTGGGCAATATCGGGGAAGACCAGCTCGCCGACTACGTCCGGCGCAGCGGGCGGGCGGAGGACGACGTGCGCCGGACGCTGGCCAGCGTGCTGCGATGAGCGCCGGGCTCGGGCATGCAGATACGGCGCAAGGCACTGGGCGATTTCCTGCGGCAGGCGCGGGCGCGCGTCACGCCTGAATCCCTGGGCCTGCCGGCGGGCAGCCGGCGCCGCACGCCGGGGCTGCGCCGGGAAGAAGTCGCCCAGCTATGCGGCATCAGCGCCACCTGGTACACCTGGATCGAGCAGGGGCGCAACGTCTCGGTCTCGGCGGCGGTGCTGGGCAGGCTGGCCTCCGTGCTCAACCTGGCCCGCGCCGAACGCCATTACCTGTTCAGCCTGGCCGAATGCGCCGATCCCGACCATGGCTCGGACCAGATCCTGCCCTTGCCGCCCAGGCTGGCCGACTGCGTCCGCAGCATCACCGCGCCCGCCTACATCCTGGACCGGTGCTGGAACGTGCTGGCGCGCAACGAGCCGCTGCTGCATCTCTTCGACGGCTGGCCGGACCGCGACCCATCGCCCAACCTGCTGCGCTACATTTTCCTGGACCCGGCCGCCCGCAGCCTGGTCGTGGACTGGGAACAGCGCGCCAGCCGCGTCGTCGCGGAATTCCGGGCGGACGCCGGCACCCACGCCGACGAGCCGGACGTCCGCGCCGTGCTGGACGAACTGCAGCAGTCCAGCGCCGTCTTCGCGCACTGGTGGATCCGGCACACGGTGGTGGACAGGGAAGGCGGCCTGCGGGAATTCAATCACCCCGCCGACGGCATCCTGCTTTACCAGCAGATCACCTTCCGGCTGGCGACGCGCCCCGATTGCAAGCTGGTCATGCTGCTGGAAAACGGGTAGCGGCCCCGGGCATCCCCCTACGACAAATAGGCCCGGACCAGATGCGTCCAGAAGCTTGCGCCGATGGGCAGCAGCGCGTCGTTGAAATCATAAAGAGGATTGTGCAGCTGATGCGACCCGGAGCCGTCGCCGCGGTCCTTGTGCGCCACCATGCCGTTCCCGAGGAAAATGAACGCGCCGGGAACCTCTTCCAGATAGTAGGAAAAGTCCTCACCGGCCATGGTGGGGACGGGGTCTTGAACGAGCGCCTCGTTGCCGAACGCGTCGCGCACCGCCTGCGCGGCGAACGCGGCGGCCTTGTCATGATTGACGACCGCGGGATAGCCCCGCCGAAAATCGAGTTCGCCGCTCGCCCCGTATAAAGAAGGCAGCCCTTCCGCGATGCGCCGCATGTCGGCTTCGATCTGATCGAGCGTGCGCTTGTCGAACGTTCTTACGGTGCCGCAAAGCTGCACGGTGTCGGGCAGGACATTGTAGGCCTCGCCCGCATGCACCTGGGTGATGGACAGCACCGCGGGCGAGAGGGGATCGCGCCTGCGGGACACGACGCTTTGCAGGGCCTGGATCATTTCGGCGGCGATGACGATGGGGTCGACCGCCAGCTGGGGCTGCGCGGCATGGCCGCCGCGGCCCCGCACCCATATGTCCCACAGGCTGCTGGACGCCATCATCGGCCCCGGCACGATGGAAAACTGGCCGGTGGGGATGTCCGGCATGTTGTGTATGCCGAAAATGATGTCGAATGGGAAGCGCGTCAACAAGCCGTCCCGGAGCATTGCGCGGGCCCCGGCATGGCCGCCTTCTTCCGCGGGCTGGAAAATGAACACCACCGTGCCGTCGAAGCCGCGGTGCTCGGCAAGATGCCGCGCCGCGCCCAGCAGCATCGTGGTATGCCCGTCATGGCCGCAGGCGTGCATCCGGCCGGCATTCTTCGAGTGGTGGGCGAAGGTGTTCATTTCCGTCATGGGCAAGGCGTCCATGTCGGCGCGCAAGGCGATGCGGCGAGTCGAAGAGCCGTTCCTGAGCACGCCCACCACGCCCGTCCTGCCGACGTTGGTGTGGACCTCGATGCCGAATTTGCGCAGTTCGCCGGCAACCAGCTGCGATGTTTCCACCTCCTGGAAGGCGGTTTCGGGATTTGCGTGGATACGGCGGCGGATATCGACGAGCTCCGGGTGGACGGCCTCGATTTGGGAAATTACAGCCATGTTCATTGTCCTGTTGCGCCGGCCTACAGCGAGATGGCGTGCGCCTTGGCCGCCTGGCTGGCGCTGCTGAAGGCCTGCTCGATTTGCGTCCCGAACGCCGCGGGGCTGCCCAGGGACAACTCCCCGCCGATTTCCGTGATTCGCCGCGCCAGTTCCGGCGCTTGAAGAATCTGCTGGAGCGCCTGGTGTATGTCCGAGATGACGGCGGCGTCGGTGCCCGCCGGGGCGACCAGGCCGAACCAGGAAGGCGAATTGATGGCATCGTAGCCCAGTTCCCCGAACGTGGGGATGGAGGGGAATTCAGGGTTCCGGCTCTTGCCTGTGGTGGCGAGCAGGACGATGCGCTTGGCGCGGATCTGGGGCAGCGAAACGGGAAGGTTGTCGAACGCCACCGAGATTTCATCGGCGAGCAGGGCCCGGGAAACCTCGGCGGTGCTTTTATAGGGCACGTGGACCATGCGGGTCCCGGTCATTTGCTGCAATTGCTCGCCGCGCATATGGCCCAGCGAGCCGACTCCGGGCGAACCGTACATGAGCTGCCCTGGCTTTTCTTTCATCAAGGCCGTCAGCGCCTCCAGGGTGGAAACCCCCAGCGTGGGAGAGGCCACCAGCACGATGGGCACCTCGGCAATGAGGCCCACCGGCGCAAAATCCTTGACCGGATCGTATTTCGCTTCTTTCTGTATGGCCGGCGAAATGGCGTGGGAGCTCGCATTTGCCAGGCATAGCGTCAGGCCGTCCGGCGCGGACCGCGCCACGCTGAGCGAGCCGATGACCCCGCCGGCCCCCACCCTGTTTTCCACGACCACGGTTGCGTCGAGAGCCTGTCCCAGGGGAATCGAGATGAGCCGGGCGAGTATGTCGGCGGTGCCGCCCGGCCCCAGCGGCACGACGATGCGCATGGTCCGGTTTGCGAAGCGCTTGCCTGCCGCGAACGGCATTCCGGCGGGCAGCATGGAAAGGGCGGCGGCGCCGGCAAGCGCCTGGCCTGTGCGTAAAAGGAATTTTCTGCGGTCGGCTGGCATGGATGGATCTCCTCCTGGGTTCGCGCGCCTCCGTGGGGCTGCGTCGATGTTGCCTTGGGGCTGGTCGGTCATTGGTGTTCGTGCTGCAGGTGTTTCAGTATTTCGGGCCCATAGGCGAATAGCGCGGGCGTGCCTCCCGTGTGGATGAAGACCACGTTGTCGCCCCGGGCGACCGTGCCGTCGCCCAGCAAGGCAAGCAGGCCGGCGAACGCCTTTCCGGTGTAGACGGGGTCCAGGATGAGGCCGTCCGACCGTGCCGCCAGCTCGATGGCGTTGAGCACGTGCGCTTCGGCCCGCCCATAGCTCCCCAGGGCAATATCGTCCACGACGATGTCCGCGCTGGAAACCGGGGACTCCACCCGCAGTATTTCGGCGAGTCCCCGGCAATGCGAGGCCACGCGCTTGCGCTGCTCGTTGGCGGCGCGGCGAACGCAGATTCCGGTCACGCGCGCGTCCGAACCCAGCATGCGCAGGCCGAAAAGCAGGCCCGCCTGGGTTTGCCCGCTGCCGGAAGCCAGCACGAAGTGATCCGCGGACGGGCATTGGCTCAACAGCTCTTCCGCCGCGTGCAGGTATCCGACGGAACCCAGCGAAGGGCTGTCCGGCGTCAGGGGAATGATGTAGGGGGTTTCGCCTTGCCGCCGGTAATCCGCGGCAATGTCCCTCAAGGCCGCATCGGCGCCGGCTTCGTCATCGCCGTCCGGATAGTGGCTGATCTTCGCGTCATAAAGCAGGTTCAGCAGGATGTTGCCGGATTTCCGGTAGGATTCCGTCTCCATGCCCTGGACCCGCTCTTCCAGTTGCGCATGGAAGCGCATGCCGGCGCGCGCGGCGACGGCGGCGGTGGCCCTGACGTAGTTCGATTGCACCGCGCCCGTTATGAGAACGAGGGTCGCGCCCTGCGTCTTCGCTTCGCCGAAGTAGTATTCCAGCTGGCGTATCTTGTTGCCGCCGAAAGCCAACCCGGTGAGGTCGTCGCGCTTGACGGACAAGTCGACGCCGAAGGTGGACGACAGGTTCGGCAAGGGCTCGACGGGCGTGGGCGTCAATGCCAAGCGGTATCTGGGCAGGGAAATGGGTATCGTCTCTTGCATGCCGTAACGCCTTGATGGAACTGCTGCACCTGCGGATTGGAGGCAATTACATCACAGCGCTTCCGGGGAAGCGTGCATAGAGCTAGTCAATAACGGATAGACGATTCGGTGCTTCGCCGTAAAAACTGGATGAACGTGGAGATGGCGTGGCTGGGCAGTTCATGGCGGGGAAAAATCAGGCAGGATTCCCAGAACATGGGCGCATCGAGCTCCAAGGTCTGGACGTCCTTCTTGGTCTCTTCCGACGCGACGCATTTGGCGTCGACCAGGGACACGCCCGCGCCGGCGCGCACGAGTTGCAGCGCCGCTTGCTGCGTGCAGGCCTCTATGACGAAGTTCGGCGCCAGCGACAGCGCTTCGAATTGCCTGTCGATCCGTTCGCGGAACGGGCTGCCGGGCAGCAGGACGATCATCCGATGCCGGGCGAGCTCCGGCCAGCTCACGACCCCGTCCCGGCCGATCTTCAAGTCCTTGGGCGCAACGGCGCAGACCGGCCGCTTGTCCAGGACCACGCTGCGCACTTCCGGGCTGTCGCCCGGCGGAGCGCCTATCCCCAGTTCAAAGCGGCCTTTGCCGACTTCTTCCATGACGCGCGCCATGCCCCCCATTTCGATTTCGAAGCGCAGATCGGGATGCCGCAGGGCGAACTCGCCCACGATCTTGGCCACCGTCGTTTCCAGCAGGGCGGGCAGGCAAATGATGCGTATGCGTCCGAGCCGCCGGCTTTGAATGGCCCTGGCGGTTCTGCCGATCTCGGTGAGCCCGTCGATGGTGCGCGCCACCGCCTGGTAGAGCACATCCGCATCGTGGGTCGGTTTCATGCGGTTGCCGTCGCGAGTGAACAGATTGAAGCCCACTTCCTCTTCCAGCTTCGTGATGGCGCGGCTGACCGACGATTGCGAGATGCGCAAGGCGTCGGCGGCGGCGACGGTCGATTCCAGCAGCATGACGTGCCTGAAGCATTCGATTTGGCGGAAGGTGAGATTCATGGGCGGAAACCGTGGAATGCGCCTTCAATTTCGGCGTCGACGAGCCTCAGTTTACTGTCGGCCGCGTTCCAGCCAAACCGCCCGTTAGCGATTCTTGCGCAGGTTGGCGCCCGCGTCGGGTTCCAGCTTCATGAAGGAAAAGGCCGAGCCGGCGGTGATCAGGCCGATCACGATGAAGCCCCACACGATGTCGATCAGCTCGAGTTCCGCGCCGCCGCGCCAGCTCATGCTGAGGTTGAGGGTCACGGCCGCGCAGGCCACGCCGACGCTGATGCCCAGTTGCTGGGCCGTCGCCGAGAAGCTGCTGGCGCGGCTCATCTGCGCGGCGCCCAGGTCGGCGTAGGCCAGGGTGTTGACGGCGGTGAACTGCAGCGACCGGAAGAACCCGCCGATGACCAGGACCAGCGCCATGAGCCAGACGGGCGTGTCGGCCCGGAACAGCGCGCACAAGGCCACGAAAAGGCCGGTCAGCAGGGCATTGACGACCAGCACGCGCTTGAAGCCCATGCGGTCGATGACCGGCGCGGCCGCCAGCTTCATCAATAGCGCGCCGCCGGCGCTGGTGAAGGTGATCATGCCCGCGGCGAACGGCGTCAGGCCGAAGCCGACTTGCAGCATGATGGCCAGCAGGAAAGGCGTCGCGCCCACCGCGAAGCGGCACAGATTGCCGCCCAGGGTGGAAATGGCGAACGTCGGCGTGCGCAGCAGGGACAAGTCTATGATGGGATGCTCGCTGCGGCGCGCATGGCGCACGTACAGGAAGGCGCAGGCGATGCCGACCGCGATCAGCGTGAGCAGCTGCAGCGGCGGCAGCGCCTGGTGGCCGACGGCCTCGAAGCCCGACACCAGGGCGGCGATGCTGATGGCGCTGAGCAGGAAGCCGGGCCAGTCGAGCTTCTGGGGAAGCGCCGGGTAATCGTCGCGGATGTAGTGCAGGATCAGGAAAATGCCCGCGATGCCGACCGGCACGTTGATCAGGAAGATCCAGTGCCACGAAAAATACGTGACCAGGAAACCGCCCAGCGGCGGGCCGATGATGGGGCCGAACAGCGCGGGCATGGAAAGAAAGGACATGGCCTTGAGCAAATCCTTCTTGGGGATTTTCCGAAGCAGGATGATGCGGCCCACGGGCACCATCATGGCGCCGGCCAGCCCCTGCACCACCCGCGAGACGATCAGCTGCGCCAGGGACGCCGACAGCGCACAGGTGACGGAGCTGAGCGTGAACAGGGCGACGGCCGCCAGGAACACCCGCCTGGACCCGAAGCGGTCGGCGGCCCAGCCGCTGACCGGCACGAACACCGCCACGGCCAGCAGATAGCTGGTGATGGCCACGTTCATGCGCACCACGCTGGTGTCCAGCGCCTCGGCCATGGCGGGAAGGGCGGTGGCGACGACCGTGGAGTCCAGCATCTGCATGAACAGCGCGCACCCCACGATGAACGGAATCATCCGCACGGCTTGTTTTTCGTGGCCGGAAAGCGGGGGTTCGGGTGCTGCGGGTGTGTCGGTCGGCATCAAATAGCTTTTATTGCGCGGGAGTGAAGTAAACTTCACTTTTATCGGTCAATTTTTCGCGTGGCAAAGACGCATTATGGCAAAGAATTACGAGTCGGAAATCACTCAGTTCATCAAAAAGTACAAGGCGGAACATCCTGACACCGAGGCGCGCCAGCGCGAAGGGCGCAGCCGCCTGTGGGACAAGCAGATCGACCCGGAATGCCAGGAAGGCTATCGGGCCGCCCGGGTCCCGCAAAAGCCCTATGTCTATCAAACGGACTGACGTTTCCGCATGTCCGCCACGCGGGGCTCCGCCGTCGAATTGAACGCGCTCGTCGATCCGCCCGTGGACAGCACGCCCGACGTCGTCGACAGCGTGGCGTTGGCGCGCCTGTACGGCGAACCCCTGTTCACCATACCGCAGGATCTCTACATTCCGCCGGACGCCCTCGAAGTCTTCCTGGAGACCTTCGAAGGGCCGCTGGACCTGCTGCTCTACCTCATCCGCAAGCAGAATTTCAACGTGCTGGACATCCCCATGGCGGAAGTCACCCGGCAGTATCTATCCTACGTCGATCAGATCCGCAAGCACAACCTGGAGCTGGCGGGCGAATACCTGCTGATGGCGGCGATGCTCATCGAGATCAAGTCGCGCATGCTGCTGCCGGTCAAGAAGACCGACACCGGCGAAGAGCCCGACGACCCGCGCGCCGAACTGGTCAGGCGCCTGCTCGAATACGAACAAATGAAGCTCGCCGCCCAGAAGCTGGACGCCCTGCCGCAGCTGGGCCGCGATTTCCAGCGTTCGCACGCGCTGATGGATCTCGCCGTCGAACAAGCCCTGCCTGACGTCAGCCCCGAAGACCTGCGCAGCGCCTGGCTGGACATCATGCGCCGGGCGCGCCTGAACGCCCACCACCGCATCACCCGCGAGCAGCTGTCGGTGCGCGACCACATGAGCCAGATCCTGCGCCGCCTGAGCGACGTCCGCTATATGGAGTTCACGGAACTGTTCATCGAACGCATCCAGCGAGGCGACGGCGCGCCGGTCGTGGTCGTGCATTTCCTGGCCATGCTGGAACTGGCCCGTGAATCCCTGCTCGAAATCACGCAGGCCGAGCCTTACGCACCCATTTACGTACGCTTATCCTATACAAGGGCCGACACCTGAAACAGTTGCCGGCCATCCAGATCGGAGATTTTCGTGAAAGTCGTTCACACCATTGAAGAGTTGCGCGACCAGTTGCGCGGGCAGTTGCGTGTCGCCTTCGTGCCCACCATGGGCAACCTGCATCAGGCGCATCTTTCTCTGATGAAGATGGCGCGCCAGCACGGCGACCCGGTGGTCGCCAGCATATTCGTCAATCGCCTGCAATTCGGCCCGAACGAAGACTTCGACAAATACCCGCGCACGCTCGCGGCGGACATCGAAAAGCTCGAACGCGAGCGCGACGTCTATGTGCTGTTCGCCCCGAACGAAAAGGAAATGTATCCCGAGCCGCAGAATTTCCGCATCCAGCCGCCCGCCGACCTTGGCGGCATCCTGGAAGGCGAGTTCCGGCCCGGCTTCTTCGACGGCGTCAGCACCGTGGTCATGAAGCTGTTTTCCTGCGTGCAGCCCAGCGTGGCCGTTTTCGGGAAGAAGGACTACCAGCAGCTGATGGTGGTCCGCAACATGTGCCGCCAGTTCCAGCTGCCGGTGCGCATCCTGGCGCATGAAACCGTGCGCGACGCCGACGGCCTGGCCCTGTCGTCGCGCAATATGTATCTGCAGCCGGCCGAACGGGCCGAGGCGCCCCAGCTGTACGCCTGCCTGCTGGCCGTCCGCGACGGCATACTGGCGGGGAACGCGGACATCGCCGCGCTCGAAGCCGAGGCCAGGAACCGCCTGGCGGGCCGCGGCTGGGACGTCGACTACATTTCCTTGCGCCGCCAGCGCGACCTGCTGGCGCCCACCGCCGACGAGGTCGCAGAGGGCGAGCCGCTGGTCGTTCTGGCCGCCGCCAAGCTGGGCAGCACCCGGCTGATCGACAACCTGGAAATCTGTAAGAAGTGACAGGAGATTTGCCCTTGCAACTATGCCAGAATGGCCTCCGAAATGATAATTACATCAGGAGACCACCATGGTGCCACCCCACCAGCCCGAGCATTCTTCACCGTTCTCAGTGCTGACACCGCGCGAGCGCGACGTCATGCAGTACGTGGCGCGCGGCAAACCCAACAAGATCATCGCGGCCGAACTGGGCGTTTCACAACGCACCATCGAAGCCCACCGCGCGCGCATTTTCCAGAAAATGCAAGTCAGGAACGCGGTCGAACTGGCGCACCGCGTATTGTCCAACGGGCGGCTCAGCTAGGCTGCGCGGCGCCCGGCAGGCTGCAGTTCAGCGGTTCGCCCGGCAACTCGGCGATGCCGTCGATATCGGGCTGGCGAGTCAGGCGGTGTTCCACCAGCGGTTGCACGTCGTCCAGCGTAAGAATACGCAATACGTTGTCGTTGACGAAGCTCAGGCTGGCCTTGCCGGCCTGGTTGTTCTTCAGCATCAGCACGATGCGCAGCGGGTCCGTGCCGGTGACGTCCCAGCAGCCCTGCTGAGCCATGGGTTTTTGTTCGGGCGTGCCCAGCAAGGTGGTTCGCGCGCGCCATTCGCCGCCGGGGGCGAGCGTCAGGGTGATGCGCGCCGCCGTGCACCCGGTATTGCCGGGCGGGCAGGGCACGGTGCCCAGAAAGGTCTTGGCTTCGGTCAGCGGCCTGGCTTTGGCCGCCGCGGCGCGTTCCTGGGCGGCTTCCGGCTGGGCCTGCTGCGCTTCCTGGCGTCCGAAGCCCAGCTGTATCTGGGACGGCGCCCGCGCGCCGCTACGGCCCTGGGCCTGGTTCTGGGCGTCGGAAAGCGTGCTTTCGCGGGGGACGTCGTAATAGCCCGGGCGGCTCTGCTGCGCGCAGCCCGCCAGGCCGACGGCAAGCAGCATGGCGCCCAGGGGTTTCAAGTAAACAGTGCGTGGTCGAAGGGGGCTGGACATGGCGGTTTCGAAGTCCGAAAGACGAAATACAAGCATTCTACGCATTAATCGCTCCGCGCGAAAAGCTTTCCATGCCGGCCGGCCCCGGCAGGGCTTCTGACATGATCACCGCCCCATGCGCGCTGCCGGCCATCGCGGCCGGCTCCGCCGGCTTCGTCCTGGGGGCCGCCTGCGCCAGGGCCGTCGCCGCCTACGCCCGCCTGGTCGACGGCGGCCACGACATAGACGGCCCGACCCTGCTGCGGGCCCTGCGCGCGGGTTTCGGGGTTGCCGGCCAAGCCGGCCGGCATGGCGGGCCGGCCATGCTGTGCTGCGGCCTGGTCATGGCGGCGGCCTGGGCGGGCCTGTATTGCCATGCCGGGTTCAGTCCTGCGTTCTGGGCCCTGGCGCCGGCCGCCGCCATGCTTTTGCTGCTGGCGGGCATAGACATGCGCACGTCCCTGCTGCCCGATGCCCTGACGCTGCCGCTCATGTGGCTCGGGCTGCTCGCTTCCTGGGCGGGGCTGGGCCTGCCCCTGCACGACGCCCTGGCCGGCGCCGCGTGCGGCTTTCTCTTCCTGTCCGTGCTGGCCCACGGCTTCCACCGGCTGCGCGGCCGGCCCGCCATGGGCGGGGGCGACGTCAAGCTCCTGGCGGCGCTGGGCGCCTGGACGGGCTGGCAGGACCTGGCCTGGGTGCTGCTGATCGCATCATGCCTGGGCATCGCCTACGCCATGCTGCGCCAGCGCCGCCTGCTTCCGCGCGGCGCATATCCTTTCGGTCCGTGCCTGGCCGCGGGCGGGGTGGCTGTTTTCATGCAAGGGACTGCGGTACATTCGTGGTTTTCATAGCATGGGCGCGTCTTATGTACAAAATCGGCCTCACGGGCGGCATCGGGTCGGGTAAAAGCCGGGTCGCCGATCTTCTGGCGGAATGGGGCGCGGCCGTCATCGACACCGACGTCATCGCCCACGAACTCACCGCGCCGGGCGGCGCCGCCATGGAACCCATACGGCAGCATTTCGGCCCCGACGTCGTCGCTCCCACCGGCGCCCTGGACCGCCAAGCCATGCGCGAGCTGGTCTTCGACAGCCCCCAGGCGCGGCAACAACTTGAATCCATTATTCACCCGATGATAAAGTCGGTGGTTCAGCAGCGCGCGGAAGAAGCGCAAGGGTGTTATCTGGTGGTGGTGGTCCCCCTGCTGGTCGAGTCCGGCCAGTGGCGCAACCGCCTGGATCGCATATGCGTCGTCGACTGCGACGAGGCCACCCAGATCCATCGCGTACACGCCCGCAGCGGGCTGACGGAGGGAATTATTACGCGTATCATGTCAGCACAGGCCACACGCCGCGAGCGTCTGGCCGTTGCTGACGACATAGTGCTCAACGATGCCCATACCAGCGTCGAACAGCTCGTCGCCCGCACGCGGTCCTTGCACGAGAACTGGTGCAAGCTGGCCCGGCAGGCCAGCTGATCCGCCAAGGTAGGCGCAGCGGCCGCTTTTCTTTGCTTTCCGCGGCGATTCGCAACGCGGCGTGGCAAGCACGGCGCCTGGGTTGAGTGTTCGAATTAACCAGACGGCACACTAGTCAATGAAAAGGTTTTTGGTCGCGTGATTCTTTATGAATATCCTTGCAACGAACGCGTGAGGTCTCTATTAAGAGTCGAGCATCTGTTCGACAGGCTGTTTTTTTTCGCAAAAGGCGCCGACGTCCATCACCACCAGATATCGGTCGCCACCCTGTTCGATCTGCTCGACATCTGTGACCGCACCGACTTGAGAGGCTCCGTCCTGCAGGACCTCGAACGGCAGCGCGTGGCGCTCAGCGCGCTGCGGCAGCACCCGGGCGTCGACCCCGATACGCTGGACGCCATGCTGGCCCAGATCCAGGGCGCATCGTCCGAACTCGGGGCCCAGGGCCGCATCGGCCAGGAACTGCGCGACAATGAATGGCTGGCCAGCTTGCGCGGCCGCATCGCGGTTCCCGGGGGCTCGTCCCAGGTGGACATGCCCTCTTATTTTTCCTGGCAGCTCAAGCCGCCGGAACAGCGGTCCGTCGATCTGAAGCGCTGGATCACCCCTTTCATGCCCTTGTACAACGGGTTGGCGCTCATCCTGCGCCTCCTGCGCGATTCCGGCGACGTGGTCGACGTCGTCGCCCGCCAGGGAGCCTACCAGGAAATGCTGGGCGGCAAGGTTTTCCAGCTGCTGCGCGTCTGGGTCGACGCCGCGCTCAACATCTTTCCCGAAATGAGCGCCAACAAATATGTGATCTGGGTGCGCTTCGCCGCCCAGGACCGCGAGCTCAAGCCCCAGCCGGTCACCTCCGACGTCCCCTTCAAGCTCGCCCGCTGCAATATCTGATCTTCATACACAGTTGTTGCGTTCCATTTCAAATTGATCTTTTCGGCGTCCGCGGCGCTGCCAATAGGCGAAAATAGCGCCTGTTTCGTTCGACTCCGGAGATCACTGCATGTCGGATCCTGTTTCCGATCTTCCCACTCGCAAACCGCGGCGCTGGCCCTGGGTTCTGGTCTTGGTATCGCTGGTGGCGGCGGGGTACTGGTTCTGGAGCGCCAATCAGGGCAAATCCACCAGCGGTTTCCGGCGTTTCGGCGGGCCCATGTCCGGCGCTTCCGTCCCCGTGAAGGCGGCGGTGGTCGAACAAGGCAAGATCGACTACATCCTCAAGGCCATCGGAACGGTGACGGCATTCAACACGGTCACGGTGCGCAGCCGCGTGGACGGCGAACTGCTCAAGCTCGAATTCCAGGATGGCCAGAAAGTCCAGAAGGGCGACATCCTGGCCCGCATCGATCCGCGCAACTACCAGATCCGGCTCGATCAGGCGCTGGGGCAGCAGAAGCAGAACGAAGCGCAGCTGAAGAACGCCCAGAAGGACCTGCAGCGCTATCAGCTGCTGTACAAGCAGAATTCAATCGCGCGGCAGCAGGTCGATGCCCAGGAGGCCCTGGTGCAGCAGCTGATCGGCGCCCGGACGTCCGACCAGGCGGCGGTGGACGACGCGCGCCTGCAGCTGGAATACACCGACATCGTCGCGCCCATATCGGGCCGGCTGGGGCTGCGCAAGGTCGACGAAGGGAATATCGTCAATGCATCCAGCACGGACGGCATCGTCGTCATCACCCAGACGCAGCCGATTTCCGTATTGTTCACGCTGCCGCAGGCGCAGCTGCCGGACGTCCTGGCCCAGCTGCGCGGCGGCAACACCCTGGCGGTCGAGCTCTACGACCGCGACGACATCCGCAAGCTCGCCGACGGCGAACTCATGTCCCTGGACAATCAAATCGACGTCGCGACCGGCACGGTCAAGATGAAGGCGCGCTTCGCCAATGAGGACGAAGCGCTGTTCCCCAATCAATTCGTCAACGTCCGCCTGAAGGTCGAGACCCGCCAGGCCTTGGTATTGCCGACCGCGGCCGTCCAGCACGGCTCCATCGGCTCTTTCGTCTATGTGATCGACGAGCAGAACAAATCGCGCATCCAGGCGATCTCGGTCGGCCGGGTCGACGGCCGGCGCACCGAGGTCCTGTCGGGCCTGTCGGCCGGCCAGAAGGTGGTTACCGAAGGCACGGACCGCTTGCGCGACGGCGCGGCCGTCGAAATCAGCGAGCCGGGCGCCGGCAGGCCGGCACCCGCGGCCGGCGAAAGGCCGGCGGGCGGCCCGGCGCGAGGCAGCGCGCCGCCTGCGGGCAGGAACCGTCCGTGAACCTGTCCCGTTTATTCATCCTGCGCCCCGTGGCCACCACCCTGGCCATGGTCGCCTTGCTGATCTCCGGCCTGCTGGCCTACCGCCTGCTGCCGGTGTCGGCGCTGCCGCAAGTCGATTACCCGACCATACAGGTCAGCACCCTGTATCCGGGCGCGAGCCCGGACGTCGTCACCGCGCTGGTGACTTCCCCGCTGGAGCGCCAGTTCGGCCGCATGTCCGGCATGACGCAGATGATGTCCTCGAGCTCGGGCGGCTCGTCCGTCATCACCCTGCAGTTCGACCTGGACCTGCCGCTGGACGTGGCGGAACAAGAGGTGCAGGCGGCCATCAACGCGGCATCCAGCCTGCTGCCCAACGACCTGCCGGCTCCGCCCATCTACAACAAGGTCAATCCGGCCGATACGCCGGTGATCAGCCTGGCGGTGACGTCGCCGACCCTGCCGCTGCACCAGGTGCGCGACCTGATCGACATCCGCGTGGCGCAGAAGCTCTCGCAGATCTCGGGCGTCGGGCTGGTCAGCATTGCCGGCGGCCAGCGCCCGGCCGTGCGCATACAGGCCAATCCGGGCACGCTGGCGGCGCGCGGCCTGACGCTTTCCAGCTTGCGCTCGGCCGTCGTCGGCGCCAACGTGAACCAGCCCAAGGGCAATCTGGACGGGCCGGAAAGGTCCACCACCATCAACGCCAACGACCAGCTGAAGTCCATCGAGGACTATGAGTCGCTGATCGTCGCCTACCAGGACGGCGCGCCCTTGCGGCTGCGCGACGTGGCCGAGGCGCGGCAGGGCGCGGAAAACATCCGCCAGGCGGCCTGGCTGGGGTCGACGCCGGCCATCTTGCTGAACGTGCAGCGCCAGCCGGGCGCCAACGTGATCGAGGTCGTGGACCGGGTCAAGCAGCTGCTGCCTTCGCTGCAGCAATCGCTGCCCACGGGCGTGGACATCTCCGTCGCGGCCGACCGCACGGAGACCATACGCGAATCCATCCATCACGTGCAGGTGGAGCTGATGCTGGCCGTGGCGCTGGTGGTGCTCGTCACCTTCGTCTTCCTGCGCAGCTGGCGCGCCACCTTCATCCCCAGCGTGGTCGTGCCGCTTTCTTTGGTGGGCACCTTCGGCATCATGTACCTGGCCGGCTTCAGCATCAACAACCTGACGCTGATGGCCCTCACGATCGCCACGGGCTTCGTCGTGGACGACGCCATCGTCATGATCGAAAACATCGCGCGGCACATCGAAGAGGGCGAGAGCGCCCTGGCGGCCGCGCTCAAGGGCGCCTCGCAGATCGGCTTCACGCTGGTGTCGCTGACCTTCTCGCTGATCGCGGTGCTGATTCCGCTGCTGTTCATGAGCGACGTCATCGGCCGCCTGTTCCGCGAGTTCGCCATCACCCTGGCGGTGGCGATCCTGCTGTCGCTGGTCATCTCTCTGACCCTGACGCCCATGATGTGCGCGCGCATGCTCAAGCCCGAGTCCGAAATGGACTACGGCCGCTTCCAGCGCAAGGCGGGGCAATGGATGGACGGCCTGACGCGCAGCTACGACCGCGGGCTGCGCTGGGTGCTGGGGCACCAGCTCATCACCTTGTGGTTCGCCCTGGCCACGCTGCTGTTCACCGGCTTGCTGTACGTCGCCGTGCCCAAGGGGTTTTTCCCGCAGCAGGACACGGGCCTGATCCAGGCCATCAGCCAGGGGCCCCAGACCGTTTCGTTCGCGTCCATGTCGCAGCGGCAGCAGCAGGCGGTGGCGCGCATCCTGCAAGACCCGGACGTGCAGGCGGTCACGTCCTTCATCGGCGTGGACGGCACCAACGCCACCCTGAATACCGGCCGCATGCAAATCGCGCTGAAGCCGCTGGACCAGCGCGGCGCCACCGCCGCCGACATCATCGAGCGCCTGAGCGCCGAGTTGCGCGACCTGCCCGACCTGCAGGTATACATGCAGCCGGTGCAGGACCTGACCGTGGACGACAAGGTCAGCCGCACGCAATACCAGATGACGCTGTCGCACCCGGACCACGCCACCCTGCTGGCCTGGACGCCGCGCTTCGTGGACGCCCTGAGGCGGCTTGCGCCCTTGCGCGACGTGGTCGACGACTTGCAGGGCGGCGGGCTGGAGACCACGCTGGTCATCGACCGCGACGCCGCCGCGCGCCTGGGCATCAGCAATTCCACCATAGACGAGGCTTTGTACGACGCCTTCGGGCAGCGCCTCATTTCCACCATATTCACCCAGTCCGCGCAATACCGGGTGGTGCTGGAAGTCGCGCCGCAATATCGCCAGACGCCGGCCGCGCTGGCGCAGATCCACGTGCCCACCGAAAGCGGCGCGCCGGTGCCGATCAGCAGCGTGGCGCGCATCGAGCAGAACAGCGCCCTGCTTTCCATAGACCGCCTGGGCCAGTTCCCCGCCACCACGATCTCCTTCAACCTGGCGCCGGGCGCGGCCCTGTCGGACGCGGTCGAGGCGATTCGAGGCGCCCAGTCGGAGCTGGGCATGCCGGAATCCGTCGACCTGCGCTTCCAGGGCGCGGCCCGCGCCTTCCAGGCGTCCCTGTCCAGCACGCTATGGCTGATGCTGGCCGCCGTGGCGACCATGTACATCGTGCTGGGCATCCTGTATGAAAGCTACATCCACCCCGTCACCATCCTGTCGACGCTGCCGTCCGCCGCCATCGGGGCCTTGCTGGCGCTGCTGCTCAGCGGTTCCGACCTCGACATGATCGGTGTGATCGGCATCATTCTGCTGATCGGGATCGTGAAGAAGAACGCGATCATGATGATCGACTTCGCCCTCGACGCGGAACGCTCGCGCGGGCTGGACCCGCGCTCCGCCATCCACGAGGCCGCACTGCTGCGTTTCCGGCCCATCCTGATGACGACGCTGGCGGCGCTGTTCAGCGCCATCCCGCTGATGCTGGCGACCGGCTCGGGCGCCGAGCTGCGGCAGCCGCTGGGCCTGGTGATGGTGGGCGGGCTGCTGTGCAGCCAGGTGCTCACGCTCTTCACCACGCCGGTCATCTACCTGATGTTCGACCGCCTGGCCCATGCCCGGCGCGGCCGGCGCTTGCAGGCGGGCACGCCGGGCGGGTTGCGGCCATGAGGTTCTTCTCCCTCTTCATCATGCGGCCCGTGGCGACGACGCTGTCCTGCCTCGCCCTGGTGATGTCGGGGGCGCTCGCCTACTTCTTCCTGCCGGTGGCGCCGCTGCCCCAGGTGGATTTCCCCATGATCTCGGTGACGGCCAGCATGGCGGGGGCCAGCCCCGAGACCATGGCGTCCAGCGTGGCGACGCCCCTGGAGCAATCGCTGGGCTCCATCGCCGGCCTGTCCGAAATGAGTTCGCGCAGCACCGAAGGGTCCACGCGCATTTCCCTGATGTTCGACATGGAGCGCGACATCAACAGCGCCGCGCGCGACGTGCAGGCCGCCATCAACGCCGCGCGCAGCCTGCTGCCGTCGAATCTGCGCAACAACCCGACCTATCGCAAGGTCAACCCCTCGTCGGCGCCCATCCTGGTGCTGGCGCTGACCTCGCGCACCGCCACCCAGGGCGAGCTGTACGACCTGGCATCCACCGTGCTGGCGCAGAAGCTGTCCCAGGTGGCCGGCGTGGGCGAGGTCGAGGTGGGCGGCAGTTCCTTGCCGGCCATCCGCGTGAGCCTGAACCCCAAGGCGCTGGCGAGCGCGGGCGTCGCCCTGGACGAGGTCCGGTCGGCGCTGTCCAACGCCAACACCATGCGGCCCAACGGCGTGGTGGAAGACGGCACGCATCATTGGCAGATCAGTTCGGGCGGGCAGCTCACCCGGGCCGAGCAGTATCGCCCGCTGATCGTCGCCTGGCGCGACGGCTCGCCCATCCGCCTGCGCGACGTGGCGACGGTCGAGGACTCGATCGAGAACCTGTTCAACACGGGCTTCTTCAACGACAGCCCCGCCGTGCTCTTGACGGTGCGGCGCCAGGCCGACGCCAACATCATCGAGACGGTGGACAGCATACGCGCGCAGCTGCCCGTCTTCCAGTCCATGCTGCCGGCGCACGTGTCGCTGACGCTGGCGCAGGACCGCACGCCCAGCATCCGGGCGTCGCTGCACGAGGCCGAGATCACGCTGATCATCGCCGTGGTGCTGGTCGTGCTGGTGGTCCTGCTGTTCCTGGGCGACCTGCGCGCGGCCCTGATACCCGCCATCGCCGTGCCGGCGTCGTTGATCACGACCTTCAGCCTGATGCTGCTGTTCGGCTATACGCTGAACACGATCTCGCTGATGGCGCTCATCGTGGCCACCGGCTTCGTGGTGGACGACGCCATCGTGGTCCTGGAAAACATCATGCGCTACCTGGAAAAAGGCGTGCCGCCCTTGCGGGCCGCGATGCGCGGGGCGCGCGAAGTCGGCTTCACCGTGCTGGCGATGAGCCTTTCCCTGGTGGCGGTGTTCATTCCCATGCTGCTGATGGGCGGGCTCGTCGGCCGCCTGTTCAAGGAATTCGCCGTCACGCTTTCGGTGTCCATTCTGGTGTCGCTGCTGATCTCCGTTACGGTGACTCCCATGATGTGCGCGCGGCTGCTGCGGCGGGGCGCCGGGGAGCGCCGCGAGGGGCTGCTGCGGCGCATGCTGCGGTCCATGGGGGATTTCTTCTGGAACGGATACAAGTCCTCGCTGGGCTGGGCGCTGCGCCACAGCCGCATCATGCTGCTGCTGCTCGTGGCCACCATAGGCTTGAACGGCTATTTGTACACGGTCGTGCCCAAGGGGTTCTTCCCGCAGCAGGACACCGGGCAGCTGCTGGGTTTCTTCCGGGTGGACCAGGGCACGTCGTTCCAGGCCATGAAGCCCAAGCTGGAGCACTTCCGCAACATCCTGCTGCAGGACCCCGCGATCGCGAGCGTCACCGGCTTCGGCAGCGGCCGGGGCGGCAGCAATTCCAGCTTCATGATGATACAGCTCAAGCCGCTGCAGGAGCGCAAGGTCAGCGCCATACAGGTGGTGAACCGCCTGCGCGGCCGCCTGCAGGGCGTGCCGGGTGCGCGCCTGACGCTGGTGCCGCAGCAGGACATCTTCATGGGCGGGCGGCAGGACACCGGCGGCTCCTACGATTACGGCCTGCTGGGCAGCGAGCTGGCGATCCTGAAGGAATGGCTGCCGCGCGTGCAGCAGGCGCTGGCGGGCCTGCCGGAGCTCGTCGACGTGGACACGGACATCGAAGACAAGGGCCGGCGGGTCGAGCTCGTGATAGATCGGGACGCGGCCACGCGCCTGGGCGTGAACATGTCCATGATCGCCGCGACGCTCAACAATTCCTTCAGCCAGCGCCAGGTGTCGGTGATCTACGGGCCGCTGAACCAGTATCACGTCGTGATGGGGGTGGACCCGCGCTATTCCCAGGACGCCGAAGCGCTCAAGCAGGTCGAAGTGGTGACCAAGGACGGCAGCCGCGTTCCGCTGTCCGCCTTCACGCGCTTCGAAATCGGCAATGCGCCGACGAGCGTGCGGCACGAAGGCCTGTTCGCGTCGGAGTCCATTTCCTTCAGCCTGGCGCCTGGGGTGTCGCTCGAACAGGCCACCCGGGCGGTGGAAGACGCCGTGGCGCGCACGGGCCTGCCCACCCAGCAGATACAGGCGGGCTTCCAGGGCACGGCCCAGGCGCTGCAGCAGTCCATGGCCCAGCAGCCCTGGCTGATTCTGGCCGCGCTGCTGACCATGTACATCGTGCTGGGCATCCTGTATGAAAGCTATATCCATCCGATCACCATCTTGTCCACGCTGCCGTCCGCCGGCATAGGCGCGCTGCTGGCCCTGATGCTGGTCGGCGAGGAATTCTCGCTGATCGCCCTGATCGGCGTGTTTCTCCTGATCGGCATCGTCAAGAAGAACGCCATCATGATGGTGGACTTCGCGCTCCTGGCGGAAAGGCGCGAAGGCATGTCCTCGCGGGAAGCCATCTACCAGGCCTGCCTGGTCCGCTTCCGGCCCATCATGATGACCACCATATCGGCGCTGTTCGGCGCGTTGCCCCTGGTGCTGGCTTCGGGAGCGGGCGTGGAGATGCGCCGGCCTCTCGGCCTGACCATCGTGGGCGGGCTGATACTCAGCCAGATGCTCACCCTGTATACGACGCCGGTCGTGTACCTTTACCTGGACAAGCTAAGCCTCTGGGCCAAGCGTCGGCGGGCGGCGCGGGCGGGGGGCGAACCCGGGGAATTGCGGAACGTATGATGAAAGAAGAATTGCTGCCGAAATCGACGCCTTTCCGTGCCATGCGCGCTCTTGCGGCGTCGGGCATGGCCTTGGCGCTTTCGGCCTGCGCCGTGGGGCCCGACTACCAGCGCCCGGCCATGGACCTGGGCCAGGCTTACAAGCAGTCGTCCTCGGCGCTGCAGGCGGCGGTGGTCGATGCGGGCGTGAACCCCGGCTGGATTCCGGCGGCCTCATCGGCGCCGCTGCGCGGCGACTGGTGGCTGCTGTTCGACGACCCGATGTTGTCGGGCTTGATGCGGGACCTGAACAGCGCCAACCTGAACATCGCCCAGGCCGAAGCCCAGTACCGGCAGGCGCAGGCGCAGTTGCAGGGCGCGCGCGCCGGCTTCTTTCCCACGGTCGGCGCCTCCAGTTCCGCCAGCCGTTCGGGCACGGGCAGCGCCGGTTCGTCGTCGGGCTCGTCCAGTGTCTCGAACCAGTATTCCCTGAGCGGCACCGTGAGCTGGGAACCCGACCTGTGGGGCCGGATAAGCCGCACGGTGGAAGCCGGCGAGGCCGGGCTGCAGGCGGGCGGCGCTGACCTGGCCGCCACGCGCCTGAGCATGCAGTCCACCCTGGCGCAGACTTATTTCGACCTGCGGGTCACGGATGCCGAACGCCGCCTGCTGCAACAGACCGTCCAGGCCTACACGCAGTCCCTGGCGCTGACGCGGAACCGCTACGACGCCGGCATCGCGGCCCAGGCCGACATCGAAACCTCGACGGCCCAGCTCGAGAACGCCCGGGCCCAGGCGCTGGCCCTGGACCGGCAGCGCGCCCAGCTGGAAAACGCCATCGCCGTCCTGCTCGGCCGGACACCGGCGGAATTCTCGCTGCCCGAGACCACGGTGGCGGCGCGGGTGCCGGTCGTGCCGGTCGAACTGCCTTCGGAACTGCTGCTGCGGCGGCCGGACGTCATCGCCGCCGAGCGCCGGACCGCGCAGGCGAACGCCCGCATCGGCGTGGCCCAGGCCGCCTGGTTTCCCAACCTCGCCCTGACCGCGCAGGGCGGGTTCCGCAGCGGCCAGTGGGCGCAATGGCTCACGGCGCCGGCCAGCTTCTGGTCGCTGGGCCCGGCGCTGGCGCTGACCATCTTCGACGGCGGCGCGCGCGAAGCGCAATTGCGGGAGGCCCGCGCCGCCTATGACGCCCAGGCCGCGAATTATCGGCAGACCGCGCTCACGGCCCTGCGCGAGGTGGAGGACTATCTGGTGCAGCTGTCGGTGCTCGGCCATGAGCAGGTGGTCCAGGGCCGCGCGCTGGCGGCGGCGAGGGAATCGTTGCGGCTCACGCAGAACCAGTACCAGGCCGGGCTCATCGACTATCTCAGCGTGGTCCAGGTCGAGACCACGGCCCTGAACGCCGAACGTTCCGCCCTGGCCCTGGTGGCCGGCCGCCTGGCCGCCAGCGTGCAGCTGATCGCGGCGTTGGGCGGGGGGTGGAACCCCGAGGCCGGGACGGCGGGGCCGGTTCCCGTGCAGGAGCCCGGCGCGGAAACGCCGCCGCTTTAAATCCGCCGGATCCCGGCGATGCCGTGCGCGCCATGGCGGCGCGCGTCCGCGAGCGTGGCCTCGGACTGGCCGCCGATGGCAAAGACCGGCAGGCCGGCGTCCCGGGCCAGTTCGGCGAAGCGAGCCCAGCCCATGCCGGCCTGGCCCGGATGCGACGGAGTGTCGAGCACATGCCCCAGCACGGCGAAATCGGCGCCGAGGGCGCGCGCGGCATCCAGGTCCGCCGCTGTGTGTGCCGAGACGCCCAGCAGGCCGGGCGCGACCGATTGCAGCGGGCGGGTGGCATCCGCGCCCGAGGCGGGCACGCCTGCGGCCCGGAGCCGGGCGTCGGCGGCCCGCAGGTGCACGCCGTCGGCTTCGGCCCACCAGCTTTCGGGGTGGCAGCTGTTCACCAGGCAGCGCGCGCCGTGCCGGCGGCATTGCCGCAGGACCCGCCTGAAGGCCGCGTGGGCGTCCTCGGCGCCATTGCCCGCCCATGCGGGCTCCCGGAACTGCACCAGCCTGACGCCCGCCGACAAGGCCTTCTCCAGCCTGGCGAGATAGGCCGCCAGGCCGTCGGCGCCGCCGATGGCGGTGATCAGGTAGCGGTCGGGCAGCCGCAGCCAGCGCAAGGGCGGCTCGGTGGCGGGCAGCAGCGGGCCGACCGGCAGGGGCGTGCGCGAGGGGTCCACCCAGGCGAGCTGCTGGTCCTCCATGCATCTGGGCTCGCCAACCCAGCCGCGCACCTGGCAGAAGGCCAGCTGCACGATGTTCTTCGGATATTCGTGCGTGTAGGTCACCCAGGGGGACGCGTCGGTGACCTCGATGTCCAGCTCTTCCTTCAGCTCGCGGGCCAGCGCCTCCAGCACGGTCTCGCCCGGCTCCAGCTTGCCGCCGGGGAGCTCCCACCAGCCCGGCCAGGGCTTGTCCGCCGGACGCCGGCCCAGCAGCACGCTGCCGTCCGGCTTCAGGATGACGCCCGCCGCGACGCGGATGAAAGGCTTGCCGGCGGCATCGCCGGGCGCGGGCGCGTGCGTGGGATCAGACATGGCGGGCCGCCCAGTCCCGGGCGAATTGACGCGCCACCCGGCCGGACCGGGAACCGCGTTCCAGCGCCCACTGCAGCGCTTCCGTGCGGGATGCCTCGATGTCTTCGGGCGAGCAGCCGTGTTCGGCCAGCCAGTAATAGACGATGTCCAGGTAGTCGTCCTGCTTGAAGGGATAGAAGGACAGCCACAGGCCGAAGCGTTCCGACAGCGAGATTTTTTCCTCGACGGTTTCGCCCGGATGGATTTCGCCGTCGCTCTGGTGCTTGGCGCTGAGGTTCTCGCTCATGTATTCGGGCATGAGATGGCGGCGGTTGGACGTGGCGTAGATCAGCACATTGTCGCCCGATGCGCTGACCGAGCCGTCCAGCACGGATTTGAGCGCTTTGTAGCCGGCTTCGCCTTCCTCGAAGGACAGGTCGTCGCAGAAGATGATGAAGCGTTCCGGGCGCCCGCTGACCAGGTCGACGATGTCGCCCAGGTCGGCCATGTCGGACTTGTCGACTTCGATCAGGCGCAGGCCCCGGTCGGCATAGCTCGCCAGCATGGCCTTGACCAGCGAGCTCTTGCCCGTGCCCCGCGCGCCCGTCATCAGCACGTTGTTCGCCGGCTTCTTGTCGAGGAAGTGCCGGGTGTTGCGGTCGATGATCGCTTTTTGGCGCTCGATGTGCTGAAGGTCTTCCTGCTGGATCGTGGATACGTTGCGCACTGCGTCGAGCCAGCCCCGGGCGCCGCGCTTGCGCCAGCGGAAGGCATGGGCGGTCCAGTCTATTTCCGGCGGGGCGGGCGGGAGCCACGCTTCCAGTTGCGCCAGGACCCGCTCGGCGCGACCGATCAGCGTGCTTAAATCGTAGGCAGTCACAATTGTCTCCAAAGCAGTGAGGTATGGGGAAACCAGCATTATCGCCAATTTGGCGCGCGCGATCCGGCTTTCCGCATCACCCCGGCCCGCGCGCCCGCCATTGCGGGTCACGTATAATCTTGGCTACCCATTACACCGTCCGGATCACGCTTTGAACCTTTCCGAGTTACTCGCCCCCATTGCAGACGACATGAAGGCCGTCGACGCCGTCATCCGCGCTCGATTGAATTCAGAAGTGGTGCTCATACGCACGATAGGCGATTACATCGTTGGAGCCGGCGGCAAGCGCATGCGCCCGGCCATGCTGCTCATGGTGGCCAAGGCGCTGGGCTATCAAGGCAGCAACCATCACCTGCTGGCGGCCGTGGTGGAATTCATCCACACCGCCACGCTGCTGCACGACGACGTGGTCGACGAGTCCGACTTGCGGCGCGGCCGCAGCACCGCCAACGCCGTGTTCGGCAACGCCGCCAGCGTGCTGGTGGGCGATTACCTGTATTCCCGCTCGTTCGAAATGATGGTGGAATCGGATTCCATGCCCGCCATGACCGTGCTGTCCGGCGCCACCACCGTCATCGCCGAAGGCGAGGTCCTGCAGCTGCTCAACGTCCATGATCCCGACGTCTCGCTGGAGCGCTATCTGCAGGTGGTGCGCTACAAGACCGCCAAGCTGTTCGAAGCCGCGACCCAGGTCGGCGCCATCATCGCCGGCGCCACCGGCGAGCAGGAAGCGGCCGCCGCGGCATACGGGCGCCACATCGGCACCGCCTTCCAGCTGATCGACGACGTCCTGGACTACAGCGGCGACGCCGAGGCGCTGGGCAAGAACGTGGGCGACGACCTGCGCGAAGGCAAGCCCACCATGCCGCTCATCCGCGTCATGGAAGTCGGCACGCCGGGCCAGAAGCAATTGATCCAGAACGCCATACGCACGGGCGAGGCCGATTTCGCCGCCGTCGCCCACGCCATACGGGAAACCAGGGCCCTGGAATACACGCGGGACGCCGCCGTCGCCGAGGCGAAACTGGCGCGCGAAGCCCTTGCCGGCTTCCCGATTTCCGTTCATCAAGAATCTTTGTTAGAATTTTGTTCTTTCGCGGTAAACCGCGATCATTGAATCCCGAGTTGCCGGCAGCCCTCACAGGCCGCCGTCAGCGAGCGCCAAGAAATCGGGGCGTAGCTCAGCCTGGTAGAGTACTACGTTCGGGACGTAGGAGTCGGAGGTTCGAATCCTCTCGCCCCGACCAATATGCAGTGGAAAAAGCCCTTGTTTTCAAGGGCTTTTTTTTGGCCTGCGGGCCGAATCGCATGCGTATTTCCGTGACGGAACGCCAGGGCCGGCGCCATGCTGAAGCCGGCCGCTTGCGCTTTGCTACGACCGGCTCGTGTTCTTGAGCCGGTCGATCAGTTCCAGCCTCGCCCTTTCGACGTGCTGGGTCGCGGCTTCGGCCGCCGCGGCGGCTGATCCGTTGAGTATGTGGCGTGCGATCGTCGCGTGTTCTTCCCATGCCCGGGTGGGAACGGCCGGGTGATCCAGCACCATGAGCATAGACCGCATCAGATGAGGCCATTGCCCGGCCATCATGGCGCTCACCGCGCTGTTGCCGCTCAGCTGGTAGATGCTCATGTGGAAGCGCGAATCGGCTTTGACCATCAAGTACACCGGAGCGCCGCTGGAAAGATTTTCGTGCCCGATCTCCAGCGCCGTCCGCATGGCCTCGACCCTGGCTTCGGGGGCCTGCCGGTTCTTGATTCTTTCGGCGCTCAACGACGCGGCCAGAGGCTCCAGAGACACCCTTGCCTGATACAGGTGGAAGATGTATTCGTCATTGACGGGCGTGACTTCCACCCCTTGTTTGCCCGCATCCCGCAACAGCCCCTGGTGCCGCAGCAGCTGCAGGGCATGGCTTATGGGTTGGCGCGAGACCCCGAGGCGCTCCGCCAACACCGCCTGCCGCACCCGTTCCCCGGGTTTCAGCTCTCCGCGCGTGATGGCCTCGAGGAGGCGTTCGTACACTTTCTCGATGTAATGCGTGTTCGTTTCCATGGAATTCTGAATTCCGGTTACCAAGATCATTCTCCGTATTTCAAGTCAGGATCAAATAATAAACCATAAATCTTCTGATTAATCGTGGGTATAAAGTTTATATATTTGATTTTAAAGAAAAAAATATAATCGATAGCATTCCTGCAATGGAAATATGGTAATTGACGTTACACAAAATGAACTGATAGGATACTTCAAAACGAAAATTGGAATTCCAAATTCAGTTCCATACCAGCAAGGAGACAATCATGAAGCTTACCCAACAACAGCTGGCTCAGTTCGACGAGCTGGGCTACGTATTTCTGCCGGACTGTTTTGCCGCGGACGAGGTCGCCGCCCTGAAGGCCGCCTCGGCCGAGGCCCTGAGCCAGCAGCGTCCGGAGGTATGGCGCGAGCGCGACGGAACGCCTCGCACGGCGTTCGCCTGCCACACATATAGCGAGGCATGCAGGCTGCTGGCATCGGACGAGCGCTTGGTGGACCCCTTGGTCCAGCTGTTCGAAGAAGAAGTCTACATCCATCAGTTCAAGATCAACGCCAAGGCGGCATTCACCGGCGAAGTATGGCAGTGGCATCAGGATTTCCCCACCTGGAACAAAGACGACGGCATGCCCGAGCCGCGCGCCATGAACATCGCGGTTTTCCTCGATGACGTATTGCCCATCAATGGGCCGCTGATGATCGTTCCGCGCAGCCATAAACTGGGTGCGATCGATTCCAAGCACGATCTCGAGACCACTTCGTATCCGTTATGGACGCTGGACAACGAAAAAGTCACCGAGCTGGTCGAAAAAAACGGCATCGTCACCCCCACCGGCAAGGCGGGCTCGATGCTGATGTTCCATGCAAACATCGTCCACGGATCCGCGGGCAACATAACGCCTTATCCGCGCCGTATCGTGTATCTCACGCTTTCCGCGCTTTCGAACGCCATTCGCAAGCCTACCCGCCCCGAGTTCATCGCTCACACCGACTTCACCCCGGTCGCGGCGGCGCCGGCAGGGGTGCTCAAGGAATTTGCCAAGCAGACGACCGCGGCGGCCGTGGCGGCATAAGCGGCCGCAAGGCCGGCAATCAATCGTAAAAGCATCTTGGGGCGCCTCACGCGCCCCGCGGGATTCGTGAGTGGAACTATGGCAGAGCGCATGAAGGGCAAGGTGGTTTTGGTGACGGGCGCCGGGTCTTCGGGCCCGGGCTGGGGCAACGGCAAGGCGGCGGCCGTGCTGTACGCCCGTGAAGGAGCAAAGGTATTCGCGGTCGACTACCGCCTCGAAGCGGCGGAAGAAACCGCAAAGCTGATCACGGACGAGGGCGGAATATGCGTGGCGCATCAGGCCGACGTCTCCAGCAGCGCCGATGTGCAGGGCATGGCGGAAAAATGCCAGGAGGTTTTCGGCCGGATCGATGTTCTGCACAACAACGTGGGCATCGTGGAAACGGGCGGGCCGGTCGAGGCAAGCGAAGAAAGCTGGAATCGCGTGGTCGCGGTCAATCAAACCAGCGTTTTCCTGACGTGCAAGCACGTCATCCCCCAGATGCTCAAGCAAAAGAGCGGGTCCATAGTCAATATAGGCTCCATCGCCGGGATCCGCTGGATCGGCTTTCCCTACCTGGCCTATTCGGCGACGAAGGCGGCGCTGCTGGCCATGACGTCGAACATGGCGGTCCAGTACGCCGCGGACGGCATACGCGTCAATTGCGTATTGCCCGGGCTGATGAACACCCCGCTGATCAGGGAGCCCCTGGTCAAGAACTACGGCGGCGACATCGACTCCATGATCTCGCAGCGGGACCAGTCCGTGCCCATGGGGCGCATGGGCGACGGCTGGGATACCGCATACGCGGCATTGTTCCTGGCATCGGACGAAGCTCGTTACATCAGCGGCACGCACCTGGTCGTTGACGGAGCACTGACCGCGCGCAGCGCCTAGGCTGCCGCGCACCCTCCTCCGAGCGAGGAGGCCATCCAACGCAGAAAGATAAAACGGAGACGAAAAATGACTGTTTCACGACGCAATCTATTGAAAGCCGCGGCGCTGTCGCTGGGTTCCATCGGCCTGGGGGCGCCGGCGATCGCATGGTCCCAGAACCGCAAGTTCGACATCAAGGCGGCGGTGAACGTGCCGATGACGCATTCGATCTACATCCGCATGCAGGAAGCCGCGGAAGCCATCAAGCAGGACACGGGCGGGGAGGTCAATGTGCGGGTCTTTCCGAACGGCCAGCTTGGCTCGGACACCGACATGCTGAGCCAGATCCGTTCGGGCGGGCTGGAAATGCTGTGCCTGCCGGGGGTGATCCTGGCGAACCTGGTTCCTCTCGCCTCATTGAACAGCGTGGGGTTCGCGTTCCTGAATTACCCCGAGGTCTGGAAGGGGATGGACGGCAATCTGGGCGGCTTCATCCGCGGCCAGATCGAAAAATCCAATCTGGTCGTGTACGAGAAAGTGTGGGACAACGGTTTCCGGCACATTACGTCGCATGCGCCGGTGAATACGCCCGCCGACCTGGGCGGCTTGAAGATTCGCGTTCCCGTGAGCCCTTTGCTGCTCTCTCTTTTCAAGTCGCTGAACGCGTCGCCGACCCCGATCAACTTCAGCGAGCTGTATAGCGCCCTGCAAACCAAAGTGGTCGATGCGCAAGAGAACCCCTTCCCCATCATCGAAACAGGCAAGCTCTACGAGGTTCAGCCCTACTGTGCAATGACGAGCCATGTATGGGATGGGTACTGGATGCTCGCCAACAAGCGGTTCTTCGGCCGCATGCCGAAGGACGCCCAGCAAATCGTGATGTCCCGCTTCAACGAGGCGGGCCTGCGCCAGCGCGTCGACAGCGAAAAGGCCGCGGTCGACCTGAAGGCCGCGCTGGAAAAACAGGGCATGAAATTCACGCAGCCCGATCCCGCGGCGTTCCGCGAGGCGCTGGGCAAAGGCGGATTCTATGCGGAATGGAAACAGAAGTTCGGCAACGAAGCGTGGGCGCAGCTTGAGGCTTCCGTAGGAAAGCTTTCTTGATATTTTCACACGGGAAAATAAATGAATGTGCCTTATATCGTAGGTTGGGGTCACACGCCGTTCGGCAAACTCGATTCCGTCACCACACAAGACTTGATCCGCCAAAGCGCCTTGCCCGCCGTGTCGCGAGCGGGGATGGATCTTGCGGATATCGAGGGGATATTCGTAGGAACGTTCAACGGAGGCTTCCTGCCTCAGGATTTTTCGGCGTCCATGGTGGCGGTGGCCATGCCCGAGCTGAGGCACGTGCCCGCGCTGCGGTGCGAAAACGCATGCGCCACGGGTAGCGCGGCCATCTGGGCGGCGCTGGACGCCATCGAGGCGGGGCGCATCCGGAACGCTCTGGTCGTTGGTTTCGAGCGCATGACGACCCAGCCCGGGCCGAAAGTCGGCGAAATACTGCTCAAGTGCTCCTACGTCGAAGAAGAGGGGGGCAAAGAGGGCGGGTTCGCGGGCATCTTCGGCGAGATAGCCACCCAGTACTTCAAGCGTTTCGGCGACCAGTCGGACGCATTGGCGCGGATTGCGGCGAAGAATCACTTGAACGGCACCCGGAACCCCTATGCGCACATGCGGCGCGACCTGGGTTTCGACTTCTGCCGCCAGCCCTCGGACAAGAATCCCATGGTAGCGGGGCCCTTGAAGCGCTCGGACTGCTCTTTGGTCTCCGACGGCGCCGCGGCGCTGGTCATTTCGAGCGAGCCCAATTCCGGCAGCGTATCGGTGCGCTGGCTGTCGCGGACACAGGTCAATGACTATCTGCCTTTGTCGATGCGTGATCCAACCCGCTTCCTGGGCGCGGAAAAAGCCTGGCGCATGGGCCTGGAGAGCGCGGGCATCACGCTGAAGAACCTGAGCTTCGTGGAAACCCACGACTGCTTCACCATCGCCGAGCTGCTCGAATACGAGGCCATGGGCCTGGCGCCCCATGGCCAGGGGGCCCGCGTCGTCCACGAAGGGCTGACCGCGATGGACGGGCCCTTGCCGGTGAACCCTTCGGGGGGCTTGAAGTCGCGCGGCCATCCGATAGGGGCGACGGGGGTGTCCGGCCATGTCATGGCGGTGATGCAGCTGGCCGACGAAGCCGGGGACATGCAGGTCAAGAACCCCGATATAGGCGCTGTTTTCAATATGGGCGGTGCCGCGGTGGCGAACTACGTCAGCATTCTGGAGGCGATATGAATGCCGCGCAAGTCATGAATCTTTCTCAGCTCTTGAGGCAGACCGCAACCCTGTTCCCGACGCTCCCGGCCGTGATCCACGGCGAGGCGCGCTGGAACTGGCGGGAGATCGACCAAAGGGTCGATGCCATGGCCCACGCGCTGACCAGGCTCGGGCTGAAGAAGGGCGATCGAATCCTGGTCCAGTCCCGCAACACGCTGGAGCTCTTCGAGAGCTGCTGGGTGGCGTTCAGACTCGGGTGCGTATGGGTGCCGACCAACTACCGGCTCACCCCCGGCGAGGTGGCCTACCTGGCCGAGTCCAGCGGTGCGCGGGCGATGATCTTCGAGGGCGTTTTCCAGGACCATGCGCGGGCATGCCGCGCCGCGTCCGGCCGATTGGAGCATTTGGTGGCGATCGGGCATGCCGAGCCCGGACAGCTGTCGTATCAGGCGCTCGTCGATCAGCATATGGGCCAGCGTTTTCCCTCGGCCACCGTGGGATACGGCGACCCTTTATGGTTCTTCTACACCTCCGGCACCACGGGCAAGCCCAAGGCCGCCGTCCTGACGCACGGGCAGATGGCTTTCGTCGTAACGAACCACCTGGCCGATTTGATTCCCGGCACCACGGAAAAAGACTGTTCGATCGCTGTCGCCCCGCTCTCGCATGGCGCGGGAATCCATGCTTTGCTCAATGTCGCCCGCGGAGCGGCCACCGTGCTGCCAACGAGCGAAAGGCTGGATCCCGGAGAAGTATGGAGGCTGGTCGAGCAGCATCGAGTCACGAACCTGTTTACCGTGCCGACCATCGTCAAGCTGCTGGTCGAGCATCCGGCGGTCGACGCCTACGACCATTCAAGCGTCCGATACATCGTCTACGCGGGGGCGCCCATGTATCGCGCGGATCAGAAATACGCCTTGAAGAAGCTGGGCAAGGTGCTGGTCCAGTACTTCGGCCTGGGCGAGGTCACCGGGTGCATCACCGTGCTGCCGCCTTATTTGCACACCCCCGACGACCCAGACCCCGGCTACCCCGTCGGTTCATGCGGGCGCCCTCGGGTGGGCATGGAAATCGCCATTCTGGACGACGATCTGACGCCGCTGCCCCCGGGCGAGATCGGCGAGATCTGCTGCCGCGGTCCCGCGGTCTTTGCCGGGTACTACAACAACGAGCAAGCCAATGAAAGCGCCTTCCGCGGAGGCTGGTTCCATACGGGCGACATCGGTCGCCTCGACGACAAAGGCTTTTTGTATATCACGGGCCGCCAGTCCGATATGTACATTTCCGGCGGCTCCAATGTCTACCCGCGGGAGGTCGAGGAAGTGATTCTGACGCATCCGGCCGTGGAAGAGGTGGCCGTCGTCGGGGTGCGTGACGAGCAATGGGGGGAAGTCGGCGTGGCCGTCGTGGTGCTGCGCAAGGGCCACGACCACACCAGTCCCGACGAACTCTTTGCCCATCTCGACGGCAAGTGCGCCAAGTATCGCTGGCCCAAGCGTTTCGTTTTCTGGGATGCCCTGCCCAAGTCGGGCTACGGGAAAATCACCAAGAAGGACGTCAAGCGCCTTTTGCAGGAGAGCGGGGAGATCGAGCTTGAACAGGCCTGACGCGCATGCTCGGGGTCACTGTGTGCCGGCCAGTGTTTTCCCGTGTTCCAGCAAGGTCTGGCCCAGTTGCTGCGCGCGGGGATGGCCCAGGCGTGAACGAATGGCGGCGATGCTGATCGACGCGACCGGGCGGCCGCGTTGATCCGGTATGCCGACGGCGATCGCCCAGCTGTCCTCGAGGACCAGCCCGGGCTGCAAGCAGTAGCCATGATGGCGGGTGTCGTGGACGAGCTCCCAGATGGCTTCGTCGGTGAAGCGCGGGAAGTTGCTCGCCCGCTGAGCGGCATTGTAGGCGAGCACTTGGGCGATCTCTTCGTCGGGCAGCATGGAAAGCATGGCGCAGCTTCCCGCCCCGACGCCGAGAGGCCAGTGGTCTCCGGGTTTGACCAGCTGGTTTCGAATGGGAAAGCTGCCTTCTTCGCGCAGCAGGCAAATGGTGTCGAGCCCATGCAGCACCGTCAGGAAGGCTGTGTCGCCGGATTGGTCGGCCAGGGCTCTTAGGACGGGAGCGGCTTTTTTGGGAAGCTGGTAATTGGGTTCCGCGACCAGGCCGGCGGCATAGACTTCCGGCCCCAGGCGATAACGCCCGGTTGCGGGGTCGTGGACGAGAAAGCCTTCTTCCGTAAGGGTAAGGGTCAGGCGCACGGAAGTCGCTTTATTGAGGCCGAGTTTCTGGATGATTTCGCTCATGCGCAAACCTTTCGGATCAACGCGAGTAAGAACACGCAGGATGGCGAGGCCACGCCTGAGTGTCTGGGCCCCGGCGACCTGCGTCGTCTTTTGGGTCGTCTTGTTCATTTTGCGTCTCCGATTGGGTTTATTAAATAAACCCGAAATTTGACCTATGTAGGGATAATTCGCAAGGTATGTTGATAGCTAAAGGATATTATTGAATACCGAAGTCCATATTATAAATTTTCCTAACTCTACTTACAAAAATAAAACCATGCCAATGCGCGGCGAGCCAAGACGGCCGGCTTGCTGATAAAACAGACAGGAGACAAAAGTGAGTTCCGATACTCTCGTGCTACAGGCCCCCAAAGACGCTCGGTGCGAGCGCAAGGCGCCGAACCTATGGGCGCCCCTAGAAGCCGCGTCGGCGGCGTTGCTTGCGGGCATCATGGTGCTGATGCTCGTCAGCTCGTTTTCCCGTTACGTGTTTTCGTTGTCCATCGTCTGGGCCGATGAATTCATCTCCATTGCGTTTTTATGGCTTGCCATGCTGGGCTGTGTCATTGCCATGCGCCGAAATGAACATCTGCGCCTGACGGTATTCCTGGAAAAAGCGTCGCCCGCCTTGCGCGGCTATATACAGGCGTTCGCGATCATCATGGTGGCCATCTGCCTGGGAGCGCTCGTTTCCCCTTCGATCGAATACGCCCAGGAGGAATGGTTCATTACCTCGCCTGCCTTGGGAATTCCCAACACTTACCGGGTGGCCGCCATACCCGTCGGCATCAGCTTGATGCTGCTTACGGTCATCGGCTATGCGATGCGCACGGTGGGATTGCGCCAGCTTGTCATCACGTCGGTCCTGGTCGCCGCGGCGGCGGGGCTGCTGTTTCTTCTGGAACCGCTGTTTCATGAAATAACCAGCCTGGGGCTGATCATTTTCCTGATCGGCCTCGTCGCCCTGTGCCTGGCTGCCGGGGTGCCGATCGCGTTCTGTTTTGGGCTGGGCACCATAGGCTTCCTGACGTTTTCCAGCTATGTGCCATTGATGGTCGTCGTCAGCCGCATGGACGAGGGCATGTCGAGCGTCATTCTGGTTTCCGTGCCGATTTTCGTGATGCTGGGGTGCATTCTGGATGCCACGGGAATGGGCAAGGCCATCGTGGATTTTCTGGCGGCCTTGCTGGGCCACGTGAAGGCCGGCATGTCTTACGTCTTGCTGGGGTCCTTGTTCATCGTATCCGGCATTTCGGGCTCGAAGGTATCCGACATGGCCACGGTCGCTCCCGCCTTGTTCCCGGAGATGAAGCGCCGGGGCAACAAGCCCAAGGAGATGATCGCGCTGCTGGGCACGGGGGCGGCGATGGCCGACACCGTGCCGCCGAGCATCGTTTTGATCGTTCTGGGCTCTGTGGCGGGCGTGTCGATCGCCGCGCTGTTCCAAGCGGGCTTCGTGGTCGCCCTGGTGTTGCTGATGGTCCTGCTGCTGCTGGCCCGATGGAAGGCAAGGCATGAAGACGTGCACAACGTCAAGCGCGCGGGCCTGCGCCAGGCGGTGAAGCTGTCCGTGATCGCGGCCCCGGCGCTGCTGCTGCCGTTTCTCATTCGCGGCGCCGTGGGCAGCGGCATGGCTACGGCAACCGAAGTGTCCACCATCGCGGTGCTGTACACCCTGGTCGTCGGGCAGGTGCTCTACGGGGGCATCGGCGTGCGCAAGACCTACGGCATGCTGGTCGAAACGGCCTCGCTGAGCGGCACGATACTGCTCATCCTCGGCACGGCGTCGGCCATGGCCTGGGCCATCACGCAAAGCGGCGTCATCCAGGGGCTTTCCACCTTCCTGGCCAACCTTCCCGGCGGATGGATCGCCTATATGGCGGTCACCATCGTCGTGTTTCTGGTGCTCGGATGCGTGCTGGAAGGCCTGCCGGCGCTGTTGCTGCTGGCTCCGATCCTGTTTCCGATCGCCCGCAACCTGGGCATCAATGAAGTCCATTATGCAATGGTTGCCGTAACCGCCATGAATATCGGTCTGATGATGCCGCCCATCGGGGTCGGCTTCTATGTTGCCTGCCGGATAGGCGGGGAACCGCCCGATGAAGTCATGGGAGCCATATTGCCCTATCTGGGCGCCTTGCTGCTCGGGTTGGTCATCATTGCGCTGGTGCCGGGTATTTCCACGTTCGCCTTGTAGCGCCGGGCCGTACCGGCGGCAAAAGCGGCCATGACGGCGAGCGGTCAAAAACCGCTCGCTTCCTTCACATGCCGTTGCCGCCGCCAATGCATGCATGCGACGCAGCGAAAGCGCGCCGCGTTTCCGCCACCAAAAGTGGCTTTCTAGGAGGAGAACCTGATGACAAGCAGGATTCTGGTCGTGGAAGACGACACCGTCCACGATTTCAAGATTGAAATCCCGGCAGGCGCCTGGCTTGGGCCGTCGATTCTGAGCGTGCTGGCTTTGGAAGGCATTTCCTACGCCCAGCTCGAATGCCAGTCGGGTGAGCTGGACGAGGCAGTCTACCACGTGGCGCCGCCGGAGCCCACCGGGCGCACGCTGGTTGCTTACGGCGAAGGCATCGTGCTGAACCGCGTCACCCTGATCGGCGCGAATGCCGTGGTCGGCCGGAATGCCGATGGCGCAGCCATCATTCATTGCCACGGTTTCATATCGGAAGCGAGCGGAAAGCTGCACGGCGGCCATCTGAACCTGCCACGCTGCCGCGTGGGAAACAAGGGCCTGAGCTTGCGCGGCGTGGCTACGCGGCGGTCCGGTTTCGTCAGCGCGCTCGATCGGACGAGCCGCCTGCATGTGTTCCATCCGGTTCGGGAGGCATGCGCAGATGGACGCTAAACTCGTACGCGGCAGCTTCGGCAGGGTTTTCAACGCCCGGCTGTGCACCAATGACGACCTGGTCGAGTCCGTGGAGCAACTGTGCCTGAAGCACAATGTCCGCGAGGCCGTCGTTCGCGGCGGGTTGGGGAGCCTGTTCCGCAGTGAAATCAGGGTGGGCAATGAGCGGCGGCATGTCGAGGGCTACGCCGTCGAGCTGTTGACCCTGGACGGGAACGTAGCCGTGGATCCCCGGACGGGCCGCCTGGACGTCAGCCTGCACGGCGTCATCGCCGACAACAAGGGGGTCGTGCACGCGGGAACCTTCCTCAAAGGAGGCAGCCCCACGTGCGTCACGGTCGAGCTCGTCGTACAGGAGTGGCTGCCGGCCGGCCCTAAGGACTGTCAACGCTAAAAGGTAGGCGTCGCTGGCCCTAGGCTTATGCAATTGCCGCGATCCGGGTTACCCTGAATCATCACGCAATCACCTCAGCAGGGCAGGCCATGGCGGACCACAGCGGCGAAGCGATCGAAAACAGCAGCGGCGGACGGGAAATCAACCCGTTCGATACGGCTTTCGAGCACGTGTTCCCATTGATTTCCCTGACCATGAACCGCTTCATCGTCGATCACATGCTGCGGTCGGCCCGGATGCTGGATCTCGATTTCGAGTCCTTGATCATCCTTGGCTTGCTTTCGCATTTGAATGTCGCGCCCAATCTGCCCTTGCCCGGCGCCGCAGCCCCCGCCTCCGGCGCCGGGCCGCTCGTGATCGAAACGTTCAAGCCCATGCGGTTGCGCGACCTGGAGCAGATCTCGCGTCTGCCGCGCGAAACCATACGCCGCAAGCTGCAGCGGTTGAGCGAGCGAGGGTATGTGGAAAGCGACGCGGGCGGCTGGCGGCTTCGCCCCGATTGCATAGGCCAGGAATTGCGGGAGTTCACGCGGGACAGCGCGAAGCAGTTGCTGCACCTGGCGGAGCAGATGAATCAGCTGATCGGCATGGGAATGAAAGGCGCCGGCAAGGAAGGCTGATCGGGCATCGGGGCCTCGTCCGTGGCCGGCCTGCCCGCAATGGCCGGCCAGTGCCGCCCGCCTTGTGACGCTGACAGGCGCTGGGGGCTCAGGCGGCGCTGCGCGCATCGTTCGGCAAGCCCGGCCTGGCGCAGGCGTTCGGCTGCATGGACCGGCTGAAACAGGCATACTGATTCCTGCCATTGTCCTTTGCGCTGTATAGGGCCTGGTCGGCGTTGCCGATCAGCTGCTTGACGGTCGTTGCATCGTCCGGGAAAGTCGTCACGCCCATGCTCGCCGTCAGGTTTAGCTGCTGGTCTTCGAGCTTCAAAGGGTATGCGATGACCTGCAATATCTTCTGGGCAATGTTTTCGGCCTCCGCCAGGTTGTTGATGCCGTCCAGCACGACGGCGAACTCGTCGCCGCCAAGGCGCGCCACCACGTCGCTGGACCGGACGCAATGCTGCAGCCGGTTGCCGACTTCCTTCAGTATGGCGTCCCCGCCCAAATGGCCATAGGTATCGTTAAGGTGCTTGAACCGGTCGAGATCCAGCAGCAGCACGGCAAATTTCGTCCGGCGCCGGCTGTGGCTTTTCACGATATGCTTCAGCCGCGAGAACAGGGCGTGCCGGTTCAGCAGCGCCGTGAGCTGATCGTAGTTCGCCCGGAAGTAAAGATCCGCCTGCACCTGGCTGAGCTCGATGGCGATGGCGGCGATTTCGCCCGCCACGGCCAGGATCACCTTCTCGTAGGCACAGGGGCTGCGGGGGGAGTCGCTGTAGATTGCAAAAGCCCCTCGCACGGTTGCGGTGCTGTCGCTGAACGGATAGGACCAACAGGCGCGCAGCCCGCAAGACAGGGCCGGCGCTTTGAAGTCCACCCAGTTGGGGTGGCTGGCGATGTCATTGACGATGATGGGCTTGTTCAGCGCCATCGCCGCGCCACAGGAACCGACCTTGGGGCCGATTTTCACGCCGATCAGGTTTTCGCTGTAGCTGCGCGGCAGGTGCGGGGCGATCGAGCGGCCGATCGCGGTGCCTGTGCCGTCCAGTGTCAGCACCGAGCATACGGAGCCGGGAATCTGTTTTTCCACGAAGTCGCACAGCGCGGTCAATGATTCGTCCAGCGGCCTTTTCGCGGCGACCAGCCGCAAAACCTTTATCTGGTTTTTCAAGCACGCCAGATTTTCCAGGTCCTTGGAATTGGATGTCAGTCCGTCTTTCGCCCTGCTGCGCATGGTCACCTTGAGTCCTCAACGATAAATCGGTTTGCAAGAAGCAAGAGCATGCAATTGCGCCGGCCGGGGCGTTATGGAGCGATAGACATAATTCCGGTATTCGCCTTTCAAGGACAGGGCGATATAAAAGCCGGCCATGCCGGATAATATGGCGATAAAGCCCGCTCCAAACAAGGCGGAAACCTGCAGTGCTTCAAAAAACCTTTGCCACAGCACGCCAAAAGATATCATCACGACGAACACGGTGAGGCCGTACCTGGCTGCGATAATCAGTCCTTGCCGCAGCATCGACGCCCGCGGAACCGGAGACCAGCCGCGATAATTCACATAATCGCCCATGAAGCAGATAAAAGAGCAAAGGAGCGAAAACAGCGTCACGACCAGCGTGGCCAAGCCCATTACCGAGTCGGGGCCCGTGGCGATGCTGTCCTGCGTAATATATACTGCGCCCTGATTATCCAGCGTGAAAAACGCGATGGAAAATCCGCCGATCAATGCCGCCAACCCCATCAGCGTGCTATTGGCGAACGTAGAATGATTAAAGATTCTGCTTATCGACATGATCAAGCCTATTCAAAAATGACGAGCGCATGATACCTAAAAAGATAGGCAGCCTGAACCGGTTGGCTATGTGTTTTCGCCCATTTTGGGCGAGGCCGGATAATGGCAACGGTCGATCGCAAAAGATCCGAACAGTCTTTTGGAAGCGTGAAGATACAGAGGATTTTTTGCATCCCACATGATTCAAGTCATGTTTTTAATTAAACAGAATAAGATTCCATGGATGCGCGGCAGTGGCGGAAAAAAAGCCCTTGTTTCCAAGGGCCTTTTCGCCAGGGCCTGTTCACGTAGACGGGCTCTGGGCTTGGCGGCCGGTTCAGGGCCTGTCGGGCGGCGTCAAGGCAGGAGCGCCTCGATCAGCGACGGCCCCTCTTGCGCGCAGGCGTTCCGGAAGGCCCGCGCGAAGCCGCCGACGGTATCCACGCTCACGGCCGGAACGCCGTGGCCGCGGGCGAGCGACACCCAGTCGAGCGTCGGGCGCTCCAGGTCCAGCATGCGGTGCGCTTGTTCCCCCGGGTTGTCGATGCCGACGCCTTTCAGTTCGCCATGCAGGATCCGGTAGCTGCGGTTGGCCAGGATGATGGTGACGACGTCCAGCTGTTCCCGGGCTTGCGTCCAGAGCGCTTGCAGGGTGTACATGCCGCTGCCGTCTCCTTCGAAACAGACCACTTTGCGTCCGGGGCAGGCGACGGCCGCGCCGGTGGCCATGGGCAGGCCCGAGCCGATCGCGCCGCCCGTGATCTGCAGATAATCGTGCGGGGCGGCGCCGTCGGTGAATTTGAAGAGCGAACGGCCGGACGAGACCGATTCATCGACGACGACGGCGTTTTCGGGCAAGAGGGTCGCCATGGCCTGCATGATGGTGTCGGGGTCGAGCCGGTTGCTTGCGGGCATCTCGGGCGCCGGCGCCTCGGCGGCCGGGCGGTGCCGGGCCGGGCATCCGAGTTCGTCGGCCAGCCACGCCAGCGTGTGCAGGGCGTCGCCGCCGGGCGCAAGGAGCGGAATGAGCTCGCAGCCGGGCGGCATCAGCAGGCGCGGCTTGTCGGGATAGCCGAAGAAGGCGGCGGGGGGATGGCTGCCGACCAGAACCAGCGCTTCGATGTCGCGCAGCATCTGCACGGCCTGGTCCACATTGAACGGTATGCGGGGAACGACGAGATGGCCCCGCCCGCGGGCGAAGCGGCGATTGGACTGCTGGGCGAACAGCCGCAGGTTGGCCAGCCCGCCAAAGCGCGACAGCAGGCGCAGCCCGTCGGCTTCCACGGCGGGCCCGCTCACGAGCAGGCCGACGCGCTTGCCCGAACGCAGCGCCTGCACGGCGCGCGCCATGGCGCCGGCCTCGGCGCGTTGCAGCGCCGCCGGCGGCCGCGCGGCGCGAGGCTCGTCGCCGGGCGCCCAGGCGGTGTCGGCGGGCAGGATCAGGGTGGCGATCTGGCCGTCGTGCGAGCGGGCGGCGGTGACGGCCTCCGCCGTGTCACGGGCGATCGTCCGCCGGCCGCCGACTCTGTGCCAGTCTGAAATCAGGGCGGCCGTGGCGGGCAGGTCGCTGCGCAAAGGGCTTTCGTGCTGGAGATGGTCGCTGGCGTGTTCGCCCACGATGTTCAGGATCGGGGTGCGCGCCTTGCGGGCGTTGTGCAGGTTGGCGATGCCGTTGGCCAGGCCCGGGCCCAGGTGCAGCAAAGTCGAGGCGGGCTTGCCCGCCATGCGGCCGTAGCCGTCCGCTGCGCCGGTCACGACGCCTTCAAACAGGCCGAGCACGCAGCGCATGCCCGGCACGCGGTCCAGGGCGGCGACGAAGTGCATTTCGGAGGTGCCGGGATTGGCGAAGCAGATGTCGATTTCCGACGCGAGCAGGGTCCGGACCAGGGACTCCGCGCCGTTCATCGTAGGGGGCAGGCTCATTCGTGGACTCTTCTTTTACTGCGTGCTGATGTTGTTTTCCTTGATCACTTTCATCCAGCGCTTTCGCTCTGCGTTCATGTAGGCAGCGGCCTCTTGCGGCGAGCGCCCGTCGGGAGTGACGCCCAGGCTCGCAAGCCTGTCCTTGATTTCCGGTTCGGCCAGCACGTCGGCGAACGCTTTCTGCAGCGTTGCGATGCGCTCCGCGGGCGTCGCGCCGGGCACGATGACGCCATACCAGTTGGTCACTTCATAGCCGGGGACGCTTTCGCCGATGGTGGGCACGCCGGGCATGACGGGCGAGCGTTCTTTCCCGGTGGTGCCCAGCGCCAGCAGTTGGCCGGACTGGACGAAAGGCAGGCCGATGGCGGTGGCTTCGAAGGTGACGTCCACCTGGCCGCCCACGACGTCCTTGACGGCGGGATTGCTGCCGCTGTAGGGAATGTGGGTCAGTTTGGTGCCGGTTGCGGTCTTGAAGAGTTCGCCGGCCATGTGCGGCAGCCCGCCGTTGCCGCTGGATGAGAAATTGATCTTCTCGGGATGCGCTTTCGCGTAGCGGATCATTTCGGGAACGGACTTGAACGGCGACTTCGGATTGGCATACAGCACCATGCCGGAAGCGCCGACTATCGTCACCGCGGCCACGTCTTTTTCCATGTCGGCGTTGAAGTCCTTGACCAGCCCGGGCGATATGCTCAGGTTGCCCATCGTGCCCATGAGCACGGTGTATCCGTCCGGCTCTGATTTCAGCAGCTGTTGCAGCGCGATGATGCCGCCCGCGCCCGCCTTGTTTTCTATGACCACCGATTGGCCCAGCCGCTCGCTGAGGCGGGGGGCGATCAGGCGGCCGATGGTGTCGATGGCTCCGCCGGGAGGAAAGCCGATCATGACGCGTATGGGCCGTTCGGGATAGGCGGCGCCGGCCGGGCCGGCCGGCAGCAGCGCGGCCACGCCGGCGGCGAGTGCAAGTCCACAGGCGAGTTTCTTCATCTGGTCTCCCGTTTTTAAGGAAATATTATTGAATAGAGGAAATGAATCTATTTCTTGTCGTGTGCCGCTGCCGCGAGCCTCATCCTTGCTGCGGATGGTCGGCACAGAATTGATTTGAATCAATATAAAAATATTACCATATAGTAAGATTTATTGTATATTTCGGCCTTTGCGCGGGTGCTCCGCGCAGGCATCAACAGGGAGAAACGATGGGAAGGCGCATAGAGGCCTATGCCGGCACCGCCGGCCATTCGGCCTGGTTCAGCGACGATCTGGGGCAAACGTGGGTGCATCCCAACAGCCATTCAGGCATGTACCTGGAGGCGCGAGTCTGGTCATACAGCAGTCACGCGGCGCAGCCGACGGTGTTGTGGGCGGGCACGGACATGGGTTTGTTCCGATGGGATGAAACCACCACGCGCTGGACGCCGGTGGCTTCTCCTTTGAAAGACGTATGGTCGGTGGTCCAGCACCCCGATGATCCGGACCTGCTGTTCGCCGGCGGGCGTCCGGCCGAGCTTTATCGCTCCGAGGACGGGGGCGCCAGCTGGGTCGGCGTGCCCGCGCCGGGCATGGCCGATTTTTCCCCCATCAACCAGGGGCCGACCCGGGTGACGCAAATCCTCGTGGACCCGCTGGACCGCGACATCGTGTGGGCGGCGATAGAGATCGGCGGCATTTTCCGCAGCACGGACCGCGGCAGGAGCTGGGAAGCCCGCACGGAAGGACTGATTTCTCTGGACGTCCATGGGCTGGCGATCATCCGTCGTGAAAATGGCCGCCGCATCATGTTCGCGACCACCAATCAAGGCCTGCATCGCAGCGACGACGGCGGCGAAACCTGGGCCTTCCAGAAGCTGGATTCGCCCTGGCAATATACGCGCGCGGTGGTGCCCAGGGCCGACACCGACCGTATCGTGTTTCTTACCAACGGAAACGGGCCGCCCGGAAATGACGGCAAGCTGCTGCGCAGCGACGATTACGGGGACAGCTGGCGCGAAGTCCCTTTGCCGGGCAAACTGAACAGCACGGTGTGGTGCGTGGCGACGCATCCCCATGATCCGATGCTGCTGTTCACGTGCACGAATCTGGGGCAGCTGTTTCGCAGCCGGGACGGCGGCGACAGCTGGGAACGCATGCCGCATGAATTCGGCGAGCTGCGGGCCCTGCACTGGCGCTGGGCGGAAATTCCCGAAGGGCGGCCGGCCCATTCGATCACGGTACGCAAATGAGGCGGCCGAAAGGCGGCCGGCATGAATCAATCAAGGAACAGACAATGAGCGAACGCTTTCCCCGGATTCCACCCGAAGCCATGTCAGACAAGCAGCGCGAAGTCGCGGCCGAGATAGCCGCCGGTCCGCGCGGCGAGGTCAAGGGGCCGTTCATCGCCCTGCTGCACAATCCCGAGCTCGCCGGCTGCTTGCAGAAGGTCGGCGAGCACCTGCGCTTCGGCACCGGCCTGCCGGCCGAGGTGGTCGAGCTGGGCATATTGATCACCGCCAGGGCCTGGGACTGCCAGTATGAATGGATGGCGCATCGCCGCATCGCCGCCGGCACGACCACGCTGAGCGCGGAGATCATGGATGCGGTGGCACGCAACGAGCGTCCGGCGCCCATGCCGGAAGAGCTGCGGGACGTCTACGAGTTCTGCACCGAGACGCAGCGCCTGGGCGCGCCGGGGCGCGAGGCCTACGGCCGCGTGGAGGCGCGCTATGGCAAACGCGGCGTGCTGGATCTGCTGGCGATCTGCGGCTACTACACCTTGCTGGCCATGGTGCTCAATACCGCCGAACCGCCCTTGCCCGACGGCATGGCGCCGCCGTTGAAACCGATGCGCGGCGCGGGTTGACGGCGGCTCAGCCCACCGCGCGCGCGGGCAGGTCCACCACGTTGGCCGATGTGGATATCCGCTCGCTCACCTGCCGGCCGGCCTCCAGCACGAGCGGTATGGCGGCCGCGAAGGCGGTTTCGCTGGTCGTGCAGGCGGATGCCGCCAGCGCAAGGCTGCCCAGCACGTCTCCGGCGCGGTTGAACAGCGGGGCGGCCACGGAAAGAATCCCGGGGTTGTATTCGCCGAAGCTTCTGGCATAGCCCTGCTGGCGGATCTGCTTGAGGGTCAGCCGAAAGCCGTCCCAGTCGGCGCCCAGCCCCACGCTGGCGATGCTTTTGCGATGCTTGGCGAAGATGCTGCGCAACTGGTGCACGGGCAGATAGGCGAGAATGATCTTGGCCGACGCGCCGGCGACCAGGGGCCTGCGCTGGCCCCGCGTGAACAAGGCGGACGGCGCGTTGGGGGCCAGCGATTGCTGCACGCACATGATGCTGTCGCTGAACAGGATACAGAGCAATGAGCTGAAGCCGCTGTCCGCCGTCAGTTTTTGGATCACCGGCGTTCCGGCGATGTAGACGGGGTCGCACAGCCGGATGGTGCGGTCCATTTCCATGATGCGCGGCCCCAGCACATATGAGCCGTTGGCCACGCGCGCAAGCAGCCCCGCCTGATGCAGCGACTTGATATACCGGTAACAGGTCGACGCGGGAATGCCCGCGTACCGTATCAGGTCTTCAGTGGCCCAAACCGGCGCCGCGGGCGTGAACACATCCAGCAGGTTCAGCATCTTGTCCAGGCTGCTCATCGCTCTCGTCAAATCCGTCCATTCAAAAAAAACGCCGAAGCGGGGCACAGGCACCCCGCCGAACAGCCTCTCGGCGCCGCTCCGGCGTCTTGCGGCCCGCCCGATAGATTACTTCATATCCGAAAGGCCTTGCGACTCGCGCCGCCGCCGGCGCCCGCGCGCCGGCGGGCACGCGGGGACAGGTTTAAGATTAAAATAATTATCGTATGGCAAGAGAATTTAATGAACTAGAAAAGAGGCAGACCGGCATGACCGAGCAAGAGGGCGCCACGGCGCAAAAAACGGGATGGAAAGTGGGGCTGATCGTCCCGATGAACAACACCACCATGGCCCGGGAAATCGCCGGCTGGCTGCCGGCCGGGTCGGAGGTCGAGGTCCTGCGCATCCCGCGCGGCAAGGGACTGATCACGCCCGAGGTCTTGCCGGAGTATGTCCGGAACACGCTGGACCTGGCGGCGGGCATGAGCAAAGGCCTGGACGTCGTCGCCTATGGCTGCACCGCGGCCGGCTTCGTCGCCGGGCCCGAGGGCGAAGCGCGGCTTGCAAGGGATCTGGAATCCGTGACCGGAACCGCCGTCGTCACGACGGCCCGCTCCATGGTGCTGGCCTTGCGCGAACTGGGCGCGCGCCGCATTGCGCTCGTGTCGCCCTATAGCGAGACCGTGAACCGCGCGTTGATGAAATTCCTGGATGAAGACGACATCGAGGTCCAGGAGCTGGCCAGCTTCAACGCGCCGGACGTCGATGCGTTGGGTCGCATCACCGAAGACGAGGTGGCCGCCCTGGCACGCAAGACCATGACCGCCTCCTGTGACGCGATGTTCATCGCGTGTTCCCAGCTGCCGACCCTGGGCGTGCTGGACGGCCTGTCCGCCGAGTTCGGACGGCCCGTGATGTCGTCGATCAAGGCGACCGCCCTGCAGGCGGACCGCGCAGCCTTGCTGCGCCGGAGCTGAATTTGATGTAAATTAAAATTAAAATAATTATCACCATGTTGGATTATTTTCAGAGGAGAATTCCATGTACAAGAAGCTGGCCGCCGCTCTGGCCATTCTGACCTGTTCCGTCCAGGCTTACGCGCAATCGGGAACGAGCTGGCCGGAGCACCCGGTGCGCATCATCGTTCCGTTCACCGCCGGTTCGTTCACCGATACGGCGGCGCGGGCCATGAGCCGCGAACTCAGCACCCAGTTCGGCCAGCAATTCGTGGTGGAGAACCGGGGCGGCGCCGGGAGCACCATCGGCACCGACGTCGTGGCCAAGGCGGCGGCGGACGGCTACACCTTCATGGTGACCGACAACTCATTCGCCGTGTCCGCGGCGCTCTACAAGACATTGCCCTACGACCCCAAGAAGGACATCGTCCAAGTCGCCCAGCTTGCCGAGGCGCCGGCGGTTCTGGTGGGAAGCACGGCTTTGCCCGCAAAAGACTTGAAGTCGGTGATCGCCGCCGCCAAAGCCCAGCCTGAATCGATGACCTTCGGGTCGGGCGGCCTGGGATCGTCGGCGCATCTGGCCATGGAGGCCTTCCTGCTGGATGCCGGCGCCAAGCTGGTGCACGTACCCTACAAAGGCATCGCCGCCGCCATGCTGGACGTGGTCGCGGGGCGCGTCGACATCGCCATCGGCAGCGTCGGGTCCACCGTCCAGTACATCAAGGACAAGCGCGTGCAAGGCCTCGCCTTGAGCGGCAAGAAGCGCCATCCCATGTTTCCGGAGGTTCCCACGTTCGCGGAGGCCGGCTATCCCGACTACGGGGTCATGTACTGGTTCGGGGTCATGGCGCCCGCGGGCGTGCCGGATGCCATCCTGGAAAAGCTTCAGGGCGGCATCGTCAAAGCCACGCAGTCGGCGGAATTGCGCAAGGTGTTCGAAGGGGCGGGCGTGGCGCCCGAGGCCACGGGCAGGCGGGAATTCACTCAGCGCGTCGCGGCGGAAACCGCGCTCTGGGCGGATGTCATCAAGCGAGCGAATGTGAAGGTGGATTGATGATGGCTTGGGAACAGAATCGCATTTCAAGAACCATGCGGGAAGGGGGCCTGGTGCTCTGCATGGGGATCAGGCAGGCGCGCACGCCCGACATCGCTCCGATGGCGGCGGCCTGCGGGTTCGACAGCATCTATCTCGACATGGAGCACAGCCCCATCGAATTCGACGCCGTTTCGTCCATATGCATCGCCGCCCTGGGCTGCGGCATCACGCCTTTGGTCCGGGTTCCGGACCATGCCGCACAGCATGTCTCGCGCGCCCTGGACGGCGGCGCGCAGGGCGTCATCGTGCCGCACGTCTCGACGGCGGAACAGGCGCGCGCGCTGGTGGCGGCTTCCAAGTATCCGCCGCTGGGCCATCGCTCCGTCATGGGCAGCGGGCCCGCCCTTGCATACGCCTCCAGGCCGCTGGCGGAAGTGATCGAGACGGGCAACCGCGAATCCCTGCTGATCGCCATGCTCGAAACGCCCGAGGGCATCGCCAACGCAAGCGCCATCGCGGCGGTGCCGGGCATAGACATGCTGCTGATCGGGTCCAATGATCTTTGCACGGAAATGGGCATACCCGGCCAGCTGAGGCACCCCCGCCTGCGCGAGGCATACGCGCAGGCCGCGAACGCCTGTCGCGAGCATGGCAAGTTTCTCGGGATCGGGGGCATACGATCCGACCTGGCGCTGCAAAGCGACCTGTTCGCGATGGGCGCGCGCATGATCATCGCCGGCAGCGACGTCACCTACCTGATGCAGGCGGCCGGCAAGGACGCCGAACAATTGCGCCGGGCGGCCGCGGAACTCGACAAGGAAGCGAACGATGCACGATAGCGATGGCAAGCCGGCTTTCACTGCGCCGCCCAAAGCCTGCGACAGCCATTTCCATGTATTCGGCCCCGCCGGCCAATATGGCTACGGCACCGAGCTGCGCTACGATCCTCCGCATGCGCCGCTCGAAGACTACCTGGAGCTGGCCCGCCGCCTGGGCCTGACCCGGTTCGTGTTCGTGCAGCCCAGCGCCTATGGGCGAGACAACCGCTGCATGCTCGACGCGATGAAGCAGATGGCGCTGCCGTGCCGGGGCATCGTCGACGTCGATGAAAACGAATCCGACGCCACGCTGGGCGCGCTGGACGCGACGGGCGTGTGCGGTGTCCGCATCAACGTCCGCCCCATCATGCCGGCGCAGCCGGGCTTCGGCGCCACCCTGGCGCCCCGCATCGAGCGCTTGGCCGCGCGCTGCGCCGAACTCGGCTGGCACCTGGACTTCCTGTTGCCCGACTGGCTGACGATAGAGCTGCTGCCCGTGCTGCGCGCCTTGCGCCTGCCGTATTCGATTGCCCACCTGGGGATGCAAAAGGCGCGCGACGGCGCCGATGCGGCGGGCTTCCGGCAGGTGCTCGACCTGGCGCGGAACGGCAACTGCTATCTGAAGATCACCGGCATCTACCGCATCTCGACCGCGCCGGGGTTCAGCGACGTGGCGCCCATGGTGCATGCGGCGCTGGACGCCGCGCCCGATCGCCTGATCTGGGGCAGCGACTACCCGCATCTGTCCTTCGGCGAAAACAGCTCCGTCGAGCTGTTCAATCTGCTGGGCGCATGGGTGCCGGATCCCGCCATGCGCCAAAGGATTCTGTCGGACAACCCGGCGCGGCTGTATCGATTCTGAAGGAAAAGCGCCGGCCCTTCCGGGCTGGCTGCTCGGGGCGCGGCCTCAGGACAGGATGGCTTTCGCGATGGTGTTGCGCTGGATCTCGCTGGTGCCGGTGACGATGCGGTAGAGCCGCAGGCGCCGGAAGATGAATTCGACGGGATGGTTCTTGGTGACGCCCACATTGCCATGGATCTGCATGGCCTTGTCCGCGATCTCGAAGCATTTTTCGGACACGAAAAGCTTGCACATCGACGCCTCTTTGCGGATGTCTCGCCCCGCATCCGCCTGGCGCGCCGCGGCGGCCACCATGCTGGTGCAGGCGTACAGGCCCGTCGCCATGTCGGCGAGCATGTGCTGGATGGCCTGGAAGCGGCTGATCGGCCCGCCGAATTGCCGGCGCTTGCCGGCATAGTCTATGGCCATGCCGTAGGCTTGGCGCGCAAGCCCGATCATGGTCGGGCAATGCAGCAGGCGGTTCACGCTGATCCGGCCCATGGCCGTCTTGAACCCCCGGCCTTCCTCGCCCAGGAGATTGGACCGGGGCACGCGCACGTTGTCGAAATGGATGTCCGCATCCACATGCTGTCCGGTCATGGGCAGGCAGTCATAGCTCAGGGTGACGCCGGGGCGGTCCAGCTCCACCAGGATCGCCGAGATCCCGTCCGTTCCCTTGTCCGGGTCGGTCACGCACATGACGATCGCAAAATCGGCGAAGGGGGATGCGCTGATATAGTGTTTGCAGCCATTGATGACGTAGTCGTCTCCGTCGGCGACCGCGCGCGTGCCGATGCTGCCCGCGTCCGATCCCGACTGCGGTTCCGTCATGGCGAAGCACGTGCCTTTTTCGCCGCGGATGACGGGCAGGATGAAGCGCTCCATCTGGTCGGCCGTGGCGTGCTTCACCAGGCTGCCGATGCGCGACGGCCCGCCCCAGTCGCCCAGCACATGCGGAAAGAGGATGGCGCCCGAGGCGGCCGCGTCGTCCTTCAGCACGCAAAGATCCTCGACCGACATGCCCATGCCGCCCAGTTCGGACGGCACTTGCAGGCCATAAAGCCCCAGTTCGCGCGAGCGACGCCATATTTGCCTTACCGTCTCCTTCGAGAACCGGTCCTCGTAGGTGAAGCCGTTGGCGCGTTCGTAGGGAATGAGCTCTTCGGTAAGATAGCGCTGCAGAACGGCTCGAATCTGATTCAGCGGCGGTGTCGTTTGAGGGGCGTGCATGGTGGAATCCATTCCTTCTATGATCGAAAGGCAATGTTGCCACCGCCGCGCAGCGATCAGGATTATTCCGTGGCGGATTTCAATAACCCAGGGGAATGCAATGCGGCTCGAGGACTTGAATTACTTTCTTGCGGTGGCCGATACCGGCCACATGGGGCGCGCGTCCGAACGGTTGGGGCAGACCCAGCCGGCGCTCACCAAAGGCATACAAAGACTGGAGCGCGAACTGGGTTTGCAACTGTTCGAGCGCACGCCGAAAGGCATGGTGCTGACGGCGGTGGGCCGGGCGTTCTTCGATCGGGCGAACCAGGTCCAGCTGGCGCTGGATGAGGCCGTGCGCGAGGCTCAGGACCTGCATTTTGGAACCATAGGGCTGCTTCGGGTCGGCGTGCCGTCGATCTATACCGATTACTTCGCGCGTACCTTCGAGTCGCTGCTGCGCCAAAGGCCGGCGGCGCGCGTGCAGGTTTCCATGGGCTTGAACGATTACCTGTTCTCGGCCCTGAGGCTGGGCGATCTGGACCTTTGCATCAGCGGCCAGCATGCCCTGCAGTACGACGAATTCGAGCAGGAGCCGCTGTTCCAGGACGATCTGTACATCGTGGCGCGGGAAGGCCACCCCCTGTTTTTTCACCCCAAGCTGCGGTTTGCCTGCCTGGAGGGCGCTTCGTGGATTCTGCCGCGCGACCAGATCGTGGCGCGCCGCTGGGTGGACGCGCGTTTCATCGAGCACGGCCTGGCCGCGCCCAATGTGGTGGTGGAATCCAATTCGTCCAGCACGGCGCTGATCCGCATGGTCTACAGCACCGATCTGCTCACGGTGGCCACCGAGTCCTGGCTGAACCGTCCGGAAAGCAAGGGCTTGCGGGCGATTCCCCTGGACGAGGCCCGATGGAAGCGGGTGGTCGGCATCACGACCCGGAAGGGCGCCTACCTGTCGCCGCTGGTCCTGAGGTTCATCGAGCTGCTGCGCGAGCACAAGCCGCTGGGTTCTCCCGCCACCCGCTGATGGGCGCCGGCGCGCGCTCCCGCCCGCCGGCGCATCGGAATCAGACGACCATGCGCTCATGTCCCGCCCAGTAAGGATCCTTCAAGGCCTTGCGGGATATCTTTCCATTGGCGTTCTTGGGCAGCTCGCCGAGAATGTCGATGGAGCGCGGCTTCTTGAAGTCGGCCAGCAGGGCTTTGCAGTGGGCGGCCAGGCCGGCTTCGTCCGCCTGGGCGCCGGGCTTGAGCACGACGGCCGCTTTCACGGATTCGCCCCATATTTCGTCGGGGATGCCGAAGACGCAGGCTTCATAGACGGCCGGGTGCTGGTACAGCGCCTGCTCGACCTCGGTGGGATAGACGTTGAAGCCGCCGGAAATGATCATGTCTTTCTTGCGGTCGACGATATAGATATAGCCTTCGTCGTCCATGCGGGCCAGGTCGCCGGTATGGCACCACCCGGCACGCAAGGCCTGCTTGCTCAGCTCCGGCTCGCGCCAGTACCCGGCGAAGACGTCCGGACCCCGCACCGTGATCTCGCCGACTTCCCCCGGGGGCACGGGCCGGCCTTCGTCGTCGCGCAGCACCACTTCCGTTTCGCCGAAGGCGCGCCCGCAGGACATCAGGCGTTCCGGGCGGCCTTCGATCGCGGCGCGGTGGTCTTGCGAGGTGAGCATGATCATGCCGCCGGTCGTTTCGCCCGCGCCGTAGCCTTGGCACAGTATGGGGCCGAGGGCGTGCCAGGCCTCGCGGACGCGGGCCGGCGCCATCGGGGCGCCCCCGTAGGAAAGCTGGCGCAGCGAGCCAAGGTCATATTTCCTCAGGGACGGCAGGGCCACCACCATGTTCACCATCGTCGGCACCATGAAGGTGAATGCGGCGCGATGCTCTTGTATGGAGGCCAGAAAGGCGTCCGGCTCGAAACGCTCGTGCAGCAGGATGGTGCCGCCCTGAAACAGGAAGGGCTGCATGAACATTCCGCTGGCGTGCGTGATCGGCCCGGCCAGGGCCAGGACTTCGCCGGGATCCGCCCGCATCCTGCCCATGGCCACCTTGCGCAGGGAGGCGAGGCGGTTTCCCACGGTCTGCATCGCAGCCTTGAGCTTGCCCGTGGACCCGGAGGTGAAATGCAGCACGGCCAGGTCGTCGGCCCGCATGTCCCGGTCCACGGGGGCGTCGGACGCCTTGCCGAGCAGCGCCTCGTATTCGCTCTCCCGGCCGAAGCCGCCGCCGATGGACAGTATGGCCTCCAGGCTGGGCATGTCTTGGGCAAGCGCCATGGCGGCATCCCGGTGCGACTCGTCGACCAGCAGGATCCGCGCCTCGGCGTTGTTGACGGTGTCGCACAATTCGGCGGAAGAAAGCCGCGCGTTCAGCCCGACCCTGACCAGGCCGGCCTTGTACAAGGCGCACTCGAGTTCGATGATCTCCGGCCGGTTCCATGCCTGGATGGCGACACGGTCCCCGGTATTCAGGCCCATGCCCAGCAGGGCATTCGCCAAGCGGTTCGACCGCGCCTCGAGCGCCTGGAAACTGATGCGGTGTTGACCGAAGATGATCGCCGGCTTGTCGGCCCAGTAACGGGCGGCGCGACTGATGAAACGTCCCTGATTCATGAACATAGACCTCGCAGTAAAGGAAGCCCTATGGTGAATGGCTGGGCGCGTTTGCTGTATAACGGGCCGGTCGCTTTCTATAACGCTGCGTCATGGGCGGATGGAAAGGGGGCGGGCTCATGCTTTTGAGTTATCGCATCCACCGCTTGGGTAATCGGCCCGCTGGAAGCGGCGGGCTATAAAGTCTCCACTCGGTGTCACCCGCATACGCCGACGAAAGAATTCCATATGACAGGAGATTCCAGTGAAGCCCCTAATGTTCATCATCCGTCTCGCCGCCGCGGCCGTGTCCGTGGCGGCCATATCCTCCCAGGCTGCGGCGCAGGCGGAATATCCGGCCCGCCCCATCACCCTGGTCGTGCCGTTCAGCGCGGGAGGGCAATTCGATTTCCTGGGGCGCTTGGTCGCATCTTCGATGAGTAAAAACCTGGGCCAGGAAATCATCGTCGAGAACGTCAGCGGCGGCGGGGGCAACGTGGGAGGCGCCAAGGTCGCCAACGCGAAGCCCGATGGATACACGCTGCTTCAGTACGGCGGCAACCTTGCGATTGCCAAGGAGCTGACCAGCAACCTCGCCTATGACCCCGTGGGCAGCTTCATCCCCGTCGCGCCCATCAGCATTGCGCCCCATGTGGTGCTGATGAACAACAGCCTGCCCGTGAAGGATTTCAAGGACTTGGTGAACTACGCCAAGGCGCATCCGGATCGGATCAACTATGCGACGCCCGGCGTGGGCACGTCCATGCATCTGACCTTCGAGGAAATCCGGGAGCTCTTCGATTTTCCCGCCACGCATATTCCCTATCGCGGCGGCAGCAATGCCTTGAACGACCTGGCCAGCGGGCAGGTGCAGCTGGGCATCGTGGCCGTGGCGCCGGCGCTGCCGTTCATCCAGTCGGGGAAAATCCGCGCCCTTGCCGTGACCGGCGAAAGCCGCGCCCCGTCGCTTCCCGACGTGCCCACCATATCCGAACTGGGCCACCAAGGCTTCAGCAGCGGCAGCTGGGCGGGCATCGCCGTGCCGAAAGGCACGCCCCAGGCGATCGTGGATCGCCTGGCCAAAGCGGTGAGTGCCGCGATCAACGATCCCCAGGTCAGCAAACGCCTGGAGGAGCTGTCGTTCACGCCGCTGCAAGGCGCGTCGGCGGATCTGAAGGCCCGCATCGATGACGAGGCGCGGCGATACGGGCCGATCATTGCGAAGCTGGGTTTGAAGAACTGACCGCTGCGGCCGGCGGCCATTGTTGCGCGGCATGGAGCACTCGCAAGATACGCACAACGAAAGGGTCTTCTGAGTACACAATGACGTAGTTTGCCCACACGACCAGTTCCCGTGTTCCGAGGATACGGCCAGGGCGGTAAAGCTTGGGGTATTCGGACAGCTTTGCGGTCTTGGCCTCTATGTCGTCTTTTAGACGTTGCGCGGCATCCGGGTTGTCGTCGGAGATGTAATCGACAATCGCCAGCAGGTCGGCGCGGGCCAGTTCGGTCCATTCAAGTTCTGGCACGGCGCTTTCGCTCTATCAGTGCCTGCGCTTCGTCCATAACCTGCCGATGCGGTATGTCCGGTTGAGTGTTTGCCAACGCGTCGCGAACCTTCGCAGCGAACCATGCGTCGTGCGCCTCCGGATCGAGAGTCAGGCCTGCGGGCAGGCCGCCTTCCTTGGCCACGCGGGTCAGCAGGATGCGTACGGCATCCGAGACGGATAAACCGAAATTGGCCAGTTTCTCGGCGGCGTCGGCCTTGAGCTTGGCGTCTACACGAACGTGCAGCATAGATGACTGAGCGGCCATCGTCGTTTCTCCTGAAGTGGGTTTTGGCTTCCATTGTGTATCTCAAACGAGATACGCGCAAGAGCTGCCGTCCATGCGGCGTCCTGCGCACGTGCCAAACAGCACGCTAGCCTTCTCGGTGCCGCATGACCCCGCCAATGAACTCCCGCACCGCTTCAGCGTATTCCGGGCTGCGGCTGGCGCCCGAGTGCGACGCGGCCTCGATCTTGGCCAGCGCCTGCCTGCCGCCTTCGCGCTGGCCGGCGGCTTCATACAGGGCGTCGCTCATGGCGGGGGGCACCACGCTGTCGGCGGTGCCGTGTATGAACAGGATAGGCTGGCGTACCCGGCGGATGCTCGACAGCGAGTCGAAAGGCTGGGTGATGATCCAATGCAGGCCGGGGATGTCGCGCCATCGGCTGGCGGCGATCATGTCGCGGATGCTGGTGAAGGTGGATTCGAGTATCAGCCCGGCGAAGCTGTCCGGCTCCGCATCGGCGGCCAGCGCCACGGCCACCGCGCCGCCCAGGCTGTGCCCGTAGACGAAGCGGCGTGCGGGGTCCGGCTGGCGGCGTGCCAGTTCACGCAGCGCGATCCGGGCGTCCTGCACGGCGCTGGCCTGCGACGGAAGCAGCGGGGTCGATTCGCCGAAGCCACGATAATCGATGGCCAGCATCGAATATCCCATGTCGGCCCAGCGTTCCATGCGAAAGACGCTGCTGTTCAGGTTCCAGCGGGATCCATGCAGGTACAGCACGGTGGGCGCGTCGGCTGCGGGCCCGGGCAGGTACCAGGCGCGCACGGTCTGGCCGGCGGCCAGCGGCAGGTCGAAGATTTCGGTGCCGGCCAGGGGTTCGCGCGCCCAGCGGGCTTCGCCGAGTTCGATCGAAAAAATCGCGCCGCGCTGCCAGCGGTCCAGCCAGACGTAGGCCGCTGCGCCCGCCGCGAGCAGCAAGGCCATGATGGCGGCGAGGAGTGCGTGGCGGCTCGGTCGCATGGCGCAATCCCATGAGCGTCAGAAGCGTATTTCGACCGATGCCGCGCTGCGCCGGGCGGGGCCGTGATAGACGGCTTCGATGTTGTTGCCGTCGGGATCCAGGACGAAAGCGGCGTAGTAGCCGGGATGGTATTCGCGATAGCCCGGCGCGCCGTTGTCGGTGCCGCCGCTTTCCAGCGCGGCGCGATGGAAGGCGTCGACCATTTCCGTGCTGTCGGCCTGGAAGGCGAGATGATGCCGGCCGGTCAGGTGGCCTTGCGCGGCGGGGCTGTCGACGGCGCTGACGAAGAGTTCGTCCACCCAGAAGTAGCCGTCGCCTGCGCCGCCCATGGGGATGCGCAGGACGCCGATGATCGATTCATAGAAGGCCTGGCTTTTGGCCAGGTCTTTGACGACCAACTGGATGTGGTCGATCAGCCGTCCGCGGTGCAGTGCCTGAGCTTCCATCGAGTGCCTCTCTTCGAGTGATCAGGCTGTCAGGATACTTCAATCGGCGCCGGTTTTTCGGCTGCGTTTGTATCAAACTCAAACGCTCGCCGCGCACAGCCGACGCGCCGGGCAAGGCCGGATTCAGGGCAGGTTCTCGCTGAGCACGATGCTGATCTGCATGGGCTCGACGCCCGCCATGGCTTCGCGCCCTTCGCGCAGGTTCGCGAAGATGCGCACGCTGTTCAGCACGGTGGAATGCATGTTCTGGTTCAGGATCGCGTCCAGCGATCCGTCCACCAGCAGCGCGCGGGTGTCGGGCGTCAGGCCGTGGCCGATGAACACGGTGCTTTGGTCGCGCCCGGCCTCCTTCAACGCCCGCGCGACGCCGTCCGACGCGCCCCCTATGTTGTAGATGCCGACCAGGTCGCGGTACTGGTCCAGCAGCTGCCGAGTTTGCCGGTAGTTGGTTTCCGCGTCGTCGTGGCCTTCGCGCAGGCCCACGACCTGCAGCGCAGGGAATTTCTCCTCCAGTATGTGCTGGAAACCCATTTCGCGCTCTTCGTGGCCGCGGTAGTGGCGGCTGCCGGCGATCATCGCGACTTTGCCGGGGCGCGGGCCGATGAAGCGGCCGAGCAGCAGGCCGGCGCTGCGGCCCGCGGCCCGGTTGTCCAGCCCGACGTAGGCCGCGCGGCGCGAGCTGGACAAGTCGGAGATGAGCGTCAGCGTGTGCACGTTTTTCTCGGCCAGCGTATTGACGGCTTCGCGCACCAGAGGGTGTTCCAGCGCCATGAACGCAATGCCGTCGGCCCGTTTGCCTTCGCGCAGCAGGCTGTCGACCAGGGCCTGGGGGTTGAAGCCTTCTATGTAGCGGCAGCGGCACTGGACGTTGAACGGTTCCAGTTGCTCGCGCGCGATCTCGACGTAATCGCCCAGCATGTTCAGGAAGCGATTGGTGCCGGCGGGCAACAGGAAGGTCAGCCGCATGGGCTGGGGGCGCAAGGCCTTGTACAGGTCGTTCTGCGGCAGATAGCCCAGGTCGGCGGCGGCCTTGAGCACGGTCTGGATCGTGGCCGGCCTGACCCCCGGACGATGGTTCAGCACGCGATCGACCGTGGCGGTCGAGACCCCGGAACGCGCCGCGACGTCGGCGATGCCCGCGCGCCTGAGCCTGGACGCGCCGCGCCCGTCGCCTGTTCTATTCGTATTGCTTGTTGGCACAGTGAGAACCGTTGGAAAGAGTCGGCCGGCTCCGCCCACACGCCGGCCGGCACACGATGATTGATAATTTATTTACATCAAAACAAATCACTGCATTCCTCGCGCATTCAGTATCTCAGAGAATTATCCAGTTGTCACTTCGAGATATGGCCTGGGCTCTTCCAATATAAACATCAAAAACCATCATTTTTCTTGCTGGACAAATTCCCGGCGCCGCAGCTACCATGCCCCTACAAGTCAATGAAAAACGCATGGGCAGGGAGACAACATGACGACAGCCGCCGGCAAGCGTGGCGCATCGGTCGGCCGGGTTCGGGGCGCAGGGTTCTTTGTGGCCATGCCGGGCGGCGCGCGATGATCTACGAGTTCGACTTTTCCAGTGTGGTGGCGGAATGGCCGCAGTTCCTAGAAGGGGCCTGGATCACCATACAGCTTTCTTTTCCAGCCACCTTGGCGGGCTTGTGCCTGGGCATACTGTGCGCCATTGGCCGGCGCAGCCCGCGCCGGTGGCTGTCCAAGGCTTGCGGCGCCTATGTCGAGATCATCCGGAACACGCCGCTGCTGGTCCAGATCTTCCTGGTGTTCTTCGGGCTGGCCAGCCTGGGCTGGAAGGTGTCCGCCTTCGGGGCGGCGCTCGTGTCCCTGATCATCAACGTGGCCGCCTACACCTGCGAAATCGTCCGCGCCGGCATGGATTCCATCAACGAGGGGCAGATCGAAGCGGCGGAATGCCTGGGCCTCAGCAAGGCGCAAGTGTATTGGCACGTCGTCCTGTGGCCCGCCATGGAAAAAGTCTATCCGGCGCTCACCAGCCAGTTCGTGCTGCTGATGCTGGCGTCGTCCATCGCTTCGCAAATATCGGTCGAAGAACTGACCGCCATCGCCAGCCGGGTCCAGGCGGACACCTTCCGGCCCTTCGAGGCGTACATCCTGGTGGCGGTGGCTTATCTGGCGCTGTCCCTGCTCATGCGCATCGCATTGTGGGCGTTCGGGCAGATGGTGTTCGCGCGGCGGCGCAAGCTTGCGAGGTAAGCCATGGTAGCCGGCGGATTTTCCCTGGAGCATCTTTATTTCCTGCTGAACGGCGCGGTCTGGACGGTGTGCCTGTCCTTGATCTCCTTCCTGGGCGGCGGCCTGGCGGGCGGCCTGGTCGCGCTGTGCCGCATCAGCCCGCTGCGGCCCTTGCGCTGGGTGTCGTATGCCTATGTGCAGATCATACAAGGCACGCCCTTGCTGGTATTGCTCTTCGTATCGTATTTCGGCCTGAGCATCGCAGGGTTGAAGCTGTCGGGCCTGACCGCCGCCAGCGTATCGATGATCGTGTATGTCAGCGCCTACCTGGGCGAGATATGGCGGGGCTGCATCGAGTCCGTGGCCAAGACCCAATGGGAGGCCGCGGAATGCCTGGCGCTCACGCGGGTGCAGCGCCTGCGCCTGGTCATACTGCCGCAGGCCGTGCGGATCGCAACGCCGCCCACGGTCGGGTTCATGGTGCAGATCGTGAAGAACACGTCGCTGGCTTCCATCGTCGGTTTCGTCGAACTCGTCCGGGCGGGGCAGCTGATCAACAACTCGATTTTCCAGCCTTTCCTGATCTATCTCCTCATCGCCGCCATTTATTTTGCGATGTGCTATCCGCTGTCCGCCTGGAGCCGGAAGCTCGAAGGGCGCCTGCAGTACGGCGCGCGTCCGCAGCCCAGCACATGACATGAAAGGAAAAGAAATGTCGATCGTGGTCGAACTCAACGATGTCCATAAAAGCTTCGGCTCCAACGCCGTCCTGAAGGGCGTGTCCTTTTCGGTGCCCAAGGGCCAGGTCGTGGCGATCATCGGCAAGAGCGGCTCCGGAAAGAGCACCGCGCTGCGCTGCATCGATCGCCTCGAAATCATAGACAAAGGCCATATCGAGGTCTGCGGCCATCGGGTCAGCGACCCGGGAATCGAATTGCGGCGGCTGCGCATGGACGTCGGCATCGTGTTCCAGAGCTACAACCTCTTTCCGCATCTCACGGTCGAGCAGAACGTGATGCTCGCGCCGCGCGCGGTCAAGAAGAAAAGCAAGGACGAGGCCCGGGAGCTGAGCCATCGCACGCTCAGCCAGGTCGGCCTGCTGGACAAGGCCCAGGCCTATCCGGAGCAGCTGTCCGGCGGGCAGCAGCAGCGGGTGGCGATCGCGCGGTCCCTCGCCATGGAGCCCAAGGTCATGCTGTTCGACGAGGTGACCTCGGCGCTCGACCCGCAGCTCACGGGCGAGGTTCTGCGCGTCATCGAACAGCTCGCCTCCGAGGGCATGACCATGGTCCTGGTCACCCACGAAATGGAGTTCGCCGCAAGGGTGGCCGACACCATTATTTTCATGCACGAAGGCAAGGTCTGGGAGACGGGGCCCGGATCCATGCTGAAGAACCCGCAAACGCCCGAGCTGAAGGAATTCATGGCGTACGGGCTTTGATCCCCCCCGTCATCCACGGAGACAACTATGAAACTGAAGAAAGCACTGTATTTCACCGCCATGGCGGCCTGCCTGGGCGTCTTTTCCGGCGCCGCCTCGGCGGACGCCCTGTCCGACATCCGCGCGGCCAACAAGATACGGGTGGGCATCGACCTGGGCGCGCCGTTCTACGGCTACATCGACGAAAAGATGCAGCCGGTGGGGTCGGACGTCGAGGCGGCGAAACTGCTCGCCAAGGACCTGGGCGTCGAGCTGGAAATCGTCCAGACGACCAATTCGGCCCGCATTCCCAATCTTTTGTCGAACAAGGCCGACCTGATCATCTCGTCGTTGTCCATCACGCCGGAACGCGCCAAGGCCGTCGACTTTTCCATCCCCTACGGCGCGATCCAGGCCGCGGTCGGCGCGCCCAAGAGCCTGGCGATCAAGGGCATGGACGACCTGAACGGCAAGGCGGTGGCGGTCACGCGCGGCGGGCCGCAAGACAAGCTGGTGTCGGAAGGCGCGCCGGGCGCCAAGGTGGTCCGTTTCGACGACGAAGCGGCCTCGATCACCGCCGCGGCCACCGGGCAGACCGATATCGTGGCCATCACGCCGCCCATCATCCACGCCATCGGCAAGCGCAATCCGGCCCGCGAATTCGAAGTCAAGTTCGTCATTCAGTCGTATCGCCTGGGCATCGCCATGCGCAAGAACGAACCGGCGCTCAAGGAATGGGTGAATGGCTGGATACGCACCAACCTGAAGAACGGGAAGCTGAATGAAATCCATCTGAAGTATGCCGGTGTGCCGATTCCGGACGAAATCATCAGCGGCGCCAACTAGTATCTGCGGGAGCGGGAATGAGCAAGTTTTTTGGTGAAATTCGCCAATTGGGATATGTCGTCAACGATATCGAGGCTGCGATGGACTACTGGAGCCGCAGCCTCGGCGTGGGGCCCTGGTACTACAACCCCAGGGTTCCCATCGAAAACTACCGGTACCGGGGCGAGCGCTACGAACCCCATAACTCGGTGGCGCTGGCCAATTCGGGCTTCGTGCAGGTGGAGCTGATCCAATGCCGCAACGACGTGCCGTCCATGTACCGCGACTTCCTGCAGGCCGGCAATACCGGGCTGCAGCACGTGGCCTACTGGACCGAACAGTACGACGCCGACATGGAAAGGCTGCTGGGGCAGGGCTTCAAGCCCGTCATGAGCGGCGAGGTGGGCGAGCGCGGGCGCTTCGTCTATTTCGATACCGAGTATCACCCGGGCACGGTCATCGAGCTGTCGGAAGTCGCGGGGCCGAAAGGCAGGCTCTTCGACCTGATCCGGTCCGAGTCGCAAGGCTGGGACGGCAGCGAACCCGTCCGCCGGTTTCCGGACCTGAAGACTCTGTGATTCAACCCCAAGCATCGAAGGTGCCCCATGTCCGCCGATCGTTTCCAAGCGACTTACCTGATTGAAACTCCGCTGGATCCGGAGCGCGTGGCCGACGTCATGGCCGGCGAGCAATCCTGCGGGACCTTTACCCGGGTCCAGGGCGAGACCGACGAACTGCGAGAGCGCGCCCGCGCAGTCGTGGAAGGCGTGGACGAGCTCGAAGCGGTCGACCGCCCTTCATTGCCCAATGCCTGGCTCGAACGCCAGGGGCGGGCGGGCCCCTGGCGGCGCGCGCGGGTCCGGATCTCTTTTCCGGCCGACAACGTCGGCGCCAACCTTCCCACCCTTGCCTCCACCGTCGCCGGCAACCTGTATGACCTGGGCGAGACCACGGGGTTGCGGCTCGAGGCCTTGCGCATCACCCCCGGCTACCGCAAGCGTTTCGACATGCCGCGGGCGGGCATCGCGGGGACGCGCCGGGCAACGGGTGTCGCCGCCGGGCCGCTGGTGGGCACCATCATCAAGCCCAACGTGGGCCTGTCCGCCGGGCAGACGGCGGCGCTGGTCGACAGGCTGTGCAAGGCCGGGGTCGATTTCATCAAGGACGACGAGGTCTGCGCGAATCCCGTCCATGCTCCGCTGGCGGAGCGCGTGCCCGCCGTGATGAGGGTGATCCGGGACCACCGGCAGCGCACGGGCAAGGTCGTCATGATGGCCTTCAACATCACCGATGAAACGGAGGCCATGCTGCGCCACGCCGAGCTGGTGGAGCGGGAGGGGGGCAACTGCGTCATGGCCAGCCTGAACGCCTGCGGGTATTCCGCCGTGCAGACCTTGCGCCGCGCCACCCCGCTGGCCCTGCATGGGCATCGCAACGGCTATGGCGCCCTGTCGCGGCATCCGCAACTGGGCATATCGTTCCAGGCCTACCAACTGCTATGGCGCCTGGCGGGGGTGGACCACATGCACGTGCACGGCTTGCAGGGCAAGTTCTCACAGAGCGACGACGAGGTCGTGGAGTCGGCGCGCGATTGCCTCGCGCCGCTCGCGCCGGGGCTGGACGACCAGGTCCTGCCGGCATTCTCGTCGGGGCAATGGGCGGGCACCGTGCCGGCCACTTACGGCGCCGTCCGGACCGACGACCTGCTGTTCATGTCCGGCGGCGGCATATTGGCCCACCCGGACGGGCCCGAGGCCGGCGTCGCCAGCCTGCGCCAGGCCTGGGCGGCCGCGCGGGCGGGCATCAGCCTGCCCGACTACGCCCGCGACGCGCAAGAGTTGCGCCGCGCGCTCGAATTCTTCGGATCGCGTTGAGCCCATGGCCGGATCCGATCTCAGGTTCGCGTTCTACGGCGATGACTTCACCGGCGCCACGGACACCCTGGCGACGCTGGCGAGCGCGGGGCTGAAGACGGTGCTCTTCATGGGGCCGCCCACGCCCGCCCAATTGGCTTGCGCCGGCCTCCTGGATTGCCTGGGCATCGCGGGGGCGTCGCGCTCGATGGGCGCCGCCGAGCAAGAGGCCGAGCTGGAGCCGGTCGGAAGATTCTTCGCGGGCCTTGGCGCGCCGGTCATCCATTACAAGACCTGCTCCACCTTCGACAGCTCGCCCGATATCGGCAGCATAGGCGTTGCGTTGCGCAGCCTGCGCCGGCGGCTGGACGTCTCTTCTTTCGTGCCCATCGTGGGCGGCCAGCCCAGCCTGGGCAGGTACTGCGTGTTCGGCAATCTGTTCGCCGCCTTCCAGTCGGGCGGGGAAGTCTATCGGCTGGACCGCCACCCCACCATGAGCCGCCACCCCGTCACGCCCATGCATGAGGCCGATCTGCGCCTGCACCTGGCGCGCCAAGGGCTGCCGAGGCTGGGCCTGATTCCATACCCGAGCTACGATCTGCCGGCGCAGGCCTTCGACCGCATCCTGGACGACGAGGCCGCGGCACAGCCCGACGGCGTACTGTTCGACGTGGCGCAGGCGGGCCAGCTGGCTTCGGTGGGGCGGGCGATCTGGCGGCGCGCCGCCGGCCGGACGGTCCTGGCGGCGGGGCCCAGCAGCGTGGCTCAGGCGCTGATCGCGCATTGGCGCGCGTCGGGGGAAACCGATACGTCTTCCCGGGCCCGCCCCGCCGCGCTGCCGGCGGCGACGACGCCCGTCTTCGTGTTTTCCGGCAGCCGCTCGCCGCTGACGGCCAGGCAGATACAAGCCGCGAACTCCTATGAGCGCATTCCCTTGTCGCCCCGGATCCTCATGCGGGGCGAAGGAGACGGCGCCGCGCTTGCCCGCATTGCCTCCGCATTGTCCGGGGGCGCCAATGTGCTGGCCTACCTGACCGACGAAGCGTCCGAGGCCGTCACGTCCGCCGCCGATCTGGCCAAAGCCTGCGCGGCGTTCATCGCGCGGGTCCTGGAAGCCGGCCGGCCCCGGCGCGTGGGCGTGGCGGGGGGGGACACCTCCAGCTATGCCGTGAAAGCGCTGGATGGCTGGGGGCTGTCCTATCTGGGGCAGCTGGATCCGGGGGTGGCGCTGTGCCGCGTGCATGCCGACGATCCCGGCCTGGACGGCGTGGAGATCATGCTCAAAGGGGGGCAGATGGGGTCGCCGTCGATATTCGAGAAGCTGCTGGCGCCCGGCTGAACCGATACAATGTCCTGGCTCACACAGGATTGTTCGCTTTTCACGGGTTCAAGGCATGTTCAGATGGCTCGCCGGGCGGGGCGCCCGGCCTTCACGGGTGGCGGAAACGCTCACCCGTATTTCACCGCTCGGCTGGCGGCGCGCGCGAACCAGCCTGGCCTTCCTGGACGGCCTGGACGACCGCGAGGACGAAGCCTTGCGCGCGCGCGCGGCATGGCTGCTGGCCAGCAAGTCGTTCAGCGGCGCCCAGGGCATGGTGCTGGATGACGACATCATGCTGTCCATCGCCATCCAGGCCGCGCTGCCCATTCTGGAACTGGACCCGGTGCTTTACGAAGGCTGGACCGAGATCATCGTATATCCCGGCGGCTTCCTCATCCCGCGCACCGAGGTCGACGACAGCGGGGTGGTCCATGAATACATCCAGGAGGCGGCCGGCGAGGCCTGGGACGGCGGGCCGGTGATTCTGTCCTGGGAAGACAGCTGCCCCGGCATGCCGCAGGCGGCGAACGTGGTCATCCATGAGTTCGCGCACAAGCTGGACCTGTACGGCGGGGAAGCCGACGGCATCCCCGTGCTGGACGCGCATCCGCAGCTCAGGACGCGGCAATGGCGCGGCGTCCTGACGTCCACTTTCGAGCGCTTCGAGCGGATGGTGACGGAGGTCGAGGACGCGATTCCGCGGGATGTCGACCCGGAGTCGGAGGAGGCCGACCCCTGGTATGGCTCTTTGCCGCTGGACCCTTACGCGGCGACCGATCCGGCGGAGTTCTTCGCCGTCAGTTCGGAGGCCTTCTTCGTGGATCCCTTGCCGTTGGCGAAGGCTTTTCCGGGCTGGTATGGGTTGTTGCAGGCCTATTACCGGCAGGATCCGCTGAGGCGGCTGCTGGGGCCCGTCAACGTCGACAGGCTCTAACCCTTCCGCAGCATCCATTCGTGCCGCGGATCATTATGGAAATGCCACGCGCGGACGGGGCCCGCCATCACGTTCAGATAATACGAGGTGTACCCGTGCGGCACCACCACCGGATGGTAGCCGCGCGGCACTTTGACGACGTCATGGTCCTCCACGCACAGCGTTTCGTCCAGATCGCGCTCGTCCGTATACACCCGCTGGAAGGCGAAGCCCTGCGGCGGATTCAACCGATGGTAGTAGGTTTCCTCCAGCTGGCTTTCCCGGGGGATGGCGTTCGAATCGTGCTTGTGCGGCGGATAGCTCGATGAGTTGCCGGGGGGCGTGATCACCTCGACCACCAGCAGGCTGTTTGCCGGCTCGGTTTCGGGAAGGATGTCGCAGACATAGCGGGTATTGCTGCCGGAGCCGCGCACGGACCGCTTCATGCTTGCGGGGTCGATCAGCCTCGTCGGCAGCGCCCGAGGGCCGCCGGGCGCGCGGGCCACGGCGATCTCGGCCGCCTCCAGGCCGGTGAGGGCGAGAGTGGAATGCGCGGGCAGATAGAAGGCATGGGGCGACTTTTCCTCGAACACGCTTGCGCGCTCGCCCACCGCCGCCCATTGCATGTCGCCGCCCGCGCCGCCGGCCTGCGCCGACGCTTTGCCGGCCAGGATGACGACGCACAGCTCGTCATCGCCGCTGGCCAGCGCGAGCGTCTCGTTTTCCGCCAAGCGGTGCGCGGAAAAGCCGACATAGCGCAGCCCGCCCGTTCCCAGGGGGATGTCGGTGATCAGGGCGCCGGGGCTTGCCGGAACTTTAAGTGTGGTCATGACGGTTTCCTTATGCGGCGGCTTGGCGGACGGCTTGGCGGCGCGCCGAGGTCCAGGCCGCGATCAGTGTTTCGAAATTGCCGCGCACGCGCCGCAGCAGCTCGCGGTCGTCGATCCGGCCGGCCAGCCAGTCTTCGCTGGGCCCATGGAAAATGCTGCGCCCGACGGTGAAGCCCTTGCAGCTGCGGCTGGACGCCGCCAGGCCGAACCCGGCGGCGACCTCCTCCAGCGGGGCGGCCAGGCCCAGGAGCACCACGCCTTTGCAGTAGGCGTCATTTTCCTGGATCAAGGCGTCGAGGCGATGCCAGCTGCTCCGCTCGCGCAACGCGCCGATCTTCCACCATTCGGGCTGTATGCCCAGCGCATAAAGGCGCTCGATGGCGCGCAGGACCTGGGTGTCCGGGTCGCTGCGCGCATCGGCGGGCGGGATGACCTCGAGCAGCAGGTCGTGGCCGCTGGCCTGGGCGGCTTCGAACAGGCTCTGCACCTGGGCTTCCTGTTCGTCCCGGATGTCCGCCGGGTGCTCCGTGTCGTAGGCGACCAGGCATTTGACGATGTGTTCCCTGGGCCACGAAAGCAGGTTGCTTCCCACGCTGCGCCCATATTCGAATCGCAGGGGCAACGACCCCGGCAGTTCCACGGGGCGGCCTATCCACCAGCCTCTGCCGGTCGCGGCGTTCAGCGCGTCTTGCCCGTAGCGCTCGTCCGCCAGTATGCCGACGTCGACGTCGGACCGCCCCCCATGGCGCAGGCTTTGTTCCGTCTGGCTCACCGCTTCCACGAAAAGCCGCTTCAGTTCCGGTATGCGCGCCGGATCCGCCCCGCAATGCCGGGCCAGGTCGATCATCTGGCTGCGGTGGTCGAACGCGAAGACCGCGAGGTCTTTCCATTGCTTCTGTGCGGCGCTGCAGCGATGCAGCCGCTGCAGCTTGCGATCGTGTTCGAGCGGCCGGGCCAGGTCGGCCTCGTTGAAGAAGTAATCGAGTTCGGCAAGCGTCGGCATGGCCGGGGCGCATCCGTGGCGCGAGACGACCAGGGCGCCGCAGGCATTGGCGATGCGGCAGGATTCCTCCCAGGGCTTTCCATCCAGCCAGCCTTTGAGCAATCCGGACATGAAGGCGTCGCCGGCGCCCAGCACATTGAAAACGCTGACCTTGAACGTGGGGTAGGGGGCGGGCAACTCGGACGGGATGTCCGACGTGAAGACGCTGCAGCCGAGTTCGCCGCGTTTCAGCACGAGAACCGCGTCCGTCAGCGAGCGCACCTTGCGCAAAGAGGCCAGGACGTCCGGAGCGCCTCCGGCGATCATGAATTCTTCCTCGGTGCCCACGATCAAGTCGAAGAGAGGCAGCACTTTTTGCAGGTCCGACGAGACCTTTGCGCTGGGCACATAACGGTTTTCCCCGTCGGCTTGCCCGGTAAGGCCCCACAGCACGGGCCGGTAGTCGATGTCCAGCACCGTCCTGACCTGATTCTTGCGGGCCAGGCCCAGGGCGGCCAGGCTGGTTTCGAGAACCGCCGGCGTGGACAAATGGGTGCCGGTGACGAGCAGCGCGCGGGCCGAGGCGATGTAGGGTTCGTCGAAGTCCTCGGGCGAGACGGCCATGTCCGCGCAGTTTTCGCGGTAGAAGATCAGCGGAAAGGTTGCCCTGTCCTTGATGCCCAATAGAACCAGGGCGGTCAGGCGCTCGGGATCGACGGCGATGTGGCTGGTGTCGCACCCCTCTTTTTGCAGGGTTTCGATCAGAAAGCTGCCCATGTGGTCGTCTCCCACGCGCGTCAGCATCGAGGAGCGCAAGCCCAGGCGCGCCGTACCGAAGGCGATGTTGCCGGACGATCCGCCCAGGTATTTGGCGAAGCTGGCGGCGTCTTCGAGGCGGGCGCCCACCTGCTGGGCATACAGGTCCACGGCCAGCCGGCCCAGGCAGATCAGATCGAAAGGGCGGTCGCGCCCGGTTGGGTTTGCGTGAGTCATGGCGAAGAATTCAAGAGAAGAGCGCCGGCAAGGCGGCATGCGGGACTACTTTACGGTCTTTCCCGCTATTTTTCAAATATTTTTCTATTTCATAAAAAAATAGAATTATTATTGTAATCTCGATACAATGCGATGGAGCGCACCAAGGACGTGCGTGCCGTCATCAACACCAGGGTGGGGCCCCAATGAAGCCGAATGCCGATCTGCGCAAGTTCCTGGAGACGGTCGCTGAACAGTTTCAGGACCTCTCCAAGCAATTGCAGCGCATCGCCGTCTACCTCGAATGCCATCAGTCCGATGTGGCGTTCCAGCGTGTCCAGGACGTGGCCACGGCGTGTTCCGTGCATCCGTCCGCCGTCGTGCGCTTCGCGCAGCGTTTCGGGTTTTCCGGCTACAGCGAACTGCAGGCGGTGTTCCGCGATTCCCTGCGGGTCGACGACGCCTCTTCCGCGACCTATGCGGAGCGCATACGCCGGGAAGCGGCAAAAGGCCGGCCCGATTCCAGCGCCGCCCTGGCGCATTCATTCATCCAGGCCAGCAAGGCCGGCCTCGATTCACTGTCGGCCGATTTCGACGCCCAGGCCTTCGAACAAGCCGTCGACCTGCTGGCCGCGACGCGCGACATCTATGTGGTGGGGATGGGCCGGTCGCTGTCCGTGGCGTCCTACCTCGCCTACGCATTGCAGAACCTGGACAAGCGCGCCCATTTCGTTTCCGGCGTGGGCGGCGATCCCGCCCGCGTGGTGCGCGCCATGGAAGCCGGCGACACCTTGCTGGCCATCAGCGCCGCGCCCTACGCGCCGGAAACCCGCCACTGCCTGGAGCAGGCCCGCGCGCGCGGCGCCAGGGCGCTGCTGATCACCGATACCCCGCTCGCGCCCATCTGCGCGCTGGCCGACGTCAAGCTGTTCACCCGCGAGCAGACGGCTTTCGCCTTCAGGACGCTGACCTCCACCATCTGCCTCGCCCAAGCCCTGTTCATTGCCCTGGCCTATCGTCTCGAGGGGCACGCCAAGCTGCCGCCCGACGACGGACAGTCCATTTTTTGATACCCCAAGACTTTCATTGGAGACAACTGTGAAGAAGATATTTTCCAAGCTGATTTTCGTGCTGTCGGCAAGCGCAATCATGCACGCATCGGCGGCCGCGGCGGACTTTCCCGATCGCACCATGCGCTGGATCGTCCCGTACGCCGCCGGCGGCACGACCGATGTCATGGCGCGCCATCTCGCCGCCGAGATGGGCCCGCTGCTGGGCCAGACCGTCGTCATCGACAACAAGCCCGGCGCGGCCAGCATCATCGGCGCCACCCAGATCGCCCGCTCCACGCCCGATGGCTACACCTTCGGCACGGTGGATTCCGGCACTCTGGCCTTCAACCCCGCCCTGTATTCAGAACTGAGCTACGACCCCGAGAAAGACTTCACCTTCATCGGCGGCCTGGGGCGCATGCCGCTGGTGCTGGCCGTGAACCCGAATTTCCCGGCCAAGAACCTGCAGGAGTTCATGGAGATCGTGCGCAAACAGCCCGGCAAGACGACCTCGGCCTCGTCGGGGCACGGTTCGCCCCTGCATGTGGCGCTGGAATTGTTCAACCAGCGTGAAGGCGTGAACCTGCTTCACGTGCCCTACAAGGGCTCCGCGCCGGCGCTGCAAGACCTCATGAGCGGGCAGGTGGATTCCATGTTCGTCGATCTGCCGCCGTCCATCCAGATGATCCAGTCCGGCAAGCTCCGGGTGCTGGCCGTGGCCACGCCCAAGCGCCTGCACGTGCTGCCCGACGTCCCCACCTTCGACGAACTCGGCGTCAAGGGCTTCGAAGCCTACGCCTGGCAAGGCTTCGTGTCGCCCAAGAACACGCCCGAGAACGTCGTGCGGAAACTGAGCACCGCGCTGAACACGGCGCTCAGGAGCGAGGTCATCGCCAAGAAGTTCGACGCGCTAGGCATCCAGCCCATGCCCATGGAGCCCGCCGAATTCGAGGCTTTCGCCAAGAGCGAGGGCAAGTTGTGGGGCGAGGTGATCCGCAAGGCGGGCATCAAGCTCGATTGACGCCGTTGCGGAAGGGGATCAGGCCTCGTGCGGGGCCTGGTCTCTTGCGGCAAACCGCCGGGCCAGCACGTTCTCGGCAAGTTCAAGGTGGCTGCGCAGCAGCGCCAGCGCGCCTTCGGTGTCTCCCTGGCGTATCAGGCCGACCAGCCTGGCGTGATCGTCGTGCCCTTTCGCCGCCCAGCTTTCGCTTTGCAGGGTTTGGTGCCGGTATAGGGAAATGATGTTGTAGATAGTGCGGAACTGCGCATGCAGGCGCCGGTTGTCCAGCGCCAGGACGATTTCTTCATGAAAGTGCTCGTTCGCGAGCGCCAGGCCTTTGCGGTCCTGCCGGCGCAGCGCGTCGTCGCCGTTCTTGCAATGGACGTCGAGCTGCCGGCACACCCTCGCGGCCCTTTCGGGCCGGGCCGTGAGGCGGCGTATGGCTTCCGATTCGATGATCCAGCGAATATCGTAGACCTCGTGGATGTCGGCCGGCTTGGGCACCACTACCCTGAGCTTGCGGCCCGGCAGCATTTCCACCAGGCCTTCTTCCATCAGTATGCGCAATGCTTCGCGCACCGGCGTCCGGCTGACGCCGAACTCTGCCGCCAGCAGGTTTTCCGACAGCGGCTGGCCGGGCAGTATTTCTCCTTCCACGATGCGGCGGCGCAGCGGTTCGACCACGCTGAGCCATAGCGGATTGAAAGAAGAAGCACTGAACGACATGACGATTATCCTTGCGTTGTATGGGCCTCGCCGAGGTAGACCCGATTTTCGAGCAGCCGGGCCTGCAGGCCTTTGACGTCGAGGTCGGCGGCATCCTGCTTCGCGGCCGAAGACATGGCGGCCGCTATCCCGGCCGCTTCGCCCATGACCAGGCAGGGCGCCATGTTGCGGGTGGCGCCATGCGCCACATGCGTCGCCGACACGCAGCGCCCGGCCACGATGAGGTTGTCGAACTCAGCCGGGAGCATACAACGATATGGAATGTCGAAGGCGCCGTCCCCGCCGATCTGGTGAAAGATCGCCTGGCTGCTTTCCGGCGCGTGGATGTCGACCGGGAAACAGACCTGGCCGATCGTGTCGTCGAACTTGCGGCCTTCCAGCACGTCGTCGTCGGTCAATTGATACCGGCCCTGGATGTTGCGCGATTCGCGCACCCCGGGGAAGGCGGCCGGAACGCAGTAGCTGTTTTCAAAGCCGGGGACGTGCCGCTTGAGGAAATCGGCGATGCGCGCGCACTGCCCGGTCAGTTCGACGGTCGCCCTGGACAGCGCGGTGGGGTCGGTGCCGTCCAGGTCGAGCACGGCCGACGTGTTGACGTTGATCTGGTCCGGCCAGACGGTATTGAAGAAGACGTGGCGGTCCTTGTTCGGAAAAAGGCCTTCTTTCATGATCTCGTCATTCCATTTGGAAAACGAACCATTGAAATACACGGGTATGGGCTCGCCGCCTTCCGGACGGGTGGCCATGGCGGGGTTGACCTCGCCAAGTTCCCGGGCGATGCGGCGAGTATCGACGTTGTGAAAATGCATGATCATGGAAATGGGCTGCATGCGCTCCCGCGGGCCGTCGCCCTTGCGGAACGGAACGCCGGCCATGGCGGCGATGTCGCCGTCGCCGGTGGCGTCGATGACGTTGGGCGACGTCAATGTGTGAAGGCCGCCCTTGGCGCCGAATTTCAGGCTTGCGATGCGCCGGCCCCGGCATGAAGCCTCGACCACCGTCGCGCCATAGAGTATGCGCACGCCCGCCCGGGCAAGCATTTCGGTGACTTTGATGCGAAAGTAGTTGCCGTCGACGGGGGTGACGGCGCTGGTGAAGCCTTCATAGGGGATGTGGCCGACGGCTCCGCCCATTTCGATCAATTCATCGACGATTTCCTGCGCCAGCCCGAACACCACCTGCTTGCCGTAGCGGGAAATGAAGTTGTGCAGGCAGAGCCCCGTGGTGGCGTTGCCGCCCACGAAAGGGCGCGGCTCCAGCAGGATGACGTCCGCCCCCTGCCGGGCCGCCGCAATGGCCGCCGCAACGCCTGTCACGCCGCCCCCGATCACCGCCACATCGCACGAAAATTCCGCCATTTTTGCCTCCGAAAAGAATTGAGTGGTATACTTGTATACAAGTATACGATATTGAGAGGAGCTGATGCAAACCGGACTGTTTCCATCTTTCCAACGCCGCAAGGCCGTGGTCGAGTCGGATTGCGGCGAACTCGCCATCCCTTTCGTTCTGGGCGGCGAAGGGCCTCCCTTGCTTCTGCTGCACGGTTTTCCCCAAACCCATGCCATGTGGCATAAGGTCGCGCCCGCGCTCGCCCAGCGGTTCACCGTGGTCGCCAGCGATCTTCGCGGTTATGGCGACGCCGGCAAGCCGTCGGGCGACGGCCACAATTTCTATGGCAAGCGCGCCATGGCCGCCGACCAGTGGCGGCTCATGCGCAGCCTGGGATACGAGCGCTTCGACATCCTCGCCCACGACCGAGGCGCCCGCGTGGCGCATCGGCTGGCGTTGGACCACCCCGAGGCCGTCGGCCGGCTCATGCTGCTCGATATCGCCCCCACGCTCAGCATGTACGAGCAAACAGACCTCGTCTTCGCGACGGTGTATTGGCACTGGTTCTTTCTCATCCAGAAAGCGCCCTTGCCCGAAACCTTGATCGGCGCGGATCCCGAATTCATGCTGCGCAGTTTCATGGGCGGGCGCCATGCCGGGTTGAAGGCGTTCGCGCCCGAGGCCTGGGCCGAGTATGTGCGGGCGGCGCGCAATCCGGCGGCCATCCACGCCATGTGCGAAGACTATCGGGCGTCGGCCACCATCGATCTGGAACACGATCGCGAAGACCGCGCCGCCGGGCGCATCCTGCGCATTCCGCTAAGAGTGCTGTGGGGCGAGTTCGGCGGGCTGAACCGCTGCCTTCGACCGCTGGAGCGCTGGAAGGATTACGCGCCCGATGTCCAGGGGCGGGCGCTGCCTTGCGGGCACTATATCGCCGAGGAACTCCCCGAACTGCTGATCGGCGAGGCACTGGAATTCTTCAAGGGCCCGCGATGAATCTGCTGAGCTGGAACATTCAGGCCGGCCGGGGTCCGGACGGCGTCCACAGCCTGGAACGCATCGCCCGGGTCATTGCGGAACGGCGCTTCCCGGATGGCCGCGGCGCGGACGTCATTTGCCTGCAGGAAGTCGCCCGCCGCTTCCCCGACCTGACGGACGGGATCGAGGCCGACCAGGCCGCCGCGCTGCACGGGCTCCTGCCCGGCTACCGGCCGGTATTCCGGCCCGCGGTCGACCTTGCCTTTGCCGACGACCCGGGCCCGGAACGGCGGCAGTTCGGATGCATGGTCCTGAGCCGATATCCGGTCATCCAGGTGTTCAACCATCTGCTGACGCAAAAAGGCGTGAGCATGAAAGGCATGCAGCGGCAGGCGCTGGAAGTCGTGGTGGCGGCGCCCGGCGGTGCGCTGCGCGTCATGACGACCCACCTGGAGTTCAATTCACAGGAATGCCGAGTCCATCAACTGGCGCAGCTACGGGCGTTGCAGGAGGAAGTGGCCGCGAGAGCCATGCAGCCGTCCCGCAAGGCCGGCGGAGCCGGCCCATACGCCGTGGTCGAACGCCCGGGCGAACTGGTGCTGTGCGGCGACTTCAACTTCCTGCCCGATTCGGAGGAGTATGCCGGGCTGCTGCTGCCGCCCTTGGGCCATGGCGGGGCCTTCGCGGATGCGTGGCGGCGGCTCAGGCCTGCCGAACCCCATGCTTCCACCTGCGGCTGGGACGATCCCGAGCAGTGGCCGCAGGGTCCTCATTGCCGGGACTTCTTCTTCGTTGCCGGCGGGCTGGCGAGCCGCCTGAAGTGGGTGGACGTGGATATCGATGCGCGGGCTTCCGACCACCAGCCGATACTGCTGGCGCTGGATGCCTGACGCCGATGCTTTGCTTGCAGTGACTATTACCAAGACCAAGGAGACATGCATGAAAAAGATACTCATCGGCCTGGCGCTCGGCGCCGCAGCGGCCGCGCCGTCCTGGGCGCAGGATTACCCTTCCCAGGCGATCAAGTTCATTGTGCCGTTCCCGGCCGGGCAGGCCTCGGATACGATTTCCCGTTTGGTGGGGGAACAGTTGGCGTTGCGTTTGAAGCAGCCCGTGATCGTCGAGAACAAGGCGGGGGCGGGCGGCAATATCGGCTCTGAGATCGGCGCGCGCGCCAAGCCGGACGGCTATACGATCACCGTGGCGACCGCCGCGCTTCCGATCAGCCGCCACGTGCGGAAGCTGTCATTCGATCCGGGCAAGGATTTCAAGACCGTCGCGCTGATGACGGTGACGCCCCTGGTGCTGATCACGCGCCCCGACATGCCGGCGAACAGCGTCAAGGAACTGATCGGCCTGGTCAAGAAGGATCCGGGCAAGTACACCTTTGCCTCGTCGGGGGTCGGCACCTCGCACCACTTGAGCGGGGAGCTGTTCAAGTCCCTCGAGGATCTCGACATCCTGCACGTGCCTTACCAGGGCAGTTCCGCCGCCCATATCGACATGATCGCGGGGCGCGTCGACATGATGTTCGACAACATCGTGCCCGTTACGCCCCACCTGGCTGAAAAGAAGCTGAAGGCGCTGGCGGTGACGACCAAGGAGCGCGCCCCGGCCCAACCCGGCATCCCGACCATGTCCGAATCCGGATACCCGGAATTCGAGGCCGTCGCGTGGTTCGGCCTGCTGGCCCCCAAGGATACGCCGGACGAGATCGTCGAAAAGCTGAACCGGGAAGTGAACGCGGTGCTGCAGCTGCCGGCGGTGAAGGAGCGGCTCGAAGGCATGGGCGCCTTCGTGCAGAATCGCTCCGCGCAAGACTTCGGCGCATTCATGCAGGCGGAAATCGCCAAATGGGGGCCCGTGGTCCAAAAAGCTAAAATACAACTCGATTGAACTCGAGGGGCCAGGCCCCCGCAGGGGGGCCGGCTCCATGGATACATTACTCGTCATCAATGCGGGCAGCTCCAGCCTGAAGTTCCAGCTCTATGAGCTGGCCGGCTGCGAAGGGCTGGAGCTGATGTACCGCGGCCAGGTCTCCGGCATAGGCGGCGGCCGGCCGGAGCTTGCCATCCGGGACGGCGGCGGCGTGAAGCTCATCGAGCGCCGCCTGCCGCTGGAACGGGCTTGCGACCTGGCGTCGGCGCAGGCCTGCCTGGGCGAATGGCTGGCGGGCAAGATAGAAAAAGCGCCGCGGGCGGTGGGCCACCGCATCGTGCACGGCGGCCCGCGCTTCTACGACAGCGTCAAGGTCGACGACGGCATTCTCGCCTATCTGGATTCGCTTGCGCCGCTCGCGCCCCTGCATCAGCACAACAACCTGGCGCCGGTGCACGTCATCCGCCGGCGGTGGCCCGGCATCGTCCAGGTCGCGTGTTTCGACACTGCCTTTCATCGCAGCAACGACGCCGTCGTCGAGCGGTTCGCGATTCCCCAGTCCTTCTATGACCAGGGGGTGCGCCGCTATGGCTTCCATGGCCTGTCCTACGACTATATCGCCCGGTATCTGTCCCGCCGCATGCCCGAAGTGTGGCAGGGCCGCGTGATCGCCGCGCACATGGGCTCGGGGGTTTCGGCCTGCGCCCTGCTGCGCGGCGTGAGCGTCGAGACCACCATGGGCTTCACGGCGCTGGACGGCCTGCCCATGAGCACCCGTCCGGGGCGGCTGGATCCGGGCGTCGTGCTCTGGATGCTGGAGCAGGGGATGTCGCACGACGAGATCCAGGACGTCCTCTACAACCGGTCGGGCCTGCTGGGCTTGTCCGGCATCAGCGGCGATGTACGGGACTTGCTGAGCAGCGACCAGCCGGCCGCGCGCCTGGCCCTGGACTACTTCACCTACCGGGCCGCGGAGAGCATGGCCGGGCTGTGCGTCGCAAGCGGCGGCGTGGACGCCCTGGTGTTCACCGCCGGCGTCGGCGAAAACCAGCCCTGGGTGCGGGCGGAGGTCTGCCGCCGCCTGGCCTGGCTGGGCGTGGAGCTGGACGACGCGCTCAATCAGGGCGGCGCGCACCGGATCTCGACCGGCACGAGCCCCGTGGCGGTGTTCGTCATTCCCACGAATGAAGAGTATGTCATCGCCAGGGAGGCCCTCAAACACATTTAGCAAGGAGTCGCTATGTCCACCAGCACAGACGCATTGACGGGGACCCTGAAGAATCTTCCTTCTTACGCCGCATGGAGCGCGGGGTATGGGCTGATCCGCCATGCCGACGACACCCGCGCCCGCGTGCTCGAGCTCGTGGCCCGGCGCGCCGGCGCTTCCCGCGAACGGGCCGACGACATGTTCGCCGCGCTGGCGGCGGCGGACCGTCTGGCCAGCGCCGGCATGTGGCTGGTCGTGCACATGACTTATGCCAATCGGGTCGATCTGTCGGGCGCGCCGCTGCAGGCGGCCGACTTCAAGGCGGACCCGCAAGGCCACACGGGGGGCGCCTTGAACATGGTGCCGGCGTATGCCGGGTACTTGGCCGCGAACGTGCTGACCGGGACCACGCGTTCCTGGTTGATGGGGCAGGGCCATTGCGTGGCCGCCATCGAAGCCTTGAACGCCTTGGTCGACAACCTGTCGGCCAAGCAGCGCCCGCGTTACGAGTTCGGCGACGCGGGCCTGAGCCGGCTCGCGCAGGACTTCTATTCCTATGCCGTCAGCCCCGATGGCTCGCCCGGCGTGCCGCTGGGCAGCCACGTGGGCGTGCATACGGCGGGCGGCATATCCGAAGGCGGCTATCTGGGTTTCGCGGAAGTGCAATATGTCCACATGCCCTTGCCCGGGGAAAGCCTGGCCGTGTTCCTGAGCGACGGGGCTTTCGAGGAGCAGCGGGGCAGCGACTGGTCGCCGCGCTGGTGGCGCGCGTCCGACAGCGGCGCCGTCATGCCGATCATGGTGCTCAACGGCCGCCGCATCGACCAGCGCACCAGCATTGCGCAGAAGGGCGGAGCCCAGTGGCTGCTGCGGCATCTGGAGCTGAATGGCTTCGATCCCTTCGAGATCGACGGGCACGACCCGGCCGCCTACGCCTGGGCCATCATCGACATGGAGGACCGTTTGGCCGCCTTCCAGGGCATGGCCGCCGACGAGCTCGATTATCCCGTCCGGATTCCGCACGCCATCGCCAATTGCATCAAGGGCTACGGCTTCCCGGGCGCCGGGACCAACCGCGCGCACAACCTGCCTTTGCGGGCCAATCCGCGCCGCGACGATGCGGCGCGGGACGAGTTCAATCAAGGGGCGGCGCGGCTGTTCGTGCCGCCCGGCGAGCTCCAGGAAGCGCGGCGGCGCTTCTCGTGCCACCAGGCGCAGGGCCGGGTCCGGGAAGGCCATCACGCCCTTGCCGAGCGCGATGTCGGCTTGCCCGCTTTGCCCGAGCCGCGCTGGAGCCTGGACGAGACGGCGACGGTGTCGCCCATGCAGGCGATCGACGCCTATTTCGTCGACGTGGTGGATGCCAACCCGCGCTTGCGGGTCAGGGTGGGCAATCCCGACGAGCTGAGCAGCAATCGCATGGACGGAACGCTTGCCCGACTGAAGCACAGGGCGAGCCGTCCCGAGCCCGGCGGCAACGAGGCGCTGGACGGCGCGGTGATCACCGCCTTGAACGAAGAAGCGGTGATCGGCGCCGTGCTGGGCAACAAGGCGGGCCTGAACCTGGCGGTCAGCTACGAGGCTTTCGCGGTCAAGATGCTGGGCGCCATGCGCCAGGACATCCTGTTCGCCAGGCACCAGCGCCAGGCCGGCCGCGATCCCCGCTGGCTGGGCGTGCCGCTGCTGCTCACCTCCCATACCTGGGAGAACGGCAAGAACGAGCAGTCCCACCAGGATCCCACCTTGTGCGAAGCGCTGCTGGGCGAGATGTCCGACACCTCGCGGGTGCTGTTTCCGGTGGACGCCAACAGCGCCGTCGCCGCCCTGCGGGAAGTCTATCGCTCGCGCGGCGTAATCGCCGCGCTGGTCGTGCCCAAGCAGGCCACGCCCCATTATTTCAGCCCGGAACAGGCCGGCGCCGCGTGCCGGGCGGGGGCCGCCCATGTGCGGCCGCCCTCGGCGCGGCCGACGGTGCAGCTGGTGGCCGTGGGCGCCTACCAGCTGCGCGAGTGCCTGCGCGCGGCCAGGCGCCTGGCCGACCGGGGCTGCGAAGCCGCCGTGACCTGCATCATCGAGCCCGGCCGGCTGCGCGTCCCGCGCGATGAGCTGGAAGGCCGCCACGTGCTGGGCGACTCGGCGCTGGCCGAACTCTTTCCCGCCGGCGTCCCCAGGGTGCTGGTCACGCATTCGCGCCCGGAGCCGCTGCTCGGCGTGCTGCGCCGGATCGACGAAGGGCCGCGCCGCCTGCGCGCGCTGGGGTATGTCAACCGGGGCGGTACACTGGACGTCGACGGCATGCTGTTCGCCAACCGCTGCACCTGGGCGCACATCGCGCTTGCGGCGGCGGAACTGGGCGGCGGCGATGCCGGGGACTTCCTGGCGGAAAGCGAACTGCGCGCGGTGGGGAACCGCGGCCGGCTGGAGGATTTGTATTGAAGAACAAGCGGAAAACATGAATCTCGAACTCAAGTTCCTGGGCGCGGCCGGCACGGTGACGGGCTCGCGTCATTTGCTCAGCGATGGGGAAACGACCATCATGCTGGATTGCGGCATGTTCCAGGGCCTGAAGAATCTGCGGCAGCGGAACTGGGCGCCGTTTCCCGTCGAGCCCGCGGGGATCGACGCCATCCTGCTCAGCCACGCCCACCTGGACCACTCGGGCTACCTGCCCAGGCTGGTGCGCGAAGGCTTCAAGGGCAATGTGTATGCCTCGGCGGCCACCATCGACCTGGCCCGCATCCTGCTCGCCGACAGCGCCCATCTGCAAGAGTCGGATGCCGACTTCGCCAACCGCCACGGGCTGACCCGGCACACGCCGGCCCTGCCGCTCTACACCGTGGCGGACGCCAAGCGCGCCATGGAGCGCTTCAAGAGCGTGGAGTTCGCCGCGCCATACGAAGTGGCCCCCGGCGTGCATGCGCGGTTCTCGCGGGCGGGGCATATTCTCGGGGCGTCCATCGTCGAGATCGACTGGCGCGGCACGCGCATCGTTTTCTCGGGCGACCTGGGCCGCTATGGCGACCCTCTGCTGCCGGATCCGGAACCCATACGGCAGGCGGACTACCTGCTGCTCGAATCCACGTACGGCGACCGGCGCCACGAGGCGGTGGACCCCATGGACCAGCTGGCGGACATCATCGACCGGACCGCGCAGCGCGGCGGCAGCGTGATCATCCCCGCCTTTGCCGTCGGGCGGGCGCAATTGCTGCTTTGGTATTTGTACATGCTCAAGAAGGACGGCCGCCTGCCCGCCGGCATGCCGATCTACCTGGACAGCCCCATGTCGGTGAACGCGGTGGAAATATACCGGCGCCACTGCGATCTCATCCGGCCGGACATCCGCGCATGCGATGAGGCATACGGGGTGGCCCATTACGTCCGCGACGCGGAAGAATCAAAGAAGCTGGACCTGACGCCCATGCCCAAGGTGATCATCTCCGCCAGCGGCATGGCGACGGGCGGGCGCGTGCTGCACCATTTGAAGCGCTATGCCCCCGACCCCAGGTCGACGATACTGTTTTCCGGCTATCAGGCCGCGGGAACCCGGGGCGCGAAAATGCTGCACGGCGCCGACACCATAAAGATCCACGGCGAGTACGTGCCCGTGCGCGCCGAACTGAGCAATCTGTCCATGCTGTCGGCGCATGCGGATTCCGACGAACTCATGCGCTGGCTGCGCGGCTTCAAGAAACCGCCGCGCACGACCTTCCTGGTCCACGGGGAACCCGAGGCGGCCGATACGCTGCGCCTGCGCATACAGGACGAGCTGGACTGGTCCAGCCGCGTCGTCGAGCACCTTGAAACCGTAAGGCTTTAGCCGCGCCCGATATAGGGCATCTTGGTCGCCATCACGGTCATGAATTGCACGTTGGCGTCCAGCGGCAGGCTGGCCATGTAAAGCACGGCGCGGGCCACGTGCTCGGTGTCCATCAGGGGTTCGGGCCTGGTCGAGCCGTCGGCTTGCAGGACGCCGCGGTTCATGACGGCGGTCATTTCGCTGGCGGCGTTGCCGATGTCTATCTGCCCGCAGGCGATGTTGTAGGCCCGGCCGTCCAGCGAGGCGGCCTTGGTGAGCCCCGTGATGGCGTGCTTGGTCGCGGTGTAGGACACGGCATGGGGCCGCGGCGCGTGGGCCGAAATGGAACCGTTGTTGATGATGCGGCCGCCTTGCGGGGACTGCGTCTTCATGATGCGGAAGGCGCCCTGGATGCACAGGAAGGCGCCGGTCAGGTTGATGTCCACCGCGGCCTTCCAATCCTGATAGTCCAGGTCTTCCAGCGACGCGGGGCGCGCGAATATGCCGGCATTGTTGAACAGCAGGTCCAGGCGCCCGAAGCTCCGGCGGATCTCGTCGAACAAGCGGTCCACCGCCTCGGGGCTGCTGACGTCGGTGGGCACGACGAGCGCGCGGTCGCCATGCCGGCGCCCTTCCTGCGCGGTGGCTTCCAGGGCGTCCCGCCGGCGGCCGGCCAGCGCGACGGTGTAGCCGTCCTCGATCAGGGCGAGCGCGATGCGCTTGCCTATGCCTGAGCCGGCGCCGGTCACCAGCGCGAATTTATCTCCGTTCATGGGGCGTGTCCTCGACAGGGTTGGGTGCTGGCGCGAATTATACGTCGCGCCGCTTCTGCCGATGCGACCATTCCCAGGCGGTGTCGCGCTTCATGCCCCGATTGAGCGCCGCGATGATCAGGATGGCCAGCAGCGCGCCCAGGCCGGCGAGCGCCATGTCCTTGTGCGCGTCCCAGACGTCGCCTTGCGTGCCCAGGTAGTGCATGCCCAGGTCGCCGCCGAAGATTTCCGCGGCGCCCCATTCGATCAGCTCATACAGGGCCGAAGTGCTGAGCGCGAAATCGAGCGGCAGAAAATACGCCCAGAAACCGCGCACTTCCACGATGCGCAGGAAGAACTCGCGGATCGGGTAGGCCAGCAGCAGCCCGTATGCGAAATGGACGAGGCGGTCGAAATGATTGCGTTCCCAGCCGAAGACGCTGTTCAGGGTGTGGCCGGTGAGCGCCCGCCACCATTCGTCGTAGGGCACCTCGGAATAGGTGTAATGGGAGCCCAGGGTGTGCAGCGCCAGGAACGACAGGATCAGCAGCAGGGACGGGTCCGAGAAGCGGAAGAGCCGGCGCACGCTCCATAGCGCGATGAACAGCGCCGCCACCAGCGCGTTCTCGAGCAGCCAGGCCTGGCGGTCGGACGGGTGCACGGCCAGCGCGGCCCACAGCATCAAGTAGGCGGGGACGGCGAAGCGCAGGACGCGATGGGCGATGGAATGTTTCATGGGCGGTCGGAGAGGGCGGCGCGGCGGTCGCAGTAAGCGCGATTTTGACACCCGCGCTTACATCGGCGCGCGGGACCGGGTGCTATAAAAAATCAAGAGCAGGCAGCGATGTCTGGAACTTTGAAGGATTTTTCATGAACCGTAAACTGACCGTAGCGGCGGGTATCGCATTGTGCGCCGGCCTGGCCGCGTGTTCGTCCACCAAAGACGCTCGGCAGCTGTCCCAGAAGACCGTCGAGTATGCTTGCGGGCCCGATTCCGTTCCCCTGAGCGCCCAATATACTTTCCAAGGCGAACAGGCGCTGGCCGCCCGGGTCGTCTACATGAACCAGGTGATCGAGCTGAACCGCGCCACCGCAAGCAATGCGGACATGGTGGGCAACACTTTCCGCGGGGGCGGCTACACCTGGACGACCGACAAGTTCGCCGAAGACGACGTCGAGGACGCCAAGGGCCTGATGCTGACGCGCGAATCGGCCCAGCCCGGCGCGGCGCAGGCGTCGAACGTGGGCAGCGTGGTGGCGCGCGACTGCAAAGTGGAATCGGTGTCTTAGCGCTAGTTTCAACCCGAGTTCCGGAGCCCCGCCGCGATGCCGTTGATGGTCATGTGAATGGCGCGCTGAGTGGGGCTTTCCTCGTGGTTGCCGCCGCGTGACGATTTGGCGCGCTGGCGCTTCAGCAATTCCACCTGCAGGTGATTGAGCGGGTCGATGTAGGCGAAGCGCTCGGTCAGCGCGGCGGCCAGCTGCGGATCATGGGCCAGCAGTTCGTGGCCGCTGACCTGCCTGAACATCTCGACCGTCAATTCGTATTCCGCCGCGATGCGCTGGAAGATCGCCTTGCGCAGGGCGGCGTCCGGCACCAGGCCGGCATAGCGCTTTCCGATCTGAAGATCCGTCTTGGCCAGGACCTGCTCCATATTGGACAGCAGGGTGCGGAAGAACGGCCAGGTTTCCGCCATTTCCCGCAGCAGCTTGAGCCGCCCCTTGGCCGTGGGCGGGGCGCCCGCGCCGCCTTCCTCTATGTAAGCGCGCAAGGCGGTGCCCACGCCGTACCAGCCGGTGATCATCAGCCGGCACTGCGCCCAGGAAAACCCCCAGGGAATGGCGCGCAGGTCTTCGATGCGCTGGGTGGACTTGCGCGACGCGGGACGGGAGCCGATGTTCAGCCCCGCGATTTCGAGTATGGGCGTGGACGCGAAGAAGTAATCGTTGAAACCGGGTGTTTCATAGACCAGGTCGCGATAGGCTTGCCGCGCCAGGCCCGACATGGTGTCCAGCGCCGCGCCGAAGCGCGCCATGTTGTCGTCTTCGGTGCGCGGCGTGGCGGATTGCGGACACAGGCTGGCTTCCAGGGTGGCGGCCACGAAGTTTTCCAGGTGCCAGCGCCCGACCTCGGCGTCCTTGTACTTGCCTTGTATGACTTCCCCTTGTTCCGTCAGGCGTATCTGGCCGTTGACCGTGCCGGGCGGCTGGGCGAGGATGGCGTCGAAGCTGGAACCGCCCCCGCGCGCCACCGACCCGCCGCGCCCGTGAAAGAGGCGCAGGCGCAGCTTGCGCTTCTGGAACACGCGCACCAGTTCGCGCTCGGCGCAATACAGCGCCCAGTTGGAGGTCAGGTAGCCGCCGTCCTTGTTGCTGTCGGAATAGCCCAGCATCACTTCCTGCATGCCTTCTTGGTTGCGGCGCACCCGCGCGGCGACTTCGGGCAGGTCGAACCAGGCGGCCATGATGTCAGGCCCGCGCATCAGGTCGGGGATGGTCTCGAACAAGGGAACGACCATCAGCCCGTCGCGCGCATCGGGGGCGGGGCGCCCGTCGGCGGGCGCAATGAGGCCGGTCTCTTGTTGAAGCACGAGGACTTCCAGCAGGTCGCTGAGGGTCTCGGTGTGCGAAACGATGGTCTGCTTGACGGCGTCGTCGCCGTAGCGGCGCCGGCATTGCGCCGCCATGCGCAGAATGGCCAATTCCTTCTGTGTTTCGTCCGAGTAGTCGATCCACGGCGAAACCAGGGGGCGCACCTGGCGCAGTTCCAGCCGCAGCAGTTCGACGCGGTCTTCTTCGGACAGCGCGGCGTAGTCCACCGGCCGTCCTTTGAATTCCACGTTCGCCGCCTTGAAGAGCTCGGCCAGGACGCGTTCGTGCACGTCAGAGCTTTGCCGCAAGTCGACCGTGGCCAGATGGAAGCCGAAAATGCTGACCGCCTGCAGCAGGCCCGACAGCCGCAGCCGCGCGATCAGGTTGCCGTGGTGCTGGTCCAGCGAGTCGGCGACGACCTGGAGGTCGTGCTGGAATGCCTGGGCGGTGTCGTACGGGGGCGCGTCGTAAGTGGGGCGCAGCGCCAGCCGGCGGCCGGTGAGCGCCAGGCCGGTGGCGGCGATGCGCGCATACAGGTGTATGAAGGCGCGCCGGTAGGGCTCGTCGAGCCGGTGGGGGGATTTGTCCTGGCTGGCGGCGGACAGCGCCAGGAGCTCGGGGCTGGCCGACCCCAGGTGGGCGGAAATGGATATCTCGGTTCCCAGCGCCTTGATTTCATGCAGATAGTGCCGCATCACGTGGGTGGACTGGCGCAGCAAGGCCTGTTCGAGCGTGGCGGCGTCGACGTTGGGATTGCCGTCGCGGTCGCCGCCTATCCAGCTGCCCATGCGCAGGAAGGGGGGCAGCGGCCGCGTGCGGAGGCGGAAAGGCTGGCGGGCGGGCGGCTGCAGCAGCCCTGAAAGCTCCTGGTACAGCCGCGGAATGGCCTTCAGGAAGGTGCTGTCGTAGTAGCTGAGCGCGTTGTCGATTTCGTCGAGCACGGTGAGCTTGCTGAGGCGCAGCATGCGAGTCTGCCACATCGTGGCGACCAGGCCGGCCAGCGTCAGCTGCAGCGTGTCCTGTTCGGCGGGCGTCAGCGCCGCGTCCGTCTGGGACAGCTGGCGGGCGATCTCGCGGTGCAGGTCCAGGGTGCTTTTGCGCTGGACCTCGGTGGGATGGGCGGTCAGCACGGGCACGATGCTGGCCGCTTCCAGGTAGCGGAGCACCTTGCCGCCATGGACGCCCTGTTCCTTCAGGAGGCCGAGCGCATGCTGCAGGCTGCCGCGCATGGGGGCGCCGGCGCCCAGCATGTGCTGCCGCTGCCTGCGGTTCTGGTCGCGGTCTTCGGCGATGTTGGACAAATGCAGGAAATAGCTGAACGCGCGCGCGACCAGCGTGGCGGGGTCGTCGGCCAGCCGGCCGATCTGGCGTTCCAGTATGCGGCTTGCGGCCGGGTCGCCTTCGCGGCGGAATTTCACGGCCGCCCGGCGCAGTTTTTCGATCACATCGTAGATGGCCTTGCCTTCGCATTCCCTGATGACGTCTCCCAGTGTCTTGCCGAGCTTGCGGATATCGGCCCTGAGGTGGGCGGGTTCTTGGCGGGGCGCTGCGGCTGGGATCACGATGTCTCCTGGGGTTAGGGTTTTTGCCGGAACCATGCAATACGATGGATTATGATTAGTGCTTTTTACCGTCTATTATTCCAGAGATTGAGATGCCGCAATATCGTTCACGCACTTCCACCCATGGCCGCAACATGGCCGGCGCTCGCGCCCTCTGGCGCGCCACCGGCATGCAGGACGGCGACTTCGAGAAGCCCATCATCGCGGTCGTGAACTCCTTCACGCAATTCGTGCCCGGGCACGTGCACCTGAAGGACCTGGGGCAGCTGGTCGCGCGCCAGATCGAGAAGGCGGGCGGCGTGGCCAAGGAATTCAACACCATCGCGGTGGACGACGGCATCGCCATGGGCCATGGCGGCATGCTGTATTCCCTGCCGTCGCGTGAACTCATCGCCGACTCCGTCGAATACATGGTCAACGCCCATTGCGCGGACGCCATGGTGTGCATCTCGAACTGCGACAAGATCACGCCGGGAATGCTGATGGCCGCCATGCGGCTGAACATCCCCGTGGTGTTCGTGTCGGGCGGCCCCATGGAAGCCGGCAAGGTCTACGAGCCAGGCACCGACAATCTCCTCATGAAGCTGGACTTGATCGACGCCATGATCAAGGCGGCCGACCCCAACGTGTCGGACGCCGAAGCGGCCGAGGCCGAGCGCAACGCCTGCCCCACCTGCGGTTCCTGTTCGGGCATGTTCACCGCCAATTCCATGAACTGCCTGACCGAAGCCCTGGGCCTGGCCCTGCCCGGCAACGGCACGGTGCTGGCCACCCACGCGCGGCGCAAGGCCTTGTTCGAAGAGGCCGGCAGGCTGGTCGTGGACCTGTGCAAGCGCTATTACGAGCAGGACGACGCATCGGTGCTGCCGCGCAACATCGCCACCATCCAGGCCTTCGAGAACGCCATGGCGCTGGACGTCTCCATGGGCGGGTCCACCAATACGGTGCTGCACCTTCTGGCCGCCGCCCAGGAAGCGGGCGTGGACTTCACGATGTCGGACATCGACCGCATTTCGCGGCGCGTGCCCTGCCTGTGCAAGGTCGCGCCCGCCACCAATAAGTACCACATCGAAGATGTCCACCGCGCAGGCGGCATCATGGGCATTCTGGGCGAACTCGGGCGCGCGGGGCTGCTCAATCTGGACGTCGGCAATATACGCAGCGGCACTCTGCGCCAGGCCATCGCCGACTGGGACGTCAACGGCGGCGCGGCCACGGCCGAGGTGCAGGAATTCTACAAGGCGGCGCCCGGCGGCGTGCGCACGCAGGTGGCGTTCAGCCAGAATCGCCATTACCGTGAACTGGACCTGGACCGCGAAAACGGCTGCATCCGTGCGCGCGAACATGCATATTCGCAAGACGGCGGCCTGGCCGTCCTGTACGGCAACCTGGCGCCCAAGGGCTGCATCGTCAAGACCGCCGGCGTGGATGAAAGCATACTGAAGTTCACCGGCGTGGCGCGCGTCTATGAAAGCCAGGAAGACGCCGTCGACGGCATATTGGGCGACCAGGTCAAGGAAGGCGATGTGGTCGTCATCCGCTATGAAGGCCCGAAGGGCGGCCCGGGCATGCAGGAAATGCTCTACCCGACCTCCTACCTGAAGTCCAAGGGCCTGGGCAAGTGCTCGGCCCTGCTGACCGACGGCCGGTTCTCCGGCGGATCATCGGGCCTGGTCATCGGCCACGCCTCGCCGGAAGCGGCGGAAGGCGGCAACATCGGGCTGGTCAACGACGGCGACACCATAGAAATCGACATCCCCAGCCGGACCATCCACCTCGCCGTCGGCGACGACGAGCTCGCCCGCCGGCGCGCCGAAATGGAAGCCCGCGGCGCCCGGGCCTGGCAGCCCGTCGCCCGCGAGCGCGTGGTGTCGCAGGCGCTGCAGGCCTATGCCGCGCTGGCCACCTCGGCCGATCGCGGCGCCGTGCGCGATGTCTCGCAACTGAAGGCCCGCTAGGAAGGGGTTTGGCGCAGCCGGCGCGGCGGCCGCTACAGGCCGCCGGTGCACTGCACGACGGTTCCCGTCATGTAGGACGCGGCGGGCGAGAGCAGCCACACGATGGTTTCGGCGATTTCCTCCGGGTTCGCCAGCCTGCCCATGGGTATCTTGGGCGCGATGCGCGCGGGCCGTTCGGGTTCGCCGGCCGTGGCATGGATTTCGGTCAGCGTGGAGCCGGGCGCCACCGCGCAGATGCGCACGCCGCTTGCGGCGACTTCCCGGGCGATGCCCAGGGTGAAGGTTTCCAGCGCGGCTTTGCTGGCCGCATAATGGACGTATTCGCCGGGGCTGCCGGTGCGCGCCGCGACGGACGACACATTGACGATGACGCCTTTGACGCCGTTGCGGGAGAACGACTGCAGCGCCGCTCGCGTGCATTGCATGGCGCCGAACACGTTCACCCTGAAGACGTTTTCGATGGTCTCGTCGGTGGTGTCGGAAAACGGGCCGATGGGGCCGGTGATGCCGGTGTTGTTGACCAGCGCGGTGAGCGGGCCCAGCGATTCTTCGGCGAGGACGAACATGCGCTGTATGTCTTCGGGGCGGCCGACGTCGCCTTGCACCGCAATGGCCCGCCGGCCGCGCCGCCTGACCGCCTCGGCCACTTGCAGGGCCGCCGCTTCGTTGCTGACGTAATTCACCGCAACGTCGAATCCTTCGCGCGCGGCCGCCAGGGCGGTGGCCGCGCCGATGCCGCGGCTGGCACCGGTTATCAGAACGGCTGGATTACGGGTGGTCATGGGGGTCTCCCGGTCTGGTGGGTAGTGGGACTATTCTAGTGGGTCCCGCCGCTCCCGTCAGAACTTGTAGCTCAACCCCGCGCTGAAACTACGCCCGTTCCCCGTCAAATAAGTAGGCATCGCGTCCGTCGCCCGGTCGCGAATGACGTAGCTGCTGGCATAAGTCTTGTCGGTGATGTTGTCGGCCGCAAGATAAGCGCTCCAGTGCTTGTCATGCTGGTAGACCACCCGGAACCCCAGCAAGGCATAAGAGTCCTGATCCGTGCCGCTGACATTGGCGTGGTTCGTCGGCGTCGAAGACGGAATCCAGCGCAGGTTCGGCCCCGCGCGCCAGCCGCCCACCCGGTACAGGACCTCCGCGCTGATCAGGTGCTTGGGCACGCCGGCGATGTGATTGCCATCGAACTCGCCGCCCCGGAAACGGAAATCGCTATAGGTATAGGCCACCCGGTAGTCGAACGCCCCCGCGCCGAAGCCCGGCAACGTCCCCCTCAGGCCCGCTTCTATGCCCTGATGCCGCGTGCGGCCGCGATAGTTGTACGTGCCGGCCGACGTCCCGTTGGCATTGCTCACGTGCATCAGCTCATCGCGCACGTTGCTGCGATACAGCGTCAACGACCAGTTGGCGGCATACTCGCCGCTGCCCAGCGCGCCGTCGCCGCCGATCTCAAAGGTCGTGGCGCGCTGCAGGTCCAGCCGTTGCGGCGCGGCGGGGGTCGAGGCCGAGATGATCTCCCAGTAGGTGGGAGCCTCGTTGCTGCGGCTCACGTTGGCGAACAGCCGCAAGGCATCGCTGGGCTTCCAGAGCACGCCGACCTTGGGGCTGGTGTAGGACCAGTCCTGGTTCAGCGAGATGCCGTTGTTGCGGTTGCGCGCGTCGCGTATGGCCTGGGTGTATTTCAGGTCGCCGACGAGGCTCAGCCGGTCGGTCAGGTGCCATTGCAGGCCCAGCACGGCGCTGCGGTTTTCCGCCTGGAGGTCATAGTCGGCCAGCTCGCGCAGGCGGCCGCCCTCGGGGCTCACGGCATGGAGCTCGCGGTCCATGTTGCTGCGGGCCCAGTCCAGCGCCACGCGGTAGTCCAGCGAGCTCAGCTTGCCCGCCAGCTGCCATTGCGCGCCGTACGTGTGGCCGGTGGTCGGGTAGGAGACTTCGGGGCTGGTGAAGGTGTCGTCTATATTCTGCCAGTACACCCCGAAAGTCTGGTTCAGGTCCTCGCCGCCCCAATAGCTTCGGTTGGCAAGCCGGACCTGGCGCGACTTGCGGTTCGGGTCGCGCTTGTACACGTTGACCGGGTCGTTGGGGTAGTCGCCCATGACGCTGCGCGGGTCGCTTTCCATGCGGCTGCGCGGGATCACGTTGGGGATGTCGAATTCCAGGTCCGTGTACGAAAAATAGGTCCGATTCTCGAAGCGTTCGCCGCGCACGCCGAAATTGCCCTGCACGCTGCTGCGCTCCGAACTGGAATGGTGCCGGTAGCCGTCGCTTTTGTCGTGGCTGACGCTCAGGCGGCCGTCCAGCCGGTCGCTTTCGAAGCCTTTGGCCGCGTACAGGCCCAGGCGGCCGAAGCTGCCGCCGTCCACGCTGATGCCGTCGCCCTGGGTGCCGGTCAGCGATTGCAGGTCCATTTCACCGCCCAGGGTGGTGGCCCCGGGCGACAGCGCGTTGGCGCCGCGCCGGATGCTGATCAGCCGGCTGTTGCGCGGTTCCAGGAAGCCGATGACGAAAGAGCCGTCCGCTTCGTTCAGGGGCAGGCCGTCCTGCATCAGCAGCACGCCGCGATTCACCGGATTGCTCTGGATGCCCGAGCCGCGGATGTTCAGGCGGGGCTGGTCGATGCCGCCGAAGAATTCCTGCACCACGATGCCGGGCTGGTAGTCCAGCGCGTCGCGCAGGGTGGCCAGCCGCGGCTCTTTCTGGGGCTCGACGAGATTCGTTCCGCCCGGCACGCGCTGCAGCTTGGCGGCTTCGGTGCGCGCGTTGGGTTGCAGCGGCGTGGCGCCGCCCTCGCCGATGACGCGCACGGGCGCCAGGGTGGAGACTTCTTGGGCCTGGGCGAGCGGCAGCCAGACGGCGCCCAGCGCGACGGCCAGGGCGATGCGTTGGAAAGCGGGCTTAGTGGGCATTTTTCGGTTTCTCATCGAGGGTATGGAAATTTTTGTTACCAGTGCAGGTAGAACATGGCTTTGGCCAGCAGCACGATGCCGACCATATGACAGAAGACGCTCAGGTGGATGCGCTGGAAATGCACGGAATGCAGCTTGCCCTTCTTGCGCAGCGTCATGGCGGTGAAGAAGTGCCCCAGCACGCTCAGCGCCAGCACGATCTTTATCGTCAGCATCAGGCCCATGCTGCTTTCGAAGGGGTGCGCCAGCACGGCGCGGTGCTCCCAGGCCATGCCGATTCCGGCGCTGTACAGCACCAGCAGCACCCAGGGCATGAGCCCGCGCGCGCGGGTGCCGATGGCGATTTCCATGGTTCTCATGACGTCGCGGGGCACGTGCTTGCGCACGTTCTCCAGGATCAGCACTTCGAAGAAGACCGTGCCGATGAAAATCAGGGCCGCGAAGAGATGGAGGGTGAGAAGCAGAGCGTAGTTCATTCGGATGCGTTGTCCTGGTTGAGTAAAATGTCGTGGAGATCGCGCGCGACGGAAGCGCGCATCTCTTGCGAGCCGTCGATGTCGAAATGGATCAGCCTGCCGTGCGAGATCAGGATGCAGCGGTCCACCATGTTGACCAGCTCCTGCGGGTGGTGGCTGATGCACAGCATGGCGGCGCCGGTGTCGCGCAGGCATTGCGTGCACAGTTCGCCGAGGTCGGCGCGCAGGGCGGGGTCCAGCGCGCTGAAGGGCTCGTCCAGCAGCAACAGGTCGGGCTGCAGCGCGAAGGCGCGCGCAAGCGCCGCGCGCTGCGCCATGCCGCCCGAAAGCTCCCGGGGCCAGGCATGGTGGTAGCCGTCCAGCCCCACTTTCCCCAGCCAATGGTCGGCCCTGGCGCGGGCCTGTTCCTTCCGGCTGCCCGCCGCGACCAGCGGGATCTCCACGTTCTCGCGGACGCGCCGCCAGGGCAGCAGCCTGGGCTCCTGGAAAACCAGCAAGGGGTGGCGGTAGCTGTTGATCACGGCGCCGCTGGTCGCCGGCAGCAGGCCGGCCGCCATCTTGAGCAGCGAGCTCTTGCCCGCGCCGCTGGCGCCCAGCACGCCCACGCGTTCGCCGGGCTGCAGCCTGAAGCCCACGTTGTCCAGCACGCTTCGCTTCCCGAATTTCAGGGACACCTGTCGCAATTCGAGCATGATCGCCGACCTCCTTTCCGCGCTAATTGGTGCTGGGCTCTTGCCATTGGGTGAGCCGGCGTTGGATGGGCTGGAGCAGCATGAATTCCAGCAGGGCCACCAGCAGCAGAGTCAGGATGACCCAGGCATAGAGCTCGCCGCTGTCGAACGTGCTGCGCGCATTGGCGATCGCATAGCCGGCGCCGCTCTCGGCGCCCAGCACTTCGGCCATGACCACCAGCCTGACGCCGCCGCACGTGGCGATCAGCAAGGCGGCGGTCAGCGGCGCCGCCAGGGCGGGCAGATACAGGTGCCGCAGCCTCAGCCACGGCCCATAGCGGTAGACGTGCGCCATCTCGATCAGCTGGCGGTCCACCAGCAGCATGCCTTTGACGGTGTTGACGTACATTCCCGGCGCCATCATCAGGACGGTGATGAAGATCACCATGGGCGAGCCCAGGCCGAACCACAGCATGGCGAGCACGACGACCACCACCGGCGGAATGGCCATGAGCAGCCAGCGCAGCGGTTCCAGCAGGCCGCGCAGCCGGGCGTAATGGCCGGCCAGCACGCCCAGAATGAAGCCCACGCTGCAGCCCAGGCCCACGCCGATGGCGATGCGTCCCAGCGACTGCCCGGCGTGGAACCAGAAATCGTCCCGGCCCAGCATGCCGCCGAGCGCGCGCAGCGCCTGCAGCGGCGTGGCCATCAGCAAGGGGCCCAGCAGCATGGCGGCGGCCTGCCAGCCGGCCAGCAGTATCAGCACGCCCACCGCGGACCAGGCGCGCGAGGTGCGCTGGGGCGCGCGCAGCATGGGCGTGCTCATGGGCCGTAGAACCCCGCGTCAGGCAGGCGGCCGCCCACCGCCTGGGGATTGGTCTTGGCCAGCAGGGTGTACAGGGCTTCGAGCTGCGGGCGCACGTCGCGGGCCGGGCGGCTGTCCAGCCGCGTGGCCTGGATGGCGCTTTCGACCGCGGGAACGGGCAGGTGCGGTATGTGGCGCTGGACCAGCTCCGCGCAGGGGCGGGCGTTCTGCTTGCACCAGGCGGCGGATTGCGCATAGGCGCGCTCGACCGCCTCGCTCAGGGCGATGTCGCCCGCGACATTGGAATTCGCCATGATGCCGGCTTGCGGCAGTTCGGCCTGGCCGGGGAAGTGCGCGCGCCAGGTGTCCTCCAGGCTTTCCACGCGGTACAGCGGCTCGCCGCCCTGCTGCTGGTTGCGGAACATCAGCAGGGAAGCGGTCGGCTCCACCAGCAGCACGTTCTTTCCCTGCCCGGTCAGCATCAGCGCAATGGCGTCCTCGGCGCTGCGGGTGCGCCGCAGCTGCGGGGCGCGATCGCCGGCAAACTCGTCCCGGCCCAGCAGGGTGTCGAGCAACACGGAAGGAAGGTCGCGCTGGAAGGGAACCAGCAGCTCCCGCCCGGCAAGGTCCTGGAAGCGCTTGACGTCCGGGTCGCGGCTGACCAGCCACAAAATGCCCCATACCGAGATGTTCAGCAGCCGGACCGGGTCGCCGCGATTGGCCATGAGGGCGGGCAGGTTGCTGGGGCTGGCGCTGAAATCGATTTCCTTCTTGGTGAGCAGAACCCGCAACTGGTCCGGGTTCTGCCAGAGCCGGAATTCGAGGCGATCGGTGAATTCCCGCAGGGCGCCCGATTCGACCATGTGCAGCAAAGGAAACGTCACCAGCGCCGTGGGGCCGGCCAGGGTGATTTTCTGATACTTGGCCGCCGCGTGCGCCGGGGCGAGCATGCAGGCGAATACCGCGAACAGAGCCGCGGCGAGCGTTTTTTTCATGGCTGTCATCGCCCAGTGTTTTTGAATGATAATGATTATCAATTGCGAATCATTCCATTATTGCAGCCGATGATCCATGATGTAAATCAAGAAATTTCACGGAAGCGCATTTTCGCGGGGGGCGCGCGTGCGGCGTCCAAAGGCGCTAAACTGCTTTCCCGGGAGAGGCGCCAAGCGTGCTGCGCCGATATCGAACCAAGGAGGCAAGATGACCACGTCAAGACGGCTGCGCTCGGCCAACATTACGCAAGGGCCGGCCCGTGCGCCCAACCGCTCCATGTATTACGCGCTGGGCTACAAGGAAGAAGACTTCGCCAAGCCCATGGTGGGCGTGGCCAACGGATACAGCACCATCACGCCGTGCAACAGCGGGCTGCAGAAGCTGGCGGACGCCGCGGTGGCCGCCATCACCGAGTCGGGCGGAAACGCCCAGGTGTTCGGGACGCCGACGATCTCGGACGGCATGGCCATGGGCACGGAAGGCATGAAGTATTCGCTGGTGTCGCGGGAAGTCATCGCCGACTGCGTCGAGACCTGCGTGCAGGGCCAATGGATGGACGGCGTCGTCGTCATCGGCGGCTGCGACAAGAACATGCCGGGCGGCATGATGGGCATGCTGCGCGCCAACGTGCCTTCCATCTACGTGTACGGAGGCACCATCCTGCCGGGCCGGCTCAACGGCAAGGATCTGAACATCGTCAGCGTGTTCGAGGCGGTGGGCGAGAACGCCGCCGGCCGGATGAGCGACCACGAGCTCAAGCAGATCGAGCTCCATGCGATTCCCGGGCCGGGTTCCTGTGGCGGCATGTATACGGCCAATACCATGAGCTCCGCGTTCGAGGCGCTGGGCATGAGCCTGCCTTATTCGTCCACCATGGCCAATGTGCACGACGAGAAAACGGAATCCGCCGCCGAGTCCGCGCGCGTGCTGCTCAAGGCCATCGAACTCGACCTCAAGCCGCGCGACATCGTCACGCGCGCATCCATCGAGAACGCGGTCAGCGTCATCATGGCGACGGGCGGTTCCACCAACGCGGTGCTGCACATACTGGCCATCGCCCATGCCGCGGGGGTGGAGTGGACCATCGACGACTTCGAGCGCGTGCGCAAGCGCGTGCCCGTCCTCTGCGACCTCAAGCCCAGCGGCCATTATCTCGCCGTCGATTTCCACAAGGCGGGCGGGGTGCCGCAGGTCATGAAGATCCTGCTCAACGCCGGCCTCATCAACGGCGACTGCATCACCATCACCGGCAAGACCGTGGCCGAAACCCTGGCCGGCGTCCCCGACACGCCCAGCAAGGATCAGAAGGTCATCTTCATGCCCGACCAGGCGCTGTACCCGCAAGGGCATCTGGCCATCCTGAAAGGCAATCTTTCTCCGGAAGGCGCCGTCGCCAAGATCACGGGCTTGAAGAATCCCGTCATCACCGGCCCGGCGCGCGTATTCGACGACGAGCAGTCCGCGCTGAAAGCCATCCTCGACGGCCGGATCGAGGCCGGGGACGTCATGGTGCTGCGCTACCTGGGGCCCAAGGGCGGGCCGGGCATGCCTGAAATGCTGGCGCCCACCGGCGCGCTGATCGGCGCCGGCCTGGGCGATTCGGTGGGCCTGATCACCGACGGCCGGTTCTCCGGCGGGACCTGGGGCATGGTGGTGGGGCATGTGGCGCCCGAAGCGGCGGTGGGCGGCAACATCGCCCTGGTCAAGGAAGGCGATTCCATCACCATCGACGCCCATCGGCTGCTGCTGCAGGTGAACGTGTCCGACGAAGAGCTCGCCGCCAGGCGGGCGGAATGGAAGGCGCCGGCGCCGCGCTACACCCGCGGCGTGCAGGCCAAGTTCGCCTTCAACGCATCCACCGCAAGCACCGGGGCGGTGCTGGACCGCTTCTAGGATACCCATGCCGCTCGGGCTGCTGTCTCTGATCGCCGTGTCGGTGCTGGGCACCTCCTTCCTGTCGGGGGTCTTCGGCATGGCGGGCGGCATGGTGCTCATGGGGGTGCTCGTGGCGTTCCTGCCGGTGGCGGCCGCCATGATCGTCCACGGCACCGCCCAGATGACCTCCAACGGATGGCGCGCGTTCCTGTGGCGCCGCCATATCGATTTCAGGATATTCCGCGGCTATTGCGTGGGCCTGGCGCTGGCCTCGGTCGTGTTCATTTTCCTGGGATTCGTCCCCGACCGCGCCCTGGTATTGATCGTCCTGGGCGCGCTGCCGTTCATCGCCATGCTGATCCCGGCTCGCCACGTGCCCCAGGCGACCTCGCGCTTCGGCGCCGAAGTCTGCGGCCTGCTGAACACCGCCCTGCAGTTCATCGCCGGTGTGTCCGGCCCCTTGCTGGACGTTTTTTTCGTCCGGACCAATATGGACAGGCGCGCCGTCGTGGCCACCAAGGCCGCCTGCCAGACGGTGTCGCACATGGCCAAGCTGGTGTATTTCAGCCGCGCCGCCGGCGGCGGGGACACGCTGGAAGCCATGATGCTGGCCGTGGTGATCACCATGGCCGTGCTGGGCACCAGCCTCAGCAAATTCGTCCTCGAACGGATGACGGACCATCAGTTCCGCCGCTGGACCCAGGGTCTGCTGCTGGTGATAGGCGCCGCATACCTGACGCAGGGCTTTTACGTCTTGTGGAGTCGCTGACCGGCCGGTGCCGCCTGCCTTTCAACCTTGACGGGCCCTAGCGAAAAGCCTGCCGGTTGGACCACAACAGGAACAGGCAGATGCCGGCGGGAACCAGCAGGGTGGCGTAGGCCAGGCCATAGCTGCCGATGGATTCGGCGATCAGGCCGAAGAGCGGCGGCCCGACCACGACGCCCAGGAAGGTCATGGCCAGCGCGCCGCCGGTCGCGACGCTGGCCTGCCCCGCCGGCGCCTGGCGCGCGACTTCCGCAAGATAGACCCCGTTCCATCCGACGGCGCTGCTGCCGAACAGCGACAGCACCACGATCACCAGCGCCGGCGAGTCCACCTTGCCCAGGAACGGCGTGGCGGCGGCGCAGATCGCGATCAGCAGCGCCAGCACCGCCAGCATGCGCACGGGCCCCAGCAGGCGGTCCGACAAATAGCCCCAAAGCAGGCGGCCGCCGACGCCCGCCGCCTGCGCGACGGCAAGGGTGAACCCGGCGATGATCAGCCCCATGCCCAGGTCTTCGTGCAGGTAGGTGACCAGATAAGTGGTCAGGGACATCTGCGAGATCGAGAACATGAAGGACACCGCCGCCAGCACGGCCAGGCTGCGCCGGCTGAATACCAGGCGCAGCGGGCCCGCCAGGCCGTTGCCGAAGGAAAGGCGCTGCGTCCGGTCCCTGTCGGTATCCAGGCTTGCGCACAGCGGCTGGATGGCCAGGGCGCACAGCGCGGACGCCAGCGCCACGGCCAGGAAAGCCCATTGCCAGCCGGTCAGGTCGGCCAGGCCCGGCACCACGACGCCCGCCATGGCGCCGCCCAGCGGCACGCCGGTCTGCTTGACGGAGAACACGAAAGACATGCGGTGGGCGGGCGTCGTGCGCGCCAGCAGGTGCGAGCTCGCCGGCGTGATCGGCCCATAGCCCAGGCCGATGAGCAGGGCGCCGAGCCCGGCGGCCGGCAGCGATTCCACCGCGCACAGCGCCACGCCCGCCGCGCACAGCGCCAGCCCGGCCTGGCTGGCGCGGATGGCGCCGAAGCGCCGCACCGCGGCCCCCGCGAGCAGGCTGGCCGTCATGGCGCCGGCGTAGGCGATCGCCACGTATATGCCGACATAGGCGGCGGACACGCCCAGCGCCCCGGCCACGGTGGGGGCCACGACGGGCAGCGTCAGCAGGCACATGGCAACCAGGGCTTGGACGGTCAGGGTCGCGGCAAGGGCGACGGAGGCGGAGGACATGGGCGGCTGGAAGTATCCGGTTGTTGCGGTGAAGGCCGGGATGCGGAGCGGGCGGCCGGTCTGTCGTATCATAATCCTTCGCGCGCCGCGGCTTGTCCCGCCGGCGCAGACGACACCCAATCACGAAGGAATCATCGTGCTGACAGCCGAACAACGCGCAATCCAGCGCGACATCATCAAGCATCTTTGCGTAGCCGAGAGCTTCGACGCCGGCCGGGAAATCGAACGCCGCGTGTCGTTCATGGCGGACTACCTGATCCAGGCCGGGGCGAGGGCCCTGGTCCTGGGCATCAGCGGCGGGGTAGACTCGCTGGTGGGCGGCTGCCTGGCGCAGCGCGCGGCCGAGCAGGCGCGCCGGCGCGGCCACGAGGCGAGCTTCATCGCCATGCGCCTGCCTTATGGCGTACAGCGCGACGAGCCCGACGCGCAGGCGTCGCTGGAAGTCATCCGCCCGGATCGCCTCGTGACGGTCGACATCAAGCCGGCCAGCGACGCCATGCTGCAGGCGGTCATGGCCGGGCAGGTCGCCTACCGCGACGCCTCGCACCAGGACTTCCAGCTGGGCAACATCAAGGCGCGCGAGCGCATGATCGCCCAGTACGCCGTCGCCGGCGCCTATGGCGGCCTGGTGGTGGGAACCGACCACGCGGCCGAGGCCCTGATGGGTTTTTTCACCAAGTTCGGGGACGGCGCCGCCGACCTCGTGCCGCTGACCGGGCTCAACAAGCGGCGGGTGCGGGGCCTGGCAAAGGCGCTGGGCGCGCCGGATGCGCTGGTCATGAAAGTGCCGACGGCCGACCTGGAATCGCTCGTGCCGCTGAAGCCCGACGAAGACGCGTTCGGCGTGAGCTATGAGCAGATCGACGATTTCCTGGAAGGCAAGGATATTGCGCAGGAGGCTTGCGAAGTGATTCTGCGCACGTATCGCCAGTCGGCGCACAAGCGCGCCTTGCCGGCCGCGCCTGCGGGGTAGTGTAAAAAAACGGGCCGGGCGCCTTGCGAAGCCCGGCCCTACTGGCCGCTTACTGAGCCGGCCTAGGAGTTGCAGGGGTGCTGCGCGGCAGAATCGGGTATTCGACCCGGGGCTGCTCGCCGGTCAAAGTGTGAAGGAAGGCGGTGATGGCCTTGACTTCCTCGGTGTTCAGCTCGTGGCCAAGCTGGCTGGAGCCCATGATGGCCACCGCCTGTTCCAGGTCCCAGACTTCGCCGCTATGGAAGTAGGGCGCCGTCAGCGCAATGTTGCGCAGCGGGCCGGCACGGAACACGTACTCGTCCGAGGCGGTGTTGGTGACGGCGAAGCGGCCCTTGTCGCCCGCCGGCAGCACTTCCGCGCCGGGCCGCTTGATCACGCCGAAGGGGAAATAGCCCTGGCCGCCCACGTTGATGCCCGAGTGGCAGGCCACGCAGCCCTTGTTGATGAACAGATTCAAGCCGTTCAGCTCATGGTTGCTGAGGGTTTCCTTGCCGGCCAGCCATTGGTCGAAACGCGAATTGGGCGTGACCAATGTGGACTCGAACGCTTCGATGGCCTTGGCCATGTTGTCGAAGGTGACCGGGTCCTTTTCGCCGGGGAAGGCCTTGGCGAAGAATTCGACGTATTCCGGAATGCTGCGCAGGGTCTCTTCCACGTGCTTGGGCGTGGCGTTCATTTCCACGCTGGCCTGCACGGGGCCCTTGGCCTGTTCCTTGAGGTCGGCGGCGCGGCCGTCCCAGAACTGGGCGATGTTGAACACCGCGTTCAGCACGGTGGGCGAGTTGCGGGGGCCCGCCTGCCAGCCGTGGCCGATGGACGTCGGAATGTTGTCGGCGCCGCCGGTGCCCACGCTATGACAGGTGTTGCAGCTGATGATGTGGCTCTTGGACAGGCGAGGTTCGAAGAACAGCCACTTGCCCAGCTCGATCTGGTCCACGGACAGATTTCTGTCTTTGATGACCACCTGAGCCTCGGGAATAGGCTTGAACAGGCTGCTCGCCGTCTTGCGGAGCTGTTCCGAAGAGGGCGTGGAGGCGGCCGCGGCCTGGACACCGAATGCCATGGCTAAGCCGAGAGCTAGGGTAACGCGCTTGAACATGATTTTCCCCATGTTGTGAGTAATTGCATTACCCTAATATCAACATGGTTATTTGGCAATATGTTTGACGGGAATCAAACCTTACATATAAATGAACAAATGTCGCAGTGGTTTACTAGGGATTTCATGGGTGCGCGCAGTGGCTGAATTAAAATATCATGTTCAGCCGCCGGCAAACGGGGCGCCGGCCGCCGCGGCGTAATCGGCGGCGCATCCCCGCCAGGCCAACGGCGCCGGAACGCCCGCCGCCCTGCCCACGCGCCTTCATAGCCGCGCGTGATAGTACGGAATCCTCAGCAGGGCGTAATGGGCGCTGGCCTGGCGTATGGCCGTCCGGTCTCCCTGGAATACCCGCGTTTCCGAAAACACCTCCAACGCGCCGCCGACGCTTTCCGCATTCGCGGCGGGCTTGCGGAACACCCAGGCGAAGCATTGCGTTCCGGCGGGAATGCGGCTGTCGGTGTCGTCCACCACCCCGGTGTTCGATATGGCCAGGTTGGCCCGGGTGCCGTGCAAGGCGCCTTGCGCCATTTCTCGCGCCACTTCCTCGCTGGTCAGGTTGTATTGCCGCAAGGTGCTGTCGCGCACGCCCAGATTGCGCCGCTTGGCATCGACCGAATAGGCCACGAAGGCGCAGTCCAGCAGCTTGCCGGCGCCGGGGACGTCGCCCAGGGTGGCGGCGATCAGCCCCGCCGTGCACGACTCCGCCGTGACCAGCAGCAGCCCGCGAGACCTCATGAATTCGGCGACTTGTTCGACGGTGTCCATGGGCGCGGTTCAGCAAGCGCCGTGCCGGGCTCGTTCGATTCATTGACGCACACCACCAGGATCTCGACCGCGTCCGCCGACGCGCACAGATAGTGGTGGCCCAGGCCGCTGTCGAAGTAAATGCTGTCGTGCGCATGCAGGGTGCGGGATTCGCCGTTCTCGAACTGCATCGTCAGGCTGCCGCTGATCACGAAGATGAACTCCTCGCCCGCATGCCTGCTGAAGTCCGCGGTATTCACGGGCTTGCCCGGCTCGACCTTGCCGTACATGGGCGTCATTTTCTTCTGCGGCCATTCCGTTGCCAGCATGCCGTAGAGATAGCGGTCGGCCTTGTAGATGACGGCCTCGTTCACCCGGTCGACCACCATGCGCTCCCGCACGCCCTTGCCGCTGGGCTTGTGGAAGAGATCCGTCAGGTCCAGCGCCAGCGCCTGGCTGACGGCCAGGAATTTTTCGTAGCTCAGGGCGATCAGCCCTCTTTCGGCCTTGGAAAGCGATGCCAGCGAAACGCCGGACCGTTCCGCCAGCTGCAGCAGGGTCACGCCGCCGGCCTTCCGCGCCGCGCGGATTTTTTCCCCCAATTCCGCCTTGGTCAGTGTGGGCGCCGGCCCGGGACCGCGGTGCTCTTCCGCCGCATTGTTCATGACATTAAGTAATTTAGTTTCTATTTTTATATATTTAAATTATTTTCACATAGGAAAATTTTGGCCTATCGTTACGGCTTCACAGTTTTGCAGAGTCGCCCATTATGCCGCAAGCGTCCGTCGCCGATCAGGCTTATCCCAATAGCGCCGTGGACTGGATCAGCAAGCTGATTTCTTTCGACACCACCAGCCGGCTTTCCAATCTGGATCTCATCGATTTCATCCGGTCCTATCTCGAACGGCAGGGGCTGCAATGCGTGCTGACGCATGACCGCTCGGGCAAGAAGGCCAACCTGTTTGCGACCGTGCCCAGCGCATCGGGGCGGACGACCGGCGGCATCGTGCTGTCCGGCCACACCGATGTGGTTCCCGTGGACGGCCAGGCATGGACGTCCGACCCCTTTGCCGCATCGATACGCGACGGGCGCCTGTATGGCCGCGGCGCCTGCGACATGAAAGGCTTCATCGGCGTCACCTTGCAGCTGGTCCCCATGATGCTCCAGGCGCGGCCCGCCCAGCCCGTGCACCTGGCTTATTCCTACGACGAGGAAGTGGGCTGCGTGGGCGCGCCGGGCATGATCGAGGATCTCGTCAAGCGCGGCGTGAACCCCGCCGGCTGCGTGGTGGGCGAGCCGACCAGCATGCGCACCATCGTGGCGCACAAGGGGATCAATGCGTATCGCTGCCGCGTCCACGGCCATGCGGCGCACTCGTCGCTGACGAACCGGGGCCTGAATGCCATTGAATATGCCGCGCGCATCATCTGCATGATCCGCGACATCGCCGACGGCCACAAGGCCGACGGCCCCTTCGACGAGGCGTTCGACGTTCCCTACACCACCGTGCAGGCCAGCATGATACGGGGCGGCATTGCGCTGAACACCGTTCCGGATCTTTGCGAGTTCGAATTCGAATACCGGAACCTGCCCGATACTTCTTCCGAGGAAATCCTGAGCCGGATCCGCGCCTACATCGACCGGGACATCCTGCCGCGCATGAAAGACGAGCATCCCTCGGGCCGGGTGGAAATCGAGGAGCTGGCCAAGTCGCCGGGGCTGGACGCCGCCGAGCAGGAAGCGATCACGCAGCTGGTCCGGGCCTTGACGAACGATCATGAAGTGCGCAAGGTCGCATACGGCACCGAAGCCGGCCTGTTCCAGAAGGCCGGCGTGCCCGCCGTCATATGCGGCCCGGGGAACATCGAGCAGGCGCACCGGCCGGACGAATACGTGACCCTGGACCAGATCGCCCAGTGCGAGAAATTCCTGGCCGCCTTGATAGGGAGCCAGGTCCCGCATGGGGCCTGACCCCACGAGCGGGACGCCCCGTCCGTTTTCCAGACACACAGCAGGAGCCACACCATGAACGCAGAGCAGGCACAGCCATTCACCTTGGAAACCATTTCGCAGGCGCACGCCCGCCTGGCCGACTATGTCAGGGAGACCCCGGTCATGGACTATGCGGGTCCGGCGCTGCCCGACGGCACGGTGGCGAACTTCAAGTTCGAATTGCTCCAGCAATCCGGCACCTTCAAGGCGCGCGGCGCATTCACGAACCTGCTCGGCCTGTCCGACGAGGCCAAGGCGCGGGGCGTCACCTGCGTATCGGCCGGCAATCACGCCGTGGCGGTCGCCTATGCGGCGCACCGGCTGGGCGTTAAGGCGAAGACGGTGATGATCAAGACGGCCAGCCCGGCGCGGGTCGCGCTGTGCAGGCAGTACGGCGCGGACATCATCTTCGCCGATGACGGCCAGCAGGCGTTCGACATCGTGCGCGGCATCGAGCAGAACGAAAAAATGAGCTTCATCCATCCGTTCAGCACCTATCCCACCGTCCTGGGCACCGCGACGCTGGGATACGAGTGGCTGCGGCAGGCGGGCGAGCTGGACGCCGTCATTCTGCCCGTCGGCGGAGGCGGCCTGGCGGCGGGCGTGTCGGCCGCGGTCAAGCTGCGGAACCCGGCGTGCCGGGTGTACGGCATAGAACCCGAGGGGGCGAACGTCATGGCGCGCAGCTTTGCCGCCGGGGCGCCGCAGAAAATGGGCCCCATGAGCAGCATCGCCGACAGCCTGATGGCGCCCCACACCGATGCCTACAGCTACCAGATCTGCCGCGACAACATAGATCGCCTGGCCACCGTGACCGAGGACCAGATCCGGCAAGGCATGCTGATGCTGTTCTCCGAGCTCAAGCTGGCGGTCGAGCCCGCTTGCGCGGTGGCCACGGCCGCGTTGATGCATCCCTTGCGGCAGGAACTGGCGGGCAAGAGGGTGGGGGTGCTGCTCTGCGGCACGAACACGGACCCGGCCACCTACATGAAGCATTTGGGCGCGGCGATCGGAGTGGCCGGATGAGCCTGCAGGTGTATACCGCGACCGCCGAGCAGGTGTACGGCGGCTTGTCGCTGCGGGACGGCATCCAGCTGATGCGGCGGGCCTTCCTGGCCCTGGCCGACGGCAAGATCGACCAGCCCTTGCGCACCATCGTCAAGTCGCCCTTGAGCACCGGCTACCTTGGCCTGATGCCGGCTTGCGTGGACGACCCCGGCATCTATCCCACCCCGGTGTACGGCGTCAAGGTCGGCACGCTGTTCCCGGGCAATCCGGCCCTGGGCAAGGACCCGCACCAGGGCTGCGTGATGCTCATGAGCGGCGAGACCGGCGAAACGCTCGCCGTCGTCGATGCAAGCAGCGTCACGGCGCTGCGCACGGCGGCCGTCTCGGGCCTTGCGGCCGACCTGCTGGCCCGGCCCGATGCCCGGGTCCTGACCTTGTTCGGCGCCGGCCATCAGGCCGAATGGCAGCTCAGGGCCATGGCGGCCGTGCGCCCGCTGGAGGCGGTCCACGTCGTGAGCCGGCATCCCGACAGCGCCCGCCGCTTCATCGAGCGGATGCAGCCCGAATTCCCGTTCGCGCTGGCCGCCGCCGCGGATGCGCGCAGCGCCGTGGCGCAATCCGACCTCGTCCTGACCGCCACCAACTCGGCCGCGCCGGTATTGCAGCGTTCGTGGATACGCGCGGGCACGCACATCGTCGCCATGGGGTCCAGCACGCCGTCCCATTGCGAGATCGATGCGGACACCATGGCCGACGCCCGTCTGTTCGTGGACCGGGCGGAGTCGACGCGGAACGAGTCGGGCGAATATCTCGGCGCGCTGCGCGCCGGCCGGATCGACGCCGGCAAGCCTTTGACGGAACTGGGCGCGGTCCTGAAAGGAACGGAGCCCGGCAGGCGGGACGCGGCGGAGATCACTTTGTTCAAGTCCCTGGGCCTGGCGCTCGAGGACGTGGTCGTGGCGGCGGCCCTGCGCCGGCTTTTCGATGAAAGCGGGCAGGGCGTCTGCGTCGAGTTGTAGTGCATCGATGAAAAGCGGATTTCAATAAACCAGAGGGGATACTCAGCATGAAACCGGCAAGCAAATTTTCGAGATCATTGGCGGGGCTGGCATTGTCCGGCCTGGCATTGGCGCTGGGACCGGGCGCCGCGGGGGCGCAGGCGCTGCCGGACCCGATCAAGCTGGTCGTGGGCTACCCGCCGGGCGGCACGGCCGACGCCGTGGCGCGCGTCTACGCGGACAAGCTCAGGGCCGAACTGGGCGTGGGCGTGGTGGTGGACAACCGCGCCGGGGCGGGCGGCCAGGTGGCGGCCCAGGGTTTCGTGCGCGGCCCCAAGGACGGGTCGACCCTGCTGGTGGCGAACAACCACATGCTGTCCACCCTGCCCTTGACCGTGAAGACCGTGACCTACGACCCGGTCAAGGACTTCGCGCCGGTCGCGCCCATCGCCAAGTTCGAGCACATCCTGGCGGTCGGCAAGAACACGCCGGCCAAGTCGCTGGACGAATACATCGCCCTGGTCCGGCGGCAGCCCGAGGTCTATGGGCTGTACGGCATTCCCGCGCCGGGCAGCGCGCCCCAGTTCATCGGCTACAGCATCGCCAAGAAGAACGGCCTGAAGATGACGGCCGTGCCTTATCGCGGCGGCGCGCCCTTGCTCAGCGACCTGCTGGGCGGCCACGTGCCGGCCGCGGTGGACGCCATCGGCACCATCACGGAATACGTCGCCAAGGGCGAGGTCAAGGTCCTGGGCGTGACCGGCCCCCAGCGGCTCGACATCCTGAAGGACGTCCCCACCTTCGTCGAGCTCGGCTACGGAAACCTGAACGCGTCGGGCTGGATGGGCGTCTTCGCGCCCGTGGGGACCGACCCCGCGGTCATCGAGCGCTTGAACCAGGCCTTCAACAAAGTGTCGGCCATGCCGGACATCGCCAAGGCCATCGTGCCGATCGGATTCGCGCCGCATGCCGGCTCGCCCAAGGACCTGGGCGACATCGTCAAGAACGACCTGGACACCTGGGGACCCATCATCCGCGAGTCGGGCTACGTGGCGGAGTGATTTTTCACATGCCGAGGTAGGCGGCGCGGACGTCGGGGTTTTCGGCCAGTTCCGCGCCGCTTCCGCTCAGGGTGACATGGCCGGTCTCCAGTACGTAGGCGCGATCCGCGACGCCCAAGGCGCCGAAGGCATTCTGCTCCACCAGCAGTATCGTCATGCCTTGAGACTTGAGCGTCCGTATGACATTGAAAATTTCCTCGACCAGCAAGGGCGCCAGGCCCATCGATGGCTCGTCCAGCAACAGCAGCTTGGGCCGCCCCATCAATGCCCTGCCCATCGCCAGCATCTGCTGCTGTCCTCCGGACAATGAGCCGGCGGGCAGATGCCGCTTCTGCTTGAGGATCGGGAACATCGCATAGACCTTCTCGATGTCGTCGCCGATTTCAGCGTCTTTGCGCGTATATGCCCCCAGGCGTATGTTGTCCTCGATGGACAGCGGACCGAACACCATGCGTCCCTCGGGACACTGGCAGATGCCCCGCGCGACGCGCTGGTCGGCGCGCAGGCGGCTGATGTCTTCACCGTCAAACGCGACGGTTCCGGCAGCCATGGGCTGCACGCCCGAAAGCGTGCGCAGGAAGGTCGTCTTGCCCGCGCCGTTGGCGCCGATCAGGGCGACCGTCTCGCCTCGATTTATTTCCAGCGCGATTCCCTTCAGCGCCTTGATGCGCCCATAGGCGCTGACCATGTCCCGGACGCGCAGCAAGGCTTCGGGTGCGTGAATGGATGCCGTCATGCTTGAGCTCCAAGGTATGCCGCGATCACCTGGGGGTTGTTGCGGACTTCTTCGGCGGTGCCTTCGGTGAGCGCTTTGCCGTAATCCATCACCAGGATCCGGTCGGAAAGCTTCATCACCATTTTCATGTCGTGTTCCACCAGGACGACGGTAACCCCGGAATTGGATACCTCGCGGATCAGCTCCGCCACGCCCTCGGTTTCCTTTGGGTTGAGGCCGGCCGCCGGCTCGTCCAGGAAGATCAGCCTGGGTTTGAGCGCGAGCGCCCGCGCGATCTCCAGCCGCTTCAGCATTCCGTAGGAAAGGCTGTCGGCGTGCGCATTGACGAACTTGCCCAAGCCGACGAAGTCCATCAGTTCCGCGGCGCGTTCCGCGATCGATTGATCGCCCCGCCTGATCGACGGGAACCGCAAGGCGGCCTTCAGCGGATTGCGATCCAGGTGCAAATGCGCCCCGACCATGACGTTCTCCAGCGCCGACATGTTCATGCAGACCTGCAGGTTCTGGAAAGTGCGTGCGACGCCGCGCCGCGCCAGCATGGTGGGCGGCTTTCCCTCGATCGGCTCCCCGTTCAGGCGTATGGACCCGGCGTCGGGTGTGTAGACGCCTGTGATGAGGTTGAAAAGAGTCGTCTTGCCGGCGCCGTTGGGCCCTATTACGGAATACACGATGCCGGCGTCCACCTTGAATCCCACGCTTTGCACCGCATGCACGCCGCCGAATGATTTCGAGAGGTTGGATACTTCGAGCAAAGACGCCATCAGTGCTCCTTCTTGAACTTGGCGTTCATGGTGGGGACGACTCCCTTGGGTACGAATATCATGCAGGTCACCAGAATGACGCCATAGGCGACGATCTCCCAGCCTTCAAAATTGGCGAGCGCCTGGGGCAGCGCGGTCAGCAATACGGCGCCGACGACGGAGCCGTAGACGGATGCGACGCCGCCGACCACCACCATGGTGAGCAGTTCGATGGAATGGGGAAAGTCCGCCACGCTGGGCGTGATGAAGCCGACGTGATGAGCGGTGATGCTGCCCATTACGCTGGCGAACATGGCGGACATCACGAAAATGACGATTTTGTAGCGCTCGACGTTCACGCCGGCGACGCGGGCCGCCACTTCAGAGCCGTGCAGCGCGCGCAGCCCCCGCCCGAAGGGCGAGTTGATGAGGTTCAGGGACGCCCAGATGCTGATGCAAAGCAGTATGGCCACGACCCAATACCACTGGTCATCGCCGCTTATCTCGAAGCCCAGTACGTCGAGGGCCATCACGGGCATGCCGTCGGGACCGCCGGTGTATTCCGATTCGTTGCGCAAGACGATGTTGACGATGATGCCAAGGCCCAGCGTGGCCATGGCCAGATAGTGGCCCTTCAGCTTGAATATGGGGCGCGCGACCAGCGCCGCGAGAATGCCGGTGAACATCGCGCCGCCGAGCATCGCGCCGAAGGTGGGCCAGCCGAAGTGGTGGGGGAGAACCGCCGACGCAAACGCGCCCAGGCCCACGAATCCCGCATGCCCGAGGCTGATCTGCCCGGCGAAGCCGATCAGCAGGTTCAGGCCCAGGACGATGATGGCGTTGATGCCCATTCGTATGGCCAGGTCGAGATAGAAACTGTTGGGCAGCACGAAGGGCAGCAGCGCCAGTATGGCCGCGATGATCAGAAGGCCTGCGTAGGAACTGTTTTTCACGTTTAGACTCGGTCGGTGACTTTGCTGCCCAGCAGGCCGCGGGGCATGAAAAATAGGATGAAAAGAATCAGGACGAACGGAATGGCGTCCTTGTAGGCTGACGACAGATAGCCCGCGGCGGTGGATTCGATCAGCCCGACCAGAAGCCCGCCGATCACGGCGCCCGGGCCGCTGCCCAGGCCGCCCAGAACCGCCGCGACGAATCCCTTCAGGCCAAGCATGATGCCCACGTCGAAGCTGGTGAGCGTGATGGGCGTGACCAGAATGCCGCCCAGCGCCCCCAAGGCCGACGCCAGCGCAAAGCTCATCAACAAGACCCAGTTCGTGTTGATTCCCACCAGCTGCGAGGCGATGCGGTTGTATGAGGTCGCCAGCATGGCTTTGCCCGCCAGCGTGCGCGCAAAGAAATACCAGAGAACGAGCACCACGATGGCGGTGCCGCCCAGCACCCACAGGCTTTGAGGAGTGAGGGCCGCGCCGGCCACCATGATGGGGGCGTCGCCCGAGAAGGCGGGAATGGTATGCGTGCCTTTGCCCAGCGTGACCTGCACCAGGCCTCTTATGACCAGAGAGACGCCCAGGGTGATGATGATCAGGGTGATCGTTTCCGCGCCTTTCACCGGTTCGATGGTGAACTTCTCCACGAGCACGCCTATCACCGCCGGGACGGCGATGGCCAGCGCAATCGCCGCCGGCATGGGGAGGCCGGCGTGCGTGAAAAAGACGGCCAGCATCCCCCCCAGCATCACGAATTCACCCTGGGCGAAATTGATGACGCCGCTGGCGTTGTAGATGAGCGTGAAGCCCAGGGCGACCAGCGCATAAATCGCGCCGACGGTCAGCCCCGAGAAAATGAATTGCACGAATGTTGCAAGCATCTATTTGGCCTCGACCCATTTGCCATTCTTCACCACGAGCATGCGGAGCGAGTCGACGGAGAGGCCCATGTGATCATCCGGCGTCATGTTGATCTCGCCGCCGGTGCCGATGAAGCCCTTGGTGGATTCGATCGCATCGCGGACTTTGGCCTTGTCGGTGCCGCCGACGCGTTTGATGGCTTCGATGACGATGAAGAAGTTGTCATAGGCTTGGCCGCCGAACATGGACACGTCTTCCTTGAAGCGTTCCCGATAAGCCTTGGCATAGCCGGCCACCACCGCTTTCTGGGGATCGTCGGCGGCCAGGGTGTCGCCGATCATCAATGCCGGCGCCAGTGCGTAGGCGCCCTCCGCCGCCGGCCCGGCCAGGTTGATGAATTCTTCGGAACCGATGCCATGGGCATGATAAAGAGGCAGGTCCAGGCCCAGCTGGCGGCAGTTCTTGGTGACGATGGCCGGGCCCTGGCCGAAGCCGAATACGAAGACGGCCTGCACGTCCTTGTTGTTCTTGATCTTGGTCAGCTGGGGACTCATGTCGGTGTCTTTGGGGCCGTAGGTCTCCTTGATGACGAATGTGATGCCGTACTTGCCGGCGACCTCCTCGGATTGCTTCTTCCCCGATTGGCCGAAGCCGCTGGTCTCGGAGAGCAGGGCGATCTTGCTGATGCCGCGCTTGCGCATGTCGATGAAGACGCGTTCCGCGGCGATCCGGTCGGTGGTCGATGCCTTGAACACCCACTTCTTGACGGGCTCGACGACGACCACGGCGCCCGCCAGCGACATGAATGGAACACCGGCTTTCTCCACCAGCGGCACCATGGACATGGTCGAGCCGGTCGTCGTGCCGCCCACGATGAAATCGACCTTGTCGTCTTCGATCAAGCGCTTGGCAAACCCGTTGGCCTTGGAAGCGTCGCTCGCGTCGTCGTAGTGGATCAGCTGTAGCGGGCGACCCAGGACGCCTCCGCTCTTGTTCAGATCGTCGACGTACATCTGCAGCGTGTTCAGCTCGGGCGTGCCCAGGTAAGCGGCCGCCCCCGTCACCGAAAGAATGCTGCCGACCTTGATGGGCTCCTTGTTCTCCGCGGCCATCGATGCGCCCATGAGGCCAAGGCCGAGCACGCAGCCGGACAGTAATTTGGAAAGCGGTTTCATTGATCAGCTCCAGTTGTTTGAACCATGTAGTGAGAGGTGTGTTGCGTTTTGTCTCCACTATATGAGTAGGGAAAAGGCAAGTCTGTATATGCCTATACGGTTTTCACGCGCGGGGCCTAGTGTTAATACGGATATGCGCCCTGGTGCCGAAGGAGGGCGGAGGGGCTGCGAATAATTGATGCCCGGACGGTATAGCCCGATACAGACCGGCACGGCGGAGCGGCCATAGAATTCCGCCAACACCAATGATTCAGGAGTGATTCATGACTTCTCCCCAACAGCGCTTTCGGCAATTGATGGGACGCTTCGTCACGGGAATTACCGTCATTGCCGTGCAATCCGACGACGAGCACATTTCGGCAATGACCGCGAATGCGGTAACGGCGGTCAGCCTCGACCCTTTGCTTTTGCTGTGCTGCATCAGGAACGAAAGCGGGATGCTGCCCGGTTTGCTGGCGCGCGGCGTTTTCTCGGTGAATATCCTCAGCGCCGGCCAGGACTGCATTTCGAGCCACTATGGCGGCAAGCGGATGGCGGTTTCACCCGCGGTGTGGAATCGGAACGAAAACGGCGTGCCTTTGCTGCAAGGGGCGAACGCATCGTTCGTATGCCGTGTGGATTCTTCGCACCGCGCCGGCGACCACACCGTGATCTTCGGCGCGGTGGAAGCGATGACCGCGGTCGAACGGCCCGAGAAGGCCTTGGTGTACGCGGCCGGACGCTATCAGGACATACCCCTGGCCGCGTCCTGAACAGGATGCCATGCAGGATTGCCGGCGGGCTGCCGGGCATGCCCGTGCCGGTTTCAACAAACAACGCGAGAAATAAATGAACGCATTCACCTCAAAGACGGCGCCGGAGCCGGAGTCCTTGATTCAGGCCGCTCACGAATTGATTCCTTTTTTAAGAAAGAAGGGGCCGCAGCACGATGCCGACAAACGGGTGTCCGACGAAGTCACGGAACTTCTCCGCGGCAAAGGGTTTTTCCGGATATGCCAGTCACGCGAGAACGGCGGCTACGGCCTGCGCCCTTCGGTGCTGTGGCGCGTGACGCGCGAGATCGCGCGCGGCGACAGCGCGACGGCCTGGATTCTCAGCCTCGCGGGCTTGCATCCCTGGATGGCGGGCATGTTTCCGCCACGTGCGCAGGACGACGTGTTCGCCAATGGCAGGGATGCGATCGTGGTCGCCCTGACCGGCAATGTCGGCCGGGGTGTCGATGCCTCGTTCGATGGCGCGGACTTCACGCTTACCGGTAAATGGACATACGCTTCGGGCATCGATGTGGCCGACTGGGCGTGCGTGCTCGTGGAGCTCGAAATGGACGGCGCGCGCGAACAGCGCCTGCTTCTCGTGCCCAAGGCCAGCTTCCGGATCGACGATTCCAGCTGGAACGTGATGGGAATGCGCGGCACCGGCAGCAAGGACGTTTATCTGGACAACGAAAAAGTGCCCCTTTATCGCAGCGTGCGCTGGAAGGATTTGCAAACCATCCAATACCCGGGCCGGGAGCGCAACAAAGATCCCATGTACCGCATCCCGCATACCAGCCTGTTCGCGATGTCCGTGGCGGCGGCGGTCTGCGCCGTCGCCTACGGCATGCTGGACCTTTATCGCGAGGCGCTCCGGCGCCGCACGCCCGCGGGCCTCAACACGGTGCAGACGGAAGACCGGTTTTCCCTGGCGGAACTCGGCAAGGCCGCCAGCCAGCTCGATATGGCGTTCAATCAATTGATGCACGATGTCGATGAGCTGTATGACCGCGGCGCCGCCGGCCATGATTTCGTGGCGGCGGATCGGGCGAAGTACCGGGCCAATGCCGCCACGATCGCGGATGCGACCATGGCGGCGGTGAACGTCATGGTCAGGAATATTGGCGGAAGCCTGTTGCCGAACGGACCCATAGAAAGATGCTTTCGCGACTTGCACAGCATGGCTTCGCATTTTCTTCTGCAGACGAATCCGGCGGCAGAGCTTTTCGGCAGGGCGCTGCTGGGCCTGGAACTGCCCCCTACCGCTCGAATATGAGCATCAATCCCAATCCTTATAACCCTAGGAGTAAATCAAATGAGTGATATTCAGCGTCTGCGCCTGCCCGAGGATGATCCCACCTTTGGCGGCAACAAGGTGTTCGATCTGTTCAAGTATGCGCCGGCGGTGCGGGCCAACGGGCTGGTGTTCATCGCCGGCCAGGTCGGCATCCGGCCCGACGGCAGCATCCCGGATACCGCCGAGGAGCAGATCCGGGTCGCGTTCAACCGCCTTGGCGCCATTCTGAAGCACGAAGGCCTGGACTTTGGGGATCTGGTGGAAATAGTGTCTTATCATGTGGACATCGACAACCAGCTGACCGCGTTCAGGGAAATCAAGGACGAGTTCATCACCAAGGATTTCCCGGCATGGACCATTCTTGGCGTCGCCAGCCTGGCGCGCAACACCTTGTTGGTGGAAATCAAGGCGGTCGCGGCAGCACGCCAACGGTGAAAAAGACATTCCCATGACGGTCAAGGCCAAATCACTGAACACGGAAACTTGGTATCTGGACGAAGCCGTCGTCGGCCCCTGGATCCGGTCGGCGCATATGGGGCTGCGGCGCAAATACCAGAAAGGCGAATTCCTGTACCACCAGGGCGAAGTCAGCCCCTTGTTTTTCTTCGTCCTGAAGGGCCGTGTGCAGGTTTCGATATTCCGAGAGGACGGCTCGGAGTTCGTGCTGGAAGTGATGGGCCGCTGGGCGCTGTGCGGCGAAGCGGCGGCGTTCGACCAATTGCCCAGGTTCTCGGCGGCAATCGCCCTCGAGGACGCCGAAGTCGTCGTCTTCGATGCCAATGAAATGGGGGCGGCGCTTGCGCAAAATTCAGAGCTGGCCGTGGCCTTGCTGCGAATTTCCGCGATGAAGCAGCGCGTTCTGGGCGGGCGGCTGCAGTGCGTCGCCTCGCCCAGGCCCGAGAAGCGCATATTCGAGCTGCTGAATCGGCTGTCGGAGCTCTATGGAACGGAAGTGGACGGCGTGATCGTGATCGGCATCAAGCTCACGCACGAGCAGATTGCCGCCATGACGGGAGCGACGCGCGTCACCGTGACCAGGACGCTGGCCAGGCTGAAAGAGGAACGCGTGCTGACCATCAAGAACAAGCAATTGCACATCCTGGACCCTGGCAAGCTGCACATCTGACGTGCCGCCGCATGGCCGGCGGCACTCGCGCTCGAAGTCAATTCGCCGCGGCAAGCCGCAGCGCCAGGAACGCCATCACGACGGCGATCAGGCCGTCCAGGACGCGCCAGGCCCGGGCGTCGGTGAACAGGGGCGCGAACAGGCGCGATCCGACGCCCAGGACGAAGAGCCAGAGCACGCTGGCCGTCAGCGTGCCGGCGGCGAAGCCCAGCTTTTCCTCCTGGAAGTTCTGGGCGATGGACCCCACCACCATCATGTCCAGCCAGAAATGCGGATTGAGCAGGCTGAAGCCGACGGCGGCCAGCAGCGCCGCCCGGCGGGACGGCACGGCTTGCCGGGCCAGGTGAAGGCCGCCCTGCGGCCGCAGCGCGCGCCGCGCGGACTGCCAGGCATACCAGAGCAGAAACGCCACCCCGAACCACAGGACCGCGCCGGTCAGCCAGGGCAGCCATTCCGTCATGGCCTGCAGGCCCAGCACGCTGGCGAAGATGAAGACCGCGTCGATGGCCGCGCACACCGCCAGAATGGCCGCCAGATGGGACCGCATGATGCCCTGGCGCAGGATGAAGGCGCTTTGCGCGCCCACGACGGCGAACAGGCCCAGGCCGGTGGCGGCGCCACTGGCCCAGGCGGAGAACATTGCGGGTGGCATGGTGATGGGCAGCATTTTCTTGTTTCCAGTGCGGGTTCGGCAAGCGCGCGCGGACAGCGCGGCGTGACGATATTCTCCATGACCGGCGGTGTAAAATGAAGCTAATTTAATTTAACCAGATTAAGATATTCTTAATATGAGAATAGACCACGGGAACCTCAGGGCCCTGGCCGCGGTGGTGCGCGAAGGCAGTTTCGAACGCGCCGCGGCCGTGCTCAACGTGACGCCCTCCGCCGTGTCGCAAAGGGTCAAGGCCCTGGAAGAACGCATGGGCCGCCTGCTGGTCCAGCGCGGCGCGCCCGCCGTTGCCACGCCCGAAGGGCAGGTGCTGGTGCACCTGGCCGAGCAGACCGCCATGCTCGAGCACGACGCGCTGAACCGCCTGGGCCTGGAAGACGAGGCCGAAAGCGCCAGCATCGCCGTGGCGGTCAATCACGACAGCCTGGAAACCTGGTTCATCCAGGCGGCGCGGATCTTCGCCGGCCGCTCGCGCGCCACGCTGGATCTGCAATCCGAAGACCAGGACCACACGGCGGCGCTCCTGCGCAACGGCGCCGTCCTGGGGGCGGTCACCACGCTGTCCGACCCCGTCCAGGGCTGCCGCATCCACGGGCTGGGCAGCATGCGCTACGTGGCCAGCTGCTCTCCGGAATTCCATGCGCGCCACTTCTCCGCCGGCGTCAACGCGCGCACCCTGGCGGCGGCGCCCGTCCTGGTCTTCAATCGCAAAGACGCGCTGCAGGCGCGCTTCGCCGCCAGGGTTCTGCGCGGCGCGCCCTGGCAGCCGCCGGTGTGGTGGGTGCCGTCTTCGCGCGCCTTCGTCCAGGCCACCATGGCGGGCCTGGGGTGGACCATGAATCCGCTGCCCCTGATCCAGCGCGAGCTCGACGGCGGGACGCTGGTGCCGCTGCGCGCCCGCGCCTGGGAAGACGTGCCTCTGTATTGGCAGCATTGGCGGGTCAACTCCGAAACCATGGACACGCTCACGGCGGCGGTCCTGGAAGCGTCGTCCAGCCTGGTCCGGCGGCGCGCTTGATCCTGCGCGGCGCCGAAGCATGCATTTCCGGGCCGCCGTCCCTTGCGACGCCCGCCAAGAAGGTGTAAGGTCGTCGTCCCTGAAGGCCCCACAGACAGAGCTCCGAGACCAAGGCATGCGCCAGAACCAACCGCGGGAAGCACACAGCGACATCGATCCGGCTTATGGAGCGGGCTCCGGCACCGGGCAGCGGCAAGAAAGGCGGGCGCTGCTCGCCCTGGGTTTCGCCGGGTTCGGCAGCAGCGCCATGATGCGCGTCTGCGATCCCATGCTCCCGGCGCTGGCCCGCGATTTCGACGTCACGGCGGGCCAGGCGTCGCAGACGATTTCCGCTTACGCCATCGCCTACGGCATCCTGCAGCTGATATTCGGCCCCTTGGGCGACCGCTACGGCAAGCGCCGCGTCGTCGGCATCGCCGCCCTGCTGTGCATCGTCGGCAATGCGCTCGCCGTGTTCGCCGGCACGCTGGACCTGCTCATCGTCGCCCGGGCGCTGGCGGGCGTCGCGGCCGCCGGCATCATTCCGCTTTCCCTGGCATGGATCGGCGACACCGTTCCCTATGCGCAACGCCAGGCGGCCCTGGCCCGCTACCTGACGGCCATACTGATGGGCCTGATCGCGGGCCAATGGGTGGCCGGCGTCATCACCGACCTCTGGGGCTGGCGCTGGATCTTCGCCCTGCTGTTCGTCTTCTTCCTGGCGGTCGGCCTGGCCTTGTCGCTGGACGCCTCCGTGCGCCGGGAAGCGGCCCGGCCGCCTTCGGGCGGCGGCTACGTCCACGACATGGTCGACGTCCTGACCAGGCCTTGGGCCGTCTGGCTGCTCGTGGCCGTGACCCTGGAAGGCGCGTTCGCTTTTTCGGCCATGGCGTTCCTGCCGACCTTCATGCACGATGAATACGGCTTCGGCATATCCGTTTCCTCCGGCATCGTCGCGCTCTATGGCGTGGGCGGCATGGTGTATTCGTTCGGCGCCCGCAAGCTGCTGTCCAGGTTCAGCGAAGAGGGCATGGCGATACTGGGCGGCTTGCTGCTGACCGCGTCGTGGCTGATGGTGGCCGTGCTGGACCGCTGGGAATGGGTGCCGCCGGCGACCGTGGCGGCGGGCATAGGCTATTACACTCTGCACAGCACCTTGATGACCCAGGCCACGCAGATGGCGCCCGCCGCAAGGGGCACGGCCATGTCTCTTTTCGCGGGCTGCCTGTTCCTGGGCATCTCGATCGGAGTGGGTTCGTCCGGCCTGGTCATCGACCACGTCAGCTATCGCTGGGTGTTCGCCGTGTGCGCGCTGGGGCTGGGGCTGCTGGCCGGCGCCTTCGCCTATAGTTTGCGGAGGCGCGGCCGGCGCTGATTCTTATAGGAGGTTCTCATGTCTCAACAGGAAGGGGCGGGCGATCTGCCGCTGAAAGGCATCAAGGTCATCGAACTGGGCGCCCTGATCGCCGGGCCTTACGCCAGCACCATATTGGGGCAGTTCGGCGCCGACGTGATCAAGATCGAGCCGCCCGGCGAGGGCGACCCGCTGCGCAAATGGCGCAAGCTGCACGACGGCACCTCGCTGTGGTGGTATGCGCAAAGCCGCAACAAGAAATCGGTCACGCTCGACCTGAAGGCGCCGGAAGCCCAGGAAATCGTGCGCAAGCTGGCGGCCGACGCGGACATCGTCATCGAGAACTTCCGCCCCGGCACGCTGGAAAAATGGGGCCTGGGGTGGGAACAGCTGTCCGCCGTCAACCCGGATCTCATCATGGTCCGCATCTCGGGCTACGGCCAGACCGGGCCGGCCAGCCAGCGTCCGGGCTTCGCGGCGATCGCGGAATGCATGGGCGGCCTGCGCTACGTGACGGGCTACCAGGACCGCGCGCCGGTGCGCACCGGCGTCAGCCTGGGCGACACCCTGGCTTCCCTGTATGGCGTCATCGGCGCCCTGATCGCCATGCACCACCTGAAGGCGAACGGCGGCAAAGGTCAGTACATAGACGTGGCCTTGTACGAAGCCGTCTTCGCCGTCATGGAAAGCCTGATACCGGAATACTCCGCGCAAGGCTATGTGCGCGAGCGCAGCGGCTCGTCCCTGCCGGGCATCGCGCCTTCCAACACCTATGTCTGCGCCGATGGGCAGTACGTCGCCATCGCCGGCAACGGCGACGGGATATTCAAGCGGCTGATGACGGCGATCGGGCGCGAGGACCTCGCGCGGGACCCCGAGCTGGCCCACAACGACGGGCGCGTCCGCCACGTCGACCTGATCGACGGCGCCATCCTGGAATGGACCGGGCGCCACGACCTGGACACGGTCCTGCAGGTGCTGGAACGGGCCGCGGTGCCCAGCGGCCGCATCTATACGGCCGCGGACATCGTCAATGACGAGCACTATCGCGCCCGGGAAATGATCCAGCGGTTCACGCTACCGGACGGCCTGCCCGTCGACATGCCGGGCGTCGTCCCCAAGCTCAGCGCCACGCCCGGCGGCACGCGCTGGCTGGGTCCGGAATTGGGCCGGCACACCGCCGAAGTGCTGCGGGAGATCGGGATCACCCCCGAGCAATACCAGCGCATGCGCGACGCGGGCATCGCCTGAGGCCTCAGGGATAGCGCACCGGCTTGCCGGGGATGTCGGGCATGGGAATGAACTCGGTTTCCCCGGGAACGCCGGGAAAGCGCTGCGCGCGCCAGTCTTCCTTGGCCTGCTCGATGCGCTCGGCCGAGCTCGACACGAAGTTCCATGACAGGTAGCGGGGCTCGTCCATGGGCTCGCCGCCCAGCAGGACGAAGCGGGCCGCATCGGGCCCCGCCGACTTGACGACGACCTGCCTGCCGGGCTTGAGCACCAGCAGCCGGCCCGGGCCGTATTGGCCGTCGGCCCCGAGGTCCAGGGTGCCCTGGACGGTGTACAGGGCTTGTTCCGGATACTCCGGCGGTATCGACAGGCGCGCGCCCGGCTGCAGCTGCACGTCGACCTGGAACAGTTCCGACAATGCGGGCGCGCCCGAGCGCTTGCCGAAATAGCGGCCGGCCACGATGCGCGCCGACACGCCGGTGTCGGTCTCGGTGGGCAGCTCGGCCTTGCCGATGTGGGTAAAGCCGGGTTCGCATTCTTCATGGGCTCTGGGCAGGGCCACCCAGCATTGCAGGCCGTACAGGGGCGATGACTGTTCGCGCGCCTGGGCGCCGGTTCGTTCGGAGTGGACGATGCCCTTGCCGGCGGTCATCCAGTTGACGTCGCCGGGCTGGATGGCCTGGACGCTGCCGAGGCTGTCGCGATGGATGATCTCGCCTTGGAGCAGGTAGGTGATGGTGGCGAGGCCGATGTGGGGGTGGGGGCGGACGTCGAGGCCGCGGCCGGGGGCGAAGACGTGGGGGCCCATCTGGTCGAGGAATACATAGGGGCCGACCATGCGCCGCTGCCTTGACGGCAGGGCGCGGCGCACTTCGAAGTTGTCGCCGAGGTCGTGGCCGCGGGGGACGATGACGGTTTCCAGAGGGCTGTCGTCGGGGAGGGTCTGGCTTGGCGAGTCTGTGGTCATGTCGGCTCCTGGATGGGATGCGTGGGCGGCGCGAGGTGGCGGCCTCATGGTGCTACTTTAAGGCTTCGGGCCGGTTTTGGGGCTTGCCGTTCGTCAGCCGTGATCCGCAGCTTCCGCCGGCCGGGCATCCCCGCCCATAAAAAAACAGACGCCTACGGGTAAACCCCAGTGAAGTCCGCTTGACCGTCACCCTGCTTGCGAGGAAGATTCTCGTTTTAGAGAATTCTCATATTTGATAATCCAAATCGCAGAAAAAAGGACGGAGTTTCATGGCAGTCGCGAAGGTGTATGACTATCTGATCATCGGTGCGGGCATGGCGGGGGCCTCGCTGGCCTACCGCCTGAAGGACCGCGGCGCGATCAAGGTGGTCGAGGCGGAAAGCCAGGCCGGGTACCACTCCTCCGGCCGTTCCGCGGCGATGTTCATGGAAACCTACGGCACGGCCACCATACGCGCCCTGACGCGGGCCAGCCGGTCCTTCTTCGAATCGCCGCCCCAGGGGTTCAGCGACCACGGCTTGCTGACCGACCGGGGCGTCCTCTATATCGCGCGCGTGGGCCAGGAAACCCTGCTGGCCGAGACACTGGCCCAGCTGCGGGCCACGGGGGCCGAAGTGCGCACCGTGAGCGCGGAAGAAGTCGTCGCGCGGGTACCCTGCGTGCGCGGCGAAGGCCTCATCGGCGCGATCGAGGAAGTCGACGCCAAGGACGTCGACGTGCACGCCTTGCTCCAGGGCTTCCTGAAAGGGGCGAAGCAGTCCGGCGTGGAATTTTCCTACGGCGCCGCCGTCCGCGGCGCGGCGCGCGACGGCGACGGCTGGAAGGTCGAGCTCGCCTCGGGGGAAACGATCGCCGCGCGGGCCGTCGTCAACGCCGCCGGCGCCTGGGGCCAGCAAGTGGCCGATCTGTTCGGGGCGTCCCGCATCGGCTTGCAGCCCAAGCGCCGCAGCGCTTTCACCTTCAAGGCCGGAAGCGACGGCGCACAGGCCTGGCAGGGCATCGAGCGCTGGCCGGCGGTCGTGGGCATAGACGAATCCTTTTACTTCAAGCCCGACGCGGGCCAGCTGCTGGGGTCCCCCGCGAACGCCGACCCGGTCGAGCCGCATGACGTCGTGGCCGAGGAACTCGACATCGCGGTGGGCATCGACCGCATCACGGCGGCCACCACCTTGCAGATCCGGCGCCCCAGCCATACCTGGGCCGGCTTGCGCTCCTTCGTGCCCGACGGCGATTTCGTCATCGGCTGGGACGGCAAGGCCGCCGGCTTCTTCTGGCTGGTCGGGCAGGGGGGCTATGGCATCCAGACCTCGCCGGGCGCCTCGCTGCTGGCCGCCAACCTGGTCCTCGGGCAGGAGCTCGACCCCAGCCTGAAGGCCGAGAAGCTGGACGCCTCCCTCGTTTCACCTGCACGCTTTGCCGCCTGAGCGCGGCGGAACCACGAACATACAAGGCACGATCATGAGAATTCAACGCTACGAATCCCCCTTGGGCCTCCCGTTCTCGCGCATGGTGCGCGCGGGCGGCTTCGTCTTCTTTTCCGGGCAGATCCCCATGGATCGCGACGGGCAGGTGGTCAAGGGCGACATCAAGACGCAGACCCGGGCCGTCATGGAACGCCTGGGCGACAGCCTGGCCGAAGCCGGCCTGGGCTTCGAGGACGTGGTGAAAGCCACCGTCTGGCTGTCGGACCTCGCACTGTTCGCGGATTTCAACGAAGAATACCGCCGCCACTTCACCGCCGGCCTGCCCACCCGTTCGACGGTCGAGGCGAAGCTGGCCATGGGCGTCGACCTGGAAATCGAGATCCAGGCGCTGGATCGCTGATTCATCAAGGAGACGACTCACCATGCGCATCTTCACCGCTTCGCTGTCCACGGAAACCAATACGTTTTCCCCGATTCCCACGGGCATCGATTCCTTCAAGGCCCGCGGCTACTACCCGGCCGGCACCCACCCCGACACCATGCTGCAGTTCTCGGGGCCGCTGTGGGCGGCGCGCCGGCGTGCCGAGGCCCACGGCTGGACAGTGATCGAAGGCACGGTGGCCGGCGCCGTGCCGGCGGGCCTGACGACCCGCTACGCCTTCGAGACGCTGCGCGATGAAATCCTGCAGGACCTCCGGAATGCCGGGGAAGTCGACGTCGTGGTGCTGGGCCTGCATGGCGCGATGGTGGCCGACGGCTACGACGACTGCGAAGGCGACCTGATCTCCCGCGTGCGCGAGATCGTCGGGCCCGGCGTGGTCGTCGGCGCGGAGCTCGACCCGCATTGCCACATGACGCCCCTGATGCATGAAAACGCCGACTTCCTGGTGTGCTACAAGGAGTATCCGCACACCGACATCCTCGAGCGCGCCTACGACCTGGTGGACCTCTGCGTGGCCAAGCGGCAGGGCAAGACGAAACCCGCGCTGGGCGTCTACGACTGCGAGATGATTTCCATCATGCACACCAGCCGCGAGCCCATGCGCAGCTTCGTCGACCGGCTCCTGCAGATGGAACGGGAACCGGGCATTTTGTCGATCTCGATCGCCCATGGCTTTCCCTGGGGAGACGTGCCGGGCATGGGCAGCAAGGTGCTGGTCTATACCGACGGCGACGCCGAGCGCGCCGGCCGGCTGGCCGAAAGCCTGGGCCGGGAAATCATCGGGTTTCGCGACGCCTTGCAGACGCCCAATCCGACGACGGTCGAGGCGCTGCGGATCGTCGAAGAGAACCGGCGCTATCCCGCCGTGCTGGCCGATTCGGCCGACAACGCGGGCGGGGGCGCGGGCAGCGATTCCACTTTCGTCTTCGCGGACCTGCTCGAACACAAGGTGCGCGACGCCGTCATCGGGCCCGTCTGGGATCCGGGCGCGGTGGGCCTGTGCATGAACGCCGGCGAAAACGCGGTGCTCAAGCTGCGCATCGGCGGCAAGGTATCCGAGGCATCGGGCCAGCCCGTGGACGCGGTCTGCACCGTCAAGGCGCTGCGCCGCGACGCCTACATGACCGGCCTGTCCAATACGCCGTCCCTGCTGGGCGACGTGGCGGTGGTCGAGACCGAGGGCATCACGCTGGTGCTGACCAGCGTGCGCAACCAGGCCGTGGGCCGCGACCTGTTCACGCAGTTCGGCATAGACCTGTCCAAGCAGAAATTCATCGTGGTGAAGTCCTCGCAGCACTTCTACGCCGACTTTTCCAAAGTGGCCGCCCAGGTGATCTACCTGAACACGCCGGGGTCGGTCACGTCGGACATCAGGACGCTTCCGTACAAGAAGCTGGTTTATCCGAAATGGCCGCTGGCCACGCCGGCCGTTTGACGCATTGCATCCAACCAAATCCATACTGGGAGAACAAGGAATGAAAATCACAACCACGGGCATGAAGGCGCTGGCCGCCGGCATGCTGGCCGGCGGCCTGTTGCTGGCCGGCGGATCCAGCCTGGCGACGACGCTGCGCCTTGCGCCCACCGCCGACCTGAAGACGCTGGACCCGCTCTTCAACACCGCCTACATCACGCGCAACCATGGCTACATGGTGTTCGACACCCTGTTCGCGCAAGACAGCAAGGGCGACATCCACCCGCAGATGGTGGACAGCTGGAAGAAGTCCGATGACGGCATGAAGTGGTCCTTCACCCTGCGCGACAAACTGCAGTTCAATGACGGCACGCCCGTGACGGCGGCCGACTGCGTCGCGTCGATCGAGCGCTGGGCCAAGAAGGACACCCTGGGACGCCTGATGATGAAAGCCGGCGCCTCGCTCAAGGCCGTCGACGACAAGACCTTCGAGATCACCCTGGAGCAGCCTTTCGGGCTGGTCCTGGCGGCCCTGTCCAAGCCCTCCGGCATGCCGCTGTTCATCATGCCCAAGCGCCTGGCGGACACCGATCCCAGCGTCCCCGTGACCGAAATGGTCGGCTCCGGCCCCTTCCTCTTCAAGAAGGAAGAATGGGTGCCCGGCAACAAGGTCGTGTACGTGAAGAACCCCAACTACGTGCCGCGCTCCGAGCCCGCCGACGGCCTGGCCGGCGGCAAGGTGGCCAAGATCGACCGCGTCGAATGGATCTACATTCCCGACGCCAACACCGCGGCCGCCGCGCTGCAGAACGGCGAAGTCGACATGATCGAGAGCGTGACGCCGGACTTCCTGCCGGTGCTGGAAGGCAATCCCGAGGTCACCCTCACGCCTTCCGTGGCTTCGCAAGGCATGATCGTGCCCAACCACCTGTACCCGCCGTTCAACAACGCGAAGGCCCGGCAGGCGCTCTATCACCTGGTGAATCAGGTCGAGTTCGTGTCGGCGGTGGGCTACGGCGACAAGTACCGCACGGAATACTGCCCGTCCCTGTACACCTGCAGCTCGCCCTACGCCACCGACCGCGGCGCGGCCCGCTACAAGAAGCCCGACGTGGAAAAGGCCAAGCAGCTGTTCAAGGAAGCCGGCTACAAGGGCGAGAAAGTCGTCATTCTCTACCCGACCGACAACGTCAACTCGCCGGCCAACCTGGTGCTGGCCCAGGCGCTCAAGAAAGCCGGCATCAACGTCGACCTGCAGGCCATGGACTGGGCCTCGGTGGCCGCCCGCCGCCTGAAGAAGGATCCTCCCGCCGAAGGCGGCTGGAACATCTTCCTGACGCATGGCGGCTACTTCGATGCCGGCACCCCGGTGACCAATCCCTGGCTGTCGGCGCCTTGCGGAGGCGGCCTGCCCGGCTGGCCTTGCGACAAGGAGCTGGACGAGCTGCGCGCCAAGTGGATCGCCGAAGGCGACGAGGCCAAGAGCAAGGAACTCGCCGCCCAGATCCAGGAGCACGCCTATGAGGTCGTTCCCTACGTGGTCTGGGGCGAGTTCAAGCCCGTCATCGCCACGCGCGGCCTGCGCAATGTCGACCTGATGAAGACCGGCATCCCGGTCATGTGGAACGTCGAGAAGAAGTAGGCCGGCAGGCCCGGCCTTCGGGCACGGGCCGGCGGGAAAACGGAACAAGGAGTCTTGAGTTGTTATATGTATTGCGAAGACTGATCGCGACCATCCCGGTAATGGTTGTCGTTGCGGTGTTTGTTTTCCTGCTGACCCACCTGTCGCCGGGCGATCCGGCGGCCGTGCTGGCCGGAGACAACGCCACGGTCGAGGACGTTGAGAAGATCCGCATCGCCATGGGCCTGGACAAGCCGCTCATCGAGCAATTCCTCAGCTGGAGCGGCAACGTGCTGACGGGCGACCTGGGCATTTCGACCTCGACCAATGTTCCGGTCTCGACCTTGATCCACCAGCGCATGGGCCCGACGATCTCCATCGCGCTGTTCACCATTCTTTTTGCGGTGCTGTTCGCCGTGCCGCTGGGCGTGGCGGCCGCCTGGAAGGCGGGCTCGCTGACGGACCGGCTGATCATGCTGGCGTCGGTCATGGCGTTTTCCATCCCCGTCTTCCTGATCGGCTACGGGCTCGTCTACGTCGTGTCGATCAAGCTGGGCCTGCTGCCGGTGCAGGGCTATAAATCGCTGTCGGAAGGCGCATCGGCCTACTTCAGGCATCTGCTGCTGCCTTGCCTTTCCCTGGGCCTGGTCTACATGGCGCTGCTGACGCGCATGACGCGCGCCACCATGCTGGAAGCCCTGGGCGAGGACTACATCCGCACGGCCAAGGCCAAGGGCCTGGGCGCGCGCCTGGTGATCTGGCATGCGCTCAAGAACGCCGCCAACCCCATCGTGACGACGGTGGGCGTGGGCGTCGCCATGCTGATCGGCGGCGTGGTCGTCACGGAAACGGTGTTCGCGATTCCCGGCCTGGGGCGCCTGACGGTGGACGCCGTGCTGCGCCACGATTATCCGGTCATACAGGGCGTGCTGCTGATCGCCTCGGCGGTCTATGTGCTGATCAATCTCGTCGTCGACCTGAGCTACAGGCTGTTCGACCCCAGAATGGACCGCTGACCGCCATGCAAACCCAAGCAATAGGCTCCATGAGCACAAGAAAGAAACTGTGGCTGATGTTCCGCATGCAGCCCACCATGTATTTCGGGATCGCGGTGCTGGCGCTGCTGACCGTGGTCGCGATTTTCGCGCCGCTGCTGTCCAGCATCAACCCGCTGGACATCAATCCGCTGGCGCGCATGAAGCCGCCGTCCGCCGAACACATTTTCGGCACGGACGCGCTGGGCCGCGACGTCTATGCGCGCGTCGTCTGGGGCGCGCGCGTCTCGCTGGTGGTGGGCGTCGCCGTCGCCCTGGTCAGCGTGGCGCTGGGCGTGCTGATCGGCATGCTGGCGGGCTATTTTTCCAAGCTCGACATGGCCATCATGCGCGTCATGGACGGCCTGATGGCCATACCCAACATCCTGCTGGCGATCGCGCTCATGGCGGTGTTCAAGGGCGGCCTCGTCACGGTCATCATCGCCATCATCATCCCGGAAGTGCCCCGGGTGGTGCGCCTGGTGCGCGCGCTCGTGATCTCCATACGCAACCAGCCCTACGTCGAGGCCGCCAAGGCCGTCGGCACGCGCACGCACAAGATCCTGGCCATGCACATCCTGCCCAATCTGTTCGCGCCCCTGATGGTGCAGGCCACCTTCATCGCCGCGTCGGCGATCATCACCGAGGCGGTGCTGAGCTTCCTGGGCGTGGGCATTCCGCCCCAGACGCCGAGCTGGGGGAACATCATGGCGGACGGCCGCAATTTCCTTTCCATCGCCTTCCACATCATCCTGTTTCCGGGGCTTTTCCTCGCCGTGACGGTGCTGGCGGTCAACATGCTGGGAGACGGTCTGCGCGACATGCTGGATCCCAAGCTGGCGAAGAAGATCTAGGCGGACAGGCATGAACGACAAGAACATACTCAGCGTCGAGAACCTGAGCGTGCATTTCGAGGGCTTCGACCGCACGGTCGTGGCGGTGAAAGACCTTTCCTTCCACGTGCGGAGCGGCGAGACGCTGGGCATCGTCGGGGAATCGGGCTGCGGGAAGAGCGTGACCTCGCTGGCCATCATGCGCCTGCTGGCCAAGTCCGCGCGCGTGGTCTCCGGGACCATCGAGTTCGAAGGCAGGAACCTGCTGAGCCTCAGCGAAAAGCAGATGCGCGGCATCCGCGGCAACAAGCTGTCGATGATCTTCCAGGAGCCCATGACCTCGCTGAACCCGGTGTTCACCGTTGGCCGGCAGATCGCCGAATCCATCGTGCTGCATCAGGGCAAGACCTACAAGCAGGCGCTGGTCGACGCCCAGGGCCTGCTGGAGCTGGTCCAGGTGTCGGATCCGCAGAAAAGGCTGGCGAACTATCCCTACGAGCTGTCGGGAGGCATGCGCCAGCGGGTCATGATCGCGATCGCGCTGGCCTGCAAGCCGCGGCTGCTGATCGCCGACGAGCCCACCACGGCGCTGGACGTCACGATACAGGCCCAGATCCTGCAGATACTGAAGGACATCCAGCAGCAGCTGGGCACGGCCATCGTCCTGATCACGCACGACCTGGGCGTGGTGGCCGAATCCTGCGACCGCGTCATGGTGATGTACGCCGGATCCAAGGTGGAGGAGGGCCGGGTCGCCGACGTGCTGTATCGCGCCCATCATCCTTATACCCAGGCGCTCATCCGTTCGCTTCCCGCCTTCGTGGAAGGGGATGCGGAGCAGCAGCGGCTGGCCGAGCTGCCCGGCATCGTACCCACGATCACGCCGCAAGCGGTCGGCTGCGCCTTCCAATCGCGCTGCTCGCGCGCCGTCGCCGCCTGCGCATCGGCGGCCCCGATTGCGCTGCAGGCCGGCGATGCGCACCGGTATTGGTGCCGGGCCGAGTGATGGCGGCCGATTGTAGAAATAGCGAGTAATGGATATGTCTCAGGAAAACACGCCGGCCGCGCAAGGCGGCGAAGTCCAGATGGAAGTCATCGGGCTCAGCAAGCGCTTCACGATAAAGAGCCAGGGAAGGCGCGCGGTGCTGAACGCGGTGAGCGACGTTTCTTTCACCGTGCGCAAAGGCGAGACCTTCAGCATCGTGGGCGAGTCGGGCTGCGGCAAGTCCACGCTGGGGCGCTGCCTGGCGCGCCTGCTGGAGCCGTCGGAGGGCCAGGTGGTCTTCGAGGGCGAGGACGTGGGCGGGCTCAAGAGCGGCGCCTTGCGCGAGCTGCGGAAAAAGATCCAGTTCATTTTCCAGGATCCCTATTCCTCGATGAATCCCCGCATGCGCGTGCGCTCCATCCTGGCCGAGCCGCTGCGCAATTTCTCGGTGCCCGAGCCGCAGGTCGCGGCGCGGCTGGAAGAGCTGCTGCGCCTCGTCAGCCTGAAGCCCGATGCGCTGGACAAATACCCGCACCAGTTCTCGGGCGGACAGCGGCAGCGGCTGGTGATTGCGCGCGCCCTGGCCCTGGAGCCCGATTTCATCGTGTGCGACGAGCCCGTCTCGGCGCTGGACGTCTCGGTGCAGGCGCAGGTCATCAATCTGCTCGTGGACCTGCAGAAGACCTTGCGGCTGACTTACCTTTTCATTTCCCATGACTTGAGCGTGGTGCGCCACCTGAGCCACAAGGTGGCGGTGATGTACCTGGGCCGCATGGTGGAAGTGGGCACGCGCGACGAAATCTTCAACACGCCGCGCCATCCCTACACCAAAGCCCTCATGGCGGCGGTGCCGCGCTTCTCGGAAGAAAGCCGCGCGCAGCCCAGGGCGCTGCGGCTTTCGGGCGAGATTCCAAGCCCCTTGTCGCCGCCCTCCGGCTGCGCTTTCCGGACCCGCTGTCCGAACGCGCAGGCGGTGTGCGCCGAGTCCCGGCCCGAGGCCAGGCGTTTCAGTCCGGACCACGTGGTGGCGTGTCATTTTGCATAGCATCCAGGAGCAACAGCATGAGCAGCGAGCAAGTCGAATCCTTTGATTTCATTTTGTCGGGCGGTCTGGTGATCGACGGCACCAACACGGCGCCTTACGTGGCCGACGTCGGCGTGCGCGGCGACCGCATCGCCGCCATCGGCGACCTGTCCCGCGCCCACGCGGCGCAGCGCGAAGACATATCCGGCCTGGCCGTATCGCCCGGCTTCATCGATTCGCATACGCACGACGACAACCTGTTGTTGCGCAAGCCCGACATGGAGCCCAAGATATCCCAGGGGGTGACCACGGTCATCACGGGGAATTGCGGCATCAGCCTGGCGCCCTTGCTGCACGAAAGCCCCCCGCCCCCGCTCGACCTGCTGGACGTCGGCGGCAGCTACGCCTTCTCCACCTTCGCCGACTACCTGAACGCCCTGCGGGCGTCGCCCCCCGCGCTCAACTGCGCCTGCATGCTGGGGCATTCCACGCTGCGGGCCGCCGTCATGCCCGACCTGGAGCGCAATGCGACGCCGGAAGAGATCGAGCGCATGCGCGAACTGGCGCAGGAAGGCCTGGAAGCCGGCGCCATCGGCATCTCCACCGGCACCTTCTACCCGCCGGCCGCGCATGCCACGACCGAAGAGATCATCCAGGTCTGCCGGCCGCTGAGCGAGCACAACGGCGTCTACGCCACGCACATGCGCGACGAGGGCGACGAGATCGTCGCCGCCCTGAACGAAACCTTCCGCATCGGCAAGGAGCTCGGCGTGCCGGTGATCATCTCGCACCACAAGCTGATGGGCAAACAGAACTTCGGCCGGTCGAGCGAGACGCTGGCGATCATCGCCGACGCCATGAAGAAGCAGGAGATCTCGCTGGACGCCTATCCCTACGTGGCGGGATCCACCATGCTCAAGAAGGACCGCGCGCTGCTGTCGGCCAAGACCATCATCACCTGGTGCAAGCCGCATCCGGAATACACCGGGCGCGATCTGGACGACATCGCCCGGGAGCGGGGCAAGGACAGGTGGGACGTGGTCGACGAGCTCATGCCGGCCGGCGCCATCTATTTCATGATGGACGAGGACGACGTCCAGCGCATCATGGCCTTCCCGGACACCATGATCGGTTCCGACGGCCTGCCTCACGACACCCACCCCCACCCCCGCCTTTGGGGCACCTTTCCCCGCGTGCTGGGCCACTACAGCCGGGACCTGGGCCTGTTCCCCATCGAGACCGCGGTCTGGAAGATGACCGGCCTGACCGCCGGCCGGTTCGGCCTGGCGGACCGGGGCGTGATCCAGCCGAACGCGTTCGCGGACCTGGTGGTCTTCGATCCGGCCACGGTGGCGGACGCCGCCACCTTCGAGACGCCCATGGAGCGCTCGCGCGGCATCCACCACGTGTACGTGAACGGCGCCAAGGTCTGGGATGCCGACGCGCATTTCACCGGCCGGTATGCGGGTCGGGTGCTGGAGCGGTCCTGAAGCGATCCTGAACATCGAACCCCAAGGAGGATGATTTGAAATTGCATATCGCCGTGGCCCAGGTGGGCCCCATTGCGCGCAGCGACACACGCGCCCGGACGGTCGCGCGCCTGTGCGAACTGTTGAAGGACGCCGCGAGCCGGGGCGCGAAGTGGGTGACTTTTCCCGAGCTGACGCTCACCACCTTCTTCCCGCGCTGGAGCATCGAAGACCCCCGGGAAGTGCGCAGTTTCTTCGAGACGGAAATGCCGGGCAAGGAAACCCGGCCGCTGTTCGACCTGGCGCGCGAGCTGGGCGTCGGCTTCTACCTGGGCTATGCCGAACTGGACGGGGAACGGCAGTTCAACACGTCCATCCTGGTCGACGGCGGCGGAAGCATCATCGGCAAATACCGCAAGATCCATATCCCGGGGGATGCGCAATCCCAGGACGGCTATCCCATACAGCACCTGGAAAAAAAATACTTCCAGGTGGGCGACCTGGGTTTTCCCGTGTTCGACGCGGGCGAGACCCGCATCGGCATGTGCATCTGCAACGACAGGCGCTGGCCGGAGACCTACCGGGTGATGAGCCTGCAGGCGGTCGACCTCGTCATGGTGGGCTACAACACGCCGACCGGATACGGGCGGCTGGGGGAGCCCAGGCACTTGCCGCTGCTGCACAATCACCTGTCCCTGCAGGCGGCGGCCTACCAGAATACCTGCTGGGTGGCCGCCGCGGCGAAGGCCGGCGTGGAGGAGGGCATACACATGATAGGCGGATCGTGCATCGTGGCGCCCACGGGGGAAATCGCCGTCCAGGCGCTGTCCGAAGACGACGAAGTGATCAACTATGTATGCGACATGAGCCTGGCGGACGGCTATCGCGGTAATATCTTCAACTACGAGCGGCACAGAAGACCCGAGCACTATCGGGCTATCGTTGATCGCGTAGGTGCCAGCCGCTCGCCGTTATAGATGGGGGAGGGCATCATGGCGCCGGACACGGACGCTCTGAACCAGAAAATCGTCTCGAAAGAGGCGATGGGCGCTCGTCTTCGGGCCATGCGCAAGCAAAAGGGGTTCACGCTCAAGCAGCTTTCAGCGGCTTCGGGCGTGGCCCTGTCCACGCTGTCGAAGGCCGAGCTGGGGCAGACCGCCCTGAGCTACGAGAAATTCGTGGCGATCTCGCTGGCGCTCGACGTGGACATGTCCCTGTTGCTGCAGGCCGGCGCGGGCCGCGCGCCGAACCGGCTGAACGGGCGGGTGCTGAAGGCCAACAGCCTGGAACAGGACGAATACTTTACCGACACCTACCGGCACCAGTTCCTGTTCAGCGAGACGGCGGGCAAGGTCATGACGCCCATCATCGCCACCATCTTTTCCCGCGATACCGAGGAATTCACCGAGTACATCAAGCACCCGGGCCAGGAGTTCACCTATGTGCTGTCGGGCGCGGTCCGCATCGTTTTCGAAACGGGCGACGCCATCAGCCTGAAGCGGAACGAAGCCGCCTACTTCGACAGCGGGGTCGGCCACGTGTATTTGTCGACCAGCAAGGCGCCGGCGCGCGTGCTGGCGGTTTGCACCGACATGCCCGTGTGGCCGCCTAAAAGCCGCACATCGACATGAAGTTTTCCCACTGGATGCGCATGCTGGGCGTCAGGTAGCCCAGGAAAGACAGGCCCAGCACCACCGCCAGCACGAGCGCGCCCACCACGCGCCGGTGGCGGGCGGTGTCGGGCGGCGGGGTTCGATGGGTGTGCGTATCGGTATTCATGGCCATCATGCATTGATCGGGGCGACAGCCCCTTTGCCGATAGTATAGGCCGAGTCGGCGCCGGCGGGGATGTTCCGGCGGCCCCCCGCGCACGGATCAGGCCGGCTTCGCCGCCAGCGGCTGCTCGCGGATCGGCAGGCACAAGGCCGCCGCCACGACGGCCAGCACGATCCCCGCCCACCACACGGCGGCGTAGCTGCCGGTGGCGCCGTAGGCATAGCCGCCCAGCCAGACGCCGATGAAGCTGCCGATCTGGTGGCCGAGGAAGGCGATGCCCGACAGCGTGGCCGCATACCGGAAACCGTAGATCTGCCCGATCAGCCCTTGCGTCAGCGGCACGGTGCCCAGCCAGAGCAGGCCCATCCAGGCCGCGAAGACATAGGCCACCCACGGCGCCATGGGCATGGCGATCAGGAAGAGAATGCCGAAGGCCCGCAGGAAATACACCGCGGCCAGCAGGTTCTTCTTGCTGTAGCACCCGCCCAGCTTGCCCGCGTAGAACGACCCCGCCACATTGAACAGCCCGATCAGGGCGATGGAGATGGCGCCGTCTCCCGCCGTCAGGCCGCCGTCCACCAGGTAGGCCGGCAGGTGCAGGGTGATGAAGGCGGTATGGAAGCCGCAAACGAAATAGCTCCAGAACAGGAAATGGAATGAAGAATGCCGGAACGCTTCCCGGACCGCGGCGCCCAGGGATTGATGGTGGCCGGTCGCAGCGGCGGGCTTGCCGCGCAGCAGCAGGGCCAGAGGCATGCCCGCCGCCGCGAACAGGGACAGCAGCCACAGGGCGCCGGTCCAGTCCAGGGTGGAGATCGCGATCTGGCCGATGGGCACGATGGTGAATTGCCCCATGGATCCGCCCGCGCTGGCGATGCCCATGGCCGTGCTGCGGTACGCCGGCGGAACGGCCCGCGCAATCACCGGCAGAATCACGGGAAACGTGGTGCCCGCCTGGCCCAGCCCCACCAGCACGCCGGCGGTCAGATACAAAGAGAGCTCGTCGGTGGACAGCCGCATGCCGATCATGCCCAGCATGAAGAGCAGGGCGCCGAGCGCGACCGTGCGGCCGGCCCCGTAGCGGTCGGCCAGTATGCCCATGAAAATGGAGCCCACGCCCCAGACCAAGTTCTGGATGGCGAAGGCCATCGAGAAAACGTCGCGGCCCCAGCCCAGCTCCATGCCCATGGGCTGCATGAACAGCCCGAAGGTGGCGCGCACGCCCATGACGAGCAGCACGACGGACGCGCCGGCATAGAGCGTGCGCATGTAGGACGGGGTGGAGGCGGACATGGTCGGTTCTTGCGGGCGGCGGCGCGGAAAAGCGAAGTGGGGATATTAGCATTGCCGCATGCCGCGTGTTTGTGGTTTCGGGGCAAAGCCTCTAACATGGAGACGAGTCTTTCGCCAATCTCAGGAGCCCCCATCATGAGTCATCATGTCTACAAGCAGCTGGACCTGACCGGTTCTTCTCCCGACAGCATCGAAGACGCCGTCAGCACGGCCATCGCCAAGGCGCATGAAACCGTGCGCAACATCCAGTGGTTCACCGTGACCGACACGCGCGGGCGCGTGGTCGACGGCAAGGTCGCCCATTGGCAGGTTTCCATCAAGGTGGGATTCACGCTGGAATGAATCCCGGGGCGCGGCGGCCCGCGCCTGCAAGCCGCCCCGTGGGCGGTTTCAGTCTTCGCGGCTGGTGACTTCAACCAGGTGGTAGCCGAACTGGGTCTTCACCGGGCCCTGTACCACGCCGACCGGCGCGCTGAACACGACCTCGTCGAATTCCTTCACCATCTGGCCGCGGCCGAACGAACCCAGGTTGCCGCCGTCGCGGCTGGACGGGCAGCTGGAATTCTCTTTGGCCACTTGCGCGAAATCGGCCCCGTTCTCGATCTCGGCCTTGAGTTCCCGGCACTTGGCTTCGGTGTCGACGAGGATGTGGCGGGCTGAGGCTTGGGTCATGGAAATACTCCTTCAAAGAAATGAGCACACAGAGTAACGCAAACCCGGCCAAAGGGCGCGCCCGCCCGCGCGGGCGCACGTATAATACTGGCGCATGAATCCTTCCACCCTCATCGGTATCGTCGCAAGCGTGGCACTGCTGGGCGCGGTGCTGTTCTTTTCCGCCGAAGACGCCGCCGCGTTCGTCGACGTGCCCAGCCTGGGCATCGTGGTGGTCGGCACGCTGGCGGCAACCTTCATCAGCTACCCCTTGCGCGAAGTGCTGCGCATCTTCCGCCTGCTCGGCACCGTGCTGCGCAACGAGCGCCTGCACACCGAGCAGGACATCGACGACCTCATCTCCATTTCGCGGCTGTGGATGAAAGACGACATCCGCAAGGTCGAGGCCGCCCTCGAGAACGTCTCCAATCCCTTCCTCAAGACGGGCGTCCAGCTGGTCATCGACCACACGCCCGAGCAGGACATCGTCGACCTCATGCAATGGCGGGTGTCCCGGCTGCGCGCCCGGGAGCGCGCGGAAGCGCAGCTTTTCAGGACCATGGCCGGCTTTGCGCCGGCGTTCGGCATGCTGGGGACGCTGGTGGGGCTGGTCAACCTGCTCTTCCTGCTGGGCGACGGCGACATGGCCGCCATCGGCCAGCAGATGGCGCTGGCATTGATGACCACTTTCTACGGCATCCTGTTCGCCAATCTGCTGCTCAAGCCCGTGGCGGTCAAGCTGGAACGGCGCACCGAGCAGCGCGTGATCGTCATGAGCATGATCATGCAGGGCGTTTCAATGATGTGCCAGAAGCGCAGCCCTTCGCTGATGCGCGAAACCCTGAACTCCTTCATGGAAGAGCATGAAGACGAAATCAACGACCATCAGGGCAGGCGCGCGCAGGTGCAACAGGCCGAACCGGCCAAGAAGCCGCGCCTGCGGCTCAGGCTGAAACCCAAGGCCAAGCCGCAGACCAGGCCGTCATGAGCGTGGTGCATCAGAACAAGTGGTATGTCGAGCCCGTGCCCGAAGAGGAAACCGAAGGCTGGCTGCTGACCTACCTGGATCTGATCACCTTGTTGCTCGTGTTGCTGGTGGTCATGCTGGCGCTGTCGGGGCAGGCGACCAGGCCCGCGACGGGGTCCGGCCTGCTGCCGGCCGGCAGCGGCTTGCTGCCCGGAGGGTCGGCGCCCGTTTCCATCCAGGTCGTTCCGCCGATCGAGGCGCCGGCGCCGGCCGTTCCCGTCCTGATTCCCGCGCCGGCGGAATCCATGGCGCCGCCGGCCGCCGCGCCTTCGGAGCCCGCCGCGCCCGTCGCTTCGCCCGATCCCGTCGAGCCCTCGGCGCCCATCGCGCCGGCGGGCGGCGGCGCCTGGCCGGCCATCGTCGCACAGACGGAATGGGACCCGCCGGCGTATGCGCCGGGGCTGTCCGATCCGGATCCCTCGGAATCGACGCTGTTCGTCGAACTGCCTTCTTATTTCCTGGCCGAGCCGGACGCCGACGCCGTGCTGCGGCATGTGATGGGGATCGGGCCGGTCGCGCCGGCATCGGCGCCCGCACCCGCACCCGCCGCGCCCAGGCCCGCGCCCGGCGGCATGGGCATGCTGGCGTTGCCGGAGCTCGGCGACGACATCGAAATCATCCGCAAGCGGGAATCCATCAGCTTCCGGATCAACAGCGAGATCCTGTACAGCTCCGCCAAGGCCGATCTCAGCCTGGAAGGGCTGGCCGTCCTGCGCAAGCTGCTGCCGGTGCTCCGGGGCAGCGATTACATCATCACCGTGGAAGGCCATACGGACGCCCTGCCCATACGGGGCGGGCAGTATCCTTCGAACTGGGAGCTTTCGAGCGCCCGGGCCGGCAGAGTGGTCCGCTACCTGGCCGCCAACGGCGTCGGGCGCGCGCGGCTGCGCGCCATCGGCTATGCCGACACCCGGCCGCTGGCCGACAACGACACGGAACAGGGCCGGGCGAGCAACCGGCGCGTGGAAATCATTCTCGAACCGCCTCCGGCGCCCGAGCCCGACGACGATCCTTGAGCAGCACATGAGTTTTCGAACCCTGACCTTCATGCTCGCCGGCCTGGCGATGCTGGGCCCATTCGCCACCGATGCCTATCTGCCGGCCTTCCATAGCATAGGCGCCGAGTTCGAAGTGAGCCAGGCCATGGTGCAGCAGACGCTCAGCCTGTACTTGACGTGCTTTGCGGTGATGAGCCTGTTCTACGGCACCTTGTCCGACAGCTTCGGCCGGCGTTCGGTCATCATCGGCTCGCTGGTGCTGTTCGGCATCGGGTCCGTGGGCGCGATGCTGGCGCCTTCTTTCGGCTGGCTGCTTTTCTTCCGCGGACTGCAGGGCTGTTCGGCGGGTGCGGGGCGCGTCGTGGGGCAGGCCATCGCCCGCGATCGCTACCAGGGCGCGGAAGCGCAGCGGCTGTTCGCCAACATCACGATGGTGTTCAGCCTGGCGCCCGCCATCGCGCCGGTCCTGGGCGGGTATCTGACCAATCTCAGCGGCTGGCGCTCGGTTTTCGGGCTGCTGGCGGTGCTGAGCATTCTTCTGATCGCGGCGAGCCTGCGCAAGCTGCCCGAGACCCTGCCGGTGAACCGGCGCCAGCCTTTTCGGCTGCGCGTCATCGTGTCCAATTATCTGCACGCCTTGCGCCACCCGCCGTTCGTGCTGGCCATTCTCGCGGTGGGCTTCGCGTTTTCCGGCTTCGCTCTGTATATTTCGTCGGCCGCCAGCTTCATCATGAAGATCCTGGGCTTGTCCGAAACCGCGTTTGGATGGCTGTTCATCCCCTTCATCCTGGGGATGATGTCGGGCTCCATGGTCAATTCGCGGTTCGCCGAGAAGCTGGCGCCCGCGACGATGATCCATTGCGGGCAGGGCATCATCGCCCTGGGGGCGCTCGGCAACGTGGTGTACAACGCTTTTTTCACGGCTTCGGTGCCGTGGGCGGTGCTGCCGATTTTCGTCTATTCCTTCGGCCTGTCGCTGGCGCTGCCGGGCATGACGGTGGTCACGCTGGGCACCTTCCCCAGCATGCGGGGCATGGCGTCTTCGCTGCAGAGCTTTGTGCAAATGACGATTTTCGCGGTGATCTCGGGCACGATCGCGCCGCTGCTGTTTCATGATGCGCTGTTGTTGGCATTGGGAATGGCGGGGGGTGCGGCAATGAGCATCGTGCTGTGGTGGGCCAGCACTAGCCGGACGGCGCGCCGGGGCGAGGGTTAACCGTTCAGTGTAAGGGTTAACACCTATCGGAAACAGGTTGCACCAGGTTGTACCCAAGGTGCAACCTGTAGTGTAATCTCTCCACGCAACCGCAACCCAACCCCTACCGGCACTTTATCGTCATGGCCACGACCTCGGCAAACACCACCCTCGGCGTCAAACTCGATGAAGCCACCCGCAACCGCCTGAAAGAGGCGGCCCGCAAGCTCGACCGCAGCCCCCATTGGGTCATCAAGCAATCCATATTCTCCTACCTCGAATCCCTGGACAGCGGCGTCTCGGTGATGGAGCTCCACAGCGTCGCGGCGCGCGTCGCCCGGGGCGAGGTCGAAGCGGTGGAATCCCTGCCTGAAGCCATCCACCAGCCCTTCCTGGAATTCGCCGAAAGCATCCTGCCACAGTCGGTCCTGCGCGCCGCCATCACCGGCGCCTACCGGCGGCCGGAAGAAGAGGTCGTGCCCATGCTGCTCGACCAGGCGCGCCTGCCCGGCGACGTCGCGGAATCGGCGGGGGCGCTGGCCTATCGGCTGGCGGAAAAACTGCGCGGCCAGAAGAACGCGGGCGGGCGCGCCGGCCTGGTGCAAGGCCTGCTGCAGGAATTTTCCCTGTCCTCCCAGGAAGGCGTGGCCCTCATGTGCCTGGCCGAAGCCCTTTTGCGCATTCCCGACAAAGGCACGCGGGACGCGCTCATCCGCGACAAGATCAGCAATGGCAACTGGCAGCAGCACGTCGGCCAGAGCCCGTCCATGTTCGTCAACGCGGCATCCTGGGGGCTGGTGATCACCGGCAAGCTGGTGTCCACGCACAACGAAGCCGGCCTGTCCAGCGCGCTGAACCGCATCATCGGCAAGAGCGGCGAGCCCCTGATACGCAAAGGCGTCGACATGGCCATGCGCCTGATGGGCGAACAGTTCGTCACCGGCGAAACCATCGGGCAGGCGCTTGCCAACGCCGGCGCATTCGAGGCCCGGGGGTTCCGCTATTCCTACGACATGCTGGGCGAGGCGGCCATGACCGACGGCGACGCCCGCAACTACCTGGCGGCCTACGAGCAGGCCATCCATGCCATCGGCAAGGCCTCGAACGGCCGCGGCATCTATGAAGGCCCCGGCATATCCATCAAGCTTTCGGCCTTGCATCCGCGCTACGGCCGCAGCCAGTACGCACGCGTCATGGACGAGCTTTATCCGCGCCTGCTGGGCCTGGCGCAGCTGGCGCGGGGCTACGACATCGGCATCAACATCGACGCCGAAGAAGCCGACCGGCTGGAGATCTCGCTGGACCTGCTCGAGCGCCTGTGCTTCGAGCCCGCGCTGAAGGGCTGGAACGGAATCGGCTTCGTGATCCAGGCGTATCAGAAGCGCTGTCCCTACGTCATCGACTACCTGGTGGACCTGGCCCGCCGCAGCCATCATCGATTGATGATCCGGCTGGTGAAAGGGGCGTACTGGGACAGCGAGATCAAGCGGGCCCAGGTCGACGGCCTGGAGGGATACCCGGTCTATACGCGCAAAGTGTATACGGACCTTTCCTACCTGGCCTGCGCGCGCAAGCTGCTGCTCGTCCCGGACGCCGTCTACCCGCAGTTCGCCACCCACAACGCCCACACGCTGGCGGCGGTGTATTACCTGGCGGGGCAGAACTACTACCCCGGGCAGTATGAGTTCCAATGCCTGCACGGAATGGGCGAACCGCTGTACGAGCAGGTGGTCGGCAAGCGCGCGAACGGCGGCCTGGACCGCCCCTGCCGCATCTACGCGCCGGTGGGAACGCATGAAACGCTGCTGGCGTATCTGGTGCGCCGCCTGCTGGAAAACGGCGCCAATACGTCTTTCGTCAATCGCATCGCCGATCCCGGCATTCCCCTGGCGGCGCTGGTCGAGGACCCCGCGGTGTCGATCGCCAGAATGGCGCAGGACGATGGCGCCGCCGGCCTGCCGCATCCGCGCATCCCGCTGCCGCGCGCCCTGTATGGCGAAAGCCGGCTGAATTCCAGCGGCATCGATTTGTCCAACGAGCACCGGCTGGGCTCTTTGTCGAGCGCCTTGCTGGCCTCGGCCCACGCGGACTGGGCGGCGCGGCCCATGCTGGCCTGCGCGGCGACGGAAACCGAGCCCGCGCCCATTCTGAACCCGGCGGACCACCGCGATGTCGTCGGGCGGGTGATGAACACGGCGCCGGCCGACATCCCCCGCATCGTCGACGCGTCGCTGGCCGCCGCGCCGATCTGGCAGGCCACCCCGAGCACCGAGCGCGCGGCCATCCTCGAGCGCGCCGCCGACCTGATGGAAGGGCAGATCCAGCCCCTGATCGGCCTGATCGTCCGCGAAGCGGGCAAGACGTTCTCGAACGCGATCGCCGAAGTGCGCGAGGCGGTGGACTTCCTGCGGTACTACGCGACGCAGGCGCGCCAGGACTTCTCCAATGACAGCCATCGCCCCCTCGGGCCGATCGTCTGCATCAGCCCCTGGAATTTTCCGCTGGCCATCTTCACCGGCCAGGTGGCGGCCGCACTGGCGGCGGGCAATACCGTGCTCGCCAAGCCCGCCGAGCAGACGCCGCTCATCGCCGCGCAGTCCATCGGCATATTGCTGCAGGCCGGCGTGCCGGAGAGTGTGGTGCAGCTGGTGCCGGGCGACGGCGCCATAGGCGGCGCGCTCGTCGGCGACGAGCGGATCCGCGGCGTCATGTTCACCGGGTCGACCGAAGTCGCCGGCATCCTGCAGCGCAGCCTGGCCGGGCGGCTGGACGCGCAAGGCAGGCCCGTGCCGCTCATCGCGGAAACGGGCGGCCAGAACGCCATGATCGTCGATTCGTCGGCGCTGGCCGAGCAAGTCGTCCAGGACGTGGTCACCTCCGCATTCGACAGCGCCGGCCAGCGCTGCTCGGCCCTGCGCGTGCTGTGCGTGCAGGAAGACGTGGCCGACCGCATCATCGCCATGATCAAGGGGGCCATGGCCGAATACCGCATGGGCAATCCCGACCACATCGCCGTGGACATCGGGCCCGTGATCGACGCCGAGGCGCGGGCCAACATCGAGCGGCACATATCCGCCATGCAGGCGAGCGGGCACTCCGTCGACCGGCTGGCGCGCAGCGAGCCCGAAGCCGTGGCGCACGGCACCTTCGTCACGCCGGCCCTCATCGCCATCGACAGCCTGGAAGAGCTGGAGCGCGAAGTGTTCGGCCCCGTGCTGCACGTGCTGCGGTATCGGCGCGCAGACCTCGACGCGCTGATCGACCAGATCAACGCCACGGGCTATGGGCTCACTTTGGGCGTGCACACCCGCATCAATGAAACCATAGACCGCGTGGTCGAACGCGCGCATGCCGGCAACATCTACGTGAACCGGAACATCGTCGGCGCGGTGGTCGGGGTTCAGCCGTTCGGCGGCGAAGGGCTGTCGGGCACGGGCCCGAAAGCCGGCGGGCCCTTGTACCTGTACCGCCTGCTGGCCAGCCGGCCGGAAGACGCCGTGGGCCGCACGCTGGCCCGCCTGGACGGCGGGCGCGCGCCCGACACCCGGCTACGCGAACTGCTGGCCAAGAAGGACGGCGGAGCGCTCGACGCCTTGAGGGCCTGGGCCGCGCAGCAGGAGCGCGGCGACTTGGCGCGGCTGTGCGACCATTATGCGGGCCTGTCCCAAAGCGGCTTCACGCGCAGCCTGCCGGGCCCGACCGGCGAAAGCAATACCTACCGCCTGCTGCCCCGGCCGCGCGTGCTGTGCCTGGCCGCGAACGAGGACGACCTGCTGGCGCAGCTGGCGGCGGCGGTGGCCGTGGGCTCGGCCGTGCTGTGGGAAGACGGCCCGCCGGGCCGCGGCGTGTACGAAAGCCTGCCGCCGGCCTTGCGCGCGCGCATCGGCCTGGTTGCCGATTACGCCGCGGACGATGTATTGTTCGACGTCGTGCTGCATCATGGCGACGGCGATCAGCTGCGCGCGGCTGCTCAGCGCATCGCGCAGCGCCGCGGGCCGATTGCCGGCGTCATCGGCCTGGCGCAGGGGGAAACCGGCATACCGCTGGAACGCCTGCTCGTCGAGCGCGCCGTCAGCGTGAACACGGCCGCGGCGGGCGGCAACGCCAGCCTGATGACCATAGGCTGACCCCGGCATTCTTCATCATTCGAACAGGAAGGCGACGACGACATGCAGAACATCCCGACCACGGTCCGCGTGCCCATGGCCGAACTGACCGCCCTGCTGGCGCGCATCTTCCAGCGCCACGGGACTTCGGCGGAAGTGGCCGCCATCCTGGCCGACAATGTCGCCCGCGCCCAGCGCGACGGTTCGCACAGCCACGGCGTTTTCCGCATACCGGGCTATCTTTCCACCCTGGCCAGCGGCTGGGTGGACGGCAAGGCGGTGCCGGTGGTCAGCGATTCGGCGCCGGGCTATGTCAGCGTCGACGCGCGCAACGGTTTCGCACAGCCCGCGCTGGCGGCGGCGCGCGAAGCGCTGGTGGCCAAGGCCCGGCGCAATGGCATCGCGCTGCTGGCCATCCACGATTCCCATCATTTCGCTGCGCTCTGGCCGGACGTGGAGCCTTTCGCCCGCGAAGGCCTGGTGGCGCTCACTTTCGTCAACAGCATGGCTTGCGTCGTTCCACATGGCGGCCGCCAGGCGCTGTTCGGCACGAACCCCATCGCCTTTGCCGCTCCGCGCAGCGGCGGGGACCCGCTGGTGTTCGACCTGGCCACCAGCGCCATCGCCCACGGCGATGTGCAGATCGCCGCCCGCGAGGGGCGCCGGCTGCCGCCCGGCCATGGCGTCGACGGCACGGGCGCGCCCACCGAGGATCCGAATGCCATCCTGAACGGCGGGGCGCTGCTGCCTTTTGGCGGCCACAAGGGTTCCGCTCTGTCGATGATGGTGGAGCTGCTTGCCGCGGCGTTGACGGGCGGGAATTTTTCCTTCGGTTTCACCTGGGCGAATCATCCGGGCGCGCAGACGCCACGGACGGGGCAGTTGTTCATAGTCATCGATCCTTCCAGGGGCCCCGGGAGCGATTTCGCGCAGCGCGCGGAAGAGCTGGTCGGTGCGATGCACGACGCCGGCCAGCCCCGCATGCCGGGGGACCGCCGTTATCGGCAGCGCAAAGAGGCGGAATCGCAAGGCGTGGCCATCGACGGCGACCAGCTTGCGCGCTTGCGGGAGCTGGCGGGGTAAGGCGGCCAACCGGCAGGCCGTGCTTATAATGATTCTCGTTCAAATTTCAAGCGCCCCTCGACATGTCCCTCTCGCCACTTGCCGTCCAGAAGATCCAGCACCCCCTCAAAGCCCGCATGCTCCAAGTGCGGCGCGTCACGCCCCTGAACCCCGACATGGTCCGCATCACCTTGGGCGGAGACGACCTGGCGGGCTTTCTGTCGGCTTCTTTCGACGATCACGTCAAGCTTTTCCTGCCGCCCGCGCCGGGCGCCAAGCCGGCCTTGCCGGTGATCGGGCCCAAGGGCCCCGCGTTTCCCGAAGGCCGGCCGCGCCCGGTCTCGCGCGACTACACGCCCCGTCTTTACGACGCCGGCGCGCAGGAACTGCACATCGATTTCGTCTTGCATCATTCCGGGCCCGCGACCGACTGGGCGGCCGGCGCGAAACCCGGGGACTTCCTGGGGGTGGCGGGGCCTCGCGGCTCGTTCATCATTCCCCATGGATACGACTGGCACCTGCTCATCGGCGACGAGACCGCCATCCCCGCCATCGGCCGCAGGCTGGCGGAACTGCCGGCGCACACACGCGCGATCGCCGTGATCAAGACACGCAATGCCTCCGCGCGCACGGACTTCGAAACACGCTGCGGCCTGGACATCGAATGGGTGCTCGAAGAAGCGGCGGAAGCGGGCGGCATGGACGCCCTGGAGCGGGCGGTCAGGGCAGTGGCCCTGCCCGCGGGCGAAGGCTATGCCTGGGCCGCGGGCGAATACACGGACATCAAGCGCATACGCGAGCATCTGGTCGAAGAACGCGGAATCGACAAGTCCCGCATACGCGCGGCCAGCTACTGGCGCAAGGCCGCCGAAGCGACCCACGTGAACTTCGAGTGATGTCCGCAGTTCGGCGGGCGGGCCGGGGTTTTCGCGACGGCCGGTGCGCTCGGCCCGGCGCGCGCCTCATGGCGACTTGTTCTGCAGCCGCTGGAGCAAGCCGTTGACGGCCGTGATGTGCTCCGGCGACGTATGGGCGATGGCCTGCAGCGCGGCGGCCATGTCCAGGTGATCGGGCAGGCTGCTGCGCTCCGCGCTGCGCAGCAGGCGCTTGGCCATGCGTATGGTGTTCCCGGGATGGCTGCCGATTCTTTCCGCGAGCGCCAGCGCGCTGTTCAATAGCTGTTCCGGGCTCGTGAGCTGGGACACCAGGCCGCAGCGCAGGGCTTCGTCGGCGCCGATGGGGCTGGCGGTGAAGGTCATGGCCATTGCGGTGGACCGCCCGACCAGGCGCGGCAGGATCCAGGAGCCGCCGTCGCCGGATATGATGCCCAGCTCCGCGAAGCTGACGCAGAAGGTGGCGTTGGCGGACGCGATGCGGATGTCGCACATGCAGGCGAGGTCGCAGCCGGCGCCGTACGCGGCCCCGTTAACGGCGGCTATCGTGGGGATGTCGGCGTCGTTCAGCGCAAGCGGCACCTGATGTATGGTTTCCTTGTAGCGCGTGCGGATGTCCTGCGGCGTTCCGGCGGAAAACCCCTCCCGGTTCGCCATCTTGCGCAGATCGCCGCCCGCGCAGAACGCTTTCCCCTTTCCCGTAATGATCAAGGCGCGCGCGGTGGGATCCCGATCGGCTTGCCGGATCTTGTCCGCCAGTTCCAGGAACTGGTTTTCGGTCGACAGCCGGTTCAGTTCGTCCGGCCGGTCCAGCCAGAGAATGATCGTGTCCCCGCGCCTTTCGGTGTGCACCAGGCCGGCGTCATGTGTCATGTGCCGCTCCAGCGGGGCGCGCGCTTTTCCGCAAAGGCGCGCGGGCCCTCGATCGCGTCCTGGCTATGGTAGACGCGTTCATGGATGCGCTTGGCGGCTTCGAAGCCTTCCTTGCAGCCCAGGTCCATGGCGGCGCCGATGCTCTGCTTGGCGGCCCAGACCGTCAGCGGGGCGTTGTCGCGTATGCTTTTGGCGAGCTTGCGGGCCCGGTCGCGCACCGCCGCGGGCGTGGCTTCGACGTGGTTGATGAAGCCGAGTTCGCGGAAGCGTTCGATGGGCTGCAGTTCGGCGGACATCATGAGCTCCATCAGGAAAGGCTGGGGCAGCATCCACAGCATGGGCACGGCCCAGGGGGCGCCCCGGCCCACCCTGGCCTCGGAGATGCCGCCCAGGGTGCCCGCCAGCCCGATGCGCAGGTCGCAATTGGCCGCCAACACCATGCCGCCCGCCGTGAAATGCCCGGTCATGGCCGCGATGATGGGCTTTTCCACGGCGCGCATGCGCTGATGGAAGGGGTCGCGGAAGAGATCGAGAATGTCCATGTTGGATTCGGCCTGGACCCGGGACGCTTCTTTCAAGTCCATGCCCGCGCAGAACGTGCCGCAGTCCGAAGACGTGAGAATGGCCACCCGGATGGCGGGGTCGGCGTCGACTCGTTCCCAGAGGTCGAGCAGGCGATTGCCGACTTCGATCGAGAGCGCGTTGCGCTGCGCCGGGCGGTTGATGGTGATGGTGGCGATGCCGTCGTCGACATCGAAAAGTACCGCATCGGTCTGGCCCATGGGTTGTGCTCCAGTTGGCGTCTGTTCTTCCGGGTGGCCTTATGGCTGCGGGCGGCTCTTGACCATGCGCAGCGGGTTGTAGCTTGCCACGACTTCGCCGCGCTGATTGACGACCCGATTGGCGGTGCGCATCAGGCCCCGGCCCGGCTTGCTGGTTGCGCGCGCTTCCACCACTTCGCATTCCACATGGATGGTGTCGCCCGCCGTGGTGGGCCGATGGATCTTGAGGTCGGCCTCGAGGAACGCCATGCCGGTGCGCTGCATCGTGCTTTGCATCAACAGCCCTTCCGCGATGCAAAACACCAGCGAGCCCGGAACCGGGCGCGAACCGATGACCGAGACCTCGGAAATGTATTCCACGTTGGTGAACATTTCCTCGACCATGCCCGTGGCGCCCACGAACAGGGTGATGTCGGCTTCCGTGATGGTGCGCCCCAGCGTGCGGAAGCGATAGCCGACTTCGACGTCGTCCCAGTAGAGGCCGATGCCGTAGACGTCCAGGCCGTTCTTGTCTTTGGTGATGGGCTGATGTTTCATGATCGATGGCTCTTTCTGATGGTCAAACGATGCCGGCTTGCTGGAGTTTGGCGAACTCGTCGTCGCTCAAGCCGAGGCCCGACAGGACCTGATGCGTATGCTGCCCCAGCACGGGCGGCGCCTCGGTCAGGTTCAGCGGCGTTTCGGAGAAACGTATCGGGTTGTTGATGCCCGGGACCCGGCCATACAGGGGGTGGTCCAGGTCCAGGCGCATGCCGCGTTCAATCACCTGCGGGTCGTTGAACACCCGGTCTATCGTGTTGATGGGCCCGCAAGGCACCTGGGCCTCTTCCAGCAGCTTCACCCATTCTTCCACGCCGCGGGTGCGCGTGATGGCTTCCAGGCGCTGGTTCATTGCCGCGCGGTTGGCGACCCGGTCGCGGATGGTCCTGAACCGGGGATCCTCGGCGAAATCCGGCTGCCCGATCGCGTTGCAGAAGCGCTGGAACTGCGTGTCGTTGCCGATGGTAAGGATGATGTGGCCGTCCCGGGCGGGGTACACCTGATAGGGCGCGATGTTGGGGTGGCCGGTGCCCATGCGGACCGGCGCCACCCCGCTGGTGAGGTAATTCATTCCCTGGTTGACCAGCGAGCCGACCATGCAGTCGAGCAGGCTGATGTCGATGTGCTGGCCGCCGCCGCCTTGATCGCGATGGCGCAGCGCCGCCAGGATGGCCACGGTTGCGTACATGCCGGTCAGGATGTCGGCCACGGCCACGCCCACCCGCTGGGGACCGCCGCCCGGAAGGCCGTCGCGTTCGCCGGTGACGCTCATGAGGCCGCCCATGCCCTGGATCAGGAAATCATAGCCCGCCCGGTCCTTGTACGGCCCCGTTTGCCCGAAACCGGTGACCGAGCAATACACCAGCCCGGGATTGAGCTCGCGCAAGGATGCGTAGTCGAGACCATATTTCTTGAGTGCGCCGACCTTGTAGTTTTCGACCAGCACGTCGGCATCGGCCGCCAGATCGCGCACCAGCGCCTGGCCTTCGGGTTTGCTGAAGTCGATGGTGACGGATTGCTTGCCGCGGTTGCAGCACATGAAGTAGGCGGCGTCGCCCGGTTCATTCGTTGCGGCGGTGTGCAGGAACGGCGGGCCCATGTGCCGGGTGTCGTCGCCGCTGCCGGGCCGTTCGACTTTGATGACCTCGGCGCCGAGGTCGGCCAGGTTCTGGGTGGCCCACGGCCCGGCAAGAATGCGTGACAAATCGAGAACCCGTATGTTGGACAGCATTTTTGTCATGGCGGTCAGGCAGGAAAGTGGACGAAAGTAAGCGAACGATATCCGGAATGCCCGGTGCTGTCAATTTAAAATGAAATCTAAAGAATATAAATGGAACTAAATTCGTGAAACCGGGAAATTCTTAGTATGCATCATGAATACAAGGAGGAAATGCCTTGGCTGATACGTGAATTTATAATGAAATTGATGTTGACATATTGAAATTCGCTGCTTACCATTCCGTCATAGCCGAATCGATCTCGTCCATCGCCGGGCAAGATCCCAACCTGGATATCGCCATGATGAATCTGCCTTACGGTGAACTCGCCATCGGACAGCGCGCCCGGTCGCGAGGGCGCACGATCACTGAAACAGACGTCGTCAACTTTTGCATGCTGACCGGCAACTGGCTCGAAATCCACGCCAATGCGGAATTCAGCGCCAAATCCAGGTACGGGCAAAGAGTCGTCCAGGGCGGCCTGGTCTTCGTCATCAGCAATGCCTTGCTGGGCTTCGATTCCGAAGTGGTGGAAGCCTTCTACGGCGTCGACAGGCTGCGCTTCCTCAAGCCCACCTTCATCGGCGACACCTTGCATGCGGAAAGCGAAGTGATCGCGTTGCGCGACAAGGGGGAAGCCCACGGGGTCGCCACGGCGCTGCTGACGGCCGTCAATCAGCGCAAGGAACGGGTGATGAGCTGCGAGTTCAGCCTGCTGCTCCGCCGCGAGCGCCTGATCGTATCCCCGGACGAATAGCCGTCCCGCCTCGCCCGGGCGGGCAAGAAAATTTCGATACACGGAGCCTTTATGAATTTCTTGACGGAAGAACAAGCGCTTTGGCAAGAGACCGTCGCGCGGGTGATGGAGAAAGAAGTAACGCGCGAATACGTGCGCCAGTGCGACACCGATCGCCAGTATCCCTACGAGGCCTACGAAAAGATCGCCCGCATGGGGTGGCTGCGGCTGCTGATACCCGAAGAGCAGGGCGGCGACGGCGGCACCATCTTCGATTACGCCCTGATGTGCGAAGGGCTCGCGCGCTACGGCTTCGATTTCGCCACCGCGTTCATGGTGTCGACCTTCACCGCGATGAACATCGTCAAGTACGGAACGCCCGAGCAGAGGGAGCAATATCTCGAACCCTTCATGAAAGGCGCGATCCGCTTCTCCATTTCGATATCCGAGCCGTCCGCGGGTTCGGACGCCGCCAATACCAAGACGCGCGCCGAAACCGACGGCCGGCACTGGACGATACGCGGCCAGAAGCTGTGGTGTTCCGGCGCCGCGGCAAAGAACACCGTCATCGCCATGCTGGTCAGGACCGACAAAGACGCCAAGAAGCATCGCGGGCTGAGCGTCCTGCTGGTGCCCAACGACACGCACGGCGTCGATATCCGCAGGCTGCCCACCCTGGCCCGGCGGGCGACCGGCACCACGGAAATCTTCCTCGACGGCGCCCAGGTGCCGGCCGGCAATATTCTCGGCGCGCCGGGCATGGGCTGGGAAATCATCACGGATCACCTCGAGCTCGAGCGCATCGCGGTCGCGGCCGCCTACGTCGGCAACGCCCAGCAAGCCGTCACCGACGCCTTGCGCTACGCCCATGAGCGCATTCAGTTCGACAAATCCATTTTCGAATTCCAGGTGCTCCGCCACATGCTGGCCGACATGCAGACCAGCGTCGATGCGGCGCGGCTCCTGGTGTACAGGGCGGCCGACATGGCCACGCGCGGCGAACCCTGCAGCCGGGAAGTCAGCATGGCCAAGCTGTTCGCGTCCGAAACGCTGCAGACGGTAACGCGCAACGGCATGCAGATTCTCGGCGGCCACAGCATGCTGCCGGAGGCCGACATGGAGCGCTACTTCCGCGAAGGCATGCAGTCCACCATCGGCGGCGGAACCTCGCAGATCCAACGGACCATCATCGCCAAGTCCCTGCGTCTTTGAGCGCCCATTCACATAACGCCACGCCCAGGAGGCCCCATGACCACTACGCCCTCGCCCATCCCCGAAAGCGACCTCACCGCAAGCCTCGCGGACCAGATCGCCGAGCTCGTCAACCGGGGCCTGTCCGGCCCGGACACCGAGCAAGTCCGCAGGCTCATGCTGGATTCGCTCGGCGTGGCGCTGCGCGGGGCCGCGCTGCCCTGGGCGCGCGACATCGCCGACTGGTCCCGGCGGTTCTTCGGCACCGGCGCCGCCCCTGTGATCAGGACCGGCGCCTCGGCGGCCGCGTCGGTCGCCGCGCTGGTGCACGGCACGGCGGCGCACGGCTACGAGCTCGACGACACGCACGACGAAACGATGAGCCATCCCGCCTGCACCGTGCTGCCCGCGGCGCTCGCGGTCGGGGCGGAAACGGGCGCATCGCAGCGCCTGCTGTTCGTCGCCATCGCCGCGGGTTATGAAGCCATGGCGCGCGCCGGCCTGATGGCGCACGGGCTGCGCGTGATCGAAGGCGGATTTCATCCCACGCCGGTATTCGGGTCGTTCGGCGCCGCCGCCGCTTGCGTGGTGCTGCTCCATGGCGAAGGCAAGCCGATAGACACCGGCAAGCTGATCACCGCCTGGGGCCATGCCTTGTCCCAGACGAGCGGAACCATGCAGTTTTCCGTGGACCCGGCCGGCGGCGCCGTCAAGCGGCTGCACGCCGGCTATGCCGCGCGCAACGGCGTGATGGCCGCCGAATTGGCCATGGAGTCCGGGATCGGCACGCCGCGGCGCTCGCTCGACGGCCGCTACGGCCTGGCCAGGATGTTCGGCGGCGAAGTCCACGCGCCGCCGCCGCGGCGGGCGCAGGAGCCGCTGCAGATCCACCGCATCAGTCTCAAGCCTTATTCCTGCTGCCGGATCTTCCATTCCACCATCGACGCCCTGGGCGAGGTCACCGAGGCATACAGCACGCCGGTCGAGCGCATCCGCCGCATCGTCGTGCGGGGCCCGCGGTTGATCGAAGACCAGCACATGATGCGCCGGCCGCGTTCCGTCATGGCGGCCCAGTACAGCTGCCCTTATCTGGTCGGCGCGTCGCTGGCTTACGGCCCTTCCCGCTACGATGCCTACAGCGACGCGCATCTCGACGATCCGCGCATCCTTGAAATCGCCGATCTGGTGCATTTCGAGTATGACGCCGAGCTGGAGGCGATGTATCCGAAGCAGTTCCCGACGGCCGTCACCATCGCTTTCACCGACGGCTCCATCAAGACCTCATTGGTGCAAGACAGCTTCGGCACGCCGGCCAAGCCCATGACGGCCGACCAGATCGCCCAAAAGGCGCGCAGCCTGCTCAGGGAGATCGACTCGGAAGTCGACGTGGAGGCCTGCCGGGAACGGATCTGGGATGACGGTACGGACGCTCGCACTCTCGCAAGCATCATGGCGGGAAGATGACGCCGCGCCGATGCAGCGCGCAGCAACCACACCATCGTATGACGATAACTCGAAGGAGACACCTGACATGAACACGAACCGCAGAAACTTCCTGGCCACCGGCGCAGCGCTGCTGGGCACCACCCTGCTCGGCGCCCACGCCGGCGCGCGGGCGGCCGCCGGGGGCTATCCCACCAAGCCCATCACCATCGTCGTGCCTTTCGGCGCGGGAACCACCACCGACCAGGTCGCACGCTTCCTCAGCCCCTACCTGTCCGCCGATCTCAAGCAGCCGGTGGTCATCGACAACAAGGCCGGCGCCAGCGGCACGATCGGCATGCAGTTCGCGGCCAGGCAGCCTGCCGACGGCTACACATTCGTGCTTGGCACCAACACCACGCATGCCGCCAACGTCAGCCTGTTCAAGCAGCTTCCCTACGATCCGGTCAAGGACTTCACGCCGATCAGCAACCTGATCATCGGCGGCGTCGTGCTGGTGGTAAGAGCGGACCACCCTGCGAAAAACGTCCAGGAACTGGTCGCCATGATGAAGAAGAACCCGGGGCGCATGACTTTCGGCGCCGGCAATTCGTCGTCCCGCGCGGGCGGCGAAGTCATGCGCGAACTCGCCGGCGTCGATATCCTGCACGTTCCGTACAAGACCCTGCCCGTCGCGCTCACCGACCTCATCGGAGGCCAGATCGACATGGTGTTCGGCGACGCCCCGGCCGTCATGCCCCTGGTGGAAAGCGGCAAGCTGAAAGCGCTGGGCGTGTCCACGAGCAAGCGCATCGCCAAGTACGCCGACATTCCCACCATAGCCGAACAAGGGGTGGCCGGCTACGAGGTAACGGGCTGGATCGCCGCTTTCGGCCTGCAGGGCACGCCGCCGGAAATCATCAACCGCCTCAACGGGATCATCGTCCGGGCCATGAAGTCCGACGAAGCGGAAAAGCAATTCGGTTCGCAAGGCTGGACGCCGGTTCCGGGTTCGCCGGAAGAGCTCGCGAAATTCCAGCTCGTCGAAATCGATCGCTGGGCCCGGCTGGTCAAGGCGGCGGGCATCCAGCCGACCTGAGCCCCTGCTTTTTCAACGTCAACGATTCCTGGGAGACGAAGGTGGTCGAAGAACTTGGCGATGCCGCGCCGCATCCGATGCCGGGCTGGGCCCGGGCGGCCCTGGAAATGCCCAGCAGGTCCAGGCGGATCGATGCCGACGGCTGCCGCGTTCATTACCTGAGCTGGGGCGATCCCGGGCGGCCGCCCGTGATCCTGGTGCACGGCAATGCCGCCCATGCCGAGTGGTGGCGCTTCATTGCGCCGCTGCTGGCAACGCAATACCACGTGCTGGCCATCGACCTGGGCGGCATGGGCGACAGCAGCCATTGCGGCCGCTACGAGCGCGAGCGCTATGCCGGGCAAGTCATGGCGGTGGCGGACGCCGCCGCGCCGGGCCGGCCGCCGTTCATCGTGGGCCACAGCATGGGCGGCTTCGTCGCCATCATGGCCGGCGCGGCGCACGGCGGCCGGCTGGCCGGCATCATCGTGATCGACTCGCCCATCGAATCGCCCGACAGGCGGATTCCCGCCCATGCCGTGCAAGTGCAGGCGCGGGCCGACGTCTACGCCGATCGGGCCGAGGCATTGCGGCGCTTTCGCCTCGTGCCTCAGCAAGAAGTCGAATGCGCTTTCTACCTCGACCACATCGCCCGCCATTCCATCGTCGAGGCGGCGGGCGGATGGCGGTGGAAATTCGACCCGGCGGCCGTCGGCCACCCGCGGCCCACGGCGTTCACCGACGCGCTGCTCGGCATGCGCTGCAAGGCCGCCTTGTTCATCGGGGAACATAGCGCCCGTGTCGACCAAGAAGCGCGCGCCTACATGCGCCGCACTTTCGGCGGGCGCATGCCCATCGTGGAACTGGCCAACTGCCGCCACCACGTCATGCTGGACGAGCCCCTGGCCCTGGTCGCAGCCCTTCGCACCCAGCTGTCCAACTGGGCGCTCGAACACACCGATTCGGGGAACGGCCCATGACGGACGCCACGATCCAATACACCTTAAGGCAGGGGGTCGGGCACATCGTGCTGAACCGCCCGGCAAAGCGGAACGCCCTGAGCCTGGCCATGCGAACGGCGCTCTGGGACGCGGTCGACCGCGCCGACCAGGACGACGCGGTCCGGGCGGTGCTGCTTTCGGGCGCGGGCGAGCATTTCTGCGTGGGCGGCGACATCGGCGAAATGCGTCCCGGCGCCTTGGATGCGGAGGCGGGCCGCGACCGCATCGCCCCCGTGACCAAAGGCGCCCGGCGCCTGCTGGAAACGACGAAGCCAGTGGTGGTGGCGGTCGACGGCTGCGCCTACGGCGCCGGATGCAGCCTCGCGCTCGCCGCGGATTTCGTCGTCGCCACGGAACGCGCGAGCTTCTGCATGTCTTTTCTCCGGCTGGGGCTGGTGCCCGACGCATGCGGCTTGTTCACCCTGCCGCGAGTGGTGGGCTGGCTCCGCGCCAAAGACATGCTGTATTCGACGCGCGCGATCGGCGGCGCCGAAGCCCTGGAGTACGGCATGGTCAACGAACTGGCCGTTCCCGGCGACCTGGAGGCGCGTGCCCGGGAAATCGCCCTGGCCATGGCGAGCCTGCCGCGCACCGCTTTCGGCCTGGTCAAGACCGCCCTGCTGCATTCGATGTCGGCGGACGTGGGAGCCATGGCCGATGCCGAAATGGCCGCCCAGGCCATCGCGTACTCCACGGCCTACCACGAGGCGGCGGTCCAACGCCTGCGGGCGGGCGCGCCGCCCCTTTATGCCTGGCCGGCGAAAGGCGGCGGGTGATCGATGCGGGCGATCAAGATTATTGCGGCAGCCGCCGTATATCGATAGAGCTAGGAGATAGCGATGAAAGACGTTCTGCGCCTCGGGGCAGGGTCCGGTTTTTGGGGCGATGCCCAGGATCCGGCCGTTGAGCTGCTGGAGAAAGGCGGGCTGGATTATCTGTGTTTCGATTATCTGGCCGAGCTGACCATGGCGCTGCTGCAAAGGCAGAAAATGAAGAGTCCCGACGCCGGCTACATACCGGACGCCGTGCAGTGCATGAGCACGCTGCTGCCCAAAGCGCGGGAGCGCGGAACCCGGCTGATATCGAACGGGGGCGGCGTCAACATCCGCGCCGCGGCCCAGCGCATCGTCGAGGACGCAAGAAAGAACGGATCGGCCGGCGCGCGCATCGCGCTGGTGGAAGGCGACGACCTGCTCGACAAGCTGGACCTGCTGGCGGCGGGCAAGGCGCCGCTGACGAACCTGGACACGGGCGACGAGGATTTTTCCGCAATACGCTCGCGCGTGGTTTCCGCGAACGTGTATACCGACAGCTCGGGCATCGTCGAAAGCCTGGAGGGCGGCGCGGACGTGGTGATCACCGGCCGCGTGTCGGACAACGCCTTGTACGTCGGTCCGATGGTGCACGAGTTCGGCTGGCGCAGGGACGCGGCCCACGCCGACTTGCTGGCCGCCTCGGTGACGGTGGGCCACATCCTGGAATGCGCCGCGGGGTGTACGGGCGGCATGTCGTCCCGTTTCGCCGAGATGCCCCGGATGGGCCATGTCGGCTTCCCCATCGCCGAGTTCCGCCGCGACGGCAGCGCCGACATCACCAAGCTGCCGGGCACGGGCGGGCGCGTCGATCCCTTCACGATCAAGGAGCACCTGGTCTACGAAATTTCCGATCCGCGCAATTACCTCATGCCGGACGCCGTCGCGGACTTCACGTCCTTGCGCCTGGAGGCCGTGGGCGAAGACCGCGTGCGGGTGTCCGGCGTCAAGGGCAAGCCCGCTCCGGACCTGGTCAAGCTCGTGGTCGGCTACCAGGACGGATGGATAGGGGAAACCATGGCGTTCTTTCCCTGGCCGAACGCCTATGACCGCGCCTGCAAGGCCCGTGAAACCATGCTCGAGCGCTTCGAGCGGATGGGGCTGGCCGCCGAACAGATCCAGTTCGACTTCATCGGGCTGAACATGCTGCACGGCCCCGCCGCGCCGGCGCCCCAGCGGGAACTGGCGAACCAGATGAATGAAGTGGGATTGCGCTGCGCGGTGCGGACGAAAACGCGCGAAGAGGCCGACAAGGTCCGGCGCGCCGGCACCCATCTGTGGATCATGGGGCCCGGCGGCACCTCGTTCGGCACGCCGATGAAGGCCCGGCCCATCGTGGCCTTGTGGCCGACACTGATCCCGCGCGAATTCGTGCGGCAAACCACCGACATCCTGGTAGCCTGAGGGGAACGCCATGACACGCCAGCTTCACGAAATCGCCTACGTCAGGTCCGGAGACAAGGGGGACGTCTGCACGGCCGGCCTGGTGGCCAAGGCCCCCGGCGACTATCCGCTATTGCTCGCGAGCGTCACCCCGGAAGCGGTGAAGGCGCTCTATGGCGACTGGGTAAAGGGCGAGGTGCACTGCCACCGCATGGACAACATACAGGCGGTGGTGGTCGTCATGCACGGGGCCCTGGGCGGAGGAGCCACGAAAACGCTCCGCCTGGATCAGACCGGCAAATCGCTGGGGCATGCCTTGTTGCGCCTGAGCGTGGTGGAGTGAGATGGCAATACTGCATTCCATGCTGCGCAACGCGGGCGAGGACCTCGAACGGAACCGGGCGGCTTACGAAAGCCTGCGCCGGCAGGTGCAGGCGGCGCAGGCGCCGTCCATTCTGGGCGGCGGGGGCCGGCATGCCAAGACCCATGTCGAGCGCGGCAAGCTCATGCCCCGCGATCGCATCAACCGGCTGCTCGACCCGGGGACGCCCTTCCTGGAAGTCGGGCAGCTGGCCGGCCATGGTTTGTACGAAGACGACGTCCCCTCGGGCGGGCTGATCGTCGGCATCGGCATGGTCGCGGGGCGGCCCTGCATGGCGATGGCGAACGATGCGACGGTCAAGGGCGGCACCTACTACCCCATCACCATCAAGAAGCAGATCCGGGCGCAAGCCATCGCGCGCGAGAACGGGCTGCCGTGCATCTACCTGGTCGATTCCGGCGGCGCCTTTCTGCCACTGCAGGAAGAGATCTTCCCCGACGAGCACCATTTCGGCCGCATCTTCCGCAACATTGCGGAGATGTCCTCGCTGGGGATCAAGCAGATCGCCGCGGTGATGGGGTCCTGCACGGCGGGCGGGGCCTATATCCCGGCCATGTGCGACGAGACTGTCATCGTAAAGGGCAAGGGCACGATCTTCCTGGGCGGGCCGCAGCTGGTGCAGGCCGCCACCGGCGTCGTGGTCGACGCGGAGACGCTGGGCGGGGCGGACGTCCATACGCGCCTGTCGGGGGTGGCCGACCACTTCGCCGACGACGATGCGCATGCCCTGGCGATCATCAGGGAAATCGTCGCGCGGCCCGGGCCCAAGCCTTTTTCGCCGCCGCCCAGGACGCCGGCGCCGCCGCTCTACGACCCGGCCGAACTTCCGGGGCTGATACCCGCCAACCCCAAGCAGCCGATACCCGCGCGCGAGATCCTGGCCCGCCTGATGGACGGCAGCGAGCTCAACACCTATCGCGAGCGCTATGGGCCCACGCTGCTGTGCGGCACGGGCGCGATCGGAGGCTACCCCGTCGGCGTCCTGATCAACGACGGCCCGCTCTTTTCCGAGAGCGCCCAGAAAGCGGCCAATTTCATCGAGCTCTGCACCCAGAGCGACATTCCGCTGCTGTTTCTCCACAACATCAGCGGTTTCATGGTGGGCGCGGAATACGAGCAGGGCGGCATCGCCAAGGACGGCGCGAAAATGGTGAACGCCGTATCCACGTCCCGGGTGCCCAAGTTCAGCGTGATCATCGGCGGCAGCTATGGCGCGGGCAACTTCGCCATGTGCGGCCGCGCCTTCGGCCCGCGCCTCATGGCCATGTGGCCCAACGCCCGCACGTCGGTCATGGGGGGCGAGCAGGCCGCCACGGTGCTTGCCCTGGTGCGCCAGGACCAGCTCGCCCGCCAGGGCAAGGCGCTCACCGCGGAAGAGGTCGAGGCGTTCAAGCAGCCCATCCGGGACCACTATGCAAGCCATAGCACGCCCGTCCACGCGGCGTCGCGGCTATGGGTCGACTCCGTGATCGACCCGGTCGACACGCGGCAATGGCTGGCCCTGGGACTGGCCCTGGCGCACGATGGGCCTCGCGAAAGCACGCGCTTCGGCGTATTCAGGATGTGACATGTTCAAACGCATATTGATCGCCAACCGCGGCGAGATCGCCTGCCGCATCGCCCGCACTTGCCGGGAGCTGGGGGTGGAATACGTGGCGGTCCACTCGTCGGCCGATGCGGGCGCGCTGCATTTGCGGGGCGCCGCCGCGGCCGTCTGCCTGGGGGCGGGGCCGGCCGTGGACAGCTATCTGAAAGGAGATGCGATCGTCGCCGCCGCCCTGCGCCACGGCTGCGAGGCGGTCCATCCGGGCTATGGCTTTCTGTCGGAGAACGCGGGCTTCGCCCGGTCGGTGCAGGATGCGGGGCTGGTCTTCATCGGTCCGCGCCCGGAAACGATCGAGGCGCTGGGTGACAAATCCCGCGCCAAGTCCTTGATGCGGGACGCCGGCGTGCCGACGGTGCCCGGCATGGTCGAGGCGAGCGAAGACCCGGCGCAAATAGAACGCATGATCCGCGAGATCGGCTTGCCGGTCCTGCTCAAACCCAGCGCCGGGGGCGGCGGGAAGGGCATGCAGGTGCTGCGTTCGCTGGCCGGCCTGCGTCCGGCGATCGAGGCGGCGATCCGGGTGGCGCGCAGCAGCTTCGGCGACGGGCGGCTGATCGTGGAGCGCTACGTCGAGCGGCCCAGGCACGTCGAGGTGCAGGTGTTCGGGGACCGACAGGGCAGGGTGGTGCATCTGTTCGAGCGCGAATGCACCTTGCAGCGGCGCCATCAAAAAGTGGTCGAAGAAGCGCCCGCCATCGGCCTGCCGCCGGCCGTCCGGGCGCGGCTGCACGAGGCGGCGCTGCGGGGCGCCGCCAGCATCGGATACGTCAACGCCGGAACCTTCGAATTCATCGTCGACCAGGACCACGATTTCTACTTCCTGGAAGTGAATACGCGTCTGCAGGTCGAGCACCCGGTGACGGAAGAGATCACCGGCCTGGATCTGGTGGCGTGGCAGCTGCGGGTCGCGGCGGGCGAGCCGCTGCCGTTGCCGCAATCGCGGATCGAGGCGCAGGGTTGCGCGATCGAGTGCAGGGTCTATGCGGAAGATCCGGCGGCGGGTTTTCGCCCGGCGCCGGGCCGGGTGTCGCGCGTGGCGTGGCCGCCAGGCATCAGAGTCGAGGCGGGCGTCGCCGCGGGGGACGGCGTCCCGGCCTTCTACGACCCCATGGTGGCGAAGCTGGTGCTGCGGGCCGACAACCGCCCGGAGGCGCTGAGACGCATGCGCGAGGCCTTGCAGCGCACGGTCCTGCTCGGCCTGACGACCAATCTCGGATTCCTGACGCGGGTGCTCGAAGATCCCAGGGTCCAGAGCGGCGACATCCATACCCAATACCTGGACGAGGCGACGGCGCTGCATGAACCGCGGTCCGGTGTGGCGGCCGCCGTCGCCTGCGCGGCGGCCCGCCTGGGCAAGCCGGCCGAATCGGCCTCCCCCTGGAGCGCGGGCGCAAAAGACGGCGTGCTGGACCGGCGCTCGCTGAGCGCGGCGGCGCCTCTTGGAAGCTTGGGATTCTGGGCGGGAGACCGCCTGGTCCATGCCGATCTGGCGCCATTCATCGATGGCGGGATCCGGGCATGCGTGGACGGGCAGCCGTTCCAGGTAAGCTTCCTGCCGGCGGAGGACGGAATCCATCGCGGCACGGTGGGCGGGCTCCCATGGGCGGCCTGCGACACCGGCACGGCCGTCGAGCTGCAGCTGGACGGCAGCCGCCATACCCTCCAGGCGGCCGGTTCGCGCAACGCCGATGAAGCCAAGGCCGCCGGCGCCGCGGTCGCCCCCATGCCGGGCATCGTCACGGCGCTGCCCGTGCAAGTCGGCGTCAGGGTGGCCGAAGGCGAGGTCCTGGCCGTGGTGGAGGCCATGAAGATGGAAAACCAGGTCCTGGCGTCCACAGGCGGGGTGGTGACCGCCGTCCACTTCTCGGTGGGCGCCAATGTGAACGTGGGCGACCTGCTGGTCGAAGTGGAGGTCGGCGAGTCCTGAAACGCGACGCGAGCCCGCCGGCGGATACGCGGGCGTCCGGATGCAAGGCGCTAATTTTGTTTTGAATCGATCCCGGCCTGGGCGCGTTTCTCTTTAAAATCCGTCGCGTAGCCGGCTTGCCCCGACGTGGTGGCCTATAATTCCGTTTTCGATTTACAGGACCTACATGAATCAGATCGAGGACCGCGGCGCGGACGGCAGTGGAACCGGTGTCCGGGTGTTGGCGCGGGGACTCGCCATCCTGCAGGCCTTCGAGCCGGACAACGCCTGGCGCTCGAACACGGAACTCGCCGCCAGGACGGGCGTGCCCAAGCCCACGGTGTCACGGATCACCGCGCATCTCACCGCCAGCGGCTATCTCATCTATTCACCGGAAAAAGCGCAGTACAAACTGGGCACGTCGGTGCTGGCTCTCGGCTACCTGGCCGCCTCGGCCTGCGAGCTGACGACCCAGGCCAGACCCTTGATGCAGCAGCTGGCGGACGACCACAGCGGGTCCATCGTCCTGGCGTCGCAGGACGGGCTCAGAATGGTCTGCCGGGAAGTCTGCCATGGCCGGGGCATGCTGTTCGGGTTGCGCGTGCACCCCGGGTCGCGCCTGAGCCTGTCGCGGTCGGCGCTGGGCAGGGCCGTCATCGGCGCCATGAACGAAACAGAGCGCGCCAAGCTCCTGGCCGCCATCGCGCATGCGCATCCCGAGCACTGGCAGCGGCTGGAACCGGAGATCCAGGCCGCCGTCCGCCAAATGCAGGCGCATGACTATTGCATCGCCATAGGCACCGTGGAAACCGGAACCAACGGCATCGCGGTCGTGATCGACATGCCCGACCGGCCGCACGCCTACGCGCTCGGCTTCGCCGTTCCGGCCAACCAGGTGACGGCGGAACACCTGGCGGCGGCGATCGCGCCCAGGCTGCTGGAAATCAAGCATCGCCTGGAACGCGACGTGGCGCGCAGGAGCCCCGAATGAGACGCAGGACCGCCGAACCGAATCCGCCCATGCTCGGGCTCGAAGCCGCCGGCGGCGGGCAGGTGAATTCGCTGCAGCGCGGGCTCGACATCCTGCACCTGTTCAACGGCCGCGAGCCCATGCTCACGCATGCCGAGATCGCCGGCCGGCTGGGCCTGCCGCGGGCCACCGCCTCCAAGCTGATCGCCACTTTGGTGGCTGCGAATTTCCTGCGCCAGGACGTCAACGGCGCGTATGGCCCCGACGTGGCCTGCCTGGCATTGGGGCGCGCCGTCAAGCGCGGGCTTCCGGTCGTGCAGGCGGCATCGCCGCAAATGCTGCGCTTCGCCGAAGAGTTCGGCGTCCATGTCAGCCTGATGACCAGGGAACGCCTGCAGATGCTCGTGCTGGAACACGCCGTTCCCAGCGGGCTCAGCCACCTCGGGCTGGCCACCGGCGCGCTGGTGCCGATGGCGCGTTCGGCATCGGGGCGCGCCTTTCTGTGGGCGCAGAAGCCGGGCTTGCAGGCGGAGCTGTTCGAGGCCCTGAAGGACGCCGGCGCGGAAGGCGCGCACCGATTCATGCCGGGCGTCTACGCCGCCTTCCAGGAGCTCGAAGAACGCGGCTTCTGCTTCATGGCGTCGCCCGTGACCCGTCAAACGAGCTCCGTCGCCACGCCCCTGTACGACCGGGGCGCTCCGGCCTATTCCCTTGCGGCCATGTCGCTGGGCGGCAGCGACCGTGAGCGCGAACTGATCGAGGAGATCGGCCCGCGCCTGCTGCAGGTGTCCGCCGAGATCTCGCGCGACCTCGAACGCCTGCCCGCATGACGCCCGTGCGAAGGGGCCGGGCCCCCGCGGAGCCCGGCCCCTTCTTTCCCGCTTGCTACGAGATGGTCAGGCGCTTGGCTTGCGCCTGGGTCTTCTTGGGCAGGGTCAGTTCCAGGACGCCGTCGTTGAAGCGGGCGCTGGCGCCGGCCTCGTCCACGTCCTGGCTCAGCTGGAAGCTGCGGGACACCCGTCCGAAGTAGCGCTCGGTGCGCAGCACGCGCTCGCCGTCCTTTTCCTGCCTTTCCTGCTTGCGTTCGGCGGTGATGGAAACGCGCGGGCCGTCGATCTGCACGTGGATGTCTTCCTTCTTGATGCCCGGCAGCTCCGCCTGGACTTGATAGCCGTCGGCGTTTTCCTTGACGTCCACCCTCATTTCGGGCGATTCGAGAGCCGAATCGAAACCGAAGTCGATGGGACGGACGAAGAAGCCGCGGAAGAGATCGCTGAAGGGATCGCGTCGGATGATGTTGCTCATGTTGATTCTCCTGAAATCAGTCATTGAACATTGGCTTCGGGCCGGCCGTTGACACCGGCTTGCGTGGCATATAAATATGGGCTGGCGCAAGGTTTTCAAGGGTCGGGAAAGGGTCCGAAACCCGCATGAAGCCTGACCTGGATCAAGAAATTTCTGGATCATCCGGGGCGGCCGCTTCATAATCGGAAATTCGCGGATGCATTCGCGCCCACCGACGAAAAGGAGCCGCCATGACGAGACTGACAGCCAAGGATTTCGCCCCCGAACTGCTCGAACTTTACGACCACTATGTGCACGGAAAAATCAGCAAGCGCGAGTTTCTCGGCCGGGCGGGGAAATTCGCCCTGGGCGGCCTGACGGCCTCGGCCGTTCTGGCTTCGCTGCGCCCCAATTACGCGCTGGCCCAGCAGGTTTCCTTCACCGACCCCGACATCGTCGCGGAATACATCACCTACCCCTCTCCCCAGGGGCACGGCCAGGTGCGGGCCTATCTGGTCAAGCCCGCCAAGGCGGAAGGCAAGCCGCCCGCGATCGTCGTGGTGCACGAGAATCGCGGCTTGAATCCCTATATAGAAGACGTGGCCCGGCGCGTGGCCAAGGCCGGCTTCATCGCGCTCGCGCCGGACGGGCTGACCTCGCAGGGCGGCTATCCGGGCAATGACGACAAGGGGCGGCAGCTGCAACAGAAGGTCGACCCCGTGAAGCTGATGAACGACTTTTTCGCCGCGATCGAATTCATGGCCTCGTACGAGGGCGCCGGCGGGAAAGTCGGCATCACCGGGTTCTGCTATGGTGGCGGCGTCGCCAACGCCGCGGCGGTCGCCTATCCGGAACTGGGCGCGGCCGTTCCCTTCTACGGGCGCCAGGCCAAGCCCGAGGACGTGCCCCGCATCCAGGCGCCCTTGCTGCTGCATTTCGCCGAAAACGATGCCAATGTGAACCAGGGCTGGCCGGCGTATGAGGCGGCGCTCAAGCAGCACGGCAAGACGTACGAGGCCCACGTCTATCCGGGCACCAACCACGGCTTCCATAACGACTCCACCCCTCGCTACGACAAGGCGGCGGCCGACCTGGCCTGGAGCCGCACCGTGGACTGGTTCAACCGGTACCTGCGCTAATCCGCGCTTTCCTGCTTTTCCAGGAGGGCGATGGCGTCGCCGGGGCCGCCCGGCATGCCCGAGGCGCCCGCATGCATGAGGTCTTCGATCAGGGAGACGACCTTGAGGGCGGGCGGGGAGAGCTCGCGGCGCGCATGGTGGATGATGTTGCAGCCCAGTTCGGCTTCGCTGGAATAGGCCAGCGGCAGCTGGACGATGCCGCCCGCGGCCAGCGGTTCCCGGATGGCCTCGCGGACGCACAGCATCACCACGTCGCTGTTCAAAGCGACGGTCAGCAAGGTGTCCACGCTGTTGCATTCCAGCGCGAGCGGCAGGGCGTCGCTGTGGGGCAGCCGGTACAGGGCCGCCAGCTGGTTGCGGGCGCGGGGCGGCAGGTGGGTGGCCGCCAGGCGGTAATCCGCCAGTGCCGCGCGCAGTGAGCGGTGGCCGACGGCCAGCAGCGGGTGGCCCGCGCGCACGAACAAGCCGATGTGCTGGGGCGGCAGGGGCCGCAGCAGGAAGTCGGACGAGGGCGGCAGGCTGTGCGTGATCGCCACGACGAAATCCAGGCTGTCCCGCACCAGCATTTCATGCAGGCGCTGCCAGCTTTCGATCTCGACGCGCATGCATATGCCGGGATAGTCGCGCGCAAGCCGGGTCAGCAAAGGCGACAGGAAGCCGGCGGCCGGGAACACGCCCGCGCCCATGGCCACGTCGCCGGTTTCGATTCCATGCAGGGATTCCACGCGCCGATGCAGCGCGTCGGCCTCTTGCAGCACCCGGTGCGCATGTTCCAGTACCGCGCGCCCCGCCGGAGTGAGCGCCAGGCCGGAGGCGGAGCGGTCCAGCAGTTGGACGTCCAGGCTGTCTTCCAGCGCCTGGATGCTGCGGCTGAGCGCCGATTGCGTCAGATGCAGGCGCAACGCGGCGCGTGAATAGTGGCGTTCTTCGGCCAGCACGGAAAAGTGCCGCAAGGTGCGCAAGCTAACCATGATGAGTATTACTCATAAGCTGTAGGAAAAGTTTGCATTTGATTCATATCAATTCCAAGCCTAAAGTTTCCAGGGCGGAAAGGCAAGCCATGCCGCCGCAAGAAAACTAGAAACGGAAGGAGACGATATGCGCGCAAGTAACTGGATTCAGAAATCCGCCGTCTGTCTGGCGACAGTCGGCGGCATGTTTTTCATGCCGCTTTCCGGCGCGGCGCCCGCCTGGCCCGCGGCCGGCAAGACGATCACCATCGTGGTGCCTTTTCCGGCGGGCTCGGGGTCCGACGCCCTGGCGCGCATGCTGGCGCAGAAAGTCACCGAGCAGACCGGTTCGCCGGTGGTCGTCGACAACAAGCCCGGCGCGGGCACCATCATCGGCGCGCAGCACGTCGCGCGCGCCGCGCCCGACGGCTATACCCTGCTGTACACCATCGTGGTGACGCACACCCAGAATCCGCATCTGGTCAAGAACCTGCCCTACGACGCATTCAAGGACTTCACGCCCGTGCTGCAGGTCGTGCGTTCGGCCACGGTGCTTTCCGCCAACAAGGACGCGCCCTTCAGCACCACCAAAGAGCTCATCGAGTATGCAAAAGCGAACCCGGGCAAGGTGAACTACGCCTCTTACAGCATGGGCTCCACGTCGCACCTGAACGGCGAGATCCTCAAGCGCGAGGGCGGCATCGACATCGTGCACGTGCCTTACAAGGGCACGTCCGACGCCAGCCGCGCCTTGCTGGCGGGCGACGTGCAAGTGTATTTCGACGGCACTTCCAGCGCCGTCGAAAAATGGCGGGCGGGGCAGGTCAAGCTTCTGGGGCCGGCCACCGACAAGCGGCTGAAAGTGCTGAAGGACTTGCCCACGCTCGAAGAGCAGGGCTTGCCCGGCCTGAACATCGTGGGCTGGCAGGGCCTGTTCGCGCCGGGCAATCTGCCGCCCGAGCTTGCGGAGCGGATCGCCGAGGTATTCCGGAAGGCGCTGAATACGCCGCAGGTGGCGAAGTACATCGAAGACGGCGGCAATGAGGTCAGCGGCGCGGGTCCGGCGGAGTACGCCAAGATCGTACGCAGCGACTATGAACGCTGGGGCAGCGTCATCCGGGACGCGGGCATCCGGCTCGAATGAAACTTGGAGGCGGCAGCATGCATGATTTTGTAATTCGCGGGGGTACCATCGTCGATGGCACGGGCCGGGCTTCGTTCACGGGCGATGTGGCGATCGAGCAGGGCGCCATCGTCCAGGCGGGCGGGCGCGCCGGCGCGGGCCGCCGGGAGATCGACGCCGCCGGCTGCCTGGTCACGCCGGGCTGGATAGACATACACACGCACTACGACGGGCAGGCCACCTGGGATCCTTATCTCAGCCCTTCGACCTGGCATGGGGTAACGACCGCCGTGATGGGCAATTGCGGCGTCGGCTTCGCCCCCGTCAAGCAAGATCGCCGCGATTGGCTGATTGCCGTGATGGAAGGCGTGGAAGACATTCCCGGCTCCGTGCTGTCGGAAGGCATACAGTGGGAATGGGAAACCTTCCCGGAATACATGGACGCGCTGGACCGCAAGCCCAAGGCGCTGGACATCGGGGCCCAGGTCCCGCATTCGGCGCTGCGCACGTACGTCATGGGCGACCGGTCGGTCCATCACGACGAGGCGTCCCCGCCGGACCTGCAGGAAATGCGCCGGCTGCTGCGCGAGGCGCTGGACGCGGGCGCCATGGGGTTCTCCACGTCCAAGACCTTTCTGCACAAATACGACCAGCGCAAGTATCCCCCGGGCACCTTTGCCACCGAAGAGGAACTGATGGCGCTGGGCACCGTGATGGGCGAGGCCGGCCACGGCGTGTTCCAGATGACCGCCAACCATCCGCTGATGGAGCAGGAAATGCCCTGGCTGAACGCCCTGGCCCGCCACAATCGCCTGCCGGTGCTGTTCAACCTGCAGCAGACCGACGATGCGCCCGATGTGTGGAAGCGGCTGCTGGCCACACTGGACCAGGCCCGCGAAGAGGGCGTGCCGCTGCTGGGCGGCATCAGCGGCCGGCCGCTGGGCATCTTGTTTTCCTGGGAAAGCACGCTGCATCCGTTCGTGGCGCACCCGACCTTCAAGGTCTTGCGCAAGCTGCCATTCGAGGAAATGATCGCCCAGTTGCGCGACCCCGCCGTCAGGAAGAAAATCATGCGGGAGAACGCCGGTTTGCTGGACCGGCGCGCCACCACGCTGTTCAGCAGCTTCCACAAAATCTACCCCCTGGGCGACGACCCGGACTACGAGCCGTCGCCGGACGAAAGCATCGCCGCCGTCGCGCAGCGGACCGGGCGGGCGCCGCTGGACATCATCTACGACCTGATGCTCGAAAAGAACGGCAAGGCGATCCTGTACTACCCGTCCTTCAACTACGCCTATGAGCACCTGGATCACCTGCATCAGATGCTGCGGCACGAGAACACGGTGAACAGCCTGTCCGACGGCGGTGCGCACTGCGGCTATATCTGCGACGTCAGCATGCCGACGTTCATGCTCAGCTACTGGACGCGCGACCGCCGGCGCGGGCCGCGCCTGCCTCTGGAATGGGTGGTGAAGCGCCAGACGCTCGACACGGCCCGAGTCTACGGCCTGCATGACCGGGGCGTGCTGCAAGCGGGGCGCAAGGCCGACCTGAACATCATCGATCCCGACGCGCTCAGGCTGCATTGCCCTGAAATGGTGTACGACCTGCCGGCCGGCGGGCGGCGCCTGGTGCAGCGGGCCGACGGCTACGTGGCCACCGTGGTGAACGGCCAGCCCATCTACGAGCACGGCCAGGCCACCGGCGTCTTGCCCGGCAAGCTGCTGCGCAGCCGCGCCGGAGGCATCCATGCGTGACGCTTCGCTCCAGGGCGGCCACGGGGATGCGGCCGCCATCTTCCTGCATGGGCGCACCCATGGCGCATGGCTGGACCAGCCGGTTTCCCCGGATCTGCTGCGCCGGCTGTTCACGATGACCATCATGGGGCCCACCTCGGCCAACTGCCTGCCGCTGCGCATCGCCTTCGTCAGCAGCGCGGAAGGCAAGGCCCGCCTGGTGCCGCTGATGGCGGCCGGCAACCGGGAAAAAACCCGCAAGGCGCCCGTCACCGCCGTCCTGGCCTATGACCTGGCCTTCCACGAGCACCTGCCCAGGCTCTATCCGCACGAGCCCGGAGCCGCGTCCTGGTTTACCGGCAGCCCCGCCGCCACCCGGGAGGCGGCCTTGCGCAACGGCAGCCTGCAGGCCGGCTATTTCATCATGGCGGCCAGGGCGCTGGGCCTGGATTGCGGCCCCATGGGCGGCTTCGATGGCCCGGCCATCGCGCATGCTTTTTTTCCGGGCCGCGCATATGAAGTCAATTTGCTGTGCAACCTGGGCTACGGCGACCACGCCCGCCTGCGCCCGAGGCTGCCCAGGCTGTCATTCGATGACGCGTGCGTCCTGGCCTGAGGGCGGGACATCCAGCCTTGCCACCTTGCCCTCGGTTGCGGGCGACGCCGCCGGATAGCGGCGCATGACCAGCGGGTCGTGGCCGGGAATGACGTGCCGCGGCGAGTCGGCCAGGCTGTACACCAGCCGATGACCGTCGAGCATGTCGCCCACGTTGTGGACGATGGGGAAGGGTATGCCGCGTTCGATGTTGCCATAAAGATGGGTGGCGTCCGACGCCAGCACCACCCAGCCGCGCCGCGTCCAGACGCGCAGCACCTGCAGGCCCGCGGTGTGCCCGCCCACCAGATGCAGGCTCAGGCCGGGCGACAGCTCGGTGGTGCCGCGATGGAATCTTACCTGCCCGCCATAGAGCTTGCGGACGAACTGGACGATGTCCTCGACGTTGAAGGGGTGGCGCAGGGCAGGGTGGCACATGCAGCGCCCGGTGGCATAGGCGGATTCGGCCTCTTGTATGTGGAAAGTGGCGCGCGGAAAGCGGTCCAGCGTGCCGGCATGGTCGTAGTGCAAGTGGGTGAGGATCACGTCCCGGACGGCGGCGGCGTCGATGCCGAGCAGCGCCAGGCCTTCCGGCACCGGCAGCAGCAGTTCGCGGCCGCGGGCCCGCGCGGCCGCTTCGTCGAAGCCGGTGTCGACCACATAGGTTTCATCGCCCCGGCGGGCGACCCACACGTAGTAATCGAGATCCGAGTCCGCGTCGTGGAAGTCCACCGACCCCATGTAGTTGTCTTGCGCGGCGCGGCCCTGGTGGCGCGCGTACCGGATTGCATAGAGTTCGAAAGGAAGCATGCCCTGGGCGCCCATGGATCGGCCTTTGAAGTCGTTACGCGGAGCCGGACGACCGCGAGCTTGGCGCTGGCCTGCCCGACAATATAATTGTATTACAGTATGACCGGTCGACCAAGGCTGGCAGCGAAGGGAGGGCGGGCCGACGGGGCGGCAGCCGTGGCGAGGGCCGCCGCTTCAGGCCTTTTTCTGGGCGGCTTCGCCGTCCTGGGCCTTGCGCAGCAGCCCGATGGCCACCGCCGCGGCGTTGCGCACATGCCGCCCGCCCGCGCGGCGCGCCGCTTTTTCATCCTTGGCCTCGAGCGCCTTCAGCAGATCCCTGAGTTCGGCCAGGCTCTTGGCCGCGCGCCCCGGGGCCGCCATCGACATCGACCGCAGCAGCATGATTTGCGAATTCAGCAGGCGCAGGCTGTTGGACAAGGCCTCGTTGCCGGCGCCTTCGAGCAGGCAGCGGTAGAAATTGTTCTTGGCCTTCAGCTGGCTCAGGGCGTCGTTGCCGGACCAGGAGGCCTCCAGTTCCGCGTAGGCGGCTTTGAGGGCGTCGAGCTGCCTGGCCGTTGCGCGCTGGGCGAACAGCTGGCTTGCCAGCCCTTCCAGTTCTTCGCGGACCCGGTATATGCCGTCGGCCTGCTCGGGGGTGATGGTCTCCACCACCGGGCCACGGTGCGGAATGACCTTGATCAGCCTTTCGGTCTCCAGCTGGCGCAGGGCCTCGCGCACCAGCGTGCGGCTCACGCCCGTCATTTCGCATAGTTCGCGCTCCGGCAGGCGGTCTCCGGGATGAAACCGGCCCGCAAGAATGGCGTTGCGTATGCTTTCCGTAACGCTATGGCGCAGCACCGCTGCAACACGATGCACCTTGAAATCATCATCGTCTTCCGGGGACTTCATATGAGTGCCTGTATCCTTGAGAAGTCATTGAAAAGCGGCGCTCCCGCCGCCGGCTTGGGTGTCGGAACGCATAGGGGGCAAGTTTAGCCTACGGCCGCGGCCATTCCCGCCGCCTCGGCCGCGTCGGCCGAGCCGTCCAGGCCCCACACCGCGTCGATCAGGCGCGCGGCGTCGCAGCCCGAACGCCCATGGCGGCATAGCTCGCGCAGTTTGTCTTCGATCTCCTTGTCGGTAAGCGGGCGCTCCAGGGCGCCGCGCGCCACGGCCACGTGCTCGCGAACGGTTTCGCCGCCCTGGAAGCGGACCGCCACCTCGGCGCTGTCTATCGCATAGCCGGCGTCGTCCTGGAAGCGCAGCAGCGCCCCCAGCCTGCGCACCGCCGGGTCCGCCGCCGCCTCGTCCGAGAAAGCATCCAGGCCGGCGCGCCCATGCAGCAAAGCCATGGGGACGGCATGCTGGGCGCTTACCTGGGATTCGCGCCCATTGCGCGGATCGGGCCGGTCGGTGCGCTGGCGCAGCAGCGGATGGCCGGTCAAGGTGATGGACTCGACGGCGCGCAAGCGGTTCTCGTCGAGGCGGGCGGACAAGGACAGGCAGGCGTCCAGCACGGGGTTCAGCACCACGCCGCAGGGATAGGGCTTGTACGCCACCTTGCTGATTTCCCATTGCTGGCCGAGATCGCGGGTGACGGCATCCGGGTCGGGCGCCTGGCCGTACACCGGGAGAAAGCCATGGACGCCTTCCAGGGGCCGGGCGGGGCCGTCGAAATCTTCTTGGGCCAGCAGGCAGGCCAGCAGGCCGTTGCGCGCGGCATTGCCGACGCTGACGCTTTTGGACATGGTGCCCAGGCATTCGACCAGGCCGGCGGCCTGGCATGCCGCCGAGCCCATCGCCCAGCACAATTGCGCCGGGTTCAGGCGCAGGGCGCGCCCCGCGGCCAGCGCCGCGCCGAACACGCCGCAGGTCGAGGTGATGTGCCAGCCCTTGCCGTAATGGAAAGGCGAGACGGCGTTCCCGATGCGGCATTCGGCTTCCACGCCCAGCAGGAAGGCCATCATGAAATCGCGGCCGCGCAGCGGGAAGGTTTCGCTCAGGGCGAACAGGGCGGCGGCGACGGGGGCGGTGGGGTGGATGATGGTGGGGATGTGCGTGTCGTCGAAATCGTACACGTTCGCGGCCATGGCGTTGATGGCCGCGGCATTGAGCATGTCCAGGCGTTCGCGGCGGCCGACCAGGGTCGTGGAGGGTGCGGCGGAATAGCGCGCATAAACGCCCACGGCCTTGTCCAGGGTAGGGTCCCGGCACCCGGCCAGGGACACCGCGAAATAATTGAGCAGGGCCCGCTTGATTTCGTGGCGCACGGATCCGGGCACCTGCTCCCACGAAGCCGCGTGGATGAAGCCGGCCAATTGCGTGGACACGGAATCATGGCGCCCGGACGGAAAGGAATGCATGGCTGGACCCTCTGGTGGTTGATCGCGCTTGTACTCAGGCATACGAGAATATTGTATTACGGTAATATTGACAGATTGATAGTTCGAGATTCATAATTTACCCTAATTTCATCTTTCCTCACAGGAGCCGGCACGACCATGCGTGAAGAATTCAATACCGAGCTGTTTGCCAAGGGCCTCAAGAATCGCCAGGAAGTGCTTGGCGCCGAGCACGTCCAGAAATCCCTCGATGCGGCCGACGACTTCACCGCCGACATGCAGAAACTCGTCACCGAATGGTGCTGGGGCGAACTCTGGAGCCGCCCGGGCCTGGACCGGCGCACGCGCAGCATCATCAACCTGGCCATGCTCTCGGCCTTGAACCGGCCGCACGAAATCCGGCTGCACGCGCGCGGCGCCCTGAACAACGGCTTGACGCCGGCCGACATCAAGGAAATCTTCCTGCACGTGGCCATTTATTGCGGGGTGCCCGCCGCGCTCGACGGCATGAAAGTCGCCGCGGAAGTCATTGCCGAAGAAAAAGCGCGCCGCGCCGGCGCAGGGGCGCAATGATGGCCGCGCCCAAACCCCGGGTCGGCCTGGTGGGCGTGGGCGCCATGGGCGCCCCCATGGCGGCTTGCCTGATCAAAGCCGGCTACCAGGTCTCCGTCTTCGACAGCAACGCGCAGCGCGCCGCCGCGTTTGCGCAAGAACACGGCTTGCGGCCGGCCGAATCCCTGGTGGGCCTGGCCGGGCAGTCGGACGCCGTGATCACCATATTGCCCAACAGCGCCATCGTCGAAGAAGTCTTGTTCGGCCAGGGCGGCATGGCCCCGGCGCTGCGGCGCGGCGCCGTGGTCATCGAAATGACGTCGGGCGTTCCCAGCAAGACGGTGGCGTTCAGCGAGCGCCTGGCGCGGCAGGGCGTGGCGCTGTTCGATGCGCCGGTGTCCGGCGGCGTGCCGCGCGCGCGCACCGGCGAGCTCACCATCATGGCGGGCGGCGAACAACGCGACATCGACGCCGCCATGCCGATTCTTTCGGCGCTGGGCAAGGTGATCCACACCGGGCGCATCGGCACCGGCCACGCCATGAAGGCGCTGAACAACCTCGTGTCCTCGGCCGGGTTCCTCATCGGCATCGAGGCCCTGCTGATCGGGTCCCGGTTCGGCATAGACCCGGCCACCATGGTCGACGTCCTGAACGTATCCACGGGCATGAACAACAGCACCCAGAAGAAGTTCAAGCAGTACGTGCTGTCGCGCAAGTTCGACTCGGGCTTCGCCATGGCGCTCATGGTCAAGGACTTGACCATCGCGCTGGGCATTGCGCACGAAAACGACGTCAACGCGCCGTTTGCGGAGCTGTGCCGCAATCTGTGGGCCGGGGCCGGCGCCATCCTGGGCCCGCAGGCCGACCATACCGCCGTCGCGCTGCTCAGCGAACAGCTGGCCGGCACCCAGATCGGCAATACCGCCGCGCCGTCGTGATCCACCCCGAAGGCGCGGTCGACACCATCAAAGGAGATGACAATGAAGAAGACGATAGCCATGGCTGTATTCGCCGCGGCGGCCGCCCTGCCGCTGGGCGCGCAGGCCGAAGTCAGCAAGCTGAACATTCCTCTGGGGGCGGGCGGCTTCGGCTTCCTTCCGCTGCACATGATGAAGGAGCACAAGCTGATCGAAAAACACGCCGAGAAAGCCGGCCAGAAGGTCACCGTCAACTGGGCGAACATCGGCGGGCCGTCCGTCATGATCGACGCGCTGCTGTCGGGTTCCGCGGACTTCATCTCGGCCGGGCCGCCTTCCTTCCTGCTGCTGTGGGACCGCACCAAGGGCACGGCGAACGTGAAAGGCGTGGCCGCGATGAGCTCCATGCCCATGTACCTGAACGCCCGCGCGCCCCATCTCAAGTCGCTGGATGACCTGAAGGAAGGCGACAAGATCGCGGTCACTTCCGTGAAGTCGTCCATCCCGTCCATCGTGATGCAAATGTACGCGGTCAAAAAATACGGCAAGGACCAGGCGTTCCGGTTCGACCCCTACACCGTCACCATGAATCACGGTGATGCGGCTTCGGCGCTGATTTCCGGCAGCGGCAGCATTGCGGCGCACTATGCCTCTTCGCCCCTGGCCGAGCGCGAGATGAAGACCAAGGGCATACGCACCATCCAGAATTCGGACGACGTCATGGGCGGGTCCACCACCTTCACCATGGTGTCCACCACCACCCGCTTCCACGATCAAAACCCCAAGGTATACGCGGCCTTCGTCGCGGCGCTGCAAGAGGCCCAGGAAATGATCAAGGCCGACAAGGAAGCCGCGGCCAAGGTCCTGATCGAATCGATGGGCGGCAGCGGCGCCGTGCCCGACATGGTGGAGATCCTGAACAATCCATCCACCAAATACACGGCCAAGCCGGAGAACGTCATGAAATACGCCGCCTTCATGCACGAGATCAAATCGATCAAGAACCGGCCCGAGAAGCTCGAAGACCTGTTCTTCCCCGGCCCCGCCGTGTCGCAAGGAAACTGATCGCCCGCCCCGGAGACCGCCGCTCATGCCTCATACCGCAACGCCGCTCCTGTCCGTGCAAGGCGTAACCCTGCGCTACCGCACGAAAGACCACCTGGTCACGGCCACCTATCGGGTCAGCTTCGACGTCCATCGTTCCGACCGCTACGTCATCGTGGGGCAGTCGGGCTGCGGCAAGTCCACGCTCCTGAAGGCGGTGGGCGGCTACCTGCCCACGGTGGAAGGGTATATCCGGCTCAATGGCGCGGAAATCACCAAGCCGGGCCCGGACAGGGTCATGGTGTTCCAGGAGTTCGACCAGCTCCTGCCCTGGAAGACCGTCAAGGAAAACGTGGTGTTCGCGCTCACGGCCAGCGGCCGACTGGACCGCAAGGCCGCGGCCGAGAAAGCCATGCACTTCATCGACAAGGTCAATTTGTCCGACTTCGCCGACAGCCTGCCGCACACGCTTTCGGGGGGCATGAAGCAGCGCGTGGCCATCGCCCGCGGCATGGCGATGGAGCCCGAGATCCTGCTGATGGACGAACCCTTCGCCGCGCTCGACGCGCTGACCCGCGCCAAAATGCAGGAAGAGCTGCTGCAGCTCTGGGAGGACACCCGCTTCACCGTGCTGTTCGTCACGCACTCCATTCCCGAAGCGGTCAGGATAGGCAGCAGGATCCTGCTGCTGAGCCCCCATCCCGGGCAGGTCCGCGCCGAACTGAACAGCGAGGGGGTCGACGCGGCCGGCCCCGACGGCAAGCTGCTGAGCCAGCGGATCGAGGACCTGCTCTTCGAGGAAGACGCAACGCAAGGGAGGATGGCGCATGTCTGAAACCGCGGCCAAGCCTGTTTCACCTGTTCCACGCGAGGAAATCGTCAACACGATAGAAGACAGGGGATACGGCATCATCGAGAAGCCCTTGAGCGTCTGGGAAAGGCTGCTGGACAACGGCGTCTTCCGCAAGGCCGTCATGCTGGCGCTGCTGGCGCTCGTCTGGGAAGCCTATGCCCGCTGGTCGGGCAATCCGCTGCTGTTCCCCACCTTCGTCGCCACCGTGCGGGCCTTCTTCAATGGCATCCTGACCGGGACCCTGCTGCACGCCACCTGGACGTCGATCTCTTTATTGCTGCAAGGCTATGCCGCGGGCCTGGCCATCGCCGCGCTGTTCACGGCCTTCGCCAGCGCCACCCGCGTGGGGGCCGACCTGCTCGAAACGCTGACGTCCATGTTCAACCCCTTGCCCTCCATCGCGCTGCTGCCGCTGTCGATGATCTGGTTCGGCCTGGGCAACGCCAGCATCGTTTTCGTGCTGATCCACGCGGTATTGTGGGCGGTGGCCCTGAACACCCATTCGGGCTTCCGCTCCGTGAGCCCGACCTGGCGCATGGTGGGCCGCAACTACGGCCTGACCGGCTTGCGCTATGTGTGCAAGATCCTCATCCCGGGCGCCTTTCCCAGCATCCTCACCGGCATGAAGATAGGCTGGGCGTTCGCCTGGCGCACCCTGATCGCGGCCGAGCTCGTCTTCGGCTCCAGCTCGGGCTCGGGCGGCCTGGGCTGGTACATATTCCAGAACAAGAACATGCTCGACATTCCCAACGTATTCGCGGGGCTGCTGACGGTCATACTGTTCGGCCTGCTGGTCGAGAACCTGATCTTCCGCGTCGTCGAACAGCGCACCATCGGGCGCTGGGGCATGCAGATCTGATGGCGGCCCTGGCTCGCACACTGGCCGAATTCGTGGTGTCCGTCCCCGCCGGCGCCATTCCGGCGCTGGCCATGGAGCGCGCCAAGATGAGCCTGGCCAGCACCATCGCCAGCGCCGCCATGGGCCAGGACATCCCCTCGGCGCGCATCGTGCGCGGCCTGGAGCTCGAAGAGGGCGGGGCCGGGCAGGCAAGCGTATGGTTCCAGGGCGCCCGCCTGCCGCTCACCAGGGCGGTGCGCGTGAACGCCGTGGCCAGCGACGCGGCCGCCTCGGACGACAGCGACATGCGCAGCATCGCGCACATCGGCACCATCGTGTCCAGCACGGCGCTCGCCCTGGGCGAGCACGCCGGCACCGGCGGGGCGGACCTGCTGCGCGCCATGGTCCTGGGCTACGAGATCGCCGGCCGCATCGACGAATCCCTTACGCCGGGCCGCATGCAGCGCGGCTTCCACGGGTCCGTGTCGACGGTGTTCGGCGCGGCCGTGACCGCGGGCCGGCTGCTGGGCCTGGACGCGCACCGCATGGCGCATGCGATTTCGCTGGCGGCGACGTCCATCGGGGGCATGGCCATCGCCGCCGACACCAGCTGCGCCCGCGAATACCATGCCGGCAACGCGGCCATGGCGGGCGTGCAGGCCGCCCTGGCGGCCATGCGCGGCTACGAAGGCGAGCCGGCCGTGCTCGAATCGCCGCGCGGTTTCCTGAGCGCCATGAACGGGCAGGCCGTCGGCGACATCGCCAAGGACCTGGGCAAGGAATGGGACATCGTCACCGACATGGCCATCAAGCTCATGCCCGGCGCCCATCCCTTCCATGCTACGGCCGAGGCCGCGGCGGACGCCGCCATGGCCGGCAACGTTTCCCCGGCCGACATCGAACGCGTCATGGTGTCGGCCGCGGTCCAATGGACCAGCTTCAAAGGCGAGCCGCATCCGCGCAGCCTGGTCGACGCGGCGCACAGCCTGTTCTATTTCGTGGCCGCCTCCATCGTCGAGCGCAAGTTCGATTGGGACGCCATGACCGACGCAAAGATGCGCGATCCCGTCATCGCGGCCGTGCAGGACAAGATCGTATTCGACCCGCACCCTCCGCCCCTGCCCGACCGCTTTCCCCATCGCCACGGCGGCAGTGTCGCCATCCGCCTGAAAGACGGCCGGGAGTTCGCCGCCACCTGCCGCGCGCCGCGCGGATCGGGCGCGCGCGGCGTGGACTGGAAAGACGTCGAAGCCAAGTATCGGCGGCTCGCGCCGATGTCCGGAATGGGCGCGGCGCGGGTGCAAGCAAGCCTGCGCCTGCTGCGCGGCTTCGATGAACTGCCGGACGTCCGGGAGTTGACGGAAATGCTGGCTCATCCGGCGGGCGGGCCGGAATAGACGGGCCGCGGCGCGCTCGGGCCGCTATCCTTGTATGATTCCGTCATGAAGCCCGCGCGCCCGCTCACCCTTCTCGCATCGGCCATCGCGGCGGTCCTGGTGTCCGTCGCGCTGCTGCGGTTCTTTGCGCCCGAGGCGTCCGGCGCCCGGCTGCTGCATACCGAGCCGTCCGAGTTCGCCCCCGTCCTGGTGTTCGAAGAATTCGGCGAACGCTGCATGAACTTCAACACCATGAAGGACTATGGGCGCCAGACCTGCATGCGCATCGACGACCCGGACCTCATGGTCTTCGCCTACACCCGCATGATGACCAGCGCCTTGTTCGTGAAGCCCGACCCGCACAGCGTGCTGTTCGTCGGCCTGGGCGGCGCGACGCTGCCCAAGGCCTTCGCCAAGATCCTGCCCGGCGCGATGATCCATACGGTGGAAATCGACCCGGCGGTCCTGCGCGTCGCGGAGCGCTATTTCGGATACCGGCAGGGGCCTCGCCAGCGTGTGTTCGTGGAAGACGGCCGCGCCTTCATCGAGCGGGCCCGCCGGGAAGGCCGGCGCTACGACATGATCATGCTGGATGCCTTCGACGTCGACTACATACCCGCGCATCTGCTGACGCGCGAATTTCTGGAACACGTGCGCGCCATCCTGTCCGACGACGGCGTGCTGGTGTCGAATTCCTTCACCGCCAGCCGCATGTATGAACGCGAATCCGCCACCTATGCGGCGGTGTTCGGCGACTTCTTCAACCTGCGCAGCGGCATCGCCGGCAACCGGGTGATCATCGCGACGAAAGCCGCCTTGCCCGACGACGCGGCGCTCGCGCGCAATGCGCAGGCGCTGGCGGGCCGGCTGGCGCCGTTCGGCATCAAGGCCGACGAGGCGCTGGGGCGCTATTCGCGCAGCCGGGACTGGGACCCGGACGCCCCCGTCCTGACGGACTGAATCGAGCCGCGCCGCGCAGGCCGCCGCGCGCCGCCTACGCCGCGCGCAGCACCTTGGCCAGTGTCGAGAACAGCTGCTCCATCTGCGCGTCCTCGATGATCAGCGGCGGCGACAGCAGCATGGTGTCGCCCGAGGCGCGGATCAGGCAGCCTTCCTTCAGGCAGGCCTTGTGCGCCTGCTGCGCGCGCTGCCCGGGCTTGCCTTCGATGGGCGCGAGCTCGACGGCCGCAAGCAGGCCGATGTTGCGCACGTCCACGACGTGGGGCTCGCCCTGCATGGCGTGCGCCAGCGCCTCCCAGCGGGGCGCCAGCGCCTGCGCGCGCGCGAACAGCCGGTTTTCCTGATAGTGGCGCAGCGCGGCCAGGCCGGCGGCCGCGGCCAGGGGATGGCCGGAATAGGTATAGCCGTGCGGCAGTTCGATGCCGCTGCCGCCGGACTGCATGAAAGCGTCGTATATGGGCCGGCGAACGAAGGTGGCGCCCATGGGCACGGCCCCGTTCGTGAGGCCTTTCGCGCTGACGACGAGGTCGGGCAGGACGCCGAAGTATTCGCAGGAAAGCATGCCGTCGATGCGGCCGAAGCCGGTGATCACTTCATCGAAGATCAGCAAGATGCCGTGCCGGTCGCAGATCTCGCGCAGCCTGGGCAGATAGTCCTTGGGCGGGACCAGCACGCCGGTGGAGCCCGCCACCGGTTCGACGATGACCGCCGCCACGGTGGACGGATCGTGCAGCAGCAGCAGGCGCTGCAGGGCGTCGGCCAGTTCCGCGCCCCAGTCGGGCTGGCCGCGGGAATAGGCCATGCGGCCGCGGTCGTATGTATGGGGCAGGTGCAGCACCCCGGGCAGCAGCGGGCCGTAGGGCCGCCGATGCCCCGATATGCCGGAGACGGACAAACCGCCGAAACCCACGCCGTGGTAGTCGCGTTCCCGCCCGACCAGGCGGTAGCGATGCCCTTCGTTGCGGGCCCGGTGATAGGCCAGGGCTATCTTCAATGCGGTGTCGACCGCCTCGGAGCCCGAGTTCGAGAAGAACACGTGCGAGAGGTCGCCCGGCGCCGCCTCGACCAGGGCGTCGGCGTATTCGAACACGATGGGGTGGCCCATTTGGAAGGAAGGCGCGTAGTCGAGCTCGTCGGCCGTTTGCTGGATGGCGCGCACCACCGGCGCGCACCGATGCCCCGCATTCACGCACCACAGCCCGGCGATGCCGTCCAGCACGGACGACCCGTCGGCGCGATAGTAATACATGCCGTCGGCGCGGGCGAAAAGTTCAGGGTTGGACTTGAATCGCTGATTGGCCGTGAAAGGCATCCAATAGGCATCCAGCGGGGGCGAAGAGGGGATCGGGGCGGCGCTCATGTGAACTCACCTGCAAGTTTAGGTGGTTCTATTTTGTACCAAACAACTATTTAATGCAATATATGGCGCAATGGCCGGGCACGGCGCGTCCCGGCTGCCGAGGCACGCGCACGCCTCATGCGCGCATCGCGCGCCGTGGCGGCGGAGCCTCAGCTTTTCGCCAGGGCAGACAGCAGATGCTTGCGCATCAGCGCCGCCGCCCATTGCGGGTCCTTGCTTTCTATGGCGTCCAGGATTTCCAGGTGTTCGCGCGAGGCTTCCATGACGTGGTCGTGGCGATAGAAGGCGTCGTGCTCTTCCAGGCGCCGCAATTGCGTCTGCTGCTGGAGCGCCATGACGATGAAGCGGTTGCCGGAGAAGCGCGCCAGCATTTCGTGGAAGGAGGCGTTCAGGCGGAAGAATTCCGCCGCCGAGACGCTGTCCTGCGAACGGGTCAGGAGCTCGGTGAAGGCGGCGCGGCTGCGGCGCATGTCTTCCGCGTCCGGCTGGAAGCCGGGTTCGAGCAGGCCGCCGCATTCTATGATGATCCGATAGCGGTAGCTTTCCGTCAGGGCTTCGCGCGAGTCCAGCGCGGGCATGAACTGCCAGCCGCGCCCGGGCCGTTTCTCGATCAGGTTTTCCGAGGTCATGCGCGACAGCACGTTGCGCAGCACCGCGGCCGAACAGCCATAGCGGCGCAGCAGGTCTTTCTCGATCAGCGTGTCGGGCAGCCGCTTGCGGGCCCGGTCCTGGATGAGCGCGCGATAGAGGGCGTCGGCGCTGGCGCCGCCGTCCGCGAGCGCGGGCAACGAGGCCGCCTCGCCCGCATGGTGGACGAAGTAGCCGCTGTTGGAGCGGTAATGGATGGCGCCGTGGCTCGCCAGCAGCTTCAAGGCCCCCCGGATGGGAGTGCGCGACACCTGGAACATGTCGGCCAGCGCTTCTTCGCGCAAATGCGAGTCCGCGGGAAAACTGCCGTCGGCGATGTGCGCCGCAATGCGGCGGGCCAGATCGCGCTGGAGAGGGGTGGGCCTGTACGTGGTCATGGCGTAGTGTAACGGGGTTTTCCCTTAGTTGGATTTATATTGCACTTAATCGAATTTTAGTACATTATTCCCTTGTATCGATCCATCATCATCGCAGGAATCCAGGCATGTCAACAGCGCAACCCGATGCCGGCATCTTTCCGCTGGTCGAAGTCAGCGGCAGCCCTTACGAGCGCGGCCGCCAGCACGGCGCCGCGGTGCCCGGCCGCGTCCGCGCCAGCGTGGCGCTATACCGCGGCCAGCTGGACCGGCGCGGCGTGACGCCGCAGCGGCTGCTCCGGCTCGCGCAGGCCATGGAAAAAACCATCGCCGCCTACGACGAAGCCTATCTGGAAGAATTGCGCGGCATCGCCGCGGGCGCCGGGCTCAGCCTGGCCGAGATCATCACCGTGAATTGCCGCACGGAAATGATGTTCGGCCACGGCGCGCTGGCCCAGGCCCCGCAAGAGCCCGACGACGGCTGCACCGGCATCATCGTGCTGCCGCAGGCCAGCGCCAGCGGCAAGCTATTGCACGCCCACAACTGGGACTGGCGCCAGGAATGCGTCGACACCGGCATCGTCCTGCTGATGCGGCGCAGCGACGGCCCCGATCTGCTCGTCTTCACCGAAGCCGGCGCCCTGGCCCGGCACGGGTTCAACAGCGCCGGCGTTTCGCTCAGCGGCAACTTCCTGGGCTCCGACCGCGACTACCAGCAGCCCGCCGAAGTGCCGCTGGTGCTGGTGCGCCGGAAAATGCTGGAATCGGCCAACCTGTGCGCCGCCATGAAAGTGCTCTGGGGCGCGCGCCGCTTCTGCTCCAACAATCTCATGCTGGCGCAGGCCGAGGGCGAAGCCGTGAACCTGGAATGCGCGCCCGACGAGATCTTCTGGCTCACTCCCGACGACGGCATCCTGGTGCACGCCAACCACTGGCTGTGCCCCGCCGCCCGCGCCAAGCTGCGGGACACCGGCCTGGCCATGACGCCCGACTCCCTCTACAGGCAGCGCCGCGTCTCCGCCGCGATGCGCGCCACATCCGGGGGCGTGGACTGGGACACCATCAAGGCGGCGCTGGCCGACGACTTCGCCAAGCCCGACGGCGTGCTGCGCCATCCCAAGCCCTCCAGCTTCGACAGCATTTCGGCCACGGTGGCCACCACCTGCATGGAACCGGCGTCCGGCTTCATGCACATCGCCCGCATGCCTTACGCCTCGCCCCGGCACTTCGCCAAATACCAACTTTGAACTCGGCGCGCCCGGCGAACCCGCCGCGCCTTCCAGGAGACGACCATGCCGAACATCGCTCATCGCCGCGCCAGCAGCCACACACGGCGGCTGCCCGCCGCCGTCGCGCTGGCCCTGGCCTTCGCGGCCATGCCGGCGGCGGCCCAGAAAGCCGCCGACACCTTGCGCATCCAGATCAACTCCGACCTCCGGTCCAGCAATCCCGGCGTGAACCGGGACGACAACACCGACGCGGTCCTGCTGCACCTCACCGAAGGCCTGGTCGCGTTGAAGGAAGACCTTTCCGTGGGGCCCTTGCTGGCTTCCGGCATCAAGGTGTCGGACGACGGCCTGACCTATGCCTTCACCCTGCGGGACGGCGTGCGCTTCCACAACGGCGCGGCGCTGAGCGCCCAGGACGTCGTCTGGAACTGGAAGCGATACCTGGATCCCAAGACCTCCTGGCGCTGCCTGCCGGAATTCGACGGGCGCGGCATGACGAAAATCCTTTCCGTCGAGGCGCCGGACCCGAAAACCGTCGTCTTCACCCTCGACCGGCCTTCGGCGCTCTTCCTGAACAACATGGCCAGGCCCGACTGCGGCGGCGCCGCCATCATGCACCCCGATTCGGTGGACGCATCCGGCCAATGGCGGGCGCCCATCGGAACGGGCCCGTACAAAATGGGGGAATGGAAGCGCGGCCAGTACCTCGAACTGCAGCGCTTCGACGACTACGCGTCTTTGCCCGGCCCGGGCGACGGCTATACCGGCGGCAAACACGCACTGGTCAAGACCCTGCGCTACATGGTGATCCCCGACGCCGCCTCGGCCAAGGCCGCCTTGTATAGCGGCGCCATCGACGTCTATGCGACCGCCAGCAGCGCCGACGTGCCCGAACTGCGCAAGCGCCCCGACGTGCAGACCATCGTCAGCCCCTCCATGAACATGGTGGCGCTGCTGTTGCAGACCCAGGATCCGCTGCTGAAAGACGTGCGCATCCGCAGGGCCCTGGCGCTTTCGCTGGACCTGCCCATGATCGCCGAGACCGTCACCGAAGGCATGTCCAAGGCCAACAGCTCCGTGGTGCCCACCAGCAGCCCCTATTACGACAAGGAACAGGCCGCCACCTACGGGCGCGACCTCGCCGAGGCGCGCAAGCTGCTGCAGCAGGCGGGCTACAAGGGCCAGCCCATCAAGATGATCACCAACAAGCGCTATCCGGCCTGCTTCGATTCCGTCGTCCTGGCGCAGGCGATGGCCTCGGAAGCGGGCATCAATCTGGAACTCGAAGTCCTGGACTGGGCCACGCAGCTCGACCGCTACGGCAAGGGCGACTATCCCGCCATGGCCTTCACCTACTCGGCTCGGCTGGACCCCGCGCTGAGCTTCGAAATGATCTCCGGCGACAAGCAGAAGCAGCCGCGCAAGGTCTGGGACGACCCCGAAATGGGCAAGCTGCTGGCCGAAAGCATGCGCGAGGCGGACGCCGCCAAGCGCCAGGCCCTCTTCAACCGCATGCACGCGGCCATGCTGAAGGACGTGCCCATCATCGTGCTCTATAACGGCACCAACGTCACGGGGCTGCGCCGGGGCATCGAAGGCTACAAGGGCTGGGCGGCCGACAAGCCGCGCTTCTGGAACGTGAGCTTCAAATGATGGCGGCGCCGTCCACGCGCCGCGCGGGCGCCGCCGCCAACGGCAGGGGGGCATGACGATGCTCGCCTATCTCGCAAGGCGTGTTGCGCAGACCATCCCCACGCTGCTGCTGGTCGCGCTGGCGGTGTTCGCGCTGCTGCGCCTCATCCCGGGAGACCCGGCCCAACTGATGCTGGGAGACGGCGCCGACGCCGAGTCCCTGGCCAGGCTGCGCGACCAGATGGGCCTGACCGGGTCGTTGCCGGCGCAGTTCATGCATTGGCTGTCCGCCGTGCTGCGGGGCGATTTCGGCCATTCCCTCAGCGACGGGCAGCCCGTGCTCCCGGTCATCCTCGAACGTTTCCAGGTCAGCGCCACCATCGTGGTGGCGGCGGTCGCCATCGCCGTGTGCGCGGCCGTGCCCGCCGGGCTGGTGGCCGCCTGGAAGCAGAACAAGGCGCTGGACGTCGGCATCGTCATGACGGCGACCCTGTTGCTGTCCATTCCCAGCTTCTGGCTGGGCATGCTGCTCCTGCTGTGGTTCGGCCTGCACTTGAACTGGCTGCCGGTCGTGGGCTATGTGGCCCTGCGCGACGACTTCTCCCAGGGCATCCTGTACGTGATATTGCCGATCGCCACGCTGGCCATGGTCGAAACCGGCGTGTTCACGCGCATGGCGCGCGCCAGCGCCATCGAGGTTCTGCGCCTGGAATACGTCGCCCATGCGCGGGCCAAGGGCGTGCCGGAAGCCGGCGTGCTGCGCCGCCATGTGCTGCCCAACGCCTTCGCCCCGACCCTGACGCTCATCGGCCTGATGCTGGGCAATCTGCTGGGCGGCATCGCGGTGCTGGAAACCGTCTTCACCCTGCCGGGGCTGGGGCGCCATCTGGTCGACGCCATCTTCGCCCGCGACTATCCCGTCATCCAGGGATGCCTGCTGTTCACCGCCTTCATCTACGTGTGCGTGAACCTCGTCGTGGATCTCTGCTATCCCTTGTTCGACCCGCGCGTGACGGCGCAGTAGGACCCATCATGAAGCGCATGCAAGTCAATACACTGATAGGCGGACTGCTGATCGGCGCCGTGGGCCTGTTGGCCCTGACGGCGGTGTTCTGGACGCCCTACGACCCCCTGGCCCTGAACCTGCGCGCGCGGCTGCAGGCGCCCAGCGCGGCGTACTGGCTGGGAACCGACGAATTCGGCCGGGACGTGCTCAGCCGCATCATGCAGGGCGCGGCCACGAGCTGGCTGCTGTCCATCGTCACCGTGGCGGTCGCCGTCGCGGCCGGCGCGCTCATCGGCGGCGTGGCGGGATTCCTGCGCGGCCCGACCGACCGGGCGCTGATGATGGTCAACGATGCGCTGCTGGCCTTTCCGGGCATCCTGCTCGCCATGGGCATACTGGTCATCGTCGGGCCCAACAAGTGGGGCATCGTGCTCGCCTTGTCGCTGGCGTACACGCCCTCGGTGGTGCGCGTGGTGCGCGGCTCCGTGCTGTCCATCCGCGAAAAAGAACACATAGAGGCATCCCGCATCATGGGAAATTCCGAGTGGTACACGATGTGGCGCCACATTCTGCCCAACTGCGTCGCGCCCGTCGCCGTGCTGGCGACCAGCATGTTCGGCTGGGTGATCCTGTCCGAAAGCGCGCTGAGCTTTCTGGGCCTGGGCGTGCCGCCCCCGGCGCCGACCTGGGGCAATATGCTGGCCGGCGCGCGAACCTACATGAACACGGCGGTCTGGCTGGGCATAGCGCCGGGGCTCTGCATCGCGATGACGCTGCTGGGTGTCAATCTGCTGGGAGACAGCCTGCGGGATCGCCTCGATCCAAGGATGGCCCGATGAGCGCGCACGAAACCTTGCTGCAGGTCCGCGGCCTGTCGCTGCGGGCCCAGGCCGGCGGGCAGCCCATCGTCAAGGACGCCGGTTTCGACGTGGCGCCCGGCGAATTCCTCGCCATCGTCGGGGAATCCGGCAGCGGCAAGACCATGGTCGCCCGCGCGATCATGGGGCTGACGCCGCCGGGCGTGGAAATCGCCGGCGGGCAGATCCTCTTCGACGGGCAAGACCTCACGCAATGCAAGCCCAGGCAGTTGCAGGCGCTGCGCGGCGCGCAGCTGGGCATGGTCTTCCAGGAGCCCATGGTGTCCCTCAACCCCGCGCACCGCATCGGCGCCCAGATGGCCGAAGGCCTAAAGCTGCACACCCGCCTGACCGGCACGGAAATCCGGGAAAAATGCATCGCCATGCTGCGCCGCGTCCGCATCGAGAATCCGGAGCGCTGCCTGGACGCCTACCCGCACGAATTCTCCGGCGGCATGCGCCAGCGCATCATGCTGGCCAGCGTCATGCTGCTGCAGCCCCGCCTGCTGATCGCCGACGAGCCCACGACGGCCCTGGACATGCTGGCGCAGCGCGAAGTCCTGGACCTCATGGTGGAGCTCGCCGCCCAGGCGCGCACGGCCGTCATCCTCATCACCCACAACCTGGGCCTGGTGTCGCGCTACGCCCAGCGGGTCATGGTGATGTGCCGCGGCGACGTGGTGGAAACCGGCGGCGTGCGGCAGGTGCTGCGCGCGCCCGCGCACGAATACACGCGCAGCCTGCTCGCGGCCCTGCCCAGGCCGGGCCAGGCAAGGCCGCCGCGCGCGGGCGGCGAGGCCGTCATCCGCGTCCAGGATCTCCAGGTCGTCTACCCCGGCTCGCGCAAAGGCCTGTTCGGCCGGCATGCGGCTCACCACGTGCTCAAGCGGGTCAGCCTGGACATCCATGCCGGGGAAACCGTGGCGGTCGTCGGCGGCAGCGGTTCCGGCAAGACGACGCTGGGCCGGGCCATCCTGAACGTGGTGCCGATCGCGGGCGGGCGCGTGCTGTACCGGGGCGTCGATGTGGGCGGCGCCCGCGGGCCGGACCGCCGCCGTTTCCGGCTGGGCTGCCAGCTGGTCTTCCAGGACCCTTATTCATCGCTCGACCCGCGCATGCGGGTCCACGCCATCGTCGCGGAGCCGCTGCGCCTGGTGCCGGGGCTGGACGCGCGCGAGAAGAAGCGCCGCACCGATGAAACCCTGGACGAGGTCGGCCTGCTGCATTTGGCCGAGCGCTGGCCGCATGAGCTGTCCGGCGGCCAGCGCCAGCGCGTCGCCATCGCCCGCGCCTTGGTGCGCCGTCCGGAGTTCGTGGTGGCGGACGAGCCGGTATCGGCGCTGGACATGACGATACAGGCGCAGGTGCTGGCCCTGTTCCGCGACCTGCAGGCGCATCATGGTTTCGCCTGCCTGTTCATCAGCCATGATCTGCTGGCGGTGGAGCAGATCGCGGAAAGAGTGGTGGTCATGGAAAAGGGCAGCATCGTAGAGCAGGGGGCGACCCGCGATGTCCTGGGGGCGCCGCGCCATCCCTATACCAAGGCGCTGCTGGAGGCCGCGCCTTTGGTGGATCTCGGCCGGCAAGCCGCTTGAGGAGCCTCATTCCAGGTAAACATTGAAATCCCGCAGCTGCGCCTCGCTTTTCTTGATCTCTTCCAGGCTCGCGGCGCCCCCGTCGGCCACCAGCAGCGCCACCAGCATCTGCGCGACGGACAGGGCCGGCACGACCGACGGGAACAGCGAAGGCGTGGCATTCGCCACCACGATCAAGGCATCCGCATGAGGAGCGATGGGCGACACCACGCTGTCGGTGACGGCCACCACCTTCAGGCCGCGCTCCCGGGCGAAGCGCACCGCGGCCACCGAATCCCTGGCATACGGCTCATAGCTGAAAATGATCAGCGCGTCTTCCCGCCGCGAACGGCGCAGCTCGTCGGCGAATATGCCCCCCACGCCCGAGAGCAGCGTGATATTCCGCATGAACATCCCGCAGGCATAATTGAAATAGAAGGCCGCCGGAAACAGGCTCCGCAAGCCCACGGCATAGATGTGACGCGCCTGCGCCAGCAGGTCGCGCGCCGCCCCCAGCGCCTTCAGCGTGTCCGGCGCCGTCATCTTGCGCAGATTGTCCGTGTCGGCCGCGACCAGCTCCGCCAGCAGGCGTTCCGATCCATCTCCGCCGTGCTGCTGCAGCGCCGTGGCGCGTTCCGTGAAAGATCCGCCGCCCTGCGCCAGCCAGCCCCGATAGGCGCTGCGCAATTCCTCATAGCCCTCGAAACCCAGCTGCCGCGCCAGCCGGTGCATGGCGCTGGCCTGCAGCCCGGCGTCGGAGGCCACCGTGCGCATGGAATTCAGCGCGATGGCGCGCGGGTTGTCGATCGCGTAGCGGGCGGCGCGCTGCAGCGTCGGGGATAATTGGTCGAACCGCTCTTTGATGAGCCTGTCCACCGCAAGCTTGTCCATCGGTCCTCCTGGCGGCATGGAAGAACGCTATTGTAGGACGCCGACGGAAGCGATCGCCGCGTCCACCGCGGCGGCGAGGATGTCGACCGCTTCTTCCAGCTCCGCCTGCGTGGCGAGGAAGGGCGGCGCCAGCAGCACGTGGTCGCCCCGCACGCCGTCCATGGTGCCGCCGCCGGGGTAGCACGCCAGGCCGCGCGCAAGCGCTTCCCGCTTGATGAGGGCGTGAAGGCGCAGGTCGGGGTCGAACGGCGTGTCCGGCTCGCGTCGCGCCACCAGCTCGATGGCCTGGAACAGCCCGCGTCCGCGGATGTCCCCCACGTGGGGATGGCCGCCGAAGCGGTCGCGCAGCAGCCGGTGCAGGGTTTCGCCAAGCTGGGCGGACCGGCGCACCAGGCCGTCGCGTTCGATGATGTTCTGGACGGCCAGGGCGGCCGCGCAGGCGACGGGATGGCCGATATAGGTGTGGCCATGCTGGAAGGCGCCCGAGCCCGACACGATCGCATCGACGATTTTCTCCTGGGCCATGACCGCCGCGATGGGCTGGTAACCGCCGCCCAGCCCTTTCGCCAGGCACAGCAGGTCGGGTTCCACGCCCTCCCGTTGGAAGGCGTGGTAGGCGCCCGTCCGGCCCAGTCCGCACATGACTTCGTCCAGGATCAGCAGCACGCCGTGGCGGTCGCACACGCGGCGGATCTTCTCGAAGTAGCCCGGCACCGCGCAGACCGCGCCGGCGGTCGCGCCCACCACGGTTTCCGCGATGAAGGCGCTGACGGTCTCCGGACCCAGGGCGAGTATCGTCTGTTCCAGTTCCTGGGCGAGCCGCGTCCCGTAGGCGTCGTCGGTTTCGCCGGCAAGGCGATAGTGGCGCGCGAAGCAGGGTGAGACGTGGTGGCTTTCCACGAGCAGCGGCTGGTACAGCGCGCGCCGGCCCTGATGGCCGCCGATGGCCAGGGCGCCCAGGGTGTTGCCGTGGTAGCTCTGCAGCCGGCCTATGGTGTGGCGGCGCGTGCGCTCGCCGCGCTCGACATGGTATTGGCGCGCCATTTTCAGTGCCGCCTCGACGGCTTCGGAACCGCTGGACAGGAAGTAGACATGCCCCAGGCCCGCGGGCGACTGCCGGACCAGCGTGTCCGCCAGGCGTTCCGCGGGTTCCGAGCTGAAGAAACTGGTGTGCGCATATTCCAGCTTGCGCAATTGCTCGATCATGGCGTCGATGACTTCGGGATGCCCATGCCCCAGGCAGGATACCGCCGCGCCGCCGGACCCGTCGTAATAGCGCCGTCCCGACGCATCGATCAAATAATTGGACTGCCCCCGCGCTGCCAATTTCGGAGGGGTCAAAGGGCTGCGATGAAAAATGTGCGTCATGTGGGATTCCAGCGGTGTTGACTTGTCGATCGGAAAATCAGATCATATGATCCATGATATCAAAATTTAGATCAAATGTTCACTTTCATTTCAAACCGGAATTCCCAACCAGAGGGGACAACATCATGAAGCCGCTATTCCAATCCAGTCATCGCAAGCCGGGCCGCGCGGTGCTGCCGGGCCTCGCCGCCGCCGCCATCGCCGCCGGCGCGCTGTGCGCAACGCCGGCGGCGGCGCAGGCCTGGCCCGCCAAACCGATACAGCTGATCGTGCCCTTCGGCGCCGGCGGCACCACCGATCTGCTGGCCCGCATCGTGGCGGAAGGCCTGTCCAAGCGGCTGGGCCAGAGCGTGGTGGTCGAGAACAAGCCCGGCGCCGGCGCGAACATCGGCGCGGCCGAAGTCGCGCGCGCCAAGCCCGACGGCTACACCTTGCTGATGGGTACCCCCGGGCCCCTGGCCATCAACCCCTACGTCTATCCCCAGATGAGCTTCGACCCGGCCAAGGATTTCGCCGCGGTGTCTTACGTGGCGGACGTGCCCAACGTCATCCTGACCAATCCGCAGTCCGGCCTCAAGAACATGGAAGACGTGATCAAGCGCGCCAAGGCGGAGCCCGGCATCCTCAACTGGGGGTCGCCGGGCGTCGGCAGCACCGGCCACATCTCGCTGGAACTGCTCAAGCAGCTGTCGGGGGTGGACATCGCGCACGTCCCCTATAAAGGCGCCGCCCAGGCCACGACCGACCTGATGGCCGGCCACATCACGCTCTCGGGCGACAACGTGCCCACGGCGCTGGCGAACATCCGCGCCGGCAAGGTGGTGCCCCTGGGCGTCGCCAGCGAAAAAGAACTGGAAGTCCTGCCCGGCGTGAAGCCGGTCGGGGACACCGTCAAGGGCTATCTGCTCAATTCCTGGTTCGTCATCGTCGCGCCCGCCGGCACGCCCAAAGACGTCGTGGACCGCATCAGCCGGGAAATCGACGCTTTCGAAAAAGAGCCCGACACCATCGAGAAGTTCCGCGCCCTGGGCGCCATCCCCGTCGGCGGCTCGCCCGAGCATCTGGCGGCGCATCTGAAATCCGAGCAGAAACGCTTCGGCGAACTCCTGAAGAACATCAAGGTCGAGGGCAAATGAAGCCGAAACGATTGGCCGTGGCGCGCTTCTGGTACGAGGGCAACGCATTCAGCCCGGCGCCGGCCGGCATGCCGGAATTCGAGCAATACGAATGGATGGAGGGCCCCTCGGCGCTGGAGCTCATGCGGGGCACGGCGCACGAACTGGGCGCCGTCGCCGCCTTCGCCGATGCGCATCCCGACTGGGAAGTCGTCGTGTTGCGCTGCGCCGCCGCGCTTCCCGCCGGGCCCATAGACGACGCGGTGTTCGAGCGATTCATCGATGAACTCAGGCAAGGCCTGCAGGCCGGGCAACTGGAAGGAGGCTGGGACGCCGTCTACCTGTCGCTGCATGGCGCCGCCATCACCGGGCGGCGCGAAACGCCGGAACTGGAAATCGCGCGCATGGTCCGCGGCCTGCTGCCGGAGACGCCGCTGGGCGCAAGCTTCGACCTGCACGGCAACCTGCCGCCGGAATGGGCGGGGGTCCTGGACTATGCCTCCGCATACCGTACGCATCCGCACATCGACATGGCCGAAACCGCGGCGCGCGTGCTGGCGGCCTTGTCACGCATGGCCGGCGGCGGGCTGCAGACCCGCAAGGCCCTGCTCAACGAACGCATCGTATTGCCCAGCATCAACATGCGCACGGCGGCGGGGCCCATGCGCCTGCTGGAAGAGGTGGCGCGCGACGCCGCGGCGGGCGCGGTGCTGGACGTCTCGGTGTTCGGCGGCTTCCCGTATTCCGATACCGCGCATACCGGCGCGTCGGTGTTCGCGGTCAGCGACGCCTCGCGCGATCCCACGGGCGCCGAAGCGGCCGCTGCCGCGGAAACAGTCATGGCGCGGATCCGCGCATCGGCGGACCAGTTCCGCATCCGGCTGCCCAGCGCTGAAGACGCGCTGGCGGCCGCGCTGGCGGATACGCGGCCAGGGCTGATCGCCGTCACGGACTCGGGGGACAATCCCTTGTCGGGCGGCGGGGGGGACACGCCCGGCCTGTTCCGGGCGCTCGTGGCGGCGCGCCCGGATGTGCCGGCGCTGTTCGCGAGCTTCGCCGATCCGGACACGGTGCGCGCCGCCCTGGCGGCGGGGGTCGGCGCCGGCATGGACGTCGCTCTGGGCGGACGCCACGGTCCGCAGTTCGGTGCGGGCGTCCATGTCCGCGCGGTCGTGGAGCGCCTGACGGACGGGGAATTCCGGAACACGGGACCGATGATGACGGGAATAACGCGTTCCTGCGGCCAGAGCGTGTTGTTGCGATTGGAAGATACGCCCAGTGTGCGGGTGATCGTGACGGAACGCATCACGCCGGCCGACGATCCGGCGTTCTACGCCTTGCATGGGGTGGATCCCGCCCGGTTGCGCCTGCTGTGCGTCAAGGCGAAGAACCATTTCCGGGCGGCGTTCGCGGAACGCTGCATTGACATCATCGACTGCGATGTGCCGGGTCCGGCCTGCCAGGATCTGACCCGGCTGCCGTTCCGGCACACGCATATTCAGGCGTCCTGAGGACGTGCGCGGCGGGGGTCACTGCGCCGTCTTGGTCCCCGCCCCGCGGTCATCGATGCGGTTGATCTTGGTGCCTTCCAGCGACACCCCCGCCATCAGGCCCACGTTCGTCATCACGAAGCCCACGATCGGCTCGCGTATCGTATTCAAGTCCAGAGCGCCATTGGCGCCGATATTGGCCACGGCCACGGTGGCGTCCACGCCGGCCGTCCAGCCATTGCTGGCGAGGAATTTGTCGAGCGCTTCCTGAGTCCGGAACACCATGACGATCGCCTTGGACTGGGCGCCCGCCTGCAGGCCGACGGAGCCGCTGGAAGTGCTGTAATAGCCCCTGTTCTTGCCATTCACGCGCAGCACCCCGTCACCGTGTTCCAAGCCCACGACGAACCCGCCTCCGATCACCCGTGGAAAGATCAGCACCCCTTTTGCCTGGGACACCAGCTCGCGGGAATTCGGCGCCACCTCGTAGAGCCGTTTCAGCGCGGCATCGGCGCGCTCGTTGATGCTGTCGCGCCTTTCCACGCCGGTCTGCGTTTCACGCGGCAGCGTGGTCGTGCAGGCCGTGACGGCCAGGGCCGAAACGCCCACGATGGCGGCGGCAAGCACGTGCCGGGGGGAGGGCAGAGTCATCGTTTTCACAGTTCATTCTCCTGTTGCGCAAGGCGCGAAATTATAGCTTCCGCAGCAATTATCGTTCCCGGCGGGCCCGCCCGCCAGGGGGGCGGCGCGGTCCGGGTACACCGCGTGCTGCACAAAGGCGGCCGGGCGGACGGGTTCCGGCCGGCGACAGTTTTCAGTTTTCTTCATGGAGGGTGCATGAGTACCGAACTAGCCAAGCAAAAACCGCCGACAGTCGTCAATGGAGCGGTCCGCTTCACTGTTTTGGTCGAGGGGCGGGCCAACCAGGATTTCGAGGTCTCTTCGGACGCGCTGGTCGAGCATTTCGGAGCCGCCGACACCTCGGACGATGAATTGCTGGAGGCCTTCAGGAAGGGCAAGGCGGAGATCATGGAAGTGGCCGCGCAGAGCGTGAACACGCCCGCCGCCGACGTCATCGTGCTGGGCACCGGCGATTTTCCGGAACGCACGCCGGGCAAGCCGGGGTCCTCTTCCTGAGTTCGCGGGCGGGCGCCGGCCCGCCACGAGGGCGCCGGGCGGGCGCATACGCCGTCCGACCCCGCACGCAGCGGCGGAAAGTCCTGAACGGCGTCGACAGACTCAAAAGCCTTGTCTTAAAAAAATCGGGATGAACGGCCAGGAATGAGGCAAAATGTCTAATTCCGATACCGTCTGCAGAAGGAAACCTCATGAGTTCGCCCGCGCCGGCTTCATCCATCATAGACATCAATCTCGATAGCTTGACGCAATTGGACGAAGTTTACCGGTACAGGCTCCTGGTCGAGGCCGTTCAGGACTACGCAATCTACCTGCTGGACCCGGACGGCTATGTCCGCACCTGGAACCTGGGCGCCCAGCGTTTCAAAGGCTATGCGCCGTCCGAGATCATCGGCAAGCATTTTTCCTGCTTCTACACAGAAGAAGACCGCGCCGCCGGCCTCCCGGCCCGCGCCCTGGATGTGGCCGCCCGCGAAGGCCGGTTCGAATCGGAAGGCTGGCGCGTGCGCAAGGACGGAACCCGTTTCTGGACCAGCGCCGTCATCGACGCCATCCGCAACACCCATGGCACGCTCATCGGCTTTGCCAAGATCACCCGCGACATCACCGGCCAGAAGCAGGCCGCCGAAGAGCTGCAGCTCGCCAGGGAATCATTGCATCAGGCCCAGAAAATGGAAGCCATCGGCCGCCTCACGGGAGGCGTGGCCCATGATTTCAACAATTTGCTGACGGTCATCCGCGGGGCGGCGGAAATGCTGCGCAACACGAATCTCCCGGCCGCCAAGCGCATGCGTTATGTCGACGCCATCGCAAAGACCGCCGACCGCGCGGCGCATCTCACCAAGCAGCTGCTTGCCTATGCGCGGCAGCAGCCCTTGCACCCCACCACCTTCGAGGTCGGCCGCTGCATAGAGTGCATGAAAGAGCTCTTCCGCGCCACCACCGGCTCGTCCATCGAGCTGCTCTATTCGCTTCCGGCGCGGCCCTGCTATGTATGCGCGGACGCCAACCAGCTGGAAACCGCGCTGCTCAATATCGTCATCAACGCCCGCGACGCCATGCCGGACGGCGGCCGCCTGACCATAGACGTCAGCACCGTCAAGTTCCTGCCGGCCACGGACCATGACCCCGCCACGCCGGGGGAGCACGTCGCGATACGCGTCACCGACACGGGAACCGGCATGCCGGCCGACGTCCGCGACCGCATCTTCGAACCCTTCTACACCACCAAGCCGCCGGGCCGGGGCACCGGCCTGGGCCTGAGCCAGGTGATCGGCTTCGTCACGCAGTCGGGCGGCCGGGTCGACGTGTCCAGCGACGAGGGCGCCGGCACCAGCTTCACGCTCTATCTGCCGCTCGCGGAACCCGCGGGCTATGAAGACCTGATATCCAGCGGTACCGACGACTTGTCCTGGCTCAAGCCGGTCCAATACCGCATTCTCGTCGTCGAAGACAACAAGGACGTGGGGGAAATCGTGTCCAGCATGCTGAACGACATGGGCCAGCGCAGCACGCTGGTCAACAGCGGCGGCGCCGCCCTGGACGCGCTCCAGAACGAGGGCGGGGCGTTCGACCTGGTCCTGACGGACATCGTCATGCCCGAAATGAGCGGCCTGGAACTCGCCCGGACCATCAAGACCCGCTGGCCCAAGGTCAAGGTCATGCTGGCCACCGGTTGCAACCCCGCCTTGTCGCGCGCGGATGCCGGCAGCTTCGACTTGCTGCATAAACCGTATTCGAAAGAGGCGCTGGTCCAGGTGATCGAAAGCCTCAAGACCCGGCAGGCCTAGAAGGCGGGTCGAGTTTGGAAGGCTCGGCGGGCCTGGCCTCGCCTTCGTACAGCACCCGCATTTCTCCGCGCCCGAATTGCAGGCCCAGTTCTTCCAGCTTGCGCATGATTTCCAGGTTGATGCCTTGCTGGATGTCCATGTAGCGGTTGTAATCCGCCGACAGCACGTAATAGACGACTTCGAATTCCAGCCCACGCTCCGAGAACTGGAGCAAATGGGCGCGGTCGAAGCGCGTGCCTTCCACGGCCGTGATGATTTCCTTGACGGTGCTGGCGATCGCTTCGGCCTGCGCGGCGGTCGCTCCGTACGCGACCGTGAAGCGGAAGGCGATGCGGCGCAAGTCCATGCGCTTGTAGTTCTGGATGGTCTGCTTCAGCAGCTCGGTGTTGGAGCAGACGATCTGTTCGCCCCCGAGGCTGCGGATGCGCGTGGTTTTCAGTCCCACGTTTTCGATGCTTCCGGCAATGCCGCCCACCACGATGAAGTCTCCGGGCTCGAAAGGCTTGTCCAGGCCGATGGAGATCGAAGCGAACAAGTCGCTCAGGACCACCTGCGCGGCCAGGGCCACCGCGACGCCGCCGATGCCCAGGCTGGCGACGAAGGCCGTGATGTTGACCCCCATGTTGTCCAGTATCGCCAGCACGGCCACCACCCACAGGACCGCGCGGGCGGTCATCGTGACGATGGTCATGGTGACGCGGTTCAGGTCCGGCCGCCGCTCCATGTAGCGCGACATGGTGTAGGTGATGGCGCTGCCGGCCCAGAATGCGACCTGCAGCACCACCGCCACGAACCACAGCTGCGAGAGCCCGCTGCGCCAGGCCAGGGGCAATTCCAGGAACTTCACGCCGATCAGCAGGGAAAGCACGAACAGCGCGAACGCGCTGGTGCTGGCGACGGCGCGCAGCAGCAAGGTGGCCAGCCAGAGATGGTGCTTGTCCGCATGGCGGTTCAGCCGCCCGCGCACGAACCGCCGTATCCACAGCAGAAGAAACAATACGACCGTCGCCACCGACAGGGCGACGACCCAGTTCCAGACGGGAATCGACAATACCGTTGTTTCCAGCCACCAGCCTTGCATCATGGTCCTCCTGTTCTTCAATGATTGCGGGCGGCCCCATGGCGGCACATTGCCGGGCGGCCGGCCCGCGTGCGCCGGTGTCAGCAAATAGCAGGCCGCGGCGCTCAGGGCCTGCCGACGTCGACAGGCCCTAGCGGCCGGTGGCGGGCAGGGACAGCTTCGCCACGATGTCGCTCAGCCCCGCGGTGACTTCGCCGCGCAGCCGCGACTCGGGAAGTATGGTGTCGGGGCCGCCGCAACTCAATACGAAAGTGCCCTCGCCCGTGATCGCGGTGAAGGGGGCGGCCGCGGCATTGATGCCCGGCTGCCAGTCGCCGATGCCGTAGCAGCAGCCGCCGGCGGCGAAATCGCGGCAGGCCTTCCGCATGATCTCGGGCATGCCGGCGGGCAGGTCCAGCTTGGCCAGCAGGGCTTCGCGCTCGCCGGCCGGCAGGCCGGCCAAATAGGTGCGGCCCATGGTGCTGTCCATGCCGACGCGATGCCCCACGGGCAGGCGCAGATAGAGCGCCGACGAACCATGCACCGCGTCCACATAGGTCATGAGCTGGCCGTCGAAAACGCCCAGCGCCACGGCCGCGCCGGTGGCGTGCGCAAGCTGTTCCATGAGGGGACGCGCCAGCTGGCGCACTTCGAGGCTGGCCAGGCAGCCGAAACCGAGAGCCAGCACGCCGTAGCCCGGGGCATAGCGGCCGGTTTCACTGTCGTAGCGCAGGTAGCCGAGCGCCGTCAAGGTGTAGACGATGCGGCTGACCGTCGATTTGGCGAGCCCCGTGCGCTCGGCCAGTTCCAGGTTGCCCAGCGACTTGACCCCGGGCGTGAAGCAGCGCAGCACACCCAGGCCGCGGGCCAGCGCATCGACGAAGTCGGGCGACGAGGAATCGCCTTGCATGCTCGTGCGCTTGCGCCGCGCGGGGCGCAGGCGGCCGGCCGTGGATGCGGCGGAGGGAGGAGGGGGGCGATGGGATTGCATTCGGCGCGGCGCTGATCTATATTAGTTGAAAAAAAGGAACTGAATTCCATTGTACGGAATTCAAATGAAGAAGTCACTCATTTCACGACCCAGGAGACAAGCAATGTTCAAAACCGGCATCAAATTCATCGCCGCCGCCATACTCGGCATGGCGGCCGGCCTTGCCGCCGCCGCTTATCCCGAACGCGCCATCACCATGATCACGCCTTTTCCCGCGGGCGGCGCCACCGACGGCCTGGCCCGCACGCTGGCCGAACACATGGCCAAGACGCTGGGCCAATCCGTCGTGGTGGAAAACCGCGCCGGCGCGGCAACGACCATCGGCGCGTCGCACGTGTCGCGCGCCACGCCCGACGGCTACACCATCCTGCTGGCCACCAATTCCACCCTGGTCACCAACCGCTTCCTCTTCAAGAACCTCACCTACGATCCCGATGCCTTCGCACCCATCGGCATGATCGGCATCGGCCCCATGGTGCTGCTCTCAACCAAGAAGGACCAGTTCAAATCGCTGGCCGACGTGGTCAAGGCGGCGAAGGCCCAGCCCGGCACGCTGTCCATCGCGTCGTTCGGGGCGGGCACGTCGTCCCACCTCGCGGCGGAATACTTCCAGCAGCTGGCCGATATCAAGCTGCTGCACGTGCCGTTCAAGGGCTCCACCCAGGCGCTGCCCCAGCTCATCAACGGCGACGTCGATCTCTTCTTCGACATGGTCTCCACCGGCATGCCGCAGGTCGATGCCGGCAAGGTCGACGTGCAGGCCATCACCAGCAAAGACCGCATGTCGACGCTGCCCAAGCTGGCCACCGTCAGCGAGTCGGGCTATCCGGGCTTCGAAATGACGGCATGGTTCACCCTGGTCGCGCCTCCCGGCACGCCGCAAGCGGCGACCCGCGTGCTGGGCGATGCCTTGAGGGCGGCGCTCAATGACGAAGCCGTGCGCAAGCGCATGCTCGTCATGGGCATCGAGCCTTCCGACGGCAGCCCCGAAGCGCTCACCGCGCAAATCAAGCAAGAAATCCCCATCATCCAGTCCCTGGTCAAGCGGGCAAACATCGCTGTTCAGTAGAGAGAAATCAACATGCCAGTCCACCCCTATTGGGAATTCCCCCACATGAGCCGGCGCCTGCCCGTGCTGGCCGCCAATGTCGTCAGCACCAGCCAGCCCCTGGCGGCCCAGGCGGGGCTGCGCATGCTGCTGGCCGGCGGCAACGCGATCGACGCGGCGCTGGCCGCGGCCATCACGCTGACCGTCGTCGAACCCGTCATGAACGGCATCGGCGGCGACGCCTTCGCGATCGTGTGGGACCAAGGCCGGCTGCATGCCCTGAACGCCTCCGGCCGCGCGCCGCAAGCCTGGACGCCCGACCGCTTCCAGGGCATGGCGGCCATGCCGCCGCTGGGCTGGGATACGGTCACCGTGCCTGGCCAGGTCGCCGGCTGGGCCGAGCTTTCCCGCCGCTTCGGCAAGCTGCCGTTCGCCGCGCTGTTCGAGCCCGCCATCGCCTATGCCGAAGACGGCTTCGCGGTCACGCCCACCATCGCCCGCCAGTGGGCGGCCCAAGGGGCCGTCCTCAAGGACCAGCCCGGTTTCGCCCAGGCTTTCCTGCCCTCCGGCGCCGCGCCCGGGGCCGGCGACTTGTGGCGCTTCCCGGCCCAGGCTGCCACCTTGCGGCGCATCGCGGACAGCATGGGCAAGGATTTCTACGAAGGCGAACTGGCGGATCGCATCGCGGCCTTCGCCGCGGCCACCGGCGGCGCACTCGCGCGCGCCGATCTCGCGGCGCACCGCTGCGACTGGGTGGAACCCCTGTCCATGAGCTACCGGGGCGACTACGCCCTGCACGAACTGCCCCCCAACGGGCAGGGCATTGCCGCGCTGATGGCCCTGGGCATGCTCGATACCTTCGACCCGCCGCGCGGCGACGATCCGCTCGATCTCTTCAAGCTGCCCATCGAAGCCATGAAGCTGGCCTTCGCCGACCTGCACGAGCACGTCGGCGATCCCGTGGCCATGGGCGACCTGACGGCGCAATTGCTGGACAAGGACTACCTGCGCCGGCGCGCGGCGCAGATCGATCCCTCCAGGGCGTCCACCCCCGCCGCCGGCCTGCCCGGCCAAGGCGGCACGGTCTATCTGGCGGCGGCGGATGCCGGCGGCATGATGGTGTCGTTCATCCAGTCCAACTACCACGGCTTCGGATCGGGCGTCGTCGTGCCGGAAACCGGGATCGCGCTGCATAACCGCGGCCGCGGCTTCTCGCTCGCGCCGGGCCATCGCAACCAGGTGGGGCCCGGCAAGCGGCCCATGCACACCATCATTCCGGCGTTCATCACGCACAAAGGCCAGCCCTTCGCCGGCTTCGGCGTGATGGGCGGCAACATGCAGGCGCAGGGCCACGTGCAGATGATGCAGCAGCTGGTCGACCTGCAACGCAATCCGCAGGCGGCGGTCGATGCGCCGCGCTTCCGGGTCGAGGCCGGCCCGCGCGTCATGCTCGAGGCCCACACGCCGGCGCCGGTGGTCGACGCGCTGCGCGCCTGCGGGCACAATATCGACATGCAGCCCGCCGACAGCCTGGATTTCGGCGCGGCGCAAGTCATCCAGAGGCTGCCTCACGGCGGCTACATCGCCGGTTCCGACCCCAGGCGGGACGGCCAGGCGGTCGGCTATTGAGTATTAAGGCTATCATCCGGATTGACGATTTTTCCCGTACCCGACACCGACCCAAGACATGAGCACACTGAGCGCCATACAAAACCGCGATATCGACCATCACCTGCACCCCTACACCAATGCCGTCAAGCACCGGCAAATAGGCCCCCGCGTCATCGAGCGCGGCGAAGGCATCTATGTATACGATGACCAGGGCCGCAAATACATCGAAGGCATGGCCGGCCTCTGGAGCGTGGCGGTCGGCTTCAACGAGCGGCGGCTCATGGATGCCGCCGCGCGCCAGATGGAGAAGCTGCCCTACTACCACACCTTCACCCACAAGACGCACACGCCTTCGGTCGAGCTCGCCGAAAAGCTCGTGCAGCTGACGCAGGGCCGCATGCGGGCCGCCTTCTTCACGAACTCCGGCTCCGAGGCCAACGACACCGTCATCAAGATGGTCTGGTACTACAACAACGCCCTGGGCCGCAGCCAAAAGAAGAAGATCATCGCCCGCAACCGGGGCTATCACGGCGTGACGGTCGCCGCGGCCAGCCTCACCGGCCTCGCGCCCAACCATCGCGGCTTCGACCTGCCCCTGCCGCAAATGAAGCACGTCGCCTGCCCGCACTTCTATCGCGAAGGCAAGGAAGGCGAAACGCAGCAGGATTTTGCCACCCGCATGGCCGAAGAGCTCGAAACCCTGATCCTGAACGAAGGGCCGGACACCGTGGCCGCCTTCATCGGCGAACCCGTCATGGGCGCCGGCGGCGTCATCGTGCCGCCCGAAACCTATTGGGACAAAATCCAGGCGGTATGCCGCAAGTACGACGTGCTGGTGATCGCCGACGAAGTCATCACCGGCTTCGGCCGCCTGGGCACCATGTTCGGCTCGCAGAAGTTCGGCATCGAACCCGACATCATGGTGCTGTCCAAGCAGATCACCTCGTCCTACCTGCCGCTCGCCGCTGTGTTGCTGGGCGACAAGGTGCATTCCGCCATCACCCGGTATTCGGGCGAACTCGGCACTTTCGGCCATGGCTACACCACCAGCGGGCACCCCGTGGCCACCGCCGTCGCGCTCGAAAACATACGCATCATCGAAGAGAAAAACCTGGTCGAAAACGCCGCCCGCGTGGGCGAAGTGCTGCAGTCCTCGCTGCGCGCGCTGAGCGACCACCCCCTGGTCGGGGAAGTGCGCGGCACGGGCCTGATCGCCGCCGTGGAACTGGTGGCCGACAAGGCCGGCCGCGTGCCTTTCGACCCGCTCGGCAAGGCGGGTGCGGCGGTCTACGAGGCGGCGCACGAGCACGGGCTGATCGTGCGCGGCATCCAGGACAGCATCGCGTTCTGCCCGCCGCTCATCATCACGGAAGCGGAAGTCAAGGACATGGTCGGAAGGTTCGTCGACACGCTGGAAAACGTCAAACCCCAGCTTCTTTGATCTTGGCGCGCTCCCACTCCCGATATTGTCGATCTCATGGAACATTATGAACGGTGCAGATAGCCTTTGCGACACCCTGCTGGCCAACGACGTGGACGTCTGTTTCGCCAACCCGGGCACTTCTGAAATGCATTTCGTGGCCGCGCTGGACCGGAAACCGCGCATGCGCTGCGTGCTCGGCCTGTTCGAAGGCGTCGTCACCGGCGCCGCCGACGGGTATGCGCGCATGGCGGACAAGCCCGCGGCGACTTTGCTGCACCTGGGCCCCGGCCTGGGCAACGGCCTGGCCAACCTGCACAATGCCCGGCGCGCCCGCGTGCCCATGATCAACATCGTGGGCGACCACGCCACGTATCACCTGCAATACGACGCCCCGCTCACCAGCGACATCGAGGCGCTGGCCGGGCCCATGTCGCACTGGGTCAGGCGCACGCCCGATGCGCAATCGGTCAGCGCCGACGCCGCGGAAGCGGTGCGCGTGGCGTGCCGGGCGCCGGGCCAGGTCGCCACCCTGATCCTCCCGGCCGATGCCGCCTGGACCGATCTTCCGTCCGGCACGCCGGCGCCGGTGCGCGCCCGGGTCGACCCGCCCGGCAAGACCTCGGCCGAATCCATCAGCGCCGCGGCCCGGGCCATACGTTCGGGCCAGGCCACCGTGCTGCTATTGGGCGGCGCCGCGCTCAGGGGCAGAGCCTTGGCCGCCGCCGGGCGCATCGCCCACGCAACCGGCGTCAGGCTGGTCGCAGAAACCTCCAATCGCCGGGTCGAGCGCGGCCGGACCCGCCCGCCCGTGGCGCGGCTGCCTTATCCCGTCGACCTGGCGCTGGATAGCCTCAAAGACGCCAAGCACTTGCTGCTGGCCGGGTCGCGCGCGCCAATCGCATTCTTCGCCTATCCCGGCAAGCCCAGCAAGCTCGCGCCCGAAGACTGCGCCATCCTGACCCTGGCAGCCCCCGACCAGGACATGGACCACGCCCTGGAGTGGCTGGCCGACGAATTGGGAATCGCCGCCAGCGCCCCGCAACTGGCCGCGCCCGCTCCTTCCGCCGACATCCCCGTCAGCGGCCGCCTGACCGGCGCCGCGGTGAACATGGTGCTGGCCAGCCGGCTTCCCGAGCACGCCATCGTGTGCGATGAATCGATTACCCAGGGGCGTGAATTTCCCGTGCACAGCGCCGCCAGCGCTCCGCACGACTGGCTGCAGCTTACCGGCGGCGCCATCGGCATAGGCCTGCCCCTGGCCACCGGCGCGGCCGTTGCGTGCCCCGACCGGAAAGTCATCACCCTGCAGGCGGACGGCAGCGGCATGTACACCGTCCAGGCGCTCTGGACGCAGGCGCGCGAGAATCTCGATTGCCTGACCATCATCCTGGCCAACCGTTCCTATGCGACGCTGTACGGCGAAATGAAGAACGTTGGCGTCGCCGATCCGGGCCGGAACGCCAGGCGCATGCTGGACCTGCACGAACCGCCCATAGACTGGGTGGGCTTGTCGCGCAGCCTGGGCGTCGAGGCCGTGCGCGCCGACACCGTGGAAGACTTCATCCGTTGCCTGCAGGCCGGCCTGGCGCGCAAGGGGCCGTTCCTGATCGAAGCCTTGATTTGATTCGGCGGGCGGCGCGTTTCCCCTGGCTTCGCCCTGATCGCCATCGGATGCCGTTTGCCGGCCGCCCGGTCACTGGCGCATCGCCCACCCCAGGCGTCTTGCTCCTTCCTTGATCTCGTCCACCGTCGGGGTCGCATAAGAAAGCCGCATGGCGGTGGCCTTCGCCTCGCCCGGGTAGAATGCCGCCCCGGGCACGTAGACGACGCCGCCGTCGACGGCGGCCTGGAACAGGCGAGAGGCATCGACCTCGGGCGCGCAGGCGGCCCACAAGAACATGCCCCCCTTGGGCTCGACGAAGCTCAGGCCGTCGCCGGCTTCGGCGCGCAGCGATTGCGTCAGCGCCTGCAGGCGCCGGCCGTATTCCGCGCGTGCGCGTTCCACCGTGGGCGCATACCGGCCGCCGGCAAGGTATTGGAGCGCCACGGCCTGCGCCAGCGGCGAAGTGCACAGGTCGGTGACCTGCTTGGCCACCGTGCAGCGCCGGAGTATTTCCGGCGGCGCCAGCATCCAGCCGACGCGCAAGCCCGGCGCCACGGTCTTGGACAGGCTGGAAAGGTACAGCACCGGGTTGTCTTTGCCGGCCGCCTGGCCCGCCGCATACACGGGAGGCGGGGCCTGCTCGCCGAAATGCAGCTCGCCGTAGGGGTCGTCCTCGATGATCAGAAAGCCGTAGCGCAACGCCAGCTGCACCAAGGCCTGGCGGCGGGACGCCGTCATCAGGGTGCCGGAGGGGTTGGAGAAATTCGGCACCGTGTACAGCAGCTTGGGCCGGTCCGCCGGCGCGGCGGTTTCCAGCTGATGCCGCAAGCGATCGACGTCCAGCCCTTCCGCATCGACGGGGACTTCGTGGATGCGGGCCTGCGCCAGGCGCAGGGCCTGGATCGCCGCAGGGTAGGCCGGGGTTTCCACATAGACCGGCGCGCCCGGCTCGATGAAAATGCGGACCAGCAGATCGAAAGCCTGCTGCGAACCGGTGGTGATCAGCACATCCGGCGCGTCGCAGGCGATGCCGCGCGCTCCGCACAGCTGCGCGATGGCCTGCCGCAGCGCGGGCGTTCCTTCCGTCGCCCCGTATTGCAGGCTGCCGGCCGGGTCGGCCAGCGCGCGCTGCGCGGCCGCTTGCAGGCCCTCCGCGTCGAACAGGCTGGGCGAAGGGTATCCGCCCGCGAACGAGATCATGCCCGGCCGGCTCAGATAAGGAAATAGCTCGCGGATGGGCGAACCGGTGGGGGCGATATAACTGGAAGCGAAACCGATGGATGTCATGAAGGGTTCCCAAGGTCTGGATGAGGGGCGAGCCCGGGCGTTCACCTGCAATGGCAAATCCTCTTCGCGCGATTTGCCAAGCAGGCATTGTGCCAGTTCGCAGCGGGAAAGTGTCGCCTGGCGCAACACCGCGGCCGCTGTTTGTCGCTTGGCCTGCGGCGGCCCATCGCGGATACTACAAGTCAATCTATCCTCTATACATATAAAGGATGCGTTATGGTCGACAATTTGCTAGCCAGCCTCGGCGTGGAGCGATCCGCCTACACCATGGGGTCCCATCCCGTCCATACTCCCATCGATGGAAGCCGCATCGCTTCGGTCCGGCTCGATACGCCGGCCGACGTGGCGGCCAAGATCGCCCAGGCCCGACAGGCATTCGACGCCTGGCGCGCAGTGCCCGCTCCCCGGCGTGGAGAACTGCTGCGCGTGTTCGGTGAAGTCCTGCGCCGCAACAAGCAGGCGCTGGGGGAACTGGTGTCGTGGGAAGCCGGCAAGATCACCCAGGAAGGGCTGGGCGAAGTACAGGAAATGATCGATATCTGCGACTTCGCCGTCGGCTTGTCGCGCCAACTGTACGGCCTGACCATCGCGTCCGAGCGTCCGGGCCACCACATGCGCGAAACCTGGCATCCCCTGGGCGTGGTGGGCGTGATCAGCGCATTCAATTTTCCGGTCGCCGTCTGGGCGTGGAATACGACGCTCGCCCTGGTCGCCGGCAACGCGGTGATCTGGAAGCCGTCCGAAAAAACCCCGCTTGCCGCACTGGCCAGCCAGGCATTGCTGCAGCAGGCCATGCGCGAGCACGGCGATGTTCCCCAATGGCTCAGCCAGGTCTGCGTGGGCGATCGGGCGGCGGGGCTGGCGCTGGTGGACGATCCCAGGGTGGCCTTGGTCAGCGCGACCGGCAGCACGCGCATGGGGCGGGAGGTCGGCCCGCGCGTGGCGGCACGCTTCGGGCGCAGCATCCTCGAACTGGGCGGCAACAACGCCATGATTCTCGCGCCGAGCGCGGACCTGGACCTGGCGGTGCGCGCCATTCTATTCGCGGCGGTGGGCACGGCGGGGCAGCGCTGCACCACCTTGCGCCGCCTGATCGCCCATGAATCCGTCCGGGACGAAATCGTGGCGCGCTTGAAATCGGCTTATGCCAAGGTGCGCATCGGGCATCCCTTGCAAGGAAATCTGGTCGGGCCCCTGATCGACAAGGCGGCCTACGAGGCCATGCAAAACGCCCTGTCGCAGGCGCGGCAGGAAGGCGGCAAGGTACACGGCGGCGAGCGCCGGCTGAGCGACGAATACCCAGACGCGTATTACGTATCCCCCGCCCTCGTCGAAATGCCGGGGCAGACCGACGTGGTGCGCCATGAAACCTTTGCGCCCATTCTCTACGTCATGCCGTACAGCGACTTTGCCGAGGCGATTCGCTTGAACAACGAAGTGCCGCAAGGCCTGTCTTCCTGCGTCTTCACGACCGACCTGCGCGAAGCGGAGCTGTTCCAGAGCGCGCTGGGCAGCGATTGCGGCATCGCGAACGTCAACATAGGCACCAGCGGCGCCGAAATCGGCGGAGCCTTCGGCGGGGAAAAGGAAACCGGCGGGGGGCGTGAATCCGGGTCCGACGCCTGGAAGGCGTATATGCGGCGCCAGACCAATACCGTCAATTACTCCCGTGAACTGCCATTGGCGCAGGGGATCAGTTTTGATTGAAAAGGCATGACGACGCCCATGGCGCCGCCGGAGCATGAGCCGTCAAGCAGCGATCTGTTGCATAATCCGGCCTGCTACGAATGCATAGAAGGAGATCACGCATGACCAAGCAGTTCGGCTTCAAAGCCATCCGGAACATGTTCACAGGCGGTTTGCTGTCGGCGGCGGTCGCGGCCGTGGCGGTGTGGCCCGCCGCGGCGCATGCCGACGAATATCCGTCCAAGCCCATCAAGCTCATCGTCCCTTTCGCCGCGGGCGGCGGCAACGACGGCATCGCGCGTACCCTGGGCCAGCTGCTGTCCACCTCGCTCAAGCAGCCGGTCGTCATCGAGAACCGTCCCGGCGCGGGCGGGAAGCTGGGCGTCGAGATCGGCCTTCGGGCGGAGCCGGACGGCTACACGCTCACCTTGATATCGAACAGCTATTCGGTCAATCCCAGCCTGTACAAGCTGCCGTTCGATCCGGTGCACGACATGACGCCCATCGGGATGATCGCCAAGGCGCCTTTCTTCCTGTCGGTCAACCCCGGCGTTCCGGCCAATAGCGTGCAGGAACTGATCGCATTGGCCAAGCAGAAGCCGGGCGAACTGACCTACGCTTCGTCGGGCACGGGCGGCATATCGCATCTGGCCATGGAGCTCTTCCTCAAGACCGCCGGCATCTCCATGACGCACGTCCCCTACAAAGGTTCCGCGCCGGCGCTGACCGACACGGTCTCTGGGCAGGTGAACGCCATGCTGACCACGGCGGGGTCCACGCTGCCTTACCGGGAGGACAAGCGCTTGAAGGTCCTGGCGGTTACCCTGCCCGAGCGCGTGTCGTCCGCGACCGACATCCCCACCGTCCGCGAGGAAGGCGTTCCCTATGACGTCACCGTCTGGTACGGCATCATCGGGCCCAGAGGCATGCCGCCGGCGATTCAGGCCAAGCTCAACGAAGCCATCAACGCCGCCGTGAAGCAGGGCGAAATGGCGGACAGGCTGCGGACGACCGGAGAAGAATCCGCGCCCGGCAGCCCCGAGGCCTTCCGCGACCAGATCGTCAAGGAAATAAAGCTCTGGAGCGATGTCGTGCGCGACGCCGGCGTCACGGTGAACTGAGCCCGGGCCGTTACTGCGCGGCTATCCCGCCGCGCTTGATCACTTCGGTCCATTTCCGCACTTCGTCCTGGATCCGGCGTGCGAATTCGGCGGGCGTGCTGCCCACCGGGATGAACCCCATCTTGGTGAGCTTCCCGTGCATGTCGCCGGACCGTATCGACGCGGCAATGGTGGTGGACAGCTTCTGAATGATGTCGTCCGGCACGCCGGCCGGGGCGATCAGGCCGAATAGCGGCGTCAGGTCGACGCCGGGCAGGCCCAGCTCCGCAAAGCTCGGCACGTCGGGCAGCTGGTCCACGCGCTGGCTGGTGGTGACCGCAATGGCGCGCAGGCGCCCGGATTTGATATGTTCCAGCAGCGTGGGGACCGTGGCGAACGCGAATTGCACCTGGCCGCCAAGCAGGTCGGTGATGACGGTGCCGCCGCCGCGGTAAGGGATGTGCTGGATGTCGATGCCGGCGTGCTGGCGCAATTGTTCGCCGGCCAGGTGCGGGCCGCTGCCGACTCCCGCCGAGCCATAGGACAAGGTGCCCGGATGCGCCTTGGCGAGCTCGATGAACGATTTCAGGTCTTTGGCGGCGACGGACGGATGGACCACCATCACGAAGGGCGCGGTGGCGATCTGTGAAATGGGCTTGAAGTCCTTCAGCGTGTCGTAGGGAACTTCAGCGCCTCGCAGCCCTGGATTGATGACGAAGGCGGAATCCACCATGCCCAGCGTGTAGCCGTCCGGCTCCGACATGGCCAGCGCGCGCGTGCCGATCATCGTGCCGCCGCCGCCCCGGTTTTCCACGATGAACGGCTGGCCGAACGCTTTGGCCCATTCATCGGCGGCCATGCGCCCCAGATTGTCGGTCGCTGCGCCGGGCGGATAGGGAACCAGCACGCGCACCGGCTTGCCGGGGTAGCCGGCGGCGGCCTGAGCGGTGCGCGTCCAGGCGCCTGCCGCGGCGCCCAGCGTCAGGGCGGCGGCGCCAATTACGAACGAGCGGCGTCCAGTATTCATCGATGTCTCCTTTCACCTTTCACGGTGTTTCTCGGTTCTAACTACTAAAGCTGCCAAAGCGGCCTGCGACGAGTTCGGGTTCAGGGTCCGCGCCCAGGCCGGGCGCGTCGGGAACCTGCGCCCAGCCGTCCTGTATTGGCACGGTCTGCTGATAAGGGGTGTGAGCGAGCCGCACGTATAGCCGCTCCAGCGATACTTCCCGCTCCTGCGCGGCGATCAGATGCAGGCTGGCAAGATAGCCCGGCCCGAAGAACGCAACCTGCGGCGCGCACACGACCGCGGTTCCTTGGCAGTGCCGCGCGATATCCCGCGCCGCGCTGAGCCCGAGCTTGATGACGCTGGGCTGGACGTAGCGCACGGACTCTTCGTCGATCATTTCCTTTAGGGCGTGGGCGCTGCTCGCATTCTCGCCGACGGCCAGCGGCACGCCGCAGGACGCCTGAAGGCGTGCCAAGGCGCGGCCGTCTTCGGGCGGCCATAGCGGTTCTTCGATCCAGAACGGATCATGCTCGCGCATGGCCTCGATGGCGCCGGGCGCTTCATCGGGCAGCCAGGCGCAATTCGTATCGACCATGATGGGAGTCCGGGGGCCCGCGGCGCGGCGCACCGCCGAGAGCGCTTCCGCGCTGCGTTCATGCAGCTTGATTTCCGCATAGCCCTCTTGCAGGGCACGCGTGCTGACGGCGTCCAGCAGCTCGGCGTCGTCGTAGTACTGCAGCAGCGACGCATACGCCCGCACGCGGTCTCGGCGCTTGCCGCCCAGCAGCTCATGAAGCGGGACGCCCGCGCGCTTGGCGCGCCAATCCCACAGGGCGATGTCGAGTCCCGCCAGCGCGTGTACCACTGGACCGGAGCGCCCCAGGTTGTGCAGCGTCCGCTGCATCGAGGGCAGCAGCATGGGATCGGATGCCGGCTTGTCCTTGGCCAGCGGAGCGATCAGCGTCTCGAAAATGGCCAGTAGCGCCCTGGGCTCCACGCAGTAGGACTCGCCCCACGCCACCACGCCGTCCTGGGTTTCCAGGCGGACCAATGCGCTGTCCAGAGTCGTGCGCGGCCGCCCGGCGAACAGCGGCGGGTCGGTCCAGTGATGAAAGGGCAGGCGCATCGGGATGCAAGTGACCGAGCGGATGATGTCATGTTTCATGCGGCCATTGTCCGGCCTGCGATATATATGGTCAAATAGATAAACAAGATGGTTTCATAATAAAATTCGTATGCTAAGTCGACGTGAACTGGCTTTGCTGCGCGCGATGTATCAATGCGGAACCGTGACCGCCGCCGCGGAGTCCATCAATATGACGCAACCCGCCGCCAGCGCCTTGTTGCGCGCAATGGAAACGCGTCTGGGTTTTGCGCTGTTCAGCCGCCAGAACCGCCGCCTTCAACTGACCAGCCAGGGCCGCGCCCTGATTCCCGACGCCTTGAACGCGCTGGCGGGCATGGAAGCCGTGGACAAGCTCGCGGGCGACATTCGCCAGGGCGCGTTGAGCCGCCTGGCGATCGGCGCGGTGGCCATCGCGGCATCGAGCATATTGCCGCCTGCCCTGGCGGTGGTGCGCCGCGAGCATCCCGGCATCGCGGTGACGGTCCGGGCGGGGACGGCACTGGACATCATCGAGATGGCGGTCGATCACCGCATCGACCTCGGCATCGTCGTGGGCACGCCCGCGGAAAAGGACAGGGCGGCCAGCCGCGTACTGGCGCCCATGAGCCTGTATGCCGTCATGCATCCCACTCATCCATGGGCTTCCAAGCCCGGCCTGAGCCTGGAAGCCCTGGCGCATGCCGGCCCCATCGTCCTGGCGACCACGCTGCCGGCGGGGCGGATCACCCGGCAGGCCTTGGAAGAGGCCGGGCTCCCTTATCAGCCCATCATCGAGGTGGGCCAGTCATCGGCGGCCTGCGCTCTTGCGGCGCAGGGAATGGGGATCGCGATCGTGGAAACGCTCGGCGCCCATTATGCGCAACGCCAGGGGCTGGTGACCCGCCATCTTCTGGCGGCGCCTGAAATCGGCCTCTGCCTGGTCTGGCCGCATGATCGGACACTGAGCCGGCCCGCCGAAACGCTGCGGTCCAGCCTGATCGCGGAAGCCTCCGGCTTGATCCGGACCGATGCGGGCAAGGCCGATTGGTAGTGCGCCGATGGCGCGCCAGCCCTGCCGCCGGCAAGAAAACCAGCGGCGCCGGAAGCCCTCGCCTACGCCGTTCCCGCTTACGCCACCAGCTCCGCCGTCAGATCGGCCACCATCTTCCTTAGCCATTGATTCAGCCGGGCGCTGTCGTTCTGCGCGCTCCAGACCATCATCATGCGCGCCTCGCGCAGGACGGCGGGCAGGCGGATGAGTTGCAGGTCGAAGTGCCGGCGATACTTCTCCGCGATGACGCGGGGCATGGTGGTGGCATAGTCGGTTTCCATCAAGAAATGGGGCGCAAGACCGAAGCTCGACACATAGGCGCTGAAGCGCATGGCATGGCCGCTGCCCTGGAGCGCGCGATCGAAATTGGTTTCCTTGCCGTACATGTGAGAAAACGCCAGCCATTTCACGCGGCCCAGATCATTCAGGGTCAGGTTTCGGCGCCGCGCGAGCGGGTGGTTTGAAGACACGACGCCCACGCGTTCGTCGTTGAACAGCACTTGGCTGGGGAAGCGCGGCGACAGCGAAGGGAAGAGGCCGATCGCCAAGTCCATGCGCCCCGAATCGAGGTCGTCGGGCGAGAAGTCGCCGTGCACGGGTTGAAAGCGAACAGTGAGCCGGGGCGCCGCCTGCTGAAGCGCCATGGTCAGCGGCGCGGCAAGAAGAAGCTCTATGTGCGCGGCTGCGCCTATATTGAGGACGCCGGAAACTTCGGACGGCGAGAAGGGCTGCCCGGCCCCCAAGGCCTGCTCGAGGCCGGACAATGCGCCCTGCACCTGCCGGTGCAGGGACAGCGCGCGTTCGGTGGGGACGAGTTTTTTGCGGATCACGACGAAAACCGGGTCCTTGAGCAGTTCGCGCAGCCGCGCGAGATCGCGGCTGATGGCCGGCTGGCTCTTGTTCAACTGCTGCGCGGTCGCCGTCACGCTTCGAGTGTGCATCAGCGAATCGAAGCACAGCAGCACCGGCAGGCTGGCGCGGCGTAGCAGGGAGAAACTGGAAGGATTGTCGGCGGGCATGGCTGGGCTCATACGATATTCATACCATTTTCGATATGAATAATATAAAAACAAATCATTATTTAAATATAACAGCCCTGACTAGAATTGCGCTTCATGATCAAGACTGCATGGAGGCAGAACATGACATCCGTCTTTTCGAGGCGCTACAGGGTATTTTTCATTGCTTCGGCGGCGGCCGTGACCTCGCTGTTCGCGCCGGCACATGCGGCTGACTCCTTCCCTCGACGGCCGGTGACGATAGTGGTGCCATTCCCCGCCGGAGGAACGCCCGACATCATCGCCCGCATGCTGGCCGACAAGGCGCGCGCAAGCTTGAATCAGTCCGTGGTGGTTGAAAACAAGGGCGGGGCGGGCGGGAACATCGGCGTCCAATACGTCTCGCGCAGCAAGCCCGACGGCTATACGGTGGTCATGTGCGCCTATAGCTGCGCCGTCGCGCCGTCGCTGTACAAGCCGGCGCCATACAGCATTTCCAAGGATTTCGCGCCCGTCATGATGGTGGGCACCGTACCGAGCGTGCTGGTGGTGAACCCCACGGTGCCGGCCAGAAGCGTCGCGGAATTCATCGACTACGCCACCGCGCACCCGGGCAAGCTGAACGCCGCGTCCTCCGGCGTGGGCGGCTCGGCGCATCTCGCGCTGGAGCTCCTGAAGCGCGAAGCGAAGGTGGACATCGCCCACATCCCCTACAAGGGCGCCGGCCAAGTGGCAGGCGACCTGCTTGGCGGCCAGGTCGACATGTACTTCGACAACCTGCCCGCCTCGCTGGCGAGCATCAAGGAAGGGCGCCTGGTGGCGATCGCGGTCGCCGGCAAGCAGCGCGCGCGGGCGATCCCCCACGTTCCCACGTTTGCGGAATCGGGCTACCCCAACATGCTGGTCAATCCCTGGTTCGGCTTGCTTGCGCCCGCGGGCACCCCAAAGTCGGCCATCGACAAACTGAATGCCGCCTTCAACGCGGCGCTGAACGACCCTGAAGTGAAGCAGCGTCTGGAAGGCCTGGGCGTCGATTCGGCCGGCGGAAGCCCTGCCGCCCTGGCCGATTTTCTGGAGCGTGAAACCACGGCGCTCGCCCGGTTGATCCAGGAAAACGGCATCACCGTCGAATAAGGCGCCCGCCCGCCACATGTTCAGCACTCACCTGTCCGAGCCCTTATGTTTGCGCGCCATGGGGTCTTTCCACGTCGGCGGCCGGCGCTTGCGCCTAGCGGGCCGCGCCGCCTACGAACGAACCATGAGCGAAGGGGGAGAGCCCGTCAGCATCAATCCCAATGGCAGCTATGCCGTCGAGCAGATGTACGTCCAGTATTATCTTCCCGAGCGCTCCAATGGGAGGGGCCCGTTGGTCTTCTGGCATGGCGGGGGAATGACCGGCGCCGTGTGGGAAACGACGCCTGACGGGCGCGAAGGCTGGGTCAATCATTTTGTCCGCAAAGGCTGGGACGTCTATGTCTGTGACGCAGTGGAAAGGGGCCGGTCCGGCTTCGCGCCGTATCCGGACATCTGGCCCGAGGGCCCCGTCACACAGACCGTGGACGACGTCTACACGCGCTTTCGCATCGGCGACGGGGCGGGCAGCTACCACGATGATCCGGCACGGCGCACGGCCTACCGCAACACCAGATTTCCGGTGGATCACTTCGATGCGTTCTGCCTGCAGATGGTGCCGCGCTGGACTCATACCAATGATGCGATGGTAGAGGCGTTCAAGGCGCTGCTGAGGCGCATCGGCAAAGCGGCCATCGTGTGCCATTCGCAGTCGGGGCCGTTGGCGATGCGGCTGGCGGCGGAATCCGCCGGTCAAGTGAGCGCCATCGTGGGTATCGAGCCCGCCGGAATGCCGTCGCCGGCGCCGGAGACCTATGACACGCCGACGCTGGTCGTCCTGGGCGGAAACATGGAGTCGGACGGGCGGTGGCAGTCGCTCAGCGCCAAGATAGCGGCATTTGCGCGCCGGTTCCCCGCTTTGCAGATACTGCGCCTGGAAGATCTCGGCATCCAGGGGAATTCGCATGTGCTGATGATGGACGACAATAACGACGACATCGCCCGCCGGATCGACGCCTGGCTGCGGCGGACCATCGTGAGCGTGAATGCCGGCGATCAGGCTTGAAGCCGGGCGCCGCCCATCTTTCCGTATCGAATGTCAGGGAGCGTCGGCGGAAGGCTGCGACGCGGCGGGCGGAGCGGGCTCGCTGGCCATCCAGACGGCCTCGAACAGCATGCCCTGGTGAGCCGCGTATTCCTCGCTTTCGATGATCAGGCCGTAGTTCTCGCGCTTCGATGACATCAGCGCGACGGTGTTGCCGTAGATCAAGGTGGTCATGGCCAGCGTCAGCGCGGGAGGGGTGAAGCGCACCTCTCGCATGTCTTCTGCGCTGCTTGGCCAGATGGCGCGGGTGTCGCGGCTGCGCGAGCGGATGACCCGCATGAAGATCTTGCGTTCGACTCGGGCCTGGCGGTATCGCTCTATCTCGTCCAGGCCGGGCATTCCTTCGATTTCGTACATCGAGAAGGTGGCGCGCAAGGTCAGCGAGTCGTCGCGCAGCGAATCCCAGAGGGCGGTGCGCATGCCTTCCAGGCCTTCATAGAATCTGATCTGCGGCTTGCCCTTGACGTGGTTGTACATGGACCGCAGTTGCGGCAGCATGTCGGTCACCATCTGCCGCCGCGCCGCCACGTATTCCATCAATACACTGGGGTCGCGTGCCACCACCATGCGCTTGCGGCCGCTGCCCTGGAATTCCACCAGGCCTTCCTCTTCCAGCCGGGCGACGGCATCGTAGGTCGTCGTGCGCGCCAGACCGGTGCGTTGCGCCAGGCAGGCCACCGTGGCCGCTCCCATGTTGATCGCGCTCAGGTAGACAGTAAAAAGATTGCCGCTGATTCCAAGGCGACTGAGCTTTTCCTGAAGATCCAATGACTTGCTCCCGATAAGGTCCGATGCGCGATGATGGCGGCGCTGACGCGCGACGCCTCGGAACGGCCCCGCCGCGCCGGGTCGACGGCCGTACTTCGCAACGCGGCAAGTTGGAAAGTATAGAGCATGACCCATTGTAGTCATTATATGTCGGGAAAATCCGACTAAATTACAATTTAACGCTCTATTTCTTGATCTCTATTAGATAAATTCCCTGTAAATACTAGGTTATACCCTAGTAACACACCAAAATTAATTGACGGAATATTCCGTCAATAATAGTATGCGGGTGGTTTTGCGCGGCAATACTCGTCTTCATGCTTCATCCGTTGCAGGCGCATGTCTTTTCAATGAGGGATTGGGGAACTATGAGCACTTCAAAGTGGAAACAGACGGCCGCCGGCCTCGTGATGGCGTCGCTGGCGGCATTCTGGCCGGGCGCATCCGCAGCCGCCGGCGAGCCCATACGGATTGGCGTTTCAACCTTTTTGTCGGGGGCCGGGGCGGTATTCGGTGTTCCGGCGCAACAAACAGCGCAATATCTGGTTGAACAGATCAACAAGGCGGGCGGCATCAAAGGCAGTCCGGTCGAACTCACCTTCCTGGACGAGAACCGTGGCGTCGACAACACCGTGGTCGAATTCCGCGCGCTGGTCGAGAGCAAACGGGTCGATGCCATGATCATCGGGCTTTCCAGCTCCATCTGCCTGGCGGTTGCGCCCGCGGCCGAAGAATTGAAGATGCCGACCATGTTCTGGGACTGCGGCACGGAACGGCTCTACGAAGAGCGCAAATACGACTACGTGTACCGGACTTCTGACTGGACTCCGCCGAACAACCTTGCGGTGGCGCTTTACATGCTCAAGTCCATGCCCGAGGTCAAGACGGTTGCCGGCATCAACCAGGACTATGCTTTCGGGCGCGACAACTGGGCCGCCTTCAAGCAAGCCGTGCAAACATTGCGCCCGGACGTCAAGATCGTGGCGGAGCTGTTCCCCAAGCTGGGCACGTCGGACTACTCGACAGAGATCTCCAAGCTTTCGGCCTTGCGCCCCGACGTGGTCTTTACCTCCTTGTGGGGCGGCGACATGAACACTTTCATTCGCCAGTCGTCGTCGCGTTCGCTGTTCCGCAACGCGACGCTGGTCAGCCCCAACGGCGAGAGCTCCCTGCAACAGCTCGGGAAATCCTTCCCCGAAAACGCCATCATCGGAGTGCGGGGCGACAGCTGGGCGCTCGATCCAAAAATGGCGAACGTCCCCGGGCATCAGGCCTTCATCGATGCCATCAAGGAACGCACCGGCGCATACCCGAGCTTTCCTTCCTACCATATGGCACAGGCCATACGCTCGATCCAGGTCGCCCTGGAAAAGAACTGGGACGGAAGCCGCGAAACGCTGCAGCGCGACTTGCTGGCGGGCTGGAAGAACCTGAGCCTCAAGGACTTTACCGGCGAGCTCGCGCTGCGCGAGGACAACCAGGCGGTGGAAGGGCAATTGGTCGGCGTGACCGGCAAAAGCGACGCCCACAACTTCATGGTCCTGAACAAGCTGGTGCTGTTCCCCGGCGACCTGATCACGCCGCCGGCGGGCACCAAGGCGCAAGACTGGCTCAAGGCCTTGCCGGCGGGGACGCTCGAAAAATTCAACGTTCCCGCTAAGAACTAGCTCAGGAGTCCAAAGTGCTGCAAACCGCCTTGTTAGCCATCATGGATGGCGTGGCGCAGGCTTCCGTCTCGTTCATGGTGGCGGTCGGGCTCAGCTTGGTGTTCGGCATCATGCGCATCCTGAACATCGCCCACGGCAGCCTTTATGCCTTGGGCGGCTACACGGCCGCGGCGGCGGGGCTCTGGCTCTCGGCGGCATGGGGCGACGGCCCATGGCTGTATCTGGCTTTGGTGCTGTCGGCCCTGGTCGTCGGGGTGCCGCTGGGCGCCCTGATAGAGCGCGTGCTGCTGCGCCGCATCTACGGCAAAGAGCACACGCTTCAGCTATTGATCACCTTCGGCATCTTCATGATGCTTGAAGACGCCCAGAAGCTGATATTCGGTGTCGAGCCATACTTCAATGATGCGCCGCTGGCCATATTGGGCACCATGGAGATAGGCGGCATCTATTACACCACTTACCAGCTGGTGGTCTTGCCGCTGACGGCGCTGGCCACCATGCTGGGGCTCGCCTGGTTCTTCAACCGGACGCGCAAAGGCAAATTGATCACCGCCGTCATCGAGGACTTCGAAGTGGCGAGCGTGATGGGGGTGAACGCCCGCAGCGTCTACTTCTGGACTTTCATTCTGGGCGCCACGCTGGCGGCCTTGGGCGGGGCGCTGGCCTCGCCCACCACGTCGCTGGTGCCCGGCACCGGGGCCGGCACCATCGTGCTGTCGTTCGCGATCGTGGCGTCGGCCGGCCTGGGGCATTTTCAAGGTGCGGCGGTGACTGCTCTACTGATAGGCCTGGCACAGGCGTTCAGCGTGCACTTTTACAGCGAAATCGCGGCGGTGATGCCTTATCTGGTGATGACCGTGATTCTGGTCGTGAAACCTTACGGCTTGTTCGGCAGTCCAGAGGTGCGCAGGATATGAATTCACGTTTCGGGGCCTTGGTGGCCCAGCCCGTCGCGCTCGTCTTGATATCGATCGCGCCTATGCTGCTCCCGTCCTTGCGCCCGCTGCTGCTGGTGGCCATGAGCATTGCGCTGTGCGCGATCGGGCTGCTCATTCTATTGCGGGCCGGCCAGGTGTCGTTCGGGCACGCCTTGTATTTCGCCATAGGCGCCTATGTCGTTGCCTTCGGTTCGCGCGCAGGGGGGCTGGACCTCTGGGTGCTGCTGGGGCTGGCCCTGGTTTGCAGTGTCGCGGCGGGCGCCCTGCTGGGAACCATCCTGGTGCGTTATCGCGGCATTTTCTACGGCATGCTGAACCTGGCGTTTTCCATGCTGGGCTACACCGTGTTCCTGCGAGCCTATTCCTATACCGGCGGCAGCGATGGCATCCGCGTGGTTCCGCCGCCCATGCTGGGTTTCTCGCTGGACGCCTACGAGTTCGGCTGGGGTTTGTACTATTGCGCCGTTGCGCTGCTGGCGCTGGTGTTCTGGATGGTCCATCGCTATTTGCACAGCCCGCTGGGCGCGGCGCTGGGCGCCGTCAAGACCAACGAGGTGCGGCTGGAGTATCTGGGGATTTCGGCCTATCGGGTCATGTTCGTCGCGCACGTCAGCGCGGCCGGCCTGGCCGGGCTGGGCGGGGGGCTGGTGGCGTTGTCGACCGGCCACGTGACGCCGGATCTGGCCTATTGGAGCCTCTCGGCCGAATTCGTTTTCGTGGCGGTGCTGGGCGGCACGGCCAATGTGGTCGGCGCGCTGATCGGCGCCGTTTCCTTCGAGCTCATCCGCAGCTACGCCAGCATCTACGCCGGGAATGCGTGGCAATTGATCCTCGGGACGGTGCTGGTGTTCGTGGTGTTGTTTGCCCCGCAGGGCTTGTGGGGCGTGGTCCAGCGCGTGCTGCCGGCGCGGGCCAAGGAGGAACGGCTATGAGTCGCGTCACGGTGCTGCAATCCAAAGGCCTGCACGTCGAGTTCGGGGGCGTCAAGGCCGCCAATGGCGTCGACCTGGATCTCTATGAAGGGGAGCTGGCTTCCATCATCGGGCCCAATGGCTCGGGCAAAACGACTTTCCTCAATTTGTGCACCGGCTACGTCAGGCCCAGCAAAGGCGAGGTGATCTTCGCCGGCAAGGACCTGACTCGCATGCCGCCGCGCGACATCACCCGCCTCGGGGCGGTGCGCACCTTCCAGCTGCCGCAACTGTTTACCGAAGATACGGTCATCCAGAACGTTCTGATCGCCTTGGCGGCGCGCACCGGGTTCTGGAACCTGCGCGCGCTGGATCGTCCCGCGTTGCGTAGCGAAGCGATGGACATTCTCGCCATCTTCGGCCTGACGCCGCAAGCGGAGCGCCACATACATTCGTTGCCGGAAGGGGTGCGCAAGCTGGTCGATATCGCCGTTTCGATGGCCTTGTCGCCCACCTTGCTGTTGATGGACGAGCCCACCAGCGGAGTGAGCTCCAGCGAGAAATTCGAGATCATGGACATCCTGATTCCGATCTTGCGCGAGCGCAAGATCACAGCGCTGCTGGTCGAGCACGACATGGAGCTGGTGGCCCGCTATATGGACCGCGTCATCGTCTGGAATGCCGGCCAGGTGATGGCCGACGGAGCGCCGGACGCCGTCCTGCGCGATGAGCGCGTATTGCGCAGCGTGGTGGGGGCGATCTGATGGCATTACTCAGGGTAGACCAGGCCGTGGCCGCGATTGCCGGCAGCCAGGTGTTGCGCCGGGTTTCGGTGGATATCGCGGCGGGCGAGACGCTGGCGCTGATCGGGCGCAATGGGGCGGGCAAAACATCGTTGCTGCGGGTGATCATGGGGGCGCTTCCCCTGGTCGAAGGAAAGATAGAGTTCAGCGGCCGCGATATCACGTCGATGCCCGCCCACGAGCGGGTCGGCCTGGGCATAGGCTATGCCCCTGAAGAGCGGCGCTTGATCGGCAAGTTCACGGTGCAGGAAAACATTCTGCTGCCGGCTTGGGCGGGCCGGCTCGGCGCAGCCGAAATCCAGGAGCGCCTGGAGCTGATCTATTTCGTGGCCCCTGAACTCAAGGACTTGTCCCCGCGTTTTGGGGGGCTGCTTTCGGGCGGGCAACAGAAGATGGTCGCCTTGGGCAGGGCGTTGATGGCGGGCAAGCACATGGTGCTGCTCGACGAGCCGTTCCAGGGCCTTGCCCCCGCTTTGGCGCAGGCCTACGCGGGCATGCTGCGCGCGCTGCGCGATGCGCGGCCGGATCTGGCGATTCTGGTGACCGAATCCAATCCTCAACTTCTACAGTCCATGGCGGACCGCATGATCGTGCTCGAGCGCGGCGAGGTCCAGCCCGGGGCCGTGGAAACAACCACAGTTCAAAGGCTTTAAAGATCATGAAATTTCTAGCAGCAGTTGTACAGATGGCTTCGGTCCCCTTCGATAACGATGCGACCTGCGCCAAAGTCGTTGAAAAAATACAGGCGGCCGGCGCGCTGGGCGCCAAGCTGATGGTATTTCCGGAGGCCACCCTGTCCGGCTACCCCAAGGGCGCCGATTTCGGTGCGCGGGTGGGCGGCAGGCTGCCGCGCGGCCGTGAAGAGTTTCTGGCTTACTACAACGGGGCCATCGACGTGCCGGGCCCGCACACCGAGCAGATCGGCGCGGCCGCCCGCGAAGCGCAGGCTTTCGTGGTGATAGGCGTCATGGAGCGGGACGGCGGAACCCTGTACTGCACGACGCTGTTTTTCTCGCCTGACGGCGCCCTGATGGGCAAGCACCGCAAGCTCATGCCCACCGCCATGGAGCGCCTGATCTGGGGCTGCGGAGACGGCTCCACCTTGCCGGTGTTCGACACCCCGATCGGCAAGCTGGGGTCGGTGATCTGCTGGGAAAACTACATGCCGTTGCTGCGCATGGCCATGTACGGCAAGGGCATCCAGCTGTATTGCGTACCCACGGCCGACGACCGCGAAATCTGGACCAGCTCCATGCAGCATATCGCCATCGAAGGCCGCTGTTTCGTGCTGAGCGCCTGCCAGTATGCGACTCGCGCGGACTATCCGGAAGATTACGATGCCATTCAGGGCAATGCGCCCGATACCGTCCTGATGCGCGGCGGCAGCGTCATTGTCAACCCTGCCGGGGAAGTGCTGGCCGGGCCTTCCCACGACGGTGAATGCATACTGACCGCCGAACTGGACCTGGACGACGTGGTGCGCGGCAAGTACGATTTCGATGTCGTGGGCCATTACGCGCGTCCCGACATCTTCAAGCTGCTGGTCGATGAACGGCCCAAGCCCTCGGTCGCCCAAATGACGGAACCCGGCACGGACTGACGTCGCCGGCAATGCTTCCGAGCGGTCGGCGTTTGGCGGAAGGCAGCAGGAGTCGAACCTACCTGGGAGCGTCTGACGCCCCCAACTGGGTTTGAAGCCCAGCCATGCCACCGGACACGAATGCCTTCCCTTAGGGCCTGTTACGTTAACAGGCTCCAGCGCCTTATGATAGCCGCTGCCGGAAGTCAGCACCATCTTTGCGCAGCACGTGGCGGTCGCGCAAGCGCCTGGTGTATCCGCTGCGGTCGAAGAATTCCAGTATCTGTATGCTGCGTTTGCGGCCCAGCCCGGTCAGGTCGCGAAACCCGGCGGCGCAAACCCCCTCGCTTTCACCCGCGGCCCTGACCAGCTCCGCCAGGCGGGCGATCTGATCGCGATGGTAGAACAGGTCGCGCACGACCTGGTACAGCTCGCCGCGGCGCAGCAGCTTCAACAGCAATTGCCGGACGTGGTCTTCGTCCTTGCCCAGGTGCCGGGCAAGGTCACGCACCCAGGGCGGGTCGAAGCCGCCTTCGCTGATCAGCGGCAGCAGGCGCTCGGCCAGTTCGGCCTCTTGCGGCGCCAGCGCCGCGGTGTGTCCGGGCGCATGCAGCCATGGGCCATTGCGCGCGAGCCGCCCCGTATCGAACAGATGTTCGCACAGCGCCGGCCACAGGGCTTCGGGCATGGCGGGCAGCGCCATGCGGCGCAGCCGCGCCGTGTCGACGCCGGGCTCGTCCGGCCAGCGTTCATGGAAGGAGGCCAGGGTGTTCGAAACCTGGCCGGCCAAGGCGTCCCAGCGCGATTGCAGAATCAGGCGGCGCGGCGCCTGGCCGCCGCTTGCGGCAAGCCACAGCGCGCCTTCCGGGGCCGCGATGCCGTCGGGCCCGCGTCGCGCCAGGCGCAGCAACTGGTGCTCGTCCAGGCCCCACGGCGCCACGCGCAGCAGGTCCGCCAGGCTGTCGCCCGCATATAGCGCGGCGACGGCGCCGAGCCAGGCCATGCGCTCGGGCGACCGGCGCTTGCGTGGCGGCGCGTCGGGGTCCAGCACGATTCCGCCGCCCACGGTATGGCGCGCCTGCGCGTCGCGGGCGATGTAGCGGTCGCCCGGCATCGCGCATATCGGCTGGTCGAACACCAGTTGCACCCGGCCCGCCGCGCCGGCGGCCAGCGTGGCGCTCGACAGGGGCACGGCATGCGCCAGGAAATGCGACGCGCCCAGATGTATGTGCAGCGGGCTCCAGGCGCGCACCGGCCCGGCGTCGGGCAGCAAGCGCAGCTGCACGTCGATGTTGCGCGCGGGCGTGAAGCAGCGGGCATCGGCGATCCAGTCTCCGCGCGCAACGCCATCCTGGTCCAGGCCAAGCAGATTCAAGGCGCAGCGCTGGCCCGCCCGAGCTTCCCGCGCGGGCCGGTTCTGCGCATGGATGCTGCGCACGCGCAGCTTGCGCCCCGCCGGCATCAGGCGCAAATCGATCGTTTCATCGTCCAGGCGCAATACGCCGTCGTGCACGGTGCCGGTGACGACGGTGCCATGCCCTTTGAGCGTGAAGACGCGATCCACCGCCAGGCGGAAAGGACCTTCCGTGCCGCGCGCCGCCATGCCTTGCGCCGCCGCATGCAGATGGGCCTGCAGCGCCGCCACGCCGGGGTCGCCGGGCGTGGCGGCGCTGACGAAGAAAACCGGCATGCCTTCCAGGAAGGTGCCCGACGCCAGGCTTTCGACCTGGGCCCGCGCGTCGCGCCGCCGCGTTTCGTCCACCCGGTCGGATTTCGAGATCGCCACCGCGCCCCGTTGCACGCCCAGCAAGGACAGGATGGCCAGGTGCTCGCGCGTCTGCGGCATGACGCCGTCGTCGGCCGCCACCACCAGCAAGCCGAAATCGACGCCGCCGGCCCCGGCCGCCATGGTGTGCACCAGGCGCTCGTGGCCCGGCACGTCGATGAAGCCGAGGACGTCGCCGTTGGCCAAGGGGGCATAGGCATAGCCCAGCTCGATGGAAATGCCGCGCGCTTTTTCCTCCTTGAGCCTGTCGGTGTCCACGCCGGTAAGCGCCCTTACCAGCGTGGTCTTGCCATGGTCGATGTGGCCGGCCGTGCCGATGATCATGCGGCCCGCCCTTGCAGCTGCTGCACGAAGGCGGTCTCGTCGCCTTCTTCCAGGCAGCGCAGGTCCAGCCACAGCGCATCCTGGGCGATGCGCCCGATGACGGGCCGCGGCAACCGGCGCAGCCGGCTTTCCAGTGTCTGCAGCGCCCGGCCGGGCCGGCCCGCGCCCACGGGGCGGATGACCAGGCCATGGCTGGGCAGCTGGTCCACCGGCAGGGCGCCGCTGCCGATCTGGCTGAACATGGGGGCGGCCTCTACGGCATAGTCCGCGCCCACCGCCTGTTGGAGCACGGCTTGCAGGCGCTCCGCCTGCAGGCGCATGCGCGCCTGCGGCCGCGTCAGCAGGCGCAAGGTGGTCAGGCGCTCCGCCAGCAGTTCCGGCGACCGGTACAGCGCCAGCACGGGTTCCAGCGCGGCCAGGGTAAGCTTGCCCACGCGCAGGGCGCGCTTCAATGGATTCTTCTTGATCTTGCGAATCAGGTCGGCCCGCCCGACGATCAGGCCGGCCTGGGGGCCGCCCAGCAGCTTGTCGCCGCTGAAGGTGACGATGTCGGCCCCGGCTTGCAGGGTCTCGCGCACCGTGTCTTCGCGCGGCAGGCCCCAGCGGGTCAAGTCCACCAGCGTGCCGCTGCCCAGGTCCATGGCGGCGGGCAGGCCGTGCCGGTGAGCGATTCCCGCCACCTGGGCGACGGACACGCTGCGGGTGAAGCCGGTGACGGCATAATTGCTGCAGTGCACTTTCATCAGCATGGCCGTGCGCGGGCCGATGGCGTTTTCGTAGTCGGCGGGATGCGTGCGGTTGGTGGTCCCGACCTCGACCAGGCGCGCGCCGGCGCGCTGCATGATGTCCGGGATGCGGAACGCACCGCCGATCTCGACCAGTTCGCCGCGCGACACGACGACTTCGCGCCGGTTGGCCAGGGCGTTCAGCATCAGTAGCACCGCGGCCGCATTGTTGTTCACCACGGTCGCCGCTTCGGCGCCGGTCAGTTCGCGCAACAGGCCTTCGACGATGTCGTCACGGTCGCCGCGGCGGCCCGTGTCCAGGTCGAACTCCAGATTGGCGGGAGCCGACAAGGCCTGCGCCACGGCCTGCACGGCCTGGTCGGGCAGCAGCGCCCGCCCCAGATTGGTGTGCAGGACGGTGCCCGTCAGGTTGTAGACGGCGCGCAGCCGGGGACGGTCCTGGGCTTGCAGGCGCGATCGCGCCTGGTCCACCAGGGCGGCCGGCGCCAGCTCGCCCATGGGCAGCTCGTTCGCCAGTGCCCGGGTGCGCGCGTCAGCCAGCACTTGGCGCAGCGCGCCGGCAAGCCGGTCGCGGCCCGTCTCGGCCGCCAGCAGCCGCCCGGCGTCGCAGGCCAGCACGCGCTCCAGGGAAGGAATGTCGGCCGCGCCGGCGCGGGCGCCGGGCGCGTCATCGGCATCGAAGGCGGAATGCGCCCTCATGATGCCGCTTGTTCCTGCTGCCAGAGCAGCGGGTTGCCGCTGGCACGGGCGTAGCCCGCTTCCCCCATCAGCATGTCCAGCGTCAGGCTGGCCAGGTCGTCGGCCACGGCATCGACCCCAAGGATTTTTTCCTGGTAGAAGATCTTCCGGTAGGTGTGGCATGCGTCGCAGGACTCGGCCTTGATCCCTTCCGGCCCGTCCTCGATGGAATGGTAGGAGAGGTCTTTGGTGTTCTTGCAATGCGAGCAGGTGACGCGCACCAGGTGCCATTCGGCCGCGCACAGCGAACAGCACAGGTAGCGGCAGCCGTCGGCCGAGCCGCCCACGCGCACCACGCTGGCCACGGGCAGGCTGCCGCATAGCGGGCATACGCCGTGGGGCGTGACCACGGGGAGGGCGTTTTCGGGGAAGTCGGCCGCCAGGCCGGCCCAATACACCTGCAGCGCCGCCATGATGAAGGGCGCGGCGGCCGCGTCCACCCCGTCCTCGCGTTCGGCCAGGATCGCGTCGGCCTGCGCCTCGATGGCATCCGGGTCGCCGTCCAGGGTGTGCCGCAAACCCTGCACGGCCTGGGCCGCCTGGGGCGGCAAGCCGCGCAGCGCGGCCATGTGATCCAGCAGGCCGGCAAGCAGGGCGCGCCAGGCCGGGTCGCGCCGCCAGCCCGTGGCCTGCAGCGGCGGCATGCCGTGCGCCTGGGCCAGTTCGATGCGCTCTTCCGTGGGGCCTGGCATCTTGCAGTGCCGGAGCGCCTGGTGCTGGCCGTCGGCCAGGTCGGCCATCAGCGACAGATAGCCCGCCAGGGGACTGTCTTGCGCGAGCTGGCGCAGGCGCGCCGCCCGATCGGAAAAGACGGCGGCCCGAACGGGCAGGCGCAGGCGCGGTATGGAAGTGTGGTCGAGGCTTTCGATCTCGCCACGCGCAAGCACTCGCTGCATAGCGGTTTCTCCTGAAAAACACGGCTGCCCCGCGCGACCGGCCGGGGCAGCCATGCAGGTACGGAGCCGAAGGACGCTTATTTATGGGACCCGGCGCCGCCGCGCAATTGACGCAGCCAGGCCCGGTGGTGCTTCCAGGCCCAGCCCGGCGTCACCGTGCCGCGCGTCATGGCTCGCACCGAGCCCTTGACCCAGATGCCCGCATAAATATGCACTATGATCGCGCAAATCATCAGGAATGCAAACAGCGCGTGCAGCAGCGAGGCCAGGCGTATCGCCCAGATGGGGAACAGGAAGGCAAAGTACGAGCGCCACATCACCAAGCCGGTCAGCAGCAGCCCCAGCAGCAGCAGGATCATGGCGAAGAACAGCAGTTTCTGCCCGCCGTTGTAGCGCCCCGCCTCGGGGACGTTTTCCTCGCGCTTGTTCAGCACGTCGCGAAACCCCGCCAGCCAGCGCCAGTCGCGGCGGGACATCAGGTTGTGGCGGAACATGCGCGCGGCGAACACCACGAAGCACAGGAACATCAGCACCCCGATGAAGGGATGCAGGATGCGGGTCCATACGCCGCCGCCCAGCAGGTTGCTCATCCAATAGAAGGCCGGGTGGAACAGGGCCAGGCCCGACAGCGCCAGCAGGACGAAGGTAATGGCGATGATCCAGTGGTTGATGCGCTGGCCGGCGGTGTAGCGCAGGATCAGCCGGGGTTTCTTGGCGTCATTCATCGCTCATCTCCTTGGCCTTGCGTTCGTCTTCCTCGTCCGTTTCATTGGGGCCGGTGCGGATGTAGTGCAGGAAGCCGGTCAGCGCGGCCGCGGCCATGGCGGCCACCGCCAGCGGCTTGGCGATGCCTTTCCACAGGCCGACCATGGGGCTGATTTCGGGGTCCTTGGGCAGGTCGCTGTACAGGCCCGGCCGGTCGGCGTGATGCAGCACGTACATGACGTGGGTGCCGCCCACGCCGGGCGGGTCGTACAGGCCGGCGTTGTCGAAGCCCCGGGACTTCAGGTCCGCGATGCGGTCGTCGGCATGCTTCTTCATGTCTTCCTTGGTGCCGAAGACGATGGCGCCGGTGGGGCAGGTCTTGACGCAGGCGGGCTCCTGGCCGACCGCGACCCGGTCGGAGCACAGGGTGCACTTGTAGGCCTTGTTGTCCTTGTCGGAAAGGCGGGGGATGTCGAAGGGGCAGCCCGTGATGCAATAGCCGCAGCCTATGCAGTTTTCTTCATGGAAGTCGACGATGCCGTTGGCGTACTGGACGATGGCGCCCGGCGCCGGACAGGCCTTCAGGCAGCCCGGGTCTTCGCAGTGCATGCAGCCGTCCTTGCGGATCAGCCATTCCAGGTCGCCGGCCGTGTTTTCGTATTCGGCGAAGCGCATGACCGTCCAGGACTGATCGGTCAGGTCGGCCGGGTTGTCGTACACCCCGACGTTGGTGCCGATCTTGTCGCGCAGGTCGTTCCATTCCATGCAGGCCACCTGGCAGGCCTTGCAGCCTATGCACTTGGTGGTGTCGATCAGCTTGGCGACGCCGCCGCCGACGACCGTCTGGCGCACGCCGGGCGGCGGCGTGGTGGTTGCGGAGCGCCGTTTGATGTCCAGTGATTGCAGTGCCATGGTTCGCTCCTATGCTTTCTCGACCTTGACCAGGAAGGACTTGGACTCGGGCGTGTACGAGTTGCCGTCGCCCACCGGCGGCGTCAAGGTGTTGGCCAGGAAGCCCGGTTTGGCCAGCCCCACGAAGCCCCAATGGATGGGGATGCCCACCTGGTGCACGGTCTTGCCTTCCACCGTCAGCGCCTTGATGCGTTTGGTGACGACGGCCACCGCCTTGATATAGCCGCGGTTGGACGACACCTTCACGCGTTCGCCATGGGCGATGCCCAGCTCGTTGGCCAGCGCTTCGCCGATCTCGACGAACTGTTCCGGCTGCAGAATGGCATTGAGCTCGACGTGCTTGGTCCAGTAATGGAAATGCTCGGTCAGGCGATAGGTGGTACCGACGTGCGGGAACTCGGCCGCCTTGCCCATGGACGCCAGGTCTTGCTCGAAGACGCGGGCGGCGGGGTTGCTGACCACCAGCTTGTTGTCTGGGAACAGCGGGTTGTAGCCCACCGGCGTCTCGAAGGGTTCGTAGTGGACCGGGAAGGGGCCCTCGGCCATGCCCTTGCGGGCGAAGAACCTGGCGACGCCCTCGGGGTTCATGATGAAGGGCCCCATGCCGCCCGCCGGGTTCTCGTCCAGCTTGTAGTCGGGCACGTCGGACCCCACCCAGGACTTGCCGTTCCAGCGTATCAGCGCGCGGCGCGGATCGAACGGCTGGCCGGCGGTATCGCAGGAAGCGCGGTTGTACATGATGCGCCGGTTGGCCGGCCAGGCCCAGGCCCAGTTCAGCGTCTGGCCGATGCCGGTCGGGTCGCTGTTGTCGCGGCGGGCCATCTGGTTGCCAAGCGAGGTCCAGCTGCCGGTATAGAGCCAGCATCCGCTGAGGGTCGTGCCGTCGTCGCGCAGTTCGCCGAAGCCGGACAGCTGTTCGCCCGCCTTGCGCAGCACCCGCGCCGGCCTGGACGGGTCCGTTTCTTCGACCAGGTCGACCAGGGCGCGCCCGTTGATCTCCTTGGCGAGCTCCTGGGCGGTGGGGTTGTCGGGCGTGGCGTAGGGCCAGGTCAGGTTGACGATGGGATCGGGGAACTTGCCGCCTTCTTTCTTGTACAGCGCCAGCATGCGCTGGTAGATCAGCGCCATGATTTCGATGTCGCTCTTGCCCTCGCCCGGCGGCTCGGCCCCTTTCCAGTGCCACTGCAGCCAGCGCCCCGAATTGACGAGCGCGCCTTCTTCTTCGGCGAAACAGGTGGTGGGCAGGCGGAAGACCTCGGTCTGGATCTTGGCGCTGTCGACGTCGTTGTGCTCGCCCACGTTGCGCCAGAATTCCGACGTTTCGGTCACGAGCGGGTCCATGATGACCAGGAACTTCAGCCTGGCGAAGGCCTCCAGCAGCTTGGCCTTGTACGGCGCCGCCGCCAGCGGGTTGAAGCCCTGGCAGATATAGCCCGTCATCTTGCCCTGGTGCATGAGCTCGTAGACCTGCAGCATGTCGTAGGGCCGGTCCATCTTGGGCAGGTAGTCGTAGGCCCAGTTGTTCTCGGGCACCGCGGCGTCGCCCCACCAGGCCTTCATCAGGCTGACGTGGAACTTGCTGTAGTTGCGCCAGTAGCTCAGCTGGTTCGGACGCAAGGGCATCTGCGTGCGGCGCTTGATGTAGTCCTCGTACACCTGTTCGCCGTCCGCCGGCAGGTTCAGGTAGCCGGGCAGCAGGTTGGACATCAAGCCCAGGTCGGTCAGGCCCTGGATGTTCGAATGGCCGCGCAGCGCATTCATGCCGCCGCCGGGGATGCCGATGTTGCCCAGCAGCAGCTGCACCATGGCGCCCGTGCGGATGATCTGCGAACCGATCGAATGCTGCGTCCAGCCCAGCGCGTACAGTATCGTGCCCGCGCGGTCCTTGCTCGCCGTCGAGGCCAGCATTTCGCAGACCTTCAGGAACTTGTCTTGCGGCGTGCCGCAAACCCGCGCGACCATTTCAGGCGTATAGCGCTCGTAGTGCTTCTTGAGCAATTGATACACCGAACGCGGATGCTGCAGCGTGGGATCGACCTTGACGTAGCCGTCTTCGCCCAGCTCGTAGTCCCAGCTGGACTGGTCGTACTTGCGGGTTTTTTCGTTGTAGCCGGAGTACAGGCCGTCTTCGAAGTTGAAGTCTTCCCGCACGATGAAGGGAAGATCGGTGTAGTTGCGCACGTATTCATGCTGGATCTTGTCGTTTTCCAGCAGATAACGTATGACCCCGCCCAGGAAGACGATGTCGGTGCCGGTGCGTATGGGCGCATAAAAATCCGCGACCGAGGCCGAGCGCGTGAAGCGCGGGTCGACCACGACCAGCTTTGCCTTGTTGTGCGCCTTGGCTTCGGTGACCCATTTGAAGCCGCAAGGGTGCGCCTCGGCGGCGTTGCCGCCCATGATCAGGATGATGTCCGCGTTCTTGATGTCGACCCAATGGTTCGTCATCGCTCCTCGGCCAAACGTCGGGGCAAGACCTGCCACCGTCGGGCCGTGTCAGACACGAGCCTGGTTGTCGAACGCCAGCGCGCCGAAGCTGCGGAATACCTTGTGCGTGATGTAGGCGACTTCGTTGGAACTGGCCGACGCCGCCAGCATGCCGGTGGTCAGCCAGCGGTTGACCGTTTTACCGTCGTCGCTGCGTTCGATGAAATTGGCATCGCGGTCGTCTTTCAACAGCCGCGTGATGCGGTCGAGCGCGTCGTCCCAGGAAATGCGCTCCCACTTGTCGGAGCCGGGCGCCCGGTATTCGGGGTACTTGAGTCGATGGGGGCTGTTGATGAAATCCGTCAGGCCGGCCCCCTTGGGACAGAGCGTGCCCCGGTTCACGGGGTGGTCGGGGTCCCCCTCGATGTGCACGATGCGCGCATGCGCATTTTTCGCGCCGTCTCCGAGGCTGTACATCAGTATGCCGCATGCCACGGAACAGTAAGGACAGGTATTGCGCGTTTCCTTCATGCGCGCCAGCTTGTATTGGCGGACTTCGGCCAAGGCCGGAGCAGGCGCCGCGCCCAGCAATGCCAGGCTGGAGCTTGCCAATGTCGTACCCGTCACCTTGAAGAATTGCCGCCGGCTCATGTTGACCATGGGGGCCCTCCAGATGATTGAAGCTGCATTGAGGCAGTCACTGGGGGCGGCTCGCGGCGCCCCTGTATGAGCCGAGTATAAAGGCGCTCGCGGCAAAAAGTCCATGCTCCCTCCGGCTGCTCCATCCGGACCGCCGCGCCGTGGGCGGCGCCCGCCCATGCCACGAGGCGGGCGGCATGCGCCCGCGCGCGCGGCGGCGCAAGGCGCGCCGGGCGGCGGAAAATTGTGTGACAATTCATGTATTGGCAGTTTGCAGGGATTATGCCGGAGGACCCATGGCATGGCGGACACATCCAGGGTAAGCGTCCCGGAAGACGAAATGACCTTCACCGCCGTTCGCGCGCAGGGCGCCGGCGGGCAGAACGTCAACAAGGTATCCAGCGCCATCCATCTGCGCTTCTCGATTCCCGATTCGTCTCTGCCCGAGGCGATCAAGCAGCGCCTCATGGCGCTTGGCGATCAGCGCATCACGGCCGAAGGCGTCGTGGTGATCAAGGCCCAGAACAGCCGCAGCCAGGAACAGAACAAGGCCGAGGCCATGGCTCGGCTGCAAGCGCTCGTAGACAGCGTGGCCGTGCCGCCGAAACGGCGCAAACCCACCCGGCCGACGCTGGCCTCCCGCCGCAAGCGCCTGGAAAGCAAGGCCGCCCGAGGCGAGGTCAAGCGCATGCGTGGGCGGGTGCCGCCCTCCCATTAGCGTACTGGTGGGCGCGTTAGCTGTTTGACCGATGACGTTCATGCCGGAAAGAGGCTAGCCTTGAGTTCAGCGATACCTGTCGGGAGGCGACCGTGCGTGCGATAGTTCTCTTAATGATGATTCTTCCCGTCGTCTGCTTTGCCGAGATGTATGGCCCCGACTACGAGAAATGCAGTCAGGACACGACCATTGGCATCGTCGATTGCCTCAACAAAGAAGCGAAGCACTGGGATAAGCGGCTGAATGGTTCCTACAAGGAACTGATGAATCGCATCGAGGCCGGCCAGCAGGCGCCGTTGAAGGCCGCGCAACGCGCCTGGATCAAGTATCGCGACGCGAACTGCGCATTCTATGGTTCGGCATCCGGCAGTTTGAGCCAGATAGAAGCGGCCGAATGCCTGCGCGCCATGGTCAAGGAGCGTGCGTGCGAACTACGGTTGGCAAGCCAGGCGGAGGCGCCGCCCGATCAAGAGTGCAAGCCTTCGCAATCGGCATCCGACACGAGCCGGCAAGGCGCGGCTCTTGGGGTCGCGTCGCCGCGGCCTGACAAGCCGGCAGGCCAAGGCGGAACATCGGCGGACAGGCCCGCAGCGGTGCCCCCGGCGTCGATGGAAAGTTCATTGCATCAACGCGAGCATACCGGCCGCGGCTCGTTCTTTGGCATGTACAGCCCCTCCGACAAGAAAAAAGGTTCGTACCAGGCCGACTTCCGTGCATATGTCCAATTTGCCGAACAGGTCGACACAGCGGGCGGAAGTGCTGTATTTGGCTGGATGGACGCTTCGGACGAGGTCGTGCTGCTGACCCATGCAAAGTATCTTCCCTCGCTGTCCTTGGCGGAGACCAAGCATGAGTTCGTGCTGCGCAGGCCCGTCATGGATCTGAGCGCCTTGCCCCGATACTTGATGATATGCGTCTGGGAAACGGAAGGCGAAAAAGTCGCGCCGGCGCTAGCGGTCTACGCGGAGCGCGACGACGCGAATCACACCCGCAAGTCCACCAAGGTGCTGGACAGCCTGATCGTGAATTGGGTCCCTGTGCCGGCGGCGCGGGCAGAGCGGAAATTCGCCGGGTTCGACTATTGTGCAGAAATCTCCAGGATGGAGCAGTCACACGTTGCGCAGCTATTGGGCGGATAGCTGTGCGAGGTCCATGAAACACATGGAAAAACAAGCGCATGGCGTTCGGACCTATATTTTCATCTGACCCCACCAAGGAGAACGACGATGAAATATGTAGAAGGCTTTGTCCTCGCAGTGCCTGCGGCGAACAAAGAGAAATATAGGAGACACGCCGAAGCGGCATCACACCTGTTCAAGGAATTCGGCGCCATCCGTTTTGTGGAATGCTGGGGTGATGATGTGCCAGACGGGAAACTCACCGATTTTCGCGGAGCCGTAAAGGCCAAGGAGGATGAAGTCGTGGTCTTCAGTTGGCTGGAATATCCGTCCAAGGAAGTGCGTGACGCCGCGAACGAGAAAATGATGTCCGATCCGCGCATGAAGGCCATGGGCGAGGAAATGCCCTTCGACGGTAAACGCATGATATTCGGCGGATTCGTGCCGATACTCGATGTGTGAAAAGCTGACCGATTCGCTGCATGCAACCGATGTCGCAGCGTTCACGCCGGCTATATGAAGCGTAGGAAAGATCTACTGGAAGCCGGTATTGGCTGCCTATAGGAGTGGATGCTTTAAAAGAAGATAGACGAGCGGCGGGCGCGCCGGGACGCCAGGTGCATCCCGCCCCGCCGATCGCCGCGATGCCGACCCGCCTCACTGAACCTTGATGCCTGTCTCCTTGATGAAGCGGGACCAGTAATCGACCATCTGGCGGAAGGCTTTGTCCTGCTCTGCAGGCGAGTTGTGGATCAGTTCGATCCCGAACTGATCGACGCGCTCCTTGACTTTCGGGTCCTTCATGGCGGCGTCGAATGCCTGGTTCAGCCGGGCAATGGCCGCATCCGGTGTCCCGGCGGGCGCGTACACGCCCCAATAGGTGTCGGCGTTCATGCCGTCCACGCTTTGCTCCTTGAAGGTCGGGACGTCGGGGATCAGCGTATTGCGTTGATTTCCGGTAATCGCCAGCGCCTTCAGCCTCTTTTCCCGCAGGTGCTGCAAGGCGGTGGTCGTGCCGCCGAAGTAGATTTCCACTTGGCCGCTCAGTATGGCGGTCATCGCCGGCGCCACGCCCTGGAAAGGAACGTGCATGATGTCCAGCCCCGTGACCTTCTTGAACAGTTCGCCTGCGATGTGCGTCGACGAGCCATACCCTCCGGAACCGAAATTCAGCTTTCCGGGATTCTTTTTGGCGTAGTCGATGAGTTCGGGCAGTGAGTTGAAGGGAAGGTCGCCATTGACCAGCAGCACCAGCGGCGCCTTTGCAAAGCCGGTGATCGCCCTGAAGTCCTTGGTGGTGTCATAAGGCAGATCGGCCATCAGGCCGGGATTGACCAGCAAGGCCAGGTCCGCGAACAATATGGTGTGTCCGTCCGGCGTGGCGCGCGCCACCTGAGAGGTGCCGATGACCGAGGCGCCGCCCGGCTTGTTCTCGATGATGACGCTCTGCCCCAGGTTTTCCGATAAAGGGCCTTGCACGAGCCGGCCCAGTATGTCGCTCGTCCCGCCGGCGCTATAGGGAATGACTATTTTTACGGGCCTTGTGGGAAAGTCGGCCGCGACGGCGGTGCATGCGAACAGGCACATGGACAAGGCGGCGGATATCGTTTTGAGGATTTTCATGTCGCTTCCAGAAGGTGATTACGAGCGTGGCTGCTCTTGGGGTTGATCGGGGTTGGCCGGCGGGCGGCGGCCAACCCAGGGGTTGGCGGCTTCAAGCTGGGCGGAGAGCTGCAGGATGAGGTCTTCGCGCCCGAAGGGGCCGAGTATCTGGCACGCCACGGGAAGGCCGCCGGCATCCTGGTGCACCGGCACGCTCGCGGCCGGCAGGCCGGCGGCATTGACCGGCGCCAGGAAAGGCGTGTAGAGCGCGGCTTTCCGGCGGAACTCCGCAAACGACGGCTGGCGCATTGAAATCGTGCCCAGCTTGACGGCGGTGCTCGTCAGCGCCGGCGTCAGCACCAGGTCGAAGCCGGACAGCGCGCCGGCAAACACGCGGCCGATATGGTGGAAACGCTGGATCGCCAGAATGTAGTCGCTTGCATCGAGGGCCGCGCCCATTGCATAGCCGTCCAGCATGGCCGGCTCCAGGTCGTCGTGCCGCAGGGCTCGTCCTGTCGCCGCCAGCTTCGCGTCGACCGACACCTTGATGTTGGCGGCCATGACATGAATCAGGGCCTGGATGAAGCCATCGTAATCCAGCGGGGGCGGGCTCGAATCGACCACCGTATGGCCCAGCGACCGGCAGAGCTTCACGGCGGCCTCCAGGGCGGCCGCGGCCTCGCTGCTCACAGCGATGTCGTTCCAGGCTTCGCGCCATACCCCGATCTTGAATGATTTTCCTGGGGCTTGCCTCACGGCGTCCAGGTAGGGGCCGGCCGCAGGGGGCGCGGCGTAGGGCGCCCCCAATTCCATGCCGGCGACTTGGTCCAGGACCGCCGCCGTGTCGCGCACGGTCCGGGTAAGCACCCCGTCGCAAGCCAGCCCTCCCCAGCCTTCGCCTCGCAACGGGCCCATGGGAACGAGCCCGCGGGACGGCTTGAGGCCGTATACGCCGCAGCAGGCCGCGGGGATGCGTATCGATCCGCCGCCGTCGCTGCCGTGCGCGATCGGGACGATGCCCAGCGACACCGCCACGGCGGCGCCGCCGCTGGAGCCGCCGCTGGAGCGGCTGGGGTCCCAAGGGTTGCGGGTCGGGCCGCCATAGAGCGCCGCCTCGGTCGTGGGCGCCATGCACAGCTCCGGCACCGTGGTTCGGGCAAACGGCAATAGCCCCGCGGCCTCGAAGCGGTCGACCAGCGTGGCATTGTGGGCATAGCGGGTATCGCGGAACAGCCGGGACCCCAGGCTGGACGCCAACCGCTTCGAAGCCAGGCCGGAATCCTTGAGCAGAAAGGGTATGCCGACAAACCTGCCCGTGGGTTTCCAGGCGCCCGCCCAGTCGCGGGCCAGCTCGTACTCCGGATGGCAAATCGCATTCAGGCCCTGGCCGCTATCCTGCGCAAGGCGGATCGCGCATTCCATGAGCTCGCGTGTCGTCACTTCCCCGGACGACAGCAATCCGGCCAGGCCGAGGCCGTCATGGCGCAGGTATTCGTCGCAATTCATTGCGTCGCACCGGCATGGCGAGCCAGGAAACTGAGCAGATCCGTGACACACCGCTCGGGCAGGTACTCGCAGATGCTGTGGCGCTCGCCGTCGTACATCAGGACCTCGGAACGGCTCATGCGCTCTTTCATCGGCTTGTACACCGACGCGTCGCCGATGCGCCCGGCGCCCGGCACCACCACCAGCGTCGGGCAGGTGATGCGATGGAGCTGGTCCGACCATTCCTGGGTCGCCATGTAGCCGACGAACTTGCCGATGAACGGTACGTCGTTGTCGCTCAGGGCGTCCAGGAACATCTCGACCTGCGGCGTGCCGATCATATGCGGCGGGAACCGGTCGTCGATGGTGTCGGCAAGAAAGTTGCGCAGGCCTTTTTCAGCGACCATGGGCAGCCATGAGCTGGCCTGGCTGTTCTTCAGCCCCGGCGCGGAGCCGAACAGGGCAAGGGTGGCGATCCGTTCCGGATGGTTCATGGCTAGGTGCTGCCCCACATAGCCTCCCGCCGAGTTGCCGACGAAGTGGACGGCGTCGCAGCCCAGATGGTCCATGAGAGCGAGCGTGTCGTTCACGAGGATTTCCATGGACAGTTCCGCATCCGCAGCCGGGACGCTGCTTTTCCCATGGCCGCGCATGTCCATGCGGACGACTTTGTACTGTCGGGACAAGCCCGGAACCCATGGCCGGAAACGGTCGGCGTTGGCCATGGCCCCATGAAGCATGAAGATGGTGGGGGCCGGGTCCCAAGGATCGGTGAAGTCATCCACGTAGTAGTTGAAGCGTACGCCGTCGTGATCGAAATGATGTTGCATGAGAAGGTTGTCAGGCTGTTTGGGAGTTGAGTTGATCGAGGCGCCGGGTGTGCTCTGCCACCACATCCGCCATGCGCTCGAATTGGGCGCCTTCTTCCAGCAGTCGGATGATCAAACGCTCCAGCATGCGCATGCGGTGTCCACGACCTATGACTTGCGGATGGAAGGTATAAGTGACGGCGCCCCAGTCCAGGTTTTCCTTCATGTAAAGAAAGTCTTCCATCCAGTTTTCCAGCACGCCGTTGGCGTTCATGAGTCCGGGAAGAATGCCGGCGGGCGTGCGGGTGAACTCGAAATGCGGGAAATCGTCCAGGCTCCAGCTCACGGGCATTTCCACGAGCGAGGTCGCGGGCCCGAATCTGGCGGGCTGATCCGCCTCGATGACGTCGCGATGGCGCACGAAATAAGGCGTGTAGTCGTCGGCCATCATGCTGCTGTCGTACTTGAAGCCTTGTTCGATCAGCAGGTCGACCGAATTCGCGCTCAGGTCCCATGCCGGCGAGCGATAGCCCGCGGCATAGGCGCCGGTGAGGTTGCGGATGGTTTCATTGGCGCGGATCAAGGAAGCCCGCTCTTCCTCAAGGCTCATGTTCACGGGCGAGACATGCGACCAGCCATGGTGGCCGATCTCATGGCCGGCGTCGCGGATTTCCCGGCATAGATCGGGATACGTTTCCAGCGTATGGCCGGGGATGAACCATGTCGCTTTCACGTCGTAGCGTTCGAGCAGCCGGAGAATGCGGCGGGTTCCCACGACGCCGAACTCACCCCGTGAAATCGGTGTGGGCGAGGTGGCTCCGCGCGCGATCCACAAGGAAATCGCGTCGAAATCAAAGGATAGGCAAACGATGGACGTACTCAACGGCTTGTGCCTCTGGGCGAAGGGACGATCAGCCACTATAGAGGGCGAGGGCGCATGGCGTGTTGCCGGGTGCGTCATAGCTGACTTGCGCGTGAGATCAAATCAAAGCAGGGACGGATTGCCATGCCAGGGCAATAATTTGATATTCTGTGCCATGGATCTCACCTGCCCGCCATCCTTACCGTGACCAAAGCAAGCAGCATCCGGCTCGACGCCACAGCCAGCTTATTGCGGCTGCGGATGTTTGCCGTGGTCGCCGAAGAGGGCAGCCTGACTCGCGCGGCGGTGCATCTGGACAGCGACGTCGCCGCATTGAGCCGTCAGATCAGCGCCCTTGAACAACAATGCGGAACGCGCCTGTTCAATCGGACCGGCCGTGGCGTGAGCCTGTCCGAAGCCGGTTTGCGGATTTATCCGCAGGTCCAGGCGCTCTTGGCGGAAGCGTCGCTGCTTGAAGAGACGATACGCGAGCAGGCCGATGTGGTAAGAGGCAGCGTGACGCTGGTCATGATGCCGTCCATCGCGGCCACGCTCGTGGGGCGGGTATTTACCGTGCTGCGTGATACGCATCCCGACGTCCATATCAAGGTCATGGAAGGGGCCAGCGGCAAAGTCGTCGAATGGCTCGCCGATGGGCGTGCCGACATCGGCCTGCTCTATCGCTACAAGCTTCCTTTGCCGAGGGGGGAAGAAGCGCTCGCCAGCGTCGACGCCCACCTTGTCGGGCCGCCCGGAGACCGTGCCACCGCCAATGAAACGGTGGATTTTCGTGCGCTGGCTTCCGTGCCTCTGGTGCTGCCCAGCTATCCCAATGGCCTGCGGCGCGAGCTGGATACCCTTGCGCGGACCGCGGGCATCGTGCTTGCGCCCGTGCTGGAGTCGGAATCCCTGGCGCTATTGAAGTCATTGGCGATGAATCACGGACTCAATGTGGTTCTTTCCGTTCACGCCATCGAAGAAGAGCTGGCCGCGGGGAAGCTCCAGGCCTCGCGTATCGTCGGTCCGAGCGTCAGGTCCACCATTTCCATAGCCTTTGGCAAGGCGAAATCCCCGGGGCGTGCGGTCGAACTGGTATCGCGCAGCATTCGCCGGCTCTTGACGGAAGTCGTGCACGAGCCGCCCCTGGGGAATCGACCTCATGAACAGAGCGCTCGGTCTTGAGCGTCGTTGGCACGAAAACTGCTGGAGCATTCGTGGGTACCGGTGACCAAGTGCCCCGCGCTTTACGAACCGGCCACGAAACAATCAAGCAAGGAGCTGCACATGAGCTATATCGAACGTGATACGTATGGTATGTACAACCGCTACGATTCAACCGGCCCGGGCCCCGAAACCATGGGTGCTTCAACGCTGATCGGCAACGATGTCTATAACGCCCAAGAAGAGGATCTGGGCGACATCAAGGAAATCATGCTGGATGTCGCCTCCGGCAAGGTTTCCTATGCCGTCCTTTCATTTGGCGGGTTTCTCGGGATGGGTGAGAAGCTCTTCGCTGTGCCCTGGGCAGCCTTGAAATTGGATCCTGTGAACCATCGGTTCATTCTTGATGTCGACAAGGAACGCCTGAAGAACGCACCCGGGTTCGACAAGGACGATTGGCCAGACATGGCGGACCAGACCTGGGGCCGGCAGATCCATGATTATTACGGCACCGCATATCCTGATGGCTCTCGCTTGCTGTAAGGTCTCCCGCCCGCCTTGAAGCGGGCTGACGCCCTATGGCTGCTGCGGGTTTTTCACTATTCGCATCTTTAGCGCGCCGTTCGGCGCGCTAACTATTTAGTCCATGGCATGGCGTAATGGCATGCCGCTATGATTTGTCTCTGCTTGAAAGCCGCTCCTTACCTTTTTCCTTATTTTGATATAACATACATCAAAATTATAGGAGTGAGACAATGGCGGATTTCCCCGTACGCGGTCTTTCAAGGCAACATATCGACCGCGCGTTGGACGCATTTGCGGCGCAAGACAAGAATTGGCGGGCGGGCCGTGTTCCGCTGTATGTATTCCGTGGCGATCACGATGCCTACGAGATAGGCAGGGACGCGTTCTTCAGATATTTTTCCGAGAATGCCCTTGGAGCCAATCGCGCCTTCTCCAGTGTGAAAGCCATGCAGGAGGAAGTCCTGGAAATGTGTCTTTCGCTGCTGAACGGAAGCGCCGACATGGCGGGCATATTCACTTGCGGCGGCACTGAAAGCATCTTCCTGGCCGTGCGCGCCGCACGCTCCGAAGCTCGGCTCAAGCGCGGCCTGCCGAAAGGGCGCGGAAACATCGTTCTTCCCATCACGGCCCATCCGGCCTTTGCCAAGGCCGCCGAAACAATGGATCTAGTCGAACGACGCGTCCCCGTGCTGGAAGACGGGCGTGCGGATGTCCGAGCGATGGCCGACGCCTTGGACGAAGAGACGGTCATGCTCGTGGGGTCCGCGCCATGCTTTCCATATGGTGTGATCGATCCGATACGTGAATTGGGAGAATTGGCGCAGGGCAGCGGGGTTTGGCTCCATACCGATGCATGTGTCGGCGGCTACCTCGCTCCGTTTGCGCGCGACGTGGGCTATGTCATTCCGGACTTCGACCTTTCGGTGCCAGGCGTCGCCTCGTTGTCGGCAGACCTTCATAAATATGGATTCTGCCCGAAGCCGGCGTCCACCGTGTTCTTTTCGAACTCCGAACGCGCCGGACTTGCCGGGTTCGACCTGGATGTATGGCCATCTGGACGGTTTGTCACTCCTACATTAGTGGGTACGCGTCCGGCCGGCGGCGTGGCTGGCGCGTGGGCGACGCTCAACTTCCTGGGCGCCGAGGGATACCGGCGCATTGCCCAACGCATCATGGCCATGCGGGACGCCTACGTCGAGGGTATAGAAGCCATATCGGGTTATGGCATGCTGGCTCGGCCTGATCTGGCGCTGCTGGCGTTTGCGGATCCATCGCTAGACATGCCCCGCGTTGCGGCGATGATGTCGGAAAAAGGCTGGCTGCCCGGGATGACGTCGCGGCCCGAAGGCTTGCACATCATGCTGTCTATACTTCATGAGCCCGTACGTGAAGAATATCTATCCGATTTACAAGCATGTTCTGCCATTGTGCGCCAACAGATGGAAGCAGGGCAGGACGGCGCACGAGAGTCCGCGAAGTATTAGAACGCAGTTCCTCCCCTCCCTTGTCCATTTTTGGAGAGCATCATGCCAGTTCCTGGATCCATCTCGCGTCGAGACATCTTGCGGTTGATGTGCAGCATAGGTACGGTAACAGTCGCTACCAGTCCATTTACTCGGCCCCGAGCCGCCATGGCACAACAAAAGCGGGCCATCCTTGGGCATTTTGGATCGGCGAATCCTCAGGTACTCGGTAAAGCCACTTCCAGCTTCGCCGAAGCCTTGGGCTCGGGGGTGAAAACGGACTTCGTATCCGTATCCGCCGGCTCGCAGGTTTTGGCGGCCATTGCAGGCAACAGCATGGACCTGTGCAATATAGGGTCCAGCCCCATGGTCGTGGGGTTCGGACAGGGTGTAAAGATGTCCATGGTGTATGTGCAGAAGTACATCACCGACAGCGAGTCGCTGGTGGTCCGCAATGCGGCGGGAATCGGCAGCCTGCGCGAGCTCAAAGGAAAGTCGATCGGGCTTCCTTTCAACACGTCGGTACATTTCGCCTTGATTGCCGCGCTTGAGTCGATGGGGATGGGCCCCGGCGACGTCCGACTGTTGAACATCAAGGCGGATTCGATCCAGGCCGCATGGAGAAGAGGCAGTATCGACGCCGCATATATATGGGCTCCGATCCTGAACGATCTCGTCGCCGAAGACGGCGCCATTTTGATGCGCACGGGGGACCTGGCAGAGTCGGGCGTGCTTGTATTCGATGGCATCGTGGTGCGGGATTCCTTCAAGAAAGAGCATCCCGACCTCGTGCTCGCTTATTTGAAAGAATATGCGCGGCTATGCGATATCTATCGGAACGATCCCGAGCAGGTGGTTAAGACGCTATCGCCCTACTTGAGCCTTACGCCCGAGATGACCCACGCCTACATAAGGACCTTCCATCCGGTGCCAACCGCCGATCAGGCGACAGACAAGTGGATGGGAATGCCGGGCGCAAAGGACACGGGCGTCTTGCACACATTGCAGATGCAAGCGGAATTCCTGAAGTCGGCCAATCAGCTGCCCTCCGTACCGGATACGTTTGCGCCCTATGTGGACTCATCGTTCCTGGCGCAAATGCTCTGACGGGAAATCTATGTCGATACAAGTCGTAGACATGAGTTCACCCGCCCGCGCAGCTGCGGCGAAACTCAGCATCAATGCGGTTTCCAAGCGCTACGGGAGCTTGCTGGATGGTGTCGTAGCGCTCGAGCCCGTCGACATGGCTATCGCCGATGGAGATTTCGTGTGCATTGTCGGTCCCTCGGGTTGTGGCAAAAGTACCTTGCTCAATATCATTGCCGGATTTGAATCGCCGACCAGCGGCGCCGTCATGGTTGCCGGAAACGCGATCAATGCGCCAGGCCCCGAGCGTGGCGTGGTTTTTCAGCAAGGCGCTTTATTCAACTGGATGACGGTGCTCGATAATGTGGCCTTTGGTCCCCAAGCCCTTGGATGGTCTGCGGCGCAGGCGCGGGAAACCGCCATGCGACACCTCGACCTAGTGGGCTTGGCATCGTTCGCGCATCGCTATCCCTATGAGCTTTCGGGGGGCATGCAGCAGCGCGTGGCAATTGCGCGGGCGCTTGCCAATGAGCCCGAGGTGCTGCTCATGGACGAACCCTTCGCCGCGCTGGATCACCAGACTCGCGAACTGCTGCAAGAGGAAATACATCGTATCTGGAAAGGCACCGGTAAGACGATCGTGTGGATCACTCATAGCATAGACGAGGCACTCTACCTAGCCACGCACATCGTCGTAATGAGTGCGCGCCCGGGACGCGTCAAAGCTGCGTTCCAGACTACCTTTGGCGATAGCGCCGACCCCTTCATCAGCACGACGCCGGAGTTCGTGGAAGCCAAACGCCAGATCGTGGCCTTGCTGCGGGAAGAGTCCATCGAGGCGCAACGACAGGAGGCGATGAAGTGAGCAACGAACGATCGAAATCCTCCACCGGGGCACGGGCGGCGACGATGAACTTGCACCTGAGCATTGCCTCGTTCATAGCCATGTTGGCCCTTTGGATCGGGCTGACAGGCAGCGGGTTATGGGCCCCCATTGTCGACCCCATGTTCCTGCCGTCGCCGCTGGGCGTCGCACAAACGTTCTGGAAGCTCTGCATGACCGGCTACCAAGGCAATACGCTGCTTCATCACTTCCTGATCAGCCTTGCGCGATTCGGCGTGGCCTTCGCGTTCTGCATCGTGGTTGGCGTACCCGTTGGCTTGCTGATGGGCATGCACGGCGGTGTTCGCGCAGTGCTGGATCCGCCCATTGAAATTACGCGTCCTATTCCCAAGCTCGCATTGCTGCCGCTGTTCATCATCTGGTTCGGCATCGGCGAACTGTCCAAGGCTATTGTGATCATTGCCGCCTTGTTTCCCATGATGACGATCAGCGCCATGCAGGCGGTGCGATCGGTCAGCTTACGGAAAATACAGGCGGCCCAGTCGCTGGGGGCGACGCCGGCCGTGATATTCAGAAGGGTGCTGCTGCCTGCCAGCCTGCCCGGCATTTTTACCGGGATAAGAGTCTCGATCGGCATAGGCGTCACCATGCTGGTGGGGGCCGAAATGGTTGCCACCAATGACGGTATCGCTTGGATGGCATTGACCGCCGCGGACTTCATGCTGACCGATGTTGTGCTGGTGGGCGTCCTCATCATGGCGCTGCTGGGCTACAGCCTGGACAGGCTGTTTCGCCTGCTGGAAGCCAAACTGGTGCATTGGAGCGGGAAAGACTGACGCAGGGGTCAGGAATGCGCCAATTGCGGCATTTTGCGGCGTAATTCATCGCATAGCTGCCGCGAGCCGTCGCGCAAATCTTGCCGGATCGCCTTGGCAAGCTGCCTTGCGTCGCCGCCACGCAAAGCGGCGAGAATGGCGGCATGATTGACGCCACCTTTCCATTCAGGCGTGCTTAGCGGGTACAGAAGCCGCAGCATGGGTCCCGTCTGCATCCACAGCGATTCCAGAATCGCCAAGAGGGTCGGCATTTCACACAGGCGATATATGCGGAAATGAAACTCGCGGTTGCGAGCCAGCACGCTGACATAGTCCTGCCGCTCCTTGGCCGCCAACAGTGCATTCTGGGTTTCTTCAAGCGCAGCGATATCGGCAGCCGTCATGTTCGGAAGCGCGGCCTTCGCTGCCATGGGTTCGAGTTCGAGCCGGATGGTGACCAGCTCCATATAGCGCGTTTCGCTCAAATACGGTACCAGCAGGCCACGTTGGGGACCCGGCTCCAGGCACGCTTCCGCAGCCAGTCTGTTCAAGGCTTCCCGGGCCGGCGTAAAACCGATTCCGAGCAGCGATACCAAACCTCGCACCGTCAGTCTCTGGCCGGGAGAAAGCTCGCCGGAAGCAAGCGCTTCACGCAAGGATTCGTAAGCCTGGTCTCCGAGCGTCTTGACCCGTACCACCGGAGCGAGCGCCGGCGCCGATTGTTCAGCTCGAGGCCGAGCTAGCCGGTGAGGTTGATCGACTGCCATGTTGCATCGCGTGGCGTTGTATGAGTTGATATTGTTTGCGTTCTTGAGAACGGGCGTATAAGAGTTGAATTGTAGCCCAGGGGGATCGCGCCTTTCGCTATATGCCGCTGGGCCATGTACTGGGCGGCTGCTCCCGCAGGTCGACAGGGAAATGAAGCGCATCGACCGCGCGAGGTCGCCGGCGCCGCGTAGCGGAAGCGCCGCCCGGCGCAAGCCGGACACTAAGTCTCGCATGCCGGCTCCATTGCGCCGGGCATCATGGCGGCTTTCATGGCAAAGTGTTCAACTCCTTCTGAGAAGAATGTCGCATACTTCCTCATCGCTGGTCTGCGGAAACGAGGCATACCATTTTCCGACCGCCAGAAACCGCGGGGGGGTAAACGGGCAGACGACTGCATCGGCTTGCGCCGCCAGCAGGGCGCAAGCTTCCGAAGACGAAACCGGCACCGCGACCACCACCGCCGCCGCGTCGGATTTGCGTGCCGCCGCCACCGCCGCCTGCATCGTCGAGCCGGTGGCCAGGCCGTCGTCCACCAGGATGGCGGTCTTGCCCGCCAGTGCAAGGGCGGGACGCCCGGCACGGTAACGGCGCAAGCGGCGATCGAGCTCTTTCTGCTCGGCTTCCCGAACCGCATCGACCGCCTCGCGCGATACGCCCATTTCCCGGACGACGTACTCGTCCAGAATCGTGACGCCGCCTGGCGCGATGGCACCCATGGCAAATTCCTTTTGGCCCGGCACGCCCAGCTTGCGCACCACCAGGACGTCCAGCGGCGCATTCAGGGCCTTGGCCACCTGTTCGGCAACGGGAACCCCGCCGCGCGGCAAGCCCAGCACGATGACGTCGTCGCGCCCCCGGTAATGCCGGGGCATGGCCTCGGCCAGCTGCCGTCCGGCGTCTTCACGGTCTTTGAAATAAGGCGGCATGCGAATGAAGAGTGGAAAACTGGTGGCCGTCGGCCAGCAATTCGGATGCCCGACCCATGGCGGGCATGCACGCTGGGCGCCACGACCGCCTTGCCCTGCAGCCTGTTCCCGGGCGACGGGCGTTCAACCGGCAGGATACGTCACAGAGCCGTTTTCGTGCAATACGGCGCCCGGCGTCAGTGTGGCGGCGTCGAGCCGGCCCTCGCCCATGATGTGCATGACCTTTTCCCCCCGGGCGATGAGGTGGTCGGCGACGATGCGCCGATGGCAGCGCCACCACACCGCTTCCGAACACATGATGGCGCTGGGCCGCTCGCGGCCTATCGCCACCAGTTGACGAAGTCCCTGGAGGAACGGGTCGGTCAGCGCGTAGTCGGCATAATTGTGAAAGCTGTCGTTTTCCCAAAAGCCGTTCACGTCGCGAGCGACCGTTTTCGATTTGCCGCGCAGCCCGCCCAGCGCGGCGATGCGTTCGTAAGCGATGCCGAATCCGGCGAGCGAGCCGGGCAGGGTGTCTTCATTGAACTGAGGATTCGCCCTGGAGCGCGGCACGGTTCTGATGTCCACCAGCACCTCGATGCCGGCGCCGGTCAGCAAGGCGGTGAAGGTTTCCAGGCTGCGGTTGGAATGCCCAATCGTGAAGAATGGTAGCTCCATGTTCTGTCCTCGTTGAGACGCATTCACCCTGGTTCGAGCACGAAATCGAAGTCCAGAGTGTAGTAGCCATCTGTGTATGCGGTTCCATCCGGCCCGGCGCCGGCAGGGTTCTTCTTCCATTCGGCGACCAAAGAAGACCGCACGCCGAACACGGCGTCGGATTCCAGATATCTGTCGTCCGACCTGAAGACATGCGTCACCAGGGACTTGTAGCCGGCAGCCTCGATCATGAAATGAAGATGCGCGGGCCGCCATGGGTGGCGTCCCAGGCGTTCCAGCATTTGTCCGACGGGGCCGTCATGGGGAATGGGGTAGCATTCCGGCAGAACCGTTTTGAAGCGGAAGCGGCCTTCGGCGTCGCTGCGCAGCACGCCTCGTCCTTGGTGGCCCTTGAGTTCAGGCCTCTGTACATCATAGAACCCTTCGGCGTCGGCCTGCCAGACCTCTATGCGGGCGGCGGCTATGGGCGTGCCATCTATGGTCCTGATGGCGCCTTGCACGAAACAGGGCTTGCCGGCCATGCCCTGGGCGATGTCGTCTCCCAGCTGATATTCAGGCGCGTCGGGTACATGGAAGGGCCCGAACACCGTCGCTTCCGTATGGCCCGGCGGATGGCGATGGTTCTGCGCCGTGACCAGTGTCGAGAGGCCGAGAGTGTCCGACAGCAAAATGAATTCCTGACGGGTCGTGCTGCACTTCTGGCCGACCGCGGTCAGGAAGTCAATGGCGATTTTCCATTCCGCTTCGGTAAGATCCACGTCGCGGGCAAATGCATGCAGATGCCGCACCAGGGAAGTCATTATTTCTTGCAGCCGAGGATTCGAAGCATTTGCATGGCTGTCGATGACCGCCTGCGTGATGGTGTTTTCATCCAAATTGATCATGGACATGTCTTTCACTCGCTTCGCTGCACATTTTCGCTGACCGAGTAGCGTGATTCGATGTCGGCCCAGTCGTAGAAGCCGATGGCTTTCTTGTAATCTTCGAACCCGATTCCTGTGCCCATGAGCTTGAATTCGTTGCTGCGAATGTCTTCAAGGCAGTTCTGCATGGCGCGCGTTGCGCGCATGAGCAAGGAAATGCCGTAAATGACGATGCGATATCCCAGATCTTCCAATTCCGTAGGCTTGAGTATAGGTGTTCGCCCGCCTTCGAGCATATTGGCCATCAAGGGCACGTCGAGGTTTCGGCTGATGATTTCCAGCTCTTCAATGGACTCGGGCGCTTCGATGAATATCCCGTCGGCACCCGCCCGGGCATAGCGTTCGCCTCGGCGCAATGCTTCGTCCAGGCTGTATACCTCTCTGGCATCGGTACGGGCGATGATGAACGTATCGGGGTTGAGACGATTTTCGGCGGCGGCGCGAATGTGCGCTTCCATCTGCTGCGAGGACAGCAGCGCCTTGCCCGCGATATGGCCGCAGCGCTTGGGCGAAACCTGGTCTTCGAAGAAAACGGCCTGGGCGCCCATTTTTTCATAGGTTTGCATCGAATAGACCACGTTCTTTACGTCGCCATAGCCGTTGTCGACGTCGACCAGCACTGGAAGATCCGATACGGCCATGATGTCTCTTATGCCGGCGGAGATTTCGCCGAGCGCGACCAAGCCGATGTCCGGGACCCCGTACCTGGCGCCCACCAAGGGGAATCCCCCAATGAAATACGCCTTGAAACCGGCCTGCTTGATCAGCAAGGCGGATAGCGCGTCGTGAGCGCCGGGAAGGACCAGGGGGCGTTCGGTTTCGACCAGCTGACGAAAAGTGCTGCGTTGTGCATGGGACATGTCTTTTATTCCACTTTGATCTTGAGTTGACTGATGACGGGCTTCCATTGCTGCATCTCGTCGCCGGCGAGCCGGCCCAGTGTTTCAGGCGAACCACCCAGCGGCACGGCGCCCACTTGCCGCAGTTGATCCAGCATCGCGGGATCCTTCAGAACGTCGTTGATCGCCGTATTGAGCTTGTCGACAACGGACGGAGGTGTCCCGGAAGGCGCCATGATGCCGAACCAGGTCGCCGCATCGAAGTTGGGCAAGCCGCTTTCCGACATGGTGGGAAGGGACGGCGCCAAGGCCGAGCGCTCTTTGCTGGTCAAGGCGAGCGCCTTCACCTTGCCGTTTTGCGACTGGGGCAAGGTCCACACCACGCTGTCGAACGCGAACGAGACCCGGCCCGTCGTGATGTCTCCTAAAGCCTGAACGCCGGTCTTGTAGGGAATGTGCGCGGCTTCGATGCCGGCCCGCTGCAGGAACTGCTCACCGATCAAATGGGTGATGGTGCCGGTACCACTGGACGAGAAGGTCAGGGCACCGGGATCCTTTTTGGCCAATGCGATCAATTCCGCAACCGAAGATACATTGAGCGTCGGGCTGACGACCAGGACATTGGGCGCCACGCCCAGGCCGGCGACCGGCGTGAAGTCCTTGATGCTGTCATAAGGGAGCTCGCGAAGCAGCGGCAGGATGCTATGCGTGCTGCTCGTCGCCACGAGAAGTTTATAGCCGTCCGCCGGCGCGCTGGCGACGTTTGCGGCGCCGATGGCGCCGGCCGCCCCCGGCTTGTTCTCCACGACCACCGACTGGCCCAGCTTGTTGCCAAGATGATTGGAAAGAGCGCGCGCCAGTGCGTCGGTGCTTCCGCCAGCGGCGAAAGGAACCACGATGGTGATGGGCCGGGACGGGTAGTTTTGCGCAGTTTCCGCATGCAGGGCCGGCGTCAGCATCAACGACGCCAGGAATGAAACGACATAGCTTCTCATGGGTGTTCTCCTCGGATATATTTATTTTGCGATACGGCAGACTTCATCAAAAGCCAGTCGCGGCTGGCGCGGCATTAGGACGCTGGGGTCCCCGTAGCCAAGGTTGCACAGAAAATTCACGCGGTAGGTGGAGCCCGCAAAAAACGCCGAATTGACCTTTTCAGCGTCAAACCCGCTCATCGGTCCGCATTCCAGACCCACCGCACGCGCCGCGAGGATAAAGTATCCGCCCTGCATGGACCCATTGCGAAACGCCGTGGCATGCGACAAGGCTTCGTTCGAAGCGAACATGTCGCGCGCCGCCGCGTTGTGCCATATGCGCGGAATGTGGTCATAGAACTTCGAGTCATAGGCGATGATGGCCGTCACGGGCGCCGCGCGGGTCTTGTCCACATTGCCAGGCAGCAAGGCGTCGAGCAAAGGCGCCTTGGCTTCCGGCGTCGTCAGGAACACCACGCGCATGGGCTGGCAATTCATCGAGGTGGGTCCCATCTTCACCAACTCATACAGCGCACGCAAGGTTGCGTCATCCACCGGCCGGTCCGTCCAGCCATTCTGGGTGCGGGCTTCGGTGAAGAGTTGTTCAAGGGAAACGGGTGAAATGGCTATGGAGTTCATGCGATGCTCTCGTGGGCTGAGGAATACTTGGCGGGCGGCGTCTGCGCCACATAATCGACTTGATGCCGCGCAATGCGCAAGCCGTCGAGCTCTTGCCGAACGCGAAGGTGCTCGGGATGGCCGGCGTAGGCGTCCAGCGCCTCCTGGGATTCGAATTCGCTATACAGGACGACGTCGCAGGCATACGAAATACGGCTGTGATCCAGGCCGATCTCCAGATGCGTCATGCCTGGAATGCATCCGCGCAGGCTTTCGAAGGACGACTTCAGGCGCGCCATGGCGTCCTGCTTCGCGTCCGGTGTGTCACCCCGCACGTTCCACATCACAATATGCTTGATCATGATGCGGCCGCGGGAGGGAAGCCCTGCTTCTGGGGCCAGAGATTGGAGAACGCATACACCGACACACTGGCATACAAGCCCGCTTTGGTGAATGGTTCTTGGCTCAGCCACTGCAAGGCCGCAGCGCGGTTGGGGAAGTCGATCGCCAGCAGACTGCCGACCATCGTGCGGCCGTCTTCGGCCAATAGCGGCCCGGCAAATGCGATACGGTCGGCCACTGTCGCCAAGTAGGCTTTGTGCCGGGGCCGGACCTCGGTGCGCAGAGCTTCGGAATGGGGCGCGTCGATCAGATGAAAACAATAAATCATGCGGCGGGATTATCCAAAAAGAACGGTTTGCTTGTCTCGGATTTTGTTCTGGCGTTTACTATATCTGACTTAAAATTGGAATAAAACGAAGTTTTGGGAAAACACTTTTTCAGTAAGTGGAATAAAAATTATGGGCAGATGGACGGAAATGGCTCTCTTCGTAGAGGTTGCCGAGCGTAAAAGCCTTAGCCGTGCCGCAGAGGCCATGTCGATGTCGAATGCGGCGGCCAGCCGACACTTGCGCTCGCTGGAAACGCGGCTTGGGGCCCGGTTGGTGGAGCGCAATACCCGCCGCCTATACCTGACCGACGTGGGGCAGGACTTCTATCGCAGGTGCCGGAGCATTCTTGCCGATTCGCTGGAAGCCGAAGCATCGGTCCATGCGAGCACGATGAATCCGACCGGGATGCTGCGCGTCACGGCATCACTGTCGTTTTGCCTGAACCACATCGCGCCGCTCATCCCCGCCTTCACCCGGCAGTATCCCAACTTGAATCTGGATGTGGTGGCTTCGAACCGCTATTACGACCTGATCGACAACAACATAGACGTTGCGATTCGCACGAGGGAGCACGAGCCCGATTCCAACATCACTATCCGCAAACTGGCAGGAACGCGGCGCATTCTGGCGGCATCGCCAAGGTACCTCGAGTTGCGTGGCATGCCCAGGACGATCGAAGACTTGAACCGGCACAGCATGCTGATCTATACCTACGCGAACAAACCCGACGAGCTCCGTTTTCGCAAGAACGGGAAAACATCGGTGTGGTCGGGCAAGGGGCTGTTGAACTCCAATGACGGGCAGGTACTCCGCTCTGCGGCCATGCTCGACTTGGGCATCCTGGTGCAGCCCAAATACATTATTTATGACGATATCGCCGCTGGGCGGCTGGTGTCGGTCCTGGACGATTGGTCGTTGCCGCACCTGACCATCAATATCGCCTACCCGAATCGTCAATTCCTGCCTATCAAATCAAGGGCATTCATCGACTTCCTGGCTGATCATTTCAAGAAAATGGATTTTGAACGCAAGTGGACGACTTGAGAATCCCAAGGGGGCGTAGCGCGGTTTCGGACGGGTGGCCGGCAAGTCCCAAGGTAAACTCTGGACTGTGGCAATCCGGAATCAAGCAGGAAAGGCATGGCGATTTGGCGCGAGATGAATCATGGCGATATCCCCGGTGTGATGGCCCTGGCCGACAGCATCCACCCCGGGCTGATCGAGCGCGCGGAGGTCTTCGGCGAGCGGCAGCGGCTCTTTCCGGATGGATGCCTGGTGGCGGATCGCGGCGGGAGGATCCTGGGTTATGCGGTGTCGCATCCGATCGCGCCCGCGAATCCGCCGCGGCTCGACACTCTGCTGGGCGGCTTGGCCCAGGGCGAACGCCATTACTACATCCATGACTTTGCGCTGTCGCCGGTCTTGCGAGGCTCGGGCCTGGCGCGCGCCGGCGTCGACAAGCTGCTCGCCATTGCCGGGGGCTTTCCGAAGACCGCGCTGATCTCCGTGTATGGCACGATGCGGTTCTGGTCGCGCTTCGGGTTCCAGCCCAGCGCGCAGGACCTGGCGGCGAAGCTTGCCGCCTACGGCGAGGGCGCCGTGTATATGGAACGCACGCCCGCTGCATGCGGCGCGGGGCGATAGCCGGAGACCATCATGCAGCAACCCACCCGAGCCGCACATGGGCCCACCCCCGGATCCGCAACCGAACATCGGGAATGGCAGGACGTCATCGACTTCTGGTTTCCCGAAGGGCGCTTGGCCGTCGTCGATGCCGGCACGCATCATGGCCATTGGTTCTGGCGGATGCGCGGCGGGGCGGATGGCGAAATCACGGCTCGATTCTCGGATCTCGCCACGGAAGCCGCCGCGGGCCGTCTTGCCGACTGGGCGGCCGACCCTTACGGCCGGCTTGCGCTGATCATCGCGCTCGACCAGTTTTCGCGGTCGGTCTGGCGCGGCACCGCCCGCGCCTATGCGCAGGATACGGCCGCCTTGTCCTTGGCGATGGACGGCATTGCAAACGGCCATTATGCGGCGCTGGACAAGCCATGGCACAAGGTCGTCTTCGGCTTGCCGCTAGGCCACTGTGAAGGCCCGGATCACCTCGACCGCCTGAATCTCTTGATTCGTCTTCGCCGGGGCATCGCCGCGGAATCGCCGGCGGAGCTGCGGCCTATTTATCAGTCGCTGGTCAAGCAGGCCGGCGACGTCAGGCAGGTCATTGCGGCCTTTGGCCGCCATCCGCATCGCAATCAGGTGCTTGGACGCGGCTCGACTCCGGCGGAAGAGGCTTATATTGCGGAAGGGCGGTTTCCGCATTTAAGGGCTTTCGAAAGTTAAAGGATCGATAGGATTCAAGATGAAAATTGATAATTTGCCGTTTTGCACCGTGGATTGGGACGCCATGGCACCCACCGAGCACAAGGGTGAACGGGGCATGGCTTTATGGCGCACCAGTCAGTTCGGGCCCATCCGCGTTCGCATGGTGGAATACAGTCCGGGCTATCTTGCCGACCATTGGTGCTCGAAAGGCCATATTCTGCTCTGCTTGGCTGGAACGCTGGAAACCGAGCTGGCCGATGGCAGGCGATACGTATTGACGCCCGGCATGTCTTATCAGGTGGCCGATGATGCGGAGGCTCATCGGTCGATGACGGAGACGGGCGCGAAGCTGTTCATCGTGGATTGATCCTCGCGCCCGGGCGCAGGCCCAGGGAATCTCAGCGCATTTCAAACAGCTCCTGATGGAAATCGCCCGCCCTCAACCCATGGGCGACCAGGTCTTCCCGCAGGGCGCGGCCGAACCCCGCCGGTCCGCAAAACCAGACGCCCGCGCTCTTCCAATCGGGAATCAGCTCGCGTAGCCGCTCGCCGCTCAAACGTCCGCCTTGGTCGCCCACCATCAAATGAAGGCGCACTCCCGCCGCCTGCGCATGCCGTTCCAGCGACTGGCGCGCCTCCTGTGCCAGCGTCGAGACGGGATGGAATAGATCAATCTCGTAGTCACCTTGCTTCCCCCGCGCCAGATCCTGCAGGCGGGCCAGAAAAGGCGTGATGCCTATTCCCGCGCCTATCCAGATCTGCCGCCGGTTGCCGTCGGCGAAATTGAACCGCCCATAAGGGCCTTCCACGGTAACGGCATCGCCCACCGCAAGCTTTTTGTGAAGCTGGCCGGTGTGGTCGCCCAGCCCCTTGGTGATGAAAGTGATTTCCCGCGTGCCCGGATGCCAGGCCGACGCGATCGTGTAGGGATGGGCGCCCTCGCGGCGATTCGAGGTCACGAAGGCGAACTGCCCGGCATCGTGCCCGGGCCATTCCGGGTCGATTTCAATACAGGTTTTCAGCGTGCGCATTTCGGGGTAATAGCTAAGCGCCTTGATGCGGCCGTGCACTTCGCGCTTGCGGCCGACATATCCCGTCAGGGCCATGATGGCGGCAATGCCGCCGGCCGCCATGAAGACCGCCATGACGACGCCGACAGGCTGGCTCCAGTAGGAAAATTCCATGAGGATGACGCCATGGAAAACCAGTATCAGGTAGGCCGCGGCCAGCACCTTGTGCGTCTTGGCAAACAGATGGTATGGAAAGCGTTTGATCAGGGCCAGCACGACCAGCGCCATGGCGACATAGAACACCCATTCGCCCAGGGTTTCGGCCAGCCCGCGCTGGGTGCGCAACACGGCTTCAAGGCCTTCGTAGGCCGGCCGCTCGCCTTTCGGGGGCTTGATCAGCCAGCCCCAGCCCACGGCCCACTTCGTGCCCTTGGCAAAAATCCAGTGCGCGGCGCTTGCGGCCAGCGCGGTGACGCCCAGCCACTTGTGCAGGCGGTACATCTTGTCCAGGCCGCCCAAGAAGCCTTCCAGGAATCTGGGGCGCAGCGCCAGTATCAGCGCCGCGCTCATGGCGGTCATGGCCATGACGCCCGAATATTGCACCATGACGTGGCGCCAGGGAAAATAGCCGAAGGGCTGCGGCATGAAGGTGTCCGCCATGAGCCAAAGCCCCGTGACGAACGCGAATAAAACGACGATGGTAATTTTGATGGATTGCATGGGGCCGACCGGATCAGTGTTCAAAGGTTCGCCATGGCGTTCGAGCTCAGGAACGACTGTGCATGGCGGGCGGCGATCCATTCCTCGTTGGTAGGCTCCATGACGACCAGCACCGAGCTGCTCATGGACGAAAGCGTTTTCTGGGATGCTGCGTTCGCCTGCGGGTCCAGTTCCACGCCCAGCCAGGCCAGGTCCGCGCAGACCCGCTCGCGTATGGTTGCGTTGTGCTCGCCGACGCCGGCGGTGAACACCAGCATGTCCAGCCCGCCCAGCACAGAGGTCAGGGCGCCGATCTCGCGCACGATGCGGCGCACGTACATGTCCAGCGCCAGCCTGGCGCGCGGCTCATCGGCTTCGCGCGGCAGCAGTTCCCGCGGGTCGGGCGACACCCCCGAGACGCCTTTGAGCCCCGATTCGCAGTACAGAATGTGGCTGACCTCTTCCAGGCTGAGCTTTTCGATCTCCATGAGGTAGATCACCGCGCCGGGATCCAGCGATCCGGGGCGGGTTCCCATCATCAGGCCGTCCAGGGCCGAGAACCCCATGGTCGTGGCAACGCTGCGCAGCGCGCGCATGGCGCACAGGCTGGCGCCGCTGCCCAAATGAGCCGCGATCACCCGGCCCCGTGCGTGCTCGCCATACTGCTCCGCAAGCGCCACCGTCAAGTATTCATACGACAGGCCGTGGAAGCCGTAGCGGCGCAGGCCGCGCTCCCAGGCGGCATAGGGCAGCGGCAGCATCTGCTCGACCTGGGGCACCGTGCTGTGGAAGGCCGTATCGAAGCAGGCCATCTGCGGCAGGCCGGGGTATTTTCCCAGCAGGATGTCGATCGCTTCCAGCGCGAACGGCTGGTGCAGCGGCGCCAGCGGCGTGTAATTGCGCAGGTCCGCCAGGACGTCGGCGTCGATGCGGATGGGGGCGGAGTATTTGCCGCCTCCATGGACCACGCGGTGCACCACCGCCAGCAGGCGGCCGTGGCCCAGCAAGGCATGGACACGTTGCAGAATGATTTCCACGGCGTCCCGATAGGGATGGCCGGGGTCCAGGCGCACGGCCAAGGGCGCGCGGCCTGTTTCATGGAGCTCCTGGCTTTGGCAGCCTATGCCCTGGACCTTGCCGCTCCAGGACGGATTGCGGGGCGCGGGGCCGGCGGCCGTATCGAACAGGGCGAACTTGATGCTGGAGGAACCGCAGTTCAGCACCAGGATGTGGGTCTGTGCGCAAGCGTGATCGAAGGTCATATCGGGGAATTCCTGTAATGGTGGGCCAGCAGCAGCGCCAGGGCGCAGGATGCGATGCGGGATTCATGGGTGTCGGCCCGGCTGGTCAGGATGATGGGCACCCGAGCGCCCAGCACCAGGCCCGCGCTGGCGGCGTCCGCCAGGTACATCAGCTGCTTGGCCAGCATGTTGCCGCTCTCCAGGTCCGGGGCCACCAGGATGTCCGCCAGCCCCGCGACTTCCGAGTGGATGTCCTTGATGTGGGCCGCGGTTTGGGAGACGGCGTTGTCGAAGGCCAGGGGCCCGTCCAGGCATGCGCCGGTGATCTGGCCGCGATCGGCCATCTTGCACAGGGCGGCGGCGTCCACCGTGGCCGGCATGGCGGGGTTTACGGTTTCCACGGCGGCCAGAATGGCCACTCGCGGCTTTTTCACCCCGATGGCGTGGGCCAGGTCGATGGCATTGCGGACGATGTCCGCCTTCTGCTCCAGGGTGGGCGCGATATTGACCGCCGCGTCGGTGATGATGAAGGGACGCGGGTAGTGCGGGGTCTGCATCAGGTAGCAATGGCTGATCCGGCGCTTCGTGCGCAAGCCGGCGCTGTGCACCACGGCCTCCATGAGTTCGTCCGTATGCAGGTGCCCCTTCATCAAGGCCTCGACTTCGCCGGCGCGCGCCAGGGCCACCGCGGCGGCGGCCGCCGCCTGGCTGTCGGCCGCGTCGCGGACGTCCAGGCCGTCGAGCGACACGCCCAGCGCCTGGGCGGTCCGGGCCAGCAGGGCGGCGGGCGCCACCAGGACGGGTTCGATGAGGCCTTGGGAATGTGCGTCCAAGGCGGCTTTCAGGCTGATTTCATCGCATGGGTGCACCACGGCCACCCGGATGGGCGCCAGGCCGCTTACCTGCGCCAGCAAGGCATGCAGGCCGGCTGGCGGCGAGTCCTCGACGTGGATTTCGGGCGGGGCGCTGCGCGCGCACGTGATGGATTCCTGCGGCGCCTGGACATAAGCCTCGCCTTCGATGGCGACCGTGCCGTCGGGCAGCGTGCAGGTGCAGGCCAGATGGATGCGCCGGCGGGGCGCATCCAGGGACGTGACGCGCGCCTCCACCAGGAACTTGTCGCCGACGGCGAACTCTTCGAAGGCCGGATTGCGCAAAGTGGACGGTGACGAATGAGTCATAAGTGTCGCGATCTCAATACATGTGCTGGCCGCCGTTCATGGCCAGGTTGCTGCCCGTCATGAAGGCGGCGGATTCGCTGCAGACGAAGGCCACCAGGGCGCCGACTTCTTCGGGGCGTCCCAGGCGGCCGACGGGGATCTGGGAGATGATCTGGGTCTCGAGGACCTGGGGGTCGACGGCCGCCACCATGGCCGTGTCCATGTAGCCGGGCGAGACCGTGTTCACGGTGATGCCTTTCCGGGCGACTTCGAGCGCCAGCGACTTGGTGAAGCCATGGATGCCTGCCTTGGCGGCGGCGTAGTTGGTCTGGCCGAACTGGCCCTTGCTGCCGTTGATGGACGCTATGTTGACGATGCGCCCCCAGCCGGACTCGATCATGCCGTCGATGAAGGGATGCGTGACGTTGAACATGGAATCCAGATTGGTGCGCAGCACGCGGTCCCAGGCGGACTTTTGCATCTTGCGGAAAGTGCCATCCTGGGTCACGCCGGCGTTGTTGATCAGGATGTCCACCACATGGCCGTCGGTCCGGATGCGCTCGGCCATGGCCAGGCAGTCGGCTTCGTCCGCGACGTCGGCGCCATAAGCCTGGAAGCGATAGCCCTGCTCCGCCTGCGATTCGAGCCAGGCCGCTACGCGATCGTTGGCGGGCGAATGGGCGACCAGCACGGTGTGGCCCTGGTCGTGCAGGGCGCGGGCGATGGCCTGGCCCAGGCCGCCGGTGCCGCCGGTGACCAGCGCGGTATGAGTAGTTGTCATGATGTTTCCTTCAAGAGTGGATGTCAGGCCATGCTGTTGATGGCCGAACGGAAGCGCCGCAACGACAGCGCGAACATGATCGAACCGATGATCAATAGGGACAGGAACGACGGCCAGACGACGTCGAAGCCCGCGCCCCGATACAGGATCGCCTGGCCCAGTTCGACGAAATGCGTGGTGGGAGCGGCCAGCATCAGGTCTTGCACCGGCGCCGGCATGCTCTCGCGCGGGGTGGTGCCGCCGGACAGCATCTGCAAGGGCAGCAGGATCAGCATCATCAGCATGCCGAACTGCGGCATGTTGCGTGCCAGGGTGGCCAGATAGGTTCCCATCGAGGTCATGGCGAACAGATGCAGGGCCGCGCCGCAGAAGAACAGCGGCAGCGAACCGTCTATGGGCACATGCAGCAGGCCGCGCACGATGCCGTTGAGCGAGAGGGCGGCCGCGGCCAGGACGACGAGGCTCATCGACCAGACCTTGGACAGCATGATCTGCAGGGGCGTCACGGGCATGACCAGCAGGTGCTCTATGGTCCCGTGTTCCCGTTCGCGGATCAGCGCGGCGCCCGTCAGGATGATGGACAGCATGGTGATCTGGTTGATGATCTCCATCAGGCCGCCGAACCAGGCTTTTTCCAGGCCGGGGTTGAATCTGGCCCGCAGCACCAGGTCCACCGGCGCCGCCTGCACGGGGTTGCGTTCGCGCAGGAAGGTGTCGATCTCGCCCTGTATGATCTGCTGGATGTTGCCGTTGCCCGTGAAGGCCTGGCTCATGCGCGTGGCGTCCACGTTGATCTGGATCTCGGCATTGCGCCCCGCCAGCAGGTCGCGCTGGAAGTTGGGCGGAATGTTCAGCACGAAGGAGTAGCGGCCGATGTCCATGCCGGGGTCGACCTCCCGGTGGCTGATCATGGCGGGCGCGATGAACTGGGGCGGGTAGAACGCGGCGGTGATCTGCTGGGAAAGCGGGGAATGGTCCTCGTCCACGATGGCGATGGAGACGTGGTGCAGCGTTTCAGGCACCGCCGTGGCGGCGGTATAGACCGAGACGGTGAACGAGAATGCGATCAATGCCAGCATGACGGGGTCGCGCCACAGGCTCCAGAGTTCCTTGATGCCCAGCCGCCAGATGGTCGCCATGGATTTGAGCTTCATGTCAGCGGTCCTGCTTGCGAAGAAGGGCGACGGCCATGCCCAGGATCACGGGGATGGACAGCATCATGGGCCATATCGACGGCCACAAGTCCCGGAACTCCAGCGCCTTGTTGAAGATCCCGCGGCTGATCGTGAACATGTAGGCGGCCGGGTAGGTGTTGCCGATGATCCGACCCAGCCCCTCCATGGAACTGACGGGGTCCATCAGGCCCGAGAACTGGATGGCGGGAATGAGGGTGGCGATCATGGTGAAGAACATGGCGGCAATCTGGCTGCGCGTCATGGCCGACGCCAGCAGGCCGAGGCCGGTGGCGGCGACGCAATACAGGACGCCGGTCAAGGCCAGGGTCGGCAGGCTGCCCTTGATCGGCACGCCGAAAACGGTGACCGACAGCAGACACATCGCCAGGAGATTCACCAAGGCCAGGCCGATGTAGGGAAGCTGCTTGCCCAGCAGGAATTCGCTGCGGGTGACGGGGGTGACGTACAGATTGATGATCGAGCCGATTTCCTTTTCACGGACCACGGCCAGGGCGGTCAGCATGGCCGGCAGCATCATGAGCAGCAATGGAATGACCACGGGCACCATGGCCGGCAGGCTGCGCACGTCCGGGTTGTAGCGGAAGCGGGTTTCCAGGCTGGCCGGCGGGCTTGCCTGCGTGCCCAGCCGTTCGCGCGCCTGCTGCATCAGCCATTGCTGGTGCAGGCCCTGGACATAGCCTTTGACGGTCTCGGCCCGTTGCGGCATGGCGCCGTCTATCCAGGCGCCGATCTGGGCCGTGCGGCCATGCAGCAGGTCGCGTCCGAAGCCGGGCGGTATCTCGATGGCCAAGGAAATCTCGCCGCTGCGCAGGCGGCGGTCCATGTCGGCATCGCTGGCGATGGGGGGATGTTCGACGAAGTAGCGCGACCCCGCCACGTTCAGCGCATAGTCGCGGCTGATGGTGGTCTGGTCGCGGTCCAGCACCGCGAAGCGCAGGTTCTCCACGTCCATGCTGATCCCGAAGCCGATGACGAACATCAGCACCAGGGAGCCGAGCAGGGCGAGCGTGCCGCGCACCGGGTCGCGGCGCAGTTCCATCGATTCGCGCCGGGCGATGCTCAGCAGCCGGGCCAGGCTGAAAGAGGCGATGCGCCCGGCGCCGTCCGGCGCATCCGCATCCCGCGCCTCGGCCGCGGGGCCGGGCGCTTCATGAGCGTCCGGCGCGGCCGTTTCATCGCTGGCGTCGAGCAGATAGCGGATGAAGGCTTCTTCCAGCGTGGCGGCTCCTTTCTTCCGCACCAGCTCGGCGGGCCGGTCGCTTTCCAGCACGCGCCCCGCATGCATCATCGACATCCGGTCGCAGCGTTCCGCTTCATTCATGAAGTGGGTGGAGATGAAGATCGTCACGCGGTCGCGCCGTGAAAGCGTAATCAGCAGGCGCCAGAACTCATCACGGGCGATCGGGTCCACTCCGGACGTGGGCTCGTCCAGGATCAGCAATTCAGGCTCATGCACCATGGCCACCGCGAGCGACAGGCGCTGGCGGATGCCGAGCGGAAGGCTGTCGGGCAGCGCGTGCAGCACCTTGCCCAGGCCGAACCGCTCCACCATGGCGTCGACCCGCTCGTCGATGCGTTCGGGCGGCACATGGAACAGGCCGGCGTGCAGGACGAGATTCTGGCGGACCGTCAGTTCCCCATACAAGGAGAAAGACTGCGACATATAGCCCACCCGCCGGCGCACGTCGATGTCGTGCGGGTCGATCTTGCGGCCGAATAGCCAGGCCTGGCCCTCGCTGGCGGGCAGCAGGCCGGTCAGCATCTTCATAGTGGTCGATTTGCCGCAGCCGTTCGAGCCGAGGAAACCGAAGATTTCGCCGCGCCGGATACGGAAACTGACATGGTCGACGGCCACGAAATCGCCGAAACGCATCGTCAGGTCGTGAGCCTCGATGGCGATGTCTTCCGTACCGGTTTCAGCCAGCGGAGGAATCACCACCGGCGCATAGCCCTCGCGCTTGCCGGCGGGCAGAAGCTGGATGAAGGCGGATTCCAGCGTCTTCGCGCCGGTCCTTTCCAGCAGCTCGGCCGGGGTTCCCGTCGACAGGACGCGGCCTTCGTCCATGGCAACCAGCCAATCGAAGCGCTGGGCCTCGTCCATGTAGGCCGTGGCGACGATGACGCTCATGCCGGGCCGGCGGCCGCGGATGCGGGCGATCAGCTCCCAGAACTGGGCACGGGCGAGCGGGTCGACGCCGGTGGTGGGCTCGTCCAGGATCAGCAGGTCGGGGTCGTGGATCAGGGCGCAGCACAGGCTCAGCTTCTGCTTCATGCCGCCCGACAGCTTGCCGGCCGGGCGCGACAGAAAGCGTTGCAGGCCGGTGCTGCGCGTCAGTTCGTCGATGCGGCGCCGGCGCTCGTCCGGGCCCTGGCCGAAGAGCCTGGCGACGAACTGGAGGTTCTCCTCGACCGACAAGGTCGGATACAGATTCTTGCCCAGACCTTGCGGCATGTAGGCGATGCGCGGGCACGTGCGGTTGCGGTGCGTGCGCTCCGCCATGTCGCCGCCCAGCACATGGACGCCGCCTTCCTGTATGATCCGGGCCCCGGCCAGGATCGACAGCAGGGTGGACTTGCCCACGCCGTCGGGGCCGATCAGGCCGACCATCCGCGCCGTGGGCACGTCCAGGTCGATGCGGTCCAATGCCTGGGTCTCGCCGTAGCGATGGCTCAGGCCTTTGATGCGGGCGACGCAAGCATCCATGGGCTTACTCGGGCAGGCGGACATTCAGGAACTCGGGCCAGGACTGCGACGGATCGTAGCGGACCCAGGCGACGCCGGGCAGGCCGGTCTTGACCTGTTCCAGGTTTTTTTGCAGCAGGTCCACCGGGAGGCGGGCCTTGATGCGGAACATCAGCTTCTGCCGTTCGCTGGCGGTTTCCACGGTCTTGGGCGTGAATTGCGCCTGGCTGGCAACGAAAGAGATCTTTGCCGGAATGACGTAGTTGGGCGCCGCATCCAGAATGATGCGCACGTCGCTGCCCATGGCCAGGCGGCCGGCTATCGTCTCGGGCATGAAGAAGGTCATGGTCACGTCGGCCAGGTCGAGCATGTTCAATACCCTGCCGCCGGCCGCCAGCACTTCCCCCGGCTGTGCCACGCGCAATTGGATGCGCCCGTCGCGTGGAGCCTTGAGCCGGCTGTCCTCGAGGTCGGAGCGGATGCGCGTCACGGTCGCGGCCGCCGCGGCGACGGCCGATTCGGCGCCTACCTGGTCGGCCTTTGCCGCGGTCACGCCGGCCTGCGCGGAGATGACCTGGGCCTTGGCGGCCTCCAGCCTCGCTTCCGCGCCATGGACGCCGGCGCGGTCGTCGTCCAGCTCTTGCTGCGAGGTGGCGCCCCGCTTGGCCAGCGTGCTGGAGCGGCGCAGGCGCTGCCGGGCAAGGTTCAGGTCGCTTTCGCGCTGCCGGACGAGCGCCTGGTTGGTCGCCACTTCGCTTTCGCGCAACGCGACCTGGGCCCGGGCCGCCGCAACGGCGTGGTCGGCTTGGCGCTGGCGGGCTTGGGCTTCTTCCAGCTGCGCCTGCAGGGACTCCGGATTCATGATCGCCAGGGTCTGGCCGGCTTTCACGAAATCGCCCTCGTTGACCAGGATCTGCTCCACGCGGCCCGGGAGCTTGGTGGCGATATCGATTTCAGTGGCTTCGATGCGGCCGTTGCCCTGCATGAATCCGGGCGGCGGCCCGCCATCCCGGGACAGATGCCATGCCGCGTAGGCGCCCGCGGCGATGGCGGCGATCAGGAGCAGCGGCAGGGATTTCTTGATTTTTTCAGTCAGGCTCATGTGGCTCAGAGTACGGTTTCGGTTGATGAGGTCGGGCTGCCGGCGGCCGGCGCCGGGTCGGCGGGGGCGTTCGAGGCGGCGGCCGTGCTAGCGAGCGCGGGGCCCGCGCCCCCGCCCAGGGCGGCGTACAAGGCGACCTGGCTCGACAGCCAGGCACGGCGGATCTGGACGAGCTGCTGCTGCGCGGTCAGCAATTCGCGCCGGGCGTCCAGCACTTCCAGGTAAGGCGCCGCACCGCTGTCGTAGCGCAGCTGGGCCAAGTCGGCGCGTTCGGCCTGCGTCTGCGCCATGCGCGCCTGGATCTCCAGCTGCCTGGCCAACCACTGGCGTGCGGACAATGCATCGGACACTTCGCGGAACGCCGTCTGTATGCTTTCCTCATAAGAGGCCACGGCCATGTCGCGGCGGACTTCCGCGACGTCCAGGCTGGCCTGCAGGCGGCCGGCCGTGAAAATCGGAATATCGATCGTCGGCGCGAAGGTCCAGGCCTTGCTGCCGCCGCCGAATAGCCCATCCAGCTCGGCGCTGGCCGAACCGGCGCTGGAAGTCAGGGCGATACGCGGCAGGAAAGCGGCGCGCGCGGCGCCGATCCGGGCGTGCGCGGAACGCAGCCGGTATTCTGCGGCGCGAATGTCCGGGCGCGCCAGCAGCACTTCGGATGGCAGGCCGGGCTCCAGGTGAGCCAGCCGCGTCGATTCAAGGGAGACCCCGCGGGCGGGCGCGATATCCGCGTCGGCGCCCACCAGCAGGGTCAGCGCATGCAGGGCGGCGGCGCGTTCCTGTTCCAGCTGCGCCTGCAGGGATTGCGCCTGTATCAGCAGGCTGCGCACCTGAGTCAATTCGAGCTCCGATGAGGAGCCGGCGGCTTGGCGGTGGGTGAAGATCTCCAGTGTCTGCCTGCGGTCGCGAACGGCCTCGCCGGCAAGAAAGGCGCGCTCGTCCAGTTCGCGCAAAGCCAGCGCCGAGTCGGCCACCTGGCGCACCAGGGCGACCTGCACCGCCCGGCGGGCGGCGTCCGTCGCCAGCCATTCGTCCAGCGCGGCGTCCTTGAGATTGCGGATGCGCCCCCATAAATCGATTTCCCAATTGGTCAGGCCGACGCCGGCTTGGTGCCGGGACTGGGTCAATGGCAGGCCGGTGAGGTTCAGGTCGGCCGGCGTCCGGCTGCGCTCGCTGTGGCCATAGACCGTGGCGGACGGCATCTGGTCCGACCGCTGGATGCGGTAGCTTGCCTCGGCCTCGCGGACGCGCAGCACGGCCAGGCGCAGATTGCGATTGTGTTCGAGCGCCAGGCCGATCAGGCGACGCAGTTCGGCATCCTGGAAATAGCCGGCCCAGTCCAGGTTCGCCAGGCTCCGCGCGGCGGAGGCTTGCGTATCCTGCGGCCAGGCGTCGCTTACCGGAAGCGGCGGCAGCAGGGCCTGGGGAGCCAGGTTTACGCAGGACGACAGGGCCAGCAGCAGGCCGGCGGCACCCAGGGCGCGGATGGGCATCCTTGATAATCTAGTCATGGCGAAAATCGGTCAAAAAGCTTGCGTCAGCTCGGAATGCGGCCGCACGCGCGTCCGGACGCGGCGGAGCGGCCGGCAATATCGCGCTTGCATGGCTCACTTCTCCAGCACGTAGCGCCCGGGCGCGTCGCCCAGCGAAGGGCAATCGGAGCAGCCCGGGCTTGGCGGGGCTTCGGCCTTGCCCGACCGGCCGGCCAGCCACTGTGTCCAGGCGGGCCACCAGGAACCTTGCTGCAGGTCGGCCTTGGCCAGCCATTCATCGGGCGGCAGGAAGGGGTCGCGCGGCCGGCGCTCGCGTATGTGGTAGTGGCGCCGCGGATGTCCCGGTTCGTTGACGATGCCGGCATTGTGGCCGCCGCTGGTCAGCACGAAGCTGAGTTCGCCCGGGTAGAGCTGGTGCAGCTTGTAAACCGAGCGCCAGGGGGCGACGTGGTCGGTCACGGTGCCGACCGCGAACATCGGCAGGCGGATGTCGCTGATCGACACGGGCCGCCCAGCCACGGGGTAGCGGCCCGCGCTCAGGTCGTTGTTCAGATAAAGGCGGCGCAAGTATTCGGAATGCATGCGCGCGGGCATGCGCGTCGTGTCGGCGTTCCAGGCCATCAAGTCATTGATGGGACGGCGCTCGCCCAGCAGGTAGACGTTGATGACGTGCGACCAGAGCAGGTCATAGGAGCGCAGCATCTGGAAGGCGCTGGCCATCTGGTCGGCGCTGAAATAACCCCGGCGCTGCATCTGGGCCTCGAGCATGTGGACTTGGGATTCGTCGATGAACAGGCCGATTTCGCCCGGTTCGCTGAAGTCGACCTGGGCCGTGAACAAGCTGATGCTGGCTAGCCGCTGGTCGCCGTCGCGCGCCATGGCGGCCGCCGCGATCGCCAGCAGCGTGCCGCCCAGGCAATAGCCGGTGGCATGCACCGCGCGCCCGGGCTGGATTTTGTTGATCGTATCCAGGGCGGCGAAAAAACCTTCGCGCAGGTAGTCGTCCATGCCCCGTTCGGCGTCTTCGTCCTTGGGATTCTTCCAGGACAGGCAATAGACCGTATAGCCCTGGTCGCGCAGATAGCGCACCAGAGAATTGTGGGGCGACAGGTCCAGGATGTAATACTTCATGATCCAGGCTGGGATCAGCAGAATGGGCTCCGGGCGCACCGTCTCGGTCGAAGGAGCGTACTGGATGAGCTCGGCCAGGCCGTTGCGCATGACCACCTTGCCGGGCGTCGTGGCGACGTCGTGGCCGACCCGGAATTTGTCGGCGCCGGCCACGGGCATGCCCGCCTGGTGGCGCACGATGTCTTCAAGGAAATAGGCACCGCCGCGCATCAGGTTCATGCCGCGCTGCTGGATCGTGCGGTCCAGGGCGACGGGGTTGGTCCAGAGCTGGTTGCCGGGCGAGGCCATGTCCAGAAGCTGGCGCGCCCAGAAAGAGACCTGGTCCAGGTGGTGGCGGCTGACGCCGCGCATGTCCGACGTGGCTTCTTCCCACCAATTCTGCGTCACCAGAAAGCTCTGGTGCATTATGTTGTACGGCCACTTGCACCAGGCCGGATCGCTGAATCGGCGATCCGTCTCCGGCGGCTCGACGCAGACCGTGGACGGATCGCCGGAGGCCTTCAGGCACTCGACCAGGTACTGGCCCAGTTCGCGCTGGTGGTCGAAGGCCAGGCGCAGCAGTTCTATCTGCTTGCCGGGAGACGCCCCCAAATGCATGGCCCAGTCCAGCCATGCAAGACTGAGCGAGGCGGGCGAAAGAGAAGCAAATGCCCGAGCCTGGCTGGCATGGAAGAACTCGTCCGTCAATCGGGCTGCGGTCTTGGTCTCTGCGTTCATTTTGGGCCTCGGCATGATGGAGATTTGTCGTTAACGACTTTTTAGTCGATAATTCTACGGGACGCTCTGATATAGATCAAACTGGCCGTCCACGCATTCTCCGAGAATCAATTGCTATGCCCAAACACACGCAAACCCAAGAGCGCGAATCGGTCCGGCCCGCGCCCGGCCGCTCGGAGCGCGCCGAGCGCCAGCCGCGCAACCGGCGCCTGCCCGCGCACGAGCGTCAGGACCAGATACTCGACGCAGCCTTGCTCGTTTTCTCCGAGCGCGGGTTCGGCGCGGCCCGCATGGACGACATCGCCGAGCGCGCTGGCATGTCCAAGGGGGGGCTTTATGCGCATTTCAAAAGCAAGGAAGCCATCTTCGAGGCCGTCTTGCAGCGGATGCTGATGCCGGACCTGTTGTTCAGCGAGCAGGTGGCCGGCTCCGCCCGGGCCGGCGCCGCGCCCGGAGACTCATCGCTGGCCCAGACCATAGACGAGTTTCTGGACCGCGCCTACGGGCGCCTTCAAGACGATCGCTTCGTGCGGACGCTGCATCTGCTGATCGCGGAAGGCCCCAGGGCCCGCGATGCGCTGAAGCCCTGGAACACTCTGCACGCCGAACTCCTGAGCAAACAGCAGGCGGCCATCACCCAGGCCGTCGCCGGCGGGCTGCTGCGCGACAGCGCATTGACCGACATGGTCCAGCTCATACACGCGCCGGTGCTGCTGGCCGCCATTCTGCGCTTTCTTCAGGATGCGGAAGCGGCGGGCGCCACGCTGGCAAAGCTGCGGGCGGCGCACCGCCGGCTATTGCTCGAACTGCTGCCGCCCGAGGTGGGTGCTGGTTCCTCCTGACGCCGGCCAGATCGGCCGGCGCCGTCTTTCAATTCCGCAGCCCGCGCCGCCGCCGTGCCAGCGCCATGCCGTCGCGCATATTCAGCGCCAGCAGGGCGATGTTCACCGCGCCCGCCAGCAGTTCCAGCACCTGTATGACATAAAACATGGCATCGAACTCACCGGCCCTGGCCTTGGCGGCGAGAAACAGCGCCGCCGGCACGAGGATCAACAGGCCGTTGGCGGCGATGAAGGGCATGCGCTTGAGCTTGGCGCCGACCAGCCCTTTGCGCGCCCCTTTGGTCAAGGCAAAGCCCGATCCGCCGGTGATGGCCAGCGCCGGTATCAAAAGAATGAAGCCCCAGGGAATGGCGGTCTTGACCGCTGCGACCGCTGCATCGGAAGCGAACAATTCGGTAGAGGCGGTTGAAATCCAGAACGTCGCGATGGTGAGAAGGGCGATCAGCCCGGCGACCGGATGGATGATTCTTGGCATCATGACTCCCCTTCCTGACGGTTGGCCGCCGGCCCGGAAACGGGGACCGCGTCCATGTTGAACCCGCCGCGCGACATGGCCGAAAGCACGCGGATCGCGGCGTCCAGGTCGGCAGCCTTGAACTCCGCGGCCATGCCGCCGACATGCTCGTGCCAGCGTTCGGTCAGGGAGCCGTAGATGTCCCGCCCTTTGGCTGTCAGCGCATGCAGGGGTGAGCGCTTGTGTGTCGGATTGGCCGGGGCTGGAACCAGCCCCTCGTCGACAAGCAGCCTGATCTGCTTCTGTACGCCTTGCCGCGTGACGCCCATGGCCGCGGCGATCTGAGGAATGCTGGGCGCCTGGGGCGCCATCGAGATGGCGCCCAGAACCTGCCAGCGCGCGCTGGTCAGTTCGTGCCGCCGGGAGAAATGATTGCCCCACTCGATCAGTTGCCCGTTACCTTCGCAAGTCCCGTCAGCGCGAGCCCGGCCGGGGGAGCGGCGTCAGCGTCCGTCCGCCGCCAGCAGCGTCGCCAGCGCCATCCCGATCACCTTGGTGGCCGCCCGCAAGTCCTCCAGGGCGATGTTCTCGTCGGCGCGCTTGGCGTTGGATTCGAGCAGGGTGCGCGGGCCGGCGCCATACATCACGACCGGTATGCCGCGTTCCGCATACAAGCGTGCATCCGCATATAGCGGCGTGCCCACCGCGGGGATGTCTTCCCCGAGCACCGTTTTGGCGGCTTGCTGAATGGCCGACACCAGCTTTTCATGTCCCGGCAGCGGCCGCAGGGCGTTCGCGAGCAGCAAGCGGCGGATCTCCACGCGGATGCCGTCCAGGCCTTGGACGGCGTTCTCGATCATGGAGCGCACGTCTTGCTCGACCTGCGCCGGGTCTTCTTCCGGGATCATGCGCCGGTCCATCTTCAGGACCACCTGGCCCGGCACGACATTGGTGTTGGTGCCGCCGGCGATGCGGCCCACGATCATGGTCGGGTGATCGATGCCGGCTACGGAAGAACGGACCGTGGCCAGCTTGTCGGCCTGCGTGTAGATCGCATCCAGGATCTTGTTGGCGGCGCGCAAGGCATCATGTCCGGTATGCGGCACGGCACCGTGCGTCGCCTTGCCGTTGACCGTAACCTCGAATTGCAGGCAGCCGTTATGGGCCATGACCACGGCATGGCTAAAGGCTGCGCAGATGGCGAGGTCGGGTTTCACGAGACCTTCGTCCAGCAGCCAGCCCGGCCCCAGCAGGCCGCCGAACTCTTCGTCGCAGGTGAAATGCAGTTCTATCGCTCCCTTCAGCCGGGCGCCGGACGCTTCCAGCGCGCGCACCGCAAACAGATAGCTCGCGTAATCGCTTTTGGATACGGCCGCGGCGCGGCCATAGAGCCGCCCATCGTGGACCTGGCCGCCGTAAGGCGGGAAGGTCCAGCCCTCGCCGGGCGGGACCACGTCGCCATGCGCATTGAGCGCAATGGTCGGCCCGGCGCCGTATTCCCGCCTGATCACCAGATTGGTGATGCTCTCCATGCCGTAGGCCCGTACGCGCTCGGCGGGCACGGGATGCCTACCGACTTGCCAGCCCCATTCTTCAAGCATGCCGGCCACCGCCAGCGCGTAAGGGGCGTTGTCGCCGGGCGGCGTGTCAGTCGGCATGCGCACCAGCTGCTGCAGGAAGGCGACTTCCGCGTCGAAATTTTGGTCCACCCAGCCCGCAAGGCGATCGTTTATTGTGTTCGAATCCATATGGCTCCCTTAGTATCCGCCTACTTCGCCGCGTTTGACGAATCGGCCGTTTCCAGGCCTGCCCAGCCAGCTGTCCCCGTCGACGATCAATTCGCCGCGTAGAAATACCTTTTTGACGCGTCCATGCACGTGCTTTCCTTCGAACAGGGTGTAATCGCAGTTGCTGTGATGCGTGTGGGCGGAAATGGTGTGGCATTCATTCGGATCGAAGAGCACGATGTCGGCGTCGCTGCCCACGGCGATGGTGCCTTTGCGCGGGAACAGCCCGAACAGCTTGGCCGGCGCGGTCGAGGTCAGCTCCACGAAACGGTTCAGCGTGATTCTGTTCTGGCGCACGCCGCCGTCGTAAATCACCGTCATGCGGGTTTCGACGCCCGGCACGCCGTTCGGTATGCGCGAAAAATCATCCTCGCCGTAAGGCTTCTGGCGCACTCGGCCCAGGTGTCCTTCTTTCATGCAGAATGGGCAATGATCGGTGGAAACGAGCTGCAGGTCATCGGTCTTCAGGGCCGTCCATAGCGCCTTCTGCGACTCCTTGTCGCGCAGCGGCGGGCTCATCACGTAGCGCGCCACGTCGAAGCCTTCCTTCTCGTATTCCGAGTCATCGAAAAACAGGTAGTGGGGGCAGGTTTCGGCAAATACCGGTATGCCGAGGTCGCGCGCTTCAACGACGTGCTTCAGCGCTTCTTTTGCCGACAGGTGCACGAAATACACCGGCGCTTCGGCAAGCTCCGCCAGGCGGATGCCCCGGTGCGTGGCCTCGCCTTCCATCAGGGCGGGCCGCGTCAGGCCGTGATAGCGCGGCGAGGTATGGCCTTGTTCCAGCGCCTCTTTGATCAGCAGTTCGATGATCGTGCCGTTTTCCGCATGCAGGGCGACCATGCCGCCATGCTGGCCCACCATGCGCATGGCCCTGAAGATGGCCGCGTCGTCGACCATCACGGTGTTGGGGTAGGCCATGAACATCTTGAAGCTGCTTACGCCTTCATGGCGTATGGCGACCTTCATGTCTTCCAGCACCTTGTCGTCGACGTGCGTGACGATCACATGGAAGCCGTAATCGATGCTGGCCTTGTCGCCGGCGGTCGCTTGCGCCCGCGCAATGGCTTCCAGGGGGCTGGTGCCCTTGTTCTGGAAGGCGAAATCGATGATGGTGGTCGTGCCGCCGAACGCGGCCGCCTTGGTACCGGATTCAAAGGTATCGCAGGTCGTCGAATCGCCGAAGGTGTTCTCCATGTGAGTATGGCAATCGACCCCGCCGGGAAGCACATATAGGCCTCCCGCGTCGACCACGGTCACGTCCGCGCCGGCGGACAGCGAGGCTCCGATGGCCTGAATGCGTCCGTTTTCCAGCAGGATGTCGGCGACGTAGTCGTCGACGGCCGTAATGATGCGTCCGTTGCGTATGAGTGTAGGCATGGTGTCTCCAGCGGTTGTTCAGAGCCCGGCCGCTTTCAAGGCCAGTTCCAGCGATGCGATTTCGTTCTTCGGCAGGATGCCTATGGGCGCGCGCGCCGCATCGTTCTTGATGCGGCCCAGCAGCTTCAGGCAGGCCTTTAGCCTGGCATTGGCGTACCCGCCCGGGCTCGTGCCGTAAATGGCCTTGGCCAGCGGATAGATGCGTGCATTGAGCGCCTGCGCCTGCGCCAGGTCGCCCGCGCGAACCGCGCGATCCAGCGCCACGATGACTTCCGGAATCACGATGGCCAGGCTGACCAGGCTGCCTTCGGAGCCCAGCACGAAGCAAGTCAGCAGGTGCTCGTCTCCCGACGCCATGACGGCGACCTGCGGCGCCACGCGCTTCACCAGCGCCCTGTTGCCTTCATAGGCGCTGGTTTCCCAGCTGCCTTCCTTGATGCCCACGACATTGGGCAGGCGCACCAGCGCTTCGAGCGTCGCGTGGCTGTATGCCATGGCGCCGGCGTTCACCCCCGCCTGGTACAGCATGATCGGCATTTGCGCGGCCTCATTGGCGATCACGTGATGCTGCACCGCCATTTCGGTCGTATGCGAGAGCGCCCAGGAAAAAGGAGGGAAGATCAAGGCGATGTCGGCGCCCGCCTCCCGGGCCTCGGCCGTTTCCAGCCGCGCGTCGTGGCTGTTTTCCGCGTTGATGCCGTTGACCAGTATCGAACGCTCGCCGCAGACTTCATGGGCGATCTCGACGACGCGCTTTTTTTCGTGCCGGTTCAGGGAAAAGTTTTCACCGGCGTGCCCGTTGATCAGCAAGCCGACGATGCCGTCCACGGACGACACTTCGCGCAAATGCGCGGCAAGAGCCTCTTCGTCGATCCCGCCGTCCGCGGTGAAGGGGCAGATCGTTGCGGCATAAATTCCATTGAAGCTTGCTTTTTTGCTTGTGAACATTAAGTTTCCTCATTGCCCGGCTGCTTGTCGAGCAGGCGGGCGGGATCGAATAAAGGCATCTCGGGCTGCAGGCCCAGGATGTGCTGTGCGATGATCTTCCCCATGAAGGGGCCGCTGGTGTAGCCCGAGTGCGCGCTCCCGACGACATAGGCGCCCTCCACCCCGGGCACGTCGCCGATGATGGGCATGGCGTCGGCCGTTTCCGCTTCCAGCCCCAGCCAGATGCGCGCGATGCGGCCTTCCGACATCCCCGGCACGACATAGCGCGCCAGGCGCATGTTGCCGATGAGGTTTTCAGGAATGGCCTCGACGCCGCCGCGTTCACGATCCCCGACGCCCTGCCAGCCGCCGCCGATCAATATGGTGCCGTTCGCGAACTGCTTGAGCGACAGCAGGCCGTTGGCCACGCTCATGACGGTGCGCATCACGGGCCGCATTCTTTCCGTGATGCTCAACTGATTGATCAGCGTCTTGATCGGGATCTTCACCCCCAGCCAGGCCAGCATCGGCTCTATCCAGACTCCGCCGGCCAATACGATGCGCCGGGCATGCAGCACCCGGCCGCCGCCGCAGCGGATGCGGAACACGCCGCCGAGGCGGTCCACGGCTTCCACCGGAAGATTTTCGTACAGGCTCACTCGCTGCGCGTCCAGCCCATGCCTGAAGGCGCGGCCGGTGAGATAGGCGGAAGCGAAGCCGTCGATGTCGCAGTGCGCGGCTTTGAGCAGGCGCGGGTTCAGGCCGGGCTCGACCTCGAGCGCCTGTCGCGGCGTCAGGATATTGATGTTCGCGCCATACTCGCGCCTGGCGGCGGCGCGCTGTTCGAGCATCTCGCATTCCGCCTCGGTGAATGCCAGCGTCAGGCCGGGCACATGGGTGGCAAGCACCCCGGCGCCCAGCCACTGTTCCGCCGTCATCCACATTTCCCAGGCTTTCATGGCATAGGGAACCAGGGCCGCGCGGGTCATGTGCAGCGTCAAGGTGCCGGCGTTCACGCCCGACGCCTCGCGGCAAAGCTGCCCGCGGTCGATCAGGGCGACGCTCATGCCTCCCTGCGCCAGGTGGAATGCCGTCGAGCAGCCCATGACTCCCGCGCCGATCACCGCCGCGTCGAACGGCCGGTCGGCCGAATTGATGAGGTCCGGTCCGTTCGTCATAGCGGCGCCGCCTTCGGCAAGGGGATGTCGGCGTAGTCGTAGTCCCCGGTCAGCTGCTCCAGGGAGACCGGCCGCAAGGGCGCGCGGCCGGTAAAGAAGCCGACTTCGGTGCGTTCGCAGCCGGCTTTCAGCGCCGCCAGCTCCGCGGCCACGTCGCCGCAGCTGCGGCCTTGGCACGGCCCCATCCCGCAGCGGGTCCAGGCCTTGAGCTGGTTCATGTCGCGCGCGCCGCCGGCGACGGCGGCGTCGATTTCCGCGCGGGTGACGTCCTCGCACCGGCACACCACCGTGTCCGGCGCAATGGTCTCGACCTGCCTGGCCGGCAGCGCCATCAAGGCTCCCATGGCCCGACCGAACTTGCCGGCTTTTCCCAGGCTGCGCTGGGCCGGTCCGGCTTCACGCTCGAAAGCGTTCTTGTCCAGCGCGCCCAGGTCGTGCGCGACGGACAGGCCGGCAAGCAGGCCATGGTGGACGGCCGCGGCGGCGCCCGAGATGCCGCAGCCATCGCCGGCAGCATACAGGCCGGCGAAAGAAGTGCGGCAGCGCTCGTCGGTCACCACCACCCAGCCGCCCAGCTTCCTGTCGAAGGTATGTTCGGCCCGGAGCAATCGGCTCACGTCGGTGCCCGGCACCAGACCGTTGCCGACCACCACGGCATCGACATGCACCACCCGCCGTTCGCCCTGGATGATCCGCCTGTCGCCATCCACGGGGGCGAGCGTGGCGCGCAGCCCCCTGCCGGCGGCCTCGACTTTTTCGATCGCATGCGCCGAGAATATGGGAATGCCCGCGGATTTGATCCGCGCCAGCCATTTCGCTCCTTGCCACATCAAGTCGGGGCGGGACGCCATGGCGGGCGAGGCTTGCAGCCAGGCCGACCGGGGCGCCGCATCGGCCAGCGCCGCGACCTTGCCCCCGCCTTCCACGATGCCCACCGCCACCGCCGCCAGCAAAGGCCCGCAGCCCGCGACCAGGGTGTTGGCGCCGGGCAGCATTTTCTGCGACTTCAGCAATATGGTGGCGGCCGCAAGCCCCATCACCTTGGGCAGAGTCCAGCCGGGGAAGGGCACGACGCGCTCGGTCGTCCCGGAAGCGAGCACCAGGGCCCTGCATTGCCAGTGAACCGGACCGTCCGGCCCGACCGCATCGACCCGCAAGCCCGTGCTGACGTTCCAGACCGTATGGTTGAAAAAGGCGAGCACCCGGCTATGCGCGAGGTGACGGCGCAGTTCGTCGCCTTCGTGCGTCGCGGGCGAGTTTCCGGACGAGGCGAAGCCTGGCGGCATCGGGCGGAATACCTGCCCGCCCGCATCATGGTTTTGATCCACCAGCACCACTTTCAGGCCATGGCGGGCGGCGGCGACCGCGGCGTTCACGCCCGCGGGCCCGGCGCCCAGCACGACCACGTCGACTTCGTTGTCCATCACGGCGCCTCGTTGCTGATGGAGGACACCTGCAGCGACGCCACCAGGGGCTGCTGGCAGGCCGGCACCTTGCGTCCGTTTACCCAGACCAGGCATTCCTGGCACGAGCCCATCAGGCAGAACATGCCGCGCGGCTGATGGCTGCGCGGGCTGTCGCGCAGATGCGCCATGCCGGAGGCGAACAGCGCGCAGGCGACGCTTTCCCCGGCATAGCCCGTATAGGACACGCCATTGAACGTAAACGACACCGGCTCGCCCCGTGCCACCCCTTTTGTGATTCGCATGTCTCCCACCCCGTCCTTGATTCAGCCCAACAAAAAACTCGTTCAGGCTTGACTTTCATCCTGGTCATCACGTACAGTGTACGTATCGTATACGAATCGTACACGACAAGGCAAGAAGAATTACGCGGGTGGCTTGTGGTTCCCACCAAGGGCGCAACGGGCCGATTCATTCATACATGGAGAAGACAAATGAAGCTAATCAAGGCTTTTGTGGGTGCTTTCGTAATGGCCGGCACAGCCATCCTGGCATTGGGCCCGGCGGCGGCCCATGCGCGCAGTCTCGACGAGGTCATGGCCAGCAAGAAGCTGATCGTGGGCATCAATCCCAACTTCCCGCCTCTGGGCGTGTATAACGACAAGAACGAGATCGACGGCTTCGACGTCGACGTGTCGCGCAAGATCGCCGAAATGCTCGGCGTCAAGCTCGAGATCGTGCCGGTCGGTTCGCCGGACCGCATTCCTTTCGTCATCAGCAACAAGATCGACGCCGTCATGGGGGCCATGACGCGCACCGACGAACGCGCCAAGGTCATCGACTTCACGGTGCCGATCCATACGGAAGTGCTCGGGGTGCTCACCACCAAGGACAAGCCGTACAAAGAATGGACCGACCTGAACAATTCTTCGGTCAGGATGGTGGAAGTGCGCGGCGCCACGCCCGTGAAGCTCGTGCAAGAGCAGCTTCCCAAGGCCCAGCTGCTGCTGCTGGACAACTACCCAGACGCGGTGCGCGCGCTTGCCCAGGGCCGCGCCGACGCCATGATCGACGTGCTGGACTTCATGCGCGAACACACCAACAAGCATGCAAACGTCAAATGGCACATGATGCAGACCCCGATCGACGTCTACTATTGCGGCATGGGCGTCCAGAAGGGCAATACCTCGCTGGCCGAACGCCTGAACGGCATCATCAAGGAGCTGCACAAGAACGGCTTCATCGACGAGAAGTGGGAAAAATGGTTCGGGGGCCCCATGCTGCATGATCCGCGCAGCTCTCCCTACTACAACAAATAGCCCTGCGCGCTGTTGCGGCTCCGGGCTTCGGCGCCCGGGGCCCGAACAGACCTTGTACGTGCGGGCCCCGGCGGTAGTTCCCCAGGGGCCCGCGCACGGCAAGGCAAGACGCGAAGACGCACCCCGGGTGCGTTGCAAGGAGACGATATGGAGTTGCAGTTTTCGGCCATCTGGGGCCACTTTCCCTACTTGCTGGGCGGCGCCTGGATCAGCCTGCAGGTGGCTTTCCTGGCCTTTGCGGGCGGCATGCTGCTGGGGCTGATCGGCGCCTCGCTGCAGGCGTACGGCAACCGCATCGCCAGGCGCTGCGTGAACGGCTACGTAGGCTTTTTCATGAACACGCCGCAGCTGGTGCAGATTTATTTCATCTTCTTCGCCCTGCCCGAGATCGGCATACTGATGACTCCGTACGAGGCCGTGCTGCTTGGCATGACCTTGAACGCCGGCGCCTACCTGACGGAAATCCAGCGCGCGGGCTTCGAATCGGTCCAGGTGACTGAAATGGAAGCGGCGGAAACCATGGGTTTCTCGCGCATCCAGTCCATACGCTACGTGATCGTGCCGCACATCATCAAGGTGCTGTTCCCGCCCCTGTCGAACCAGTACATCATCATGACGCTGGGCACGTCCATGGCGGCCATCTTCGGGCTCGAAGAGCTGACGGGGCGCGCCTTCAACATCAATTCGGAAACCTTCAGGTCCGTCGAGATATTCACGGTCACCGCGGGTGTATACATTGCGATCACCTTCCTGGCGACGCTCTCGCTCGCACTGATAGGCCGCTACGGCTTCCGCGCAAAGATGAGGCTCTTCTGATGCTGGAAACGCTACTGAACGAAATCCCCAGGTTCTTCACCTACTACAACATCGTCTTCCTGTTGAAGGCGCTGCTCGCCACCTTCCTGCTGTCGGCTCTGGGGTGCGTCATCGGGTCGGTCCTGGGCTTCCTGATCGCGGTCGGGCGCAACACGACCTCGCCCGTGCTCATGCCGTTGAGGGGCGCCCTGATCCTCTACACCGAGATGTTCCGCCGGATTCCCTTCCTGGTGACGCTGATGCTGGCCTTCTTCGTCTTCCAGGCCTTGAAATGGGATCTGTCCATGTTCAGCGTGGCGCTCGTCACGGTCTGCGCGATCGGCACCGCCTTCATTGCGGAGATCGTGCGCAGCGGCTTCGAATCCGTGCACGACAACCAATGGGATGCGGCGTACGCCATGAATTTTTCATACCTCCAGACCCTGCGCTATGTGGTGGTGCCGCAGGCATGGAAGGTAATCCTGCCGCCGGTGTTCAGCTTCTTCATCCTGTTCATCAAGGATACGGCGCTGGCGTCCCAGATCGGCGTGCTGGAGCTCACCTACGCCGGCAAGGTCATGAACAACAAAGGCTTTTCGGCGACGCTCGTCTTTGGAACCATACTCATCCTGTATTTTTCGCTGTCCTATCCCCTTGCAAAATTCGGCCAGCGGTTGGAGAAAAAACTTGCCCCAGCTAGAAATCGTTAACCTGAAGGCCTCATACGGGGGCCAGACCGTGCTTGAAGACATCAACATGGCCGTCGAAAAGGGCGAGACCATCAGCCTGATCGGCCCTTCGGGCTCGGGCAAGAGCACGCTGCTCCGCGTATTGACCGGCTTGCTGCCGCCCATCTCCGGCCACGTCATCCTGGACGGCAAGAAGATCGACTACCGCAACAAGGCCCAGGTACAGGAATTGCGCCGGCACATGGCCATCGTGTTCCAGCAATACAATCTGTTCCAGAACATGAGCGTCATGAAGAACGTGACCATCGCGCCAATCAAGATACGCGGGCGCGACAAAAAAGAAGTGATCGAATATGCCACCCACCTGCTTGAACGGGTCGGCTTGGCCGACAAGCACGACGCCTACCCCGACGAACTGTCCGGCGGGCAGAAACAGCGCGTCGCCATCGCGCGCGCGCTTGCCCTGCGCCCCGACATCATCCTGCTGGACGAAGTCACGGCCGCGCTGGACCCCGAGCTCGTCAACGAAGTGCTGGACGTCGTGCGCCTCATGGCGTCGCAAGGCATGACCATGTTCATCGTGTCCCACGAAATGGCCTTCGTGCGCGAGGTTTCCGCCAAGGTGGTCTTCATGGCGTCCGGCCACGTCGTTGAAGTCGGCACGCCCGAACAGATTTTCGACAATCCCACGCAGCAGCGCACCAAGGATTTCGTCGGAAAGATCCTGCGCCATTGAGCACCGTGCCCTTATGAACGCAGGCGCCCGGAATCCCATCTTGCGCAGCATAGCCCTGTACATCGCGGCGACGGTGTTTTTCGTGGCGCTCGATTCCCTGGCCAAGGTGATGGTGATGGGATCCCTGCCGCCCGCACTCGTCGTCTGGGGCAGATACGCCGGCAGCCTCGCGCTGGTGGTCCTGGTCATGCTCTTTGCCGGTGTCTCGCAGACGGTCGCCACCAGCAGCCTGGCGCTGCAATTGACCCGCGGCATACTGCTGGTGGGCGCCACGGGCTGCATGTTCCAGGCCGTGAAAGTGCTGCCCGTGGCCTTGTCCTACGCCATATCCTATGTGTCGCCCTTCATCGTCCTGCTTGCGGCCTCGCACTTCCTGAAAGAGCAAATCACCCGCAAGCAGATAATGGGCGCCCTGATGGGCTTCGCCGGAGTGCTGGTCATCATGCGGCCCGGCGCGTCGGACTGGCAATGGGCCATGCTGCTGCCTTTGGGCGCGGCCACGTTCTACGCGCTCTACCAGGTGCTGACGCGCATGGTGGGCCGGCGCGACAGCCCCTTGACCTCGTTGTTTTACGTAACGCTGGGTGGTACCCTCATCACCACCCTGGCCCTGCCGTGGTCTTATACCCCCATGCCGGCCTCCACATGGGCGCTGATGGGCGTGCTGGGCGCGCTCGGCACGGTGGGCCATTTCCTGCTCATCTGGGCCTACACGGGCGCCGCCGCCTCGGTCCTGTCCCCATTCGTCTATGTGCAAATGGTCTGGGCGGGGATAATTGATGTTTTCGTTTTTAATACGTCGTTCGACCCCGTCGCCATCATCGGCGCCTGCATCGTGATCGGCGGCGGCCTGTTGATCATAGAAAGTGTACAGAAACGTAGCCAGACTGCCCCACATAAAACATGAAAGACATGCGATCCACCAAACGCCTGCCGGCTGAGCCCACCCCCATCAACCTGGGCGACCTCGCATACCACACCATACGGCAACTGATTCTGCAGCGCGAACTGCCCGGCGGCTCCGCGGTCGTCGAAGGGCGTCTTGCCGAAGAACTCAACATCTCGCGCACACCGATGCGGGAAGCCCTGGTGCGGCTCGAAGGAGAGGGCTTGCTGGTGCGCGCGGGGGCCAGGTCGTATTCGGTGCGGACGGTCAAGGCGTCAGAGCACTTCCAGAGCCTGCAGGTTCGCGAATGGCTGGAAAGCAAGGCCATAGAGCTGGCCATCGGCAAGATCCCCAAGGACAAGATATCGGACCTGCGCGAAAGAATCGAAGCGCTCAAAGACAGCAACCACCAGGAACCCATCCACTGGCAGGTCGACGACATGCTGCACATGCTGTGCCCTGAAGCCTCGGGCAACGTCGTGCTTGCGCGGCTCATCGCACAGGCACGCGTCAGCAACCGGCTGTTCGAGCTCATGGACCCCTTCGGCCGCGTGGACGACGACCGGGCGGAACACCTGGCCATCCTCGATGCCCTGGAGGCCGGCGACGCCGAAGCCGCAAAACGCGCGCTGGCGACGCACTTCAAGAATCTGGGGGATTATGTGATGAAGCGGGTCAGGGGGTAGTTTGCGGTTGCCTGGGCTGGAACGGGCGAACTGGCCAGGCAGCGCACCAGCGCCTGTTCCCGGCCGGTTCGTGGAAACGGTCACTCGTTAATGGAAATCTTCGCTGTTGTAACCACCTTCTTCCATTTGGCGATATCCGATATCATCTGCTGCTCAAGCTCTTTCCCGCCTATCTTTCCTGGCTCCGCACCCTGTTCCTTCAGCTTCGCCTGGAAACGCGCATCGTTCTGCATATCGGTGAGCGCCCGCATCAGCTTGTTCTTGACGTCGTCCGGCAGCCCGGCCGGGCCCATGACAGCGAACCAGTTGTCAATGACGACGTCTTTATATCCGGCCTCCACGGCTGTGGGCAGATCGGGAAAAAGAGAGGACCGGCTTTGCCCCGTCACGGCGATCGCCCGCAAGCGGTCCGACTTAATGAACGGCAGGGCGCCTGGAATGGTGGCGAACATGACCTGTATGTTGCCCGCCATCAGGTCCGTCAGTGCCGGATTGGCACCCCGATAAGGAACGTGAGTCATCTTCACATCCGCTTCTTGGCCGAAGATCTCGGCGGCCAGGTGAAAGATGCTGCCCACGCCTACCGAGCCGTAATTCACCGTGCCTGGATTGCTTCTGGCCGCATCGGCGAGATCCTTGAGGGACTGCGCCTTCAGGGTGGGGCCTACGACAACAACGTTATCGACCACGGCCACCATCGCGAGCGGCGTGAAATCCTTGATCGGATCCCAGGGGAGGTTCTTATAAAGCGACGGGTTGACGACGTTGGTGCCGGCGTTCGCCATCAATAGTGTGTACCCGTCGGGCGCTGCTCGTGCTGCCTGAGCCGTACCGATATTCCCGTTCGCACCGCTGCGATTTTCGACAACTACGGATTGTCCGAGCCGGGATCGCAGCTCGTCCGCGACCAGGCGGCCAAGAATATCGGTTGAGCCGCCGGGCGCGAAAGGTACGACCAGCGTGATCGGTTTGCTGGGGTAGTCGGCGGCCTGCGCAACGGGCAGCGCTCCAAGCGCAAGTCCTGCAGAAAGCACGGCCAGCGCTGGAATGCGAAATAGCGACTGATAGTTCATGATGTCTCCTTGAGGATGGGGTCATTTAGAGCACCTGCGTTGGGTGCAATGGAAAATCCGGTGAATGAGGTAAATGCTTCGACAGGCTCGCGCGCCGTCTCGAGTCGATTGGCTGGATGGGCGAGGTCCGCGTACCCGATCGACATGCCACAGACCAGGATCTCTTCATCGCTGATCGGCAGGTGTCTACGTATGATCTTGTGATATCGGGCGAACGCCTGCTGTGCGCAGGTGTCCAGACCGTAGTGCCTGGCAATCAGCATGACACCGTGGACGAACGCGCCCAGGTCCATCCACGCGGCATGTCCTGTGACCAATCGACGATCGACCGTGAAAAAAAGGCCTGCCGGGGCATCGAAGAATTCATAGTTGCGCGCATACTGTCGTTGCATGCGGGAAGTGTCGCCTTTCGGTATTCCAAGCAGCCCATACAGATCCTTCCCCACCTGTCGCCGGCGTGCCAAGTAAGGATCCAGCCATTCGCCGGGGTAATAGGGAAATTCCTCTGCGTGCTCGCCGCTGGCCTCATGGTGCGCTTTGACGAGTTCATCGCTGAGGCCCCGTAGCGCGGGTCCGGCGCATGCGTGGACATGCCAAGGTTGCGTGTTCGACGCGCTTGGAGCACGAGCCGCATGCTGCAGAATCGCGGCGATTGTCGGGGCCTCCACGGGGGTGGCCTGGAAAGCGCGGACGCTGCGCCGCGTTGAAACAGCATCGAGAATGGAAAGGCTATTCATGGTTCGCGCACCTCACTACTCCAGCCTTTTCCAGGCTTGCGATCGCGTCGGCGCCATAGCCCGCTTCTCGCAAGATGCCGTATGTATGTTCACCTATCGAAGGCGCGCGGGTGTACGGTTTGCTATTCGCAACATGGCTGTTTAGCGGAAAGCCCGGCACGCGTATCGTTCCATGGCCGTCTATCTCAAGCTCGACCAACATGCGATTGGCCTCGATTTGGGGGTGGCGTGCCAGGTCGTCATAATTGGCCACTTTCGTGCATATGATGTCCGCCTGCTCGAGCACTGCAAGCCAGTCGTCGCAAGATCGGGCGCGAAAACTGTCCGTCAGTGTGGCCGCCAGCGCCGGTAGGTTCTGAACGCGTAGGGGCGACGTCATGAAACGTGGATCGGTTTCGAGTTCAGGGCGGTCCAGCACGCGGCAGAGCGCCTTCCAGCGTTCCGGCATGTAGGCTGCCACCATGATCCATCCATCGGCTGCCTGGAATGCCTGGTTCGGAGCGGAGTATGGCGCCGCGCTGCCCATGGGCGAAGGAAGACGGCCGTCGGCGAAGTAGCTGCTGAGCGATGACTGTTGAAGCGCCAGGGCGCCGTTCAGCAAGCTCGCGTCTATGTGTTGGCCCAGGCCGGTGCGATTTCGCTCGGTCACGGCGGCCAGGATGCCCAGGCAGGCGACGTAGCCGGTCATGATATCGACAATGGGCGTCTGGACCTTGCACGGCTCGCCGCCTGGCGTGCCAATCAAGCTCATTAATCCGGAATCTGCTTGCAGGACGCCGTCGACGCCTGCCCGTCCGGCATATGGACCCTGCTGGCCATAAGCGGAGATCGAGCAATAGACCAAGCCCGGATGCCGCTCACGAAATTGGCCGTAATCCAGCCCGGCTCGTTCCATGGCGCCGGGTCTCATGCTTTCGACGACGACATCGGCCTTGGCGATCAGCTTGCGGGCGATCTCGCACCCGGTCTCGGTTTTGATATTCAGGGCGATGCCTTGCTTGCCGCGATTGAACCCATGGAAAAGCGCGGCATCGTCTCCGACCCAGGCCGGGCCCAAGCCTCGGCCTATTTCACCTTCCAGCGGTTCGACTTTGATGACACGGGCTCCCATGTCCCCCAAAAGCATCGTGCATGTGGGTCCCGCGCCAATCTGCGTAAAATCGACGACAGTGATGCCCTTCAGCGCTTCACGAATCATTTTTTGTTCCTCTGTGCTGCCTGCCTTCAGCGCCCCGCAAATCGGGGGCTGCGCTTCTCGGCGAAAGCCCGTCTTCCCTCTCGGCGATCATCGGTGTCGCGCAGCACACCCCAGTACAGCTCGGTGAGTTGTTGAGCGTCCGCATAGCTCAGGTGCGCGGTTTGAGCGGCAAGCTTCTTTACAGCCTGCACGGCCAATGGAGCATTCGCAGCGATTTGCCCGGCGATATCTGCGATACGGGTTGCCAGCTTCTCTTGGGGAACCATCTCGCTGATCAGTCCCCATTGCAAAGCTTGCTCGGCTTGAATGCGGTTGCCCGTCAATGCCAGTTGCATGGCCGCCGCGGACGGGACCGCACGTAGCAGCCGATGTAGTCCCGACACGGCAGGGACGGATCCGACTGCGACTTCCGGCAGGCCGAACGTCGCGTTGTGAGAGGCGATCCGGAGATCGCATTGCAGAGCCAGCTCCAAGCCACCGCCCAGGCAGTGGCCGTTTATCGCGGCAATGAGGGGTTTGTTCAAATCCAGGTCAGATAGATCCATGAGCCTGACGTACAGCCCCATGTCCGCCGCTATCTCTTTGGCCTGAAAATAGGCTTCCGCGTAAGGCGCCGGCGATGTCGTTGTTCCCTTGAGGTCCGCACCGACGCAGAAGGCGCGGTCCCCGCCGCCGGCTATGACGACGACTCGTATTTCACGATTGTCTCGCGCCTCCATCAGGTGCTGGCGCAGGCGCCGCAAGGTAGGCAAATCCAGCGCGTTCAGGGCAGCGGGGCGATCGATTGTCAATGTGGCGACATGGCCGGACAGGGTTTTGTGTACGCTCATTTCACTTTCTCAGGCGCTCGGGGACGAAAGACTGCGACTACCGCAGACATAAAGGACCTGGCCGGACGCATATGAAGAACGCGGGACACCCCATAGAGTGTCGACGGCGGATGTCACAGCGGTCTCCAGGTTGTTCGGTTCGTTTGGAGGCCATTCTGGCGTTTCGCCCGGAGCGCGACAAACGATATTTCCGCCCTATCGTTTGATATTTTCTCAATCGAAAAAGTCGATATCGTCGAGTCGCAGCGAAGCAGCTAATGCGTGGCGATGACAGTGCTCATATATCGGTGTGGCGCATCATGCAAACTGCGACAGCAGCCACTCCCTGAACAGACGCATGCTTTTGCTTTCCCCGCGAGCCATTGGAGTGAGCAGATAATAGGTGAAATCGCCCATGTCTACGGCCTGGCTAAATGGCGCGACCAGCTTTCCACTTGCCAAGTCTCCTTCGACCAAAAACTTCTGGGCAATAGCGAAACCTTGGCTTTCCAGGGCGGCGGCATAGGCCATCGCGGAACTTTGGTAAGTCATTCCACTCGATGGATCTATCGTGGACAGGCCGGCGCCTTTCCGCAGCCAGATCGCCCAGTCGTCCGGCCGGGCGATTGAATGCAGCAAGACTTGATTCACCAGGTCGGCGGGTTCACGCACCCTGCGCGCAAGTTCCGGAGAACATACCGGCACCAGTACATTCGACGCAAGGCGATAAGCCCTGACGTCCGGCCAAGAGCCCGGACCGAGCCTGATGGCGGCGTCGATATCCTCCCGGTCAAAGTCCACTGGATCGAGCGAGGCCGTCAAGAGCACCTCTACCCCGGTGTTTTCAGCATGAAAACTCGATAACCGCGGGATCAGCCATCGCATGGCGAAGGTGGTATACGCACGGACTTTGAGTTTATTGGGCCCGGTGCCCTTGGTTAGCTTCGAGGTGGCATCGCGCAAGTCTGCCACAGCCTTGGTCACGGCCTTGAAGTATTCTTCCCCCGCCGGCGTCAACGAGATTTGCCGATGGCCGCGGACGAACAGCTGCCTGCCCAATGCCGCTTCCAGCGCACGAATCTGCCGGCTAACGGCACCCGGAGTCACATGCAGCTCGTCAGCCGCCTCCGTAATGCTTAACCGGCGCGCGGCAGCCTCAAAAGCGCGCAGCGAATTCAGAGGGGGTAGTACTTGCATATCGCATGAGGCGTTGGCGCTATAGATTATGTCAAAGTACTCGACATTCTAACCCTCGCATCTCACAGATAAGAATAGCGCAGCAGCCCCTGGCATGACTCCAGGCACAGGCGAGTGCGAGGGCGCCAGATGCATAGGCTGCTGGGCAAGTCGAATGCGCCCATCAAATAAAACAGCCCCGCGATCAATCGCGGGGCTGTTGCCGGCCGGTTGACGGCCTTCGATGGCTTGCGGCTGATGCCGCCGCGGGCGCAGCTGCGTTTATTGCGGCTGTATCTTGGCCGTCTTGACCCATTCCTTCCAGCGTTGCGTGTCATCGCGCACATATTGGCCGAAGGCATCGACGTCCATCGCTTCGGGCTGCAGGCCCATATTGGTCAGCTGTTCTCGCGTCGCCTTGTCCCCGACGGCCGCTTTCAGATAGCCGTTCATCTTCGCCACGACTTCCTTCGGCGTGCCTGCGGGCGCCGAAATGCCCAGCCAGCCTTCCACCACGAAACCCGGATAGATGCTGTCAGTGGTCGGGACGTTGGGCCATAGGGGATTGGGCTGCGCCCCGGTGACGGCGATGGGCTTGAGATTGCCGCCGTCTATCTGGCCTTTGGCGGTCAGATAGTCGACAAAGGCGAACTGGATCAGGCCGCCGCGCAAATCGGTGAGGATCTGGGTGATGTTCTTGTAGGCCGCGCCTTCGGTGTTGATGTCGGCGTATTGCTTGAGCAGGTTGGGCGGAACTTGCGAAGACGAGCTGTAGTAGCCGAAGAACACCTCGCCGGGTTTTTTCTTGGCCAGGTCGACCAGCTCCTTCAGGTCCTTGATCGGGCTGTTGGGCGCCACCACGGCTACCGTGCCGAACTTCCCTATCATGCCGATATCGACGAAATCCTTGGCGGCGTCGTAAGGCAGGCTCTTGTAGAGGAACTGGTTGGCGGATTGGGTGGAATTGGTGGACAACAGGAAGGTATGGCCGTCGGCTGCCGCGTTCTTGGCGGCCGCCGTTCCGATGATGCCGCCTGCGCCGCCCGGCGCGGAGGGCACGACGATGGTTACGGGCTTGCTTCCCGGCCACGCTTGCGCCTGCGCTGCGGCGGTGAACAACAAAGAAGCGGCCAGCGTAGTCCGCACCATGATGCCGATAAGTTGCTTACTCATGTTTCGTTTCCTTTTTTAGGGTACTGCGGCGTTTCGCTGGCTTGAGTATCCGGGAAGGTTCGCTGCGCCAGGCGAGCCGTAGGTATCCCGGAACCAGTCCAGCAATGCGTGTGCACTTTCCTGCCAGCGCGAGCCATACATCATGCAATGGGGCTGACCCGGCATGATCCGGTGTTCAAACCCTAGAAAACGAGCGATCGCCTGGTCCTGGCCCGGCGGATGGCGCTCGCCATCGTCGAACTCTGCTTCAAAGCAAATGCCTGGGCAGGCAATGCGCGCCGGGTCGATGGCGATGCCCAGCCTGTAGCGATCATTGAGTACGGCGGGACTCTCCGGCCCCAGGCGAGCCATGACGGTGTCGACGGGCACGTCGCATTTCGTCCCCAGGAACCGGTGCCGGACTTCGGCGGCATCCGGCGCCGGCTTGGGCCTGTCCGGCGGCACTGCCGGCAGCATGCGCGCGCCCGGCAAATTGCCCGGCGGCGAGGGCGCCAGCAGGATCACGCCCGCGGGCTGCACCTGCATGGCCGCAAGCAGCACCGGCAATGCGCCCACACTATGCCCTACCAGCACCACCGGCTGCGCAAGGCTGCGGCAGCATGCGGCCAGGGCTTGCGCCAATTGCGCAATGCCCGCGCCAACGTCCAGATGGCCGGCCAGCGCGCCATGCCCCGGCAAATCCACAGCCAGGCATGCCACGTCGCGTTGTTCGAAGAAATCCAGGTAGTGGCTGTAGCACCACGCGCCATGGTAGCCGCCCGCCACGAACAGCAGCGACGGCATCGTGGACGACGACGACCGCTTTCCCTCATAGACCAGGCAATCGTCCGCCATGATGGGGCGACGCGAGTCAAAGGCGCTGAAATCCAGGTGTGCGGGTGTCGATAGCGTACTCATGAATTCATTATAGGTAGGCCGATAAAATAAATATAATTAATTATTCTGATCCAACGATGAGAATTTCAAATTCCATGACGGAACTATTTTCCATCAATCATTACCGCTACTTCGTCTACGTGGCGGACACCGGCAGCTTCCGCCTGGCGGCCGAACGAGCCTGCCGCTCCCAGCCGGCTATCTCCCTGGCGATCCGTGAAATGGAAGAGCGGCTGGGACAACCGCTCTTCATCCGCGGAAGCCCGGTCAGGCTCAGCACCTTTGGCCAGTCCTGTATTACGCTGGCCAAGCAACTGGTGGCGCATGCGGACCTGGTGGCGGGCACCATGGGCCGCATGGCGCGCAGCGACACCGGCTACCTGAGCATTGCCAGCGTCATGTCGGTTGCCACGCACTGGATGCCCGGCCTGCTGCAAGCCTATCGCCGCCTATATCCCAATGTGATGCTCAACGTGCATGACGACAACTCCGAAGGCGTCGAGCAGATGCTGCTCAATGGGCAGGTCGAACTGGGCCTGTGCAGCGTGGTCAGCCAGGACCCAGCCCTGACGTTCCAGCCGCTGTACGAAGACGAGTTCGGGCTGGTCTGCCACCGCAGCCATCCCGCCGCCCTCAGAAAATCGCTGACATGGAAAGAAATCGAATCCTTGCCGCTCATCGGAACCGTCGCGCACAAGCAGCTGCGCGACTGGCCGGAGGCGGCGGTCCTGCGCGACCGGCCCCTGTTCATCGCCAACATGCTGACCCTGATCGCCATGCTGCGCCGCAATCTGGGTGTGACCGTACTGGCCCGCCTTGGTGTGCCGCCGGGGCAGGATGACCTAGTGTTCGTCCCGCTGGTCGAGCCGGTCATCCGGCGCACGCTGGGCCTGCGGACCAGGGCGGGCGCCGTGCTGTCGCCTTCGGGCGCCCGCATGGCGGCGTTGCTGGAGGAAGAGGTGCGTATGGGGGCGGCGGCGGGGCCGTTTGCGGTTGAAAGGTTCAAGCCATGGGAGTAGGGATGGGTGCAAGTCGAGCGTGCCTTTTAGGGAACGAAGGGGTGTGCACCTACCTGTGCGTAGTGTCAGCGGTCATCCAATAATCCCTCTCCGGCTTGGTGAAGTTGCGCGTTGCGTTGACAAGGTGGTGACTCGGCGACTCAAGAAGGGGCTGGCGTTGGTAGTGTCTCTTGCACTGGCGCGCCCGCATGCTGGACGGCGTACTCAAGTAGCGCGATGACCTGTTCGGGGCGCTCGCGCGATGCCATTGCGCAAAAGGAGATGGCATAGAAGCCGCAGGCGAGGATCAAAGGCATCCACAGGAACATATTTGCATCTTCCTTGAGCTATGTGGTTGCCGAAATTGAAGCCGCTGCAAAGGCCGGGAGCAAGCCGAATTTACGGAGATCTCCGGAGAACATGGCCATGCGGCTGTCGAAGACTCTCCACCTATGCTGGTACTGGAGTAGCGCGTATTGCAGTGTTGCCTTGTGAGGGAGGCTTTTCCCGATCCTGCGCCGTGGTGTTGGGGCTGCATAAGCTGTATGGCTATCAGATCGCTATGTCGGAGCTGGAAGCCAATCCCTCGATTGTACAGGTGCTGATGCAACGACCTACCGTGCAGAAGAAATAGCGGGGTTGCGTAATGAGGCCTACCATTTCTGAGCTAGGCGTCCGGCTGCGGTGCTTGACGTATTCGAATTGAGCTGCTTGGCGATGCAGTCTTCCTGAATCCAGACCTTTCAATTCAGGTGAAAAAGGAGATAGCCGCATGCCTAGAATGCAGCAAAGCCGAAGAGCATTTAAATTCTTCGGCTTTGCTGTGTTCCTTAGCCCTTAATCGCTGAGAACGTCCACGTAGCTCAGGCTATTGATAGAGCGGTTGTTACCGGGTTGACCCTCCCCCTTCCACTGCACTTCGCAGTCCCAGCTGTTGTGACAGCACAGATGTGGTTACCTGCCACACCATTGCTCGCCACACTGGATTCGAACTCAACAACATCCAAAGGCACAGAGCGGCCGGAAGCGCTGCCATCACCTACCGCGTTTTCGTTTCGGGCGAGATCTACGGCGGTAAACGTTTCTATGACCGGGGCGGGTTGACCGGGCGGCGGGCATTGGCGGCTATCACGCTGGGCGGGCAAGCGCATATGTTCGGAGAGGACGGCATGCATGGCCCGCTGGAAGAGGTCATGCTCAGGCCTTTCCTGCAGGGAACACTGGCATCCACTGGGCTGGATGTGCTGCCGCCTTTTATCGGTTGGCATATACCTTATATCTCTGATGAGGCTCGCCGGGAAATCATGGAATCATGGAGAAAACGCATCCGGTCGATTAACGCCGACGCGCCTCTCCAGTTTCCCAGCCTGAATGATTTTGACGAAAAACTGCGCCCGCTGAAGGCCGGTAAAGACAGCTTGACGGTATGATCCGCGTGAAATGGGTGCGGCTAAAAATCCCTGTAGAGGATGCTTTGCCGTTCCCGCAGCAGCAGACGCCCGCTCGTGGTCGAGTAGGTATTCAGCGATGTCGTGATCAGCATGTTGCCGCTGCTGCGGCCCCGTCTGACTCTGGCTTCGAGCAAGCGGCTTTGCGCCCGAACGGTTTCTCCGACTTCCAGGAAGGAGAAGAATTCGACATCATTGCCGCCGTTCACCATGCCGTGGTCGGGGATGCCGGAATGCCTGCCAAAATTGCGGCCGACTTCATTCACCGCCTCGCGCCCCAGGGCGCCTAGTTCAGAGGATAGCGGAAGAGAGTCGGGCAGCGTCTCCAGGCCGTGTATGGGAAACAGATGAGGTGCGATGACATGGCGGTATCCGGCTTCCGTCGCGGCGGACTGATCATAATGAAGGCGCGGCATGTCCCCGATCGCGTCGCAGAATAATCGCAGACGGCTTAAATCCAGCGGAAAGCGGGAGTCAAGACGCTCGTAAACCAAGCCATGCAAGCGGCGAACGGATGCGGGCGCGGCCGGGTCGATCTGGCCCGGCTGGTCGTCGATGCGGCTAGAGATAAAACCTTCCGCAGCGCCGCGCTCCACCATTGTTCCGGCTTCTTGCGGCACCACGACAATGGCTTTGGCCAGGGTGTTGGCCTGGGCCTGCTCCAGATTCCAGATGCGAAGCGTGATATATACGTTCAGATCATCACCTTCCGGGCACGCATCCACGATTTCGCCCTGGACTTCCAACGTTTCATTGACGTAGTCTGGGCCGGAAAAATCGTACTTCAGACGTTGTATGCGTACTGTGGGGGAGAAATTCAACTGAAGCGCTTGCGTCAGGTAGTGCTGCTTCAGGGCGCCGTTGATCACCCGTTCTTTCAGCCCGGCGCGCTGTTGCGCGTATCCGGCGTCATAGTGGATTTTGTCCCAGTTCTGCTGGGCTGCGCACCACCGGACGAGGTGTGCGCTGGTGTGCGGACCTTTTCTCAAGGCGGCCAGAGCGGCGCCTGCTTCACATAACAATGGTTTCATGATCAAAGTTAAAGCGGCTTAGAAAGACGCGAGTCTGCCCGCCAGGCTGGAAATCGCTGGCAGCAGCATCACGATGCCGGAAAGCAGCAGCAGACCGAAGACGATTTTCTGAAACTGGACGTCGCCGAAATGGCGGCCGACGCGCGAGCCGCTCCAGGAGGTGAGCATGATGACAGGCACCAGCCAGGCGAAGCTGATCAGCAGAGGTTTGTCGATAATGCCCTGCCAGGCGTACACCAGCAGAAGCAGCATCTGCATGGTGATGAAGAAGGCCTGGAAGGTGGCGCGTTGGGAGATGGTGCTCCATCCGCGCAGCGAGCACCACAGGGTTATGGGCGGCCCGCCCATGCCGCAGGCGCCGGACAGCGCGCCCGAGATCCAGCCGATGACGCTGTCAGCGCCCCAAGCCACCTTCTGGATCTTCGGCAGTTGCTTCATCAGAAGCATGACTGAGGAATAGACCACGAGGAAAATCCCGAATATTGCGCGGAAGGAATTCGCGTTCAGCGCATGCAGTAGTGCCGCGCCCATTAGTATGCCGATCACGCCGCCGACGATGAAAGGCCGCACGCGCGCAAAGCGGATTTCATGCCGCACGCTCAGGATCGAGACGCACTGCCCTACGAACGACCCCATCACCACCAGCGGCACGACCCGTTGTGGTTCCATCATCCAGGCCCACATGGAAGTGGCGACCAGACCGAAGGCGAAGCCCGAAAGCCCCTGAATGAATCCCGATACTGCTCCGACCAACAGGATTTCAATCAGCATGGCGTTCGGGCTTTGTCTCAGTAGGTGGATGGCCAGGTTTGCATCAGGTGTTTACCCACGCCGTTGGTCAGGCGCAGACGGTGCACCTCCAGCGTGCGGATAAGGTAATCGCGGGTCTGATGAGGGAGAATGACGTTTTGCACCGCGTAGATCGAAGCCAGATCATAAACGTTGCTGTTTTTCTCCATTTCGGCGAGCTTTTCCTCGAAGCCGGGGTCGCCGGGGTTGAGGCCGTGTACGATATTGACGGCAAAGCTCGGCGTCATGAAGCTGACTTCCGCCGTTGGCCAGGCGGCGACTTCGTCGGAGTTGCGGCCGCCGCCCATGTTCAAATAGGCCTGGCCGTAGCTCTTGCGCAAGATGATGGAGATCTTCGGCACCGTCACGAGCTGGAGCGCCGTCATGAAGTTCATAATCTTGCCTGGCGCGCGCTTGCGCTCCGCATCCAGCCCGATGATGAATCCTGGGGTGTCCACCAGCAACACCAGCGGGATGTTGAACGAGTCGCACATCACGATGAAGCTGGTGATTTTTTCGCAGGCTTCTGTATCCAGTGCGCCTCCCTTGTGGAGTGGATTGTTGGCGATCACGCCCACGGTGCGGCCGTCCAGCCGGGCCAGCGCGGTGACAGCCACCTTGCCGAAGCGCGGCTTCATTTCAAACACGCTGTCTTTGTCGAAGATGGTTTTCACCACTTTGCGCACGTCGTAGACTTGGGTGCGGTTCGCCGGCACCAGTTGGTGAATCTTGTGCATGTCTTCGCCGGAGCCCGGTGTCACCGGCAAGACGGGGGGCGCTTCGTTGTGGTGGCTGGGCATGTAGCTCAGGTACTTCTTGATGGCTTCCAGCGCCTGTTCGTCGGTGTCAACAACCATATCCACCAGACCGGTGCCTTCGGAGTGGAGCTTCCAGCCGCCGATCTCTTCGGGATCGATCTGTTCCTTCACCGCCATGGATACCAGGCGTGGGCTGGAGACGGCCATAATGGCTCCCTTGCGCATCACGCTGAAGTCGCAGAAGCCGGTGTACCAAGTGGATGAGCCGTAGCAATAGCCCATCACCGCGCCGGCCCAGGGCGTTTCGCGCATGCGCGTGTACTGTGCGGGGTCGTGGCCCAGCATGGTGCCCATGCCGCGCGCGCCCATGGTGTCCGGCATGCGGGCGCCGGATGACTCACCCAGGAAGATCAACGGCAGGCCGCGCGCCGTCGCGGTGCGCTTCATGTGGCCGATCTTCTTGCCGTTGGTAGCGCTGCTGGAGGCCCCCATTACGGTGAAGTCATTGGAGACGACGGCGACCTCACGCCCCGCAACGCGCGCGTAACCGACGATCTTGCCGTCAGCGGGGGATTTTTCGCGGGCAGACTCGATCACCGATGTGGCCAGCATGCCGGATTCGAGAAAGCTGCCGGGGTCCACCAATTGATCGATGCGTTCGCGGGCGTTCAGCAGGCCGGCGGCTTTGCGCTCGGCCAGCTTGGCTTCGCCGCCCATGGCCAGGGCTTGATCGCAGCGTCGTTGGTATTCCGCCTGAAGCGGGTCGGCGAGGGGTTTCGTTACCATGTCCATAATCGTTTCCTATTTGTTGCGTGATGCTTGCCGGCCTTTCAGGCGGCTTGTGTTTCAAGGCAGTGGATGAGACCCCGGGCACGCAGTCTCTCAATCGTTGCCGCCGGGAGCCCGGCGATGTCTTCTAGAACCCTCTGGGTGTCCCGGCCCACTGCGCCGCCTGCCTGGTTCACCTGGCCGGGAGTGCGCGACAGCTTGGGCACAACGCCGGCGACTGTCACTTGGCCCAGTGTTTCGTGCGGCGCCTGCACCAGCATCTGTCGGGCATGAAAGTGCGGGTCGGCGAAAATATCCGCCATGGTGTAGATACGTGTTGCAGGCACCGCCGCTTCCTGCAGCAGGTTTTCCAGTTCGATTAGGTCGTGATTGGCCGTCCAGTCGCTGATCAGCGCATCGAGTGCCGTATGGTGCTCGGAGCGCGCCCGGGCGGTGGCGTATTTCGGGTCTTCGCTCAGTTCAGGGCTGCCCATAGCCGCCGCCAGGCGCTTGAATACGGCTTCGCCCATTGCCGTGATGTGGATGTGGGTGCCGTCGCGGGTGGCATAGAGGTTGTTGGGCGTGCTGTCCGGCAGGCGCGAGCCGGCGCGGTTGGCGATATGGCCCAGCTTTTCGTATGCCGGAATGTGCGGCTCCATGAAGCTGAAGGCGCATTCGTACAGTGCGGCGTCGATTACCTGGCCTTTGCCGCTGCGCTTGCGTTCCAGCAATGCCATCACCGCACCGAAGGCGGCGTACAGGCCGGTGAATTTGTCCGTAAGGGACACTGCGGCGCGGGTAGGGGGGCGGTCAGGGTCGCCTGTGATGTGCCGCAAGCCACTGACGGCTTCGCCGATCACGCCGTAGCCGGGGCGTTCGCGGTAGGGCCCGCTCTGGCCGAAACCGCTGATGCGCACCATGACCAGCCCGGAGTTGATGGCTGACAGGACGTCATAGCCCAGCCCCCATTTTTCCATCTGGCCGGGCCGGAAGTTTTCTACCAGCACATCGCAGCGCTTGATCAGGCGCAGGATGATATCGCGGCCCTCTTCGCTGCGCAGATCCAGGGCGATCAAGGACTTGTTGCGCAGGATGCTGGCCGCGTAAAGCGATTCGCCTTTGCTGCGTTTGCCCATCGTGCGCACGGCATCGCCGTCGATGGGTTCCACTTTGATGACTTCGGCGCCGAAGTCGGCCATCAGCCGGCCGCAGAAAGGGCCGGCGACGGTGGAGCCCAGTTCCAGCACGCGGTAGCCTGCCAAGGGACCGTCATAGGAGGGGTGTCGCGGGTCGTTCATGATGCTTGCTCCTGCGTGGATGCGGCCGCCACCGCGGTGGCCTTGGCCGCGTCCGCAGCGGCGCGCAGACGCGCCTTGCGCTCAGGCAGGAAGGTCTGCTCCACCCAGCGCGTGGTGACGGCTCCTTCAATGAAAGCCGGCTCGCGCAGCACTTCCTGGTGGAAGGGAATAGTGCTGGGGATACCTTCAATACCGAAGTTTTTCAGGGCCTGCAACATGTGTTCGATGGCTTCGGCGCGTGTGGCGCCGTGAACGATCAGCTTGGCCAGCAGTGAATCGTAGTAGGGCGGCACGCTGTAGCCCGCATAACAGTGGGAATCCAGCCTGATCCCATTGCCTTCTGGGGGATTCCAGGCGGTGATCAGGCCCGGCTTGGGCAGGAAGTTCTTATTGAAGTCTTCCGCGTTGATACGGCATTCGATGGCATGGCCCCGTAGTTGGATGTCTTCCTGCTTGAAAGATAGCGGCAGGCCCTGCGTCACGCGGATTTGTTCCGCCACCAGGTCGATGCCGGTCACCATCTCGGTGACCGGGTGCTCGACCTGGATGCGCGTATTCATTTCGAGGAAATAGAAGTGGCCTTCTGCTTCGTCGAGCACAAACTCCACGGTGCCGGCGCCGACGTAGTTCACATTGCGGGCGAGCTGGACGGCGCATCGTCCCATCTCGGCGCGCAGCCCGGCGTTAATGGCGGGAGAAGGCGCTTCTTCGATCAGCTTTTGGTGGCGTCGCTGAGTGGAGCATTCGCGCTCTCCCAGGTGGACAACATTGCCGAGGCGATCGCCCATCACCTGGATTTCGATATGGCGGGCCTGTTCGATGAACTTTTCAAGATAGACGGTGCCGTCGCCAAAAGCAGCTTGCGCTTCATTGGAGGCGGATTCCATGGCGACGGCCAGTTCGGCTTCCTCACGCACCACGCGCATGCCGCGGCCGCCGCCACCGGCGGTGGCCTTGAGCAGCACGGGATAACCGATGGCCTGTGCGACACCGGCTGCCTCGGAGGCGTCTTTCACCGCATCGGAGCCAGGCACGCGCGGCACGCCGGCGGCTTCGGCCAGCTTCACCGCCGTGATCTTGTCGCCCATCTGCTCGATGGCTTCCGGCGTCGGGCCGATGAACAGGATGCCGGCTTCGGCGCAGGCGCGGGCAAGGGCCGGACGTTCCGCCAGAAAGCCGTAGCCGGGATGCAGGGCGTCGCAGCCGCTGCGCTTGGCCGCGCTAATTACTTTCTCGATGTTCAGATAGCTTTCCGCCGCGGGCGCGGCGCCGATGACTGTCATGCTATCGGCCATCCGGGCAGCCAGACTGTTTTGATCGGCTTCCGACACGCCGGCGACGACTTCGATGCCGAGTGTTCGGCAGGCCTGCGCCACGCGCACCGCGATCTCGCCACGATTCGCCACGAACAGGCGGCGAATCTGCCGTTTTGCTCCTTCATGCTGTTGATTCATTTCTTCCTCACCGCTGTACCAGATTGGGCATGGATCGTGCAACCTCGTCCCATGTGGTCTGTTCCTTCTCCAACTGGGCGCGGAATTCAGCCGGGGTGTTGTGCACCGGGTCGGCGCCGGCGGCGCGGATCGATGTGATCATCTGTTCGCTGGCCATGATCTTCTGCGTCGTTTCGGCCAGCTTGTCGATGATGGTTTGAGGAGTGCCGGCCGGCATGAAAAGGCCGTACCACATCTCCATGATGAAATCGACGCCGCTCTCAGCAAAGGTCGGCACGTCGGGCAAACTTTCAAAGCGTTTCGCGGAGGACACGGCCAGCGGTTTGAGATTGCCGGCCTGGAGTTGCGGCAGCATTACCGGAACCAGCGAGTAAGCCATGTCCACCTGGCCGGCCATTGCCGCCGAAATGGAGGGGGCGCCGCCTTTGTAGGGCACCAGCAGCAGTTCCATGCCGGCTTTGTCGTTCAGCAGCGTCAGCGAGACATCCAGTTGCGCATGCGCGACAGACAGGTGCCTGGGTTCGGCTTTTGCCGCTGCGACCAGTTCTTTGCCATTGTTGAATGGCGTGCCCGGATTGGCTCCCAGCACGAAGGGCATGTTCGCCACCAGGCTGACAGGCTCCAGCGCTTCGAACATGTTGAAGTCCGGCTTGGGCCCGAAAGTGTGATTCAGCAACTGGAAGATGCTGCCCAGCAGAATGGTGTGGCCGTCTTTGGCATTCACGACGGATTGCGCGCCGATGTTGGTGCTGGCGCCGGGCTTATTTTCGACTACGACGGTCTGGCCGAGTTCGGTATTGAGGCGCTCCGCCAGACGGCGGGCGATCAGGTCGGTGGTGCCACCGGCCGCGTAAGGGACGACCAGTTTTACAGTCTGCCGGGGCCAGTTTTCTTGCGCTGAGGTAGGCAGGGCCGCCGCGAGGCTCAAGCCGGCCACCGCGAAGCAGCGGGCAAAGAAGGTAAGGGGGGTCTTTATCATGATTGTCTCCTGGTTGTAAGTCGATATTATTGTCTACTTTCAGATTGTTAACAATAAGACAATAAAGTATACTGGCCCTTCATCACATAAACAAGGAGAAACGTCATGGCTACCGAAACGATCCTGTCGGAAGTGACCGGAAGTGTCTGGAAGATTCAATCCAAACCCGGCGATATACTTGAGGAGGACGCAACTATCATGGTGCTGGAATCCATGAAGATGGAAATCCCCGTAATGGCCCCGGACGGCGGTCGCCTTGTCAAGATTCTGGTTGCTGAAGGAGACGCTGTGAAAGAAGGCCAAGAACTCGCAGTCATAGAGAATTAATGAAAGCCAATGCCGGGCACACAGCCACCTTTGGAGCGCAGCGGTCGGTGCTAACCACGCTCCCTGAACAGATCGCCGAACATATCTACTCCGCCATCATCGCCGGCGAATATCAACCCGGCGAACGCATCCGCGAGGAAGCTCTGGCAGAGTCATACGGTGTCAGTCGTGGCCCGGTGCGCGAAGCGCTTCGCATTCTGGAGCGCGATTCGGTGGTGCGCGTACTAGCCAACAAGGGCGCGCACGTCACCAAGCTCTCAAGCAAGGAAGTCAACGACATCTTCGAGATCCGCATGGTGCTCGGAGGCGCGATGGTACGCCGCCTCGCCACTGCGGATCATGCTCTGATCCTGAATTTCGCGCCCAGAGTTGAAGCGCTGGAGCGGCTTGCCGCCGAAGCCGACGGCGGCGCCGCCTATGTTGCGGCCAGCGTGGAGCTGGCGCTCGACATGGCTCAGGCTTCCGGCAACGAGCGGCTGGCGGATATCCTGCGCTCCCTGGCCCGCCAGAGCTGGCGCTACACGCGCGTCAGTCTTGCGTCGGCAGAGCGCCGGCAGCAATCCGCGCGGCACTGGCGGACCCTGTTCGACGCCTTGGTCGCGGGCCGCGCTGAAGAAGCGGGGCGCGCGATGGAAAAGCTGGTTGACGATTCCCGCAACGAAGCCATACAACAACTGGAAAGCGCCGGCACTTAAGCACTAGAGCATTTTTGATTTATATCTTTACGTATCCACAAGAGGCGAAGTAATTGGCGCACTCGTCAGGCGTAGACAGATCCAAGGTTCTGCCGATCTCCTTCCACAAGGCGTCTACGGTCCGTTTGGCCGCCCGCCGTAACAGCGCCTTGAGTTTAGAGAATATCTGTAAGCGTCATTTGAGTACCGCCTTGACGGTCGGCGCCTTTAAGTCCAGCTAACCCCCGGCTTGTTCCACTCATCGACGCGCTGACCACTGGCTTGTGCCGTGGCAATGGCTGTATCCAAACGCGTCAAGATCGAGTTGACCGGCTCATGAGGCTCATAGCGCAACATCGCCACAGCCTGTTTGCCATCGTAGGCGACCGCCCGCATTGCGCACCGGCTCAATGGCACCAATCATAATATGGCCCGCACCGGTGGTGCACGGCTGGCGGCCGGGCGATCATCGCGCACATATCAGAGCCGTCCCGTGCGGGTTTTGCACCGTCCTGGTTCCAGAACCGGTACAGGCGTATCGTCCGTATGGATTTTTTCAGCTTGTCGTACGTAACGCCCTAACAGGCTGCTGAAATACAGAGTGCCGCGATCCTTGACGCGATGAAGGCAGCGTACGATCTCCGTGGGCTTGATGCTATCTATCGCCATATTGCCGACCCACGGGAAAACGTGGATTTCAAGATGACGAGTGACTTTGCTCTTGTATCCGGGCGACCATTCACGGTCTTTATTCGCGGTTTTCAGCCAAGCGCGGGATATCAACTCGAAAGTATTGAGCTTGGCGAGCAGGGCTTGCTCTTGTTGTTTCCGGCGGGCCGCTTGAAGATCGACGCCTTGGACTCGTAGAGCATTTGCCTCCCTGGCTTTTTCGCGTGCCATAGCCAGCGTGACAATAGGGTAGGCACCCAAGCCGACTTTAAGCTGCTTCTCTTCGGACTCGTAGCGATAGAGCCAGCTCTTGCTGGTCGCACGGACGCGCAAGTAGAGGCCATCTCCGTCGGCAAGCAGGTACTCTTTGGCGCTGGGCGAGGCGGAGCGGATCTTCAGATCAGTCAGGAACCCCATTGGAGTCCCCCTATGAAAAAACTGGGCTAAAACCAGTCTAGCAGGCTGCTGAAATACTGAGCGTAGCTGTTGTCTTCGCGCGATAATGAGGGATGCGCGGATCCGACACTTTTACCGAGAGCCTATTCAGCATCAAGAAGCTGGACGATTTTGTTCCTGCCACCCACCCGTTGCGGGCGATCCGCGCGATGGTCAATGATGCGTTAAGCCAGCTCGAAGACCTGTTTGCAGGCATGTATGAAGACGCCTCAAAGGGGGGGCGGCCCGGCATTGCGCCGCAGAAGCTGCTACGGGCGATGCTGCTGCAGGTGCTGTACTCGGTCCGTTCGGAGCGGTTGCTGATGGAGCAGGTGCTTGTTCATCATTCGGACCGCGGCGCCCAATACGTTTCCATCCGCTATTCCGAGCGGCTGAACGAAGCAGGGATCAACCCGTCAGTGGGCAGCACCGGCAGCGCTTACGACAATGCCTTGGCCGAAACCCTCAACGGCCTGTACAAAACGGAGGTGATTCACCGACGAGCCCCCTGGAAGACCAAGGCTGCCGTAGAGCTGGCCACCCTAGAATGGGTCTCATGGTTCAATCACCAACGCCTGCTCGGATCTATTGGCGACATACCGCCGGCAGAAGCTGAAGAGCGATACTATCGACAATTTGCAGCACCCGCTGCGGAACCTGTTTCACTTTAACCAAACAGCCTCCGCAATTCCTGGGGTGATTCAATATTCCTCCAAGGAGGGGCTAGCAGTATGCAAGAAAGCGTGAAAGCAGAGCGCAGCCGTGCGCTTAATCGGGATGAGCATGAGAGGTTCTCAATTCGCGAACGGGAACTAGACGAATTTCGAGGACTGCTGGAGATACAGCAGCGAGAATTCGACGCCTATCGCAAGCGTGCCCAGGAAGAACAACTCGCCCGAGAGGCGGCGCTCCAAAAGGAACAGCAAGAGCGAGAAAAAATGTTCATGCAACGTGAGAAACAACTCATGGCGCGACACCGTGACGTAGAAGAACGCTTAATGAAGCGTCAGGCGGAGGTTGAACATCTTCGCAATCGGTTGCAATCAGAGATTGTTGAGCGGGAAGAACAATTACATCAGGCACACCTTGAGCTTGCGCTTGAGAAGGAACGGTATAACGAAGAAAGCAGAAAGAAGATCGAGCGCACATCAAAGGATTACGTTGCCGATGCGCTTGAGACACTGGATCAAAAAGAAGCTCAGTTTCACAAAATGTCGAAAATTTGGAGTGGCATTGGGGCAGGATCGCTGGTAGCTGCAATAGCCTTTTTTGCATACGTGACATTGTCCACGGCAATTTCAGTCCCCGACCCGGTCACTTGGGAGTTCCTGGCGTTCGCAGTCTTCAAAGGTTTAGTAGCAATTGCCCTACTTGCAGGTCTTGCTAAATACTCTTTCGTTCTTGGCAATTCATACATGCAAGAAGCATTGAAGAATGGCGACCGGCGGCATGCCATCAACTTTGGTAAGTTCTACTTGGAATCGTACGGAGCTGCTGCTGAATGGTCTCAAGTCAAGGAAGCATTCGAGCACTGGAACATTACAGGTACAAATGCATTTAAGCGGTCAGATGACTCTATGCCAGATATCGGCGCGCTTGAAAAAGCCATCGGACTTGTGGAGCGTGCTGGTAAAGCATTGCCAAAACTGAACGGTGATGGTAATGGAGCATAAGCGATCAATGCAGCGGATGTCTTACTACCAAACGTTATAGTTATGGCAGCATAGTCGTGTCATGCGTTCCAGGAGATCTGATTGAAAAGGTACTTCCCGGACGGCAGCAACGCAGCTGAGTTTTCCACTCCTAAATGCCCGCGTTTGAAAAGAGACAACCGTAAGCGTCCGCGCATCACACATTGACTCGGCCGCGTAAGCGGCCGATATCTTTTAGGCGGTGGTGAGCGGAGCCCAGTTATGCGGCAAGAGCGCTTCGATCCTGTTATTCGGATGCGTCGGCAGGCGTGTGAGCACATCCTTCAGATAGGCATACGGATCATGCCCATTCATCTTGGCTGATTGGATGAGACTCATGGCGGCAGCCGCCCGCCGGCC